>JACYFD010000003.1:386158-638771 GCA_014803435.1 Cellulosimicrobium terreum
CGGACTGCGACACTCGGGCTCGCGCCCCCCCCGAGTTGTGACGATCCGCCCCAGATTTGCTCGATCAGGGGCGGATCGTCACTTCTCGGCGGGTCAGGCGATCGACCAGGCGATCCCGTCGAGGATGTCGTGCTCGCTCGTGACGACCTCCGTCAGCGCACCGCCAGCCGCGGCGACGTCGTCGCGCACGCGAGCGACGACCTCCGACCAGACGAGCGCCCCCGCCCCGATGACGTCGATGCGGCCCGGGTGCATGAAGCCGAGCGCAGCCCGCTCCTCGCGCGTCCGGTGCAGCAGGTCGCCGCACGCGGCCAGCACGGTCTCGACCGGCAGCACCGCGCCGTCGATCCGGTCGCGGTCGTACGCCGCGAGGCCCAGCGCGTACGCCGTCACCGTGGTCACGGAGCCGGCGAGCCCGACGAGCGTGCTCGCCTCCCCCCACGGCACGACCGTCGCGGCCTGGTCGAGCGCAGCACGCACGTCGGCGCGGGCGGAGGCCTCCTCCGCCGCCGTCGGCGGGTCGGAGCGCAGGTGCCGCTCGGTCAGGCGCACGCACCCGACGTCCATCGAGAACGCGGCGTCCGGGGCCGCGGAGCCGACCACGAGCTCGGTCGACCCGCCACCGAGGTCGACGACGACGTAGGGACCCGGCCGCAGCGCGGTGACGGTCGAGACCGCGCCACGGAAGGACAGGGCCGCCTCCTCCTCGCCGGACACGACCTCGGGCTCGACCCCGAGCGCGTCCACGACCCCGGCGACGAACTCGTCGCGGTTCTCGGCGTCCCGGGTCGCGGAGGTGGCGACGAACCGGGTGCGCGTCGCGCCGAGCTCGTCGATCACCGCCGCGTAGCGCCGTGCGGCGTCGAGCGTGCGCCCGAGCGCCTCAGGGGCGAGCCGCCCGGTGCGGTCCACGCCCTGGCCGAGCCGGACGACCTCCATGCGGCGGTCGAGGTCGACGAGCGTGCCGCTCGAGACGTCGACGTCCGCGACGAGCAGGCGGATCGAGTTCGTGCCGCAGTCGATCGCGGCGACGCGCACGACGCCGTCAGCGACGGGGGCAGGGCCGGTGGCGCGGGGCGTGCTCGGGGCAGGGGTGGTACCGGATGTCATGCGCCAAGCCTGCCACCGGTCAGCAGGTGCAGCGGTCCGGGCGCCAGACGTCGCGCACCAGACCGAGGGCCTCGTCCCCGAGCGGATTCACTCCCGGCCCCGCAGCGAGCGCGTGCCCGACGAGGACGTGCAGGCACTTCACGCGCGTCGGCATGCCGCCGGCCGAGATCCCGTCGATCTCCTCGACGTGGCCGAGGGCCTCGCGCTGGGCGAGGTAGTGCTCGTGCGCGCGCCGGTACGCCGCGGCGAGCTCCTCGTCCTGCGTCAGGCGGTCGGACATCTCCTTCATCACGCCGTTCGCCTCGAGGGTCGACGCCGCCGCGACCGCGCCGGGGCTCGTGAGGTAGAAGGTCGTGGGGAACGGCGTGCCGTTCTCGAGCCGCGGCGCGGTCCGCACGACGAGCGGCCGACCGCAGGCGCAGCGGGCCGCGATGCCCACGACCCCGCGGGGCGGGCGGCCGAGCTGTTCGGCCAGCACCTCGAGGTCGTGCGCGGTCACCTCGGCGGCGGGGTCGTCTGCGGGGATGGCCAGTCGGGCGTCGCTCACGGAAGGTCCTCGGGTCAGGTCGCGGGGCTGCCCGACGGCGCCGGGCGGTGCGCACGCGCGCACCGCGCCCATTGTCCCCGGTCCGGCAGGGGGTCGGCTACGGCGTGGTCCGGCCGTCGACGGGCTGGTCGCCCGCGACCTGCACGGAGGTCCAGATGGCCTCGTACCAGGGCGTGCCGTCGTCGTACCCGCGGACGGGGCCGTCCGTGATCTCCTCGCCCGTGACCGGGTCGATGTCGTCCACCACGACCTCCGGGTCGAGCACCCGCCACGGCCGGTCGCCCGGCATGACGAAGTTCAGCCGCTCGCGGGCCTCCTGCTCGACGTAGCTCTCGTCGTCCCAGCGCTCGAGCTGCGACTCGAGCTCGTCGTGGTCGTCCCGGGCCTGCGCGAGGTCGTCGCGCATCGCGTCGAGCTCGCCCGCCTGGGTGACGTACGCGCGCACGGTGGGCAGGAGCAGGACCAGCGACAGCAGCAGGACGACGGACAGCACCAGCGCGCGGACCGTCACGACCTCCGGCAGCAGGAACCCGTAGCGGCTGCGCCTGCGGTCCTCGGGTGCCGGGCCGGCCGGGCGCCGTCGGGTCGGTCGGCGTGCGGGCCGGCGCCCGGAGCCGCTCGTCGCCTCGCGGGTCACCTTCGCGGGGCCCGACGCCGTCCGGGTCGTCGTGCCCGACCGCTTGCCCGTCGAGGAGGTGCGGCTCGTCGACGCCGCCGGCGTCGGCGTGCCCGCCGTGGGCGGCTTCGACCGGCTCGTCGGCGACTTCCCCCGTGGCTTGCTGGCGGCGGGCTGCGTACGGCCACCGGGGCGCGCGGTCGACCCGGGACGTGGCGGGCGACGTGACGAGGGCATGAGCCCGATTCTGCCGTCGCGGGCCACGGACCTGGCGGAGCACGCGCCGCGCGGCGCGCTGTCCCTCCCGCCGAGCAGGTGATCTGCGTCCCTCCGAGCACGACGAGGCCCGGCGGACCGTGTGGTCCGCCGGGCCTCGCGCGTGCGTCAGGACTGCTGGTGCGTCACGCCGTCCAGCGCGGGAAGGCGCTGCGACCGGCGTAGCGCGCGGCGTCGTCCAGCGCCTCCTCGATGCGCAGGAGCTGGTTGTACTTGTTGATGCGCTCGCCACGGGCAGGCGCACCGGTCTTGATCTGACCCGAGTTCGTCGCGACGGCCAGGTCGGCGATCGTCGTGTCCTCGGTCTCGCCCGAGCGGTGCGACGTCATCGCGGTGAAGCCGTTGCGCTGCGCGAGCTCGACCGCGTCGAGCGTCTCGGTGAGCGAGCCGATCTGGTTCAGCTTGACCAGGAGCGAGTTCGCGGCCTTGAGCTCGATGCCCTTGGCGAGGCGCTCCGGGTTGGTGACGAACAGGTCGTCGCCGACGATCTGGACGCGGTCGCCGACCTCGGCGACGAGCTGCGACCAGGAGTCCCACTCGTCCTCGGACAGCGGGTCCTCGATGGACACGAGCGGGTAGTCGCGCACGAGCTGCTCGTAGTAGGCGATCATCTCGGCCGGCGTCTTGGGGCCGCCCTCGAACTGGTAGGCACCCTCGGAGAAGAACTCGGTCGACGCGACGTCGAGCGCGAGGCCCATGTCCGTGCCGGCCGTGAAGCCGGCCTTCTCGATCGCGACGAGGATGAGGTCGAGCGCGTCCCGGTTGCTCGGCAGGTTCGGGGCGAAGCCGCCCTCGTCGCCGAGACCCGTGGCCAGGCCCTTCTCCTTGAGCACGGCCTTGAGCGCGTGGTAGACCTCGGCGCCCGAGCGCAGGGCCTCGCGGAAGCTCGACGCGCCGATCGGCGCGATCATGAACTCCTGGATGTCGACGTTCGAGTCGGCGTGCGACCCGCCGTTGAGGATGTTCATCATCGGCACGGGCAGGACGTGCGCGTTGGGGCCGCCGACGTAGCGGTACAGGTCGAGGCCGGCGCTCTTCGCGGCAGCCTTCGCGACGGCGAGCGAGACGCCGAGGATCGCGTTGGCGCCCAGCTTGCTCTTGTTGGGGGTGCCGTCGAGGTCGATCAGCGCGGCGTCGATCAGGCGCTGGTCCTCGGCCTCGAAGCCGATGAGCTCGGGGGCGATGTCGTCGATGACGGCGTTGACCGCGCCCTCGACGCCCTTGCCCAGGTAGCGGGACTTGTCGCCGTCACGACGCTCGACGGCCTCGAAGGCACCGGTCGACGCGCCGGACGGGACGGCGGCGCGGGCGAACGTCCCGTCGTCCAGGACGACCTCGACCTCGACGGTCGGGTTTCCGCGGGAGTCGAGGATCTCGCGCGCTCCAACGGCTTCGATGGTGGCCACAGGTGCTCCTTAGCAGCAGGGTGCTCGCGAGCGCGATCTTCGCGGCGTGCCTCGGGCTGGAACCCGAGCACACCGGCGTGCGCGCCCGCGACGGTGGTGGGTTTACGTCGACAGCCTAGTGCCCGGATGTGACCTGCGCCGCTGCGTCCGCCCCTCGGGCTCGACGCGAGGACCGACGGGCCGGGTGACCAGGACCTACGTCCCGGACGTCTCCGCCGCGACGATCGCGGCCTCGACGCGCCGCAGCTCGCCCCGCAGCGCGGCCTCGGCATCGATCCCCTCCGCCTCGGCCCGCGCCACGAGGGCGAACAGCTCCCGGCCCAGCCGGGCCTGCGGCGTCGGGCCGCCCGTGCCCGACACGTCTGGCGGACCGACGTCCGCCAGACCACCCCGGCGCGCCCGCGAGAGCACCTTCTGCGCGCGGGCGAGCGCCCCCTGCGTGTGGGAGATGCCGTCGAGGACCGACTCGCGCTGCTTCTCCACCCGCTTGATCGCGTCCCACTGGGCGTGGAGGTCGACCGCCCCGGCCGCGCCCCCCGCCGACCCGGGACCGTCGTCGAACACGTGCGGGTGACGTCGGACGAGCTTGGCGACGAGGTCGGCCGCGACGTCGTCGACGGTGAACGGGTCGGCCTCCTCGCTCGCGATGCGGGCGTGGAACAGCACCTGGAGCAGCACGTCGCCGAGCTCCTCACGCATCCCGGCGTGGTCGCCCGTCTCGATCGCCTCGGCCAGCTCGTGCGCCTCCTCGAGCAGGTAGTGCACGAGCGACGTGTGCGTCTGCTCGCGGTCCCACGGGCACCCGCCCGGCGAGTAGAGGCGGTCCATGACGGCGACGGCGTCGCGCAGGGGGTCCGCCGTGGCCGGTCGTGCGTCGGCCGTCACCGGCTCGGGTGCGCTCATCGACCCATCGTAGGTTCGCGCGCCGACCCGGCGGTCTGGACGGCCGAACAGGCGGTCACGGCGCGTCCCGGGATCAGGACGGACCACGACCGCCTGCCCGGCGGACCGGTGGCAGTCGGAACCGTCAGAACCGGGCCACGTCCGTGAGGGTCACCGAGCCGTCCTGGCCGACGGTCGCCGTGCGGTTTCCGCCGCTCTCCCAGACGACGGCGCCCGCGCCGTTGCGCTTGACGTACTTGTACTCGACCGTGGATCCCGCAGGCAGGTCGACGCTCCCCCGCCACACGGGGTAGGTCGACGCCGACAGCACCACTCCGTTCGACGGCGACCAGGAACCGAGCGCAGGGACGCTCCCGACGACGACGACCGACTGGCCCCACGTCGTCGACGCCGTCACCGCGAACGCGGCGTCAGCGGTCGGGTCGACCGGGGTCTGGCCACCCTCGCCGTCGCACGGGTCGTCGGCCGTGACCGTCCCGCCGGACACGGCCACGTGCGCACCGCTGAGCGTGTAGTCCCGGCCGCCGTTGTTGTCCCACGTCCCGGACCCGTTGGTGAACGCCGCCGTGATCGAGGCTGCCGCTCCGCTCGCACCGGCCGGCAGGGCGACCGCCTTCGAGACCCAGCCGGTGCACGCCGCGGTCATCGCTGCACCGGGAACGACGGTCCAGGACCCCGAGCCCACCCGGTAGTGGACGTGGTACGCGTTCCAGGCCTTGTCCGTGGCGTAGTAGACCGTCGTCGACGTCGGGTCGGTGGGGTCGGTCGGCACGTCGCCGTCGACAGCGCCGACGTGCAGCGCGAGCGCTCCGTAGGCAGGGACGGTCGCGGTGAAGGTCCCCGACGAGCTCACCGTGTACTTCTGGGAGCAGACCTTCGAGGCGACGACGTCGCAGTACGTCCCCGCGGAGAGGGACGTCTGGTAGGTACGGGTCACGGACGACGCGGTGTTGTTGATCGTCACGTAGCCCTTGCCACCGCGTCCGTAGGCGATGTGGTTGTTCCCGTCGTCCCACCAGCTCGTGACGGAGGTCCCGGCGACCTCGTTGTGGAAGCCGACCATGCCGGCGATCTCGGCGCGGCGCTGCGTGCAGGTCCAGACGCTGCTCGCGCAGGTCGCGTCGGGGACCGAGGTCGCGGTCGCCCCGACGACCCCCGCCTCCTTGTCCGAGAAGCGGTAGCCGGAGTAGACGCTCGGGGAGCCGTACGGCCAGGACAGCATGAAGGTGTTCGCCAGCGTGTACTTGGCGCCCCAGGTGTCGTTCATCGTCTCGCCGTTGCGCTCGGTGTCGTGGTTGTCCACGAAGACGCCCGCCCGGTCCGACGGAAGCTTGCCGTTCGCGATGTTCCGAAGGTCCTTGATCTGCCCGTCGAACCGCGACCTCAGCTCGCGACCGTAGGCGAACTCGTGCGAGTCGCCGCTGCCGAGGTACTCCGAGGGCTGGACGGGCTCGCCGCTCGCGCCGATGACCTCCTGCACCCAGTACACGTCCGGGTCGGTGAGCTTCGCCTTGATCGCGACCAGGTCGGCCGCCGGCATGTGCTTCGCCGCGTCGATGCGGAAGCCCTCGACCCCGAGCGAGAGGAGGTCGTTCAGGTACGCCGCGATCTTCGTGCGGACGGAGTCCGAGCCGGTCCGCAGGTCCTGGAGGGACACGAGGCGGCAGTTCTGCACCTGGTAGCGGTCGCCGTAGCTGGAGATGTTCGTGCGGCAGTCGTTGAAGTCGCCCGCGCCGTAGGGGACGCCCGGGAACCAGTCCACGGCGTACTGAGTCCCGGCGACGCCGGTCCCGGTGCCGCGGTCGGCCCCGGTCGTGTGGTTGATGACGGCGTCCACGACGACGCCGACGCCGGCGTCGCGGCACGTGTCGACCATCGCGGCGAACTCGGCACGTGTCCCCAGCTTCGACTCGACCGTGTAGCTCACCGGCTGGTACGAGGTCCACCAGCTGGTCCCCTGGATGTGCTCCTGCGGCGGCGACACCTGCACGTACCCGAAACCAGCCGGTCCGATCGTGCTCGTGCACTCGGACGCGACGGAGTCCCACGTCCACTGGAAGAGGTTGAGGATGACGTCGCCGCGCCCGTTCGGGGAATCGACGACCGGGTTCGGCGTCCCCGGGCCCGCGGCCGCAGGCGCGGCCACGGACAGAGCCGAGCCGACCCCGAGCGCGAGGGCCACGAACGTCGCGACGAGCCGCCGGGACCGGGGTGGCGCGCCCGTTCTCCGTGTCGAGGTCGGTGCCTGGTGCGGGTGGTCGTGCGGGACGGTGCGCGTCATCGCTGCTCCCTGGAGCTCGCCGGACACCTGCTTCTTTGCAGGTCGTTGCCGGAACTTGCAGCAAGATTACAGACCCCAGGGCACCGTGTCACCAGTCGCGACGTACGACTTCCCGACGGCGGCATGCGGACGACGCGTCCTGGGCATAGCGTCGGCTCGGACCGACGCCTCCGGGCGCACGCACGGCGAAAGGACTCGACGATGGGCAAGCACCGCCGGTGGAAGGACCTCAGCAGAGGGCAGAAGGTCGCCGTCGGGGTCGTCGGGGTCGCCCAGATCGCGCTGACGGCGAGCGCCTACAGGGACCTGCTCAACCGCCCGGAGGACAAGATCAACGGGACCAAGGTCGCCTGGGGCATCGCGCTGCTCGTCAACTGGGTCGGCCCGATCGCGTACTACCTGGACGGGCGGAAGGACTGAGGGAGCCCGCCGGAGCGGTCAGCGGTCCCGCGACGCCTCGGCGTCCGGGGACGCGACACGCTCGAGGAGAGCCAGGGCCCGACGCAGCGCCGTGCTCGACGTGTGCATCGTGTACGGGAAGTAGACGACCTCCACGCCGACCTCGGCGAAACGGCGCTCGAGCTCCTCGCCCTTCGGCGTGCCGCGCCAGTCGTCGCCCTTGAAGAAGACGTCGAACGGGCGGCGGCGCCACGTCTCGACCTTGTCCGGCTGCGTCTCGACGAAGACCTCGTCGACGAACTGCAGGTGCCGGACGATCTCTGCCCGCTCGGTCACGGGGATGACGGGCCGACGACCCTTCGCGAGCTCGAGCATGTCGTCGTCGACGACACCGGCGACGAGGTAGTCGCACTGGCTGCGTGCGTGGCGGAGCACGTTGAGGTGGCCCACGTGGAACAGGTCCCACGCTCCGGGTGCGTACCCGATCCTCATGTCGTTCTCCGTCCCTGGCCCGTGCCTCGACGAGCCTCATCACAGGCTAGGGCGAGTGACCGACGACGAGAACGCGGCTCGAGGGTGAAAGCAGCCGACGTCCGGGTGAATTCGGCTCGTGCTACGTTCGGCCGGTCGACCGTCGACGTCGGCACACCCGCCGCCGAACCCGCCCCGCCAGAGGAGACCTGAGCACCACCATGCCGTCACAGGTCCTCGTCGTGTGCACCGGGAACGTGTGCCGCTCCCCGGTCGCGCAGCGGCTTCTCGACCTCCGCAGCGACGCCAGCGTCGCGGTCTCCAGCGCCGGTACGCAGGCTCTCGTGGGCGAGCCCGTCGACCCGCCGATGGTGGCGCTCCTGCGCGGTCGCGGGTTCGACCCGTCCCCGGGCCTGGCCCGGCAGCTCACCGCGGAGATGATCGAGGAGGCCGACCTGGTGCTGACGATGACGCGCGAGCACCGGGCCGACGTCGTGACGCTCGTGCCACGGGCCGTGCGCCGCACCTACACGCTGCTCGAGCTCGCGGCGCTCCTGCGGGAGGTCGAGGTGACCCCCGACCCTGAGGAGGCCGACGCGGACCGGCTCGCCCGCGTGCACGAGCTCGCGAGCGCCCAGCGCGCACGGACCATCACGACGAGCACGCCCCTCGACGTGACGGACCCCTACCGCCGGCCCGAGCGGGTCTACCGGCGCGCTTTCGACACCATCGCCACATCGGTCGACACGATCGCGCGGGTGGTGCACCCGCCAGCGGCCCGCCGGCTCGAGTGGTCACCGACCGTCCCGGGGCAGGGCTCGCGCACACCGCCGTTCCCGGCGACGTCCGAGGCGGACCCCCCCGGTCCCCGCCCGGGCGGCGGCTCACCCCGCCACGGCGGCAGGCGCCGTCTCTTCTGACGGCACGCCCCGCCGCGCGCGGGTGATCGGGCTAGCGTCCGCCCGACGACGTCCCGACCGTGGCCGCGGCGCCGACCTCGCCCAGGACGATCGCGTCGACGAGCTGGCGCGCCCACGCCAGCACCTCGGCGCCGCGCAACGGGCGTCCGCCGATGCGGGCCGTCGTCGGGAACGGCACGAGGAACGCGCGGATCGCGGGCTTGAGCAGCGTGCCCGGGTAGAGACGCTTGAGCCGCAGCTGCGCGGACTCGGGCAGGTCGACGGGCGCGAACCGGATGAACTTGCCCTGCGCGGTGACGTCGGTGAGGCCCGCGCGGCGGGCGTGGTTGCGGAAGTCCGCGACGTCGAACAGCGCGGACGCGACGTCGGGAAGCGCGCCGTACCGGTCGACGAGCTCGGCCCGCACCTCGGCGAGCTGCGGGGCGTCCACGGCCGCCGCGATCTTCCGGTAGGCCTCGAGACGCAGCCGCTCGGTCGCGATGTACGACTCGGGCAGGTGGGCGTCCACGGGCAGCTCGATGCTGATCTCCGGCTGCTCCTCCGGGCCGTCGCCGCGGAAGCTCGAGACGGCCTCGCCGACCATCCGCACGTACAGGTCGAACCCGACCCCCGCGATGTGCCCCGACTGCTCCCCGCCGAGCAGGTTCCCGGCGCCGCGGATCTCGAGGTCCTTCATCGCGATCTGCATGCCCGCTCCGAGGTCGGTGTGCGCGGCCATGGTCGCGAGGCGGTCGTGCGCGGTCTCCGTCATCGGCTTCTCGGGCGGGTAGAGGAAATAGGCGTAGGCGCGCTCGCGCCCACGGCCGACGCGCCCGCGCAGCTGGTGCAGCTGGGAGAGGCCGAGCATGTCCGCCCGCTCGAGGATGAGCGTGTTCGCGTTGGAGATGTCCAGGCCGGTCTCGACGATCGTCGTGCAGACGAGGACGTCGAGCTCCTTCTCCCAGAACCCGCGGATGACCTGGTCGAGCTGGTGCTCGTTCATCTTGCCGTGCGCGACGCCGACCCGGGCCTCGGGCACCAGCTCGCGCAGCCGGCCGGCGGTGCGGTCGATCGTCTCGACCCTGTTGTGCACGTAGAAGACCTGGCCCTCGCGCAGGAGCTCGCGGCGCAGCGCAGCGGAGATCTGCTTCTCCTCGTAGGCGCCGACGTACGTGAGCACGGGGTGGCGCTCCTCGGGTGGTGTCGCGAGCGTCGACATCTCCCGGATCCCGGTCACCGCCATCTCGAGCGTGCGCGGGATCGGGGTCGCCGACATCGCGAGGACGTCGACGTTGGTGCGCAGCTGCTTGAGCGTCTCCTTGTGCTCGACGCCGAACCGCTGCTCCTCGTCGATGACGACCAGGCCGAGGTCCTTGAACCGGACGCTGCCCGTGATGAGACGGTGCGTGCCGATGACGACGTCGACGGTCCCCTGCCGCAGGCCCTCGACGGTCTCCGCCGACTCCTTGGCCGACTGGAAGCGCGAGAGTGCCTTCACGGTCACCGGGAAGCCCGCGTACCGCTCGGAGAACGTCTCGAAGTGCTGCTGCACCAGCAGCGTCGTCGGGACGAGGACCGCGACCTGCTTGCCGTCCTGCACGGCCTTGAAGGCCGCACGGATCGCGATCTCCGTCTTGCCGTAGCCGACGTCCCCGCACACGAGCCGGTCCATCGGGACCGTCTTCTCCATGTCGGCC
This sequence comes from Cellulosimicrobium terreum, assembly GCA_014803435.1. Classification (GTDB taxonomy): domain Bacteria; phylum Actinomycetota; class Actinomycetes; order Actinomycetales; family Cellulomonadaceae; genus Cellulosimicrobium; species Cellulosimicrobium terreum. The sequence goes on from JACYFD010000003.1 coordinate 396,764, forward strand.
TTGACCTCGTCGATGGTCGCGAGCTGGTCCGGCGTCTCGACGTACGCGAACGCGTCCTCGAGCTCACGCTGCCACGGGGTGTCCGGGCCGAACGCGTGCCCCTGCGTCGCCATGCGCGCGCTGTACAGGCGGATGAGCTCGCTCGCGATCTCCCGGACGTGCTTGCGCGCGCGCGTCTTCGTCTTGGACCAGTCCGCGCCGCCCATCTTGTTCAGGCTCGGCGACTCCCCGCCCGTGTACTTGGTGACCTGGTCGAGCTGGTCCATCGGCACGAACAGCCGGTCTCCCGGCTGACCCCGCTTCGACGACGCGTACTCGATCACCAGGTACTCGCGCGTCGCCGCGTTCCCGCCCGTGCCGAGCGTGCGCTGCACCAGCTCGACGAACCGGCCCACGCCGTGCTGCTCGTGCACCACGAAGTCCCCCGCCTTGAGCTGCAGGGGGTCGACGACGTTGCGCCGTCGCGACGGCATCTTGCGCATGTCCCGGGTGCCCGACCCGGCACGCCCCGTCAGGTCGGCCTCGGAGAAGACGGCGAGCCGCAGCTCCGGCGCGACGAACCCCTTGCCGACCATCGCCGGCGTCACGGACACGATCCCGCCCTCGGGCTCGTCGTCCAGCCGTGCGACGAGCCGCGCCGGGGTGTCGGCCGCGCCGAGCTGCTCGACCATGCGCTTCGCCGGGCCGTGCCCCTCCGTCGTGAGCACCAGGCGCCAGCCCGCGTGCTGCAGACCGCGCAGGTCGTCGAGCGCGCGCGAGATGTCACCCCGGTACGACTCCACGTCCCGCGCGCCGAGCGTGAACGTCGGCACGCCGCCGGGCGAGACCTGCTCGTCCGCGGGGACGTCGTCGAGGTCCGGGTTGTCCAGCGCGAACGACGACAGCGTCCACCACCCCAGCCCGCGGCGCTGCGCGATCGCCCGGACGTCGGCGAACGTCTCGAACGACGCCGCGGAGAGGTCCAGCGGGGTCGCCCCACCGGCGACGGCGCCCGTCCACGCCGCCGCGAGGAACTCCTCGGTCGTCGCCACGAGGTCGTGGGCCCGGCGCCGGACCCGCTCCGCGTCGTCGACGACGAGCAGCGCGTCGTCGGGCACGAGCTCCAGCACCGGGACCATGCGGTCCACCAGGACCGGGGCGAGCGACTCCATGCCCTCCACCGCCACGCCGGCGGCGAGCTTGTCGAGCATCTCGACGGCGCCCGGCAGGTCCTCGACCAGCGCGGCTGCACGCTCGCGCACCGCGTCCGTCAGCAGGATCTCGCGGCACGGCGGAGCCCACAGACCGTGCTCCGCGATCTCGAGGCTGCGCTGGTCGGCGATCGCGAACCAGCGGATCTCCGACACCTCGTCGCCCCAGAACTCGACGCGCAGCGGGTGGTCCTCCGTCGGCGGGAAGACGTCGAGGATGCCGCCGCGCACGGCGAACTCGCCGCGCCGCTCCACCATGTCCACGCGCGTGTACGCGGCCGCGACCAGACGCTCGGCGACGTCCGTCAGGTCCGCGGTGCTGCCCGTGTCCAGCGCGACCGGCTCCAGCTCGCCCAGCCCGTCGACGACCGGCTGCAGCAGCGCCCGCACCGGCATCACCAGGACGCGCACCGGGCCCGACGGCCCGACCTCCGCGTCCGGGTGCGACAGCCGCCGGAACACCGCGATGCGCTTCGCCACCGTGTCCGCGCGCGGGCTCAGTCGCTCGTGCGGCAGCGTCTCCCAGCTCGGCAGCACGGCGACGACGTCCGCGAGCTCGTCCGGCAGGTACGCGCGCACGCTCGCCGCGAGCTCGTCCGCGTCGCGGCCCGTGGCCGTCACGACCACGAGCGGGCGCGAACCCCGCGCCGCGGCACCCGGCCCGTCGCCCGACGTCGCCCGCGCACCCGCCATCGCCGCGAGCAGCGGGGGACGCACCCCCGCCGGCCCGACGACGTCCGCCTCGCCCCGCGCACGCACGTGCTCGACGACGGCCGCCGCGGCCGGGTCGGCGAGCAGCGCAGGGAGGATGCCGGTGAGGTTCATGGAGGGGTGAGTCCTTCCGGAGGGCGCGCAAGGGCCGGGACGCTCGTCCCGGGGCAGGGCGGTGGGCCCGAAAACCGGCATGCCGCGGGCCTGCGGTCTCAGGTGTGGTCGACGACCAGCGTACGCCGCGCGCGGCATGGAGCGGCAGGATTTCGCCCGCGCCGGGCAGGCAACGGCGACCGGCGCGGTGGTTGAATGACGGCGTGCCTGATGACGCAGAGCTGGAGCTTCGCGTCGTCATGCCTGTGCACGACGCGGGCCAGTATCTGCAGGAGGCGCTGACCAGCGTGCTCGACGACCTCCCGGAACGGTCCGAGCTCGTCGTCGTCGACGACGGCTCGAGCGACTCGAGCCCCAGCCTGATCGCCGCGACCACGGACACCGACCCGCGGGTGCGCGTCGTGCGGCACGCGACCGCGCAGGGTGTCTCGAGGGCCCTCAACGCGGGGATCTCCGCGCCGGGCTGCCCGGAGTTCATCGCCGTCGCCGAGCACGACGACGTCGTCCTCCCGGGTCGGTTCGCCGCGCAGCTCGACGCGCTCCGCCGTGACCGACGGCTCGGCGCGGTCTCGAGCGAGGGTCGATACCTCGGCCCCGAGGGGCGGACCGCCGGTCGCGTCGCCAACGGTCCCCGCACTCCCGAGGAGTTCGCGGAGCAGCGGGCCGCGGGGACGGCGATGCTCATCCCCCACCCGGGGGTCATGTACCGGAAGTCGGCGCTCGACGAGTCCGGGCTCTACGACCCGGCGTTCGACTCCGCGCAGGACCTGGAGATCATGAACCGGCTCGTGTACGGAGCCGGCTGGTCGTTGCAGATCCTCCCGCACCGGCACTTCCTGTACCGCGTGCACCCCGGCGCGATGTCCTTCTCCCACCTCACCCTGCAACGGCTGATGACGAGGTACGTCGCCTACCGCAACTCTCGACAGCTCCTCGGAGCGCCGTTCGACGACTTCGAGACGTGGCGGTCCGCCAACACCCCCACCACGCGCACCCGGTTGACCTGGTTCCGCAAGGACCGGGGCGCCCTGATGTTCCGCCGCGCCGGACTGGCCTGGGTGTCGCGCCGCCCGCTCTCCTTCGCCGGCAACCTCATCGGCGCGACGGTGCTGCACCCGCGCTGGGTCCTCATGAAGCTCCGGGTCGCACGCGGCGGCAGCTGAGCCGCCGACGGGACCGGCCCGGCACGGGAGTTCACCCGCTCGTGAGGATCGCCGCACGCCGGGTGGTCCGTACGATCGGTGCACACGGAGGAGGTCCCATGCTCGTCTCGGTCATCGGTTGCGGGTATCTCGGTGCGGTCCACGGTGCCGCCATGGCCACGCTCGGCCACGACGTCGTCGGGATCGACGTCGACGGCGGACGGATCGCCGAGCTCGCCGCCGGCCGAGCGCCGTTCTTCGAGCCGGGCCTCCCCGAGCTGCTGGAGGCCGGTGTCGCGTCCGGACGCCTGCGCTACTCGACCGACATGAGCGCCGCGGCGGACGCCTCCGTCCACTTCGTCTGCGTGGGGACACCGCAGCGCGCCGACTCCTACGCGGCAGACCTCACGCAGGTCGACGCCGCGTTCGCCGCCCTCAGCGCGGTGGTCCGACCAGGCGCCGTCGTGGCGGGGAAGTCCACGGTGCCCGTCGGTACGGCGGCACGTCTCGCCGGAGTGCTCCGGGCCGAGCAGCCCGACGCGCACCTCGTGTGGAACCCGGAGTTCCTCCGCGAGGGATTCGCGGTCGAGGACACCCTGCACCCCGACCGGATCGTCTACGGCACGGACGGTTCCGAACAGTCGTCCCACGCCGTCACGCAGATGGACCTCGCGTACGCGCAGGCGCTCGCGGACGGGGTGCCCCGCATCGTGACCGACCACGCGACCGCCGAGCTCGTGAAGGTGGCCGCCAACTCGTTCCTCGCGACGAAGATCTCCTTCATCAACGCGATGGCCGAGCTCTGCGAGGTCGCCGGGGGCGACGTGACACAGCTCGCGGACGCGATCGGGATCGACGCACGGATCGGCCGCCGGTTCCTCAACGCCGGGCTGGGCTTCGGCGGTGGCTGCTTGCCGAAGGACATCCGCGCGTTCATGGCCCGTGCGGAGGAGCTGCACGCCGAGCCGGCCGTCAGCTTCCTGCGCGAGGTCGACTCGATCAACCTGCGTCGGCGCGAGCGGATGGTCGACCTGACCGTCGGGGTCCTCGACGGTCGTCCGCTCGCGGGCGCACGCATCGCCGTGCTCGGTGCGTCGTTCAAGCCGGACAGCGACGACGTCCGCGACTCGCCCGCGCTCGACGTCGCCGAGAAGCTCCACGCGCGCAGCGCCCGCGTGGTCGTGACGGACCCCCAGGCCATCCCCAACGCGCGCCGCAAGGCACCCCACCTCGGCTACGCCGAGACGATCGACGAGGCGGTCGACGGTGCGGACGCCGTCCTCCTGCTGACCGAGTGGCCCCAGTTCCGTGAGCTCGACCCGGTCAAGGTCGGCGAGCTCGTCGCGCATCGTCGCGTCGTCGACGGCCGCAACGTGCTCGACCCGGGTGCCTGGCGTGCCGCCGGCTGGACCTACCGTGCCCTGGGTCGCCCGTGACCCCCGAACCTCCCCCACCGGTCCACATCCGCTTCCGGCCGTACTCACGACCGGCGTGGGACGATGGCAGTGTCACGACCGACGGGAGCTCACCGGTGGACCTGAGCGAGTACCTCGCAGCCCTGCGCAAGCGGTGGGCCGTGATCGTGGCGCTCGCACTCATCGGCGCCCTCGCCGCCTTCGCCTACGCACGGTCGACACCGCCGTCGTACACGGCGACCGCGAAGGTGTACGTCTCCCTCAACAACGGCGAGACGACGAGCGACCTCCTGCAGGGCTCCGCGTTCGTGAAGAACCTCATCGACTCCTACGCCGCGCTCGCCGACATGCCCGTCGTCCTCGACGCGGTCGCCCAGGACGTCGGGATCGACGGACCAGGGCGCAGTCTTGCCGGCACCGTGACCGCCAACGCCCTGCTGAACACGTCGATCATCGAGATCAGCGTGGTCGACGGGTCTGCCGAACGGTCGGCGGCGATCGCGAACTCCGTCGCGACGAACCTCTCCGAGACGGTCGAGCGGCTCTCGCCGACCTCCGAGTCGGGTGGTGACTCGGTCTCGCTCGACGTCGTGTCCGAAGCCACCGTGCCGGCCTGGCCGTCGGCACCCCGGACGAAGTTCCTCGTCGCCACCGGCGGCTTCGTCGGTCTGGCGCTCGGACTGGTGACCGCGCTGCTGTGGTCCGCGCTCGACACGCGGATCCGCACACAGCGGGACATCGAGGCGCTGATCGCCGACGGGACGGCGATCCTCGGCTCCATCCCCCGCTCGCGCCGGCGGGGCGCGCCGCTCGCCGTGGTCGACGACCCGCTCAGCGCGACCGCGGAGGCGTACCGGAAGATCCAGACGAACCTGTCGTACATCGACGTGGCAGACCCTGCCCGGGCGTTCGTCGTGACCTCGAGCGTCCCGGGCGAGGGAAAGTCGACGACGGCGCGCAACATCGCGCTGACCCTCGCTGAGGGCACCCGGCGGGTCCTCCTCCTCGACGCCGACCTCCGGCGGCCGTCCGTCTCCGAGTCCTTCGGGCTGGAGTCGTCGGCCGGGCTCACGACCGTCCTCCTGGGCAGGGCGGGGATCGACGACGTCGTCCAGAGCGTCGGCGTCAAGAACCTCGACGTGCTCCCGTCGGGTCCGCTCCCGCCCAACCCGCACCAGCTCATCGAGTCCTCGGCGATGCGCGGCCTGCTGAAGGCCGCGCGGGAGGCCTACGACGTCGTCGTGATCGACACGCCCCCGCTGCTGCCGGTCTCGGACGCCGCCGTGCTGGCGACGATGGCCGACGGGACGATCCTCGTGGTCGGGGGCAAGCGTGTCCGGCGGCAGCAGCTCCGGCAGTCGCTGCGCTCCCTGTCGGCGGTCGGCGGTCGGATCCTCGGGGTCGTCATGACGTTCGCCCCGCGCTCGGGCCTCGACGGCGAGTTCTACGGCTACCGCAACGAACGGCGAGGCTTCACCTTCCCCCGGCCCTCCCGGCGGCGTCCGGAGCGCGACGACGAGGGCGACGCACTCGGCTCCACGAGCGACCCCGAGCCGGACGAGACCACGCGACCCACCCGCGCGAGAGCGTCGTGACGAGGACGCATCATCCTCGCGAGACCGTAGACGGGCATCGCCGCGTACGTGTGTACAAGACTCTCCGGACCGCGCACCTCGAGCGCGCGCTCACCATGGAGACCGCCGACATCCTCTACCTCGAGTGCCGGTACGACTTCGACGGCGAGCTGGCGCGGCGGGTGCGACCGGAGCAGGTGGGCGACCTGCGTGCAGCAGCCCTCGTCGTGCGGCGCGGCTACGACGAGATCGAGATCAACGAGCCGGCCGCGATCGACTGCGTACGTCGTTCCGCCGGTGTCGTCGCAGCGGTGCGCATGCGCGACCTCGTGACCCGACGACGCAGTCTCGTCGTCGCCTACGCGATCGGGAACGTCGACCCGTTCACGCTCGCCCGCCCACGGCATCCCTGGGCGAACCTGGGCCGACGCCTCGACGAGGTGCTCGCACGGCTCCTGTGGCGACAGCTCGATCGCGTCGTCTACGGGACGGACACGGCCCGCGACCTGTACGCGTCCCGCTTCCCGCCGCTCCGGGCACGCGCGCGGACCACGCTCATGCCCGCGCTGCCCGCACGGTGCTCGTGCGCGACCGACCCGACGCCTGAGGCGGGACACGTCCTCTTCCTCGGAGACCTCTCCGAGCGCAAGGGTATCGACAGCGTGCTCGCCGCCTGGCCGGTGGTCTCCGCCGGGTCGCCCACGGCGCGGCTCACGATCGTCGGTCGCGGTGCGTACCGGGAGGCGGTGGAGGATCTCGCCGCGCGTGATCCTCGCGTCGAGTTCGTGCACGACCCCCCGCGCGACCAGGTGCACCGCGCGCTGCGGACCGCCTCCGTCGTCGTGCTCCCGTCACGACGCGCCGCGGGCTGGCGCGAGCAGGTCGGGCTGCCGATCATCGAGGGCCTCGCGCACGGCTGCACCGTCGTGACGACCGACGAGACAGGGATCGCGTCCTGGCTGTCCGAGCATGGTCACCAGGTCCTCCCGGCCGCCGCACCGTCCTCGACACTGGCCGACGCCGTCCTTCGGGCAGCATGCTCCCCGCTCGACCCGCAGCACGTCTGGCGCAGCCTGCCCTCCGAGGACTCACGGCTCAACGCTGATCGTTGGCTGTTCGCCCACGAACCATCGGTGGGCTGAGTCGTTCCCGGTCTCCTTCGCCCCCGCTCGACACAGGATCGACGGTCGACCTGGGGAGCAAGAGACCTAGGCACAGCACCGCGATCGGCACGGAAGTCAGAGCGGGACCGAAGAAGACATTCCACATCGTCATGATCGAGACGAAGAGAACCAGTGCGGAAGCCTCTCTCTCGGCGACCAGCACGGAGATACGAACGGCGACGAAGATGACGAAGACCAGCACCAGAAGTACTCCGGCGAGCCCCATCCATGCCCAGAAGTCGCCGACGACCGAGTGGAGCTCGAAGACATTGCCGAAGAGGTACTGCTCCACGTAGTTGTTCTCGGGGTCATAATTGATCGAGATCATGCCTGACTTCGCGACGGCGATGTCGCCTGCGGAGGGCCTGATCCCGAAGCCGAAGCCCACGGGGTCGGCACGGAACAAGGCCCACGTTGCTGCAGCCTCGGGGCGTCCCCCGAGAATGAGCGACCCGGAGCGCTCGATCTGCAGCTCCGAGCGGGCTTGGGCGTCAGCGCCGAGGTACCCGGCGAGCACCGCCTCCTGAGCGACGACGTAGACCGCGTACGCGAGTCCGGCACCGAGCACGATCCCGCGCACGACTGCAAGGCCGCGACTCCGCGCCGGTGCACGGACCTGCCACAGCACCAACAAGAGCACGATGCACATCACCGCGAAGGGAGACCGACCGCCCGCCACACCGGACACAGCGGCCAGCACCGCGACCCCGACGATCTCGGGCCGCCGCGACCGCTGACGGGACAGGAGCGCGAGCGCGAGGATCGTGACGGGCCAGGAGAAGCCGAAGCGCCACGCGTTCGACGCAAAGTTCTCACTCGGCCTGATCGCGAGGAACATCCCGAGCGCGAACGCCGTCGCCACGAGCCAGTCTGGATGGAACCGGCGGGCCCACAGGAACGCGACGACACCCAGCAGCACCGTGAGCACAGTGGCTGCGCCGGAGACTACCTCGTTGAGAACGACGGTGTGAGATCCTGCCGAGCGTGCACTGAGCCACAGGCCCGAGGCGATGGCGAGCAGGAGTGCGGAAACGAGTGTCACCGCACCGCGATAGTGCCGCAGGTGGCGCGCCCAGACGGGAGCAAACGCCACCATGGCGAGCAGGCCGAGGGTGAGCCCGAACCCGACGCCGATCCGAGCGCCGGTGACGAGGACGAGGGCCAAGGCGACCACGGGTTCGAGCCGTGCTACGCCCTCAGGGCGCTCGCGCGCGGTGGGGAACCACGTGCGAGCACCCTGGATGGACATGTTCCCAGAGTGCACTACCCGAGGGGGCCGGCCCAGAGGTTGTCGAACGACACGATGCTGGCCCCGGTCGTCGCGGACCCGCTGAGCGTGGTCGCGACCCCGACCCCACCGGCGTCCTGCAGCTGCTCGACCGAGTTCGTCGTCGTCAGCTGCCAGTTCGACGGCTCGTCGGTACCCGCCTTCCACACCTTCGCCCGGAACGTCGTCGGGCTCGCCCCGACCAGCTGAGCACGCACCTTGAGCGTCTCGCCGGCGGTGACTGACAACCCGGCGATGTTGGCCGCCGAGAGAGTCGTCTCCGACGACTGCAGGGAGACCAGCTGCAGCTGGACAGCACCTGTCGACTTCACCCAGACCTTCGTGCGGTACTCGCTCGAGAAGCCACCGGTGCGTCCGGTGAACGACACGAACGTGCCACCGCCGTCGGCGATCTTGTCCAGCGAGAACTCACCGCGCAGCTCCACATCACGTGCCGACACGGTCTGCAGCTGGGCCTTCGGGCCCGAACCGGCCGACGCCAACCGAAGTGTGCCCACACCACCGGCCACGTTGAACGGGGTCGCACCGCCCCACAGGGCCCAGTCACCACCGGTGTCGGCCGTCCCCCAACCAGAGGACACCGACCGGCCGAACGCGTCCTGTGCGAACACCGTCGCCGCGCTCACCGTCACGTCCTTCGACAGCTCGCCCGTCGCACCCTCGTCGTCCGTCACCGTGAGCGTCACCTCGTACGTACCGGGGTCGTCGTAGGTGTGCGACGTCGTCGCACCCGTCCCCGACTCACCGTCGCCGAAGTCCCAGGCGTACGACTCCACGGAACCGTCGGCGTCCGAGGACCCTGACCCGTCCACGGTCACCTTCAGGCCCGCCACCGTCGACGAGAACTCCGCCTCCGGTGCACCGTTCGCGGTCACCGTGACCGGCTTCGTCAACGACTTCGTCGCGCCGTCGTCGTCTGTCACCGTCAGACGCACGTCGAACGTGCCCGGCTCGTCGTACGTGTGCGACGTCGTCGCACCCGAACCCGAGTCGCCGTCACCGAAGTCCCAGGCGTAGGACTCCACCGAGCCGTCGGCGTCCGAGGAGTCGCCGGCGTCGAAGGATGCCTTCAGCTTCGAGACCGATGACGAGAAGGCAGCCACCGGAGCGACGTTCGCGACCGCGACCACGTCATGGCTGACGGTGCCCGTGGCGCCGTCGTCGTCGGTGACCACGAGCGTCACGGTGTAGGTGCCCGGCTCGTCGTACGTGTGCTCAGGCTCCGCCCCCGTTCCCGACTCCCCGTCTCCGAAGTCCCACGCGTAGGACGCGACGGTGCCGTCGGAGTCGCTCGAGGTCGATGCGTCGAACGCGACGGCGAGCTTGGTCACCTCGCTGGCGAACCGCGCGGTCGGTGCCTGATTCGGGACCTGACCCGTCGTCCCGATCCCGAAGTGCGAGGCGGCGTCCGCAGCGCTCAGCACCCGCGAGTAGATCGCGGTCTCGTCGAACGATCCCAGCAGGTTGCTGGACGACGAGCCCCACGTCGTGTCCCCGCCCACGCGCCAGTATCCGGAGTAGTCCTGCGCCGACGCCTGCGGGTCGGACCCTGCCGACTGACCGTCGACGTAGAGGCGCATGCCGTTCGGACCCTGCGTCGCGACGACGTGGTGCCACGCGCCGTTGTTGTAGGCGCCCGAGGTCGTGATCGTGTTCGTCACACCCGTGTAGGTGCCGAAGACGAGCTTGCCGTCGTCCTGCATGTACACGTGCCGGTCGTAGTTCCCCGAGCCTCCCGTCTGGGAGCTGCCGAAGCCGATGATCTTCCCGCCCGCCGTCGACGTGGTCTTGAACCAGGTCTCGAGGGAGTAGGTCGTCGGGTTGGCGACGCTGGCGGTCGAGTAGACGTTCCCGCCCGTCGCCGCCGTGCAGCCGACCTGCCACCACTGGCACGTCGTGGTGGTGAACGTGATGCCCTTGCCGACACCGCCCGAGAGCGCACCGGCGACGTTGCGGCTGTAGGAGCCCGAGATCTTCGCCGGGTTGCCGTAGGTGCCGGAGTCGGCGACGTCGGTCCCGGACGTCTCGTCGTAGCGCCAGTACACGTCGGGGTCCGCGTCGTAGACGGCCCGGCCGTAGGCGTCCGCAGGCCTGGCGGGGACGGCGAGCGTCCGACCCGACGCGGTGAAGTGCGCACGGACCTTCGCCGTGGACAGCACCGAACCATAGATCGCCACCTCGTCGATCGTCCCTGCGAACGACGAACTGGTCGGCTGCGACGTCCAGGAGTTCAGGTTGTCGCCGCCGACGCGCCAGTAGCCGGAGTACGACTGTCCCGAGGTCACGTCTGCGCGCTGGGCGACGCGCTTGCCGTCGACGTACAGCTGCATCCCGTTCGCGCCGAGGGTCGCCACGACGTGGTGCCACGCGTTGTCGTTGTAGCTCGCCGGCGACGTGATGACCGAGACCGCGTTGTTGTAGACGCCGAAGACGAGCTTTCCGTTGTTGGTCATGTAGACGTGGCGGTCGTAGTTCGACGAGTCGCCGGTCGTCTGGTTCCCGAAGCCGACGATCTTTCCGCCCCGTGTGGTCGACGTCTTGATCCAGGCCTCGGCAGAGAACGTGTTCGGGCCGGTGGTCGCCGTGGCGCCCGCCCCCCGACCGTTCGACGTGCCGTTGAAGGTCGTCGCCGTGTTCGTGTCGGCGTTCACCGCACCTGCGGCTCCGCGCGAGACACCCGTGCTGAGCGTGAGGTCGTCGCCGCCCGCCCAGTCGAACCCGGTCGACCCGGACGGCTCGCCGAGCCGCCAGTAGCTGGTCGCGCCGTCGTCGAGCACACCCTCGGCGTACGGGCTGGCGGTCGTGGCGGACACGGTGACGGAGATCCACTCGGAACGCACGATGTTGTTCGACGGATCGCTCACGACCAGCCGGTACCGGTGTGACGCCCCAGCCGTCAGCCCGGAGTCGGTGACCGACCGGGTGAGCGGCTTCCAGAACGGCGTGCTGATCGTCTCCTGGAAGATCGGGCTCGAGGTCTCGTTGTCGCGGAACACCTTGTACGTGAGGCCGATGTCGTCCTTGTCCCAGGTCGTCCGGAACCCGACGCGCACCTTGCCGGCAGTCACCGACTGGACCGACGGGTTGATCGCCTCGCCCGACTGCGCGGGACCGACCTTGTTGGGTGCGTTGGACCGGACGGCATAGCGCACCAGTCCCTGCTGTCGCACGCCGTTGACCTGAGGGAACTCGCCACCGTAGAGGACGTACCCCGAGTTGCCCGTCACGGTCCATACGGACTGCTTGGCGCTCGTGTAGCTCCCCCACTCGGTGTACGGGAACCAGTTGAGCAGCTCGGGACGAGGCGTCCCGGGGTGGTCGGCGTACCCGTAGATGTCGGCGGTGTTGGTGCCACGCACGTCACCGCTGAACGCGGTCGAGTGGTAGTAGGTCCACGGGTTGGTCTGCGGGAAGCCTCCGCTGTTGCCGCAGTAGTGCTTGTGGCTCGCGGTGTAGACGACACCGTTGACGTTCGCGACGTCGTACGTGTCGCCGTGGCAGTCCTCGATCCACTTCATCGCGCCGTCGGACCAGTTGGCCGCGAACGTTCCCTCCAGGGTCCCCCCGCCGTTGTAGTCCCAGCCCACCCCGTAGAAGCTGGTCCCGTCGGTGGACAGCCGCATGATGCTCGCGCTGTCCCCGCCGTTGCGGATGGTGCTGTTGATCGGCAGCGCGACACTGGCACCCGTCGCCGCGTCGAGGCGCGCGAGCCCGTAGCCCGGGGAGTTCGACCCGTTGACCGAGGTAAAGCTCCCCGAGATCACGACGGACTGCTCGTCGGGCGCGACGACGATCGACTGCACCTGCCGGTCGTCGACGCGCGGGACGAACCCCGGGACGACCGACCCGTTCGACGCATTCATCGCAGCCATGCGGTAGCGCGTCGCCCCGTTCATCGCGCTGAAGTAGCCGCCGGCGTACACCCGCGTGTTGGTGGCCGCAACCGACTTGGTGTTGCCGTTGCTGTTCGCGACGAAGCTGGTGCTGAGGGCACCCGACGGGAGCTCGAAGCCGGCGATGCGGTTGCGGGTCTGTCCGTCGATCGTGGTGAAGCCACCGACGATGTAGAGCCGCTTGCCATCCGGTGATGCGGCCATGTCGGTGACGTCGCCGTTGAGCGTGTGGTTGAACGAGGTGTCCAGCACCCCGGTCGACAGGTTGTACGCGAGGAGGTGCGTGCGCGGGACGAGGTTGGTGCCTGGTGCCGCTCCGGCGGGTCGCGCGTTCTGGAAGTTGCCGCCGACGTACACCGTGTTGCCGACGATGACCTGCTTCCAGACGACGCCGTCGATCTGGACGGTCGGGAGGCCGTCGGCGGAGACCGTCTCGGGGAGCGGGGCGACAGCCTCGTCCGCGGACGCCGCTCCGGCCGGGACGACCACTCCGGCGAGGCCGAGCGCGAGCGCCGCGGCGAAACTGGTCAGTGCTCGGATGTTGAAGATTCGAAGTGCCACCGCGCCAACCTCGCCTCACGCGAATTCCAACCGGACGAGCGTCCAACTCTTGATCGCCCAGCGCTCCCACAGATGTGGAGAGTCGCTGCAATGCTAAGGTCGCGACGGACTCCAGGAACCGTTCTCGCAGGGTGAAACCGGTCAGCAGGAGGGTGAATTCAGTGCCGCATTGTCAGCCGACGGATCCCTCGAACGCGACGATCTCCGCGCCGACGCCGAGGTCGACCTCGACCCGGACGAGATCGCGCTGGTCGGGCGGCACGTTGTAGACGAAGGTCCCCTGCGCGTCGTCCCCAGGACCGACGCTCGCCGGGAACGGCGCGGACCCGGGCTTGACCAGGGTGATCGCCGGGGTGCGGTCCGTGCCGTAGTACGCGTTCACGACCACCGTGCGCAGGTCGAGCGCCTCGTCGGAGCCGTTGTGGATCTCGACCGTGAACCTCAGCGACGGCCCACCGATCTCGCCCGGCAGCTCCGCGAGCCCCTCGACCTTCTCGACCTCGACCACCTCGACCGTGACGTCGCCTGCGGGCTCCGCGGACTCGTCGAAGCCGCTGGGCGCCTGGGTGACACGGCCGTCCTGGTCGACCGTCGACTCGTCGTCCGACGCGCCCTTCGCCGGCCCCGTGGTGGCCTTCTCCGCCGGCGCCTCGTCGCCCTCGTCGCCCTCGTCACCCGTCGGCTCCTGCGACGCGTCGGCGTCGCCCGTCGTGCCGTCCGTGCTGGACGACGACGGCGCTGCCGACGGGGTCGACCCGGGTTCCGCGTCGTCGGCCGCGCCGCGACCGGTCAGGACGAGGATGATGACGACGGCGAGGACGACGAGGACCAGCCCCCCGACGACGAACAGTCGGCGACTGCTGACAGGCGTCTGTGCGCTCTGCTGCTCGCTCATCCTTCACCAGGTCCGTTCTGCGACGCTCTGCCCCGTGCTGTTCCGAGGGCGTTCCGTGGGTACTGCCGAGCGTATCCGTGGCCCGTCACCGCGGAGGCACGTTTGCCCAGGTTTCACCCGCCCGCGCACGGAAACGGACATGCTGTCCCGCTACCGTGGCCGGAAGGCTGTTCCCGCGTGCACCAGGACGGAGACCATGGGCGATCTTGTGGTGATGCAGGCGTCGAGGCGGCCACGTCCGACGACGAACCCGTACAACGTCATGCTCTGCGAAGGGCTGGAACGTGAGCCGGGCATCCGTCTCGAGTACTTCAGCTGGCCCCGTGCGATCGTCGGTCGGTTCGACGTCTACCACGTGCACTGGCCTGAGCTCCTCGTCGGTGGGCACCGCCCGTCGGGTCGCGTCGTCCGCCAGGTCCTCACCGCGCTCTTCCTCCTCCGCATCGTCCTCACGCGACGGGCGGTCGTCCGGACGGTCCACAACCTCCACCCGCCCGAGGGGCTGTCCCGCAGCCAGCGCGCGCTCGTCGGAGCGGTCGACCGGCTCACGACCCTGCACATCGCCATCAACGAGTCGACCCCGATCCCCGCCGACCAGCCGTCGGCGCTCGTCCTGCACGGCGACTACCGCCCGTGGTACGCGCGGTTCCGGTCCGTCGACCGCGAGCGGGGCCGGATCGCGTACTTCGGCTCGATCAGGCGGTACAAGTCGGTCGACCGGCTGCTCACCGCGTTTCGTGAGACCGACGACCCCGAGCTGAGCCTCGTGATCGCCGGCCGACCGTCGAGCAGCGAGCTCACCGCCCAGGCGACAGCCCTCGCGGGCGACGACCCGCGGATCGAGCTGGCCCTGCGCTACGTCCCCGACGACGAGCTCGTACCCCTGGTGACGCGGTCGTCGCTCGTCTGCCTCCCGTACCGGCACATGCACAACTCGGGGAGCGTGCTCGCCGCGCTCTCGCTGCGTCGACCAGTCCTCGTCCCGGCGAACGACGCCAACCGGCGGCTGGCGGAGGAGGTCGGGCCCGAGTGGGTCATCCTCTTCGAGGACGACCTGACGGGCACGGACCTGGAGAAGGCGGTCGTCCGCGCGGACGCGCTGGACGAGGCGGCGGAGCCCGACCTCGGCCGCCGTGGCTGGGACGTGGGCATCGCCGGGCACGTCGACGCGTACCGACGCGCCGTCGCGATCCGCCGGGGCAGGGCGTCGTGACCGCAGCCGCGACCGACCCGCTCCGGGTCGTCGTCGCCGTACCCACGTTCCGCCGACCCGACGAGCTGGCCGATCTCCTCCTCGCGATCCGCCCGCATCTCGACGCTCTCCCGGACGACCTCGGCATCCCGTCGGTCGGCGAGGTCCTCGTCGTCGACAACGACCCCGGCCGTTCGGCGGAGCCTGTCGCCGCAGCCGCCGCCGACCGAGGCGTGCGCTACGTGCACGAGCCGGAGCCCGGGATCGCCGCCGCGCGCGACACGGCGCTGCAACGCAGCGACGACGCGGACGTCGTCGTGTTCATCGACGACGACGAGCTCCCGCAGCCCCGCTGGCTCACCGAGCTGCTCGCCGTGTGGCGCGAGCACCGGCCCGCCGCCGTCGCGGGACGCGTGATCGCCGAGTTCGACACGGAACCCGACGACTGGATCCGCGCCGGCGGCTTCTTCGAGCGCCGGTACCGACCGCGGGGGACCTCGGTGCGCGCGGCCGCAGCCGGCAACCTCCTCCTCGACGTCGCGCAGGTGCGACGCTCGGGCGTCCGGTTCGACCGGAGCCTCGGCATGGGCGGCGGGGAGGACACGCTCTTCACCAGCGACCTCACCCGGCGCGGGTTCCGCGTCGTGTGGGCGCCGGACTCCGTGATCGTGGACAAGGTGCCTGCCGACCGGCTGCGCAAGGCATGGGTGCTGCGCCGTCGGTTCGCCCACGGCACCGTCGTGAGCACCGTCCAGGTTCGGCTCGCCACCAGCCTGCTCGGGCGCGCGCGGGCCCGCGCCGTCGGGGTCGCCAAGGGACTGGCGCTCATGGTCACCGCTGTGGCGCGCTGGCTCGCCGGGGTCGCGACGCGCTCGCTCGCCCGCCGCGCCCGGGCCACCGCCGACGTCTGGCGCGGCGCCGGTCGGGTGGCGGGAGCCGTCGGTCTGCACTTCCCGGAGTATCGACGCTCGCCGGAGAGCTCTCCCACCTCGCAGGCGACGCCATGAGCCCGACGGCGCGCGCGCGGCTCAGGGTCCTGGTCAGCGCCTACGCGTGCGGACCGGGCGACGAGCCCGAGGCGGCGGCCGGGTGGGCGTTCGCCACCGCTGCCGCGACCGACCACGACGTCGTCGTCGTCACCCGCCGCCGGTTCGAGGGCGCCGTCACGGCCGCCCTCGCGGCTGACCCGGAGCTCGCACGCCACCTGCGGGTCGTCCATCTCGAGTGTCATCCCACCCTGCTCGCGGCGAAGCGCGGACGTCTCGGCATCTACTGGTACTACGTGCTGTGGCAGCGCGAGCTCCGTCGGCTGGCCGCGCGCCTGCACCACGAGCAGCCGTTCGACGTGGTCCACCACGTCACGTTCGCCAACGACTGGTTGCCGTGCGGGCTCGTGGGTGCCACCGACGCTCCCCTCGTCTGGGGGCCCGTCGGCGGTGCGTCGGCCTCCCCCCTGCGGCTCGCCCGGTGGCTCGGGGTCCGCGGGACGCTCACCGAGATCGCCCGCGAGTCCGCGACGCGACCCGTCCGACGCCTCTGGGGCGACGCGGCGGCACGGGCCGCGTCCGTCGTCGTCGCCCAGAACGACGACGTCGCGCACCGGTTCCGGTCGGCCCGCCACGTCGTCGTCGAGGCGAACGCCTCCCTGGCACCGGAGGACGTCGACCTGGTGCAGGACGCGGCTTCGGTGGCCTCCGGCAGCAGCACGGGGCGCAGGCGCGCCGTCTACGTCGGCCGACTGATCTCCCTCAAGGGCGTGCGGATCGCCGTCGCCGCCATGTCCGACACAGCACTCGCGGACTGGGACCTGGACATCTACGGAGAGGGCTACGAGCGTTCCTCCCTGGAGCGGCAGGTCCACCGGCTGGGGCTGACGGACCGTGTGCGCTTCCTCGGGCACCGACCGCGCACAGAGGTGCTCTCCGCGCTGGCGCACGCCGACGCCCTCGTGTTCCCGTCGATGCACGACCAGGCCGGCTGGGTCGCGGCGGAGGCCAGCGCGCTCGGCTGTCCCGTCGTCTGCCTGCCCTTCGGCGGGCCGCCCGTGCTCGCCGACGTGAACGCGCACGTCGTCCCGCTGGAGAAGGACCTTCCCGCCGCGCTCGCCCGAGCCGTCGCCGCCCTGCCTCGGGGGCGGGGGCCGAGGTCACGGCGGTGGGACGCGGGACGGCTGCCCGGCTTCCTCGCGCGCGTCTACGGGCTCGCGCTGCCCGCCGACCCGCAGGAATCACCCGCTGCCGGTCCGCCGGTCGGCCCAGGCGGCCGGTAGCGTTCCTGCATGCACGCACCCGTCCGCCCCCTGCGTGGCCGATGGCCGTCGACGGTCGAGCGTCGCCTGTCGCGGTACTTCTACCTCGACCCCGCGGTCATCGTCGACGACGACGTGTCCGCCGACGACTTCCGCCGGGCGATGTTCGGCATCTACGTCGGCGGGACCATCAAGATCACGTGGGCCGGGCGCCACCTCGACGCCGATCGTCTGCTGCTCGACCACGTCGACCTGTCGGGAGCCCGCATCGCGGACATCGGCGCGTCCGACGGGTCCACGTCCGTCGATCTCGTCCGGGTGCTCCCCGACGACTTCGGGTCGTTCACCATCAGCGACCTGTACCTCGAGCTCACGTGGGCGCGATCGGGCGGGCGGACCTACCTGTTCGACCAGGACGACACGTGCGTGCTCGTCTCGGGCAGCCGGTACGCCGCCTGGCCACAGCTCTCCCCCTGGGTCGAGCGGCTGTTCCGCCGGGGCGTCGACCGCGCGCGCCGCGCCCGACGCGGGACCTGCCTGCTCCTGAACCCGGAGGCGCGCGAGCTCCTGAAGGACCCCCGGGTCGCCTACCGCGAGCACGACATCTTCACGCCGTGGCCGGGAGAGCCGCTGGACGTCGTGAAGACCGCGAACCTGCTGCGGAGGCTGTACTTCTCGGACGAGCAGCTCACCGAGGCCCTGCGGGCGGTCCACGCGAGCCTCGTCGACGACGGCCACCTGCTGCTGGCCGACAGCTCGCGCACCCCCGGAGAGCCACCGGCCGGTGGCCTCTACCGACGGACGCCGGCCGGCTTCGAGCTCGTCGCGGCGGGCGTGCGTCGGCCCGAGATCCACGACCTGGTCGAGCAGGTCGTCATGTCACCGGAGGCATGACCCACCCGGCGCTCATCGGCGGTGACCACCGCCTCGCGCTCGTGCGGGACGAGTCCTCGCGCCGACGACCAGCCCTTCGACGAGCCCGCGGCAGACGGCGAGGACCGGACGGACGGTGAGGATCTGTCGCCGCCCACCCTGCAGCAGCACGGCCCAGGCCGCGCCCGGCGACGACCGTCGCCAGCGACGAACCCCCTCCCGCCCGAGCCACCGGTGCGCGTAGAGCATGCGGTTGCGGACGTTGTAGCGGTAGTAGGTGGCCGACTTCGCACGACCGCGACCGGGGTCCCGATGGGTACCGCCCTCGTCGTGCACCGCGACGACCTCGTCGAGCACGCGCAGCCGTGCACCCGCCGCGCGGGCACGGCGCGAGAGGTCGACGTCCTCCCAGTAGAGGAAGTACTCGGGGTCGAACCCCCCGACGTCCTCCCACAGCGTCCGGCTCAGGGCGACGCACGCACCCGACACCCACTCCTCGACGTCGCGGCCGACCTCGAAGCCCGCCGGACGCGCGCGCGTGGGGTGCATCGTCCCGTCGCGCAGGTACAGGTCGGTCGTCCCGCTCGCCCACGGCGTCCCGTCGGACCGCTCGATCCGCGGCACGACGAGCGCTCGAGGGTCGTCGCGCACAGCATCGTGCAGGGCGCCGACGTCCTCCGGCGCCATCCAGGCGTCCGGGTTGAGCAGCAGGAGCTCCGTCGCGCCGAGCTCGACGGCGCGGGCGACCCCGAGGTTCATCCCCGCCCCGAACCCGAGGTTCGCCACGGGCTCGAGGACGTCCCAGCCGTGACGCAGCGCGAGGTCGCGCACGGCCGCCCGCTCGGCGTCGTCCGTCCGGTTGTCCACGACGACGACCAGGTCCTCCTCGCGCGCCGTGCGGACGAGGTTGGCGTGGAGCAACGCGTGCGAACCGTAGGAGACCACCACGACGGCCAGCCCGGACCGAGCCGGCGACGTGCTCGGGGTCACGAGGCCGTCCGGGCGCGGGCTCGGCCGAGGGCGGTGATCTCCCGGAACCACTTCGCGGCGGCGAGGACGAGGAACCCGGCTGTCGCCACGGTGACGACCGCGTAGGCCCAGAGGAAGACGTCGGTCGCACCGTAGAGCAGGAAGAGGAGGCACAGGACCCCGTAGTCGGTGGGCACCACCAGCACCGAGCGCAGCCAGGGTGCCCGGCCGGCCGACACCGCCGTCGACGTCACCCCGTGCGCCCGTCGCAGCTGCTCCGTGAGGATCATCCCGAAGAAGAACACGCTCGACACCACCGCGTTGCCCAGGGGGACCAGGAGCCAGACGTCCTCGACGACGTCGAACCGGTAGAGACCGATCAGGAGCGCGAGCGGCAGCGTGACGACCTTCGTCGCATCCGCCATGTGGTCGAGCCACTCCCCGGCCGGGCTCCCCGTGCCGGTGAGACGAGCCACCTGTCCGTCGGCGGAGTCCAGCGCGTACCCGACGACGAGCAGCAGGGCGACCCCGGCACCGAGCCCCCAGGAGGGCGCGACCAGGGCGAGCAGGACAACGCCGGCGAAGGTGAAGAGGGCGCTGATTCCGGTCACGGCGTTCGGTCCGAGCCCGGCGCGGTACGCGGCTGCGGCAAAGAGCCTGCCCAGGCGACGGTTCACGTAGCGCGAGTACGCGGGCGCGCTGCGCGCAGCCCCCTTCTGCGCGAAGGAGAGCCGACGGAGCGTCTGACGGTAGGACTCGACGGTGGCGCGGCTCATGCGAGCTCCTTCCACGGTTCGCTCGCGCGGCGCGCACGACGGAACGGACCGGGCGTCCGCCGCGCGGCGAGGTCTGCGGCGAGCCGACCGTAGGCGTCGGCGACGTCGTCCCAGTCGTAGTCGGCGGCACGGCGGGTCGCGGCGACGCCCCGCTCCCGGGTGAGCTGCGGGTCTGCCTCCGCCTTCTCGAGCAGCCCGGTCAGCTCGCCCGAGGTACGGAAGTACTCGCCGGCGTCGCGCAGCACCTCACGGTTGAAGACGACGTCGTACGCGACGACCGGCGCGCCTGCGCCGATGGCACGCAGGAGCGAGGGATTGGTCCCCCCGACCGAGTGCCCGTGCAGATAGGTGAAGCTCGATGCGTACAGCTCGTCGAGGACGGCCTGGTCCCAGACGCCGCCGAGGAGGCGGATGCGCGAATCACGCTCGGCCGCGGCGCGGATCCGATCCGTGTACTCGGCGGCATAGGGCGCCGAGCCGACCACGACGAGCGGGCGCGTCGACCTGCTCGCCGCATACCCGCCGACGATCATGTCGACGTGGTTCTCCGGCTCGAACCGGGCCACCACGAGGTGGTAGCCGCCGGGCTCGAGACCGAGCTCGGCGAGGGCGCCGGCGCCACCGCTCGCCGCCACCGTGGGCGCTGGCGCGCCGTACGCGATGAGCGACGACGGGATCCCGTACGTGTGCGTGTAGTAGTCCCGGATGCCGGCGGCGTCCGCGATGATCGCGTCCGACCAGCGGACCGCGGTCGTCTCGGCCGCGCGGTAGTAGCGCCGGCCGGTCCCGCCCCACTTCGCGCGTCGCCACTCGAGCCCGTCCACGTGCGTGGCGACGGGGATGCGGGCGCTCCGCAGGAGGGGCAGGAACGGCGAGTTCGCGGCGTTGAAGACGAACGCGGCGTCCGTACGACGCAGCATCAGGTGGGCCACGGAGAGCCCCGTGTGGCTGAGGGTCTCCACCGAACGCCGCCGTAGCGCCGGCAGGGTCACGACCTCCATGCCGCGGTACTGCGACAGGCTCGCCTCCGTGTTGCCGCGGCGGGTGTAGACCCGCACCGCGTGGCCGCGCGCGGCGAGCCGCGTACCGATCTCCTCGACCGCGGTCTCGAACCCGCCGTAGCGGGCGGGGACACCCCTCGTGCCGAGCATCGCGATACGGAGCGCCCCTGTCACGTTCCTCCTCAGCCCACGACCTACCGTCCTGCTGAGAGTAGCGGCGGACCGTGCGTGGATCGCCGGGCGGGGCCGGAATTCACCCGTCCGGGAGAAGGTGGACATCGCGTCAGGCGCGCGCGTGGAACTTCCCCTGCGCGGCGAGCAGGCCCTCGGTGAGCACCATCTCGACCGCGTCCGCCGCGTCGTCGAGCAGGAACGGCAGGTCCTTCGCCTCGGTGCCCTTGAAGTCCTTGAGCACGTAGTCGGCGGTGTCCATCCGACCGGGCGGGCGGCCGACGCCCGCGCGCACGCGCACGTAGTCCTTGGTCCCGAGCGCCTTGGAGATGTCGCGCAGGCCGTTGTGCCCCCCTTCTCCGCCACCGGTCTTGAGCTTGATGGTCCCGAACGGGATGTCCACCTCGTCGTGGACGACGAGCACGTGCTCGGGGTCGACCCCGTAGTAGCCCGCGAGCCCGGAGACCGGACCGCCCGAGACGTTCATGTACGTCGTCGGCTTGGCGAGGACCACCCGGGGACCTGGCCGCCCGCCGGGGAGCATCCCGATGCGGGCCTCCGCGGCGACGGCCTGGGCGCGGGGGTGCCGCGCGAACCGCGCCCCGGCACGACCGGCGAGCACGTCGAGCACCATGTGACCGACGTTGTGCCGGTTGCCGGCGTACCTGTCCCCGGGGTTGCCGAGCCCGACGACGAGCCACAGCTGGTCGGTCATGTCGCGTCGTCCTTCGTCAGGTCCATCGAGGTCTCGTCGTGGAGGGCGGCCCGGGTCGGGCACGCGAACGCCCGGCACCGTCACGGTACCGGGCGCTCGGCGAGGCGTCGCCGCCTCAGATCACTCGGAGTCGGTGCTCTCCGTGGCAGCCTCGGACACGAGGGCCTGCGCGGACGCCTCGGCCTCGGCGGCCTCGAGGTCGGCCGAGTTGTCCTGCGGCACGGAGATGTAGACGACGGCCAGGTCGCCGTCGGAGACGAGCGTCGTGCCCTTGGGGAGCGTCAGGTCGCGTGCGAAGACGGTCTCGCCCGCGGCCAGGCCCTCGATGGAGACCTCGACGGAGTCGGGGATGTGCGTGGCCTCGGCCTCGACCGACACCTCCTGCAGGTCGACGAGGTGGATGGTGCCGGGGGCGGACTCGCCGGTCACGTGGACGGGGATGTCGACGGCGACCTTCTCGCCCTTCTTCACGAGGAGCAGGTCGACGTGCTCGATCACGTTGCGGACCGGGTCGCGCTGGACGTCCTTGGTGATCGCGAGCTGGGCCTTGCCCTCGAGCTCGATCGAGAACAGCGTGTTCGAGTGCTTGAGCGCGAGCATCGTCTCGTGACCCGGGAGGGTCACGTGGAGCGGGTCGCTGCCGTGCCCGTACAGGACGGCAGGAATCTTGTTGTCGCGGCGGATGCGGCGGGCGGCACCCTTGCCGAACTCGGTGCGGGCCTCGGCGGCGAGCTTGATCTCGGACACGTGGATCACTCCTGGAATGCGTTGCGGGCCGGCCACCAGTGGGGAGCGGTCGGCTGTCCGGACGGTGAGAGGGCCGGCCCGGACGGGCGGCTGCGTCGGCGCGGGACACATGACGGACGCGCAAGGACGACCGCCCAGTCGATTACGGATCTCCAACAGCTCTGATCGACTCCCGATCGGTGCGCGTGGTGGTGCAGCGCACCGTGCGGTGAGTCGCAGCTTGCCGGCCGTCAGACGTCCCTCGCCGAGGCAACCTGACTACTGTACCCGGGCCCGAGCTGCCCGCGAAACCCGCAACCGGCGACACGTTCCGTCGGGACCGGGATCAGTCGGTTCGTCCTCGACGCGGGGACAACCGCCGTACGAGGCCACGGACGAGGGCCGCGTCGCTGCGCCGCACACCGAGGAACGAGCGCGCCGGGATCCCGAAGAACCGGTGGACGAGGACGATGTTCAGCCCGCCAGCGATCACGTTCCCCACCAGCGTCGCGATCGCCGCGCCGACCGCCCCGAGGGTCGGCACCAGGAGGACGAGGACCACGATGTTCAGGACGCAGGCGATGACCATCGAGATGCTCCGGGCCCCGGGTCGGCCGCGGGCGCTCAGCGCGCTCCCCGCGATGGAGCCCGGTTGCCCCATGACGACGGCGAGCAGCAGGATCTGGGCCACGAGGACCGACCCCGAGAAGTCGCTGCCGAACAGTGCGGGCAGCCACCAGGGCAGGGTCGCGCCGAGGACGAGCGCGGCGCCGGCGCTCACGAGCGTCGTCACGCGGGCCGTCGCGGCGAGACGCCTGTCGTCCGAGCGGGACGCCTCGCTCACGAACGTGACGTCACGGACGGCGCTGGTCAGGACGAGCGGCAGCTCGCTGATCGAGACGGCGACGACGTAGAGACCGGTCTGCACCGCGTCCGACAACGGCGTCAGGAGCGACTGGTCGATCCGCATGAGCAGCATCCCTGCGAGCGCCCCGACCCATACACGCATCCCGTAGGAGAGGATCTCCCGCGAGCTCACGACGTCGTCCGCGTTTCCCCGGCGGCGCAGCACGACGAGGTACGGCAGGCCGCCGACGATCGGCGCGCACACGAGCACGATCGTCGCCACGGCGGGCGTGAGCGCGTCGAACCACCACAACGGCACGAGCAGCACCAACCGCGCGAACGAGCTGATCGTCTTCTCGAGCGCGACGACGCGCCACAGCCCGAGGCCGAACGCGACACCGCGCAGGCACCCCACCAGCATCGCCGGCACCGTCGCCGCCGCCGCGACGACCATCAGGCGCTCGATCGCCTGGTCGCCTCCGCTGAAGAACGACGAGGCGAGCAGGACGGCCCCCGTCGCCAGGGCACCGCCGAGGGTGACCATGGCAGCACTGCGCCGCAGGACGTGCCGAACCCGCCCCGGAGCCCCCGCGACGAGGTACGTCGTCGCCTCCGGGATGCCGAACATCGCGAGCGACGCGACGAGCAGGAACGGGGCCATCGCCGCGGCGACCTGGCCTCGCCCCTCGACCGAGAGCGCCTGGGCGAGGACGGGTCCCGTGACGACGGAGACGATCGCCGGGACGGCGTTCCCCATCGTGGTCACGGAGACGGCCGACATCATGGACATCGGGCCTCGGCGGGCCGCCCGGCTCCGGGGCGGCGTCTCCTCGTCAGTCATCGATTTCACGCTTCTCGGCGTCGACCAGCACCCTGGCCAGGGCCTCGCCGGTCAGGGCGGCAGCGAGCTGGCGGTCGTTGCCGTCGCCGACGACGTTCTCGGCGTACAGCGAGCCCGGCACCCGCCGCAGCACCTGGGGGAAGTCGCGCGGGACCGGCCCGACCTGCGCTGCCCTGATCCCGGACCGCACCGCGACGGCATGGACCCAGACGTCGTCCGCCCTCGGCGCCACGTCGAGGAACCCCGTGCCCGCCTCGCGCAACGCGGTGACCATCGCCGGTGGGAAGAGGATCCCTGCCACGCCGGTGCACAGGGTCGCGAAGCCCGGCCGGTCGCTCGACTCCGCGGCCCAGCGTGCGTAGGGCGCGATAGCGCCGTCCTGCGCCACGACCCGGTGGGCACGGTGCCCGTGGACGTCCGCCGGGGACCGGTGTGCGGCGTCGACCAGCTCGGACAACCACCCCGACGGGTAGAACGTGTCGTCGTCCGCGGTCGCGAACGGGACCGTCCCCGATCCCTCCGACACCACGTACGGGTACTGCTTCTTGTGGGGGCCCCAGTTCTCGCACGGGGCGATCTCCATCCCGCGCCGTCGCAGCCTGCGCAGGGTCGCGGGCGGGTGGGCGAGCACCTCGGGCTCGTCGATCCACAGGATCAGCCGCCGGGGCCGGACGTCCCCGGAGCCCACCGACTCGAGCGCGAGATACGCGGTCGCCGTCCGGTCGCCGAACGTCGTGACGCAGACGTCGACCGGCCCGTCGCCGACGACCGACCGTCTGCTGACGCGGTTCCGCACCCCGAACCTGACAGCCAGCCCGATGCTCTGCAGCGTGCCGGGCAGAGCGCCGCGATCGGTCAGGAGCTGCCGGAGCAGCAGTCGGGGGATCGCGAACATACCCCGCAACCTAGCCGCTCCGGCTCTCGGCACGGGTGCGTGCGGCGGGCGAAATCATCTGCCCCCGCCTGCTGCCCCGGTCTCGGCGTCCGCACCGACGAGCGAGGCCCAGATCGCCTCGCGGTAGCGGTCGGGCGAGAAGCGCGTGCGGGCGTCCGCCCCTGCCCGCTCCCCCAGCCGCCGCGACCTGACGGGATCGTCCAGGAGAGCGGACAGCGCGGACGCCAGCGCGTCCGGGTCCCCCGGCGGGACGAGCACGCCGTCGACCCCGTCGCGCACGACCTCCGCCAGTCCCTGCGTGCGGCTCGCCACGACCGGACGGCCGGCGAGCATCGCCTCGACCGCGACGTTGCCGAACGGCTCGACGCGGGACGGGACGACGACGACGTCGGCCTCCCCCAGCCAGGGCCACGGGTCGACGTACCCGAGCATCTCCACCGCTCCCGCGAGGTCGGGCTCGGCCGCCCGCTCGCGCACCTCCTCCTCGAACCACTCGTAGCCGTCGAACACCGTGCCCGCCAGCGCGATGCGAACCTGCCTGCCTTGCGCGCGCAGTGCCGCGACGGCATCGAGCGCGACGTCGGTCCCCTTGCGGGGCGAGAGGCGGCCCACGAGGACGACGAGCGCGGGGTCGCCCGGTGAGCGGTCACGCAGGACCCGCACGGGCCGCGGTGGTCCGGGTACGCCGTTGTGGACGACCCGCGTCCGCCGGCCGACCGGTCCGAGCACGCGCGCCAGCGCGTCCCGCGACGCCTGCGAGTTCGCCACGACCTCGTGCGCCGCGAGGAGCGGGGTCGCGAGGGCGGTGCGGACAGCGCGCGAGCCCTCGTCCTCCGCCTCGTGGACGTGGCAGACGACGCGCACCCCGGCGATCCGGCCGGCGACGATCCACGACGGCAGCGTGAGCGTGTTGACGAGCAGGCGCCGCGCGCCGGTCTGCCGGATCATCCGGAGCTGGCCGCGGAGCGCGCGCAGGCTGCCGGCCAGGAGCGCCACGAGGCCGCGAGGGTTCGCGAGCGCCTTGCGGAGCACCGGCACGTCCATGAGCAGCACCCGTGCCCCCGCGCGCCTCAGGACCGGGACCAGCGGTCCGTCCCCGGGGAGCGTGACGACCACCCGCGCACCGCGTTCGAGGCACGCCGTGACCGACTCCACCATCTGGAGGTCGCTGCCGTAGCACTCGGCGGACGGGTGGGCGACGAGCACCACCTCGGGGTCGGTGCGCTGCGGAGGGGTCTCGGGCATGTACCCACTGTGCCCTCTGGACGACGCCGGTGGTCCCGGACGCACGGACCCGGGAGAGGATTCACCCGGGTGCGCGCGCTTCAGCTCGACGCGGTCGTGGCGGCGGTCGTCACGGCGACGCTCGCGCCCACGACGATCGCCGCGGTGATCTCGTCGATGTAGGCCTTGACAGCAGCGCCCGCCCAGCCGTCCCCGGCGAGCTCCGCGGCCCGCCGGTCCACGGCGCTGCGCTCGCGGAGCGTCCACCGCCGGTCGCCGTCGACGACGGCCGCCTCGCCGCGCCCATTGCCCGCGGCGAGGACCTGGCTCGCCTGCTTGCTCGCGGAGAGGATCGCGACGAGGGCGGCCGTCCGTTCGTCGGGCTGTCCTCCGTCGACGAGCACCCGCCACAGGAGCGTGCGCACGTCGTCCTCGTGCCGTGAGTCGGCCGCGGGCCAGCGCTTCGTGGGGAAGATGCCGAGCACCCGGCCCTCCTCGCGCCGGAGGACGCCCCGGTCGGCGAGCGAGCCGACGGCCCGCTCGGCCGGCTTGGTCCGGGCGACGTAGGAGATGAGCGACCGCGGCCTCGACCCCTCCCTGGACCGCACGACGTCGAGCGCGTCGTCGAGCAGCGGGACTCCGGTCGGGGTGGTGTCGCGCACGACGATCCGTCCGACACGGCCGCCGTCGCCGTCCCCCGCGAGGTCGACGCGTCCGAGGAGCGCGAGCTCGACGAGCAGGGCGCCAGCGGCGACCTGCTCGCGGTAGGTCGCGTCGACGACGGTCTTGCCCGTCTCGTCGTCGAGGGTCAGGAGCAGGTAGTCCTCGAGGATGAGCATGCCTCCACGCTAGGTCGCGTACCTCCGCCAGGGACGTGCGGAATGTCACCGGTCGGTGCCCGCGCGGCTCCGGGTGCCGTTTTCACCCGTCCCCCACCTCGTCAGCACCACCGGTCGGTGGGAACCTGCCTTGAGGGTTCTCGGTCGCGGGAGGAGCGTCCGGATGAGCACAGACGTCGGGTCGACGGGCGCCCAGCGCCTGGACGACGCGTGGTCGGCCTTCGTGTCGGACCACCTCGAACCTCTGCTGGGCCCGCTCGGAGCCGCGGCCGCCGTCGCCCTCGTCCTCGTCGTGGTGGCGCGGGCGGTGACGCCCGTGACGCTGTCGTGGCCGCGGCTGACCGTCCTCGAGCGGTCGGGGGCGGGGACTGCGGGCGCCGTGGCGGTGCTCCTGGCCGCCGCGGTCCTCACGGTCGGGCAGGTGGTGCCTCGTGCGTCCGCGCTCCCGCTGGTGGGAGCGGGAGCGGTCGTCGCGATGCTCGCCGTGGCGGCGACGGCCGTGGGACTCTCCGTGAGCGTGCGGGCCCGGGTGTCGACGGCGACGGCCCGGCCAGGAGCACCGAGGGGCGCGCCGGAGCCCGGGTCGGGATGGTCCTGGTGGGCGGGGACGGCCGGTGTGACGACGGTGGTCGCCCTCGTGACGACCCTGCCCGGGTCGACCGAGGAGACGGTCGCGTCCGGTTCCATGATCTTGTACGGCGCGTGCCTCGCGGCGCTCGGCGTCGTCCTCGTGGGGACGTATGTCGCCACCGGGCTGCGCATCGCGGTCGTCCCCGTGGGAGGGACGTCCTCCGAGGTGAGCACGGGACGGATGCTGTCGTTCCTGCGCGAGCTCGCGGGCGAGCCTCCGCGTGGCCTCGAGGTCCCGCGTGGGGCGGACGTCGACGTGCTCGCCGGGGGCGCGCTGTCCAGCCTGCCCGACAACCCGGTGCTGCGGACGATCGCCGCCGCCGTGAGCGCGGCGCTCGGCAGCACGCCGTGGCGCGTCTTCGTCGAGGACGCGCCCGCCGACGAGACGACGAAGGTCACGGCGTCCGTCACCGTCACGGTCACGCGCAACGGGCGCACCGCGGCGTCCGCGGTCATCGATCGTGGCGCCCTCCTCGCATCGGCGGCCCACCGTGCCGAGGTCGCACCGCGGACCGGTGACGCGACGTCGACGCTGGCGGCCGCAGACCTGCACCAGGCCGCCGCGGCCGTCGTCGTCGTCACGCTCGCCCGCTTCCACGTGGGTTTCGACGGTCTGTGCGGCACGACGAGCTGGCGCGCCCTCGCCCTGCACTACCTCGCGACGACCGCCGCGCGCGAGGACGACGACGCCCAGCGCGCCCTCCTCGGCCGGGCGCTGGACGAGGACCCGGGGAGCTGGCTCGTCCAGCTCGCGTACCGTCACGCGCTCGAGCGGCACAGCACCGACTTCACCGCGCTGCACAACTACCGGCGGTGGCTCACGCTCCTGCTCGACGGCGACACCGAGAGCCGGTACGGGCGCGACGCCGACGGTGCGGAGCACACGCTGCGCCAGGGCGGGGCGTTCGAGACGATGCGGCTGCGGACGCTCTACACGCGGTCGTGCCTGGCGATCAACGAGCACTTCGCGCGCGGGCGCGGGATCGAGGACTTCTCTCCCGGGTCGGTGCGCGACGTCGTCGCGCTCGTCGTCGAGCTGAACACCCGGCACGCACCCGGCTCGGCCACGGGTCCCGACGCCGCGCGGCTGGCCCAGGGTCTGCGGCGTGCAGCACTGCCCAACCGGGACCTCGTCGCAGAGGCGGTGCGGCACTCGGACGCCGTGCGGTCCGCGCGACGCGTGCTCGACGACGGGTCGTCAGCCCGCCGATCGGTGCGCTCGCAACAGGCTGCCGTCGACGAGGCCGTGCGAGCGTTCCGCACGCTCGACCGCGCGATCGCGACGACGGAGGCGGACGCTGCAGAGCTTCGGGCGCTGCTGGGCTCCGCGCGTCACCGCACCTGGGTGACGTCGTCGTGGGAGGCAGAGCTGCGGGCGGGGGTCGTCGCGGGCGAGGCCGCGGCACGGCTCGCCGTGGCCGGCTGGGTGCGGTGCACGGCCCGGGTCGACCGGTCGGTCGAGCTGCTGGCCGCCGAGCTCGACGGGGCCGGTGCGTCGGGCGGGCACGTCGACCGGACGGTCCTCGAGGAGGCGGCCCGCGAGCTCGGCGCGCTGCGCGAGATCACGCACGCGTTGCGGCTGGTCGTGCCGCTGCTCGAGATCGACGACGCACACGAGCTCGGCCCGACCGCGCACTACAACCGGGCGTGCTTCCACGCGAGCTGCACGACCCCGGACCTGACGCTGGCGACCGAGCACCTGCGGCTCGCGACGGCCGTGCCGGAGCACCTGGCCTGGTCCCGCGACGACCCGCAGCTGCGGCGGTATCGCGAGGGCGGCGAGTACCGGCTCGCGTTCGGCCGCCGCCCTCTCGAGACCCTGCTCGGGCTCGACGTCCTCACGACGGCCCGCACGCTGCTGGAGCGTGCCGGCCTCGTCGACGAGGACCTCGTCCCCGACGACGCTCAGGACCTCGCCGACCAGACGGGTCTCACGGCACCGGTCGCGGCACGTGCCGCCGCGGTCGCCCGCGCCGTCCGAGCGGTTCCCGCCGCTCTACGGCCGGTGCGCTACGACGTCGTGCAGACGCTGCGCACCGCCGGGTGCACGGACGTGAGCGCCCAGCGCCCGCCCCGTGGCGGCGAGGACCTGCTCGACGCGCTGACGGGGCTGCTGCGCGCGCTCGACGTCCCGACGGCCGACGCCGCCGCGTACGCCGAGGCGCTCAGCTCGTGGACCCGCCTCCCGGTCCCGGCACCGGACGCGTCCTGACAGGCGTCAGCTGTTGCCGTCGAACAGCGAGGTGACGGACCCGTCGTCGAACACCTCGCGGATGGCGCGGGCCAGCAGAGGGGCGATGGACAGGACGGTGAGCTCGGGGAAACGCTTCTCCGCGACGATCGGCAGCGTGTCGGTGATGACGACCTCGCTCGCGCCGGACTCGGACAGGCGCTGTGCGGCCGGGTCGGACAGGACACCGTGCGTCGCGGCGACGATGACCGACTTGGCGCCGGCGCCCATGAGGACGCGCACGGCCTCGGCGATCGTGCCGCCGGTGTCGATGAGGTCGTCGACGAGCACGCAGTCGCGGCCCTCGACGTCGCCCACGACGCGGTTCGCGACGGCCTGGTTGGGGCGCGTCACGTCGCGCGTCTTGTGCACGAACGCGAGCGGTCCCCCGCCGAGCTTCGCGGCCCACTGCTCGGCGACGCGGATGCGGCCGGCGTCGGGCGAGACCACGGTGACGTTCGACGTGTCGACGCGTGAGCGCACGTAGTCCGTGAGGATCGGCATGGCCCACAGGTGGTCGACCGGTCCGTTGAAGAAGCCCTGCGTCTGCGCGGCGTGCAGGTCCACGCTCATGAGCCGGTCCGCCCCGGCCGAGCTGAACAGGTCGGACATGAGGCGGGCCGAGATCGGCTCGCGGCCACGGTGCTTCTTGTCCTGGCGCGCGTACCCGTAGAAGGGCTGCACCACGGTGATCGTGCGCGCCGAGGCCCGCTTCGCGGCGTCGACCATGAGCAGCTGCTCCATGATCCACTGGTTGATCGGCGCCGTGTGGCTCTGCAGGATGAAGACGTCCGCACCGCGGACCGACTCCCCGAACCGCACGTAGATCTCGCCGTTCGCGAAGTCGTAGGCGGTCGTGGGCAGCAGATCGATGCCGAGCTCCCGCGAGACGTCGTTGGCGAGCTCGGGGTGCGCGCGCCCCGAGGCGAGGACGAGGGACTTGTCCCCGGTACCGGCGATGGTGCTGCTCATACGAGTGGGTTTCCTTCGGTGGGTCGGTTCCGGTGCGCTTGCGTGCAGTCTGTCGGGTCAGTCCACCGAGCGCGCGCTGCGCAGGGCGTCGAGGGTGTGCTCGAGCTCCGGGCCGGGCGGCGGCGGGGTGGGCCGCTCGGCGGTCGCCGCGGCCGAGTGGTCCGCGAGCTGGGCCTGCGCCTGGGCGCCGACGGGCGGCGTCTCGGGGTCGTTCGCACGGGCCGTCGCGGCGGCGTCGGCGGCGGCCGTGCCGGGCCGGCGGCGCTCCACCCAGCCCTCGATGTTGCGCTGCTGGGCGGCGCTCACGCCGAGCGCACCGGCGGGCACGTCGCGGCGGATCACGGACCCGGCCGCGGTGTACGCGCCGTCGCCCACCGTCACGGGTGCGACGAACATGTTGTCCGCGCCCGTGCGGGCGTGCGAGCCGATGACGGTGCGGTGCTTGTTCACCCCGTCGTAGTTCACGGTCACGGACGCCGCGCCGACGTTCGTGTGCTCGCCGATCGTCGCGTCGCCCACGTAGGACAGGTGCGGGATCTTGGACCCCGCGCCGATCTCGGCGTTCTTCGTCTCGACGAACGTCCCGATCTTGCCCTGGGCACCCAGGACCGTGCCCGGGCGCAGGTAGGCGAACGGTCCGACGCTCGTCCCGGCACCCAGGACGGCGAGCGTCCCGTGCGTGCGGGTCACCGTCGCACCCGCGCCCACCTCGGTGTCCGTGAGCGTCGTGTCCGGTCCCACGGTCGCGCCCTCGCCGACGACGGTCGCGCCGTGCAGCTGCGTCCCCGGCAGGAGGGTCACGTCCCTAGCCAGCTCGACGTCGACGTCGACCCACGTGGTGGCGGGGTCGACGACGGTCACGCCCTCGCGCATCCAGTCCTCGACGACCCGGCGGTTCATCTCCGCGCGCAGCACGGAGAGCTGGACGCGGTCGTTGACGCCCTCGACGACCGTCGGGTCGTCGGAGACCAGCGCACGCACCGCGCCGCCTTCCGCGCGGGCCGCGGCGACGACGTCGGTCAGGTACACCTCGCCCTGCGCGTTGTCCCGGCCCAGGCCGGCGAGGCCGCGACGCAGCACCGCGGCGTCGAACACGTAGATCGACGCGTTGATCTCGCGGATCTCGAGCTCGTCCGCCGAGGCGTCCTTGTGCTCGACGATCCGCAGCACGTCGCCGGACGCCGGGTCGCGCACGACGCGCCCGTACCCCGTCGCGTCGGCGAGCTGCGTCGTGAGCATCGTGACGGCGTTGCCGTCCGCGACGTGCGCCGCGAGGAGCTGGGCCAGCGTGCCGCCGTCGAGCAGCGGGGTGTCGCCCGCCGTGACGACGACGGGGCCGGAGAGCCCGTCGCCGAGACCGCGCCCCTCCTCGCCGTCGGGCACGCCGTCCACCACGGCCTGCGCGTGCGCCTTCGCGTCGAGCGCGACGATCGCGCACTGCACGGCCCGGCCCGTCCCGGGGATCTCGTCCTGGTCGACGACCAGCACCTGCCGGTCGATCTCGACCGCGTGCTCTGCCACGCGGTCCCGCTCGTGGCGCACGACGACGGCGAGCAGCGCCGGGTCGAGCGACCGCGACGCGGCGAGCACGTGCCCGAGCAGGCTGCGCCCGCCGAGCGTGTGCAGGATCTTGGGGGTGGACGACTTCATCCGTGTCCCCTCGCCGGCGGCGAGAACGATCACGGCAGCGGGGGCGACGATGCTGTCGATGCCCTGCTGAGCTTCCATGGAGGATCCCCTCGGGTTCGGTGGCACGAGCTCCGCCCCCAGGACTCGAACCTGGACCAAGGGCACCAAAAACCCTTGTGCTGCCGATTACACCAAGGCGGATCGGACGACGTCCGGGACCAGTCTGCCAGGTCGCCCACCGTGCCCAGGGACGCGTCTCGCCCGACTCGTCCCTTCCGTACCGAGGGTGCCACGTGGGCCGCGCCACAGGCGGGTCTGCGCACGAGCCGCCGCCGAGCCCGACGCCGCTGGTTGCCCCGCACGGCATGATGGGACCGTGGCCGACCCCAGACGCACGCCCCGTTCCCGCATGACAGCGAGCCAGCGCCGTGAGCAGCTGCTCGCCGTCAGCCGCGGGCTCTTCGCCGAGAAGGGCTTCGAGGGGACGAGCGTCGAGGAGATCGCGGCCCGCGCCGAGGTGTCGAAGCCGGTCGTGTACGAGCACTTCGGCGGCAAGGAGGGCATCTACGCGGTCGTCGTCGACCGCGAGGTGCAGGCGCTCACGGGGGCGCTGTCGGGCGCTCTCGACCAGGGTGGCCACCCCAAGGTCCTGCTGGAGCGGACCGCGCTCGCGCTCCTGTCGTACATCGAGGCGTCCGAGGACGGGTTCCGCATCCTCGTGCGCGACTCCCCCGTCGCGCAGGCCACCGGCACGTTCTCGAGCCTCATCGGGGACGTCGCGACCCAGGTCGAGCACCTGCTCGCCGACCAGTTCAAGTCGCGTGGTCTCGACCCGAAGGTCGCGCCCATCTACGCCCAGATGCTCGTCGGCATGGTCGCGCTCACCGGGCAGTACTGGCTGGACGCCCGGTCGCCCAAGAAGACGGAGGTCGCCGCGCACCTCGTGAACCTCGCGTGGAACGGCCTCGCGGACATGGAGAAGCGGCCCCAGCTCATCACGGCCACCAAGGGCTGACCTCCGGCCGGACAGGTCGCGACTCGTGACGAATGTCCTCGGTCCGGGCGTAGGTCCGGTGGTTGGGTGGTCCCATGGCGAATCTCGAGATCGACTCGCTGACCAAGTCCTACGGATCAGTCCACGCGTTGCGCGGCACGTCGTTCGACGTGCGCGCCGGTGAGATCTTCGGCTTCGTCGGCTCCAACGGCGCAGGCAAGACCACGACGATGCGCATCACGCTCGGCGTGCTGGCCACCGACTCCGGCGAGGTGCGCTGGGACGGGCGCCCGCTCGACCTGGCCGCACGACGCCGCATCGGCTACATGCCGGAGGAGCGCGGGCTGTACCCGCGCATGCGGGTCGGCGACCAGCTCACCTACCTCGCCCGGCTGCACGGCCTGTCCGCGCACGACGCCCAGCAGGCGACGGAGCGCTGGACCGAGACGCTGGGCGTCGACGCCCGCCGCGGCGACGAGGTGCAGAAGCTCTCGCTCGGCAACCAGCAGCGCGTCCAGCTCGCCGCCGCCCTCACGCACGACCCTGACCTGCTCGTGCTCGACGAGCCCTTCTCGGGCCTCGACCCCGTGGCCGTCGACGTCATGAGCGGCGTGCTGCGCGACCGCGCCGACGCCGGCGTCCCCGTCGTGTTCTCCTCCCACCAGCTCGACCTCGTCGAACGGCTCTGCGACCGCGTCGGGATCATCAAGGACGGCGCGATGGTCGAGGTGGGCACCATCGACGAGCTGCGCCGCACCGAGACCGACCGCTGGGTCGTGGACGGCGCGCCCGGCGCCACGTGGATCGGGGCCGTGCCCGACGCGCGGGCCGTCAGCCTCGAAGGACCACGGACCGTCGTCGAGCTCCCGCCCGGAGGCGGTCGGGACGGACATGGCCGCGAGCAGGACGTGCTGCGGGCCGCCCTCGCCGCCGGGCCCGTGCACGAGTTCTCCCTCGTCCGCCCCTCTCTCACCGAGCTGTACCGCGACGTGGTGAGCAGCCCGGCGGACGAGACCACGACCGAGACGACCCAGGTGAACGCGGAGGTGTCGGCATGAGCGCGAACGGACAGCCCGCCGTCGGGCAGGGAACCACCATGTCGACCTGGGGCGCGATCCGCCTCGTCGCGGGGCGCGAGATCTCGACACGCCTGCGCTCCAAGTCGTTCGTGTGGCTCACGGTGATCCTCGTCGCCGCGGTCGTGCTGGGCGGGGTCGTGCTGAACCTCGCCGGCTCGTCGGACCCGGAGGCCGAGCGCGTGGGCCTGACCCCCGCCGCCGCCGAGCTCGCGGACCCGATCACGTCGACCGGCGACGCGCTGGGCACGCAGGTCGAGACGGTCGCCGTCCCGGACGACGCCGCGGGCGAGGATCAGGTGCGCGACGGCGACCTCGACGCGCTGGTCACGGGCACGGGCGCCGACCTGACCGTCGTCGTCGACACCGAGCTGTCGACCGGGCTCACCGCGGTGTTCACGACGCTCGCGCAGCAGACCGCGCTGTCCGACGCCATCGCGGGGCTGGGCGGCGACCCCGCGCAGGTGGCCGGCGACATGGCGACCGCCGAGCCCGAGGTGCGCACCATCGGCGAGGCGAGCGAGTTCGACCCCGCCCGCTACATCACCGGCCTCGTCACCGGGATCCTGCTCTTCATGTCCATCATGATCAGCGGCCAGCTCATCGCCCAGGGCGTCGTCGAGGAGAAGACGAGCCGCGTCGTCGAGCTGCTGCTCGCGACCGTGCGGCCGTGGCAGCTCATGGCGGGCAAGGTGCTCGGCATCGGGACCGTGGGGCTGGGGCAGGTCGCGCTGGTCGTGATCGCGGGCGCGGGTACGGCGCTGGGCCTCGGGCTGGTCGACACGTCGACGATCGACCTCGGTGCCGCCGCGGCGTGGGCGCTCGTCTGGTTCGTCGTCGGGTTCGTCAGCTACGCGCTGCTCATGGCCGGGCTCGGTGCCCTGGTCTCGCGCCAGGAGGACGTGGGTGCGGTCACGACCCCGGTCACGTTCCTCATGATCGTGCCGTACATCCTCGGGATCTCCGTCGCGCCGTGGGCCCCGGACAACCCGCTCGTCGTGTGGCTGTCCTACGTCCCGCTGTGCTCGCCGCTGCTGATGCCCGTGCGCATCGCGCTCGGCAGCGCGGAGACGTGGGAGGCGCTGCTCGCGCTGGGCCTCTCGCTCGCCGTCATCCCGGTGCTCGTGTGGCTCGCGGCGAAGATCTACTCCAACGCCGTCCTGCGCACCGGTGCCCGCGTGAAGCTCAAGGACGCCCTGCGCACGACGTAGTACCGCAGTCCCCCGAGGTGGTGCCGCAGTCCCCGGAGGCACTACCTCGGCGGACTGCCGTACCACCTCGGCGCGCGGTGGCGCCGTCAAGAGTCTTGACATCGAGACATGTCGAGTACCCTCACGACATGGAGCAGCAGGACGACGCGCGGCCCGGCGAGCGCCCCGACGAGGTGGACCGGATCGTCGCGGCATGGCAGCGCGAGCGGCCCGACCTCGACGTCGAGCCCCTCACCGTCTTCTCCCGGGTCGACCGGCTCGCGCGCCATCTCGACCGGGCACGCCGCACCGCCTTCGCGCGCGGCCACCTCGAGACGTGGGAGTTCGACGTCCTCTCCGCGCTGCGCCGCGCAGGACAGCCCTACCGCCTGTCCCCCGGCGCGCTCGTCACCCAGACCCTCGTGACCAGCGGCACCATGACCAACCGCATCGACCGGCTGGAGTCGCGCGGGCTCGTCGTGCGCCTCCGCTCCCCCGACGACCGCCGCGGCGTCCTCGTCGAGCTGACGGCCGACGGCCTCGGTCGCGTCGACACCGCCATGACGGACCTGCTCACGGTCGAGGCCCAGATCCTCGACGCGCTCGAGCCCGGGGAACGCCCTGCTCTCGCGGCACTCCTGCGTACAGTCGTGGGACAGTTCGACGACTGATCGGCAGGTCCCATGACGACGCCCGGGCGCAGGAACGGCTTCCGCGGCGGGATCGACGGCGTGCTCCTCGTCGCCGTCCTGCTGGTCGCGGTCAACCTGCGCGCCCCGCTCACCGCGGTACCGCCCGTCGTGGCCGACATCGCCGCCGACCTCCACCTCACCGCCGCCGCCGCGGGGCTGCTCACCGGCATCC
Source organism: Cellulosimicrobium terreum (assembly GCA_014803435.1). Classification (GTDB taxonomy): domain Bacteria; phylum Actinomycetota; class Actinomycetes; order Actinomycetales; family Cellulomonadaceae; genus Cellulosimicrobium; species Cellulosimicrobium terreum. The sequence goes on from JACYFD010000003.1 coordinate 433,611, forward strand.
CCGTCCTGTGCTTCGCGCTCGCGACCCCCGCCGTCGCGGGGATCCTCGGCCGGTCGTCGCTGCGCACCGCGGTCGCGGTGGCGCTCGCGCTCGTCCTCGTCGGCACCCTGCTGCGCTCGGCCGACCTCTCCGGCGCCGCCCCGGGGCTCGGCTACGGCGGGACGTTCGCGGGGACCGTGCTCCTCGGGCTCGGGATCACGACGGCGAACCTCGCCGTCCCGATGATCGCGCAGCGCGACTTCCCGGGGCACGTCGGCACCGTGACCGGCCTGTACACGGCGGCGATCAACGTCGGCACCGTCGCGACGACGGCGCTGACGGCCCCGCTCGCGTCCGTGATCGGCTGGAGGTGGGCGCTCGCGTCGTGGGGCGTGCTCGCGGTCGTCGCCCTGGTGTGGTGGCTGCGCGTCGTCCCGCGCGAGCCCGTCCGTGCCCCGACCCGGCCCGGACGCGACCCCGCGGCCGGGCCGACCGGTCCCGCGGCGTCGGGCAGCGACCCGGGACGAGCACGCTCCGGCCGTGACCGGCACGTGCTGCGGATGCCGTTCACGTGGGGGCTGTGCGCGATGTTCGCGCTGCAGTCGTCGAGCTTCTACGCGCTCACCGCCTGGCTCCCGCTGATCCTCGAGGACCTCGCGGGCATCCCGGCCGCCGCGTCGGGCGGCGCGGCGTCGCTGTTCCAGGGCTTCGCGATCGTGGGCGGGCTCGCGGTCCCGCTCGCTGCGCGCAGGCTGTCGATGCGCACGACGTTCGCCGGGATCGCCTTCCTGTGGATCCTCCTGCCCGCGGGCCTGCTCGTCGCGCCCGGCGCCTGGGCCGTGTGGGCGGCGGCGGCCGGGATCGCGCAGGCGGCGAACTTCGTCGTGATCTTCACGCTCGTCGCGCAGCACTACCCGACGCTGCGGCTCGGCCGGCAGGCGTCGGCGTCCGTGCAGTCCATCGGGTACTGCTTCGCCGCCGTCGCGCCGACCGCGGCCGGCGCCCTGCACACCGTGACGGGCACGTGGACGACGCCGGTCGCCGCCGTCCTCGGCGCCCTGCTCGCCATGACGGTGATCGGCCTCGTCCTCACAGGCCGCACCGCCCCGCCCACCCCGCCGAGGTAGTACCGCAGTCCGCCGCCTCAGCCACCGCGGTACTCCCTCGCGGGACCGGGGTACTGCCTCGCGGACCGGGTACTACCTCGGCGAAACCGTTGACGACCTCTCGGCACATGTTTATGGTGTACACATCGCTTATGGCATACACGCAGTGTGCGTCGCACACAGGACATGCCGCCGACCGAAGGAGAGGGCGATGACCGAACCGATGATCACCGTGCAGGGCCTCAGGAAGTCCTACGGGGACCACGCCGTGCTGCGCGGCGTGGACCTCGAGGTCCGCCGCGGCGAGATCTTCGCGCTGCTGGGACCCAACGGCGCGGGCAAGACCACGGCCGTCAACATCCTGACGACCCTCGTCGCCCCGGACGCCGGCCGGGCACGCGTCGCCGGGGCCGACGTCGTGCGCGAGGCCGCCCGGGTTCGCTCGGCCATCGCGCTGACCGGCCAGTACGCGTCCGTCGACGACTTCCAGACCGGCACCGAGAACCTCGTCATGATGGGCGAGCTCGCCCACCTCCCCCGGCGCCGGGTCCGCGCACGGGCGACCGAGCTCCTCGAGCGGTTCGACCTCACCGGCGCCGCCGACCGCCGCGTCGCGACCTACTCCGGCGGCATGCGCCGTCGGCTCGACCTCGCGATCAGCCTCGTCTCCGAACCGGCGGTCCTGGTCCTCGACGAGCCGACGACCGGCCTCGACCCCGCCTCGCGCTCCCAGCTCTGGGAGGTCGTGCGCGGGCTCGCCGCCGACGGGACGACGGTGCTGCTCACCACCCAGTACCTCGAGGAGGCCGACCGTCTCGCCGACACGATCGCCGTCCTGCACGACGGACGGGTGGCGGCGCGCGGGACCGCGACCGAGCTCAAGTCGCTCGTCGCGGGCGACCACGTGCGCGTGGCGTTCGAGGACCGCGCGAGCCTCGCGACCGCTCTGGGCCTCGCTCCCGGTCTCGGGCTCTCCGACGCGACGGGCGACGACAAGGAGCTGGCGCTCACCGCCCCCAGCGCCGACCCCGTCCGCACCATCCGGGACGTCCTGTCCGCCGCCGACACCCACCACCTCGCCGTGACCGGGGTCAGCGTCGTCAAGCCGACGCTCGACGACGTCTTCCTCGCCCTCACCTCGAAGGAGAACGCACGATGACCACCACGACCAGCACGTCACCGCTCCCCACCCGCGCCCCTGCCCGGGTCGTCGCGCCCTCGCACCCGGGCCCGACCTCCGCGCTGCGGGACGTCCGCACCATGGTCACGCGCGAGACGCGGCGACAGCTTCGCAGCGTCGACGGCCTGATCACGGCACTCGTCCTGCCGGTCGCGATCATGCTCGTGTTCGTCGTGATCTTCGGCGGGGCGATCTCCGGGGGCAGCGGCGACTACATCGACTACGTCGTGCCGGGCGTGCTGATCATGTGCCTCGGGTTCGGCTCCGCCACTGCGGCGACCGCCGTCTCCCAGGACATGACGAGCGGCACGATCGACCGGTTCAAGACCCTCCCGATCTTCGGCCCGTCGTCGCTGTGGGGGCACGTGATCGCGAGCGTCGCCCGCAACCTCGTGTCTGCCACCGTCGTGGTGGGCGTCGCGATCGCCCTGGGCTTCCGGCCCGACGCCGACCCGCTGGGCTGGGTCGCCGTCGTCGCCTACGCCGCGTTCGCCGTGCTCGCGTTCACCTGGCTCAGCGCGATGCTCGGGCTCGTGATGAGCGTCGAGGCGTCGCAGCAGGTCACCATGATCTTCCTGTTCGTGCCCTACCTGAGCTCAGGTTTCGTCCCGGTCGACACGATGCCGACGTGGCTGCACGGGTTCGCCGAGCACCAGCCGTTCACGCCGATCATCGAGACCATGCGCGGCCTGCTCTCCGGCTCCGTCGACGGCACCACCGCGGCCGCGGCGATCGCCTGGCTCACCGGCACCCTCGTCGTGTCGTGCGTCGCCGGCTCCGTCCTCTACCGGCGTCGGACGGCGCGCTGAACGCACGCTGACCCGCCCGCCGACCAGGTGGTCCTGGTGCGTCCCGCCCCGCGGACGCACCAGGACCACCTGGTCGTACGCTCAGGAGAAGATGGACCCATGACGGACGCACCCGACCTCCCGCCCCGGCTCGCCCTCGCGTGGGGCGTCGCCGAGCGACCGGAGCGAGCGCCCAAGCGCGAGCTGAGCATCGAGCGCATCGTCGAGGCGGCGATCGACATCGCCGACGCCGACGGGCTGGGCGCCGTCTCGATGGCGAAGGTCGCCCAGCGGCTCGGGTTCACCACCATGTCGCTCTACCGGTACGTGACGAGCAAGGACGATCTCCTGCTCCTCATGCAGGAGGCCGCGCTCGACGTCGAGTACCCGCCCGCGCACGAGCCGCCCGACTGGCGCGCCGAGCTGCGCGAGTGGGCCCAGTTCACGATGGCGGTGTTCGCGTCCCACCCGTGGTTCCTCGACATCCCGATCACGGGCGCACCCCTCACGCCGAACAACCTGCGCGGTGCCGACCGCGGGCTCCGCGCCCTGCGGTCCACACCGCTCGACGAGGAGGAGATGATGTCGGTCATCCTGCTCGTGAGCGGGTACGCGCGGAACGCGGCCCGGCTCCAGACCGACCTCGCGCGGGCGGGCGGCGACCGCATCGACGAGGCCGTCCTCGGCGGGGGGCACGACGACGTCCTGCTCGGTCTGGTCGACGAGGTCCGCTTCCCGTACCTGCGCCCGCTCGTGGAGTCCGGCTCGTACGCCGGCGAGGGTCAGATCGACGACACGGCGTGGGGCCTCGAACGCGTGCTCGACGGCATGGCGGTCTATGTCGACGCCCGAGCCGCCGGCGCGCCGGGTGCCGGGCACGACTTCCGCGCGGCAGCCCCGACGCCCGCCGACGGCACGACGGTCCGCGCGTCGGGCGCGGGCGCGCCGGGGGTGGACGCCGTCGACGCCGTCGCACCGGTCGAGGTGTCCGTGCACGTCAAGGACCCGAAGGTCAAGAAGGCGACGCTTCGTCGTCGTGACGCGGAGCGTGCCGTGCGCGAGGCCCAGAAGAAGCTCCGCGAGCTCGAGAAGGCAGTCCGCGAGGCGCAGAAGGCCGAGCACGAGGCGGTCCGCACCGCGGCCGACCGGTCGCGCGCCTGACGCTCCCCGGCCGACACCGGCCCCGGCCCGACCCCGAGATCACTCGGTGAGCGCGAAGCCCGTGGTCCACGAGGTCTTCTCGGCGGCCGCGAGGGTGAGCTGGAGGAAGCCGAGGGCCTCGAGCTCGTGGGCCCGCCGGAGCGAACCGGCGTCGACCACGCGCACCCCGGTGATCGCGCCCGCGAGCGCAGCCTTGGCCTCGGCGTCGTCGCCCGCGACGAGGACCGTCGTCGGGAGCGGGCCGACCTGACCGGACGCGAGCGTGGCCGCGAACGTCGTGTTGAAGGCCTTGAGGACGCGGGCGCCGGGGACGCGCTCCTGGATCTCGGCGGCGGCGGACGACCCGGCAGGAACGACCAGCGAGTCGAACGTGGTGAAGTCGAGCGGGTTCGTGATGTCCACGAGCACCGTGCCGTCGAGGCGGCCGGCGTAGGCGTCGAGGACGTCCGCGACCGCGGCGTAGGGAAGCGCGAGGACGACGACGTCGCCGGCGATCTCGTCGCCGACGCGGCCGGCCGTGGCGCGGGGGTCGACCTCGGTCGCCTCGCGCGTGAGGACCTGCACGGAGCTGCCTGCGGCGAGCGCGAGCCCGGTGATGGCGGAACCCATGTTCCCGGCCCCGATGATCGTGATGCTGCTCATGGTGTCTTCCCTTCGCGCGCCGGCCGCGACCGGCTTTGATTGTTGCTACAACTATCAAGGTAGGCGCGTATACTTGTAGCGTCAACTGTTGAGGTGTGAGCCCCACCACTGCCGAGGAGGAGAACGCATGACCGAGACCCGCTGGCTCGACGAGACCCAGCTCGATGCGTGGAAGCGGTTGGTCGCGGTCGTCGAGCTGCTCCCTGGCATCCTCGACTCGCAGCTCCAGCGCGACGCCGACCTCAGCCACTACGAGTACTACGCGCTCGCGATGCTCTCCGAGGCACCGGACCGGACGCTGCGCATGACGCGCCTCGCGTCCACGACCAACGCGACGCTCCCCCGGCTCTCCCACGTCGTCGCGCGCCTCGAGAAGCGGGGACTGGTCGAGCGGTTCCCGTGCGCCGAGGACCGCCGTGCGACGAACGCACGCCTCACCGACGCGGGCTGGGAGAAGGTCGTCGCCACCGCCCCCGGGCACGTCGCGACCGTGCGGGAGCACGTGATCGACGCGCTCACCGACGAGCAGGTGGCCCAGCTCGACGTCATCGCGGGCGCGATCCTCGACCGCGTCGACCCCGACGACCGGATGGGCTTCCGCCGCCGCTGACCGTCAGGTCCGTCTGGCCGAGGCCTGCGGCCAGGAGGTCACCCCGCGGTCTCGGCCGCCTCGAGCCAGGCGCCCTCGAGCTCGTCCTTCTCCACCGCGAGCGCCCGCAGCTCGGCGTCGAGCCCGGCCACCGCCTCGTAGTCCGTCGCCTGCGCGGCCATCCTGTCGTGCAGCCTCGCCTCGATCTCGGCGATCTTCGACAGGCGCCGCTCGATCCGGTTGATCTCCTTCTTCGCGGCCCGCACCTCGGCTGCGCTCGGGGCCACGGGGCCCCCGGGGACGTCGTCGGGCACCGGCAGATCGTCGGACGCCGCCGGCCTGGCGGCACGTGACGCGCCACCCGCGTCGCGTCGCGCGATGTCCGCGCGGCGCAGCTCCAGGTACTGCTCGACGCCGCCCGGCAGGTCCCGCACACGCCCGTCGCCCAGCAGGGCGACCTGGCGGTCCGCGACGCGCTCGAGCAGGTAGCGGTCGTGCGACACCACGATCAGCGTGCCGGGCCACCCGTCGAGCAGGTCCTCGAGCGCCGCGAGGGTGTCGGTGTCGAGGTCGTTGGTCGGTTCGTCGAGCAGCAGGACGTTGGGCTCGGCGACGAGGAGGCGCAGCAGCTGCAGGCGACGACGCTCGCCGCCGGACAGGTCGCGCACGAGAGTCTGGGACCGCTCGCGCGTGAACCCGAGCCGCTCGACGAGCTGGGACGCCGACATCTCCTTGCCGTCGACGACGACCGACCGCTTCTCGGACTCGATCACCTCGACCACGCGGAGCCCGGCGATGTCGTCGAGCTCCCCCACGTCCTGGCTCAGCTCGGCGACGGCCACGGTCTTGCCGCGCTTCACGCGGCCCGAGTCGGGCTCTCGCCGACCCGCGAGGAGCGCGAGGAGCGTCGTCTTCCCGGAGCCGTTGACCCCCACGACCCCGTACCGGTCGCCCGGGCCGAGTCGCCACGTGACGTCGTCGAGCAGCACGCGCCGCTCGGGGCTGTCAGCACCTGGGGACCCCAGGGCGTCGCCGGCTGCTGACACCGGGCGAACGGGCACGCTGACCGTGACGTCCTCGAGGTCCAGCACGTCCTTGCCCAGGCGCTTCGTCGCGGTGCGCGTCAGCTCGAGCGAGTCCCGCGGGGGCGGGACGTCGGCGATGAGCGCGTTCGCGGCATCGATCCGGAACTTCGGCTTGCTCGTGCGCGCGGGCGCGCCGCGCCGCAGCCACGCGAGCTCCTTGCGGAGCAGGTTGTTGCGCTTCTCCGCGGTGACGGCCGCCGACCGCGCCCGCTCGGCGCGCGCCAGGACGTACGCCGCGTACCCGCCCTCGTAGCCCTCGACGTCGCCCGAGCCGTCCCCGCGCACCTCCCACATGCGCGAGCACACGGCGTCGAGGAACCAGCGGTCGTGCGTCACGACCACCAGCGCGCCGCGGGAGCCGGGCCGCGCGAACCGCTCGTGCAGGTGCTCCGCGAGCCACGCCACGCCCTCGACGTCGAGGTGGTTGGTCGGCTCGTCGAGGAACAGCACGTCGGCGTCCGAGACGAGGAGCGCCGCGAGCGCCACGCGGCGACGCTGTCCGCCGGACAGGGTGTCGGCCGGGGCGTCGAGCTCGAGGTCGCCGAGCAGCCCGTCGTGGACGGCGCGGATGCTCGCGTCCGACGCCCACGCGTGGGTCTGGGCGTCGCCGTGCACGAGGTCGCGGATCGTCGAACCCGTCCCGACGTCGTCGCGCTGGTCGAGGAGGCCGACCCGCAGCCCGCCGAGCCGCGTGACCCGGCCGGCGTCGGGCTGCTGCGTCCCTCCGAGCAGGCGCAGGAGCGTCGACTTCCCGGCCCCGTTGGGGCCGACGATGCCGACGCGGTCGCCGTCGTCGAGTCCGAGCGAGACGTCGTCGAGCAGGGTGCGGGTACCGACGGTCAGCGTGATGCCGTCGGCGCCGAGGAGATGAGCCACCCGTCGAGCGTAGGCGCCCGCGGGCGTCTCTCCGAACCGTCCAGGGCGACGGCTACTTGAGCCCGGTGTGCGCGAGGCCCTGGACGAACTGCTTCTGCGCGACGAGAAACACGGCGAGCACCGGCAGCACCGTGAGCGTCGTGGCGGCGAGCTGGACGTTCCACATGGGCCCGCCGTACGCGTCGACGTACTGCGTGAGCGCCTGCGGCAGCGTGAAGCGGTCCTTGCTGGACAGGTAGACGATCGGCTCCAGGTACAGGTTCCACGACTTCAGGAACGTGAAGATCGCGACCGCGGAGATCGCCGAGCGCGACAGCGGGAACGCGATCCGCCAGAAGATCCCCCAGCGGCTGAGCCCGTCCATGCGACCGGCCTCCTCGAGCTCGCCCGGCAGCCCCAGGAAGAACTGCCGCATGATGAACGTCGCGAGCACGCTCGGCGCACCGAAGATCGGGATGACCACCAGGGGCCAGTGCGTGTCGATCAGGCCGAGCGAGTTGACCATCCGGAACAGCGGGACGATCGTCACCTCGGACGGGACGAGCAGCCCGACCAGCACGAGCAGGAACAGCGCGTTGGCGCCGCGGAACCGGATCCGCGCGAACGCATACCCGGCCATCGACGCGACGAGGATCGTCCCGACCGTCACGACGACCGCGATGTACATGCTGTTCCAGTACTGCTGCGCGAACGGCTGCAGCCGGAACACGTCCCCGTACGCCTCGAACGTCGGGTTCTGCGGCCACAGCGTCGGCACCGAGCGCAGGATCTCGCTCATCGGCTTGAGGCTGGACGTCGCCATCCACCACGTCGGGAACACGAACGGGACGCTGAGCAGCAGGAGCAGGACGACGAGCGCCACCCGGCCCCAGCGCCTGCGCGCCCTGCCCGGGCGAGCACGCCGCGGGGACCGCCCGGTCGCGGACGTCGCGCCGGCCCCCGTGCCCGACGACGCGTCGCCGGGTCCGGTCGGGATGGCCGGGGCCGGGCCGGTGCCGGAGCCCGGGGCGTCGGTACGCATCACGTCAGACCTCATGGAAGACCCACCTCTTGCGCGTCTGCCACTGCACGAGTGTCAGCGCGAGGACGATGATGAACAGCAGGACGGAGATCGCGCTGGCATAGCCGAAGTCGTTGAACCGGAATGCCTGCTGGTACAGGTAGTAGACGAGGACCGTGGTCGAGCTCCCCGGCCCACCACCCGTGAGCACCGCGATCTGTGCGAAGACCTCGAGCGAGCCGACGATCGTCAGGATCGACACCAGGAGCACGGTCGGGCTGATCAGCGGCAGCGTGATGGACCGGAACCGCCGCCACGCGCCCGCACCGTCGATGCGCGCCGCCTCCTGGACGTCCTGGGGCACACCCTGCAGCGCGGCCAGGAACAGGATCATGTTCAGGCCGACGTTCTTGAAGACCTGGACGACGATGACCGAGACCATCGCCGTCGTCTCGCCGCGCAGCCAGTTCGGGCCGTCGATGCCGAGCATCGCCAGGAACCCGTTGATCCCGCCGTCCGCCTGGAGCAGGAAGCTCCACACGATCGTCCACGCGACGAGCGACACGACGACGGGCGAGAAGAAGAACGTGCGGAACGTCGTCATGCCCGGGAGCTTCTGGTTGAGCAGGACCGCGAGGAGCAGCGCGAGCGTGATGTTGAGCACGACGAGACCGACGGAGAACCACAGGCTGGCGAGGAGCGAGTCGTGCAGGCCCTGGTCGGTGAGCATCCGCTCGTAGTTCTCCCCGCCCGAGAACGTGAACGTGTTCGCGAGGACGTTCCACTCGTGCAGCGAGTACCAGAGGACCGCGACGAGGGGCGCGACGACGAAGGCGATCGATCCGAGCACGGCGGGCGCGACCATGGTGTAGCCCACGGCCGCGTCCCGCCGCTGGAGTGCGGAGCTGCGCACGGTCAGCCCTCCAGGAGGGGCTGGATCGTGTCGCACGTGTCGGAGAGCACCGCCTCGACGTCCGCGTCGGCGGTCCACAGCGCGTCGAGCTGGGCGCGCACCGTGTCCTGCAGCTTCGCGAAGTTCTGGTGCGTCGGCTTCGTGATCGCTCCCTGGATGCCGTCCACGACGACCGCCTGGAGCTGGTCCTCGCTGAGCTTCGGGTTCGCGGCCGCGAGGTCCGCGGCGTTGAGGAGCGACTCGCGCGGCGGCGGGAAGTAGGCCGCGAGCGTCTCGGCGTTCTCCGGGCCGGTGAACCAGGCGAGGAAGTCGGCGGCGACGTCCGGGTGCTCGGCGGCGGCGAAGACACCGATCCCCGCCTGGCCGATGACGTTCTGCTGACCGGACGGGCCGGCGGGCAGCGGGACGACGTCCCACGCGAACGAGTCGTCGAGCGACGACGCCCGGCTGATCTGCGTGATCGTCATGGCGGCGTCGCCGGCGAAGAAGTCGGCAGTGGTCCCGGGCCCGGGCATCGCGCCGTCGACGAACGTCGCGTCGTGGATCCACGTCATGGCGTCGACCATCGCCGGGTCCGTGAACGTGCACTGCGCGCCGTCCTCGCTCCACGGTGCGGCGCCCCAGCCGTCCCAGACCGACGCGAGGTTCTCCCAGACCTTGTAGTCGAAGTCGCGGACGACGAGGCCCTGCTTGCCCGACTCCTCGGCCGCCGCCGCGGAGATGTCCCGCGCCTGGTCGAACGTCCAGTCGCCGGACGCGACCAGGTCGGCCGGGTTCGTCTGGCCCGCCGCCTCCACCTGGTCCGTGTTGACGAACATCGCGAACGGCGAGGTGGAGAACGGGTAGGCGTACAGCCCGTCGTCCTGCTGCCACAGCGCGAGCGCCGGGTCGACCAGGTCGTCGTAGTCGTAGCCCTCGGTCTCCTGGAGCTTCGGTGCGATGTCGACCAGCGCCCCGCTCTCGACGAACTCCGGCGCGTAGCTCTCGAGGATCCACGCGAGGTCGGGGGCGTTGTTCCCGGCCAGCTGCGTGGTGAGCGACGTCGTGTAGTCCTCGAACGGGATGGTCTCGAACGTGACGCCGGAGACGAGCTCAGGGTTCTGCTCGACGTAGGCGTCGGCGATGTCCTGGAACTGGGCGAGCTGGGTCTCGTCCGCGGTCCAGACCGTCATGCGCAGCTCGACCGGCTCGTCGGGCGTCCCCGGCTCTCCGGAAGGGGCGTCGGACGAGCCGGAGCAGGACGAGAGCACGAGCGCGAGCGCCACGGCACCGGTGGCGATCGACGCGCGCCCGGAGCGACGCGAGAGGTGGTGGTTCATCAGTTCTCCTTCGGACTGAGGTGGTGCAGGAATGGTGCGAGGGACGGTCTCGGGCGCGCATGCGCTCCCGGCCGCGGTCAGTACGGACCCGCCTCCGCAGGCCAGCGCAGCTCGACCCCGGCCGCGACCAGCTCGTCCTGGAAGTCACCGAGGAGGTCGGCCTTGGACTGGACGGCGTGCGGGGTGCGGCCCGTGGCGAGGCAGTGCGCGGCGAGGTGTCCCGCGGCCTCGCCGATGTTCCACTCGACGGGGTGGAGGCGGTAGCACCCGTTGGTGATGTGCGTCGTCCCGATGTTCTTGTTCGCCGCGAGCAGGTTGGTGACGCGCTGCGGGAGCAGGGCGCCGAGCGGGATCTCGAACGGGGTCGAGGCGACGTCGATGTACGTGTCGCCGCCGGTCGACGGGTGCAGGTCGATCCGGTACATCCCGACGCCGACGGTGTCGTCGTACCGGGTGGCACCCCGGTCCCCGCGCACGGCGTGGGACACGTCGTTCTCGGTCACGGTCGTCACGGCACGGATCCGCCGCGACTCGCGGTGGTAGGCGGCCTGCGCTAGCCCGTCCGCCGACCCCATGACGTCCGGGCGCAGGCGCAGCCCGGGGAATCCGGTACCGCCGTCCGTGCGGGGCGCCTCGGTCTGCATCCAGTAGAGCATCGAGAGGCTGAGCTGCCGGGCGTCGGCGATGCGCGCCTCCTCCACGTCGCGCGGGACGTCGAGGACGGGTGCGAGGAAGTAGTCGATGCTGGGCCAGTTCACGAGGCACAGGTCGCTCGCGTAGTGGCGCGGGGCGAAGAGGTCCCGCGCGGCGATCCGCCGGAACGTCCAGAGGTTGCCGTCGCCGGCGTTCTTGGACTGGTCCGCGTCCACCGCGAGAGGGTCGTCCCCCTCGTTCGGCGTGAAGGTGCGGGTGTCCATCGCGAGCGTGCGCGGGTTGGGCGCGTCCCACGAGAGCATGCGGCTCCCGTTCCACGCACCGGGGGTGTACGTGCTCCAGAAGTCGTACCGCTCCGGGCGCTCGATCGTGTGGTCGCCGTCGACGTGCTCCACCGCGAAGCACACGCTCAAGGCCTGGACGTTGTCGGGCTGCGCCTCGTCCGGGGCGCTCGGCTCGCCGGTGTCCCGGCCGGACTCGAACCCGGTCACGTACTCGGTGCCGGTGAGCGGAAGCAGCTCCCCCGTCTCGGTCGCGTCCACGACGTACCCGGCGGTGACCGTCACCGGGTCCCCACCGACCACCGACTCCAGCGTCACCGAGGTCACCCGGTCGCCGTCCGTCGTCGCCGCCGTCGGGCGCACGCGCTCCACGAGCGTGACCCGGCCGGACGAGCGCCACGGCGCGAGCATCTCCTCGAGCACCCCGACCGCGACCCGCGGCTCGTGGCACAGCTTGGAGACCCAGCCGGCGCCCGGGTTGAGCGCCTCCCACGAGCGCGCCGCGTCCGTCAGGGGGTACGAGCGGCGGTAGACGTCGCGGATGCCGTCGCGCAGGGCGCGGTAGCGCGCCGTCACGCCGAACCGCTCGACCCAGGCGCTCTCGTCCGGCGGGACCCCCTGGGACGTGAGCTGCCCCCCGATCCAGGGGTTCTCCTCGGTCAGGACGACGCGGGCGCCACGGTCGGCGGCCGCGAGCGCCGCGGCCACGCCGCCGAGGCCGGCCCCCACCACGAGGACGTCGGTGTGCAGGTCATGATGGGTCACGCTGGATTCCGATCTCTGGTGCGGTCTGCTGAGGGGTGCCGACGCGGCGACGGGGCGGCCACGGTCTCCCCGACCACGTCCACGCACTCGAGGAGCTGGTGCAGCTCGTCGTCCGGTACGCGCGTCGTCCGGTCGGCCCTGCGCTCCGACCGGGCGGACCCGGTCTCTGCCGCGACGAGCCGGGAGAGCAGGACGAGGGCGCGCGCGCCCATCTCCTCGCGCGGGATGGAGAATCCCGACCACCGGCGCCCGCCCGGGCGCGCGTGGTGCGGCTGTCCGAGGAGCACGACCGAGACGTCGTCGGGCACGCGGACGTCCCGCCGCTCGAGCTCGTCCACGAGCTCGTCCGGGTAGTTCTCGGGCGCGACGACCACGGCGGTCAGGCGCTGGTCGACGATCTCGGCGGCCGTCGCGGGCACGTCGTCGAGCTCGACGAACCGCACCGTCAGGCCGTGGCCCTTCATCGTCGCGCGGTACGCGTCGACGCGGTCGAGCGTCGGCTGGTCGGTCCCCCGCGGCCCGACGTAGCCGATCCGCTCGTGCCCGAGCGAGACGAGACGGTCGACCTGTCGTGCGGTCGCGGTGACGTAGTCGGCGCCGACGTAGGGCAGGCGCCCCCCGTCGCTCCCCCGCTTGCCGATGAAGACGAACGGGTAGTTGGTGTCGAGCAGATGCTGGAGCTCGCCGCGGTCCTCGTGCTGGCCGAGCAGGAGACAGCCGTCGGCGATGCCGAGGCGTTGCCAGCCGTCGCGCGTGAGGCGCCGACGCCCGTCGACGACCCGCGCGCTCGTGAAGAGCAGGATGTCGATCCCCAGCTTCTCGGCCGCGTGCTCGACCCCGACGAAGAACGGGCCGTAGAAGTCGTGGCGGCCGCGGGGGAACGTCGCCTCGTAGGTGAACACGCCGAGGATCTGGTTGCGCCCACCGGCCAGTCGCTGTGCGACCGGGTTCGCCGAGTACCCGGTGATCCGGATCGCGTCGAGCACCCGTTGGCGGGTGTCCTCGCTGATGCGCACACCGGCCGGCGTGCTGTCGTTGAGCACGAACGAGACCGTCGCCTGGCTGACGCCCGCCATCGCGGCGACGTCGGCCTGGGTGATGCGGTGCCTCGGCATGGATCCTCCTCGATCTCGTCGTCGGTGACGTGGGAGGAGTCTCGCGAGGATGCCTGGTCGAGGTCAATCGGATAATACGCATTATTAGCCCGGATGCCCGTGCTCGCCGACGGGTCCCCGCGTCCGTTGATTCGCATAATGGGGTTGCCCGAGGACACGGGTGAGGCCCCCGGCGGGCGCCGGAGGCCTCACGCTCGGCATCTCGCCGAGGGTCGTGCGACGCGGGACTACGTGCAGGTCACCGCGTCGAACGGCACGGTCGTCGACCACGTCGCCGCACCGTCGTCCGGCGCCAGGACGTCGACGGTCACCGTGCCCGCCCCGGTCTCGATCTGGCGGGTGGGGAACGACTGGTAGGCGCTGCGACCTGGTGCGACGTCGTCGAACGTCCGCTCGCCCACGGGCGTGGAGAGACGGATCGCGGCCGGTGCGTCATCGTCGTTGCGGGCCGTGGCCGCGACGTAGGCGCGGCCGGCGAGGCACCGGGACTCCACCCGGACGTCGACGGCGGGCTCGTCGTCCGCGCACGCGGCGAGCTGGTCGGCGTCCGGGGTGAGGCGGAACCAGTCGAAGTCCGCGCTGATCTCCGGTGTGCCCGCGCCACCGCGGTAGGCGAACGGACCCACCCCGACGGGCGACAGGTCGGCGGTCGGCGCCGAGCGGCCGAGGTTGACGAACGTCGCCCCGTCCAGGCTGTACGAGGCCGTGAGCGACGTCCCGTGGTTGGTCATGCGCAGCCAGACGTCCTCGCCCATGTCCTGCGGCGCGAGCGCGCTGTCCTCCATGGTCCAGGTGTTGCTGCGGTCCACGCCGTCGTGCCGCCAGATGAACGTGAACTGCTTGCCGCCGGCCGCGAAGGAGTAGCCGACGCGCGCCGAGCTCGCGTCGTCCTGGTAGGCGATGAGCCCCGCCTGCTGGTAGTTGAGGACGGGGTCGAGCGTCAGCCTCGTCGTCATCTCCCACGTGCCGGCCGGAGCCTGCTGCAGCACGAGCGGGGCGGACGTGGAGTTGCCGGTGTAGGTCGGGACGTGGAGCGTGCCGCCGGAGACGGTGTCCCGTCGGAGGGTGCCGCGCACGACGTGCGCCCACCGCGCCGGGTCCAGGCTCTCCCCGTCGAACCCGTCGGAGCCCGGAGCCGGGCACTGCGCGTACATGGGGTCCTGCGGGTGCTGGTTGAGCGGGTCCCGGACGCCGTCCGGGTCGAGCACGGCGTGCGCGATCGTCGTGTGCGACCGCTCCCCGTACTCGTAGAACAGGTGCGTCTCGCCGTCGGCCGTGACGATCTGCGGGGACGCGGAGCGGCCCGCCTCCGGCGGGGCGGGTGCGGGGACGTAGAGCGGCTGCGGGTCACCGGTCGCGGTCAGCTGCGGGTCGATCGTGCGCGCGAAGATCGTGCCGACCGTCGAGCCGTAGACGATGTAGTGCTGCCCGCCCCACTCCCACAGGTCCGCACCGGAGACGTTCGTCCCCTCGACGTCGGTCGGGTCGACGATCGGTTCCGGCTGCACCTCCCACGCGCGCCCGTCGGGCGAGAACGCGACGCCGATGTGCCGCACGTTGTTCGAGTAGTTGATCATGAAGAACATGCCGTACCGGCGCTCGGCCGTGGGCTCGGGCATCTCGAAGACGCGCCCGTACGACGTCTCCAGCGCGCTCCGTCCGGGCTGGGCCGCGTCGACCTGCTCGGTCGTGACGACGTCCCCGCCGTAGGTGAACGTCACGCCGTCGGACGACGTCGCGTACCGGGACACGGTGTTCTCGCCGTGGAAGTACAGGTACATCCGGCCCTCGTCCGCGTTCCAGAAGGCGTCCGGCGACGAGACGTGGGAGACCGAGTAGTGGGGTTCCCACTCGTTCGCGATGACGGGGCTCTGCTCGTACTGCGTCCACGGTCCGTCGAGAGAGTCCGCGTACATCAGGTTGATCCCGCCCGGCGCGTCGTGCGGGGCGTAGTAGATGTACCACTCCCCGAGCGGGTCCTCGAGATGCTCGCCCGCGTGGAACACGGACGGGAAGATGAACTCCTTGTTCGGGTTGTGCGGAAGGGTCTCGTCGTACGGGTCGACGATCTGCCCCGTGGACGTGAAGACCGGCAGCTCCGCTGCGGCCGTGCCGGACCCGGCCGCAGCGGACCCGGCAGCGGTCGCGCCGTCCGCCGCGGGCACGGCGAGGCTGCTCGCCAGCGCCAGGGCGGCCGCCCAGGCGAGGACGGCCCGCCGTCCGGACACCGGTGTTCGTCGGGTTCTCACAAGGGATCTCACAGGGACCTCCGTCGGCTCCGCACCGGTGGCGTCGTCGCGCACCGGTCACCGCGCGCACGGCGGCGGCTCGTCGCAGTGTGGCCCGACGCCCACGGCCGAGGTCAAAGGGATGATGCGCATTATTACGGGCGGGGAGGACGGTGTGACGGTGCGGAACCCGCGCTTCGTGAGCACCAACGGGCGTGCGTTCGCGGTGGTCAGGCGCTGTAAGGTGCGCGCATGCCGCTGTTCGACCTGCCTCTCTCGGAGCTCGAGACGTACTCCCCCACGATCGACGAGCCCGAGGACCTGGACGCCTTCTGGTCCACGACACTGGCCGAGTCCCGCGCGGCCGGCGGGGACCTCGCCGAGACGGTGCACCTCGAACGGGTCGACGTCGGCCTCGACCTCGTCGTGGTCGACGACGTCACGTTCCCCGGGTTCGGCGGCCACCCGATCAAGGCGTGGCTCGTGCGCCCGGCCGCCGCGGCGCGCGCGGCGGAGGCGGGCGACGCCGCACCGCTGCCCGCGGTCGTCGAGTTCATCGGCTACGGCGGCGGTCGCGGGCTCGCGCACGAGCACCTGGTGTGGGCGAACGCCGGCTACGCGCACCTCGTCGTCGACACGCGCGGCCAGGGCAGCCGCTGGGGCACGGGTGGTGGGACGCCGGACCCGGTCGGGTCCGGGCCTGCCGGTCCCGGCTTCATGACCCGGGGCATCGAGGACCCGCACGACCACTACTACCGACGCGTCTTCACCGACGGCGTCCGCGCCGTCGACGCGGTCCGCTCGCTGCCCGGGATCGACCCCGCCCGCGTCGCCGTGGCCGGCGTCAGCCAGGGCGGCGGCATCGCGATCGCCGTGGCGAGCCTCTCCGACGGGCTGGTCGCGGCCATGCCCGACGTGCCGTTCTTGTCGCACTACCGTCGCGCCGTCGAAATCACGGACCGCGACCCGTACGGGGAGGTCACGCAGTACCTCGCCGTCCACCGCGGCGCAGAGGACGCGGTGTTCCGCACTCTGTCCTACGTGGACGTCGCGCTCCTCGCCCGTCGGGCGAGCGCGCCCGCGCTGTTCTCCGTCGCGCTGATGGACCTCACGTGCCCGCCCTCGACCGTGTACGCGGCGTACAACGCCTGGGCGAGCGGCCCGACGACGCCGGGCGGGGCCGCGCCGTCGGGCGCTGTCGACCGCGCGATCGACGTCTACCGCTACAACGACCACGAGGGCGGGCAGGGCTACCGCTTCGCGCGCCAGCTCGCCTGGCTCCGCGCGCACCCGCCGAAGTAGTACGGCAGTCCCGCGACGCAGTACGGCAGTCCCCGGGGGACCGCGGTACTACCTCGGCGGGCGGGCGACGACGTGCGCGCCGGGCGCAGGCGCCGTCGTGCACCAGACGCTGTCGCACGCGCCCTCCGCCGTCCAGTGCGCGCCGATCGCCAGCGCGTGCTGCCGGCTCCGCGCGAGCGCGGCGACCGTCGGTCCGGAACCGGAGACGATCGCGCCGAGCGATCCCGCGTCGTGCGCGAGGTCGATGGTGCGCTGCAGGTCCGGCCGCAGGGAGATCGCGGCCTCCTGCAGGTCGTTGTGCAGCGTCTGCCCGAGCCCGACCGGGTCGCCCGCGCGCAGCGCCTGCATGAGCTCGGTGTCGTCGTCGAGGTCGAGCGACGCCGGGGCGGTGCCCGACTCGTCGAACGCGCGGAACACCGCAGGGGTCGACAGCCCCTCCTCGCGCGCGGCGAAGACCCAGTGGAACTCGCCCCGGACCATCGCCGGGGTCAGCGCGTGACCCCGCCCCGTCCCGACGGCGGTGTGCCCCACGAGCCCGAACGCGACGTCGGCCCCGAGCTGCGACGCCAGGTGCTGCAGCTCGGCGCGCGGCACCCCCGTCTCCCACAGCGCGTCGCACGCGACGAGCGCGGCAGCGGCGTCGGCCGAACCGCCCGCCATGCCGCCCGCCACGGGCACCCCCTTGACGACCTGCAGCCGCACGTCGGGCGCTACCCCGGCGTGCGCCGCGAGCGCCTCGGCGGCCCGCCAGGCGAGGTTCGTCCTGTCGGTCGGCACGACGTCGGCCTGCAGGCCCGACACCGCCAGCGAGATCCCGGCGCCCTCAGGGACCTGGTGGGCGACGACCTCCTCGCCGAGGCCGACCGCCTGGAAGATCGTCACGAGGGGGTGGTAGCCGTCGTCCTGCAGGGCGCCGACGCGCAGCGAGAGGTTGACCTTGCCCGGCGCGCGGACCCGGACGGACGGCGGGGGCGCGGCGGCCAGGTGCGAGCTCACGCGTCCACCGTGCCAGGTCCGTTCCGGTTCGCGCGCGCGGAACCTGCCGTCGCGGCTCCCGGAGGCAGCTGCTCGGCGATGCGCGCGAAGTCGTGCACGTCGAGCGTCTCGCCGCGTGCCTGCGGGTCGACCCCCGCGGCCTCGAGGACGGCGCTCGCGGCGGCCGAGGACCCGGCGATGCCGGACAGCGCGGACCGCAGCATCTTGCGGCGCTGGGCGAACGCCGTGTCGACGACGGCGAAGACCTCCTCGCGGGTCGCCGTCGTCGTGGGGGGCTCGCGCTTCTCCAGCGCGACGAGCGCCGAGTCGACGTTCGGCACGGGCCAGAACACCGCGCGCCCGACCGTCCCCGCGCGCCGTGCGTCGGCGTACCAGGCGGCCTTCACGGACGGGACGCCGTACGTCCGCGACCCGGGCGCTGCGGCGAGCCTGTCGGCGACCTCGGCCTGGACCATGACGAGCACGCGCTGCAGGGAGTCGAACCGTTCGAGGAACGTGAGGAGCACCGGCACCGCGACGTTGTACGGGAGGTTGGCGACGAGCGCCGTCGGCGGCTCGCCCGGGAGCGACGTGACGTCGAGGGCGTCGGCGCCGACGACCTCGAGGCGGTCCCCGAGGTCCGGCACGTGCGCGGCCACCGTCGTCGGGAGCTGATCGGCGAGCACGGGGTCGATCTCGACGGCGACGACGCTCGCGCCCGCCTCGAGCAGGCCGAGCGTCAAGGACCCGAGGCCCGGGCCGATCTCGACGACGCGCTCCCCCGCCACGACGGCGGCGGTGCGGACGATCTTGCGGACCGTGCCGCCGTCGTGCACGAAGTTCTGCCCGAGGGTCTTGGTCGGGCGTACGCCGAGGCGCCCTGCCAGGTCACGGATCTCGGCCGGACCCAGCAGGGCGCCTCGGGTGTCGTTCATGGTGGGCAGCCTACCGAGGGCTGCTCAGCCGTGTGCTCGGCTGCGCTCAGAGCAGCCCGAGCTTCGCCGCGCACGCGGGCCACTGGCCCCAGCCCGACTGCGCCTGGAGCTTCTGCGCGAGGCGCGTCTGCTCGGCCGCGGACGCCTCGGACGGCAGTCCGGATCCGCCCATCGCGTGCCACGTCTGCGCGGAGAACTGGTACAGGCCGTAGTAGCCGTTGCCGGTGTTGGTGGCGGGGTTGCCACCGGACTCGCACTGCGCGAGCTGCGACCAGACCCCGGCGGGTGCGGAGCCCTGCGCCTTCGGCGCCGGCTTCGGGGACGACCCCGACGAGCTCGACGAGCCCGAGGAGGACGAGCCCGACGACGAGCTGGACGACGCCGCGGGCTCGGGCGCAGGCTCGGGCTCGGGCGCCGGACGCGCCTTGGTCCCCACGACGACGACCTTGTCGACCGGCTTCTTGGTCACCTCGGCGGAGAGCTTCTTGCGCGACTCCTCCTTGCCGTCGACCGTCACGACGCGGTACACGGTCGTGTGGACGCCCTTCTTGCCCTCCTGGGTCACGGCGGACCCGAGGTCGGCGTACCGGGTGTCGTCCTTCTTGGTGACGGTCTCGAAGCCGACCTTCTTGGTCTTCTCCTCCTTCTCGACCTTCACGCGCTGCACGACGAGCGAGACGTCCGGCGCGTCGGCCGGTGCGTCCTCGTCGAGCACGACCTGCACACGGTCGCGCTCCTCGAGCAGGATGCCCTGCTGGTCGAGGATCGCGTCGATGCCGATGCTGCCGTCGGGCGCGATCTGCGTGTTGCCGTCGGCGACCACGTTGACCGGGCCGTCGGTGTCGAGGCGGATGGGCAGGGAGGCGCGCTCGCCGGAGCGGGACGCCACGAGGCGAACGTCGCTGCCGCGCGAGGCGAGGGTCGTCAGGGCCTCGTCCGCGTCGAGCGCGGTGAGGAGCACGGTGTCGTTCTCGCCGTCGATCTGGACGGGGACCTCGCGCCCGTACCGGACGACGACGTCGCTCCCGCCGCGCAGGGCGGAGCCGGACGCGGGGACGACCTGGTCCTTGTCGCCGACCGCGACGCCCTGCTCCTCGAGCAGACCGTCGACCGACCCGGCGAAGGTCGAGACCGTGGTGATCTGACCGTCGACGTCGAGCTGGACGGTCTTGCGGGCGTTGCCGTAGGCGACGGCCCCGGTGGCGAGGAGGACGACGGCGGTCGCACCGGCGACGAGGGGCCAGCGGCGACGACGGGCGGTCGTCGTGGTCGAGGCGGCTTCTGCCGGCGTCTCGACGGTGGTCTCGGAGAGGTTGAGGGGCTGGGTGTCGGTGCTCTGTGGAGCTCCGGCCGCGTTCGCGGTCCGTCGGAATGGGTTGTTCACTCGGGTCCAGTCGTCGTGGGGCCCGGGCACGGGTGCTCGGTGGCGCGTGCGCACCACCCGTGGCTCCCGCGCGCGTGCACGCAGCGGGTACGCCCGGCCCCGAAGGGATGGGCACCATGGGTCTCGAACAGCCGATCCGGCTACCTGCGACGCCTCGACTCCCCTTCCCCAGGGCCCGACGGCGACGCATCGTCCACGTGTGCGCTGCGGTTCACGAGGCGGACAGTGAGGTCCGTCATGAGCGCAGTCACGCGAGGGCGACGATCGACCGTAACCGATCCGTTATCGAACTCCAACCCCCGGCGCGATAGGTTGGGAGGTTCTGTCCGACTTTCGTGGCGAATGTCGGGCCACCCTCCATCCTCTCCTCACCGTCCCGCGGCACGCCCTGCACGCTCCGCCGCCCGCGCCAGCACGTCGCGCAGCTCGGGCGGGTCGAGGACCGTCAGCCCGACCTCGAGCGACAGCAGCATCCCCATGAGGTTCGCCATCGACGACCCACCCGTCTCGAGCACGCACGCGTCGGGGCCGTCGTCGCTCAGCACCCCCGCGGCCGGTGCGAGCCGCTCGGCCATCACGGTCGCCGGCGCGTCGAGGCGCACGCGCGCCGTGTGCGGCCAGGCCGCAGCGCCGACGCCGCGCAGCACGTGCGCGACGGCGTCGCCCCCGGGGACCTCCCGCGGGAGGAAGTGCGGACCGCCGGGCGTACGGAGCGTCAACCGGTCCACGCGGAACGTCCGCCAGTCGTCCCGGCTCGTGTCGAACGCCAGGAGGTACCAGCGTCGGCCGACGTGGACGAGGCGGTACGGGTCGACCGCGCGTGCGCTCGTCGTCCCGTCGTGGGCGCCGTACTCCAGCCGCAGGCCGCGGTGGTCGCGCACGGCGGTCGCGACGTCGGCGAGCACCTGCGGGTCGACGGTCGGTCCACCCGCGGGGACGCTGACGACCGCGGAGCGCAGCGCGTCAGCTCGTCGTCGCAGCCGCGCCGGCAGGACCGCGTCGAGCTTGGTGAGCGCCCGCAGGGCTGCCTCCTCGCTGCCGGCGACCGTCCCGCCCGTCGCCGCCCGCAGCGAGAGCACGACGGCGGTCGCCTCCTCGTCGTCGAGCAGCAGGGGCGGCAGGGCCGTCCCGGCGCCGAGGCGGTACCCCCCGGCGACGCCCGGCGACGAGCGCACCTCGTAGCCCAGGAGCCGCAGCCGCTCGACGTCGTTGCGCACCGTCCGCGTCGTCACGCCGAGCCGGTCGGCGAGCTCCGGTCCGGGCCAGGTCGCGCGCGACGGCAGGAGCGCGAGGAGGCGCAGGAGACGGACCGAGGTGTCGAGCACCCTCCCAGTCTGTCGCGTCAGAGGCAGATGCGGAACCGCACGTTCCGCGATGAGTCGTACTGTCGAGGACGAAGGCACGACCACGACGACGATGGAGACGCACATGCTGCGAGGGATGGCGACGTTGAACCTGTGGGCCGAGGACCTGGAGGCCGCCTCGGACTGGTACACGACCGTGCTCGGCACGGAGCCCTACTACGTGGTGCCGGGAGGCTACGTCGAGTTCCGCGTCGGGGACCGGGAGGACGAGCTGGGGATCATCGCCCGCTCCTGGTCGCCCCACCCCCAGCCCGACACACCGGGCGGGGTGATCGTGAACTGGCACGTCGACGACGTCCGGGCCTCGTTCGCCCGCCTCCTCGAGCTCGGCGCGACCGAGTACGAGGGCGTCGTCGAGCGCGGCAACGGCGAGGGCTTCGTCACGGCGTCCGTCGTGGACCCGTTCGGCAACGTCCTCGGGATCATGGAGAACCCGCACTACCTGAGCATGCTGAGCCCCGCGGAGGGCGACGGCCGGTGACGGCTCGCGCCCGACGGCGCGGACCGGGTCCGGTCAGTACCACCCCACGGACACCGAGTGCGACCAGGCCGAGCACGGCGTCCCGTAGCGCCCCTCGATGTACCCGAGCCCCCACGTGATCTGGGTCGCCGGGTTGGTCTGCCAGTCGCTCCCCGCGCTCGCCATCTTCGAGCCGGGGAGCGCCTGCGGGATGCCGTACGCGCTCGAGGACGGGTTGTCGGCGTCGACCCGCCAGCCGCTCTCCTTGGCCCAGAGCTTGTCCAGGCACGAGAACTCGTCGTCGCCCCAGCCGCGCTGCGCCGCGAGCGAGCGTGCGATGGCGCGGGACGAGCCGGGGTCGACGGACACGGACACGTCCATCGTCCCGATCCTGATGATCTCGTCGCGCGGCTCGGTCGTGACGACGCGAGCCAGGACGGTGCGCGAGACCTCCGCCCCGCCCAGCGTCTCGACCGAGTACGTCGTGGTCGCCTCTCCGACCCGGCCCGACTGCACGACGACCCGATGCCCCTCCGGCAGGTTCGGGTCCTCGACCTCCTCGGTCGTGAACGGCAACGCCTCCGTCGCGGTGTCCGACGTCGCGGCAGCACGGCTCACCAGGACGAGCATGCCGTCGACGGCGGCCGCGTCCAGCGGCGCGGACGTGCTGTCCCCCTCTGCCAGCGTGAGCCCGGCCGCCGAGAGCACGCCGCGCACCGACGCCTCGGCCGTCGTGATGGGCATGACCGCCCCGTCGACCGCGACGTGCACGGTCTTCAGGGTGGACACCCGGATCGGCTCCCGCCCCAGCTCCTGGGAGCGGGAGACGTCGGCGACGGCGTTCTCGCCTCGCGGCCCGAGGTAGGTGAGCAGCTCGCCGACGGTCTGGGCCGTCGTCGTGATGGTCTGCTCCTGACCGTCGATCTCGAGCGTGACGTCCTGGCTCGAGCGCACGAGGATCGTCCCGCCGTCGCGCGCCGCGTCGTCGAGCGCGGGCTCCACCAGGTCCTCGGGCGAGACCGACACGTCCCGGTAGTCGAGCACCTGGGCGACGGTCCGCCCGTACGCGGAGACCTGCTGCACGTCGCCGTCGACGTCCAGCAGCACGCTCTTGTGCATCGTCGCGAACACGCCCGTGGCCCCGACGAGGCCGACGACGACCACACCCTGGGCCACGAGGCGCTGCACGCGGCGACGCGTCGTTCCGTCAGGTGCGAGCACGCGGTCGGTCCCTTCTGGGCGGGCCGGAAGCCGTCGACGGCGGACCGGACTCGGGGAGCGCGACGTCGACGAACGCACGACGCACGGTGCCGACCGTAGCGGAGGCAGGGCCCTGGGCGAAACCTCCCGTTCGTCGCGAGCAGGTCACCAGCCGGTCACCAGGGTCCGTAGACCTCGACCGACGTCGCCGCGACCTGCGTGCACACGTCCGCGAGCGGCAGCCCGGTCACCTCCGCGACGGTGCGGACCGTCGTCGGCAGCACGTACGGGGCGTTCGGACGACCGCGGTACGGGTGGGGCGTGAGGTACGGGGCGTCGGTCTCGACGAGCACCTGGGCGAGCGGGACCTCGCGGAGCGCCGCACGGAGCTCGTCGTTGGCGCGGAACGTCACCGGGCCTGCGAACGAGAGGTACCAGCCCTGGGCGGCGCAGAACCGCGCCATCTCGGCGTCGCCCGAGAAGCAGTGGAAGACGGTGCGTCCCGGCGCGCCGTCACGCGCGAGGACGTCGAGGACCTCGGCGTGCGCGTCGCGGTCGTGGATCTGCAGCGCGAGCCCGAGCTCCTTCGCCAGCGCGACGTGCGCGCGGAAGGACTCCCGCTGCACGTCTGCACCGAGCGGTCCTGTACGGAACAGGTCCATGCCCGTCTCGCCGATCGCGCGGACCCGGTCGTTGCCGCGCGCGATCGTGGCGATCTCCGCGATCGCGTCGGCGAGCGAGGTGGCGTGATGGGTCTCCGGAGCCGGCTCGAGCCCGTCCGGACCGACCTCGTGGACGCCCCCGTGCAGGACGGCCTCGTTCGGGTGGATCGCGACGGCGCCCAGCAGTCCGCCGAGCCCACCGCGGAGCAGCTCGTCGGTCCAGCGCGCGGACGGCAGGTCGCACCCCACCTGCACCACCCGGTCGACGCCGACCGCTGCCGCCCGCGCGAGATGCTCGGCCACGCTCGGGGGCGGGACGTCGTCGGGCAGGACGTCCGCGATCGACTCCAGGTGCGTGTGGTTGTCCACGACCGGCAACGGCAGCGGCTCCGGGTCCGGCGGCCACCCGCGCTCACGCTGCTTGGCCATCGGTCAGGCCTTCTCGCGCAGGCGGTCCAGCTCCTCCTCGACGATCGACTCGTCGAGCTTCGTGAAGATCGGGCTCGGCTTGCCCACCGGGGTCCCCGGCACGACGGCGCGCGGCTCCCACCCGGGCAGCGCGACGCCGTCGGCCCCCGTCGTGTAGTCGCCCGTGATGACCGGGTAGTGGCGCGAGTCGTCGTCGAGGTCGGTGACCTCCTCGATGCGCGGCTGGGGCGCGAACGTCCCCGTGCCGCCGAACGCCTCGTGCACCTGCTGCGCCGAGTGCGGCAGGAACGGCGACAGGATCGTGTTGAGGTCGCTCACGGCCTGCGTCACCGTGTGCAGCACCGTGCCGAGCCGCTCCGGGTCCGACTTGAGCTTCCACGGCTCGGTGTCCGAGACGTACTTGTTCACCTCGCCGACCGTCTTCATGGCCTCGGCCACGGCCGCGCGCTGGCGGTGCGTCGCGATGAGCTCGCCCACCCGGCCGAACGCCGTCGTCGTCGACGCGAGCACGCCCTCGTCGATCGGCCGGCGCGCACCCGGCGTCGGGATCTCACCGAAGTTCTTGTGCACCATGCTCGCGGTGCGGTTCACCAGGTTGCCCCAGCCCGCGACGAGCTCGTCGTTCGTGCGGCGCTGGAAGTCCGCCCACGTGAAGTCGACGTCCTGCGTCTCCGGACCGGCCGAAGCGACGTAGTAACGGAACGCGTCCGGCTGGTAGCGCGCGAGCATGTCACGCACGTAGATGACGACCCCGCGCGAGGAGGAGAACTTCTGCCCCTCGACGTTGAGGAACTCGCTCGACACGACCTCGGTCGGCAGCTGCAGGTTCCCGTACGGGCCGGGCGCCCCGCCCTTGTTCCCGCGCCCGTCGTAGGCCAGCAGCTCGGCCGGCCAGATCTGGGAGTGGAACGTGATGTTGTCCTTGCCCATGAAGTAGTACGAGCGGGCCTCGGGGTCGTTCCAGTACGCGCGCCACGCGTCCGGGTCGCCCGTGCGCCGGGCCCACTCGATCGAGGCGGACAGGTACCCGATGACCGCGTCGAACCACACGTACAGGCGCTTGCTCGAGTTCTGCTCCCACCCGTCGAGCGGGACCGGGATGCCCCAGTCGATGTCGCGCGTCATGGCGCGGGGACGGACGTCGTCGAGCAGGTTGAGGGAGAACTTCAGCACGTTGGGGCGCCACGCGGTGCGCGTACGCAGCCAGTCCCCCAGCGCGTCGACGAACGCCGGCAGGTCGAGGAAGAAGTGGTTCGACTCGACGAACTTCGGCGTCTCGCCGTTGATCTTGCTCACCGGGTTGATCAGGTCGATCGCGTCGAGCTGGTTGCCGCAGTTGTCGCACTGGTCGCCGCGAGCGCCGTCGTACCCGCAGATGGGGCACGTGCCCTCGATGTAGCGGTCGGGCAGGGTGCGGCCCGTCGACGGTGAGATCGCGCCCATGGACGACTGCTCGACCATGTACCCGTTCTTGTGCACCGTGCGGAACATCTCCTGCACGACGGCGTAGTGGTTGCGCGTCGTGGTCCGCGTGAACAGGTCGTACGACAGCCCGAGCTGGTGCAGGTCCTCGACGATCACCCGGTTGTAGCGGTCCGCGAGCTGCTGCGGCGTCACGCCCTCCTTGTCCGCCTGGACGAGGATGGGCGTGCCGTGCTCGTCGGTCCCGGAGACCATGAGGACGTCGTGACCCGCCATCCGCATGTGCCGGCTGAAGACGTCCGACGGGACACCGAAACCTGCGACGTGACCGATGTGGCGCGGGCCGTTCGCGTACGGCCACGCCACGGCCGAGAGGATGTGGGTCATGGTGCCCGATCCTAGTCGCCCGGCCCGGGCGTCCGGTCTGGCGTCTCGCCCGGTCCTGCTCAGTACCAGCTGGTCGCCTGCGAGTGCGCCCAGGCGCCGCACGGCGAGCCGTACGAGCCGGCGATGTAGTCGAGGCCCCAGGCGATCTGCGTCTCGGGATTGGTCGCCCAGTCAGCGCCCTTGGTCGCCATCTTCGAGCCAGGCAGCGCCTGCGGGATGCCGTACGCGCTCGACGTCGGGTTGTCCGCCGTCGTGCTCCAGCCCGACTCCCTGTTCCACAGGTTCTCCAGGCACGTCCACTGCGACCCGGTCCAGCCGTGCTCGGCGGCCATGAGCCTGCCGAGCGTCTTCGGGTCCTTCGGCCGCTCCTTGGTCCCGCGCACCACGACCCGGTCGACGGGCTTCTTCGTGACCTTCTCGGAGACGTTTTCGCGCGACTCCTCCGACCCGTCGACGAGCGTGACGTCGGCGACGGTCGTCCGCGTGCCCGTGACGCCCTCGGTCTTCACGACCGCGGGGTCGTCGGAGTACCGCGAGGAGTCGGACTTCGTCACGGTCTCGAACGCGATCGCCGCGGTCGACTTCTCCCGCTTCACCTCGACCCGGCGGACGTCGACGACGACGGCCGCCTCGTCCGACGTGGACTCGCGCACGCTGACGCGGTCCAGCTCGCCGAGCTCGACGCCCGCCTCCGCGAGGACGCCGTCCATGCCGACCGAGCCGTCGTCGACCGTGCGGATGTCCCCGTCGACCACGACCCGCACGGGGCCGTCGGTGTCGAGCTCGAGGCCGAGGTCGGCGCGCTCGCCGGACCGGGACGCGACGAGGCGGACGTCGCCGCCGCGGGCCGCGAGGGTGTCGAGCGCCTCGTCGGCGTCGAGAGCGGTGAGCCAGACGTCGTCGGTCTCGCCCTCGGCCTCGACCGTGACCTTCGTGGCGGAGCGCAGGACGACGTCCGTGCCGTCGCGCAGCGGGCTGGAGGGATCGGGGACGACGGAGTCGCGGTCGCTGATCGCGTCGACGTCGACCCCGGCGGCACCGAGCGCGCCGGCGACGGACCCGGCCGTCGTCGACAACGTCGTGACCGAGCCGTCGACGTCGACCGTGACGGTCTTGCGCGCGTGGTCGAACGTGACGGCACCGGTCCCGGCGACGGCGAGCGCGGCGGCCGCCGCGACGAGGGCGTACCGACGACGCCGCGAGCTGCGGAGGCCGGCGCGGCGCCCTGCGCGCGTGGCGGACGTCGCGTCGTCGGGCGCGGTCGTGCCGTCGACCTCGCGGGAGAGGTCGGGCGAGGCCGCTGGTGCGGCCTGACGGAAGGGGTTGCGCATGAGTGTCCTAGTCCTCGGGGTCTCCGGGCTGTCGACCGCACCGGGGCACGCACGGAAGGGGTCTCGTGCCGCCCGGCCTGATCGGCCGCATGGCGACGTCGTGCTTCGCTCCGGAGGAGGTCGAGAGGACGCCGCGGCTCGCGCGGCCGATACACCTTGATAGGGCGGGCCGTCATCACGAGCGAATCGACCGTAACCGATTCGTTATCGAGGACCAAACCACTCAGGGCCCTGCGCCGGACCTTCACGAACGGCCCCCGCTCCGCGCACGGCACCGCCGAACCCCGGGTTGCCGCCCGCACGCACCCGCCGAACCCCGGGTTGCGGCCTGATCAGTGTCGCGATGGGGGCGCAACCCGGGGTTCGGCGGGGAAGGGTGGCCGGTCCGGGCGGCCAGCCAGGAGGAATCGGCTCAGGGGGCCGGGGAGATCGTGACCCGCACGAGCCGGTCGTCGCCCTCGCGAGGGTCGCCGCGACCGTCCGTGTTGCTCGTCAGGACGTACAGGACCGACGCGCCGTCGGCCATGTCCGCCGGGTCCGCCGCCGGGTCGACGACGACCGTGCGCAGGCGCCCGAGGTCCGTCACCACCGCCTGGGGCTCGCCGAACGCGTCGGCGGACGACCCGCCGTCGGCCGACGCGAACGGCACGCGCCACAGGCTCTCGCCGCGCAGCCCGGCGAGGTAGACGCCCTCGGCCGTGGCGGCGACGCCGCTGGGTGACGCGTCGTCGGTCGCCCACGTCGCCACGGGGTCGACGAAGCCGGCGTCCGCGCCAGCCTCTCCCTCCCCGACCCCCTCGACGTCGGGCCACCCGTAGTTCGCGCCGGCCTCGATCACGTTGAGCTCGTCCCACGTGTCCTGCCCGAACTCCCCCGCGAGCATCCGCCCGGTCGGGTCCCACGCGATCCCCTGGACGTTGCGGTGGCCGAGGCTCCACACCGGTGAGCCGTCGTCAGGGTTGCCGGGCGCGGGCTCGCCGTCGACGGTGACGCGCAGGATCTTCCCGCCGAGCGAGGCGGGGTCCTGCGACGCGTCGTCCTGCGTCGCGTCGCCCGTGGCGACGTAGAGGTGGCCGTCGGGGCCGAACGCGAGCCGCCCGCCGTCGTGGAACTGCGCCGCGGGGATGCCGTCGAGCACGACGTCGAGCGCGGAGAGCCCCGAACCGTCCAGCGTTCCGCGCAGCACCTCGTTCCCGTCCTGCGCCGTCCGGTACACGAACACGTCCCCGGACCCGTCACCGTCGGGCGGGCCGACCGCGACGCCGAGCAGCCCGGACTCGCCGCCGGTGACCGTGCCGTCGCGCAGCTCGTCCGCGCCCGCTCCGGTCACGTCCTCGACCTCCCCCGTCCCCGGGTCCACGAGGACCAGGGAGCGCTCGTCGCGCTGCGAGACGAGGAGCGTGCCGTCGTCAAGGGCGGCAAGGCCCCAGGGCGCATCGAGCCCGGTCGCGACGTCCTCGACCTCGACCGTCACCTCGGGGACGACGACGAGCCCCGGCTCCGCGGTCGCCTCGGGCTCGTCGGGCGTCGGGTCCGTCGTCGGGCCCGACGGCGCATCCGTCGTCGGGCCCGACGCGGTCCGCGTCGTACCGTCCGACGGTGCCGGCGACCCGGAGGTGCACGCGGCGAGCACCGCCACGACGGCGAGCGTGCCGAGGGGTCGGGCGAGGTTCGTCATCCGTCCATCGTCGCTGGTCGGACGCCGCGACGCAGGGTCAGAGACGCGTCAGGCCACGCTTCAGACCGCGGACCGCCTGGCCGATGCGGTGCTCGTTCTCGATGAGCGCGAACCGCACGAACTCGTCCCCGCCCGGCCCGAAGCCCACGCCGGGCGAGACCGCGACGTCGCACTCCTCCACGATGTGGGTCGCGAACTCGATGGAGCCCATGTCGCGGTAGGGCTCGGGGATGCGCGCCCAGGCGAACATGGTCCCGGCGGGCTTGTGGATGTCCCAGCCGATGCGCTGCAGCCCGTCGTAGAGGGTGTCGCGCCGCGACTCGTAGACGCCCGAGACCTCCTGCGGGTACTCCGTCGCCTCGTTGAGGGTCACCGTCGCCGCGATCTGGATGGGCTGGAACGTGCCGTAGTCGAGGTAGCTCTTCAGCTTGGCGAGCGCACCGACGACGTCCTTGCGCCCCACGAGGAACGCCACGCGCCAGCCCGCCATGGAGAACGACTTGGTCATCGAGTACAGCTCGACCGCGACCTCGCGTGCCCCGTCGCACTCCATGATCGACGGTGGCGTGAACCCGTCGAACGTCATGTCCGCGTAGGCGAGGTCGTGGACCAGCACGACGTCCTTGTCCCTCGCCCAGTCGACGAGCCGCTGCAGGTCCTCCTTCGTCGCGACCGTCGTCGTCGGGTTGTGCGGGAACGACAGCACGACGACGCGCGGCTTGGGCCAGCCCAGCTCCCACGCCTCGATGATGCGGTCGATGTACCCCGCGGCGTCGGTACCGTCGCCGATGGGGACCTGGCGCGCGTCCGCGCCCGCGAAGTACGGGCCCCAGATGTGGATGGGGTAGCTCGGGGTCGGGACGAGCGCGACGTCGCCCGGCTGCAGCAGCACCCACATGAGGTGGCTGAAGCCCTCCTTGGCGCCGATCGTCGAGATGATCTCCGTCTCGGGGTCCAGGGTCACGCCGAACCGGCGCTGGTACAGGCCCGCGACGGCCTCACGCAGCTTGGGGATGCCGCGCGACGCGGAGTAGCGGTGGTTGCGCGCGTTGTGCGCCGCCTCGGCGAGCTTCTCGACCGCGATCTCCGGGCTCGGCAGGTCCGGGTTGCCGAACCCGAGGTCCACGACGTCGCGCCCTGCTCGGCGTGCCTCGATCTTGAGCCCGTCGATGATGGTGAAGACATAGGGCGGCAGACCGGGGATCCGGCGGAACTCCATCGCAGTGCTCCAGCTCTGTGCGGCGCGCCCGGGCACGCGGGGTGCGTGCGGGTCGCGGGTCCCGGCAGCGTACGCCCGTGAGCCGTGACCCCGCCGCCGCGTCCGGGCCGCGTGCGGGCGCGACCTTGCACCTCACGTGGCGTGAGGGCATAGCGTCGTGCGCAGCGGCGGTGGACGGCTGCCGCACGACGCGCGAAGGAGCACGTGATGTCGCTGACCCCCTACCTGACGGTCCACGACGGCGCGGCCGCCGTGGCGTTCTACACCGCCGCGTTCGGCGCGCGAGAAGCCGGCGAGCGCTACGACGACGACGGGAAGATCGGGTTCGTCGCCCTCGGCATCGGCGACGACCTGTTCTACCTGTCGGACGAGTACCAGGAGTACGGCGCGTACGCCCCGCGCTCGTTGGGCCACTGCACGAGCGCCGTCGTGCTCCAGGTCGACGACGTCGACGCGGCCTACGCCACCGCCGTCGCCGCCGGCGCGACGCCCGACCGGGAGCCCACCGACCAGGACGGCGAGCGGAGAGGCTGGCTCGTCGACCCGTTCGGCCACCGCTGGTCCCTGTACACCTCGCAGGACTGACCGTGCACGACGACGACCCGGACGGCTGGCGCGTCGGCGAGCTCGCGGACATGTCCGGGCTCACCGTGCGCACGCTGCACCACTACGACGACGTCGGCCTGCTGCAGCCCGACCGGACTCCTGCGGGGCACCGCCGCTACCGGCGCGAGCACGTCGAACGGCTCTACCGGATCAGCGTGCTGCGCCGGTTCGGCACCCCGCTCGACGAGATCGCCCGCGCGCTCGACGACCCGTCGTGGCGGCTCGACGGGGCGCTGCGCAACCACCTCGTCGCGATCGAGGACGAGGTGCTGCGCACCGAGCGCCTGCTCCACCGGCTCACCGACGTGCGGTCGGAGCCCGCCGGCACGCTGTCTGCCGGTACGTCGTCGGGCAGTACGTCGTCGGGCGCTGCACGCGGGTCCGAGGACGGGGACGTCGAGGTCTGCCGACGGCTGCTCGCGGTGCTCGAGGACACGGCTGTCGCGGCGACCGAGCCCCTGCGCCGGATCGCGGTCCTCGTGTACGACGACCTCGCGCGGGCGCACGAGCACCTCGTGCGCGTGTTCGGGATGGAGCCCGGACCCGTGCACACGGAGGACGGCGTCGTCGTGCACGCCGAGGTCCGCACCGCCGACGGCGTCGTGATGCTCCACCGTGTGTCGCCCCGCTGGGGTCTCGCCTCCCCGGCGTCGCTCGGCGCGGCCACCGGGATGCTCGTCGTGACCGTGCAGGACGTCGACGCCCACCATGCGCAGGTCGTCGCGCGGGGCGGGACGATCACCTACGCCCCGACGGACCAGCCGTACGGCGTGCGCGAGTACGGCGCGCTCGGACCGGAGGGCGAGCCGTGGTCGTTCTGGACGCCGCGCTCAGTCTGAGCGGCCCAGGTTGCGGGCCATCTGCTGCAGCGTCGCGAGCGTCGTCTCGTACTGCTCGCGCGTCACGCCGTCCGCGATGCGCTCGCGCGAGCGCGACACCGCGTCGAGCAGGTCGTGGTACGCGTGGTTGCCCGCCACGGTGACGGTCAGGCCGGTCTCACCGCGCGCGACCCAGCCGCGCCGCACGAGGTCGTCCACCTCCGCGCTCACCGCCGACGCGTGCCCCGCGCCGCCACCGGTGAACGGTGACAGCACGCCGTCGACGGCGGTCTCGTCACCCACCCCGTCCCGGATCGTGTTCAGCACCTGCCAGTGCCGACGCGTCAGGCCGGAGTGCTGGAACACGTCGTCGAAGCTCTCGTCGATCAGCCGGTCCACGAGCTTGAGCCAGTAGCCGATGGGTCGGTCCGTCGTCATGGCGCCACCTCTTCGTCGTCGTCAGAACACTCTCGCACCGCACCCCCGTCGCTGCGCGCGGGCCCGGCGCAGAGATCGCATGGCACAGTGAGGTCATGACCGAGAGCCCGCGAGCGCACCGGCGCGCCCTGATCGTCGTCGACGTCCAGCCCACGTTCTGCGAGGGCGGCGAGCTCGGGGTCGACGGCGGGAACGACGTCGCGCACCGCATCGCCGACTTCGCGCGCACCTACCGGGACCGCTACGACCTCGTCGTCACGACGCAGGACTGGCACGTCGACCCGGGCGACCACTGGAGCGAGGACCCCGACTTCGTCGACACCTGGCCGCCGCACGGGATCGCCGGCACGCCGAACGCCGAGCTGCACCCGGCGCTCGCGGACCTCGACCCGGACGTGCGCGTCAAGAAGGGCGAGTTCGAGGCGGCGTACTCCGGCTTCGAGGGCACGGACCTGCAGGGGCGGACCCTCGCCGCGCTGCTCGACGGCGCCGGGGTCGGCGAGGTCGACGTCGTCGGGATCGCGGAGTCGCACTGCGTCCGGGCCACGGCGCTCGACGCGCACGGGCTCGGGCTCCGGGCGCGCGTCCTGACCGACCTCACGGTGCCTGTCACGCCGGAGCTCGGCGCAGCCGCGCGCGACGAGCTCGCCGCGGCGGGTGTGGCGCTGGAACCGAGCTCCAACGTTGGCGCTGACGGGCACTGACGGACCTGTCAGCGCCCCACCGCCCCCCGGACCCGTGGCGCGCTGACAGCTCGGGAGGTCAGCGCCCGCGCGCCGCCAGCGCCGCCGCGTACAGGTCGCGCTTGTGGACGCCCGCGGCCTCCGCGACCTCCGCGACGGCGGACTTGAGCCGCTCGCCGCCGTCGACGCGCGTGAGCACCTCGGGCACGAGGTCCGCGACGGGCACCGGTCCACGCGCGGGCGCACCCGAGACGACGATGCAGATCTCCCCGCGCAGCGCCTCGTCGGCGGCACGCGCCGCCAGCTCCCCGAGCGGACCGCGCAGCACCTGCTCGTACGTCTTCGTCAGCTCGCGCGCGACGGCTGCCGCGCGGTCCTCCCCGAACGCGGTCGCCATCGCCGCGAGCGCCTCCGCGACCCGGTGCGGCGCCTCGAAGAACACCATCGTGCGCCGCTCGTCGGCGAGCGCCGCGAGGGACCGTGCACGGTCCCCGGCCTTGCGGGGCAGGAACCCCTCGAAGCAGAACCTGTCGGTCGGCAGCCCGGACAGGGCGAGCGCGGTGAGCACGGCGGAGGGGCCCGGCGCGGCGGTGACCGGCACGGACCTCTCGACGGCGCGCGCCACGACCCGGAAGCCCGGGTCGGACACGGCGGGCATCCCGGCGTCGGACACGACGAGGACCGTCCCGCCGCCCTCGACGACGTCGAGCAGGTCGTCCGCGCGCTCGGCCTCGTTGTGCTCGTGGAGGCTCATGACGCGCCCGCCGACGCGGACACCGAGCCGCGCGGCGAGCGCGTGGAGGCGGCGCGTGTCCTCGGCGGCGACGACGTCGGCCTCGGCGATCAGCCGGCGCAGCCGCGGGCTCGCGTCCTCGGCGTTGCCGATCGGGGTGCCGGCGAGGACGAGGTGCCCGGACTCGCGAGCGGGCGCGGGCCGCTCGGGGGCGGCTGGCTCGGAGGTCATGGCGTCCAGGGTTCCACACGTCGGTACCCCTACGATGGCCTGCGTGTCCCAGCCGCCCGTCGACGCGCACCCCGCCACCACCACCGGCGCACCCGGCCAGGCCGACCCGCCCGACCAGACCGACGCACCCGCCCCGACCCACCGCGAACGCCTGCTCGTCGCGCTGCTCGGCGCTCGGCGTCTGGCCCTGGGCGTGACGCGGCACGACCGCCTGTGGGGCTGGCTGGGCGTCGGCATCGTCGCGCTGGTCGCCGCGGTGCTGCGCCTGTGGAACCTGGGCCGGCCGGGCACGCTCGTGTTCGACGAGACGTACTACGTCAAGCAGGCGTACACGCTGCTGCGCGCCGGGTACGAGGCGGACTGGCCCGAGGAGCCCGACCCGGCGTTCGAGGCCGGCGACGTCGACTCGTACCTGTCGAGCCCGGACTACGTGGTCCACCCACCGCTCGGCAAGTGGATGATCGCGCTGGGCATGAAGGCGTTCGGCGGCGCGGAGAACCCGTGGTCGTGGCGGATCGCGTCGGTCGTCGTGGGTGTGATCGCGGTGGTGCTCGTCGCGCGCATCGCGCGGCGGCTGTTCGCGTCGACGGCGATGGGGATCGTGGCGGGCTCGCTGATGGCGGTCGACGGCACCGCGATCGTGCACTCGCGCATCGCGTTGCTCGACAACATGCTCATGTTCTGGGTGCTCGTCGCGTTCGGGTGCCTGCTCCTGGACCGCGAGCAGGCCCGACGGCGCCTCGCCGAACGCTGTGGCGCGATCCTCGACGCGGGGGGAGGCCTCGGCAGATACGGACCGAGACTCGGCTGGCGCTGGTGGCGGTTCGCGGCAGCTCTCGCGCTGGGCCTCGCGTGCGGGGTGAAGTGGTCCGGGCTGTACTTCCTCGCGGTCTTCGCCGTGCTCTCGGTCCTGTGGGACGCGACCGCGCGGCGCACGGCCGGCATCGAGCGGTGGTGGGAGGACGCGCTGCTGGTCGACGCGATCCCCGCCGCGCTCGTCATGCTCCCGACGGCGCTGCTCGGCTATCTCGCGTCCTGGACGTCGTGGTTCCGCACCCCCGGCGCCTACATGCGCCAGTGGGCGACCGAGCATCCCGGCGAGGGCTTGCAGTGGCTCCCGCCCGCACTGCGCTCCCTGTGGGAGTACCACACCAAGATGTGGACGTTCCACAACGGCCTGGAGTCGGAGCACCCGTACGAGGCGCACCCGCTCGGGTGGATCGTGCAGTGGCGCCCCACGTCGTTCTACTGGCGCAAGGAGTCGCTCGGCGAGAACGGGTGCACCTCGGACCAGTGCGCGCGCGCCATCACCTCGCTCGGCAACCCCGTGCTGTGGTGGGCGGCCGCGCTCGCGGTCGTCGTGACGCTCGTGCTGCTGGTCATGTTCCGCGACTGGCGCGCGCTCGCCGTGCTGAGCGGCATCGCCGCGGGCTGGCTGCCGTGGTTCGCGTACGCGCACCGCACGATCTTCACGTTCTACTCGATCGCGTTCACCCCGTGGGTGGTCCTCACGCTCGTGTACGTGCTGACGGTCGCGCTGGAACGGACCGAGCACGACCGGTCCCGGCGGGTCACCGTGCGGTCGGGCATCGTCGTGCTGCTGACCGTGATCGGCGCCGTGAGCGTGTTCTTCTACCCGATCTGGACCGGGTGGCAGATTCCGTACGCGTTCTGGAACCTGCACATGTGGCTGCCGAGCTGGGTCTGACGGCCCTGCCGACGCGCCGCTCAGACGGCTCCGGCTACCAGTCCACCTGAGTCGTGGGGTGGAAGGGCGTGCCCGCGCGGCGCCACGACGCGGCCTCGACGGCGACGCGGCGGCGGTAGTCGTCCCAGTCCTTGCGTTCCGGAACGGTCCACGCGACCTCCGCGACGGCCGACAGGCGTGGCAGGAGCATGGTGAACAGGTCGGGGGTCGTGGGGATGCGCTCGGTCCACACGGCGGCCTCGACGCCCTCGATCGCCTCGGCGGGCATCCCGGGCACGACGGACTCGGGCTCCCAGTCGTAGGAGTCGCGCAGCTCGACGAGTCCGGCCCACTCCTGGCCCAGCGGGTAGTCCGCGGTGTACTTCATGTCGAGGTACACCTTGTTCGCGGGCGACAGGAGGACCCGCGCCCCGGACCGCGCTGCCTCGACCAGGTAGGTCAGGTCGGCCGGGTGGGTGTCCCAGTACTGCACGACCGTCCCCGGTCGCAGCGGGGCCTTGGCCGCCTCCTGCCACGCCACGGGCTTCTTGCCCGCCTCGAGGACGATCCGCTCGCACAGCTCGACGAACCGCGCGTACTCGTCCGGCTCCATCGTGAGCACCTCGTCCCCGCCGAAGTGCACGTGCTCGCCGTCGGTGATGCGCGCGAGGTCGGTCAGCACGTCGCGCAGGAAGGGCTCGGTCGCGGGCAGGTCGAACGTGAGCCGCGAGAAGCCCACCTCGATGCCCTCGTACGCGTCGGTGGGCACGCCGTCGGCGCGCAGGTCCCCGAACGCGTGCGTCGCCGCGTTGACGTGCCCGGGCACGTCGATCTCCGGCACGACCCGCACGCCGCGCTCGGCCGCGTGGTCCTGCAGCGCGCGGAAGTCCGCGAGGGTCAGGTGCCCGCCGTCCCCACCCGAGACGTCGCCGTCGGAGGACAGCTTCGCGAGCTCTGGCCGCGACGGCGACTCGATGCGCCACCCCTGGTCGTCCGTGAGGTGCACGTGCAGGACGTTGAGCTTGTACGCGGCCATCGTGTCGACCACCGCGCACAGCGCGTCGGCGTCGAAGAAGTGGCGTGCGACGTCGACCGAGAGCCCGCGCCAGCCGTAGCGCGGCGCGTCGTGCACGACGACGTGAGGCGCGCGGGCGGCGTCCTCCCCCGCGGCGGCGGGCTCCACGAGCTGGCGCAGCGTGTGCACGCCGTGCAGCAGTCCCGCACGCTCCGGCGCGGTGATCGTCACGCCGTCGTCGTCCACGACGAGCGAGTAGCGCTCCGGGCTGCGCGACCCTTCCGGACCGGCCGCGGGGTCCGTCCGCAGCCGCAGCACCGGGCCCACCGTCGCCGTCGGGATCGACGTCGGGATCGACGTCGGGCTCGACGTCGGGCCAGACGCTGGGATCGACGCCGGCAGCCCGACGGTCTCGCCGACGAGCTGCACGAACGCCGGGTCGTCGAGCCCGTCCGGCAGGTCGAGCGCCAGTCCGGGCAGGGCGAGGAAACCCCCCGTCGTGCGCAGGTGCAGGGGCTGGGGAATGAGCGCGACCATCGGTACCTCGTCGTGACCTTGTCGTCGTCCGGCCGCCGCTGCGATCGAAACGATTCGTATTTGCTAGGAGACCACCTTAACCCGCTGTCCGGTGGTCGGTCCATGCGCCCTGAGGCCGGTCGCGGCCGGGCGGACCCTGGGCTACCGGCCCGCGACGTACGACGGCGGCGGGTCCAGAGCGAGCACGCCCGCGACGTCGAGCGCCGGGTCGGGCGAGCCGGTGGTCCACCCGCCGACGGACCCGCCGGGCAGCGTGCCCCCGAGGCTCCTCCACGCGTCGAGCCGTGCACCGTAGCCGCCGGTCCCGACCTGCTGCACGACGAGCGCGATCTCCCCCGCACCGGTGTCGACCCCCGACAGCGCGGCCTCGGGGTCGGTCGTCTGCAGCACGACGAGGGTCTGCGGGAGCCCCTGCTCGCGCACGACGCCGGCCACGGCCGCGAGGGCGGTCCCCACCTCGGCCGGGTCGACGACCCCGGTCGACAGGCCCTCGGCATACCGCCCGCGCGCGTCGAGCACGAGCCCGACACCGGGCAGCGCGAGGAGCTCCGCGTACGCCTCGACCTGGTCCTGGAACGTGCTCGCGCCGGGCTCGAGCCGCAGCTGCACCTGGACGCCGGCCTGCGACGCGGCCTCGACGAACGGCCGGAGCTCGGCCACGGGCGCCTCCGTCGAGTAGTCGCCGTCGTCCCCGGCCGACGACGACGCGCGGGTGGCCCCGACCTCGAGCGCGGGGAGGGTGACGACCTCCTCGTCCGCAGCGGCGAAGCCTTCCGCCGCCGCCTCGGCGCGGTCGATCGCGACCGCCGCGACGTCCGCGTCGACGGCGACCAGGCCGGGGGTGACCGCGTCCGCACGGACGGCGACGTACCGCGCGCCCGTCCCGAACGCGAGCTGGGTGCCGCTCGGCAGGACGTCCCCGGTCTCGGCGGCGCGCAGCCGCCAGGCGAGGTCCGACGACGTCCCGAAGCTCGGTCCGATCCCCACGACCGCGAGCGCCTTGGCGGAGCCGATCGCGTCGACGACCACCGCGGATGCGCGCGGGTCGCCGGTGGGCACCTCGAGCGGTACGGCCCCCGCGGCCCGTGCCGTGGCGACCGCGGCGGGCTCGTCGTCGCCGGGTTCGGTGAGGACGAGCACCTCGGTCAGGACCTCGGGCTCGCCGCGTGCCGGCAGTGCGTCGCGCACGTCGTCGAGGTCCCGGGGGTCGAGCTCGCCCGCCGTGGTGAGCGCGTCCGGCTCGAGCCGCACCTGCTCGACGCCGTCGAGCGACTCGACCAGGGCGGTGCCGTCGTTGTTCTCGGGGTCCGGCGTGCCCGACCCGTCGGCGGGAGCGTCAGGGTCGTCGGCGACACCCTCGTCTGCCACGTCAGCGCTGCCGCCCTCGGCGCCCGCGTCGCCCTGTGCCTCGCCCGGAGTGGCGGCGTCCGCACGCACGTCGACGACGGCGACCGCCCCGAGCCGCTCAAGCTCGACGCGCAGTCCCGCGTCGGAGATCGCCCCACCCACGAGCAGCACCGGCGCGGCGAGCTCCACGGCAGCAGCCTCCGCCGTGGCCTGCGCAGCGTCGTCGCCTGCGGGCGCGAGAACCACGACGGGTGCGGAGGAGAAGAAGGTCTGGCTCGCCGTGAGCGCGAGCTCCGCGGGGTCCGTCGATCCCAGCACGAGCACGCTGTCCTCAGGCTCTGCGGCGCGCGCGACGAGCGCACCGTCGACAGTCGGGCCGTCCGAGTCGCCACGCTCGACCGCGCACCCGCCCAGCACGGGCGTGAGCCCGACGGCCAGGGCGGCCGCCGACGCAAGCGTGACGAATGGGACGTTCCGTGAGTTCACCTGCCCATCATCCCGCAGGACACACCCCTGCGCAGACATCAGATGTGAGAGAGTCGTGACGGCCGAACCACGACCCCGAGGAGACGACAACGCATGTCCACCCCCGAACAGCCTGAGCAGCCGCAGAACCCATCCGGTCCCACGCCCTCCGGCCCGCCGTCCTACGGGTCCTCGCAGCCCGGCGGGGCGCAGCAGCCCGGCGGCGCGCCCCAGTACGGGGCCCCCGGCGCCTACGGCTCGGGCCAGCCCCCGCAGGCACCTCAGGCACCCCAGTACGGTTCGACGCCGGGATACTCGGCACCCCAGCAGGACCCGGGCCGGACGATGGGCATCGTCGGCCTCGTGCTGTCGTTCCTGGGCTGCCTGTCGATCGTCGGCCTGATCCTCAGCATCGTCGCGTTCAACAAGTCGAAGAAGGCCGGCTACAAGAACGGCATCGCCCTCGCCGGCATCATCGTCGGTTCGGTGGTCCTGGTCATCTCGATCATCGTCGCGATCTTCCTCGGGATCGGCGCCAGCCAGCTGGTCGAGAAGTGCAACGAGCTCGGCCCGGGCACCCACTTCGAGGACGGCGTCACCTACACCTGCAGCTGACTCGCAGCACGCCGGCCCGCGATCGCCTCTCCGGCGGCCGCGGGCCTTCGTGCGCCCAGGGCCGCGGGGAACTCGGCCTGGCGGATCCTGCTGCCATCGTCGAGACTCGTCACAAGGATCGCCGCCCCCGGTCCACGTCGCATCGTCGCGGCGCGGCTCCTGGGGCAGG
Source organism: Cellulosimicrobium terreum (assembly GCA_014803435.1). GTDB lineage: Bacteria > Actinomycetota > Actinomycetes > Actinomycetales > Cellulomonadaceae > Cellulosimicrobium > Cellulosimicrobium terreum. Next base: position 473,384 of record JACYFD010000003.1, read on the forward strand.
ACTCGGAGGTGACGGGAGATGGCCGCGTCCCCGCTGGACAGCGATCGGCACCCGATCGATCTCTCGGTCCGAACCGACGTGAGGCGGGGCGCGTGAGCGCGCGACAGCCTCTGGTCCGGTCCGGGGTCGCCGCCCTCGTCCTCGCTCTCCTCTTCGGGACGCTGGCGCCGACGGTCTCGACCGGAGCACCCGTCGCCCCGTTCGGGGCACGCTTCTCGACGGACGACAACGGCACCGTCGCGATCTTCGGCAACAACCTGCTGACCTGCCCCGCATCCGACGACCGGTGCGACCGTGCGCGGGCGGGGACGGCCAACCTCAACAACAACAGCTTCGCGATGGTGAACCTGGACGCCGACTCGGTCGGGTCCACGTTCAACTCGTCGAGCTCGGACGTCTCGGCACCGCCCGACGCCCAGGTGCTGTGGGCCGGCCTGTACTGGGGTGCACGGGTCGCGCGAGGCCCCGGGGGGACCGCGGGCACCGGGGTCCGCCAGCAGATGTCCCTGCGCCCGCCGGGCGCCGCGGGCTACACGACGGTGTCCTCGCAGGCGAGCTTCGGTCCGACCAGCGGCGACGGCGCCTACCAGGAGTTCGCCGACGTGACGGCGGTGGTGCGGGCAGCGGGCGAGGGCACGTACTGGGGCGGCAACGTGGTCGCCGGCACCGGGGAGGACCGGTACGCCGGCTGGTCGCTCGTCGTGGTCTACCGCGCTCCGAGCCTGCCCCTGCGCAACATGACCGTGTTCGACGGGTTCGCCGACGTCGGCCGGGGGGAGCCGCAGCAGATCTCCCTGTCGGGGTTCCGCTCGCCGCTCACCGGCCCGGTGGAGACACAGCTCGGGATGGTGGCCTACGAGGGCGACTTCGCGACGTCGGGCGACAACGCCCGGCTCAACGACACGCTGCTGTCGACGACACCGCTCACACGGGGCAGCAACTTCTTCAACGGCACGAACGACCACGACGGCACGAGCGTCGCCGCACGCACTCCCGCCGACCTGAACATGCTCGGCTACGACGTCAAGAACCTGTCGGCGAGCGGCATCCCCAACGGGGCATCGACAGCGGAGATTTCGCTCGAGAGCACCGGAGACCGCTACTTCCCGGGCGTCGTCACGACCGCGATCGGGCTCTTCGCGCCCGACTTCACCACGAGCTCGAAGTCCGTCGCCAACCTCGCCGGCCGAAGCCCGGCGCTCCCGGGCGACGTGCTCGAGTACACGCTGACCTACCCGAACACGGGGCAGGACCCCGCCGTCGATGCCGTCGTCACGGACACGCTCCCCGCGGGCCTGTCGGTCGAGACGGTGACGCCGTCGTCGGGGACGTGCTCTGCCGCCGACCAGGTCGTCGAGTGCGTGGTCGGCACGATCGCGGTCGGTGCGACCTGGCAGGCGACGGTGCGCGCCGTCGTCGACACCTCCGCGGCAGGGACGACGCTGCGCAACGCGGCCGTGCTGGACTACACGGCCGCGACGCTCGGACGTGACCTCACCTACCTCGTGACGCCCGCGGAGACCGCCGTGTCCAGCCTCGCCGACCTCTCCCTCGAGAAGACCATGTCGCCCGACCCCGGGGAGGCGGGCGGAGAGATCGTCGCCTCGCTCGTCGTCGTGAACGACGGACCGACGGCGGCGCAGGACGTGACCGTGACCGACCCGCTCCCGAGCGGGGCGACGTTCGTCTCGGCCACCTCCGATCAGGGCTCGTGCACGTTCGCCGCTCCGACGGTGACGTGCACGCTCGGGACGGTGGCGGCGGACGCGACGGTACCGATCGAGATCGTGATGTCGACCACGCCCTCCTCGACCGCGACGTCCCTGGTCAACGTCGCGACGGTCGGGTCGACGACCGCCGACCCGAACCCTGCGGACAACTCGTCCGGCGCCTCGGTCGCCCTCTCCCGACGCTCCGACCTCGAGGTCACCAAGACGCCGACGGCGTCGACGGTCGTGCCCGGCGAGACCGTCACCTATGCCGTGACCGTCCGCAACGACGGCCCGTCCGATGCCGTCGACGTCATCGCGACGGATATCCCCGGCAGCCCCGAGCTGCGGCTGGCCGGTGCCGAGGCGCCCGGGGCGGACTGCAGCGTGTCCGACGCCACGGCCCGTTGCTCGGTGCCGGTCCTGGCACCCGGAGCATCTCTCGTCATGACCGTGACGGCGCGTGTCTCACCCGACGCCGCGGGCGGCACCACCCTCGGCAACTCCGCCACCGGCGCCTCGAGCACCCCCGACCCCGACCCTTCCGACGACTCCGCTGCCGCGGAGATCACGGTCGCGGCGCCCTCGGCGGACCTCGAGGTGGAGAAGTCCGTCGGCAGGGTCCTCGCCGGCGGCCAGGCGACCTACACGGTGGAGGTCACGAACGCCGGTCCCTCCACCGCCCGCGAGGTCGCCCTCGAGGACGTGCTGCCGGACGGCCTGGCGCTGGTCAGCGCCACCTCGAGCCGCGGCACCTGCACCCAGGGCCCGACGATCTCCTGCGCGCTGGGAGACCTTCCCGGGCCGGGTGCCGACGGGGCGCTCTCGTCGGCCACCCTCACCGTCGTCGCCGACGTCTCCGCCGACCACCCCGGCGGGGACGTCACCAACACCGCGACGGTCACCTCGTCGACCGCGGACCCGGACGGAGGGGACGACTCGGCGTCCGCGACGGCCCCGGTGCAGAGGACCGCCGACGTGTCGGTCGCCAAGACCGCGGACCCCGTGCAGCCCGCCGCCGGCGAGGACGTCACGTTCACGATCACCGCGTCGAACGCGGGACCGGCCGTGGCCCGCGAGGTGGTGCTGACCGACACGCTGCCCGAGGGCCTCGACCTCGGCACCGTCGATGCCCCCGCCGGCGTGACGTGCGACGCCGCCGGCGGCGTCCTCACCTGCGGCACGGGGGACCTCGCCGTCGGTGCGCAGGCCGTGGTCGAGGTGACGATGTCGATCCCGGCGGACTTCGACCTCGACGCGGGCGCGGTCAACGCCGTCACCGTGTCGACGACGTCCACGGACCCGGTCACCGCGAACGACTCGGCCGAGGCGACGGTCACCACGCGGGCGGTGTCCGACCTCGCCGTGCTCAAGTGGGACACGACCCCCGGACCGACCCCGGACGAGCCGCCGCGCACGTTCACCGCCGGCGAGGAGGTGACCTACTACCTCGCCGCGCTCAACTTCGGCCCGTCGGACGCCGCGTCGGCCGTGGTGACCGACACCCTCCCCGACGGCGTCACCTACGTGTCCTCGGTGGAGCAGTGCACCTTCGCGGCACCCGTCCTCACCTGCGCGCTCCCGACCGTCCCCGACCAGCTCGCCGCGGTCTTCCCCGTCGTCGTGCGGGTGGACGCCGACCTCGATCCCGGGTCGCTGCTCACCAACACCGCGACGATCGAGCTGACGGACCCTGATCGTGTCGACCCGTCGTCGGCGAACAACACCGCGGTGCGGTCGAACCCCGTCGCCGCGAGCGCGGACCTGTCGGTCACGAAGCGCACCTACTCGCTCGACCTGCCGAGCCTCGACCTCACCATCCCCTCGGCGGCGCCGGCCGGAGCCCCGTCGGGCTATCAGATCGACGTGCGCAACGACGGCCCGTCGACCGCCCGCGACGTCGTCCTCGTCGACTCGTCGACGATGACGCGGTTCCACGTCAACCAGGTGCGCGTGGTCCGCGACGGCGACGCCGAGGACATCACGGACCAGTGCTCCTGGAGCGGCGGAGACCTCCAGTGCCCGCTGGGGGACGTCCCGCCGTTCGCCGCTGGCGACGCGAGCTGGCTCGTGCAGGTCGACGGTGTCACCCTCTCCGACGCCCCCGTGGGCGAGTACGTGAACACCGCGACGCTCACGTCCTCGACACCTGATGCCGACGACGCCGACAACGTCTCGCAGGCACCGCTCACGGTGACCGACCCGGTGGCGACGCTGGAGCTCACGAAGGACGTCGTCGGTCTCACGGACGTCGACGGCAACGGCGAGGCCGACATCGTGCCCGGCGCGCCCTTCGGATACCTGCTGACGGTGGCGAACGTGCTCGACCTGCAGCGCGAGGGCGCGTCCGACGCCCCCGACGTCGTCGTGTCGGACACCCTCCCGGACGGTTTCGTGGTGACCTCGGCGGTGCCGACGCAGGGCACCTGCACCGTCGAACCACCCGCGTCCGTGACCTGTGAGCTGGGCACGGTGCTCGGTCCGGGTCGCGTGCCCGAGCCGCCACCCGTGCAGGTCACGATCTCCGGGTACACGCTCCCGACGCTCGCGGGCACGCCGTCGACCACGAACACCGCGACCGTCACGTCGCCGATCTCGGCGGACGCCGAGGCCTCGGTGACGACGCCGGTCGTCGCCGTCGTCGACCTGTCCGTCGTCAAGCTGGCCGACGCGGAGGAGTTCGCGGCGGGAGGTGACGCGGGGTTCAGCATCGTCGTCACGAACGCCGGGCCGTCCGACGCGCCGGTCACCGAGGTCGGGGACCTCCTCCCGCCCGAGCTCACCTTCGACCCGGAGACGTCGGACCCGTCGTGCGCACCCGTCGACCAGGGCGGCATCGTGTTCGTCGCGTGCAGTGCGGGCACCCTCGCCGCCGGAGAGACGAGGACCGTGCGCGTCGGCGCTCGCATCGACCCCTCCCAGGCGCCGACGGAGGTCGTCAACGTGGGTGCTGCGAGCTCGCCGGTCGCGGGTGAGTACGACTTCGACAACAACCGCAGCGACGTCCCGGTGCGCATCACCCGGTCGGCCGACCTGGTCGTCACCAAGGCGGTGGACGCGGAAGCGGTCGCCGCGGGAGAGGAAGCGACGTTCACGGTGTCGGTGACGAACGCGGGACCGTCCGACGCCTCGGACGTCGTGATCGACGACGCCCTGCCCGCCGGGACGGAGCTCGTCTCGGCGGTGGGCACCGACGGCCTGACCTGCGAGGAGTCGGGCGGCACGATCACCTGCACCCAAGATCTGCTCGCCCCGGGCGCCAGCGCGACCGCCACGATCGTCGCGAGGGTCCTGCCCGACACCGAACCGGGCGCCCTCGTCAACACGGCGACCGCGTCGTCGACCACCCCCGACCCGGAGATCGGCAACAACGAGGCATCCGTGACCTTGGGCGTCTTCGTGCTCGCCGACGTAGCGGTGACCAAGACGGTACTCACGACCGCGCCGACGGCCGGTCAGCCCGTCGAGTTCGCGATCGACGTGGTGAACCGCGGTCCGCAGCCTGCCCCACACCTCGTGGTCAGCGACTCCCTGGCCGAGGGGCTACGGTTCGTCTCGGCCGAGTCCGGCGGCGCGTGCGCGACGACGAACCCTGAGGGCATCGACATCGTCACCTGCGAGCTCGGCACGCTCGCGGCCGGGTCGACGACCCGCGTCGTCGTCACGACGCTGCCCGACGCCGATCTGCGCTCGATCGTCAACGGCGCCCTCGTCGGATCAGCCGCGCTGGACGAGGTCGCCGACGACAACTACGACGAGATCGAGCTCGCTCTCAGAGCGCCCGTCGTCGTCCCGCCGTCCCCTCCGGGCGACGTCGACGAGCCACCAGACGCTCCGGGCGACCCTCAGCAGAACCCTGTCGCACCGGACGACGGAGGCGAACCCGCGCCCGCCGACGACACGACGCCCACCCCGGACAGGTACGCCGACACGTCGCCCTCCGGCTTGTCGGCGACGGGCACGGCGCTGCCCGCTCTCCTGCTGCTCTGGGGTGCCGTGATGCTCGTCGCGGGCACGCTCGCCGTCGTCGTCCGAGGGCACCTGCGCCGCGCGCACCGCTGACCCGGGATCGGGCCCAGCCAGCGGGCTCCACGGCGTCGTCTCAGGAACGACGAAGGCCGTCGACCGAGATGTGCATCCTGGTCGACGGCCTTCAAGGAGTGGAGCTAGGGGGATTCGAACCCCCGACCTTCTCATTGCGAACGAGACGCGCTACCAACTGCGCCATAGCCCCGTGAAGCGGGTACAGATTAGCACTCCGCGGGTGGGGTCCTGCAAACCGGCCTACTCCCCTGCGGCACGACGCCGCGCGAGGATCTCGTTCAGGTCCAGCCCGAGCGTCTCGGTCTTCGGCTTCCGCTCGTCCCCGGGCGCACGGCCGTCGGTGTCCTGCGGCCCCGCGGCCTCGTCGTCGCGGGCGGCGACGGACCCGGCGGGTGCGACGTCGGCCGACGTCACGTCGTCGGGCGTGAGCGGCGCGGGCTCACGACGCGGCGCCGTGGGCTTCATCGTGTACGTCGGCGCCGGCACCGGCACGGGGTCCCACGCGCGTCCGGTCGGCTCGTGCGGCGCGTCGACGAGCTGCTCGATCGTCTCCGCAGCGTCAGGCTCCTCGCCGTCGTCACGCGACGCCGACGCCGAGGGCGACGCGTCCCGCTCCTCCCGCGCCGTGCCCGCGGCGCGGCCCGGAGCGGGGACGGGGACGGATGCCGCCGCGGCGCGACGTGCGAGATCCGCCGTCGTGACACGCGGGATCATCTGGGTGCTCGTCTGGGAGCCGTGCACGGCCAGGCCGGTGACGCGCGGGCGCGCGCCCCGCGGTGCGGGCGGGCTGCCGAGGACGGTCCCGCGGGCGGCTCGGGCCGCGGCACGCCGCTCGGTCAGCCACGCGGCGTCGGACCGCTTCGCGGAGAGCACCGCGCGACGACCGAGCACGAGGACGACCGCGAGCAGCGCCGTCGGGATCGCGGCGATCCACCACAAGGTCAGGGACATCGCGACGGCTGCCCACACGGCCACGCTCGCGAGCAGCAGGACGACCGTGAGCGCGAGGCGTCGGCGGGCGGCCGCCGCGCGGCGCTCGAGGACGGCGAGACGGGACGACGACGCCTGCTCGGGCGTCGTCGCACGCTGACGGACGGGACGTGCCGGCTCGGCCGTGACGGTGCTCTCCATGGCGGGCTGCCCCTCCTCCTCGTGCGTCCGGCCGATCGACCGGTCCCCGATGCCGGGCGGTTCGACGACCCGCGCCGTCACACCGCCCAACGTGACTCCCATCCCTGCCGGAGCCACGCCACCCGGGCCGGCGACGGCCAGGACGCGCAGGGAGCCGGAGAAGCGGTCGTCCGTGCGCGCCTCCAGCAGCTGCTGACGGTGACGCACCCGCTGCGGGACGTAGAAGCCGATCCACAGGACGAACAGCGCGAGGGCTGCGAGTCCGGCGGTCGATTCCACATCACGACGGTAGGCGAGGCGCTGGCCTGATCCCTGCACGCGCGCCCGGCGTGTCCCGCCGCTGTCCGACCGCGGACCGCGCTACTGCTGCCCCGCACGGCGCACGGCCTGCCAGCGCGCCAGGAGCCCGTCGGGCACCTCTTCGCTCGTGAGGGCGAACGTCCGGTGGTCGCACCACCGCCCCTGGATGTGCAGGAACCGCTCGCGCACGCCCTCGTCGCGCAGCCCGAGCTTCTCGGCCACGCGCAGGCTCGGCCCGTTCTCCGGGCGGATGTTGATCTCGATGCGGTGCAGGCCCAGCACGCCGAAGCAGTAGTCGGTGGCCATCGCGACCGACGTCGGGATGATGCCGCGCCCGGCGACGTGCTCGCTGACCCAGTAGCCGATGCTCGCGCCGCAGAGCGACCCGTACGTGATCGACGAGACCGTGAGCTGACCCACGAGCGCGCCGTCGAACTCGACGCCGAACGGGAGCGAGGAGCCGTTGCGGGCCTGGGCAGAGAGCCGGCGCACGTACTCCGCGAAGGTGGGCGGACCGCCACCCGTCCCCTGCGACGGCCCGGGCGACGTCGCCTCCCACTGCTCGAGCCACGACGCGTTGCGGGCGCGCAGCGCCATCCAGTCGTGCCCGTCGCGGCGCCGCAGCGGGCGCAGGACGACCGCCCCGTCGAGCGTGTCCTCGCGCAGCGTGACGGGCCACGGCCTCGCGACGCTCCACGTCCGCACGGCCTTGCTCGTCATCGGTGCCCCTCTCGTGCCGTGTCCGACCTCGGGCCGGCCCCCGGGGGGACGGCCGAGGCGCGGACAGCCCGGGCCTCGGAGTCAGGGTCTATCACGAAGCCCGGGCACGCCACCAGCGCGTTCACCCCAGCGTGACGACGACCTCGACGACGGTGCCCTCCGGACGCGGCCCGATCGGCGTCGCCGGGTCGTGCGCGGCGCCGTCGACGGTCACCGAACGCACCCCCGTCGAGACGTGGTCGGGGTTGCGGACCTCGATCTCGTAGACGGCGCCGCGCCACTCGCGGCGCACCTCGAACCCGTCCCAGTCCCTCGGGATCGACGGGTCGACGACGAGCCCGTCGAGAGCCAGCCGCACGCCGAGCACGTACTTGGTGACGGCGGTGTACATCCAGCCGGCGGTCCCGGTGAGCCACGGGTTCTGCGCCTTGCCGTACCACTCGTGGTCGCGCCCGTAGAGGAACTGCACGTAGGCGTACGGCTCCGCGCCGCGGACCTCGATGTTGTCGTTCTGGTGGTACGGCAGGATCGCGTCGTAGAGCTGGACGGCCTCGTCGCCGCGGCCGAGCAGCGCCTCGGCGATGATCGGCCACGCGTTGGGGTGGGAGAAGATCGCCGCGTTCTCCTTGATGCCCGGGTACACGCGCGTGACGAACCCGACGGTGTCGTCGACCTGCGTGAACGCCGGCCAGTTGAGGTGGCTGCCGTACTCGGAGCCGAGCAGCTCGCGCACCGCGTCCATCGACGCCTCGCCGCGCTCCTGGGTCGTGATGCCCGCGATGACCGGCCAGGCCTGGTGCTCGAGGAAGATCTTTCCCTCGGCGTTCTCGGCCGAGCCGATCTTCACGCCGTCGCGCGTGTAGCCACGGATCCACCAGCGCCCGTCCCAGAGCTGGGCGTCCGCGACCTTCGCGATGCGCTCGCGCTCGGCGGTGAACCGCACGACGTCGGCCTCGGCCCGCTCGTCGCCCGCCGCGGCGAGCGGCTGGGCGATCTCGAGGAACGCACCGATCGCCCACGCGTGCAGGAACGTCACGAGCGACGTCTCGCCGCCGCCGAGGTTGAGGCAGTCGTTCCAGTCGGCGCGCAGCCCGAGCGCGACGCCGTTCTGGCCGACCTGCTCCGCGGAGAACTCGAGCGCGCGGACCAGGTGGTCGTAGACGGTCCCGGGGGTGCCCTCCGCGAACGGGATCTCCAGGTCCAGGAACGCCCGGTCCCCCGTCTCCTTGACGTACTCCACGACCGAGGGGACGAGCCACAGGTGGTCGTCCGAGCACGTGTCCTCGAGCCCGTGGATGAGGTCCTTCGGGTCGACCGTGGGGACGATCGTGGGCGACGTGACGTCGGGGAGCCTCTCCGCGTCGGGGTCGAACGCCTTCGGGTCGAACAGGTGCAGCCCGTACCCCGCCTCGGTCTGGGCCCGCAGGAGCTCGACGATGCGCTGGCGCGTCTTCGTCGGGTTCGAGTGGATGACGCTGAGGACGTCCTGCGCCGTGTCGCGGTACCCGAGCCCCGCGCGCCCGCCGACCTCCACGAACGACGCGAACCGCGACCACTGCACGCACGTCTCCGCCTGGAGCAGCGTCCACGTGTTGATCATCGTGTTCATGCCCTCGTGCGGCGTGCGGACGCGGAGCTTGTCCTGCTTGGTCGTCCAGTACGCGGCGAGGCGCGCGCGCTCGCGGTCCACCGCGGGGACGTCGTCGTGCAGGTCGGAGTACTTGGCCTGCATCGCGCGCCCGGCCGCGTCCCGCGAGCCGTAGCCGAGCATGTAGACGAGGCGCTTGGTCTCTCCCGGCTGGAGCACGATCTCGTGCTGCAGCGCCCCGCAGTGGTTCTGCGTCGTGGCGCTCGTGCCCGAGCCGTGGCCCCGCTCGATCGCGATCGGGTTCGACTCGGTGCGGTACGGGCCGATGAAGCTGTCGCGCAGCGAGTCGTACGACGACGGCGTCTCGCTCGACCCGAACCAGTGGAACGTCTGCGGCTCGTAGTAGAAGTCGTACTCGACGATCCCGTCCTCGTAGGAGGACCCCGACGCGTAGAGCGACATCTGCAGGTTCTGGTTGTCGATCGTGATGGTGTGGAAGCTGAACTCGACGTACCCGGAGACCGTGAGCCGCCGCTCGCGGTCGGTGGTGTTCGTCAGGCGCACGTCCCACAGCTCGACGTCGTCGTCGACGGGGATCAGCACCGTCTGCTCGGCGTCGATGCCCTTGTACTCGGCCCGGAAGGTCGAGTAGCCGAGCCCGTGGCGCGTCGTCCACCGGCCGGCACCGCCCGCGGGGTCGACCTCCTCGTCCGGCCCGACGAACGGCTTGCCCACCGGCTGCCACGACACCGACCAGAAGTCGCCGTCGTCCGCGTCGCGCACGTACACGTAGTGCCCGGGACGGTCGAGCGCCACGCCGTTGGGGCGGAACCGGGTGATCCGCCCGTACTGCGAGCTCTTGTAGTACGAGTACCCGCCACCGCTGTGCGACAGGACCGTGCACAGGTCCTTCGTGCCGAGGTAGTTCGTCCACGAGACGGGGACGTCGGGTCGCTCGACGACGTACTCGTCGTTCGCGGTGTCGAAGTGGCCGTAGCGCATCGTTGCTCTGGTTCCTGTCTTCGGTGCTGGTGGTGGGTGGTCGGGAGGCGGCGGTTCAGGCCGTGACGAAGCCCTGGAGCCAGTCGAGCAGCTCGGCCGCCTTCGCAGGGGTGTCGGCCTCGACGAACATGCGCAGCACGGGCTCGGTGCCCGAGAACCGCAGGAGCGCCCAGTTGTCGTCCTCGAGGAGGATCTTGGTGCCGTCGAGGTGCGACACCGAGACGACCGGGTACGGCCCGACGTGCGTGAGCGGCTCCGCCGCGAGCCGGCGCGGCACCTCGACCCGCATCTCCGGCGTCGCGGGCACGCCCGCCTCGAGCGTGTACAGGCGGCCCGTGATCTCGTAGATCATCGCGCGCAGCTCGGAGATCCTCTTGCCGGTGCGCGCGAGCATCTCGGCGACGAGCGCGCACGCGAAGATCCCGTCCTTGCCGAGGATCCAGCCGCGGATCGTCAGGCCGCCCGACGACTCGCCGCCGAGCACCGCGCCGATCTCCGCCATGCCGGCCGTGACGTGCTTGAAGCCGACCCTGACCTCACGCGACTCCTCCCCCAGGTGCGCGGCGAGCCGGTCGAGCAGGTGCGTCGTCGCGAGGTTGCGTACCACGCCGCCCTTCTCGCCGCGGACCTCGTGCAGGTACCAGTACAGGAGGAGCAGGAGGTCGTTCGTCGAGATGTACTCGCCGGTCTCGTCGACGATCCCGATGCGGTCGGAGTCGCCGTCGGTCGCCATGCCGAGGTCGTACCGCCCGCCGCCCTGCTGGATCATCGACACCAGGGTGCTGAGCCGCTGCAGGTCCGGTGCCGGGGCGACGCCCCCGAACAGCGGGTTGTGCGTCGCGTGGATGAACTCCGAGCGCACGCGCATGTCGGACAGGATGGTGCCGAGCGTGAGCTGGCTCGTGCCGTACATGGGGTCGACGACCACCTGCAGGTCGGAGCCGCGCACCGCGTCCACGTCGATGATCCGCTCGATCGCGTCGACGTACGGGTCGGTGAGGGCGCGGTCGGTGACGACCCCCGCACGGCGCGCCACGTCGATGTCGAGCGTGATGACGTCGTCCACGGCCAGGGCGTTCGCCTCGTCCTGGTAGCGGTCCGTCTCCTCGTCGAGCGGGAGCGAGCCGTCGGCGCGGAACACCTTCATGCCGTTCCACTCGGGCGGGTTGTGGCTCGAGGTGATGATGATGCCGTACGCCGCGCCGAGGTAGGGCGCGGCGAACGTGACGAGCGGGGTCGGGACGTCGTCGGGCAGGAGCGTGACGGCGATGTTGTTGCCGGCGAACACCTCGGTCGCCGCGATCGCCGACTCGCGCGAGAGGAACCGGCGGTCCCCGCCGATCACGACCCCCTGGTGGTCGAGCCCGCGGCGCACCGTCTCGTTCGCGATCGCCTGGCACAGGCGCCGCACGTTGGCGAGCGTGTAGCCCTCGCCGATGACCGCGCGCCAGCCGCCCGTTCCGAACACGATCTTCGTGTCCGTGCTCGTGGTCGGCACGAACAGGCGCTTGAGCACGATGTCCGCCGCGAGCGCGAGCTCGTCGGGCGTGTTGATGCCGCGCACCTCGTCGACGTCCACGATCCGGTACGACGAGATGCGCCGACCGGAGCCGATGACCCGGCGCGCGAGCTCGGTGAGGCGGTGCTCGCCGCCGGCCGCCATCGCGGTCAGCTCGTCGAGCAGCAGGTCCGCAGCAGCGACGTACGCGCCGACGTTGACCTCGGCGGACGACGTCGCACCGTCCTGCTCGGGCGCGCCGTCCTCGGGCTCGAGGATCGCCGTGATCTGCGCTGCGCCGTCGCGCACGACGCGCCCGTAGGACGGCTCGGCGTCGTCGACGACGGCGGAGAGCAGCGACAGGTCGGCCGCGGTCAGCGCGTGGCGGGTCAGGAGCCCGAGGAGCGACTCCGGGCGCAGCAGCGGGGTGTCGGCGTAGGCGACGAGCACCGGGGCGGCGTCCGGGTGGCCGAGCAGGTCCGCGAGCGCCTCGCGGGCGGCGAGGACCGCGTCGCCCGTCCCGCGCGGCTCGGTCTGGGTGACGTACAGGACGTCGTCCCCCAGCAGCCGGCGCACGGTCGTGTCCTCGGGAGAGACGACCACGACGACGCGGGCCGGGTCGACGACGCGCCGCACGGTCGCGACCGCGAGCTCGACGACGGTCGCGTCGCCGAGGGGGCGGGAGAGCAGGTCGCGCGAGGCCGCGTCGTGACCCGCCGCGAGCACGACCGCGGCGCTCGCCCGCACCCCCGTGAGGACGTCCCCGTGCACGCGGTCGGGGACACCGCCGGTGCCGCGCGTCGGTGCCGGGCTACGGGTGGTGCTCGTCGCTGCTGTCATGACGTCCTCGCTGCTCGGCGGCGGGTGACCGCGTCGGAACTATTTGTCAGGAGTCTGTACTACCCCCGAATCATAGGCACGACCAGCTCCCCGCCGGAACCCGCCACCAGGCGTGTCCTGACTCGCCAGGGTGCGGGACGAGCAGCCGCCCGGACGCAGGACAGGTCACAATGGGGGCATGAGTGGCCTCGCCCAGCCCTACCCGCTGCACGGAAGCATCGAGACCGAGGACGCGAAGGAGATCCTGCGCAAGGCCATCCGGACCAACCGGCAGACCCGCTCCGAGCGCATGCGCAAGGAGGCTGCGGCCGCCATCGCCGACGTCGTCGAGACGATCGCCGAGGTCACGGCGGCGACCTGCGTCGCCACGTACGCCGCACGCCCCACCGAGCCCGGCACGCTCGACCTCCTCGAACGGCTCTCCGCGCGCGGCGTGCGCATCCTGCTCCCCGTGCTCGGCGCCGGCCTGAGCCGCGACTGGGCCGAGTACGCCGGACCCGAGGACCTGCAGGTGCGCGCGCCCGGACGCCCCCCCGAGCCGGGCACCGACACGCTGGGGCCGGAGGCCATCGCCCACGCCGACGTCGTCATCGCGCCCGCCCTCGCCGTCGACTCGCGGGGCGTGCGCCTCGGGCAGGGCGGCGGCTGGTACGACCGCGCGCTCGAGCACGCCCGCGCGGACGCCACGGTCGTGGCCGTCGTCTTCCCGGAGGAGGTCTACGACGCCGACGACCGCCCGCTGCCCGTCGAGGCGCACGACCGGTTCGTGCACGCCGTCGCGACCCCGCACGGGTGGCGCTGGTTGCCCTAGCGGGAACCGGTCACGGGACGAGCGTCAGCTCGTCCGTCCCGGCGTCGGCGACGGCGTCGACACCGAACGGCCACGGGTAGGTCTCGCCGTCCGCCCAGGTCCCCAGCTGGTCGTCGTAGTGCTTCGAGGCCGGGTGGCCGGACGTCCCCGTGACGTTGACCCAGGTCGAGCGGTCGAGGTCGCCGAGGTCGACGACCATCCGCATGGACGGGCCCGCCGTGACGTCGAACGAGCCCGACGCGGCGTCCCACGCGGTCGCGTCAACGATCGACGACCCACCCGGCATGCCGAGGGGATCGGGGTTGACGTAGTCCCGCACGAACCAGGGGATGGAGTCGCCGCCGAGCACCGGGTGCTCGAGCGCGAGCGTGTGCACGGTCCCCCACTGCCAGTCGTCGGGCGTCTTGCTGACCTCGACGGTCAGGTCGAGCCGGGCCGAGACCAGCGCCTGGGTCAGCACCTCGTCGCGCGTCTCCACGACGCTCACCGTCTGCCGGTCGTCCCAGAACGAGTCGGTCGGGTTCTCGACCAGACCCTGGACGACGGCGAGCCACCGGCTCCCCCCGCTCGGACGTGCGCTCTCGGGAAGGTCGTCCCAGAAGGTGATCTCGAGGAGGTTGCGCCACACAGCGTTGAAGTAGGCGGCCGCCGCCGAGTCCTCGTCGGTGCGGTAGTCCCAGTCGGCGAGCAGCGCCTGCCCCTCCTCCGCGAACGGGTCGTCGAGCTCCTGGTCGAGCAGGAGCGGCACGAGCGCCTCCGCGTACGGGCTGCGGTCGTCGAGCTGGACCGTGTTCATGTCGTCCACGTCGAGGGGGCTGCCGGCGTCGATCTTGTCCTGGAGCAGCGTCCGGATGCGCTGGGAGCGGTAGCCGTAGTCCCAGTCGGTGGTGAGGAACGGCGCCACGCCGGCAGGCAGGACGGCCTGGTTCGCCGCGACGAGGAACCCCTCGGCCGGGTCGAGCGCGCGCGGCATGTCCTCGCTCGCGACGTAGCCGGTCCAGTCGTAGCGCTCGTCGGACCCGTCGCGGGGCCACGTGCCGTCGGTCGGGACGGGACTGTCGGAGACGTCGCCGCGCACCGGGATCCGGCCGGGTGCCTGGTACCCGATGTGGCCGTCGGTCGTCGCGAACACGATGTTCTGCGCGGGCACGTCGAACAAGGCAGCCGCGCTGGCGACGTCGTCCGCGTCCGCGGCGAGGTTGAAGGCGAAGACCGCGTCCGCGGTGTGCCCGGGCTCGAGCGCCGTCCACTGCAGCGAGACGGCGTACTCGCCGAGGCGCGTGCCGGGCGTCGGCGAGTCCGTGACGGGCTCGGTCCCCGGGATGACGGACGAGATGATCGGCCCGTGCACCGTCGAGCGCACCTCGAGGTCGATGTCCTGACCGCCGTTGACGCGCAGCGTCTCGGTGCGGGTCTCGAGCGGCTCCCACTCGTCGCCCCGCAGGTAGGTCTCGTCGCGCACCCGCTCGACGAAGAAGTCGGTGACGTCGGCGCCCATGTTCGTCAGGCCCCAGGCGAGCTGCGCGTTGTGACCGATGACCACGCCGGGGAAGCCGGCGAAGGAGAACCCGGCGACGTCGAACCCGCACTGCGCGTCGACCTGGTTGCAGTGGAGGCCGACCTGCGCCCACACGCTCGGCGCACCGAGCGCGAGGTGCGGGTCGTTGGCGAGCAGCGGCTCGCCGCTCGCGGTGTGCTCGCCGGACACGACCCACGAGTTCGACCCCGTGCCCTCGCCGCGCCCGACCGTCACGGGCACCGCGCTCAGCGCCCGGTCGGCCGCCTCGAGCGCGGACTGGAGGTGGTCGTCGCCGTACGCGACCGTGGACCCACCTGCGTCGTGCGAGACCTGCTGGGGGTTCTCGAGGTCGCCGGCGGCGAGGACCGGGGCGTTCACGTCGCTCGGGTAGGGCGGGAACAGCTCGGTGACCTTCGCCGTGTCCTGGAGCGTGCCGTACGAGAGCGCGCGGTCGAGCTCGTCGTCGTAGTTGCCGCGCAGGTCCCACGCCATCGCCTTGAGCCACGCGAGCGAGTCGATCGGGTCCCACGGCTCGGGGTCGGCGACCTCGACCTGCACGCCGAGCACCGTGTACTCGAGCGCGATCTCGCCCGGCGACCGGTCCTCCAGGTAGGCGTTGACCCCCTCGGCGTACGACTGGAGGTAGGTCCGGGTCGCGGGGTCGACGAGGTCCCACTCCTCCTCGGCGACCTTGCGCCAGCCGAAGGTGCGGGTCACCTTGTCCGCGGCGATCGCGTCGGGGTCGTCCCCGACGAGCTCGGCGAGACGACCGGCCGTCACGTGCCGCCGGTAGTCCATCTCGAAGAAGCGGTCCTGCGCCTGGACGTATCCCTGCGCGCGGAACAGGTCCTCGGGCGTGTCGGCGTAGATCTGGGGCACGCCCAGCTCGTCGCGCAGGACCGTCACCTCGGCGTCGAGACCGCTGAGCGTGATCTCGCCGGAGGTCTGCGGCAGCGGTCGTCGCACCGCGACGACCACGAAGACCGCGGTCGCGACGAGCGCGACGACGACGAGCGCCGCGACCGCGACGACCAGTCGTCGTGCGGTGGAGCGGCGGGGGCGGGTCACGGAGGGCGCCGAGGTCTCGGGCCCCTCGTCGGCAGGGAGGTCGGGTTCGTGCGCAGACACGGGTGCGAGACTACCGCGCCCCATCTCACCGGCAGGCGTCGTCCCGCGCGTATGATTGGCACTCGGAATATTCGAGTGCCAGCCCTGCTGCTGGCCGGACCCGCGCCACCGACCCCCTGCTCGGCAGCCGGGCGAACGAGGAGAAACCGTGCCCACCTACGCGTACACCTGCACCGAGTGCGGTCACGCCTTCGACATCCACCAGGCGTTCACGGACGACGCCCTGACGGTCTGCCCGCAGTGCTCGGGCCGTCTGCGCAAGGTGTTCTCGTCCGTCGGCGTCACCTTCAAGGGCTCCGGCTTCTACCGGACCGACTCGCGCGCCGGGCGTACGTCGACGACCGGAGCGTCGAACGGCTCGTCGGGCAAGACCGGGTCCGGCTCGTCGAACGGCTCGTCGAGCACGTCCGGGTCCGGCTCGTCCGGCTCCGGCTCGTCCGGCTCCGGCTCGTCGAGCAGCTCCACGGGTTCCTCGACCTCGTCGGGGTCGGGCAGCTCCACGAAGTCCGCACCCGCCGCCTCGTCCTGACCTCGGGCGGCGTGTGATCCGGCCGACCACGGTCGACCACAGGACGCGAGCCGCCCGGCCTCGTCCACAGCAGCGCCGCGCCGCTCCACGCGGCATGGCGCGGTCCGCCTAGTCTCCGGCGGCATGACCGACCGTCGCCCCGCCTCCCCCGGGCCCCGGCCCGCCTCGCGCGCACCGCGGGCCCTGCGAGCGCTGTGGTGGCGCGCGAGGTTCGTCGTCGCGGCGCTGTGCTGCGGGCTCGCCGCGAGCGCCGTCGTCGACGCGGTACGACCCGCACCACCGCCGACGGTCCCCGTCGTCGTCACGGCGCACGACGTCCGCGGCGGTGTCGCCCTCACGACGCACGACGTCCGTGCCGTGGAGATCGCCCCCGACCTCGTGCCCGCGGGCGCGCTCGCCGACGTCGACGACGCCGTCGGACGCACGACGTCCGTGCGCCTCGCGAGCGGCACGGCGCTGCAGGAGTCGCTCGTCGCCGCAGGTGACCTCGTCGCCGCCGCCCCCGAGGGGACGGTCGTCGTCCCGGTCCGTCTCGACCCGGAGGTCGCCGCTCTGCTCGTGCCCGGGGACCGCGTGGACCTCGTGGTCGCCGAGGACGTGACCGGGATGCCGGACCCTTTTCTCGCCCGTGGCGCGCTCGTCGTGCCGGGACGTGGCGCCGCGGGCTCGGGCGGTGTGCTCGACGTCGTCGGGCCGGCGGAGGCGGGCGGGATCACTCTCGTCGCAGCCGACCCCGACGAGGCGGCGCGGATCGCCGGTGCGACCGGGTGGGCGGAGGTCCGTGCCGTGCTGGTGCCCTGAGGGACGGTCGCGAGATCTGCCAGGTCCCGTGACAGGATGCCGTGGACGAGCGCGGCGACCGTCGCGCGAGGACGACACGGGAGGACAGGACATGAAGGGCGCGCTCGCCGGGTTCAAGGAGTTCGTGCTGCGAGGGAACGTGGTCGACCTCGCCGTCGGCGTCGTCATCGGTGCAGCGTTCAGCGGGGTCGTCACCGCGCTGGTCGAGGACTTCATCAACCCTCTCATCGGCGCGATCTTCGGCAAGCCCGACCTGACCGACCTGTGGGACATCACGCTGCGCGCCGCGCACGGGGACGTTCCCGCCGCCGTGATCTCCGTGGGCGGCGTGCTCAACGCCGTGCTGCAGTTCCTCATCATCGCGGCAGCCCTGTACTTCGTCGTCGTGCTGCCGATGAACCGGCTCGCCGCCCGACGCACCAGGAACATCGAGCCGGAGCCCGAGACGCCGGCGGAGGACGTCCTCGTGCTCCGCGAGATCCGCGACCTCCTGTCCGCACGGTCCGCGGGCGGGCCGTCGTCGGGGACCCCGCCGCGCGTCTAACCTCGCCGCGGGTCCGGGGCAGGTCCCGGTGCGTAGACTCGGCCGATGAGTCTTCTTGCTGCTGAGCACGCGCTCCACGCCGCCCAGCGCGCCGGCGACGTCGACGCGCTCGACGCACTGCTGCATCCTCGTTGCGTCGGCGCCGGCCCCGACGGGTCCGTCTTCTCCAAGGAGGACGACCTGGAGAGCTACCGCTCGGGCCTGCTGCAGATCACCCGCCTGGAAGAGGAGTCGCTGGACGTCCAGGAGGACGTCTCGAGCGGAGTGACCAGGCTGGTCGCCGCCGTGGAGGCGATCCAGGGTGGCACCGCGGTCTCCGCGCGGTTGATCTACACGCGCCTCTGGGTGCGTGCAGACGAGGGTTGGCGGGTCCTGTCGGCCACGCTCGCACCAGCAGCCGAGCCCGCCTGACCGGACCCCGTCGACGCGGCACGCTGCTCAGTGACGGCCGTAGTGCGGTGGGACGTCGCCCAGGAGGCGGTCGTCGTTCCCGGCCGCCGAGGCGCCACGCTGCCCTGCGCCACCTGGCCCCGCGCCGTCGGGCCGTGAGTCGCCCCAGCCGTCCGGTCGCTCGTCGGCGCTGACCCCGGGGACCGAGGTCTGCTCTGCACCCGGGCGGACGGCACGGCGCGGGCGTCGTCGTGCCGGGCGCGCGGCCGGGCCGTCACCGTCCGGGACCTCACCCTCTGGGCCGTCACCTTCCGGGCCGTGCGTCTGCGGTGTCGGGGGCGTGGTGCTCACGCCTCCATCGTCGCACCCCGCTGCCGAACCCCGGGTTGCCGCCCGATCAGCACCGTGAAGGGGGGCCAGCCCGGGGTTCGGCAACCCGAGGGCGCCGGCCGACACGGTGGAGCAGGCGCCGATCAGCCCTGCTCGGGAGGCTCCGGGCTGCCGACCGGCTCGTCGACGACCTCGTCGTCGAGGTGGTCGGCGTCGTCGTCGAGCACCGGCACGACGACGATCCGGTCGCCCCCGCCCGTCTGCGCGACGCCCCCCTGCTCCGGGAGGCGCTCGTCGCGCACCGCCTGCACGACGCGCCGGATGCGCTCCGCCTCCTTCGCGGGGTCGAGGAACGCCGCAGCCGACCACACCTGCGCGACGGTCCAGCCGAGCCGCTCCAGCCGCTCCGCGACCTGGCGGTCACGCACCCGGACGCTGCGTTCCGCGACGTACGACGCGTCGTCGGTGAGGACGGCGACGAGGAGCTCACCGGGCAGGTCCGGGTGCCCGACGACGAGCGGGACCCGGTCGCCGTCCCCGATGCCGTAGTCGGTCTCGACGACCAGCCCTGCGCGCCAGAGCCGCTCGGCGAGGTCGAGCACGAGGCGGTCCGGGCTGCCGCCCATGTCGACGCCGTTGCCGAGCGTGACCTGGTCCGCGGTGCCGCTGCGCTGCTCGGCGAGGTCGAGCACCTCGGCGAGCAGCTTCGCGCCCGCACCGCGCAACCGCTCGGGGTCGAGGTCGCTGGCGGTGAAGCAGGAGATCACGTGCAGCCGTCGACGTGCCGCGCCCACCGCGTCGATGAGCATCGCGTCGCTGCCGGGAGTGTTGAGGACACCGAAGCGGTGCAGCACGCGGCCGTGCGGCGTGCGCCCGAACCCGACCGACAGCACGATCGTGTCGCGGACGAGGCCGGCGACGCCGGACACGTCGGCCACCACCACCGGCTCGGGCCGTCCGGCGGAGAAGTAGCCCGCGAGCGCGGGGTTCTGCCGGACCTCGACCAGGAGCGCGTCCCGGACGCGGTCGGCATGGCGCGGCGTGACAGTGACCACGGCGAGCGACTCGTCCGGGCGGGTCAGCGCGTGCTCGATCGCGACCTCGACGACACGATCGACCTCGACCTGCGTGCTCTCGACCGCACCGGACAGCGGGTCCGGCATGCCCGCACCGTCGACGACGTCGAGCTGGACGAGCTCCTCCGCGCGCGGCAGCGGCGACGGCCGCAGGACGCCCTCGTACCCGTGCTCCGCGAGGAACGAGGTGACGAACGGGTCCCGGCGTGAGCCGTCCGCGAGCAGGCGCACGGTGGGGAGCAGGTCGGCGAGCTCGCGGACCGTGTCCGCGGACGACGCGCGCGGGTCCCCGACGACGACGACCTGCCGCCCTCGGGCGAGCGCGGACAGCACGAGCTCCACGGGAGCGTGCTCGACGGCGTCGAGCACGACCACGTCGACCGTCCGGGTCGCGGGCAGCAGGTGCGGGACGAGCGTCGGCGTCGCGACGAGCACGGGCCGCAGCCGGCGCAGGACCTCCGGGTGCTGCTCGGTGGTCTCCCGCAGGCTCACGAGCCGACCCTCGAGCAGCTCGGTGAAGAGCCCCTCCGCCTCGTCGCGGTGCTCGCGCAGCGCGGTCGCGAGGTGCTCGCGCACGGCAGCACGGACCGGCACGGACAGGGCGGCGACGTGCTCGCGGTCGAACTCGCGGAAGCGGCGCGCGAGCGCGTCCAGACCGGCCCCGTCCTGCCCGGCGAGCGCCTGGTCCTG
Source organism: Cellulosimicrobium terreum (assembly GCA_014803435.1). Classification (GTDB taxonomy): domain Bacteria; phylum Actinomycetota; class Actinomycetes; order Actinomycetales; family Cellulomonadaceae; genus Cellulosimicrobium; species Cellulosimicrobium terreum. Next base: position 494,034 of record JACYFD010000003.1, read on the forward strand.
CGCGAGGACCTGCTCGAACACCGAGCTCCACCACGCGAGCTCGAGCTCCGCGGCGACGAGGTCCGTCTCGACGCGGCGCGTGGCGAGGTCGCGCACGAGCTCGCCCAGGCCGACGGCGTCGAGCGAGCGCAGGAGCTGGGTGCGCGCGGGGAGCGACTCGAGCGACGCGGAGTCCTCGGCGAAGGTGTCCAGCCGTGCCGCGAGGTCCGGCAGCGGCAGCTCGAGCAGCCCACCACCCGCGGCGCTGCCAGCGACGACGGGCTCCAGCTCGTCGGCGTCGATGCGCACGGCCTCGAACGTGTCCTCGATCGCCGCGAGACCCTCCGGGAGCGTGGGCCAGCCGCCACGCGGGCACTGTGCCTGCCAGACCGCGCGCTGCGCCTGCACCTGGACGAGCGCCGCGTGCAGGTCGTCCACCCGCACACCGGGCCGGACCATGTCCCGCGCCTGCCTGCAGAGGCGGCGGCGCGCGAACCAGCCCATCTCGACGCCGTGCTCCGTCCGCCACTGCTTCGTGGCCGTCGCCTCGACCATGTCCTGGGCCGTGCGCTCGAAGATCAGGGGGCGGAACACGTCGAGCGTGCCGCGCATGCCGCCCAGCATCGTGAGATGGTCGCCCCACTGGCGCAGCGTCGTCGCCGGCTCCAGCCCGGTGCTCTGCGCGACCTCCTCGGTCTGGGCGCGCAGCTGCGGCAGCGTGTGCCGACGCAGCCGCTCGATCCGCACGAGGGCGTCCTTCGCCTGGTCGACGGTCGTGAGGTCGGCTCCCGACCAGGGCGTCGAGGCGGCGCGCGCCGTGAACGCGCCCAGGTCCGCGGCCTCGCGCAGCTGCATCCCGAGGTGCCCCCGCGAGGGTGCGACCCGGAGCACGACGTCGGGCGCGAGGCGCACGCGCGTGTCCGGCGCGGGACGCTCTGCCATGAGCCTGGCCAGCGCCTGGAGCGCGTCGTAGGCGGACACGCCCCAGGGCTCGCGCACGAGGTGCAGCGCCTCGATGTAGCCGGCGAGGCGTGCGCGCGAGCCGAGGAGCGCGTCACGGGTCCGGGCGAGCGCGTCGTGGTCGACGTCCTCGGGCTCCGTGGCCATCGCGGCCAGCAGCCGGTGGGAGACGTCGGTGCGCCAGGACGACGTCGGCGCGACGTCGAGCGCCAGTCCGTCCAGGCCGAGCTCGGCGAGCCGGGCGAGCAGCGCGTCCGCGGCGCGCCGGTGCCCGGGCACGTACAGGACGTGCCGTCCGCTCGCGGCCGCCTCGGCGACGACGGCGGCGAGGGTGCCCGTGACGTCCGACCCGGCGGGGGCGTCCACGAACAGGTGCGACCCGGTCGCCAGGACGTCGACGACGTGGCGCTCGGCAGGGTGCAGGTCGCCGACCCCGCGCTCGTGCACCGGGTCCGCGTCGCCCACCCGGGGCCTCGGCAGCTCGCGGCCGAGCGCGGCGGCGCTGCGCTCGTCGCCGGCGAGCGCGGCGACGACCTCGTGCCGTTCGAGGCCCGGGGCCAGCTCGTCGAGGTCGTCGACGAGGATCTGGCCGGGGTGCACGAACGAGCCGACGAGGACCCGGTGCGCGAGCTCGAAGCCGTCGAGGACCGCACCGCCGAGCGCCGCGATGCGCGCGGTCGCGTCACCCGGGTCGAAACCGGCACCGGTGAACGTGCTGCGCGCCACGGCTGCCGGGTCGAGCAGCGCACCGTGGGAGCGCAGGGTGCGCGCGAGCAGGGGGTTGATCTCGGCGGTGGGCTCGAGCGTGAGCTCGTAGTCGGTCTCGCCGTCGCCGATCGGGACGACCGTCAGCGGTCGCAGCAGGACCGGCGCGTGCACGGTGCGCGGCGCCGGCTCGGTGACGGGCTCGTCCGCGTCGGCCGACGTGTCCTCGCCGGCCGCGGGCTGCGGCGCCTCGGTCCCCGGCTCCGCGGTCCCCGGGACGATCGCGGGCACGGCCTCGAGCGTGGCGAGGGACGGCCGACCGGCGACGCGGACCAGCGCGGCGACGTCGTCGCCGTCGACCGGCTCGGGCGTCGACCGCGTCCACGTCGCGACGCCGATGGCGAGGTACGTGGGGGCGACGCCGTAGCGCTGCGCGTGCTCGGCCGCGCGGACGACGACGGCGCGGGCGCGGCGTCGGGCCGCCGGGAGGGACCCGCCCTCGCGGAACAGGTTCGACAGGCGGGTGGGCCGCCCGGCGAACAGCTGGGCGATCCCCGACGGGTGGGCGGCCGTGAGGTCGACGACGGCGTCCCCGAGGAGCGAGACGTCGGCGAGGGTCGACCCGCCGGCCAGCTCGACGAGGGCGGTGCGCCAACCGGTGACGGCCTTCTCGACGAGCTCGGTGGTCGTGGGCTGGGGGACCAGGACGGGACGGTCGGTGCCGGGGCCCTGGGCATCCCGCGCGGCGTCCTCGTCGGGACGCAGCCGAGCAGGGTCACCCGCGCCGGGCGCGGTGCTGGTGCGGGCTGCGAGATTCACCCTCCGACGCTAACGGCACACGAGCCTCCAGCCGTGCCAGGCACGCCGTGGGGCGGCCAGCCGACGACACGCGCGCGGCGGCGCCCGCGGCGCGCACCGGTGCCCGACACCGGCAATCTGGTCGGTCGTCCAACGATCGACGCCGGACAACATGGGGAAAAGGGCAACAATTGCCCGTCAGAAGTGCCGAAACATCGGGAGAAACGCGACGAGCCCCGGACCGTGGAGGTCCGGGGCTCGTGCCTTCCGGGATCACAGGAACCCGGGACGTAGAAGACGGCGCGCACCGCGCAGGGGGCAGGCGATACGCGCCGTCGTGGACTAGTTTGCACGCTCTGCCGGTACGCGTCAACTCCGCTGGCCGCGCGGCTCGAGAGCCGCCACAGCTCCGCCCGGACCGCGTCGCGAGCGGCGCCCAGAACCGCTCTCACTTTGACTTGGACAAGCGTCCAGGTTGATCGAGGTGAACGCGCTATCACCAGACACGTCCCGGATCGTGCACACACGATCTCCCCGACCCGACACGGCCTGGTCACGACCACCCTGCTCCCCGGTCACACGACTCTCCTAGGCTCGTACGACGCCCGCGCCGACGCCGGTCCGCGCGGCACGCCGACAGATCGCCACGCCGACCGGATCGCCGGGTGCACACCGAGACCGACACCGACGAGACGACACCGACGAGCACACGTGACCAGTTCTTCTTCCTCCCGGCCGATGCCGGTCGACCCCTCCGACCCCGACGTCGACGACCCTCGCGAGAAGCCCGCCGAGGCGCCCCAGCTCTCGTTCACTCAGGTGATCGCGAGCGCGCTCGCGGCAGTGAGCACGACCGTGCTCCTGTCGTACTTCGGCATCGCCGGCACGATCATCGGCGCCGGCGTCGCCAGCGTCGCCACCGTGCTGGGGAACTACGCCTACACGCGTTCCATCGTCCGGACGCGCGAGCAGCTGCGCCCGGTCGTGGGCCAGCTCTCCAAGGTCTCGGTCCCGGCGGGCCGGTCCCGCAGCGCCGCCGGCACCACGGTCGAGATCGCGGACGACCGCACGACCATGGTCCTGACGGCGGACTCCCCCACCGACGGACAGGGCGCCGACGGGGACGCGGTCCCGGACGATGCCGCCACCACCCGCGGACCATGGCTGCGCCTCATGGACCGGCACGGCAAGCGCCGGGTCCTCGCGGTCTCCGCCGCCCTGCTCTTCGTGGTCGTCATGGGTGTCGTCCTCGTCACGGAGACGGTCATCGGCAAGCCGCTCTCGGACGCCGTGCGCGGCCAGGACGGCTCCGGCACCTCGATCAGCCGCGGCGTCACCACCACCGGCGACGACACCGACACCCCGACGCAGGAGCAGCTCCCGAGCGACGAGGGAACCGACCCGACCGACGACCCGACGTCCGTCCCCTCGGACGACACGACTCCCGAGCCGGCGCCCGAGCCGACGGACCCGGCGACGGACGACCCCGCCGAGGACCCGACCGGCACACCGACGGACGCTCCCACCGACGCTCCCGTGGATCCGACGGACCCGACGGACCCGGCTCCCGAGCCGTCCGACCCCGCCACGCCCGGAACGGGCGACGGCGGGTCGGGGGGCACCGGGTCCACCGGTGACGGCACGGGCACGGGCGGCTCGGCTGAGACTGCCCCGGAGGACACTGGCGGGATCGGCGACGTCGCGTCGGGCGAGACCGGCGCCGCGGCGTCGGGCGACACCTCGGCGGACTGACCCGGCGGCTCCGACGCTCGGGCATGATGGACCGGTGACCCGCCGGGCCGGAACCGTCGCTGGGGTCGCGCTCGTCGCGGCCGCCCTGCTCTCGGCGTGCGACGGCGCACCCGGGCCGGGCGACGGCGCGACGACGAGTGGCACAACGAGTGGCACGACGAGTGGCACGACGGCCGCGACCGACCGGGACGCCGACGTCACCGGTACCGTCGCCGTCGTCGAGGGCACGCCGAGCATCGTCGACGCCTCCGACGGCTACGACGAGGGCATGGGCCTCGGCCCGTCGGACACCGTCGTGGAGCTGCCGGAGGGGTCGGGCACGGTCGCCGACCTCGCCTCCGGCGACGAGGTGGAGGTCTGGGTGGCGGACATGTGCGCGGAGTCGTACCCCGTCCGGTGCGACGTGCTCGCGGTCCGCGTCGTCGGCTGAGCCGCCGCTCAGCCCACGTCCTCGGCGGCCAGCGCGTCGGTGAGCAGCCCGACCAGGGCGTCGAGCTGCACGTCCGAGGACGACGTCACGTCCTCGTCCCGCGCTCCGTCCAGCGCCCGGGCGGCCAGCCCGGACTTGCTGTCGATCAGCCCGGCGATCCGGGAGTCGATGGTCTGCGCGGCGATGACCCGCCACGCCGTGACGGGCTCGGACTGGCCGATCCGGTGGATCCGGTCGATGGCCTGGGTCTGCTCGGCGTCGGTCCAGGACAGCTCGGCCAGCACGAGGTTGGAGGCGACCTGGAGGTTGAGGCCCACGCCCGCGGCCGTCAGGGAGCACACGACGATCGACACGTCGGGGTCCCCCGTGAACGCGGCGATGTTCCGCTCGCGCACCGCGGGCGTCTGGTCGCCCCGGATCGACGCGTACCGGATCCCGCGGTCGGCGAACAGCTGCTCGGCCTGGTCCATCACGTCGATGTGCTTCGCGAAGAAGACCACCTTGCCGACGTTGTGGACGAGTTGGGCCGCGTAGTCGGCGGCCAGCCCGGCCTTCGCCTGGCCGATCCGGCGGACCATCGTGAAGACGTTCTCGCCACCGGCCTTGGAGCTCGAGTCCTTGAGCTCTGCCGCGGCGACCCGGCGCGCGAGGTCGAGGTCGATGCCGTCGGTGCCGATGCCGTCGGTGCCGACGTCGTCGGTGCGCGACTCCGCGATGGAGCGGTACCGGTCCACCAGGCGACTGGCGAGTGCAGCCTCGGCCGCACGGATCGAGCGACCCACCGCGCCGTCGAGCTCCACCGGCAGGTCCGCCACCCGGCGGGCCGGGATGTCGGCGACGACGTCGACCTTGCGGCGGCGCACGATGCCCATGTCGATCACCGCTGCTCGCGCCGCGGCCGAGAACCCGCGGTCGGCCGGGGTGAGCCCGGTGTCCTCGAGGGCCGTCATCAGCCTGCCGAGCGGCTTCGTCTCGTCGATCCAGCCGAGGAGCTGCCAGATCGCCCGGAAGTCCTCGATGTCGTTGATCAGCGGGGTGCCGGTGAGCGCCATGAGCAGCGGCCGGGCCGTGCGGGCGCGGATCCGCTCGGAGAGGGCGAGCACGTGCTGCGAGCGCTGCGAGCTCCGGTTCTTGATGAAGTGCGCCTCGTCGACGACCATGCCGCGGAAACCGAGGTCCCCGAGCCACCCGATGTGCCGGTCGAGGAGCTCGTAGTTCACGATCACGACGTCCGCGAACCCGTCCATCCGGTCGCCGTCACCATGGACGACGGTGGACCGACGCTGCGGCGTCCACAGCCCCACCTCGTGCGCCCAGTTCGTCTTCACGACGTTGGGGACCACGACCAGCAGCGGGTATGCGTCCGCCGCCTGGGCGGCCAGCAGGGCCTGGGCGGTCTTGCCGAGGCCGGGCTCGTCGGCGAGCAGGAACGTGCGATGGCCGCGGGTCGTGGCCGCGACGACCTGGGCCTGGTGCGGCATCAGCTCCCGGGCGTGGGGCGCGGACACCGCGGGGACGGCGGGCAGCGGCATGCAGGCGGGTGCGCCCGGGCCGGCGAGCTCGAAGGACCGGAAGAGCGGTTCGAGCAGCTCCCAGCCGGCCAGCCGGCGGGCCCGCGGAGCGCCCCGCTCGGCCGCGGCCTCGAAGTCCGGGGCCAGGAACGGGTTCGCGAGCTGGCGCGAGATCACCGACCGGGGCACGACCTGGTTCTTCGCGGTCGGGGCCGGCGTGGGCGGCGGCGCGGGCGCGGGTTCCTCGGGCGGCTCCAGCCCGCCGGCACGCATCACCGTCGCCTTGAAGGTGCGCGCCGCGTCGGAGACGCGGGCGTCCTCGGCGAGCAGCGCGAGCAGCGAGGTGTCGCGGGCGGCGATCCTGGCCAGCTGCGTCGCCACACCGTCCAGGCGTCTGAGCTCCTGGTCACGCTTGGAGGCGGACAGCGTTCCGTCCGCCATCACCCGAGCGCGCTCCTCGCGCACGAGCAGTGCCACGACCTGGAACTTGGTGCGCACCGCAGGACGTGCCGGCGGTTGCCGGACCGCGTTGTCGACCTCGCGCGCGATGCCCGCGAGCACGGGGATGATCCCCTCCTCGGAGGGGCGCGGGGTGCGGCGTCGCGGGGCACCGGGATCGGTGCGCCCGCGGCCGGACCGGCGTCGGCCTGCTCCAGCCACGTCTCCTCCTTCGTTCCGTTCCCACCGCGACCACGACGCAGCGCGCCGGGTCCCGGCTCCCGACCGTCGGTCGGGAGCCGGGAGCGCGACGGGTGCCACTCGTCCGGCCATGCCGGCGCGGGCCCGCCGCCGTCCGCTCGACCGCGCGCACGCCAGGAGCCCGACGACGACCTCGACGACTCCTGCGTCCCGGTCACCGGCGGGCACTGCCGTGAACACGTCCACCCTGTGCGCCTGGGCAGATTCGAACTGCCGACACCCGCTTTAGGAGAGCGGTGCTCTATCCCCTGAGCTACAGGCGCATGGCCCCGGGGCAGGGCCGCAGCACAGCCTAGCCGCCACGGCCCGTCCGACGCGAAGCGGTCGGGGTGCTCAGGAGCCGAGGACGGCCTTGAGAAACTCCTGGGTGCGCTCGTGCTTCGGCGCCGTGAACATCGTCTCCGGGTCCGCCTCCTCCACGATGTGCCCGTGGTCGAACATGAGGACACGGTTGGAGACCTCGCGCGCGAACTGCATCTCGTGGGTGACGAGGAGCATCGTGATGTCCGTCGTCTCCGCGATCTCGCGCAGGACGCCGAGGACGTCGGCGACGATCTCCGGGTCGAGAGCCGACGTGACCTCGTCGAGCAGGAGGATCTCCGGGTCCATCGCGAGCGCGCGGGCGATCGCCACCCGCTGCTGCTGCCCGCCGGAGAGCTGGTTCGTCCGGAAGTCCCGCTTCTCCGACATGCCCACCTGCTCGAGGAGCTGCTCCGCTCGCGCGACCGCCTCCGCCTTGGACTGCTTGAGCACGTGCACCGGGGCCTCGATGATGTTCTCCAGCACCGTCATGTTCGGGAACAGGTTGAACTGCTGGAAGACCATCCCGACCCGGTTGCGCACGACGCGTCGCCGCTTCTCCGGGATCTCGACCCACTTCTTCCCCCGGTACTCGTGCGTGTACGGGTCGCCGTCGACGAGGATGAGGCCGCCGTTCGCCTCCTCGAGGGTCATGAGGAGGCGCAGGATCGTCGTCTTGCCGGAGCCGGACGGGCCGATCAGGGTCACCCGGTCGCCCTTGGCGACGCTGAAGCTCAGCCCGTCGAGCACGACGTTGTCGCCGAACCGCTTCACGACGTCGCGGAACTCGATGGCGGGGGTGGTGTCCGAGGTCGTCGGCACGCTGTCCTCCGTGGTGGTCGCAGGTTCGATCGAAGGGTCGATCACTGGGTCGGTCACAGGGTCGGGCGTGTCAGGCAAGGCGCCGCTCCATCCGTCGCACGAGGAGCGACGTCGGATAGCTCGCCGCCAGGAAGATCAGGCCGACCAGGGTGAGCGGCTCGATGTAGGAGAACGTGTTTGCCCCGAAGTTCTGCGCGGCCGCGAACATCTCGACCACGTAGATGGCGAACAGGAACGGCGTCTCCTTGAACATGGAGATCGCGTAGTTCCCCAGACCGGGCAGGGTCTTGCGGATCGCCTGCGGGAGCACGACCGCACGCCAGGTGCGCCCACGGGGGAGGTTGAGCGCCGTGGCGGCCTCCCACTGCCCGCGCGGCACCGCGTCGATTCCGGCGCGATAGACCTCGGACATGTACGTGGCGTAGTGCACGCCCAGCACCGCGCACCCGATGGCGAGCGTGGGGACCGCGGGCAGCAGGAGCGCGGCGAACACCAGCTGGACGAGCAGGGGCGTCGACCGGATGAACTCCACGACGACCCCGACGGGCACGGTGACCCACCTCGACCTGGACCGTCGCACGAGCGCGACGAGCAGACCGAGCACGGACGCGATGACCATGCCGACCACCGTCGCGAAGACCGTGATCTTGAAACCCTCGAGCAGCTGGGGAAGCACCTCCCAGGCGCGCTCCCAGCTCCAGACGCCACTCATGAGGCACCTCCTCTCGCGGTCGTGGGCACCGGTGCGAGCCGCAGCACCTCACGCAACGAGGGACCGGCACCGAGCCGGTTCTTGGCCCGCACCTCGAGCGCGTTCATCCCCAGCGTCAGGAGGTAGGCGATCGCGAAGTACACCAGGAGGCCGACCGTGTAGGAGAACACCGTGTCCTGGGTGCTCAGACGCAGCTGCTCGGTGAAGAAGTTCACGTCGTGGAGGAAGATGTAGGTCGCCAGCGCCGAGCCCTTGAGCAGCTGGATCAGCAGGTTGGTGAGCAACGGGATCATCAGCGCCCACGCCTGCGGGAAGATCACGCGGCGGATCCGGTGCACCGGTCCCAGGTTGAGCGCCGTCGACGCCTCCCACTGCCCGACCGGCACCGAGTTGATGGAGCCGCGGACCACCTCGGCGCCGTACGCGCCGTAGTTCAGCCCGAGGGCCACGATCCCCACGGCCATCGACTCCATCTTGAACCCGAACACGGGCAGGACGAAGAACAGCCAGAAGAACTGGACCACGAGCGAGGTCCCGCGGAAGAACTCTACGACGACCCGGGAGGGCCCGCGCACCCACAGGGTGCGGGTGCGCGAGCCGAACCCGAGCAGCAGGGCGACGACCATGGCGAGGATCGCGCCACCGACCGTCAGCTGGAGCGTGACGACGACGCTCTCTCCCAGGCGTGGGAGCCGGTCGAGGAGCGTCTGGAGATTGTCGGACATCCGGTCAGGAGTCCTGGCCGAGCTCCGCGCCCAGCTCGTCGGCGATCGCCTCGAGGTCACCCTCGCAGAGCATCTCGGCCGTCAGGCCCTCGATGGGACGCTCGGCCTCGGTGAACCCGAACGGGCCGAGGACGTCCTCGTACGTCTGCGGGTCGGAGACGATCTCCGCGAGCTGCTCGTTGTAGGCGTCGAGCAGGTCGGTGTCGCCCTGGCGGAACACGGTGGCACCGGCGCCGATCTGCGGCACCCCGTCGATGACGGCGACGAACGCGTCGGTCGCCTCGACCCCGTCCGCCTTCTCCGCGAGCGCACGCAGCGAGATGCCGGTGAGCGCGAACGCGTCGGCACGACCGGACGTGACGGCGTCCAGCCCGTCCTGCGGGCTGCCGACCTGGATCGCCTCCACGCCGGTCTTCTCGGCGTAGCCCGCCTCGATGGCGCCGCCCATGACCGCGAGCTTCACGTCGGCGTCGACCGCGGACTGCCAGTCGGTCAGGGCGTCGGGGTTGCCGTCGGGGACGAGGAACGCCGTGGTGTACATGATCTCGGGCTCGCTGAACGCGGCCTGCTCGCAGCGCTCGGGCAGGATCGACATGCCCGCGCTGATCGAGTCGAAGCGGTCGGCGTTCAGGCCCGGGATGAGCGAGTTCCACTCGGTGAGCGTGCCCTCGACGGAGTCGATGCCGAGCTCGCCGTAGATGGCCTCGTTCAGTGCGACGGCGGCGCCCGTGAGCTCGCCGCTGTCGTCCTGGTAGCTGTAGGGCTCCTCGCCGGCGAACCCGACGGTGATGGACCCCTGGTCCTGCAGCGCGCCGAGCGTTCCGCCGCCCGACGTCTCGCCGCCGTTCCCGCCGCCGTCGTCGACGCTCGAGCAGGCGGTGGTGACCGCGAGGATGCCGACGGCGCTCGCGGCGAGCAGCGTGCGACGTCGGGTGGCGGTGGATCGCGTGGAAGTCATGGTTCCCTTCGTGCCCGTCGGCGCACGAGGCGGCCGACGGTCGTGGGTGGCTGGACGATCGAACACGTTAACGGCATGTCGACCAATCGACAATCCGACCGTCCTACTGTCGGATTGTCTACAATCGGACGTCAGCCGGGTGCTCGTGCGTCTCGGTGCCCCTCGCGGCCGCTCGTTCCCGAGTCCGCGACGACGGCCCTGACCTGCACGGACGCGCGGTCCTCGACCATCGCTCGACACGCACCACGAGCACTCGACCGCGGTCCCCGTCCTGGCCGCCGACAGGGGATGATGTGATACCGGATCGTGACCTCGACCACCCGGCCCACGCAGCACCCACAGCCAGTCCCGCACCGTACGAACCCAGGGAAGGAGAGCCGATGAGCCCCACCTCGCGCGCGCCGCTCGGCACCGCACCGTTCCTCTCACCGGTGACACGGCCGTCGACGGTCGACCTCATCGTGCGCGAGCTGCGCGACGCCATCTACTCCGGCGCCCTGCGCGTGGGCACGCCGATCCGCGAGGTCGAGATCGCGAGCCAGCTGGGCGTGAGCCGCGGCCCTTTCCGCGAGGCCGCGCAACGCCTCGTCCAGGAGGGTCTGCTCACCGCGACGCCCGGCCGGGGGCTGAGCGTCGTGACGATCGGCCGCGAGCGCATCCCAGCCCTCTACGCGGCGCGTGCGACCGTGGAGACCACGGCGGCCCGCCTGGCCGTGGCCCGCGCCTCCGCCTCCGAGGTCGCGGCGGTCCGTGGCGCGTACGACGCGCTCGTCGGGGCCGGCCTGTCCGAGGACGCGCGGCGCATCGGCGACGCCGACCTCACCCTGCACTGGACGCTCGTCGCGGCCGCGGGCAACCCGTGGCTCCTGCGGTGGATGACGACGCTCATCGTCGAGGTGCGCGTCGCGAGCTTCACCGTGAGCGACGAGTACGCGGTGCGTCGTGACTCCGCCGAGTCGCACACCGAGATCGTCGAGCTGCTCGAGGCGCGCGACGCCGACGCGCTCGTCGCCGCGATCACCGCGAACCTCGACGCTGCGGTCGAGCGCCTCACCGCACCGCAGGACGCGGACGTCGAGACGCTCGAGGAGCCCCACCCCGTCCCGCCGCCGCGGCTCGACCCGATCGAGCCGACCGGCCTCTGACAGGTCGCGGTCAGGGCCTCGTCAGGACGACGAAGCGGTACCGCAGCCCCGTCGTCGAGGTCAGCCACTCCCCCGGTGCACGGTGCCAGGACACCGGCACGTCGGGCGCGTACGTGTCCCCCTCGACGACGGTGTCGATCTCCGTCACGACGCACCGGTCCGCGTGCTCGACCGTCGCGGTGTAGAGCTGCGCGCCACCGATGACCCACACCTCGCCGACCCGGCCCTGATCGCCGAGGTCTGCAGGCCCGTTCCGGGCGACCTCGCGCGCGACGGCGAGCGCCGTCTCGACCGACCCGGCCACGCGCACGAGGTCAGGAGCCGTGCGCGCCGCGGGATCGCCGTCGGGCACCCAGTCCGCCTGCCGTGTCACGACGACGTTGGTGCGACCGGGAAGCGGCCGGAACCGGGGCGGCAGGGACTCCCACGTGCGACGCCCCATGACGACGGGGTGCCCGGACGTGACCCCCCTGAAGTGCGCGGAGTCCTCGGGCAGGCGCCAGGGCATGGCCCCGCCCGCCCCGATGACGGGCCGCCCCGCCGAGTCGCGCGCCTGCGCCCAGATCAGGCCGAGCACCGGTCGAGGGCTCACGTCGTCCCTCATACCGCGATGGGCGCCTTGATCGTCGGGTGGTGCTCGTACCCGACGACCTCGATGTCCTCGTACTCGTACGCGTCGATCGAGCCGCGCGGCGCGAGCCGGAGCGTCGGGTACGGGTACGGCGTGCGCGTGAGCTGCTCGCGCACCTGCTCGACGTGGTTGTCGTAGATGTGCACGTCGCCACCGGTCCAGACGAAGTCGCCCACCTCGAGGCCGGTCTGCGCCGCGACCATGTGGACGAGCAGCGCGTACGACGCGATGTTGAACGGCACGCCGAGGAACAGGTCGGCCGAGCGCTGGTAGAGCTGGCACGAGAGCCGCCCGTCGGCGACGTAGAACTGGAAGAACGCGTGGCACGGCGGGAGAGCCATGGTCGAGAGCTCCGAGACGTTCCACGCCGAGACGATGTGCCGTCGTGAGTCGGGGTTCGAGCGGATCTGCTCGATGACCTGCGCGACCTGGTCGACGTGGCGCCCGTCCGGCGTCGGCCACGAGCGCCACTGCACGCCGTAGACGGGGCCGAGCTCGCCGTCGTCGTCCGCCCACTCGTCCCAGATCGTGACCCCGTGCTCCTGGAGCCAGCGCACGTTCGAGTCCCCGCGCAGGAACCACAGCAGCTCGTACGCGATCGACCTCAGGTGGACCCGCTTGGTCGTGACGAGCGGGAAGCCCTGCGAGAGGTCGTACCGGATCTGCCGACCGAAGACGCTGCGCGTGCCCGTCCCGGTCCGGTCGCCCTTGGGCGTGCCGTGGTCCAGCACGTCGCGCAGGAGGTCCTCGTACGGGGTCGGGACGGGTGTCGGTACGTCGGTGGCCACGGCCGCCAGTCTAGGCGGGTCGGCCTCTCGGCGTGCGAGGTGCACCCACCTCTGCCAGTGTTCACGGTCGTAGGGGGAAAAGCTCACACATCCGACGAAACGGAGATTTACCATGGGTTGGCTCGCCTACATCGTGCTCGGGCTCATCGCCGGACTCATCGCGCGCTTCGTCCTCCCCGGCAAGCAGACCAGCTCGCTGCTCATCACGATCCTGCTCGGCATCCTCGGCGCGCTCCTCGGTGGATGGCTCGGTACCGTGCTCTTCGGCACGAGCCTCGGCGACCTCGGCGACTTCCGCACGTGGCTCCTCGCCATCCTGGGCTCGCTCATCACCCTCGGCGTGTACGGCGCGCTCACGAAGCGCAGCCACGCCTGACCCGACCGCACACCCCGCGGGCCTGGCGCCGTCCTCGGACGGCACCGGGCCCGCCGTGGTCTCCGGGCACCTCGTCCAGGCGGCAGGCTCGCGCACCCACCGACGTGACGTACCTCATGTCACGGACTCGTGCGCTGCGCGGTCGAGGTGGTGAGAGCGCGCAGAGGGCGCGCCGCACAGGAGGCGGTCATGGAACGCATCGTCATCGTCGGCGGGGGCTACGCCGGGTTCACGGCGGCCCGGGAGCTCGAGAAGCACCTGCGGCGCGAGCTGCGGCGCGGCGACGTGGAGCTCGTCCTCGTCGACCCGCGCCCCTACATGACCTACCAGCCCTTCCTTCCCGAGGTGCTCGCCGGGTCCGTCGAGGCGCGCCACGCGGCGGTCGCCCACCGGAGCCACCTGCGTCGCACCCGGCTCGTCGACGGGTCGGTGACGCGCGTCGACCACGCGCGACACGTCGTGCTCGTCCGGCCGCCGGCCGGCGAGGAGTACGCGCTGGGCTACGACACGGTCGTCGTCACGGCCGGCGCGGTCACCCGGGTCTTCCCCGTCCCGGGGGTCGCGGAGCACGCGATCGGCATGAAGCACGTCGAGGAGGCCGTCGCGATCCGTGACCAGCTCCTCACCTCCTTCGACCGTGCCGCGGGCCTGCCCGCCGGGCCGGAGCGCGCACGGCTCCTCACGGTCACGTTCGTCGGCGGCGGCTTCTCGGGCGTCGAGGGCTTCGCCGAGCTCCTGTCGCTCGCGCACGACCTGCTGCGGGTCTACCCCGAGATCGACGCGTCGGAGCTCGGGTTCCACCTCGTCGAGCGCAACACCCGGATCCTGCCGGAGGTGACCGAGCGTCCGGGACGCTGGGTCGTCCGCCAGCTCGAGCGCCGTGGCGCGCACGTGCACCTCGGGGCCGGTCTCGTGTCCGCCGTGGACGGCGACGTGACGCTCTCGACCGGCGAGTCGTTCGCCTCGGGCCTGCTCGTCTGGACGGCGGGCAACGCCGCGAACCCGGTCGTCGCGACGCACACCGACCTGCCCGTCGACGCGCGCGGCTACGTCGTGGTGCGGCCGGACCTGCGGGTCGGCACGGACGACGCGCCCGTCGAGGACGCGTGGTCCGCGGGCGACGGCGCGGCGGTGCCCGACCTCGCGGTGCCGCGCCCGGGCGCGCTGACAGTGCCGAACGCGCAGCACGCGGTCCGTCAGGGGCGGCGCCTCGCGCGCAACCTGGTGGCCGACCGCCGCGGGCGGGCCACCCGCCCGTACGTGCACGGGAGCCTGGGCGTCGTGGCCACGCTCGGCCTCGGCTCCGGCATCTTCCAGTACCGACGCCTCGTGGTGCGCGGACCGCTCGCGTGGCTCATGCACCGCGGGTACCACGTCCTCGCGATCCCCACGTGGGAGCGCAAGGTCCGCGTGCTGGCCGTGTGGCTCACCGCCGGGCTCTTCGGGCGCGACGTCGTCTCGCTCACCTCGGTGCAGCGGCCCCGCGCCGCGTTCGTCGCCGCCGCCCCGAGCGGGCCGGTAGCGGAAGGCACGGTCCGGGACAGGGCCGCCTGACCGGGCCACCGTCGGGAGCCGAGCACCACTCCGTAGCCTGGACGACGACGAGAGACCAGGAGCGAGGATCCCTCATGACGACCATCGCCGATCACGACGCCTACATCGCTGCGGCGCCCGAGCCCTTCCAGCCGGAACTGAGTCGGTTGCGCACGCTCCTGTCCCACGCCCTTCCGGAGGCGGAGGAGATCGTCGCCTACACGATGCCAGGATTCAGCATCGGCGGTTCGGTCGTCGCGAGCTATGCGGCTTTCAGCAAGCAGTGCGGGCTGTATGTCCTCCCGGGCGCCATCTCCGAGCACGCCGAGGAGATCGCGGCCGCCGGCCTCAAGGCGACCAGGACCGGCATCACCTTCTCGCCGCGCAGACCGGTCCCGGACGACCTCGTCGAACGCCTCGCGTGGGCGTCGCGAGAGGAGAGCGCCCGGGCGTGACGGCTCAGCCGGCCCGGTCAGGCGGTCACCGCGTACTCGGCGAGCTTGTCCGGGTTCACCTGGACGAACACGTGCTCGATCCCGCGCGACGAGACCTCGAGCGAGACGAGCGCGAAGGGCGCGTCGTCGATCACCACGAGCAGGGCGGGCAGCCCGTTGGCCTCGACGACGTGCACGTCGGCGTCGGCCCAGTACTTGCGCCAGACGTTGTCGAGGAACAGCGAGACGCGTGCGACGCCGTGGAGCTCGACGCGCGACGCGTGCACCTTCCCACCGCCGTCGGGACGCGCGACGACGTCGTCGGCCAGGTAGCGCTCGAAGCGGGCGAGGTCGCCGTCGTGCGCGGCGGCGACGAGCTCGTCGAGGAGGCGACGGTGCTCGCCCCGGTCGACGGGGACCGCCTCCTGCCGTCCGATCCGCTCGCGTGCCCGACGGGCGAGCTGGCGTGCGTTCGCCTCGGTCAGGTCGAGGATCTCCGCGACCCGCCGGTACGGGTAGCCGAACGCCTCGCGCAGCACGTAGACCGCGCGTTCGACGGGCGTGAGCCGTTCGAGGAGCACGAGCGTCGCCATCTCCAATGCCTCCGCGCGCTCCGCGCCGAGGGCAGGGTCGTCGGACGTGTCGACGGGCTCCGGGAGCCAGGGACCCACGTAGGTCTCGCGGCGTGCGCGCGCCGACGTCGCGGCGTTGATCGCGAGGCGCGTGACCGTCGTCGTGAGGAACGCCGTCGGGTTGCGGACCTCCTCACGGTCGGTCCCCTGCCACCGGATCCACGCGTCCTGCACGACGTCCTCCGCCTCCGGGACGCTGCCGAGCATGCGGTACGCGATGCCGAAGAGCTGGGGACGGGCCACCAGGAACGCGTCGAGCGCACCGGGGTCCTCGCGGGCCCCGGTGCGCTCGACGGTGCGCGGTCCTGACGTCATGGCGCCACGTTACGGCGGCCACCCACCCCGCGCCTGCCCGACAGAGCGTGACCGGTGAGCCGACACCCCGTCACGCCACGTGCTGGGCGAAGGTGATCTCGCCGTGCAGAGACTCGCCCTGCGGGACGATCGAGTCCTCCGCGAGTCGCGCCCCGAAGTACGTGGCATCCGGGTCCGCGACGACCTCCCGGTCGTCACCCTGCGCGACGAGCGCGTCGCGGATGAAACCGTCGAACCGCAGCCGCTCCGGTCCCGCGAGCTCGACCAGGCCGTCGAGCGGCGCACCGGTCGCGACCTCGGCGACCGTGCGCGCGACGTCCGCCGACGCGACGGGCTGGAAGGCCACCGGCGGGATGCGCACGACGCCGTCCGCGGTCGCACCGTCGGCGATCGACCTCGCGAACTCGAAGAACTGCGTCGCGCGGACGACCGACCACCCGCGACCGGACCCGCGGACCAGGTCCTCCTGCGCGACCTTCGCGCGCAGGTACCCCGCATCGGTCCGGTCCGTGCCGACGATCGACAGGATCACGTGGTGCCCGACCCCGGCACGCGCCTCCGCGTCGAGCAGCGTGCGCGTCGCCGTCGTGAAGAACCGCATCACGTCGTCGTCCGCGAACGACGGCGAGTTCGACACGTCCACGACGACGTCGGCACCGGCGAGCGCCTCGTCCACCCCGGCCCCGGTCAGCGTGTCCACGCCCGTGCTCGGTGCGGCGACGACGGCCTCGTGACCCGCCTCCCGCAGCCGGGCGACGACCTGGCTCCCGATCAGTCCCGTACCCCCGACGACGACGATCCTCATGGTGCTCTCCTCCCGTGCGCACGACGCCCTGCCGTGCCTCACCCTCTCGACCGGGCAGCCGGGTCGTTCGTGACACGCAGCCCGGCCCAGGAGTGCGAGGATCGACGCATGACGACCCAGCCTGCCGAGAACTCCACCGACCGCACGGAGCCCTCCTCCGCCGTCGAGCACGACGACGCTCCTCCCGCGTCGGCCGCGCCGACCGACCCCCTGTGGGTCGAGCGCACGGGGACGCGCACGTACACCGGGTTCTCCGCTCGCGGCGCACAGGTCTCGATCGGGCCTGCGGACTCCGGCGCGGTCTTCACGCCGGGCGAGCTGCTGAAGATCGCGCTCGCCGCGTGCGCGGGCATGAGCACGGACCGCACGTTCGCGCGGCGGCTGGGCGACGACTACCAGGTGACCATCCACGTCGAGGGCGCCAAGCTCGTCGAGGAGGACCGTTACCCGAAGATCACGGGCACGTACGACATCGACCTCTCCTCGCTCGACGACGACGCGCGCGACCGCCTCGTCACCGTCGCCGCGCGAGCGATCGACAAGGCGTGCACCGTAGGACGCACGGTGAAGGCGGGCGCCGAGGTCGAGTACCTCTTCCAGCCGGAGGGCTCCGGCCGTGAGGTCCAGCCGCAGGGGTGACCGGGTCGCACGAGCGACCTGACCACGGACGACGGGAGACGCGATGGCCTACCAGCACGAACCTTCGAGCGCCCCTGCGCAGCGGGCAGGCGCGCCGCTCTACGGGACGCCACCGCCCGACGGCGCCCCGGCGGACGTCTCGTCCCAGGACGACGTCGTCGACTGGGGCACCTACCGCCCCACGCCGCTGCTCGACGCCGCGCTCGGCAAGGCGGTCACCGTCCCGTCCCAGGTGATCCGCGCGCACGTGGACTCGGTGCGGCGGCGCAACCCCGAGGCGAGCCCCGCGCAGGTCATCCGCATCCTCGAGCGCGAGTACCTGCTCGTCATCCAGGCGGCAGGTGGCGCGGTCGGCGCGGTCGCGGCGTTCCCCTCCGTCGGGACGGGCGTCGGGATCGCCCTCACGTCGAGCGACATCGCGACGTTCTTCGCGTCGTCGGCCGCGTTCTCGCTCGCGGTCGCGGACGTGCACGGCATCGCGGTCGACGACGTCGGTCGGCGGCGCGCGCTGCTGCTCGCCTCGGTGCTGGGCGAGAAGGGTGCCCGCGACGTCGAGCGCGCGGCGCAGGGATCCGGCGTGGCCTGGGGCAAGGTCCTGCTCACGAGCATGCCGGCCGGCACGCTCATCAAGGTGAACAAGGCCTTGGGCAACCGTTTCCTGCGCACGCAGCTCGCCAAGCAGTCCGGGCTCGCGATCGGACGGCTCGTGCCGTTCGGGGTCGGGGCGGTCGTCGGGGTCGTCGGTGCGCGGGCGCTCGGGCACGGCGTCGTGTCGCAGTCACGACGGGCGTTCGGCCCGCCGCCGTCGGTCTTCGGCCGCCTGCTGGAGGTCGTCGAGTCGCCGGTCGAGGACGCGAGGCCCACGCTGGTCCCCGTGCCCGACGACGCCGGCCCGCGGCGCCGGGGCGCGCGTCGGCTGCTCCCGCGGCGACGCAAGGAGCACGCGCCCGACCCGGGCCAGGACGCCGGGTGACGCCGACCGCGTCGCACCGCGTGGAGGTCGCGCGCGAGCTCGACGTGGACGCCACGGTGGCGTTCGCGTGGGTCGCCGACCCGCGCACGCACCCGCGCTGGATCCCGCTGACCCGCATGACGACGCCCGCAGGCCGCGGGCCGGAGGTCGGTGACCGCTTCACGATGGTCAGCGGCCCGACCGTCGCCCGCACCGGTCGCGGGCTCGCCGACCGCATGGTGGTGACATCGCTGGAACGCCCGTCGACGGCCGCCGGGCGGCCGGGGCGCACGAGCGTCCGCAAGGAAGGTCCGGTCCTGCTCGGTGACGCCGGCTTCGACGTCGAGCCCCGGGGCTCCGGGCGCTGTCGCGTCGTCTGGTGGGAGGACGCCTACCTGGCCGGACCACTCCCCCGACGGCTGACGGCGCCGCTCGTCGGGATCGCGCTGCGATGGATGATGCGCTCGTCGTTGCGTCGGCTCGACGAGCGGCTCGGTCCGGGCCGCAGCACCTGACCGGCCCCCACCGGACACGCCGAACCCCGGGTCACGCCCCGTTCAGACTGCTGATCGGGGCGTGACCCGGGGTTCGGCGACGATGGTCGGTCGGACGATGGTCAGTCGGCAGGGGTGTCCGACGGCTCGGCCGGACCGGCGAGGATCAGGTACAGCTCGCGGCGCGTGCGCTCGAGGAGCTCGCCCGCGGCCTTCGCCTGGTCGTCCGTCCCCGTGCGTGCGACCTGCCGCACGGCAGCGGTGACGGCCTCGACCGCAGCGCGCAGCTCGTGGCGCGAGCGCCCGCCACGACCGGCGGCGTCCGCGAACGGGTCACCGATCTCCGTCGCGTGCTCCGTGACGTAGGTGCCGCCCGCCTCGGTGAGCGTGGCGAGACGCCGCCCGCCCTCGGCCGAGAGCTCGACGAGCCCTTCGTCCTGGAGCAGGTTCAGCGCGGGGTAGACCGCGCCCGGGCTCGGGCGCCACAGGCCCCCGCTCCGCTCCGCGATCTCCTGGATGAGCTGGTACCCGTGCATCGGCTGCTGCGAGAGGAGCAGCAGGATCGCCGCCCGGACGTCGCCGCGGCCGGCGCGACCCGGGCCGCGACCGCCGTGCCGACGGCCGTGCGGGCCGCCCGGGCCGAATCCGGGACCGAAGCCTGGCCCGAAGCCCGACCCGCGACCGGGGCCGTGGCCCTCGGGACCGAACCCCTCGGGGCCGGCGCTCGGCGGGCCGCCGAAGCCGCCGCGGCCGCCACCGCGCGGCGCTCCACCCCGGCCACGGCCGGAGGGTGCGTCGCCACGGAGCCAGGCCGCGTCGTCGGGCACCGGCGGGAAGCCGTCACGACGACGGCGGTCCGGGCCGGGTCCGCGACGCGGGCCGAAGGACGGGGACATGTTCTCCGGGGCGCGGCCCCGGTGCTGGTGTGCGTGAGTCATGGTGTGTCTCCTGTGCTGGTGGGGCGCCGGGCCGAGGAAACGCTCGGGGCGGCGCGGGGTTCGCGAGTCCGTTCGTCGGCTCAGCGATACGGTAACGATATATCGATAGAATATCGCCGTCAACCCCCTCGGTGACACGTCCGTCGTACCAGGACGCGTACCGGTCGCGGACGTACGCTGACAACCACCACGTCGCCGGGCGCCACCTGTCGCCCGGCCCACCACCCCGGGCCGCACCACCCCGCGGACCGGCACTCCCCGCGAGGAGGCGACGATGCGCGCGAACGTGCACCCGGCCCTGCGTCCGTCCCGTGCCCGGCACTACCTCATGTGCCGCCCGACGTACTTCACCGTCAGCTACGAGATCAACCCCTGGATGGACCGCAGCTCGCCCGTCGACACACCGCTCGCGATCGCCCAGTGGGAGCGCCTGCGCGACACGTTCCTCGACCTCGGGCACACGGTCGAGACGATCGACCCCGTACCCGGGCTCCCGGACATGGTCTACGCCGCCAACGGCGCCACCGTCGTCGACGGCCTCGTCTACTCCGCGCGGTTCACCCACCCCGAGCGCGGACCCGAGGGACCGACCTACCTCAAGTGGTTCGCCGACCACGGGTACGTCACCCATCTCGCCGAGCACGTCAACGAGGGCGAGGGCGACCTGCTCACCGTCGGCGACGTCGTGCTCGCCGGCACCGGGTTCCGCACCGACCGCGCGGCCCACGCCGAGGCGGCCGCGCTGTGGGGCCGCGAGGTCGTCACGCTCGAGCTCGTCGACCCGCGCTTCTACCACCTCGACACCGCGATGATCGTCCTGCGCGGCAGCGACGGCTCCCCCGACACCGACATCGCCTGGTTCCCGCCGGCGTTCTCCCCAGCCGCCCAGGAGATCCTGCGCGACCGCTTCCCCGACGCGCACCGCGCGTCCGAGGAGGACGCCGTCGTCCTCGGTCTCAACGCCGTGAGCGACGGCCGGCACGTCGTGCTCAACCCCCGCGCCGAGCATCTCGCGGCGGCTCTGCGCGAGCGCGGCTACGAGCCGGTGGGGGTCGACACCTCCGAGCTCCTGCGCGGCGGTGGCGGCGCCAAGTGCTGCACGCTCGAGGTCCGCCCGGACCGGGCTGGGGCGGCGTCGTGACGGGACAGGACGTGCAGGACGTCCCGCACGCCGGTACCGGGCCGAGCGCCCGCGACGCCCTCGCGCACAACTACCACCCGCTGCCCGTGACGATCGCCGCGGCGCAGGGCGCGTGGGTCACCGACGTCGACGGGCGGCGCTACCTCGACCTCCTCGCGGGCTACTCGGCGTTGAACTTCGGGCACCGGCACCCGGCGCTCGTCGACGCCGCGACGGACCAGCTGGGACGCGTCACCCTGACCTCGCGCGCGTTCGACCACGACCTGCTGCACCCGTTCGCCGACGCGCTCGCCGAGCTCGTCGGGCCGCTCACGACGGGTGGGCCGGACGCGCTGGTCCTGCCCATGAACACGGGCGCCGAGGCCGTCGAGACCGCGATCAAGACGGCGCGCAAGTGGGGGTACGACGTGCGCGGGGTCGAGCCGGACGCCGCGACGATCGTCGTCGCGGCGGGCAACTTCCACGGGCGCACGACGACGATCGTGTCGTTCTCGGACGACCCTGACGCGCGTGCGGGGTTCGGCCCGTACACGCCGGGCTTCCGCGTCGTCCCGTTCGGCGACGCGGCCGCGGTCGCCGCGGCGATCGACGACACGACGGTCGCCGTGCTCATGGAGCCCGTCCAGGGCGAGTCGGGCGTCGTCGTGCCACCGGACGGGTTCTGGCCCGCGCTGCGCGCGCTCACCGCCGAGCGCGACGTGCTCCTCGTGGCGGACGAGATCCAGTCCGGGCTCGGGCGCACCGGGACGACGCTCGCGTGCGAGACGTGGGGCGTACGACCCGACCTCGTGACGCTCGGCAAGGCGCTGGGCGGCGGGATCGTCCCCGTCTCGGCCGTCGTAGGACGGCGGGACGTGCTCGAGGTGCTCACGCCCGGGACGCACGGGTCGACGTTCGGCGGGAACCCGCTCGCGTGCGCGGTCGGCCTGGCCGTCGTGGACCTGCTCGCGTCGGGCGAGCCGCAGGCCTGCGCACGGGCGCTGGCGCCCGTGCTCCACGACAGGCTCGCCGGGCTGGTGGGGGACGGTCTGCTCGACGGCTCCCGCGGCGTCGGGCTGTGGGCGGGTATCGACCTGCCGCCCGCCCGTGGCACGGGCCGCGACCTGTGCGAGGCGCTCCTCGCGCGCGGCGTGCTCGCCAAGGACACGCACGGCTCGACGATCCGGCTCGCGCCCCCGCTGACGATCGACGAGGCCGACCTCGAGACCGGGCTGTCCGCGCTCGAGAATGCCCTGACGGCGCTCGCGCGAGATCGGTAGAGTCCCGAGGGTGACCATCGCGCAGCCGCCCCAGTCCTCTGCCTCGTCCGACCTCGCGTCCTCGCTCGCCGACCTCCAGCAGGCCTATGCCGGGCTGCAGGCGCGCGGGCTGAGGCTCGACCTGACGCGCGGCAAGCCGTCCGCCGAGCAGCTCGACCTGTCCGAGGCGCTCCTCGCGCTCCCGGGCGAGGGCGTTCACACGGACGACACCGGCACGGACGTGCGCAACTACGGCGGTCTCGCCGGCCTGCCGCAGCTGCGGCGGATCTTCGCCGAGCTGCTCGGTGTCCCCGTCGAGCAGCTCGTCGCGGGCGGCAACGCGAGCCTCACGATGATGTACGACGTCCTCGCGTACGCGACGCTGTTCGGCGTGCCCGGCTCCGAACGCCCGTGGGGCCGCGAGGAGCGCGTGCGGTTCGTGTGCCCCGTCCCCGGGTACGACCGCCACTTCACGGTCTGCGAGGCGCTGGGGATCGAGATGGTCACGGTCCCCATGACGGCGGACGGGCCCGACGCCGAGGCCGTCGCCGCGCTGGTCGCCGACGACCCGAGCATCAAGGGCATGTGGGTCGTGCCGACCTACGCGAACCCGGACGGCTCGGTCGTGACGGACGAGGTCGCACGCCGGCTCGTGTCCATGCCGACGGCCGCGCCCGACTTCCGCATCCTGTGGGACAACGCGTACGCGCTGCACCACCTCACCGACGACGAGGTGACGAGCGCCGACGCGCTCGGGCTCGCCGCCGAGGCGGGCAACCCGGACCGCGTCCTCATGCTCGCGTCGACGTCGAAGATCACGTTCGCCGGCGCCGGCGTCGCGTTCCTCGCGGCGTCGCCCGCGAACGTCGCCTGGTACACGACGCACCTCTCCGCCCAGTCGATCGGACCGGACAAGGTCAACCAGCTCCGCCACGCGCTGTTCTTCGGCGACGCCGAGGGCGTGCGCGCGCACATGCGCCGGCACCGCGACATCATCGCCCCGAAGTTCGAGGCCGTGACGGGCATCCTCGCCGACCGCCTCGGCGGCACGGGCGTCGCGACCTGGACGGAGCCGAAGGGCGGGTACTTCGTGAGCCTCGAGGTGGTCCCCGGCACGGCGTCGCGCGTCGTCGAGCTCGCGAAGGCGGCCGGGATCGCGCTGACCCCGGCAGGCGCCCCGTTCCCGTACGGCAAGGACCCGTCGGACGAGGTCCTGCGCCTCGCCCCGACGCTCCCCCCGCTCGACGAGGTGCGCGTCGCGATGGACGGCGTTGCCACGTGCGTCCTCCTCGCGGCTGCGGAGCTCGCCGCGAGGTAGGACCGCAGTCCCGCGAGGTCGTACTGCCTCGGCGAATGACGGATCTCACTGGTCCTGGCGGTCCGCTGCGCGCACGATGGGTGTGGTGCCACCGATGAGTTCCGACGGCCCGCCCGGTCGGAGCGTGGATGGTAGAGCACCCGACCGTGCGACCCGAGGAGGGACATGAGCTCGTCGACCGGTGACCTCGCGATCGAGGCCCGAGGCCTCGTCAAGCACTTCACGTCCGGCAAGTCCGTCACCAAGGCGGTCGACGGCGTCGACCTGTCCGTCCCCGAAGGCACCGTCCTCGGGGTGCTGGGACCCAACGGGGCCGGCAAGACCACCGCGGTGCGCATGCTCGCGACCCTGCTCCAGCCCGACGCCGGGACCGCGACGGTCCTCGGTCACGACGTGGTGCACGACGCCGACAAGGTGCGCTCCGTCGTCGGGCTCACCGGGCAGTACGCGTCCGTGGACGAGGACCTGACGGGGACCGAGAACCTCGTGATGCTCGCCCGCCTGTACGGGTTCCTCGGCGGGACCGCGCGCAAGCGGTCCGCCGACCTGCTCGACGCGTTCGGGCTCGGCGACGCGGGCGACCGCCAGGTCAAGACCTACTCGGGCGGCATGCGTCGCCGCATCGACCTCGCCGCGAGCCTCGTCATGAGCCCGCGCGTGCTGTTCCTCGACGAACCGACGACCGGCCTCGACCCGCGCAGCCGCAACCAGGTCTGGGACATCGTGCGGGTCCTCGTGGCCGACGGCGCGACCGTCCTCCTCACCACGCAGTACCTGGAGGAGGCGGACCAGCTCGCGGACAAGATCGCGGTGATCGACCACGGCAAGGTCATCGCAGAGGGGACCGCGACCGAGCTCAAGCGGTCCGTGGGTCAGGGGGCCGTGCACCTGCGGCTCGCCGACTCCGCCCAGCGCTCGCGCGCTGCGGAGATCGTCGGCTCCGCCCTCGGGACGGACGTGTCCCTCGCGAACGACCCGTACGCCTTCTCCGCCCGTGTGCCCGACGACGGCGGCCCGGCCGTCGCGCGCCTGCTGCCCCTCCTGGGCGACGAGGGCATCACCGTCCCGGAGTTCACGCTCGGCCAGCCGAGCCTCGACGAGGTGTTCCTCGCCCTGACGGGCCAGCCGGTCGACGAGTCCGACGAGCAGATCGAGGAGGTGGCCTGATGGCGACCGAGTCCAGCACCGCCGCCGAGCTGCGGGCACCCGAGGCGAGCGCGCTGCGCGCAGCGGTCGCGCTCGAGCACCGCCCCAGCCGACCCTCTCCCGTGTCGGCGACGCTCACGTACACGTGGCGCGCGCTCCTGAAGATCAAGCACGTGCCCGAGCAGCTCTTCGACGTCACCGTGTCGCCGATCATCTTCACGCTGATGTTCACGTACCTGTTCGGCGGGGCGCTCGCCGGCGACGTGACGAGCTACCTGCAGTTCCTCCTGCCCGGCATCCTCGTGCAGGCCGTGCTGTTCACGACGATCTACACGGGCTACACGATGAACACGGACATCTCGAAGGGCGTGTTCGACCGGTTCCGCTCGCTGCCCGTGTGGCGGCCCGCACCGATCGTCGGCGCCCTCATGGGCGACACCGTGCGGTACACGATCGCGTCCGTCGTGACGCTCGCGCTCGGCCTGGTGCTCGGCTTCCGACCGCCGGGTGGTGTCGTCGGGGTCGTGCTCGGCGTCCTGCTGCTGCTCGTCTTCGCGTTCGCGCTGAGCTGGGTCTTCACGGCCCTCGGCCTCGTGCTGCGTTCGCCGAACGCCGTCATGGGCACGTCGATGCTGGTGCTCATGCCGCTGACGTTCGCGTCGAACATCTTCGTCGACCCGTCCACGATGCCCGTCGTCCTGCAGCGGTTCGTCGACATCAACCCGGTGACGCACCTCGTCACGGCGGTCCGTGGCCTCATGGGAGGCGACCCGGACCTCACCGCCGTCATGTGGGTGCTCGTGGCGTCGGTCGTGCTGACCGTCGTCCTCGCGCCGATCACGATGCGCCTCTACCGCAACCGCACCTGACGCGAAGGCGCGATCGATCACGCCTCGGCGCCAGCGACCTCGATGCCGCCGCCGGTCTCCAGGATCGTCGCGACGACATCCGTGAGCGCCCAGGTCTGGTGGACCTCGCCCGCAACCCAGAGGACGGCGTCGCCGGCGTCGAGCTCGGCGTCGGCACCGTCCTCGCCCACGACGCGCGCCCGGCCGCTCACGACCGTCAGCACCTGGTCCACCGTCGCGGGGTGCTCCCCGATGGTGCCTCCCGCGTCGATCCGGGCGACGTGCACGACCGCCGGGCCGCGCGCGCGACCGACGGGCACCATCTCGACGTCGGCACTGCCGAAGTGCGTCAACGGGTGAGCAGGAAGGCGATAGATCCGCATCGGCGCATCGTCCCAGCACGCACGACCACCGAGACGTGGGTCTGCTCAGTCCGACTCGGTGTCGTCGTCGCACTTCTTGGTCACGACCATGACCGGGCACGCCGAGTGGTGCAGCACGGCCTGGCTCGTGGAGCCGAGCAGGAGCCCCCGGAAGCCGCCGCGGCCGCGGGAGCCCACGACGATGAGGTCGGTCGCGGTCGAGAACTCGGTGAGCAGCTCGGCCCCGGTGCCGTCGAGGACGATGCGCTTGATCGTCACGCCGGGGTTCTCGGCCTCGTGCCGGTCGATGATGACGTTGAGACCCTCGGTGACGTCGGCGAGGACCTGTTCGTGGTCGATGGACGCGGGCAGCCAGGCGAGAAGCCCGGCGCCGGCACCGACGGGGACGCCGGCGACCGCCACGAGCTCGGCACCCCATGCCTGTGCCTGCCGGATCGCGTGGCGGAGCGCGATCTCCGCTGTCGGCGACCCGTCGACCCCGACCACGACCCGTCGCAGCGGCGTGACCGGCGGCAGCTCCTCGCCGGTCCCGTCAGCACGGAGCGGCACGACGACGGTCGGGCAGCGCGCGTGCGCCGGGAGCGCGGAGGAGACGGTCCCGAGGAGGCGCTCGGTGAAGCCGCCGCGACCACGGGTGCCGACGACGGCGAGCGAGTGCTCCGCGGACATCTCGACGAGGACACCGGCGGCGTCACCGGTGGTCACGGTCGCGGTCGTGCGGACGCCGGCGGCCTCCGACCGGAGGCGTGCCTCCTCGAGGACGGCCCGCGCACCCTCCTGGATGGCGGAGTCGTCGAGCGCCGCGTACCCGCCGTCGAGCGACGCGGCGGTGAAGGACGGGAGCGAGTAGGTGCACACGACGTGCAGCCCCCAGCCGACCTGTCGCGCGTAGGCCGCGGCCCAGTCGAGGGCGTGCAGGCTGGGTGCGGAGCCGTCGACTCCGACGAGAACCGTGTCCGTGCGGGTCATCGCTGACTCTCCTCTCGACGGCCGGCGTCGTCAGGTGACGTCATCGCCGAACCGTGTGTCGCAGTGCACAGCGTGCGCACCCCTGTGCTCGGGATCGTACCCACGCCGGGCCGAGTGCAGGTAACGAACAAGTCAAGAATGCCACGAACCCCGCCCTCACGCGACGAGGTCGCGGAGAACGGGGTTCGTGATGCGTTCGAGGTGGTGCGGCGTCGCTCAGGCGACGCGGATGAACGTCGGGTTCGACTGCCAGATCTGGCGGAACTGGATCGTCTTGCCGGGGCGCGGCGCGTCGATCTGCATGTTGTCACCGGCGTAGATCGCGATGTGACCCGGGGTCCAGATCAGGTCGCCGGGCTGTGCCTGCGAGCGCGGGATCTTGGTCCCGACGGAGCCCTGGGCGCCCGACGTGCGGGGGAGGCTGATGCCGGCCTGCGCGTAGACGTAGCTGGTGAAGCCCGAGCAGTCGAAGCCGTCGGGGGTCGTGCCGCCGTAGACGTACGGGACACCGACGTAGCGAGCGGCGATCGAGATGATCGTGCTGCCGTTGGCGGACGCGGGAGGCGCCGTGACCTCGGCCTGCTCCTGAGCCGGCGCGGCCTGCTCGGTACCGGTCGCCACGCGCTCCTGGGAGCGGCTGGTGGTCTCGGTGCGGACGACGGGCTCCGGCTCCGGCTCCGGCTCCGGCTCCGGCTCGGGTGCGGGAGTGACCTCGACCGCAGCCTTCTCGATGCTGAACGTCGCCTCTGCGTCCACCGTGACGGCGGGAGCGGCCTCGAGCGCCTGGCGGGCCGGCGCGGTGAGCGCGCTGAGGTCCACGGCGTTGAGCTTGCCCGACTCGTTGTCGACGGGAGCGGCGGTCGCGGGGGCCGCGGCACCGATCATCGAGACGACGAGGCCGGACGACGCTGCGACGACCGCGGTACGACGACCGACGGTCGCCATCTGGTCGGACGCTGCCTGGGCGATGGAGCTGAGTGGCGCCATAGGACGCCGGGCCGCGCGATGGCGGGCGCGAGTCGTGCTCACAGTCACAGTTGCCTCTCCTGTACGCCTACGAAGTCAGCTGTCGGGTTCGGGTAGGAGATGCACCCGGCCCTGCGGACCGAAGTCCGTCGGGCTTCACCCCGAGGACGCTGTCTCCAGCGCCCGGAAGTGGGTCCCCCGCCCCTGTCGTCGGGTTGTCGTGAACCTCTTGCGGTGACAGGGCTCGGCGTCCGCTCAAGGGCTCCGCCGGACGGGTATTCCGGTGGAGCAGGTCTGACCGTACAGGACCCTCCAGCAAAAGTCACGTTCCCATCACGGTGCTCGGGACGCGGCCGGCCCGCCGCGACGTCGGCGCAGGTCAGGACGGCTGACCCGCCGGGTGAGCGCGCTCCCACGACCGCCTCCCGAGTCCGCCCACGACGGGCACGCGGACGGCGGCGCGGGTCCGCGCGTAGGGTGGCGCCGTGACCGCGATCCCCGCCCACCTGCTCCCCTCGGACGGACGCTTCGGCTCCGGCCCGAGCAAGGTCCGTGCCGCCCAGGTCCAGGCTCTGTCCGACGCCGGCACGGCACTCCTCGGCACGTCTCACCGCCAGCCCCCGGTGAAGGATCTCGTCCGGCGCACGCGCGCCGGTCTCGCCGAGCTGTTCGCGCTCCCCGACGGGTACGAGGTCGTCCTCGGCAACGGAGGGTCGACGACGTTCTGGGACGTCGCGACGGCGAGCCTGGTCCGCCGCAAGGCCCAGCACGCGGCGTTCGGCGAGTTCGGCGCCAAGTTCGCGGCCGCGACGACGGCCGCGCCCTTCCTCGAGACCTCGCAGGTGATCACCGCCGCGCCCGGTTCGGTCGCGCACCCCGAGCCGGCGGACGACGTCGACGTCCACGCGTGGCCGCACAACGAGACGTCGACCGGGGCGGTGGCGCCCGTGCGGCGCGTGCCGGGGTCCCGCGAGCGCGGCGCGCTGACCCTCGTCGACGCGACCTCGGGCGCGGGCGCGCTGCCCGTGGACGTCTCCGAGACCGACGTCTACTACTTCGCGCCGCAGAAGGTCTTCGGTTCCGACGGCGGCCTGTGGCTCGCGCTCTGCTCGCCCGACGCGCTCGCGCGCGCGGACGAGGTCGAGCAGAGCGGGACGCGCTGGGTCCCCGAGTCGCTGTCGCTGCGCACGGCCGCAGCGAGCTCGCGGCAGGACCAGACCCTCAACACTCCCGCGATCGCGACGCTCGTCATGCTCGCCGAGCAGGTCGAGTGGATCCTCGGCAACGGCGGCCTGCCGTGGGCCGTCGGGCGTTCGGCCGCCTCGGCCGCGCACCTGTACGGCTGGGCCGAGGCCCGCGACTGGGCGACCCCGTTCGTCGCGGACCCGGCCGAGCGGTCGCCCGTCGTCGGCACGATCGACCTCGACGAGTCGATCGACGCGAAGGCGGTCGTGGCCGCCCTGCGGGAGAACGGCGTCCTCGACGTCTTCCCCTACCGCAAGCTCGGGCGCAACCAGCTGCGCGTCGCGATGTTCCCCGCGATCGAGCCCGACGACGTCCGCGCGCTCACCGCGTGCGTGGACCACGTCGTCGAGCACCTGGGCTGACCCGGCCCGGGCACGAGAACCGGCAGGCTCAGGCGGCGCGGGCCGCCTCCTCCGCGTCGTCGGCCCCGAACCGGCGCCGCGCCTCGGCACGGGCGCCCGACTCCACGGGCGCCCCCGCGTCCAGGTAACGCACGAGCAGGTGCGGCCGCTGCAGGACGCGGTAGCGGACGCGGAGGTGCCAGCTGCGCACGGCCCACACGGCGGCGCCGACGGTGACGACGACGCCCGTGATGGCGCCGATCCCGATCCCCCAGCGCGGCCCCCACGTCTCGGCGATCCAGCCGACGAGGGGCGAGCCGATCGGCGTCGACCCGAGGAAGACGATCATGTACAGCGACATGACGCGCCCTCGCATCACGGGGTCGACGGACATCTGGATGGTCGTGTTCGCCGCGGTCATCATCGTGAGCGACGCGAGACCGACGGGGATGCACATGAGCGCGTAGAGCGTGTAGGTCGGCATGAGCGCCTGGATGCCCATCGCGACGGAGAAGGCGAACGCGGCCCCGATGACGAGCCGCACGCGCGGTCGGTCCCGGCGCGCGGCGAGGAGCGCACCGGTCAGGGATCCGATCGCGAGGATCGACCCGAGGATGCCGAACTCCCCCGGGCCCTTGTCGAACTCGACCCGCGCCATCAGCGCGGACGTGAGCTGGAAGTTGAGCCCGAAGGCCGAGACGACGCCCAGCACGACCATGATCACGAGGATGTCGGTGCGGCCGCGCACGTAGTGGATGCCCTCGCGGATCTGCCCCTTCGCACGCAAGACGTGCGGCATGACGTGCAGCTCCGATGTGCGCATCAGGGCGAGCGCTCCGATCGTCGCGGCGAACGTGATGCCGTTGACGACGAAGATCCAGCCCGGCCCGACGACGGCGATGAGGAGACCGGAGACGCCGGGGCCGACGAGGCGGGCGGCGTTGAACGACGCGCTGTTCAGCCCGACGGCGTTGGAGAGCCGGTCGCTGGGGACCATCTCCGCGACGAACGTCTGACGCACGGGGTTGTCGAACGCGGTGACGACCCCGAGCAGCGTGGCGAACACGTAGACGTGCCACAGCTGCACGGCGCCGGTGAGGACGAGGGCGCCGAGCGCGAGCGCGAGGACGCCCATCGCGCCCTGGGTCGCCATGAGGAGCCGGCGCCTGGGCAGCCGGTCCGCGAGGACGCCCGCCCAGGCGGACAGCGCGATGACGGGCACGAACTGGAGGGCGGTCACGATGCCGACGGCCACGCCGGAGTTGTCGGTCAGGACCGTCAGGACGAGCCAGTCCTGGGCGATGCGCTGCATCCAGGTGCCGATGTTGGCGACGAGCGCGGCGGAGAACCAGACGCGGTAGTTGTAGTAGCGGAGCGAGGCGAAGGTGCGGCTCATCGGGCGGCGATCCTGATCAGCAGGTCGCTGGCGCGGGCCAAGGTCTCTCTCTCGTCCGGGGTGAGGGTGGACAGCTGCTGCGTGAGCCACGCGGTCCGACGACGTCGCGTCTCGGCGACCTCGTGCGTCCCGGCGTCGGTGAGCCGGACGACGACCTGGCGCCGGTCGGTCTCGTGCTCGGCCTTCTCGACCAGTCCGAGCTCGACGAGCCGGTTCACGGCGCGGGTCATCGACGGGGGCCGCACGCGCTCGTGCTCGGCGAGCGCACCGGGCGACATGGCGCCGTGCTTGTGCAGGACGGTGAGGACGCCGAACTGACCCTCGGGAAGGTCGGCGCCGCCGCGCTGGGCGCGCAGGCGGCGGGAGACGCGGGTCAGGGCGACGCGCAGCTCGCCGCCGAGGGTCGCGGGTCGGCACTGATCACGCGTGGGGGCACCAGGTTCCGCAGGAGGCATGATCGTTACCCTAACTCATTACCTTGGGTAAGAGTATGGGATGAGAGCGGCGTCACGCCTCAGGGCACGTACGCCACCACGACCTGCCCGCTCCCGCGGGCCGCGAGCGGACCGGTCGAGTGCGGCACGAACACGGACTCGCCGCGCGCGAGGGTGACGTCCGCACGGGTCGCGCCCGACCCACCCGTCAGCACCACCTCCCCCGCGAGGCACAGGACGACCCGGGGACCGGCGTCAGGCAGCTCGGCGACCGCACCGGCCGCCACCCGCCCCGCGCGCAGGGCGAACTCGGCGACAGGGGGCCGGTAGGTCGTCAGGCCCGAGGTCGCGTCGAGCGACACGCGCGGGCGCGCGGCCGGCCCGGGCGCGCACGTCGCGCACTCGAGCAGGGCGTCCACGTCGACGCGCTTGCTCGTCAGACCGGCACGCAGCACGTTGTCCGAGCTCGCCATGACCTCGACCGCGCACCCGGACAGGTAGGCGTGCACGTGCCCCGAGGGCACGAACATCGACTCCCCCGGCTCCAGCGTGACCCGGTTGAGCATGAGCGAGACGAGGGCCCCGGGGTCACCCGGGTGCTGGTCCGCGAGGGCGAGGACCGTGGCGTCGCCCCGGACGGACGGCGACGCCCCGGCCTCGTACCGCGCCCGGACGGAGGCGACGGACCGCGCGAGGTCGGCCGCGACGTCGGGCTCCGACCGGGCGTGCAGGACGAGCGTGAACGCCTCGCGCACGCCCGCCTCGGTCGGGCGCGCGGCGAGCGCACCCCGCATGCGCGCGGCGAGCTCGCCCTCGACGCCGTCGAGGAGCCGCAGGATGCGCACCGGCCGACGGAAGCCGGACAACCCCTCGAACCGCGTGAGCGCGACGACCATCTCCGGCTTGTGCTGGTCGTCGTGGAAGCTGCGCAGCGGCGAGTCGCGCGCGACGCCCTCCCGGTTCTCCCGGTTGAACCCGGCCCGCGCGAGGTGCGGGCGCGGGTGCACCTGGAGCGAGAGCGCGCGCTCCGCCGCCAGGACCTTGAACAGGTAGGGCAGGCGCGGACCGTAGTCGTCCAGCACGCGGCGCCCCAGCACGGCGAGCGGCTCGGCGCGGACCAGGTCCGCGAGCGTGCCACCCGACGCCACCCGCGAGGGTGCCATCGGGTGCGCCCCCATCCACAGCTCGGCGGCCGGCCGGCCGTCGACCTCGTGCCCGAGCAGCTCCTGGATCGCGGTGCGCGAACCCCAGTCGTACCGCTGGACGGTGTTCTGCAGGACGTGGAACGGAGCGGCTCTGTGGACCGGGGTTCGGGGCGCGGCGTGCGGCATCTGGCGGAACCTACAGGCCGAGTGCGTCCTGGATCGGTCCGAGAAGGAAATAGACGACGAACATCGCCGACGCGACCCACATGAGCGGGTGGATCGCGCGCACCTTCCCGAGCGCGAGCTTGATGAGCACGAACGCGAGGAAACCGACCCCGATGCCGTCCGCGATGGAGTACGTGAACGGCATGATCACGATCGTGAGGAACGCGGGGATCGAGATCTCCATGTCCCGCCAGGAGATGCCCGCGATCTGCGTCATCATGAGGAACCCGACGAACACCAGCGCCGGCGCCGCCGCCTCGTACGGCACGAGCGCGACCAGCGGGGAGAGGAACGTCGCGAGCAGGAACGCGACGCCCGTGACGACGGACGCCAGGCCCGTCCGCGCGCCCTCGCCCACGCCCGTGGTGGACTCGACGAAGCTCGTGTTGGACGACACCGACCCCGCGCCACCGGCCGCGGCGGCGATCGAGTCGACGACGAGGATCGCGCGCGTGCGCGGCGGGTTGCCGTCCTTGTCGAGGAGCTTCGCCTCGGCCCCGACGGCGACCATCGTGCCCATCGTGTCGAAGAAGTCGGCGAGCAGGAGCGAGAAGATCAGCAGCACGACGGTGACGGTCGCGATGTTCTCGAACGAGCCGAGGAGCGAGAACTGCCCGATCAGCCCGAAGTCGGGGACGTCGACGACACCCGAGAAGGTCGGCGCGTTGAGGTTGAACCCGTCGGGGTTGGTCCCGTCCGGTCCCTTCGCGCCGATGTGCAGCGTGTTCTCCAGCACGACGGCGAGCGCCGTCGCGGTGAGGATCGCGACGAGCAGCGCGCCCCGGACCTTGCGGACCCACAGCACGATCGTCAGTGCGAGTCCCACGACGAACACGAGGATGGGCCACGTGCCCAGGTTGCCGAGCGCGAGGACCGTGCCGTTGCCCGCGGTGACGAAGCCCGCGTTGACGAACCCGATGAGCGCGATGAACAGGCCGATGCCCACGCTGATCGCGGTCTTGAGCCCCACGGGGACGGCCTTGAACACGGCCTCGCGGAACCCGGTGAGGACGAGCAGCAGGATGATGAGGCCCTCGATGACGACGAGGCCCATCGCGTCCGCCCAGCTGACGCCGGGGAGCGAGGCGATCGAGTACGCGACCACCGCGTTGAGTCCCAGCCCGGTCGCGAGACCGAGCGGGAAGTTGGCGAAGACGCCCATCGCGATGGTCATGACCCCGGCCACCAGCGCGGTCGCCGCGGCGACCTTGCCGAAGTCCGGCTCGGACCCACCGCCGAGGAACGAGCCCGTGCCGTCCTGGACCGTACCGATGATGAGGGGGTTCAGCACGATGATGTAGGCCATCGCGAAGAACGTGACGAGACCACCACGGATCTCGGTTCCGATCGTGGAGCCGCGCTCCGTGATGCGGAAGTAGCGGTCGACGCCGCTGGTGGCGGGCGGACGCTCGGCAGGAGCGTCCTGGACGGGTGTGCTGGACATGGGAGAGATGGTGCCAGACCCGTGTCTCGATGGTGTAAACGGCACGCTCGACCGGCTGCGCCGCCCCCGGCTCAGTACGCCCCTGTGCCCTTCACGACGGCCCGGGCGGTCCGCGCGAGGATCAGGAAGTCGCCGAACACCGTCCAGTTCTCGACGTAGTAGACGTCGAGGCGCACGCTCTCCTCCCAGGAGAGGTCGGAGCGCCCGCCCACCTGCCAGAGACCGGTGAGGCCGGGCTTGACGAGCAGTCGGCGCCGTACGTCCGACTCGTACCGGCTGACCTCGCTCGGCAGCGGCGGGCGTGGACCGACGAGGCTCATGTCGGCGCGCAGGACGTTGAAGAGCTGGGGCAGCTCGTCGAGCGAGTAGCGGCGCAGCACGCGCCCGACGCGGGTGACCCGCGGGTCGTCGCGCATCTTGAACAGCAGACCGGAGCCCTCGTTCGCGTCGGCGAGCGCGACGACGTCGTCGTCCGCGTGCACCCGCATGGAGCGGAACTTGAACATCCGGAAGGTCCGACCGTTGCGCCCGACGCGCTCCTGGCGGTAGAACACCGGGCCGCGGCTCGTGAGCCGCACCGCGAGCGCGACCGCGAGGAGCACGGGCAGCAGCACGAGCGTGAGCAGCGCGGCACCCACCCAGTCGGTGACCGACTTCACGACGAAGCGGGGCCCGGTGAAGCGCGGCGCGTCGACGTGCAGCAGGGCGACGGTCTCCGCGGGGGTGATGGTGATCCGCGGACCGGCGACGTCGGTGAGCTCCGCGGTGAGCATGAGGTCGACGCCGGAGGGCTCCAGCTCCCAGCCCAGACGACGCACC
The DNA here is from genome assembly GCA_014803435.1 of Cellulosimicrobium terreum. GTDB lineage: Bacteria > Actinomycetota > Actinomycetes > Actinomycetales > Cellulomonadaceae > Cellulosimicrobium > Cellulosimicrobium terreum. The sequence continues at coordinate 529,125 of JACYFD010000003.1, forward strand.
ACGTCGGCCGTGATGGTGTCCGACCCGGACACGGCGACCACGTCGGCCCCGACCCGGGTCGCGACGTCGCCGGCGTGGCGCAGCTCGCCGAGGACCGGCACGCCCCGGATGGCCTCACCGTCGGTGACGCCGCCCGTGGGTACGCACACGCCGACGACGCGGTAGCCGGACTCGGCGCTGTCGTTGAGATCCCGGATGAGACGCTCGGCCTGCTCGCGGTGCCCGATGGCGAGGACGGCCGAGCGGGCCCGACCCTGCGCGCGCTCGCGGTGCAGCCACTGGCGCCACGCGTAGCGGCTGGCCAGGAGGCCGGCGAGGCCCAGGGGGAAGGCGAAGGCGAGATAGCCGCGCGCCTCCGGGAACTGCAGGAGGAACGCCAGGACCGCGAACAGGGCGAACAGCCGCCACGACGCGTCGAACACCCGGTGGTACTCGGTGGGCCCCCGGCCCATCACGCGCGGGTCGCGCGTGCGGCCCAGCACGAGAGAGATGAGCCAGGCGCCGCCGATCAGCACGCTCAGGGCGGAGTACGGCAGCCCGTAGTTCACGCGACCGCTCTCGGTGAGCGCCGGCTCCCAGCGCAGGAAGTACGCGACCGTCACGGCGAGGACAACGGCCGCGGAGTCGGTCGCGAGCAGCCTGCGCCGGTAGCTGACGTCCCAGCGCGGCGCGGCGAACGCCGCGCGTGCGGTCCGCAGCCGGGAGGCCCGCGACGTCGTCCACAGGGCCCGGAGCCGGAGGCGCGTGTCTTGCGCGATCCCTAGCGACACGTGTCCACCTCCGAAGATTCACCATGTCCGTACGGCGACTCATACTATGGCCGCCCCTGACGGCCGAACCGAGAATTCTCCGGTTTCACCCGGGTGAGATGGAATCGAGATTCCACCGTGACCTCAGGGGCAGCGATCCGCGCCGTTCCGCCGTTCTGCGATCCCGTGAGTCGTGACGGGAATCAATTGGACAGTCGTCCATGTGTGGACCTCGGAAACGATGCACCCATCGGTGCGCACACGTGTCCAACGGTCCTTCGCGGCCAGCCTCGTGGGGACTCGTCCGACGGCCCCATGTCGTACTTACACCATCAGAGACACCGTGCGCTGCTCCTCATGACGCGACGAACGGGTGAAAAGTGCTGCGGCTACGATGTCGACGTGTCCTCGATCGTCGCCCTGCTGCTGCACCCCGAGCTGCGCAGACCCCTCCCAGCACCGGTGCGGGTCGACCTGCGCCGCGTGATCCTGGCCGGGATCGGCGCCTGGACCGCCGCGCTCGTCGTCGCGGCCGTCCTGCTCGCGACCGGCGCCGTGGGCGTCCGCGGTGTCGCGACGTGCGGGGCCGGGATCGTCCTCGGCCTCCTCGGGCTCGCCTGGGAGCGCGTGAACCGGAGCAGCTACCGTCCCGGGGGCTCCGGCACCGAGGGCTGAGCGTCCCAGGCCGTCATGGCGACCTCGAGGTCGACGAGCCCGGGCCGGCTCAGGAGCGCGGCCACGACGCGTCGGCTCGCGAAGTCCCCCGCCGCCGCAGCGAGCGCGTCGGCGAGAGAGTCCGTGTCCGTGGCGTGCACCCGGGCGCCCGCCCCCCGACCCACGACCCACCACGGCACGACCGTGCCCCGCACCCGCACCTCACGGTGCTCGAACCAGACCTCGGGGACGGACCGCAGCACGCGGGCCGCGACGGCCGGGACCGGGGTCGGCACGCCGGCGTCGTCCGGCTCCGGCGCCGTCCCGGCGACCACCGGCAGGTCGAGCAGGTCCGCGACGGCCTCGACCAGACCCGGGGGCGCCGGGACCACGCACCGCAGCGGCGCCCACATCGGGTCCGGGGCAACCACGAGATCCTCCGCCGCGACCGCCCGCACCCCGTCCGGTGCGAGCGCAGGCAGCCGGACGGGGGCCGGGTCGAGCTCCTCGCCCGCGGCCGCGAGGTCGGCGAGCGCCCGCCACAGCACCACGGCGTCCTCGGCCCGGACCGCGGAACCGACGTCGTCGACCCGCTCGAGCACCTCCGGCCAGCCCTGGGGCTCGAGGTCGGTCAGCCCATCGACACCGCCGATCGCCGCGAGCACCCGGTCGTCGATGTCCTCGGCCGCCTCCACGACCGCGCGCGGCGGGGGGCCGAACCACGGGAGGTCGCCGGTCGTGAACGGCGCGTCCAGCTCCCCGCGCAGCCACCACGCCGTGTACGACGGCGCACCGTGCCGGTCACGAGACGAGCCCGTCGCACCTTCCCCGCGCACGGGGTCGAGCAGCGCGCGGCGCAGCGCCGGCTCCGTCGCGAGCCGCGACAGCACGACGGACCACGCGTCGTCGTCCACCGCGTCCAGGTCCGCGACCGCGGGCACGTCCCCCACGTACACGCCCGGCCCGAGGACCGTCGCGAGGTGCTCCAGGTAGCCGTCCCAGTCCGACAGCCACCCGGCGGGCTCGTGCTCCGCCAGCCCGACCGTCTCCCCCGCGACGGGTGTGACGACGTCGCGCACGACGTGCACGGCGAGCCCGGTCACGGCGCCGAGCGCTCGCAGGGTCTCGAGGCCCCAGCGGTCGACGACGTCCGGCGCGACCACGTCGAGGCCGGTGAGCACGTCGTGGGCCCACGTCCCCTCGAGCACGCAGCCGCGGACCGCGACGAGCTCACCTCCCGTCGTCGAGACGGGCAGCTCGCCCCACCAGAACGGCAGCGGGACGTCCCCGTGCCCGTCGGCCACGACGTCCTGGACGAGGCCGAGCAGCGCGTCCGTGGCCGGGTCGTCCCCGTCCTCTGCCGCACGCGCCGCCGCGAGGACGCGTTCACGCAGCGCCGGCTCCGCGACGACGCCGTGCAGCCCGACCGTCCGCGCCCCCAGCCGGCCGAGCGCCGGGTGGGACGCCCGGGGGTCCACGACGCGCAGCCCCAGGTCGGTGAGCCGCCTCGCCGCGCCGGGCGCCGTGGACTCGTCGAGGACCAGCAGACCGCGGACGCCCCGAACCGCGCGACCGTCGGCGAGCAGGACCGGGAGCGCGGCGGCCGCCTCGCGCACCTGCGCGTCGAGCAGGTGCGGCGCCAGCGCCGCGTAGAGGTCGCGGAGCCGTGCGGGATCCGCGGGGATCGCGAGGCCCTCCACGACGTCCGCGAGGTCGAGCACCTCGACCCCGAGGGTGCGCGCCACCGGCAGCAGGCCCGCGGGGACGTCGACGAGGTGCGCGACCCCGAGCGCCGTCCGCGCCGCCGGGTCCGCACCGACCGGGCCGGGCAGCACGCACGCCTGCGCCGGTGTGACGAGGGCCGCGCCGTCCGCCTCGCCCGCCGGGACGACCGCCAGCACAGGGGTGTGCGCGAGCGCGTCGAGCGCAGCCGCGCGGATCGCGGCGTCGAGCGCGCCGGCCGGCATGCCCGTCGGCACGAGACCGAGGACCCGTGGACCGAGGGCCGAGGCCTCGGCGGCCACGAGGCGGGCATAGGCACGACCCGCCTCCGCGGCGACCCCGTCGGCGAGCGGACCCGGCCGCACGTGCCGACGGGACGGGTCCAGGGGGAACGAGGCGAGGAGCAGCGCCGGGAAGGTCGACCGCTCGTCCGTCGGCGTCGGCGCGTGCAGGACCGGCGGTACCGGCAGGTCCCTGCCGTCACGTCGTCGCGCCCAGGTCACGGACCAGCGGGCCCGGCCGCGGTCCTCGACGGGGAGACCGGCGAGGACGTCCGGGGCGACGTCCCCCTCGGCACGGACCGTCCGCCAGCGTCGATCGACGTCGGCGAGCACGCGGCGGTCGTCGCCCGTCTCGACCGTGACCTCAGCGAGCGCCGGCAGTGCGAGGAGCAGGACGTCGTCGACCGCGTCGAGCTGCGCCCGCACGGCGGCGACCGCCGCGTCGTCGCGCAGCTCCAGCTCGACGAGCGTGTCCCACTCCTCCGCGGCACCGGGACCGTCGGGGCCGGGGGGCAGCTCCAGGCTGGTGGGGAACGGCAGCCGCAGGACGGGCAGCCGGTCGCCGCGGGACGCGACGATCTCCGCGAGGCCGGGCACGTCACGCACGAGCGCGTCGAGCGCGGTCCGCGTGCGCGTCAGGGACATCTCGACCGCGCGCTCCCCCGCACCGATCCGGACGACGTCGGCCACCGAGCGCAGCGCGGCGAAGCCGACGCCGAACCGGCCGACGGCACCGGGACCGACATCGGGCCCGGCGGTACCTCCGGGACCGCGGCCGGGCTCGCGGGCGGGGTCGCGGTCGCGGTCGCGCGACGCGGCGGACGCGCGCATCGCCGCGAGCGACGCGACGCCGGTCGCGTCGAGCGGGTCTCCGGTGTTCGCGGCGCGCAGGACCCACGTGCCGCTCACGTCCGACGGCGCGTGCAGGCTCAGCCACAAGCGTCCCGGCCGACCGGCTCGCACGGCGGCGTCCGCCGCGTTCTGCGCGATCTCGACGACCACGCGGTCACGGTACGAGCCGTGCGCGTGGTCCTCCTCCGTGTTGGCGTCCTCGCGCAACCGCGTCGGCGAGGACGACCACGCCTCCAGCACCGAGCGCCGCAGCGCTGCCGTGCCGAAGACGTCGTGCGTCACGCCTCGGGCTCGGGCTCCGGTGCGGACTCGTCGGCCGGGGCGGCCGCACGCAGCATCGAGACGATCTCGACGTGGAGCTCGTCGACGAGCGGGTCCGGTGCCGGCCAGTCGCTCGGTCCGGCCTCGACGTCCGTCTCGGAGTGAGCGCCGCAGCCGTGGTCCAGGCTCACGACCTTGCCGTCGTCGGGCGACCACGCGTTGGCGCAGACCGCGAAGAGCTGTCCCAGGCTGCCCTGCAGCGGGACGAGGAACCCGCAGCTCCCGCACTCGGCGCCCGACGCGACCGCGCCACGCGCTGTCGGGCCGCGCGAACCGCGGTACCAGCGCTCGGCCGCCTCGTCGCGCCCCTGCGGCGACAGCACGCGGGCACGGGCGAGCGCCAGCTCGTCGATCGCGACCTCGTCCTGCTCCGTGTCCCCGGACGGGGTGTACCCCGGCTCCAGGCGCGGGTCGTCCGCGCGGAAGGGCAGCACGTCACCGGGGCCCACGTCGCCGGGGCGGAGCCGCTCCGCCCACGGGAGCCAACCCGGGGCGAGGAGGGCGCCGTCACCGGGCAGGAGCTCGACCTCGCACACCGTCGCCGTACGACCACGCGGGACGCGCGCGAGCGTCACCGTCCAGTGCCAGTCGCGGTAGCCGCGCATGGTGCACGCGAACCGGTGGGAGATGAGCCGGTCTGCCTCGGCGACCGTCCCCAGGTGCTCGCCCACGTCCTGCAGGTTCTCCGCGACCTCCTGCGCGGCGGCGCGCGCGAGGTCGACGGCGCCGGTCAGGACGGCGTCCCGGGCGGCGCGGGCGGACACGCCGCGGGCACGGTCGGCGGCAGCGGCGACGGTGGTCATGCTCAGGCCTCGATCTCGTCCGCGACGGCGCGCAGGACGGCTGCGACCTTCGTCGCCTTGGGCTTCTCGGGGTAGCGCCCACGCCGCAGGCCGTTGCCGACCCCGTCGAGCTCCTTGATGAGGTCCTCGACGATGACGGCCATCTCGTCCGCGGAGCGCCGCCGTGTCTTGGCGACCGACGGCGCCGGGTCGAGCAGCTTGACCGCGAGCGCCTGCGGACCACGTCGGCCGTCGGCCACGCCGTAGTCGACGCGTGCGCCGGGCTTGGGTGCGGGCGCGCCCGCGGGAAGTGCGGACGCGTGCAGGAAGACCTCGCCGCCGTCGTCGTCGGCGATGAAGCCGAAGCCGCGCTCGGTGTCGAACCACTTGACCTTGCCGGTGGGCACGTGGACCTCGTTCGTGCTCGTAGGGAACAGGACCCCCAGGCTACCGGCCGCACCGCACAGACGTCGCATCCGTTCCCCCGGCTCCGCGAACGCCCACCCGGGCGTCGCGAGATCGGCAGGTCGTCGCGAGATCGGTACCCCAGACTGCCGGTCTCGTTCGCACCTGCCGACCTCGCTCCTCGACGGCCGCCACGGCACCGGAATCCTGGCCGTCCACAGGACACGTTCCGGGGCCGCCGTCCACAGCCAACGGTGCGGCGGCGGCGCCGTCCGAGCCCGCCCGCCAGCCTCGGACCATGTCCCTCGACCGCGACCGTGCCGCCGACCGCCAGATCTTCCTCGCGCGCGAGCACCCGCCCGGCACGCCCGGTCAGGCCCTGCGCGACGGGACCTGGGAACGGGTGCGCCGCGGCGCCTACCGGACCCGCACCGCTCCGTCGTCGTCCCGTCCCGCGTCCGAGCGCGAGCTGGCGGTGGACCGGGCGCGCGCGCTGGGCCGCCAGCTCGGCACCGAGCACTCGTTGAGCCACACGACGGCAGCGCTCCTCCACGGGTTCCGGCTGTGGAGGACGCCCGTCGTCACCCACGTCGTGCAGTCCTACAACGCGTCGAGCAGGTCCGCGCGCGACGTCGCACGCCACCGGCTGCCCCTCGAGCCCGGCGACCTGGGCCGGGTCGGTGGGCTACGCGTCACCGCACCGGCACGCACGGTGGCCGACTGCCTGCGCCTGCTCCCCGCGCTGGACGGGCTCGTCCTCGCCGACTCCGCGCTCGCGGCGGGGGTGCGACGCGCCGACGTCCTCGCGGTGCTCGACCGCGCCCTGCCCGGGGCGCGCGGAGCGCGTCGCGCCCGGCACGTCATCCGGCTCGCCGACGCCGGTGCGGAGTCAGCGTGGGAGAGCTGGTTGCGCTACGTCGTGCTGCGCACCGGTCTCCCGCGTCCGACGACGCAGCTCCAGGTCGTGACCTCGGTCGGACGCGTGCGCGCCGACGTGGGCTGGGAACGGTGGCGCCTGCTGCTCGAGTTCGACGGGCTCGTGAAGTACCGGACCTCGGGCGACGGGATCGCGCCGGCGGCGGACCCCGGACGGGTCCTCGTCCAGGAGAAGCGACGGCAGGAGGCGCTCGAGCGCGAGCGCTGGCGGGTGCTGCGGTTCATGGCGTCGGACTCCGCCGCGTACGTCGAGGCGCAGGTCCTGCGTCGGATGCCGCCCGACGTCGTCCGCTCGTCGCGACCGGACCCGCTGCTGCCCCCGCTCCCCCGCACCGGCACGCGCCGAGATCGGTAGTGCGGCGCCAGATCGGCAGCTCGGTCGAACGATCTCGTGCTGGACTGCCGATCTCGAGTCACCGGTCGTTTCCCACCCCCGCGTAACATCGAGCGGATGGCCACTCCCACGCCCGGACGGTCCGCGACGTTCAGCGACACGTTGCGCGCGAGCGACGACGCGCGCCTCGTCGCGCTGATGACGCGGCGGCCGGACCTGGCGTCGCCGTCGCCGTCGACCCTCCTGTCGCTCGCCGCGCGCGCGTCGAGCCGCTCCAGCCTCGAACGCGTGCTGGCGGGGCTCAGCGCGTTCGACCTGCAGGTCCTCGAGTCCGTCCTCGTCCTCGACCCGGTGCGCGGCCCGGTGACGTCCCACGACGTCGCGGGGGTGCTCGGGCTCACCGACGCACCGGGTGTCGAGGAGGTCGCGCGTGTGCTCGACCTCCTCGCGGAGGCCGCGCTCGTCTGGGAGCCGGAGAGCGCGCAGCCCACGGCCCTGCGGCCCGCGCCCGGCCTCGCCGAGATCCTCGGGCCCTACCCGGCAGGGCTCGGCCCGGCCGCAGGTCTCGCGCCCGACGACGTCCGGGTCGCACCGCTCGCGCCCGACGCACCGGCGGGGGCGTCGGCCGTCCTCGACGCGCTCACGTGGGGCCCGCCGGTGGGGGTCGTGCCCCGTGCGGACCCGGTGGCCCGCCGGGCGGTCGCCTGGCTCGTCGACCGCCGGTACCTGACGGCGACGGACGAGCGCCACGTCGTGCTGCCGCGCGAGGTCGGGCTGGCGCTGCGCGGCGGTCGCACGCACCGTGACGTCCGCCCGACGGCGCCCGTGCCCGACGCCCGCGAGGTCCCCGCCGCGACCGTGGACGCCGAGTCGGCGAGCGCCGGGCTCGAGATCGTGCGGCTCGTCGCCCGGGTCGTCACCACCTGGCAGGAGTCCGGGCCGGGCGTGCTCCGCTCCGGCGGGCTCGGGGTGCGCGACCTGCGCCGGACCGCGACGACGCTCGAGGTCGACGACGCCACGGCCGCCGCCGTCGTCGAGCTCGCCGCCGCGGCGGGCCTGGTGGCCGACGACCGCGACGACCCGCCGACGTTCACCCCGACCACGGCGGCCGAGGACTGGCTCGACGACGACCTGGGCGACCGGTGGGCGACGCTCGCGCGCGGCTGGTGGCGCTCGCGGCGCACGCCCTGGCTCGTGGGGAGCCGCGACGAGAAGGGCGGTCTGCGCGCCGCGCTCGACCCGGAGCTGTGGCGGCCCTGGGTCCCGCGCCTGCGCGCCACCGTCCTCGACGTGCTCGCCGCCACGCCGGGTCGCGGTCCGGGCGCGGGGGACGTCGTCGAGGTCCTGCGCTGGCGCACGCCGCGCTCGGTCCCGCCCGAGCAGGCCGTCACCGGGTTGCTGCGCGAGGCCGCGCTGCTGGGCGTCACGGGCGCCGGGGCGCTGTCCGCGCCGGGTCGCGCGCTGCTCGGGCAGGGCACGGACCGGGCCGTCGACCTCGCCGCCACGTTCGAGTCGGTCCTGCCACCCGAGGTCGACGACCTCCTGCTGCAGGGCGACCTCACCGGGATCGTCCCCGGGCGACCGTCGGGTGCGCTGGGGCGGCTCCTGGAGGTCGCTGCCGACGTCGAGTCGCGCGGCGCGGCGACGACCGTCCGGTTCACGGGAGAGTCGGTCGTGCGCGCGCTCGACCACGGACGTACCGCGGACGATCTCCTCGCCGCGCTCGCGACGCACTCGCGCACGCCCGTCCCCCAGCCGCTCGAGTACCTCGTGCGCGACGCCGCGCGTCGCCACGGGCGTGTGCGCGTCGGCACGGCGTCGAGCTACGTGCGCGCGGAGGACCCGGCCCTGCTCGCCGGGCTCGTCGAGACGTCGGCGCTGCGCCACCTGGGTCTCGTCCGGATCGCACCGACCGTGCTCGTCGCGGCCGTCCCCGCGGGCGAGCTCCAGGCCGCGCTGCGCGAGCGTGGCGTGGTGTCCGCGGTGGAGGGTCCGGACGGGCGGGTCGTCGTGCCCGACACGGGCCGTCGGCGACCGGTCCCCGGCACCCCCGGCCGCGTGGTCGTGGGACGACGACGGACCCGCCCCGGTCACGGCGTCGGGCCCGACGACGCCGGGCCCGGGGACCGCGCGAACGAGCCGGAGTCGGCGCGACGGTACGCCGAGCTCGTCGCGCGGCTGCGCGCGGCGGCGTCGTCCTCGGAGCCGTCGGTGCCTGCCGAGCCGTCGACCGGGCCGTCGTCCGGGCCCACGGTCGCCGCCGTCCCGTCGGTCGACGGCGACCCGCGCACGGCGGGCCCGGCGCGCGGCGGCGGAACAACCGACCCGCCGTCGGCGTTGGGGCTCCTGCGCGAGGCGATCGCCGACGGGACCACGGTGTGGCTCGAGGTCGTAGGGCAGGCCGGTACCCCGGCGCGTCGGCTCGTGCGCCCGCTGACGCTCGACGCCGGGAGGCTGCGCGCGCTGGACCCGGCGCGCGACGCGGAGCTCACGGTGGCGGTGCACCGCATCGCGTCCGTGACGCCCGCCGCGGCCGTTCCGGCCGACTGACCACGTCCCACCCCGCGCGACCACCGTCCCACCCGGCAAGTCCCGGCACGTCCCGGCAAGGAGATGCATGACCGACGGCCCTCTCATCGTCCAGAGCGACAAGTCGCTGCTCCTCGAGGTCGACCACCCGCGGGCCGGCGACGCACGTCGCGCCATCGCGCCGTTCGCCGAGCTGGAGCGCGCGCCCGAGCACGTGCACACGTACCGGCTCACGCCGCTCGGCCTGTGGAACGCGCGGGCCGCCGGCCACGACGCCGAGCAGGTCGTGAGCACGCTCATCGAGTACTCGCGCTACCCGGTGCCGCACGCGCTGCTCGTCGACGTCGCGGAGACGATGTCGCGCTACGGGCGGCTCACGCTCTCGCAGCACCCGACGCACGGGCTGGTCCTCGAGGCGACGGACCGCGCGGTGCTCGCCGAGGTGCTCAAGTCGAAGCGGACCGCGGGTCTCGTGGGCGAGCGCGTGGACGACATGACGGTGGTGGTCCACCCGTCCGAGCGGGGCCACCTCAAGCAGGTGCTGGTCAAGCTCGGCTGGCCGGCCGAGGACCTCGCGGGGTACGTCGACGGCGAGAAGCACGAGATCTCGCTCAGCCCGACGACGCCGTCGCGGGAAGAGGGCGAGGACCCGAAGCCGTGGGAGATGCGGCCCTACCAGTCCCAGGCGGTCGACGGGTTCTGGCACGGCGGGAGCGGCGTCGTCGTGCTGCCGTGCGGTGCCGGGAAGACGATCGTGGGTGCCGGTGCGATGGCGAAGAGCGGGACGACGACGCTCATCCTGGTGACGAACACGGTGAGCGCGCGCCAGTGGCGCGACGAGCTCGTGCGCCGCACGTCGCTCACCGAGGACGAGATCGGCGAGTACTCGGGCGCGCGCAAGGAGATCAAGCCGGTCACCATCGCGACGTACCAGGTGCTCACGACCAAGCGGAAGGGCGTCTACACGCACCTCGAGCTGCTCGACGCGCGCGACTGGGGCCTCGTCGTGTACGACGAGGTGCACCTGCTGCCCGCGCCGATCTTCCGCATGACGGCGGACCTGCAGGCGCGGCGCCGGCTCGGCCTGACCGCGACGCTCGTGCGCGAGGACGGGCGCGAGGACGAGGTGTTCTCGCTGATCGGCCCCAAGCGGTACGACGCCCCGTGGAAGGACATCGAGGCGCAGGGCTACATCGCGCCTGCGGACTGCGTCGAGGTGCGCCTCACGCTGCCCGAGTCCGACCGCATGACGTACGCGGTCGCGGAGCCGGAGGACAAGTACCGGCTGGCGGCGACGGCGACGGGCAAGAACCGCGTGGTCGAGCAGATCGTCGCGCAGCACCCGGACGACCAGGTGCTCGTGATCGGTCAGTACCTGGACCAGCTGGAGGAGCTGAGCAACCACCTCGACGCGCCCCTCATCACGGGCGCGACGACGGTGCGCGAGCGCCAGCGCCTGTTCGAGGCGTTCCGGTCGGGCGAGATCTCGCGGCTCGTGGTGAGCAAGGTCGCGAACTTCTCGATCGACCTGCCGGAGGCGTCGGTCGCGATCCAGGTGTCGGGCTCGTTCGGCTCGCGCCAGGAGGAGGCGCAGCGGCTCGGCCGTGTCATGCGGCCGAAGGCCGACGGGCGCACGGCGCACTTCTACGCCGTCGTCGCGCGCGACACGGTGGACCAGGACTTCGCCGCTCACCGGCAGCGCTTCCTCGCCGAGCAGGGGTACGCGTATCGCATCGTGGACGCCGAGGACCTGGTCGCCGAGGCCTGATCGCGCGGGGCCGACGCACGTCGTCGGCCCCGCGGATCGTTGCGAGCGCAGGGCGGTACCGCTTTCCGGGAACGGCCGGTCCGACCGTGGGCGTGGGAACGCTCTCACCATCCCGCGAGAGCGCTCCTAGAATTTGCTGACAAGGCAGTCAGTGATCGCCTATGCTCCCCGCACCGGCGCGATGTCGCACCGGTGCCGGCGCGACGAGCGCCGGGTCATTGTTCGAAGGAGAGCACCCACGTGACCCTCTCGACCCGAGACGAGCACCCCACCGCGGGACGTCCGCGCGGCCGCGGGCACCGCATCCGCGCGGCCGCCGCCGCGACGAGCGCCGTCGCCGTCGCCCTGACCGGCGTCGCGATCGCCGGCCCGGCGAACGCCGCACCGTCCGACCCCGACCTCGGCCCCAACGTCACCTTCATCGACGAGTCCTGGTCGGTCGACGAGATCAACACGTACCTCGCGTCGATCAACGACGAGGCGGAGTTCAGCCAGAACCGGCACGCCGTGTTCTTCGAGCCCGGCACCTACGGCTCCGCGGCAGGCCAGGACAACCCGGCCACGGCCACCGGCATCGTCAACCAGGAGATCGGCTACTACACCGCGATCGCCGGGCTCGGCGCTCAGCCCGGAGACGTGCTGATCAACGGCGCACTGAGCGTGCAGCCGGTCGTGACCTGCCCCAACAACCCGTGGTCCTGCCAGGACCCGGGCTCCCTCACGCGCTTCTGGCGCTCGCTCAGCAACGTCGCGATCAACCCGATCCAGCGGCCCGTGGACGAGGACATCACCCGGCCGTTCCCCGCGGGTTCGACGGCCGCGCACCAGATGCGCTTCGCGGTCTCGCAGGCCGCGCCGATGCGTCGCGTCGACATCCGCGGCGACCTGACGGTCTTCGGCGCCTACGGCGAGTACGCGTCCGGCGGCTACCTGGCGAACTCGCGCGTCACCGGGACGCTCGTCACCGGCTCGCAGCAGCAGTGGTTCACGCGCAACTCCGAGGTCGGCACCTGGGACGGCGGCGTGTGGAACATGGTGTTCGCGGGCGTCGAGGGCGCGCCTGCGACCGACTTCGGCCCGAAGGGCGACGGCACCGTCGGCGTCAAGACGACGCTGGACGAGACCCCCGTCAGCCGTGAGGCGCCGTTCCTCTTCCGCGACGGCGAGGACCTCGCGGTGTTCGTCCCGAACGCGCACACCGACACCCGCGGCGTCGACTGGTCCACCGACGCGGACGCCGGCACGACGCACGGCCTCGACGAGTTCTACATCGCGCACGAGGGCGACTCCGCGGCCGAGATCAACACCGCCCTCGCGAGCGGCAAGAACCTGCTCCTGACCCCCGGCGTCTACCAGCTCGACGAGGCGATCCAGGTCGACCGCGCCGACACCGTCGTCCTCGGCCTCGGGTACGCCTCGCTCGCCCCCACGGCGGGGACCGCGGCGCTCGAGATCGGCGACGTCGCCGGCGTGAAGGTCGCCGGCATCACCGTCGACGCCGGTGCCCAGAGCTCCGACGTCCTCGTGCGAGTCGGTCCGGCGGACGCGCACGAGAGCGACGCAGCGGACCCGACGACGCTCACCGACGTGTTCGTGCGCATCGGCGGCCCCTGGGTCGGCAAGGCCACCACGAGCATCGAGGTCAACAGCGACCACACGCTGCTCGACCACATCTGGGCGTGGCGCGGCGACCACGGGAACGGCATCGGCTGGGACCAGAACACCGGTGCCCACGGCGTCGTCGTCAACGGCGACGACGTGATCGCGACCGGGCTGTTCGTCGAGCACTACCAGGAGAACCAGACGATCTGGAACGGCGAGCGCGGCCGCACGATCTTCTACCAGAGCGAGATCCCCTACGACGTGCCGAACCAGGCCGCGTTCATGGACGGCGACCGCCTGGGCTGGGCGTCGTACCGCGTGGGCGACCAGGTGCAGACGCACGACGCCGTCGGGATGGGCGTCTACTCGTTCTTCAACCAGGGCGTCGACGTCCGCGTCGAGAGCGGCGTCCAGGCGCCCGTGCGGGCCGGGGTGACGTTCCGGTCGATGACGAGCGTCTTCCTCAACGGCTCCGGCGGGGTCAACCACGTCATCAACGACACCGGGGAGCCCGCCGTCGGCAGCTTCGCCTCCCCGCAGGTGGTCTCCTACCCGACGGACCTCCCCGTCGGGCCCGAGGTGACCGTCGAGACGTCGAGCCGGTGCCTCGCCGGCAAGGCGTACGTCGCGGTGCGCGCGACCAACGCGTCCGCCGTGCCGGTCGACGTCACGCTCACGACGCCCTACGGGACGCGCACCGTCGCGGGCGTCGCGCCCGGGTCGAACGCGTACCAGTCGTTCGCGGCGCGCGCGACGAGCGTGCCCGACGGCGCGGCAGCCGTCAGCGCCACGGGCGACCTGGGCTCCGGCTCGGTGACGACCGACGTCAGCTCGCCGTACGCGACGGTCGCCTGCGGCTGATCAGCACCCTGACGAGGCCCGTCTCCCCCGCGGGGAGGCGGGCCTCGTCGCGTGCGCTCGTCTTGCGGGCACGGTGTCGGTGGTGGAGCATGCGGCGCGTGCGCACCACCGGCAGACCGACCCGCGGGACGGGACGCGGACGCGCCCTGCGGGCCGTCGGGGCGCTGGCCCTGCTGGCCGCCGTGGGAGGTCCTGTCGCCCTGCCCGACGCCGCGTCGGCCGTCCCGCCGGACGGCGTCGCCCGATCCGTCGCCGCGTCCGTGACCGACCCGGGCGGCGTGCTCGGCGACCGCGCGGACGCGGTGCACGACGCGCTCGCCCGCGTGGAGCGTGACACCGACGTGCGTCTGCTCGTCGTCCTGGTCCCGACGTTCGACGGCATGGACGGCGTCGACTGGGCGAACGCGACCGCGTCCGCCTCCGGGCTGGGCACCGACGACCTGCTGCTCGCGATCGCGACCGACGAGGACCGGCACGGGCTGTCCGCCGACACGAGCGGCGGTCTCGACGCCGACGACCTCGAGCACGTCCGTCTCGCCGTCGTCGGCCCGCTGCAGGAGCGTGACTGGGCGGGCGCCGTGATCGCCGCCGCAGACGCGATCCGCACCGTGTCCGGCAGCGGGCCCGGTGTCCCCCAGGCAGTGCTCGTGGGCGCCGGGGCGGTGCTGCTCGCCCTCGTCGCCGCCGGTGTCCTCATGGCACGCCGGGGTCGACCGCGCGGCACCGGGCACGGGGGTCGTACGGACCGGGCAGCACGGGGCACGACGTCAGGCTCCGCGACCGCGACGCCCGAGCAGATCGAGACGCTGGAGGCGCGCGCCCGCGCCGCGTTCGTGTCCGCCGACGACGCGCTGCGAGCAGCCGCGGAGGAGGCCCCACCGGCGGCTGCAGGCCTGGAGCGCGGGGGCAGCCCTGGACCGTTCCTCGACGACCGCCTCGACGACCGCCTCGATGCCGTCCGCGCTCCGCTCGCCCGAGCCGCGGCGCTGCTGCGCGAGCCCGGACCAGGTACGGGTGCCCGGGCGCCGGACGCCGAGCCCCCGGGCGACCGGCTCGACGACCTCGCTCAGGTGGAGGACCTGTGCGCGGCCGCGACCGCGGCGCTCGCGCGCCGGGCCGCGGGCCGGCGCCTCCCGTCGGAGCACGAAGCCGACGCGCCGGACGACGTGGACGCCGCCGTCGCGGACGTCCTCGCCCGCGCCGCCGCGGCGCACGACACCGTGGCGGTGCTCGCGCTGACGTACCACCCGGCTGCGTTCGCGCCGGTCGTGCACAACCCGGACCGCGCAGTCGCGCTCGCGACCGAGGCCCGGCGCCTGGCCGAGCAGGCCCGGGAGACGCCGGTCAGGCGCGGCGCCGAGACCGGCGTCCCGCTCCGCGTCGCCAGGCGCGCGCTGGCGCAGGCGGACGTCCTGCTCGGCGCGGTCGTCAGGGCCGCGTTCGACCTCGGCACGACCGCCGCGGCCGTCCAGCGCGGCGTCCGCTCGCTCACCGCCGACATCGCGGATGCCGACCGACGAGCAGGCACCGGACCCGTCGCGCCGACCGCGCTCGCCGCCGCACGACAGACCCTCACCGAGGTGGGGTCCGTGAACGAGGTGAGCGACCCGACCCGGGCGCTCGAGCAGCTCGTCGCTGCCGAGGCAGCACTCGACACGGCGCTCCGCAGCGCGCGAGACCGGTCCGAGGACGCCGCGCGCACCAACGCCCTCCTGCGCGAGACGCTCGCGCACGCGCGCAGGCGGCTGACGGCGTCGGACGTGGTCCTCACGACGCGGCGCGGAGCCGTCGGGCCCGCGGCCCGCACGCGGTGGTGGGAGGCGTCGGACCTGTACGCGCAGGCGCTGGACGCGCGCACCACCGCCCCGCGCGAGTCGCTCGACGCAGCGTGCGGCGCCCTCGTCGCGGTCCGCGAGTCGCTGCGGCTCGCCGCCCTGGACGTCGCACGGTGGGACGCTCGGGACGGGGAGCAGGAGGACCCGCCGCGCGACGCGCAGGTGCACGACGCGGCGGACGCCCTCGCGCTCGGGGGGATCCCGGGTCCGGCCGAGACTAGACCGCGACCGCGCGGCCCGCGGCGGCCCGCACCTGCGTGACGAACGCGCGGGCCAGGCGTGCGCTGCCCGCCGCGACGTCGTCGGCGTGCGCGTCGAGACCCGCGAGGACCTCAGCGGCGTCGACCGAGCTGTCGCCGTCGCACCAACCCTCGAGCATCTCCCGGGACGCCTCGGGGTGGAACTGCACGCCGAGCGCCGAGCCCAGGCGGAACGCCTGGTAGGGGTACATGTTCGACGACGCGAGCCACACCGCGCCCGGCGGCAGGTCGACGATCGCGTCGGCGTGGGCGTTGACCACGTACCGCGTGGGGGCCTCGCCGCCCGCGAGCGCCCCGAGGACCGGGTCGGCCGCGGCCTCGTGGCGCCAGAACACGCACGTGGCGCCGAGCTCACGCCCCGGGGGCGGCGCGACCTCGACGGCTCCCCCGCCCGCGACGGCGAGCAGCTGGGCGCCCAGGCACACGGCGAGCGTGGGTACGCCCGACGTCGCGGCACCGGCCAGCAGGTCACGCACCGCCGGGAGCCAGGGTGCGCGGACCTCGTCGTGAGCGGTCATGCTGCCGCCGAGGACGACGAGGCCGTCGCCGACCTCGGACGCCGTGGGGACCGGGTCGCCGTCGTACGGGCGCACGACCGTGAGGTCGGCCCCGAGGAGGTCGGAGTAGGTGCCGAGCGGGCCGAGCGGGTCGTTCTGGACGACCGTCAGGCGGACCGCGGTCTCGTCGTTCGGGATCACGACCGGAAAGGTACCCAACCCACCCCGGTACTGCGCAAGTTCCGCGGAGGGAGCTCGTGGAAGCTCTCACCCATCCGATCCGAGGAGCGCTCCGAACCACTCCCATGGCCGCGACGTACGCGGCCACGTCGAAGGGAGCATGACCCATGAGGAAGCGCACACGCACAGCACTCGCGGTCCCGGCACTCTCGCTGGCAGCGGCCCTCGCGGTCGCGGGTCCGGCGGCGGCAGCGGACACCACCCAGGGTGACCTGTCCCCGGTCCCGCTCAACGGGTCCAGCGGGAGCGGGACGGCCATGGTGTGGGTGGACGGCACGACGCTCACCGTCGAGATCGCCGCGACCGGGCTGCTCGAGGGCAGCCCGCACGCCGCCCACATCCACTTCGCCCCCGAGGCCCGGCACGAGTGCCCCGCCGCGACCGACGACGCGGACGACAGCGGCACCATCACCACGACCGAGGGTGGCCCGGCGTACGGGGACGTCCAGGTGTCGCTGACGACCGGCGACGCGGACACGGGCCCGGACCACGCGCTCGACGTGGAGCACTTCGACGCGGCCGACGGCGGGGACATCTCCTACGAGCGCGGCTCCATCGAGGTGTCGCAGGACGTCGCCGACGCGATCGCCGGTGGCGAGGCGGCCGTCGTCGTCCACGGCGTCGACTACGACGGTGACGGCGAGTACGGGGGCGACACGATGTCCGACCTCGACCCGTCGCTGCCCGCCGAGGCCACCGACCCCGCGCTGTGCGGGATCATGACGGTCTCGCAGATGTCCGACATGCCGCAGGGCGGCGTGCAGACCGGGACGGGTTCCACCGCGGGCGTCGAGAACGTCGGCCTGCTCGCGGGCGGCGCAGCCGCGATGATCGCCGGTGGCGTGCTGCTCGTCCGGAACCGTCGCACGGCCCGCGCGGAGCGCTGATGTCCGGCGACGCCCGGGTCCGCCGCGGCGTCGTCGCCGCTGCCGTCGCCCTCCTCCTCTCCGGGGGGGCGGCGGTGGCCTGCGGCGTCGCGGAGCAGGAGCCCGCACCACCGGCCGTCCCCGCGAGCCCCAGCACCACGGACGCGGCCGAGGACGACGGCGGGGTGCCCGCGCCCGAGACGAGCGAGCCGACCCCGACCGCGGCGCCCGAGGAGCGCGACGAGGCGGCCGACGCCGAGCCCGCGCAGGAGCCGGAGGAGGAGCAGCCGCTCCCCACGACGGTCCGCATCCCCGCGATCGACGTCGAGTCCGACCTCATCACGCTCGGTCTCGCCGACGACGGGACCATCGCGGTGCCCGAGGGTGCCGACGCCGACCGTGCGGCCTGGTTCGACGGGTCGCCCCGACCCGGGGCCACCGGTCCGTCGGTGATCGAGGGCCACGTCGACAGCCAGAACGGCCCGTCGGTCTTCCACCAGCTCGCCCGCGTCGCCCCCGGCGACGAGATCGAGGTGGACCGCGAGGACGGGACGACGGCGACGTTCGTCGTGCACGACGTGCGGGACTACCCGAAGGACGAGTTCCCGACGCTCGCCGTGTACGGCAACACCGACGAGCCCGAGCTGAGGGTCATCACGTGCGGCGGGAGCATCGACCCCGCGACCGGGCACTACCGCGACAACACGGTGGTCTTCGCGCGTCTCGCCTGATCGCGCGAGGCTAGGGTGGACCGCATGTCCGACCCCCAGAGCGCCGACGCCCTCGTGGCCCCGCGCCGCACCTACCTCGTCGTCGACGGCGAGAACATCGACGCGACGCTCGGCATGAACGTCCTCGGCCACCGCCCCAACCCCGAGGAGCGGCCGCGCTGGGACCGGATCGTCGACTTCGCGCGGCAGGCGTGGGGGCAGGAGGTCACGCCGCTGTTCTTCCTGAACGCGACGTCGGGGCAGATGCCCATGTCGTTCGTGCAGGCGCTGCTGGCGATGGGCTACCGGCCGATCCCGCTCGCCGGGAACGGCAGCGAGAAGGTCGTCGACATCGGCATCCAGCGCACGCTCGACGCGATCGCGGACCGCGAGGGCGACGTGCTGCTCGCGAGCCACGACGGGGACTTCCTGCCCCAGGTCGAGGCGCTGCTGGGTGACGCGGACCGCCGGGTCGGGGTGCTCGCGTTCCGCGAGTTCGTGAACATCCGTCTCTCGGAGCTCACGGCGCGCGGGCTCGAGGTGTTCGACCTGGAGGACCACGTCGGCGCGTTCACGACCGTGCTGCCGCGCGTGCGCATCATCCCGCTCGAGGACTTCGACCCGCTGCGGTACCTCTGAGCTGGCCGACGTAGTACCCCGGTCCCGCGCGGTGGTACCGCGGTCCCGGGGACTACGTCGCGTGCAGCTCGCGGTACAGCGGGGTGGGGAACGACGCGGTGGTGCCGTCGCCGCCGAGCAGCGCGGCGATCCGGGCAGCCTCGGCCGCGACCGCCGACTCCGCCGCGGCACCGACGTCCTCCAGCAGCCGGTACGCCGGCTCGCCCCCACGGCGCACGGTCCACGCGCCGACGATCCGGCCCTCCCACCACACCGTCGCGCCCGCGTTGCCCGCACGGTCGAAGAGGTGCTCCCGGTGCGGGCCGAGGTACCAGTCGCGCGCAGCCCAGCCCATCGTCGTCGGGTCCAGGGCGGGCACGAGCGCGACGTGACCCGTGACGGTGCCGGCGGACGGGTCGAGCGTCCCGTCGTCGAGCGCGTCCGCGAGCAGGACGCCCGGTGCCGTCGCGGACTCGCCCAGGCCGCCGGGCGCGCCCAGCTCGAGGTCGACCTCGCGGACGTCGAGCGCGGCCAGCGCGGCGCGCGTCTGCCCGAGGTTCCACCCCGTCCACCACTGCAGGTCGCGCTCGGTCGCAGGCCCGAACGCGCGCAGCCACACCCGCGCGAGCTCGGCGCGCGCCGCGGCCTCGTCGAGCACGGGGACCCCGTCCGGGAACCAGTCCGCCATCGGCGCCCACTCGTGCCGGTTGGACGACCACGAGCCCCGCGGCTCGCCGCGCACCACGACGCCCTCGGCCGAGAGCAGCGACATGAGCTGGCTGGTGAGCGTGCGGCGCACGTCCCACGACTTCGTCGTCGTCGGGAGGAACGCGGTGCGCAGGGCGGGCGCGGCACGGGACAGGCGCGCGCCGTCGAGCGGGCCGTGCTCCGCGAGCGCCGCGTGCACCTGCCGCTCTGCCGCCACGAGGAACGCCTCGGCGTCCGCGACGGGCGGGTCCGTGGGGAGCGTCGCGAGCTCCTTGAGCAGCCGGGCGCGGAGCCTGCGCCCGACGGCGGCCCCCGCGGCCGCGTGCACGACGGGCACGAGGCCGCGCCGCACGACGAACATGGTCCGGCGCATCGCGAGCACCTTGACGAGCGTGCGACGCTCGTACAGCGCGTCGCGGACGTCCGCGATCGTGAGGTGCGGGGCGCGCGCGAGGACGGACAGGTAGACGCTGGGCGCGTCGGTCGCGTGCAGCGCGACGAGCCGGTCGACGACGTCCTCGACGGTCCGGGCCGCGGGCAGACCGGGGTGGTCCGCGCCGAGCGCGAGCTGACGCGCGACGAGCAGGCGACGACGCTGGTCCACGGTGATGCGCACGGCCCCATCCTGCCGGTGGCCACCCACGGCGTCGACACGCCCACGGCCGAGCGCTGGGCCAGGCGGGTCCGAGCCCCTTCCCAGGCGACTCCCAGCAGCCCGCCGCACACTGGGCGCATGAGTGCACCCGAGGCGCGACTCGTCGTCGTCGACGACGAGCCCAACATCCGCGAGCTCCTGGCCACCTCCCTGCGGTTCGCCGGGTTCGAGGTCCACGCCGCGGCGGACGGTCAGAGCGCGCTCAAGCTCGTGCGCGACGTCGAGCCCGACCTGGTGGTCCTCGACGTCATGCTCCCCGACATGGACGGGTTCACCGTCACGCGCCGCATGCGCGAGAAGGGCCAGCGCACGCCCGTCGTCTTCCTCACCGCGAAGGACGACACGCGCGACAAGGTGACCGGACTGACGGTCGGCGGCGACGACTACGTGACGAAGCCGTTCAGCCTCGAGGAGGTCGTCGCGCGCATCCGTGCCGTGCTGCGCCGCACGCACGCCGAACCCGTCGACGACGCGGTGCTGCGCTTCGCGGACCTCGAGATGGACGAGGACTCGCACGAGGTGCGCCGCGCCGGCATCGACGTCGACCTGTCCCCCACCGAGTTCAAGCTCCTGCGCTACCTCATGCTCAACGCCGGCCGCGTGCTGTCCAAGGCGCAGATCCTCGACCACGTGTGGCAGTACGACTGGGGCGGCGACGCGAACATCGTCGAGTCGTACATCTCCTACCTGCGGCGCAAGATCGACAACCTCACCGTGCCCGGCCCGGACGGCGAGCCCGTCGCGCTGCCCCCGCTCATCCACACCAAGCGCGGGGTCGGCTACCTCCTGCGTCAGCCGGCGGGCGCCCCGTCGTCATGACGTCCGGACCCGACCTGACGACAGCGCCGGCGGCACCCGGCACGACGGCGGACGCCGCCGGCCCGACGACGCAGCCGCCGTTCGGTCGTCCCGTCCCCACCGAGGGGTGGGGCTGGTTCGCCCGCGTGCCTCTGCGCACCCGCCTGGTCGCGATCACCGTGCTCCTGCTCGCCGCCGGTCTGGGGATCGCGGCGGTCGTGACGTCGACGGTGGTGTCGGGGTTCCTCGTGAAGCAGGTCGACGACCAGCTGCAGAGGACGGCGGCCGACGTCGCCAACCAGCCGTTCCAGGACCTGCGCAGCTCCAGCGGCAACCTGCCGAGCGACTACTACATCCTGTACCGGCTCGACACGGGGCAGGAGATCGAGCGGCACACGGACGCGACGACGTCCCGGTACGGCACGCCCGACATCCCCGCCATGTCGCTGTCCGAGGTCGAGGCGATCGTCGGCGAGCCCTTCTCGGTCGAGACCACCTCGACGCCGATGCGGCCGCCCACGGAGCCCACGACGTGGCGCGTGATGCCCCTGGTCCAGTCCGGGGGCGACGGCACGGCGTTCGTCGCCCTGCCCCTGACCGGCATCCACGACACCGTCGGCTTCCTCGGTCGCGCGCTGGCGCTGTCGGCCCTCGGCATCGCGCTCGTCGGCGGCGCGGTCGCGTACCTGCTCGTGCACCGGGCGCTGCGGCCGCTGCGGGAGATCGAGGAGACCGCGGCGGGCATCGCTGCGGGCGACCTCGCCCGGCGGGTGCGGCCCGCTCCCCCGACGACGGAGGTCGGCTCCCTCGCGGCGTCGCTCAACGCCATGCTCGCCCAGATCGAGACGGCGTTCGCCGCGCAGGAGGCGTCCGAGGAACGCATGCGCCGGTTCGTGTCCGACGCGAGCCACGAGCTGCGCACCCCGCTCGCCACGATCCGCGGCTACGGCGAGCTGTACCGCATGGGCGCGCTCGACACGACCGACAAGGTCGACGACACGATGGTCCGCATCGAGGACTCCGCGACCCGCATGGGCACGCTCGTCAACGACCTCCTCGCGCTCGCACGCCTCGACGAGGGTCGGCCGCTACGGCACGACCCGGTCGACATCGCCTCGCTCGCCCGCGACTCGGCGCAGGACCTGCACGCCCTCGACCCGTCGCGCGAGGTCCGGATCGTCGGCCTCGCCCCGGGCTCGATCGCGCCCGACTCGCTGCGCGTCGTCGGCGACGAGGACCGCCTGCGCCAGGTGCTCGCGAACCTCGTCGGGAACGTCGCCCGGCACACGCCGTCCGGCACCGCCACCGAGATCGCGCTCGGGTCGATCGACGCGCCCCCGCCTCCGGCGTCGTCCACGACGTCGACCGCCCCCGACGCCGCGACCGCCGTCCTCGAGGTCCGCGACCACGGTCCCGGGGTCCCGTCCGGCCAGGAGGGCCGCGTGTTCGAGCGGTTCTACCGCGCGGACTCGTCGCGCAACCGCGAGTCCGGCGGCTCCGGCCTCGGCCTCGCCATCGTCGCGGCGATCGTCGCCTCGCACCACGGCCACGTCTCCGTCCGCCAGACCGACGGCGGCGGCCTCACGGTCCGGATCGAGCTCCCGCTCGCGGCCTGAGCCTCCCCGAGAGTCGCGCCGGGACGGGACCCCCATCCCCGGCTGCCGCCTGTCCGGTCGTCGCTCACGCGCGCGCCACCCAACCATCTCCGCCGTGGCCACCGCGTCGCGGGCCACGGGCACAATGGCGTGGTGCTCAGCGCCCGGCGTTCCCGTCACGACCGCGTCTCGACCTCGCTCGCGGCCCGCGACGACGCCGAGCTGGCGGCGTTGCTCCGTGCGGCACCCACCGGCGCCGTGGGGGTGGGTGGCGGCTCCTCCGTGCTCGACGTCGACGGGATCCCGGTGTTCGCCAAGCGCATCCCGATCACCGACCGGGAGCTGGCGCACCCGCACAGCACGGCGAACCTGTTCGACCTGCCGCTGTCGTGCCAGTACGGCATGCACCGGCTCGCAGGCCCGGGCTTCGGGGCGTGGCGGGAGCTCGCCGCGAACCTCACGCTCACCGAGGGGGTCCTCGCCGGTGAGTCCGGGTCCGTCGCGCTGCTGCACCACTGGCGGGTGCTGCCGGGCCGTCCGCCCGTCGCGTCCGAGCACCGGGACATCGAGCCGGTCGTCGCACAGTTCGGCGGCGACCCCGCGGTGCGGGTCCGCTTCGAGGAGCTGGCCACGGCCGGCTCCAGCCTCGTGCTCTTCCTCGAGCACCTCCCCGACCGGCTGCTCGAGAGGCTCCAGGACCCGCTGAGCAGCGCCGAGGCGGTCGAACGGCAGCTCTTCGACGCCGTCGCGCTCCTGCGTCGCCGCGAGGTGCTCCACATGGACGGGCACTTCGGCAACATGCGGGCCGACGACGAGCAGATCTACCTCGTGGACCTCGGGCTGGCCACGTCGCCCCGGTTCGACCTGTCCGACGCCGAGCGCGACTTCGTCGTCCGCAACGTCGACCACGATGCCGACTACGCGGCGATGCGACTGGTGAACTGGCTGGTCACCACGGCGTGCGGGGTGCCGGCGCCGGTCACCGGCGGTCCCGTGGCACGCAACGACTACGTGCGTCGGTGCGCGGGCGGCGGCATCCCGGACGACGTGCCGGTGGTCGTGGCGGGCGTCCTCGCCCGGCACGCGCCGGCTGCGGCCGCGATGAACGACTTCTGCTGGCGCCTGGTCGACGGCGACGTCCACGCGCAGTACCCCGGACCCGGAGGCGGGCTGCGACCGAGGTAGTGCGGCACTTCCCGCTACGATGACGCGTCGTCGTGCGTGACGGACCTAGGCTGGTGCCGTGGCCCGGTCGGGATCGCGGACGACGCCGGTCCTGCCGCCCGGACCTCCGGGCCGGTCGCGTGGCCGGTCCGAACCGTCGTCGAAGAAGGCTGAGTTCATGGGCGTCACCAGTGTCGACGCACCGCAGTGGTTCCTCTCCTCGTTCGTCCGCAGCGCGCGCGGCGCCGGCGCGACCGCCGACGACGACGCGATCCGCGACGTCGGGCAGGGACTCCTCGACCGGTGGGCACAGCCCAGCCGGCACTTCCACAACCTGCGTCACCTGGCGGACGTCCTCGGTCGGGTCGACGAGCTCGCGCAGGAGACGCACGACCCGGACCTGGTCCGCCTCGCGGCCTGGTACCACGGTGCGGTCTTCGACGCGAAGGACCGGGCGGCGTACGCGCGCAAGGGTGGCGAGGACGAGAGCGCGAGCGCCGCGCTCGCGCTCGCCGAGCTCGGCGACCTCGGGGCCCCGCAAGCGGCCGCGGAACGCGTCGCACAGCTGGTGAACGCTCTCGTCCGGCACGCGCCCGACCCGGCTGACTTCGACTGCGCGGTGCTGTGCGACGCCGACCTCGCGATGCTCGCCGCCGAGCCGCAGCGCTACAAGGAGTACCTGAAGGACGTGCGCGACGAGTACGCGCACATCCCGCCGGCGGACTACGTGCGCGCCCGCATCGCGATCCTCTCGAAGCTCATGGACCGGAGGTCGCTGTTCTCGAGCCCGCTCGGCGCGGCCTGGGAGGAGGCGGCCCGGCAGAACCTGGACGCCGAGCTCCAGCGTCTGCGCAAGGAGCAGGCCAAGATCGAGAAGAACGGCGCGCCTCAGGCGTTCTCGCCGTCCCCAGGGTCGACGTCCTAGCCGGTCGTCCACAGGCACGGGGCCTCGGCCGACGCGTTCCCCTCGTTCCCTCTACCGTCCTCCTCGTGCCCCGCAGTACCGCGGCGCACGACGGCACGGACGACGGAGGACCGGATGAGCAAGTTCGAGGTCGACAGCGACAGGGTCGTGCAGGCGAGCACCGCGGTGAGCACGTCGGTGGCTGCCATCCGCGGGGACGTGGCTCGCATGATGGCGAACCTGGTGGAGCTGGGCGACACGTGGCGTGGCGGCGCCGCGACGTCGTTCACCGGCGTCGTCGCGCAGTGGCAGGGGACGCAGACGCAGGTGGAGACCGCGCTCGACGCGATCACCGCGGCGCTCGGCTCCGCGGCCGCGACGTACGACGACGCGGAGGCTCGGGCAGCGCGCCTGTTCGTGGCGCGGTAGCTGGTCCCGCCGCTGGATACAGTGCGAGCGTGCCCCTGTCCTCACCGCTCACGAGCGCGACCGTGTGGTGCGCCCGACCGGTGCCGATCGAGGCAGGGACGGCGTGGCTCTCGCCGAAGGAGTCGGCGAAGGCGTCCGCGTTCCGTCAGGACGCGGACCGGCGACGCTTCGTCACCGGTCGGGCACTCGTCCGGGCCGCCGTCGGCGAACGGCTCGGTACGGCACCCGCGTCGGTCCACGTCCGGGTCGGCCCGCGGGACGGACCGTCGCCGGGCCGACCGTTCGTCGACGGCGGACCGTCGTTCTCGATCGCCCACGCGGGCCGTTGGGTGCTCGTCGCAGTCGTCGACGGAGCCGGCGGCTGGGCCAGAACGGAGGTGTCGATCGGCGTGGACGTCGAGTCCGACGTCCCGGCCCGTGACCACCTCGCGGACCTCCTCGACGCGTTGCCCCCGCAGGAGCGCCCCGCGCAGGGCTGGGCGGCGGAGTCGTTCACCCGGTCCTGGGTGCGCCGTGAGGCCGTGCTCAAGGCCGTCGGCACCGGGCTGCGCGCCCCGCGCGACGACCTGGTCCTCGCGCGCGCGAACGACGACGCGTCGATCGTCCACAGCGGCGGTGTGCTGCCCGCTCCGGACCGGCTCGCGCTGCGCGACCTGGAGCTGCAGGGCGACTACCTCGCCGCGGTGGCGATCTGCGCGCGCCCGAGCACTCGCCCGAGCACCGGCACGCCGGGCGTCACCGTCCCACGACCGCGTCCCGCTCCGGCGAGGCTCACGTTCTCGGACGTCAGGCTCGCCGACGGGCACGAGCTCCTCGCCCGCAACGGCATCGACGACCTCGAGGACCTCGGTCCCCTCTGAGCTCAGCCCGCGAGCGCCATGCGCGACAGGGCCCGCGCGGCCCGCTCCATCACGACGGCGAGCGACTCCCCCACGTGCTTGTGCAGTGCGGTCCGGGCCTCGGGCAGCGCCCCGGCGAGGACGAGCTCGAGGATCTCGACGTGCTCCTCGATGGTGGTGCGGTTGCGCTCGGCCTCGACGAAGTCGTGCATGCGCACCGCCCGGACCTTCTCGTTCACCTCGACCAGGGCGTCGGTCAGGCGCTCGTTGCCCGCCGCCCGGGAGAGCACGGTGTGAAACCGCTCGTCGAGCATCACGACGCTCGGGTCGGGCTCGGGCGGGCTCGCGCGGAGCTCGACCCAGCGGTCGAGCTCCGCGCGCAGGGCCGCCTCGTCGTAGCGCAGCTCGGAGTTCTCGATGATGCGTTCGACGCCGCGCAGCTCGAGGGTCACGCGCAGCTCGTAGAGGTCGCGCAGCTCGACGAGGCTGGGCACGACGACGGCGTACCCGAAGTCGGTCCGCTCGATCAGCCCGTCGGACAGCAGCCGTGACAGCGCCTCGCGCACCGGGGTGCGCGACACCTCGAACCGCCGGCTGAGCTTGGGTTCGGTGAGCCGTTCTCGCGGGTCGACGTGCCCGTTGAGGATCTCCGCGCGCAGCCGGGTGTAGACGAGCTCCCGGAGCGAGGGCGCGGCACCCGTCGGTTCCTTCGTCACGACGTCCATGCGGGTCCTCCTGCTCGTCCGGGTCGTGCGGGCGCTGTCTCGCCTCCCGGCCTCAGACGGCCATCGCCTCCCGGACCACGCTCTCCGCCTCCTCGCCGCCGGAACCCCGGCTCGTGACGTGCCCCGACTGGAGCACCACGTAGTCCTGCGCCGCGCCGAGCGCGAACCCGACGTGCTGCTCGACGAGCAGCACCGACATCCCGCCCGAGTCGGTGAGCGACAGGATCGCGTCCTCGATCTCGGTGACGACGGACGGCTGGATGCCTTCCGTCGGCTCGTCGAGGACGAGCACGCGCGGACCGGTGATGAGCGCGCGGGCGATCGCGAGCTGCTGCCGCTGCCCGCCCGACAGGAGCCCGGCGCGGCGGGCAAGCAGTCCCCGCAGTGCCGGGAACAGGTCGAGCGCCTCGTCGAGGCGGCGGGGCCCCTCGCGCGACGTGTCCGCGACGAGCTGGAGGTTCTCGCGCGCCGTCAGGTCACCGAACGACTGCTGCCCCTGGGGGACGTACGCGAGCCCGCGCCGGACCCGCTGGTGGGTGGGCAGCCGCGTGACATCCTCGCCGTCGAGCAGGACGCTCCCGGAACGGGGCCGCAGGAGCCCCAGCGCCGTGCGCAGCAGGGTCGTCTTGCCCGCACCGTTGTGGCCGAGCACCGCGGCGACCCCGCCCGCTGGGACGGAGAGGTCCACGCCGTGCAGCACCATGGTCCGGCCGTAGCCGGCGTGCAGTCCCTGGAGCTCGAGCATCACGCCTCCTTCTCGTCCGTCGTCGCGACCGTCGTCGTCTCCGCCGTCGTGCCCGCCGTCGTGTCCGTCGTCGCACCTGCCGGCTCTGCGCGGGCGGGACGCCGTCGCGCGCCCCGGGTCGCCCCGGCGCTGCCGAGGTAGACCTCCTGCACCCGCGGGTCGGCCTGCACCTCGGCGTACGTGCCCTGCGCGAGGACCTGCCCCATGTGCAGCACCGTCACCGACGACGCGTACGCGCGCAGGAACTCCATGTCGTGCTCGACGACGACGACGGTCCGCTGCGCACCGATCCGCTGCAACAGCTCACCGGTCTGCTCGCGCTCGGCCTGGCTCATGCCCGCGACGGGCTCGTCGAGCAGGAGCAGCCGGGCGTCCTGGACGAGCAGCATCCCGATCTCGAGCCACTGCTTCTGCCCGTGGGCCAGGATGCCTGCCTGCGTGTCGCGCAGGTGCGCGAGCCCCACCGTCTCCAGCGCCTGCTCCACCGACTCGGGGACCGCACCGCGCCGACGCAGGAGCGTGAGCGGCCCGCGGGCGGCCCCGGCGGCGATGTCGAGGTTCTGCAGGACGCTGAGCTCCTCGAAGACGCTCGCCGTCTGGAAGGTGCGCCCGACGCCGGCCCGGGCGATCTTGTGCGTCTTCTTGCCGAGGAGCTCGACGCCGCCGAACTGCACGGAGCCCGACGCCTTCGCGAGACCCGTGATCGCGTCGACGATCGTCGTCTTCCCGGCCCCGTTGGGTCCGATGAGGAAGCGCAGGTCGCCCGCCGTGACCGTGAGGTCGACGCCCTGGACGGCGACGAACCCGTCGAACTCGACCCGCAGGCCGCTGATCTCGAGGTAGTCGTGGCGGAACCGGGAGTCGTCGACCCCCAGGACCGCCTGGGCGGCCTCGAGATCCAGCCCGGCCCCGGCGACGCCGTCCTCGAGCACGGCGTCGGGTGCGGTGTGCTGGTCGGTCATGAGGTCCTCCCCGAGGAAGCCGGGACCGCGGCCGCGGCCGGTGGGACGGGCACGTCGTCGGGCACCGGGGTGCGGCGCGAGCGGCGCCACCGCGTGAACAGCTCGGCGAGCCCGCCGGGCAGGAACGCGACGACGAGGATGAACAGCGCGCCCTGGGCGTAGATCCACCCGGACGGGAACTGCTCGGACAGGCTGGTCTGCGCCCAGCTCACCGCGATCGATCCGAGGACCGGGCCCAGCAGGGTGGCACGACCGCCGATCGCGACACCGATGAGGAAGCCGATGGACGGCACGACCCCGACGTCGGCGGGCGAGATGATCCCGACGATCGGCACGAACAGCGCCCCGCCGACCGACGCCATGAGCGCGGCGACCGCGTAGGCGACGACCTTGACCTTCGCCGGGTCGTAGCCGAGGAACCGGACGCGGTTCTCCTGGTCGCGGACCGCGACGAGGAGCTCGCCATAGCGCGAGACCATGAGCTGGCGCGCGACCGCGACCATGACGAGCAGCGCCCCCGCCGCGATGAAGAAGAGCATGCGCTTGTTGACCGGGTCGGCCAGGTCGTAGCCGAAGAAGGACCGGAACCCGTTGAGCCCGTTGGTGCCGCCGGTCGTGGCCTGCTGGCCGATGAGCAGGATCGCGAACGCGGCCGCGAGCGCCTGGGACAGGATCGCGAAGTACGCGCCGCGCACGCGGCGCGTGAACATCGCGAGCCCGAGCAGCGCGGCCAGCCCGGCCGGCACGATCAGGATGGCGAGCACGGTGACGAGCGGCGAGCGGAACGGCTCCCACCACCCCGGCACGACGCCCGACCCGTACAGCAGCATGAAGTCCGGGACCCCGCCCGATCCGTCCACCTGCGCGGCGTCGGCCAGTTTGAGGTGCATCGCCATCATGTACGCGCCGAGGCCGAAGAACACGCCCTGCCCGAGCGTGAGCATCCCGCCACGGCCCCACGCGAGGCCGATGCCGACCGCGACCATCGCGAGGCACAGGAACTTGCCGAGCAGGCCGAGGCGGAACGTGGACATCGTCGCGGGCGCGACGCCGAACAGCAGGACCGCGGCGACGGCGAAGCCGACGATCACGCGGGCGCGTGACGAACGGTAGAGCGCGGAGAACCGGGACGATCCCCCGGAGACGGTGGTCGTGCTCATGCGAGGCTCCTCGTCCGGACCGACACGAGGCCCTGGGGTCGTACCTGCAGGAACGCGACGATCGCCACGAACACCAGCACCTTGGCGATGCTCGCCGTCGTCGAGTACTCGAACGTCGCCTGGAGCAGGCCCAGCGCGAACGCCGCGATGACGGTGCCCTTGATCTGCCCGATGCCGCCCGCCACGACCACGAGGAACGCG
Organism: Cellulosimicrobium terreum; assembly: GCA_014803435.1. GTDB lineage: Bacteria > Actinomycetota > Actinomycetes > Actinomycetales > Cellulomonadaceae > Cellulosimicrobium > Cellulosimicrobium terreum. Next base: position 558,832 of record JACYFD010000003.1, read on the forward strand.
TCGACGATGTAGCTGGTCCCGAGCGTCGGGCCGATCGACCCGAGGAGCGTGAGGGCCACGCCGGCGAGCCCGGCGAGGCCGGAGCCGATGAAGAACGTGAGCCGGTCCGTCGTGCGGGTGGACACGCCGCTGGCCTCGGCGAGGTCGCGGTTCTGCACGACGGCGCGGATCCGCCGTCCCAGCGGTGTCAGCTTGAGCACCAGCGCGAGCGCGACGACGGCGACGATCGCCAGGGCGAGGATGAACACGCGCGTCTTCGGCACCGCGAGCCCGAACAGGTCGAGCGCACCGCTCAGCCACGACGGCGCGCGCACGTCCACGTTCGGCGCACCGAACACGTCGCGCGCCACCTGCTGCAGCACCAGCGCGACGCCCCAGGTCACGAGCAGCGTGTCGAGCGGCCGCTTGTACATCCGGTGGATGAGCGTCGCCTCGAGCAGCAGGCCGAGCAGCCCGCCCACGAGGAACCCGAGCGGCAACGACACGAGCAGCGAGAGCCCGGCGTTCCCGACGAGCCCCTGCACGACGAAGGCGGTGTACGCGCCCGCCATCATGAACTCGCCGTGCGCCATGTTGATGACGCCCATCTGGCCGAACGTGAGCGCCAGCCCGAGGGCGGCGAGGAGCAGGACGGAGCCGAGGCTCAGTCCCGCGAACAGCTGGGAGAACAGCACATCCATGGGCGGCGCGCCTTCCGGTGGGTGCGTGCAGAGGACAGTGGGGAGCGGACACCTGACGGACGAGGTGGGGACCGGGGCGCGCGAGTCGGGTCGTGGCGGGTCTGGCGGATGGAAGACCCGACGCGCGCGCCCCGGGGATCGCCGGAGCTCAGCCGTGCGAGTCCGCTACGACAGACCCTCGGCCCAGTCGTAGCTCTCGAGGAACGGGTCGGGCTCGATCGGCTCGCCGGAGCTCCACTCGGTGTGGATCAGGCCGTCCGCACCGATCTTGCCGATGAGCGCGGTCTTGGCGATGTGGTGGTTGTCGCCGTTCACGGTGACGGAGCCCTCGGGCGCGTCGAACGTGACGCCGCCGGCCGCGTCCTGGATGCCCGCGACGTCGAACGACTCGGCCTTCTCGGCCATGCCCTTCCAGAGGTAGAGCGAGGTGTACGCGGCCTCCATCGGGTCGGAGGTGACGCGGTCGTCCCCGTACTCGGCCTTGAAGGCGTCGACGAACGTGGTGTTCTCGGGGCTGTCGATGGTCTGGTAGTAGTTCCAGGCGGTGAGCTGGCCCTCGACGTTCTCGACGCCGATGCCACCGACCTCCTCCTCCGCGATGGAGACGGACACGACGGGCATGTCGTCCGGGCCGAGGCCGGCGTTCTTGTACTCCTTGAAGAACGCGACGTTGGAGTCGCCGTTGAGCGTGTTGAAGACGGCGTCGGCGTCGGCGGACTTCACCTTGTTGACGATGGTGGAGAAGTCGGTGTGGCCGAGCGGCGCGTACTCCTCGCCGACGACCTCGATGCCGTTGGCCTCGGCGTAGGCGTTGATGATCTTGTTCGCCGTGCGCGGGAAGACGTAGTCGGAGCCGACGAGGAACAGGGACGTCGCGCCCTGCTCCTTGAGGTAGTCGAGCGCGGGGACGATCTGCTGGTTGGTCGTCGCTCCGGTGTAGAAGATGTTGGGCGACGCCTCGAGGCCCTCGTACTGCACGGGGTAGAACAGGAGCGAGTCCTGGGCCTCGAAGACGGGGAGCATGGCCTTGCGCGACGCGGAGGTCCACCCGCCGAAGACGGCGGCGACGCAGTCGCTGGTGATGAGCTTCTCCGCCTTCTCCGCGAAGACGGTGGGCTCGGACTGACCGTCCTCCTGGACGATCTCGAGCTGCTTGCCGAGGACGCCGCCGTCGGCGTTGATCTCTGCTGCGGCGAGGTTCAGGGAGTCGGCCACCGTCTGCTCGGAGATGGCCATGGTGCCGGACAGGGAGTTGAGGAAGCCGATCTTGACGGTGTCGCCGGAGGTGTCGACGCAGCTCTCCGCTGCGGACGCCGCTCCGGTGCCGTCCCCCGACTCGGTCTTGGCGCCGCACGCCGTGAGCGTGAGCGCGAGAGCGACGAGGGCGGCTGCCGGTGCGAGGCGGGTCGTGGCGCGTGAAGGTGTCACCGAAGGTCCTTTCAGCGTGTCGGCGCGACCGCACAGGCGGGGCGGTCGCGTGCTGCGGGCGTCCGGTTCCGGGCCGTACACGGCTGTATACGTTCGTGTGCCCGGTTCGGTGCCCACTGGTGTCGACGCTAGAGAGGCCGTGTTTCGGGGGGTTTCACGCTCCTGTTAACGGTGCGTGTCCTTCTGTGACGATCAGTCCCGATTTCTCACACTGCGGACACGGGTGCCGATCCACCAGGCCACGGCGCCGAGCGCGCCCAGGCATGCGCCGGCGACCGCGGCCACCGACGGGAGGGATCCGGGGACGCCCAGGTGGACCGTCAGGCCGAGGATCCGGGACAGGCCCCACGGCAGGACCATCATCTGGTCGTTCCACGCCGTGAGGGTGGTCTCGAGCCCGGCACCGGCCACGGCGAGCCCGCCCACGACCAGCGGCGCGGCGACCGCCAGCAGCAGGCGACCGGTCGAGCCGAGGATCCCGACGCCGAGCGAGCGCAGCGCGAACCAGGCCGCGGCGCCCACCCAGCAGAAGGCGGCGAACGCGACCGTGACGTACACGGTGCGCGCCGCCGGCTCGGCCCAGAGCCCGTACCAGTACCCGCCCGGCCCGGTCGGCGCGAGCGCCACGAGCAGCACGACCGTCCGTAGGATCGCGGCACCGCCGACGGCGCCCGCGAGCACGAACGTCGGGTCCGCGGCCCGGGTGCGCCGCCCGGCGCACGCGCGCAGCACCCCGACGAACAGCACCCACGCGCCCAGCACGAGCAGCAGGTGCACCCAGGACAGCGCCCACGTGTACGCGACGCGGCTCAGCAGCAGCGCGAGCGCGGGCAGCACCCAGACGAGCAGACGGTCGGTCCGCCCTGCGCCGTCCCCGATCGCGACGACGCGCCACGGTCGCGTCGCGCCGAGCCACAGCGCGCGCAGCGCCAGCGCGCCGGGCGGGACCGCGCCGGCCCTGGGGACGGCGGCACCGGCGTCGGGCCCGGACCCCGCTGCCCGACGACGGCCCGCGACCCGGGCGAGCGTGCGCTGGCCGGGCGCCGTGCCGAGCAGCAGGACGAGCGCACAGAGCACGCCGAGCACGCGCGCGACCCACGCGACCGGCAGGTCGCGGTCCGCGCGCTGGACCCCGAGGTCGGCGGCGGTGAAGGTGTACGCGGGCAGGTGGAGGTCGTCGCCGTACGTCTGGACGTGGTGGGCGCGCGAGACCTCGTACGCGTCGCGCGCGGTGGCCCACGCGGCGCGGGCCTCCGCGTCGCCGGAGGCGAGCCACCGCCCGTGCTGCAGCACGACGTCGCGGTAGTCCGCGAGGACGGTGAGCAGGTCGACCTCGTAGTCGAGCGCGGCGAGGAACTGGTCTCGCAGGCCGGGGTCGCGCCAGGACGCCGGTTCGGTGCCCGCGACGATCTCGCGCATCTCCTCGGCGGTCACGACGGCGGCGTGCCCCTCGGCGAGCGCCGCGTCGAGGGCACCAGGTTCGTCGCCCACGATCGACGAGATCGAGTCGAGCGCGGCCGCGTCGCCGGACAGGATGTCCCACTCGAAGATCCACATCATCGGCGGTGGCTCGAGCCCGAGCGCCTTGACCTGGTTCTCGGCGAACGGCCCGATGTAGAGCCCGTGCCGCACGGCCTCCCGGGAGAGCGCCATCGCCTCGCCGATCGCGGCGACCGTGGCGGGGTCGTCGGAGAACGTGGCGCGCGCCCAGGACGCGGTGATCTCGCCGGGATCGGCGGCGGGGTCGACCGCGAGCCGGGCCGCCGCGTACGTGTTGAGGTCGTACAGCTGCCAGAACCCCGACTTGCCGTACAGGCTCATCGGCCCGGCCTTCCACGGGCCGCCGTCCTGCGCCCACGCCCACACACCCTCGACGTCCGGGTTCGCGGCGAGGTAGTGGTCCAGCGCCGCGGCGTAGGCCGGCCCGAGGTCGTTGGGCAGCGCGCCGAACCCCTCGAACTCGCGCCGCGACTGCATCTCCACGATCCGGCGCTGGTCGCCGGTCTCCAGCGTCGGGTTGAGCGGGAGCCACGAGTAGAAGTCGCCCGCGACGTGCTTGGTGGAGACGACGAGGGCCGGCGAGTCGATCCCGGCGAGCACCGCGTCGTAGGAGTCGGGGTTGGTGTGCATGTCGCCGACCGCGCCCACGCCCACGGACCACGACCGGAAGATGACGTCCTTGCCGTGCTCCTCGGCGACCCCCGTGAACGCGGTGAGCATCGCCCGGACGGACTCGTCGTCGGTGACCGCGAGCTCGGACCAGTAGTCCCAGCCCGGCAGGTCGTAGATGCGTCCCGCCTCGCCGATGCGGACCATCACGCCGTCCACCGCCGGCATCGCGTCGAACACCTCGTCCAGCCCGGCCGCGTACACGTCCCACAGCTCGGGGTCGGTGGTGTCGAGGCCGCGCGCGTCGAGGTACTCCTGCAGCGGCGTGGTCAGCATGAGCATGTCGGTCTGGAGGTAGACGTCCATGCCGACGTCGTCCGCCTCCTGCCAGAGCGGGCCGAACGACTCCTGCATCGCCCGCGCCCGGGCGGCGTGCTCGTCGCCCGCGGCGTAGATCTCGGTCCCGTCGCCCACCCCCGCGAACGACACGTACTCCAGGAACCCCGGGATCACGACGCCGTTGTAGCCCTGCCTGAGCTGATGGGCCACGTAGCCGCGCAGGTCCGCCGCGTCGTCGTCCAGGGACTCGGGGTCCACGTACGGGGCGGCGGAGCGGATCGTGTCCGCGAACGACCCGCCGTTGTGGGAGTACGGGTCGCCGGTGCGCCAGTCCTGCGGGTCGGGCTCGATCCCGACCGCGCCCTTGTCGACCAGCCGCATCCCCAGCGCGGGCTCGGTCACGACGCCGTCGCCCGCCTCCCCCGGGCCCGCGGGCAGCGCGTCGCGGCCGGTGCGGACGCGGTCCGCGACCTCGTACAGCCCGTGCGCCGCACCGGCCGGGTCCGCCGCCTCGAGCATCCACGCGTCGCCCGTGACCGAGACCCGGTAGGCCTCCGGGTCGTCGCTGCCGAGGTCGACGCCGTCGACGACGCGCAGCTCGCCCTTGCCCGGCCGTGCGCCGTCGGTCTCGGCGTCGTCCGCCTGCCGCACGGTCGCGTCGGCGCCGCGCGCGGCCAAGGCGTCACCGAGCGCGTCGGCCGCGAGCGAGACCTGCGCGCCGTCGTCGGGCACGACGACGGTCGTCACCCCGGGAGGTGGCGCGAGGGGTGTCTCGGGCGCAGCCTGCGGGGCCTCGGGCGCCGCGACCGCGGGCGTGGACTCGACCGCGAGCACGTCGCCCAGGCCGAGCGCGGTACCCAGCCCGAGCCCGAGCAGGACCACCACGGTCGCGGCGGCGTACCAGGGGCGGCGGTGTCCGTGGACCGGGGCGACGTCGTCGTGCACGGCGCAAGCGTACGCATCCGCACCGGTACGCTCGGCCGGTGCTGCTCAGACCCGCCCTCCCGTCCGACGCCGCCCGGTGCGCCCTGGTGCACCACACCGTGTGGCGCGCCACGTACACCGGTCTCATCACGGACTCGTTCTGGGAGAAGGACACGCTCGCCGCGCGCGAGGCGGCCTGGATGCGCTGGCTCGGCCCCGACGTCCCGCCCGGACGGGGCGACATCGTGGTCGCGGAGGTGGACGACGAGATCGTCGGGTTCGCGATCGGGGGACCGGCGACCGCGGTCCACGAGATCGCACCCGTGCGCGACGTCCAGCTGCACGCCCTGAACGTGCTGCCCGAGCACCACGGTTCCGGGGTGGGGCAGGCGCTGCTGGACGCCGTCGTCCCGGCCGGACCGGCACAGCTGTGGGTCGTGGAGGGGAACGCGCGGGCGCGCCGGTTCTACGCGCGCAACGGGTTCGAGCCCGACGGCACCCGGTACGTCGACGAGCACGTCGGCGGGATGGTCGAGATCCGCGCGGTCCGCTGACCTCATGCAGACGACGGCCGAGCGGTCACCCGAGGGGGTGACCGTCCGGCCGTCGTCGCAGGCTCAGGGCAGGTCAGGCCACCGAGGCCGGCACGCGCCGGCGGCCCGCCGCACGGAGCGCCGCGAGCACGGCGACGGTCACAGCGACCGCGAGCAGGACACCCACGAACCCGGCGACGCCCACGAAGACACCGCCGACCTCGCCGTAGTCTGCGAGCGGCATCCCGGCGAAGGCGTGGTCGCGCGCGGCACCGGCGAACCCGACCGACGCAGCCGTGGCCTCGAGGCCGTCCGGCGTGGCTGCTGCGAAGGACGACAGGACGACGGCACCGAGCATCGCGACCGAGCCGAGCGCGACGACGGCACGACGCACCGCACCGGCCGGGGCGGACGACGCCGGGACGGTCGCGCCGTCGGGCAGCGTGGCACCCGCCGGACCGGCGGTCCGTGCCGCCTGCTCGATCACCGCGACGCCGGGGGCGACGGCCAGCACCAGTCCGACCGCGCCGGCCGTGATGAACGCCTCGCCCAGTCCGACGAGCAGGTGCACGGACAGCATCTGGGACGCGAGCTCGCCCAGCGGCACCGCCACGGTCCCACCGACGGCGAACAGGCCCGTGAACACCGCGGCGGACACCGGCACGCTCACGAGCGCACCGGCCCCGGCCGCCGCCGGCGACCACCGGCCGCGCGTCAGGCGCAGCACCCCGCGCGTCACCGCCCACCCGACGAGCGTGCCGACCACGGCCATGAGCAGCACGTTCGTGCCCAGCGCGGACAGCCCGCCGTCGGCGAAGACGAGCGCCTGGACCGCGAGCACGAGCGTCACCGACAGCATGCCGAGCCACGGCCCCACGAGCGCCGCGGCGAGCGCGCCGCCCATGAGGTGCCCGCTCGTGCCCGCGGCGACGGGGTAGTTGATCATCTGCACGGCGAAGACGAGGCCGGTCGTCGCGGCCGTGAGCGCGATCTTCCCGGGTGTGAGGTCGGTGCGCGCCCGGTATGCGGCGTACCCGACGGCGGCGAGGGACACGACGGCGGTCGTGACCGACGTCGGGTCGTTGAGGTAGTGGTCGGGGACGTGCATGTCAGGCTCCTGTCATCTGGAGGATCGGTCGAGCAGGTCGGGGGTCGGTGGTGTGCGCTCGTGCGGAGCGTGCGTGTGCGGCCCAGGCGGCGACGACGGCGTCGAGACCGGCGTCGTGCGTGCTGGCGCCGAGATGGCGGGCGACGGCGCCGGGACCGTCGAGGTCGAGACGTAGGGGGGACGGCTCCGGGGCCAGATGCTCATCGGTGCCGCGAACGCCGGACGCCGCCGGACCGGTGCGGACCGCGGGCGGCCGCGCCCCGAGGAGGAGCGCCGAGTCGACGACGCGCGCGTCGCCGAGGATCCCGGGCAGCCCGCGGTCGGCCCCGAGATCCAGGTCCTCGACGAACAGCTCCCGCGACCTGTCAGCAGTGTCCCGGCCCCCGGGCCGGCCAGGTGCTGACAGGTCGGCCCGCGTGCGTGACCGCAGCCGACCGCCGTCCTCCCCCGTGCGGCCGAGGACGAGCGTCTCGCGCAGCAGCGCGACCGCTCCGGCGCCGAGACGGACGTCGGTCCGGCGCTCGACGTCCGCACCCTCGGCCACGACGAACGGCAGCGCGTCCCACACGAGGAGGCCGTCGTCGTCGACCCGCACGTCGACCTCCCACGACGCCGGCCGGCCGCGACCGTTGTACGCGACCGTGCCGGACACCTCGACCAGCTCGAGCTCGACCCCGTCCCCCACGACGACCTCGACCCGCACGTCGTCGCCGCCGAGGAGCAGGGCGCGCGTCGCGACGAGCGCGACCCGCGCCACACCAGGCCCCGTCGACAGCACGCGCGGGCTCAGCGCGCCCGGGCACAGGTCGAGCCGCACGCGCCCCGCGGACGCGTGCACCTCGACCCGGGTCGTATCGGCGGTCATCTGTTCTCGGTCGTCGTCCTCGTCGTGACAGTCAGGCCCGCACCGCGGGGACGGGTGCCGTGTCGACGTGGTCCTCGGTGTGGGTGTGCGTGCGGTCGCCGTGCGTGTGGTCGCCGTGCGCGTGGTCGTGGTCACCGTCGTCGTGCGAGTGGAGGACACCGTCGCCGTCCTCGTCCGCGTGGAAGTGCGGCGCCATCGGGCCCGGGTCCTGCGGGACGTGGCTTCCCGCGCGGTGCTGGGCAAGCAGGCCGTGCAGCCACGCGGTGAGCGCGTCGATCGACTCGCGGTCGAGCCGCGACAGCGCGAGCACGGGCCCGCCGTCGCGCGCGGCGGTCGCATCGACGACCATCTGCGGGACGTCCACCCCGACGTACGGTGCGAGGTCCGTCTTGTTGACCACGAGCAGGTCGGCCCGGGCGATCCCCGGGCCGCCCTTGCGGGCCACGTCGCCGCCGCCCGCGACGTCGAGCACGAAGATCTGCGCGTCCACGAGCGCCGGCGAGAACGTCGCAGTGAGGTTGTCCCCGCCCGACTCGACGAGCACGACGTCGAGCGGCGCGAAGTCCTCCTCCATGTCCTCCACGGCGAGCAGGTTCGCGGTGACGTCGTCGCGGATCGCGGTGTGCGGGCACGCGCCCGTCTCGACGGCCCGGATGCGCTCGGGGTCGAGCACGCCCGCGGACCGCAGGAAGCGTGCGTCCTCGTCGGTGTAGATGTCGTTGGTGATGACGCCGAGCTGCAGCGTCCCCGACAGCTCGCGGCACAGGAGCGCGATGAGCGAGCTCTTGCCCGTGCCGACGGGACCGGCGACGCCGAGTCGCAGGGAACGGGTGCTGGCGGGTGTTGCCTGGTCAGGCAGGTTGTCAGGCACTGAACAGCCTCTCGGTGGTGCGGGCGTGGATCTCGGCCCACTGCTCGACGAGCGGTGCGCCGTGCGCGGGGATCGCGCGGGGGTCGGTCAGGTGGGCGACGTCGTGGGCGAGCGCGTCGATCGCGGGCTGCGCGTCGACGACCCAGCCCGTCGCGTCGACGGGGTCGATCGGGGCGAGCTTGAGCGTCGCCGCAGCGACGGTCTGCGTGTCCTCGTACCCGACGAGGCGCGCGACCTGCAGCGCGGACAGGCCGGCGCACGCCGCCGTCACGCCGAGTACGAGCGGCCGCGGCGGCTGGGGCGGTCGTGCCCACCGGCCCGACACCGTGGCCGTGGCCGTGGCCGGGATGGTGCGCTCTGCCATCAGCCGGGCAGCCTCGTCGAGCGCGACGACGCCGGGATGCCCGGCCCACAGCCGGCGCAAGAGGCGCAGATAGCCGCGACCCAGCCGCTGCGACGTCTCGCGCAGCGCGGCAGACGGCGTCCGCGCGGCCCACGCGTCCCAGACGTCGACGAGCGCGAGGGCGGTCTCGCCGGGACCCGACCCCGCGGCGTCGGGCAGGCTCGAGTCCGGACGTAACCCCGCGACGTCGGGCACGGGTCCTCCCGCGGTGACCACGACGTGCCGCGCGACGACGGCCGCCGCGGCCTCGGTACGGGTCACCGTGGCGAGCCGCGCACACACGTAGTCGGGCACGCGCGCCGGGTCCATGCCCGCCCGCAGCGCAGGTTCGAGCCCGGCGGACTGCGTGTGCCCACCGGTCGGCAACCGAGCATCCGCGAGCAGCGCGAGCATGAGCTCCGCCCGCCCGTCCGCGTCCTGCCGAGAAGCGTGGGTCATGGTCAGAAGAGCGAGTAGAGCTGCGCGAGGGGCAGGCGGTCGGCCGGGGCGGGGACGATCAGCTCGCCGTCGACCTCGATGGCGAACGTCTCGGGGTCGATGTCGATGCGCGGCAGGTAGTCGTTGAGCTTCATCTGCGCCTTCCCGACGCCGCGCGTGTCGGCCACGGGGACCAGCCGGCGCGCCAGGCCGAGACGCTCCGCGAGGCCGTCGTCCAGCGCGGCCGGCGAGACGAACGACATCGACACCTCGGCGCCGATCGCGTCGGTCAACGCCGGGCGCATGAGCACCGGCTGGGGCGAGGGGATGGACGCGTTCGGGTCACCGAGCGCACCCCACACGAGCGCCCCGCCCTTCATGACGACGCTCGGTCGGACACCGAAGAACTTGGGCTCCCACAGGACGAGGTCCGCGACCTTGCCGGGCTCGACCGACCCGATGTACTGGTCGATCCCGTGCGCGACCGCCGGGTTGATCGTGTACTTCGCGACGTAGCGGCGCGCGCGCAGGTTGTCGGCAGGCAGCGTCGGACCGGCCGCCCCGCCCGGGTCCGCGCCCCGGCGCACCTTCATGACGTGCGCGACCTGCCACGTGCGCGTGATCACCTCGCCGATGCGGCCCATCGCCTGCGCGTCCGACGACGTGATCGACATGGCACCCAGGTCGTGCAGGATGTCCTCCGCCGCGATCGTCGTGCCGCGGATGCGCGACTCGGCGAACGCGAGGTCCTCGGGCACCGCAGGGTTGAGGTGGTGGCAGACCATGAGCATGTCGAGGTGCTCGGCGACGGTGTTGACCGTGTGGGGCAGGGTCGGGTTCGTCGATCCGGGGATGACGTTCGGGTGGCTCACGACCGTGAGGATGTCCGGTGCGTGCCCGCCGCCCGCGCCCTCGGCGTGGAACGCGTGGATGGACCGTCCGCCGATCGCGCGCAGCGTCGAGTCGACGAACCCGGCCTCGTTGAGCGAGTCCGAGTGCAGCGCGACCTGCAGGCCCCAGTCGTCCGCCGCCTTGAGCGCCGCGTCGATCGCCGCGGGGGTCGAGCCCCAGTCCTCGTGCACCTTGTAGCCGCCCGCGCCGGCCATCGCCTGCTCGCGCAGCGACTGGGCGCTGACCGTGTTGCCCTTGCCGAGCAGCAGGACGTTCACGGGCAGCCGGTCGAGCGAACGGTGGATCGTCTCGAGGTGCCAGGCGCCCGGCGTGACCGTCGTCGCCTTGGTCCCCTCGCTGGGCCCGGTGCCACCGCCCCCGACGGTGGTGATGCCGGTCGCGAGCGCCTCCACGACCTGTGACGGCGAGATGAGGTGCACGTGCGAGTCGATGCCGCCCGCGGTGAGGATCTTGCCCTCGCCCGAAACGACGTCCGTCGACGGCCCGATGTGCAGGTCCGGGTGCACGCCGTCCGCGACGTCCGGGTTGCCCGCGCGACCGAGCGCGACGATCTTCCCGTCCCGGATCCCGACGTCCGCCTTGACGATCCCCCACCAGTCGAGCACGACGGCGTTGGTGATCACGGTGTCGAGCGCTCCGTCGGCCCGGGTCGTCGAGCCCTGGGCCATCGACTCGCGGATCGACTTGCCACCCCCGAACACCACCTCCTCGCCCCCGAACGTCCGGTCCTCCTCGACCTCGATCCACAGGTCGGTGTCTCCCAGGCGCACCTGGTCACCCGTCGTCGGGCCGTACAGGGCGGCGTAGCGCTCGCGCGAGATCGCGACCATCGGTCAGTCCTCCGTCTGGGTCGAGATGCCGGTCGGGGCGGTGGTCGTGGCGGCGTCGAGCCGGCCCTCGTCCGGCTTGTCGCGCTGGATGCCGGGCACGCGGCGTCGTCCCCGGAACGCGACGGCGTCGACCTCGGCGGACGCACCGGGCTCGAACCGGCGCGAGGTCCCGGAGGGCACGTCGAGGCGGAAGCCGTGCGCCGCGACCCGGTCGAGCTCGAGCGCGGCGTTCGCGTCCGGCAGGTGCAGGTGGGAACCGATCTGCACGGGCCGGTCACCCGTGTTGGTCACGACGAGCGTGATCCGCTCGTCGTCGGTCCGGTCCGCGTTGAGGACCAGGTCCTGCGCGTCCGGCCGGAGCCGGATCGCCCCCGGCCCGCTCGTGCTGACTCCCGCCATCGTCGGCTCCGTCCTGCTGTGGATTCGGGTGTGCGTGCGTGTCGCCGTCAGGCGATGGGCTGGTGGATGGTGACGAGCTTGCGACCGTCGGGGAAGGTCGCCTCGACCTGGACGTCGGGCAGCATCTCGGCAACCCCGTCCATCACGTCGTCACGGCCCAGCACCTCACGACCGGACACCATGAGCTCGGCGACGCTCACGCCGTCCCGCGCGCGCTCGATCACCCAGGTCGTGAGCAGCGCGACCGTCTCGGGATAGTTGAGCCGGACACCGCGCTCGCGCCGGTCGCGGGCGACCATGCCGGCGACGGCGAGCAGCAGCTTCTCGGTGTCCGCTGGCGTCAGGTGCATGGCGGTGATCCTGCCCGTCGCGTGTGTCCGGTGTGTATACACCGCGTTATACGCATGTGTACCACCACCAGCCCGTGCTCGGGAGAGTCGACCGCGGGCACGACGAAGGCCGCCGACCGGGCGAACCCGGCCGACGGCCCTCGATGTCGTGCATGCCCCCGGACGACGCCGGGAGGCGGGTCAGGCGTGGATCAGAAGTCCATGCTCCTGGTCCTCCTGCCGCTACGCCGGGTGGGACCGAGGTCTCGTTCCTCGCCCTGGCCCCACCCAGCTCTGCGTCAGAAGTCCATGCCGCCCATGCCACCGGTCGGGTCGCCCGCAGGGGCGGCCTTCTCCGGCTTGTCGGCCACGACGGCCTCCGTGGTGAGGAAGAGCGCCGCGATGGAGGCGGCGTTCTGCAGCGCGGAGCGCGTGACCTTGACCGGGTCGTTCACGCCCGCGGCGAGCAGGTCCTCGTACACACCGGTCGCGGCGTTGAGGCCGTGACCCGACGGGAGGTTGCGGACCTTCTCCGCCACGACGCCACCCTCGAGGCCGGCGTTGATGGCGATCTGCTTGAGCGGGGCGTCGATCGCGGCCTTCACGATGGCCGCACCGGTCGCCTCGTCACCCTCGAGCTCGAGCTTCGCGAACGCGACCGCACCGGCCTGGATGAGCGCGACGCCACCACCGGCGACGATGCCCTCCTCGACGGCAGCCTTGGCGTTGCGCACGGCGTCCTCGATGCGGTGCTTGCGCTCCTTGAGCTCCACCTCGGTCGCGGCACCGGCCTTGATGACCGCCACGCCGCCGGCGAGCTTCGCGAGGCGCTCCTGGAGCTTCTCGCGGTCGTAGTCGGAGTCCGACTTCTCGATCTCGGAGCGGATCTGGTTCACGCGACCGCCGATGAGGTCGGCGTCGCCGGCACCCTCGACGATCGTGGTCTCGTCCTTGGTGACGACGACCTTGCGCGCCTGGCCGAGCAGGTCCAGCGTCGCGGTCTCGAGCTTGAGGCCCACCGTCTCGGTGATGACCTGGCCGCCGGTGAGGATCGCGATGTCCTGGAGCATGGCCTTGCGGCGGTCGCCGAAGCCCGGGGCCTTGACGGCGACGGACTTGAACGTGCCACGGATCTTGTTGAGCACGAGGGTGGCGAGCGCCTCGCCCTCGACGTCCTCGGCGATGATGAGGAGCGAGCGCCCCTGCTTCATGACCTGGTCGAGGACCGGGAGCAGGTCCTTCACGTTCGAGATCTTCGACTCGACGATGAGGACGTACGGGTCCTCCAGGACGGCCTCCTGGCGCTCCGGGTCCGTCTCGAAGTAGCGGGCGAGGAAGCCCTTGTCGAAGCGCATGCCCTCGGTGAGCTCGAGCTCGAGGCCGAACGTGTTCGACTCCTCGACCGTGATGACGCCCTCCTTGCCCACCTTGTCGAGGGCCTCGGCGATGAGCTCGCCGATCGCGGGGTCGCCGGCGGAGATCGCGGCCGTGGCGGCGATCTCCTCCTTCGTCTCGATCTCCTTGGCGGCGTTGAGCAGCTGCTCGGTCACCGCGTCGACGGCCTTCTCGATGCCGCGCTTGAGCGCGATCGGGTTCGAGCCGGCGGCGACGTTGCGCAGGCCCTCGCGCACGAGCGCCTGGGCGAGCACGGTCGCGGTGGTGGTGCCGTCGCCCGCGACGTCGTCGGTCTTCTTGGCGACCTCCTTGACGAGCTCCGCACCGATCTTCTCGTACGGGTCGTCGAGCTCGATCTCCTTGGCGATGGAGACGCCGTCGTTCGTGATGGTCGGCGCGCCCCACTTCTTGTCGAGGACGACGTTGCGACCCTTGGGGCCGAGGGTGACCTTCACGGTGTCGGCGAGGACGTTGAGCCCACGCTCCATCCCGCGACGGGCCTCCTCGTTGAAGGCGATGATCTTGGCCATGGGGAATGATCCTCCGCTGGTGGCGTGTGCGGTCGGCCGGCGCCCGCGACGGACGACCCGCGTCCGGCGGCGTTCATGTCACGTCGCCGGGGCGGGCCTCACCTGTCGACCTGGTGTGGTGCCCCGCAGCCGCGACTCGCGGCTGCCGGTGTTGGTTGCTGCTTCTGTCACTCTCATAGCGAGAGTGCTAACGCCATTATTGGCACTCGCACCCTGCGAGTGCAAGGCAGGTCGGCACCTGGCGCCGCGGTATCGCGACGGGCGAAACGAGCCGCACCTCGTCGCCCCCTCGTCGGCCCTCGTCGGCCCTCGTCGGCCTCTCGCGGGTGTCGCCTAGGATGCGCGGTGTGATCCGCGCAACACCGGCGTGGCGCCCCGCGGCCGTGGCGTCCTTCGTCCTGGTCCCGGTGCTCACCCTCTCCGCCGCCGCCACCGTCGCGGCCGCACCGTCCGGCGAGCACATCGACCTGTACCAGGACGGCGTCGCCGTCACGTCCGCCGCGGGACGGAGCGCGCTGTTCCAGCTCCCCGCGGGCTCGGCCGCGACCTTCCTGGAGGACAGCCGCGTGCTCGACCCCACCTCGCTCGCCCCGAGCGCCGCGGGACTCCAGCCGACGCAGCATCCCCGGCTGGTCGCGGGCGACCCCTCCGCCGCCGCGCTGATCCTCGACCCGGACAGCGCCGCCGACGCCGCCGCGGCGTCGCGCGACTGGCTCGCCTCCGGTGTCGCCCCCGGGACCGACGGCCCGTTCGCCGAGCTGGGCGAGGCCGCGCTGCTGGACCTGCACGCCCTCACCCTCGACAACGGCGCGTCGCTCGCGGCGGCGTCCCCGCACTGGCGGTACGTGTGGCCGCGTGACGCGTCGTTCGTCGCGGCCGCGTTCGCCCGGACCGGGCACGTGGACGACGCCGTCGACGTGCTCTCGTTCCTCGCCGACGTCCAGGAGGACGACGGCTCGTTCCACGCGCGCTACCTGCCCGACGGCTCCGGGGTGCCGGACGACCGCGGCCTGCAGTCCGACGGCGTCGGCTGGACCCTGTGGGCGGCGGGCATCGTCCTCGACGAGACGCCGCAGCCCCGGCGGGCCGCCGTCGCTGCGGCCCTGCGCCCGCTCGTCGACGCGTCGAGCGAGCACGCCCTGCGCCTCGTCGACGGTACCGACGCGCTCCCCCCGGCCTCGGCCGACTACTGGGAGGTCGCCCCGACGTCGCTCACGCTCGGCACCGCCGGTCCGCTGCTCGCAGGGCTCGATTCCGCGGCGTCGTTCTACGCGACGGCTGACACCCTGCCGGGATCTGCCGCGCCCGGGGACGACGGTGGAGCCGGAGCTCGTGGCGTGGCCACGGCCGCCGCCGCCGACCGGCTGCGGGCAGCGGTCGAGGACGCGTTCGGCGCGCAGGGCTACCCCCGGCACGTGACGGGTGGCCCGCGCGACGCGTCGACCGCGTTCGTCCTGCCGCCGTTCCAGCCCGAGCCGCTCGCAGGTGCCGACGTCGCGTGGCACACGTCGATCACCGAGATGCTCCGCCCGGCCGGCGGGCTCGCGCCCGGTGCGGGCTGGCGCGACGACGGCATCTCCTGGACGCCGCAGACCACGCTCTACGCGCTCGCCGCCGCGTCGTCGGACCGGCCGGAGGACCGCGCATCGGCGCACGAGTGGCTGCGCTGGGTCGACGAGCACCGCACCTCCTCCGGCGCGATCCCGGAGAAGGTCCTCGCGGACGGCTCCCCCGCCGCCGTGGCGCCGCTCGCCTGGAGCTCGGCGCTCGTGGTCCTGGCCCTGGTCGAGCTCGACGGCGCAGCCCTGCCGCGGTAGTACCCCGGTCCGGACCGGGGTACTACCTCGCGAGACTGCGGTACTACCTCGCGGGGCTGCGGTACTACGTCGCGGGGTGGGGGGCGAGATCGGGGGCGTCACGGACGTCGAACTCGCGGTGCAGCACGCGACGGGCGGCGTACCAGCCGCCGAGGCCGTGCACGCCGGGCCCCGGCGGGGTCGACGCCGAGCACAGGTAGACACCCTCCAGCCCGACGGCGTAGGGGTCGACGCGCGGGGTCGGGCGCGCGACCATCTGCCACATCGTCACGGCGCCGCCGGCGATGTCCCCGCCGACGTAGCTCTCGTCGTGCTCGGCCATCCGGGCCGCCGGGACGCAGCGCGACGCGACGACGACGTCCCGGAACCCGGGCGCGAATCGCTCGATCTGCGCGACGACGTCCTCGGTGACGTCGCGCGTCGACCCGGACGGCACATGGGCGTAGGTCCACAGCGGCCGCAGCCCGCCGACGGCACGACCGGGGTCGACGACGGTCGGGTCGCTCACGAGGACCATCGGCCGGTCCGCGTGCCGGCCGGCGGCGACCTGCGCCTCGGCACGAGCCATCTGCGCCCGCGTCCCCCCGACGTGCACCGTCCCGGCGCGGCCGACCTCCGGGTCCGCCCAGGGCACCGGCCCGGACAGCACGAGATCGACCTTCGCTGCCGCGTTCCCGTGCCGGAACCGGCGCAGCGCCCGCGCGGAGCCGCTCGGGAGCCGGTCGGCAAAGACGTCTGCCACGACGCCCGGCGCCGTGTCGAAGAGGTACGCGCGGGCGGGCGGCAGGTCGGCGCGCGACCGCACGCGGTGCTCCGGGACGATCTCGCCCCCGTGGGCGCGCAGGTCGTCGACGAGTGCGGCGACGATCGCCCCGGACCCACTGCGGGGGACCGGCCAGCCGCCGGGCGCGTGACCGAGCGCCGCGAGCAGCAGCGCGGTGCCCGCCCCGGCGAGGGACGGCAGGGGCGTGATCGCGTGCGCAGCGACGCCGGTGAGCAGCGCGCTCGCCTCGTCCCCCTGGAACCGGCGGCCCCAGGCCGGGCTCCCCTGCTCCAGCACCGCCGCGCCGAACCGCGCCACGACCGCGGCACCGCCCGGCCGCAGCACCCGTCCCGGGATCGAGCGCTTGTCCCCCAGCGCGAGGGCGACGACGTCGCGCCAGCCCGCGGCGAGAGGACCGAGCAACCCGTGCCAGGCCGCGCCGTCGGGCCCGCCGAGGCGCTCGGCCGTGCGGTCGAGGTCCTGGTACGCGATCCCGGCGCGCCCGCCGTCGAGCGGCTGCGCGTACGAGACCTCGGGCACGAGCAGGTCGACGCCCCGTGCCGCGAGGTCGAACGCCTCGAGGAACGGGGACGCCCACGCCATCGGGTGCACGGCCGAGCACACGTCGTGGACCATGCCGTCGGCGAGACCGAGGTCCGCCGTCCGTGCACCGCCCCCGACGGTCGGCTGCGCCTCGAGGACCCGCACCGCCAGACCGGCCCGCGCGAGCGTGACCGCCGCGGCGACACCGTTCGGTCCGGAGCCGACGACGACCGCGTCCAGGTCCTGGGTCACGCGCGTCCCGTCGGCATCACGTCGGGACCCGTCAGAGCGGTCGGACCTGCTCGGCCTGCGGCCCCTTGGCCCCCTGCCCCTGCTCGAACTCGACCTGCTGGCCCTCCTCGAGGGAGCGGTAACCGTCGCTCTGGATCGCGCTGAAGTGGACGAAGAGGTCCTGGCCTCCGTCGGCCGGGGTGATGAACCCGTAGCCCTTCTCGGAGTTGAACCACTTCACGGTGCCCTGGGCCATCGAGAACTCCTCGTGCGTCGTCGACCGCGAGACGCCTTCCGCCACGCGGTACGTCGAGCCTAGCCGCGAACCCGGACGGGCGAAAGGTCGCGAGTGCCCCTGATCGGATCAGCCTGCGGGAGTCAGCTCAGACTTCACGATGACGACGACGTCGCCCGTGCGCAGCGGCTGCTGGCTGACGTTCTCCGCGGGGACGCCGAGGATCGCGGCGACGGCGGCGGCGGTGTCGCTCCGGTCCGCGGCATACCAGACGGTGGTTCCCGAGACGTCGTCCGGGCTGCCGTCGTAGTCGGCCGCCTCGACCTGTGTGAAACCCTCGCCCGTGAGCGCGTCGCGGCCCTTGCCGGCCTCGCCGCCGATGCCGCTCGCGTTGAGCACACGCACGTAGGCACCGGTGTCGGCGACCTCGAGCAGCGCGGCGATGTCCGTCGCGTCCTCGGTCTCCTCCGACTCCTCGTCCGTCGGCTCGGACTCC
The DNA here is from genome assembly GCA_014803435.1 of Cellulosimicrobium terreum. Lineage (GTDB taxonomy): Bacteria > Actinomycetota > Actinomycetes > Actinomycetales > Cellulomonadaceae > Cellulosimicrobium > Cellulosimicrobium terreum. The sequence goes on from JACYFD010000003.1 coordinate 576,989, forward strand.
TCGCCCGTCGGCTCGTCGGTCTCGGCGGGCTCCTCGGTGGCCTCGTCGGTCGGCGCCGCGGGCTCCTCCACCGACGGCTCCGTCGACTGCGCCTGCGGAGGCGCCTCGGACGACCCGTCGAGGAACAGCGCGAAGCCCCCGTACGCGACGCCCGCGAAGATCACGGCGACCAGCAGGAACGGCCAGGTCTTGCTCCAGCCGCCGCGCGGGGTGCGGTGCACCCCGACGGGCGCGCCCTGCGGCGCGGGAGCGTCGAACTCGTCGGGCGCGTAGGGGTAGCGGCTCTTCGTCACGGCGCCAGGGTAGCCCGGTCCGCCCGGATGACTAAACGCCCTGTTCGTCGGGCCTTCACGGGGACGCCTCGCCTGGGGCGCCGGGAGTCCGCCGACCGGCGGTCAGATCCCGTCGAGCCGGCGGGCCGTGCGTGCGCGCTGTCGCGTCGACCGCAGCCGACGCAGCCGCTTGATCAGCATCGGGTCGTACGCGAGCGCCGCCGGGGAGTCGATGAGCGCGTTGAGCACCTGGTAGTAGCGCGTCGCGGACATGTCGAACAGCTCGCGGACGGCCTGCTCCTTCGCGCCCGAATACTTCCACCACTGGCGCTCGAACGCGATGACCTCGCGGTCCCGCGCGCTCAGGCCGGACTCCTCGTCCTGCGCGTCCGACGCGGTCGTGCCGTCGGGCAGGGCGTACGCCGCCTCGCTCATCCGTTCCTCCTCCACACCGGGACCACGCAGGATCGTCACGCCTGCGCCGCCCAGCCTACGCAGCGAACCACACCGGTGTCATTCGCCCTCGCCGCAGAGCCCGACCTCGCCGCCGACGGGTTCCTGCGGGGAGGTCGGCCGGACTACCCTCGGGACCCGTGGAGAGCGCACCCGGTACGACCCGCCCCTCGCTCGCGAGCGTCGTCGCCCCCGACTGGGCGCAGGCCCTGGCGCCCGTCGAGCCGCAGGTCCACGCGATAGGCGACTTCCTGCGCGCGGAGGTCGCGTCCGGGCGGGAGTACCTGCCCGCGCCGGCGGCGATCCTCAACGCGTTCTCGCGCCCGCTCGCGCAGGTGCGTGTCCTCGTCGTCGGGCAGGACCCGTACCCGACGCCGGGCCACCCGATGGGCCTGTCGTTCTCCGTCCAGCCCGACGTGCGGCCCGTGCCCCGGTCGCTGGCGAACATCTTCACGGAGCTCTCGGACGACGTCGGGGTCCCCCGTCCCGCGACGGGCGACCTGTCCGCGTGGGCGGACCAGGGCGTCATGCTGCTCAACCGCGTCCTCACGGTCCGGCCCGGCGAGCCGGGCTCCCACCGCGGCAAGGGCTGGGAGGCCGTGACCGAGGCCGCGATCCGCGCACTCGTGGCGCGCGACGCCCCGCTCGTCGCGATCCTGTGGGGCCGCGACGCCGGGACGCTGCGCCCGATGCTCGGCGACACGCCCGTCGTCGCGAGCGCCCACCCGAGCCCGCTGTCCGCGCACCGCGGCTTCTTCGGCTCCCGCCCCTTCTCTCGCGTCGACGAGCTCCTCGCCGCCCAGGGCGCACCCCCGGTCGACTGGCACCTGCCCACCTAGGTGCACCCGGACCATGGAGGAGCACAATGGGCCGGTGACCTCGCCGAACCCCTCCACGTCCCAGACCTCCGGACCGCAGCCGACCGAGGGCGCCGCCGCACCACGATGGCGCAGCTACGTCGCGATCGGCGACTCGTTCAGCGAGGGCCTGTGGGACCCGTACCCGGGCGAGGACGACCACCAGCGCGGCTGGGCGGACCTACTCTCGCAGCACCTGTCCGAGCGGCGCGTCGCCGCGGGCGACGAGCCCCTGCAGTACGCGAACCTCGCCATCCGGGGGCGCAAGCTGCGCTCGATCCTCACCGAGCAGGTCCCCGCGGCGCTCGAGATCAGGCCCGACCTCGTCAGCCTCGTCGGCGGGGGCAACGACATCCTGCGTCCGCGCGCCGACGTCGACCTGCTCACCCGGCACCTCGAGCACGCTGTCGCGCGACTGCGCGCCGCCGGCATCGACGTCCTGCTCGCGACAGGCTTCGACGCGTCGCGCTCGCCGCTCGTCGGCATGACGCGCCAGCGGGTCGGTCTCTTCAACACCCAGATCTGGTCCATCGCGCGCCGCCAGGGCGCGTACGTGCTCGACATGTGGGGCATGCGCGCGCTGCAGGACTGGCGCATGTGGTCCGAGGACCGCATCCACCTCACCCCGGACGGGCACCGCCGCGCGGCACAGGCCGCGCTGGTCGCGCTCGGCCAGGCGCCCGACGACGCGGCCTGGGACGACCCGCTCGCCCCCCTGCCGCCGGCCCCGGCCATCGACCGCGCCCGGCAGAACGCGCAGTGGGTGCGCGCGCACGTCGTGCCGTGGGCACAGCGGCGCCTGCGGGGGACGTCCTCGGGCGACGGGCGTCTGCCCAAGGCCCCTGCGCTGCAGCCGGTCCCCCTCGCCCAGGACTGAGCACGGCTCAGGCCGGCAGGTCGAAGGACCTGCCGGCCGGAGCCTGTCGCGTCTGCGTCAGCAGGTTGCCGCGGGGTACGCCACCTCCTGCGTGACACGCTGGCCGCCGCCGGACGGGACCGCCGTCACGGTGACGCTGCCCGCCTCGACGTCCGTCGACCGCACCGAGAACGACTGGTAGCCGTTCTTGCCGCCCGCCACCGCGGCGAACGACTTCTCTCCGAACGGCGTCGTCACCGCGATGTCGAGCGGCCCCGTCCCGAGGTTCGTCGCCCGGACCGCGACGTAGGCCTTCCCGACGAGGCACCGTGCCTGCACGTCGACGCCGACCTGCGGCGCCTGCGGCGTCGCGGCGAGCAGCGCGCTCAGGGCGCTGGCCTGGGTCCGCCAGTCGAACGCGTTCGGGTGCTGCGCGGACTCCCCGCCCGCCCAGCGCACGCCGAGCCGGTCGCCCGACGTCCGGTCCTGCGCCCAGATCGTCGAGGCCTGACGGTCCACGAACTCCTGGTACTCCTCGGCACCGGTCGTGTCGTTGAGGTCCATGAGGTACCGCATGAACACGCCCTTGAACTGCTTGCCGTTGTCGTCGCAGGTCGTGTCGAGCGCGTCGCAGCTCTCCGTGAGCACCCCGTCGGAGACGAGCTCGTCCGAGGCCAGCGCGGCGTCCGCGAGGTGCTCCGCCGTCTCCAGCGGCTCCGCGTCGCCCGTCGCGCGGTGGAGCTCCAGGCCGGCGCCGATCGCGAGGCCCTGGTTGTAGCTCCACACCGTGCCGCCGTTGTTGCGGCAGTCACCCGTGAGGCCGTCGTTGACGAGCCCGTCGCCGTTGATCATCCCGCTCGCCCCGAGCCAGTCCCAGCCCGTCTGCGCGCGGTCGAGCCACGCCGTGTCGCCGTCGATGCGGTTGTGCAGCTCGGCCGCGAGGCGCACGTACAGGCCGTTGGTCACGGCGTTCTTGTACGTCCGCTCGGCGTCCCACCACACGCCGCCGCCGCACGTGCTCTCGTCCCAGTAGCCGTCGACGAAGTCACCGATCGTGACCGCCATGTCGAGGTACTTCTGGTCGCCCGTGAGGTCGTAGGCCGAGACCCACGCGAGGCCCCACCAGGCGGAGTCGTCGATCGCCCGGCTCGTGAAGTTGCCGAGCAGCTCGTCGCCCGACATCTCGCCCGCCGGGAACGGCGCCTTGTTCCGCTCGAACGTGCGGTCGACCTGCTCCAGGTAGCTCAGGTCGCCCGTGCGCTCCATGTAGTCGATCACGGTGTTCGTCGCGACGGCGGAGTTCCACCAGCTCGACGGCCACCAGGCCTTCTCGGCGTCGTAGTCGTCCATCAGGGTGCGCACCGCGCTCGTGGCACGCTGCACCGCGGGCGGGTTCTCGACCAGCGCGTCCACGAGCGGCAGCAGCACCTCGCGGGCGTGGTCGCTCACCTGGCTCGTCGGAGCGTCGGCGAGGGTGGACCGCAGGCTCGCGAGCGCATCGGCCACCTCGGCCGCGTGCGCACCGTCCACCTGCTCCTGCGCCGTGTCGACCAGGTCGACCAGGTCGGTCGCGGTCGCGTCGTCGACGTCCCCGCTGCGCTGCAGCGCCCCGACCTGGGCGCGGATCTCGTCCAGGCCGGTGCTCGCGGTGAGCCACTGCGACAGGAGCCGGTCGAGCTCGGCGCGCGTCGCGTCGTCGAGCTGGGCCGTGGGCGTGGTGTCGACCGCGGCGCGAAGGGCCCGCAGCTGCGTGACGACGCCCGCGGCGTCGTGCGCGTCCTGCGCGTCCTGCGCCGCGTCCACGACCGCCCCGAGACGATCGGCGGTCTCCGCCGGGATGCGGTCCGCCTCCAGCGCCTGCGTGATGGCGTCGGCGAGCTCGGCCACGTCGGGGGTGTGCGAGAGGATCTCGATCTCCGAGAGCGTCGCGGCCCCGCCGGTCGACCCGGTGACGTGCAGCCGGTAGAACCGGTGCACCTGCGGGTCGGCGATCGAGAACGCCCGGGTCTCACGACGGTTGGCGAACGTCTCGTCCGTCCGCTCGTCGAGCGTCGTCCAGGTCTCGCCGTCCGTCGAGCCCTCGACGGTCCAGGCGGTCGGGTCCGCGCCGGCCTCGGCAGCCGACGTGAGCGTGTACATCGCGCCCCGCGCCGTCGTGCCGGCCAGCTCGTACGTGACGGCGTCGGAACCGACGACGACGTCGGCGGACGACGTGTCGTCGAACAGCGCCTCCGCGTCCGTGCCCTCGCGGTCGACCGTGGCCGTCCCCGACCCGGTCGCGTCGGCGAGCGGGTCGGGCAGGTCGTCACCCTGCGTGATCGACGGCGGGGCGTCGTCCGCGCCGGTGCCCCAGTCCGAGGGGGTCGGGCCCATGTCGAACACGATCGTGCCGCCGTCGGCGAGCTGGTCGTGCGTGAGGTAGGTCGCCGACTGCTCGACGCCGTTGACGGTGACGCCCTGGACGTAGATGTTCTCCGCGCTGTTCTTCGGCGCGTCGATCGTCAGGTCCCTGCCGTTCTCGAGGTGGACCGTCGCCTGCGTGAACAGCGGCGAGCCGATCACGTACGACGGGCTGCCCATCTGCAGCGGGTAGAACCCGAGGGAGCTGAACAGCCACCAGGCCGACATCTCGCCGTTGTCCTCGTCGCCCGGGTAGCCCAGGCCGATGTCGTTGCCCGTGAACGAGCGGGCCATCGCGGTCCGCACCGTCTCGGCGGTCTTCGCGGGCTCACCCGCGAACGCGTACATGTACGGGATGTGGTGCGAGACCTGGTTGCTCAGGCCCCACTGGCCCTGACGCACGGCCTTGGCCTCACGCATCTCGTGGATGGCACCGCCGTACGAGCCGGGCTTGGACGCCGTCTCCGGCGTCGCGAAGAACTCGTCGAGCTTCGCGCCGAGCGCGTCCGTGCCGCCGTACAGGTTCGCCAGCCCCTGGCCGTCCTGCACCGCGTGGAACGCGAAGTTCCAGCCGTCGGTCTCGGTGAACTCGTTGCCCCACACCTCGGGGTCGAAGTCCGCGGCCTTCTGGTCCCAGTCCCCGGCCTCGTCACGACCGCGCAGGAAGCCCGTGGTCGGGTCGAACAGCGTCGAGTAGTTCAGCGCGCGGTTCAGGTAGTACTCGTAGTTGTCCGCGTACTCCTGGTGACGCGGGTCGTCCTCGCCGCTGGTGTCGAGCAGCTTCTTCGACATCGTCGCGATGCCGTAGTCGTTCAGGTAGTCCTCGAGCGACCAGGACGCGCTCTCGTGCGTCGACGTCGGGGTGTAGCCGAGGAACGTCGCGGGGTCCAGGCCCTTGCGTCCCACGTTCGCGTTCGGCGGCACCGTCGAGGCGTTCTTGAGCGCGGCGTCGTAGGCGCCCTGCACGTCGATGCCGGGGACGTCCTTGAGATAGGCGTCGGCGAACGCGACGTCGGAGCTCGTGCCCGTCATCGAGTCCGCGTAGCCCGGTGCGGACCAGCGCGACACCCAGCCGCCGTCCTCGTACTGCTGGACGAACCCGTTCGCCATCTCGCCGGCCTCGGTCGGGTACAGCAGCGAGTACGCGGGCCAGGCCGTGCGGTACGTGTCCCAGAAGCCGTTGTTGACGAACACCTTGCCGTCCTCGACGCGGGCACCCGTCTCGGTGGCCGTCGTCCCCTCAGGAGCGGGGTCGTCCGACGCCGACGACTGCACGACGTGCCGGTACTCGGGGTCGTTCGCCGTGCCCGTGTTCTCGTAGCCCGAGTTCGGGTAGAGGTTCAGCCGGTACAGGTTCGAGTAGAGCGAGACGAGCGTGTCGTGGTTCGCACCCTCGACCTCGATCACGCCGAGGGCGTCGTCCCACAGCTCCTGCGCACGGTCCTTCACCGAGTCGAACGTGTCGTCCGCGGCGATCTCGAGGTCGAGGTTGCGCTCCGCCTGCTCCACGCTCATGAGCGACGTGGCCAGGCGCAGCGTCACGACCTTGTCCTCGGACGTGTCGAACTTCAGGAAGCCGGTGACGCCGTCCCCGCCGCCGCCCGTGAGGCTGCCGCTGCCGGTGACCGGCTGGTCGACCGTGCCGTAGACGAACATGCGCGTCATGCCCGCCGAGCTCCCCGGCGTGCTGACGTCGGTGTAGCCCGAGACCACACCCGTCTCCGCGTCGAGGCTCAGCCCACCGGCGTCGTTCACGTTGTCGAAGATCAGGTTGGACTCGTCGCCCGTGAACGTGAACCGGAACATCGCCGCGTGGTCGGTCGGCGCGATCTCGGTCTGCATCCCGTTGTCGAACGTCACGCCGTAGTAGTGCGCGCGCGCCACCTCGGCGTCGTGGTCGAACGTCAGCGCGCGACGCGACCGGTTCGCGTCCGGGGTCCCGGTCGCCGCGGACGGCATGACCTGGAACGTCTGGCGGTCGCCCATCCAGGGGCTGGGCTCGTGGCTGAGGGAGAACGCCTGGATCGACGTCCGGTTCGCCTCGTCGTTGCCCTTCTGGTACTGGTACAGCCAGCGGTTGGTGCCGGCGTCGGTCACCGGGGTCCAGAAGTTGAACCCGTGCGGCACCGCGGCCGCGGGGATGTTGTTCCCGCGCGAGAAGTCGCCGCTGGAGTTGGTGCCGCGCGTGGTGACGACGTAGTCCGAGGGGTGCTCGGCCGTCGGCTGCTCGGGCTCACCGGTCACGGTGACGTCGTCGATCCAGCCGCTGAAGTCGCCCGGCCCGGCGGGGTTGTCGTAACCGACCAGGACGCGGTCGATCGTCTTGCCCTCCGCGACGTCGCCGATGTGCGAGGCCACCGAGTTCCACTGGTTGGTGAAGAGCGTCTTCGCCTCGCCCTGGCCCTGCGGGCTCACGACGGCGCCGTGCTCGTCGACCGCGGCCAGGTCGCTCAGGTACGTGCCGTCCGTGAACGCGAGGTCGACGGCGGCGAAGGTGCTCGCGTACGCGAGGTCGTTCTCCGACGCCTCGGGGAAGATCATGTACGACAGCTCGGTGTCCGCGCCGACGGGGACGTCGACGTCGAGCACCTTGGCGTACGCGAACCCGCGGCCGTCGGTCGTCTGGCTCCCCGCGTAGTGCAGGGCTCCCACGCCGGTCCAGCCGACCTGCGACGGCGCGTTGTACGCCGCGCTCGGGCCCTTCCCGACCTCGGCGGTCATGTTCGTCTCGGCGAGCGGCTCGGTCGCGAGCTGCAGCTCGGCGAGCTGTGTGCCGTCGCTCCCGCTGTTGGAGGTGATGTCGAGGCGGTAGAACCGGTACTCGCCGGGCGTCGCGACGGTGTAGCCGCGGGTCTGGAACCGCTCCGAGAAGGTCTGGTTGCCGCGCGAGTCGAGCGTGGTCCAGGTCGTGCCGTCGGCCGACCCCTGGAGCTTCCACGCACGCGGGTCGCGACCGGGCGAGTCGTTGGCGGACGACAGCGCGTACGCCTTCGCGGTGGTCGGCTCGTCGAGCTCGTACGTGATCTGCGCGGTCCGTGCGCCGGCCAGCCACTTGGTGGTGACGTCGCCGTCGGCGAGCTTGTCCCCGGTCTCGCCGGGCGCGTTCTCCTTGCTCGCGGTGACCTTCGAGACCCGTTCGGTCACGTCGCCCGGGAGGTCGACGGTGCCCGGCACGAGCCGGCGGACCGACGTGCCCGAGATCGTGACGTCCACGGCCGCGGCGTCGTGCGTGCGGATCTGGAACTGGGGCGTCCCGCCACCGGACGCGGGCCGCGCGAGGTCGACCGTGACGGTCCGCGGCTCGTCGGAGAGGGTCACGTACGTGCCACCGACGTCGGAGCCGCCGCTGTAGACGTTGAGGAAGACCTTGCCCGTGCCGGTGAGGGTCGCCTGCGCGCGCATCGTGACGCCGCGCTCGAGAGACGGGATCGGCACCTGCACCCAGGTCTCGCCCTTGGCTGCCATCGCCCAGTGCTGGGCGGGTTCGCCTGCGGCGGTCGTCGCGTCCTCGAGCGTGCCGTCGACCTTGCCGACACCGTTCTGGAACGGGCCCTCCCAGGCGAGCTCGTCGGTCGCGGCGCCCAGCGCGTCGTCACCGGTGGTCGTGCTCGGGCTGCGCTCGAGCACGGAGGTGCCGACGACGCCGTCGACCCGGGGGCCTCCGGCGGTCTCCTCGGGCGTGCTGGTCCAGTCGAGCGGCCCGTCGGCGGACTCGAACGACGTCGAGAGGTCGCCCGGGTCGGCGGCGGGTGCGGCGTGGGCGGCGACCGAACCCGTCACGAGCGTCGTCCCGCTGAGCAGCAGGCTCAGCGCGACGGTCGCGGCGACGCCTCGGCCCGCTGTCGGGCGGGGCAGGGGTGGGGGCGTTCCATGAAGCGACATCGATGTCCTTCGAGCAGGGCGGGCATCGGTGCCCGCAGATGACAGCGCTAGCAGCGCTGACTGTGCCAGAGACCGTTGCCAGGGTCAACCCCCGATGTGGTGTGCCTGCGGCGTGTCAGGACGGTCGCGAGGAGGCGCGAGCGTGCACGACGAGGTGACCTGCGCGGAGCCGCCTGTCGGGTTCGAACCGACGACCTTTCGCTTACAAGGCGAGTGCTCTACCAGCTGAGCTAAGGCGGCAGTGCCCGGAGGCCGGACGAGCGAACAGACTACCCGCTCGCCCGGCCTCCGGTGGTGCGCTCCCGGACCAGGTCCGGGTCGCGCGACGATCACTCGTCGGTCGTGTCCGCGCCCTCGTCCGTCGCGCCCTCGTCCGTGGCACCGTCCGCCGCGCCGCCCGCGGCGGCCGCGACGGCCTGCGGGAGGGCGCTCGGGTCGGACCAGGAGCCGTCCCACCGCACGCCGTCGATCGTGATCGTCGGCGTGCCGAAGCCGCCCGACTGCGGGTTCATCAGGGCCTCGTCCGCCGTGACCATGGTCGTCGCGGTCGCGGCCCAGTCGCCGAACTCCTCGACGGCCGTCCCGTCCGCGATGTCGGCGGCGACGTCAGCGGGAACGCCGGCCTGCTCGGCGAGGTCCGCGATCTGCTCGTCCGTCAGCGTCCCGCTGTTCTCCTCGGGCTGGTTCGCGAACAGGATCGCGTTGAAGTCGTTCATCGCCTCCGGCGCCTGGTCGGCGACGTAGCCGGCGATGGCGGCGGAGCGCGTCGAGTACTGCTGCGAGCCGGCGGCACGGTCGAGGATCGCGACCGGGTGCAGCACGACGGTGACGTCACCGGACTCGCGCAGCTGGTCGACGGTGTCCCCGTTCGTCTCCTCGAACTGCCCGCAGATGGGGCACATGTAGTCGACATAGATGCCGACCTCGACGGCGTCGGGGCCGTTGTCGGTCCCCGCGACGCCCTCGGCACCCATCGGGATGCCGCCCTGGTCGTTCGCGGTCGACGGGTTCGCGACGTCGTCCAGGTTGCCGGCGGCGACGGCGTCGACCGTCTTGTTGCGGTCGTTCATCGCGGGGATCCACACGGCGAGGAAGACGCCGATCAGGACCAGGAGCCCGGCGACGAGCGCGCCGATCGTGATGAGTCGGTTGCGGCGGTCGCGCTTCGCCTGCGCCTCGCGCAGCGCGAGCGCCTCCGCGCGGGCCGCGTCGCGGCGCTGGGCCTTGGTCTGGGGTTCGTTGCTGGGCATGATCGTCCTTCGGGTGCACGGTTGCTGACGGGTGTGCTGACAGGTGGGCGCGGCCCGCCGGGCGCGCGCCCGCAGGCGCTCGCGTCAGGCGGTGACGAGGCGGGGAGGTCCGCGCAGGCTCCGCACCACGACGTCGGCGACGTGGTGCAGGGCGGGCGGGACGGCGTCGGGCACGGGTCGCACGACGCGGCGCACGGCACCCACCACCCGACCGGCGACGGCGGCGCGTCGCACCGCGCGCACCACCCGGGACCCGACCTCGCGTGCGCGCCCCAGCGCTCGCCGGGCGGACGCGGTCATGCCCCACGCGAGGAGCGCGACCGCCCCGTGCGCGAGGAGGACGGGAAGCGCGAGGACACCGAGGACGGTGACCATCGCCGCGGGGTCTCCCCCGAGCGCGACGCCGGACGGGCAGTCGGGTGCCGCGTGGACGAGCGCGAGGTGCATCCCCGCGGCCCCCCACACGCCCGACGCCTCGACGCACTGGTGCACGACGGCGAAGCCGCGGTCGGCGAGGACGGTGGCGGCACCTGAGACGAGGGCGAGCACGAGGGCGAGGGGGGCGAGCAGTCGTCCTGCCTGCGCTGCCGACCCTGAGTGCCCGGTGGGCACGACGAAGGCGCGAGCGAGCGCGCTCGTCGTCCGCGTCAGGGCACGCGGCACCGTCGTCCGGGGCACGGCGTCAGCCTACACAGCGCGACCCGGCCCAACCTGGACGGGACCTGGGAACGAGGCGCCCTGGCCCGCGCCGGGCGGCGACGGGCCCGTCAGCGGAGCGACGGCGGGCCGGGGAAGGGCCACCACTCGGTCACCGGCCCGGACAGGAGGACCACGACGCACACCGCGGTGAGCACCAGGCCGAGGAGCACGAGGACGACCCTCCCCGTCCGGGCGGGCGCGAGCCGGGCGAGCGCCGTCCGCGTGCCGTACCGGGTGAGGTGCGTGAGCGGCCCGGACCAGACGAGGGCGAGCGCGGCCAGGCTGGCGAGACCGAGCAGCACGGTCCGGACGACGGGTGCGTTGCCACCGTCGGGACCCGCCACGACGACCCAGCGGCCGGCGTCGAGCAGCCACCAGCCCGCGACGACGACGAGCACGGCCGCGCACGCGGCCACGAGCAGCGAGGGCAGCGCCCCCACGAGCGCACGGAGGAGGTACCAGGGCGAGGCGACGACCGACCGCACGGTGTCGCGCCCGGACACACCGCGCTTCTCGCGCCGGGCGTGCAGGGACTCGGTGGTGACTCCGACGACCCGTGCCGCGACCACGAGCAGCGCGATCACGCCGAACGCGATCCCGGGGTAGAGCACGCCCAGGAGGACGAGCGGGAGGCCGAGCGAGAGCAGCACCGCGGTGCGCCGCGCGGGGACGGGCCGGGAGTACCCCGTGTCGAGCTCGTCCTGCGCCGGGGGCGCGCCGAGCTCGTCGAGGAGGTCGTCGTCCGTCGCGCTGCCGCGTCCGCCGTCGAGCGGGATCGCCACGGTCCGCCCGTCGTTGACCTGGGTCTGGGACACCGGCAGCGGCGGCGCCACGACCGGCGTGACGACCTGGGTGGGCCCGGTCGGGGGGCCCACCACCATCGTCGGGCTGTCCCCTGTGTCCGCGGCCCGGCGCAGCGCCGCGACGACGTCCGTGGGGCCGAGCCGCTGGGTCGGGTCTGCGTGCAGCGCGGCGCCGAGAGCCCGCGCCGTCACGGGGCCGAGGCCGGCGAGGTCCGGGCGCCCCGACCGGGCGCGGGCGAGCACGACGTCGGTGGGGCGCACCCCGAAGGGCGCGCGCCCCGTCGCCGCGAAGGTGAGGAGCGCGGCCCAGCCCCACCAGTCGGTGTCCGCGCTGGGCGACGCGCCCTCCAGCAGCTCCGGCGCGAGGTATCCGGGGGTCCCCATGACGAGGCCCGTAGACGTCACGCGGGCGTCCTCGAGCCCCTGCGCGATGCCGAAGTCGATGAGGACCGGACCGCGGGAGGCGACGAGGACGTTGCTGGGCTTGAGGTCTCGGTGCACGACGCCGGCCGCGTGCACGGCCTCGAGCGCCGCGGCGAGCTGGTCGGCGAGCTCGCACAGGTCCCACGGGTCGAGCGGTCCGCCGTCGGCGACCTCGTCCTCGAGGGTCGGCCCGTCGACGAGCTCGGTGACGATGAAGGCGTCCGGCCCGTCGATCTCGAGGTCGAGGATCTGCGCCACGGCCGGGTGGCGCAGCCGCTGGAGCGCGAGCGCCTCGCGCTGGAGGCGCTGGCGCCCGTGCGCGGTCGCGTCGAGATCGACGTCCGCGCGCAGGAACTTGATCGCGACGAGGTTCCCGCCGCCGTCGTGCGCGCTGTGGACCGTGCCCATCGCGCCCGAGCCGAGGCACGGCCCGACGAGGTACCCACCGACCTCGGTCCCGGGGACCGGACCCCGACGACCGTTGTCGGTGGAGGCGACACGCTGGGTGGGCTCCTCCATGGGGCAACGGTAGCGGCAGGGGCAAGCAACCGCGCGGAGGACTACCCTGAGACCGCCCACAGACCGCCCAGGGGCGCTTCACCGAACGTCGAGGAGATTTCCATTGGCAGGCAAAGAGGGGTTCGATCTCGTCGTGGTGGCCAACCGGCTGCCGGTGGACCTGACGGTCACCGACGACGGTGAGATGAGCTGGAGCCGGTCGCCCGGCGGGCTGGTCACGGCCCTCGAACCCGTCATGCAGGCCGCCGACGGCGCGTGGGTCGGCTGGTCCGGGGCACCCGACCTGGCGAGCGACCCGTTCGACGCCGACGACATGCGCCTGGTCCCCGTGACGCTCAGCGCGGACGAGATCGAGCGCTACTACGAGGGCTTCTCCAACGACACCCTGTGGCCGCTCTACCACGACGTGATCGCCCCGCCGACCTATCACCGCACGTGGTGGGAGGCATACCGGCGCGTCAACCAGCGCTTCGCCGACGCCGCCGTCGCGCAGGCAGCGCAGGGCGCGACGGTCTGGGTGCACGACTACCAGCTGCAGCTCGTGCCCCAGATGATCCGCGAGCAGCGTCCCGACCTGCGCATCGGCTTCTTCAACCACATCCCGTTCCCGCCCCTGGAGCTGTTCCAGCAGCTCCCGTGGCGGCGACAGGTGATCGACGGCCTGCTCGGCGCCGACCTCGTGGGCTTCCAGCGGGCAGGCGACGCGTCGAACTTCATCCGCGCGGTCCGGCGCCTGCACGCCTACACGACGCGCGGCCCCATGATCACCGTGCCCACCGACGGCGGGCACGACCGGCACGTGCGCGCCGCCGCGTTCCCCATCTCGATCGACTCGCGCCGCTTCGACGAGCTCGCGCGCACCCCCGAGGTGCAGCAGCGGGCGCGCGAGGTCCGCGCCGACCTGGGCGACCCGGACATCATGATGCTCGGCGTCGACCGCCTGGACTACACGAAGGGCATCCGCCACCGCATCAAGGCCTACGGCGAGCTGCTGCAGGACGGCCGGCTCGACGTCGAGCACGCGACGCTCGTCCAGGTCGCGAGCCCGAGCCGCGAGAACGTCGACGCCTACCAGGAGCTGCGCGAGCACGTCGAGGGTGCGGTGGGACGCATCAACGGCGAGTACGCCGAGATCGGGCACGCCGCGATCCACTACCTGCACCACTCGTACCCGCCCGAGGAGATGGCCGCGCTCTACCTGGCGGCCGACGTCATGCTCGTGACGTCGCTGCGCGACGGCATGAACCTCGTCGCGAAGGAGTACGTCGCGGCCCGTTCCGACGACCGTGGCGTGCTCGTGCTCTCGGAGTTCACGGGCGCCGCGGACGAGATGGCGTCGGGCGCGCTGCTCGTCAACCCGCACGACATCGACGGGATGAAGGACATCATCGTCGCGGCCGCGCACATGGACCCGCGCGAGCAGCGCAAGCGCATGCGCCGGCTGCGCCGTCGCGTGCTCAACGACGACGTCGCGAAGTGGTCGGAGTCGTTCCTGGGCGTGCTCACCGCCATGCCGTCGCGTGTGCCGCGACACCGGGGAGACCACGCGTGAGCGCGACGCCGGACCCCACGCTGCCGGACGACCTCGTCGAGGCTCTGGACGGCTTCTGCCAGGACCCTGGCGCCCGGATCGTCGCGCTCGACTTCGACGGGACGCTCGCGCCCCTCGTGGACGACCCGACCGCCGCGGTCATGGACCCTGCCGCTCGCGCCGCCTTCGACCGGCTCGCCGACGCCGTGCGCGGCACGACGACCCGGCTCGCCCTCGTCTCCGGGCGCAACCTGACCGACCTGGCCGAGCGTGGCGACCCGGCGCCCGGCACCTTGCTGGTGGGCAGCCACGGCGCGGAGACCGGTCGTGCCACGGCCGACGGGGTGGACGCCGTCCCGCTCGAGCTCACGCCGGTGCAGGTGCGCCACCTCGCGGACCTGCGCGCGGGTCTCGCGGAGATCGCCGCCGGACGCGAGGGCGTGTGGGTCCAGGACAAGCCGAGCGCGGCGGTCCTGCACACCCGGCTCGCCTCGGACGACCAGACGCGGGCCGTCGTGCAGGCCGCCGACGACGTCGCGGCCCGGCTCGGCCTGCACGCGATGCACGGCAAGGACGTCGTCGAGATCGCCGTGGTCCACACCTCGAAGGGCGAGGCGATCGCCCGCCTGCGGGACGTCGTCGGTCACGACACCGGCACGCCGGGCGACGCCACCCGCGTCCTGTACGCGGGCGACGACACCACGGACGAGACGGCGCTCAGGACGCTCGGCCCGGGCGACGTCGGGATCAAGGTGGGCGACGGCCCGACCGCCGCGGCCTTCCGCGTCGCGGACCCCGCCGGGCTCGCCGCGGTGCTGGACCTCGTCAGCGCCGCGCACGAGGCGGACGAGACCCGATCGTGACCCGCGGTGTGACGGAGCACTCACTCGGCGGAGTAGGATCGGCCCCACGATGACGTCGGGTCCCTCCCGGGATCCGGCTTCTTCTGTGTCGTCGAAGACACGCTCGTCCGTGAGGCATCGCGACCTGAGCAACGTCGACAGGGCACACAACTGCAGGTCACTGCACGTCACTGCACAACGGATCGTCCGGCACGTACCGCCGGTGGAGGGATGTACCAGTCATGGCTACGGTCACCTACGACCACGCGACCAGGCTCTACCCCGGGACCGAGCGTCCCGCTGTGGACCAGCTCAACCTGCACATCGAGGACGGTGAGTTCCTCGTCCTCGTCGGGCCCTCGGGTTGCGGCAAGTCGACCTCGCTCCGCATGCTCGCGGGCCTCGAGGACGTCAACGCGGGCAACATCTACATCGGCGACCGCGACGTCACGGACGTCCAGCCGAAGGACCGCGACATCGCGATGGTCTTCCAGAACTACGCGCTGTACCCGCACATGTCCGTCGCGGACAACATGGGCTTCGCGCTGAAGATCGCCGGCACGCCGAAGGCGGAGATCCGCCAGCGCGTCGAGGAGGCAGCGAAGATCCTCG
Source organism: Cellulosimicrobium terreum (assembly GCA_014803435.1). Classification (GTDB taxonomy): domain Bacteria; phylum Actinomycetota; class Actinomycetes; order Actinomycetales; family Cellulomonadaceae; genus Cellulosimicrobium; species Cellulosimicrobium terreum. The sequence goes on from JACYFD010000003.1 coordinate 592,388, forward strand.
ACCTCACCGAGTACCTGGACCGCAAGCCGAAGGCGCTCTCCGGCGGTCAGCGTCAGCGTGTGGCCATGGGCCGCGCGATCGTGCGCCAGCCCCAGGTGTTCCTCATGGACGAGCCGCTGTCGAACCTCGACGCCAAGCTCCGTGTCCAGACCCGTACGCAGATCGCGTCGCTCCAGCGCCGCCTCGGGGTCACCACGGTCTACGTCACGCACGACCAGACCGAGGCACTCACGATGGGTGACCGCATCGCGGTCCTCAAGGACGGTCTGCTCCAGCAGGTCGGCACCCCGCGCGAGATGTACGACACCCCGCAGAACGTCTTCGTCGCCGGCTTCATCGGCTCCCCCGCCATGAACATCGGCACGTTCGTCGTCAACGGCGGCGTCGCCGAGGTCGGTCCGGCCCGCCTCCAGCTGGAGCGCGACGTCGTCGCGAAGATCTCCGAGGCGGACAACGGCAAGGCCACGGTCGGCTTCCGTCCCGAGGCCCTGGACGTCGTGTCCCAGGCCAACGAGGCGGCTTTTCCCGTCGAGGTCAACATCGTCGAGGAGCTCGGCTCCGACGCGTTCGTCTACGGCACGCTCAAGGGCGAGCTCGCGGCGACCGCGGACGTCCACTCGGGTGCCGGTGACAACCAGGTCATCGTGCGCGTCGACCCGCGCAACGTCCCGGCGAAGGGCGAGCGCATCTACGTCACGATCCGCCCGGGTCACTCGCACGTGTTCTCGGCCTCCTCGGGCGAGCGCCTGAGCTGACCAGCGCCACACAGTACCGCCGCAGGGCGGGTCCGACCTCCGGGTCGGGCCCGCCCTTCGTCGTCCGCAGTCGAGCTCGTCGGCGCGCATCGTCCCGCGCCCGGGGCTCCGGGGCTCACCCTTGACAGGGCAATAGTCGACCATTACGTTACTTTTGCACCCGGTCGGTCAGAAGTTGCATGATCGCCATCTAAATCGACAACGCTGTCAATTGGAGCCCCATGCAGATCTCGCACGATTCACCTCGCGCCCGGCGCCTCAGCGCAGCCCTCACGGGCGGCGCGCTCCTCGCGGGCACGCTCGCCGCGGCCCCGGCCGTCGCCGCCCCTCCCACCGTCGCAGCCCAGCCATCGACCACCGCGGCGGCCCCAGCGTGCGGAGCGGACGACGGGCTCCCCGACTCCAAGATCTCCATCCAGCTGTACACGCACGTCGGGGAGCTCGGGGGCTCCGGGACACCCTCCCCCGAGACGCTCGACCGCGTGCTCGGCGAGGTTGCCGCCGCCGGGTTCACCAATGTCGAGCCTTACAACCACCCCTACTCGATGCCGGTCGACGAGTACCGGGCGATCCTCGACAAGCACGGTCTCGAGGTGTCGTCGAGCCACGGCAGCACGAGCTGGGACACGTGGCCCGAGACGGTCGCCAACGCCGTCGCGCTGGGCCAGGACTACATCGGGTCCGGCGGGATGGCCGGTGGTTACGGCACCTACGAGGAAGCGCTCGCGACCGCGGCGTACGTCGACCAGCTCGGCCGGTACGCGAACGAGAACGGCGCGAACAAGATCGTGCTGCACAACCACCAGGGCGAGCTCACCACGCAGTACCCCGACCCGGAGACGGGTGAGATGGTCACCGCCTGGGAGGTCATCGAGCAGAACACCGACCCGCGATACGTGACGTTCGAGCTCGACGTCGGCTGGGCTGCGGACGCCGGCATCGACGTCCCGGCATGGATCGAGGAGTATGGCGACCGCATCGAGCTCCTCCACATCAAGGACGCCGTGAACGTCGACGCCGACGGCGACATGAGACAGGTCGCCCTCGGCAACGGCGACATCGACCTCCGGGCGATCATCGACGCCTCCGAGCCGTACGTGGAGTACTACACCTACGAGTGGGACAACGCGCCGTCGTTCGCGACCTCTGCGGAGTCCTACCAGTACCTGCGCTGCTACCTGACCGAGGACGACGGCGGCGGCGAGGAGGGCGAGGACTCGCTGGCGCTGGGCCGACCGGTGACGGCCTCCAGCATCGACGAGCCCGGGCACGAGGCCGAGAAGGCGGTGGACGGCAACGCCGGCACCCGGTGGGGCAGCGCGTGGAGCGAGCCCGAGTGGATCGCGGTGGACCTCGGCGCGAGCTACGACCTCGACCGCGTCGTCATCGACTGGGAGACCGCGTTCGCGTCGGCGTACGAGATCCAGACCTCGCCGGACGGCGAGACCTGGACCACAGTGCACGCCGTCACCGACGGCGACGGCGCGTTCGACGACCTGGACGTCTCGGGCACGGGCCAGCACGTACGCCTCTACGCCACGGAGCGCGCGACGCAGTGGGGCTTCTCCCTCTACGAGCTCGAGGTCTACGGCACGCCGAGCGGCGGGCAGCCGGAGCTCGACCTCGCCGTCGAGGTCCTCCCCCGGTGCATGGCCGGCCAGGTCTACCTCGCCGTCCGTGCGGCGAACGGCGAGGACTCGCCGGTCGACGTGACCCTCGCGACCCCGTTCGGCACCCGTGAATTCGCGGACGTCACCCCCGGCACGAGTGCCTATCAGGCGTTCCCCGTGCGCTCGACCTCGGTCCCGAGCGGCTCGGTGACCGTCACGGGAACCGCGACGGTCGACGGCGAGGACGTCACCTCGACGTTGGACGTCGACCACGACGGGCTCGACTGCGCCTGATCCTCTCCCGGAGCTCTGACCCGGCGCCCGCCTGCCTCGTCCCGAGGCCGGCGGGCGCCGAATGACGTAGGGCGCCGAACCGGGACCGTGGACAATGGAGCGCGTGACGGTGCACACCCTGCAGATCACGGCGTCGGCTCCCGACCCCGCCCTCCTCGACCTCCCGTGGGACGTCCCGTTGATCGACTGGCCGACGGACGTCCTGGCGGCGCTCCCCCGCGGCATCTCCCGGCACATCGTGCGGTTCGTGCGGCTGTCCGGCCGGGTCATCGCGATCAAGGAGATCGGCGAGTCCGTGGCGTACCGCGAGTACGAGCTGTTGCGACAGCTGCGGCGCCTGGAGGTCCCGAGCGTCGTACCGGTGGGGGTCATCACGGGACGCAAGGCCCCCGACGGCGAGCCGCTCGAGGCCGTGCTGGTCACCGAGCACCTGCAGTTCTCGCTGCCGTACCGCGCGCTGTACAGCCAGGCGCTCCAGCCGGACACGGCGACGCGTCTGATCGACGCGCTCGCGGTGCTCCTCGTCCGTCTGCACCTCGTGGGGTTCTACTGGGGGGACGTCTCGCTGTCGAACACGCTGTTCCGGCGCGACGCGGAGACCTTCGCGGCCTTCCTGGTGGACGCGGAGACGGGTGACCTGCACCGCGAGCTCTCGCCCGGTCAGCGCGCCTACGACGTCGACCTCGCCCGGACGAACATCATCGGCGAGCTCATGGACCTGGCGGCGGGCGAGCTGCTGGACGAGGACGTGGACGAGGTCGCGATCGGCGACGCGCTGGTCGCACGGTACGAGGAGCTGTGGGAGGCGCTCACCGAGTCGGAGTCGTTCGGCGCGAACGAGCGCTGGCGGGTCGCGGCCCGCATCGAGCACCTGAACGAGCTGGGCTTCGACGTCGGCGAGCTCGCCATCACGACGGACATCGACGGCACCACCGTCCAGATCCAGCCGAAGGTGGTCGACGCCGGGCACCACTCGCGCCGCCTGCTGCGGCTCACGGGTCTCGACGTGCAGGAGAACCAGGCTCGCCGTCTGCTCAACGACCTCGACGCGTACCGCGCGGCGGCGGACCGCCAGAACGACGACGAGGAGTTCGTCGCCCACGACTGGCTGAGCGGCGTGTTCGAGCCGACGATCCAGGCGGTGCCGCGCAACCTGCGCCGCAAGCTCGAGCCGGCGCAGCTCTTCCACGAGATCCTGGACCACCGGTGGTTCATCTCGGAGCGTGCGGGCCGCGACGTCCCGATGCCCGAGGCCACCCGGTCGTACGTCGACCACGTGCTGCGGCACCGCCCGGACGAGAAGTCGATCCTCGGCCTGGCACCGGGCGAGAAGGACCCGGAGCTCGACGCCTGAGAGAGCTGTCAGTGGGTCAGGAGCCTGCGGCCTCGCGGCGCAGGCGCGCCACCTCGTACAGCGAGATGCCCGTCGCGACGGCCGCGTTGAGCGACTCGGTCTGCGAGCCGATCGGGATCGACGCGACGACGTCGCACGTCTCGCGCACGAGCCGGGACAGGCCCTTGCCCTCCGCACCGGCCACGACCACCAGGGGCTCCGTCGCGAGCGCGAGGTCGCCGACCGACGTCGACCCGCCGGCGTCCAGCCCGACGACGAAGCAGCCGGCCTTCTTCAGCTCGCCGAGGGCGCGGACGAGGTTCGTCGCGCGGGCGACGGGGACACGCGCCGCAGCGCCTGCGGACACCTTCCACGCCGACGCGGTGACGCCCGCGGCCCGACGCTCGGGCACGAGCACGCCGTGCGCACCGAACGCCCCGGCGGACCGCAGCACGGCGCCGAGGTTGCGGGGGTCGGTCACGCCGTCGAGCGCGACGACGAGCGCCGGCCGGTCGCTCGCCTCGGCGAGATCGAGCAGGTCGTCGACGTCCGCGTACTCGTACGGCGGGACCTTGATGGCGACGCCCTGGTGGACGGCGCCGTCGGTGAGCGTGTCGAGCTCCGACCGCCCGGCCTCGAGCAGGTCGTACCCGCGCCCGGAGACGATCTCGAGGATCTCCTTGATGCGGTCGTCCGAGTCGATGCGCGGGGAGATGTAGACCGCCTCGACGGGCAGCTCCGCACGCAGCGCCTCGAGGACCGCGTTACGGCCGGCCACGACCTCCTCGGCCGCGCCGCGACCCTTGGGTCCGCGGGCACCACGGGCCGGCCCGTGCCCCCGGGCACCGTCGGACCGGGCGCCGTCGGACCGGGCACCCGGGCGCGGGGCTGTGCCCGTCGCCTGCTTCTCGGCCTGCTTCTCGGCACCGACCTTGCGCTTGTGCGCGGCGTGGTAGGTACGGTCCTCCGCCTTGGGCGTCGGTCCGCGGCCCTCGAGCGCCTTGCGGCGCTGACCGCCGGAGCCGACGGTCGCGCCCTTCTTGCTGCCGGGCTTGCGGGTCGCGCCGCGTCGTTGTGAGTTACCAGCCATGGGAGTACCTGTCGTGTCGTGGTGAGTCGAAGCTCTGGAGCGGTTCCAGCGTGGCACGCGAGTCGCGTGCGCGCCTGAAGGGTGTGGTCAGCAGCACGTCATGCGAGGGTCCACCGCGCACCGTCCGCGGAGTCCTCGACGACGATCCCCGCGGCGGCGAGCCGGTCGCGGATCGCGTCGGCGGTCGCGAAGTCACGTGCAGCACGCGCCTCGGCGCGCGCTGTGATCTCCGCGCCGACCACCGCGTCGAGCGCGGCGGTGTAGCGCGAGGCGCCCGAGTCGGCCCACTGCGGGTCGCCCGGGTCGAGCCCCAGCACGTCGAGCATGGCACGCAGCGCGACGAGGTGGTGGCGGGCCACGGCGTCCGCGGCCGTGGACCGGTCGGCGAGCGCCGAGTTCCCGGCGCGCAGGTGCTCGTGCACGACGGCGAGCGCCGCGGGGACGTTGAGGTCGTCGTCCATCGCGGTGGTGAAGGCGGCGGGGAGCTCGGCGTCCCGCACGTCCCCGACGTCGCCCACGCGCTCGGTGGCGCGCTCGACGAAACCGGCGAGCCGTTCCCACGTCGCCTCGGCCTCGGTGACGGTCGCGGCGGTCCACTCGAGCATCGAGCGGTACTGCACGGACGCGAGGGCGTAGCGCAGCACCGCGGGCGGCGTCTGGGCGAGGACCTCGCGCACGAGCAGTCCGTTGCCGAGAGACTTGCTCATCTTGGCGCCGCTCTGGGTGACCCAGGCGCTGTGCAGCCAGTGCCGGGCGAAGCCGTACCCGGCCGCGCGCGACTGGGCCTGCTCGTTCTCGTGGTGCGGGAAGCGCAGGTCGAGCCCGCCGCCGTGGATGTCGAACGTCTCGCCGAGGTAGCGGCGCGCCATCGCCGAGCACTCGAGGTGCCAGCCCGGGCGGCCGCGGCCGAACGGCGTGTCCCACGACGCGGTCTCGGGCTCCCCCGGCTTGGGTGCCTTCCACAGCGCGAAGTCGCGCGGGTCGTGCTTGACGGTGGCCTCGGGGTTCGTGGGCGCGTCGTCGGGCACGGGCGCGAGGTCCTCGAGCCGCTGGTTGGTGAGGGAGCCGTAGTCGGGCCACGAGCGCACGTCGAACCAGACGTCGCCCGGCCCGGTCGTGTACGCGTGGCCGCGCTCGACGAGACGTTCCATGAGCTCGACCATGTCCGGGACGTGCCCGGTCGCGCGGGGCTCGTAGGTGGGGGGCAGCACGCCGAGCGCGTCGTAGGCGGCGGTGAACGCCCGCTCGTACGTCGCGGCCCACGCCCACCACGGCTCGCCCGCGGCCGCGGACTTCGCCAGGATCTTGTCGTCGACGTCGGTGACGTTGCGGATCAGCGTGACCCGGTTCCCCGTCCGGCGCAGCCAGCGCACGAGCACGTCGAACGCGACGGCGGAACGCATGTGCCCGACGTGGGGTGCCGCCTGGACCGTCGCACCGCACAGGTAGACGCCGACCTCGCCCGGGATACGGGGGGTGAGGTCGCGCACGTCCCGCGTGGCGGTGTCGAACAGGCGAAGGGTCACGCCCGCAAGGGTACCGGGGTGGCCCGGCGCGCTCCGAACGGGCGTGCCGCGCGGTGTGCGGACTCGGCTCAGCCGAAGGTGCGCCCCTCGCCACGGTACGTCGGGACGACGTCGACGACCTGGTCGCCGCGGACGAGGTGGACGACGTCGAAGCGCTCCATCATCTCCCCCGCCTTGGCGTGGCGGAACCAGACGCGGTCGCCCACCTCGAGCTCGGCGCTGCCCGCACCGGCCCGGCGCGAACGGTGCAGCGGTGTCTGGACCTCGCCCGCACCCTCGGACCCGGTCAGGGACCAGCCCGGCGTCGTGACCTGCGGGAGCCGGGTGCGCGACGCCGGGCCCGACGCCACGTACCCACCGCCGAACGCCGTGGCCCAGCCGGGGGCGGGCACGCGCACGACGTCGAGACCGAAGAACGCGGCCGGCCGCGGACGGAACGCCCGGTACCCGTCGAACAGGCCGGGCACGTACAGCCCGGACCCGGCCGTCACCTCCGTGACGACGGGGTCGGCGGACGACGTCTCGAGCGACCCCGTCCCGCCGGAGTTCACGAGCTCGAGGTCGTGCCCGACGACGGCGCCCACGGCCTCGACGACCTCGCGCCGGCGGGTGGCGAGGTCGGCGAGCGACGCGCGCTTGACCAGGCGGACCGCGGGGCTCGAGTCGGGCAGGCCCGCGACCTGCGCCTCGTAGAACATGACGCCGCGCAGGCTCATCCCGCGCTCGGTCGTCACGCGGGCGGCCAGCGCCTCGGCGTCGCGCGCGGTGTGCACGGGGGAACGCCGGGTACCGAGGTGGGCGGTGAACGGCCCCACCCCGACGCGGAGCGACGCGTCGACGTCCAGGCACAGCCGCACGGCTGGCCCGCCGGTACCCAGCGGCGAGGCGTCGAGCGCCTGGCGCAGGAGCTGGACGTGCGCGGCGTCGTCGACCATGAGCGTGATCTCGCGGCGGGCGGCCTCGTCGCCCGCCAGCTCGGCGAGCCCGCCGCGGTCGACGCTCGGGTACGCGACCAGCACGTCGCGCGCGCCGTGGGCGACGAGCCACGACGCCTCGCGCACGGAGAAGGCCATGACGCCGCGGAACCCTCGCTCGAGCGCGCGGTCGGCGAGCGCACGCACCCGCACCGACTTGGACGCGAGGCGCACGGGCGCCCTGCCCGCACGGGCGAGCAGCTCGTCGGCGTTGGCGTCGAACCGGTCGAGGTCGACGACGGCCAGCGGTCCGTCCAGCTGGGCGGTCGCACGCGTGAGCCGCGCCAGCAGCGACGACGACGTCCCCGTGTCGGATCCGACGCGTACGTCCGCTCCTGTCCCGTGACTCATGGGAGAAACGTACGCCACCGGCCGCGGACCGGACCGTGAGACAGTACGTGCTGTGAGCAGCGACGACGCCCGCACCTGGACCAACTGGGCCCGCACCGCCTCGGCGACCCCGCGGCGTCGGGCCGTGCCCCGCGACGAGGCGGACCTGGCCGCCCACGTCGCGCGTGCCGCGGCCGACGGGCTGCACGTGCGTGCCGTCGGCGCGGGGCACTCGTTCACCCCCGCCGCGGTGACCGACGGCCTCCTGCTCGACCTCGACCGGATCGGGGTCGTCGAACGCATCACCCGCACCGGCGACGGGTCGGGGGACGAGATCCACGCGACGGTGGGGGCGGGGATCCGGCTGCACCGCCTCAACGCCGTCCTGGCCGCGGCGGGGCTCGCGATGCGCAACCTCGGTGACATCGACCGGCAGTCGGTGGCGGGTGCGATCTCGACGGGGACGCACGGGACAGGCGCTCGCCTCGGCGGGCTCGCGACGCAGGTGCGGGGGGTACGGGTCGTCGGCGCGGACGGCACGGTGCGCGAGGCGTCGCCGACCAGCGACGCGGCGCTGTTCGAGGCGAGCCGGCTCGGGCTCGGTGCGACGGGCGTGCTGTCGGCGGTGACGCTCGAGGTGGTCCCGGCGTTCCTCCTGCGCGCGCAGGAGGAACCGTGGCCGCTCGACCGCGTGCTCGAGGGCCTCGCCGTGCCGGACGACGACCCGGACGGGCTCGTCGGGGGCAACGACCACCTCGAGTTCTACTGGTTCCCGCACACGCGACGCACGCTGACGAAGCGCAACAACCGCCTCGCCCCGGACGAGGAGGACGCCGAGCTCGACCGGCTGCGCGCGTCCGGCCCCGGCCCGGTCGCGCGGGCCCGGACCTGGTTCGACGAGGAGCTGCTCTCCAACGGGGCGTTCGAGCTGGTCAACCGGGTCGCGGCCGCCGTGCCCGGCGTCACGCCGCGGCTGAACGCCGTCTCGGCGCGCGCGCTCGCGCCCCGCACCTACGTCGCGCCGTCGTACCAGGTGTTCGTCACGTCACGGCGGGTCCGGTTCCGTGAGATGGAGTACGCGGTGCCGCGCGAGCACCTGGCCCACGTCCTCGCGAGCATCGACCGGTGGCTGGAGCGCTCGGGCGAGCACGTGCCGTTCCCCGTCGAGGTGCGGTTCGCCGCGCCCGACGACGTGTGGCTCTCGACCGCGCACGGGCGCCCGACGGCGTACGTCGCCGTGCACCAGTACGCCCGGATGCCGCACGAGCGGTACTTCGACGCCGTGGAGCAGATCATGGCCGAGGTGGACGGTCGGCCGCACTGGGGCAAGCTGCACGGGCTGGGCGCGGACAGGCTGCGCGAGCTCTACCCGCGGTTCGACGACTTCCTCGCCGCCCGCGACGCCGCGGATCCCGACGGCGTGTTCGCGAACCCGTACACGGACCTCGTCCTGGGCCCCGTGCCGGGCTCCGCCCGCTCCTGAGTCCCTGCTGCCGGCAGCTGCCGGCTGCTGCCGACGGGCCACGTCCCGGTCAGGCGGGCGGAGGCTCCGCTGCCGGGCCGTGGGGGCGGACGGGCGTGCCGTCGGCACGGACCATGAGGGACAGCGCGTACTCGGCGAGAGCGTGGAAGCTGCGGATCGCGGTCTCGTCGTCCTGCTCGACGAGCCAGGCGATCTCGATGCCGTCGATGTATCCGGCGACGATGCGGCACAGGAAGTCCATGTCGAGGACGTAGGTCACCTCCGCGCGGCGCGCCACCTCCTCGAGCACTCCTCGCGTCATCGCCCAGGTCTGCTCCAGGTGCGTGTGGGCGACCGTGCGCAGCGCGCGGCTGCGCACCCCCGCGGTGGCGAACTCGAAGGTCAGGAGGCGCATGTGCCGCCGTGGCGTGAGGCCCTCCCACAGGCCGTCCGCAGCGGCATGGGCCAGCGCGACGACGTCCCCGTCGTTCTCCAGCGAGGCCCGCACCGGCTCGGACGCGACGAGGGCGAGGCTGTTGCCCATCGCCTGGAGGAGCTCGTCCTTGTCCTCGAAGCAGTAGTGGACCACACCGAGCGACACCCCGGCCTCGGCCGCGACACCGCGGATCGTGACGGCCTCGACACCCTCGCGGACAGCGATGGTCATGGCCGCGTCGACGAGCTGGACCCGCCGCTCCTCGACAGACATTCGGTTCATGTGTGGCTCATCCCGTCGCGTAGCTCCTGGGAAGGTCGACGACGCCCGCCGCGTTCCCGCGATCGTACTGGTGACAGGCGCACGTGGCACGCCGGTGCCCCGACGGTGGACAATCGTCCCGTGACCGCCCGAACCCCCCGACGTCCCCGCCCTCGCCCCGGGCGCGCGACCGGACCCGCGGGGACGACCGCCGTCGGGTCGCTCGCGCTCCTGGTCGTCCTCGCGGGCTGCACGACGGCAGACGCCGCGCCCGACGACACGGCGAGCGCCACGACCGCCGAGGTCCCCGGCCTGCCCGTGACGCTCACCGTCCCCGCCGGCTGGGTGGACCTCTCCCGCGACGGCGCGTTCGTCGTGGCGGCGCCGGACGAGGGCTCGGCCGTGGTGCGGTCGAACGTCGTGGTGACGGGCGAGCTGTCCGCCGAGAGCATCGAGGACGCGGCGACGGACACCACCCGGTACGCCGAGGGACTCGACGGGTGGCAGCCGGGGTCCGGTGCGCCCGAGCCCGTCACCGTCGCGGGTGCTCCCGCGGTGCGCGTCGACGGGACGTACGACGCGGACGGGACCCTGGTCGCGCAGGAGATCGTGGTCCTGGAGACCGGGACGGGCAGCGACCGGTGGGTCGTCCGGTTCACGACGACGGCCGCGGCGGACGACCTGGACGCGGCGACGCAGGTCGGCGACGTGCTCGAGAGCGTCGCCCTCACGCCGGGTCGCTGACGGGGACGACGAGCGCGGTCGCCAGCGCGGCGACGCCCTCTCCCCGACCGGTGAGCCCGAGGGCGTCGGTCGTCGTCGCCGTCAGCGACACGGGTGCGCCCGCAGCCTCGGTCAGCACCGCCTCCGCCTCCGCGCGGCGGCTGCCGACCCGGGGCCGGTTGCCGATCACCTGGACCGCCACGTTCCCGATCTCGAACCCGGCGGCACGCACCCGTGCCGCCGCCTCGGCCAGGAGCACGGCGCCGCTCGCGCCGGACCAGCGCGGTTCGCTCGTCCCGAAGTGCGAGCCGAGGTCGCCGATCCCCGCGGCGGAGAACAGCGCGTCCGCCGCGGCGTGCGCGACGACGTCGCCGTCGGAGTGGCCCGCCAAGCCCGGCTCGCCCGGCCAGGACAGCCCCCCGAGCCACAGCGGGCGGAGGTCCTCCCCGGTGGCGTAGGCATGGACGTCGACGCCGATCCCGGTGCGGGGCAGCGTCACCCCGGCGAGTCGAGGTGTCCTGCGCGTCTCCGGCGCCCCCGTGACGTCGTCGGTCATCGGCCTTCCTCCAGGGTGAGCGCGGCGACCCGGAGGTCGTGCGCGGTGGTGATCTTCGCGGCCGCGACGTCGCCCGGCACGACGTGGACGGGCTCCCCGAGCGCCTCGACGAGACCGGCGTCGTCCGACGCCGCGGACGACTCGTGGGCCGCCCCGAGCGCCGCTGCGGCGTGCGCCCGCTCCAGGAGCTCGCGGTCGAACCCCTGCGGCGTCTGGACCGCCCGCAGCACCGTACGGTCGACGGTCGCCTCGACCCGTTCCGGGTCACCGTCCGGGCCGGCGGCGCGCACTGCGGTGACACGCTTGATCGTGTCGGTCACCGCGAGCCCCGGGACGACGGCGCGACGGCCCCCGCGGACGGCGTCGACCACGCGGCGCACGAGGTCGGGCGGGGCCAGGGGGCGGGCGGCGTCGTGGACCAGGACGACGTCCACGTCCCCGACGACGGACGGCGCGAGCCCCCGGTCGTCGAGACCCGCCCGCAGCCCGGCGGCGACCGACGCCTGCCGCGTCGCACCGCCCTCGACGACGCGCACCGGGACGTCCACGTCGCTCGTCTCGCGCAGGAGTCGAGCGACGTCGTCGACGTGCCCCGGCGGTGCGGTCACGACGAGCGCGTCGACCACACCCGCGGAGCACAGCCGCCGGGCCGCGTGCACGACGAGGGGCTGCCCGGCGAGCTCGACCAGGGCCTTCGGCAGCGCATGGCCGAGCCGGGTGCCGGAACCGGCAGCGGTGAGGACGGCGAGGGTGGGCACGGGCACACCGTAACCGTTCCGGGACGACCACGACGACGGGGGCGCCACCCGGTGGGTGACGCCCCCGTCGTGGGGTTCCTGGAGATCAGAACGCGTGGATCAGGACGCGAGGACCTCGTCGAGGATCGCCTCGGCCCGCTCCTCCTCGGTGTGCTCGGCGAGCGCGAGCTCCGAGACGAGGATCTGCCGAGCCTTGGCGAGCATGCGCTTCTCGCCGGCCGACAGCCCACGGTCCGCGTCGCGGCGCGAGAGGTCGCGGACGACCTCGGCGACCTTGATCACGTCGCCGGAGGCGAGCTTCTCGAGGTTCGCCTTGTAGCGGCGCGACCAGTTGGTCGGCTCCTCGGTGTATGGTGCCCGCAACACCTCGAAGACGCGGTCCAGACCTTCCTGGCCGACGACGTCACGAACGCCGACGAGGTCGACGTTCTCGGCTGGGACTTCGATGGTCAGGTCGCCCTGGGCGACCTTGAGCTTGAGGTAGATCTTGTCCTCTCCGCGGATCGTGCGCGTCTTGATCTCCTCGATCAGTGCGGCGCCGTGGTGCGGGTAGACAACGGTCTCGCCTACTGTGAACGTCATCTGCAGATGTCCCCTTTCGCGGAGGTCCACCTTACCACGGGAAACGGCGGAATCCTGCGCCCCGTGCCCTCCGCATGACAGGCCTGCGCACGCATCGCCGCAGGTCAGGGGCTCACGGCGCGACGCACCGAGATCGTCGAACCTGCTCCGTCCGCACCTCCGACCGGCTCTGCCCGGACTCCCCGGGTGCGCACGGGCACCCGGGACCGTCCAGACCTGTTCACACCTCCTCCACACCGCAGGAGGCCCGGTGTGACGTTGGACGCGCGACGGCGAAGGCGACGTCGCCGAGGCAGGACGGGCCCCGGAACGACTAGGCTGGGGCCGGTGCACCCGGGGTCCCGCCCCCGCGCGCGCCACCCTCGAGCCTGCATGCCCGCACGACCTTGGAGAGCACGTGACCCGCACCCCGACCAGCCGAGCAGCCCGGACCCTGCGGTTCTGGGCGGTCCCCGTCGTCGTCGCGAGCGTCGCCGCCACCGCCGCGTGCGCACCCGCGACGACCACCAAGCCCTATGCACCGTCCGACGGGATCCGGGTGGACCTCACCGACGACGTCCGCGGCCTGAACCTCATGGTCGTCAGCGTGGGCGAGGGGGAGCCCGGGAACCTGGTCGGCGCGTTCTCCAACGACAGCACCGAGGACGTCGACGTCCAGGTGGCCCCGGAGGGCGGCGCGGCGCTGCAGGTGCCGGTCGCCGCGGGCGGGGCCGTCTACCTCGGGAGCGAGGACGGTTTCGCGGCCACGTTCGGCAGCGTCGACGTCCCGCCCGGCGCCGTGCTCCCGGTGACCATCGAGCTGAGCACCGGTGAGTCCGCGGCGGTCTCGCTCCCCGTGCTCGACGGCACGCTCGAGGAGTACGCCGAGCTGCTCCCCTGACGGACCGGGGACTCGCACGACGACGAGCACGGGGTCGGTCCCGCCATCCGAGGGACGACGGGACCGACCCCGTGCTCGACTGCGAGAGAGAGCTCGTGCTCGATCGCGAGTCGCCGGCTCAGCCGAACCGGCCCGAGATGTAGTCCTCGGTCGACTGCTGGGACGGGGACGAGAACATCGTCGCGGTGTCGTCCATCTCGATCAGACGGCCCGGCTTGCCCGTGCCCGCGATGTTGAAGAACGCGGTCCGGTCGCTCACGCGCGCGGCCTGCTGCATGTTGTGCGTGACGATGACGATCGTGTACTCGTCCTTGAGCTCGGCGACGAGGTCCTCGATCGCGAGCGTCGAGATCGGGTCGAGCGCGGAGCAGGGCTCGTCCATGAGGAGCACCTGGGGCCGGACGGCGATCGCGCGCGCGATGCACAGCCGCTGCTGCTGACCGCCGGACAGCCCGGACCCGGGCCGGTCGAGGCGGTCCTTGACCTCGTTCCACAGGTTCGCGCCGCGCAGGGAGGACTCCACGAGGTCCGCGGCGTCGGACTTGGAGATCCGCTTGTTGTTGAGCTTGACCCCGGCGAGGACGTTCTCCTTGATCGACATCGTGGGGAACGGGTTCGGCCGCTGGAAGACCATGCCGACCTGTCGCCGCACGGCGACCGGGTCCACGTCGTTGCCGTAGAGGTCGACCCCCTCCATCTCGACGGTCCCCTCGACGTGCGCACCCGGGATCACCTCGTGCATGCGGTTGAGGGTGCGCAGGAAGGTCGACTTGCCGCAGCCCGACGGCCCGATGAAGGCGGTCACGGACTTCGGCTCGATCGTCATGCCGACGTCCTGCACGGCGAGGAAGTCGCCGTAGTAGATGTTGAGGTCCTTGACGTCGATGCGCTGTGCCATCGGATGTGTCCTGTTCTCGCGGTCTATCGAAGGGTCTTGGGCGCGAACCAGCGGGTCACGAGGCGACCCACGAGGTTGAGCAGCATGACGATGAGGATCAGCGTCAGGGCGGCCGCCCAGGCCCGGTCGTAGTTGATGTCGGGGATGCACACGACGTCGGTGACGTTGCTGCACGGGACGAGGCCTTGGCTGTACTGCCGGTACACGTACACCGGGAGCGTCATCATGCGGCCCTCGAAGAGGTTGCCGTTGATGGAGTCGACGACGCCGACCGTGATGAGCAGCGGCGCGGTCTCGCCGATCACGCGGGCGACGGCGAGCATGATGCCGGTGGTGATGCCGGCGACCGACGTGCGGAGCACGACCCGCAGCACGGTCAGCCACTTGGGCACCCCGAGCGCGTAGGCGGCCTCCCGCAGCTCGTTCGGCACCAGCCGCAGCATCTCCTCGCACGAGCGGACCACGACGGGGATCATGAGCACGGAGAGCGCGACGGAACCCACGATGCCCATGCGCACGCCGGGGCCGAAGAAGACCGCGAAGAGCGCGTAGGCGAAGAGGCCGGCGACGATCGACGGGATGCCGGTCATGACGTCGACGAAGAACGTGACCCAGCGCGCGAGGGCGCCGCGACCGTACTCGACGAGGTAGATGGCCGTGAGCAGCCCGATCGGGACCGAGATCACCGCGGCACCGAGCGTGATGAGCAGCGTCCCGAGGATCGCGTGGTAGATGCCGCCCGCGTCCATGCCGCCGAACACGCCGCGCATCGAGTGCGTGAGGAAGTAGGGGTCGAATCGCTCCATGCCGTTCGAGACGACCGTCCAGGCGACCGAGACGAGCGGGACCATCGCGAGCGCGAAGGCGCCCCACATCAGGAAGGTCATGACACGGTCGGTGCGGCGTCGGCGCGCGTCGGCGCCGCGCAGGAGGGACCGCACCGCGGCGGTGCGCTCGGGGTCGGGGGCAGGGCGGAGGTCCGCCGTCGTCGTGCTCATCAGTTCGCTCCCGAGAAGTCCTTGCGGCGCGCGACGATGGCGCGCGCGGCCATGTTCACGACCAGGGTGATGACGAACAGCGCCAGGCCTGTCGCGATCAGCGTGCTGACCCCGAGCGGGTTGGCCTCGGGGAAGTTCGCCGCGATGTTGGCCGCGATGGTCTGCTGCTGCCCGGCCTGGAGGATCTTGAAGCTGTACAGCACGCCGGGCGAGAGGATCATGAGGACCGCCATCGTCTCGCCGAGCGCGCGGCCGAGGCCGAGCATCGCGGCCGAGATCACACCGGAGCGGCCGAACGGCAGCACCGCGGTGCGGATCATCTCCCACCGGGTCGCGCCGAGGGCGAGCGCGGCCTCCTCGTGCAGGCTCGGCGTCTGCAGGAACACCTCACGGCTGACCGCCGTGATGATGGGCAGGATCATCACGGCCAGGACGAGCGCGACGGTCAGCAGCACGCGCCCGGTCGGCGAGGCGGGTCCGGCGAACAGCGGGATCCAGCCGAACGTGTCGGCGAGCCAGGACCAGACCGGGATCACCACGGGCGGGAGCACGAGCGAGCCCCACAGACCGTAGACGACGCTGGGGATCGCGGCGAGCAGGTCGACCACGTAGCCCAGGGTCGACGCGAGGCGCCGCGGCGCGTAGTGCGAGATGAACAGCGCGATGCCCATCGCGACGGGCGTCGCGATGAGGAGCGCGAGCGCGGCGGCGAGCAGCGTGCCGAAGATGAGCGGACCGACGAACGCGAGGATCGACGAGTCGTCGGGGAACCAGGAGATCGTCTCGGCGAGCTCGTCCCCACCGGCGGTCAGCGCCGGCCACGCGCGGATGACGAGGAAGACCGCGACCGCGGCGAGCACGGCGAGGATGAGGGCACCCGCCGTCGTCGCCGTCCAGCGGAAGGCGCGGTTGGCGCCGCGGTCGGCCGCCCGGGTGCGACGGCGCGCGGCCGTGCTCCGTCGACGGCCCGGCCCGGCCGGGGCCGGGTCACCGCTCGGCGTCGGGCCGGCGGTCGTGGGGGAAGCTGTGCTGGTCACTCCTGCTCCTGATGGTGGCGGTTCGTCCTGCGTGGCTCGGGGCGGCAGGACCGGTGGTTCCGGTCCCGCCGCCCCCGCGGTGACGTGAGGTCAGCCGGTCAGCCGGCCGCTCCGACCGTGATCGCCTCGATCGCGGCGTGCACGTCGGTGCGCAGGTCCTCGGAGATCGGCGCGCTGCCGGCCGCCGACGCCGAGGCGGACTGGCCCTCGTCGCTCGAGATGTAGGTCAGGAACGCCTTGACCAGGTTGCCCTGCGCCTCGTCCTCGTAGCTCGAGCACGCGATGGCGTAGGAGACGAGCACGAGCGGGTAGGCGCCCGCCTCGGTGGTGGTGCGGTCCAGCTCGACCGCGATGTCGTGCTCGCCACGACCCTCGACGCGCGGCGACGCGTCGACGACCTTGGCGGCCGCCTCCGGCGTGAAGGCGACCCACTCCTCGCCGACCTTGATGCTCGCGGTGCCGAGGTCGCCGGCCTTCGAGGCGTCGGCGTAGCCGATCGTGCCCTCGCCGCCCTGGACGGTCTGCACGACGCCGGACGTGCCCTGCGCGGACTCGCCGCCCTCGGTCGGCCAGTCACCGCTCGCCTCGTGCGGCCACGCGTCGGCCGCCGTCGCCGCGAGGTACTCGGTGAAGTTCTCCGTGGTGCCCGACTCGTCGGAGCGGTGCACGGGGGTGATGTCGAGGTCCGGGAGGTCGGCGTCCGGGTTGTCGGCCGCGATCTCCTCGGCGTTCCACTTCGTGATCGCGCCGTCGAAGATGCCGGCGACGGTCGCCGGGGCGAGGTTGAGCTCGCCGAGGTCCGGGAGGTTGTAGATGATCGCGATCGGGCTCACGTAGACGGGGAGGTCGATGGCGCCGTCGGGTCCGCAGACCTCCTGCGACGACACGAGCTCGTCCTCGTCGAGGACGGCGTCCGAGCCGGCGAACGCGGTGCCGCCGCTCAGGAACTGCGTGCGGCCACCGCCGGAGCCGACGGGGTCGTAGTTGACGGTGACGTCGGGGTTCGCGCTCTGGAACCCGGCCCGCCACGCCTCCATCGCGGACTCCTGCGAGCTCGCGCCCGCACCGCTGAGCTCACCACTGAGGTCGCTCGCGGTCTCGGTCGAGCCGTCGGTGCCCGACTCCCCGCCGGCGTCGCCGACCGGGTCGTCGGACCCGCACGCGGCGAGGGAGAGGGCGAGCGCGCCGATGAAGACGGCGGATCCAGCACGGGAGAATCGGCTGAGCTTCACTCTTCGTTCCATCCTGTTCAAACGTCTCGTCGCACCAGCGAGCGCCGGTGACGAACCCGACGCTAAGAGCGCCACATGACGCGAGCGCCGAGCACGGGTGAACGAGGGATGAACAGTGCACAGACCTTCTGTAGCAGCCGCGACCAGCAGGCAGAGACCGCCGCGGGTGCCAGGTCAGCCCTGTGTGACGCCGTCCGCGATCTTGTAGCCGAGACCGCGCACGGTCAGCAGGAAGCGCGGGTTCGCGGGCTCCGGCTCGATCTTGGACCGGATCCGCTTCACGTGGACGTCGAGCGTCTTGGTGTCACCGACGTAGTCGGCACCCCAGACGCGGTCGATGAGCTGGCCGCGCGTCAGGACGCGCCCGGCGTTGCGCAGCAACAGCTCGAGGAGCTCGAACTCCTTGAGCGGGAACGGCACGACGTCGCCCCCGACGGACACGGTGTGCCGCTCGACGTCCATGCGGACGGACCCGACCTCGAGCGTCGGCTCGTCCGCGGGGTCCCCGACGCTCTCGGCACCCTTGCGCCGCAGGACGGCCCGCACCCGGGCGAGCAGCTCGCGGAACGAGTACGGCTTGGTGACGTAGTCGTCCGCGCCGAGCTCGAGCCCCACGACCTTGTCGATCTCGGAGTCCTTGGCCGTCAGCATGATGACCGGCACGTCCCCGCGCTGACGCAGCTCACGGCACACCTCGGTGCCGCTGAGGCCCGGGAGCATGAGGTCGAGCAGCACGAGGTCCGCGCCGCCGTCGTCGTACACCGTGAGAGCGTCGGTCCCCGTGGCCGCCTCGACCACGTCGAACCCCTCGCGCCGCAGCTGGTACGCCAGCGGGTCGCGGTACGACTCCTCGTCCTCCACCACCAGGATGCGCGTCACGCGCCCACCTCCTCGTCCCGGGCCGTCGGCCCCTCGTGCGGGGCGCGCCCGGACGGGCCGCCCTCGTCGTCTGTCTGCTGCGTGCCCGGGGCCGTGCCGTCGACCGGGACGCCGGACCCCGTCCTGGCGGCCGCCGGGATGCGCAGCGTGAACGTGGAGCCGCGACCCGGCTCCGACCACATGGTGACCTCGCCGCCGTGGTCGGCGGCGACGTGCTTGACGATGCTCAGGCCGAGGCCCGTCCCGCCCGTGTCGCGCGAGCGCGCGGGGTCCACGCGGTAGAAGCGCTCGAAGACCCGGTCCTGGGCGTCCACCGCGATGCCGATCCCCTGGTCGACGACGGCGATCTCGACGAGGTCGCCGGTCCGGGTCACGCCGACGCCCACGCGCGTGTTCTCGCCCGAGTACGCGACCGCGTTGTCGAGCAGGTTGCGCACCGCGGTGACGAGCAGGTTGTGGTCGCCGTACACCGTCGCGTCGAGATCGCCGCCGGTGGTCAGCGTGATGCCCTTGCCCTGCGCGCGCGTGCGTGCCCGGTCGACGGCCTCCTCGACGACGCCACGCACCGGCACGACGGTGATCTTCTGCAGCGCGCCGGCCACCTGGAGCCGGGAGAGCTCGATGATCTCCTGGACGAGCGCGGACAGCCGGGTCGCCTCCGACTGCATCCGGGCGGCGAACCGTCGGACGGCCACCGGGTCGTCGGCGGCGTCCTGGACCGTCTCCGCGAGGAGCGCCAGCGCGCCGACCGGCGTCTTCAGCTCGTGGGACACGTTGACGACGAAGTCACGGCGGATCGCCTCGACGCGCCGCGCCTCCGTGCGGTCCTCGGCCAGCACGAGCATGTGGTTGGGCCCGACCTGCGCGACCCGCACCTGGAGCAGGACGGTGCCGCGACCGACAGGTCCGCGTGGCAGCTCGAGCTCCTCGTCGCGGATCACGCCGTCCCGGTGCACGTCGTCGATGAGGTCGCGGATCGCGGGATGGGCGATCGCGTCGCCCCGCACGACCCCGAGCGCGTACGCGGGCGGGCTGGCCCGGACGACGTCGCCGTCGGCGTCGAGCACGACGGCCGCGGAGCGCAGGACCGCGAGCACGCGGACCAGTCCCTCGTCGAGAGGTGCGGGCTCCGGTGCCGGTGCCGACCGGCGCTGCCGGTCGCTCACACGGAACGCGATGGCGGCCACGACGCCGACGACCACCCCGACGATCCCGGCCAGCAGCGCCGTCGCGCCCTCGATCAGGTTCTCTCCTCCCACGCACCCAGCGTACGGTCGACCGGCGGCGGTGCCGGACGTCCCGGGCTCCAGGGCCCCTCGGACCGACAACTGTTCACCTCGTGGCGCCCTCGTGTTCACCGCGCGGCCCACCGGGGGTGCGAACGTGAGCGGTGCCGAACGACGTGCCGGTGAAGAGGGGCGTCCGGTCACGACGAGAGGGAAGCGATGCGGGACATCTTCGAGGCTGAGCTCAAGCAGGTCGGGGACGACCTCGCCGAGATGAGCCGGCTGGTGGAAGCGGCGATCGGCAAGGCCGGCACGGCGCTGCTCACGGCCGACCTGCAGCTGGCGCAGCAGGTCATCGCGGCCGACCACACGATCGACGCGCTCGAGCGCGAGCTGGACGAGCGGTGCGTGAACCTCCTCGCGCAGCAGCAGCCGGTGGCGACCGACCTGCGGGTCGTGGTCAGCGCACTGCGCATGAGCGCGAGCCTGGAGCGCATGGGCGACCTGGCCCGCCACATCGCGCAGGTCGCGCGCGGGCGGTACCCGTCGCACGCGATCGTGCCGCCGCTGCACCGGACGTTCGAGCAGATGCACGACGCGGCCGTCCGCGTCGCGCGGCGCACGACGACGCTGCTCACGACGCGCGACCTCACGGTCGCCGCGAACATCGAGCGGGACGACGACCTGCTCGACCACCTGCACCAGGACACGTTCGTCGCGCTGCTCGACCAGCGGTGGTCCGGCACGACGCAGGAGACGGTCGACGTGACCCTCGTGGGCCGCTACTACGAGCGGTTCGGGGACCACGGCGTCTCCGTCGCCAAGCGGGTCACCTACCTCGTCACGGGCGGCTTCGCCGACGAGCGCGGCGTCCCCTCGGGTCAGGCGCGCGCCACCGCCTGAGCGCAGCGGCAACGAACGAAAGAGGCGCGGATCCCGTGGATCCGCGCCTCCTTCGTGTCGGCCGGGCCTGGTGTCAGCGGCCCTGGTTGGCGACGGCCGCGACGGCCTCGGCGGCGGCCTCGGGGTCGAGGTAGCGGCCGCCCGCGGTGACCGGCTTCAGGTCCTCGTCGAGCTCGTAGAGCAGCGGGATGCCCGTCGGGATGTTGAGGCCGGCGATGTCCTCGTCCGAGATCCCGTCGAGGTGCTTGACGATCGCCCGCAGCGAGTTGCCGTGCGCCGCGACGAGGACGGTCTTGCCCGCCTTGAGGTCGGGGACGACCTCGCCCTCCCAGTAGGGCAGGGCGCGCTCGAGGACGTCCTTGAGGCACTCCGTCCGCACGACCGGCGCGTCCGCGTAGCGCGCGTCGCCGTCCTGGGAGAACTCGGAGCCGAGCTCGATCTCCGGCGGAGGCGTGTCGTAGGAGCGCCGCCAGAGCATGAACTGCTCCTCGCCGAACTCCGCCAGCGTCTGCTTCTTGTCCTTGCCCTGCAGCGCGCCGTAGTGACGCTCGTTGAGGCGCCAGGAGCGCTTGACGGGGATCCAGTGCAGGTCGGCGGCGTCGAGCGCGAGGTTCGCGGTCGTGATCGCGCGGCGCAGGAGCGAGGTGTGCACGACGTCGGGGCGCACGCCCGCGTCCGTGAGCAGCGTCCCGCCGCGCTTCGCCTCCTCGGTGCCCTTCTCCGAGAGGCGGACGTCCACCCAACCGGTGAACAGGTTCTTGGCGTTCCATTCGCTCTCGCCGTGGCGGAGCAGTACGAGGGTGTAGGTCATGGGTCCATCCTGCCGCACGTGCCACCACCCCGGCACGGCTGTCCGCCCGCCGAACCCCGGGTGCGGGAATCGTCGGGCGGTGCGGAGCGTTGGACGCGGCATGCCGATCACCGGAGAGTACGTACCGAGCCCCAGCGACCGTTCCCGCAAGCAGACCGAGCTCTACGAGTCGTCGGGCGGCACGAAGGGCACGACGCTGAACGGCATGCCCGTCGTGATCCTCACGACCCTCGGGGCCCGCTCCGGGAAGGTCCGCAAGACGCCGCTCATGCGGGTCGAGCACGACGGCGTGTACGCCGTCGTCGCGTCCCTCGGCGGTGCCCCGAAGCACCCCGTCTGGTACCACAACGTCGTCGCGGACCCGCACGTCGAGCTGCAGGACGGCCCCGAGCGGCACGACTACGTCTCGCGCGAGGTCACGGGCGAGGAGAAGGCCCTCTGGTGGGAGCGGTCGGTCGCTGCGTACCCCCCGTACGCCGACTACCAGGAGCGCACGTCGCGCGAGATCCCGGTCTTCGTCCTGGAGCGCGCCGACTCCTGACCTGCCCGGACCGCCGCGACCAGGCTCGACCTCAGCGCGCGGCGCGGACCTTCGCCGCCGCGGCGTAGACGTCGAGCATCCGGGCCGCGGCGACGTCCCAGCCGTACCGTTCGCTCGCGCGCCGCGCCCCTCGACCGAGCCGGGCGCGGCGCTCGTCGTCGGCCAGCAGGTCGCCGAGCGCGTCGGCCCAGGCCGCCGGGTCGTGACCGGGCACGAGGACGCCGGAGACGTCGTCGGCCACGACGGTCCGCAGCCCGCCGACGGCGGCGGCCACCACCGGCGTCCCCGACGCCTGGGCCTCGGCCGCGACGAGGCCGAAGGTCTCGTTGTGCGACGGCACGGCGACGACGTCGGCTGCACGGTAGTACCGCGCGAGCTCGTCCCGCGGCACGGGCGGGCGCACGACGACCTGCGCGGCCACCCCCTCCTGGTGGGCGAGCGCCTCGAGCTCGCGGACCGCCGTCCGGCGGCCGCTCGGCCCGCCGAGCACGACGAGGGTCGGCACGTGGCCGCCACGCCCGGCGAGGACGCCGAGCGCGCGGACGAGGACGTCGGGCGCCTTGAGCAGCTGGACGCGGCCCGCGAAGAGCACGAGCGGACCGTCGGCCGGCAGGCCCAGCTCCGCCCGCAACGCGGCGCGCGCCGCGTCGAGGGCTCCCGGGCCGGCGTCGGGCAGGGGCGAGAACAGGTCCAGGTCGACCCCGGGCGGCACGACGTGCACGCGTGCCGGGTCCGCCGCGTAGTCGCGCACGAGGTCGTCGGCCTCGTCCTGCGTGCTCGCGACGAGCGCGTCCGACTCGGCGACGACCTGCTCCTCGCCGATGATCCGTCCGAGCGGCTCGGGCGCGTCCCCCGGTGCCAGGGCCGCGTTCTTCACGCGCGCGAGCGTGTGCATGGTGTGGACGAGAGGCACGTCCCACCGGTCCGCGGCGAGCCACCCCACCTGCCCCGACAGCCAGTAGTGGGTGTGCACGACGTCGTACCAGCCGGCGGGGCGGTGCGCCTCCGCCCGCAGGACCCCGGCCGTGAACGCGCACAGCTGGCCGGGCAGGTCGTGCTTGTCGAGGCCCTCGAACGGGCCGGCGGTCACGTGCCGGACGGTCACGCCGTCCGCCACCTCGACGACGGGCGGCTGCGCGGACGACGTCGCGCGCGTGAAGATCTCCACCCGCGCGCCCTGGCGCGCGAGCGCGTGCGACAGCTCGGTGACGTAGACGTTCATGCCCCCCGCGTCGCCGGTGCCCGGCTGGTCGAGCGGCGACGTGTGCACCGAGAGCATCGCGATCCGCGGCGTCCGCTCACCCGTCATCGTGGACCCGCCTCGACGTCGGGGGCGTCGCCTTCCACGACGCACGCCGGCGCGGGCAGCACCAGCGTGTCCAGCACCTCCCCCGCGCCCGTCGCCCGGTCCAGGCGCACCAGCGCCAGGGACGACGTCGGCCCCGGGATCCCTGCGCCCGCGAGGTCCGGGGACGCCGGGGCGTCGTTCTGGTTCGCGACCACGACGAGGTCGTGCGACGGCTCGCCGGTCGTCGCGACGCCCGGGCGCAGGATCGCCAGGTGGCGCGGCCAGGACCCCCCCGTCGGGACGTCGCCGAGGTGGCGCAGGACCGGCCCCGCCTCGACTGCGTGCACGGACAGGACGTCCGCACCGCGCACGCCGACGACGAGGCGCGTGCCGTCCGCGGTCAGCGCGACGTGCGAGGGGTAGCTGCGCGGGCCGTCGTGCACGGCGGGCGAGACGTCGTACCGGGCGACGACGTCGTAGCGCCCTCGCCCTGTGGGTGCGAGCACGAAGAGCGCCGGGTCGAGCTCCCCCACGACGACCAGGTGGCCGTCGGCGAGCTCCACGAGGTGCCGCGGGCCGGTGCCGGCCGGGAACGTCGCCGCGACGCCGGGCACGGCGCCGTCGGGGGCGGCAGGGTCGTGGCGACGCAGCTCGTCCGTGCCGAGGTCGACCACGAGGACCTGCGACCCGGCTGCTCCGGTCGTCGCGACGAAGTGCGCGTGCGGTCCCTCCTGGCGGTCCGGGTCCGGACCGGAGCCCGCATGGCCCTGGCGGCGGGCAGGACCCGCGAGCGAACCGTCGGCCCGCACCGGCACGACCGACAGGACGCCGTCGCCGTAGTTCGCGACGAGCGCCGCTCCGGGGACGACGACCACGTGGCACGGCGAGTCCCCGCCCGTCGGGACGGGAGGGCCGAGCGGGCTCAGGGAACCGTCCGTGGCGGTGCGGAACGCGCGGACCGCACCGGCCCCCTGTTCCGCGACGGCGTACAGGACGTCACCGGAGAGGGCGAGGAACGACGACGCGGGCGACCGGGCGGCGAGCCGCGCGCCTTGGAACCGGCCGGCGACCACGTCGACCTCGGCGTGCCAGATCCCCTCCGCGGTCTCGGCTGCGGGGTGGGGATAGGTGCCGATCCACAGGGAGCGTGTCGCGGAGGTCATGGGCCGAGCCTAGTTCCGCTCGCACGACACAGGGCGCCGGGTCCGTCCTCCGACGGTCCCGGCGCCCTGCGGGAGGATCAGTGCGCCGCGTCGTACGCAGTCTGGATCTCCTGGGAGATGCGTCCACGGTCGTTGACCTGGTGACCGTTCGCGCGGGCCCACTCGCGGACCTCCGTCGCGCGGGCCGTGCCGCCGGAACGGCCTCGGCGCGCCGGGCGGGCGGCGCCTCGTGTCGACACCTTGCGGCCGGACGCGACCCACGGAGCGAGCGCGTCGCGGAGCTCCTGCGCATTCTTGGTGCTCAGGTCGACCTCGTACGAGACGCCGTCGAGAGCAAAGGTCACCGTCTCGTCCGCGGCACCACCGTCGACGTCGTCGACAAGGATTACCTGCACTTTCTGGGCCACTGGGTTACCTCACGCTTCCTGGGAATGTGCTGTCGATGTCAGGATGACAGGACGTTACTCTCAGGTCAATTACCGACGACAGTTTCCGACCGAATTCCTGGGCACGGTACGCACATTCCGTGGACCACAATTCAAGAAGACCTCGTCAGGACGGTTCGACCCGGGGCGGAAGCGTATTGTCCGCGAGCGCCGCGCGGGCGTCCTCCTCGGCGTCGAGCCGGTCGAGCGCGGCGCGTTCGTTGCGGTCGGCGCGCACGATGGCGCGCATCGCGAGCCAGAACAGCACGCCCACCCCGATCGACGGGACGAGCGCTGCCACGACCGCTCCTGCGTCACCCATGTTCGTCCTCCTCGTCCTGGTCAGGCCTGCTGCGGCTTCACGAGCGGGAACAGGATCGTCTCCCGGATCCCGAGCCCGGTCAGCGCCATGAGCAACCTGTCGATCCCCATGCCCATTCCTCCGGACGGCGGCATCGCGTACTCCATCGCGGTGAGGAAGTCGTCGTCGATGCGCATCGCCTCGTCGTCGCCGGCCGCGGCGAGCAGCGCCTGCGCCTCGAACCGCTGCCGCTGCACCACCGGGTCGACGAGCTCCGAGTACGCCGTCGCGAGCTCCACGCCCCGTACGTAGAGGTCCCACTTCTCGACCTGTCCGCGGACCGTACGGTGGTCGCGCGTGAGCGGCGAGGTCTCGACCGGGAAGTCGCGCACGAACGTCGGCGCGACGAGGTCGTCGCCCACGAGGTGCTCCCACAGGCCCTCGACGAGCTTGCCGTGGTTGACGTTCTTCGGGTCGAGGGAGAGCTCGAAGCGGTCCGCGAACGCCGAGAGCCGCTCGACCGTCGTCTCCGGGGTGATCTCCTCGCCCAGCGCCTGCGACAAGGAGTCGTACATCTTCAGCTGTGTCCATTCGCCACCGAGGTCGTACTCGGTGCCGTCCGCGAGCGTGACGAGCGTGGTGCCGAGAGCGTCCTGCGCAGCGCGCTGCACGAGATTCTGCGTGAGCGCCGCCATGGTGTCGTAGTCGCCGTACGCCTCATAGGCCTCGAGCATCGCGAATTCCGGCGAGTGGGTGGAGTCCACGCCCTCGTTGCGGAAGTTGCGGTTGATCTCGAAGACCTTCTCGACGCCACCGACCGCCGCACGCTTGAGGAACAGCTCCGGTGCGATGCGCAGGAACAGGTCGATGTCGAATGCATTCATGTGCGTCTCGAACTGGCGTGCCGCCGCCCCTTCCGGGCGCGTCTGCAGCATCGGCGTCTCGATCTCGACGAACTCGCGCTCCCAGAAGTTCTCGCGGATGGAACGCACGACCGCGGCGCGCAGACGAGCCGTGTCCCGGGCGGCCGGGCGCGCGATGAGGTCGACGTAGCGGCGGCGGACGCGAGCCTCCTCGGAGAGCTCCTTGTGCAGCACGGGCAGCGGCCGCAGGGCCTTCGCCGCGACCTGCCACGCATCGGCGAAGATGCTCAGCTCACCGCGCCGCGAGCTGATCACCCTCCCGTGGGCGAAGAGGTGGTCACCGAGGTCGACGTCGGCCTTGAACGTGGCCAACGACTCCTCGCCCACCACGGCGAGGCTGAGCATGACCTGGAGCCGGTTCCCCTCGCCGTCCTGCAGCGACACGAAGCACAGCTTGCCGGTGTTGCGCAGGAACACGACGCGGCCGGCGATCCCGACCTCGTCCTGGGTCTCCTGGCCCGCCTCGAGATGGGCGTAGCCGGCCCGGACCTCGGCGATCGTGTGCGTGCGCGGCACCGAGACCGGGTACGCCTCGTCGCCACGGGCCAGGATCCGCTCGCGCTTCTCGCGGCGGACCTGGATCTGCTCGGGGAGGTCGTCGAGTGGCTCAGCAGGGGTACCGGCGGGGGACGTCACCCGAGGATTCTACCGACGCGTCCCGGTGGCCTCGTGCCCCGTGGCCGGCTGGAGGTCGAGCGCGAGGTCGAGGATGGGCGCAGAGTGCGTGAGCGCGCCGACCGAGAGGTAGTCCACGCCCGTGCTCGCGACCTCGCGCGCACGGTCGAGAGTGAGGTTGCCCGTGGCCTCGAGCTCGACCTTCGTCGGCACCCCGTCGTGCCCCTCGCGCGCGCGGACCGCGGCGACGGCGTCGGCGAGCACCGGCGTCGGCATGTTGTCGAGGAGCAGGAAGTCGGCACCCGCGTCGAGCGCCTCGAGCGCCTGCTCGGTCGTGTCCGCCTCGACCTGCACGAGCACGTCGGGGAACGTGCGCCGGATCGCCGTGATCGCAGCGCTCACGGACCCTGCGGCGACGACGTGGTTGTCCTTGACCATCGCGACGTCGTACAGACCCATGCGCTTGTTCGTCCCCCCGCCCGCGCGCACCGCGTACTTCTCCAGGGCGCGCAGACCGGGCGTCGTCTTGCGGGTGTCGAGAACCTGCGCCCCGGTGCCGTCGAGCTCGTGCGCCCACGCGCGAGTGGCGGTCGCGACCCCCGACGCACGGCTCACGAGGTTGAGCAGGGTACGCTCCGCGACGAGCAGCACCTGGACCGGTCCGTCGAGCGTCGCGAGGACCTGGCCGCGGGCGACCGCGGCACCGTCGTCCGTGGCGAACGTCACGTGGACCGGAGCGAGCCCGAGCCGGGCAGCGACCTGACCGAGCACCTCCTCGACGACCACGAGGCCGGCGACCACGCCGTCGGCGCGGGCCATCAGGTGCGCCGTGCCCGTGCCCGACGCCGGCACGGTCGCCTGCGTCGTCACGTCGCGCCCCGGCGCTGCACCGAGGTCCTCGTCGAGGGCGCGGGCGACGGTCTCGGCGATCCACGCGGGGTCGAGCCCCGGCTCGACCGTCGACGGGACGCGACTCTCTGCGGAGCCGCTCGACGGGTCGGTGACGGGCTGCTCGGCGAAGGTGTTCACGCCGACACCGTAGCCGCTCCGCGCGGACCGTCCGGCGCCACGCGCACCGCGCGCGGTCCACGCCGTGTCGACGCGTAGGCGTCAGCGGACGGACAGGGCGCCGTCGTCGTCGAGGCTGACGAGGACGCGTCGCTCCCACGCGGGGTCGCGGTCGGGGAAGTCGGTGCGGAAGTGCCCACCGCGACTCTCCGTGCGCAGCGCGGCCGCGGCGGTGAGCGCCGTCGCGACCTGGTGGATGTTGGTCGTCTCCCACTCCGCGGCCTGGGGCTGCGCGAGGACGTCGTTCGCCTCGTGCGCGTCGGTGCGGGTCGCGGCCAGCCGCCGGGCGGCGCGCGCGAGCCCCTCGCCGTCCCGGATGACGCCCGGTCCCTCGGACGCGATCGACTGGATCCGCGACCGGGCCGCGGCCGCGACGAGCGCGGACGGACCTGGCCGGACCTGCGGCTCCGAGACCACGAGGTCCCCCGCCGCGACCCGCGCGCTGATCTCGGTGGCCGCCCGCTGGGCGAACACGAGCCCCTCGAGCAGGGAGTTCGACGCCAGCCGGTTCGCGCCGTGCACGCCGGTGCACGCGACCTCGCCGATCGCGTACAGGCCGTCCAGCGACGACCGGCCGTGCAGGTCGGTCACGACCCCGCCGGAGTGGTAGTGCTGCGCGGGCGCGACGGGCACCGGCTCCTCGGTCCAGTCGATCCCTGCCGCGTCGAGCCGGTCGGAGATCGTCGGGAAGCGGGTCCGCAGGAAGTCGGCGCCGAGATGCCGCGCGTCGAGCAGGACGTGGTCCGACCCTGTCGCCGCCATCTGTCGCACGATCGCGTGCGCGACGACGTCGCGCGGCGCGAGCTCCGCCATGGCGTGCAGCGCGGGCATGAACCGGTGCCCGTCCGTGTCGAGCAGGACCGCCCCCTCGCCGCGGACCGCCTCGGAGATCAGCGGGAGCTGGCCCTTGGCGCCGCCGCCGAGCCACAGCACGGTCGGGTGGAACTGCACGAACTCGAGGTCCCCGAGCACCGCGCCGGCACGGAGGGCGGCCGCGACGCCGTCGCCCGTCGCCTGCGGCGGGTTCGTCGTCGAGCGGAAGACCTGCCCCACGCCCCCGGTGGCGAGCACCACCGCTGCGCCGAGCGCCGCACCGACGCCGTCGCGGGAGCCCTCGCCCCGCACGTGCAGCGTCACGCCGCACGCCCGCTCCCCGTCGAGGCCGGGGGCGGTGAGGACGTCGAGGACGAGCGCGTTCTCGACCACCTCGATGCCCGGGTCGCCGAGCACCGCCTCGAGCTGGGCGACGAGCGCGCGCGAGATCTCCGCACCCGTCGCGTCCCCGCCCGCGTGCGCGATCCGGTCGGCGTGGTGACCGCCCTCACGGGTCAGCGCGATGTCACCGTTCGTGGAGAGGTCGAAGTTCGCACCACGGGCGACGAGCTCGCGCACGCGCTCCGGTCCCTCGGTGACGAGCACCTCGACCGCAGCCGGGTCGCACAGCCCGCCGCCCGCGACGAGCGTGTCGGCGAGGTGCGCCTCCGGCGAGTCCTCGGGGTCGAGCGCGGCCGCGATGCCGCCCTGCGCCCAGACCGTCGACCCGGACGAGAGCTCGCCCTTGGTCACGAGCAGGACCCGGGGGACGCGGGTGCGCAGCTCGAGCGCGGCGGTGAGCCCCGCGATCCCGGACCCGACGACGACGACGTCCGCCGTGGTCGTCCAGCCGGGCGCGGGAGCGGCGAGCGTCCGGGCGAGCACCGGACCGGGCGTGCTCAACCGACGTTCGCCGGTGCGTCGCGCAGCTCGTCGCGCCCCCGGTCGCCCGGCTCGCCGCGGAACGGCGCGAACGGCAGCCCGCTCGGCTCCAGGCCCCGGGCGGCGGGCACGTCCGGGACGAGGCCCGGCTCGTCGGACAGCTCGACGATGCGGTTGTGCTCGTCGACGAAGACCACGCTCGGCAGGTACGTGCGCGCGTCCTCGTCCGAGAGCGTGCCGTACGCGATGAGGATGACGACGTCGCCCGGGTCCACGAGGTGCGCGGCGGCGCCGTTGATGCACACCTGGCCCGAGCCGCGCTCGCCCGGGATGACGTACGTCGTCAACCGGGCGCCGTTGGTCACGTCCACGACGTCGACCTGCTGGCCGGGGTACAGGTCCGCCGCGTCGAGCAGGTTCGCGTCCACCGTGATCGACCCGACGTAGTGCAGGTCCGCCTGCGTCACGGTCGCGCGGTGGATCTTGCCGATCATCATGGGCCGCTGCAACGAGGCCGGCCGGCGGGGCGCAGCGGCCGAGCCCTGCGCGTCGTGCGCGTTCACGTGGTTCCTCACGCGGTTCCTCCAGGGACCGTGGCCGACCTGCCTGCCCGGGTCCCGGGCGAGATCTGGACGGTCACGTTGTCGATGAGTCGGGTGGTGCCCACGCGCGCGGCCACGAGGAGGAGTCCCGGGCCGACGGCGCCCGGCGCCAGGTCCTCCACGGTAGCCGGATCGACCAGCACCAGGTAATCCGTGTCAACACCGTCGGCCCCGGACAGGATTCCCCGGGCCGCCGCGAGCACCGCGTCGGCGTCCGCTCCCGACGCCGCGGCGTCCGCACCCGCCCGCAGCGCGCGGCTCAGCGCGAGCGCCCGGTCGCGCTCGGCCGGGTCGAGGTAGGCGTTGCGCGACGAGCGCGCGAGCCCGTCGGACTCGCGCACCGTCGGCACGGCGACGATCTCCACCGGCAGGTCCAGGTCCGCCACCATGCGGCGCACCGCGAGGAGCTGCTGGGCGTCCTTCGCGCCGAAGACCGCCACGTCCGGGCCGGTGAGGTGCAGCAGCTTGAGGACGACGGTCAGCACCCCGTCGAAGTGCCCAGGACGGGACGCACCCTCGAGCACCGTCCCGATCCGGCCCGACGTCACGCGGACGATCGGGCCCGCCCCGGCAGTGCCGTCGTCTGCGACCGCGCCGGCACCTGCGAGGTCCGGGTACATCTGCCCGAGCTCGGGTGCGAAGACGACGTCCACCGTCGAGTCCGGGCCGCCCGTCGCGAGGAGCGCGACGTCGGCCGCGACGTCGCGCGGGTACCGCTCGTAGTCCTCGTCCGGACCGAACTGCAGCGGGTTGACGAAGTCCGTCACGACGACCTGACCGCCGGGGCCGACCTCGGCACGGGCCCGCCGGACGAGCTCGAGGTGACCTGCGTGCAGCGCACCCATCGTCATGACGACGGCGCGTCGCTGCGACGGGTGCTGCGCGCGCCACCGGCCGAGGAGGTCGCGCAGCTCGTCGGGAGCCGTGACGACGCCGGCGCCGCCGCCGGCCGTCACGCGGCTCCCCCGTCCGTGCCGCCGTCGGGTGCGTCGAGCGCGGCCCGCAGGCGGCGTGCCGCGTCCGCGTCGATCCGTCCGGCCGCGAGGGCCCGGTCCGTCGCCGCGCGGCTCAGCGCGACGTACGACGGCAGGATGTCGCCCGCGTCCGCGGTCGCGGCGAGCGCGCGCAGCGCGGCCAGGTGGTCCTCGACCGTGCCGACGTCGCCGCGCGAGACGGGACCCGTGAGGGCCGAGACGGCGCCGGGGCCGCCGACCTCCGTGCCCTTGTCCGCGGCCCGGGTCGCGCCGTCGAGAGCCGCCCCGAGGAGCGGCGCGAGCACCCGGCCCGGCCGCTCGACACCCGCCGCCTCGAGCGCCTGCGCGGCCTGCGCGACGAGGACGACGAGGTGGTTCGCCCCGTGCGCGAGCGCCGCGTGGTACAGGCCGCGCGACTCCTCCCCCACGACGACCGGCTCGCCGCCGACCTCGACGACCAGCGCCTGGCCGATCGGCAGGACGGGGGCGGGTCCGGTCACCGCGAAGGTCGTGCCCTCGAGCCGGGACAGGTCGAGCGAGGTGCCCGTGAACGTCATGGCGGGGTGGATCGCGAGCGGGATGGCACCCGCCGCACGGGCAGGGTCCAGCACCTGCACGCCGTACCGCCCGGACGTGTGCACGACGATCTGGCCCGGCTGCCACGCCCCCACGTCGGCGAGGCCGCGCACGAGGCCCGGCAGCGCGTCGTCGGGCACGGCGAGCAGCGCGAGCTCGGCGCGCTCGACGACGTCCGGGACCTCCAGCAGCGGCACGCCGGGCAGGAGCGTCGCCGCACGCTCGCGCGACTCCTCGGAGATGCCGCTCGCCCCGACGACGGCGTGCCCGGTGGCGCGCAGCGCGCTGCCGAGGACGGCCCCGACCCGACCCGCTCCGACGATGCCGACCCCGAGCCGTCCCGGCCGTGCACCCGCGGCGCTCACGACCGCTCCCCCGTCGTGCCGTCGGCGGTGTCAGCCGCTCCGTCGCCCGTCCGGGTGTCGGCCGGCTCCCTGTCCACGGGCTCCGTGCCGACCGGCCCCGTGCCGACCGCTACCGCCGCCTCGCGCATCCACAGCTCGGGGCCGGCGTGGGCGCGGGCCTCGTGCGCCCGGGCCGCCTGCTGGTCGAGCAGGTGCGCGGCGTCGGACGCGTCGAGGTGCGCCACCCGGGGTGCGACGGGCCCCGGCGTGGAGTGGATGGCGAACGTCGCGATCCGCAGCCGACGCTGCAGCGGCCCCTGCTGGAGCCCCAGGGACTGCGTGCGCTCGTGCGGCACCACGACGAGGCTGCGGACGAGCCTGCCGCCGCGCAGGAACAGTGCCCGTTCCGTCACGGCGTACCCGTTGCGCCGCCACGACAGCGGGTCCAGCACCCGTGCGCGGCGTGGGCTCCCGACGTGGTGGTGGCCGGCGTCGAGCCCGGACAGGCCCTCGTCGAGCAGGACGCGCGCGTCCGGGGTACCGAGGTCCGGCAGCACGAGCCAGAGCGCCGCGAAGGCCTCGTCGCGGGTGCCCACGGGCAGGAGGACGCTCGTCGTCTCGGAGCCGTCCGTCACCCCGTAGCCGGCGACGTTGACGTCGACCCGCCACCAGTCGGGCCCGCGCCAGAACAGTCCCTGCCGCAGCCGCACCGCCTGCACGCGACCCGGCGGGATGGTCTGGGACCGCGTCTCGAGCAGCCCGTGACGCAGCCGGATGCCGTCCGGCGAGATCGCCGACCGGAACCCGAAGCCGCTCGAGAACCGCTGGAAGAGGTAGCCACCGAAGCCGAGCACGGCGGGCAGCGCGCTGAAGAGGATGCTGATCTCGCGGGTTCCGGCGACGACCCCCGCGATGGCGAGGATGCCCAGGACGAGACCGACCGTCGCTCCCGACCGCACGAGCGAGAGCACGAGCCGCCCCGGCTGCACCGTCGTGACGGCCTGCTCGGGTGCCTCCGGTGCCCCGAGGAGCGCCGGAGCAGCGGGGACGCCCTCCGGCGGAGCACCACCCGGCGTCACACCCTCGCGGGGCGGTGCCCCCGGTGCGTCGGCGCCGGCCGGCACGGGTGCCCGGCCCTCCTTCAGCCCCGCGGCCCGCGCGAGCAGCTCGGCCCGCAGCGCGTTCGCGTCCGCCTCCTTGAGGAACCCCAGCTTCACGCCGGAGCCCGACCCTCCCGCGACCTCGAGGTTCAGCTCGGCCAGGCCGAACAGGCGGGCCAGGAGCGGCTGCACGACGTCAACGGCTTGCAGCCGGTCGAGCCGCGCGCGCCGCTGCTGCCGGAACAGGACGCCCGAGCGCAGGTGCACGGACTCGTCGTCCACGGCGTAGCTCGTCATGCGCCACGCGAGGGCGGAGTAGCCGAGCCCGACGACTCCCACGGCCGCGATCGCGAGCAGGACCTGCCACCACCGGTCCCCCGCGAGCAGGTTGTCCCCCGAGGGGAGACCGTTCACCGTCTGCTGGCCGACGACGACGAGCAGGACCGCGATCACGGTCCAGCCGCGCACGAGCGGCGTGACCGGGTGCACCCGACGC
Source organism: Cellulosimicrobium terreum (assembly GCA_014803435.1). Lineage (GTDB taxonomy): Bacteria > Actinomycetota > Actinomycetes > Actinomycetales > Cellulomonadaceae > Cellulosimicrobium > Cellulosimicrobium terreum. The sequence continues at coordinate 626,053 of JACYFD010000003.1, forward strand.
CACTCGAGCGTGTCGGCCCCCGCCGACGCCGTGGACGTCGGACCGGCGACCGGGAGGTCGCCGCTCACAGGCCCGCCAGCCGCGCCTCGCCGCGCGACGCGAGCCGGTCGCGCAGGCGCTCGGCCTCCGCGGGTCCCAGCCCGTCGATCGTCGCGTCGGTCGACGCCGAGGCCGTGTGGAGCTGGACCTGCGCGATCCGCAGCCGACGCGCGAGCGGGCCGGCCTGGACGTCGACGTACTGCATGCGTCCGTACGGCACGACGACGAGCGAGCGGAACATGATGCCCTTGCGGATGAGGAGGTCGTCGTCGCGCTCGGCGTAGCCGATGGCCCGCACCTGGCGCGGCACCACGACCGCCGTCCACACGCACTCGACCAGGACGACCCCGAGCACGATCCACGGCCACCAGTGGTCGACGACGACGAGGAGCACGATCGCGACGACGGCGATGACGGCGAAGACGATGCCGTTCGAGATCAGCCGGGCCGTGGCAAGACGCGGTGACACCCGCGTCCACACGACGCCGGCCGGGTCGAACGGGCCGTCGCCGCTCGGGGATCCGGTCGCGGACGGTGCCGTGGACGTCGCGGGTCGTTCCACGGGGCGTTGCTCTGGTCGATCCATGGGTCGATCCTCCCATCCGGGACGGCGTCAGGTCGCGGAGCTGGCCTCGGACGAGCCCGGGTCGTCGCCCGTCCGCGACCCGGCGGCCTCCTCGCCGTCGCGGGGCGGCAGCTGGCAGAAGCGCTCGGCGACGAGCCCGACGACCGACAGCACGACGGCGCAGGCCACCGCGACACCGGCAGCGATCGCCCGGTCGCGCCGCGCCTCGATCGCCAGGTCGGGCAGGGCGACCAGCACCTGCCCGCCGTACCACCCGGCGAGCAAAGCACCGGTGAGCGCCGCGGCCTTCGCCAGCACGAACGTCCGCGCCGCACGGATGGCGTCGAGCGAGGGACGCCTGCCCTGCTGGTAGGCGCGGACCGTCCACCCGGACCAGAACACCAGGACGGCCAGCGCCAGGACGGCGACGTCCACGAGCCACGGCACCGGCGGGAGGTACGTCCCCCGGCCCTCGAGGCCACGGACGACGAGCCACGCCGCGGCGAGCGTGACGACCGCGACGACGAGGAGCGACCTGACAGACGTCCGTCGCATCAGCGCTGCGGGTCGCCCGGGTGGCTCGACACCGGCGCGAAGGGCGGCCAGGACACGGGCGGCACCTCCGGCGCGGGGTCGGGCGTCACCGGTGGGTGGGACTGCGCCGCCGGTTCCGGGGGTTGCACGCTGCGGTCGGCGAGCGGACCAGGAGCGGACGGCGCCGTGTGCACCGGAGCGAAGGGGACGCCGCGGATGATCGTGTCGTCGCTCGAGGCGACGTGCGGCCCGGCGTACGGCTGGACCTGTGGCGCGGGCGCGACGGGCGTCTCGTCCGTGCCGGCGGCGGGGACCGGGGCGAAGACCGGAACCGTCGGGCGCGCGACAGGCTCAGGCTCAGGCTCGGGCGGCACCGGCATCGCGGTCGCGCGCGGGATCCAGGCCGGGGTGACGGCCTCGGGCTCGGCCTGGGGCGCCGCGACCGGGTCCGCGGGGTGCTCCGTGGCGAGCCGGGCGTCGGGCTGCGGGCCGCCGTGCGGGTGGTCGTCTGCCTCGTGCGCGGGCGGCGTGTACTGATCCGCGAGCGGCGTGTGGTGGTCCAGGGGCGGGGTGTGGTCCACGGGCGTCGGGGCTGCGGTCGGTGCCGGGGCGGGCGCGTCCGGCACGGGAGGTGCGGGCGGTGCGGGCGAGACCTCCGGTACGGCGCCCGTCGGGTGCGGCGCCGGCTCGGTCAGCCAGTCGAGCGCGAGCCAGCGGATGCCGCTGCGGTCCGGAGCGGTCGCCGCGAGCGCGGACACCGGTCCGCCGCCGAGCCCAGGGAGCACGGCGCCCGGGTCGACCTGCGACCACGGCTCGAGGACGAAGGCTCGCTCGTGCGCCCGCGGGTGCGGCAGCTCGAGGTCGTCGGCGACGTCGGTGAGGTTGCCGTACACGACGAGGTCGACGTCGAGCGTGCGCGCCCCCCAGCGCTCCGTGCGCTCACGACCGTGCGCGTTCTCGACGGACTGGCAGGCGTGCAGGAGGTCGCGTGCGGACAGGCGGGTACGGGCGAGCAGCACGGCGTTGAGGTAGTCGGGCTGGTCCGGTCCCCCGACCGCCTCGGTGCGAGCGAGCGGCGAGACCTCGGTGATCTCGATCCCGGAGATCCGGTCGAGGTCCGTGATCGCGTCGCGCAGCGTCTGCTGGGCCTCCCCGAGGTTGGCACCGAGGGCGAGCACGACGTCGACGAACCCGGCGGGCACGTCGTCCATCCTGTCGCGCTCGCGCTCTGCCTCGCGCGGTGCGACGGGTGCGGGGGGCGGGGTCGAGGCCGTGGGGGCGTCCTCGAACGGGCCGGGCGCCTCCGCGGCGGCGTGCGCCGTCATGTCTGCGTCGACCTGCTCGTCCGTGGCCTCGACGCGGTCCGCGGCCACAGCTCCATCCACATCGCCGGCGGGCACCGGCTCGACCGTCGGCATCGGCGTGTCCGTCGCGTCCGGCACGGCCCCGAGACCTGTGGTGTCCGTCGGCACCGGCGGCACGGGCGGCACCGGTGGCGCCGGTGGCACGGCAGGGTCCGGGGTTCCGGACGGGCTGCCGGACGACACGTCGGTCGCGGGCTGCGGCACGACGTGCTGCTCGCCCGACCCGTCCGTGCCGTCCGCACCGCCGGCGGTCGACGTCGCGGGCGGGATGCTCGGCGGCATGACGGCGGGCGCAGGCGCGAGCTCCGGCTCCGCGACGTGCTCGACCCCGTGGATGAGCGCAGGTGCCACGGACCCGACCGGGATCGGCCCCTGCACCGGACGCTCGGGCTCTGGCCGGCGCGACGACCGCGAGAGCGGTGCCACGACCGGCACGACGACGCGGTCACGGCGGATCACGACCTCGACGTCGTCGAACTCGACGTCGAGCGGCGCCTGCGGCTTGTGGACGGCCACGTCGACCGCGACGACCTCCTCGTGCGTGAGGATGGTCGCGGCGATGCGCTCCGCCACCGTCTCCACGAGGTCCGCGGGCGAGCCGGCGAGCACGGCGACCACGTCGTCGGCCACACCGGCGTAGCTCACGGTGCTGCCCAGGTCGTCGCCGCGCGCTGCCGCGCGTGTGTCGAGGTGCAGCACGACGTCGGCGCGGAAGAGCTGCCCGTCGACCTTCTCGTGCTCGTAGACCCCGTGGTGCCCGGTCGCGCTGAGCCCGGTGAGACGGATCCGGTCGAACGGCCTGCCGTCGGCGTCGAGCACCGCCCCTGCGAACGCTGTGGTCACGTCCTACTCCTGTCCTGGTGCGCCGTCGGCGGTCGTGCCCGTCCGGTCCCGGCTACCTGCCGGGCCCGGGCTGTCCGCCCCATCCTGCAAGGTCGTGGCCGCCCGCGTCGAGTCACCCGGAGTGCGAGACGCGCCGGACCAGACCGCAGCGACCCGCACGGCGTCCGCCGACTCGCGCACCGCGTGCACCCGCACGGCCCACGCGCCCGCCGCGGCGGCGAGGGCGGACACGGCCGCTGTCGCGCCGTCGCGCTGCAGCGGCGGGACGGGATCGCCGTCGGGCCCGGCGAGGAGATGGCCGAGGAACCGCTTGCGGGACGCACCGACGAGCACCGGCAGCCCGAGCGCCGTCAGCTCTCCCAGCCGTGCGAGCAGGGGCCAGTTCGCGCTGCCCGCCTTGGAGAACCCGAGCCCCGGGTCGAGCACGAGCTGCTCGCGACGCACACCGGCGGCCAGGAAGGCCTCGACCCTGGCGGCGAGCTCGTCGCGCACGTCCGTGACGACGTCGTCGTACACCTCGAGCGAGTCCATCACGTCCGCGTGGCCCCGCCAGTGCATGCAGACGTAGGCGACGCCCGTGCGGGCGACGACGTCGGCCATCGCGGGGTCGGCCAGACCGCCGGAGACGTCGTTGACGATCCGCGCCCCCGCCGAGACCGCACGCTCCGCCACGACGGCGCGGGTCGTGTCGACGCTGATCACCACGTCCTGCGCGGCCAGCTCGGCGATCACGGGCAGCACGCGTGCGAGCTCGGTCTCGACGTCGACACGGGCGGCGCCCGGGCGGGTGGACTCACCGCCGACGTCGAGGATGTCCGCGCCCTGGGCGAGCAGGTCGAGCCCGTGGGCGACCGCGGCCGCGGGCTCGTACCACTCGCCGCCGTCGGAGAACGAGTCGGGGGTGACGTTCACGACCCCCATGACGAGCGTTCGCCCGAGGCCCGCGAGGTGCTCCAGCCCGGCGACGGTGGCGGCGGTCATGTGTGGCTAGCGACCGAGGATGAGGCTCATCGCCTCGGCGCGGGTCGCGCCGTCGCGCATCTGGCCGCGCACCGCCGACGTGACCGTGCGGGACCCGGGCTTGCGCACCCCGCGCATCGACATGCACAGGTGCTCGCACTCGACGACGACGATCGCGCCGCGCGGTTGCAGGTGCTCGACGAGCGCGTCGGCGATCTGGGAGGTGAGCCGTTCCTGGACCTGGGGCCGGCGGGCGAACACCTCGACGAGCCGCGCGAGCTTCGACAGGCCGGTGATGCGGCCGTCGACGTTGGGGATGTACCCGACGTGCGCGACGCCGTGGAACGGCACGAGGTGGTGCTCGCACGTCGAGTACACCTCGATGTCCTTGACGAGCACCATCTCCTCGTGGCCGATGTCGAACATCGTCGTGAGGACGTCCCCCGGCTCCTGGTGCAGGCCGGCGAAGATCTCGCGGTACGCCCGTGCCACGCGCGCCGGCGTCTCGCGCAGCCCCTCGCGGTCCGGGTCCTCCCCGACCGCGAGCAGCAGCTCGCGGATCGCGGCCTCGGCGCGCGGGGCGTCATAGGCGACCTCGGCAGCCTCGGCCCCGTCGGACACGTCAGACACGTCCGGCAGCTCAGGCACTGCCCGGGCCCGGCGTGTCAGAGACGTCGGAGACGTCGCCGTCGTCCCGGCCGAGCGCGCGGTCGACCGGGCTGCCGGGCGGCAGCTCGCCGATGCGCTCCGGCGGCAGCTCGTCGTTCGCCGCCGCGGCCTCGTCCTGCGGGATCACGGGAGAGCCGTTCTGCGCGGCACGCTCGGCCGGCGTCATGACGGGCCCGCGCTGGGACACCGACCGCTGCTCGCTCGAGAGCCACACGTCACGCGCCTCGCGCTTCACGACGGGCTCGAAGACCCGGGCCAGCTCCTGCTGGTTGAGCGTCTCCTTCTCGAGCAGCTCGAGGACGAGCGCGTCGAGCACGTCGCGGTACTGGGTGAGCACCTGCCACGCCTCGTCGTGCGCGGCCTCGACGATCTTGCGCACCTCGTGGTCGACCGTCCCGGCGACGGACTCCGAGTAGTCGCGCGTGTGCCCCATGTCGCGGCCCATGAACGGCTCGCCCGAGCCGGTGCCGAGCTTGATCGCGCCGACGCGCTCGCTCATGCCGTACTCGGTCACCATCTTCTTGGCGATCGCGGTGGCCTTCTCGATGTCGTTCGACGCGCCCGTGGTCGGGTCGTGGAACACGAGCTCCTCGGCGACGCGCCCACCCATCGCGTAGGCGAGCTGGTCGAGCAGCTCGTTGCGCGTCGTGGAGTACTTGTCCTCGGTCGGCATGACCATCGTGTACCCGAGGGCACGGCCGCGCGGGAGGATCGTCACCTTGGTGACGGGATCCGTGTAGCGCATGGCCGCGGCGACGAGGGCGTGCCCGCCCTCGTGGTACGCCGTGATCTTCTGCTCCTTGACGTTCATCACCCGGGTGCGCTTCTGCGGGCCCGCGATGACGCGGTCGATGGCCTCGTCGAGCGCACGGTCGTCGATGAGCTGGGCGCCGCTGCGCGCGGTGAGCAGAGCGGCCTCGTTGAGCACGTTCGCGAGGTCCGCGCCGGTGAAGCCCGGCGTGCGGCGCGCGACGGCGGCGAGGTCGATCTCCTCGACGATCGGCTTGCCCTGGGCGTGCACGCGCAGGATCGCCTCACGGCCCTTGAGGTCCGGGGCCTCGACGGCGATCTGACGGTCGAAGCGACCCGGGCGCAGGAGTGCGGGATCGAGGATGTCGGGCCGGTTCGTGGCGGCGATGAGGATGACGTTCGCCTTGACGTCGAACCCGTCCATCTCGACGAGGAGCTGGTTGAGCGTCTGCTCGCGCTCGTCGTGGCCGCCGCCCATGCCGGCGCCTCGGTGCCGGCCGACCGCGTCGATCTCGTCGACGAAGATGATCGCGGGCGAGTTCTCCTTGGCCTGCGTGAACAGGTCGCGGACGCGGCTCGCGCCGACGCCGACGAACATCTCGACGAAGTCCGAGCCGGAGATCGAGTAGAACGGCACGCCGGCCTCACCGGCGACGGCACGCGCGAGCAGGGTCTTGCCGGTCCCGGGCGGGCCGTAGAGCAGGACGCCCTTGGGGATCTTCGCCCCGACGGCCTGGAACTTCTCCGGCTCCGCCAGGAACTCCTTGATCTCGTGGAGCTCCTCGACGGCCTCGTCGGCGCCTGCGACGTCGGTGAACTTGACCTGGGGCGTGTCCTTCGACACCAGCTTGGCCTTGGACTTGCCGAAGCCCATGACGCGGGAGCCGCCGCCCTGCATGCGCGACAGGAGGAACCAGAACACGACGCCGATGAGGAGGAACGGGATCAGCAGCCCGAGCAGCGACGACCAGAACGACGGCTGGGCGACCTCCGAGTTGTACCCGTCCGTCGGTGCCGCGGCCACGACGGCGTCGACCACCGCCTCGCCCTGCGGCGCGACGTAGTAGAACTCGACGTTCTTGCCCTTGTTGTCCTCGGAGTCCTCGCCCTCGTCGACGACGTAGTCCTCGGACAGCGTGAGGCGGACCCGTTGATCACCGTCCACGATGAGCGCCTGGTCGACGGTGTCGCCGTCGAGCAGCTCGAGCCCCTGGGACGTGTCGATGCGTTGCACCGACGGACCGGACAGCGTGGCGAAGGCGATCCACAGGATCACGAGGCCGACCACGATCCAGACGATCGGGCCACTGAGAATCTTCTTGATGTTCATCGGCGACGGGGCGCGGGCCCCGGATCCCTCCGCTCGCGCAAGTGTTCGGGCTCGAAACTACACGCTGCACCCTGGCGTCCGCTGACGAATCCGGGCCTGTTCGCCCAGGGCGTGGTACCCCGTGCCGTCCGGTCGGGATGCGGGAGCGGCGCGCAGGAGCGTGCTCAGGTCGTGTAGACGTGCGGCGCGAGGGTCCCGACGAACGGCAGGTTGCGGTACTTCTCGGCGTAGTCCAGCCCGTAGCCGACGACGAACTCGTTCGGGATGTCGAACCCGACGTAGCGCACGTCGACGTCGGTCTTCGCGGCGTCGGGCTTGCGCAGCATCGCCGCCACCTCCACGGACGCCGGGCCGCGCGAGCGCAGGTTCGACAGCAGCCAGGAGAGCGTGAGACCCGAGTCGATGATGTCCTCGACGATCAGCACGTTGCGGCCCGTGAGGTCCGCGTCGAGGTCCTTGAGGATGCGTACGACGCCCGAGGACTTGGTGCCCGACCCGTAGGACGACACCGCCATCCAGTCCATCTCGACGTGGTGGCTGAGCCGGCGCGCGAGATCAGCCATCACCATGACCGCGCCCTTGAGGACGCCCACGAGCAGGAGGTCCTGCCCGGCGTAGTCACGGTCGATCTGCTCGGCGATCTCGTCGAGCCGACGGCCGAGCTGTTCCTCGGTGAGCAGCACGTTCTCAAGGTCGCCTGCGACGTCCGATTCGTCCACGGGGGGTCACTCCTGTGTCATCTGGGGGGCGGGTTCGGGTGGGGCGCGAGGTCAGCTCACCGGGAGCCCAGGGAAAGCCTGCCACACGCGCGCGTCGCCCGACGGTCCCCCGGCAGGTGCACGGCCCCCTGACCGTGCCACGCGGTGACGAGCGCGTCCAGCGCCTCGACGTGGACGGCGAAGACGTCCCCGGCGGGGCTCCCCGCGCGCACGGCCGCGGTGCGCAGGGCCCGACGGCGCAGCGCCGGGTGCGCCGCCCCGAGGACCTCCACGTCGAGCACCACGGTGGGCGCGACGTCGGGCACGTCGGGCACCGCGTCGGGCCCGGTGTCGTCCTCGGTACCGCGCACGAGCGCCCGGCCGAGGAGCTCGGCGGCGAGCGTGTCGAGGAGGTCCGCGTCGTCGCGCAGCAGGTCGGCGGTCCGCGCGAGACCCGGCACGGCGCCGGGCCCGAGCACGTCGACGAGCGCGGGCACGACCGCCGAGCGCACGCGCGAGCGCAGCGGGTGCCCGTCCGCGCCGTTGGTCGGGTCGTCCCACCAGTCGAGGCCGAGCGCCCGGCACACGGCCTCCGTGTCGGCCCGACGCAGCGCCAGGAACGGCCGGCACAGGAGGCTCCCGCGCGTCGTGCGTCGCGGCGCCATGCCCGCGAGCGAGCGCGCACCGGCGCCGCGAGCGAGGCCGAGGAGCACGGTCTCCGCCTGGTCGTCGAGCGTGTGACCGAGCAGGACGGCGTGCGCGCCGTGCTGCTGCGCCGACGCGTCGAGCGCGGCGTAACGGACCGCGCGGGCGTCGGCCTCCGGGCCCGCGCCCGACCGCCCGACGTCGACGCGGCGCACCTCGACCGGGTCGAGCCCGAGGCCGCGGCAGCGTTCGGCCGCCGCGCCCGCGACGTCGTCGCTCCCGGCCTGCATCCCGTGGTCGACGACGACCGCCCCCGCGCGCAGGCCGACCCGGGGGGCGACGAACGCCGTCGCCGCGGCGAGCGCCGTCGAGTCCGCGCCGCCCGAGCACGCCACGAGGACGAGGCTCCCCTGCTCGAGGTCGGCGAGCGCCTCGCGGACCGCGCGGCGCGCGGTCGCGACGACGGGGTCCGGACCGCTCACGACGGTCCGGCTCAGCCGTGGACGCGGCGCACCCAGGCGCGCGCGTCCGCGATCTCGCGGGCGGTCGGCAGGTTCTGGGGCGAGGCCCACACCGCGTTGAACCCGTCCCGGCCGACGTCCCGCTCCACCGCGCGAACGAACGCCGCGCCGTCGCGGTACTGCGCGATCTTCGCGTCCATGCCGAGCAGGCGGCGCAGCACGACGTCGAACCTGCCCCCGCCGTCGCGCCGCGCCTCGAACTTCCTGCGGATGGTGCGCACCGTGCGCACGGTGCGCGGCCCCACGGCGTCCATCGCGACGTCGGCGTGGCCCTCGAGGAGCGCCATGACGGCGCTCACGTCCTCGAGCCGGTGCTGCTCGTCCGGCGTCAGGAGACCGTCGACGAACGTGCCGCCGTCGCCGCGCACGGCGCGCAGCACCGCTCCCCCGACGGTGCGCAGCTTCTCCCGGAGCCGCGCCTCGGCGAGCCGGCGCGACGACGAGGACAGCTCGGTCAGCAGGTCTCCCGCCTGGGCACGCATGTGCTCGGCGAGCCACGGCGCGGTCGCGAACTGCAGCGCGTGGGTCTGCTCGTGCAGGCAGACCCAGAGCCGGAAGTCTGCGGGGACGAGGTCGAGCGCCCGCTCGACCTGCAGGACGTTGGGCGCCACGAGCACGAGCCGCCCGCGGGTCCCGGCCCCGGTGCCGGTGCCGGACTCGCTGCTGTCCTTGGCCAGTCCGCTGTACGGGTCGAACTGGCCGAGCACCCGGCTCGCGAGCACCGCCAGGACGGCGCCCACCTGTGCGGCGCCGACCAGCGCGGTCGTCTGCGAGACGCCCCGACCGTCCGAACCGAGGTCGAGCGCGCCCGCGACGTCGCGGGTGAGCGAGGCCATGACCTGGGTGTTCGCCTGTGCCCAGCGTGCGCGGTCGACGACGTACACGTCGCCGAGCGAGCCGTCGCCACGGCTCCGGTCCCCGACGGCCGGGGACATCCGCGTGACGTCGAGGACGTGCGGCACCGCCGCCACGGCCGCGCCGTGGAGCCCGCCGACGAGGTCCGCCAGCTCGTCGCGCGAGGCCTGCGGACCCGCCGGGGCGAGGTGCCGGGCGATCTGGGCAGCTGCTGCCCAGTCCACGATCGGCGTGCCGCCCACCGGGCGCTCGGCCTTGTCGACGAGGGTCACCGCTCCACGGTATCCCGACGCCGCGCGGCCCGGTCACCCACGGCAGCCGCACTCCGCGAGACCGCCGACGAAGTCGTCGAGGATGATGCGCGCGCCGTAGGTGCCGCCCGCGGGGACGGCGTCCGTCATGAGCGAGAAGACGAGCAGGCGGTCGTCCGCCGTGACGACGGTCCCGGCGAGGGACGTCACGTTCGGCAGGCTTCCCGTCTTGCCGCGCGCGACGCCCCGTGCGGCGTTGTCGAGGAACCGGTCGCCCAGGGTCCCCGACAGCCCGGCGACGGGCATCCCGACGGCCCCGGGCCGCAGCTCCGGGTGGGCGGGGTCGGCGAGCAGCGCGGCGACGTCGGCGAGCTGGCGCGGCGTCAGCCGCGACCCGTCGCCGAGCCCCGAGCAGTCGGCGAGCACCGCACCCTCGAGGTCCACCCCGAGCTGCCCGACGGCCGCGAGCACGGCCTGCGTCGCCCCGTCCGCGGAGCCCGGCAGCCCGGCCTCGATCGCCACGAGCCGGCCCACGACCTCGGTGATCGTGTTGTCGGAGTGCTGGAGGAGGTAGTCGACGATCTCCCCGAGCGGGGCCGAGCGGACCTCGGCGACGGCCGCCGCGCCGTCGGGCGCCGTCGCGCGCGACACGTCGCCGTCGACCTCGACGCCCTCGTCGGCCAACGCCTCGACGAACGTCTGTGCGGCGGCCATCGCCGGGTCCTGCGACCGCGGCGCGTACTCCTCGTCCTCGAGCCGCGCGATGTCGACGGCGAGCGCGGCGACCGGCGCGACGTACCCCGCCGTGACGTTCCCGGGGAAGACCGAGGGGCTCACGGCGTCGCCCGAGAAGATCGTGTCGTCGACGCGCAGCGAGACCGTGGTGCGTCCCGTCAGGCGCAGGTCGTCCGCCACCTGCGCGGCAAGGTCCGCCAGCCCGGCTCTGCCGTTGATCGACCCGGGGTCACCCGTGCCGGCCGCGAGCATCATGTCGCCGCCCCCCACGAGGAAGAGCGTGTCCTGCCCGTCGCTCAGCACGGTCGTGGGCAGGGTCGTCGCCGCGCCCGGCGCGGTGAGCGCGGCCGCGGCGGTGAGCAGCTTCTGGGTCGACGCCGGCACCTGGGCCCGGTCCACGCCCGCGGCGCCGAGCGTCTCCCCGGTCGCGGCGTCGGTCACGACCACCCCGACCCGGGTCCCCAGCCGGTCGTCGTCGACGAGCGCGTCCACCTGGGACTGGATCTCGGCCTCGGTCGGCGCCGGCGCGGCGTCGTCGAGCGCCGGGAGGCCCGCGTCGAGAGCCGGCGCGGGGACCGCACCCGGAGGGTCGGGGAACGGCGCCGGCTGCGCCGGCGGCGGGTCCGTCGTCAGCATCCCGGGCACGACGTCGGCGGCGTCGGCGACGAGATATCCGCCCACGAGGACGACCACGACGCCGATCGTCGCTCCGGCACGCGTGCCCCAGCCCATGCCTCGACCCTTCCGCAGCGTCGCGACCCGCGCCTCTCGCCGGATCGCACGTGCGCATTATCACCCACCGGAAGGTACGTCCCGGGCCCGCGACGCCGCCCGGACGAGGCTCCGCGTGGCACACTAGACGCGCACGAGGGCGTGGCGAGATCCGCCCACGTCAAGCAGGTACCTGCCCAGCACCGGAGGAGACCAGTGGAGTTCGACGTCACGATCGAGATCCCCAAGGGCCAGCGCAACAAGTACGAGGTGGACCACGCGACCGGCCGCATCCGACTCGACCGCATGCTCTTCACGTCGACCCGCTACCCGGACGACTACGGCTTCATCGAGGGCACCCTCGGCGAGGACGGCGACCCGCTCGACGCGCTCGTGCTGCTCGAGGAGCCGACGTTCCCGGGCTGCCTGATCCGCTGCCGCGCGCTCGGCATGTTCCGCATGCGCGACGAGGCGGGCGGCGACGACAAGGTGCTGTGCGTGCCGACGGGTGACCAGCGCGCCGCGTGGCGCCAGGACATCGACGACGTGTCCGACTTCCATCGCCTGGAGATCCAGCACTTCTTCGAGGTCTACAAGGACCTCGAGCCGGGCAAGTCCGTCGAGGGCGCGCACTGGACCGGTCGTACCGAGGCCGAGGCCGAGATCGAGCGCTCCATCCAGCGGGCCATCGACACCGGGTACCACACGCCGGGTCACTGACCCGGACTTCTGCCTGACGGCGCCCCTTCCTCACGAGGGAGGGGCGCCGTCGTGCGTCAGGGCCTGCCCGCGTAGGGCATCGCGTCGGTCCAGCGCACCGGCACCTCGCGGACGTCGACGCCGGGCTGCGGTGCCTCGACCATCCTGCCGCCGCCCGCATAGATCGCGACGTGCCGGATCGTCGAGGGGTCGGACGTGTCGTTCGCGTAGAAGATCAGGTCCCCCGGCCGCAGGCGGTCGTAGGAGATCTTCTGCACCCGCTGGTACTGCGACCGGGACGTGCGCGTGACGTCGACGCCCACGGACGCCCACGCACGCGACGTCAGTCCCGAGCAGTCGTAGCCCGGCCCCGTACCGCCGAACACGTACGCGGCGCCGATCTTCGAGCGTGCCCACGCGACCGCAGCAGCGCCCTGTGCCGCGCTCCCGACCGAGCTCCCCGGCGGCGCCTCGGGCGCGGGTGCCTCGGGCGGCGGGTCCGGCTCGGGCCGCGGCGACGGCCGCGGCGGGTCGGGCCGCGGCGGGTCGG
>JACYFD010000004.1 GCA_014803435.1 Cellulosimicrobium terreum
TCCCCATCGACGCCTCGGGGCGGGCGATGGTTGAGTACGTCCATCAGGACACGGACGGGGTCGCACGGTGCGGCTCCCGGCGAGAGAAGGGGAACCACCATGGCTGGACTTTGGGGCGCAAACGTCGAGGAGCTCCGCGGGCTCGGAACGACGCTGCAGCAGAAGGCCGAGGAGATCAAGTCGACCATGCAGACGCTGAACCAGCAGATCCAGTCGGTGCAGTGGCAGGGTCCGGACGCTGACCAGTTCAAGAGCAACGACTGGCCGGCGGCGCAGACGCAGCTGACCCAGGTCGCGCAGACGCTGACGGACGCCGGTACCAAGGCGACGCAGAACGCGCAGGCGCAGGAGCAGACCTCGAACTCCTGATCCCAGGAGGTTCGACCGGAGGCGCGGTACCCGACGGGTACCGCGCCTCCGGCATGTCCGCGTCCTGGCAGGGGATGGGTACGGGTCCCCATCGACGCCTCGGGGCGGGCGATGGTTGAGTACGTCCATCAGGACACGGACGGGGTCGCACGGTGCGGCTCCCGGCGAGAGAAGGGGAACCACCATGGCTGGACTTTGGGGCGCAAACGTCGAGGAGCTCCGCGGGCTCGGAACGACGCTGCAGCAGAAGGCCGAGGAGATCAAGTCGACCATGCAGACGCTGAACCAGCAGATCCAGTCGGTGCAGTGGCAGGGTCCGGACGCTGACCAGTTCAAGAGCAACGACTGGCCGGCGGCGCAGACGCAGCTGACCCAGGTCGCGCAGACGCTGACGGACGCCGGTACCAAGGCGACGCAGAACGCGCAGGCGCAGGAGCAGACCTCGAACTCCTGATCCCAGGAGGTTCGACCGGAGGCGCGGTACCCGACGGGTACCGCGCCTCCGGCGCGTCCGGAGCCGTGCGCGCGGGCCTCCTGGCCGCTGAACGCCGACGTTCGTGCGTCTGCGAGACTGACGGCCGTACCGATCACGACGAAGGGCTGCTGAGCGCATGACCGAGCTGCGTTATCCGAGCGACGACTTCCCGGCGCAGGTCGGCGTCCGCGTGACCGCGCCCGACGGCTGGGTCCCGCTGCCCCACGTCGCGCTGTCGCTCGCGCTCGGCCGTGAGGTGCCGGAGGGCGAGTTCAACCCCAACGTGATCGTCGTCGTCTCCCGCGTCCGCGCCGAGGTGACCCTCGAGGAGGCGGACGCCGAGGTGCGACGCAAGCTCCGCCCGCTGCCGAGGCTGCGCGAGACGGGCAGCGGGGACGTCGACGTCGCCGGGCTCGCCGGCCGGTGGGTCGAGGCCTCGTTCAAAGGGGGAGCGGGGACCGTCCTGGTGCAGTCGGTGCGCACGGTGCTCGTGCCGCGTGGACCGGTCGCCGACCTGGTGCAGACCACGGGGACGTGCACCCTGACGCAGCACCCGTGGGCGGGCGACGAGATCCGGGCGATCCAGGAGAGCCTCCGGCTCGACGCGTGACCCGGGGTCGGCAGCTCGTCGTTTACATTTGCCCGGATCACAAGACGGACTATCCACGTGGCGAGACCGCTGGCAGAGTAGGAGCATCGGGAGAGGGCTGAGTGAGGCTGCCCTCACCCGGACGTTACACTCGAGGTGGTCTCCTTGCGGCCGGTGCTGGCACCGGCCGCCGCGCTGCGGTCCAGCACGGGCCGGCAACGGCCGGCACCTGCCGGCCGCGCGGAGGCGGACCACCAGTCCTCGACCGGAAGGCCCTGTCCTGTGAGCAGCATCCGTCCCCTGCGCGTCGCGATCGTCGGCGCGGGTCCCGCCGGGATCTATGCCGCGGACATCCTGTCCAAGACCGATCTCGACGTGAGCATCGACCTCTTCGAGCGTCTGCCCGCGCCGTTCGGTCTCGTGCGGTACGGCGTCGCGCCCGACCACCCGCGCATCAAGCAGATCATCGTCGCGCTCCACAAGGTGCTGAGCCGCGGTGACATCCGACTCCTCGCGAACGTGGACTACGGCGTCGACCTCAAGCTCGACGACCTGCGCCAGTACTACGACGCGGTGATCTTCTCGACCGGCTCGATCCGCGACGCGGCGCTGCCGATCGAGGGCATCGATCTCCCCGGGTCCTACGGCGCCGCGGACTTCGTGTCCTGGTACGACGGCCACCCGGACGTGTCGCGGACGTGGCCGCTGGAGGCCCAGCAGGTGGCCGTGCTCGGCGCCGGCAACGTCGCGCTCGACGTCGCGCGCATCCTCGCGAAGCACGCCGACGACCTGCTGCCGACCGAGATCCCGGAGAACGTCTACGAGATCCTCAAGTCGTCGCCCGTGACCGACGTCCACGTGTTCGCCCGCCGCGGCCCCGCGCAGGCGAAGTTCTCGCCGCTCGAGCTGCGCGAGCTCGGTCACGTCCCCGACGTCGACGTCATCGTCTACCCGGAGGACTTCGAG
The DNA here is from genome assembly GCA_014803435.1 of Cellulosimicrobium terreum. Lineage (GTDB taxonomy): Bacteria > Actinomycetota > Actinomycetes > Actinomycetales > Cellulomonadaceae > Cellulosimicrobium > Cellulosimicrobium terreum. The sequence continues at coordinate 2,400 of JACYFD010000004.1, forward strand.
TTCGACGAGGGCTCGATGTCGGCGATCAGCTCGTCCAACCAGACCAAGCAGGTCGTCAAGACCCTCACGGACTGGACGCTCAAGGACCCGAGCGAGTTCACGGCGTCGCGCCGCCTGCACCTGCACTTCCTCCACACCCCTGCGGCCGTGCTCGGCGACGGCAAGGTGGAGGCGCTGCGCACGGAGCGCACGCAGCTCAACGGCGACGGCACGTCCTCGGGCACGGGAGAGTTCCACGAGTGGCCGGTGCAGGCCGTGTACCGCGCCGTCGGCTACTTCGGGTCACCGCTGCCGGAGATCCCGTTCGACGAGCTCAAGGGCGTCATCCCCAACCGCGAGGGGCGCGTCCTCGACATCGACGGCGAGCACCTGCCCGGCGTGTACGCCACCGGGTGGATCAAGCGCGGTCCGGTCGGTCTCATCGGGCACACCAAGTCCGACGCGTCGGAGACCATCCGCCACCTCGTGGAGGACGTCACGGGTGCGGGCGACGGCGGCGACGTCGCGGCGTCGGACCTCGCGGCGGGTCGGGTCGCGCCGCTGGGCGATCCGGAAGCGGTCACCGAGTTCCTCACCGAGCGTGGCGTCGGTCACGTGGAGTGGTCCGGCTGGGAGCTGCTCGACGCCTACGAGCGCAGCCTCGGCGAGCCCCACGGCCGTGAGCGCGTCAAGGTGGTCTCGCGCGAGGACATGATCCGGGTGGCTCGTGGGGAGTCCGGCGTCGCCTGACGCGCGACAGACCGCAGCACGACCACGGCGGCGCCCCACCCGGACGGGTGGGGCGCCGCCGTCGTCGGGAACGAGTGGGCCGCCTGGCACGTTCTGAGGACGGACGACGGCGCGAGCCTCGTCCGGCGGGCGGCCCGGCACCACGGCGGGCCGCCGCGATCGTGGAAGGAGAGCACGTGGGACGTCGTCACCACTTCAACGGTCTCAAGACCGCCGGCCTGTTCGGGTTCATGTGGGTCATCGTGCTCGGTCTCTGGATGCTGTTCGGAGCACGCGCCAACCTGCTCTGGGTGTTCGTCGGCCTCGGGCTCGTGTCGACGTTGTACGGCTTCTGGAACTCGGACAAGATCGCGATCCGCGCGATGCACGCACGCCCGGTGAGCGAGCTCGAGCAGCCCGGGATGTACCGGATCGTGCGCGAGCTCTCGACCGAGGCGCGGCAGCCGATGCCCCGCCTCTACGTCTCGCCGACGCAGGCGCCCAACGCGTTCGCGACGGGCCGCAACCCCAAGAACGCCGCCGTGTGCTGCACGGAGGGCATCCTGCGGATCCTCGACGAGCGCGAGCTGCGCGGCGTCCTCGGGCACGAGCTCATGCACGTGTACAACCGCGACATCCTGACGTCGTCCGTGGCCGGTGCCCTCGCAGGTGTCATCACGTCGCTCGCGCAGTTCCTGCTGATCTTCGGTGGCGGCCGGGACCGGGGCGGCAACCCGCTCGCGTCGATCGCGATGGTCGTGCTCGCACCGATCGCGGCGATGCTCGTCCAGATGGCCATCTCCCGCACCCGTGAGTACGACGCCGACGAGGACGGCGCGAAGCTCACGGGCGACCCGCTGGCGCTCGCCTCCGCGCTGCGCAAGCTCGACTCGGGGACCCAGCGCGCGCCGTTGCCGCAGAACCGCGACCTCGTTGACGTCTCGCACCTCATGATCGCGAACCCGTTCCGGGGCGCGGGCGTCGCCAAGATGTTCGCCACGCACCCGCCGATGGCGGACCGCATCAAGCGGCTCGAGACCATGGCCGGCCACGGCCCGGGCTACGGCGGCATCACGTACCACTGAGCCGGCGATCCCCCGAGGGTCGTCCGGCGAGCGCGGCCTCCAGGACCCGGGCGACGCCGTCGTCGTCGTTCGACGAGGCCCCGTCGCTCGCTGTGCCCTGCACGTCCGGGTGGGCGTTCGCCACCGCGAAGGAGCGTCCCGCCCACCGCAGCATCGGCAGGTCGTTCGGCATGTCCCCGAAGGCCCAGACGTCGTGCGGCTCGATCCCGAGGCGCGCGCACCAGCGGGCGAGCGCGGCGTCCTTGGACACCGTGGGCGCGAGCAGCTCGGCCAGCCCGGCGGCGCCCGAGTAGGCGAGGTGCCCGCGCTGCCCGACGGCGTCCCGCACCTGGTCGAAGAACGCCTCCTGCGCGGGGCTCTGCCCCTCCGCCACGACCACCGGGTGGGTGGCCGGGTTGTCGCGAGCCGGGAGCGCTCCGGGTGCCCGGGCGAGGATCTTGCCGACGACGGGGCGCACGGAAGCGGTGAGGGTGTCCTCGACCCCGCGCACGACGCTCGACGGGTCGACGGGGTCCGCGGCGCCGTCGTCGGCGGACCGGAACCCCGGGTCGAACGTCGGCCCGTCGACGCGCTCGAGAGCGAGCCTGATGTCCGGGACCGCGACGCGCAGGTCCGCGACGAGCGACCGCGCGTCGTCGTCGGCGAACCCGCAGACCTCGAGCGGGCGCTCGGTCGCGAGGTCCCAGACCGCGGCCCCGCCGAGGCAGACCACGCGGCCGTGCCCGCCGACGAGCTCGCGCAGCGGGCCGAGCCAGCGCGGCGGTCGCGCCGTGACGAACACGACCTCGATCCCTGCGTCCTCGGCCGCCAGCAGCGCGGCGCGCGTGCGCGCCGACACCGTCCCGTCCGAACGCAGCAGGGTGCCGTCGAGATCGGTCGCGACGAGGCGCGGCTTCCCTGGCGCGCGATCGGGGCGGCTCACCGGGATGAGCTCAGCGGTAGTTCGTGAACTGCAGCGCGACGTCGAGGTCGGCGGCCTTGAGCAACGTGATGACGGTCTGCAGGTCGTCCCGCGACTTGCTCGTGACACGCACCTCGTCACCCGTGATCTGCGTCTTGACGGCCTTCGGCGCCTCGTCGCGGATGATCTTGGTGATCTTCTTGGCGTTCTCGGAGGACAGGCCCTCCTTGAGCGTGGCCGCGAGGCGGTACTCCTTGCCCGACGCCTTGGGCTCCTTGTCGCCCGCGTCGAGGAACTTGAGCGAGATGCCGCGCTTCACCAGCTTGGTCTCGAAGACGTCGAGGATGGCGAGGACGCGCTCGGACGAGTTCGCGATCATGAGGATCGACTCGCCGCTCCACGCGATCGAGGCGCCGATGTTGCGGAAGTCGTAGCGCTGGGCGACCTCCTTCGAGGCCTGGTTGAGCGCGTTGTCGACCTCCTGGCGATCGACCTTGGAGACGACGTCGAACGAGGAGTCGGCCATGGTGGGGTCCCTTCCGGGTGGGTGACGGTGGCGGTGACGGTAGTCAACGGTAGTCGACCCGCGCCGCGAGACGCGTGGCACGCGTGGTCCGCAGCGCGTCGGCGCTGAGCACGCCGAGGGCGAGCCACACGAGCGCGAACCCGACCCAGCGCGCGGGCGGCATCGGCTCGTGGAAGACGAGGAGCCCGCACAGGAGCTGGAGCACGGGAGCCAGGTACTGGAGCATGCCGACGAGCGAGAGCGGGATCCGTCGCGCCGCCGCGGAGAACATCAGGAGCGGCAGCGCGGTGACGAGGCCCGAGGACGCGAGGAGGAGCGCGTGCGCCGGCTCGTCGGCCAGGGAGAACGTGCCCGCACCCGTCGCGCCCAGCCAGACGAGGTAGACGAGAGCGAGGGGGGCGAGCGTCGCGGTCTCGACGGCCAGCCCGGGCAGCGCCTCGACGGTCCTGCCGACCCGGTTCTTCACGAGCCCGTAGAGGCCGAAGGAGAGCGCGAGCCCGAGGGCGATCCAGGGCACGCGGCCCATCCCGGCAGAGATGACGAGGACGGCGCCCGCGCCGAGCGCGAGGGCCACCCACTGGGCGGGTCGCAGCCTCTCGCGCAGGACGAGCACGGCGAGCAGGACCGTCACGAGCGGGTTGACGAAGTAGCCGAGCGCGGCGTCGAGGACCTGCCCGCTGAGCACGCCGTAGACGTACGTCGTCCAGTTGACCGCGATGAGGACGGCGGCGAGGCCGAGGGCCGCGAGCGTCCGGGGCGAGCGCAGGACGGCGACGAACCGGCCGACGCCGCGCGTGGCGAGCAGCAGGACCGCGCAGACCACGAGGCTCCACACGACGCGGTGCGCGATGATCTCGACCGGTCCGGCGGGCTCGAGGAGCGGGAAGAACAGGGGCATCGCGCCCCAGAGCGTGTAGGCGCCCGCGCCGAGCAGCAGTCCACGGCGGTCGACGGGCGGCGTGCCGGGCTCGGGGTGGCTCACCGGCCCACTGTACGGACCGGCACCGGCGTCGTACGGATTTCACGTGGGGGCGTCCGGGACTGTAGTGTTACCTCCGCCCGCCCGGTCCTGGACCAGGCGTGCACAGCTCCACCCGGCAGGTTGCCCGAGCGGCCAAAGGGATCTGACTGTAAATCAGACGGCTCAGCCTTCGGGGGTTCGAATCCCTCACCTGCCACCGGAGCGGCGGGGTGTCATCCACCGGGTGGCACCCCGTCGTCGTGCGGGGCGGGCACGAGATCGGCGGAACGACGCCGATTTCGTGCCCGGCCCGAGAGCGTGTAAAGTTTCCCGCGCTGCCCCGATAGCTCAGTCGGTAGAGCGTCTCCATGGTAAGGAGAAGGTCAAGGGTTCGATTCCCTTTCGGGGCTCTGTGATGACGCGAGGCCGTCTTGCTGGAATACTGCAAGACGGCCTCGCGTTCGGTCACGCGGCGGGGTAGCTCAGATGGTTAGAGCGCACGACTCATAATCGTGAGGTCGCGGGTTCGATCCCCGCCTCCGCTACCACTTTCGACAACTTCCGTACGGCGGCCGGCGCCGTTCGGCCTGCACAGCACAAGCGCCCTCCGGAGGCGCGAGAGGTGGCTCACTACCGTGGCAAGCAAGAGCTCTGACGTTCGCCCCAAGATCACGCTGGCCTGCGTGGACTGCAAGGAGCGCAACTACATCACCAAGAAGAACCGTCGCAACGACCCCGACCGCCTGGAGCTCGCGAAGTTCTGCCCGCGCTGTGGCAAGCACACCGCGCACCGCGAGACCCGCTGACCCAGCGGTCCACCCACCGACCCGTGGCGATCAACGCTGACTTCGCCGGGCGCGAGTACCCGGCCACGGCCCCGTACTCCGTCGGCCGCGAAAAGCTCCGTGAGTTCGCGGCCGCGGTCGGTTCCACGCACCCCGTGCACCACGACCCCGTGGCAGCGCGGGGTGTCGGCTATGCGGACGTGGTCGCACCGCCGACCTTTGCCGTCGTCGTCGCGCAGCGCGCCGAGGCGCAGCTCATCGAGGACCCCGAGGCGGGCATCGACTTCTCGCGCGTCGTCCACGCGGACGAGCGCTTCACGCACCACCGCCCGATCGTCGCCGGCGACGAGCTCGTGACGGTGCTGCACGTGGACCGGATCGTCGAACGGGCCGGCCTCGCGATGGTCACCACCCGCTGCGAGATCGTCGCCGAGACGCCCGACGGCGGCAGCGAACCCGTCGCGACCGTGATCTCCACCCTCGCCGTCCGGGGGGAGGACGCATGACCGCCGCACCGCAGGGCGCCGTGGGCGCCGCTCGTCCCGTGCTCGTCGACCTGACCGTCGGTGACGTGATCGGCACGCGCACCGTCGACGTGGACCGTGCACGCCTCGTCCGGTACGCCGGTGCGAGCGGCGACTTCAACCCGATCCACTGGAACGACACGTTCGCGGCCGAGGTGGGCCTGCCCGGCGTCATCTCGCACGGCATGTTCACCATGGGTGCCGCCGTCGCGCTCGTCGAGGACTGGGCGGGCGACCCGGGCGCCGTCGTCGACTACCAGACGCGCTTCACGCGCCCCGTCCCGGTCCCGAACCCGGGCGTCGCGACGCTCCAGGTCACCGGGACCGTCGGCGCGATCGATGCCGAGGCGGGCACGGCCCGCATCGACCTCACCGTGACCTTCGAGGACGCCCGCGTCCTCGGCAAGACGCAGGCGGTCGTCCGCCTCTGAGGCGGTCCGGAACCGCAGCGGACCCTCACGGTCGCACGAACGGCGCCGCACCCCGACCGGGTGCGGCGTCGTCGTGTGGGTGCTCATGGCGATGACACGTCCGGGCGTGGCCAGAGGTCGAGTCCGGACCGGGACCGGTGGGTCACACCGCCGAAGAGCTCGGGGCGACAGGGCCTGTCGTGGTCCCGACCACGAGCTCCACGTGCAAGGTCGTCGTCGCCGGGGCGTCCCCGGCGATCAGGCCGACGACGGCCCGGCCGAGTGCGGCGCCCTTGTCCGCGAGCGGCTGCAGGACGCTCGTGAGCACGTCGGGTGCGAGCCACGGCAGGTCCAGGCCGTCGAACCCGGCGACGGAGACGTCGTCGGGCACGTGGAGCCCCAGCTCGCGCACGCCGAGCAGCGCGCCTGCGGCGAGGAGGTCGGAGTGGGCGATCACGGCTGTGGGCCGGGTCGTGGGGTCCAGCGCGACGACGGTGCCGTCGGGTCCGGGCCGACCGAGCAGGGCGAGGGCGGCGGACCGGCCGTGCTCGACGAGCGACGCCTCGGTCTCCCACGCGGCGACGGGCTCGACGACGTCCCGCACCCCGGCGAGCCGGTTGGCCGTCGGCGTCCGGTCGACCGCGGCGAGGCGTGCGGCGTCCAGCGGGCCGCTGCGGTCCGAGTTGTCGAGGGGCAAGGAGATCTCCGCGACCCGCTCGTGCCCGAGGTCGACGAGGTGCCGCACGACGGCGGCGGTCCCGTCGCGGTCGTCGATCGCGACGAGCGGGGCCCCCTCGACCTCGCGTCCCTCGCCGATCACGACCGGCACACCGCGTCGCTGGAGGGCGGCGAGGGTCGCGTCGTCGGACCCGACCCCCCACACGAGGACCGCGACGTCCATCGCTGCGCTCTCGACGAGGGGGTCGACGGCGCGGGCCGGGTCGCTCGACGGGATCCCGGGGATGAGGAGGACGCCGAGGCCGTTCTCCCCGAGGGTGGAGACGAGGCCGTCGAGCACCTGGACCGCGACGGGGTCGCGGAAGGCCCGGCGGAGCTGGTCGCCCACGACGACGCCGACGACGCCGGAGCGGCCGGAGCGCAGCTGGCGGCCGAGCGGGTTGGGGCCGGTGTAGCCGAGCTCCTTGGCCGCGGCCAGGACCCGCTCGCGCGTCTCGGGCGTGATCGGTCCTGCTCCGGAGAACGCGAGCGACGCGGTGGACACGGACACGCCGGCGAGCTCGGCGACCTTGGCGAGGGTGGGGCGGTGCGCGCCCGTGCCTCTCGTGCCGGTGGTGTCGCTCATCACGCTCCTGCCTGCCCGCGGACGGGGAAAGTCGATTGACGCGCGGCCAGCGTACCCGCACACTGGTGAGCATGCCTCGAATCGATTCGAAGCGCGCACTCCTCGGTCCGATCGAATCGATTCGAGCGGGTGCTGCGCCGGACTCCTCCGACCACCGCGTGCTCGCGCGCGCCCGCTGGACGCTCCTCGGCATCTTCGCCCTCAACGGCGTCATGATGTCGAGCTGGCTCGCACGCATCCCGTCCGTGCGCGACGCGCTCGACCTGTCGCCCGCCGACCTCGGGATCGTGCTGCTCGCCGGCGCCGTCGGCGCGCTCGCGACCGTCGCGGTCGCCGGCCCGTTCGTCACCCGGTTCGGCGGACGGCTCGCGTTCGTCATCTCGGCCGGGCTCTTTGCCGCGGCCTTCCTGCTGCTCGGCCTCGGCCCCGCCACGGGTTCCGTCGTGCTCCTGGCCGCCGGCATCTTCCTCAACGGCATGGCCTTCTCCCTCGGGAACGTGCCCATGAACGTCGAGAGCGCCGGCGTCGAGCGCCGCATGGGCCGCACGGTCCTGCCCCAGTTCCACGCCGCGTTCTCGATCGGCGCCGTCGTCGGGTCCCTCCTCGGCGCGGCGTGCGCCGCGGGCGAGGTCCCCGTCCTCGTCCAGTTCGCCGTCACCGGCGCCGTCGCCACCGTCTGGCGCCTCGTCGCCATCCCGGCGATCGTCCACGACACGCTCCCGGCCCGGCCCGAGCCGTCGAGCGACACACCCTCGCGTCCCCGGGAGGCGACCCGCGCACCTCGCGGCGCACGACTCGGCGCAGCGCTCGGTGCGTGGCGCGAGCCGCGGACGCTGCTCATCGGCCTCGTGATCCTGTCGGCGGCGCTGTCCGAGGGCTCGGCGAACGACTGGCTGTCCCTCGCCGTCGTCGACGGCTTCGCGCAGACGGAGGCCGTCGGAGCGGTCGTCTTCGGGACGTTCGTCGGCGCGATGACCGTCATGCGGCTCGCCGGCACGCGACTCATCGACCGCTTCGGCCGCGTGGTCGTGCTGCGGGCGTCCGGCATCACGTCGATCCTCGGGCTCGTGCTCTTCGGGTTCGCGCCCACGCTCGCGCTCGCGGGGGTCGGGGTCGTGCTGTGGGGCTTCGGTGCCGCCCTCGCCGTGCCCGTCGGCATCGCCGCGGCGTCGGACGAGCCGCTGCGCGCCGCGAGCCGCGTGTCCGTCGTGTCCGCGTTCTCCTCGATGGCCGCGCTCGGCGCGCCGCCGCTCCTCGGCCTCGCGGCGGAGGCGCTCGGTGCGCGGCACGCGCTCGTGCTCATCGTCGGGGCCATGGTCCTCAGCGTTCTCCTGGCGCGCCAGGTCGCACCGCTGCGCACGTCCGCCGCGCTCGCCGCACGCGCGCCGGGCGCAGCAGGGCAGGATGAGGGGGAGGCGCCCGGTCCGGACGGCCAGACCGAGCCCCCGACCGAGCACCTCCTGCAACCCGACCTGTCCGCGCCGGACCGCCACCCGCGGCGCCGACGCACGGCGCGTCGTCGTGCACCGGCCGGACGGCACGACGCGCGTCGGCACCGTCCCGTCACCACCTCTCACCGCCGCGAGGAGACCTCCGCATGACCGCCCCGTCCGCACCCCGAGCCGCACGTGTCGCGTCGCTCGCCGCGTGGTCCGTGTTCGCCGTGTTCTTCCTCAACGGCTTCAACTTCGCGACCTGGGCGTCCCGCCTGCCCGCGGTGCGCGACGAGCTCGGCTTCGGCGAGTCGCAGATGGGGCTCCTGCTGCTCTTCATGGCCGTCGGCTCGCTGCTCGCGCTGCCGCTGTCCGGCCTCGTCGTGCAGCGCCTCGGTGCCGCCCGCGCGGTCGTGGTCTTCGCGACCATCAACACCGCCGGTCTCGTGACGACCGTGTTCGCCGTGGCGGAGGGCGCGGACTGGGTGGTGCGCATCGGGCTCTTCGTGACGGGCATCGGCACGGGGGTGTGGGACGCGGCGATGAACCTCGAGGGTGCGGCAGTCGAGCAGCGGCTCGGGCGCGCGATCATGCCCCGTTTTCACGCCGGGTTCTCGTTCGGCACCATGGCCGGAGCGGGTATCGGGGCGCTCGCTGCCCTGCTGCGGGTCCCCGTGCAGTGGCACCTGACCGCCGCCGTGGCGGTGAGCCTGGTCGCGGTCCTGTGGTCGGTGCGGTTCTTCCTGCCCGCCGGCACGATCGACGACGCGACGGCCGCGCACGCAGACGCCCAGGCCTCCGGTGCGGACCCCGCGACCGCAGTCCCGGTGTCGCGAGGTGCGCGGTCCGCGCTGTCCGCCTGGACGGAGCCGCGCACGTTGCTCATCGGGCTCGTCGTGCTCGCCGCGGCCCTCACCGAGGGCGCGGCGAACGACTGGGTGAGCCTCGCGGTCGTCGACGGGTTCGAGACCGAGGACGCGCTCGGCGCCGTCGCGCTCGCCGTCTTCCTCACCGCCATGACCGGGATGCGTCTCCTCGGCACAGGTCTGCTCGACCGGTTCGGCCGGGTCCCTGTGCTGCGGATCTCCGCGGGTCTGGCGCTCGTGGGACTGCTCGTGTTCGGCCTCGCGCCGAGCCTGTGGCTCGCGCTCGTCGGCGTCGTGCTGTGGGGGATGGGCGCCGCCCTCGGGTTCCCGGTGGGGATGAGCGCGGCGTCGGACGACCCGCAGCGCGCCGCCGTGCGCGTGAGCGTGGTCGCGACCATCGGCTACTCGGCGTTCTTCATGGGGCCGCCGCTGATCGGCTTCCTCGCGCACGCCGTCGGCTACCGGCACGCGCTGCTCGTCATCGCCGTGCCGGTCGTCGTGGGCCTGCTCGTCGTCGGGGCCGCGCGCCCGCTCCCGACGGCTGCGGGCGGTGGCGGCGGCGGCACGCGTGCGGACGACGTCCGCCCGGCTGCCACGGATGCCTCGGTCCCGGACACGTCGAACTAGGCTGACCCGGTGACCTGCGAACCCACCGCATCCTCCGGGCCCCGCGTCGACGACACGGCGGCCACGGCCCCCGGGCTGCGCCCCGAGACCCCGGGCGAGCCCACGCTCGCCGAGCTCACGACGCTGCGCGTCGGTGGTCCGGTCGACCGGTACGTCGAGGTGACGAGCGAGGCCGAGCTGGTCGAGACCGTGCGCGCGGTGGACGACGCCGGCGAGGCGCTGCTCGTCCTCGGTGGCGGATCCAACCTGCTCGTCGGCGACGACGGGTTCGCGGGCGTCGTCGTGCGCGACCGGCGCCAGGGCGTCACGGTCGACGCCGAGGACACGTGCGGCGGCGCGAGCTTCACCGTCCCCGCCGGCCAGGACTGGGACGAGCTCGTCGAGCGTGCGGTCGCGCAGGACTGGGTCGGGCTCGAGGCGCTGTCCGGCATCCCCGGGACCGCCGGGGCCGCGCCCGTGCAGAACGTCGGGGCGTACGGTCAGGAGGTGTCCGGCGTCGTCGCGTCGGTGCGGGTGTGGGACCGCGCCGAGTCGCGCGCGCGCACCCTCGCGCTCGGCGAGCTCGGCTTCGGGTACCGGACGTCGTTGCTCAAGCGGTCGATGCACGTGGCGGACGTGCCGGACGGAGCCGGCCCCGACGTCGCGTCCGGTCCCTGGTACCCGAGCCCGCGGTTCGTCGTGCTGGACGTCGCGTTCCAGACGCGGCTCGGGTCGTTGTCCGCCCCGGTCGCGTACGCGGAGCTGGCCCGCACGCTCGGCGTCGAGGTGGGGGAGCGGGCTCCGAACGTGGACGTGCGGGCCGCCGTCCTCGAGCTGCGCGGCCGCAAGGGCATGCTGCTCGACCGGGTCGGCACGGCGGGCGCCGCGCCGGACCACGACCGGTGGAGCGCGGGATCGTTCTTCACGAACCCGGTCGTGCCGGCCGAGCAGGCGGACCTGCTGCCCGCCGACGCCCCGCGCTACCCGGTGCGTTCGGCGAGGCCGAGCCGCACGACGGGCCCGGCGCTCGGTGAGATCGACCCGACGCTCGTCAAGACGTCGGCCGCGTGGCTCATCGAGCGTGCGGGGTTCACCAAGGGATTCGGCGTGCACGGGCCGTCGAGCCTCGCGACCCTCTCGACGCGGCACACCCTCGCCCTGACGAACCGGGGCGGCGCGAGCGCGTCGGACGTCGTGGAGCTCGCACGCGCGGTGCGCGACGGGGTGCGCGACGCGTTCGGCGTCGAGCTCGTGCCGGAGCCGGTGCTCGTGGGTATCGCCCTCTGAGCCTGCCCGGTCAGTAGACGAGGACGGTCGTCCCGGGAGGGGCGCCCCACGTGTCCCAGATCCAGTTCATCGCGCCGTTCGCCACGCGTACGCAGCCGTGCGACGCACCCCAGGGCGGGATCGACGGCGAACCGTGCACCGCGATGCCGCCCGTGAAGAACTTGGGCCGCCACATGTCTCCGAGCTCGAGGCTCGAGGAGTAGTTCGCGTCCACCTGTCGGCCCACCTGGAACGTCCCGCGCGGGGTGTTGGCGTGGTACTGCTGGCCCTTCGCCTCGAACGCCTCGCCGCTGCCCGACGACGCGTTGATGGCGGTGACGACCTTCCCGTCGTCGACGGCGAGCAGGAGCTGGCGATCGATGTCGATCTCGATGACGTGCCCCGACGAGCTCTGCGCCCTCGGCCGCACCCCGTCGTCGAGCGCGGCCTGCGTCGCCGGACCGACGACGCCGTCCCGGGAGATGCCGGCCGCCTTCTGCAGGGCCCACACCGCCTGCTGCGTGCCGGGTCCGAAGTCGCCGTCGGGCGTGCCGATGAAGTACCCGAGCTCGTGCAGGCGGGACTGCAGGTCCGTGACGAGCTCGCCGCTCGCGCCGCGGACGAGCGCCTCGGGCTCCTCCGGTTCCGCGGGCTCCGCGGTCTCCTCCGGCTCGGCGGGCGGGTCCGGCTCCTCGGTGGCCTCGTCCGTCGCCTCGTCCGTCGGCTCGTCCGTCGGCTCGACCTCAGGTTCCTCGGTCGGCTCCGCGCTCGGCGTCGGCTCGGGCTCCTCGGTCGCCTCCGGTTCCGGGGTGGGCTCGTCCGTCGGCGAGACGGTCGACGTCGGTGGTGCGCTGGACGTCTGAGCGCGGCCCGGCTGCATGTCGGGCAGCCCGGACTGGCATCCTGTCACCGCGAGCAGCGCGACGACCAGCCCGGCGCCGGCGCGCAGCGCCGTCTGTCGGGCACGCCACCGCGTGCGTCCTGCTCGATTCCCCTGCTGGACCATCCTGGCTCCTCCTGTGGTGCGCACCGGCTCGTCCGACGGCGGCTCGACGCGGGGACCCATCATGCGTCGCCCGCGCGCGGAGCGCGTGCCGTCCGGGCCGTCGTGGTGCGGATCGTGATCCTCTCGTGACGCGGCGGACCGCGCACCCTACGAGACGCCCGGGGCCTGCGGACCGTTGGGGGAGCCGGTGGCGTGCTCCTGCCGGAGCGCCGCCCGGACGGCGGCGAGGATCGCGTCGTCCGTGAGCCCGACGCCGCGCGTCGTCCGCACGAGGTCGCGCGCGGCCTGCCGGGCGACCACGTCCGCCGAGGTCGCGCCGTCGGCGACCACGGTGCCCGCCCGCCGGCGGGTGGTCACCGCCCCGGACGCCTCGAGCTCGCGGTATGCGCGGGCGACGGTCCCGGCGGCGAGCCCGAGGTCGGTCGCGAGCGCGCGGATGGTCGGCAGGCGGTCGCCGACGACGAGCCGGCCCGCGGCGACGTGCTCGAGCACCTGGGCACGGATCTGCTCGTACGGGGGCGCGCCCGACCCGAGGTCGATGTCGACCCGCAGCCCGCCCGCCACGTCAGCCGGCATCCTGGCCGCCGACCTCGCCGAGCCCGCTCGTGCCCGCGAGGGCGGTGCGTGCGGCGTCGGCGCGAGGGGCGTCCGATCGCGGGGGGACGCCGGGCACGAGCGTGACGACGATCGCGGCGAGCGCCCACGCGATCCCGACGACGATCGCCGTGATCCCGATCCCGGGTCCGAAGCCCGCGCTCGCGCCGTTAGACGCCGCGTTGGTCGCGACGTTGTGGGCCGCCTGGCCACCCGTGACGAGCATGCCCGCGCCGGTGAGCCCGACGGTGAGCTGGACGCCGCGCAGCAGCCGGTGCGAGGACAGTCGGCGCAGGGCGAGGTCCCACGTCGCGTCGACGCCGGCGACCGCTGCTCGCGCGACGACGAGGCGGAGGCAGACCTCGCTCGCACCGAGCACCAGCAGGCACGCGACCAGGAGCGGGAGGCCGTAGAACCAGCCGGGGTAGGGGCCCGACGCCCCGCCGACCCCTGCGGCTGTGTCGAGGAACCCGACCGACCGGCCGTCGGGCTGCGCGGTCAGCCCGCCGACGAGAGTGACGAGCACGACGACTGCCGTCGAGACCCAGGACCAGCGTCGCAGGCGGGCGGGCGCGACGTCGCGCACCGTCCGGGGTACGAGGCTGGCGCTACGTCGGGCCCCGTCCGGCGCGGGCCACGTGACCTCGGCGAGCGCGACGGCGGCCACGAACGACAGCCCGGCGGCGGCGGGGACGAGCCCGAGCGCGAGCCCCTCCGAGAGGCCGTCGAAGGTCATGGCGACCGCCGGGCCGACGACCAGCAGCACCGCGAGGGCGACGACGGCGCCGAGCAGCGCTCCGCCGCCCGCGTGGCGGCGTGCACGGGCCGCCTGGGCGGGGTTCGTCACGAGCGGGGCGGAGGCGGGCGCCTCGGTCTCGGCCCGGGCGCGGCGCAGCGCCCACGCGAGGACGGCGGCGGGTGCCGCGACGAGGACGACGAGGAAGAGGATATGTATTGACACAATAATGAGTGTGGCGCCGTGAGTCGCGGGTGTCAACGGGTGCCGACACACGCGGCGCTCGCGGATGAGAGCACTCTCACCCACGTCTCACCCGGTCCCCACGCCCGTCGGGTCTGCTGAGGTCGTGATCACGACCTCCGATCTGAGCTCCGATCCCGTGCCCCTCGACCAGCGCGCGTACCTCGACCTCTTGACGACGTCCGAGGCGGCCGGCATCCTTGCCGCCGCGCTCGGCGCCGACGGCGCGAGCCTCGGGGCGTGGAGCCTGGACCGGGTGCACGCGCGCCCCGGCGCGGAGGTGACGGTCGGGTACGACGTCACGGTCGGCTACGACGTCGAGGTGCGCGAGTACCTGCTCGCGACCACCGCCGAGCTGCCGCCCTCCGCCCTCGGCGCGGGCGTGGTGCGTCTCGTCGACGGCCCGCGCGTCCTGCACGTCTGGCGCCACCCGACGGACCCGGTGCTCGTCGGTCTGGCCGCCGCGTACGACGCCGCGCAGCTGACCCGGCGACTGCGCGGCGCCGGGCACGAGGTGGACGTCGAGTCCGTCGAGATCGTCGCGTACCGCCCGCTGCGCCGTGCGGTCCTGCGCGCGCGCACCACGAGCGGCGTCGTCTACGTCAAGGTGGTGCGGCCCGACCGCGTCCGCTCCCTCGTGCGCCGCCACGTCCTGCTCGGCGGGTCCGACCGCCCGCGCGGCACCGTCGTCGCCCCGCGCTGCCTCACCTGGTCCGCCGACGGCGTCGTCGTGCTCGCGGAGGAGAGCGGGCCCTCGCTCGCCCAGCACCTGGCCGCAACCCCTCCCGGTAGGCGGGCGACCGCGATCGCCCCGCACGCCCTGCTCCGGGCCCTCGACGAGCTCCCCGCCGCGGCGACCACGCTCGCGCGGCGCCCCGCCTGGGCCGAACGGGTCGAGCGGTACGCGCGGACCGCCGTCGAGGTCCACGGCCTCGACGCTGCCCGCACGTGGCGGGTCGCGCGCGCGGTGACTGCGGTCCGTGACCGTGGCCTCGGACCGGTCGTCGCGACCCACGGCGACTTCCACCCCGCGAACGTCCTGCTGGACGCCGCCGTGTCCGTGGCGGGCCGGACGGCGGGCGACGACGTACGCGTCGAGGTCCTGCTCGACGTCGACACCCTCGGGCCCGGCCACCGCGTGGACGACCTCGCGTGCGTCGTCGCGCACCTCGCCGTGCTCCCGTCGCTGTCCGCCGCCGACTACGCGGGTGTCGACGAGCTCGTGGCCCGCTGCCTCGCCGTGTTCGACGCCGTGGTCGACCCGGTCGTGCTGCGCACCCGGGCGGCCGGCGTCGTGCTGTCCCTGGCCTCCGGGGCCGCGACGCGCGAGCTCGCCACCGAGTGGCTCGGGGTCGCGGAAGGGCTCGTCGACGCCGCGGGCGCGGGGTGGGTCGGGGCGACGTTCCCTGAGAGCTCTCTCATCGACGCCTCCTCGGCGTCTCACACCCGCTCGGAAGACTCACGTGCAGACGCAGCCGGAGGGCCGCGTGCACCCGAGAAGAATGGAGAAGGATCATGAAGGCTCGCAGCGCATGGATCGTCACCGGAGCCCTCGGCGCCGTCGGGCTCGGCGCCACCGTCGCCACCGCTCAGGGCGTGCTCGACGCACCCGCGGAGAGCGTCGTCTCGCCGTCCGTCCAGGTGGACGGCACGACACGTTCCACGACGCCGTCCGCACCGGCTGCGACGAGCACGGCGACCCCGAGCCCGAGCGCGGTGCAGACCGGCTCGTCCGTCACGACCGTCACGGCTCAGACGGCGAACACCGCTCAGACGGCACCGACGGCTCAGACGGCGAACACGCCGAACAGTCCCGTCACGCCGCCGTCGGCGAACACCCCGAACAGCCCGCAGTCGCCCAACACCCCGAACACCCCGAACACCCCGAACACCCCGAACACCCCGAACACCCCGAACAGCCCCGTCACGCCGCCGTCGCCGCAGTCCGCGGACTGAGCCAGCACCCGCACCGCACGGCGCCCGCCCCGACACCGGGGCGGGCGCCGTCGTGCGTCGGACGGTCAGACGTCGGCGAGGCGGTAGCCCATGCCGCGGACGGTCACGACGTGCTCGGCCCCGAGCTTGTTGCGCAGGTAGCGCACGTAGACGTCGACGACGTTGGACCCGGGGTCGAAGTCGTACCCCCACACGCGCGACAGGAGCTGTTCGCGGCTGAGGACCTGGCCGGGGTTGCGCAGGAAGGCCTCCGCGAGCGCGAACTCGCGTGCCGAGAGGTCGACCTCACGCTCCGCGGTGCGTGCGCGGCGCGTGCGCAGGTCGAGGCTGAGGGAGCCGTGGCTGAGGACGACGACCTCGCCCGCGGGCTCGGTGCGCAGGCGCAGACGGATCCGGGCGAGCAGCTCCTCGAACCGGAAGGGCTTGGCCATGTAGTCGTCGGCGCCGCCCTCGAGCCCGGCGACGGTGTCGGTGACCGACGTGCGCGCGGTGAGGATGATGACAGGTATCCCGTTGCCCGTCTCGCGCAGGCGGCGCAGCACGGTGAAGCCGTCCTGGTCCGGCAGACCCAGGTCGAGCACGAGGAGCGCGAAGTCTCCCGTGCTCGCGAGGTCGAACGCCTCGCGCCCGGTCGCGACGGTCGTGCTCGCGTAGCCTGCGGACCGCAGGCCCTTCGCGACGAACGACGCGATGCGGGTCTCGTCCTCGGCCACGAGGATCTGGCTCACGGGGCGGTCCTTCCGTCGGGGTGGGGCTCGTCGGTGTCCGCGGCGAGCGGGAGGTCGAGCGTGAACGTCGACCCGGCGCCCGGCGCCGTGGCGACGGCGGCACGCCCACCGTGACCCTCGGCGATCGCGCTGACGATCGCGAGCCCGAGGCCGGCTCCGTCCGGGCGCTCGCGGCCGCTCGGGACGGGGGCCTGGGCGAAGCGCTCGAAGATGCGGGACGCCTGGTCGGGCTCGATGCCGATGCCCTCGTCGCGCACCCACAGGCGCAGCCGGGCGCCGTCGTCGGACACGGCCGACCCGACCGCGACCACGGAGCCCGTCGCGGAGAACTTCACGGCGTTGGCGGCGAGCTGCAGGAGCGCCTGGGTGACGCGCTGCGCGTCGACGTGCGCGACGACGTCCGCGCGCGCGTCGACGAGCCAGCGCCGGTCGCCGAGAGCACGGATCTTGTCGAGCACGTCGTCGGTGAGGCGTCCGACGTCCGTGGCCGCGGGCCGCACGAAGTCGGGGCGGCCGACGGTCGCGAGCGTCACGAGGTCGTCGACCAGGCGGTTCATCCGGTCGAGCTCGTCGAGAGTGAGGTCGCGAGTCTCGCGCGCGTCGTCCGGGTCGCGCGGGTCCATCAGCTCGAGGTGGCCGCGCACGACGGTGAGCGGTGTGCGCAGCTCGTGCCCGACGTCGTCGAGCAGCCGTCGCTGCGACTCGAAGGAGCCCTCGAGCCTGTCGAGCATGCCGTTGACGGTGCGCGACAGGTCCGACAGGTCGTCGTTGCCCGTGACGACGATGCGTGCCGACAGGTCGGTGTCGCTGATGGTCTGCGCGGTCCGGGAGAGCACCCGGATGGGCCGCAGGAGACGGCCGGCGAGCACCCACCCGACGACGCCCGTGAGCACCAGCGCGCCGAGCGCGACCAGGGCGTACGTGCCGAACACCCGGGTGAACTCGGCGTGCTCGGCGGACCTGTCGTACGCGAGCACGAGGGCCGTGGGCTCGGCCGTGGCCACGGTGGCGTCGGCGGCGGCCCCACCCGCCACGGTGACGGGGGCGACGAGCACGCGATAGTCCGTCTCCGACGTGACGATCGAGTACAGCGCGACGGAGTCACGCGCCGCCAGCGGTCGCAGGGCGGCGACGAGCTCCGCGTCGTCCTCGAGGTGCACCTGGACGTCCTGCTGGGACACGAGCGGGGCGCGTTCGCCCCGCAGCCCGAGCACACCCTCGTTGCGCGCGGGGACCGTGAGCTGGATGGCCGCGACGACGACGTCCTCGGCCGAGGTGAAGGGCTCGCCCGTCACAGGGTTCACACCTGACGCCCCGAGCGTCTCCAGCTCGGCCGCGCTGCGCCGCAGGCTCTCCTCGACGCGTGCGTCCACCTGGTCGCGCTGCAGCAGCCACGCCGCGCCACCCGCCACGACGAGGGCGAGCGCGGACAGGGCGAGGAACGCGGCGAGCATCCGCGTGCGCACCGTGAGGCGGGCCCGGGAGCGTTCACCGGCGGCGTGGGCGTCCGGGCCCGTACCGCTCATGCGTCGTCCCCGTCCGCACCGTCGTCGTCCTCGTCTGCGTCGTCGTCACCATCGTCATCTGCGTCGTCGTCGTCGCTCGACGGCGGGGCGGGGGACACGCGTCCGTCGTCGTCACCATCGTCGTTGCTGTCGGAATCGTCGTCGTCGGGTCCGCCGCCGTTCGACGGGTCGGTCGACGGATCCGTCGGCTCGTCGGTCGGCCCAGGGGTCGGCGCCGGCAACGGCGCGGGTGTCACGACCACGGCATCCCCGACGACCCGGTCGGGTGGCCGGGCCGCGACGGCGGCGGCGGTCGCCACCCCGGCAAGGACGACGAGGAGGACGCCTGCGGTCCACGCGACGATCCGGCGAGTCATGGGGCAAGTATCGAAGAGGCGGATGAGACGCACATGAGAAGCGCGTCGACCACCGCCACGGTCAGTCCGTCGCCAGCCAGTCGTCGACGCCGGACAGGAGGCGGTGGCGCGTGCCCGACGACGCGCGGCTGGCCCGGATCGACGCCCTCGCCAGGTCGGCGAGCTCGACGTCCGAGAACCCGTGCTCGTCCCGGGCCGCCTCGTACTGCGCGACGAGCCGGGAACCGAAGAGCAGCGGGTCGTCGGCGCCGAGGGCGACCCGGGCGCCGGCATCGACGAGCGTGCCGAGCGGGACCTGCCCCACCTCCTCGTACACGCCGAGCGACACGTTCGAGGCCGGGCACACCTCGAGCGCGATCCCGCGCTCCACCACGTCCTCGAGCAGACACCGGTCCTCCGCGGCCCGCACGCCGTGGCCCAGGCGGTCCGGGACGAGGGTCTCGACCACCTCGTGCACGTGCGCCGGTCCCAGCAGCTCGCCGCCGTGGGGGACGGACGCGAGCCCTGCGCTGCGGGCGATCGCGAACGCGTGCGCGAACTCTCCCGTGTCCCCGCGCCGTTCGTCGTTGCTCAGCCCGAAGCCCACGACCTCGCCCGCGCCCTCGCCGGCGTACTGCGCCGCGAGCCGTGCGAGCGTGCGCGCGTCGAGCGGGTGGCGCATGCGGGACGCGGCGACGACCACGGCCACCTCGGTCCCGGTCGCGGCGCTCGCGGACCGCGCGGCGTCGAGCACGATCTCGACGGCGGGGGTGATCCCGCCGACGAACGGCGCGTACGACGTCGGGTCGACCTGGATCTCGAGCCGTCCCGAGCCCTCGGCAGCGTCGTCCTGCGCGGCCTCGAGCACGATGCGCCGCATGTCGGCCTCCGAGCGCACGCACGCACGCGCGGCGTCGTAGAGGCGCTGGAAGCGGAACCAACCGCGCTCGGTGGCGGGCAGACGCAGCGGGTCGCCGTCGAGGAGCGCGTGGGGGAGCCGGACGCCGTACCCCTGCGCGAGCTCGCGCAGGGTGTCGAGGCGCATCGAACCCGTGAAGTGCAGGTGCAGGTGGGCCTTGGGGAGTGTCGCGAGGTCTCGCACACGCCGGAGTCTGTCACGGGTGGGCCCGGCCGGCTGGTCGCGCCGAGGGTCAGGTGATCGGGTAGCCCCGGTCCATCGCGACCGTCACCGCGGCCGTGCGGTCGTCCACGCCGAGCTTGGCGAACACGCGCAGCAGGTGCGTCTTGACCGTCGCCTCCGCGATGAAGAGCTCCTTGCCCACCGCCGCGTTCGACAGCCCGCGCGCGACGAGCCGCAGCACCTCGGTCTCGCGATCGGTGAGCCGGTCCCCCCGCACGGACGTCACGAGCCGGGTCGCGACGCTCGGCGCGAGCACCGTCTGCCCGCGCGCCGCCGCGCGCACGCCCGCGACGAGCTCCTCGCGCGGCGTGTCCTTGAGCAGGTATCCCGTCGCCCCCGCCTCGACGGCCCGCAGGATGTCCGTGTCCGTCTCGTACGTCGTGAGCACGACGACGCGCGGCGCCGTGCTCCCGGGACCGCGACCGGGAACGGCGGGGCCGACGATCGCCGTCGTCGCCCCGACGCCGTCGAGCACGGGCATGCGCAGGTCCATGAGCACGACGTCGGGGGTGAGCTCGGCCGCGAGCGCCACGGCACGCGCGCCGTCGCCGGCCTCGCCGACGACCTCGAGGTCCGGTTCCGCCGCGAGCATGCCGACGAGCCCGGACCGGACCACCGGGTGATCATCGACGACGAGGATCCGCACGGGCTCGGTCATTCGGGTCCTCCTGGCGTGCGGACCGGGATCTCGACCACGACGACCGTCCCCGCCGGCTCGCCCGGCCCGACGCTGACCGTACCCCCGCCCGCGGCGACGCGTTCACGCATCCCGCGCAGGCCGTAACCCTCGGTGAGGTCGGCGGGCAGCCCGCGGCCGTCGTCGTGCACCTCCAGGCGCGTGACGGTGGCGTCCTGCGCGAGCTCGACCCGGACCGAGCCTGCCGCGGCGTGGCGCCGGACGTTCGTGAGGGACTCCTGCGCCGAGCGGAGGAGCACGACCTCGTCCGCGCTGGAGAGCCCGGTCACCTCGCCGAGGTGTGCCTGCACGGCGACTCCCGACTCCGCGCCGAACCGTTCGGCGAGCCGGCCGACCGCCTCCGCGAGCGTGCTCCCCGACTCCAGCGGGACGGGGCCCGTCGCCGCGACGAGGGCGCGCGCCTCGGCGAGGTTGTCGCGTGCCGTCGCCTCGACGAGCGCGAGCCGGTCGCGTGCGGCGTCGGGCGCGTCCCGGTCGAGGTCGGCGCTCGCGGCCTGGGCGAGCATGACGACGCTCGTGAAGCCCTGGGCGAGCGTGTCGTGGATCTCGCGCGCGACACGCTCGCGCTCGGCGGCGACGCCCGCCTGGTGGTGGGACAGCGCGAGCTGCGCCTGGGTCGCCCGCAGCTCGTCGACGAGCCGCGCGTGCCGCTCGGCCTGGCGCATGGTGTGCGCGGTCCACAGCCCGAGCCCGAGGGAGAAGGCGAGAGCGACACCCATCTGGGGCGCGGTGCCCACGAGCGCGGCGGGGTCGACACGCCCGGCCGCAGGGTCCCACGCGAGCGCGAGCGCCGTGCCCCCCGCGAGGAGGACGCACAGCACGACCTGCGCCCAGAGGTGCTCCGACATCATCCAGATCTGGGTGAACGTCGCGAACAGCAGCAGGGTCCCGAGCGTGTCCTGGGCGGCGACCACGACCGTCCCGACGACGGCGACGAGGAGGTAGAGGTGCGCGGCGACCTGGTTGCGCGTCCTGGCGGCACGTCGCCCCCAGGCGGCGTAGGCGAGCATGATCGCGCCGATCGCCGTGAGCGCCACGACGAGGGTGCTGCCGGGCAGCGACGTCGTGAAGAGCGCGACCGCGCTGAGCGAGACGATGACGTAGAACGAGACGTCCCACCAGCGCACGTCGCGCGCCCACGTGCCGTCGAGCTGTTCCGTGGCGCTCGGTGCGCGCGTCTCAGCCGTCGTCACGACGACGCCACCGGAACGTGCGAGCGCCCACCACGAGTCCCACCACCAGCCATGCGACCAGTACAGCAGCCGTCGCGCCGTGCTGCCACGACCCCGACGGCTCGAGCGCCGCCGCCTCGGCCGGCAGGAAGACCGAGCGCATGCCCTGAGCCATCCACTTGAGGGGGAACACCGACGCCACGGACTGCATCCAGCCGGGCAGCGCGAAGAACGCGAAGAACACCCCGGAGATGAACTGCAGGACGAGGACGACCGGGGTGACGACCGCCGTCGCCGACTTGCCCGACCGGGGGAGCGAGGAGAACCCGACACCGCACACGGCGCCCGCGGCGCAGCCCAGCACGAACACCCAGGCGAACGTCGCGACGCGCGTGGCGCTGTCGTCCATGGTCCACGGCATGGGGACGTCGAACGCGAACGCGGCGAGCGCCAGCAGCAGGGCGGTCTGCACGACCGACGTGGCGAGCACGAGCCCGACCTTGCCGTAGAAGTACGCCGACGCCGGCAGGGGCGTCGAGCGCAGCCGCTTGAGGGTGCCGTCGTCGCGCTCGACCGCGATGGAGATCGCGAGCGACTGGAAGCTCGTCAGCATGACGCCCGTCGCGATCATCCCGGGCAGGAAGTACTGGGCGAACGGGACGCTGTAGCCGTCCATGCCCTGGTCCTGGCCGTCGAAGACCGACGCGAAGATCGCGAGCATGATGACGGGGTAGGTGAAGATGAAGATCACCGCGTCGCGCTCCCGGACGAACGCCCGGAGCTCCGCGCCGGTGCGGGCGACCCCGAGCCGGACGGAGCCCGGGAGGGCGAGGTCGCGCGTCGCCGGACGGGGCGTGCGTGCGGCGGTCGTGGTCGGTGCGGTCACGGTCGTGCCTCCTCGGTGACGGGCGTGGGCTGGGAGCCGATGAGCTCGAGGTACACGTCCTCGAGGCTCGGGTGCTTCACCTCGAGGCCGCGGACCTCGCCGTCAGGGCCCGCGATGCGGGCGGCGAGCGACGTGACGAACGCCGTGGGGGAGTCGGTCCGCTCGGTGTGCCAGCCGTCGTCGAACCAGCGCACGACCGGTCGTCGGGCCTGCGGTCCGCCGAGGCGGTCGGGCGCGTCGAGGGCGACGACCCGACCGTCGCGCACGACGGCGGCCCGGTCGGCCAGGTGGGCGGCCTCGTCGAGGTAGTGGGTCGTCAGGACGATGGTCGTGCCGTCGTCGCGCAACGACAGGACGAGCTCCCAGAAGGAGCGTCGCGCCTGCGGGTCGAACCCGGTCGTCGGCTCGTCGAGGAACAGCAGCTCGGGCGACCCGACGATCCCGAGCGCGACGTCGAGCCGGCGGCGCTGGCCGCCCGAGAGCTGACGCGTCCGGGTCCGGGCCTTCGGGCGCAGGCCGACGGCGTCGATCACCTCGTCCGGGTCGCGGGGTGCGGGGTAGAAGGCGGCGAAGTGCCCGACGAGCTCGGCGACCGTCAGCTCCGACTGGTCGCGCGAGTCCTGGAGCACGACGCCGAGGCGCGCACGCCATGCGCGTCCCGCGGTCTGGGGGTCCTCGCCCAGCACGCGCACCTCGCCGGCGTCGCGGCGACGGAAGCCCTCGAGGATCTCGACCGTCGTGGTCTTCCCTGCGCCGTTGGGGCCGAGGACGGCGAAGATCTCGCCGCGCTCGACGCTCAGGTCGATCCCGTCGACCGCCTGCTTCGTCCCGTAGGCCTTGCGCAGGCCGCGGACCTCCACGACCGCACCGGGACGGGCGGCCGGGCCGGTCGTCACGAGCGGTTCACCACGTGTCGTCGTCATGCGACCAGCGTCTCCTGACGGGGTCGCGCCCCGCGAGGACCGACCGGTGGAGCGTGCGTCCACCGGTCGATGGACCCGGGTTCGACCATGGTCGTCGCGTCGCGTACAGTGGTCCCTCGGTGGTTGACGCCCGCCAGGCTGGTTCGCGCCCCGACAGGTATCGACATCGAGGTCGCGGGACGGTGCGCAGGGCGTCGGTCGCGAAGGGTAGTGGCGCAATTGGTAGCGCAGCGGTCTCCAAAACCGCAGGTTGCAGGTTCGAGTCCTGTCTACCCTGCAGAGCGTGGTCCCTCCGGGATGGCGCGTAGTCCGGGAACGGGTTACACAGAAGTGTCCAGCACGTTCGGGGCACGTCCCGTACGCGAACGATGGGGAAGAACGAGTGAGCGAATCGCCGTCAGAGGCCGTGGGTGCAGACGACGCACGCGCCGACGAGGTGAAGAAGGGCCGTTCCGCAGGGGACAAGAAGCCCAACGTCTTCGCCCGGATCGCCCTGTTCGTGCGCCAGGTGGTCGCGGAGCTCCGCAAGGTCGTCACGCCGACCCGCTCCGAGCTCATCACCTACACCACGGTCGTGCTGGTCTTCGTCCTGGTCGTCATGGCCTTCGTGACGGTGCTCGACCTCGGGATCGGCAAGGCCGTCCTGTGGGTCTTCGGGGACTAGCCAGCCGAACCAGGTCCGCCGTGCCGGGTGACCGGCGAACGGCGCGGGTGAGCACGTGCGGCGGTCCACCGTCGGCGCGTGCGGCGCACGTCCTTCCAGCAGTCATCGAGTAGGTCATCAGAAAGCAGGTTCGTTCGTGTCCCAGGAGTCGCTGGACCAGACGGAGAACGTCGACCCGACGCAGCCCGAGGGCGCCGAGGGCGAGGTCGAGGAGACCTCGGACGTCGCGACCGGGTCCGTCGAGGACGCTGCCGAGCCCGACGCCTCCGACGACGAGTCGCGTCCCGAGGACGAGGACGGCGACGTCATCGAGGACCCCGTCGCGGAGTTCAAGCGCACGCTGCGCTCGCAGCTCGGCGACTGGTACGTCATCCACTCGTACGCCGGCTACGAGAACCGTGTGAAGGCCAACCTGGAGAACCGCATCCAGAGCCTGAACATGGAGGACTACATCTTCCAGATCGAGGTCCCCATGGAGGAGGTGGCCGAGATCAAGAACGCGCAGAAGAAGATCGTCCGACGCGTGCGGATCCCCGGCTACGTCCTCGTGCGCATGGACCTCACCGACGAGTCGTGGGGTGCGGTGCGCCACACGCCCGGTGTCACGGGCTTCGTCGGCCACACCCACCAGCCTGTGCCGCTGACGCTCGACGAGGTCTTCTCGATGCTCGCGCCGATGCTCGCGCCCGCCCCTGAGCCCGGCAAGCCGGCGAGCGGCGTGGCCGGACGGGCGCCGGTAGAGGTCGAGTTCGTCGTCGGCGAGTCGGTCACCGTCACCGACGGTCCGTTCGACACGCTGCCCGCGACGATCTCCGAGATCAACGCCGAGAACCAGAAGCTCAAGGTCCTCGTCTCCATCTTCGGCCGGGAGACCCCGGTCGAGCTGTCGTTCAACCAGGTCGCCAAGATCTGACGCTCGCGCGGCACCCGCCGCGCACGCGTGAACGCTGTACTGCAACCGGGTCATCGCCCACGGCGTCGGTCCACGAGAAGAAAGACAGGGAAGAGTCATGCCTCCCAAGAAGAAGGTCTCCGGCCTCATCAAGCTCCAGATCCAGGCCGGAGCGGCGACGCCCGCCCCGCCGATCGGCCCCGCGCTCGGTCAGCACGGCGTGAACATCATGGAGTTCTGCAAGGCCTACAACGCGGCCACCGAGTCGCAGCGCGGCAACGTGGTCCCGGTCGAGATCACGGTCTACGAGGACCGCTCCTTCACCTTCGTCACGAAGACCCCGCCGGCGGCGGAGCTCATCAAGAAGGCTGCGGGCGTCCAGAAGGGCTCGGCCACGCCGCACACCGTCAAGGTCGCGAAGCTGACCTCGGCCCAGGTGCGCGAGATCGCCCAGACCAAGCTCGAGGACCTCAACGCGAACGACATCGACGCCGCGTCGAAGATCATCGCGGGCACGGCCCGCTCGATGGGTATCACCGTCGAGGGCTGAGCACGATCAGCAGCACGAAGTACCACCGCCCACCGTGGGCGGTAGTGGCAGGGTCCGCGCGGACCCGCTGACCACGACTGCAGAAGGAGAAGCAGATGGCAACGCGCAGCAAGGCGTACCGCAACGCCGAAGAGAAGATCGACCGCGACCGCCTCTACGCACCGCTCGACGCGGTGCGCCTGGCGAAGGAGACGTCGTCGGTCAAGTACGACGCGACCGTGGAGGTCGTCTTCCGCCTCGGTGTCGACCCGCGCAAGGCGGACCAGATGGTCCGCGGCACGGTGAACCTGCCGAACGGTACGGGCAAGACGGCCCGCGTCATCGTCTTCGCGAACGCGGCGAAGGCTGAGGAGGCCCGTGCGGCCGGTGCCGACGAGGTCGGCGGCGACGACCTGATCGCCAAGGTCGCGGCTGGCTACACGGACTTCGACGCCGCAGTCGCGACGCCGGACCTCATGGGCAAGGTCGGGCGCCTGGGTAAGGTGCTCGGTCCTCGTGGCCTCATGCCGAACCCGAAGACCGGCACCGTGACGATGGACGTGACGAAGGCCGTGTCCGACATCAAGGGCGGCAAGATCGAGTTCCGTGTCGACAAGCACTCGAACCTGCACTTCATCATCGGCAAGGTCTCGTTCGACGAGAAGCAGCTGGTGGAGAACTACGCGGCGGCGCTCGACGAGGTCCTGCGTCTCAAGCCGTCGTCCTCGAAGGGCCGTTTCATCACCAAGGCCACGATGACGACGACGATGGGCCCCGGCATCCCGCTGGACCAGTCCAAGACGACGAAGCTCCTCGAGGACGACGCCGCCTGACGGTAGCGTTCCCTCACGCACGACGGCGCGGCACCCCTCGGGGTGCCGCGCCGTCGTCGTTCCGGCAGCAGTCCGTCAGCAGGCTCCGAGGTCCTTCCAGACTCCCCACTGCCCGCTCTGGGTCGGGTTCTCGCCCGTGGTCCACCACTTCGCCTCGTACGTGTGTCCCTGGTAGGACACCCGGTTGCCCCCCGTGTAGACGGTCGATGCCGACCACGCGCCTGCCGTGCAGTCACCGGGGTCCGTCGGGTCGGTGGGATCGGTGGGGTCCGTCGGGTCCGTCGGGTCGGTGGGATCGGTCGGATCCGTCGGGCCGCTCGCGAGCCGGCCGCCGAGGACCTTGGCGAACTCGTAGCCGTTCGTCTTGTCCCAGTTGATCGACCAGGTCATGACGCCGCCGATCTTCCCGTACGGCGTCGCGGGCCGGAACGCCCCGCACCCGGTGCCGACCTCGAGGCAGTCGACGGCCTTCACGACGTTCGCGAGCGGCTGGTACCCGCCACCGGCAGCGCGGGGGACGGCGGGGACGCCGATGCCCACCTGGTCCGGCCGCAGACCCATCTCGAGCTGGATGCACGACAGCGCGGTGAGGAAGTCGACGGTGCCCTGGGAGTAGACCTGCTGGTTGCAGCCCATCATCGAGCCCGAGTTGTAGTACTGCGTGTTGACGATCGTCAGGATGTCCTTGATCGCCAGGGTGAGCTGGTAGTAGCCCATGCTCGTCGCCTGGTAGTCGATGGTCTGCGGCGCCATGGTGAGGATCAGGCCGGGCCCGGCCTTGGCGGCGAGCTGGTGGAGCGCGCTCGACATGTGGGTGGCGTTGATGCCGTGCTCGAGGTCGATGTCGACGCCGTCGAAGCCGTACTCCTGCATGAGCGCGTACGTGGTGTCGGCGAAGTTCTTCGCCTCCGTCGCGTTCGAGACGATGACGTTGCCCCTCTCGCCACCGACGGAGATCACGACCTTGCGGCCCTGCGACCGGATCGTCGCGACGTCGGCCTTGAACTGCGCCACGCTGTACCCGCCGAGCTCCGCGCTCGCGAGGTTGAACGTGATGCCGCCCGGGGTGCCGGCGAGGTTGTCGGCGAACGCGACGGCGACGAGGTTGTACGCCTGCGGGATCTCCGACAGCCGCATGGTCACGGAGCCGTTGTCGAAGTTGTGCCAGTAGCCGGTGAGCCACTGCGGGTCCGACGCCGCGGCGGCTGTCGGGGCGGTGGTGGCTGCGGGTGCTGCGGTGGCCGGGGCTGCGGTCAGGGTTCCGGTCACGGCGATCGCTGCGGCGGTCGCGACGACGGCGAGGGTGCGCAGCGCGCGTGCGGTGCGGCTGGGCGTGGTGCCGGGGGGACGGCCGGTCGAGAGGGTTCTCACGGTGATGCTCCTCGGGTCTCGGGCGCGTCGGCGTCGGCGCGCCGGTGCGTGGCGTGCGCCACGCACCGTCTCGACGCTAGGAGCAGGGGCGTCCGTGCGGGATGAGGGATTCCCCGCTGATTGGGCGGTGCCGGTACGGGAGAACGCGTACCTGTCCACCGCGCCGCGCGCACCCCTCACGGATGGTGCTGGTGGAGCCCGGGAAGCGACGGGAGGCCGTGCTCGCCGTGCGGGACCGCGTTCTCCGCCGCCTGCGTGCCCGTCAGGCCGAACGTGGTCACGGAGGCGACCACGATCGCGCCGACGAACAGCGCGGCGACCGTGGTGCCGGCGCCACGCGCTGCGGGTCCGGCAGGCGACGGGGCACTCCGCGTGAGGACGCCGATCGCCCCTGCGCTCGCCAGCTGGAGTGCGGTCGTCGCGACGACCGGGGCGCCGAGGGTCGCGCCGCCGGACACGGCGAGGGCTGCCTGGACGACGCTCCCGAGGACGAGCGTCCCGATCGCGGCTCGTCCGAGCAGGGTGATGCCGACGGCGCGTGGCCGGGTCCCGGCGAGCACCAGCAACGACCCGCCGGTCTCCACCGCACCCAGCATGAGGGCGAGGATCCCGGCGGGCGCCGGGAACGTCCCTCGGACGGAACCGAGGTTGACGATCCCGGCGCCCAGGAGGGCGAAGCCGACGAGCACCCGCAGCAGCGGGGTCGCCTGCGGGGTGCGACCGGGGGCGCGCCCGCTCACGCCGTCGCAGCGCGGGCGTCGACCTGCTTGTCGGCGGCGAGGCCCACGCCGAGGAGGAGGATCGCGCTGCCGAGGTGCAGCACGTTGTCCGCGCCGTTGAGCGCGATGATGTTCGCCGCGCTCCCCACGAGGAAGAGCCCGACGACGCCCACGAGCAGGTAGACGGCCCCGACGGCGATGTTGACGCCCTTTGCCGCCGCGACCGACCGGGACGCGAGCAGCAGCGCGGCGCCGATGCCCAGGTGGACGATGTTGTGCAGCGGGTTCACCTCGAAGAGCAGGAGGTTCTTGCCGTCGGTGGCGGCGAAGCCGACACCCGAGGTCACGACGAACCCGGCCAGCCCCACGAGAAGGTAGACGACGCCGAAGACGGCAGCGAGCAGACGGTTCGGGGACGAGGACATGTGCGTACCCACTTCCTTTCCGGTGCGCGGGCCGATCCCGCGCGTCGAGAGCGGTTCGGAGCACCGCCACGGCCGGATGGGTGAGGGTGGCCGACGTCTCGGACATCGGTGCACCGTGGGCGTATCACCAGCGGACACCCACCCTCTCTTCGCAGTGGAGGGGTGGCGAAACCCCTCGCTGCGGCGACCGATCGAGGAGCGAGATGGAACGACGTCACGACGGCTCGGAGGGTGGTGACCGATGACCATGGTTGTCGACCCGAACGGTGCCGCCATAGGATCGGGGAATCCAGGGGACCCCCCGCTGATGCCTGACCGGACGAGTGTGCCGAGGACAGTGCCCCCCATGACCCGAACCACAGACGACATCGCCGATACCGGAGAGCCCCAGCCGAGCCTGGGCGACCGCGGTGCGTTCGCCCTCCTCGAGTACCGCGACGGACGCCCCCAGGCGCTCGGCGCGTTCGTGCGCGAGGCAACCCCTCTCCTGTGGCACACGGTGCGCGCCCAAGGGGTCGACCGCGAGCTGGCGGACGACGTCGTGCAGACCGTCTGGGTCGCGCTCGTGCGCAACGCGATGACCATCAAGGAACCGCACGCGGTGCTCAAGTGGCTGCTCATCACGGCCAAGCGCGCGGCGTGGGAGACGGTCCGCAAGCACCGTGACGAGGCGCGGCGTCGGACGGAGCTCCCCGACGACACGGACGAGGGAGTACCCGAGCTCCCGTCGAGCGACCCCACCCCCGACCACGAGGTCCTGCGCAACGAGCGCGACCGCGTCCTGTGGCAGGCGCTCGAGCAGCTGCCGGAGCGCTGCCAGAAGCTGCTGCGGCTCGTCTCGCTGGCCGACAGGCCGGACTACAAGGCCATCTCGACAGCCATCGGCATGCCGGTGGGCAGCATCGGCTCGACGCGCGGCCGCTGCCTGGCCAAGCTGCGCGACGTCATTGATCATCAGGGGGAATCGTGGGAAACATCATGAGCGCAGAGTCGAAGTACAGCCCGGACGAGCCCCTGGACGCCCTCGACGAGGCGGTCCTGGCTGACCTCGCGCGGATCGCGAACGAGCTCGATCCCGTGCCCGCCGACCTGGTGGACCGGTCGCTGTTCGCGATCACTCTCGCCGGTCTCGAGGCCGAGGTCATGGAGCTGGAGTACGTCCACGTCCCGGAGATGTCCGTCCGTGGCGACGCCCTGCCTGTCGAGGCGCGGACCATCACCTTCACGTCCGAGTCCGTGACCGTGATGATCTCGCTGTCCCCGGCAGACGGCGGCCTCGTCCGCATCGACGGCTGGGCCGCGCCCGCGACGGCGCTGCGCGTCGAGCTGCACCGTCCGGGCGCCGTGACCGAGACCGCGAGCGACGACGACGGGCGCTTTGTCTTCGACGCCGTCGACCGGGGCCCGGCGAGCCTCGTCGTGCGCCGCGCCGACGGCAGCGGCGGAGCCGTGAGCACGCCCGTCATCGAGCTGTGACGTTCCGGCTCCTCTCCTGACACGCGCGGACCGACGTCGGGCACCGGGCCGACGGGTGCGCCCCGAACGATGACCATGGAGGTCACCCTGTGAGTCAGTCCCCTGATGTCCCGTCGCGAGGCGGCGACCACTACGCCGGTCGGGCCATGCGCTTCCTGGACCCGATCGACGTGCGCCCGCGCCGCGGGCGTCCTCCCCTCAACCCCACGTGGTACGTGGCGGACCGTCTCATCGTCCGAGGCGCACCACCGCGGGCGCTGCGGGAGCGGCTCACCGGACCTGGCGACATCGACGACCTCGTCGCCTTCGCCGAGAGCGACGATGGCGTCCACCCGGTCGAGCAGGCCGCGCGGTCGAAGGGATGGAGCGTCGCTCTCGACACCGCGGGAGACCGTGCGCCGCTGTCGGTCGCGCGTGCTCTCGGAGCGGCCGGGACCGACGGGCCCGAGCACGCGGACGACGACGCGTACGGTTTCGCCCTGCGCCTCGTGCCTGACGACCACGAGGAGGTTCCCGACGCGTGGAAGCTCGTCGACGAGCTCGGGGGCCGTCTCGACCCCGACGACCCGGACAGCCCCACGATCACGCTCGACCACGTGATGACCGCGACGCCGTACTCGACGCCGTTGCCGTACTCGACGCCGTTGCCGTACTCGACGCCGTTGCCGTACTCGACCCCGTTGCCGTACTCGACCCCGCTGCCCTACTCGACCCCGCTGCCGTACTCGACCCCGCTCCCTGTGCGCGGGCTCGCCGAGTACGGCCAGGCCGGCACCGGTGGGCGCTCACCCGTGCAGCGGCTCGGTGGCGCTCCGGCCCGTCGTCCCGCAGGGAGGTCGCCGCTGGTGGACGACGCCGCTCGTCGCCGTCCGGTCGTCGCCGTCCTCGACACCGGCGTGGGATCACACCCGTGGTTCGGGACGTACGACCCCACGGACCCCACGAGCGGGGACGGGAACGGGGTGGTGCTCCGGGAGGCGACGCTCGACGGGCAGCAGATCGGGACGTTCCCGATCGCGCCACGCCCCGAGGACGACGCCGAGTTCGGTGGCGCCTCCTCCGCGCCCCTGACCGGACCGCTGGACCCGATCGCCGGCCACGGCACGTTCATCGCCGGTGTCGTGCACCAGGTCGCCCCGGACGCCGCCATCCTGCCCGTTCGCATCTTCGGCGGGTCCGGAACCGTGCCGGAGTGGGACGTGCTGCAGTCGTTGCGCCGCCTCCTCCGGTTCCACCTGCGTGGCATGCGCGGAGTCGTCGGCCACTTCCCGGTCGACGTGGCGATCCTGTCGATGGGTTATTACCACGAGCAGCCGGAGGACGTCGCGTACGACGGACCGCTGCGCTCGATCCTGCGCGCGCTCCGGCAGTCGGGGGTGGTCGTCGTGGTCGCGGCGGGGAACGACGGCTCGACCCGACCGATGTACCCCGCCGCGTTCGCACCGCATGTGTCGGGAACTCCCAGCGACGTCGTGGTGGAGGACGAGCAGCTCTCCCACGACTACGTCCCGATCCTCACCGTCGGGGCGCGCAACCCTGACGACTCGACGGCCCTCTTCTCGAACGAGGGGCCCTGGGTCACGACGCTCCGGTCCGGGGCTGCACTCGTCAGCACGTTCCCCACGACGCTCAACGGACCGACGACTCCGTCACGTCGGCTGCCGGACACACGCTTCGGCGGGTTCCGGGCGACGATCGACCCCGAGAGCTTCGAGGGTGGGTTCGGGACCTGGAGCGGTACCTCGTTCGCGGCGCCCGTCCTGGCGGCCGAGGTCGCCGCGGTCCTCGAGACCGATACTCTCGGCGCCGGGGACGGTAGCCTCGGAGACCGGGTGGCGGACCGTATCGACGCCGCGTGGCGTGCCGTCACGCGGGTGGTGGGGATCAAGCGGCCGGGGCAGCGCGACGTGAGCTGAGCGTCCGCCCCGACAGGGGACGGAGGTGCACACGGTGGATGTCTCTACCCTCGCAGGGGCGTCTGCCGTGCTGGACCGTGCGCTCGGTCTGAACTCACGAGGACGGCACGCGGCGGCCCGCAGCGGTTTCGACGCGGTGCTGGCCTGGTGCGCCTCCTCGAGCGCCCGGGACGGTGAGTCCCTCGCCCCAGGGGTCGCGCCCGTCCTCGTCCGGGCGCGTATCGGCCTGGCCGTGTGCCACTTCGAGGCGCGTGGTGAGGTCGGTACCGCCCTCGATCTCCTGGCCGACGCAGAGGCCGCGGCCGAGCACGACGACGCCCTGTGCGCTGTCGTGCTCGGTCAGCGCGGCCTGCTGCTCCACCGGACCGGAGAGCTCGAGGCCGCGTCGGACGAGATGGACGGCGCCATGGGTCTCATCCCTCCCGATGCCTGGCGCGACCTGGCCGTGCTCCACATGAACCGTGGTTCCCTGCGATCGGATCTCGGGCGCCTCGCCGAGGCTGCAGAGGACTTCGCGGCGTGCGCCGAGTACGCGCGACGCATCGACAACCCGCTCTACTCGTCGATGGCGGCGCACAACCTCGGGTGGGTCACGTACCTGCGAGGAGACCTGCCGGTCGCCCTGCGCGCGATGGAGCAGGCCGCCGAGGCGGCGCCAGAGCGGCACGCGGCCGTCGGGCTCGTCGACAAGGCACAGGTGCTCCTCGACGCGGGCCTCGTCGCCGACGCCGACGAGGCGCTCATGGAGGCGCGCGAGCACCTGCGTCGGTACCGGATGGTGCGAGACCTCGCCGAGGTCGAGCTCGTGCGCTCCCGCACGCTCGTCGCACTGCGCCGCTACGACGACGCGCGCCAGCAGGCGCGGTCGGCCTCGCGCCGCTTCGCGCGCATGGGCAACCTGCCGTGGGAGCTGCGCGCCCGGGTCGCGGAACTGCAGGCGCTCGGCGCACAGGACGCGCGCCGGAGCGTCGACCGCAGGACCGCACGCCGTCGTGCCACGGACGCGCTCCAGCTCGCCGAGCGGGGAAGCTCACGGGGCCGGGCGATCGGGCTGGGCGTCGAGGTCCCGGCGCTGCTCCTCGCCGCGGACTGGTTTACCACGGCGGTGGATCTCGACGACGCCCGCGCAGCCTTGCGCGCGCTACCTCCGGACCTCGGCCGGGCTCCGCTTCCCTTGCGACTGCAGCGGGAGGTCGTGGTCGCGCGCATGGCGTTCGTCGCCGGCGACCGCCGTACCGGTGTCCGCGCGGTCCGCCGCGGGCAGGCGGTCCTCGCGGACCAGCGTGCGCGCCTGGGTTCGGTCGACGCGGTGACCGCGTCGGCAGTGCACGGGGTACGACTCGGCAACGTGGACGTCAACGCAGCGCTGCGCACGCGGCGGCCCGCCACGATCTTCGACGCCGTCGAGCGTGGCAGGGCCGCCTTCGCCGGGTCCGGGAGGGTGCGCCCGCCCGCCGACCCGGTCCTCGCCGAGCTGCTCGTCGCGGCGCGGCAGGAGGTCGAGGCGGCGCGCGCCCTCGGCAGCTCGGCGGACCCGGATCGGCTTCTGCGTCGGCAGGACCATCTGCGGAGCGCGCGTCGCCTGCAGGACGAGGCGCGACGCCGGGCGTGGCAGCACGGGGGAGGGGCGGCGATCCCGATGCCGGCGACGGAGAAGGGTGTTCGCACCGCGCTGGCCCAGGGCGCGCCCGACGCGGTCGTCGCGGACCTCGTCCTCCACGGGGACCATGTGCACGCCGTCCGAGTCAGCGCGGCGGGTTCCCGGTTCGTCCGGCTCGGCCGCCAGGACGTGGTGGTGGAGAAGGTCCGGCGCGCGCGCGCCGACCTCGCTGTCCTGTCCAACGTGCTCATCCCGGTCCCCATGCGCGAGGCCGCGGTCGCGTCGCTCGCCCGCACCCTCGGAGCGCTCGACGAGCTGCTCCTCGCCCCGCTCGAGGTCGAGGGTGACCTGCACGTCGCCGCCCGGGACATCCTTCTCGCGGTGCCGTGGGCGGCGCTGCCGTCGCGTCGTGGCAAGCGGACGTGGGCCAACTCGTGGGTCGACCTGCGTCGCGGCGACCCGGTGCGCCGGTCGGACGGTGCGCTCGTCGTCGCCGGACCCGGACTGCGCTTCTCCAGCGCGGAGGCGAGGCTCGTCGCCTCGGCCTGGGACGGTGCGGAAGCCCTCACGGGGGAGGCGGCGACGTGCGCGGCCGTCGTCGACCGCCTCCCGACGGCCGGTGTCGTGCACCTCGCGGCGCACGGGACGCACGAGACCGACAACCCCCTCTTCTCGTCCCTGCGCCTCGCCGACGGGCCGCTCTTCGCCCACGAGCTGGACGGGATCGACCTGCACGGGGTCGTCGTCGTGCTCTCGGCGTGCGAGGTGGGCCTGTCGACCCCCCGCATCGGAGGAGAGTCGCTCGGGCTGACGAGCGTCCTCCTGCGTCTCAGGGTGCGCGCGGTGATCGCGAGCGTCGCGCCGCTGCGCGACGACGTCGCGGCGCGCGTCATGCCGGCCCTCCATGCGGAGCTGCGGGACGGGGCGATGCCTGGGACGGCCCTCGCGCGCGCGGTCGCCGACGAGGAGGAGCCCGTACCCCTTGTGTGCTTCGGGCCGCTCGTGCTGTGACCGGTCCGCGCGTTTGGACCTCACGTCGTCGTCCCGTACGATGGTCCGGTACCCAAGACCGCCGGTCGTCCGACGCTGCCCGCAGACTCCTCTGCGGAACGTGAAGGCCGAAGTCCCACCACGAGGTGGAGGCCAGCGCAGGTAGCGAATCGACGACGTGAGCCGGCCCCGGCCGCCCACGACCTTGAGCCCCGCGCCTGCGCGGGGCTCTTTCTCGTTCCGGGGCCACGCCGGTGGTACCACCACCGGAAGGATTGCCATGGCGAGGCCGGACAAGGCAGCCGCAGTCACCGAGATCTCGGACAAGTTCCGCGACTCGAACGCTGCCGTGCTGACCGAGTACCGCGGGCTCACCGTCGCGCAGCTCAAGCAGCTGCGTCGGTCGCTCAGCGGCAACGCAACCTACGCCGTGGTGAAGAACACGCTGACCGCCATCGCGGCCAAGGAGGCCGGTGTCGAGGGACTCGACGCCGACCTGCAGGGCCCGTCGGCCATTGCCTTCGTCACCGGGGACCCGGTCGAGGCAGCCAAGGGTCTGCGTGACTTCGCCAAGGCGAACCCCGCACTGGTCATCAAGGGCGGTGTCCTCGACGGGCGCCCCCTGACCGCTGCGGAGGTCACGAAGCTCGCGGACCTCGAGTCCCGCGAGATCCTGCTGGCCAAGGCGGCCGGCGCGATGAAGGCGAAGCTGTTCCAGGCTGCGTACGTCTTCACCGCGAACACCGCCCAGGCCGCCCGCGTCATCGATGCCCTGCGCCAGAAGCAGGAATCGGAGGGCGCTGCCGCCTGATCCTGTGCTCCGGCACGTGATCACGACAGCGCAAGCACACAACCCGCTTCTGGCAGGCCCGCCACGGGCCGTTGCCGAGCACTGACGAAAGGAACGCCATCATGGCGAAGCTCAGCACCGACGAGCTCATCTCGCAGTTCAAGGACCTGACCCTCATCGAGCTCAACGAGTTCGTGAAGGCCTTCGAGGAGACCTTCGAGGTCACCGCCGCGGCGCCCGTCGCCGCTGCCGCCCCCGCCGCTGCCGGTGGCGCTGCCGCCGAGGAGGTCGAGGAGAAGACGGAGTTCGACGTCATCCTCGAGGCTGCCGGCGACAAGAAGATCCAGGTCATCAAGGAGGTGCGCGCCCTCACGTCCCTCGGTCTCAAGGAGGCCAAGGACCTCGTCGACGGCGCCCCGAAGCCCGTCCTGGAAGGTGCCACCAAGGATGCGGCCGACAAGGCGAAGGCTGCCCTCGAGGGCGCCGGGGCCACGGTCTCCGTCAAGTGATCTCCCCGGTCCCGTCCTGACGGGACCGGCCGCACGCCGCGAGGCCTGCACCCTGAGGGGTGCGGGCCTCGTCGTGCGTGGGGCTGTGGAGCCGGCGGGTCGGCCGGACCTCGATCGACCCGAGGCTCACCGCGCCGCTGCCCGCGATGATCGTGAGCGTGCGCGTCCCCGCCGTCGCCACCCCGAGGTCCCACGACCGAGAGCTCCCGGACGCGAGCGGCCCGACGCCGGTGGCCACTGTCCCGGGGACCGAGACCGCCCCGCCCGGGTCTCCCGGGTCGCCGGGGTTCCCGTGCCGCCGTCGGACATCATGGCGGCGAGCCGGGTCCGGTACAGGGCCAGGACGGTCGGGTCGTCCTGGACGCGGCTGTTGCCCCAGTACCCGTCGGTGCACCCGGCAGACCCTGCGCTCCCGCCGGGTGCGCACCGGAACTGCGTGTTGGCCTCCCAGTCGCTGTTGATGTAGGCCGCGGCGCGAATCTGGTCCGCGTTCTCGGCGACGAAGTCGACGTAGGCGTCGAACCACGCGGTCAGCTCGGAGGCGCCGCCGAGCGCGACACGCTCGTTGCGGTGGACGCAGCTCGCGTCGAGCTGTGCGGTGCGGTATCCGGCGGGGGCAGCCTCGGCGATCATCACCGGCTTGCCGTGGACCCCGGCGAGCTCGAGCACGTCGTCGTAGACCGCCTCCGGTGCGGACGTGGGCGGGACCCCGCACGACGGGGCCCACTGGTGGGCGCGGTACGTGTCGTCGAAGAGGTACGTGCTCAGCCCCACCCAGTCGACGACGTCGTCGCCGGGGTAGAAGGCGTCGAGGTGCGCCGGGCTCGAGAAGTCCTGGTGGTACTCGGGGTTGCCGTCCAGCGGGTAGGACGCGGACTGCCAGACCGTGGCGATGCGGTCGGCCCCCAGCGTGTCGATGCGCTCCTTCACGTGGCGGAAGGCCTGCGTGCCGAGTCAGGTCGGCGTACCTGGCGACCGGCGAGGGCCCGCAGGGGCTGGTTGTAGCAGCCGGGGCCGTCCGCGAGGTACAGCCCGACGGCGATCGCTGCACCCGGGTGCTGCGCCAGGCTCGCGGGCAGGTCCGTGACGTTGCCGTTGAGGTCGCACCGCGCTGTGAGGCCGTCGCAGACGCCGGGGACGATGGTGGTGCAGACCGTGATGCCGTCGGGTCGGGGGAAGCTGGGGTCGGACAGGACCTGGCTCCGGTAGGCCGCGAGGTCCGGCGCGGTCTGACCGACGAAGGACAGCGTCGACCCGGCAGGTGCCGTGCCGCGGCCGGTTCGGCGGTGCTGTCGGTCGTGATCGTCGACGTGACGGTGGACGTTGCGGCGGCGGTCGGCGCCACGAGCAGGCAGAGCGTGCCGACAGCAGCCACGAGTGCCGAAAGTTTTGTTGGTGGTTGCAGGCGAGAGCTGACCATGGATCCCATCCATCGTTGATGGCCTCGCCGGGACCGTGCGGCGATCTGAACGATCTCGGTGGACGACGCGCTAGGTACCTGGCGATGCGCTCGCCAAAGGTCCGGGCAGATGACGAACGAAAGTTGCGTCCGGTCCAGGGCGGAGCCACGTCCTCACGGCGGTCGGGCACGTGTGAGTGGCTTCCCCTGGCGCGGTCGCGTGTGCAACCATGTGCGGGTCGACGAGGCTGGACAGCGAGCGTCCGACATCGAGCAGGACGAGAGGCCGTACCGGGTGTTCCAGACCGGGATCGGATGGAGTAGATCGTCGAGGGTCGGCAGTGGATCGCCGGCGTTGGCGCACCGCGATGAAGCGGTGCGAGAGCCGTGTGGACGTGCGCGCGGATCGGGGGTATGCTAGCGCTTTGCGCTGTCCTGCGCCCTCGATCTCAGATACCCCGTGACCCACTTGTCGACGTACGTGCGCGTCGTCGAGCAGTCACGGCCGGTGGTGATCGTGTCCGGCCTGGCTGTGCAGCGTTCTTTCGATCTGCAGGGAAGGACCCCTCTTGGCTGCCTCGCGCACCCCTTCTGCTCCGTCCGCCGACGCCATCGCGAACCGTACCGCGTCGCGCCGCGTCTCCTTCGCCAAGATCCACGAGCCTCTCGAGGTCCCCGACCTGCTGGGCCTCCAGACCGAGAGCTTTGACTGGCTCCTCGGCAACGAGGCGTGGCAGGGCCGGGTCACGGCCGCGGCGGAGGCGGGCCGTCAGGACGTCTCCGTGACGTCCGGGCTCGAGGAGATCTTCGAGGAGATCTCGCCGATCGAGGACTTCGGGTCCTCGATGTCTCTGTCGTTCTCCAACCACCGCTTCGAGCCGCCGAAGTACACGGCGGACGAGTGCAAGGAGAAGGACTTCACCTTCGCCGCGCCGCTCTTCGTCACCGCCGAGTTCGTGAACTACAACACCGGTGAGATCAAGAGCCAGACGGTCTTCATGGGCGACTTCCCGCTCATGACCGCGCGCGGCACGTTCATCATCAACGGCACCGAGCGCGTCGTCGTCTCCCAGCTCGTCCGCTCGCCCGGGGTGTACTTCGAGCGCACGGCCGACAAGACGAGCGACAAGGACATCTTCTCGGCGAAGATCATCCCGTCGCGTGGTGCCTGGCTCGAGTTCGAGATCGACAAGCGCGACGCCGTCGGCGTGCGCGTCGACCGCAAGCGCAAGCAGCCCGTCACGGTGCTGCTCAAGGCGCTCGGCCTCACCGAGGCGGAGATCCGCGAGCAGTTCGCCGACCTGCCCTCGGTGCTCGACACGCTCGAGAAGGACCACGTCCACACCCAGGACGAGGCGCTCGTCGACCTGTACCGCAAGATCCGTCCGGGCGAGCCGCCCACGGTCGAGGCCGGTCGCGCGCT
Source organism: Cellulosimicrobium terreum (assembly GCA_014803435.1). GTDB lineage: Bacteria > Actinomycetota > Actinomycetes > Actinomycetales > Cellulomonadaceae > Cellulosimicrobium > Cellulosimicrobium terreum. The sequence goes on from JACYFD010000004.1 coordinate 41,253, forward strand.
GCTGGAGAACTTCTACTTCAACCCCAAGCGCTACGACCTCGCGAAGGTCGGCCGCTACAAGGCGAACAAGAAGCTCGGCGTCGACGCCGCCCTCACCGACTCGACCCTGTCGGTCTCCGACGTCGTCGCGACGATCAAGTACCTCGCGGCGCTGCACGCCGACCACGCGTCCATCGCGGGCGCCAAGGCCGGCGAGCCGGTCGAGGTCCGCGTCGAGACCGACGACATCGACCACTTCGGCAACCGTCGTATCCGCGCGGTGGGCGAGCTCATCCAGAACCAGGTCCGCACGGGCCTGTCCCGGATGGAGCGCGTCGTGCGCGAGCGCATGACGACGCAGGACGTCGAGGCGATCACCCCGCAGACGCTGATCAACATCCGCCCGGTCGTGGCGTCGATCCGCGAGTTCTTCGGTACCTCGCAGCTCTCGCAGTTCATGGACCAGAACAACCCGCTCGCGGGCCTGACGCACAAGCGTCGTCTCTCGGCCCTCGGCCCGGGTGGTCTGTCGCGCGACCGCGCCGGCATGGAGGTCCGTGACGTCCACCCGTCGCACTACGGCCGCATGTGCCCGATCGAGACGCCGGAAGGCCCGAACATCGGCCTCATCGGCTCGCTCGCGTCGTACGGGCGGATCAACCCGTTTGGTTTCATCGAGACGCCGTACCGCACGGTCACGGACGGCCGGGTCACCGACGACGTCGTGTACCTCACCGCCGACGACGAGGACCGCCACGTCATCGCGCAGGCGAACCAGGTCATCAACGCCGACGGTTCCTTCGCGGACGAGCGCGTGCTCGTGCGCACCAAGGGCGGCGAGGTCGAGATCGTCCCGGGTGCCCAGGTCGACTACATGGACGTCTCGCCGCGCCAGATGGTGTCGGTCGCGACCGCTCTCATCCCGTTCCTCGAGCACGACGACGCCAACCGCGCACTGATGGGCGCGAACATGCAGCGTCAGGCCGTGCCGCTGGTCCGTTCCGAGGCCCCGCTCGTGGGTACCGGCATGGAGTGGCGCGCAGCCGTCGACGCCGGTGACGTCATCGTCGCGACCAAGCCCGGTGTCGTCACCGAGGTCTCCGCGGACCTCATCGTCGTCGCGAACGACGACGCGACCACGTCGAGCTACCGCGCGGCGAAGTTCCGCCGCTCGAACCAGGGCACGAGCTACAACCAGCGCGTGCTCGTCGACGAGGGCCAGCGTGTCGAGGTCGGTTCCGTCCTCGCCGACGGTCCCGCGACGGACGAGGGCGAGCTCGCGCTCGGCCGCAACCTCCTCGTGGCGTTCATGTCGTGGGAGGGTCACAACTACGAGGACGCGATCATCCTCAGCCAGCGTCTCGTGCAGGACGACGTGCTCTCCTCGATCCACATCGAGGAGCACGAGGTCGACGCGCGCGACACCAAGCTCGGCCCCGAGGAGATCACCCGGGACATCCCGAACGTCTCCGAGGACGTCCTGGCCGACCTCGACGAGCGCGGCATCATCCGCATCGGTGCCGAGGTCGGGGCTGGCGACGTCCTGGTCGGCAAGGTCACGCCCAAGGGTGAGACCGAGCTGACCCCGGAGGAGCGCCTCCTGCGCGCGATCTTCGGCGAGAAGGCGCGCGAGGTCCGCGACACGTCGCTCAAGGTGCCCCACGGCGAGTCCGGCACGGTCATCGGCGTGCGCGAGTTCAACCGCGAGGACGGCGACGAGCTGCCCGCCGGCGTGAACCAGCTGGTCCGCGTCTACATCGCGCAGCGCCGCAAGATCACGGACGGCGACAAGCTCGCCGGTCGTCACGGCAACAAGGGCGTCATCTCCAAGATCCTGCCCGTCGAGGACATGCCGTTCCTCGAGGACGGGACGCCGGTCGACGTCGTCCTCAACCCGCTCGGCGTGCCCGGCCGCATGAACGTCGGCCAGGTCCTCGAGACGCACCTCGGGTGGATCGCGAAGCAGGGCTGGGACATCACCCTCGCCGACGGCACCGCCACCAAGGGCGCGACGTGGAAGGCGAACGTCCCGGACATCGCGGCGTCGTCCGAGCCTGGTCGCCCGGTCGCCACCCCGGTGTTCGACGGCCTCCAGGAGGACGCCCTCACCGGCCTCCTCTCGTCGACGATCCCGAACCGCGACGGCGACCGCATGGTCGGCGGCGACGGCAAGGCACGCCTGTTCGACGGCCGCTCCGGCGAGCCGTTCCCCGAGCCGGTGTCGGTGGGCTACATGTACATCCTGAAGCTCCACCACCTGGTCGACGACAAGATCCACGCCCGCTCGACGGGGCCGTACTCGATGATCACGCAGCAGCCGCTGGGTGGTAAGGCGCAGTTCGGTGGTCAGCGTTTCGGCGAGATGGAGGTGTGGGCCCTCGAGGCGTACGGCGCGGCCTACACGCTGCAGGAGCTCCTCACGATCAAGTCCGACGACGTCCCCGGCCGCGTGAAGGTCTACGAGGCCATCGTCAAGGGCGAGAACATTCCCGACTCGGGCATCCCGGAGTCCTTCAAGGTGCTCCTCAAGGAGATGCAGTCGCTGTGCCTGAACGTCGAGGTGCTCTCGAGCGACGGCGTCCAGATCGAGATGCGGGAGTCCGACGACGACGTGTACCGCGCAGCGGAGGAGCTCGGCATCGACCTGTCGCGCCGTCCGAACGCCGCGGCGAGCGTCGACGAGATCTGATCCCCGGACCCGCACCCACCCGTCTCCACCCCGTCTTTATGGAGCCGGCGACGGGGCCCTCACGAGGGCCCCGCGCCGGCGGACGAAGGAAGTAGGACACCTTGCTCGACGTCAACGTCTTCGACGAGCTGCGCATCGGCCTGGCAACGGCCGACGACATCCGTGCGTGGTCGCACGGTGAGGTCAAGAAGCCCGAGACCATCAACTACCGCACGCTCAAGCCCGAGAAGGACGGACTCTTCTGCGAGAAGATCTTCGGCCCCACCCGGGACTGGGAGTGCTACTGCGGCAAGTACAAGCGCGTGCGCTTCAAGGGCATCATCTGCGAGCGCTGCGGCGTCGAGGTGACGCGCTCCAAGGTGCGCCGTGAGCGCATGGGCCACATCGAGCTCGCCGCGCCCGTCACGCACATCTGGTTCTTCAAGGGCGTCCCCTCGCGCCTCGGCTACCTCCTGGACCTTGCTCCCAAGGACCTGGAGAAGGTCATCTACTTCGCGGCCTACATGATCACGTCGGTCGACGTCGAGGGCCGTCAGGAAGACCTCCCGAACCTCCAGAACGAGATCGACCTGGAGAAGAAGGAGATCTCGGACGCCCGCGACAACGACATCAACGTCCGCGCCACGAAGCTCGAGGCCGACCTGGCCGAGCTCGAGGCCGAGGGTGCCAAGGCTGACGCGCGCCGCAAGGTGCGCGACTCCGCCGAGCGCGAGATGACGCAGATCCGCAAGCGTTCGGACGCTCAGCTCGACCGCCTCGACCAGGTGTGGGACCGCTTCAAGAACCTCAAGGTCGCCGACCTCGAGGGTGACGAGATGCTGTACCGCGCGCTGCAGGACCGCTACGGGACGTACTTCGAGGGCTCGATGGGCGCTGCGGCGATCCAGAAGCGGCTCCAGGACTTCGACCTGGTGGCGGAGGCCGAGTCGCTGCGCGAGACCATCCGCAGCGGCAAGGGCCAGCGCAAGACGCGTGCCCTCAAGCGCCTCAAGGTCGTCAACGCGTTCCTCACGACGACCAACTCGCCCACGGGCATGGTGCTCGACGCCGTCCCGGTCATCCCGCCGGACCTGCGTCCGATGGTGCAGCTCGACGGTGGCCGTTTCGCGACGAGCGACCTGAACGACCTGTACCGCCGCGTGATCAACCGGAACAACCGCCTCAAGCGTCTCCTCGACCTGGGCGCCCCGGAGATCATCGTCAACAACGAGAAGCGCATGCTGCAGGAAGCTGTGGACTCGCTCTTCGACAACGGCCGTCGTGGTCGCCCGGTCACGGGCCCCGGCAACCGTCCTCTGAAGTCGATCTCCGACATGCTCAAGGGCAAGCAGGGTCGTTTCCGTCAGAACCTCCTCGGCAAGCGCGTCGACTACTCGGGCCGTTCGGTCATCGTCGTCGGCCCGCAGCTCAAGCTGCACCAGTGCGGTCTGCCCAAGCAGATGGCCCTCGAGCTCTTCAAGCCCTTCGTGATGAAGCGCCTCGTGGACCTGAACCACGCGCAGAACATCAAGAGCGCCAAGCGCATGGTCGAGCGGGCCCGCCCGGTCGTCTGGGACGTCCTCGAAGAGGTCATCACCGAGCACCCCGTGCTGCTCAACCGTGCACCGACGCTGCACCGCCTGGGCATCCAGGCGTTCGAGCCGCAGCTCGTCGAGGGCAAGGCGATCCACCTGCACCCGCTCGTCTGCGCCGCGTTCAACGCGGACTTCGACGGTGACCAGATGGCCGTCCACCTGCCCCTGAGCGCGGAGGCGCAGGCCGAGGCCCGCATCCTCATGCTCTCGAGCAACAACATCCTCAAGCCGTCGGACGGCCGTCCGGTGACCATGCCCTCGCAGGACATGATCATCGGTCTGTACCACCTGACGAGCGACAAGGCCGACGCCGAGGGCGAGGGCCGGGCGTTCTCGTCCGTGTCCGAGGCCGTCATGGCGTTCGACCAGGGGTCCCTCGACCTCAACGCGCCGGTCAAGATCCGGACGACGGACCTCGTGCCGCCGGTCTCGGGCTTCGACGCGCCCGAGGGCTGGGAGCCCGGTCAGCCGATCCTGTTCGAGACCACGCTGGGTCGTGCGCTCTTCAACGAGACGCTCCCGGTCGACTACCCGTACGTGAACTCGGTGGTCGACAAGCGTCGCCTGTCGACGATCGTCAACGAGCTGGCGGAGAAGTACCCGAAGGTCGAGGTCGCAGCCTCGCTCGACGCGCTGAAGGCCGCGGGCTTCCGCTGGGCGACGCGCTCGGGCGTGACGATCGCGATCTCCGACGTCTCGACGCCGGCGGAGAAGGCCGTGATCCTCGAGCAGCACGAGGAGCGCGCGCTCAAGGTCCAGCAGCAGTACGACCGTGGTCTGATCACCGACGACGAGCGCCGTCAGGAGCTCATCGAGATCTGGACGCAGGCGACCGACAAGGTCGCGGCGGTCATGCGCGAGAACCTCGAGGCGAACGACCGCAACACCGTGTACCGGATGGTCGGCTCGGGTGCGCGTGGTAACTGGATGCAGGTCCGTCAGATCGCCGGTATGCGCGGTCTGGTGGCGAACCCGAAGGGCGAGATCATCCCGCGCCCGATCAAGTCCAACTACCGCGAGGGCCTGTCCGTCCTCGAGTACTTCATCGCGACGCACGGTGCCCGCAAGGGCCTGGCGGACACCGCGCTGCGGACCGCCGACTCGGGCTACCTCACGCGTCGTCTGGTCGACGTGTCGCAGGACGTCATCGTCCGCGAGGAGGACTGCGGCACCGAGCGTGGCCTGACGATGCCGATCGCCGAGGAGCTCGGCGGCATCCTCGTCCGGCACCCCAAGGTCGAGACGAGCATCTACTCGCGCACCCTGGCCTCCGACCTGGTCGACGCCGACGGCAACGTCATCGGCAAGGCCGGCGACGACGCGGGCGACGTCCTCATCGACGCCGCCGTGGCGGCGGGCGTGCGGGACGCGAAGGTCCGCTCGGTCCTGACGTGCGAGTCCCGCGTGGGCACGTGCGCCAAGTGCTACGGGCGTTCGCTCGCGACGGGCAAGCTCGTCGACATCGGCGAGGCCGTGGGCATCATCGCGGCACAGTCGATCGGTGAGCCGGGTACGCAGCTGACGATGCGTACCTTCCACACCGGTGGTGTGGCGTCCGCGGACGACATCACGCAGGGTCTGCCACGTGTCACGGAGCTCTTCGAGGCCCGCACCCCCAAGGGTGAGGCGCCCATCGCGGAGTTCCCGGGGCGCATCGCGATCGACGACTCGGAGCGTTCGCGTCGCCTCGTGCTGACGCCGGACGACGGCTCGGAGGAGATCGCGTACCCGGTGACCAAGCGTGCTCGCCTGCTCATCCAGGACGGTGACCACGTCGAGGTCGGCACGCAGCTGGTGCAGGGTGCGATGGACCCCAAGAAGGTCCTGCGCATCCTCGGCCCGCGCGCCACGCAGAAGCACCTGGTGGACGAGGTCCAGGAGGTCTACCGCTCGCAGGGCGTGGACATCCACGACAAGCACATCGAGGTCATCGTCCGGCAGATGCTGCGCCGGATCACGGTCCTGGACTCGGGCGACGCCCCGCTGCTCCCGGGCGAGCTGGCCGAGCGTGGCCGGTTCGAGGACGCGAACCGTCGCACCGTGGCGGAGGGTGGCCAGCCGGCCTCCGGCCGTCCGGAGCTGATGGGTATCACGAAGGCGTCGCTCGCGACGGACTCGTGGCTCTCGGCCGCCTCCTTCCAGGAGACGACGCGCGTGCTCACCGAGGCGTCGATGAGCGGTCGTCGTGACCCGCTGCTGGGCCTGAAGGAGAACGTCATCATCGGTAAGCTCATCCCGGCCGGTACCGGTCTTCCCCGGTACACCAAGGTCACGGTCGAGCCCACCGAGCAGGCGAAGACGGAGCTCTACCCGAGCTTCGGCTACGACGAGATCGACTTCCCGGCGCTCGGCATGGGCTCCGGCGAGGCGATCCCGCTCGAGGACCTGGACTTCGGCGACTACCGCTGACCCTCGTCCCCGCACGACACCGGTGCCCGACGGCGCGACGCGAGTCGCGCCGTCGGGCACCGTTCGTCGGGGGGCACTTCTCGTCCCGGAGGCCGCTCGTCGGGCACCGGCTCGGGCGCCTTCTGCGCCCGACCAGGTCCTTTGACTCCCTGCGAGACGGCAGGTAGCCTAGGAAACCGTGCCCGCGCCGTCGGGCCCTCCGTGATGTGTCTGGCTCTCCGGCCTCGGTCGGGTAGCAGGACGACAAGCTCCGGACGGGCCGATGTGAGCGCGTGGGCACTCCGGTATCGCCTGTCTCGCGTTCGCGCGCAGCGGCGGTCCCGGACCATCGGGCCGGTGGTAGGTGGCTGCTGCAGCGTTTCGAGCGCTGCGGGTGCCTCGTGCGATCGGCTCCACATGCCAGCACGACCACCATCGGGGATCGCCCCGGTACAGCTCGAGAAGACAACGGAGACGTAGTGCCTACGATCCAGCAGCTCGTCCGCAAGGGACGAACCTCGAAGGTGACGAAGTCGAAGACTCCGGCACTCAAGGGTTCCCCGCAGCGGCGCGGTGTGTGCACGCGCGTGTACACCACCACCCCGAAGAAGCCGAACTCCGCGCTGCGCAAGGTCGCTCGCGTGAAGCTCTCCTCCCAGGTCGAGGTCACGGCCTACATCCCCGGCGTCGGCCACAACCTGCAGGAGCACTCCATCGTGCTCGTCCGCGGTGGTCGTGTGAAGGACCTCCCGGGTGTGCGCTACAAGATCGTGCGCGGCGCGCTCGACACGCAGGGCGTGAAGAACCGCAAGCAGGCCCGCAGCCGTTACGGCGCGAAGAAGGAGAAGAGCTGATGCCTCGCAAGGGCCCGGCCCCGAAGCGGCCGCTCATCGTCGACCCGGTCTACGGGTCTCCCGTCGTCACCCAGCTCATCAACAAGGTGCTGATGGACGGCAAGAAGTCCACCGCCGAGTCGATCGTCTACGGCGCCCTCGAGGGCGTGAAGTCGAAGACCGACGGCGACCCCGTCGTCGTCCTCAAGCGTGCGCTCGAGAACGTGCGCCCCGCGCTCGAGGTCCGCTCGCGCCGTGTCGGTGGCGCGACCTACCAGGTCCCCGTCGAGGTGCGTCCCGCGCGCTCCACGACCCTCGCGCTGCGCTGGCTCACGGACTTCTCCCGCGCCCGCCGCGAGAAGACCATGACCGAGCGCCTCATGAACGAGATCCTCGACGCGAGCAACGGTCTCGGTGCAGCGGTCAAGCGCCGCGAGGACATGCACAAGATGGCGGAGTCCAACAAGGCATTCGCCCACTACCGCTGGTAGTCCGCCCGACCGGCCCCGTGGACGCGAGTCCCCGGGGCCGTCGGCGGGTCCCGGCCGGTCACCCCGGTCCGAGCAGCGCCCCCGACTCAAACCCACCAAGCGAGGGAAACAGACGTGGCACTTGACGTGCTGACCGACCTGAACAAGGTCCGCAACATCGGCATCATGGCCCACATCGATGCCGGTAAGACGACGACCACCGAGCGCATCCTGTTCTACACGGGTGTGAACTACAAGATCGGTGAGACGCACGACGGCGCGTCGACGATGGACTGGATGGAGCAGGAGCAGGAGCGCGGCATCACGATCACGTCCGCCGCGACGACCTGCTACTGGAAGAACAACCAGATCAACATCATCGACACGCCCGGCCACGTCGACTTCACGGTCGAGGTCGAGCGGTCGCTGCGCGTGCTCGACGGCGCTGTCGCGGTGTTCGACGGCAAGGAGGGCGTGGAGCCCCAGTCCGAGACGGTGTGGCGCCAGGCGGACAAGTACAACGTCCCGCGCATCTGCTTCGTCAACAAGATGGACAAGCTCGGCGCGGACTTCTACTTCACCGTCGACACCATCGTGAACCGCCTCAAGGCGAAGCCGCTGGTCATCCAGCTGCCGATCGGCTCGGAGAACGACTTCACCGGCGTCGTCGACCTGCTTGAGATGAAGGCGCTCGTCTGGCACGGCGAGACCAAGCTCGGCGAGGCGTACGACACCGAGGAGATCCCCGCCGACCTTCAGGAGAAGGCCGAGCAGTACCGCGCGGAGCTCGTCGAGGCCGTCGCCGAGGCTGACGACGAGCTGCTCGAGAAGTTCCTCGGGGGCGAGGAGCTGTCGATCGCCGAGATCAAGTCCGGCATCCGCAAGCTCGTCATCGCCGGCGAGGCCTTCCCGGTCCTGTGCGGCTCCGCGTTCAAGAACAAGGGCGTCCAGCCCATGCTCGACGCGGTCATCGACTACCTGCCTTCGCCGCTCGACGTCCCCGCCATCGAGGGCCACGACGTCAAGGACGAGGAGAAGATCGTCGAGCGTCACCCCGACGCCACCGAGCCGTTCTCCGCGCTCGCGTTCAAGGTCGCGACGCACCCGTTCTTCGGCAAGCTCACCTACGTCCGGGTGTACTCCGGCAAGGTCGCGCAGGGCGCCCAGGTGCTCAACTCGACCAAGGGCAAGAAGGAGCGCATCGGGAAGCTCTTCCAGATGCACTCCAACAAGGAGAACCCGGTCGACGACGCGACGGCCGGCCACATCTACGCGTTCATCGGCCTCAAGGACGTCACGACGGGCGACACGCTGACCGACCCGTCGAACCCTGTGATCCTCGAATCGATGACGTTCCCCGAGCCCGTCATCGACGTCGCGATCGAGCCGAAGACGAAGGCCGACCAGGAGAAGCTCTCGACGGCGATCCAGAAGCTCGCCGAGGAGGACCCGACCTTCCGCGTCAAGCTCGACCAGGAGACCGGCCAGACCGTCATCGGCGGTATGGGCGAGCTCCACCTCGACATCCTCGTGGACCGTATGCGCCGCGAGTTCCGCGTCGAGGCGAACGTCGGCAAGCCGCAGGTCGCCTACCGCGAGACCATCCGCCGCACGGCGGAGAAGATCGACTACACGCACAAGAAGCAGACCGGTGGCTCGGGCCAGTTCGCGAAGGTCCAGGTGACCTTCGAGCCGCTCGACACCAGCGAGGGCGAGCTCTACGAGTTCAAGAACGCGGTCACCGGTGGTCGCATCCCGCGTGAGTACATCCCGAGCGTCGACGCGGGCATCCAGTCCGCGATGGAGCTCGGCGTGCTCGCCGGCTTCCCGATGGTCGGGGTCAAGGCGACGCTGCTCGACGGCGCGTACCACGACGTCGACTCCTCGGAGATGGCGTTCAAGATCGCCGGCTCGATGGTCCTCAAGGAGGGCATCAAGCGGGCGGACCCGGTTCTGCTGGAGCCGGTGATGGCGGTCGAGGTGCGTACGCCCGAGGAGTACATGGGCGACGTGATCGGCGACCTCAACTCCCGTCGTGGCATGATCCAGTCCATGGAGGACGCGACGGGTGTGAAGGTCGTCCAGGCTCTCGTACCGTTGTCCGAGATGTTCGGGTACATCGGTGACCTGCGGTCCAAGACCCAGGGTCGTGCCGTGTACTCGATGCAGTTCGACAGCTACGCCGAGGTTCCTCGGAACGTTGCCGAAGAGATCATCAAGAAGACCCGGGGCGAGTGAGTCCCCACAGGTCGAAGACCATCACAACCATCAACCTGTAGGCACGCCGCTTCGCCCCGCGGATGTAAGATCCTTCGGTCGACATTCGCAACGTTCGGCACATCTACCCAAGTCCCAGGAGGACCCCAGTGGCTAAGGCCAAGTTCGAGCGGACCAAGCCGCACGTCAACATCGGCACCATCGGTCATGTCGACCACGGTAAGACGACGCTGACGGCTGCTATCTCGAAGACGCTCGCGGACACGTACCCGGACCTGCCGGCGAACACCCAGCGCAACTTCGACGAGATCGATGCGGCTCCCGAGGAGAAGCAGCGCGGTATCACGATCAACATCGCGCACATCGAGTACGAGACGCCGAAGCGCCACTACGCGCACGTCGACGCCCCGGGTCACGCCGACTACATCAAGAACATGATCACCGGTGCTGCCCAGATGGACGGCGCGATCCTGGTGGTCGCCGCGACCGACGGTCCGATGGCCCAGACGCGTGAGCACGTCCTGCTCGCCCGCCAGGTCGGCGTGCCGTACCTGCTCGTGGCGCTCAACAAGTCCGACATGGTCGACGACGAGGAGATCCTCGAGCTCGTCGAGATGGAGGTGCGCGAGCTCCTCTCCGGTCAGGGCTACGACGGCGACGACGCTCCCGTCGTGCGCGTCTCCGGCCTCAAGGCCCTCGAGGGCGACCCCGAGTGGGTCAAGTCCGTCCTCGAGCTCGTCGAGGCCGTCGACGAGAACGTGCCCGAGCCCGTCCGCGAGCTCGACAAGCCGTTCCTCATGCCCGTCGAGGACGTCTTCACGATCACCGGTCGTGGCACGGTCGTCACCGGCAAGGTCGAGCGAGGCACGCTGGACGTGAACTCGGACGTCGAGATCGTCGGCATCCGCAACCCGCAGAAGACCACGGTCACGGGGATCGAGACGTTCCACAAGCAGATGGACCAGGCGCAGGCCGGCGACAACACCGGTCTGCTCCTGCGCGGCATCAAGCGCGAGGACGTCGAGCGCGGCCAGGTCGTCGTGAAGCCGGGCTCGATCACCCCGCACACGGACTTCGAGGCGCAGGTCTACATCCTGGGCAAGGACGAGGGTGGGCGTCACAACCCGTTCTACTCGAACTACCGTCCGCAGTTCTACTTCCGCACCACCGACGTCACCGGCGTCATCACGCTGCCCGAGGGCACCGAGATGGTCATGCCCGGCGACAACACCGAGATGACGGTCGCGCTGATCCAGCCGATCGCCATGGAGGACGGCCTCGGCTTCGCCATCCGTGAGGGTGGCCGCACCGTGGGCTCGGGCCGCGTCACCAAGATCCTCAAGTGATCTGACGCTGCCTCGCAGCACTGCTCGACGAGAGCCCGGCACCGTACGGTGCCGGGCTCTCGTGCGCTCCGGCCCCCTGTGGATCCCGGCCACGCGCCGTCGGGCATCGGTCAAGGTTCTCGGGTGACTCACACGCGAACCATGGCGACCGACATCGACTCGCTCCGCAAGCCCGTCGGCACGACCGCGCCGGCTGCGGCGTGGCGCCTACGCCCCGACCCGCACATGGGCGGAGGCCGACGAGCGGGCGCGGCACCTGCTGCAGGTCCGTGCCACTGCGCTCTCCGTGGACGACCAGGTCTTCGCCTACGCGTCCGCTGCGGCCCTGCACGGGCTGCCGCTGATCGGCGCCTGGCCGGACGTCGTGCACACGTACCGCGACCGGTCCAGCGGCGGACGGTCGACGTCGGGCATCGTCCGGCACTGCGACAGCGGCGCCCCTCGGGTGGTCGCGGTGGGGGAGTGCCGCGTGACCGACGTCGCGCGCACCGTCGTCGACCTCGCCCGGTGCGAGCCGTTCGCGAGCCACGCACGTCCTGGCGCACCTGGACGGCCGCAACGAGTCGGTCGGTGAGTCGTCGAGCCGGGCGCGGATGGTCGAGCTCGGGCTGGAGGTACCGGAGCTCCAGGTGGTCCTGAGCGACGACGACGGCGAGATCGGGTGGGTCGACTTCCTGTGGCGCCCGACGACGGTGTGACGGCGGGAGCGACCGGGCGCGGTTCCCGCACGCGGACCCAGCGGCACGGCGCGTACGGCGCGCGGTACGCGCCGCGCCGACGCATAGGCGCGCGGGGCGGGTCGTGCACGTCACTCCGCACGTCCAGCACCCCGACTTGGCCTGCGGGGTTTCGTGTGGCAAACTGTTCAGGTTGCCTGTTACGGGCGCGCTCTTTCATGTATCGAACAGTGTGTTGATCCAGTCCCGTTCAGCGGGGCAAGGAACCGGCCCCTCGGGCCGGGACTGCGGGATGGACTCTCTGTCGGTACAGATCGAGGAGCCCCGCGGAACACACGTTCCGGTCAGGCTCGCCAAACGTTGTGATCCAGGCTGCGGCGTCGCGTGAGAGCGCGGAGCGCGGTGGTTCACATATCCAACGGCCCTACGCCTTCGGGCGTGTGCGCCCTGGTGCGTCGCACGAGTGCGACACGCCCGAGCGCGGGGGTCGGACAGCTAGCGGTTCGAGAGAGAGAGTCAGACGACGCCATGGCGGGACAGAAGATCCGCATCCGGCTCAAGTCCTACGACCACGAGGTCATCGACAGCTCGGCGCGCAAGATCGTCGACACGGTGACGCGCGCTGGTGCAACGGTCGTGGGTCCGGTGCCGCTGCCGACGGAGAAGAACGTCTTCTGCGTCATCCGGTCGCCTCACAAGTACAAGGACAGCCGTGAGCACTTCGAGATGCGCACGCACAAGCGGCTGATCGACATCATCGACCCCACGCCGAAGGCTGTCGACTCGCTCATGCGTCTCGACCTGCCTGCCGACGTGAACATCGAGATCAAGCTCTGAGGCTGGAGGACATCATGACTACCCCCCAGCAGAACGCCCGCGCGGTCACGGCCGTGCTCGGCACCAAGCTCGGGATGACGCAGCTCTGGGACGAGGCAGGTCGCCTCGTTCCCGTGACCGTCGTCGCGGTCGGCACCAACGTCGTCACGCAGGTCCGCTCCGCGGACGCTGACGGCTACGCCGCCGTGCAGCTCGCATACGGCCAGATTGACCCTCGTAAGGTCACGAAGCCGCTGAAGGGCCACTTCGAGAAGGCCGGCGTCACGCCGCGTCGTCACGTCGCCGAGGTCCGCACCACGGACGCGGCCGAGTACACGCTCGGCCAGGAGATCACCGCGGAGGCCTTCGAGGCCGGCGCGCTGGTCGACGTCATGGGCACCACCAAGGGCAAGGGCACCGCCGGTGTGATGAAGCGTCACGGCTTCTCCGGCGTCGGCGCCTCCCACGGTGCGCACCGCAACCACCGCAAGCCCGGCTCGATCGGTGGGGCCTCGACCCCGTCGCGCGTCTTCAAGGGTGTGCGGATGGCCGGGCGCATGGGCCACGACCGCCAGACCACCCAGAACCTGACCGTCCACGCGGTCGACGCCGAGAAGGGTCTGCTGCTCGTCAAGGGCGCAGTTCCCGGCCCCAAGGGCGGCGTCGTCCTCGTGCGCAGCGCCGCGAAGGGAGCGTGAACGACATGGCCGCTCTGACCGTTGACGTCCTTGACCCCAAGGGCAAGAAGGCCGGCACCGCCGAGCTTCCCGCCGAGGTGTTCGACGTCGAGACGAACGTGCCGCTGATCCACCAGGTCGTCGTCGCCCAGCGTGCTGCTGCACGCCAGGGCACCCACGACACCAAGTCCCGCGGCGAGGTCCGCGGTGGTGGACGCAAGCCGTACAAGCAGAAGGGCACCGGTCGCGCCCGTCAGGGCTCGATCCGCGCGCCGCAGTTCGCCGGCGGTGGCGTCGTCCACGGCCCGACGCCGCGTGACTACTCGCAGCGCACGCCCAAGAAGATGAAGGCCGCCGCTCTGCGCGGTGCCCTCTCGGACCGGGCTCGCCACGGGCGCGTGCACGTCGTGACCGGCTTCGGGGTCGACGGCATGCCGTCGACCAAGACCGCCCTCGCGACGCTCGCCCAGCTCTCCGAGCGCAAGCACGTCCTCGTCGTCACCGAGCGTGGTGACGAGCTGACGATCAAGTCGCTGCGGAACGCCGAGCAGGTGCACCTCCTGGTCGCCGACCAGCTCAACACCTACGACGTTCTCGTCTCCGACGACGTCGTCTTCACGCAGGGCGCGCTCGACGCGTTCCTGACCGGCCCGTCCACGGGCCGCTCCGCGAAGGCTGTCGCCACCTCCACCGAGGCGGACGAGACTGCTGCCGAGGAGGCCGCGAAGTGAGCACCGTGACCAAGGACCCCCGTGACGTGATCCTCACGCCGGTCGTCTCTGAGAAGAGCTACGGCCTGCTCGACGAGGGCAAGTACACGTTCGTCGTCGACCCTCGCGCCAACAAGACGGAGATCAAGATCGCCATCGAGCAGATCTTCGACGTCAAGGTCGCGTCGGTGAACACGATCAACCGCAAGGGCAAGACGCGCCGCACGCGCTACGGCCTGGGCAAGCGCAAGGACACCAAGCGTGCGATCGTCACCCTCCGCGAGGGCACGATCGACATCTTCGGCTGAGCCGACGAGAGCAGATTGAGGACAGATCCCCATGGGAATCCGTAAGTACAAGCCGACGACGCCAGGCCGCCGCGGCTCGAGCGTCGCCGACTTCGCCGAGATCACGCGCTCGCAGCCGGAGAAGTCTCTGGTCCGCCCGCTCTCCAAGAGCGGTGGCCGCAACAGCTCCGGTCGTATCACCACCCGGCACAAGGGTGGTGGGCACAAGCGTGCGTACCGTGTGATCGACTTCCGTCGTCACGACAAGGACGGCGTGCCCGCGAAGGTCGCTCACATCGAGTACGACCCCAACCGCACGGCGCGCATCGCGCTCCTGCACTACGCGGACGGCGAGAAGCGCTACATCATCGCGCCGAGCAAGCTGAAGCAGGGCGACGTCATCGAGAACGGCGCCGGGGCTGACATCAAGCCCGGCAACAACCTGCCGCTCCGCAACATCCCGACCGGTACGGTCATCCACGCCATCGAGCTCAAGCCCGGTGGCGGTGCGAAGATCGCCCGTTCGGCCGGTGCGTCGGTGCAGCTCGTCGCCAAGGACGGCCCGTACGCGCAGCTGCGCATGCCCTCCGGCGAGATCCGCAACGTCGACCTGCGCTGCCGCGCGACGGTCGGCGAGGTGGGCAACGCCGAGCAGTCGAACATCAACTGGGGCAAGGCCGGCCGCATGCGTTGGAAGGGCAAGCGCCCGACCGTCCGTGGTGTCGCGATGAACCCGATCGACCACCCGCACGGTGGTGGAGAGGGCAAGACCTCTGGTGGTCGTCACCCGGTGAGCCCATGGGGCCAGCCGGAGGGTCGTACCCGCCGCCCGAACAAGCCTAGCGACAAGCTGATCGTCCGCCGCCGTCGCACCGGCAAGAAGCGCTGATAGGAGCCTGGAGACATGCCTCGTAGCCTGAAGAAGGGCCCCTTCGTCGACGACCACCTGCAGAAGAAGGTGGACGTGCAGAACGAGAAGGGGACCAAGAACGTCATCAAGACCTGGTCCCGGCGGTCGGTCATCACGCCCGACTTCCTCGGTCACACCTTCGCCGTGCACGACGGCCGCAAGCACACTCCTGTGTTCGTCACGGAGTCGATGGTCGGTCACAAGCTCGGCGAGTTCGCCCCGACGCGGACGTTCCGCGGCCACGTGAAGGACGACAAGAAGGGCCGTCGCCGCTGACTCGTGGGCCCAGGCCCCCGAGTCAAGCAGTGACGTGCCCTGACGGTCACAAGACAAGAAGGCAGGACAGCAATGGAAGCCAAGGCGCAGGCGCGGTTCGTCCGTGTCACGCCCCAGAAGGCCCGGCGCGTCGTGGACCTCATCCGTGGCAAGCAGGCCTCCGAGGCCGTCGCGGTGCTGAAGTTCGCACCGCAGGCGGCGAGCGAGCCCGTCCGCAAGGTCGTGGAGAGCGCAATCGCGAACGCCCGGGTGAAGGCAGACCGCGCGAGCGTCGCGTTCGAGGAGCAGGAGCTCGTCGTGCGTGAGGCGTTCGTCGACGAGGGCCCGACCCTCAAGCGTTTCCGCCCCCGTGCTCAGGGTCGTGCAAACCGCATCCTGAAGCGCACCAGCCACATCACCGTGGTGGTCGCGCCGAAGGGCGAGAACAAGGAAGGGGCCCGATAGTGGGACAGAAGGTTCACCCGCACGGGTACCGCCTCGGCATCTCGACCGACCACCGGTCGCGTTGGTTCGCCGACAGCACCAAGCCCGGACAGCGGTACCGCGACTACGTCCGCGAGGACGTCCAGATCCGCAAGCTCATGAGCACCGGTCTCGAGCGCGCAGGTATCTCCAAGGTCGAGATCGAGCGCACCCGTGACCGTGTTCGCGTGGACATCCACACGGCGCGCCCGGGGATCGTCATCGGTCGCCGTGGCGCCGAGGCGGACCGCATCCGCGGCGAGCTGGAGAAGCTCACCGGCAAGCAGGTTCAGCTGAACATCCTCGAGGTCAAGAACGCGGAGATCGACGCGCAGCTCGTGGCCCAGGGGATCGCTGAGCAGCTCGCCAGCCGTGTGTCGTTCCGTCGTGCGATGCGCAAGGGCATGCAGTCCGCCCAGCGCGCCGGCGCGAAGGGCATCCGCGTGCAGGTCGCGGGTCGTCTCGGCGGCGCCGAGATGAGCCGGTCGGAGTTCTACCGCGAGGGTCGTGTGCCGCTGCACACGCTCCGTGCGTACATCGACTACGGCTTCTTCGAGGCCCGCACCACCTTCGGCCGCATCGGCGTGAAGGTCTGGATCTACAAGGGCGACATCACCGAGAAGGAGTTCGCCGCGCAGCAGGCGTCCGCCGCTCCCCGCCAGGGCCGTGGTGGCCCTCGTGGTGGCGGCGAGCGTGGCGGCGACCGCCGTGGCGGTGCACGTCGTCCCGAGCGCTCGGCCGAGCGCACCGCTCCCGAGGCGCCGGCAGCCGCACAGGCACCGGCCGCGGAGCCTGCGTCCCAGCCGGCCCCTGAGACCGGAACGGAGGCCTGAGTCATGCTGATCCCCCGCAGGCTCAAGCACCGCAAGCAGCACCACCCGTCGCGCTCCGGTGCGGCGAAGGGTGGCACGCAGATCTCGTTCGGTGAGTACGGCATCCAGGCTCTCGAGCCCGCCTACGTCACGAACCGCCAGATCGAGGCTGCTCGTATCGCGATGACCCGCCACATCAAGCGTGGCGGCAAGGTCTGGATCAACATCTACCCGGACCGTCCGCTCACGAAGAAGCCTGCCGAGACCCGCATGGGTTCCGGTAAGGGTTCGCCGGAGTGGTGGATCGCCAACGTCAAGCCCGGCCGCATCGTCTTCGAGCTGGCCGGTGTCCCGGAGCCCCTGGCTCGCGAGGCCATGCGCCGCGCGATCCACAAGCTCCCGATGAAGTGCCGTTTCGTGGTGCGCGAGGGTGGTGGCAACTGATGGCTGTCGGAACGAAGGGGCTCGCCCCCGCGAACCTGGATGCCTTCGACGACGAGAAGCTCGTCGCCGAGCTGAAGAAGGCCAAGGAGGAGCTTTTCAACCTCCGCTTCCAGTCGGCCACCGGCCAGCTGGAGAGCCACGGACGCCTGCAGGCCGTCCGTCGCGACATCGCGCGGATCTACACGATCCTGCGTGAGCGCGAGCTCGGTATCCGTACTGCGCCGAGCGCCGAGTGAGTGAGGCTGGAATGAGCGAGAACGCAACGAACGAGGCGGCGGCGGAGGTCCGCTCCGCTCGCAAGACGCGCCGCGGCTATGTCGTGAGCGACAAGATGGACAAGACCGTGGTGATCGAGGTCGAGGACCGGGTCAAGCACCCGCTCTACGGCAAGGTCATCCGGCGCACGAGCAAGGTCAAGGTCCACGACGAGCAGAACTCTGCCGGCGTCGGCGACCTCGTCCTGATCATGGAGACCCGCCCGCTGTCCGCGACCAAGCGGTGGCGCCTGGTGGAGATCCTCGAGAAGGCCAAGTAGTACGTCGGTCGCGGCGGGCCAGCCCGCCGCGACCGCTCTCGTGCCGCGTCGACGGCGCGGCAACCAGTGAGGACGGACCGGGCTCCCCGCCCGGCCTGGCCGGTTCACCCGCGAGGGACCCGGCACTGACAGCTATCCGTTCGGCAAGGCTCGCCCCGACCACTGGTCGAGATGAGAACCGGCTCGACGACAGGAGTTCATTACATGATCCAGCAGGAGTCGCGACTTCGCGTCGCCGACAACACGGGTGCCAAGGAGATTCTCTGCATCCGTGTTCTCGGTGGCTCGGGCCGTCGCTACGCCGGAATCGGCGACACCATCGTCGCAACCGTCAAGGATGCGATCCCGGGCGGCAACGTCAAGAAGGGCGACGTCGTCAAGGCGGTCATCGTCCGGACCACCAAGGAGCGCCGTCGTCCCGACGGTTCCTACATCAAGTTCGACGAGAACGCGGCCGTGATCCTCAAGAACGACGGCGAACCGCGCGGAACCCGCATCTTCGGCCCGGTGGGTCGCGAGCTGCGCGACAAGCGCTTCATGAAGATCATCTCGCTCGCACCGGAGGTGATCTGACCATGGCGAAGATCAAGAAGGGCGACCTCGTCGTCGTCATCGCAGGCAAGGACAAGGGCAAGCAGGGGCGCGTCCTCGAGGTGCTCAAGGACAGCGACCGGCTCGTCGTCGAGGGCGTCCAGCGCGTCACGAAGCACACCAAGGTCGGGCAGTCGCAGCGCGGCACCCGCACCGGTGGCATCGAGACCGTCGAGGCGCCGATCCACGTCAGCAACGTGATGGTCGTCGACCCGGAGACCAAGAAGGGGACCCGCGTCGGGTACCGCACCGAAGAGGTCGAGCGTGATGGCCGCAAGCGCACCGTTCGGGTGCGGGTCGCCAAGCGCTCCGGTAAGGACATCTGATGAGCACTGAGATCGCAGCCCCCGAGGTCCCGCGCCTCAAGCAGCGCTACCGCGACGAGATCGTCGCCGGCCTGCGCGAGGAGTTCGAGCACGAGAACGTCAACCAGGTCGCCCGCGTCACGAAGATCGTCGTGAACATGGGTGTCGGTGACGCGGCGAAGGACTCCAAGCTCATCGAGGGAGCCATCCGCGACCTGTCCGCGATCACCGGGCAGAAGCCGCAGGTTACTCGCGCCCGCAAGTCCATCGCACAGTTCAAGCTGCGCGAGGGCATGCCGATCGGCGCGCACGTCACGCTGCGGGGCGACCGCATGTGGGAGTTCCTCGACCGCCTCCTGTCGATCGCGCTGCCGCGCATCCGCGACTTCCGTGGGCTCTCGCCCAAGCAGTTCGACGGCAACGGCAACTACACCTTCGGTCTCACGGAGCAGTCGATGTTCCACGAGATCGACCAGGACAAGATCGACCGGGTCCGCGGTATGGACATCACCCTGGTGACGACCGCTACCACAGATGCTGAGGGCCGCTCCCTGCTGCGCCGTCTCGGCTTCCCCTTCAAGGAGGAGAACTGACATGGCGAAGAAGGCCCTGATCAACAAGGCGGCCGCCAAGCCCAAGTTCGCGGTCCGCGCCTACACCCGGTGCCAGAAGTGCGGTCGTCCGCACTCCGTGTACCGCAAGTTCGGCCTGTGCCGTATCTGCGTGCGCGAGATGGCCCACCGTGGTGAGCTTCCCGGCGTCACCAAGAGCAGCTGGTAACAACTACGTCGTAGGTCCGGGTGGCCGCTGCGCGCACGCGTGCTGCCACCCCGATACCCCGGCGAGGAAGGGCTAGAGCCCAATGACGATGACCGACCCGATCGCAGACATGCTGACCCGTCTGCGTAACGCGAACTCGGCCTACCACGAGACGGTGACCATGCCGTTCTCGAAGCTGAAGTCGCACATTGCTGAGATCCTGCAGGCCGAGGGCTACATCTCCGGCTGGAGCGTCGAGGACGCGAAGGTGGGCCAGAACCTCACCATCGACCTCAAGTTCGGCCCGAACCGCGAGCGCAGCCTTGCCGGCGTGCGCCGCGTCTCGAAGCCTGGTCTGCGCGTGTACGCGAAGTCCACCAACCTGCCCAAGGTGCTCGGCGGCCTGGGCGTGGCGATCCTGTCCACGTCCTCCGGCCTCCTCACTGACAAGCAGGCCGCCACGAAGGGCGTGGGCGGCGAAGTCCTCGCCTACGTCTGGTAATCGGAAAGGAGATACGCCAATGTCTCGAATCGGCAAGATCCCCGTTCCGGTCCCGGCCGGCGTGGACGTCACGATCAGCGGCGCACTGGTGACCGTGAAGGGCCCCAAGGGTTCTCTCGAGCACAGTGTTGCTGCCCCCATCCAGGTCGCCCAGGAGGACGGCACCCTCGTGGTGTCGCGTCCGGACGACGAGCGTCAGTCCCGTGCCCTGCACGGCCTGACCCGCACCCTGCTGGCGAACATCGTCCAGGGTGTCACCGAGGGCTATGAGAAGAAGCTCGAGATCGTCGGTACCGGGTACCGCGTGACCGCGAAGGGTTCGGACCTCGAGTTCGCCCTCGGCTTCAGCCACCCGGTGGTCATCGCACCGCCCGTCGGCATCACGTTCGCCGTCGAGAGCCCGACCAAGTTCTCGGTCGCCGGCATCGACAAGCAGCAGGTCGGCGAGGTCGCGGCGAACATCCGCAAGATCCGCAAGCCTGAGCCGTACAAGGGCAAGGGTGTGCGTTACGCCGGCGAGGTCGTCCGCCGCAAGGTCGGAAAGGCTGGTAAGTAACCATGGCTCTCAAGGTTCTCGGCAAGGGCAAGGCTGTCTCGCGTCAGCGGCGACACCTGCGCCTGCGCAAGAAGATCAAGGGGACCCCCGCGCGTCCGCGTCTCGTGGTCACCCGCTCCTCGCGTCACCTCACGGCCCAGGTCGTGGACGACACGATCGGTCAGACCCTCGCGTCGGCCTCGACCCTCGAGGCGGACCTGCGCGCGTCCGACGGCGACAAGAGCGCCAAGGCGCGCAAGGTCGGCGAGCTCGTGGCGGCGCGTGCGAAGGCAGCTGGTGTCGACTCGGTCGTCTTCGACCGTGGCGGCAACAAGTACCACGGCCGGGTGGCCGCGGTCGCCGACGGGGCCCGCGAAGGCGGTCTGGCCCTGTGACGACGCTGACCACTCCCACACGGAAGCAAAGGATTCTCTGATGGCTGCAGGGCAGCGCAGCAACACCGGCGCCCCCACGGGCGCCGCCAACGAGCCGAGCGGCCAGAACGCGCGCGGGGGGCGCCAGGACAACCGTCGTGGCGACCGTCGTGACGGTGGCCGTCGCGGCGACGCAGCCGAGAAGAACGCCTTCGTCGAGCGCGTCGTCACCATCAACCGCGTCTCCAAGGTCGTCAAGGGCGGCCGTCGCTTCAGCTTCACCGCGCTCGTCGTGGTGGGCGACGGCGACGGCACCGTCGGCGTCGGCTACGGCAAGGCGAAGGAGGTGCCCGCGGCGATCGCCAAGGGTGTCGAGGAGGCCAAGAAGAACTTCTTCAAGGTCCCCCGCATCCAGGGCACCATCCCTCACCCCATCCAGGGTGAGGCAGCTGCCGGAGTCGTCTTCCTGCGCCCCGCAGCCCCGGGTACCGGTGTCATCGCCGGTGGACCGGTGCGCGCCGTGCTGGAGTGCGCGGGCATCCACGACGTGCTGAGCAAGTCGCTCGGCTCGTCCAACGCGATCAACATCGTGCACGCGACCGTCGAGGCCCTGCGGAACCTGGAGCAGCCTGAGGCTGTCGCCGCGCGCCGTGGTCTCCCGCTCGAGGACGTGGCCCCGGCCGCGCTCCTGCGTGCTCGTGCTGCGGGGGTGAACGCCTGATGGCCAGGCTCAAGGTGACCCAGAAGAAGTCCGCCATCGGCGGCAAGCAGAACCAGCGCGACACGCTGCGCACTCTGGGCCTCAAGCGGATCGGCGACACCGCCGTGAAGGAGGACCGTCCGGAGATTCGCGGCATGGTCGCAACGGTGGCGCATCTCGTCGCCGTCGAGGAGGTCGAGTGACGATGGCTGAGAAGGCCACCAAGGAGACCGCCGAGGCTCCGAAGAAGAAGGCACCCGCGAAGTCCAAGGCGGAGGCCGCACCGGCAAAGCAGACCGAGGGTGCCGGCGGCACGCTCAAGATGCACCACCTGCGTCCGGCTCCCGGCGCCAAGAAGGCCAAGACCCGCGTGGGTCGTGGCGAGGCGTCGAAGGGTAAGACGGCGGGCCGCGGTACCAAGGGTACGAAGGCTCGTTACCAGGTTCCCGAGCGCTTCGAGGGCGGGCAGATGCCTCTGCACATGCGCCTCCCGAAGCTGCGCGGCTTCAAGAACCCGTTCCGCACCGAGTACCAGGTCGTCAACCTGGACAAGCTCGCGTCGCTGTACCCCGAGGGTGGCTCCGTCACCGTCGAGGACCTCGTCGCGAAGGGCGCCGTCCGCAAGGGCCAGCCCGTGAAGGTGCTGGGTGCGGGCGAGATCACCGTCAAGCTCGAGGTCGCGGTCGACGCGCTCTCGGGTTCGGCTCGCGAGAAGATCGTCGCGGCCGGCGGTTCGGTCTCGGAGGACTGACACCACGGACAGGGCCGGTGGCGCGCACGCGCCGTCGGCCCTGTCTGCGTCTGGGGACCTGTCCCGAGACGCTCCCGGGCCGTCCCGGGGACCGGTCGTCGTCCCGCTCGGCAGCGGGGCGAGGCTAGACTTCCGGTCGGGTCGACGTCGGCCACTCGGCCGACGACGACCGACGCGGTGTACTGCAGACCGATCCGGTCTACGGACACCGACTTGCCGTTCGACGCGGCGCAACGGTTAGGGTGCCTCTTGGCGCCGGTGCCGTGCGTCACACCTCGCCGGGCCTCCCGGCGACATGAGATCCCGCCTCGGCGGGCCAGGAGGATAGGTGCTCACCGCATTCGCCCGGGCTTTCCGGACGCCCGACCTGCGGCGCAAGCTGCTGTTCACGATCGCCATCATGGCGATCTTCCGGCTCGGCTCGTTCATCCCGACGCCGGGCGTGGACTACCCGAACGTGCAGCAGTGCATCGCCGAGACGTCCGACGGCAACGACCTGCTCGGTCTGGTGAACCTCTTCAGCGGTGGGGCTCTGCTCCAGCTGTCGATCTTCGCGCTCGGGATCATGCCGTACATCACGGCCAGCATCATCGTGCAGCTCCTGCGCGTGGTGATCCCCCGGTTCGAGGCCCTGCACAAGGAGGGCCAGTCCGGTCAGGCGAAGCTGACGCAGTACACGCGCTACCTCACGATCGCGCTGGCGATCCTCCAGTCGACGACGGTCATCACGACCGCGCGCAACGGGCTCCTGTTCCAGGGCTGCTCGGTCGAGGTCATCCCTGACCCCAGCTTCGTCACCATGGCGATCATGGTCATCACGATGACCGCGGGCACCGGCCTGATCATGTGGCTCGGCGAGCTCATCACCGAGCGCGGCGTCGGCAACGGCATGTCGCTGCTGATCTTCACGTCGATCGCCGCGAGCTTCCCGACCGCCCTGTGGTCGATCGCCGGTGGCGCGAACGGCGCACTGAACTTCATCATCATGATCGCGGTCATCGTCGTCGTGATCGGTCTCGTCGTGTTCGTCGAGCAGTCGCAGCGGCGCATCCCGGTCCAGTATGCGAAGCGCATGGTCGGGCGCCGCATGTACGGCGGCTCGAGCACGTACATCCCGATCAAGATCAACATGGCGGGCGTCATCCCGGTGATCTTCGCGGCCTCGCTGCTCGCGGTCCCGGGCCTCATCGCCCAGTTCGGCGACCAGACCGCGAACTGGGTCATCTGGGTCAGCACGAACCTCGCCGACCCGGCGGCCCCGCTGCACATCGCGCTCTACGTGCTGATGATCATCTTCTTCTGCTTCTTCTACACCTCGATCACGTTCAACCCGGACGAGGTCTCGGACAACATGAAGAAGTACGGCGGGTTCATCCCCGGCATCCGCGCCGGTCGCCCGACCGCCGAGTACCTCGACTACGTCATCACCCGCGTCACGTCCGCGGGCTCCATCTACCTCGCGCTGGTCGCGCTCCTGCCGACGCTGGTCCTCATCGGGCTCGGCGTGAGCACGAACATCCCGTTCGGCGGCTCCTCGATCCTCATCGTGGTCGGCGTCGGCCTGGAGACGGTCAAGCAGATCGACTCCCAGCTGCAGCAGCGCCACTACGAAGGGTTCCTCCGTTGAGCACTGCCGACAGCATCCAGCGACCCGCGCGGCTGGTCATCATGGGACCGCAGGGCGCGGGCAAGGGCACGCAGGCGGCACGTATCGCCGAGCGCCTGTCCGTCCCGGCGATCTCGACCGGTGACATCTTCCGCGCGAACATCAAGGGTGGCACCGAGCTCGGCCGGCAGGCCCAGGAGTACTCCGCGAAGGGTGAGCTGGTCCCTGACTCGCTGACCAACGCGATGGTCCGTGACCGGCTCGCGGAGGACGACGCCGCGCAGGGCTTCATCCTCGACGGATACCCGCGGAACGCGGCGCAGGTCGACGAGCTCGACGCGATCCTTGACGGCCTGGGTCGGTCGCTCGACGCGGTCGTGGAGCTCACTGCGGAGCGGGACGAGCTGCTCGCTCGGCTCTCGCGACGCGCAGAGCTCGAGGGGCGCGAGGACGACACGGAAGACGTCATCGCGCGCCGTCTCGACATCTACGCCGAGCAGACGGCACCTCTCACGTCCGCCTACGAGGAGCGTGGACTCCTCGCCCGTGTCGACGGCATCGGTGAGATCGACGAGGTCACACAGCGCATCGTCAGCGCGCTCGGCGTCTGACCCGCGTCGTCGTAGAGCACGGCGGTTGAGGCGGTCCTGATGTTCGGTCGCGAACGTATCGAGTACAAGTCCCCGGAGCAGGTGCTGATCATGCGCCGCGCGGGCCTGGTCGTCGCGCGCAGCCTCGCCGTGATCCGTGAGGCTGCGCGCCCCGGGATGACGACGTCGGACCTCGACGACCTCGCCGTCGCGGCGATCGCGGACGGGGGAGCGACCTCGTCGTTCCTCGGTTACGAGGGCTACCCTGCGTCGCTCTGCGTCTCAGTGAACGACGAGGTCGTGCACGGCATCCCTGGGCCCCGTGAGCTTCACGTGGGTGACGTGGTGTCCGTCGACTGCGGCGCCGTCGTCGACGGGTGGCACGGCGACTCGGCGCTGTCGTTCGTCGTGGGGGAGGCCGACCCGGCCGACGCCGCCCTGGTCGAGGCGACCCGGTGCGCGATGTGGGACGGGATCGCCGCGCTCGCCCGTGCCCAGCGGCTCGGGGAGGTGGGGTCCGCGGTCGAGGCGTCGGTCCGCGGCTCGGCCGACCGGGACGGGGCCGGCTACGGGATCGTCGAGGAGTACGTGGGTCATGGGATCGGCACCGAGATGCACCAGCCGCCGGACGTGCTCAACTTCGCGGCCCGTGACCGTGGGCCGCGGGTGCGGCCGGGCATGTGCCTCGCGATCGAGCCGATGGTGACGCGCGGCGAGCGGTTCACCCAGGTCTGCGAGGACGGCTGGACGGTCGTCACGGACGACGGTCGCAACGCCGCGCACTGGGAGCACACCGTCGCCGTGCTCGACGACGGCCTGTGGGTCCTCACGGCGGACGACGGCGGGGCGCACGAGCTGGGGGAGCGCGGCGTAGGCCTTGCCGCGCTCGCCAGCGCCTGACCAGCGTCGGTCCAGGCCAGGGTTTCGCAACCCTTGCCAGATGCCGTAGGATAGCCCGTTGGGTGTAGTCCGTGTTCTTCGGGCGTCGGCCGCCGTTCCTGAGGAACGGCTCCCCTTCGGGGTGCTGGGTGGACGCCATCGATCACGGCACACGCACGAACCCACGCAGGCAGACCTCGGTCTCGCACGCGTGGGACCAGCAGTTCAGACGAGAGTTAGCGGAGGACATGGCAAAGAAGGACGGTGTCATCGAGATCGAGGGCAGCGTGGTCGAGGCACTGCCGAACGCGATGTTCCGCGTGGAGCTGGCCAACGGTCACCGGGTCCTCGCGCACATCTCGGGGAAGATGCGCCAGCACTACATCCGCATCCTCCCGGAGGACCGGGTCGTGGTGGAGCTGAGCCCGTACGACCTGTCCCGCGGCCGGATCGTCTACCGCTACAAGTAGTCGTCACGCGTCCACCACTCAACCAGCCCCCCGACACCGGACCGCCGGACACGTCCCTGCGATCGCACAGGGTGTCGGAGCAACACTGAGGGAACACTGATGAAGGTCAAGCCCAGCGTCAAGAAGATCTGCGACAAGTGCAAGGTGATCCGCCGGCACGGTCGCGTCATGGTGATCTGCGACAACCTGCGGCACAAGCAGCGCCAGGGCTGATCCTGCGCCTGCGCCACGGGTCGGAGTCCGCGAGGACCTGATCACCGGGGTCGCCCGCCTGCACGGCGGAGACCTCTCAGCGCACCACCACGAACCCGCGTCACCCGCCTCCGGCGGAGCACGACGACGCGGCGGAACCCCCGGCTCGGAGGCCGGGGCCCGCGGCTCCCGCGGGATGGCGGTGCGGCAGACCTCCGAACGAAGTACGAGGAGCCGAAAGGCACATGGCACGTCTGATCGGCGTCGACCTCCCCCGCGACAAGCGGCTCGAGGTTGCGCTCACCTACATCTACGGCGTTGGCCGTACCCGCGCCCAGCAGACGCTGGCCGCGACGGGCATCAGCCCGGACGCGCGCGTGAAGGACCTCGGCGACGCCGAGCTCGTCGCGCTGCGTGACTACCTCGAGGGCAGCTACAAGCTCGAGGGTGACCTCCGTCGTGAGGTGGCCGCCGACATCCGCCGCAAGGTCGAGATCGGCACCTACCAGGGCCTGCGCCACCGCCGCGGCCTTCCCGTGCGCGGACAGCGCACGAAGACCAACGCGCGTACGCGCAAGGGACCGAAGCGCACCGTGGCCGGCAAGAAGAAGGCCCGCTAAGCAGCAGTCCGCCGGGCGGGCCCCGACCGTGCGGTGACCGACGTGTCACCGGGCGGTACGGAGATCCCCGCGGTCCGACCACCTCAGACCAGGAGAGAAGAAGCACATGCCTCCCAAGACTCGCGCAGCCTCCGGCTCGCGCAAGCCGCGCCGCAAGGACAAGAAGAACGTCCCGCTGGGGCAGGCGCACATCAAGAGCACCTTCAACAACACGATCGTCTCGATCACCGACCCGTCCGGCGCCGTGATCGCCTGGGCCTCGGCCGGGCACGTGGGCTTCAAGGGCTCCCGCAAGTCCACGCCGTTCGCGGCGCAGCTCGCCGCGGAGTCCGCTGCGCGTCGCGCCCAGGAGCACGGCGTGAAGAAGGTCGACGTCTTCGTCAAGGGTCCCGGCTCCGGCCGTGAGACCGCGATCCGCTCGCTCCAGGCCACCGGCCTCGAGGTCGGCTCCATCCAGGACGTGACGCCCCAGGCGCACAACGGCTGCCGTCCGCCGAAGCGTCGCCGCGTCTGACCTACCTGCCGCTCGTGAGCCCGAGGGGGTCCGCTGCTGCGGGCCCCTCGGGCGCACGGGTGCCGGGTGGTCACGACGACCCCTTCCCGACCGGGTGGACAGAGTCCCGGTCGGGATCTCGCGCCATCGGCGCGTCTCCGCCCTGAACCGTGCAGCGTCAAATAGCGGACGCTCACCGAAAGGAAACCACCAGTGCTGATCGCACAGCGCCCCACCTTGACCGAAGAGGTCATCTCGGAGAACCGTTCGCGCTTCTCCATCGAGCCGCTGGAGCCGGGCTTCGGCTACACGCTCGGCAACTCGCTGCGTCGCACGCTGCTGTCGTCCATCCCGGGCGCGGCAGTCACCTCCATCCGCATCGAC
Organism: Cellulosimicrobium terreum; assembly: GCA_014803435.1. GTDB lineage: Bacteria > Actinomycetota > Actinomycetes > Actinomycetales > Cellulomonadaceae > Cellulosimicrobium > Cellulosimicrobium terreum. The sequence continues at coordinate 69,106 of JACYFD010000004.1, forward strand.
GGTGTGCTCCACGAGTTCACCACCGTGCCGGGTGTGAAGGAGGACGTCACCGAGGTCATCCTCAACATCAAGAACCTCGTCGTCTCCTCGGAGAACGACGAGCCCGTCGTGATGTACCTGCGCAAGCAGGGCGCTGGTGCGGCCACCGCTGCGGACATCGTCCCGCCCGCCGGTGTGGAGGTCCACAACACCGACCTGCACATCGCCACCCTGAACGACAAGGGCAAGCTCGAGATCGAGCTCACGGTCGAGCGTGGCCGTGGTTACGTCTCCGCGGCGCAGAACAAGTCGTACGAGGCCGAGATCGGTCGTATCCCGGTCGACTCGATCTACTCGCCGGTCCTGAAGGTGACGTACAAGGTCGAGGCGACCCGTGTCGAGCAGCGCACGGACTTCGACAAGCTCGTCGTCGACGTCGAGGCGAAGCCGGCCATCTCGCCGCGTGACGCTCTCGCGTCTGCGGGCAAGACGCTGGTCGAGCTCTTCGGGCTCGCCCGTGAGCTCAACGTCGAGGCCGAGGGCATCGAGATCGGTCCGTCGCCGACGGATGCCGCCCTGGCGGCCGACCTGGCACTGCCGATCGAGGAGCTCAACCTCACGATCCGGTCGTACAACTGCCTCAAGCGTGAGGGCATCCACCAGGTGGGTGAGCTCGTCGCTCGCAGCGAGGCCGACCTGCTGGACATCCGCAACTTCGGTGCGAAGTCCATCAACGAGGTGAAGGAGAAGCTCGCTGAGCTGGGCCTGTCCCTCAAGGACTCGCCGCTGGACTTCGACCCCTCGGCCGCCGCCTACTACGAGGGCGACGGCGGCGACGGCGCCTACTCGGACACCGAGCAGCAGTACTGACCGTCGTCGGTCGCTGACTCGCACACCTTCAGCGCGTCCGGGCCAAGCCCTCGGTCGCGATCACTTCCCAAGGAGCACATCCCATGCCTACCCCCACCAAGGGCCCGCGGCTCGGCGGTGGACCGGCTCACGAGCGTCTGATCCTCGCGAACCTGTCCACGGCACTGTTCGAGCACGGCCGCATCACGACCACGGAGACCAAGGCGAAGCGCCTGCGTCCGCTGGCCGAGCGTCTCATCACGTTCGCCAAGCGCGGTGACCTGCACGCGCGACGTCGCGTCCTGCGCGTCATCCGCGACAAGTCCGTGGTCCACACGCTGTTCACCGAGATCGCCCCGCAGATGGCGGAGCGTGACGGCGGCTACACGCGGATCACGAAGGTCGGCACGCGCAAGGGCGACAACGCGCCTCTCGCGGTCATCGAGCTCGTCACCGAGCCCGTGAGCCCGAAGCAGGCCGTCGTCCGCGAGGCTGAGAAGGCTGCGGAGAAGTCGAGCCGCAAGAAGGCCGACAAGCCGGCGAAGAAGGCCGACAAGGTCGAGGACGCGCCGGTCGAGGACGCATCCGTCGAGGACGCGCCCGTCGAGGCTGCCGAGGCGAAGGCCGACGAGAAGTCCGAGGAGACGAAGGAGGCCTGAGCCTCCCTCTCCTGACGAAGGGCCCGGGACCGCGAGGTCCCGGGCCCTTCGTCGTGCGCCCGGTGCGTGCCTCGGTCCGGGTGTGCTGCTCGAGTCCCCGTGCGCACCACGTCGCGGCGTCCTAGGGTCGGTGCGTGCTGCTCCCGCGCCCGTCCGACCCGCCTCCGGTGCTGCTCGTCCACGGCTCGCGCACGTCCCGCACGATGTGGCGTGCCCAGCTCGAGGCGCTGGACCGGGCGGGAGTGCCCGCGGTGGCGGTGGACCTGCCCGGGCACGGTACGCGACGAGGAGAACGCTTCACGCTCGACGGTGCGGTCGAGGCCGTGGCGCAGGGCGCGGACGACGTGGGCGGTGGCGCGGTCGTCGTCGGCCTGTCGCTCGGAGGCTATGTCGCGATCGAGGCGCGGGCGCGGCACCCCGAACGCGTGCTCGGGCTCGTCGCGGCGGCGTGCTCGACACCACCGAGCACGCGGCTGCGCGACGGCTGGCTCGTGCTGGCCCGGGGGATCGAGCGACTCCCGGACGGCGGGGCCGCGCTCAACCAGGCGCTCGTCGACCGCACGCTGTCGGGCACGGCGGGCAGCGACCTCGCGGCGGGAGGGTTCGCCCTGGACGTGATGAGCGACATCCTGCGCGAGGTCGGCGCGTGCGAGCCGCTGCGATCGCTCGCGGCTGCGCAGTCCCCGGTGTGGGTGGTCAACGGCAGGTGGGACCACTTCCGCACCTCCGAGCGGGCGTTCGTCGCGGCGGCGGGTCGTGGGGGAGCGCCCGCACGGCTCGTCGTGGTCCCCGGTGCTCGCCACCTCGTCAGCCTGGACGCCCCGGTGCCGTTCACGCGGGTCGTGCTCGAGGCGGTGGCCGACGTCGCGCACGACCCGCGGGCCGGCACGTCACCCAGCAGGCAGGTCCCAGGCGCGCGCGCCGCCGACGAGGGCCGCCGAGTTCGGCACGACGACGACGTCGTCGCCGAGGCGGTCGAGCGCGCCCGGTGTGATCCGGCGTGAGTTGCCGCCACCGAGGTACAGCCGGTCCCACCAGAAGACGGGCCGCAGCCCGTCGACGACGGCGAGCACGCGCCGCGACCAGAGCGCGCTGCCGAGGCGGCGGCGCTCGGGCTCGCCCACGTACGCGTCGTAGGACGTCCCGCGCCGCACGGGCGCGCGCGACCACTCGAGGTGCGGCGCGACGCGACCGCCGTGGAACAGGGCGGACCCGAGTCCCGTGCCGAGCGTGAGGACGAGCTCGAGCCCGGACGCCGCGATCACCCCTGCGCCGTGCACCTCCGCGTCGTTGAGGACGAGCGCGGGGATGCCGAGCCGCTCCGCGACGGCAGCCTGGACGTCGAAGCTCGACCAGGCCGTGACGAGGTCGGGCTCGACGTGCGACCGCGGGCCGCTGCGGGTGACGTAGTGCGGGGTGTGCACCACGACGCCCCGGCGGATCATGCCCGGCATGCCGACGGTCACCCGGTCGGCGCGCGGCAGGCGGGCCGCGATGTCGGCGATCGTCTCGACGAGCAGCTGCGGTGGCAGGGGGTAGGGCGTGGGGACGCGCAGCGCCGTCGCGTGCGCGGTGCCCGACGCGTCGAGCACGTTCGCCTTGATCCCGCCCCCGCCGCAGTCCACGGACAGGGTCCGCACGTCCGCCGGAAGGTCATCGCCCATGCGGCGCAGCGTAGGCATGCCGAGCGGTGCGGAGCACGTCGGGACGCGACCGGCGCGCGCGGGCCCGTGCGACGACTACCGTGGACCCTCGTGGACGACGCAGCAGGGACCGACCCGCGGGCCACTCCCCGGGCGGTGGACGACGCCGTGGCCGCGGACCTCGTGCGGGTCCGGCTGGACCTCGCGTACCGGGGCACGCAGCTCGCCGGGTGGGCGCGCCAGCCCGGCCTGCGCACGGCCCAGGGTCTCGTCGAGGACGGGCTCGCGCGGCTGCTGCGCGGCACGGCACCGCGGCTGACCGTGGCGGGGCGGACGGACGCCGGCGTGCACGCGCGCGGCCAGGTCGTGCACGTCGACCTCACCTCCGAGCAGTGGCACGCGCTCCCGGGTCGCTCGGACCGGTCCCCGGGTGACGCGCTCGTCAGCCGGCTCGCCGGCGTGCTGCCCGGGGACGTCGTCGTGCACCGTGCGGGACGGGCGCCGGCGGGGTTCGACGCACGCTTCTCTGCCCTGCACCGCTCGTACACCTACCGGGTCGCGGACGACCCCGCGCTGCGGGACCCGTTGCGCCGCGAGTGGACGCTGTGGAACCGTCGTCCTCTGGACGTCGCTGCGATGGACGACGCCGTCCGTCCGCTGCTCGGCGTCCGTGACTTCGCGGCGTTCTGCAAGCCGCGTCCGGGCGCCACGACGATCCGCGAGCTGCAGCATCTGTCGTGGTCCCGTCCGTCGGAGGGGCCCGACGCCGGACTCGTGGTCGCGCACGTGCGCGCGGACGCGTTCTGCCACAACATGGTCCGCGCGCTCGTGGGCGCGTCACTCGCGGTGGGCGAGGGGAGGCGGGCCGTCGACTGGCCGGCGGCGCTGCTCGCGAGCCGGCGTCGTGACGGCGGGGCCGGCGTCGTGCCCGCGCACGGGCTCGTCCTCGAGGGTGTCGCCTACCCGCCGGACGCGCAGCTCGCGGAGCGCGCGGACCGGATCCGCGCGGTCCGCAACGAGGAGGACGTCTGGGAGGAGCCCACCCGCTGAGCGGGCGGGCTCCTCGTCCTACGAGTTCCGACCGGCAGGTCAGGGCTCCTCGACGACGTGGACCGCGGCCTCCTCGGCGCTCGCCCCGGCGCCGTCGATCCCCTCGTCCTGCGCGAAGGTGTCGTTCTGCCGACCGTCGATCGCGTCGGCGTCGGCGACGAGCCTGCCCGCCCGGGTCGAGTCGGGGCGGTCGAGGCCGTCGCCGTCCCACTCCTCCGGCTCCTCCTCGGCGAGGCGCTGGTCGAACGTCTCGCCGTGCACCTCTTCCCACGCGGTCTCCCCGTGGTGGTTGGTGCGCGGGCGGTCGGGCGGGGAGTAGCCCTCGTCGAGCACGTCGTCGACGCCACGGTCGAGCAGCGTGTCCTCAGCCTGCAGCTGGTCGTTGTCGCCCTCTGCCACGCCTTCCGGCTCGGGGCTGGTCCCGGTCGTGTCGCTCATGCCCCCACACTGGCACCTGCCGCGGCCGGACGCAGCCCGGGCGCGGGGCCGGCCCGGTCGAGCGCTCGTGAACGTGGCCTCACCCCCGTCGGGGCACGACCATGCACCCGTGAGCCGCGTCGACGCGAACCCTCACGACGAAGGCGGCGTCCAGCGACGGACTGGCGAGCCGGTACCAGGCGGCACGCACGCGGCTGCGCACGTTCGAGGACGCCGACCCGGCATGGAGGCTCCTATCCTGGAGACCATGGCCGTCCACAAGATCGTGCTCTTCTACGCCTTCACGCCGCTCGCAGACCCACAGGCGGTCCAGCTGTGGCAGCGGGCGCTGGGCGAGCGGTGGAACCTCACGGGCCGCGTCATCGTCTCCGAGCACGGGATCAACGCGACGCTCGGCGGGACGGTCGAGGACCTCAAGCAGTACGTGAAGACGACCAAGCAGCTCCCGGGGTTCGCCGGGATCGACGTCAAGTGGTCGGACGGCACCGGGCACGACTTCCCCCGGCTGTCGGTGAAGGTGCGCCCCGAGCTCGTGACCTTCGGCTCGCCCGAGCGGCTCGTGGTGGACGAGCAGGGCGTGGTGGGCGGAGGCACGCGGTTGAGCCCGCAGGAGCTGCACGACCTGGTGGACGAGCGCGGGGACGACGTCGTGATGTTCGACGGGCGCAACGCGTTCGAGGCGGCGATCGGGAGGTTCCGCGGCGCCGTCGTGCCGGACGTGGCCACGACCCGTGACTTCGTGGCGGAGCTCGACTCCGGACGCTACGACGAGCTCAAGCAGCGCCCGGTGGTCACCTACTGCACGGGCGGGGTGCGGTGCGAGGTGCTCTCCGCGCTGCTGCGCGAGCGCGGCTTCGAGGAGGTCTACCAGCTGGACGGCGGGGTCGCTCGGTACGGCGAGGTGTTCGGGTCCCGCGGGCTCTGGGACGGTTCGCTGTACGTGTTCGACGAGCGCATGCACGTCGAGCTCGGTCCGGGGACGACGCCGCTGGGGGAGTGCGTGGTGTGCGGCGCGGCCACGGCGCAGTACGAGAACTGCGTCGACCCCGGGTGCACGACCTTGCGCCTGCACTGCCCCGACTGCGTGCACGTGGCCCGGTCGACGCGGTGCGACGTGTGCGAGGAGGAGCAGGAGAGGGTGCACGGCGGGGTGCACATCCGGTGCGCGACACGTCACGTTGACCGAGGCGCCGGGGCGCCGCTATCCTGGTGAGTCGTTGTGCTTTCTCACGACGCTCGTGTCGCTAGCGCGCCCACTCGCTGCCGGCCAAGGAGCGGGCGTCGAACGAGCCCGCCGCGCAACGACACGCCCTCTCGGTCGCCTGCTTCAGCGACTGACGAAGACACACCTGACAGAAACGAAGGCTACGACCGTGCGTACGTACACCCCGAAGCCCGGCGACATCCAGCGCGACTGGTACGTCATCGACGCGACCGACGTCGTCCTGGGCCGCCTGGCCACCCACGTGGCCACCCTGCTGCGCGGCAAGCACAAGCCGACCTTCGCTCCGCACGTCGACGGCGGTGACTTCGTCATCGTCATCAACGCCGGCAAGGTCGCCCTGAGCGGCAACAAGCGCGAGCAGAAGATGGCCTACAACCACTCGGGCTACCCGGGTGGGCTGCGAGCCACCGCCTACGGTGACCTGCTCGAGAAGCACCCCGAGCGTGCCGTGGAGCGTGCCGTGCGCGGCATGATCCCGCACACGAGCCTCGGCCGCGCCCAGTTCGGCAAGCTGAAGGTCTACGCGGGTGCCGAGCACCCGCACGCCGCTCAGCAGCCGAAGCCGTTCGAGATCACCCAGGTCGCGCAGTAATCGCCCCGCAGGCGATGCGCACAGAGAGACGCGAGGACACACCCGTGGCCGAGACCACCGTCGAGAACGACACGCTGGGTGAAGAGACCCCCAGCACCTACACCTCTGAGTCTGCTGCCCCCACGGGCCGCGGTCAGAGCATCACCGCCCCCGGCCAGGCCCTGGGCCGCCGCAAGGAGGCCATCGCGCGCGTGCGCCTGGTCCCCGGCACCGGTCAGTGGAAGGTCAACGGTCGCACCCTCGAGGAGTACTTCCCGAACAAGGTGCACCAGCAGCTGGTCAACTCCCCCCTGAAGCTGGTCGACGTCGAGGGCCGCTTCGACGTCATCGCCCGCATCTCGGGTGGCGGCACCTCCGGCCAGGCCGGCGCCCTGCGCCTCGGCATCGCTCGCGCGCTCAACGCGATCGACGAGGACAGCAACCGCGCTGCGCTGAAGAAGGCTGGCTTCCTGACCCGCGACGCACGTGTCGTGGAGCGCAAGAAGGCCGGTCTCAAGAAGGCCCGCAAGGCTCCGCAGTACTCCAAGCGCTGATCCGGCGCTCGTGCTCGTCGGCCCCGGTGGACTCTGTCCGCCGGGGCCGACGGCATTGGTGAGGACTCTTCATCGAGAGAAGGACACACCCATGGGACGACTCTTCGGGACCGACGGCGTGCGCGGGCTCGCGAACGGGAACGTGACGGCCGAGCTCGCGCTCGGGATCGGCGTCGCGGCAGCACGCGTGCTCTCCCGCACGGACGAAGGGCACCGGCCCCGCGCCGTCGTGGGCCGGGACACCCGGGTGTCGGGCGAGTTCCTCGCCACGGCGCTGTCCGCGGGCCTCGCGAGCGCCGGCGTCGACGTCAAGGACGTCGGCGTCCTCCCGACCCCGGGGGTCGCGTACCTGGCCGCGACGATGGACGTCGACTTCGGCGTCGTCATCTCCGCGTCGCACAACCCCATGCAGGACAACGGCATCAAGATCCTCGCGCGCGGCGGCGTCAAGCTCGACGACTCCGTCGAGGACGCGATCGAGGCCGAGCTCGAGCGGGAGTGGAGCCGTCCGACCCACGGCGACGTGGGCCGGATCTCGTCGGACACGGGCCGCGCCGGGACCGCGTACGTCGAGCACCTCATGTCGAGCATCGGGGCGGACGAGGACCACAAGCCCCTGGCAGGCCTGCGCATCGCGGTCGACTGCGCGAACGGCGCCGCGAGCGACGTCGGACCCGCCGCGCTGCGCGCCGCCGGTGCGGACGTCGTCGTGATCAACGCGAGCCCCGACGGACGCAACATCAACGCGGCCTGCGGGTCGAACCACCCCGAGCAGCTCCAGGCGGTCGTCGTGGCCTCCGAGGCGGACTTCGGCGTCGCGTTCGACGGGGACGCGGACCGCTGCATCGCGGTCGACCACGGCGGGACCGTCGTCGACGGCGACCAGGTCATGGGAGTGCTCGCGCTCGCGCTCAAGGAGCAGGGCGAGCTGCCGCAGGACACGCTCGTGGTGACGGTGATGAGCAACCTGGGCCTCATCCTCGCGATGCGCGACGCCGGGATCAGCACCGTGCAGACCGCCGTGGGCGACCGCTACGTCCTCGAGGAGATGCGTGCGCACGGGTACGGCCTCGGCGGGGAGCAGTCGGGCCACATCATCATGTCGCGCTTCGCGACGACCGGGGACGGCGTCCTGACGGCGCTTCAGCTCGCCGCACGGGTGCGGACGACCGGGCAGAAGCTCGCCGACCTCGCGGGCGTCGTACGCCGGCTCCCGCAGACGCTCGTCAACGTCCCGGGCGTCGACCGGTCCCGCGCGCGCACGGACGAGGGGCTCCTCGACGCCGTCGCCCGCGCCGAGGCCGTGCTCGGGGAGAGCGGTCGGGTCCTCCTGCGCCCGTCCGGTACCGAGCCGCTCGTGCGCGTCATGGTCGAGGCCGGGACCCAGCAGCAGGCCGACGCCGTGGCCGCCGACCTCGCGGCCGTCGTGCGCGCGCGCCTCGCGCTGTGAGCACCGGCCTGGACGCCGGCCGTGGCGCGGTCGAGGACGACGCCGTCGTCGCGCACGTGTCCCAGCTGCTCGAGACGTTCGAGGACGGTGTGCTGCCCATCGTGCAGGCCGGGCACCCGGTGCTGCGCACCCCGGCGATCGCGTACTCGGGGCAGCTCGGTGACCTGCTTCCGCGCTTCCTGGAGGCGATGCACCGCACGATGCGTGCCGCGCCGGGCGTCGGGCTCGCGGCTCCTCAGGTCGGACTCGGGCTCGCCGTCGCCGTGGTCGAGGACCCGGGCGTCCCGGACGGCGTCGACGACGACCGGGAGCGTGCGCCGTTGCCGTTCCGCGTCCTGCTCAACCCGCGCTACGAGGCCGTGGGCGACGCGACGCGCACGTTCTACGAGGGCTGCCTCTCCGTGCACGGCTGGCAGGCGGAGCGCACGCGTCACCACGCGGTGCGCCTGACCGGCCAGGACGAGCACGGCGTCGCGCTCGACGAGGTCCTCACGGGCTGGCCCGCGCGCATCGTCCAGCACGAGACGGACCACCTGCGCGGTGAGCTGTACGTCGACGGCGCGGACCTGCGCACGCTCGCCTCCACCGAGGGCGTCGCCCGCCTGCCGGCCCGGTCGACGGTCGACTGAGCGCGCCCGTCGACTGGTTCTGACGGACTACCTCCGCGGCCGAGATCTCCCTCGTCAGGATGACGACCGCGCGGTCGGGGCCGGGGAAGAATCGACCTCGGCGCCGCCGGCCGGACGGGAACCAGGGGTCGACCCGGGTAAACCCTGATGGTTGTCGGCGGTGCTCGGCCTAGGCTGGTGTGGCGGCCGGCGCACGTCCGGCTGCTGCCTGAGCCGAACACCTGTGCAGACATGGGCAACCCGACAGACCCGGCACCCCGCCGGCCGACGATACGAGGACGCGTTGACCGAGGCCGTGACGACCTTCCTGGAGAACCTGGAGCACTGGGTCCTCGCGCTGTCGTCGTCCGGCTGGATCTACCCGGCGCTGTTCGCGTTCGCGACGATCGACGGGTTCTTCCCGCCGGTCCCGAGCGAGTCGGTCGTCATCACCCTCGCCGTCGCGGCGCACGCCACGGGCGCGCCGAACCTCCTGCTCGTGCTCCTCGTCGCCGCGCTGGGCGCCTGGACGGGCGACCAGATCGCGTTCTCGATCGGGCGAGCCGTGGGCACCGATCGCATCCGGTTCCTCCGTTCGCCGCGCGGCCGACGCGCCGTCGGGTGGGCGGAGCGTGCGCTCGCCCACCGCGGTGCGTCGTTCATCCTCGCCGCGCGCTACATCCCCATCGGACGGGTCGCGGTGAACATGACGGCCGGAGCCGTCGGCTACCGTCGTTCGCGCTTCATGCTGTTCTCGGGCATCGCCGCCGTCACGTGGGCGATCTACTCGGTGCTGATCGGGCTCGTCGCGGCCCGCTGGCTCGGGCACGAGCCGCTGCTCGCGATGGTCGTGGGCGTCGTGATGGGCATCGCCACGGGCTTCGTGATCGACCGTGTGCTCATGGCGCGTCGTCGAGGCCAGGGCGCTGTTCCCGTCGACGGACCGGACGAGTACGCCGACCGCGGGGAGGCCGTGGAGCCGACGGACGCCGTCGGCCAGACCGGCGCGACGGGGTCGGCGGAACGCTCGGAACCCGCCGCCTGAGCCGGACCGTGACACCGGGCAGGGTCGAGCGACCGGAGCGTCAGAGCTTGCGGAGGCGGACCCGCTGGACCGAGTGGTCCGACCCCTTCGTGAGGACGAGCGTGGCCCGCCCGCGCGTCGGCAGGATGTTCTGCTCCAGGTTGGGTGCGTTGATCGTGTCCCAGATCGACCGCGCGCGCTCGACCGCCTGCTCGTCGGTGAGGTCCGCGTACCGGCGGAAGTAGGACTCGGGCCGGGCGAACGCCGTCCGTCGCAGGGTGAGGAAGCGGTCGACGTACCACTGGCGGATGTTGCGGGTCCGGGCGTCGACGTAGATCGAGAAGTCGAAGAAGTCCGAGACCGCGACGGTGGGCTCGTCGTGCGCGCTCGGCCGTGCCGGCTGCAGGACGTTCAGCCCTTCGACGACGAGCACGTCGGGCTTGTGCACGACCGCCTCGGCCCCCGGCACGATGTCGTAGGTCAGGTGGTCGTAGACCGGTGCGCGGACCTCGTCCTGCCCGGCCTTGACCTTCGACAGGAACCGGATCAGCGCGCGGCGGTCGTACGACTCGGGGAACCCCTTGCGCTCCATGAGGCCGCGCCGCGCGAGCTCGGCGTTGGGCAGGAGGAACCCGTCGGTCGTGATGAGCTCGACGCGCGGGGTCTCGGGCCAGCGCGCGAGCATCTCGCGCAGCACGCGGGCCGTGGTCGACTTGCCCACGGCGACGCTGCCGGCGACGCCGATGACGTAGGGGGTGCTGCCGGTGTCCTCGCGCAGGAACGTCGACGTCGCCTCGTGCAGACCGCCGGTCGCGGTGACGTACAGGTTGAGGAGGCGGGAGAGCGGACGGTAGACGGCGTCGACCTCCGCGAGGTCGATGGGGTCGCCGAGGCCGCGCAGGCGTGCCACGTCCTCGTCCGTGAGGGGCAGCGGGGTCGACTCCGAGAGACGGCTCCACGCAGCGCGGTCGAGGTCGACGTACGGCGACGAGGTCGAGGATGCGAACCGGGCCAGCGAGCGGGCCGCCTCGTGTGCGGGGGAGGACACCCGACCGATTGTGCCGGATGCCGGGCGTGGACCGTGCACGCAGGTCCGCCGACCACGCCACCCGGTTTGGCAGGAGACCTCACGAAGAACCGCGGGATCGGGCCGCGGCCGAGGGTCGGCGGAGCGTGGATAGACTCGACCACCATGTGCGGAATCGTGGGTTACGTGGGCCCTGGAACCATGGTGGGCGAGGCGTCGGGGCGACCCCTCGACGTCGCCCTCGAGGGGCTGGGCCGTCTCGAGTACCGGGGCTACGACTCGGCGGGCGTCGCGCTCGTCGGGCCGGGGATCGACGCGGTGGCGTTCGCGAAGAAGTCGGGGAAGCTCGCGAACCTCGTCGCCGAGGTCGAGCTGCACCCGCTGCCCGCTGCCACGGCCTCGATCGGGCACACCCGGTGGGCGACCCACGGCGGCCCCACCGACGTCAACGCGCACCCGCACCTCGCCGACGACGACCGGCTCGCCGTCATCCACAACGGGATCGTCGAGAACTTCGCCGTGCTCAAGGAGGAGCTCGTCGCCGACGGCGTGCCGTTCCGTTCCGAGACGGACACCGAGGTCGCCGCGCAGCTGCTCGCCCGCGCGTACCGGGACACGAAGGACCTCACGCTCGCGATGGGCCAGGTCGCGCAGCGGCTCGAGGGGACGTTCACGCTCCTCGCGGTCCACGCGGACGCCCCCGACACGGTGGTGGGCGCGCGGCACGACTCGCCCCTCGTGGTCGGGCTCGGGGAGGGGGAGAACTTCCTCGGCTCCGACGTCGCGGCGTTCATCTCCCACACGTCCGAGGCGCTCGAGCTGGGCCAGGACCAGATCGTCACCATCACCCCGGACTCGGTCGAGGTGACCGACTTCGCGGGCAACCCGGCCGAGGGCACCCGGTTCGTCGTCGACTGGGACGCCGCAGCCGCTGAGAAGGGCGGGTTCTCCTCGTTCATGGACAAGGAGATCCACGACCAGCCGCACGCGGTCGGGGACACGCTGCTCGGCCGCACCGACACGCAGGGCAAGCTGGTCCTCGACGACCTGCGCATCGACGAGGCCGTGCTGCGCTCCGTCGACAAGATCATCGTCGTCGCGTGCGGGACCGCGGCCTACTCCGGGCACGTCGCCAAGTACGCGATCGAGCACTGGTGCCGGATCCCCGTCGAGGTCGAGCTCGCGCACGAGTTCCGCTACCGCGACCCGATCGTCGACGAGAAGACGCTCGTCGTCGCCGTGACGCAGTCGGGCGAGACCATGGACACGCTCATGGCGGTGCGCCACGCGCGCGAGCAGGGCGCCAAGGTCATCTCGATCGTCAACACGCACGGGTCGACGATCCCGCGCGAGTCCGACGCGGTGCTCTACACGCACGCAGGCCCGGAGATCGCGGTCGCCTCGACCAAGGCGTTCCTCTCGCAGATCACCGCGGCGTACCTGCTCGGCCTGTACCTCGCGCAGCTGCGGGGCAACAAGTTCCCCGACGAGATCTCGGCGATCCTCGAGGACCTGCGTCAGATGCCGCGCAAGATCCAGACCGTGATCGAGCGCGGCGAGTACGTGCGCGCGACGGCGCGCTCCATGAAGGACGCGAAGTCAGTGCTGTTCCTCGGGCGGCACGTCGGGTTCCCGGTCGCGCTGGAGGGTGCGCTCAAGCTCAAGGAGCTCGCGTACATCCACGCCGAGGGGTTCGCCGCGGGCGAGCTCAAGCACGGCCCCATCGCCCTGATCGACGAGGGGCAGCCGGTGTTCGTCGTCGTGCCGTCGCCGCACGGCCGCGAGGGCCTGCACTCGAAGATCATCTCCAACATCCAGGAGATCCGGGCGCGCGGTGCCCGCACGCTGGTCATCGCCGAGGACGGCGACGACGCGGTGCGCCCGTACGCCGACGAGATCTTCTGGGTGCCGGCGTCGCCCACGCTGCTCTCACCGCTGCTCGCGGTCGTGCCGCTGCAGATCTTCGCCATGGCGCTCGCGACGGCGAAGGGCCTCGACGTGGACCAGCCGCGCAACCTCGCGAAGTCGGTGACGGTCGAGTAGCCCTCGGACGGACCGAGCGGTTGCCGGTGAGGTCGGCCGTAGGGTGGCGTCATGATCATCGGGGTCGGCATCGACGTCGTGGACGTCGCGCGGTTCATCGCGACGCTCGAGCGCACGCCGCGGTTGCGCGAGCGCCTGTTCACGCCTGCTGAGCGCGACCTGCCCGACGCCTCGCTCGCCGCGCGGTTCGCCGCGAAGGAAGCGATCGCCAAGGCGCTCGGCGCGCCGGGCGACCTGCGCTGGCACGACGCGACGGTCCACCGCGTCGTCGGTGGACCGCCCGAGGTCGAGATCAGCGGCACGGTCGCCACCCGGGCCGAGGGCCTCGGGGTCCGCACGTTCCACCTGTCCATCTCGCACGACGCGGGGATCGCGTCGGCGATGGTCGTGGCCGAGGGCTGACCCCACGGGTCAGGACTGGAGCGCGGGGACGACCTCCCGCTCGAAGAGCTCGATGCCGGTGCGGTCGTAGGCGGCCTCCGCGAAATAGGTGATCGCGTACGACAGCCCGAGCCCGCGCAGCTCGGTGAGCTTCTCGACGATCTGCTCGGGCGTCCCGACGAGCGGTCCGTGCCGCAGCTTCTCGGCCTCCTGCGCGGCCTTCTCCGGCACGGTCAGGGCGAGGTGCTCCTCGATCCAGGCGATGCGGTCGTCGACGTCCGCCTCCGTCGCGCCGATCACGACGTTGAAGTTGGCCGACCGCGTGATCTCCTCGAAGGGCCGACCGATCGCCTCGCAGTGCCCGCGCAGCACCTCCGACTTGTGCGCGAACCCCTCGGGCGACCCGCTGAAGTTGGTGTACTGGGCGTGCTCCGCCGCGATCCGCAGGGTCTTCTTCTCCCCGCCGCCGGCGATCCACAGCGGCGGACCGTCGACCTGCAGGGGCAGGGGCGCGAGGCGGGCGCCGTCGACCTGGTAGTACGTCCCGTCGAGGGTCGCGACCCCGTTGGTCCACAGCTGCCGGAAGATCTGCACGCCCTCGTCGAGCATCGCGATCCGCTCGCCGGCGCGCGGGAAGCCGTAGCCGTAGGCACGCCACTCGTCCTCGTACCAGCCGGCCCCTATCCCCATCTCGAGCCGGCCGCCGCTCACGACGTCGACCGTCGCCGCGACCTTCGCCAGGTAGGCCGGGTTGCGGTAGGCCATGCACGTGCACATCTGCCCGAGCCGCACGCGCTCGGTCGACGCGGCGAACGCGGCCATGAGCGTCCATGCCTCGTGCGTCGCCTCGTCGGTCGGCTCAGGCACGGTGTGGAAGTGGTCGTACACCCAGATCGACTCCCAGGCGTTCGCGGACCCGGGGAGGCCCTCTCCCGCGAGGGCGGTGTCGGCGTGGCGCGCGAGCGACCGCATGGCCTCCCACTGGTCGGCCGGATCGATGCCGACGAGGTCGAGCCGCCAGCCCTGGGGGATGAAGAGTCCGAATCGCATGCTCGTCACCCTAGGCGCTCGGGAACCGGCTCGCCCGGGGTTCCGCAGGGCGCGCGCGCCGGGAGATGGGCAGGATGGGCGCCATGATCGAAGCCTGGTCCGTCGCCGACGTCCGCGCCGCCGAGCGTCCCCTCCTCGACGCGGGCGTCCCGCTCATGGAGCGCGCGTCGTTCGCGCTCGCCACGGTGGTGGCGCGCGATCTCGCCCGGGCACGCTCCGTCGTCGCACCGGACGGCGGGCGGCGCGACGGGCGGGTGACCGGTGCTCGCGTGGTGCTGCTCGTGGGGTCGGGAAACAACGGCGGCGACACGCTGCACGCGGGCGCACACCTCGCCCGCCGCGGCGTGAGCGTGACGGCGGTGCTCACGAGCCGGCGCGTGCACGCGGACGGGCTCGCCGCGCTGCGTCGCGCGGGGGGACGTGCGCTGGACGTCGCGGAGGCAGGCGGCCCGCTCGGCGGTGCCGTCGACGAGGCGCTGCGAGCCGACGCCGTGCTCGACGGCCTCGTGGGCATCGGCGCCACCGGCGCGTTGCGCGGGGTCGCGGGCGAGCTCGTCCAGCGCCTCACGGGTGCGCTCGACGGGGTCCGGAGGCGCCCGTGGGTCGTGGCCGTGGACGCCCCGAGCGGCGTCGGGGTCGACGACGGCACGCTCCCCGGTCCTGTCCTGCGCGCGGACCGCACGGTGACCTTCGGCGCCGCGAAGCCGGGGCTCCTCCTCCCGCCGGCGACGTCCGCGGCGGGCCACGGCGCCGTCGTCGACATCGGGCTCGCGCTCGGCATCGGCACCCCGGCGGTGCGGCGGCTCGAACCCGCGGACGTCGCCGCGGTCTGGTCCGTCCCGGGGCCGACGGACCACAAGTACACGCGCGGCGTGCTCGGCGTCGTCGCGGGGACCCCGACGTTCCCCGGCGCGGCCGTCCTCGTGACCACGGCCGCGGTGCGGACGGGTCCCGGCATGGTGCGGTTCGGCGGTCCCGAGGGCGTCACGCGGGCCGTGCTCGCCGCGCGCCCGGAGGTCGTGCCCGGCGAGGGGCGGGTCCAGGCGTGGGCGCTCGGCTCCGGCGTCCCGGCCGTACCCGCGCCGGGGGAGGACGCGGTGGACGACGGCGGTCAGCACGACCGCATCAGGCGCGCGCTCGCGGCCGCCGCGGACGACGGGCCTGCCGTCGCCGCCGTCGTCGACGCGGGCGCGCTGACGCTGCTGCCCGGGCGGTGCCCGGCCTCCGTGGTGCTCACGCCGCACGCGGGCGAGCTCGCGACCCTCCTGCACGGGCGGGGCGAGGACGTGGCGCGTGCGGACGTCGAGGCCGAGCCGTGGCGCTGGGCGCGGCGCGCGCACGAGCTGACCGGGGCCACGGTGCTGCTCAAGGGGTCGGTGACCGTCGTCGTCGGTCCTGGCGTGACGTACGCGCAGGCGGACGCGCCGCCGTGGCTCGCGACCGCGGGCGCGGGCGACGTGCTCACCGGGATCCTCGGGGTCCTGCTCGCGGCGCACGCCGAGCGCGTCGTCGCGGAACCGGCGCTCGCGGCCGGGCTCGCGGCGGCGGCAGCGCTCGTGCACGGGCTCGCCGCGGAGCGCGCGAACCCCGGTGGTCCCGTCGCCGCGCTCGACGTCGCGAACCAGGTGCCGCGCGTCGTCGCGGACCTTCTCGCCGCACGCTGAGGCGACTCGTCGTCGCTGACGACGGTGGTTCGGGTCGCCGGGGTGCGCGCCGGTACCGTGGAACCGTGGTCCCCCTCCCCGTGCGCGACGGTCTGAACCCGACGCGCCTCGTGCTCCCGCACGACCCCGAGAGCGTCGCGCGGTTCACGCGCACGCTCGACTACGTGCTGCACCGCTTTCCCGACGACGCCGCGCGGCTGGCCGAGAAGGTCGCCGCGGGCGAGGTCGTCGACGGGCGGGGCCGCCCCGTGACCGACCGCACCGCGTACGAGCCGCGCGGCTTCGTGTTCCTGTACCGCGACCTGCCCGTCGAGCCCGACGTCCCGTTCGAGATCCGGGTCCTGCACCGCGACGACGACCTGCTCGTCGTCGACAAGCCGCACTTCCTCGCGACGATCCCGCGGGGTGCGTACGTCGAGCGGTCGGTGCTGCTCCGGCTGCGGCGCGACCTGGACCTGCCCGAGCTCGCCCCAGCGCACCGCCTCGACCGCGTCACGGCCGGCGTGCTGCTCCTGACGGTGCGCCCGCAGGTGCGGGGGGCATACCAGGAGCTGTTCGCGCGCCGCGAGGTGCGCAAGACGTACGAGGCCGTCGCGCCGCACGACCCCGCGCTCGACCTGCCGACGACCGTCCGCAGCCGCATCCTCAAGCGCCGTGGCATCATGCGCGCCGAGGAGGTCCCGGGGGAGCCCAACGCCGAGAGCCGGGTCGACGTCCTCGAGGTCGACGCGGCACGCGGACTCGCCCGTTACCGTCTCGAGCCGCACAGCGGCAAGACGCACCAGCTGCGCCTGCACATGTTCCACCTGGGTGTGCCGATCGTGCACGACAACTTCTACCCCGACCCGTACGACGTCGCGCCCGACGACTACACGCGACCGCTCCAGCTCGTCTCCCGGTCGCTCGCCTTCACGGACCCGCTCACCGGGCACGAGCGCCGGTTCGAGACCGACCGCGTCCTCGACGTCTGGTGAGGGCCCGGTGAGCAGCTCGGTGAGAGAATCGTCGACCGTGAGCGATCCGCAGCGCACGTCCCCTCTCGGCGCAGGTCCGGGACCGGACGCGCACGTCCACCCGGCACACGCCGTCGTCGACCTCTCTGCCGTCCGCGACAACGTGCGGGCCCTCGCGGGCCACGCGCCCGGTGCCCAGGTCATGGCCGTGGTGAAGGGCGACGCGTACGGGCACGGCCTCGTCCCGTGCGCGCTCGCCGCGCTCGCGGGCGGCGCGACGTGGCTCGGTGCGGCACAGGCGGGCGAGGCGCTCGCGCTGCGGGCCGCGGGCATCGGGTCGGACCGCGCGCGCGTGCTCACCTGGTTGTACGCACCCGGCGCACCGCTGCGCGAGCTGGTCGAGGCGGACGTCGACGTGTCCGTCGCGGCACGCTGGGCGCTGGAGGAGGTCGTCGCGGCGGCTCGGGCCGCCGGGCGCTCGGCTCGCGTCCACGTGAAGGTCGACACCGGGATGGGGCGCAACGGCGTCATGCCGGCCGACCTGCCGGACCTGCTCGACGCCGCGGCACGCGCCGAGGCCGAGGGCGCGGTGCGCGTCGTCGGGCTGTGGTCCCACCTCGCGTTCGCCGACGAGCCGGGCCACCCGAGCGTCGTCGCGCAGGCGGACGCGCTCGACGACGCCGTGCGCGGGGCGGAGCGGGTGGGGCTCGACCTCGAGCTGCGGCACCTCGCGAACTCCGCCGCGACCCTCACCGCACCACGCACGCACTACGACCTGGTGCGGCCGGGCCTCGCGATGTACGGGATGTCGCCCGTCCCGCAGCTCGGTCGGCCGCAGGACTACGGGCTGCGCGCCGCGATGACGCTCGAGGCGCGGCTCGCGACGGTCAAGCGCGTCGGCGCGGGACAGGGCGTCTCCTACGCGCACGCCTACACCACCACCCGGAAGACCGTGCTGGGCGTGGTCCCGCTCGGGTACTCGGACGGGATACCGCGGCACGCGTCGAGCGGTCCGCCCGGCCCGGGCGCTGCGCCCGGGGGGCCGGTCCTCGTGGCCGGAGGATCCCCCACGACGGCCGGCCGCGGCCGGGTGGTGCGCGTCGCCGGCCGGGTGTGCATGGACCAGCTCGTGCTCGACCTCGGCCCGGACGCCACGGAGCGGGCAGGCGACGTCGTCACGCTGTTCGGTGCCGGCGCGGGCCTTGACCACGGGGGCGGGCCGACGGCGGAGGACTGGGCCCGCGCCGCGGGCACCATCAGCTACGAGATCACGACGCGCCTCGGGGTACGCGTCCCACGCGTCTACGCGGGGGACCACGTGCTCGACGACGCGGCGCGCACGCTGCTGGACGGACTGCCAGGCGCCGTCCGCACGACGACCGAGAGGACGGCGACACGGTGACCGGAACCATCGACGAACCGGCGGACGGGCCGGGGCGGCCGGGCGAGCTGGACCTCGTCCTGCCCGACGCGGAGTCGACCCGAGCGTTCGGCCGTGCGCTCGCGCGGCTGCTGCGCCCTGGCGACCTGGTCGTCCTCACCGGCGACCTGGGGGCGGGCAAGACCACCCTGACCCAGGGGATCGGGGCCGGGCTGGGTGTGCGCGGACAGGTCGCGTCGCCGACGTTCATCGTCGCGCGCGAGCACCCGCCCCTCGGCGACGGGCCTGCGCTCGTGCACGTCGACGCCTACCGCCTGGGCTCGCTCGACGAGGTCGACGCGCTCGACCTCGACTCGAGCCTGGACGAGTCGGTGACCGTCGTCGAGTGGGGCGGTGGCCTCGTCGAGTCCCTCGCGGACGACCGCCTGGAGATCCTCCTCGTGCGTCCGCGCGGCGTCGTCGGCCCGGCCGTCGACGGGACCGGCAGCGGGTCGGGCACGGCGGACGCGCCCGAGGCGGGGGAGCGCCGGGTGCGGCTGCGCGGCGTCGGCGCGCGGTGGGCTGCCGTGGACCTGACGGTTGCCGTGCCACCGGTCGCGCCACCGGTCGCGCCGTCGGCCGCGCCGCCTGCCGACCAGCCGTAGGCTTGCTTCGTGGTAGTTCTCGCGCTCGACACGTCCGCGTCCGTGACCGTCGCCCTCGTCGGGGACGACGGCGCCCGCCTGGCCCGGCGCGACGCGCCCGAGCGTCGCCGGCACGCGGAAGCGCTCGCTCCGCTCGTGGAGGAGGTCCTCGCCGAGGCGGGGGTCGACCGTTCCGACCTGACCGCGGTCGCCGTCGGGACCGGCCCTGCACCGTTCACCGGGCTGCGGGTCGGCCTGGTCACGGCCCGGACCCTCGGGTTCGCCCTCGGGATCCCGGTGCTCGGCGTGCCGAGCCTCGACGCGCTCGCGGCACAGGCCGTGAGCGACCTCGGGCTGGCGCCGGACGACGAGGTGCTCGTGGTGACCGACGCGCGCAGGCGCGAGGTGTACTGGGCGCGCTACCGCGTCGTCGCGCACGAGGGTCCGCACGCCGTCCCGGTCCTCGCGACGCTGGAGGTTCCCGACGTCGGCCCGGCCGCCGCGGTCGCCGAGAGCGTGGCGGGAGCGGTCGTCGTGGGGGAGGGCGGGTCGATCTACGCCGACCTGCTGGACCTCGCGGAGGACGCCCCCCTCGTCCCGGACGCCGCCGTGCTCGCCCGGCTCGCGATCGCGCGCCTGGGCGCCGGGGTCGACCAGCCGACAGAGCCGCTCTACCTGCGTCGCCCCGACATCCACGAGTCCCCTGCGCGCAAGCGGGCGAGCGACACGCGGACGGCGGCACCACGATGACGGGGCCGACGGCGGGGCGCCCGGGCGTGCGGCGCTACGAGATCCGCCTGCGGCCGCTGCGCGCCGCGGACCTCGACCGTGTCGTCGAGCTCGAGCGCGAGCTGTTCGGCCGCGGTGCTTGGACGTACGGGATGCTCGCGGACGAGCTCGCCGGTCTGGGCCGCTGGTACGTCGCGGCCGAGCCCGTCCGGCTCTACGCCGCGGGGGCGCAACCTGTCGTGGGGTACGCAGGGCTGTGGTTCGACGGGGACGTCGCGCAGGTCATGACCATCGGGGTCGACCCGAACTTCCAGCACCAGGGTGTCGGGTCCACGCTCCTGGAGGCGCTGATCGGCCGGTCCCGCGACCTGCGCGCGAGCGCGCTGCTGCTCGAGGTCCGGGTCGACAACGACCCGGCGCTCGCGCTCTACGCGAAGTACGGGTTCGAGCAGCTGGGCGTCCGCAAGCGCTACTACCAGCCCGAGGACGTCGACGCCTACACGATGCGCCTGGAGCTCGACGCGGGCGTCGTGGAGCCCGACCCCGGGACGGTCCTCGCGTGAGCTCGTCGGTCGACCGTCGCGCCGCCCGCGACCGCGTCCTGGTCGACGTGCCGGCGCTCGCTGCGGCGCTCGATCCCGCTCAGGGTGCGCCGCCCGTCGTGCTGGACGTGCGCTGGGCGCTCGGCGTGAGCGACGGTCGCGACCGTCACCTCGCGGGACACGTGCCGGGCGCGGTCTACGTCGACCTGGAGACCGAGCTCGCGGCGCCGCCGGCACCCGCCCACGGCCGTCACCCGCTCCCCGACCCCGAGGACCTGCAGGCCGCGGCTCGACGCTGGGGGGTGCGCGGCGACCGCGCGGTCGTGGTGTACGACGCCGTCGGTGGCACCTCGGCCGCCCGCGCGTGGTGGCTCCTGCGCTGGGCGGGCCACCGCGACGTGCGGATCCTCGACGGCGGCCTGGCCGCGTGGGAGCGCGCCGGGCACCCGACCGAGCTGGGCGTGGTCGAGCCCGAGGCCGGTGACGTCGTGGTCCAGCCCGGTGCCCTGCCGGTCCTGGACGCCGCGGACGCGGCCCGGCTCGCGGCGTCGGGCACGGGCGTGCTCCTCGACGCGCGGGCCGGCGAGCGATACCGCGGTGAGGTCGAGCCGGTGGACCCGCGTGCGGGGCACGTCCCCGGCGCGGTGAGCGCCCCGACGACCGAGAACCTCGTCGCCGACGGCACGTTCCTCGGCGACGCGGCGCTGCGCGCGCGGTTCGCGGCGCTCGGGGTCGGCAGCACCGTCGCGGGCGGCGAGGACCACCAGGTCGGTGTCTACTGCGGATCGGGTGTCACGGCCGCGCACGAGGTCGCGGCGCTCGCGACTCTCGGGGTCGACGCGGCGCTGTACCCGGGGTCGTGGTCGCAGTGGTCGAACGACCCCGCACGACCCGTGGCGACCGGCCCCACGGCGTAGGCGGCCCGGTACGGCTCGAGGCGGCGCCCCGGTCGGGACACCGCCTCGGCAGCAGAGGTCTGGAAGGATCAGACGGTCGTGACGGCCTGATCGGCCGCGAGGCGCGGCGCGCGCGGGTACGACGTCCCGGCACCGGCGGCGACCCCGACATTGATGACGAGGAGCGACTTCCAGCCGCTCTCGCCGAAGAACTCCGCGTCGATCCCGTCGCGGTCCATGCCGTTCATCGGGCCGGTCGCGAGACCGGCGGCACGCAGGGCGACGACGAGGTAGCCCGCCTGGAGGAGGGCGTTCGTGCGGGCCATGTCTTCACGCACCTCGGGGACACCGGCCAGGTTGTCGCGCATGCCCGGCAGGTGGGGCATGAGGGTGTCGAGGTGCTCGTGGAACTCGGGGTCGTAGGAGACGACGAGGGACAGCGGCGCGGTCGCGACGCGCTCCTTGTTCCCGTCGGCCATGTGCGCGACGAGGCGCTCCCGGGCCTCGGGGCTGCGGACCGCGAGGACGCGCAGGGGCAGGGTGTTCATCGCGGTCGGACCCCACTTGACCAGGTCGTACACGGCGGCGAGCTGCTCGTCGGTGACCTCCGCGTCGGTGAACTCGCGCGCGGTGCGCGCCTCGCGGAACAGGAGGTCGGCCGTGGCGTCGTCGACGGACAGGACCGGGGCAAGGGTGTCGATGCTCATGCCTGGGGCAACAGTTAAGGGTTCAACTGGTGTTCCCTGCCCGGCTGTGACCTCGGCAACAGTGCGCCGGGTGCGTACACGTGCGCACCCGGCGTCCGGGCGTGCGCCCGCGTTCCCGGCCGCACGACTACCCTGGACCGCATGGTTTCCCCCGTGACCGCGACCGGCGGCGAGCCCCTCGTGCTCGGCATCGAGACGTCCTGCGACGAGACCGGGGTCGCGCTCGTGCGCGGCCGGGAGCTGCTCGTCGACACCGTGGCGAGCTCGATGGACGAGCACGCGCGCTACGGCGGGATCATCCCGGAGGTCGCGTCGCGCGCGCACCTCGAGGCGATGATCCCCACGATCGAGCGCACCCTCGGGACCGCCGACGTCGACCTCTCGGAGGTCGACGCGATCGCCGTGACCGCCGGCCCCGGGCTCGTCGGGCCGCTCACCATCGGCACCTCCGCCGCGAAGGCGCTCGCGCTCGCGCTCGGCAAGCCGCTGTACGGGGTGAACCACGTCGTCGGCCACGCCGCGGTCGACGAGCTCGTGCACGGCGCGTTCCCCGACCGGTTCATGGCGCTGGTCGTCTCGGGCGGGCACAGCTCGCTCCTGCTGGTCGACGACGTCGCGACGTCCGTCACGGAGCTCGGCTCGACGCTCGACGACGCGGCCGGCGAGGCGTTCGACAAGGTCGGGCGACTGCTGGGGCTGCCCTACCCCGGCGGCCCGCACATCGACCGTCTCGCCCGGGAGGGCGACCCCACCGCCATCCGGTTCCCGCGCGGGCTCACCGCGCGCAAGGACCAGGAGAAGCACGCCTACGACTTCTCGTTCTCCGGTCTCAAGACGGCCGTGGCGCGGTGGGTCGAGGCCCGTCAGGACACCGGGCAGGAGACCCCCGTGCACGACGTCGCAGCGTCGTTCGCCGAGTCCGTCGCCGACGTGCTCACGGCGAAGACCCTCGCGGCGTGCGCACGCCACGGCGTCGACACCCTCGTCGTGGGCGGCGGGTTCTCCGCGAACTCCCAGCTGCGCGACATGGCGGCGGCACGCTGTGCCGAGGCCGGGGTCGAGCTGCGGATCCCACCCATCCGCTACTGCACCGACAACGGCGCGATGATCGCCGCCCTCGGGTCCGCGGTCGTGCGCGCGGGCCTCGCCCCGTCGCGGCTCGACATCGGTGTGGACTCGTCGATGCCGCTCACCGTGACGCACGTGTGAGCGGCTGGACCGGCCCGGGCCCGGCGCCCGAGCCGGGGCTGACGCCGGAGGAGGCGCTGCGGCGTGGGAACGCCTGGTGGGACGCCGCGGCGTCGTCGTCCGGGCCGCAGCGTGCGGCGGCCGAGCGTTCGGCTGCGTACTGGTACGCGCAGCACCGGACCCTCGTCGAGCGTCGTGCGGCGACCGGCCTCGCTCCTCCCCTGCCTGCCGCCGCCACCGCGCAGCCGTACGGGCAACCGTACGCGCAGCCCTACGCACGGCCGCACGCGTCGCGTCGACCGCGCCGCCGTCGTCGGACCGTGACCGCCCTGATGTTCCTCCTCGGGACGGTCGGCGCCGTCGCGGTGAGCGGCAACTCGCTCGGACCGGCCCTCGACAGGGCATGGGACGCCGTCGCCGACGGGCCCGTGACCGCAGACGTCGACGGGCTGCCGACCGAGCAGGACGGCGCCGTGCCGCCGCCGACGGTCTGGGACGACCCGGACGGTGGGACGGTCGCCGGTGGCATGGAGGAGAGCTGGCGGGCCGGCGACTACGCGTCCACGGTCCCCGACGCTGTCGCCGGCACGGAGCCGACCAGCCCGTTCCTGCCCGAGCACCCCGACCCCGCCGAGTGGCTCGTCGCGCTCAACCCTGCGAACGAGGAGATCCAGGTCGTCTTCACCGACGACCCCGCCTACAACTGCGGGATGGTCCACGTCGAGGAGCACGACGCGTACGCGTGGGGCTCCGCGGGATGCTTCCACCCGTCCTACCCGCGCACGCTGTTCGTCTGGTGGTCGGACACTGCCGACCCTGCCACGAAGGAGTTCCTCCTCGCGCACGAGCTGTCGCACATGATCCAGTGGTGGCACGACTTCGACCTCATGCAGTCCGCCGTCGACGCCGGCCTCGCGGAGGACGAGGCGTGGCAGCGCGCGGTCGAGACCGACGCGTCGTGCCGCGTCCTGTCGTGGGGCGGCTACTCCGAGGAGGCGGCGGACCGCTCGTCGTCGCCGTGCGAGACGGACGCCTGGTCCGAGGCCTGGCTCGACGAGCAGGCTGCCGCGCGCGGCGTCGCGGTCACCGACCACTGAGACCCGCGTTCACGGTCCCGTCGCACATGGTCGCGCGGGACCAGTGCCTGTGGCATGCAGACAGCTAGCTGTAGGGGGCAGGAGTCGCGCGCGGTCAGAGTGGCCGGCCGGCGCGCATCTCCGCGACGAGAGAGCGCACGACGGCGTCGAGCTCGCCCCCGTTGCGTCGTGCCACCGCACGCTGCCGCTGGTAGGACGCACCCCGGCGCAGGATCGTCCGCACACCGTGGAGCTCGTCGAGACACCCGAGGCGGTCCGCGACGGGCTCGAGCTCGACGAGGAGGCGCGACACGGCGTCGGTCACGAGCTCCTCGTTCCCCGCGGCGTCGAGGATGACGATCGCGTCCATGCCGTAGCGCGCCGAGCGCCACTTGTTCTCCTGCGCGAACCAGGGAGGCAGCGTCGGCAGCTCGCGGCCCTCGTCGAGCAGGGTGGAGAAGTGCTCGACGAGGCAGTGCGTGAGGGCCGAGAGCGCGAGCAGCTCGGTGATGTTCGTGATGCCGTCGCAGATCCGCGTCTCGAGCGTGCCGAATCGCGGGGCAGGGCGCAGGTCCCAGCGCACCTCGTCGAACTGGTCGATCACCCCGGTGTGGAGCATGTCGGCGACGTAGCCCTCGAGCTGGGTCCAGTCCTCGAACTGGAACGGCAGCCCCGCGGTGGGCAGCTGCTGGAACATCAGGGCCCGGTTCGAGGCGTACCCGGTGTCCTTGCCACCCCAGAACGGCGAGCTCGCGGACAGCGACTGCAGGTGACCGAAGCACGTGAGCATCGCGCGCATGATCGGCAGCACCTTGCGCCGGTCCTCGATGCCGACGTGCACGTGCACGCCGTAGATGAGCATCTGGCGGCCCCACCACTGGGTCCGGTCGATCAGCGTGGTGTACCGCTCCTTGTCCGTGACCTTCTGCTGCGCCCAGCGCGCGAACGGGTGCGTGCCGGCGCACATGAGCTCGACGCGCAGCGGGTCGGTGACCGCCCGGATCTGCTCGACCGACCGCTCGAGGTCCGCCCCCGCCGCGCCGACCGTCCGGTGCACCCCGGAGACGACCTCGACCGTGTTGAGCAGGAGCTCCTGCTTGATCGACGGGTGCTCGCCGCCGCCCGCAGGGCGCACCGCGTCGAGCACGGTCTGGGCGACCTGGCGCAGGTCGCCGGAGTCCGTGTCGACGAGCGCGAGCTCCCACTCGAGACCGACGGTCGAACGCTCCGAACGGGCGAACCCGACCTCGGCGCCGTGTCCGAGACGCTGCCCGGTCATCGCGGCTCCACGACGATCACCTGCTGCGCACCTGCGACCCGGGTGAGCACGACGGTCGCCTCGGCGTCGCCCGACAGGGCGAGCTGTCGCCGGAGCTGCTCGGGGGTGACCGCCGTACCGCGCTTCTTGATCGTGAGACGCCCCACACCGCGCTCGCGCAGGTAGGCGCGCAACCGCTTGAGCCCGAACGGCATGACGTCGAGCACCCTGTACCCGCGCGCCAGCCCGGCGGCGAGCCCGGCGTCGTCGACGGGCGCGGGGGAGTCGGTCGTGACGTACGCGATGGTCGGGTCCAGGAGCCGCCCGCCCAGCTCGAGCGCGGCGTGCGCGACGAGCCCGGCGCGGATGACTGCGCCGTCGGGCTCGTACAGGTACTGCCCGACGCCGCCGACCTCGCGCGGCGGGTCGTCGTCGTCGAGGCGGTGCGCGATCGTGCGCGACACGGTCCGGGTTCCGCCGTCCGGCCCTGCGACGCTCGTCAGCAGGTGGGCGCTGCGTCCCGGACCGTCCGGCGCGAGCGGGCCGAACCACAGGGCCGCCTCGACCACGTCGCCGTCCACCGACACCCACTGGGTGTCGGCGTCGGCGGGCAGGCCCTGGTGCTTGATGCCGGGGCCGACCTTGATCCCGACCGCGGGCACGCGGTCGCGCAGCGCCCACACGTCGTCCAGCGGCGGGGCATACGCACGGGGATCGAACACCCGTGACCCGCCCCGCGTGCGTCGCGCCGGGTCGGCGTACACGCCGTCGACCCCCTCGGCGGCGAGGTCCAGGGTCAGGCCGTCGACGTGGCGGACCGTGGCCTCCGGGAAGTGCCGCAGGTTCACGGTGGCGATCGCGGCAGTGATCTCGTCGACGTCGGCAGCGAGGACGCGGAGCCCGCTCGCGGCGTAGGCCATCGAGTCGGCGCCGATCCCGCACGTCAGGTCGGCGACGTGCTCCACGCCCCCGGCCAGGTAGCGCTGCGCGTGCAGCGCGGCGACGACGAGTCGCGTCGCCTGCTCGAGCCCGGCCTGCGTGAACAGCATCCCGTCGGCGAAGTCGCCGAACTTCGCGCGCGCCGCGTCGCGCAGACGTGACTGGGTGAGCGCCGCGGCGGCGAGCTCGGGGTCGACGCCCTTGGCGCGCAGGCCCGCGGACAGCACGAGGGCCTGCCGCTCGTCGTACGGGGGCAGCGCGCCGAGCAGCGTCCAGCCCTCGGGGCTGAGCAGCTTCGTCAGTGCGGCGGCGTCCATGACGTCGATCCTTGCACCTCCCCCGGGCCCTGTGCGCGCCCGCCGCCAGTGACCACGTCGGCGGGACCGGTCGGCTCGCTGGCACTCGCCTTGACCGAGTGCTAACGGCGACCTAGATTTGGTCGCGGGTCATCCCGGTCCTCGGACCGGCGGTGGCACGCGAGCACCTGCCGGCCGGCTCCCGCGACGACGGCCGTCACCGCTCGACCACATCCGTTGCAGTTCTCATCGCGAAAGGGGAGGTCCGACGTGTCGGTCCCCATCAAGCCGCTCGAGGACCGGATTGTCGTGAAGGCCCTCGAGGCCGAGACCACGACCGCATCCGGCCTGGTCATCCCGGACACCGCCAAGGAGAAGCCCCAGGAGGGCGAGGTCCTGGCCGTCGGTCCGGGTCGCATCGACGACAACGGCAACCGTGTGCCGCTCGACGTGACCGTCGGCGACAAGGTCATCTACAGCAAGTACGGCGGCACCGAGGTCAAGTACGGCGGCGAGGACTACCTCGTGCTGTCGGCTCGCGACGTCCTCGCGGTCGTCGTCGGCTGACCTGGCACCACCAGCCGCATCACGCACAGCAGGGCCCCGCGACCTTCCGGTCGCGGGGCCCTGCTGCGTGCTCCGCAGGTGCGGCCGCCCCGCCTGCACCTGCGGACCCGCGGTTCGTCGTCGCGGACGGCTCAGCCGGTGCGGTGGGCGTTGCCCGCCAGCGTGGCGGCGCGCTCGTCCTCGCTCAGCCCGCCCCAGACGCCGTAGGGCTCGCGCACCCGCAGCGACTGCTCGCGGCACTGCATCATCACCGGACAGCTGTGGCAGATCGCCTTCGCAGCCTCGGCGCGACGCCGTCGGGTCGAGCCCCGTTCGCCCTCGGGGTGGAAGAACAACGTGTCGTCCTCGTCGCGGCACGCGCCCTGGTACTGCCATTCCCACAGTTCCATGACCGGTCCGGGGAGCCTCGAGATCTCTGCCATGGCGAACAACCTACAAGCGTTGCAGGAGTTGTTCAAGCCCCTTGTGCAAGATTGGTGAACTCGCAGGTCACAGAGGTTCGACCGAACGGCGATGGGGGAGATCGGGTGTGTCAGCCCCGGTTCAGCGGTGTCTGTACAGTTCGTGACGTTGTTCACGATGTGTCGGGGTCCACGCTGGGTAGATGAACAAGGGGTGAAGTGGGTCTGACGCGAACCTAGGGTCACGAGGCGGTCACGAGGTGGCGAGACCAGCCGACGCTCGGCAGAATCCCTGTATGACCCCAGTCCGGTCCGCCCCCGATCCCGAGGGAGTCCGACCGAGTGTGACCGCCCCCAGCCCAGGACTTGCCGTCGCCGTCGTGGCCCGCCGTCTCGGCGTCGCTCCGGCGACCCTGCGCACCTGGGACCGTCGCTACGGGCTCGGCCCGTCGGAGCACCGGGCGGGCGCGCACCGCCGCTACACCGACGACGACGTCGCACGGCTGGTCGTCATGCGACGGCTGACCCTCGACGGCGTCGCGCCGGCGGACGCCGCCCGGGTCGCTCTCGACACGGAGGCGGACGACCTGGACGCCCACCGTGGCGCCGACGGGGACGCTCTCCTCGCGCGCGGCGGTGCGGGAGAGGGTGGCGCGCCGGACGGCGCCGTGCACGAGGAGGACGGCGAGGACGAGGGCGGGGTCGGACGACCTGCCGTGCCGCGAGCCGGCGGTCCGGCCCCGGTGCCGGTCGGCGACCGGCGGGCGGGGGAGCGGCCGTCACGGCCGTTCCTGCGGGCCGTGCCCGGCGAGGGCGGGGGCGGGGGCAACCGTGGTCGCCCGAGCCAGGGCGGCCAGGTCCGCGACGTCCACCGGCGCACGGGCGTCTCGGACGTCGTCGACGCCGCCATCGCCTACGACCAGCGCTCGTGCGACCGGCTGCTCCGCATCGCGCCGGACGGAGACCCGGCCCAGTGGTGGTCCGACCTCGTGGAGCCGGCGCTCACGCGGCTCGCCGAGCGCACCGTCCTCGCCGGCCCGGGTGCGGTCCCCGAGGTCGTGCTCGCGAACGCCACGCTCGGCTCCCTGCGCGAGTACACGCAGCAGCGCGAGGAGGCGCTCGTCGCGGCGGGCGGACCGCCGCCGAACCACCCGAGCCGCATGCGCCGCATCGTCCTCGTGTTCGCCGCCCCCGACGAGCCGCTCCCGCTCGCCGCGCACGCGCTCGCCGCGTCCCTCGGCGCGCACGGTGCCATGGCGCGCATCGTGACCGGGCCCGCCAACGTGCACCGCACGCTCGAGCTCGTGACGATGGTTCGTCCCGCGGCGGTCGCGATGGTGACGACGCAGGCCCGTCCCGACCTCGGGATCGTGCACGCGACGTACGAGGCGAACCCGGACCTGCCCGTCTTCGTGGGACTGCCCAGCGACGACGTCGCGGACGAGCTCCCGCTCTCGGCGAGCGTCCAGCGCGTGCGCAGCTTTCCCGGCATGCTCCACGAGCTCCTCGCCGTCGTCCGGTGAGCGGCCGACCACTTCGGAGGCACCGCTCTCCGGCGTAGGATCGGGGCGTGTCCGTCAACCCTGCCGCCACCGGTTCCACGCCCGCGCACGACCCTTTCGGCTTCATCGGCCTCACCTATGACGACGTCCTGCTGCAGCCGGGGTACTCCGACCTCGCGCCGACGGACATCGACACCACCTCTCGGCTGACGCGGGAGATCTCGCTCCGCGTCCCCCTCGTCTCCGCCGCGATGGACACCGTCACGGAGTCGCGCATGGCGATCGCGATGGCGCGCCAGGGCGGCATCGGTGTGCTGCACCGCAACCTGTCGATCGAGGACCAGGCCTACCAGGTCGACCTCGTCAAGCGGACCCAGACCGGCATCATCGACAACCCGGTGACGATCGGTCCGGACGCGACGCTCGAGGAGCTGGACCGGACCGCGGGCGAGTACCGCATCTCGGGCTTCCCCGTGCTCGACGCCGAGCAGCGGCTCGTCGGCATGGTCACCAACCGCGACCTGCGCTTCACACCCGTCGCCGAGTGGGCCACGACCAAGGTCGACGAGGTGATGACGCACCAGCCGCTCATCACGGGGCCGTCGGGGATCTCGCGCGAGGACGCCACCGCGCTCCTGCGCAAGCACAAGATCGAGCGGCTCCCGCTCGTCGACGAGGACGGTCACCTGACCGGTCTCATCACCGTCAAGGACTTCGTGAAGTCGGAGCAGTTCCCCAACGCGTCGAAGGACGGCCAGGGGCGCCTGCTCGTCGGGGCCGCGATCGGATACTTCGGCGACGCGTGGCAGCGCGCGACGACGCTCATCGACGCGGGCGTCGACGTGCTCGTCGCCGACACCGCCCACGGCAACGTGGCCATGCTCATCGACATGGTGCGACGGCTCAAGACCGACCCGGCGACGCGACACGTCCAGGTCATCGGCGGCAACGTGGCCACCCGCGAGGGGGCTCAGGCGTTCGTCGACGCCGGGGCGGACGCGATCAAGGTCGGCGTCGGTCCGGGCTCCATCTGCACCACGCGCATCGTGACCGGCGTCGGGGTTCCCCAGGTCACGGCCGTCTACGAGGCGTCGCTCGCTGCGCGCCCCGCGGGCGTCCCGGTCATCGCGGACGGCGGCATGCGGCACTCGGGAGAGATCGGCAAGGCGATCGTCGCGGGCGCCGAGACCGTGATGCTGGGCTCGATGCTCGCCGGGACCGAGGAGTCGCCCGGCGACACCATCCTCGTCAACGGCAAGCAGTACAAGGCCTACCGCGGCATGGGGTCGATGGGTGCCATGTCCTCGCGGGGCAAGAAGTCCTACTCCAAGGACCGCTACTTCCAGGCCGAGGTCACGAGCGACGACATGATCGTGCCCGAGGGCATCGAGGGTCAGGTCCCGTACAAGGGCACTCTCGGCACCGTGGCGCACCAGCTCGTCGGCGGCCTGCACCAGACGATGTTCTACGTCGGCGCGCGCACCGTCCCCGAGCTCCAGGACAAGGGCAGGTTCATCCGCATCACGTCCGCCTCGCTCAAGGAGAGCCACCCGCACGACGTGCAGATGACCGTCGAGGCCCCGAACTACACGGGCTTCTGAGCGGCGGTCGGACCGGACGACGGGGCGGGTCGACCCGCCCCGCCGTCCGCCGTCAGGAGGACATGACGCGCGCGTGCAGCGCCTGCACCGCGTACCGCGCGGCCCAGAACGCACCGTGCTGCCAGGCGGAGATCTCCGACATCCAGTCGCCCGCGAAGTAGACGTTGCCGGCGCCCTGCTGCAGCTGCTTGAACCCCGCCGACTGCGTGTTCGGGTAGGCCCACGCCCCCTCGATGTAGGGCACCTTGTGCCAGGCGATCGAGAACGAGCTCTCCAGCTCCGTGCGGTACTTCTCGCCGTGGATCTTCACACCCTGCTCGACGGCGCGCATCTCACGCTGGCGAGGGGTCATGTCGGCGTACGTGCGGGCGTTCGTGCCGGTGTTGTAGTAGCCGACCACCAGCCCCTTGCGCTCGCCGTAACCGTACGAGGGGTACCAGATGTGGGCGAGGTCCATGTCGGTCTCGGTGATCCCGCCGAAGATCCGGTGGTCGTCCTCCCAGAAGCGGGACCGGTACTGCAGACCGATCTTGCCCGCGGGCGAGCCGGTCGAGAACTCCCCGAGCGCGGAGTCGATGCCGGCTCCCCAGTTGGTGCCCCACGTCCGCATCAGCCCGGCCGGGGCCGTCACGATCGCGAAGTCGGCGTCGATCTCCCGCGTCCGGCCGTTCTTCGCGGTGTACGTGACGGTGACGCCCCGGGTCGTGTTGCGCACCCCCGTGACCGGCGAGCTGAGGTGGACGTTCTGCTTGCCGATCGCCCGCACGAAGTAGTCGTACGTCGTGTCCATGCCGCCCTTGGGCTGGAACATGAGCATCGACTGCTCCCAGTTGATCTCGAACGGGAAGTACTGCCCCATCCGCGAGGCGAGCACGTCGGAGACCGAGCCGGGACCGGGCAGCGGGGTCCCGTGCTCGTTCCACGCCGACGGGTACTCGGAGTACCCGCGGTTGCTCCCGCCCTGGTACTTCCCGTCCGCCGTGAGGGAGCCCCAGGACCGCAGGAACGACCGCAGGTTCTCCTTGTCCGCGGCGGTGAGCTTCTGGTCCAGCGCGCCCTGGTCCGTGGCGAGGGCGAGCAGCTCGGACGTGTAGCCGAAGACGTCCGCCTTCGCGGTCCGGTACCGGGTCGGGTTGCCCGGCGTCGAGCCCGTGCGCTCGTTGTAGAGGTAGGCGTCGGCGTTGGCGTTCGTGAAGACCTCGTACGGGACGCCGAGCTCGCGCAGGTAGTCCATGGTGACCATCCACTGCGCGATGCGGCCCGCACCAGCGTTCATGTACACGCCGTCGGCGAACCGGGCGGTCTGCTTGACGCCGTTCACGTCCGTCTCCGAGTCCCCGTCCCGGATCGTCAGCGTGCGACCACCGACGCGGTGGCGGGCCTCGAGCACCGTCACCTTGTAGCCGGCCTTCTGCAGCTCGTACGCCGACGCCAGCCCCGCCGGACCGGCCCCGACGACGACGACCTCCTTGCGGGAGCGTCCGGTCAGGGTGAAGTCGCTCTCCCGCGGCGGCGACCACGACTCGTTCCTCGGCTGCCCGGCGGCTGTCGGGGCGAGCCCGACGGCACCCATCGTCGCGAACAGCACGCCGGCGCTGGAGCCGACGCCGACCGCCTGGAGAAAGTTGCGGCGCGAGACGCCGGACGTCATCTCGTCAGTGACCATGTGGCAGGACCTCCCGGTGAATGGTCTGACGGGAGGTCGCGCCCGGCCCTCGATGCCGGGTGCCGCCGTCAGCACCGCCCTTGACGGTAGGGACGCCGGGTCGCGAACACGGGTCCGGCGCGTTTCGGGTCGGTCAACGCGCGAGGGATCCCGTAAACGTCTCGTTTCGCCCGTCTCGTCCGGAGAGCGACGTCCGTACGCGCTGGCGCGGATCCGCACGCACGTGCTCGTCGAGCGGGTCGTCTGGTGGTCACACGCTCGTCACGAGGGTGAAACGGCCGGTCGATACGGTCGCCGCTCCCGGACGGGCCGGCACCGGCGCGTCCGCCCGCGGGGCGCCGCCACGGTGCCCGTTCCCCAGCCTGGAGGCACGCATGAAGAGCCGCAGCAAGGTCGCCGTCGCCGTCGCCGTCACCGCAGCCCTCGCCATCCCCGGGACGGCCTTCGCCCATGGCCGGTACTTCCAGCCCAAGCCCCACGAGGCCGTCTCCTTCATCACCGGTGACACCGCCTCGATCGCCGACGGCGTCGCGATCGGCAAGAACGTCTCCTGGTACAAGTCCTCGGGCCTCGGCCCGTCGGCGCTCAACACCACCCCGGGGGCGTCCGCCGAGGAGCGCTACATCCCGACCGACGTCTTTCCCGGGGGCGAGCTGCCGGCCGGTGTGACGATCACCGAGGCGCAGGGCATCAACGCCCTCATGCGCATCGGCGACAACCTGAAGAAGGCGGGCCTGTCCTACGACGACGTGATCTCGATGCGGGTCTTCCTCCAGAACCCCGCCGGCGCGGAGAAGATGGACTTCGCCGGCTGGAACCGTGCGTACCGGCAGTTCTTCGCGAACACGCACCGGGGCACCGGCAAGACGCTCGACGTCCAGCTCGGCTCGGCGACGACGAAGCCCATGGTGCGCAACGAGGCGCGCCCGTCGCGCTTCGCGCTCGAGATCGAGAACCTCCCGGTCGACGGGTGGCTCGTCGAGGTGGAGGTCGACGCGGTCTACCCGTGACGACCTGCTGACCGGGCACCAGCGAGCCTGCACGAACCGGCACGAGCCGCGACGAGCCGCCTACCGGCTCGTCCCGGCTCGTGCCGGACCTCTCGCGGGTCAGTCGCGGAAGGTCTCGATGTTCGCGCCGAGCTCGCGCAGGCGCTCGGTGAGCTGCTCGTACCCGCGCGCGATGATGTCGACGTTGCGGAGCACGGACGTGCCCTTGGCCGCGAGCATCGCGAGCAGGATGACGACGGCGGGGCGCAGCGCCGGGGGGCAGCTCACCTCGGCACCGGACCAGTGGGTCGGGCCCGAGACCTGCAGCCGGTGGGCGTCCAGGAGGCGCACGTCCGCACCGAGGCGCGTGAGGTCCGTGAGGTGGATCGCCCGGCCCTCGTACACCCAGTCGTGGATGAGCGTGGACCCCTCGGCGCACGCCGCGATGACCGCGAAGAACGGCAGGTTGTCGATGTTGAGCCCGGGGAACGGCATCGGGTGGATCTTGTCCGTCGGCGCGTGCAGCTCGCTCGGGTGGACGGTGACGTCCACCAGCCGGGTGCGACCGTTGCGGGCGTCGTACTCGTCGGTGAGGGTGAAGCGCAGCCCCATCTCGGCGAGCGTCGCGAGCTCGATCTCCATGAACTCGACGGGGACGCGTGCGACCGTGATCTCCGAGCTGGTCACGATCCCGGCGGTGAGCAGGCTCATCGCCTCGACCGGGTCCTCGGACACCGCGTACTCGACGTCGACGTCGATGTCGGTGCGCCCGTGCACGCGCAGGGTCGTCGTGCCGATGCCCTCGATCCGCACGCCCAGGAGCTCGAGGTAGAAGCACAGGTCCTGGACCATGTAGTTGGGGCTGGCGTTGCGGATGGTCGTGACACCGTCACGACGCGCCGCCGCCATCAGGGCGTTCTCCGTGACGGTGTCGCCGCGCTCGGTGAGCACGATCCGCAGGTCCTCGCCCGTCGCCGGTGCGACGGTGGCCTGGTACTCGCCGGCG
The DNA here is from genome assembly GCA_014803435.1 of Cellulosimicrobium terreum. Taxonomy (GTDB): domain Bacteria; phylum Actinomycetota; class Actinomycetes; order Actinomycetales; family Cellulomonadaceae; genus Cellulosimicrobium; species Cellulosimicrobium terreum. The sequence continues at coordinate 103,641 of JACYFD010000004.1, forward strand.
CTCGCGGTGACCGCGAGCCCGAACGGCCGCAGCGCGATCATGTGGGGCTCGACCGTGCGCGTGCCGAGGTCGCAGCCGCCGGCGTAGGGCAGCTCGAAGGTGTCGCGCAGGCCGAGGAGCGGGCCGAGGAACATGATGATCGAACGGGTGCGACGCGCGGCGTCCACGTCGATCGACGCCAGGTCGAGCGTGTCCGGTACGACGATCTCGAGGTCCCGACCACCGGTGGTCCAGGTGGCGCGCACCCCGATCGACCGCAGGACGTCGACGATGCGGTCCACCTCGACGATGCGCGCGACACCGCGCAGCGTGGTGCGCCCGCGGTTGAGCAGCGAGGCGCACAGCAGCGCCACGGCTCCGTTCTTCGAGGAGTTGACCTCGATGCGCCCCGTGAGCTGCTGCCCGCCGTGCACACGCAGGTGCGCGTGCTTGGGGCCGCCCAGGCTGATGATCTCGGAGTCCAGGGCGACGCTGATGCGGTTGAGCATCTCGAGGCTGAGGTTCTGCGCGCCCTGCTCGATGCGGTGCACCGCGCTCTGGCTCGTGCCGAGCCGTTCGGCGAGCTGCGTCTGGGTGAGTCCGCGGTTCTGCCGAGCGCCCCTGATCAGGGCCCCGACCTGCGTGAGTGGTGCGTCGTCCAGTGCCGTCATGCTGGCGACGATAACTCATGGATGAGATATGAGATCGATGGTTGTCCGTATGTCGGTCGCGAATACGGGACCGTCACCACATCTTCACCCGCAGAGTGAGATATCAGCTCGGCCAGTGACCGTCCGCACCAGCGCCGACGTACGCCGTCTCGCGGCCCTGGGCCTCGAGGCCGTCGACCCAGCGCCGGTGCGCGCCCACCTGGGCGTCGTGCAGGTCGTCGAGCGAGAGCGCGCCGATCGCGGGGAAGGTGCGGACGAGCGCGTCCAGCACGTCGAACGTCGCGAGCACGTCGGCGTCGGCGGTGTGCAGCCGCCCGACGTCGAGCACGCCGTAGCGCGCGCACAGGTCGCCGAGCCGGCGCTTGCCCTCGCGGTCGGCGTCCCACGCGCGGTCGATGACGAGCGGGTCGATCACGGGCCGCACCGGACGGCCGAGCCGCTCCGCGAGCGTGGCGAGGCCGTGCCGCGCGAGCTCGACGTCGAGCAGGGACAGGTCGAACGCGGCGTTGTACGCGACGACGGGTGTCCCACGACGCTGCTGGTCGACGACCAGCGTCGCGACCTCGTCGAGCGCGGCCGCCGGGTGCTCACCGTGCGCCACGGCGTGCTCCGTGGTGATCCCGTGGATGGCGGTCGCCTCCGCCGGGACGGGGATGCCGGGGTCGAGGAGCCAGGTGCGCACGTGCGTCGTGCCCGGCTCGCGGAGCACGACCGCGACGGTGACGATCCGGTCCTCGGTGACGTCCACCCCCGTGGTCTCGGTGTCCAGGCCCAGCAGCGGACCGGTCGTCCAGCTCATCGTGCTCCTCTCGGTGCCTCGTGCCCCGACCCTCCCAGCGGCCACCCACACGGGCTGCTCCCCGCTCGTCGCGCGCCCGCCGGTAGGCTGGCCCGGTGAGCAACGAGATCGAGATCGGACGTGGCAAGCGCGGTCGCCGTGCGTACTCCTTCGACGACGTCGCCGTCGTGCCCTCGCGGCGTACGCGGGACCCGGAGGAGGTCTCCGTCGGCTGGCAGATCGACGCCTACCACGTCGACCTCCCGATCCTCGCGGCGCCCATGGACTCGGTGATGAGCCCGGCGACCGCGGTGGCGCTCGGCAACCTCGGCGGCCTCGGCGTCCTCGACCTCGAAGGGCTGTGGACGCGGTACGAGGACCCGGAGCCGCTCCTCGCCGAGATCGCCGCGCTCGAGCCGGCCGCGGCGACGAGCCGCATGCAGGAGATCTACGCCGAGCCCATCAAGCCGGACCTCATCACGCAGCGCCTCAAGGAGATCCGCGCGGCGGGCGTGGTCGTCGCGGGCGCTCTCTCGCCGCAGCGCACGCAGGAGCACTACCAGACGGTCGTCGACGCCGGCGTGGACCTGTTCGTCATCCGGGGCACCACGGTGTCGGCCGAGCACGTGTCCGGCAACGCCGAGCCCCTGAACCTCAAGCGGTTCATCTACGAGCTCGACGTCCCGGTCATCGTGGGCGGTGCGTCGACGTACACCGCAGCGCTCCACCTCATGCGCACGGGCGCGGCCGGCGTGCTCGTCGGCTTCGGCGGGGGAGCGGCCCACACCACGCGCGTGTCGCTCGGCATCCACGCGCCCATGGCGAGCGCGGTGGCCGACGTCGCGGCCGCGCGCCGCGACTACCTCGACGAGTCGGGCGGGCGGTACGTCCACGTCATCGCGGACGGCGGCGTGGGCCGGTCGGGCGACCTGGTGAAGGCGGTGGCCTGCGGTGCGGACGCCGTGATGATCGGCGCGGCGCTCGCGCGCGCCGAGGAGGCGCCGGGCAAGGGGTGGCACTGGGGCCCGGAGGCGCACCACCCGCAGCTCCCGCGCGGCGAGCGCGTACGCGTCGGCACGGCGGGGACGCTCGAGGAGGTCCTCTTCGGCCCCGGTCGTCAGGCCGACGGGACGCTCAACATCGTGGGCGCGCTCAAGCGCGCGATGGCGACGACCGGGTACTCCGACCTCAAGGAGTTCCAGCGCGTCGAGGTCGTCGTCTCGCCGTACCAGCCCCACTGATCCCGAGCGGGACACGTGAGCGAGCAGGTGGACACCGGCACGCCCCGGGTCGAGATCGGCGACATCACCGACGGTGACGTGCCCGCCGTGGTCGACCTGTGGCGTGCGTGCGAGCTGACGCGGCCGTGGAACGACCCGTGGCGCGACCTCGAGGACGCGCGCCTCGGGGCGACGTCCACCGTGCTCGTCGCGCGGCGGGCGCCCGACGCCGGTACCGGTCGGGACGGAGTCGTCGCGACGGCGATGGTCGGCGTCGACGGGCACCGCGGCTGGGTCTACTACCTGGCGGTGGACCCGACGCTGCAGGGCACGGGCCTCGGCCGCGAGATGGTCGTGGCGGCGGAGGCCTGGCTCGTCGCTCAGGGTGCGCGTGCCGTGCGGCTCATGGTCCGCTCGACGAACACCGCGGTGCGAGGGTTCTACGAGCGCCTCGGGTACACCGACCAGGAGTGCGTGGTCCTCGGGCGACGCCTCGGCGAGGACTGATCGTCGCGATGCCCGGTCTCGGTTCCGGCCCCGGGTCCGACGCGGACGCGGTGCAGCGGGCGCACGTCGCGCGCCTCGGGGCGCTCGACGCCGCGCTGGCCCCGCAGCGCGCGCTCGACCCTGCCGCGGGCTCGTGGCACGCCGTGGGCCGGCCAGACGGATCGTCCGGGGTCGGGGTCTCGACCGTGACCGAGGTCGCGGCGGACGCTCCCGTCGCGACGTTCCGGGCCCTGCGAGAGCACCGCCTGCGCGGTCGGGTCGCCGGTCCGGACGTGCGGGGGGCTCTGGGGGACCTGCTCGACGGCTGGGGGAGCGCGGTCGCGGGCACGCACGCCGAGCCCTCCACCGACGACGTGCTCGCCGTCACCTGGCCCAGCCGTGACGTCGAGGCGGTGTCGGCGCTCCTCGACCGCGGGTTCGCACCGACGAGCGTGCTCGCGGTGCGCCAGCTGTCGACACGTGCGGACGGGCCGCGCGCCCCCGGCCCGACGGGCGTCCGCGTGCGCGACGCCGTGCCCGCGGACGCGGACGCCGTCGTGGCCCTCCAGCTCGCTGAGCTGGGCTACGACGCGCTCGTGGGCTCGGCGCGGCTGCGCGCCGCGACGCCGTCCGTCCTGGCCGCGGCGGTGCCGGGCGTCATCGCGCGACCGGCGACGACGCTCCTGGTCGCCGAGGTCGACGGCGAGCCGGTGGGCGTCGTCGGCGTCGACGACCCGAGCATCGCCTCCGAGGCGTCGGCCGCGCTGGTCCACGACCGGGTCGCGTACGTCGTGGTCCTGCACGTCGACGCCGCGGCGCGGGGTCGTGGCGTGGGGCGCCTGCTGGTCGACGCGGCGCTCGAGCGCGTCGGCCGGTCGCTCGACGTCGGGGCCGGCGGCTCCGCGGCGGTCGCGCTCCACCACAGCGCCCTCAACCCTCTGTCCGCCCCGTTCTGGGCGCGATCCGGGTTCCGGCCGGTCCTCACGTCGTGGGAGCGCCCGACCGCGCCGGCGTGGGCGCCGGTGTCGGCGCGGACCCGTAGCCTGGTGCCATGACTTCCTCCTCCACGCCGGCGCCGGGGACCCCGGACGGGTTCGCGGCCGGCGCGTCGGACGACGGGCTCCTCGACCCGGAGGACCCCGCGGCCACCTACGTCCTCGAGCCCGACGTCGTCGCACCGCTCGTCGCGCGCCTCGTCACGAGCAGCTCCGCGGGATCCCACCGCTCGGTGCTGCCCTTCACGGGGGCTCCGCTCGCGTCGTTCCCCACGTCGTCGCCGCAGGACGTCGCGCTGGCCGTCGGGCGTGCGCGCGCCGCGCAGCGCGCGTGGGCCCGGGTCCCGGTCGCCGAGCGCGCGCGGGTGGTGCGACGGTTCGGTGAGCTCGTCCTCGCCGAGCAGTCGGACGGCCTCGACCTCGTGCAGATGGAGTCGGGCAAGTCGCGACGCAGCGCCTTCGAGGAGGTCGCGGACCTCGCGATCCTCACGCGCCATTACGCCGCCCGGGGCCCTCGCTATCTCGCGGACCGTCGGGAACCGGGCATGCTCCCGGTGCTCACCGGCACCCGGGTCCACCGGCGTCCTGTGGGCGTCGTCGGGGTGATCGCGCCCTGGAACTACCCGCTCACCCTGGCCTTCGCCGAGGCCGTGCCGGCCCTGCTCGCCGGGAACGGCGTCGTGCTGAAGCCCGACCCCCAGACGACCCTCTCGGCGCTGTGGGGCGTGGAGCTCCTCGAGCGGGCCGGCCTCCCGGCCGACCTGATGCTGGTCGTCGCCGGCGGCGGGGAGATCGGCGCGGCACTCACGGACCTCGTCGACCACATCGCGTTCACGGGCTCGACCGCGACCGGTCGCACGGTCGCGGCGCGCGCCGGGGAACGACTGATCGGGGCGACTCTCGAGCTGGGCGGGAAGAACCCGCTCTACGTCGCTGCCGACGCCGACGTCCGGGCGGCCGCCCGCGGCGCCGTGCGGGCGTGCTTCGGGAGCTCGGGCGAGCTGTGCGTCTCGATCGAGCGGCTCGTCCTGCACGAGGCGGTGGCGGACGCCTTCCTGGACGAGTTCGTGCCGCTCGTGCGTGCCATGCATCTCGGTGCCGGTCTCGACTACACCGCGGACATGGGGTCGCTGACCTCGCAGGCGCAGCTCGACCGGGTGGTGGCGCACGTCGACGACGCGCTCGCGCGCGGCGCGCGGGTTCTCGCCGGTGGCGTGCACCGTGCGGACATCGGGCCGCTGTTCTACGCGCCGACGGTCCTCGACGACGTGCCCGACGACGCGCTGTGCAGCCGCGAGGAGACGTTCGGCCCGGTCGTGTCGGTGTACCGCGTCTCGAGCGACGACGAGGCCGTGCGGGTCATGAACGACAGCGAGCTCGGGCTCAACGCGAGCGTGTGGACGCGCGACGCGGCCCGCGGGCGCCGGATCGCGGCACAGGTCGAGGCGGGCACCGTGAACGTCAACGACGGGTACTCGGCGGCCTGGGGCTCCGTGGGTGCGCCGATGGGCGGGTTCAAGGCGTCGGGCCTCGGCCGGCGCCACGGCCGCGAAGGGATCGAGGCGCTCACCGAGGCGCAGACGATCTCCGTCCAGCGCGGCGCCAACCAGGGACTGACGCTCGACGCGCTCTACGCCCTGGGGGGCGAGCTGCCGAGCCGTGTCCTCACGGTGGCGCTGAACGCGATGCGGCGGCTGCGTCTCCCGTAGCGGCGTCCCGCAACGTCACGGGCGCACGGCGTCGAGCACGGCCTTCACCGCCGCCGGGACCTCCCGCACCCGGTAGAGCACGGCCTTGTACGGCTCGACGCTCTCGGCGCTCACCCCCACGCCCACCGCGTCGAGCCCGGAGACCCGGCAGGAGAACAGCGCACGCGGCAGGTGGTAGCCCTGCGTGACGACGACCGCGGTCGTCATCCCGTACTCCGACACCGCGCGCGTGCACGTCGCGTGCGTGTCGTAGCCCTCGCGGTCCAGGAGGATCGCGTCGTCCGGCACGCCGCGGTCCAGCAGCCACGAGCGCATCGAGCCCGGCTCGTCGTAGTCGTCGTGCGCGTCGCCGCTGACGATGACGACGGGCGCGACGCCGCGCGCGTACAGGTCGGCCGCGGCGTCCAGCCGCCGACGCAGGTACGTCGACGGGGACCCGTCCGGCCGGATCCCGGCGCCGAGCACCACGATCGCGTCGCTCCCGGGGACGTCGTCGGGCTGCGCCACGTGGGACCGCCCGACCCACTGCACGACGACGAACGGTGCCAGCACCAGCAGCCCGAGCGCGGCGGCACCGACGGCGAGCATCTGGCGTCGCCGCGGGGTCCCGCGGGTCATGCGTCGAGCACCGTGAGCTCCGCGCGCAGGTTCGCCTGCGCGCGGGCCTCCCAGCGGGCCGCCGCGGTCGGCGTGCGGTACAGCGCTCCGCCGGCGAGCAACGAGCGCAGCACGGTGGCCCGACCAGAGCGGAACCCGTCGTCGGGGACGTGGGCGTACTCCGCGCGGACCTGGCGCACGTACCGCGCGTACCGGTCCGGCGCGGCCGCGAGGATCGCGAGGTCGGCGTCCGAGACGAGGGCGCCGGACGCGTCGTCGGGCGCGGGGGAGTGGTCGGCGGTCACGAGGACGAGGCGTGCGACCTCGTCGGCCGCGTCGTCGTCGAGGTGCGGCGCGAGCAGACGTCGCGCCAGCCCGGCGGAGCGCTCCTCGTCGAGTCCCGCCTCGCCGTCGTGCACGGCGTCGTGGAACCACAGCGCGAGCGCGGCCGACCGCGACATGGCTGGGGCGGCACCCCCGCCGTCGGGCGTCCGGGCCTCGCCGCCGAGGAGATCGAGCGAGTCGAGCGCGTGCACCAGGTGCTCGGGCCCGTGGTAGACGCGGTGCGGCTCGTGCCAGCGCTCCACGAGCTCGACGCCGACCGCGCGCGCCCCGGGGAGCAGCGCGTCCCAGCGGTCGAGCAGCGCACCTGCCTTCGCGGCGCGGCGAGCACGTCCAGGTACGCGCAGGCCGGATGCGCCGAGCCGGCGGGCGAGCTCGCGCCCGTCGACCGTCACCGCTCCCGCGGCGACCGCGGCGTCGTACCGGTCGGCCGCGACGTCGTAGTGGTCGAGGTCGAACGCGCGGCGGCTCAGCCCGATCGTCGCGGCGAGCGCGTGCAGCTCGGCGAGCGACGTGTCCGAGACCAGGTGGCTGAACACCGTCCCGTGCGCGGGCCACAGGGGCGGGTCGACGAAGACGGTCACCCGCGCTCGACGACCTCGACGCACTGGCGCGCGATCGCGAGCTCCTCCATCGTCGGGACGACCATGACGAGCGTGCTCGTCCAGTCGGGGGAGATGACACGTGGCTCGGCCGACCGGACCGCGTTGCGCTCCGGGTCGACCGCGATCCCCATCGGCTCCAGCCCGTCCGCGACGGCGGCGCGCACGTCCGCGTCGTTCTCGCCGACGCCGGCTGTGAACGCCACGACGTCGACCCGTCCCAGGACGGCGGCGTAGGCGCCGACGTACTTGCGCAGCCGGTGGATGTAGACGTCGAACGCGCGCTTGGCGTCGTCGTCGCCCGCGTCGATGAGCCGGCGCAGCTCGCGGAAGTCGTTCTCCCCGGCGAGCCCCTTCATCCCGGAACGCTTGTTGAACAGGTCGTCGATCTCGTCGATGCTCATGCCGGCGTTGCGCGCGAGATGGAACACCACGGCCGCGTCGATGTCGCCCGTGCGCGTGCCCATGACGAGGCCCTCGAGCGGGGTCATGCCCATCGACGTGTCGACCGCGACGCCACCGCGGACGGCGGAGGCCGACGCGCCGTTGCCCAGGTGCAGCACGACCGTGTTGAGCGACTCCACGCGCCGGCCCAGCACGCGCGCCACCTTGCCCGACACGTACTGGTGGCTCGTGCCGTGGAAGCCGTACCTCCGCACGCCGTGCTCCGCGGCGACGCCGCGTTCGAGCGCGTAGGTCGACGCGGCGTCCGGCAGCGAGGTGAAGAACGCGGTGTCGAACACGGCGACGTGCGGGACGTCGGGCAGGAGCTCGCGCGCGACCTTGATGCCGGTGACGTTCGGCGGGTTGTGCAACGGCGCGAGGGGGGACAGGTCCGCGATCTGGCGCACGACGTCGTCGTCCACGAGCACCGGCTGGGAGAAGATCGCCCCGCCGTGCACGACCCGGTGACCGACCGCGTACACGTCGGCGTCCGCGAGCCTCGGCCCCACCTCGTCGAACAGGCCGAGCGCGATGCGCAGCGCGTCGCCGTGGTCGGCGACCTCCTGCTCGCGCGTCGTCGTGTTCCCGGCGAACCGGTGCTTGACGATCCCCGATGCCTCGCCGATCCGCTCGATGGTGCCCGCGGCGATCGCCTCGCCGCCGACCGGGTTCACGAGCTGGTACTTGAGCGACGACGACCCGGAGTTCAGGACGAGCACCGACCCGTGTGCCCCGTAGGCGCTGTAGGGGTTGGGGCGCTCGCCCTCGGGCAGGATCGTCATGAGGTGGCTCCCTGGGAGGCGGGGTTCGTGGTGGGCGCGCCCGACGTCTGCGCCTGGATCGCCGTGATGGCGACCGTGTTGACGATGTCCTGCACGAGCGCACCGCGCGACAGGTCGTTGACCGGCTTGTTCAGTCCCTGCAGCACCGGCCCGACGGCGACGGCACCGGCCGAGCGCTGGACGGCCTTGTACGTGTTGTTGCCCGTGTTGAGGTCCGGGAAGATGAAGACGGTCGCGCGCCCCGCGACGTCGGACCCCGGCATCTTCGAGGCGGCCACGGACGCGTCCACCGCGGCGTCGTACTGGATCGGACCCGCGACGAACAGGTCGGGCCGCCGCTCGCGGACGAGCGCCGTGCCGCGGCGGACCTTGTCGACGTCCGCCCCCGTGCCCGACTCGCCGGTCGAGTACGACAGCATCGCGACGCGCTGCTCGACGCCGAACTGTGCGGCCGTCGCCGAGGAGGAGATCGCGATGTCCGCGAGCTGCTCGGCCGTCGGGTCGGGGATGACGGCGCAGTCGCCGTAGACGAGGACACGGTCCTCGAGGCACATGAGGAACACGGACGACACGACGGAGACGCCCGGCTGGGTCTTGATGATCTCGAACGACGGCTTGATGGTGTGCGCGGTCGTGTGCTTGGCGCCCGACACCATGCCGTCGGCGAGGCCGAGGTGGACCATCATCGTGCCGAAGTAGGACACGTCCTGGACGCGCTCGCGCGCCTCCTCGAGCGAGACGCCCTTGTGCGTGCGCAGGCGCACGTACTCGGTCGCGAACTGCTCGACGTGCTCCGGGTCGTGCGGGCTGAGGACGTGCGCCGCGTCGATGTCGAGGCCCAGCTCCGCGGCCCGGGCTCGCACGCGCTGCTCGTCACCGAGGATCGTGAGGTCCGCGACCTGGCGTCCCAGCAGGGTCGACGCCGCCCGCAGGATCCGGTCGTCGTCGCCCTCGGGCAGCACGACCCGCTTGCGGTCGGCCCGTGCCCGGGACAGCAGCTCGTACTCGAACATGAGGGGCGTGACGACCTCGGGTCGCGGGACGTCGAGCCCCGCCAGGAGCGCGGCGCCGTCGACGCTCTGCTCGAACAGCGCGAGCGCGGTGTCGACCTTGCGCTGCGCGTCCTTGGTCACGCGGCCGCGCGCACGCGCGGCCGCGCTGGCCGTGCGGAACGTCCCGAGGTCCGTACGGATGATCGGCAGGCTCGGGTCGAGGGCTGCGACGAGCCGCGCCGTCGACTCGGGCGGGAAGAACCCGCCGTTGAGGACGACGCCCGCGAGCGACGGGAACCCCGACGCCGCGTGCGCCGCGAGCAGGCCGATGAGGATGTCCACACGGTCGCCCGGCGTGATCACGACCGCGCCGTCGGTCAGCCGGTCGAGCAGGTGCTCGAACGACATCGCGCCCACGAGCAGGTCCGTGGCCTCGCGCCCGAGGAGGGCCTCCTCGCCGAACGCGAGCGTCCCGCCCACCGCCTCCATGAGCGCGCGGACGGTCGGCGCGTCGAGGAACGGGTCCTCGGGGACGGCCCATCCGGGCACGGACTCCGGGTCGGGCGCCGCGAGGAGGGCACGCACGTCGTCCAGGTCGGAGGGCGTGATGCGGTTCGCGACGACCCCGATCGGCTGGGCGTGCTGCGAGCGCAGCTCGGCGACGCTCACCTCGATGAGGTTCCCCACGGCGTCGGGCGCACGACCCTTGCCGGAGACGACCAGCAGGACCGGGGCGCCGAGGTTCGCCGCGACCCGCGCGTTGAACGACAGCTCGGTGGGCCCGGCGACGTCCGTGTAGTCGGTCCCGACGACCACGACGAAGTCGCACGTGCTCGCGACCTCGTGGTAGCGCGTGACGATGCGGGACAGCGCGGCCTCGGGGTCGGCGTGCACGTCGTCGTACGTGACACCGATCGACTGCTCGGCCGTCAGGTCGACACCGTCGTGCGCGAGCAGGAGCTCGAGCACGTAGTCCTGCGCGTCGGGTCCCGCGGACCGGGTGACCGGCCGGAAGACCCCGACCCGCTGGACCTTGCGGGCCAGCAGGTCGAGGACCCCGAGCGCGATCGTGGACTTGCCCGTCTCGCCCTCCGGCGAGGCGATGTAGATGCTGCGAGCGGGTCCGCTCACTCGTTGTCTCCTCCTGTGTCCTGCACGGCGCCTCGGGCAGCGCTCGCACCGTCGTACTGCGGCCCGCCCTCGCCGGTCCCGGTGTCGCCGGAGTCCGGCCACACCCAGTCGCGCACCTCGGGGAGATCCTCCCCGTGCGCCCGCGTGTACTGGCGCGCGGCGAGGCGCGCGTCGACCATCTCCTGGCGCAGGATCGCCGCTCGCGAGCGCAGCGACGGCACGCGGTCGATGACGTCGATCACCAGGTGGAAGCGGTCGATGTCGTTGAGCATCGCCATGTCGAAGGGCGTCGTCGTCGTGCCCTCCTCCTTGTACCCGCGGACGTGGATGTTGGCGTGGTTGGTCCGGCGGTAGGTCAGGCGGTGGATGAGCCACGGGTAGCCGTGGTAGTTGAAGATCACCGGCTTGTCGGCCGTGAACAGCGTGTCGAAGTCCTTGTCGGACAGCCCGTGCGGGTGCTCGTGCTCGTCCTGCAGGCGCATGAGGTCGACGACGTTCACGACGCGCACCTTGAGCTCCGGGACCCGCTTGCGCAGGATGTCCGCCGCGGCGAGCACCTCGAGCGTGGGCACGTCACCGGCGCACCCGAGCACGACGTCGAGGTCCTCGCCCTCGACCTCGGTGCCCGCCCAGTCCCAGATGCCGAGGCCGCGCGTGCAGTGCGCGATCGCGTCGGGCATCGACAGGAACTGCGGGGCCGGCTGCTTGCCCGCGACGACGACGTTCACGTACTGGCGCGACCGCAGGCAGTGGTCGTACGTCGACAGGAGCGTGTTGGCGTCCGGCGGCAGGTAGACGCGGACGATCTCCGCCTTCTTGTTCACCACGTGGTCGATGAAGCCGGGGTCCTGGTGGCTGAAGCCGTTGTGGTCCTGCCGCCACACGTGGCTCGACAGGAGGTAGTTGAGGCTCGCGACCGGCCTGCGCCACGGGATGTGGTTGGTGACCTTGAGCCACTTGGCGTGCTGGTTGAACATCGAGTCGACGATGTGGATGAAGGCCTCGTAGCTGGTGAACAGGCCGTGGCGTCCCGTGAGCAGGTAGCCCTCGAGCCAGCCCTGGCACTGGTGCTCGCTCAGCATCTCCATGACCCGGCCGGCGCGCGCGAGGTGCTCGTCGACGTCGGGGCCGTAGAAGTCGGCGTTCCACTGCTTGTCGGTGGTCTCGAAGACCGCCTGCAGACGGTTCGACGCCGTCTCGTCGGGACCGAAGATGCGGAAGTTGTCGGGGTTGAGGCGCACCACGTCGTTCAGCCACTGCCCCAGCACCCGGGTCGCCTCCGCGACGGCGGCGCCGCCGGGAGAGGACACGTCCACCGCGTAGTCGCGGAAGTCGGGCAGGCGCAGGTCCTTGAGCAGCAGCCCACCGTTGGCGTGCGGGTTGTCGCTCATGCGCAGCGTGCCCTGCGGGGCGAGCGCCGCGAGGTCGGCGTCGAGGCGACCGTCCTCGTCGAACAGCTCGTCGGCGCGGTACGACTCGAGCCAGCCCTTGAGGACCTGCAGGTGCTCGGGGGTGTCACGGGCGCTCGCGAGCGGGACCTGGTGCGCGCGCCACGAGTCCTCGGTCTTCTTGCCGTCGATCTCTGGCGGGCAGGTCCAGCCCTTGGGGGTGCGGAAGACGATCATGGGCCAGGCCGGTCGCTCGTCCTCGCCCGCCACCGCGTCGGCCTTGATCTGCGCGATGTGGTTGAGCACCTCGTCCAGCAGGGTCGCGAAGCGCCGGTGCACCTCGGCGTGGTCCTCGCCGTCGAACCCGCCGGTGAAGAAGTACGGCGTGTGGCCGTAGCCGATCATGAGGGCCCGCAGCTCGTCCTCGCTGATGCGCGAGAGCACCGTCGGGTTGGCGATCTTGTACCCGTTGAGGTGGAGGATCGGCAGCACGACGCCGTCGTTGCGCGCGTTGACGAACTTGTTCGAGTGCCAGCTCGTGGCGAGCGGCCCCGTCTCCGCCTCGCCGTCGCCCACCACGGCCGCGACGAGCAGGTCGGGGTTGTCGAACGCCGCGCCGTACGCGTGCGACAGCGCGTAGCCGAGCTCGCCGCCCTCGTGGATCGACCCCGGCGTCTCCGGTGCGACGTGGCTGGGGATGCCGCCGGGGAAGGAGAACTGCCGGAACAGGCGACGCAGGCCCTCGGAGTCCTGCGTGATGTCGGAGTAGACCTCGGAGTACGTGCCCTCGAGGTAGCTGTTGGCGACGAGCCCGGGGCCTCCGTGCCCCGGTCCGGCGACGTAGATCGTCGACTGCCCGCGCTCCGCGATCGCGCGGTTGAGGTGCGCGTAGAGGAAGTTCAGGCCCGGCGTGGTGCCCCAGTGCCCGAGGAGGCGGGGCTTGACGTCGTCGCGCGACAGCGGCGTGCGCAGCAGCGGGTTGGACAGGAGGTAGATCTGTCCGATGGACAGGTAGTTCGCCGCCCGCCACCACCCGTCGACGCGGCGCAGCGTCTCCTCGCTCAGTGGTGTCACGTCGGCGCTCTGCCAGGGGGTGGTCCTGCTGTCCGTGGTCGTGCTCATCTCACGCTCCTGCAAGGGTCGGCGTTCGTCGATGACTACGGCTTCATACAACCTCATCCACCAGGGGCGTGCACGGGGTTCGGTCCCGCGCACGGTGTGACGTGCGCCGGAACCGCTCGAAAGGGACGAAGGTCCCGCCCGGCGGGTCAGGCCCGACGGCGTGCGCGCTGCCGGTGCAGGAGCAGCCCTGTCCCGAGCCCGACCGCGAGCAGGGCTGCGACCGTCGAGGCGAGCAGGGAGACGCCCGTCTGCGCGAGGTCGTCGGAACCGTCGCCGCCGTCCGTGCCGTCGCCGCCGTCCGTGCCGTCGGACCCGTCCGGGCCGTCGGGGTCGGGGCTCGGTGTCGGTCCGGGGACGGCCTCGGTGACGGTCGTCGTGGCCTGGGCGACGTCGTCGCCCTCGTCGGCGTCGACGCAGCCGGAGCACGGGGTGAGCGTCGCGCTGTTGACGACCTCACCGGCCGCCGCGGCGGTCCCGCGCACGACGAGCGTCGCGTCCCCGCCCGCCGGGACCGTCGCCGTCGTGGCGACCGCGTTGCCCCCGCCCTGCGCCGGCGCGCACGCCGAGCCGTCCGAGACGGTGCACTCCCAGGTGACGTCCGCGATCTCGACGGGGACGTCGTCGGTGATCGAGGTCGCCGGAGCGGCCGCCGGCCCGTCGTTCGTCACCACGACCGTGTACTCGACCTCGTCGCCGACCGTGGCGGTGGCCGGGCCCGTCTTCGTGATCGCGAGGTCGACCGGCACGACGCACTCGCTCGTCACGGTCGCGGCGTTGTCCGTGAGGTCCTCCTCGGGCGTGCTGGACGTGACCTCCGCGGACTGGACGACGTCCGTCTGCCCGCACGCCGCGGCGCTCCCGGCGAGCGTGCCCGTGAGCGTCGTCGACCAGGTCCCGCCGGGCTCGAGCGTCCCGACGTCGCACGTGAGGGTCGCGCCGTCCCGCTCGCAGCCCTCGGCCTCGACCGTCGTCGGGTCGAGCTCGGCGGGCAGGTCGTCGGTCACGACGACGTCCTGCGCGCTGCCCGCACCGGTGTTGACCACGTCGAGGGAGTACTCGACGTCCTGCCCGTACTCGAGCGGGGCGGGGGTGACGAGCTCCTTGGTGAGCGCGAGCGCGGGTGCCGGGAGGACGGTGACGTCGACGGACGACGTGTTGTCGGTGAGGTCCTCGCGATCCGGCGGCGCGACGACCTCGGCCTGATTCGTCAGGAGGGTCTCGGCGTCGACGAACGGCGCGGTCCCCGTGACGGAGATCCTCACGGACTCCATCGGCGCGAGGTCGACGAGCGTGTCGATGTCGTTGCCCGACCCGGACGGCTCGCGGCACGCGGTGCCGGCGGAGGCGCCGTCGTCGGGCGTGCACGACCACGTGACGTCCGTGATGCCGGCCGGGACCTGGTCGAGGACCTGCGCGCCCGCCACGTCGTTGACGTAGTCGTTCACGACGGTGAGGTCGTAGGAGACCTGGCCGCCCGACGCCACGACGGGGGTGGTCGTGGTCTTGTCGATCTCGAGGACCGTGGGGACCACGACGCGCAGGTTGCGGATCTCGTGGTAGTTCGTCGCGCCGCCGGTCGACGCCGCGAACCCGAGCTTGAACGTCTCGGGCAGCGGCGGCTGGCCGGGTGCGTTGCCGATGTCGAACTGCTCGATGCGAGGCACGAGCGGGGTCCCGGGGCCGGAGTCGCTCCACACGCCGATCAGGTCCGTCTGCGGAGCCGGCGTGACGATCACCCGGACGGTCCGGACGAACTCGCGGCTCGGGTCGCCGCCACCCGGCGGGACCGTCTCCACGGTGCCAGCGGGCCCCTGCACGCCGCTGAGGAATCCCCACGGCGTCGTGGCGGCGTACGAGCCACGCAGCGCGATGTTCCCCGGCTGCTGGCCGGGGCCGCCGGCGCCGGCGGAGAAGTTCCCGAACTCGTCGAACCCGACGCCCGCGTAGCCGCCCTGCAGGAACGTGTACCCGAGCGATCCCCCGTCGCCGCCGACCGCCGCCGGGAACGAGCCGTCCATGAGGAAGAAGGAGAAGCCGTCGCCGCGGTTGCCGCCGAGCTCCTGCCCGCCCCAGGTCGCGTACTCGAACTCGATCTCGACGCCGAGGTCCGTCCCGAACGCGCTGTCGAGCACGTACCCGCCGAACCCCGTGGTCGTGTCGATGTCGGTCAGCCGGAGCCAGCCGTCGCCCTCGTCCGTCAGGCGGGCCTCGCCGAAAGGGACCCACGCGGGATCGTTCGGCGCGACGCCGTCGAACGGCTCGTCGATCGGGAAGTCTGCCGCGATCGCGGGTGCCGCGACCATGCCCGCGGTGAGCACCAGGACGGTGGTCAGCGCCAGCCGCGCCCGCCGTCGAGCCGAGCCTGTGAGCACGTCGATCCCTTCCGTCGTCCGGCGCGGTCCGCCGGTCCTGCGCCCCGCCGACGGCGGCCGGCCCGCACGGGCGGGTGTGACCTTCGTCGAGCGGGTCTCGCGGATTCGGGTCGTTCGGTCCACCCCGGATACCGTGAGGGCGTGCCCGAGCCTACTGCGACAGCGCCCCGACGGACGTTCTGGGCCGTGGCGCGCGAGCCGCGCATGATCGGGCTGCTCCTGGTGTTCCTGCTCGCCGCGGCGGTCTGCGCCCGGCTCGGCGTGTGGCAGCTCGACCGTGCGCAGCAGCGGGCCGACCTGGCGGCAGAGCATGCGGCGGCGGAGACGGCGTCGGCCGGGCCGGAGGCCCTCGGGGTCCTGCTCCCGCCGCAGACGACGTTCCCCGGTGAGCTCGTGGGCCGCCAGGCGTGGGTCGAGGGGGAGTACGACGCCGCGGGTCAGCTGCTGGTCGCCGGGCGCTCCCTGGACGGGGAGCAGGGCTACCTCGTCCTCACACCGTTGCAGGTGTCCGACGACGGCACCGGCGGCGCGTCCTGGGCCGACCTGTCGGGTCCGCCGGTCCTCCCGGTCGTCCGCGGCTGGGTCCCGACGCCCGACGACGCGTCGGCGCTCGAGGTGCCCGACGACGTCGTGCGCCTCACGGGGTACCTGCAGGCGTCCGAGGCCGCCGGGGAGGAGATGCTTCCTCCCGGCCAGACCGACGCGATCGCGACGGGCGAGCTGGTGAACGCGTGGGGCGGGCCCATCTACTCGGGCTACCTGGTGCTCGTGTCCTCAGACCCGCCGCAGCCCGCCGCGCAGGACGGCGGTCCCGCGCCGCTCCCGCGCCCGACCATCGAGGGTGGCACGGGCCTGAACCTGCAGAACCTGTTCTACGCGCTCCAGTGGTGGGTCTTCGGCGGGTTCGCGGTGCTGCTGTGGCTGCGCCTCGTGCGCGACGAGTCGGCGGGCGTGCGGCGCGCCGGGCGCGGCCGGGGCGACGACGCGGGCATCGCCGGCCTCCCCGTGGAGACCGACCCGCCCGCGCCGTCGTCGACCCGGTGACCTACTCCTGCTGCCAGGAGCGCCACAGCCGGGCGTATTCACCCCCGGCCGCGACGAGCTCGTCGTGCGGTCCGATCTCGCTGATCCGACCGTCGTCGACGACCGCGACCCGGTCGGCGTCGTGCGCGGTGTGCAGCCGGTGGGCGATCGCGACGACGGTGCGTCCCTCGAGCACCGCGTTGAGCGAGCGCTCGAGGTGGCGCGCGGCACGCGGGTCGAGCAGCGACGTCGCCTCGTCGAGGACGAGCGTGTGCGGGTCGAGCAGCACGAGACGTGCGAGCGCGACCTGCTGCGCCTGCGCGGGCGAGAGCGCGTGCCCGCCCGATCCGACCTCCGTCTCGAGACCGTCCGGCAGCGACTGGACCCATCCCTGGGCGTCGACCGCGTCGAGAGCGCCGAGCAGCGCGTCGTCGCTCGCGTCGACGTCCGCGAGGCGCAGGTTCTCCGCGAGGGTGCCGACGAACACGTGGTGCTCCTGCGTGACGAGCGCGACGTGACGACGCAGGTCCTCGAGCGGCAGCTCGACGAGCGGGACGCCGCCGACCGTCACGGATCCGCCCGTGGGCGGGTGGATGCCCGCGAGCATGCGCCCGAGCGTGGACTTGCCCGCACCCGAGGGGCCGACGACGGCGAGGCGCTCGCCGACCCGCAGGTCCAGGTCGATGCCGTGCAGCACGTCGTGGCCCTCCCGGTACGCGTACCGCACGCCCCGTCCGACGACGTGCTCGTCGGCGGGCGCGACGTCGCCGGCCTCGCGGTCCGTCGGGACGAGGCCGACCCCGATCACGCGCGCGAGGGACACGGCCGCGACCTGGAGCTCGTCCAGCCAGAACACGAGGTCGAAGACCGATCCGCCCATCTGGAAGCTGAACGCCGCGACCGTCGTGACCGAGCCGAGGGTCGCGTGGCCCTGCGACACGAGCCAACCGCCCCACAGCAGCACCGCGATCGGCGCGAACGCGATCGCCGCGTCGAGCGCGGGGATGAGCCGCATGCGCAGACCGAGCGTGTACTCCTCCGCGGCGAACGCCTCGCGCAGGTCCCGGTCGACGCGATGCCGCAGCCGGTGGCCGAGGTGCAGTGCGTCGGCGGTGCGGGCGCCCTCCACGGTCTCCGTGATCGTGCCGTTGAGGGCTGCGTACGCCGCCGACTCGCGCAGGTAGCCCGGCGTCGCGCGGGCGAGGTACCAGCGCGTCGCGACGACGACCAGAGGGACCCCGACCAGCAGGCCGAGCGCCACGAGCGGAGCCGCGAGGAACGCCGCGACGAGGGTCAGGACGATCGTCACGACGCACACGAGCACCCGCGGGACGCCGAACCGGATGGCGTGCTGCAGCTTGTTGACGTCGTTGGTCGTGCGGGCGACGAGGTCGCCGGTTCCGGCGCTCTCGACCGTCGACAGCGGCAGCCGCGTGACCGTGGCCATGAACTCCTCGCGCAGGTCGGCGAAGACCTCCTCGCCGAACACCATCGACACGCGTTGCGCGAACCGCGTGACCACCGCCTGGACGACGACGGCGGCCACGAGGAGGAGCACGATGCGGTCGACGTGCTGCACGGTCGTGCCGGCGGTCACCTGGTCGACGAGGTCGCCGAGCAGGAACGGGCCGGCGAGCCCGGCGACGGCCGCGATCGTGTGCAGGACGAGGACGCGCGTGAGCGCCCTGCGGTGGCGGCGGAAGAGGGCGAGCGTCGTGCGCCGCACCTCGGCCGTGTCGGCGATCGGCAGCTTCCGCGTGTCGGTGGTGGGCGCGGCGCCGGTCGTGGTCGGTGCGGTCACCGTGAGCTCCCTGCGGTCTCGTGGTCGGTGGTCGGGCAGGTCTCGCTGCTGCCGGTCTCGTCCTCGGCCATGCCGCGCCCGACGACGTCCCGGTAGCGGGCCGCCCACCGACCCTCGCGGGCGAGCAGGTCGGCGTGGGTGCCCCGCTCGACGACCCGACCGCCGTCGAGCAGCTGCACCTCGTCGAGGTGGTCCAGCACGAGCGGGCTCGCGGTGACGACGAGCGTCGTGCGTCCGCGGCGCGCTGCCGCCACGCGCTCGGCGATCCGCGCCTCGGTGTGGGCGTCGACCGCGCTGGTCGGCTCGACGAGCACGAGGATCTCCGGGTCGGTGAGCAGGGCGCGTGCGAGCGCGACACGCTGGCGCTGACCACCCGACAGGGACCGGCCCTTCTCCGGGATCTCGCCGGCGAGGCCGCCGGGCACCGAGTCGAGCACGTCCTGGGCGTCGGCCGTGAGGATCGCGCGGAGCAGGTCCTCCTCCACGGCGCGTCCGCGTGCGTCGAGCTCGTCGCCGAGGACGCCCGAGAACAGGTGGCTCGTCGCCTCGGCCACGACGATGCGGTGGCGCAGGTGCTCGCGGTCCAGGTCGGCCAGGAGCACGTCGCCCAGGCGCACGGGCGTGGCGGCCTCGCTCTCGTCGTCGAACCGGCCGAGCCGGGTGGCGACCGCGGCGGACTCGTCCGGGTCGGCGCTCACGAGACCGACCACACGGCCGGGTCGCAGCACCAGGCCGCTCGTCTCGTCGGCGAGCTCGGCACCGGCCGGCGGGTGCTCCGCCGGTGTCGAGGACGCACGTGTCGCCTCCTCGACCTGCAGGACGTCGCGGATCTTCCCCGCGGAGATGAGCCCTCGGATGACCATCTGCGTCATCTGCGTCGCCATCTGCACGGGCCAGGCCAGGAACGCCGCGTAGGCGTAGAAGGTCACGAGCTGGCCCACCGTGATGTCGTCGGCGATCGCTGCCCGCGCCCCGAGCCACAGGATCACGGCGACGAGCAGGCCCGGCAGGAGGACCTGCAGGCCGTCCAGCACCGACTGCACGGTCGCGACCCGCACGCCCTCGCGGCGCACGGTCTGCGACTGCCGGGCGTACCGGTCGGTGAAGACCTCCTCGCCGCCGATGCCGCGCAGGATGCGCAGCCCGGAGACCGTGTCCGCACCGAGCGACGTGAGCCGTCCCGTCGCCTCGCGCTGCGCCGCCTGGCGGGACTGCAACGGCTTGACGAGCAGGGCCAGGGCGAGCGCGACGAGCGGGATGCCCAGGGTGACGACGAGCCCCAGCGTGAGGCTCTGCACGAGCATGAGCACGGCGACCGCGACGTAGGCCAGCGCACCACCGATGAAGCGTCCCGCCATGGCGAACACCTCGCCGGTGCGCAGCGCGTCGTTCGCCACCGCGGCGACGACCTCTCCCGTCGGGAGCTTGCGCGTCACGGCGTGCCCCGACCGCGCGGCCTTGTACCCGATGAGCTGGGAGAACGCGAAGGCGGACCGGACCCAGTTCTCGACGTCGAACCGGTGGCTCAGCGCGCCGGAGACGACCATGACCACCGCGACGAGCGCCATGAGCCCGACCCAGCCGAACAGCTCGGGGCCGAACCCGTGGGCCAGGCCGTCGTCGATCGTCCGGCCGAGGAGGAGGGGGCCTGCGGCCTGACCCAGCATCGCCACGGTGCCGAAGAGGACGGAGAGCGCGAGGATGCCGCGCTGACGCCACGCCTGCCACGCCAGCAGTCGTACAGGAGTGCTGAGCGGGGGAGTCCCTGGGTCAGGGAGGGGGAGGGGTCTCACGGTGTTCTACCCTAGGTTCGGCGTCCGACACGGAGCCAAGGATTTAGCTGCCCTCGTGGTGACGATCGCCACGTCACGGGCGCACGAGGTGAGGACCTTCCACCCATGACCACGCAGGACCCCACGACCAGGACGACCGCCCCGAGCGCGGAGGCCGCGCGCACGGCCATCCGCAAGGCCCGCGGGTCGCTCGGGCGTTACCGCGTGCTCGCGATCATCACCGGTGTGATGCTGCTGATCCTGTGCGTCGAGATGATCGTGAAGTACGTGGTCGGCGCGTTCGTCGACGTCGACGCGGTCATCCGGTACGTCGGCTGGATCCCCTTCGCGCACGGCTGGATCTACGTGGTCTACCTCGTCACCGTCCTCGACCTGTGGACCAAGATGCGGTGGGGCTGGGGCCGTCTCGCGACGATGGTGTTCGCGGGGGTCGTGCCCGTGATGTCGTTCGTCCTGGAGAAGAAGGTCCACGCCGAGGCCGAGGAGAAGCTCGCCGGCCTGGAGGAGCGGTACGCGTCGTGACCGTCTCGCCGACCGCTCCGGCACCTCTCGTCGAGCCCGGTGACGAGCTGTCGGCCGGCGAGCTCGAACGGTACGCGCGCCACCTGTCGCTGCCGGGCGTCGGCCTGGAGGGGCAGCGCCGTCTCGCGGCCGCGCGCGTCCTGGTCGTGGGCGCCGGGGGCCTCGGCAGCCCCGCCCTGCTGTACCTCGCGGCGGCGGGCGTCGGCACGATCGGGATCGTCGACGACGACGTCGTCGACACGTCGAACCTGCAGCGGCAGGTGATCCACGGCGGCGCGGACGTCGGTCGCCGAAAGGTCGACTCGGCGCGCGACACGATCGCGGACGTCAACCCGCACGTGCGCGTCGTCGAGCACGCTGCCCGGCTCGACGCGGGCAACGCGCTCGACCTGCTGCGCGGCTACGACGTCGTGCTCGACGGGGCCGACAACTTCCCCACGCGGTACCTCGTCTCCGACGCCGCGGAGGTGCTCGGCCTGCCGGTGGTGTGGGGGTCGATCTACCGTTTCCAGGGGCAGGTCAGCGTGTTCTGGGGCGCGCCGCGGCATGCGGACGGCTCGGTGACCCGCGGTGCGACCTACCGCGACGTGTTCCCGGTCCCCCCGCCGCCCGGCGCCGCACCCGACTGCGCGACGGGCGGCGTCCTCGGCGCGATGTGCGGGACGGTCGGCTCGGTCATGGCGACCGAGGCCATCAAGCTCGTCACCGGCGCGGGCACGACCCTGCTCGGCCGGCTCGCGGTGTACGACGCGCTCGACCTCACCTGGCGCCAGCTCACGGTCCGGCCGGACCCGACGCGCGAGCCTGTCACCACGCTGCTCGCGGGCGACGACGCGTACGCGACGTTCTGCGGCCTCGCCCCCGCACGGGCCGCGGGCATCACCGCCGGTGAACCCGCGCCGTCGGGCACCGGGGAGGTGCACGCCGAGGTGAGCGCGCGCGAGGCCGCGACCCTGCTGGCGACCGGCGAGGGGGGACGACCGGCGGCGTACCTGCTCGACGTGCGCGAGGACTGGGAGTCGCAGGTACGCCCCGTGCCGGGTGGGACGCTCGTCCCGAGCGGTGGGTTCCTCGCGGTGGACCCGGCGACGGCGCTCGCCGGGCTGCCGAGGGACCGGACGGTGCTCGTCGTGTGCGCCATGGGTGCACGATCGGCGCGGGTGGCCGACGTCGCGCGGTCCGCCGGCGTCGACGCGCGGTCCGTCACCGGCGGGGTCCCTGCACTTCTCGCGGCGATCACGCCGCGCTGAGCGCGTCGGGGCAGCGCGGTCCCGCATGTCCTGACAAGGTGTCAGGTGAGGCACCGACCACGCCGTGACACCGAGCAGGGGACCGAGGCATGAGCGCACAGGATCCCGGCACCGAGCCCGTCGTGGACGACCGGGCGCACGCGAACCGCTGGCGGGCGCTCGTCGTCCTGTCGGTCGCGCTGTCGATGGTGGTCATCGACGGCACGATCGTGGCCGTCGCGATCCCGGACATCGTCGCCGACCTCGGTCTGAGCCTGGGCGACGCGCAGTGGGTGAGCGCGTCGTACGCGGTCGTGCTCGCCGGGCTCCTGCTGTCTGCGGGACGGCTCGGCGACCGGCTCGGACGGCGCCGGCTCCTCGTGGTCGGCGTCGTGCTGTTCCTCGCCGGGTCGCTGCTGTCCGCGGCGGCGGACGACGGCGGGACGCTCATCGGCGGCCGGCTCGTGCAGGGTCTCGGCGCCGCCGCGATCCTGCCGACCACCCTGTCGACCGTCAACGCGACGTTCCGCGGGAAGGACCGGGCCGCGGCGTTCGGCGTGTGGGGAGCGGTGATCTCCGGCGCGGCGGCGATCGGTCCCCTCGCGGGCGGATGGCTCACGACGTCGTTCACCTGGCCGTGGATCTTCCTGGTCAACGTCCCGATCGGTGTCGCCGTCGTCGTGGGCGCGCTCGCCTGGGTCCCCGAGACCCGGGCGCCCGTGACGGCGCCCGGGCTGGACGTCGAGGGGCTGCTGCTGTCCGGGCTGGGGTTCGGTGCGCTGGTGTTCGGCCTCATCGAGGGGCAGACGCTGGGCTGGTGGGCGCCGAAGGCCGACCTGACGATCGGCGGGTTCACCTGGTCGGCGTCGGCCCCCGTCTCGCCCGTGCCCGTCCTGCTCGCGCTCGGGCTGGTGCTGCTCGTGGCGTTCGTCGGGTGGGAGCACCACCGCGCCCGGGTCGGACGGTCGGCGCTGCTCGACCTCGACCTGTTCAGGATCCCGACCTTCCGGTGGGGCAACGTCGCGGCGACCGCGGTCGCGGTGGGCGAGTTCGGGATCATCTTCGTCCTCCCGCTCTTCCTGGTGAACGTGCTCGCGCTGTCGACGATGGGTGCCGGGCTCGTGCTCGCCGCGATGGCGCTCGGTGCCTTCTTCTCCGGTGCGTCGGCCCGTCACCTCGCCGCCCGCGTGGGCGCGCCGTCGGTCGTGGTGATCGGGCTGGTGCTCGAGGTGGTCGGGGTCGCCGCGGTCGCGCTCGTCGTGACGCCCGCCGTCTCGCCGTGGCTCCTCGCCGGGGTGCTCGTCGTGTACGGGGTCGGGCTCGGTCTCGCGTCCGCGCAGCTCACGAGCACGACGCTCGCCCAGGTCCCGCCGGCGCAGTCCGGTCAGGGGTCGGCGACGCAGTCGACGGTGCGCCAGGTCGGCTCGGCACTCGGCACGGCGCTGGTGGGGTCCGCGCTGGCCGTCCTCCTCGCCTCGACCGTGCCCGCGGCGCTCGCCGGGCAGGACCTGCCGGACGAGCAGGTGACGCAGCTGGCCGACGCGACGTCCGACTCCGCGGGCAACGTGATCCCGGGACTGCGCGCGACGGGGACGCAGGGCGAGCTGGGCGACCGGGGCCTGGCCGTCGTCGACGCGCTGTCGACGGGTTTCGCCGACGCGACCCGCGGGTCGCTGCTCGTGGCCGGGGTGTTCCTCCTGCTCGGCCTCGTCGCGGCGACCGCCGTGGTCCGGGCCTCTCGCAGGCTCGGTGCATCCGGTCCTCGCGAGTCCTGAGCCGACGCCTGGCGGCCGCGGTGGCCGGTCAGGAGGTGGCGAGGTGCGCGACCGGCTCGATCCGCGCGTCGAGCATCCGGACCGTGGCGTCGACGGAGGCCAACGTGGACGCGTCGTGCGACACGATGACGGTGGCCGCACCGGTCTCGCGCGCCAGACCGGTGATGAGCTCGACCACGCGCATGCCCCGCTCGTGGTCGAGAGCGGACGTGGGCTCGTCGACCAGCAGGACCTCGGGCCGGCCGACGAGGGCGCGCGCGATCGCGACGCGCTGGCGCTGACCGCCGGACAGCTGCGCGGGCCGCCTGCCCGCGTGGTCGGCCACGCCGACGGCGTCCAGCAGCTCCATGGCGCGCTCGCGCAGGCTCGACGGGCGCCGCCCCCGCAGGTGCGCGTGCAGCTCGAGCTGTTCGAGCGCGGTGAGCGAGCCGAGCAGCTGTGGTGACTGGAAGACCATGCCGATGCGCTCGAGCCGTACCCGGGTGGCCTGCGCGACGGTCGTGGCGGGCGTGAGGACGACGTCCGAGCCGATCGTGACGGAGCCGTGGCTCGGGCGCGTCAGCCCGGCCGCGACCGCCAGGAGGCTCGACTTGCCGGCGCCGGACGGCCCGAGCAGCGCCGTGGTCGTGCCTGCCGGGACGGCGAGGTCGACGTCGTCGACGGCCGTGAGGGTCGTGTCGCCGTCGGGGTAGACGAGGGTGACGTGCTGCAGGTGCAGGTCCATGGGGGCTCCTTCGGGTGTGACGTGGGCTGACGAGAGGTCGCGCGAGCCGCAGGATCAGCGGGCGGCGAGCGCCGCGTGCGGGTCGACGCGCGTGATGCGGGCGACGGAGACGCCGGCTCCGACCAGCCCGAGGAGGACGAGGCCCGCCGCGGGCGCGAGCGTCGTGGCGGCGGTGACGACGACGGGCACGGCGGGCGGCAGCAGGGCTGCACCCGCGACCGTGAGCACGGTCCCGACGGTGACGCCGCCCACGAGCAGCACCGCGGCCTGGCCGAGGGCATCGCACAGCAGGTAGCGGGTCGAGGCACCGAGGGCCTTGAGCACGGCGACGTCGCCCGAGCGGCTGATGGTCCACACCGTGAAGAACGCACCCACGACGAGGGCGGAGATCGCGAGCAGGAAGGCCTGCATGGTCATGAGCGAGGTGTTCTCGCCCGCGAACGACGACACGGCGGAGCGCGCGTCCGAGCGGGTCACGGTCGTCGTGCCGAGGTCGGCGTCGGCGGTGGAGAGGGCGGCACCGTCGGACTCGCCGGTGGTCAGCGCGACGACGGTCGCGACGGGGTCTCCGCTCCCGTCGGAGGTGCCGCGGGCACCGATCGCCTGCCAGTCGTCCAGCGTGGTCCACACGACGGGCGTGTGGGAGAACGACTGGTCGGCGCTCACGGTCGCCGCGACCGTGAGCTCGCTGCCGCCGAGCGTCACGGCGTCGCCGGCCTGCGCGCCGAGCGCGTCCGCCGCACCGGGCGTGAGCACGACGGTGCCCGGCTCGACCTCGCCGGCGCCCCACGGCACGAGGCCGGACCCGTCCGCGACTCCCAGCGCGGTGACCGACGCGGTCGTGCTGTCGGACTCCGCGCGCGTGGTGGCCACACCGAGCGGGTCGGCGGACTCGACGCCCGGCACACGGGCCCAGCTCTCCCACTGGTCGGCCGTGACGCGGGACGCGGTGAACTCCGGAGCGTCACCAGGGGAAGGCATCGAGAACGCGACGTGGTCGGACGGCAGGTCCGTCACGGCCGACGTCGACTCCCTCGCCAGGCCTGCGGTGAGGGAGGCGAGGAAGGTCACGAGGAAGGTGATCAGCACGATCACGACCGACATGAGGGCGAAGCGACCACGGGCATGCGCCAGGTCGCGCAGTGCGACGTACAAGGGGTACCTCCAGGGGACGGGCCAGCGGTGCGACCGACTGCCGGGACTGCCTCCAGCCTCCGCGTCGCCGCGCCCGTGGTCATCACGATCCGGGTCGATCTCGCAGGGCCGAAGGAGGGCTCGGCCGATCAACCTTTCGGACGATGCACGAGCAGGCTGCCCCGATACGGTGGACGGGTGATCCGCCACCTGGCACCCTCGGCGACGCGCGGTCTGGTCGTGGGTCTGGACGTCCTCCTCACGGCGCTCACCGTGGTCGCCGTGCTCCTGGCGCCGCCGGGCGGTGCCGTCCCGGCGGCGCTCGTCGCGCTCGTGCTTGCGGGCCTCTACGTCTCGGGGCGCCGTACGGTGCACGTGCACGAGGGCCGGGTGGACGCGCCGCGGGGAGCGTGGTGGCCCGACACCGCGTGGATCACGGCGCTCACGGCCGTGTGGGTGGCGATGCTGTGGCTGTCACCGGCGGCGCTGTGGGTCGCGTTCCCGCTCATGCTCCTGCAGATGCACGTGCTCGGGCCGCACCGCGGCGTCGTCGCCGTCGCGTCGACGACAGCGGTCGCCGTCGCGGAGGGACTTCTCGTGCAGGCCGGTGCCGGCGATCCGTGGACGGGCTACGTCCTCGGCCCGGTCCTGGGCGCAGGCGTCGCGGTCGGCGTGGTGCTCGGGATCGAGGCGTTCGTCCGCGAGTCCCAGTCCCGCCAGCGCACCGTGGACGAGCTGACCCAGGTGCGCCGGCACCTCGCGGGTGCCGAGCGGGAGCGGGCCGTCACCGACGAGCGCGCACGGCTCGCGCGCGACATCCACGACACGCTCGCACAGTCGCTCTCGGCGATCGAGCTGCTGCTGCGCGCCGCCGAGGACGCCGTCGGCTCCGACGACGCGAAGGCGCGCGACCTCGTCGCCCAGGCCCGCGGCGCGGCGCGCGACAGCCTCGCCGAGGCCCGCCGCGTCGTCCAGGACCTCACCCCGGCCGAGCTCGAGCGCACCACTCTCCTCGGGGCGCTGCGCCGTCTCGCCGAGAGCACCGCGAGCGCGTACGGCGACACGGAGGCCGGGCGTGCGCGGCCGCTCGTCGTGTCCGTGCACACCGCGGGAAGCGTACGACCGTTGCCCGTGCCGGTCGAGACCGCGCTGCTGCGGGTCGCGCAGTCGGCCCTCGCCAACGTCGTGCAGCACGCCGGTGCCGACCGCGCCCGGCTGACCCTCACGTTCGAGCCGGACGCCGTCACGCTCGACGTCGTGGACGACGGGGCGGGATTCGACCCCGCGGCGACCGGCCACGACCGGTCGGACGGGCGCGGCTTCGGCATCCCGGCCATCCGCTCGCGCGCGCACGAGCTGGGTGGCACGCTCGCCCTGGAGACCGCCCCCGGGAGCGGGACCGCGCTCGCGGTCACCCTGCCGGTCCGACCGACGGAGGACGCCGCGTGATCGACGTCGTCCTCGCCGACGACCACCCCGTGGTCCGCGCGGGACTGCGTGCCGTGATCGACGGTCAGCCGGACATGCGGGTGGTCCACGAGACCTCGACGGCCGAGGACCTCCTGCGCTGGCTCGGCGGCGGCGACCGGGAGGATCGTCGAGCAGCACGCCACCCCCGTGGTCGTCGTCACGACCTACGGCACCGACGCCGACATCCTCGCGGCGGTCGAGGCCGGGGCCACGGGGTACCTCCTCAAGGACGCGCCGACCGAGGAGCTCGCCCGCGCGATCCGGTCCGCCGCGGCGGGCGAGGTCACGCTCGGAGCGGACGTGCAGCGCCGGCTCCTCGGGCGGATGCGCGCCCCGGCCGAGAGCCTCAGCGCGCGCGAGCTCGAGGTCCTGCGGCTCGTGGCGGAGGGCAGGTCCAACGATGCGATCGCGCGCGAGCTCTTCGTCTCGGTCGCGACCGTGAAGTCGCACCTGTCCCACATCAGCACGAAGCTCGGCACCCGATCGCGTACCGAGGCCGTCGCCACCGCGCGCGAACGCGGGATGCTCTGACCGTCGCTCAGAGCGCGAGGTCGAGGCGACCCTGCGGGGACGAGCTCGCGAGCGCGCCCTCGCGGCGCGGGATGCGCCCGGAACCCGCGGCAAGGCGACCCGACTCGACCGCCAGCCGCATCGCGTGCGCCATGCGCACCGGGTCCGCCGCGCGCGTCACGGCCGTGGCGAGCAGGACGCCGTCGCACCCGAGCTCCATCGCGAGCGCGGCGTCCGACGCCGTCCCGATCCCGGCGTCGAGGATCACCGGCACGCGAGCCGAGGCCGCGATGGCCTCGATGTTGCGGGGGTTGAGGATGCCGAGCCCCGTGCCGATCGGCGCGCCCAGCGGCATCACCGCCGCGCAGCCGACGTCCTCGAGCCGGCGGGCGAGGATCGGGTCGTCGTTCGTGTACGGCAGGACGACGAACCCGTCGCGCACCAGCTGCTCCGCCGCCTCGACGAGGCCGATCGGGTCCGGCAGGAGGGTCACGTCGTCGGCGATCACCTCGAGCTTGACCCAGTCGGTGCCGCACGCCTCGCGCGCGAGGTGCGCGGTCAGCACGGCCGCGCGCACGGAGAAGCAGCCCGCGGTGTTCGGCAGCGCGCGGATGCCGAGCCGGTCGAGGAGTCCCCAGATCCCGGCGTCGGTCGAACCCTGGCCACCGGCGCGTACCGCGACGCGCCGCATCGCGACCGTCGTGAGGGCCGTGCCGGACGCGACGAGCGCATCCTCCAGCGTGAGGAGGTTGGCTGCCCCGCCGGTGCCCATGACGAGGCGCGAGCCGATCGTCGTCCCGGCGACCACCAGCGGGTCGGTGTCGGTCCGTGCGCCCGACGCCGCGGGCGAGGTCGTCGGGGTGTGCTGGGTCGTGGCCATGGTTCCTCCTCAGCCGCCCTGGACGGCGGTGACGATCTCGACGCGGTCGCCGGGCGCGACCGCCGTTCCCGCCCACGTGCCGCGCGGGACGACGGCGTCGTTGATCGCGACGGCGACGCCCCGCGGCGAGCCGTCGGTCACGTAGGCGGGGACGAGCGCGGCGACGAGGTCCTCGACGCCGACGGCGCCGTCGAGCGGGTACGGCTCGCCGTTCACGAGCGCGGTCGGGGGCGGTGCGGTCATGGGTCTCACCTCGGGTTCGTGGCGGGCGTGGCGGACGTAGCGGTCGACGAGTGCATGCCGAGCCCCGGCCTGCGGCCCGATCCGAGTGCTGATCGGGCGGCAACCCGGGGTTCGGCGGGGAAACGGGTCGGGTTGGTGGGGGCGAGCACGTCGGAGAGGTCCGCGGCGAGCGGTGTTCCGGTGAGTCCGGCGACGACGGCGTCCGCCGTGAGCGGGGCCAGCAGGACGCCGTTGCGCCCGTGGCCGGCGGCGACGTGCAGGCCCGGGACCTCCGTGGGGCCGATCACGGGCAGGTTGTCCGGCGTCGCCGGGCGGGCGCGCGGCGTCACCTCGACGAGCGCGACCTCGTCGATGCCCGGGAGCAGCGCGCGGGCGTCGCGCAGCAGCGCGAACACGCCGCCCGCGGTGGCCCGGCGGTCGTCGGGGTTCTCCTCCGTCGTCGCACCGACCACGACCTCGCGGTGCCCCGCCCCCGGCCCGTCCGCGACGGGGGAGCGCGGCACGACGTACACCGGCCGCCCCTGCACGACGCCGCGCACCACGTGCTCCAGCGCGAGCTCCGGCCCGGCGTCGAGGCGCAGCGTCTGCCCCTTCACGGGGCGCGTCGGCACCCGCACCGCCGGCACGTCCGCGAGCAGCCTCCCCGTCTCCCAGGCCGCGGCAACCACGACCGCGCCGGCCCGGTGGACGTGACCCGCGTCGTCGGGCACGCCGGTCACGCGACCGGACACGTCCCGCACGACGCCGGTCGCCGCCCGGTGCACGACGACGGTCCCCGCCTCCGCGGCGAGCGCAGCAAGGAGCGCGGCGTGCGTCGCGCGCGGGTCGACGGCGTGGTCGTGCGGAGCCCACGCGGCACCGGCGACACGCTGCCCGAGGTGCGGCTCACGCCGCCGGGCGTCCGCGAGGGCGAGCTCGGCGGAGTCGAGGCCGTGCGCGGCGTGCAGGGCGAGGACGCGACGCAGCAGGGCGAGGTCGTCGGTGTCGTAGGCGACGGTGAGCGTGCCCGCGGTCCGCAGCCCCACGTCCCTGCCCGTCGCGGCCTCCAGGTCGGCGGCGAAGCCGGGCCACGCGCGCGCGGCCGCGAGGTGCAGCCGCAGCGCCGCGTCCTCGCCGAAGTCCGCCTCCGTGACCGGGGCGAGCATGCCCGCGGCGGCGTGGGTCGCGCCGTCGCCGGGCGACGGGTCGAGGACCGTGACCGTCATCCCCGCCCGGGCGGCGCGGAACGCGACGGCCAGGCCGACGATCCCGCCCCCGACCACGACGACGTCGCGCGCGCCGTCGGGCACGAGGACCGGCCGGGCAGGACGGGTGGGTGGCATGTGCGCTCCCTTCGCTGGCATGACCCAGATCAGGTTCGACGGTCGGCTCCTACGCCCTCTCAGCCCCGTACGGGGCTCCCGTGCTCTGCGACACAGTACCCGCCGACCCGTGCGACCCGCCGCTACGCTCCGACGGGTGAGCACCGAGACCTTCGCCGACGCCCGCACCCGCCTCGCCGCCGCCCGCCTGTACCTGTGCACCGACGCGCGCACCGAGCGCGGCGACCTCGAGGACTTCCTGCACGCGGCGCTCGCGGGCGGCGTCGACGTCGTGCAGCTGCGCGACAAGACGCTCGACGTCGCGCGCGAGCTCGAGCTGCAGGAGACCGTCGCGCGCGTCGCGACCGAGCACGGGGCGCTGTGGGCCGTCAACGACCGGGCCGACGTCGCGCAGCTCACCGGGGCGCCGGTCGTGCACATGGGCCAGGGCGACCTGCCGGTCGGCGCGGTGCGGTCGCTGCTCGGGCCCGGGCCCGTCGTGGGCCGGTCGACGCACACCGCCGAGCAGGCCGCCGCGGCCGAGGCCGACGCGGGCGTCGACTACTTCTGCGTCGGACCGCTGTGGGCCACGCCGACGAAGCCCGGGCGGGCCGCCGTCGGCCTCGACCTCCTGCGCGACGTCGCGGCGACCGCCCCGACGACCCCCTGGTTCGCCATCGGCGGGATCGACCTCGAACGCCTCGACGCGGTGCTCGACGCGGGGGCGACGCGCGTCGTCGTGGTGCGGGCGATCACGGAGGCCGCGGACCCCGAGCGTGCGGCGCGCGACCTGCGGGAACGACTCGCCCAGGGCTGATCCGGCGGCGCGCCCGGGGTGCTCGACGTGACGGGGAGCTCTCCCCGTCACGAGGGGTTCCGCCCGTCTCGTCCGGTATGGCAGGGTCGTCGACGACGTTCCGCTGCCCGTCCCGGGCCGGTGGACCGACCGATCCGGGGGATCATGAACCGCACGCGCTCGTCGCTCGTCGCCCTTGCCGCCGTCCTGACGTTCACCCTGTCCGGCTGCGGGCTCTTCGGCGGGTCCGGGGGCGACGCCGACCCGCCCGCGTCGGGCGCGGCACAGGAACCCGGTGGGGAGGAAGGCGGGACGGAGCCGAGCGACGTGGGGACCGCGAGCGTCGCCGACACCGACGCCGTGATGGCCGAGCAGACCGTCGACGCCCCGAGCGAGGCGGTCGGCGGGACGCTCACCACGACGTTGCGGACCGTCGAGGTCCAGGGCGACGTCATGACCGTCCGCTGGGCGCTGCGCTGGGACGCTGACGGCCAGGCCGACGACGTCGCGGCGAGCCACCTGGACCTGGGCATCGACTGGGTCCTGACGGCCACCGACCCGGTGGGGCTCGTGCAGTACTACCCGTTCTGCACCGAGGGCTCGTGGAAGGGCGACAGCCCCGACCCGCAGCAGTGCAGCTATCACATCGTCGGGTCGCCCCGGTACCCGTTCGACGGGTTCGTCAACCACGCCACGATCGAGGCGTGGGCCCAGCTCCCGGCGCCGGAGGGCTCGCCCGGGACCGTGGACGTGTTCCCCGGTCAGGGCCTGCCGTCGTTCACCGGCGCCCAGGTCACCTACCTCGACGAGGAGCAGTGACGCA
Organism: Cellulosimicrobium terreum; assembly: GCA_014803435.1. Classification (GTDB taxonomy): domain Bacteria; phylum Actinomycetota; class Actinomycetes; order Actinomycetales; family Cellulomonadaceae; genus Cellulosimicrobium; species Cellulosimicrobium terreum. The sequence goes on from JACYFD010000004.1 coordinate 135,275, forward strand.
GGTGACCGGTCGCAGGTCCTGTGCCGCCGCCGGCGCGACCCTGGTCGTGCTCGGGATCGTGGGCGTCGTCGTGCCGTCGGCGTCGGCCACGACGACCGACCCGACGGGCGACACTCGCGCCCAGCTCGTCGCCGAGGTCGAGCGGGAGCTCGCGGACGAGCGGGAGACGATCCTTGCCGAGACGGTCACGGGTGCGATGCGCGACGACGCGGTCGTGCCGCTGGTGCCGGACGACCCGACGTTCCCGCTCGCGGCCGAGGACGCCACCCGACCCCTCGAGTCGACGAGCGAGGAGGACGGCGAGACCGTGGTGACGCTCACCTCCGACCTGCTGTTCGCGTTCGACTCAGCGGAGCTGTCCGACGCCGCGGCGGGTGCCCTGGCCGAGATCGTGGCCGAGATCCCGCAGGACGCGGACGTCGCGGTCGACGGCCACACCGACGCGATGGGGACGGACGAGCGCAACGACGTGCTGTCGCGCGAGCGGGCCGAGTCCGTCGCGGCCGTGCTGCGGGCCGAGCGGCCGGACCTGACGCTGACCGTCACCGGCCACGGCAGCAGCGACCCCGTCGCCGAGAACAGCAGCGGCGGCCAGGACGATCCCGCGGGGCGCGCGCAGAACCGGCGCGTCGAGCTCACCTACGTGGGGCCGTGACCCGGGCCGCGTCCGCTGGGCGCCGAGGGACCACTATCCTGGGTCGGTGACCGCCACCCCCACCGCAGCCACCACCGATCCCGTCGTGCCCCCGACCCCGCGCCCCGTGCTCGTCGTCGACTTCGGCGCCCAGTACGCCCAGCTGATCGCGCGCCGCGTGCGCGAGGCCAAGGTGTACTCCGAGATCGTGCCGCACACGTTCTCCGTGGAGCAGATGCTCGCGAAGGATCCGGCGGCGATCATCCTGTCCGGCGGCCCGTCGTCCGTGTACGCCGCAGGCGCGCCGTTCGTCGACCCGGCACTGTTCGAGGCCGGCGTCCCCGTCATGGGGATCTGCTACGGCTTCCAGGCCATGGCCGCCGCGCTGGGCGGGACCGTCGCCCAGACCGGCCAGCGCGAGTACGGCGGCACCGAGGTCACGGTCTGCAAGACGGGCGTCCTGCTCGCCGAGACCCCCGAGAACCAGACCACCTGGATGAGTCACGGCGACTCCGTGCACGCCGCCCCCGACGGCTTCGAGGTCCTCGCCACGTCGTCCGGTTCGCCCGTCGCCGCCTTCGAGGACCGCGCGCGCCGCCTGTTCGGCGTGCAGTGGCACCCCGAGGTCAAGCACTCCGCCCACGGCCAGACCGTTCTCGAGCACTTCCTGTACGACGGCGCGGGGCTGGCCCCCGACTGGACGCCCGGCAACGTCATCGCGGACCAGGTCGCCGCGATCCGTGCGCAGGTCGGGGACGCGCGCGTCATCTGCGGGCTCTCCGGCGGCGTGGACTCCTCCGTCGCGGCGGCGCTCGTCCAGGAGGCCGTCGGGGACCAGCTCACGTGCGTGTTCGTCGACCACGGGCTGCTGCGTGCCGGCGAGGCCGAGCAGGTCGAGCGCGACTTCGTCGCCGCCACGGGGGTGAAGCTCGTCGTGCGCGACGAGAAGCAGCGGTTCATCAGCGCGCTCGCCGGGCACAGCGACCCCGAGACCAAGCGCAAGATCATCGGACGCGAGTTCATCCGGGTCTTCGAGGACGCGGCGCGCGACGTCGTGGCGGACGCCGGCGAGCACGGGGACGAGGTCAAGTTCCTCGTCCAGGGCACGCTCTACCCCGACGTCGTCGAGTCCGGCGGCGGCGAGGGCGCGGCCAACATCAAGAGCCACCACAACGTCGGCGGCCTGCCCGACGACCTCCAGTTCTCCCTCGTCGAGCCCCTGCGCACGCTCTTCAAGGACGAGGTCCGTGCCGTCGGCCGCGAGCTGGGCGTGCCCGAGCAGATCGTGGCGCGCCAGCCGTTCCCCGGTCCCGGCCTCGGAATCCGCATCGTCGGCGAGGTCACGGCCGAACGGCTCGACACGCTCCGCAAGGCCGACGCCATCGCCCGCGACGAGCTGACGAAGGCCGGCCTGGACGACGAGATCTGGCAGTGCCCCGTCGTGCTCCTCGCCGACGTGCGCTCCGTCGGCGTCCAGGGCGACGGCCGCACCTACGGCCACCCGATCGTGCTGCGCCCCGTGTCGTCCGAGGACGCCATGACCGCCGACTGGACGCGCCTGCCCTACGACGTGCTGTCCGTCATCTCGACCCGCATCACCAACGAGGTGAGCGAGGTCAACCGTGTGGTGCTCGACGTGACGAGCAAGCCGCCGGGCACCATCGAGTGGGAGTAGACCCGGTCTAGCGGCTTCGTCCGGCGGTGATCTTCGCGGCCCGGGCGTAGGCGGACTCGATGTCGGCGAGGACGCGTGGCCAGTCGGCGGAGGACGGGACGTCGCGGTTGTGGGCGACGATCCGGTCGAGCAGGTCGTCGTCGGTGACGAGGCGGACGAACGCGTCGCCGAACGCTGCGTCGTCGTCGGCGAGGAGGGCGTCGGTCCCGTCGGTGAGGCGCTCGGCGACGCCCGACTGCGAGCGGGTCACCACGGCCAGCCCCGCCGCCTGGCCCTCGAGGGCAGCGATGCCGAACGCCTCCTCGACCGCGGGCGCGGCGAACACGTCCGCTCGTGCGTAGAGGCGCTTGAGCCCGGTCGCGTCGAGGCGACCCGGCAGGCTGACGACCTGGTCCAGCCCGTGCTCGGCGACGAACCGGCGCGCCTCCGCCAGCTGCGGGCCGTCGCCCGCGAGCGTGACGTGCAGCGCGCCGTCGGGCACGCGGGCGGCGACCTCGCGCACCACCTCCAGCAGCGGGAGGACGCGCTTGCGCGGCGCGAACCGCGTCGCCGCCACGACGTGGACCGCGGCACCCTCCATCCGGTCGCCGCGCTCGGTGCGGGGAACCCGCCACGCGTCCAGGTCGAGGCCGTTGTGCAGGACCACCACGTCGCCACGCTCGCCGACGATCCTTCGCAGCGGTGCGGCGGTCAGGTCGCTCACGGCCGACCACAGGACCGGCCAGCGCGACCAGCGCACGACGCGGTCGAGCGCGGCGAACGCCGTCGAGGCCCTGCCCCACACGCTGTGCACCGTGAGGACGGCAGGCAGCCCGGCCCGGACCACGGTCCGCAGCGAGGCCTGGGTCGACGGCGTGAGCACCCCCATGTGCAGGTGCACGACGTCGGGCCGAGCCTCGCGCAGCAGGCGTCCCACGTGGTGGGGCGCGCGGGGGTGGACCGGGTACCCGCCGGGCACGCGTGCGGCGAGACGGTGGACCGTGACGCCGTCGACCAGCTCCGTGGTGACGCCGTGAGCGCCCGGCCGGGCAGGCGTCGTGCAGACCACCGCGACGTCGTGACCGGCCGCCGCCTGCTGCTGTGCGAGACGCGCCACCTGGGTCTCGATGCCTCCGAGCAGGGGGAGGTAGCAGTCGGTGACGTGGGTGATGCGCACCCGCGCATCCTCCCACCCGAGGACAGCACGGTGGGAGCACAGGTCGACACGCGTCTCGACACGCGGCGCGACGTGCGCCGACACGCGGGAGCGGCCGATCGCGGTTTGTCGGGCAGTACGGACGTTTCGTCGCTACGGTGGTCACGATCGGGAGGTTCGACCGTCCTGCGACCACACGCTCGGTCAGGTGCGCGCGGGACGGACCAGGCAGGTCCTGACGAAGGGGAAGCGCGCCATGTCCAGCACTGTCACCGTCTCACCGGCGAAGGGTGTACGCGGCATCGGCCTCGTCTCCATCATCGCCGGCATCGTTCTGATCGTCGCCGGGATCGCCACCTGGATCGTCGTGTCCAACCAGCTGTCGGCCGAGAACATCACGGTCTCCGACGACGCCAACATGATGGCCGGGCGCCACGTCAACGGCCCCCTCACCGCCTACGCGCAGGCCGAGGTCATCAACAAGCACGCTCTCGAGGCCAGCGGTGGGGCGACCTACGCCGAGCTCGACCAGGACGACCCGACCCGTCAGACCGTCATGACGGCATCGTTCCTGCGGGCCTCCCTCTTCACGTCGGTCGTGGCGTTCGGGGTGGCCGCGCTCGTGGTCGGGCTGGGCGTCCTGTTCCTGCTCCTCGGCGCGGCACTCCGGCGACTCGCCGGAGGCCCGAGCATCGCCATCGAGAGCCCCGGGCTGTCGTCCGCGGGCGACCTGTCCGACGGCGCGCGCCACGCCGCACCCGCCGCCGAGCCCCCTGTCGTCGCACCCACGGCACCGCCCGTCCGTCCGGAGCCGGTCGAGCCACCGACCCGGACCTCGACGCTGACGACCCCGGCCGCGGAGGCGCGTGCCGCCGCGGCGTCCGAGGCTCCCGCCGCGGGAACGGCACCTGCGGCCACCCAGCCCGTCGCGCCGGCTGCCGCCCCGAAGGCTCCGGGGGCGTCCCCGGAGGCCGCGCCGCCGTCCTCCGAGGCTCCGGCAGCGACCCCCACCGGCGACGAGCCGAGGCCCCCGACCGAGCGGCGTGGTGACACGCCGACCACCTGACCCGTCCGTCCGGACGCCGAAGACCCGCTCCTACCGGGTCGCTCCGGGAGGAGTGCGCGGACCGCGCGTCGCTCGGACGAGCAGAGGGGCCGTGACGACTCGTCGTCACGGCCCCTCTGTCTGTCGGCTCCCGGTCAGCTGCTCGGGCGCCGTCGTGCGCCCGCCACGATCGACCCGACGAGCAGCGTGACACCCGCGACCGCCAGCACGACGATCGCCGCGAGCCCCATGTCGAAGCGGGCCCCGAGCGCGGAGGCCAGCACCGCACCGCCGAGCGCCACGATGATGAAGCCCCACACGATCGTCCCGACGCGTGGGCCGCGAGGCCGCCGTGGGGCGATGGCCGTCGTGGACGGACCGGCGGCCGGGTCCGCCGCGGCCGGGTCTGCTGCCACGGGGTCTCCTGCGCGCGGCTCGAAGATCGCGTCGCCCAGCGGGCGGGTCGGTGCGGGGTCGGTGGACGCCGCGAGGTCCAGGGTGTCGTCCGGGTCGCGAGCGCTGTCGCGGGCGGTCTGGTCGTCGTTGCTCATCAGTTCTCCTCGATGATCGCTTGTCCTGCGCCGACGTCCACCAGGAGGACCACGAGCGGCTCCGCGCCGGCGTCGGCCTCCTCGTTGGTGAAGGTCACGGGGCGCGAGCTGATACCGCCGATCTCCTGGTTGTCGCCGTCCACGTTCCACTGCGCGGAGCCCGCCCAGACCTGCACGTCGGCACGGACCGGCACCCTGTCGGGCACGACGACGGTCACGTCGCCCGCGCCGAGCTGGACCGGGATCTCCACAGGGTCCGCCGCGGTGACACCCGTGAGGTCGAGGTCGGAGAGGTCGATCGTCGGGTCGCCCCACCGGACGCCGAACCCGTCCTCCGCGATCTCCGGGTCGGTCACCCGGTGCGTCCCGTCGGACACGGTGCGGACCGAGTCGTCGAGCACGAGCACGGCCCGGTCGTCCTGCCACGCCGCCGTCGGGACAGCCACGAGGAGCGCGATGGTGGCGAGCCAGCCGAGCCCACCGCTCGTGCGACCGCGCAGGCCGCTGACGACGATCGCGATCCCGGCGAGCACGACCGACGCACCCGCCCAGGTGAGGAAGACGGGCCAGGGGAGATCCCCGGCGCGGTCCACCACGAGCAGGAAGGCACCCGCGAGCAGGCTCAGCCCGACGACGATCCCCGTGGTCGCGGCACCCGGTCCTTGCGCACGCGGCGGCTTCGGGGACCTCGGCGGTCGCTGGTGATGGCGCACCGGCGGGACGGGCGGCACCGGGGGCGTCGCCGACGTGCCGGACCTCGACGTGTGCGTCGACGCGTACGGCGGCCTCGGGGCGTCGACGGGGTACGTGCCGACCGGCGTCGTGCCCTGTGCCGTGGGCGAGCCCCACGGCTCGTCGACAGGAGACTGCTGCCACGAGGCGTTGCCGACGGGTGCGTCGGCGCCGGGAGCACGTCCCTGGGGGCCGCGCTTCGCGCGCTGGTTGAGGATCGGCACCGCGACGATCGCCACGGTGACGATCGCCGCGACCCAGAACAGGCCGTTCAGCCAGCCGAGGTGCAGGTAGTCCCACCAGGACAACCAGCGGACCTGCCAGCTGAACCCGACGATCACCAGCGGGATCGCGCCGAGGAGCGCGACGTCGAAGTTCCCGCGGACCGCCTCCTGCGCGTGGATGCGCCCGTCGCTCCGTTCCGGGAGCAGCGCCCACGCGAGGCCGTACAGGACGAACCCTGCGCCGGACAGGAAGAACGTGACGAACAGGATCCCGCGCACCAGGAGCGGGTCGATGCCGAAGCGCTCCGCCACACCCGCGGCGACGCCTCCGACCCAGCGGTCGTCGGAGCGCGAGACGCCGACACGGCGCACCGCGTCGAAGAAGCCGTCGGCGCCAGGGCCCGGCCGAGGCCCGGCGGACGCAGTCTGGTCGTGCGCCGGCCGACCCGGCGTCGGCTCGTCGTGATCCGCCGACCCTGCAGGGGGCTCGGGAGGAAGGTGTGGTGTGCTCATGGCTCCATGCTCGCGCCATGGGGGGCTCCCCGGGTATCGGGTGTCCCCCTGACACCACCCTGATCGTGCGGTGCGACGACCCTGGTTCTCGTCCCCGAGAGGGCCCAGAACGCCGAGGACCACCCCCGTTCGTGTGACGATCGGGGGGTGACCACAGCCGACACCGCTCCGGACGACCCGGCACCTGCCGGGACGGCCTCGACGGAGCCCGGGCCCACCGATCCCGGACCGCGTGCGTCCGCGCGTCGGCGCGGCCTGCCGCTGCGCCGCCCGGAGCGAGGGCGGTGGGTCGGCGGCGTCTGCGCCGGCCTCGCGGTGCACCTGGACGTCCCCGTGGGCGCAGTCCGGCTGGTCATGGCGTTCCTCGGGCTCGCGGGCGGGGCGGGGATCGTCCTGTACGTGTTCTGGTGGGTGACGGTGCCCGCGGGCGACCCCGAGGCCGCTCGAGACGCGGAGCGTCCGGCGTCGTTGTCCCGGCTCGCGCCGCGGCTGCGGGGCGGGGTCGGTCGGCTCCCGGTGCGCGACGTCGCGATCGCCGTCGTGCTGCTCAGCGGGGCGGCGTTGCTGGTCGCCATCCGGGTGGGCGTCGACGTCGAGGCCTCGTGGGTCATCCCGGTCCTCATCGCGCTCGCGGGCGCCGCCCTCGCATGGAGCCAGCTCGACGCCGCGGAGCGTGGTCGTTGGCTGAGCCGCGCCGGCGGGCGCACACCGGTGGGCGTGCTGCGGGTCGCGGGCGGGCTCGTCCTCGTGCTGGTGGGGGTCGTCCTGCTCGTCGGGCAGGACGCGCCGACGTCGGCGATCGTGCAGGCCACGGTCGCCTCCCTCGCGGTGCTCGCGGGGGCCGCGATCGTCCTGGCGCCGTGGTGGCTGCGGCTCGTCCGCGAGCTGGGTGACGAGCGCGCCGCCCGCGCACGCGAGGCCGAGCGTGCGGACATCGCCGCCCACCTGCACGACTCGGTGCTCCAGACGCTCGCCCTCATCCGCGCCCGCGCGTCGGACGCGGACACCGTCGCCCGGCTCGCCCGGGCCCAGGAGCGCGAGCTGCGCGAGTGGCTCTACGACGACCGCCCGACGCCGGGCACGTCGCTCGCCGCCGAGCTGCGGGCCGTGGTCGCCGAGGTCGAGGACGGTCGGGTCGGGCGCAGGGCACCGTCGATCGGTGCACCGGGCGGCGCAGGCGAGGTACCGGGCGAGGTGCCGACCGCGATGCCGGTCGTGGTCGACGTCGTCGTCGTGGGGGACTGCGTCCCGACGGAAGCGACGGCGGCACTCCTCCAGGCGACGCGCGAGGGGCTCGTGAACGCGGTCGCGCACGGCGCGCCGCCGTACTCGGTGTACCTCGAGGTGAGCGACGACGCCGTCGAGGTGTTCGTGCGCGACCGAGGTGACGGGTTCCGCATGGAGGACGTCGCGTCGGACCGGTTCGGTGTGCGTGAGTCGATCCTCGGGCGCGTGCAGCGTCGGGGCGGGACCGCGGACATCGCGAGTCGACCGGGGTGGGGCACCGAAGTACGGTTGCGAGTGCCCCGCGCGCCCGAGACCCCCGCACCCGAGACCTCTGCGCCCGAGACTGCGACGGCCGAGGCCGCTGCGCCCGAGACTTTCCTGCCCGAGACTTCCGAGCCCGAGACGCACAAGGACGCGATGTGACCACGATCCCCAGCCCGGTCCCCGACGGCGCGCCCGGGCCGTCGTCGGGCCCCGTCCCGGTGGTGCTCGTCGACGACCACCACATGTTCCGCGCCGGCGTGCGCGCGAGCCTGGATCCTGCTCTCGTGGAGGTCGTCGGCGAGGCCGACTCGGTGGACTCCGCCGTGGAGCGCGTGCACGCGCTGCGCCCGCCGGTCGTGCTGCTCGACGTGCACCTGCCGGGCGGCGACGGGGGCGGGGGCGCCGAGGTGATCCAACGCTGCACGGACCTCCTGAGCGACGTCCGTTTTCTCGCGCTGTCCGTGTCCGACGCCGCGGAGGACGTCGTCGCCGTCATCCGGGCCGGGGCGCGCGGCTATGTGACCAAGGCGATCTCGGGACCCGACCTGTCCGCGGCCGTCGGCCAGGTTGCGGGCGGGGACGCGGTGTTCTCGCCGCGGCTCGCCGGGTTCGTGCTCGACGCGTTCGGGACGGGCGCGGGCGACGTCGCCGTGCGCGACGACGAGCTCGACCGGCTGTCCGCGCGCGAGCAGGAGGTCATGCGGCTCATCGCGCGCGGCTTCACGTACCGCGAGGTCGCGTCGGAGCTGTTCATCTCCATCAAGACGGTCGAGACCCACGTGTCCGCCGTGCTGCGCAAGCTCCAGCTCTCCTCGCGCCACGAGCTCACCCGCTGGGCCGCGCAACGCCGCCTCCTCTGACGCGTTTCCCGAGCGGCATCTCCTCCGGTCACCGGTCGACGGTCGACGAGCTGCGAGAAGCTGTCGTTCATCGGCGTCCGGAACAGCACCTTCTCGCAGGTCGGGGTCGCGCCTGCGTGTCCACCGCGTGAGCGCGCGCAGGTTTTCCACAGGCTGTCCTACCGCGCCGCCTGCTGTGCCGCGGTGCGTCACCCTGGGACCCGTGACACCTCCGCTGCCCCCGCTGCCGTTCCGGGTCGCCGATGCCCTGGCCGCGGGGGCGACCGCCGCTCAGCTCCGCTCCCCGCGGCTACGCGCGCCGGTGCGAGGAGTCCGCATGGACGCGCGCCGCGCGGACGACCTCGACGCGTTGTGCGCCGCGGTCCAGCTGGTGATGCCCGACGACGCAGCCTTCTCGGTCACGACGGCCGCGGCATTGTGGGGGCTCCCGCTCCCGCATGGCCACGATCCCGTCACCGACCTGCACGTCACGGGTGCGGCCGGTCGTCGGCCGGTCGACGCGCGGGCGATCCAGCAGCACGAAGGCCTCGATCCCGGCGATCTCACCTGGACGCGCGGACTGCGTGTCACGAACCCGGCCAGGACCTGGGCCGACCTTGGAGCGCTCGCCGCGGGGCCGCGGTCTCGCACGACCGTCCCGACGCCGCCGCCGGTGTCGTTCGGCCCGCCAGACCTCGTCGTGGTGACGGACGCGTTGCTCCGCGGGACGGCGGGTCGTTCGCCGTACCCTCGTGACCTGCTCGCTCGCCGCCTCGCGCAGGTGCACGGTCGCCGAGGTGCCGCGACGTTGCGCCGAGCGCTCGACGTGTCGCGCCGGTTCGTCGACTCGCCGATGGAGACCCGGTTGCGGCTGCGTCTCGTCGACTCGGGCTTTCCCTGCCCGGTGGTCGGGGCAGACGTGCTCGACGACGACGGCCGATGGCTCGCGCGCCCGGATCTGTCCTGGCCCGGGCTGCGGATCGCCGTCGAGCACGACGGCCGTCACCACCTCGTCTCGGCGAAGCAGCGGCTCGACGACGTCGCCCGACAGGAAGAGCTGGCGCGCCTGGGCTGGTCCGTGATCGTGCTGTTCTCGCATGACGTGCTCCGACGGTGGCCGTCGACGGAGGGACGCGTGCTCCAGGCGTTCTACGACCGCGGGGTGCGTCCCGAGGACTTCGCCCCGGCGCCGGACGTCGCGGAGCGGCCGCGGATCGTGACGTCGTCCATCCCGAGGTGACGCCGGCCCGCAGTGACGTGGCGAGCTGCGAGAAGCTGCTGTCAGACCCTGCTGTCGACCGACATCTTCTCGCAGGTCACGGTCGGCGTCCGGCGATCAGACCCAGGCGGGGGAGAGGCGCACGACGTCGCCCACGACCGTGACGGCGGGCGGTCGGACGCCTGCCTCACGCGCCCGGTCGGCGATCGTCGCGAGCGTGCCGACGGTCGTGCGCTGGCGCGGGCCGTAGCCGTCCTCGACGACCGCGACCGGCGTCTCGGGCGAGCGGCCCTGCGCGACCAGAGCGGCGGCCGTCTCGGCGAGCCGGGACACACCCATGAGCAGGACGACCGTGTGGTCCGTCGCGGCGGGCACCTTGCCGACGTCCTCGTGCCCGGTGAGCACGGTGAACCCTCGTGACACACCGCGGTGCGTCACGGGGATCCCCGCGGCTGCCGGCACGGACACGGCGCTCGTCACGCCCGGCACGACCTCGACCTCGATCCCGTGATCGCGGCACGCCTCGAGCTCCTCGCCGCCACGGCCGAACACGTACGGGTCGCCACCCTTGAGCCGCACGACGCGGCGCCCGACGAGCGCGTGGTGCACGAGGATCGCGTTGATCTCCGCCTGCGGGACCGGGTGGTGGCCGGGCGTCTTGCCGACGTCGACGACGACGACGTCCTCACCGAGGTCGTCCAGCAGGCCGCGCGGCCCGAGCCGGTCGACCACGACGACGTCCGCCTCGGCGAGCAGGCGCCTTCCCCGCACCGAGATCAGCCCCAGGTCCCCCGGCCCGCCCCCGACGAGCGCGACGGTCCCCACCGGGCGCACGAGCGGTGTCGTGACCGGTCCCGCGCTCGCGAGGAGCCGATCCGTCGCGCCGTCGTCCGGGCCGGCCGGGTCCGTGGGTCGACGCACGCCGCGCAACGGCAGCTCGCCCGTGTCGAGGAGCGCGGCGACGGCGTCGCGCACGTTCTGCGCGCGCCGCGGGTCACGCCCGGCGTTGACCGCGACGCTCACCTCGGCGCCGCTCGTGCCGACACCGTGTCCGGGCACACGGGTGCGCGCGACCGCCGGGACCCACGCGGTCCCGAGGTCCGCGTCGCCCGCGGTGACGCAGAAGACCCGGTCGGCCTCGGCATCGGCGGCGACCAGCGCGTCGACCTCCCCGTCGCCGGTCGCGGTGTGGACGAGCCACGCGCCGTCGAGGTCCCCGGTCAGGTAGTCGCGTCGCACCCACGAGAGGGTGCGAGCGCCGTCGGGCACGCTGGACGACCCGAGCAGGTCCGCGAGGTCCTCGCAGACGAAGGGCGCGACGACCTGCACGCGCGCACCGGCGTCGAGCAGCCCGCGTGCACGGCGCGCCGCGACCGGACCCCCGCCGACGACCACCGTGAGGCGGCCGGAGACGCGCAGCCCGAGCGGGTACGTCTCGTGCCGTGCCTGCGGGTCGGAGGGGGTCCTGGTCATCATGGCCTCAGATCGTGTACGCGCCGGGGCGCTCGACGGGCCGGCGTGCCGCGGCGAGCGCGTCGCCGACCATGCCGGCGGCGAGCGTCCCGCCGTCCTGCGCGTCGATCAGGAGGAACGCGCCCGTGCGGCGTGCGACGACGTACTCCTCGGCCGCGATCGGCGACGCGAGGCGCAACGTGACGCGGCCGATGTCGTTGAGCTCGAGCCGCTCGGCGGGCTCGAGCTCGGCCGTGTCCAGGTCGAGCCGGCCGACGACGTCGCGCACGACGGCCTGCACGGTGCGGGTCGTGTGCTTGAGCAGCACCCGGGACCCCGGCAGGAGCGGGCGGTCCCCGAGCCACGCGACGGTGCCCTCGACGTCCTGGGTGACCTCGGGCGCCTCGTCGGCGGCGGCGATCAGGTCGCCGCGCGCGACGTCCACGTCGTCCGTCAGCCGGATCGTCACGGACTGCGGCGCGAACGCCTCGACGAGGTCGGTGCCGCTCGCGAGCGAGTCGGCGGTGTCGATCCCCGCGACGGTGGTGCGGCGGCCCGAGGGCAGCACGACGACCTCGTCCCCGACCCGCACCACGCCCGAGGCGACCTGGCCCGCGTACCCGCGGTAGTCGCGGAACCCGCCGTCTGCGGCGCCCTGCGGCCGGATCACCACCTGCACCGGGAAGCGGAACGACTCGGCGTCCGGGTCGTCACCGGTGGGCAGCTCTTCCAGCAGCTCGAGCAGGGTCGGGCCGTCGTACCAGGGGGTGCGGTCGCCGCGGTCGACGACGTTGTCCCCGACCAGGGCGGACACCGGGAGGGTGTGCACGTCCGCGACCCCGAGGGACGCGGCGGTCGCGCGGATGTCGGACGCCAGCTCCTCGTACCGCGACCGCGAGTAGTCGACGAGGTCGATCTTGTTCACGGCGACGACCACGTGCGGGACCCGCAGCAGGCTCGCGACCGCCAGGTGGCGGCGCGTCTGCTCCAGCAGGCCCTTGCGCGCGTCGATGAGGAGCACGACGACGTCGGCCGTCGAGGCACCGGTCACCGTGTTGCGCGTGTACTGCACGTGCCCGGGGCAGTCCGCGAGGATGAAGGAGCGGCGCGCGGTCGCGAAGTACCGGTACGCGACGTCGATGGTGATGCCCTGCTCGCGCTCGGCGCGCAGACCGTCGGTCAGCAGTGCGAGGTCGGCCGTCTCCAGCCCGCGGTCGCGCGACACGCGCTCGACGGCGTCGAGCTGGTCCGCGAGGACGGACTTCGAGTCGAACAGCAGCCGGCCCACGAGCGTGGACTTGCCGTCGTCGACGGACCCGGCCGTCGCGAGCCGCAGCAGCGTGCCGCGGCGGGCGTCGTCGAGCGGCAGCGCCGCGTCCGACGGGACGGTGGTCGTGGCGGGAGCGCCCATCAGAAGTACCCCTCCTTCTTGCGGTCTTCCATGGCGGCCTCGGAGAGGCGGTCGTCGGCGCGGGTCGCGCCACGCTCGGTGATGCGGGTGACGCCGACCTCGGCGATCACGTCCTCGACCGTCACGGCGTCGGAGCTCACCGCGCCGGTGCAGGACATGTCGCCCACGGTCCGGTAGCGCACGGTCTCGGTCCGCACCGAGGCGGCCTCGGCGTCCGTGCGCGGCAGCGAGTACGGCCCGACGGCGAGCAGCATGCCGTCGCGGTCGAACACCTCGCGCTCGTGCGCGTAGTACAGCTCCGGCAGGTCGATGCGCTCACGGGCGATGTACCGCCACACGTCGAGCTCGGTCCAGTTCGACAGCGGGAACACGCGCACGTGCTCGCCGGGCCGGTGCTTGCCGTTGTACAGGTTCCACAGCTCGGGACGCTGGTTGCGCGGGTCCCACTGGCCGAACTCGTCGCGCAGCGAGAACACGCGCTCCTTGGCGCGCGCCTTCTCCTCGTCGCGCCGCCCGCCGCCGAACACCGCGTCGAACTTGTGGCCGGTGATCGCGTCGAGCAACGGCTGCGTCTGCAGCGGGTTGCGCGTGCCGTCCGCACGCTCGCGCAGGCGGCCGTCGTCGAGGTAGTCCTGCACGCTCGCGACCTCGAGGCGCAGGCGCAGGCCCTGGGCGACCCGGTCGCGGTAGGCGAGCACCTCGGGGAAGTTGTGACCGGTGTCCACGTGCAGCACGGGGAACGGCACAGGTCCGGGTGCGAACGCCTTGATCGCGAGGTGCAGCATCACCACGGAGTCCTTGCCCCCGCTGAACAGCAGCACGGGGCGCTCGAACTCGGCGACCACCTCACGGATGATGTGGATGCCCTCGCTCTCCAGGGCGTCGAGCTGCGTGAGGCGACGCCCCACAGGCAGCGCGGTGTCGGCAGCCGGCTCGATGGGCGCCGTGGTCGGCGTCGTCGTCGGGTCGGTCGTCAGGTCGATGGTCGTCATGCCCGTCCTCATACGTGGAGTCCGCACTCTGTCTTGTCGAGCCCCGCCCAGCGGCCGGCCCGGGGGTCCTCGCCCGGCGCGACGCGCCGGGTGCACGGCAGGCAGCCGATCGAGGGGTACCCGTCGTTCAGCAGGGGGTTGAGGATCACCTGGTGCTCGGCTGCGTAGGCGAGCAGGTCGTCGAACGACCAGGCCGCGAGCGGGTTGATCTTCACCAGCCCGTTCTTCTCGTCGAACGTCACGAGCGGTGTGCCCGAGCGGGTGGGCGCCTCGTCGCGGCGCACGCCCGTCACCCACACCTCGTAGCCCGCGAGGGTGCGGTGCAGCGGCTCGACCTTGCGCATCTGGCAGCACAGCGCCGGGTCGCGACCGAACAGGTCCTTGCCGTGCGCCGCGTCCTGCTCGGCCACCGTGAGCTCGGGCTTGACGTCGACGATCGTCACGTCCATCTGCTGCTCGACGGCGTCGCGCGTCCCGACGGTCTCGGCGAAGTGGTAGCCGGTGTCGAGGAACAGCACGTCCACCCAGGGGATCTGCGCCGCGACGACGTGCGGCAGCACGGCGTCGGCCATCGAGCACGCCACGGCCACCGAGGTGCCGAACTCCCGCGCCGCCCAGGCGATGACCTGCTCGGCCGTGGCCTCCGGGCGGTCGGCCTGCTCCACCCCGGGTGTCCCGGTGCCGTGCAGCTCGGCCGCTCCGCGCCGCGCGATCTCGCGCAGCTCGTCGAGCGAACGCTTCTGGCGCCCCTGACCGGCCAGGCGCTCGCGCTCGGCGTGGTGCGCGGCCTTCGAGGACTCGCGCTGCTCGGCCTTCGCGCGCGCCGCGGCACGCAGCGCGGCCAGCGGGTCCTGCGTCGTCTGCTCGCTCATCGCAGTGCCTCCTCGTCGGCCTGGTGCGCCCACTCGGCGAACGTCTGGGTGCCGTTCTTGTCCTGCTCGTACCGGCGCACGACGCGCTCGACGTAGTCGGTCAGGTCCGTCGCGGTGACCTTGAGCCCGCGCACGGTGCGACCCATCCCGGCCTCCTCGCGGTCGTCCGAGGCCAGCCCGCCGCCCAGGTGCACCTGGAAGCCCGGGACCTGCTCGCCGTCGTCGTCCATGACGAGCTGGCCCTTGAGGCCGATGTCCGCCGTCTGGATGCGCGCGCACGAGTTGGGGCAGCCGTTGACGTGCAGCGACAGCGGCTTCATCTGCGACAGGTCGCCGAGCCGCTTCTCGAGCTCGTCGATCGTGGCGGTCGCGGTGTCCTTGGTGTCGACGATCGCGAGCTTGCAGTACTCGATCCCCGTGCACGCGATGGTGCTGCGGCGGAACGGGCTGGGGTTCGCGTCGAGGCCGTTGGCCTTGAGCGTGCTCACCACGTGCTCGACGCTCTCGTCGGGGACGTCGAGGACGAGCAGCTTCTGGTGCGGCGTGAGCCGTACGCGGTGCGAGCCGACGGACTCGGCGAGGTCCGCGACGTTCGCGAGGATGGTCCCGGACACGCGACCGACGTACGGTGCCGCGCCGATGTAGTTGAGGCCGTCCTTCTGCTTGTGGACCCCGACGTGGTCGCCGGGGACCGGCGGCTTCGGGGCGGGCGGGCCGTCGGGCAGGGTGAACCCGAGGTACTCGGTCTCGAGGACCTCGCGGAACTTCTCCGGGCCCCAGTCCGCGAGCAAGAACTTCAGGCGGGCCTTGTTGCGCAGCCGGCGGAACCCGTAGTCGCGGAAGATCTGCACGACGCCGTGCCACACGTCGGGCACCTGCTCCTCGGTCACGAACACGCCGAGCCGCTCGCCGAGGCGAGGGTTCGCGGAGAGCCCGCCGCCGACCCACACGTCGAACCCGATGCCGAGCTCGGGGTGACGGTGCGCGACGAACGCGACGTCGTTGATCTCGTGGACGACGTCCTGGCTGGGGTGGCCCGTGAGCGCGGTCTTGAACTTGCGCGGCAGGTTCGCCAGCTCGGGGACGCCGATGTACTTCTCGGTGATCCCGGCGACGGCGGGGCCGATGTCGATCAGCTCGTCCGCCGCGATCCCGGCGACGGGGCTGCCGAGCACGACGCGCGGGACGTCGCCGCACGCCTCCGTGGTCTGCAGGCCGACGGACTCGAGGCGACGCCAGATCTCCGGGACGTTCTCGACCTCGACCCAGTGGAGCTGGATGTTCTGGCGGTCGGTGATGTCGGCGGAGTCGCGGCCGAAGTCCTTCGAGATGTCCGCGATGACGCGCAGCTGCTCGGTCGTGAGCGCCCCGCCGTCGATGCGCACACGGAGCATGAAGTACGTGTCCTCGAGCTCGTGCGGCTCGAGCGTCGCGGTCTTGCCGCCGTCGATCCCGGGCTTGCGCTGGGTGTACAGGCCCCACCAGCGGAACCGGCCGTGCAGGTCGTCGTCGGTGATGGAGTCGAAGCCCTGGTGCGCGTAGACCGACTCGATGCGCTCGCGGACGGACAGCCCGCCGTCCTCCTGCTTCCACTTCTCGTTGCCGTTCAGCGGCTCCGTGCCGTCGATCTTCCACTGCCCGTTCGGGCGGGCGGCACGGGCCGGGCGCTCGCCCGGGGCGCGCGCGGGCCGGGCAGGGGTCGTGTCAGGCGCAGTGGTGGCCTGAGTCATCGGTGATCCTCGTGTCCTCGTTCGGGGGGCGGGGACGCGCGGCGACGTGCGCTCAGCAAGGGGTGCGAGTGGCTGAGGGCCGACGACGCGCGCCGGTTCTCAGGAGAGGCGAGCGGGGGCTCGCGCTGAGTCAGGCGCGGTTCAGCGACAACAGCGGGGACAGGGCAGGGCGCACACCGACATCCCGTGACGCGAGGTCACGAGGAGGGTGCGGGCTGCCGTGGTCATGCGCAGAACGGTACACGCCGGTCTCGCGGCCTGGAAGACCGCGTCCGCATTCCGGACTGCCGTCTCGCGCACGCTGCGCCTACCGGTCGGCGTCGCGCGGCGAGGCGTCTCACACGGTGACGGTTTCCTGACGCGCCCGTCAGCAAATAGGATGCGGGCATGGAGTTCCTCTACAACGTCTTCGTCGCCCTGCACTTCATCGGCTGGGCCATCGTGCTCGGCGGGTACCTCGCCTCGCTCCGTTCGCCGGGGCTCTACAAGGGCGTCTTCCATGGCGCGCTGACCGCGCTCGTCGCCGGCATCGCCATGGTCGGGATCGGGGAGGCCTCGGTCTGGCCGCCCTCGGGTGAGGATGGCGCTCCCGACATGGCCAAGATCGGCGTCAAGCTCGGCGTCGCGCTGGTCATCGCCGTCCTCGCGTTCGTCGCGAAGCGTCAGGCCGCGAAGGCGTCCGACGGGGCCGTCGCGCCGGGCGTGAAGCACGCGATCGGCGGGCTCACCGTCCTCAACATCCTCGTCGCCGTGTTCTGGAACTGACCCGACCACGCCGGACGGCGCCCCGCGACAGAAGGTCGCGAGGCGCCGTCGTCGTCTCCGGTCCGCCACGGCCGGGAGCGAGACCCTTCACCCACCGCTAGGTGCATGGTCCACTAGTCGCATGGTCCTCAGGTTCCTCGTCCTCGGTCTCCTCACCATCCGGCCGATGACCGGCTACGACCTCAAGCGCGCGTTCGACTCGAGCGTCCAGCACTTCTGGTCGGCGGACCGCTCGCAGCTCTACCGCACCCTGGCGGCGCTCGTGGAGTCCGGCCTCGCGGTCGTCGAGGTCGTCCCCCAGGACAGCTATCCCGACCGCAAGGTCCACCGGATCACGCCCGCCGGACGCTCCGCCCTGCGTGACTGGCTCGCGTCGCCGCTCGAGCCCGAGGATGCGCGCGACCCGTTCCTCGGGCGCGTGTTCTTCGCCGACCAGCTCGACGGCGACGGCGTCGCAGTGCTGCTCGCAGCCCGCCGTCGGCAGGCCGAGGCCGCCGTCGAGGCGCTCACGGCCGAGGCCGAGCGGGTCGCGACGATGACCGCCGGCCAGGCTCCCGCCGATGATGCGCGCGGCCTCGTGATGCGCCTCGCCACGCTGCGCAACGGTCTCGCCCACGCCCGCACCGAGCTGGCCTGGCTCGACGAGACCGAGCGGGAGGTGCTGGCGTGACCGCGCCGGGCGCCGTCGAGCACCACCCGCCCACGCGACCCGGCCCACCGGGCGCGGACAGGGCGAGCGTCGTCCTGCTCCACGGCGGCAACGTCGCGTCGTGGATGTGGGACCCCCAGGTCGAGCTGCTCGACGACCTCGACGTGTGGACGCCCGACCTCCCGGGTTTCGGGTCGAGGGCGGCCGAGGGCTGGGAGTCGCTCGACGCCACCGCCGACGCGGTCGCCGCGACGGTCGCCCACCTCGCCCCGGAGCGTGAGGTGCACGTCGTGGGCCTGTCGCTCGGCGGGATCGTGGCCCTGCGGGTCACCGCGCGGCACCCGGGTCTCGTCGCCTCGGTCCTCTCGTCCGGAGCCGTGCTCGACGGCGTGGGCGGCGTCACGGCCGCGCTCGGCCTTGCCCAGCTGCGGGTGTGGGACCGGCCCTGGTACTGGGCCGCTCAGGCCCGGCTCCTGGGCATCCCCGAGGACGCCCAGGACCAGTTCGTGCGCTCAGGGCTCTCGATCAGCCGCGCCGACGAGGAGCGGCTCGTGCGCGAGGTCTACGGCGGTTGCTGGCCCGACGGGCTCGCGGGGTCCGGGGTCCCGGTGCTCGCGGTCGCGGGAGGGCGGGACATGCGTGCCGCGCGCACGGCCCTGGCGACGATCGAGCGCCGCGTCCCGGGCGCCGTCGTGCGCCTCGCGCCCGGGATGCACCACCAGTGGAGCGCGGAGGACCCGCAGCTGTTCAGCGCGATGGTCCGCACCTGGGTGCTCGACGGCGTCGCGCACCCGGATCTGGCACCGCTCGCACCACCCCGCTGAGCCCGTGCGGGGTCGTGGCGTGCGAGGGTTGGCCCCGTGAGCGTCGGTGGAGAGGTCCTCGTCGGGCTGGCGATCCTCGTCGGTCTCGTCGGGATCGTCGTGCAGGTCCTGCCCGGGAACGTGCTCGTGCTCGGCGCGATCCTCGTGTGGGCGATCGTCACCGGCGGTACGGCGGCCTGGGTCGTGCTGGCCGTCGCCGCCGTGTTCGTCGTGGCGGCCGAGGTCGCGCAGTACGTGCTCGCGGGCCGGCACATGCGGCGGGCGGAGGTCCCCTGGTCGACGCTCGTCTGGGGCGGGCTCGCCGGCGTCGTCGGGTTCTTCGTCATCCCCGTGGTCGGGCTCTTCATCGGGTTCGTGCTCGCGGTGTTCCTCGCGGAGCTGGTCCGCCGCCGCGACGGGCGCGCCGCGTGGCGCGCGACCGTCGCGGCGATGCAGGCGACGGGCATCACGATCCTCGTCCAGCTGCTCGGCGGCCTGCTCGCCGCCGCGGCGTGGGGTCTCGGCCTCGCGCTCACCTAGATCGGGTTCCTGCCCGACGCCGGTGCGTCAGCTCCGGCAGCAGCGTGCCGTTGCGGGGTCCGCCGGTCGCTCCGGAAGCGCGTCGACGCCGAACCAGCGGATCTCGTCGGGACCGTCCGTCTCGACCACGGCGACGCTGCACTGAGCGCGCGGACCGTGCGGCGCGGCGGAGCGTAGGCGCGGGCGCGGGGAGGGCGTCGGGTGTGGGTCGGGGCGCCTAGGCTGGGAGGGCTATGACGTCGCTCTTCGAGAACCTCCCGCTGCCCGGCCTCGACACGTTGTTCGACGGACCCCGCGTCGACCACGGCGGTGAGGCGCGCCTGCCCACCACCGCCCCTCGCTGGACGGACGACGCGACGGTGCCGGAGCGGCCGGACCAGCCGGACCGGCTCGACCCGGCGACGTCGGGCATCTCGGCCGGGGAGGGCGAGCCGCGGCGCGGACGCTACGCGCACATCGACCCCGTCGCGCTCCTGGACGGGCTCAACCCGCAGCAGCGTGAGGCGGTCGAGCACGCCGGGGGACCGCTGCTCATCGTCGCCGGAGCCGGTTCGGGCAAGACTCGCGTGCTCACGCACCGGATCGCGCACCTCCTCGCGACCGGTCGCGCGCGCTCCGGGCAGATCCTCGCGATCACGTTCACCAACAAGGCCGCGGCGGAGATGCGCGAGCGGGTCGTCCAGCTCGTCGGACCCGCCGGGCAGAACATGTGGGTCTCGACGTTCCACTCCGCGTGCACCCGGATCCTGCGGCGCGAGGCGAAGACGCTCGGGCTGCGCTCGAGCTTCTCCATCTACGACGCCGCGGACTCGCAGCGGCTCATCACGCTCGTGACCCGCGAGCTCGACCTCGACGCGAAGAAGTACCCCGCCCGGTCGCTCTCGAACAAGATCTCCGACCTGAAGAACGAGCTGATCGACCCCGAGACCTACGCGCGCGAGTCCGGGGCACGGGCGACCGAGGACGGCCTCGCCGAGCGGTCGGCGCGACAGGGTCCGACGATGCCCGAGTTCGACCAGGTCCTCGCCGACGTCTACACCCGGTACCAGGCGCGACTGCAGGCGGCGAGCGCGCTCGACTTCGACGACATCATCATGACCACGGTCAACCTGCTGCAGGCGTTCCCCGCCGTGGCCGAGCACTACCGACGCAGGTTCCGGCACGTGCTCGTCGACGAGTACCAGGACACCAACCACGCGCAGTACGTGCTGGTCCGCGAGCTCGCGGGCGTCGGCCTGGACTCCGCGGCGACGCACGCCGAGACGAGCGGTACGGGGGAGGCGCAGGTCCCGGCGCTCGACCCGGCCGAGCTCACGGTCGTCGGCGACGCCGACCAGTCCATCTACGCGTTCCGCGGCGCGACCATCCGCAACATCCTCGAGTTCGAGGCCGACTACCCGGACGCCCGCACCATCATGCTCGAGCAGAACTACCGCTCGACGCAGAACATCCTGTCGGCGGCGAACGCGGTGATCTCGCGCAACCCCGAGCGCAAGCCCAAGCGGCTGTGGACCGACTCCGGCGCAGGCGCCAAGATCATCGGCTACGTCGCCGACAACGAGCACGAGGAGGCGCGCTTCGTCGCGCAGGAGATCGACCGTCTCGGTGACGCCGACGGCGTGCGCCCCGGCGACGTCGCCGTCTTCTACCGCACCAACGCGCAGTCCCGCGCCCTCGAGGAGGTGCTGATCCGCGTCGGCCTGCCGTACAAGGTCGTCGGCGGCACGCGCTTCTACGAGCGGCGCGAGGTCAAGGACGCCGTCGCGTACCTGCGGGCCATCGACAACCTGGACGACGACGTCAACCTGCGTCGCGTCCTCAACGTCCCCAAGCGCGGGCTGGGCGACCGGGCCGAGGGCGCCGTCGCGGCGCTCGCCGACCGCGAGCGCATCTCGTTCGGCGCGGCGCTCGACCGGCTCGACGAGATCCCCGGACTGACCAACCGGTCGCTCAACCCGCTGCGCGCGTTCGCCGGTCTCATGACCGGGCTGCGCGAGCTCGCGGCGTCCGGGGCGACGCCGTCCGACGTGCTCGGTGCGGTCCTCGACCGCACCGGCTACCTCGCCGAGCTGCGCGCGAGCGACGACCCGCAGGACGCGACCCGGGTCGAGAACCTCGCCGAGCTGCACGCGGTGGCGACCGAGTTCGTCGAGCTCGAGCCCGAGGGCACGCTGTCCGACTTCCTCGAGCGCGTCTCGCTCGTCGCCGACGCGGACCAGATCCCGGCGGACGACGCCGACGGGTCCGACGGCGACGACGACGACGGCGAGGGAACGGCCGCCCCGAAGGAGGAACCGGGCGTCGTCACGCTCATGACGCTCCACACCGCCAAGGGCCTCGAGTTCCCCGTCGTGTTCCTCACCGGCATGGAGGACGGCACCTTCCCGCACATGCGGTCCCTGCACGACGACGCCGAGCTCGCCGAGGAGCGCCGCCTCGCCTACGTCGGCATCACCCGTGCGCGCGAGCGGCTCTACGTGTCACGCTCCGCGGTGCGGTCCGCGTGGGGGATGGCGAACGAGTTCCCGCCGAGCCGGTTCCTTGACGAGATCCCGGAGGAGCTGTGGGACTGGCGGCGGCGCGAGTCGTCGATGCAGACGTTGCGTGCCGGGGGCCGGGTCTGGGGTCGGGAGCCTCGTGCGGGTGGGTGGTCGGGTTCGCGGTCCGGGGCCGACGGCGACGGGTCGACCATCCGCGGTCCTCGTTCCTCGGACCGCTCCCGCCAGACCCGCCACGACCCGTCGTCGTCGGCCCCTGCCCGCTCGGGGTTCGGGGCCACGTTCGGGTCAGCGACTCCGCGCAAGGACGCGGACGTCCCGAACCTGGCGGTGGGGGACAAGGTCACGCACGACGCGTACGGGCTCGGGACGGTCGTCGCGCTCGAGGGTGCAGGGCCCAACGCGGTCGCGAAGATCGACTTCGGCGCGGACGGGGCCAAGCGGCTGCTGCTGCGGTACTCGCCGGTGACCAAGCTGTAGCGACAGGTCGGCGTGCCCCCTCCTCGCGCGTGGGCACCCGCCCGTACCGTGGTCAGCGACGGCGAAGCCGGACGGGAGGGCGCATGCACGTCGAGGTCGAGCGTCCTGTCGCGGCGAGCACGGCGCAGTCCGCCCCGCCGCACCAGCGGCCGCGGACCGTGACGAGCCGGTCCGACGACGCACGTGGCAGGTCCCGGGTCGCGGGACTCGACGGCCTGCGGGCGCTCGCGGTCCTCGCCGTCGTCGTCCACCACGTGTGGCCCGGTGCGCTCCCCGGAGGCTTCCTCGGCGTCGACGTCTTCTTCGTGGTCAGCGGGTTCCTCATCACGACGTTGCTGCTGCGCGAGATCGGCCGGGAGCGCAAGATCCAGCTCGCACGGTTCTGGACCCGCCGCGCCCGCCGCCTGCTCCCCGCCCTCGCGGTGGTGGTCGTCGTCTCGGTCGCCGCGGCCCGCGCCGTCGAGCCCGACCTCCTCGTCGGAGCGGGCTGGCAGGTGCTCGGCGCGGCCACGTTCTCCTTCAACTGGCTCGCGATCGCGTCCGACGCCAGCTACTTCGACCAGACCGCGCCGCAGCTGCTCACCCCCTTCTGGTCGCTCGCGATCGAGGAGCAGTTCTACCTCGTGTGGCCGGTCCTGCTCGTCGTGCTGGTCGTCCTCGTCCCGACGTGGCGCCTGCGTGCCGCGGTCGTCCTCGGCGGAGCGCTCGCGTCCGCGGTGGCCATGGCGTTGCTGTACTCCCCGGGCGCCGACCCGACGCGCGTCTACTACGGCACCGACACCCATGTCGTCGGTCTCCTGCTCGGGGTCGCGGGCGCGTTCTGGTGGTTCAGCCGACCTGCGGGCGCCCCGGCGCCGCGAGCGCTCCGCTCAGGGGCGGTACCGGTGGCGTCGCTCGCCGCGCTCGTCGTCGTCATGCTGGTGCTCCACCCCGACGATCCCGCGGTCTACCGCGGCGGGATCGCGCTGGGCAGCGCCCTCGCCCTCCTCGCGGTGCTCGGGTGCACGGCCGGCCGGACGCGGTGCACGCGCGCGCTCGACGCGCGTCCGGCCGCGTGGGTCGGTGCGCGCTCGTACGGCATCTACCTGTGGCACTGGCCCGTGCTGCTGGTGGTCGCCGCGGCGCTGACACCGCTCGCGGGTGCGGCGTCGACCTGGGTGGTGCCGCTCGTCGCGATCGGCCTGACGGTCGTGCTCGCCGCCGGGTCCTACCGCTGGGTCGAGACGCCCGTACGTCGGGACGGGTTCCGCGCGACATGTCGTCGGGTGGTCGGTTCCTTCCGGGGAGCTCGACCGTATGCGGCGCGTGCCCTCGCCGGGGCGGCGGGGCTCGTCCTCCTGATCTCCGCGGTCGCGGTCCTCGGGGCTCCGCGCGTCTCCCAGGCGCAGCTCTCCGTCGAGCAAGGGCTGGCGGCTATCGAGGCCCAGTCCCGGGACAGCGCTGAGAAGGAGCCCGCTGAGAAGGAGCCCGCTGAGAAGGAGCCCGCCGAGAAGGAACCGACGGAGAAGGAGTCGGCCGCGAAGGAGCCTGCGGAGAAGCCCGCCGACAAGGAGCCTGCTGCGCAAGAGGAGAAGGAGCCGGCGAAAGCGGGTGCCGCGCCGCCGACCGGTGACGAGATCAGCGCCTACGGAGACTCCGTGCTCTCGGGTGCCGCCCCCGCGGTACTCGACAGGTTCGACGGGATCGACCTCGACGCGAAGCCGATCCGCAAGTGGCTCGACGCGCCCGCTCTCGTGCGTGCCGACGAGAAGGCGGGGACGCTGCGCGACGTCGTCGTGCTGAACTTCGGCACGAACGGCGGGTTCCAGTTCGACGGCTCGGAGAAGGCGCTGCGCGGGACGCTGGACATCATCGGCCCGGACCGCCGCGTCGTCCTCGTCAACACCGTAGGCGTGAGCTGGTGGGTGCCCGAGGCGAACGAGCAGCTCGCGGCCATCGCGTCCGACTACCCGAACGCGGTCGTCGCCGACTGGCACTCCGCGGTCGCGGACCGGCCGGAGCTGCTGCACCCGGACCACACGCACCCCACGACGGAGGGCACCGCGGTGTATGCCGACGTGGTCGAGGCGGCTCTCGCGTCGCTCCCGGCGGACTGACGTCCGGTCCCGCGCAGGGGCGGATACGGGGGGAGCGGCGCGGGGGCCCGCGCGGTCAGCCTGCCGCGCGGCCGCGCGGGCGCAGCGCGCCGAGCAGCGCGTCGGTGCCTGCGCCGGCGTCGCCCAGGGCCGCGACGAGGGCCTGGTGCGCCGTCGTGCCCTGGTCCCGCAGGATGGCCCGCAGCACGTGGCCGGAGTCGATCGACCGGTCGCCCAGCCGGACCGCCTCGCGCAGCGAGAGCTCCAGGCACTTCTTCGCCTCCGCCGTGAACGGGACGTGGCCCCGGCGGGCCCGCGCGGTCCGGGCGCCGTCGAGCGACCCCGGGCCGAACGCGGCATCCGTGCGTGCGCGGACGGCGGCGAGGTCGATGCCGATCGCGGCGAGGGCGCCGTCGTCGAGCAGGTCGGTGTCGACGTCGCGGACGCGCCGGTCGAGGACCGCGGGAGTGACGCCGACCGCGGCCAGGGCGCGCCCGGCCACGCCGTCGGGCTGGTCGGCGAGCGCGACGAGCAGGTGCACGACGCCGATCGACGTGGCCCCGCGCTCGCGGGCGACCTCCTGTGCGTCGACGACGGTGGCGCGGGCGTCGGCGGTGAAGCGTTCGAACATGTCATGACCTCCTGGTGCTGCGGGACGTCCCGTACTTCTTGTGGACGGCCTGGCGGGTGACGCCGAGCCGGTCGGCGATCTCCTGCCACGACCAGCCCAGCGTCCTGGCGTTCTCGACCTGCAGCGCCTCGAGGCGTTCGGCGAGCACGCGCAGGGAGCGCACGGCGCGCAGACCCGTGTCCGGGTCGGTGCTGCTGGCGGCGTCCATGTCGACGGGTTCCATGAGTGTCAACCTAGATTGACACTCGCGCGTTGTCAACATCAGTTGACGGGTAGCAGGGACCATCGCGGGCGCGTCGCCCGCTCCGGTATGGTCGGCGCGGCCACGGGCGCGAGGCGCGCCGGGCCGTCGTCCGATTCTCAGGAGACCCGATGTCACGCCACGCCCCACGCCGGTCGTCGTTCGCCCTGGTGGGCGCGCTGCTCCTCGTCGCGACGCTCGCCGCGTGCAGCGACGACCCCCAGACGCCGTCGGCTCCGACCGAGACTGCTCCCGCCGAGGCCACCCTGTCCGACGACCCGACCCCGGTCGTCGTCGACGGCGACGTGTTCGGGGTCTCCGTCCAGGTGAGCGTCGGTCCGCTCGTCGTGCACGACGACGACGAGCTGGCGGTCCTGCGTGTCGTGGCGGAGGCCACGGGGGCCGGGAACGTCACGGTGCAGCAGGCCTTCGCGAACCACAGCCTGACCCAGGACGGGGTGTTCGACGCCGTGCGCCTCGTCGACCTCGACGCGGGCGTGGTCCGCGAGGCGGCGTACACCGCGGACGGGGTGGCGGTCGCGCGCAGCGGCAAGAGCGACGTCATCGAGACCCGGAGCAAGCCGGCGGTCGGCTTCGTCGCCTACGACGCGCCCTCGGGACCCTCCACCGACGTCCTGCTCCCGCAGCTCGGCCTCGTCGAGGACGTGCCCGTCGTGGACGTCGAGACGGCCGGGAGCCTGACGGTTCCGCTCTCGGACCTGACGGACGACGCGCCGGCGGAGCTCAAGGCGCCCGTCGCCTTCCTCGAGACGTACAGCTCGCAGGAGGACGCGACGGTCCGGACGCGCAGCACGTCGAAGACGGTCACGCTCGAGATCGACTCCGACGTCCTGTTCGACGTCGGCTCGGCAGACCTCTCGTCCGACGCCGACGGCGCCCTGACCGACGTCGCCGACCAGCTCTCCGAGGCGGCCAGCGGGGAGCTGCGCGTGATCGGGCACACCGACGACGTCGGCGAGGAGGACGACAACCAGGAACTCTCGGAGCGTCGCGCGCAGTCCGTCGCGGACCGGCTCACGTCGCTGCGGATCCTCGACCAGCTCGAGGTGAAGGTCGAGGGTCGCGGCGAGTCCGAGCCGCTCAGCGACGAGACGACCGACGAGGCGCGCGCGCTCAACCGGCGCGTGACCGTCGAGCTCAGCGGCGAGGCCACGGACGTCGTGAAGGAGTCGGTCGAGCAGAAGCTCGGCGACGACGGCCTGCCCGTGGCGGACGGTCCGACCGTGGCAGGGCTCGGCAGCGCGAAGGTCGAGCACGTCGACGACCTCGGCGACACCATGGAGCTGACCGTCTCCCTCGTCGACGTCCGCCGCGCGGGAAACTATCTCCTCGGCGAGCTCGAGGTCAGCAACTCGGGCGACGAGAGCGCGTACTTCGTCGACGTGCTCTCCTCGGTGCGGGACGGGCGGGGCAACTCGGGCGGGGCATGGTCCGGCGCGAACAACGTCACCCTGCTCGACGGGTCGCTGCGCACGTACCCCGTCGACTACCTGGCCGAGCCGGGGCTCTACCTGTTCGACGGGCGCAACTCGCTCGTGGAGCCCTACCTCGGGTCGCTCGACCCCGGCCAGGCGTCCAGCGCGTGGGTGGTCTGGCCCGACACCGGTGCCGACACGGTCGTCGTCGACGTGCCGTACGGCTCGACCGACGTCACCGCCGGCAGCTCGCCCGTCCGCTTCGTCGACGTCCCCGTCCGGGACTGACGTACGCCCGACCGTTCCGCACCGTTCAGTCGCGACATGTAGCAGGGGGCACCTGGGCTCGGTCGCCGTACCACCGAGGAGTTCCGTGCTCTCTGCGACCCGACCGTCGACCGAACCTGACCCTGACCCTGACCCTGACCCTGACCCTGACCCTGACCCTGACCCTGCCGCTGCCGCAGTCCTGGCCGCAGACCCGGCGGGACGTCGTGCTGCGCCACCGCGCGCGCTGCCCGCCGTCGGCCTCGCCCTCGCGCTGCTGACCGGGTGCGGGATCGTCACCGAGTCCGCCCCGCAGGAGTCGCAGGCCGCCGCCCCGACGTTGTCGGACGACCCGACCCCGGTCGAGGCGCACGGCTACGTCGACGGGCTGCAGGTCGACGCGAAGGTCGGCCCCGTCGTCGTCGACGGCGACCTGGCCGTGCTGCGCATGGAGGTCGTCGCACCGGCCACGGACGACCCGTCCGAGGCGGCGTCGCTCACGCCTCTCGGTGCGTACGACGAGGGGTCGACGGTCGGGTTCGACGGCGTCCGCCTGGTCGACCTGGAGCAGGGCACGGTCCGCACCGTCGCACGCACCCGCTCGGGGAAGCCGGCCTCCTTCCTCGAGGAGGACCGGTGGATCGCTCGTGCGGGCGGCGACCCCGCGGTCGGGTACGTCGCCTTCTCCGCCCCGACGGGCGCGACGACCTCCGTCCTCGTGCCGCGCCTCGGGCTCGTGGAGGACGTGCCCGTCGTCGACGCGGCCGACGCGGGCGACCTCACCGTCCCCGTGTCCGACCTCACGGACGCCGACCCGCAGGATCTCCTCGGCCCCGTCG
This sequence comes from Cellulosimicrobium terreum, assembly GCA_014803435.1. Classification (GTDB taxonomy): domain Bacteria; phylum Actinomycetota; class Actinomycetes; order Actinomycetales; family Cellulomonadaceae; genus Cellulosimicrobium; species Cellulosimicrobium terreum. Next base: position 163,014 of record JACYFD010000004.1, read on the forward strand.
CGTTCCTCGAGACCTTCAGCACGCAGGACGAGGGCGCCGTGACGACGCGCGAGTCGACCGAGACCATCACGCTGTCCCTCGACTCCGACGTCCTGTTCGAGTCGGGCTCCGCCGACCTGTCCGCCGAGGCCGACGACGCGATCGCGGCGGTCGTCGGCGAGCTGGAGAAGGCGGACAGCGGGACCCTCCAGATCGTCGGGCACACCGACGACGTCGGGGACGAGGCGGACAACCAGGACCTGTCCGAGCAGCGGGCGCAGGCGGTCGCGGACCGGCTCACGACGGCGACGGACCTCGGGACCTTCGACGTCGGCGTCGAGGGCCGGGGCGAGTCGGAGCCGCTGACCAGCGAGGAGACGGACGACGGGCGGGCGCTGAACCGCCGGGTCGAGATCGAGCTGTCGGGCGAGGCCGTCCGACAGGTCACCGAGACGACGGAGCCCACGACCGGGGGAGAGCCCGAGGCCCAGGGACCGGTGGTCGACGGACTGGGCGGGGACGTCATCGAGTACGTCGACGGCCTCGACGTCGAGACCTCGCTGCAGGTGGAGCTGGTCGGGGTGCGGCGCGTGGACGGCTACCTGGTCGGCGACCTCTCCATCACCAACGTGGGGACCGAGCAGGCGTACCAGCTGCCGGTGCTCGCCTCGGTGCACGCGCCTCGCGGCGCCTTCACCAGCGGTGCCGGCGCCGGGAACGTGACGCTCCTCGACGGGGCGCTGCGGACCTATCCGGTGGACTACCTCCGGGACACGACGCTCGTGCCCGAGGGCGGGCGGCGCACGCTGGCGGACCAGGAGCTGGGCTTCCTGGAACCCGGCCAGAGCACGACCGCGACGGTCGTATGGCCGGATCCGGGCGGCGACACGGTCGTCGTGGACGTGCCGGACGGGCGGGTCGACTTCGTGGACGGCAGCGTGCCGATCCGCTTCGTCGACGTCCCTGTGGCGGAGTGACCGCGGCTCGTCCGTGACCAACGGAACACCCCGGGAAGGCGTCGGTGGGTGGTCCCGCAGGCGAGGCCGCGCCCACGGAGGGCTACCCTGTACGGGGATGTCTTGATGTCGAGACATCGGCCAAGCCGCACACGGCGCATCCAACGGAAGGACGCAGCAGGGTGGACCTGTTCGAATACCAGGCGCGCGACATCTTCGAGAAGCACGGCGTGCCCGTGCTGGGCGGGGTCGTCGCGACGACCCCGGCAGAGGCCCGCGCGGGCGCAGAAGAACTCATGCGTGACGGCGGCAGCGATGCAGTCGTCGTCGTCAAGGCCCAGGTCAAGACCGGTGGGCGCGGCAAGGCCGGCGGCGTGAAGCTCGCGCGCTCCGTGGCGGAGGCCGAGGAGAAGGCTGCCGAGATCCTCGGCATGGACATCAAGGGCCACACGGTCCACCGCGTGATGATCGCCGAGGGCGCGAAGATCGCCGAGGAGTTCTACTTCTCGGTGCTCCTCGACCGGTCCAACCGCAACTACCTCGCCATGTGCTCTGTCGAGGGCGGCATGGAGATCGAGCAGCTCGCGGTCGAGCGACCCGAGGCGCTGGCCCGCGTGGCCGTCGACCCGATCGTCGGCATCGACGAGGCCAAGGCGCTCGAGATCGTCGAGACGGCCGGCTTCGCCGAGGAGCTCAAGGCCCCGGTCGCCGACGTCATCCGCAAGCTGTGGACCGTCTTCACCGAGGAGGACGCGACCCTCGTCGAGGTGAACCCGCTGGTCCGCACCGAGGACGGCTCGATCGTCGCCCTCGACGGCAAGGTCACGCTCGACGAGAACGCGTCGGAGGTCCGGCACCCGGACCACGCCGAGCTCGAGGACAAGGACGCGGCCGACCCGCTCGAGGCCAAGGCCAAGGCGAACGGCCTCAACTACGTCAAGCTCGACGGCGAGGTCGGCATCATCGGCAACGGCGCGGGGCTCGTCATGAGCACTCTCGACGTCGTCGCCTACGCCGGCGAGGCGCACGGCGGCGTGAAGCCCGCCAACTTCCTCGACATCGGTGGCGGCGCGAACGCGCAGGTCATGGCCAGCGGTCTCGACGTCATCCTGAACGACCCGCAGGTCAAGGCGGTGTTCGTCAACGTCTTCGGCGGCATCACGGCGTGCGACGAGGTCGCCAAGGGCATCGTCGGCGCGCTGGAGATCCTCGGCGACGAGGCCACCAAGCCGCTCGTCGTCCGCCTCGACGGCAACAACGTCACGCTCGGTCGCCAGATCCTGGCCGACGCGGCGCACCCGCTCGTGACCCTGGCCGAGACGATGGACGGCGGCGCCGACAAGGCGGCCGAGCTGGCCTACGCCGCCGCGACCGCCTGATCGCCCGAGACGTCGAAAGCTGAGACAGAGAACACCATGTCGATCTACCTGAACTCCGACTCGAAGATCATCGTCCAGGGCATCACCGGCGGGATGGGTGCCAAGCACACCGCCCTGATGCTCGACTCGGGCGCGAAGATCGTGGGCGGCGTCAACGCCCGCAAGGCCGGCACCACCGTCACGCACAAGAACCACGAGGGCGACGACGTCACCCTGCCCGTGTTCGGCACGGTCGCCGAGGCCATGGCCGAGACCGGCGCGAACGTGTCCGTGCTGTTCGTGCCGCCGGCCTTCACCAAGGACGCGGCGATCGAGGCCGTCGACGCGGGGATGCCGCTCATCGTCGTCATCACCGAGGGTGTCCCCGTGCAGGACTCGGCCGAGGTCTGGGCCTACCTGCAGGGCAAGGACACCCGCATGATCGGCCCGAACTGCCCCGGCATCATCACGCCCGGGGAGTCGCTCGCCGGCATCACGCCGCACACCATCACGGGCAAGGGCCCCATCGGCCTCGTGTCGAAGTCGGGCACCCTGACCTACCAGATGATGTACGAGCTGAAGGACCTCGGGTTCTCCACCGCCATCGGCATCGGCGGCGACCCGATCGTCGGGACCACGCACATCGATGCGCTCGAGGCGTTCGAGAACGACCCCGAGACCAAGGCGATCGTCATGATCGGCGAGATCGGCGGCGACGCGGAGGAGCGTGCCGCGGCGTACATCGCCGAGCACGTCACCAAGCCGGTCGTCGGCTACGTCGCGGGCTTCACCGCCCCCGAGGGCAAGACGATGGGCCACGCCGGCGCGATCGTGTCCGGCTCGGCCGGCACCGCGCAGGCCAAGAAGGAGGCCCTCGAGGCCGTCGGCGTCAAGGTCGGCAAGACGCCGTCCGAGACCGCCGCGCTCATGCGCGAGATCCTCTCCGCCTGACCTCGCGGCCGGGCCTTCGGCCCGTGACGCGCCCCGACGGCGCCCGTCCCCTCCTGGGTCGGGCGCCGTCGTCGTCCGTGGGTTGCCTGGCGTCCGGGCCGGTCGTCAGTCGGTGGACCGAGCGGTCGGGGCGCCCTCGGCCGCGAGCCACGCGTCGAGGCGCGCCCACTGGCCGTACAGCCATGCCGCGCGCTCCTCGTCACCGTCCGGCAGGTCCTCGCGCGGCGTCGTCCAGACCTTCATGGTGATCTGCTTGTCCATCGGCAGCTCCCGCCAGATGTCGCGCGGCGAGACGAGCGTCTCGAGCCCGGTGTGCGCGACGACGGCGACCGCGGTCGTCGGCGTCCCGTCGAGCGCCGCGAGGAACCCCCCGACGTGCGGCGCCATGACGTGCGGCATGTCCACGGCGCGGTCGGCGAGACGGTCCTCGCCCGCGGCCCGCAGCGCCGCGATGCGGGCGTCCCGACGGCGCGGCGTGACGTTCCCACCCTCGGGGAAGAGCAGGACGGCGGAGTCCGGTCGCATGTCCTTCGCCAGCAGCGCGACCGCCTCGCTGCCCGACGGCGCCCCCGCGCGTCGTCGGGAGCCCGGCACCACGAAGTACGCGGGCAGCCGGTGCAGCAGGGTGTCGATCGCCGGGTCCCACTGCAGCGTGTCCTTGAGCACGACACGCGGCTCGCGGCGGAACCGGTTGAGGATGCGGTCCATGATGACGAACGAGTCGCCAGGCCCGGCGTGGCGGCTGACCACCAGGACGGGGGCACCGTCCAGGTCGTGGGCGTCGGACAGGTCCACGTCGATGCGCAGGCGCAGCGTCCAGCGGACCTGCCAGAACAGCAGCGTGAGCATCGATCCCGCGAGCCGCACGTGCGCCCGGCGGAACGCGGGGCGACGCAGCGCCCAGCCGAAGCCCGACGCGATCCACAGCGCGAACAGAGCGACGACCGCCGCGGCGTCCCACAGGAGGTAGAAGCACGCGATCCACAGCGCGCGCACGGCGCGCAGGCGCCCGGGCAGGGCCCAGCTCACCACGGCCAGGACGAGGAGCAGCAGGAGGATCTCCGTCGGCAGCAGGACGAGGGCGAGCAGCACCACCAGCGGCGCGACGACGAGCCGTCGCACCCAGCGCGGCGGGGGAGGGACGTTCATCGGCCGTCCGTCGCGTGGCCCGGACCGGACAGGTCGTCGAGCCCGTCGAGGTACCGTGCCGCCGCCTCGTAGGAGGCCGCGGCGCGCATCCGCGTCGCGTCGAGACGGCGCGACGAGCTGATCTTGTCGTCTCCCGGCAACGGACCCCCGCTGGGCAGGACGTGCACGGCGACGCCGTCGGGCACCTCGGCCAGCTCGCGGGCGAACCGGTGCCGCCGCGAGATCTCGAACGTCACCTTCGCCACCTCCACGGCGTTGCGCGGGGCGCGCAGCGGCTCCTCGATCCGCCCCACCTGCAGGACCCAGATCGTGCCGGCCCCGCGCCGGACGGCCTCCCCGAGCGGGATGGAGGAGACGACGCCGCCGTCGACGTAGTGCTCCCCGTCGATCAGGGTCGGCGGGAGCGCACCCGGGACCGACGCCGACGCGAGGACCGCCTCCACGAGCGGACCGTCGCTGAACCAGCGTTCCGCCGCCCGTTCGATGGACGCGGCCGCCACCACGAGCGGCACGTCCAGGTCGGCGAACGTCTCGCGCCCGCCCAGCACCTGGCGCAGCAGCGCCCGCAGCGGTTCCGGGCTCGCGAGGTGGGTGCGGGTGCGCGCCAGCCGACGGACCTGCCGGTACCACGCCTCGCCGTAGATCTGGGCGGCCACAGGAGAGGACCAGGCCGACTCGAGCCGGGCGACGACGCTCGGCGTCGGGTCCGCGGCGAGGGCCGCGCCGTTGATCGCCCCGATGGACGTCCCGACGACGAGGTCCGGCGTGACGCCCCGTTCCAGCAGCGCGCGGATCATCCCGATCTCGACGGCGCCCCGGACACCACCCCCGCCCAGCACGAACGCGGTGGAGACCGGCGCGGTCGGCTTCGTCGTCATCGCCCGATCGTAGAGGCGCCCCCGCGTTCGGTCCTCCGCACACGCGGTCGCTGCACCCGTGGTCGCAGTACACGCAGTCCCCGGGCGCGCCGGGCCGCCTGCCGCCGACTGTGCGCCCGGTCGGGGACGATGGCGCCCATGAGCATCACGAGCACGACCGGTGCAGCCCGCACACGGACCGTCGACGGCACGCCGCCGGTCCCTGCGCCACCGCCCGCCCGTCCTCGCACCTCGGGGGTCGTCGCCGCGCTGCAGGCCGCGGTGCTCTCGTTGGCCGTCGTCGTGCTCCCCGCGCTCGTCGCGTTCCTCGGGTCGCCGGCCGCGACGCCCGGCGCGGGCTGGGGAGGCTCGGTCGTCGTCGGTGCCGGGCTGTGGCTGCTCGGGCACGGGGTGCCGCTCGTCGCGAGCGGGACCGCTGTCACGCTCGTCCCGCTCGGCCTGACCGCGCTCGCGGTCTTCTGCTGCTTCGCGTCCGCCCGGCGCTCGGCGCTCACGTCGCGGTCGGCCTGGGTGGCGGGCACCGTGACCTACGCCGTCGTGACGGCGGGGGTCGCGCTGCTCGCCGGGACGACCACCCCGTGGGGCCTCGGCGTGGCCGTGCTGGGAGGCGCCGCCGTGGGCGCTCTCGGGCTCGGTGCAGGGATCCTCGCGCGCCCCGACGCCCCCACCGTCGCCGCGCTGGCGGCGCGCACGGACCGCTGGTGCCCCCCGGCGCTGCGCCTCGGCATGCGGGGCGGCCTGGTGGCCGTGGGCCTGCTCGTGATGGCCTCGACCCTGCTCACGGGGGCCTGGGTCCTCGCCGGGCGCGCGACCTCGGGCGACGTGCTGGCAGGCCTGGCACCGGGAGCGGTCGGCGGGATCGTGCTCGGGCTGGCGCAGCTCGCCGTCCTGCCCGACCTCGTGGCGTGGGCGGGGGCGTGGATCGTCGGTCCGGGGTTCGCCGTGGGTGAGGGGAGCACGTTCACGTCCAGCGGCGCGGACCCCGGCGTCCTGCCGGCGATCCCGATCCTGGGCAGCCTGCCCGGTGCCGACTGGACCAGCGCCCTGACCCCGTGGGCGCCGGTGCTCGTCGTCGTGCTGGGCGTGGTCGCCGGGGCTTTCGTGTGGACGCGGCTCGTGGGACCGGCAGGGGAGCGGTGGGCGGTGCGCTGGTCGAGCATCGCGCTCGCGGCCGGGGGCGTGGTGCTCGTGGTCGCCGTGCTCGTCGGGGGGACGACGTGGTTGGCGAGCGGCGCCGTCGGGCCCGGCCGGCTCGCGCAGGTCGGTGCCGACGCGCTGCTCGTCGGGGGGCTCGCCGCGGCCGAGGTGGGCGTGGGTGCCGTGCTCGCGCTCGTCGTCGGCCGGCTCGGGCTGCTGCCCCACCGCTCCTGAGGTCAGGGTGCGTCGGTGGCGGGCGCCCGTCCCAGCCTCTCCGTCCAGTCCTCGATCGCCTGCTGGCGTTCCGCGTCGCAGCGGTCCGTGGCGGACACGGTGATCGCGCCGTCGACGCACTCCTGGTAGGCGGTCTCCACGTCCCACATGGCGAGGCTGCCGAGCGCCTGCAGGATGATCGTCAGGGCCAGGCCGATGCCGATGGCGAGGGCGGGCACGAGCATGCCCCGCACCCGTGCACGCCGTACCGCGATCAGCGCCCGCACGCCTACGACGACCGACCCGACGGCCGCGACCAGCGCCGCGCCGCGCCACGGGAACGGCATGGTGCTCACGACGATCACCACGAGCAGGAGAAGGCCGAAGTGCAGCACGCGGCGCGACGCGGCCCGGGCCACCTCGGGGTCGACGGGCGGCCGCTCGGGGGAGCCGCCCGCGGGACCGCCGTCTCCCGGCTGCGGGCCGGTCACCTGGGGGCCGGGCGCTCGTGGGCCGGGCTCCTGCGGCCCCGGTGCGCGCGGTCCGGGCGGGACCGATGACCCCGGTCCGCCGTGCTGCGGGCCGGACGGGGCGTCGTCGGGCTCCGGACGCGGGGGTGCGTCCGGACGGGGCGGTGCGTAGGGGTTCCCCACGGCGTCTCCTCGGTCGGGTGCCTGCTCGCGGTACATTCTCCCATCGGACGACGGAGCGTCGCGCCGTCGCCCGACCTCGAGCACCCGACACCTACCTGACACCCCACCCGACATCCAGGAGAACCGTGCAGACGCCGTCCGGCCACACCGTCGAGTCCACCGCCGCGGCGCGCGTCGTCGTCCTCGTCTCCGGGGCGGGGAGCAACCTCGCCGCGATCCTCGCATCGCACGACGACGCGGCGTTCGGGGCGCGGGTGGTGGGCGTCGTCTCCGACAAGGCCGCTGCCGGCGGGCTGGACCTCGCGCGCGACGCCGGGGTCGCGGCGGTCGTCGTGGCCCCGGGGGAGTTCGCCGACCGGGCGGCCTGGGACGCGGCCGTCGCGCAGGCGGTGGACGTGTTCCGACCCGACCTCGTGGTCCTCGCCGGCTTCATGCGCATCCTCGGCCCGGCGTTCGTCGGCCGGTTCGCCGGACGCACGATCAACACCCACCCGGCGCTGCTCCCGTCGTTCCCGGGCGCGCACGGTGTGCGGGACGCGCTCGCGTACGGCGTGAAGGTCGCCGGCTGCACCGTGCACGTCGTGGACGACGGCGTGGACACCGGTCCGATCATCGCCCAGACCGCCGTGCCGGTCGAGGACGGCGACGACGAGTCGAGCCTGCACGAGCGCATCAAGGTCGCGGAGCGTGCCCTGCTCGTCGAGACCGTCGGTCGCGTCGCGCGCGAAGGCCTGCGGGTCGAGGGCCGCCGGGCGATCGTGGGCTGACGGACCCGCACCGCACAGGGACCGACCCCGGGCCGACGACGTGGCGACCGACGATCCTGCGGCATCGAGGGCGGCTAGACTGTCGGAGGCTGCGACTGGCGAGGGTGGGAACGACCACCGGGGAGCGGCCGGATCAACCTGCTGGTGCGTCGACCGCCTGGGCGCCTGGGATCTGCCACTCGGCACCGGACCACCGGTGTACCGACCCGCGACCCAGAGGAGCCCCTCGCAATGTCCGCACCTGACGCGCACGCCGCGCCGTCCGCCCCCGACGTCCAGCTCGCCGACGACGCGCGGCGCCCCGTGCGCCGCGCCCTCCTGAGCGTCTACGACAAGACCGGGCTCGTCGAGCTCGCCACCGCCCTGCACGCCGCGGGCGTCGAGCTCGTGTCGACCGGGTCGACCGCGTCCCGCATCGCCGACGCCGGCGTGCCGGTCACGCGCGTCGAGGAGCTGACCGGGTTCCCGGAGTGCCTCGAGGGCCGCGTGAAGACGCTGCACCCGCGTGTGCACGCCGGGATCCTCGCGGACACGCGCAAGCAGGACCACCTGGAGCAGCTGGCGCAGCTCGACATCGCGCCGTTCGAGCTCGTCGTGGTCAACCTGTACCCGTTCGCGGCGACCGTCGCGTCGGGCGCCGGACCGGACGAGGTCGTCGAGCAGATCGACATCGGCGGGCCCTCGATGGTCCGGGCTGCGGCGAAGAACCACCCGAGCGTCGCGGTCGTCGTGGACCCGGCCCGGTACGACGAGGTGGTCTCGGCCGTGCAGGGCGGCGGCTTCACCTTCGTCCAGCGCAAGCGCCTCGCGGCGCAGGCGTTCGCGCACACCGCGACGTACGACGTCGCGGTCGCGTCCTGGTTCGCCTCGGCGTACGTGCCCGACGACGCCGCGTTCCCCGCCGTCGTGGGCGCGACCTACGACCGGGCGGCGTCGCTGCGCTACGGCGAGAACCCGCACCAGGCGGCGGCGCTCTACACCGACGGGTCGGCCGGCGTCGCTGCGGCCGAGCAGCTCGGTGGCAAGGAGATGAGCTACAACAACTACGTCGACACCGATGCCGCGGTGCGCGCCGCCTACGACCACGCCGGTCCCGCCGTCGCGATCATCAAGCACGCGAACCCCTGCGGCATCGCGACCGGCGCGGACGTCGCCGACGCGTACCGCAAGGCGCACGCGACGGACCCGGTCTCGGCGTACGGCGGCGTCGTGGCCACGAACCGCCCGGTCACGGTCGAGATGGCGGAGGCGCTCGCCCCGGTGTTCACCGAGGTCGTCGCCGCACCCGACTTCGACGACGCCGCGCTCGAGGTGCTGCGCCGCAAGAAGAACCTGCGCCTGCTGCGCCTGGCCCCGGCCCCGCGCGAGGCCGGCGCGGTCGAGACGCGGCCCGTCTCGGGCGGCCTGCTCGTGCAGCAGCGCGACCTGGTCGACGCCGTCGTGACCGACGCCGAGGGCACGGTCACGGGCGGCGACGACCCGCAGCACTGGACCCTCGTCGCGGGCGACGCCGCCGACGACGCGACGCTGGCCGATCTCGCCTTCGCCTGGGCCGCTGTCCGCGCGGCGAAGTCGAACGCGATCCTGCTCGCGCACGACGGTGCGGCTGTCGGCGTCGGCATGGGCCAGGTGAACCGCGTGGACTCGTGCCGTCTCGCCGTCACGCGTGCCAACACCCTCGCCGAGGACACCGAGCGGGCGCGCGGCGCCGTCGCGGCGTCGGACGCGTTCTTCCCCTTCGCCGACGGGCTGCAGATCCTGCTCGACGCCGGGGTGCGCGCCGTCGTCGCACCGGGAGGGTCCATCCGCGACGCCGAGGTGGTCGAGGCTGCGTCGGCGGCAGGCGTGGCGATGTACTTCACGGGGACGCGCCACTTCGCCCACTGACCTGCACCGACCTGTCAGCAGTCCACCGGTCCTGCGACCGGCGGGCTGCTGACAGGTCGCGGGTCAGACCAGGGCGTCGCGCAGGCGGCAGGCCGGGTCGAGCGCGACGTCGAGGTCGAGCGCGACGACACCGTGGCGGCTCACGGCCTTGCGGACCGGGCCGACGTCGCGCGGGGAGTCCGCGAGCAGGATCGCGCGCACCGGGACGCGGGCCCCCGGCGCGCTGACCGCACCCGCGTCGCCGAGTGTGCGCGCGTCGTCGGGGTCGAGGTAGAACGCGGCCCACCCGTCGCGTCCGGAGGGCCCGCCCGTCGGGTCGCCCCGCAGCACCACGACGTCGCCCTCACGCGGCATCCCGAGCAGCGCGACGTCGTGCCCGAGCTGCTGGGAGAACACGTACGGCGCGTGGGTCGGCCCCGCGACCGGCTCGAGACCGAGGATCGCGCGCGCGGTCGGGCCGGGGTCGTGCAGCGCGGACGACCAGTGCCCCCCGGGGACCGCACCGAGCAGGGGGTGCGCCCGCGTCGCGCAGTCACCGACGGCCCACAGGCCGCCGAACCCCGGGACCGCACCCGTCGCGTCCACGGCGATCGCACCGACCGCGTCGAACGCGTCCGGCGGGAGCGCCCCCGCGAGCCACGCGGTCGCGGGACGGGCCCCGACGGCGACGAGGACGACGTCGGCCGGCACGTCACGCCCGTCGGCCAGCCCGACGCCGTCGGGACGGACCGCGGTCACCGCGACGCCGGCGAGGAGCCGGACGCCCGCGGCGGCGTACCAGCGCGCGAGGTGCGTGCCGACCGCGTCGCCGAGCTGGCGGGCGAGGGGGACGGGTGCCGCCTCGACCACGGTCACGGAGGCGCCTGCGCCGGCGGCCACACCGGCGAGCTCGGCACCGATCCAACCGGCACCGACGATCACGAGGTGCACGCCCGCGCGCACGAGGGGCCGCAGCCCGGCGGCGTCGGCGGCCGTGTGCAGGACCCGCGCCGCGTCCCACGCGCCGGGCCGTACCGGCACGGAGCCGGTCGCGAGGACCACCGCCTCCGCCGTGAGGCGCGCACCCGATCGCGTCGTGACGACGTGCTCGCGCGCCCGGCCGTCCCGCGCGGACCCGTCGGCTGTGGGCTCGAGCCGGACCGCGGGGTCGTCCAGCCGCACGTCGTCGGCGAGCGCGGTCACGTCGACGCCGATCTCGTCCGCGAGCCAGGCGGGACCCGGGCGGGTGAGCAGCTCCTTGGACAGGGGCGGGCGGTCGTAGGGCGCGACGCCCTCGGCGCCGAGCACGGTGATCGCTCCGGTGTACCCGTCAGCACGCAGGCCTGCCACCGTCTGGGCGCCCGCGAGCCCTGCCCCGACGACCAGCACGGACGAGGGCAAACCGGGATCGAGGTGCGCCATGTCGGCCACGCTAGGCCACGACGGTAGGATCGCGGACGTGGGACGGGTACGAGCGTGAGCGATGTCACGGCCGCACGGTCGGTCGCGCCCGACGACGGGATCGTGCCCCGGTGGCACCACACCCGGGACGGCGACACCCGAGAGGGCGACACGTCGGAGGTGACCTCGGACGTTCCCGGGGTCGGCCGGCCCGTGCCGGACCCGCCGGTCTCGCTCGCCCCCGGTCGGCAGCCGGCGATGTGGCTGGTGCTCGCCGGTGTCGGCGTCACGACCGTGGTCGCGGTCCTCGCCGGCGCCCTGGTGGGGTGCCTGGTGCTCGCAGGCGTCCTCGTCGTGGCCGGGGTGGCGCGCGCGTGCCTGCCTGCGCCCGGCCCGGTCGGCATCACGGTGCGGTCCCGCGGCCTCGACGTGTTCTTCTTCCTCGCTCCCGCAGCCGCCATCGTGTTCCTCGTCGTGTCGCTGTTGCTGACTCTGCCCAACGGCTGAGGCGCGGCGGCGCCCTGACGACGACGTCCTGACGACCGCGCCCGACGACCGCGCCCGACGACGAGGGGCCCGGTCCGTACGGACCGTGCCCCTCGTCGTCGGGCAGGACGTGCGTCAGGCCTTGCGCTCGTCGTCAGCGCTCGGGCTCTCCGGGGTCTCGGTGCTCGTGGCGACCTCGGTGTCCTCGGCGGGGGCCGCCGCGGGGCTCGCGGCTGCGGGCTCCGACGGCTCCGCGGCCGGGACGACCGGGTCGGCGACGGCCGCGGCAGGTGCGACCGGCTCGGCGGCGACGGCCGTCTCGGTCACGTCGGTCTCCGTCTCGACCAGGATCGTCTCCTCGCCGAGGAGGTCGTCCTGCGGGGGCGCGAACGCGAAGGCGCGGTAGAACAGGCCGGCGATCGCTGCTCCGAGGAGCGGCGCGACCCAGAAGACCCAGAGCTGGCTCATCGCCCAGTCGCCACCGAAGATCGCGGTCGCCGTCGAGCGGGCGGGGTTGAGGGAGGCATTGGTGAACGGCGCGGCGATGATGATGAGGGCGGCCAGGGCGAGACCGATCGCGGTCGGGGCCATGACGCTCTTGGCGCGCGAGTCGGTCACGCCGAGGATGACGCCGACGAACAGCGCGGTGACGACGACCTCGACCAGCAGCGCGGTGACCAGGGAGACGGTGACCTCCGCGCCCGTGCCGGCGAAGGTCGACGCGAGCGGCGCGTGCGTGTCGAAGCCGTTCGCGGTGGTGCGGAACAGCGCCTCGGTGGTCGCCTCGTCGATCAGCTGGTTCTGCTGGAGGACGTCGAGGGCGCCGCGCGGGATCGTCGCGAGCAGGACGAGACCTGCGAGCGCGCCACCGGCGACCTGCGCCACCCAGTAGGGCAGGACGTCGCGCCAGGCGGTCCTGCCGCCGATCGCCGCGCCGAGCGTGACGGCGGGGTTGAAGTGTCCGCCGGAGACGTGCCCGACGGCCGCGGCGCCCGCGAGGACGGCGATGCCGCCCGCGAGCCCGACGACGAGCACGAGGTTGCCGTTGAAGAAGCGCGCCCACATGGCGACGCCCACGATCGCGAGCACGAGGAAGAAGGTGCCGAAGACCTCGGCGCCGAGGCGGGCGAGTAGGCCGGGCTGGACGACGTCGACGGACGTGGTCCGCTCGACGTCCTCGACGACGATGCCGCCCTCCGGGGCGGTGGTGTCCTGGGACATGATCATCCTGTCTTGGTCGGGTGGTCCCGTGCTCGTCGCGCCTTGCGGCGGGGCGGGCGGTCGGGACGACGGGCGTGACGCCGGACGGAACCGGCATCTTTGCGCATACTGCCACCGTTGCCTGCGTGTCGGGTGACAATCTGCTCGCGGGTCGGCACGCGACGGCGTTCGTCTCGTATCGTGGATGGCCTCGTCTCGCCAGGCGCTCGCTCGGAGCAGGGCGTCGAAGTATCTTGACGTCGAGAAATCGAGTATCCTGGACGGCGGCAACGCCCCCGCGCGAGGACCGCCCGACGTCACCCGTCGGCAGGTCGCGCCAGGGGCACCCAGTCCCCGACACGATGGAGCGATCCGCGCATGGGCAAGATCAAGGTCGTCAACCCGGTCGTCGAGCTCGACGGCGACGAGATGACGCGCATCATCTGGCAGTTCATCAAGGACCGCCTCATCCACCCGTACCTGGACGTCGACCTCAAGTACTACGACCTGTCGATCCAGAACCGCGACGCCACCGACGACCAGGTGACGGTCGACGCGGCGAACGCGATCAAGCAGTACAACGTCGGCGTCAAGTGCGCGACGATCACGCCCGACGAGGCGCGCGTCGAGGAGTTCGGCCTGAAGAAGATGTGGGTCTCCCCGAACGGGACCATCCGCAACATCCTCGGTGGCGTCGTCTTCCGCGAGCCGATCATCATCTCCAACATCCCGCGCCTCGTGCCGGGCTGGAACAAGCCGATCATCATCGGCCGTCACGCTCACGGCGACCAGTACAAGTCGACGAACTTCAAGGTCCCCGGCGCCGGCAAGATCACCATGACGTTCGAGCCGGCCGACGGCTCCGAGCCGCAGAAGTTCGACGTCGTGACGATGCCCGAGGAGGGCGGCGTCGCGATGGGGATGTACAACTTCAACGAGTCGATCCGTGACTTCGCGCGCGCCTCGTTCGCCTACGGCCTGCAGCGGAACTACCCGGTGTACCTGTCGACCAAGAACACGATCCTCAAGGCCTACGACGGCCAGTTCAAGGACCTGTTCGCCGAGGTCTTCGCCGCCGAGTTCGCCGAGCAGTTCGAGGCCGCCGGCCTCACCTACGAGCACCGCCTCATCGACGACATGGTCGCCTCGGCCATGAAGTGGGAGGGCGGCTACGTCTGGGCCTGCAAGAACTACGACGGCGACGTCCAGTCCGACACCGTCGCGCAGGGCTTCGGCTCGCTCGGCCTCATGACGTCGGTCCTCATGACCCCCGACGGCCAGACCGTCGAGGCCGAGGCCGCGCACGGCACCGTGACGCGTCACTACCGCCAGCACCAGCAGGGCAAGCCGACGTCGACCAACCCGATCGCGTCGATCTTCGCCTGGACCCGTGGGCTCATGCACCGCGGCAAGCTGGACGGCACGCCCGAGGTCACGCAGTTCGCGCAGACGCTCGAGGACGTCGTCGTCACCACCGTCGAGTCCGGCAAGATGACGAAGGACCTCGCGCTCCTCGTCGGCCCGGACCAGGAGTGGCTGACCACCGAGGCGTTCCTCGCCGCGATCGACGAGAACCTCGCGGCGCGCCTGGCCTGAGCCCAGCACCTGCCCGACGGCGGCGCTCCCCTTCGAGGGGGCGTCGCCGTTCGTCGTCCCGGGCGGCTCGTCCGAGGAGCTGTCAGCACGCCACCGGTCCAGGGACCGGCCGGCTGCTGACCACGTGGGTTGCCCGACCACCCAGGGCGACGGCCGTGGGCCTTGTGGGAGAGTGTGGCCATGACTTCTCCCGTGAACGTGACGGTGACCGGCGCGGCCGGTCAGATCGGTTACGCGCTGCTGTTCCGCATCGCCTCGGGCCAGATGCTCGGCCCTGACACCCCCGTGCACCTGCGCCTGCTCGAGATCCCGCAGGGCGTCAAGGCCGCAGAGGGCACCGCCATGGAGCTCGACGACTGCGCCTTCCCGCTGCTCGCGGGGATCGACATCTACGACGACCCGACCGCGGCGTTCGACGGCGCCAACGTGGGCCTGCTCGTGGGAGCCCGCCCGCGCGGTCCGGGCATGGAGCGCGGCGACCTGCTCGAGGCCAACGGCGGCATCTTCAAGCCGCAGGGCCAGGCGATCAACGCGGGTGCGGCCGACGACGTGCGCATCCTCGTCGTCGGGAACCCGGCGAACACGAACGCGCTCATCGCGGCGTCGAACGCGCCCGACGTGCCCACGGACCGCTTCACCGCGATGACGCGCCTGGACCACAACCGCGCGCTGTCGCAGGTGGCGAAGAAGGCGGGCGTGCCGGTCTCCCAGATCCGCAGGCTCACCATCTGGGGCAACCACTCCGCGACGCAGTACCCCGACCTGTTCCACGCCGACGTGGCCGGCACCCCCGGCTCGCAGCTCGCCGAGGACCGCGCGTGGCTCGAGCAGGACTTCATCCCGACGGTCGCCAAGCGTGGTGCGGCGATCATCGACGCGCGGGGGGCGTCGTCCGCGGCGTCGGCGGCGAACGCGGCGGTCGACCACGTGCACGACTGGGTGCTGGGCACGCCGGAGGGCGACTGGACGAGCGCGGGAGTCGTGTCCGACGGCTCGTACGGCGTGCCGGAGGGGCTCATCTCCTCCTTCCCGGTCGTCTCGCGCGGTGGGTCGTGGGAGATCGTGCAGGGTCTGGAGATCGAGGACCTCTCGCGCGCCCGCATCGACGCGTCGGTGGCCGAGCTGCAGGAGGAGCGGACAGCGGTGCAGGGTCTCGGCCTGGTCTGAGACCCGGCCGTCGTCGGCGACGGCGGGGTCGGTGCTGGTGGGGGGCGGAAAATGCCTGCGTGGATGTCGGGACCGGGCCGTACGGTCGACGGGCCATGATCGACGACACCGCCGCACCCGGCCACCCGACCGTCCCCGACCCCTCCGCGGCGAACCTGCGCGCCGACCCTGCGCGCCGGCTGGACTGGCGGCGCCTGCGCGGGCCCCTGGCCGTCGTCGCGCTGCTCGCCCTCTCGCTCGGGGCGGTCGGGGCAGCGCTGGGCACCGTGGTCGCGGGCTGGATCGCCGACGACCCGGCCACGGCGACCCTGCAGCTGCTCGCTGCGTGCATCGTCGGGGCGGCGCTGCTCGACACGGCCGGCCAGGTCGTGTGGGCCGGTGTCGTGGACCGCGCCGAGGGCACGCTGCGGGGCGACCTGCTCACGGCGGCGCTGCACCAGCCGCTCGCCACGCTCACCGAGCAGGCGGTGGGTGAGGTCCTGGACCGGGTCGACGACGACACGCACGCCGTCGGCACCCTGGTACGCCGCCAGCTCTGGAGTGCCGGCCGCACGGTCGTCGGCGTCGTCCCCATGTGGGTCGTGGCCGGTCTGACGTGGTGGCCCGCGTGGGCCCTCTTCCCGCTTCTGGGCCTGGTCGCGTGGCTGCTCGTACGGCCGATGCTGGGTGAGATCGCCCGCCGCAAGGTGATCGAGGAGGCCGCCTGGACCGACCATGCCGCCGCCTTCGAGGAGGCGGTGGCGGCGCGTGACGACCTGCGCACGAGCCTCGGGCAGTCGTTCGCCGTGCGTCGGCTCGCCGGGCTCTCTGCGCAGGTGCACGCACGGTTCGAGGCCGTCCTGACCGTCGAGTCGCGCATGGTCCGCCGGGCCGGCCTCGTGCTCGCGGCCCTGCTGGCAGGGACGGCCGTGGCGGGCGCCGCGCTGGCCGCCGACGGCGACCTCGGCGTCGACCGGCTCGTGACGCTGTTCCTGGTCACGGCCATGTTCGTCGGTCAGACGGACAACCTCGTCCACCACCTTCCGGACATCCAGGAGGGTCTCGGGGCGCTGACCAGGATCCGGCAGATGCTCGCGGTCGCGCCCGAGCCCACGGGCGGGCGGGACCTGCCCGACGGCCCGGTCGGGATCGAGCTGCGCGACCTGCACTTCTCCTACGCCGAGGGCACCTTCGCGCTGGACGGGGTCAGCCTGCGGGTGCCCGCGGGCGAGACCGTCGCCCTCGTCGGTCGCACCGGGTCCGGCAAGTCCACCCTCGCGTCGTTGCTGTCACGCGCGGTCGAGCCTCCCCGCGGCGCCGTGCTCGTCGGCGGTGCGGACGTCCGCGACCTCGACCTGCAGGCGCTGCGCGCGGCGGTCGGCGTCGTCACCCAGCGCACGGAGATCCTGGCCGGCACCCTCGCGGAGAACGTCGCGCTGTTCGCGGACGTGCCCCGCACGGACGTCGACGCGGCGGTGCGCGAGCTCCGCCTCGACGACTGGGTCGCGGGGCTGCCCGACGGCCTCGACACGCTGCTGGGGCCGGGCGGGACGTCGCTCTCGGCGGGGGAGGAGCAGCTCGTCGCCTTCGCCCGGCTGCTGGTCCGCGACGTGCAGGTGGTCGTCCTCGACGAGGCGACGGCGCGCATGGACCCGCTGACCGAGGCGCGCGTGGTCGCTGCGTCGGAACGGCTGCTGGCCGGGCGCACGGGCGTCCTCGTCGCGCACCGCCTCTCGACCATCGAGCGTGCCGGCCTGGTCGCGGTGCTCGACCACGGCCGCATCGTCCAGCAGGGGAGCCGTTCCGCGCTCGCGCAGGCCGACGGACCCTACCGGGAGCTGGTGGAGGCGAGCGCCTCGGAGGACGACCGCGCGGCGTCGGCCGTGGACACCGCCCGCTCCGTCCCGGCCGCGCGCGACGACGACGGCGCCCCCGCCGCGAACCGTGCTGCCGTGGACGGTTCCCTGGCCGTCGGTGGACGCCGCCGCCGCGGCGCTCCGCCCGAGCTGCCGGACCCCGGGGACGGGCCGAGCCTGGCGCGCGGGATCCTGCACGCCCTGTTCGTGCGGCCCGCGTGGGGGGCGTTCGCCGCTCTGCTGTTCCTGGTGGCGAGCCTGCTCTCCGCCCAGGGAGCGGTCACGGGCTTCCTCTGGGGGCGCGCGGTCCAGAGCCTGGACGACGGCCTCCCTGTCGGGCTGCTCGTCCCGTTCGCCGTGCTGCTGATCGCCGCGCCGCTGTGCCTCGCGCGCGCCGTGTACCTCTACCCGCGCTGGTGGATCGAGGTGCTGCTGCGGGTGCGGATGGCGGTCATGAGCGGTCAGACGCGACAGCACCGGCTCCCGGCGTCCCCGCCGGGCGAGGTCGTGGCGCGCGCCATGGACGCCGACCGCTTCGCCCGGTACGCGGACCGCTGGGTCGACTTCGTCAACGGTCTCGTCATCGCGGGCGTCACGGCGCTGATCAGCGGCTCGTGGCTCGCCGGCGCGGTCCTGCTCGCCGTCATGGTGGTCTCGGCGGGCGCCTCGGCGGTCGGCCGACCGATCGCCGGCCGGTCGGCGACGCGGTCCTCGGCCGCGCGCGCCCGGTTCGGCCGCGCGCTGGTCTCGGCGCTCGACTCGGCGCGCACCGTGAAGCTCGCCGCCCGGACGCCCCAGGTGCACGCGCACCTGCACGAGGTCGACGGCGGACGGGTGCGCGCCGCGGTCTTCGAGCACCGGGTGCAGGCCGCGCTCGACGGGGTCCCGCTCGTCATGATCCAGCTCGGTGTCGTCGCCGCGTGGGCGGGGCTCATCACGGGGACGTGGGACCTCGCCATCGCCCTCCTGGTCGCCAACGCCGTGAACGGCTTCGGCTGGTTCGGCGTCGTGGCCGGCGCCGTCGTCACCGAGGCGCCGGGCACGCGCTCGTGGCAGCGCGTGACCAGCAGGTTCGCCGCGGGCGCCGACCTGATGGACCTGCCGTCCGGCGTCGACCTGCTCACCGGCGACGCACCTGCGCCCGCCCCCCGTCCGCGCCAGGCCCTGGAGCGGCTCGAGCTGGCCGGCATGTCGGCGCTGCATGACGACGGGACCATCGGCGTGCAGGGCGTCGACCTCGTGGTGGTGCGAGGCGAGCTGGTGCTGCTGCTCGGCCAGGTCGGCTCGGGCAAGTCCAGCCTGCTCTCGGCCCTCGCCGGGCTCATGGAGCACACCGGCACGATCCGGTGGAACGGGGCGGACGTCGTCGACGCCCAGACGTTCCTGCGCCCGGGTCAGGTGGCGCACGTCGCGCAGGTGCCGCGCGTGCTCTCGGGCACCTTCGCCGACAACGTGCGGCTCGGTCACGAGCGCGAGGTGCGTGGTCCGGTCGCCGCGGCGCGGCTCGAGCAGGACGTCGTCGAGGCCGGCGGGCACGAGGCGCTCGTGGGGCACCGTGGCGTCCGGCTGTCGGGCGGCCAGGTGCAGCGACTCGCACTCGCCCGGGCGCTCGCCACGGAGACGGAGCTCCTGCTCGCGGACGACGTGTCGAGCGCGCTGGACGCCTCGACCGAGATCGAGCTATGGACCTCGTTGCGCGAGCGCGGCACCACCGTGATCGGGTCGACGTCGAAGCGCGCGGCGCTGGCACGGGCCGACCGGGTCGTCGTCCTCCAGGAGGGCGAGGTCGCCGCGGTCGGCCCGTGGCGCGAGCTCGCGCCACGCTGGGCGCACCTCGCGGGCTGACCGGCAGAGGGCGGTCGTCCCGGCCCGTCGGTGCGGCCACCAGGTCAGTGCAGCGTGGCGATCAGGCGGTCGAGGCGCGCGAGGACGAGCCTGCGGTCCACGTCGTGGACGGACGATTCGGCGACGGCGCTGCGCAACGCCTCGGCCTCGCTGCGCAGCCGGTCTCGCGAGCCCGGACGATCCGCAGCCAGGGCGAGGCGCTCGATGAGTCGCTGAGCAGCGGCGAGCACCACGGGTGCCTGCGTCGCGTACGTCCGAACCGCAAGCAGGACCGCGCCGATCAGGTCCTCGGCCTGCGGCCACCGCACGACAGCGCGCAGCTCCCCGCGTGCATCGGTGCGGCCCGTCGCCACAGGAGGCCGCGACACGAGCGTGACCAACCCGTCGGCGAGCGCGTCGAGCGCGCCCGCTGCGGTGTACGGATCGTTCGTCCCGGGGGACAGCGCGCGCACGGCCATGTCGGTGAGCTGCTGCACCGCGAAACCGACATCCTGGTGCGGAGTCCGCTCGTCCCCGAGCGTCACGGTGGCGCGGACGTCGGCCGCGACGTCGTCCCCCCACGCGGTGGCTCCCCGGAGGCGGACGACGGGCTCGCCCGCGACGACGTGGTCCCCGGGGGCCACGACGCACTCGGCGAGACCGTCTGCGGTCTCCGCGACCCGCGCGAGCCGATCGAGGTCGACCCACTGGACGTAGCCGGTCCGCCCGGCCGCGACGATGTCGCGCACAGGCGGGAGCTGCTGCGGCTGGGTGCGGTCGGGCCCGACGGCCGACCGCGCGTGGCGGGCCGGGGCGACCAGGTCGACCACGGTGCCCAGCTCGACCCGCAGGCGGTGCTGGAGCGTCGAGACCTGGACGGAGTCCGCGATGTGATGGATGAAGTACACGAGGACGGCGACGCTCAGGACCGCGAGGAGCATGGCGCCGTTGACGGCCAGCGTCGACACGAAGGCGCTGCCACCGTCCGTCTCGCTGCGCACCGAGCGCAGGACGACGAGCGAGTAGAGGAACGAGGCGGTGAAGACGCCGAGCACGAGCTGGTTGCCGCGGTCGCTCATGAAGTTGCGCACGAGTCGTGGGCCATAGGTCGACGTGGTGGTCGCGAGCACCGAGATCGTGATGGAGAAGGTCGTGCCGGTCACGGTGAGCACCGACGTGGCGATCGCGCTCAGCAGCGAGCGGCTGCCGCTCGCGCTCAACGAGGACAGCAGCGCCACGTCGTCGAACGAGTCGCGCGCGAGCGTGCGGTCCACGCCGATCAGGATCTCGGCGACGACCACCGCGACCGTCGACAGGACGGCGGGATAGAACCAGAACGAGTCGAGCGCGCGCCGCCAGACGATCCTCACATGGACTCCTTCGCAACGCGTCGCGCCAGCCACGCGTGCAGGATCGAGGCGGTGTCCGCCTTCACGGCCATGCCTGTCCTCACCTCCGATCCGGGTCCGGCGTGGTCCGACCTGACTCACGGTCACACCGAGCGCCCGCGCTGGCATCTCGAACCGTGCAGGGTCTTGCTGCAACTTGCTGCAATCGATACAGTCTGAAGGTCGCGCGCCGGCGCGACATGGACGACGACGCCTGCACGGATCGTCGTCCGAACCTCCGGGCGTTCTGCGCCCTCGGACGACAAGGAAGTCCTCCATGCCTCGTGCCTCAGGACCTGGGGTCGCGCGCCGCACGACAGCCACGCTCGCCGCCGCGGCGCTCGCCGCCTCCGGCCTCGCCGGTCTCACCACCGCCGTCCTCGTCGCACCGGCCGCAGCCGCCGACCGCACCGTGGCCCTCGTGGGGGACCTGCAGTCCGAGCTGGGCTGCGCGGCGGACTGGGACCCGGCCTGCGCGGCGACCGAGCTCGTACCGACCGACGTCGCGGGCGTATGGTCCGCGGACTTCGAGGTCCCCGCCGGCACGTACGAGTACAAGGTCGCGTTCGACGACGCCTGGGACGAGACCTACGGCCGCGACGGGGGGCAGGACAACGTCCCCCTCGTGCTCGGTGGTGACACGACCCTGCGCGTCTTGTTCGACGAGGCCACGCACCGCATCGCGCTCGCGCCGCTGGGCCTCGCGGGGGAGTACGACGCCGCGACCGACGACGCGCTCGTCGTCCCGCCCGTGCGTCAGCCCGGGTCGGACGAGCGGTTCTACTTCGTCATGACCGACCGGTTCGCCAACGGCGACCCGGCGAACGACACGGCGGGCCTCGGTGACGACCCGCTCGTCTCCGGGTTCGACCCGACGGACAAGGGGTTCTACCAGGGCGGGGACATCGCCGGCCTGCGGGAGAACCTCGACTACGTCGAGGGGCTCGGGACGACGGCGATCTGGCTCACGCCCTCGTTCAAGAACCAGCCCGTCCAGGGGACCGGGGCGGACGCGTCCGCCGGGTACCACGGGTACTGGATCACCGACTTCACGCAGATCGACCCGCACCTCGGCACCAACGCGGAGCTCGAGGCGCTCATCGACGAGGCCCATGCCAAGGGCATCAAGGTCTACTTCGACATCATCACCAACCACACGGCCGACGTCGTCGACTACGAGGAGAAGGAGTACTCCTACGTCGACCAGGCGACCTCGCCCTACCGCGACGCGGCCGGCGACGTCTTCGACCCGGCCGACCTCGCGGGCACGAGGGAGTTCCCCGAGCTCGACGCCGCGACGTCGTTCCCGTACACGCCGTTCGTCCCGGCCGGCAAGGAGGACCTGAAGGTCCCGTCGTGGCTCAACGACCCGACGCTCTACCACAACCGAGGGAACTCGACGTGGACGGGCGAGTCGGTCACGTACGGCGACTTCGACGGTCTCGACGATCTGATGACCGAGCACCCGACCGTGGTCGACGGCTTCGTCGACGTCTACGAGGACTGGGTCGACCTCGGGATCGACGGGTTCCGCATCGACACGGTCAAGCACGTGAACTTCGAGTTCTGGGAGACCTGGACCACGGAGGTCCTCGACTACGCCCACGCGCAGGGCAAGGACGACTTCTTCATGTTCGGCGAGGTGTACGACGCCGACGCCGCGAAGCTCTCGCCGTACGTGCGGCGCACCGACATGAGCTCGACGCTCGACTTCACGTTCCAGTCCGCTGCGACGAGCTTCGCGAGCGGCAACAGCGCCAAGGGTCTCGCGTCGCTCTTCGCGAGCGACGACATGTACACGACGCCGGACACCTCGGCGAGCGCGCTGCCCACGTTCCTCGGCAACCACGACATGGGTCGGGTCGGCTCCATGCTCGCGTCCACCGACGACCCGCTCGCGCGCGACGAGCTCGCGCACGACCTCATGTACCTGACGCGCGGTCAGCCGGTCGTCTACTACGGCGACGAGCAGGGGTTCGCTGGCGCGGGCGGTGACAAGGACGCGCGCCAGACGCTCTTCGCCACCCAGGTCGACGAGTACGCGGACCAGCAGCTCGTCACGGGCGAGCAGGCGGGGAGCGTCGACCGGTACGGCACCGACGCGCCGCTGTACGAGCACATCGCCGAGCTCGCCGCGCTCCGCGAGGACAACCCGGCGCTCGCGACGGGCGCCCAGATCGAGCGCTACGTCGAGAACGGTGCCGGGGTGTACGCCTTCAGCCGGGTCGATCGTACGGAGAAGGTCGAGCACCTGGTCGCGCTCAACAACGCGTCCGAGCCGCGCGAGGCGTCGTTCACGACCCTCACCCCCGGCGCGTCGTACGCGGTCCTGCACGGCGACGGCGAACCGGTGGAGGCCGACGCCGAGGGCTCGGTCACGCTCAGCCTGCCCGCGACGTCGGCGGTCGTGCTCGTCGCGGACCGGGAGGTCGGCGCGGACTCGTCCGGGGAGATCTCCGTGACGGTCCCGGCCGCGGGCGCCGCACTGACCGGGGTCGCCCCGGTCGGCGCGACCGTGGACGACGACGCGTGGGCCGAGACGTCGATCGCCTGGCGGGTCGTCGGTGACTCCGGCGACGGCGCGTGGAGCGCGCTCGGCACCGCCGAGGACACCTCGCCGCGCGTCTTCCACGACGTCACCGACCTGCCCGACGGCACGCTCGTCGAGTACCGGGCCGTGACGACCGACGCCGACGGGGACCGGGCCGCGGCCTCGACGTTCGCGAGCGTCGGGGTCGACGTCAGCGGCGTCGTCGGGGAGGAGCCCGAGCCCGAGATCGACCTCGTGACCGTCGCCGGCAGCCACAACTCCGAGATGGGCTGCGCGGGCGACTGGGCTCCCGGCTGTGAGGCGGCGAAGCTCACGAAGCGCCCGGACGGCGTCTACGCGGGCACGTTCGACCTGCCGGCCGGCACCTACGAGTACAAGGTCGCGCTCAACGGGTCGTGGACCGTGAACTACGGCGTCGGCGGCGTACAGGACGGCGGCAACGCGACGTACACGACCGACGGCGAGCCGGTCACGTTCTACTGGGACCCGGTGAGCAAGGACTTCTCCAGCACGGCGCAGGGACCGATCGTCACCGTGGCCGGGTCGTTCCAGGACCAGGTCGGCTGCCCGGGTTCCTGGGCGCCGGACTGCCTCGCGTCGTGGCTCAAGGACCCTGACGGCGACGGGACGTACACCTGGTCGACGGACGACCTCGCGGCTGGCGCCTACGAGGGCAAGGTCGCGCACGCGATGAGCTGGGCCGAGAACTACGGGGTCGGGGGAGCGCCGGACGGCGCCAACTACCAGTTCTCCGTCGGCGACGGCGAGGCCGTGACGTTCACCTACGACATCGAGACGCACGTGCTCGACATCGGTGTGGAGAACCCGCCCCTGCCGGGAACCGGGCAGCAGGCCGCGCACTGGGTCCGGGAGGACGTGCTCGCGTGGCCGGCGACGCTCGGGACCGGCGACGCGTACACGCTGTGGGCGGCCCCTGACGGCGGTCTCGCCGTCGTGCCGGGCGCCGAGGACGGCGAGGTGCAGGTACCCGAGGGCGCGACGTCGTACACGCTCGAGGTCGACCCCGACGGGTTGCCCGACGTCGTCGTCACCGACTTCCCGGCGCTCTCGGCGTCCACCGCGCTGAGGGTGACGGATGCCGACGGCGGGCCCGTCGACCGGGACGCGGTCGAGGTGGCGCTGCGGGGACAGCTCCTCGTGACCCGCGCCGACGGGGACGTGGTCACCGCCGCGACCGGGGTGCAGGTCCCCGGCGTGCTGGACGACGTGTTCGCCGCGGCCGCGGAGGAACGCGAGCTCGGCCTGACCTGGGCCGGTGCGACCGGCGAGCGCACGCCGTCGTTCGCGCTGTGGGCACCCACCGCCCGGGCGGTCACGCTCCTGGCGTGGCCCGCGGACACCGGTCCGACAGCGGACCTGTCCGCGGAACCCCAGCGGATCGAGGCCACGCGTCAGTCCGACGGCGCGTGGACGGTCGACGGGGCGGACGACGCCCCCGAGGGCGGCTGGGCCGGCTCGCGGTACCGGTACGAGGTCGAGGTGTTCGTGCCGGGCACCGGCGAGGTCGAGACGAACGTCGTGACCGACCCGTACTCGGTCGGCCTGACGCTCGACTCGACGCACTCCGTGGTCGTCGACCTCGACGACCCGGCCTTCCGCCCGTCGCTCTGGGAAGGGACGGCCGCACCGGTCGTGGAGCGCGCCGTCGACCAGACGATCTACGAGCTCCACGTGCGTGACTTCTCCATCGCGGACGAGACCGTCCCGGCCGCCGAGCGCGGGACCTACCTCGCGTTCTCCGAGGAGGACTCGGACGGCATGACGCACCTGCGCGAGCTCGCGGACGCGGGCCTCACGACGGTCCACCTCCTCCCGACGTTCGACATCGCGTCGATCCCGGAGGGCCGGGCGGACCAGGCGGTGACGGGGGACCTCACCGGGTTCGCGCCGGACTCGTCGGAGCAGCAGGCCGCCGTGGCCGAGGTCCAGGCCGACGACGGCTTCAACTGGGGCTACGACCCGTGGCACTTCTCCACGCCGGAGGGGTCGTACGCCGTCGACGCGGAGGGCGGCGCGCGCGTCGCCGAGTTCCGCACGATGGTGGGCGGGCTGCACGACACGGGCCTGCAGGTCGTGCTCGACCAGGTGTTCAACCACACCGCCGCGAGCGGTCAGGACGCGAAGTCCGTCCTCGACCGGGTCGTGCCGGGCTACTACCACCGGCTGAACCCGACGACGGGTTCGGTCGAGACGAGCACGTGCTGCCAGAACGTCGCCACCGAGCACGTGATGGCCGGCAGGCTCATGACCGACTCGGTCGTCACGTGGGCCCGCGACTACAAGGTCGACGGGTTCCGGTTCGACCTCATGGGCCACCACTCGAGGCAGAACATGCTCGACGTCCGGGCGGCGCTCGACGAGCTCACGCTCGCCGAGGACGGCGTGGACGGCGAATCGGTCTACCTCTACGGCGAGGGCTGGGACTTCGGCGAGGTCGCGGGCAACGCGCTGTTCGAGCAGGCCACGCAGGGCCAGCTCGGCGGCACGGGCATCGGGACGTTCTCCGACCGGTTGCGCGACGCGGTGCACGGCGGCTCGCCCGTCGACGGCGCGTCGACGTTCACCCAGGGGTTCGGCACCGGGCTCGGCACCGACCCGAACGGGCGCGAGGCGCAGACCGGCGACCCCGGCAGCGTCAACGACGGCTCCGCCGACGAGCTGGCCGACCTCGGGCACCAGACCGACCTCGTCCGGCTCGGGCTCGCGGGCAACCTGCGCGACTTCACGTTCGTCACGTCGACGGGCGAGGAGCAGCGCGGTGACGAGATCGACTACCGCGGGGCTCCCGCGGGCTACGCCGACTCGCCGGAGGAGGTCGTCACGTACGTCGACGCGCACGACAACGAGACGTTGTTCGACCTGCTCGCGCTCAAGCTGCCCGCGGACACCCCGATGGACGAGCGCGTGCGCATGAACACGGTCTCGCTCGCGACCGCGGCGTTGTCGCAGACGCCGTCGTTCTGGCACGCCGGCACGGACCTGCTGCGCTCGAAGTCGCTCGACCGCAACAGCTACGACTCGGGCGACTGGTTCAACGCGATCGACTGGTCGGGCCAGGAGAACGGGTTCGGCAAGGGCCTGCCGATGGCGGCCGACAACGAGGACAAGTGGCCCCTCATGGCGCCGCTCCTCGCGGACCCGGCGCTCGCGCCGTCGCCCGACGACATCGCGACGGCGTCGGCGTCCGCGCAGGACCTCCTGCGGCTGCGGCACTCGACCGAGCTGTTCCGGCTCGGCGACGCGGACGCGATCCGCGAGAAGGTCACCTTCCCGGACGCGGGCGCGGAGCAGGTGCCCGGCGTGATCGTCATGTCGGTCGACGACACCGTGGGCGGCGACGTCGACCCCGCCCTCGACGGTCTGCTCGCGGTGTTCAACTCCTCGCCCGAGCCGGTCACGCAGACCGTCGGGGTGCTGGCCGACCGCGACTACGTGCTCTCGCCGGTCCAGCAGGAGGGCGTCGACGAGGTCGTGCGGGAGACGACGTGGGACGCTGCGACGGGTACGGTCACGGTGCCTGCCCGGACGGTCGCCGTGCTCGTCGAACCGCAGGTGACGGACGAGCTGCCCGTCTCGGTCGAGGCGGTGTCCCGGTGCCTGGCGGGCAAGGCGTACGTGGCGGTCCGCGCGACGAACGACGGCGCCGTGCCGGTCGACGTGACGATCGCCACCCCGTTCGGGGAGCGCTCGTACGACGCCGTCGCGCCGGGGAGGAACGGATACCAGTCGTTCGCGACCCGGTCGGCGTCCGTCGGCGCGGGTGAGGCGACGGTCACCGTCGAGGCCGAGCTCGACGGGCGAGAGGTCACCTCGTCCGTCGCGGTCGCCTACGAGGGGCGCACCTGCTCCTGACGCCGGGGTGGAGCGGCCGTGTGCGAGGTAGAGCCCTGGTCGACGACCAGGGCTCTACCTCGCCCCGTCGGCGCCGTCCCGCCGCGGACGCTCTCCATGAACGGAACGTCTCTCGCGTTCACAATCTGACCGCGTGGGAGCGATTCCTCGGTGTTCACGCTCACATCGGGCGGCCTCCGACCCCGAACATCGCTGTTTGGTCACATTTCCCGGATCGTTGGGTTCAGGAGTTGACGCCAAGGATCGGACGGGCTTAGCGTCGCTCCGGCTCGGACACCACTGGACGTCCGGGCTCGCGGGGCGCAGGAGCGCCGCGACGACTGGCGGGAGGAGTCCGATGACGGACGGCGGCGTGATCCTCGAGATGAGGTCCATCACCAAGGAGTTCCCGGGCGTCAAGGCGCTCGACGAGGTGACGCTCACGGTGCGTTCCGGCGAGATCCACGCGATCTGCGGCGAGAACGGTGCAGGAAAGTCGACGCTCATGAAGGTGCTGTCGGGCGTCTACCCCCACGGGACCTACCGTGGCGAGATCGTCTACCGCGGCGAGGAAGTCCGGTTCAAGGACATCCGCTCGAGCGAGAGCGCCGGCATCGTCATCATCCACCAGGAGCTCGCGCTCATCCCCGAGCTCTCGATCACCGAGAACATCTTCCTCGGCAACGAGGTCAAGGGCGGCTTCGGCATCGACTGGAACGAGGCGCGCAGGCGCGCCATGGAGCTCATGCAGCGTGTGGGCCTCAACGACTCGCCCGACGCCCTCATCAAGAACATCGGCGTCGGCAAGCAGCAGCTCGTCGAGATCGCCCGCGCCCTCGCCAAGGACGTCAGCCTGCTCATCCTCGACGAGCCCACGTCGGCGCTCAACGAGGACGACTCCGAGCACCTCCTCGGCCTGCTGCGCGGCCTGCGCGAGCAGGGCCTGACGAGCATCATGATCTCCCACAAGCTGAACGAGATCGAGGAGATCTCCGACTCGATCACGATCATCCGCGACGGTCGCACCGTCGAGACGCTCGACGTCAAGGGCGACGGCGTGGACGAGAACCGGATCATCCGCGGCATGGTCGGGCGCTCGCTCGACTCGCGCTACCCCGACCACACGCCGAAGATCGGCGAGACGTTCTTCGAGGTCGAGGACTGGACCGTCGAGCACCCCGAGGTCCCGGGCCGGTTCGTGTGCAAGCAGTCCAGCTTCCACGTGCGCCGCGGCGAGATCGTGGGCTTCGCGGGCATCATGGGCGCGGGGCGCACCGAGCTCGCGCGCTCGCTGTTCGGCCGGTCCTACGGTCGCTACAAGTCGGGCACGATCCGCATGAACGGGGAGGAGATCCACGTCCCCACCGTGCAGTCCGCGATCGACCACGGCCTCGCGTACGTCCCCGAGGACCGCAAGGCCCTCGGCGTCAACCTGCTCGACACGATCCTCGACACGATCGTCGCGGCGAACCTGCCCAAGATCTCGACCGCGACCGTGATCGACCGGGACAAGGCCTTCTCCGCCGCGGAGTCCTACCGCAAGTCCCTCGGCGTCAAGGCGCGCAGCGTCTACGAGGGCGTCGCGAAGCTCTCCGGCGGGAACCAGCAGAAGGTGCTGCTCGGCAAGTGGATGTTCACCGAGCCCGAGCTGCTGATCCTCGACGAGCCCACGCGCGGCATCGACGTCGGTGCCAAGTTCGAGATCTACAAGCTCATCCAGCAGATGGCCGACTCCGGCCGCGGCGTCGTCGTCATCTCGTCCGAGCTCCCTGAGCTCCTCGGCCTGTGCGACCGCATCTACACGGTCTTCGAAGGCCGCATCACGGGCGACGTCCCCGGTGCCGAGGCGACGCAGGAGAGTCTCATGCACCTGATGACCGGGACCACGACGTCCGACCGCGCCGCCTGACCCGCTCGCGCCCCCACCCCGTACGACCCCTAGACGAAGGAACGCCACGACGATGTCGTCCAACAAGCAGCTGATGAGCGGAGGAGCCCGCCAGTTCGGGATGCTCTTCGCCCTGCTCGCCCTCATCCTCTTCTTCCAGTGGAGGACCGACGGGCGGGTGCTGACGTCCTCGAACGCGCAGAACCTCCTCAACGGCAACTCCTACATCCTGATCCTCGCGATCGGCATGGTGCTCGTCATCATCGCCGGGCACATCGACCTCTCGGTCGGTTCCGTCGCCGCCGTGGTGGGGATCGTCGTCGCGCTCGCCATCCGGGACTGGGGCTTCCCGTGGTGGGCCGGCATCCTTCTCGGCCTGGCCCTCGGCGCGGTGATCGGCGCGTGGCAAGGCTTCTGGGTCGCCTACGTCGGAATCCCCGGCTTCATCACGACGCTCGCCGGCATGATGATCTTCCGCGGCCTGAACCAGTACATCGGTGACTCGAACTCGGTCCCGGTCCCCGAGGAGCTGCAGACGCTCGGCGGCGGCTACCTGCCGGAGTGGGGCCCGAACACGGGTCTGAACAACTCGACGCTCGCCATCGGCGTCATCGCGATCGCGATCGTGGTCTGGGCCGAGCTCAGCCGCCGCGCGAGCGCTCGCCGCCTCGGCGCCGAGGTGCCGCCGGTCTGGGTATCGGCGACGCGCGTGGGTGTCATCGCCGTGCTCATCGCCTACATCACGTACCTGTACGGTTCCGGCCGCGTGGGCACCTCGTTCCCGGTCCCGGCCGTCGTGCTCGTGGTCCTCGTCATCGCCTACCAGTTCGTCGCGTCGCGCACCATCACCGGCCGCCACGTCTACGCGGTCGGCGGCAACCGCTCCGCAGCCGCGCTGTCGGGCGTCAACATCCGCAGGACGAACTTCTTCGTCATGATGAACATGTCGATCCTCGCGTCCCTCGCGGGCATCATCTTCATCGGCCGCTCGACGGCGTCCGGCCCGTTCGACGGGACCAACTGGGAGCTCGACGCGATCGCGGCCGTCTTCATCGGCGGCGCCGCGGTCTCGGGCGGCGTCGGCACCGTCGTCGGGTCCGTGATCGGTGGTCTCGTCATGGCGGTCCTCAACAACGGCCTGCAGCTCATGGGCATCGGCTCCGACTGGACGCAGATCATCAAGGGCCTCGTGCTCCTCGCCGCCGTCGCGTTCGACGTCTACAACAAGGTCCAGGGCCGTCCGTCGATCATCGGGCTGATCATGCCGAACCGGCGAGACAAGGGCACCGGCGCGGTGCCCGGCTCCGACGACCCTGTGGCGGAGGTGCCCGTCGCCGACGGCGCCACCGCGGCCAAGGGCTGACCGCCGCACGGCGGCACGCCCCCCGTCCCCACCAGCTCACCTTCACCACACGCATCCGACGACGGATGCCCAACAAGAAAGTGTGAACCAATGAAGAAGCTCACCACGGCGCTCCTGGCGCTGAGCGCCGCGAGCGCGCTCATCCTCTCGGGCTGCTCCAGCGACAACGGTCGCAGCGGCTCGGACACCGAGACCAGCGGCGGCACCGAGGCGGCAGCAGGCTTCGAGGAGGGCGCGACGATCGGTGTCGCGCTCCCGCAGAAGACCTCGGAGAACTGGGTCCTCGCGGAGCAGCTGTTCAACGACGGCCTCACCGATGCAGGCTTCAAGCCCGTCGTGCAGTTCGCGAACGGCGGCGTCTCGGAGCAGCAGAACCAGATCCAGGCCATGGTCGAGCAGGGCGCCAAGGTCATCGTCGTCGGCGCCATCGACGGCTCGCAGCTCGGCACGCAGCTCCAGGCCGCGGCCGACGAGGGCGTCAAGGTCATCGCGTACGACCGCCTCGTGAAGAACACGGACGCCGTCGACCTGTACGTCGCGTTCGACAACTTCAAGGTCGGCGAGCTCCAGGGCCAGGCCCTGCTCGAGGGCCTCGCGGAGCGCAAGGGCGAGGGCCCGTACAACATCGAGCTCATCGCCGGCTCCTCCGACGACGCGAACTCGACGCCGTTCTTCGAGGGCGCCATGAGCATCCTGCAGCCGAAGATCGACGACGGCACCCTGACGGTCGTCTCGGGGCAGACCACGCAGAAGCAGGTCGCGACGCAGGGCTGGAAGGCCGAGAACGCGCAGAAGCGCATGGACACGATCCTGTCGGCGAACTACGGCGACGGCACCGAGCTCCACGGCATCCTGTCCCCGAACGACACGCTGGCCCGCGCCGCCCTCACCTCGGTGAAGCAGGCCGGTCTGGACACCCCGGTCATCACCGGTCAGGACTCCGAGGTCGAGTCCGTCGAGTCGATCGTCGCGGGCGAGCAGTACTCGACGATCTACAAGGACACGCGCGAGCTCGTCGCCGAGTCCATCAAGCAGGTCCAGCACGCCCAGAAGGGCGAGGACTTCGACGTCAACGACGACGAGTCCTACGACAACGGCGTGAAGGTCGTCCCGGCCTTCCTGCTCGAGCCGAAGATCGTCACGCAGGAGAACGCTGCCGAGGTGTACGCGGACGACCCGACCCTGGGCCCGCTCACCAAGTGACGTCCGGGGCGTAGCCCCTGACACGTCCCGGGGCGCAGCCCCAGCACAGCGAGACCCCGCCACGTCCGACGTGGCGGGGTCTCGTCGTCGCCCGGCTCAGCGGAAGACGACGGTGCGGTGGCCGTCCAGGAGCACGCGGTGCTCGGCGTGCCAGCGGACGGCGCGCGCGAGGGTCTGGCGCTCCACGTCCTCGCCGATCGCGACGAGGTCCTCGACGCGGCGCGAGTGGTCGACGCGCGCGACGTCCTGCTCGATGATCGGCCCCTCGTCGAGGTCGCCCGTGACGTAGTGCGACGTCGCGCCGATGAGCTTGACGCCGCGGTCGTGCGCCTGGGCGTACGGGCGGGCGCCCTTGAAGCTCGGCAGGAACGAGTGGTGGATGTTGATGATCCGCCCGGGCATCTCGCGGCACAGGTCGTCGGACAGGATCTGCATGTACCGTGCCAGCACCACGAGCTCGACGTCGAGCTCGTCGACGAGCCCGCGCAGCCGGGACTCCGCCTCGGCCTTGGTCTCGCGCGTGACCGGGACGTGGTGGAACGGCTTGCCGTAGAAGGCCGCGATGTCCGCGAGGTCGGTGTGGTTCCCGACGACGCCCACGACGTCGATCGGCATCGCCTGGGACCGCTCGCGGTAGAGCAGGTCGACGAGGCAGTGCGGAGCCTTCGAGACCATGAGCAGCGTCCGCAGGCGCCGCCCGACCGCGTCGAGCACCCACGTCATGGCGAACCGGTCGGCCACGGGCTCCAGCGCGTCGACGATCCCCTCGCGCGAGGCGTCGGCCGTGACCTGGACGCGCATGAAGAAGAGCCCGGAGAGCGGGTCGCCGAACTGCTGCGACTCGGTGATGTTCCCGCCGAGGCGCGCGAGCGCGCCCGCGACCGCGTGCACGATCCCCGGGCCGTCCGGGCACGAGAGCGTGAGGACCCAGTGGGTCGGTCCCGCAGGGGCCGGCTCGGGGTGGTTCGGGTCGGAGGGGGAGAGCGCTGTCGTGGACACGCTTCAGAGGGTAGTTCAGAGGGTGGTGGCGAGATCACCCGGACCGCGGCCGTGCTCACGCCGCATCTCTGACACCATGAACCCATGAGTGACGCGCAGATCACCACCCGTCTGGTCACCGACGACGAGGCCGGCGAGCTCCTCACGCTCCGCCGTGCGGCCTTCGTCACGGAGGCCCAGCTCTACGGCGACCCCAACATCCCTCCGTTGACCCAGACGCTCCACGAGCTGCGGGACGACCTCGCACACCCCGACGTCGTGACGATCGGGGCGTGGCTCGGCCCCCGCCTCGTCGGCTCCGTGCGCGTCGAGGTCGAGGGCACGCGCGCGACGCTCGGGCGGCTCGCCGTCGCGCCGGACATGCAGGGCCGGGGGATCGGGACGCAGATGCTCCTCGGGGTGCTCCCGTACCTGCCGGAGCAGACGTCGGAGATCTGGGTGTTCACCGGCAAGGACTCGAAGCAGAACCTCGCCATGTACACCAAGCACGGGTACGAGGAGCAGTACGACAAGGCCGCGGGGGACCTCACCTACACGTACCTGCGTCGCATCCTCGGCGAGGCGGACGCCCGCAACGGGTCGGGGATCTGACGCACCGTCCACCGGAGGCGGATGCGCTAGGATCGTTCGCGTCGCGACTGGCGCACCCCGCCGCATCCTGATCTCGGGCGGGGAATGGTGGATCACCACCGGGGAGCGACGTGCTGTGCAGACGACGGGTCGTTCGCCTGGGCCCCGGGTCACCGCCATCGGTGGTGCGTACCCGGACGTGAGCCTGGGGCCACCGCTTGCTCGACCGACGAGACACCGCCGAATCTTCTGCCCAGACCGCGAGGAGACGCCATGAGCGCCCAGCCCGTAGACCGCCCAGCACAGAACGTCCTCGACGCCCCGCTCGCCGAGCTCGACCCCGAGATCGCCGCCGTGCTCGACGGGGAGCTCGCGCGCCAGCGCGACACCCTCGAGATGATCGCGTCCGAGAACTTCGTCCCGCGTGCCGTCCTGCAGGCGCAGGGCTCCGTCCTGACGAACAAGTACGCCGAGGGCTACCCGGGCCGCCGCTACTACGGCGGCTGCGAGCAGGTCGACGTCGCGGAGAACCTCGCGATCGCCCGCGCCAAGGAGCTGTTCGGCGCCGAGCACGCGAACGTCCAGCCGCACTCGGGCGCCACGGCCAACGCCGCCGTCCTGCACGCCCTCATCAACAAGGGCGACAAGATCCTCGGCCTCGAGCTGGCGCACGGCGGCCACCTCACGCACGGCATGAAGATCAACTTCTCCGGCAAGCTCTACGACGTCTCGGCGTACGGCGTGGACCCGCAGTCCTACCGCGTCGAGATGGACGAGGTGCGCAAGCAGGCGCTCGAGACGCGGCCCGACGTCATCATCGGCGGCTGGTCCGCCTACCCGCGCCACCTCGACTTCGCCGCGTTCCGCGAGATCGCCGACGAGGTCGGCGCGAAGCTCTGGGTGGACATGGCGCACTTCGCCGGCCTCGTCGCCGCCGGTCTGCACCCGTCCCCGGTGCCGTACGCCGACGTCGTCTCCTCCACGGTCCACAAGACCATCGGCGGCCCGCGTTCGGGCTTCATCCTCAGCAAGGCCGAGTACGCGAAGAAGATCGACTCCGCCGTGTTCCCGGGCCAGCAGGGCGGCCCGCTCATGCACGTCGTCGCCGCCAAGGCCGTGTCGTTCAAGATCGCGGCGACCGACGACTTCACGGACCGGCAGGAGCGCACGCTGCGCGGCGCGAGCATCATCGCGGACCGCCTCGCGCAGCCCGACGTCGCCGCGGCGGGGGTGTCCGTCCTCACCGGCGGCACCGACGTCCACCTCGTGCTCGTCGACCTGCGACACAGCGACCTGGACGGCCAGCAGGCCGAGGACCTCCTGCACACCGTCGGCATCACGGTGAACCGCAACGCCGTGCCGTTCGACCCGCGCCCCCCGCGCGTCACGTCAGGCCTGCGCATCGGCACGCCCGCGCTCGCGACCCGCGGGTTCGGCGACGTCGAGTTCACGGAGGTCGCCGAGATCATCGCCGCGACGCTCACGGCCGGCGCCGCCTCCGACGTGGACGCGCTGCGCGCCCGCGTCGAGAAGCTGACGGCCGACTTCCCGCTCTACCCCGGCCTGCACCAGTGAGCGACCAGAGCACCGCCAGGATCCTCGACGGCAAGGCCACCGCCGCCGCGATCAAGGCCGAGCTCAAGGACCGCCTCACGGTCCTCGCCGGGCGCGGCGTCGTGCCCGGCCTGGGCACGCTCCTGGTCGGCGACGACCCGGGATCGCAGTGGTACGTGGCCGGCAAGCACCGCGACTGCGCCGAGGTCGGGCTGGCCTCCATCCGCGAGGACCTGCCGGGCGATGCCTCCCAGGAGGAGATCGAGGCCGCCGTCCGGCGCCTCAACGACGACCCTGCCTGCACGGGCTACATCGTCCAGCTCCCGCTGCCGCAGGGCATCGACACCAACCGGGTCCTCGAGCTCATCGACCCGGACAAGGACGCCGACGGCCTGCACCCGACCAACCTCGGGCGACTCGTCCTGCGCGTCAACGAGGAGGTCACCTCGCCGCTCCCGTGCACGCCGCGCGGGATCATCGAGCTCATCGAGCGCCACGGGGTCTCGCTCGCGGGCAAGGAGGTCGTGGTCGTGGGCCGTGGCGTGACCGTGGGCCGCTCGATCGGTCTGCTGCTCACGCGCCGCGCCGTCAACGCGACCGTCACGCTCACGCACACCGGGACGACGGACCTCGCCGCGCTCGTGCGGCGTGCCGACGTCGTGGTCGCGGCCGCCGGCGTCAAGGGCATCGTCACGCGCGACATGGTGAAGCCGGGGGCCGTCGTGATCGACGTCGGCGTCTCGCGCGAGGTGGACGCCGAGACGGGCAAGAGCCGCGTCGTCGGGGACGCCGCGCCCGACGTCGCCGAGGTGGCGGGCTGGATCTCGCCGAACCCGGGTGGCGTCGGTCCGATGACCCGCGCGATGCTGCTGGCGAACGTCGTCGACACCGCGGAGCGTGCCCTCGTCTGACGTCCCTCTGGTCACCCGTCGCGTGGGGGACCCTGTCGACGCGCCGGGTCAACCGTGAACCAGCGATCGATGGCGTCCCTCAGGTCGGTGACGCAACGCTCCGTCTCGTTCCGTCCGCGGTAGGGCGAGGTCTCGACCATCGGATCGGAGCGCTGCACCGCTTCCGCGAGGCGTGCCAGGATCTCGCGGCCGCCGGAGCGGTACGTCGCGACCTCCGTCGCGTCGAGCCGCATGGTCCAGGGGAACTCGCCGTAGCCTCAGAAGAGGTAGACGTCCAGCAGCAGGTCTTCCTCGTCACGCAGCAGGAACCATGCGGCCGGCCGGTGGTCGACGACGTCCATGCGCACAGCATCACACGGTGGCGGGCGGTGCAGACACCGTCGGTCGACGGCGCTAGGGTGCGCGCATGAGCAGCGTCGTCGAACCCGAGGTCCGCCGCACGCGTGCCGCCGTCACGGCCGCGTACGCAGTCCAGGGCTTCGGGTTCGCGGTCGTCCTCACCTCCATCCCCGGGTACAAGGACCGGCTGGGCATGGGGGACGACGTCGTCACGCTCGTCGTCCTGGGCGTGTGCGTGTGCGCGGGGCTCGGGAGCGCACTGTCGGGGATCGTGTCGGCACGTCGCGGGTCGCGCGCGGTCGTGGTCGGCGGGCTGCTCCTCGCAGGGCTCGCGATCGCTGTCGTGGGCGGGGCGCCCACCTGGCCGCTGTTCTTCCTCGCCATCGCGCTCTACGGCCTCGCGCTGGGATCGGTCGACGCGGCGATGAACATGCAGGGCATCGACGTCGAGCGGTCGTACGGGCGGAGCCTGCTCGCGTCGTTCTACGCCGCGAACGCGGCCGGTGGTGTGCTCGGCGCGCTCGCCGTCTCCGGCGCGGCGCTCCGCGACCTCTCCCAGCCCGTGGCGCTGCCGCTCGTCGGTGCCGTCGTCGTGGTCGTGGCCCTGCTCCTCGCGCCGCGACTCGTCGGGCCCCCCGTGCCCGTACCCGAGCGACCGGGGCCTGATCGCCACGTGGCCGACCGGCCGGTGCCCGACGCCGTCGCTGCGGTCCCCGGGCCGGTGCGGGTCGGGGCAGGGGCGATCGCCCTGCTCGGGATCGCGATGGTCGCGTTCCCCGTGGCGGACTCCGCGGTGTCGAGCTGGAGCGCGACCTACCTGCGCGACGTGCTGCTCGCGAGCGCAGCGGTCGCCCCGCTCGGGTACGCCGCGTACCAGGCTGCGCTCATCGTGTCGCGACTCGTCGGCGACCGCCTCGTCGAGCGGGTCGGCCGGGTCCGGGTGGTGCGGGTCGGGGGAGTGCTCGGCGCGGTCGGCTTCCTCGCGGTCGCCGCGGCACCCGCGTGGCCGCTCGCCGTCCTCGGCCTCGCCGCCACGGGACTGGGTCTCGGCGTGGTCGCACCGCTCGCATTCTCGGCCGCAGGCGACCGGGCGCGCGAGGCGGTCGCGCTCGCGGACGCGCGTGCCGGAGCCGCGGTCGCCGGGGCCTCCGCAGGTGCCCGCGTCGAGGCCGTCACCGACCACGCGGTCGCGCGGCTCAACGTCTTCACGTACGCCGGGGCAGTCCTGGGTGGCGTGCTCACCGGCATCTTCGCGACCGCGCACCAGCTGCCCCTGGGGTTCGTCGTGCTCGCGGTGCTCGCATCGGTCTCGGCCGTCCTCGCAGGACGATTCCGGTCGGCGCGGCTCCCCGCCGACGACGTGAGCGGCGCCACGCTCCCCGGGTGACCGCGACGGCGGTCGTCCGTGATGGGATGTCCCGTGTGCTGACGATCGCCACCGCCAACGTGAACGGGATCCGTGCCGCCTACCGTCGAGGGATGGACGCGTGGATCGCGTCTCGCACCCCCGACGTGCTGCTGCTCCAGGAGGTGCGCGCACCGGACGCCGTGGTCGAGGAGCTGCTCGACGGGTGGCACGTCGCGCACCAGGCGAGCGACCTCAAGGGACGGGCCGGCGTCGCCGTCGCGTCCCGGCTGCCGCTGACCGCGGTCCGCGTCGGCCTGGGAGCCGGCGAGCCCGAGGTGCCGGTCGACACCGGACGCTGGGTCGAGGCCGACGTCGAGCTGGCGGACTGCACCACGGTCACCGTCGTCTCCGCGTACATCCACTCGGGCACGGTGAGCGAACCCGAGACGATGGCGGCCAAGTACTCGTACCTCCAGAGGGTGACCGCGCGCCTGCGCGAGCTCGCGACCGACGGGCGCCGCACGGTCCTCGCCGGCGACCTCAACATCGCCCACCGCAACGCGGACATCAAGAACTGGAAGGGCAACCTCAAGAGCGCGGGCTTCCTGCCCGAGGAGCGCGCCTACGTGGACACGTGGATCGACGGGATCGGCCTCGTCGACCTCGGTCGTGTGCACGGCGGCGAGGGCCCCGGCCCGTTCACCTGGTGGTCGTGGCGGGGGCGCGCGTTCGACAACGACGCCGGCTGGCGCATCGACTACCAGCTCGCCACCCCGGCGCTCGCGGAGCGTGCCGTGAAGGTGGAGGTGGACCGCGCGCCGTCGCACGCCGAGCGCTGGAGCGATCATGCGCCGCTCGTCGTGACGTACGACGTCTGAGGGGTCTGCGGGTTCAGGGGCGCTGCGGGGCGGCCGTGCCGGATCTACCATCCGCCCGCTCGTACCTCGCGGGCTCCCGCCAGACCCACCACGACCCGGCACGGCCACCCCTCCGCGCCCCTGAGCGCCGGCGGGTCGGCCGGCCGCGCGAGGCAGCGTGCGTGCTGAGGAGTCAGGTCAGGCGACGAGGTCGGCCGGGCCGGAGGGCGTGGCGAGGAGGAAGCCGGGTGCGCGGAAGCCCTCGCGCTCGAAGGCCGCGCGGACGGCTTCCGCGACGGCCCCGGCGCGGTCGGCGGCGACGAGGGCGATCGCGGACCCGCCGAAGCCGCCGCCGGTCATCCGCGCTCCGAGGGCCCCGGCGACGCGCGCCGCCTCGACCGCGACGTCGAGCTCGTCGCAGGACACCTCGTAGTCGTCGCGCAGGGACACGTGGGAGGCGTTCATGAGCGGGCCGATCTCGGCGGTGCGGCCGGCCTGCAGGAGGGCCACGAGATCGACGACGCGGCCGATCTCGGTGACGACGTGGCGCACCCGGCGGCGGGCGACGTCGTCCGGGAGCTTGTCGAGGGCGATCTCGAGCGTTCCCGTGGGGTCGTCCGACGCGGCGGTGGCGTCGGCGAGCTCGCGCAGCGAGGCGAGCCCGAGCGACTGCGCGGCCGTCTCGCACGTGTCGCGCCGCTGGGCGTACTGCCCGTCGACCAGCTGGTGTTCCGCGTGCGTGTCGATGACGAGGACGGCCAGCCCGGCGGCCGCGAGGTCGAACGGCTCCTGCTCCGCGGACCGGGCGGGGTCCAGCCCCGGCCGGCAGTCGAGGAGGAGGGCGTGGCCCGCCCGGGCGCGCAGCGACGCGGACTGGTCCATGCCACCGGTCGGAGCCCCCGCGATCTCGTTCTCGGCGCGGACGCACGCCGCCGCGAGGGTCGCCCGCCCGGCGTCGGACGCGGCGAGGCCGAGCCCTGCGACGTCGTCGAGCGCGACCGCCACGGCGCACTCGAGCGCCGCCGACGACGACAGCCCCGCGCCGAACGGCACGCACGAGTCGATCGCCGCGTCGAACCCGGTGATCGCTCCCCGGGCGTCCCCGGTCTCCGCGAGGTGCTGGCGCAGCGCCCACGCGACCCCGGCGACGTAGGCGCCCCACCCGGTGACGGAGCCGGGCGCGACGTCGTCGAGCCGGGTCTCCCAGATCTCGCCGGGCGCCTGCGCGGACGCGAGGTGGATCAGGCCGTCGGTGCGCGGCCGCAGCGCGACGAACGTGCGGTGCGGCAACGCGATCGGCAGGCACAGCCCCGCGTTGTAGTCCGTGTGCTCGCCGATGAGGTTGACGCGTCCCGGCGCGCTCCACACGCGCGGTTCGTCGTCGTCGGAGGCGTCGGCGAAGGTGTCGGCGAACACCGCGCGGGCTCTCGCGGCGCCGACCTCCGTGGTCCACGCCGTCACCCACCCGCGCGCCGTCCCGGCGGGGGCGAGCTCCTGGAGGCGGGAGGCGATCCGCTCGGGCGTCGTGTCGCTGATCCACGCGCCCATGCCGGACTCGGACCCCGCGAGGTACTTGAGCCGGCCGGGGGCGCGCAGCACCGAGAACACCTGCAGGTGCAGCCGGGTGACGGTCACCTCGTCCGTGCCGCCGTCCGCGACCGACCGTCCCTCGTGCGCCGGAGCCTGGTGCCACGCCGCGATGTATGGCAGGGGGATCGGGTCGCCGTCGGCGGTCTCGAAGAACCGGTCGAGCCGGCGCAGCAGCTCGAGGTACGTCGTGGCGAGATCGTCGCGCTCGGCGTCGGTCAGGGCCGGCAGGTCGGGGACGTCACGCCGGGGTGCGAGGTGCACCTCCACGGGCCACCGGGCCGCGTAGGGCACGTAGGCGACCCAGTGCTCGGACTCGAGCACGACGCGCCGCCCGTCCGCGAGCTCGGAGTCCAGCACGTCGCGCAGCAGGTTCCGACCCGTGCGCGCGTGGTGGTCCCGCGCCTGGGTGAGCAGCGCGCGCGTGCGCGGGGTGACGTACGGGTAGCCGTAGATCTGCCCGTGCGGGTGGGGGAGCGTGACGCCGATCTCCTCGCCGCGGTTCTCGAAGCAGAAGACCTGCTCGACGCCGGGCAGGGCGCCGAGCGCGGCCGTGCGGTCCGCCCAGGCGTCGATGATCGTGCGGACGCGCTGCGGTCCGAGCGCCCCGAACGACGAGCGGTGGTCGCTCGAGAAGCACACGACCTCACACCGGCCCGCCGCCGGGCCGTGCACCTGGAGAGGGGTGTCGTCGACGGTCTCGTCCGGCACGCCGGGGACCTGCTGCAGGGACGGGAAGCGGTTCTCGAACACCACGACGTCGTAGTCGGTGTCCGGGATCTCGCCGTCGGAGTATGCGCTCCCCGGCTTCGCGGGGCACAGCGGGCACGAGTCCGCGGCGGGCAGGAACGTGCGGTTCATCCGGTGCGCCGCCATCGGGATCCAGTCCCCGGTGAGCGGGTCGAGCCGCATCTGGGGACCGGCGTACGGGTGCGGCCGCCCGTCCGGACCGGGCACGGTCGCGAACCGGTCCGGCAACGGTCGCGGGTCGTCGAGCCGACGGGTCCGCTCGCCCGACACGTACGGGGGCGAGTCGTCGAAGTAGACGATCTCGCGCCCGTCGGCCAGACGTGCCGAGGTGCGGCGCAGGTGGTGGTTCATACGAATCCGTTCACGTTCTCGTGCGTGCGTGCGTGCTGGTGGGCCGGATCGGCGGTCAGGAGATGACGAGCTGTTCGACGAGCTCGTCGACGCGCGAGCGTGCGTCCGCGGGGAGCCCGGCGTCCGTCACGAGGACGTCGACGTCGGCGAACGTCGCGAAGACCCGCAGCCCCGTGGTGTGCCACTTGGTGTGGTCGGCCAGCACGACGGTGCGGCCCGCCGAGCTGATCAGGGCCCGGTTGGTCGCGGCCTCGTCGAGGTTCGGTGTCGTCAGGCCGACGTCGGGGTCGACGCCGTGCGCGCCGAGGAACGCCTGGTCGACCCGGAGCCCGGCGAGCGCTGCCTCCGCGAGCGGTCCGACGAGGGCGTCGGACGGTGTCCGCGACCCCCCGGTGAGGATCGTCTCCAGCCGGGGATCGTTCGCGCGGTACAGCGTCTCGGCGACCGGGAGCGAGTTCGTGACCACCGTGAGCGGCCGCAGCTGGGGCGAGGCCACGATGTGCGCGGCCAGCAGGTGCGTCGTCGTGCCGGCGCTCAGGGCGACGGAGGAGCTCGGCGCGATGAGCCTCGCCGCCGCCTCCGCGATCGAGCGCTTCTCGGTGGCCTCGCGCGTGCTCTTGGCCGCGAAGCCCGGCTCGTGCGCCGTCGTGTGCGGAGCGACGGCACCCCCGTGGACCTTGCGGACGAGTCCCTGGTCCGCGAGGTCCATGAGATCTCGGCGGATCGTCATGTCGGAGACCTCGAGCTCCTGGGTGAGGTCGGCGATGCGGACGGCACCCTGGTCACGGATCTCGGCGAGGATCCGCTCCTGACGCTGCGATGCGAGCATGCCGCACAGTATTGTCCAGATCGGCCGAGAATTCCAACACGATCAAACACGACCGAACATGTGGCGGGCTCCGGATCAGTAGCGGATCGCGTCGATCACCTTGACACGCACCGCCACGAGGGCAGGTAGCAGGCCCGCCACGGCCCCCACGACGACGGCCGCGAGCATGCCCGCCACGGCGGCGGATACGGGGAAGCCGGGGCGGTCCTGCACCGGTGATCCCATGAGCGCGTCCAGCGGGAGGTTGTGCAGCACCACCACCGCGACGCAGACGCCCACGGCCCCGGCGACGACCGTCGCGACCACGCTCTCCATGAGCACGGAGAAGAACACCCGGCCGGACCCGGCCCCGAAGCTGCGCCGGATCCCGATCTCGCGGATGCGGTAGCGGACGGTGACGAGCGCGATGTTGACGAGCCCGAGGCCGCCGAGCAGCAGGGCGATGATGCTCACGCCGAGCACGACCCAGCCGATGGCGCCGTCGACGACGTCGTACGACGGGGAGTCGAGCCGGTACACGTCGGCCTGGACACCGCTCAGCGCTCCCGCGACGTCTCGCCGCACGGCGTCGGTCAGACCGTCGGCCAGCTCGTCCGGAACCCACAGCTCGAGCATCGGTGGCCCGTACATCTCGAGGGCCTCCGGGGTGACCCAGGTCGCCTGGGCGTCGACGAGCACGTACGCCGACGGCTCGACGCCCTCCCACTCGTCCGGGAACGAGCCGACGACGGTCGCCACGACGGGGTTGTCGCCGCCGATGGTGACGGTGGGGTGGTCGGCGACCCGGACCCCGCCGAGAGCCTGGAGGAACGCGTCGTTGACGACGAGAGCGGGCGAGAGCCGCTCGGCGTCGCTCTCCTCGAGCCAGCGACCCGACTCGACCTCGAACCGGTGCATGGTCGCCCACACCGGGTCGACGCCCAGCGTCTGGACCTCGCGCGTCCCGTCGGGGAAGCGCACCGCTGCGGAGGCCGGGCGCACCGTCGTCGCGTGCTCGACGGAGTAGCGGGTGACGACGTCGTCGAACACCCGCTCGTACTCTTCGGGGGCCGGGAGCTGCGCACCGGACTCCCCGGTCGGCCACGCCGTCACCTGCAGCGTCGCGGGCCGCCCGCCCCACCGCTCGTTCTGCTCCGCGGACACCTGGCGCAGCATCTCGCCCGCCGCGGTGATCGCGGTGATCGCGCACACCGCGACGGCGACGCCGATCAGCGCGAGCAGGACCCGCACACGGTGGACCCGGAGCTCGTCCCAGGCCTCGATGACCGCGCCCACCAGGCCGGTCATGCGCCGCCTCCCGTGCGGAGGAGTGCGCCCGCGCCCTCGGTGAGCGGTCGCGCCACGTGCTCGGCCTGGTCGTCGACCGCCGGGGTCGGTGCCCGCGTGCCGGACGCCTCACCGAGCGCTTCGAGCGAACCGGCGGTCCGTGCGCTGATCGAGATGGGCGTGAGCACGCCCTCGGCCAGCCGGAACTGGCGCGATGCGCGGGACGCGACAGCGAGGTCGTGCGTGATGGCGATC
This sequence comes from Cellulosimicrobium terreum, assembly GCA_014803435.1. Lineage (GTDB taxonomy): Bacteria > Actinomycetota > Actinomycetes > Actinomycetales > Cellulomonadaceae > Cellulosimicrobium > Cellulosimicrobium terreum. The sequence goes on from JACYFD010000004.1 coordinate 206,291, forward strand.
AGCGCCGACCCGTTCTCGCTCGCGATCGAGTCGAGCAGGTCCATGACCTCGTTCCCGGTGTCCACGTCGAGGGCTCCCGTGGGCTCGTCGGCGAGGATGACGCGCGGCGTGCGCACGAGCGCCCGCGCGATGGCGACGCGCTGCTGCTCACCGCCGGAGAGCTTCTCCGGACGGGTGTCGAGCCGGTCGCCGAGGCCGACGCGCTCGAGCATCTCGGCCGCGAGGGTGCGGCGTCGCCAGAACTGACGTCCGCGCGCGTAGAGCAGGGGCATGACCACGTTCTCGAGCGCCGTGCGGCCCTGCAGCAGGTTGAACTGCTGGAAGACGAACCCGAAGTCGGTACCGCGGCGGCGGGCGCGGCCCCGTCCGGACAGCCGGCCGATGGGGGTGCCGTCGAGCAGGTGCTCACCGCTCGTCGGCGCGTCGAGCAGGCCGAGGATGTTGAGCAGCGTCGACTTCCCCGTCCCGGAGCGCCCCACGACGGCGACGTGCTCGCCCGCGTCCACGGTCAGGTCGATGCCCCGCAGGATCTCCAGCAGCCGGTCGTCCGGCAGGCGCACGGACCGTGTCACGTCGTGCAGCTCGAGCAGGTTCATCAGAAGGAGCCCTCGTCCGTCATGCCGGCCTCGACGGACTCGACGTCCTGACCGGGAACGAACTCGAGCACCTCGTCGCCCTCGGCGAGCCCCTTCGTGATCTCCACGACGCTGCCGTCGGTCAGACCGAGCGACACCTCGCGCTCCTCGGGCTCGCCGTCGTCCCCGAGCACCCAGACCTTGCCCAGCTCGACTCGGCCGAGCACCGCGGTCACGGGCAGCACCAGCGCACCCTCGACGGAGCCGGCCGTGATCTCGATCTCGGCGGCGAGCCCGGCGAACACGGTCACGTCGCCCGGCACGGCGCAGGTGACCGACGCCGAGGAGCCCTCGCCCACGGCCTCGCTGCCCTCTGCGCCGGTGCCCTCGCCGGTGCCCTCGCCGCCGGCGGCCGCGGAGCCCATGCGCAGTCCTGTGCAGGTGAAGGGCGCGGGACCACCGGTGACCGTGACGGTCGCCTTCTTCGGGATCTTCAGCAGGCGGAACTGCTGCTCGGCCGCCATCGACCCGCTCGCCGACAGCGTGCCGGGAGAGATCGTCGCGAAGTCCTCCCCGACGGCGACCTCCTGGTCCACGAGGGCGGTGAACGTGGCGACCCTGCCCGCCGTCGTGGCGGTGACGGTCTCGCGCGTGACACGGGGCCAGCGCTCGGTCACGGTGACCTCGCCCGTCTCCGGGTCGGTCTCGGTGAGCGGCTCCTGGGGCTCGGTGAGGGTCACCTCGAGCAGCGGGTCGTCGACCTTCACGGCCTCGCCCGGCTTCACGAGGACCGCCGTGACGACCCCGCGCTGCGTGATTTTCTGGGTGGCGGCCGGGTCGGCCACGATCTGTCCCGTGACGGTGACGGTGTTGGTGACGTCCCCGGTGGCTACCGCGACCTGCGGCTCCACGAGCTCGGCCGAGGGCACGGTCGGGTCCGGCGGCGCCTGCGGCGCAGAACGGAACGCGATGGTGGCGAGCGAGACGGCGATGACTCCCCAGACGACGAGGCGCAGGGCGGGGAAGATGATCCGACGGGTGATGCCCACGGGGCGGACTCCTGGGTGACGGCGGCACGACCCGGGCGTCGGGCCGACCCGACCCTAGGAGAGACCGACGTCGCCCGACATCAGCCTTTGGGCTGATGTGCGAGGTTCGTGCGGTCCGTGGGTCAGCCCGGGGAACCGACCACCGTCACGCCGAGCGACCGCCCGGCGAGGCCCCGAGGTCGACGTGCCAGGCCGCGCGCGACGTCGCGCAGCGCGGCCGCCGCCGGTGCCGACGGGTCGGCGAGCACCACGGGCGTCCCCGCGTCGCCCGCCTCGCGCAGGGACACGTCGAGCGGCACCTGGCCCAGCAGGGGCACCGTGGTCCCGACCGCGCGCGTCAGGTTGGCCGCGACCCGTTCGCCGCCGCCCGCGCCGAAGAGCTCGAGCCGCGAGCCGTCGGCCTGGGTCAGCCACGACATGTTCTCGACCACGCCGACGATGCCCTGCTGCGTCTGCGTCGCGACCGACCCCGCGCGCTCCGCGACCTCCGCCGCGGCCACCTGCGGCGTCGTGACGACGAGGATCTCGCTGCCGGGCAGGAGCTGGGCGACCGAGATCGCGATGTCCCCGGTCCCGGGCGGCAGGTCGAGCAGCAGGACGTCGAGGTCGCCCCAGTACACGTCCGCGAGGAACTGCTGCAGCGCACGGTGGAGCATGGGCCCGCGCCACACGACGGGCTGGCCCGGCGGCACGAACATGCCGATGGACACGACCTTGACGCCGTGCGCGACCGGGGGGAGCAGCATGTCGTCCACGCGCGTGGGCTGGCGGTCGACCCCGAGCATGCGCGGGATCGAGAACCCGTAGATGTCCGCGTCGACGACGCCCACGGAGAGCCCGTCCGCGGCGAGGGCGACGGCCAGGTTGGCCGTCACCGTGGACTTGCCGACACCGCCCTTGCCCGACGCCACCGCGTAGACCTTGGTCAGCGAGTCCGGCTTGGCGAACGGTATCTCGGGCTCCCCGACGCCGCCGCGCAGCATCGAGCGCAGCTCGGCGCGCTGCTCGGCGGTCATGACACCGAGGTCGACCGCGACCTCCCGGACCCCGTCGAGCGCGTCCACCGCCGCGGTGACGTCCCGCACGAGAGTCCCGCGCATCGGGCACGTCGCCACCGTGAGGTCCACGCCGACGACGACGCGCGCACCGCGTCCCTCACCGCCCTCGCTGTCGGCTCCGGCCTCGATCGTGACCTCGCGGACCATGCCGAGATCGGTGATCGGGCGACGGATCTCCGGGTCGAGAACCGTCGTCAGCGCCTGACGGACGGCCTCGGCGAGCGGTGCGGTGACGGGGGAGGGCATGGCTCCATCGTAGGTGGGGTGGTCAGCCTCGGGAGCCGGGCTCCTCGTCCGCCTCGGACCGGGCGGACTTCGTCTCGAGCTCCTCGAGCAGGTTGCGCATCTCCGACCGGACGAAGTCGCGGGTCGCGACCTCGCTGAGCGCGATGCGCAGCGCCGCCATCTCGCGCGCCAGGTACTCGGTGTCAGCGAGGTTCCGCTCGGCACGCTGGCGGTCCTGCTCGGCGGTGACCCGGTCGCGGTCGTCCTGCCGGTTCTGCGCGAGCAGGATGAGCGGTGCGGCGTACGAGGCCTGGAGCGAGAGCATGAGCGTCAGCGCGGTGAAGCCGAACTCGGCGGAGTCGAAGCGGAGACCCTCGGGTCCCCACGAGTTCCAGACGATCCACAGGACGCAGAAGATCGTCAGGTAGATGAGGAAGCGCGGGGTGCCGAGGAACCGGGCGATGCCCTCGGTCGCGGCGCCGACGGCGTCCTGGTCGACGCGCACCCGCGGGATCAGGGTGCGCCGGGCCGCCTTCGGCGTGTCGAGGCGATCAGCCACGGCTGACCTCCGCCTCGTGCTCGACGTCGAGGTCGTCGGTCTCGCGCCAGTCCTCGGGCAGCATGTGGTCGAGCACGTCGTCGACGCTGATCGCGCCGAGGAGCCGCTTCTCCGGGTCGAGCACGGGGACGCACAGCAGGTCGTACGTCGCGAGGATGCGCGTCACGCGCCCGAGCGGGGCCTCGGGCGCGATGCCCTCGACGTCGGTGTCGAGGACGGAGCCGACGGCGGCGTGCGGGGGCTCGCGCAGGAGCCGCTGGAAGTGGGCGACGCCGAGGAACCGGCCCGTCGGCGTCTCCAGCGGCGGCCGGACGACGAACACCATGGACGCCAGTGCAGGCGCGAGGTCCTTGCGGCGGATCTGGGCGAGCGCCGTCGCGATGGTCGTCTCCGGGCCGAGCACGACCGGCTCCGTCGTCATGAGGCCGCCCGCGGTGTCCTCGTCGTATGCGAGCAGGCGGCGCACGTCGCGTGCTTCGTCGGGCTCCATGAGCTCGAGGAGCTCGGCGGCCTGGGCCTCGGGCAGCTCGTGCAGGAGGTCGGCGGCGTCGTCGGGCTGCATGGCCTCGAGGACGTCGGCGGCGCGGTCGTTGTCCAGGCCGGACAGGATCGCGACCTGGTCGTCCTCGGGCAGCTCCTCGAGGACGTCGGCGAGACGCTCGTTGTCGAGCGCGCCCGCGACCTCCAGACGTCGCGTGTCGCCGAGGTCGTGGATGACGTCCGCGAGGTCGGCGGGCTTGAGGTCGTCGTAGGCGGCGACGAGCATCGCGGCGCCCTGGGCCGCGCCGGTGCGCCCCGCGAGGCCCGTCACCGCGCCCGTGTCGACGACGACCGCGTCACCGCGCCGGCGCAGGCGCAGCGTCCCCTTGTGCTCGCCGGCCCGCCGGACGTAGAGCTTCGCGACGAGCCAGTCGCCCGTCCGCTGCCGCTCGATCGCGAGGTCCTCCACCGTCCCGGTGCCCGACCCGTCGACGAACTCGACGCTCCGCTCGAGCAGCTCGCCGAGCGCGAGAGTCTCCATCGCGCGCTGCTCGAACCGGCGCATGTTGACCAGCCCGGTCGAGATGACCTGGCCGCCGTCGATGCTCGTGACGCGCGTGAGGGGGAGGAACACCCGGCGCCTGCCCGGCACCTCGACCACGAGACCCACGGCCCGGGGCAGACCTTTGGGCCGCAGGAGCACGACCACGTCGCGCACCCGCCCGACCTGGTCGCCGATGGGGTCGAAGACGCTGGTGCCGGCGAGGCGCGCGACGAAGACGGTGTTGGCAGCACTCACGTCGTCAGCCTACGCACTCTGCCGCGCCTTCCTCGCGTCGGGCACGCGTCTGGTGAACACTGGGCACATGACCATGTCACGCCCGAACGCCGCACCCCGCGTCCCCACCCCGCCCCGAGGCGAGGAGATCGCCTCCTACGCGACCTACCTCGAGGCCCAGAAGGCGGTCGACTACCTGTCCGACAACAAGTTCGCGGTCGAGCTCGTCACGATCGTCGGGGCCGACCTCAAGATGGTCGAGCGTGTCATGGGACGTCTCACGTACGGGCGCGTGGCGCTCGCCGGCGCCGCGTCCGGCGCGTGGTTCGGCCTGTTCGTCGGGCTGCTGCTGTACATCTTCTCGGGGGAGGGCGGGGCCCTGCTCACCGCGATCGGTATCGGCGCCGGGTTCGGTCTGCTGTTCTCCGTGCTCTCCTACGCGCTCACCCAGGGGCGTCGCGACTTCACGTCGACGAGCCAGATCGTCGCGTCGTCGTACTCGATCCTGTGCGCGAAGGAGCGCGCGGGCGAGGCCCGCACCCTCCTGTCCCAGCTGCCCGACGCCGCGAGCGGGGTCAGCGCTCACGGCCGTCGTGCGGCTGCGGCGGAGCAGCCCGCGAACCCCACGTGGGGCGCGCCGGCCGCGCCCGGGCAGCCGACCGCGGGCGGCGACGTGCCTGCCCAGCCGGCCCCGAGCCCTGCGCCGGCCCGCACGCCGGACCCGCGCTGGACGACGCCGTCGGGCCAGCCGCGCTACGGCGCGATGCGCCCGACGGCGGACACGCCCGCCGCACCGGCCCAGCCTCCCGTGCAGGACCAGCCCGCCGACGAGGTGCCGCCGACCGGGCCCACGCCGCCCGCGCCGGACGACCAGCGCCCGACCCCGCCCGCGCCCTGAGGGGCGTCAGGCCCGCAGCGTCGCCATCCACGCCTCGACGTCGTCGGGACGACGCGGGAGGGCGGCCGACAGGTTCTCGTTGCCGTCCTCGGTGACCAGGACGTCGTCCTCGATGCGTACCCCGATGCCGCGGTACTCCGCGGGCACGGCGAGGTCGTCTGCCTTGAAGTACAGGCCCGGCTCGATGGTGAAGACCATCCCGGGCTCGATGACGCCGTCGAGGTAGAGCTCGCGGCGTGCCTGCGCGCAGTCGTGCACGTCGAGGCCCAGGTGGTGAGACGTTCCGTGCACCATCCAGCGGCGGTGCTGCTGACCGTCGGGTGAGAGGGACTCCTGGGCGCTCACCGGCAGCAGGCCCCACTCCTCGAGGCGCGCGGCGATGACCTCCATCGCCGCGGCGTGGACGTCGCGGAACCGCGCACCCGGCACGGCGACGTCGAACGCGGCGTCGGCGGCGTCGAGCACCGCCTGGTAGACGCGGCGCTGCACGTCGGTGTACTCGCCGTCCACCGGCAGGGTGCGCGTGACGTCGGCGGTGTAGAGCGAGTCGACCTCGACGCCCGCGTCGAGCAGCACGAGCTCGCCCGTGCGCACGCTGCCGTCGTTGCGGATCCAGTGCAGCGTCGTCGCGTGCTCGCCCGCGGCGGCGATGGTCTCGTAGCCGACCGTGTTGCCCTCGAGGCGCGCGTGCGCGTCGAACGTCGTCTCGATGACGCGCTCGCCCCGGCGGTGCTCCACCGCGCGCGGGATGCTGCGCACGACCTCCTCGAAGCCGGCGATCGTCGCGGCCACGGCGGCGCGCATCTGCTCGACCTCGAGCGAGTCCTTGACCAGGCGCAGCTCTGAGACCGCCTCGACGAGCGCGGCGTCGGAGCGGAGGTATGCCGCCTGCGCGTGCGCGAGCCACTCGGCCTCCGTGCGCTCCTCCTGCGCGTCTTCCCCGGACTCCTCGACGGCGTCCTCCAGCCCGGCCTCGGCGCGGATCGCCTCGACGAGCGCCTCCACGTCCTCGTCGGCGCCCGTCACCACGAGCAGGACGGTCCCGTCGGCCCCGACGTCCTTCGCGAGCGCGTCGCGGAGGCCGTCGACGTGGTGCGCCTCGATGCCCGTGAGGGTCGTGACGTCGTCGAGCGACGGGCGTGCGCCGACCCAGAACTCGCCGTAGCGCGCGTCGGCGTAGAACTCTTCCGTGTCGCGGGCCGCGAGCGGGCGCACGTACAGGACGGCGCGGTGGTCGCTGCGCCCGGACCCGCCGGGGCCCACGGGGTCACCCGTGCCCGGCTCCACCGGGTGCAGCACGAGCACGGCGTCGGGCTCGGTGTCCCAGCCCGTGCCCGTGAGGTGGGCGTACGCCGAGTGCGGGCGGAACCGGTAGTCGGTGTCGTTCGACCGGGACTTCAACGGTCCTGCCGGGACGACGAGCCGGGCCCCGGGAAAGCGCGCGGAGAGCGCGGCGCGGCGGCCAGCGGCGAACGGCGCGGCGGGCGACGGCTCGGCGTCGGGCGTGGCGCGAGGCGCCCAGCCGCTCGTGATGAACGCCTTGAACGCGGCGGAGTCGGGGCGCTGGGAGCGGTTGCTCCCGCGCGCCGACACGTCCTGCGGCTCGGCGGTCGGATCGATGGTCTCAGGGGTGACGGGGGTGGCGTCGGTCATGCCACCAGTGTCGCACCGCGGGCCCGGCGGAAGTCTGCGAGGGCTCGTCCCAGGACGCGGTTGAACGCGTCGGGCGCCTCGGAGTTCACGTCGTGCCCGGCGCCGGGCACCACGACCAGGGCGGCGTCCGATGCGGCGGCGAGGAAGCGCTGCTCGTCGAGGCGCATCCGGTCGCGCGCGCCGTTGACGAGCCACAGCGGGACGTCGAGCGCCCGCACGTGGGCGAGCCACGAGCGTCCCGCGAGCTGCGTGAGCGCGTCCGTCACGATGCCCCAGCCGGGGCGCGGCGCGACGGGTGCGCCGAGGCCGCCGGGACCCTGCGCCGCGAAGGATGCCCTGGGGGGCCCGGGACGTCCCGGGCGGGTCAGGTTCTCGAACGCGGACACGCTCGTCCGCGCTGCCCAGCGAGAGGTGCGTCCGAGGACGCCGCCGCTCGCGACGACGATCCGCGCGGTGTCGCGGAACATCGCGACGGGCTTGCCCTTCGGGTCGGAGGTGCAGCCGGCGGCGACGACGCCCGCGAGGTTCGCGGGCCGGCGGGCAGCCCACGCGAGCGACGTGTACCCGCCCAGCGAGAGGCCGACGAGGACGACCTGCCGGTCGGCGCCGAACGACGCCGCGGCGTCGTCCAGGACCTCGAACGACCGCTCGAGGGAGAACCGCTCCGCGTGCCGGGTCCCGTGGGCGGGAAGGTCGACGGCGGCGGTGTCGTGCCCCAGGTCGCGCACGTGCGCGACCTGGCGGTCCCAGATCGCGCTCGACGTGCGCATCCCGTGGACGAAGACGACGGCGGGCGCGACGGTGGCGGACGGGGTCTCAGGGCTGCGGCGGATCGTGGTGAGGGTCATCACTACCGACGGTCGCACCGGTTCCTGGGACACGCATGGTGGTGCGCGTCATCCCCGGTGAACATCGTGTGCGGGTCCGGCGCCTCTCCGGTCACTATCCTTGGTCGGTGCGCATCGACCTCCACACCCACTCGACGGTGTCCGACGGGACGGACGCCCCGGGCGAGGTGGTGGCCGCGGCCGCCGCCGCCGGGCTCGACGTCGTCGCGCTGACCGACCACGACACGACCGCGGGCTGGGCCGCCGCCACGGACGCGGCGCTGCGGCACGGCGTCGGGCTCGTCCGCGGGGCGGAGATCTCCGCGCGTGCCGGCGGGGCGAGCGTCCACCTGCTGTCCTACCTCCACGACCCGGCGCACGCGCCGCTCCTCGACGAGCTGGACCGGACCCGCGACGCACGGACGAGCCGGGCGCGGCGCATGGTCGAGCTCGTCTCCGAGGACTTCCCCGTGACCTGGGAGGACGTCCTCGCCCAGACCGCGGAGGGGACGACGATCGGCCGCCCGCACATCGCCGACGCGCTCGTCGCGGCGGGCGTGGTCGCGGACCGTTCCGCCGCCTTCGCGACGGTCCTCGCGACCGGGACCGCCTACTACGTCCCGCACTACGCGCCCGACGCCGTGACCGCGGTCCGGCTCGTTCGCGCCGCGGGCGGCGTGCCGGTGTTCGCGCACCCGGGGGCGGTCGCGCGCGGCCGTGTGGTGGCCGACGCGGTGATCGAGGAGATGGCGGAGGCGGGGCTCCTCGGGCTCGAGGTGTTCCACCGCGACCACGACGCCCGCCAGCGCGTCCGGCTCGAGGACCTCGCGCGCGCGCTCGGCCTGTTCGTCACCGGGTCGAGCGACTACCACGGCGCGGGCAAGCCGAACCGGCTCGGGGAGCTCACGACGGAGCCGGCCGTGCTCGCGCAGATCGAGGAGCGAGGACTCCTGGAGGTGGTCCGATGAGCGACTGGTTCGACGTCCGCCTCTTCACCGAGGTCTTCGTCACCCTCTTCGTCATCATGGACCCGCCGGGCACCGTGCCGGTGTTCCTCGGCCTGACGAGCGCGATGGGCGCCAAGCAGCGCAACCAGGCGGCACGCACCGCGATCTTCGTGGCGTTCGGCGTGATCGTCGCCTTCGCCGTGTTCGGCCAGCAGATCCTCAGCTACATGCACATCTCGCTGCCCGCGCTCCAGACCGCGGGCGGGCTGCTCCTCCTGCTCGTGGCGATGGAGCTCCTCACGGGCAAGATGGAGGAGCCGCAGCCGTCGGGCAACAAGGGTGTCAACGTCGCCCTCGTGCCGCTCGGCACGCCGCTGCTCGCCGGGCCCGGCGCGATCGTCGCGACGATGGTGTTCGTGCAGCGCGCCGGGGAGCGCGGGGGCGGGGTCGCCGAGTGGGTCGCGATCGTCGCGGGCGTCGTCGCGGTGCACCTGTGCCTGTGGCTGTCCATGCGCTTCGCGAACCTCATCAACCGCGTCCTCGGCGACTCGGGCACGATCCTCGTGACCCGCATCGCGGGCCTGCTGCTCGCGGCCATCGCGGTCCAGCTCGTGGCCGACGCCGTCACGCAGTTCATCCAGGCGGCGTGACCCGGGACAGCTCCCCTGCCGAACCCCGGTCTACGCCCCCGTCAACGTGCTGATCGGGAGGTAGGCCGGGGTTCGGCGCAGCGCTGTGCTGCGTAAACATGGGATGTTAGGGTCTTTGGGTGACCGACCCCATCGTGCGACCGCGCAAGACGTCCGAGCTCGTCGTCGAGCACCTCTCCGCGCTCGTCGAGACGGGAGAGTGGCCGGTCGGCTCCCGCATCCCGTCCGAGCCCGAGCTCGTCGCCCGGCTGGGTGTCGGACGCAACACCGTGCGCGAGGCCGTCCGCGCGCTCGAGCACGCGGGAATCCTCGAGCCCCGGCGCGGCGACGGGACGTACGTGCGCGCGGCGAACGGTCTCGACGCCGCGCTCGGCCGTCGCGCCCGCGCGGCCGACGCCCTCGACGTGCTCGAGGTGCGCGGTGTCCTCGAGCGTGGCGCCGCCCGCCTCGCCGCGACCCGGCCTGGTGGACCGTCCCACGACCGGCTCGAGGCGGCCCTCGACGCGCAGGTGCGTGCCCGCGCCGGGTCGGAGCCGGCGTTCGAGCACGCCGACACCGTGTTCCACTCGGAGGTCGTCCGTGCCGCCGGGAACCCGCTCCTGTCCGAGCTGTACGACGGGCTCGACCACGCTCTCGTCCGCACGACCGCCGCGGGCGAGCAGCGCAGGCACGACCGGCACCTCCCCGGCCACGAGGAGGTCGTCGCCGCCATCCGCGCGGGCGACCCCGACGCCGCGGAGCGCGCCGTCGTCGCGACCATCTCGGCCGTGCGGGACCAGGTCCTCGCGACCCGAGCCGATCCTGGGGCGGCAGAACCCAGGACGTACGATCCCAGGACGGCCGGACCCGGTACCGCGCGGACCGGGACTCCCGGGCACCCGGCGTCGTGACCGACCTGCGCCGCCCCCTCGCCGCGGGCACCGTCCTCGCGATCGTCCTCGCGGCGCTCAACCTGCGCCCCGCCGTCGTCGCGGTGTCCCCGCTCATCGGGGAGATCCGGGCGAGTGAAGGCCTGAGCGCGGCCGCCGCCGGCCTCCTGACGACCCTGCCTGTCCTGTGCTTCGGCGCGCTCGCTCCCTTCGCGCCTGTGCTGTCGCGCCGCTTCGGGCTCGAACGCACCCTCTTCGCGAGCCTGGTGCTGCTCTGCGCCGGGTTCGCCGTCCGGCTCGTCCCCACCACGACGGCCCTCTTCGTGGGGACCGTCCTCGTCGGCTGCGCCATCGGGCTCGGGAACGTCCTGCTCCCGGCCCTCGTCAAACGTGACTTCGCGGACCGCATCGGACTCATGACAGGGCTGTACTCGATGGCGCTGGCCGGCGGAGCGGCGCTTGCCGCGGGCCTCACGCTGCCCGTCGCGCAGGCGGCCGGGCTGGACTGGCGCGGGGCGCTCGCGGCCTGGGGCCTCCTCGCCGTCGCCGGTGCCGTCGTCTGGGCACCCCGTGCGCTCCGGGACGACCCGCGCGGGCCGAACCCCCTGCCGGTCGCGGCGGGTGCGCGGCCCGGCCACGCCCCGGGCCGGTCGGTGTGGCGCAGCCCGCTCGCGTGGGCCGTGACCGTCTTCATGGGGATGCAGTCGTTGTCGTTCTACGCCGTCAACGCGTGGCTGCCCGAGGTGTTCGTCTCGCTGGGCCGCTCGCCCGCCGCGGGGGGCTGGATGCTCGCGCTGTGCAACCTGTGCGGCATCGTCGGGTCGTTCGTCACACCCGTGCTCGCGGGGCGCATGGCTCGTCAGCGCGCCATCGGCATCGTGCTCGCCGCCCTCATCGCGACCGGGCTGGCGGGCATCGCCCTGGCGCCCGGCGCCGCCCTGCTGTGGGTCGTGCTCCTCGGGCTCGGGCAGGGCGGCGGGATCAGCCTCGCGCTGACGCTCATGGCGCTGCGGGCGCCCGACGTCACCCGGACGTCGGAGCTCTCCGGCATGGCACAGAGCGCCGGGTACACGCTGGCCGCCTGCGGGCCGATCGGCCTCGGGCTCGTCCACGACGCCACCGCGTCGTGGACCGTGCCGCTGCTGCTGCTCGTCACGACCGCGGTGGTGCAGGGCGTCGCCGCCTGGTTCGCCGGCCGCGACGTGCACGTGCGCTGAGCGGCGAGGACCGTCGACGACCGGTCCTGCCGACGACGAGACCCCGGGCCGCCCCCACCGCGCGGTGGGGCGACCCGGGGTCCGGTGTCGTACGGGCTACTCCGAGGGCGTCGGCGCCGCGCCGCCCTGCTCGGTCGTCGGCCTGCCGCCGCGCGTACGGCGACGGTTGCGCGAGCGACGACGGCGTTCGCCGGCCTCGCCCGACCCCGAGCCGTGCGGCTGCTCGTCGCCGCCCGCGGCGTCGGGCCGCTCGGTCGCGTGACGCGGCTCGCCGCCCTCGCGGGAGCTGTCGCGGGAGTCGTCGCGGCGACGGCCGTCACCGGAGCGGCCACCGCCCGAGCGACCGCCGCCGGTCCGCTCGCCGCGACCGCCGCCCGTCCGCTCGCCGCGACCGCCCTGGCCCGAGCGACCGCCCGACGGTGTGTGGCGCTTGCCGGTCTCGCCCAGGTCCTCGAGCACCTCCGCGTCCAGGCCGGCGAGCGTGCGTCGGTCCTTCGGCAGGCGGCCCTTGGTCCCCGCGGGGATCGACAGGTCGGTGTAGAGGTGGGGCGAGGTGGAGTAGGTCTCGACGGGCTCGGGGATGCCGAGGCCGAGCGCCTTGTCGATGAGCGACCAGCGTGGCATGTCGTCCCAGTCGACGAACGTGACGGCGGTGCCGGTGTTCCCGGCCCGGCCGGTGCGGCCGGTGCGGTGCAGGTACGTCTTCTCGTCCTCGGGGCACTGGTAGTTCACGACGTGCGTGACGTCCTCGACGTCGATGCCGCGCGCCGCGACGTCGGTCGCGACGAGGACGTCGATCTTGCCGTTGCGGAACGCCCGCAGCGCCTGCTCGCGCGCGCCCTGGCCGAGGTCGCCGTGGATCGAGCCGGCGGCGAACCCGCGGTCGACGAGCTCGTCCGCGACCTTGGCAGCGGTCCGCTTGGTCCGCGCGAAGACGATGGTCCGGCCGCGGCCGTCCGCCTGCAGGATGCGGGCGAGGACCTCGACCTTGTCCAGCGCGTGCGCGCGGTACACGACCTGGGCGATGTTCTTGACGGTCTGGCGGCCGTCGTCGTCCGGGTCGACCGCGCGGATGTGCGTCGGCTGCTTCATGTAACGACGCGCCATCGAGACGACCGCGCCGGGCATGGTCGCGGAGAACAGCATCGTGTGGCGCTGAGCCGGCGTGCGGGCGAGGAGCTTCTCGACGTCGGGCAGGAAGCCGAGGTCGAGCATCTCGTCGGCCTCGTCGAGCACGACGGTCTGGGCACGGGTCAGGTTGAGGTGACCCTGGTTCATGAGGTCGATCATGCGGCCGGGTGTCCCGACGACGACCTCGACGCCGCGCTGCAGCGCGTCGACCTGCGGCTCGTACGCGCGCCCGCCGTAGACCTGCAGGACGCGCACGCTGCGCAGGCGTGACGCCGTCTCGAGGTCCTTCGCGACCTGGACGGCGAGCTCGCGCGTCGGGACGACGACGAGCGCCTGCGGCTTGCCGGGCGCGGGGAGGTCGTCGAAGCCGACCTCGCCCGGTGCGACGACGCGGTGCAGCAGCGGGACGCCGAAACCGAGGGTCTTGCCGGTCCCGGTCTTGGCCTGCCCGATGATGTCGTGGCCCGACATCGCGACGGGCAGCGTCATCGCCTGGATCGGGAAGGGGTGCGTGATGCCGGCGTCGGCGAGCGCCGAGACGATCTCCGGCCGGACGCCGAAGTCGGCGAAGGAGGTGTTGTCCGCGTGCACGCTCGCGGCGACGACGTGCGCGTCGGCGCTGACGTCGGGGGTGGCGTCTGTGGTGGTCACTGGTGCCTCTGTCTCGTGGAGCGGGCACGTCCGCCGTCGAGAGCCCGCGCGCGGGTGGTGGTGCCACCCGGGGGAACCGGTCCGCCGTCGTACTCGCCTCATGGCCGGCAGCCGATCGCAGGTTTGCGTGGCGAGGTCCGTGCGGACCTCGCGCGTCGTCTCGAGCGAGGAAGAGCTTCTCGCGCCGGTCCGGGACTCGTGAGACCCCGGGACCGGTGAGGGGTGCGTGATGTCAGGACGACCGGGCAACCGATGTACCCGGCCATGGTATCCGACCGGCGCCCCGGTACGGGAATCTGCGCGGCGGCGGGTCTCCGGCGGGTTCCGTGCGGACGACTATCCTGGCCGGATGAGCGACGGCGACAGCACGAGCGGACCCGTGGGCGGCAACGCGAGCGGCACCGTCCAGATGGACCCGGGCCGGAGCGCCGGTGACGGTGGCAGCGGCGTGGTGGAGCTCCTCGGTCTCGTCGCCTACACGGAGCTCGCGGGCTTCGGCCGCCTCGCCGGCGACGCTGCGCACGCGCCCACGCTGGGCCAGCGTCAGACGCTGTCCCGCATGGCCGCGGCGATGCTCTCGCGCCAGGAGACCGTGCTCGTGCGCGCCGCCGAGCTGGGCGGGGACCCCGAGACCTGCATGGTCGCCTACGAGGGGATGTTCGACGACTTCGACGGCCGGACCCGTCCCAGCACCTGGTGGGAGGGGATCCTCAAGGGCTACGTCGGCCAGGGCGTAGCGGACGACTTCTGCCTGCTGGCCGCGCAGGGCCTGGACGAGCGCTCGCGCTCCGTCGTCGTCGACGCGCTGACGGTCGACAAGGCCGCGGACCGCACGGCGCCGGTGATCGCCGAGGCGGCCAGGGGCGACTCGGTGCTGGCGTCCCGTCTCGCGCTGTGGGGCCGTCGGGTCGTCGGCGAGGCGCTCGGGGTCGTCGGGACCGTGCTCACGGAGCACGAGGCGCTCGCGCGTCTCGTCACCGACGGGGTCCGGGCGGCCGAGGGCGTGCGCGACGACGGGGCGACGACGCAGGCCTGGGTCTTCGCCCGGCTGACGGCCGAGCACGCCCGCCGCATGGACAGGTTGGGCCTGGCGGCCTGACCGGGTGCGACCCTGCGGCGGGCGGTAGCGGTCAGAGCGAGCCGAAGCCCACCTTGCGCTGCTCCTCGCTGCCGATCTCGACGTAGCCGATGGACACGCTCGGGACGATGACGCGGCGGCCCTTCGTGTCGAGGAGCTCGAGCGCCGGCGCACCGCCGAGTGCGTCGGCGACGGAGCGCGCGACGGCTTCGGCGGACTCGTCCGTCTCGATGACGAGCTCGCGGGCCAGGTTCTGCACACCGATGGTGACTTCCACGTGTTCTCCTCACAGGGGCTGCGCAGTCGCAGCGTTCGACGTCGAGCCGTCGCCGAGCGATTCCGCCTGCGGCGACGCGATCGATCCTAGATCAGACCCGGCGGACCTCGATCAGTCCCGGCGGAGCATGCCGTGCACCCCGCGCCAGACGAGCTGCGGCACCAGCCGGGTGACGTCCTCCGCGGTCGCCGTGCTCTCGGGACGCACCGCCTCGGTCGCTGCGGCGCGCCCGACGGCGGTGCACGTGCGGGCGACGACGAGCGCCTCGGTGCCGTCGAGGTCGGTGATCCGCTCGAGCACGTCGGCGAACGTGGAGGCGATCCGGGTGTCGGGTGCGAGCACACGCTCGCGCACGGCCGGGTCGCGCATCACGTCGGACTCGAACAGCAGGACGGCGGAGCGCCCTGCCGTGTGCGCGTAGGCGACGTAGGCACGCACGATCCCCTCGAGGACGGCGAGCCCGTCGACGGCGAGCGCGTCGGCGTCGGAGGCGGCCGTCCCGGGCGGTGCCTCGCGGAACGGGTCGAGCGTCGCCTCGACCGACTGGACCAGCCGTTCGCCCTGGGCATCCACGAGCGCGAGGTAGAGGTCCAGCTTCGACGGGAAGTGCCGGTACAGGACGGGCTTGCCGACGCCTGCCCGGTCGGCGATGTCGTCCATCGAGATGTGGTGGTAGCCGTGCGAGGAGAACAGGTCGCCGGCGATCCGCAGGATCTGTCCTCGCCGCTCGTCGCGGGGCATGCGGGCCCGCGCGGGGCGCTGGGGTGCGGCGGACGGGGTGCCCGTGCCCTCTGCGCCTGGCGACATGTGGCCGAGGATACGACCAACCGTCCCCGGTTCGACCGCCGGGTGCGAGAAATGGGACGATGGTCCGGTGCCTGATCCTGTGACGCCTGCGCCGACGCCCGTGCCGAGCGGCTCCGACGACGGCCGGGGGAGGGGCGCACGGCACCTCGTCGCGCTGGTCGCGTGCCTCGCGGCAGGGTTCGGTGGCGGCGTCACGACGGCGATGGTGGTGGAGACGCCCGAGACGTCCGGGCCACGACCGGAGATCGTCGCCGACGCGGCCGGACCGGTGGCCGACGACGCGCTCGTCCCCGCCCGCGCCGCGGCGTCCCGCCCGGAGGCGGTGAGCCGCTCGGTGTCGCCGCCCCGGCTCGTCGTCGACCCCCAGGTCGGTGACGGCGTTCCCGGCAGCGCTCCCGACCCCGGGCCCGCCGGCCCGACCGGCACCGCGGGGGCAGACGTGCCCCCTGCACCGCAACCGGCCCCGGACCCCACCCCGTCACCCGTCGCCGCGCCGTCGGAGCCGGTCGAGCCCGAGGAGGGCTCCGGGCTGCTCGGCACGGACGTCGTGGCGGACCTCGGGGGCGAGCTCGTCGTGGTCGCGGGGGAGGCGGACCCGCCGGCGGACGCACCTGCCGGCGCCGAGCCCCGCACGGTGCGGGTCGAGGTCGAGGACGGCCTCCCGGTGGACGGCGAGGTGTTCGCGGACGCCGTGATCACGACGCTCAACGACCCGCGCGGCTGGTCGTCGTCGGACGGCGTCACCTTCGCACGGACGGACGGCGACGAGCCCTCGATCCGCGTGGTGCTGGCGAGCCCCACGACCGTGGACGACCTGTGCGCCCCGCTCCAGACCGAGGGGACGTACTCGTGCGGGAACTCGGTCGACGGGGTCGCCGTGCTGAACTTCGAGCGCTGGGTGCTCGGCGCGCCGGACTTCGCCGACGACGTGGCGACCTACCGGCAGTACCTCGTGAACCACGAGGTGGGCCACGTGCTCGGCCACGCGCACGAGCCGTGCCCCGCGAAGGGCGAGGTCGCGCCTGTGATGGTGCAGCAGTCGATCTCCACGGAGGGCTGCCTGCCGAACGGCTGGCCGTCCCCGTGACACCCTCCTGACCCTCGTGACCCACCCGGCGTCCGGTGGTTCCGGGGCGCCGGCGATGTGGGCGGCCCGTGGTTGCATCGCACCGTGCTGACGTCCCCGACCCGGTCCGCCGCTTCTCGGCCCGCCCCGACCCGACCCGACGCGCCACGGCTCGTCGCGCGCACGGCGGACGCGGACGCCGTCGTGCGGCTCGATCCCTCCCAGCAGGACGCCGTGCAGGCCGCGGCGCTGCCCGGGTCCACGCTCGTGGTGGGTGCACCGGGTACCGGGAAGACCCTGGTCGCGCTGGAGACCGTCGTCACCGCGCTCGAGCAGGGGACTGAGCCCGCGCGCGTCCTCCTGCTTGCGGCGACGCGCCGCGGTGCGGCGACGCTGCGCGAGCGGCTCTCCGCACGGACGAGACGCACGGTGGGTGCGCCGATGGTGCGCACGGCCGCGTCCGCGGCGTTCGCCGTGCTGCGCGAGCGCTCGGCGGCGCTCGGCGAGGCGCCACCCACGCTCATCTCGGGGCCTGAGCAGGACCTCGCGCTCGCGGAGCTCCTCGCCGGCCACCTGGCAGGCGAGGGCGCCCCGCTCGACCTCCCGCCCGGAGTGCCGGCGGAGGCTCTCGGGCTGCGCGGCCTGCGCCAGGAGCTGCGGGACCTGCTCATGCGCGCGGCGGAGCGCGGGCTCGTCCCCGCCGACCTCGCCGAGCTCGGCCGACGGCACGACCGTCCGGAGTGGGTGCTCGGCGCCCGGCTCTACGCCGAGTACCTGGACGTGACGGCGCTGCGGGCGGGCACGCCGGACGCGGGGGCCCGGTACGACCCCGCGATCGTGGTGGACGAGGCGGCGCAGGCCCTGCTGGCGTGGGACGACGAGGTGCCCGACGCGCCGCGGCCCACGTGGGACCTCGTGGTCGTCGACGACTACCAGGAGGCGACGGTCGCGACGGCGAGCCTGCTCCAGGTGCTGGTGACCGACGGCGCCCGCCTCGTGCTGACCGCGGACCCGGACTCCGCGGTGCAGGGCTTCCGCGGCGCGAGCCCGGGCCTGGTCGGGCGCGCGGGGGCGCCCGCGCGCGGTGGCGTGGGCGAGCTCGGGGCCCGTGTCGTCGCGCTCGGGACGGCGTGGCGCCAGCCCGCGACGCTGCGCGAGCTGACCCGTCGGGTGACCTCCCACGTGGGGACCGTGGCCGGTGCGATGCACCGTGGTGCCGTCGCCGGCCGTCCGACGGGACTGGCCGAACCTGCCGCGGCGGTCAGCGCGACCCCTGCCGTCCAGGTCGCCGTCCTCGGTGGGACGGCTCAGCAGGCCGCGTACGTCGCGCGCGAGCTGCGGGCGGAGCACCTGCTGAACGGCACGCCGTGGCACCGCATGGTCGTGCTCGCGCGCTCCGGGGACCAGCTCGCCGCTCTCCGCCGCGAGCTCGTCGCCGCGTCGGTACCCGTCGCGCTCCAGGGATCCGACGTGCCGCTGCGCGACGAGCCCGCCGTGTCGCCGCTGCTCGCGGCCGTACGCGTCTGCGTCCCCGGACCAGCTGCCGGACCGGTCGCGGAGACCGGGCCCGCCGAGCCCGACGACGTACCCGTCGACGCGCCCGACGGCGCGGTCGAGCTCCACGACGTGACCGGGCCCGACGCCGCGACGGCGCAGCCGCAGGGCGGTGGCCTCGACCCGCTGACGGCGTCCTCGCTGCTCACGTCGCCGCTGGGCGGCCTCGACGTCGTCGGGCTGCGTCGTCTGCGCCGCGCGCTCCGGGCGGAGGAGCTCGCCGGTGGTGGCGGACGGTCGTCGGACGCCCTGCTCGTCGAGCTGCTCGAGGACCCGGACCGGGCGTCGACGCTCGGGGCTCTGCGTCGCGGTCCGGTGGCCGTCGCGCGGGCGCTGGCCGCGGGACGGGCGGCCGCCACCGCTCCGGGTGCGGACGCGCAGACCGTGCTGTGGGCCGTGTGGGAGGCGACCGGGCTCGCCGAGCGGTGGCGGTCCGCAGCGCTCGCGGGTGGCCCGTCCGGCGCGCGTGCGGACCGCGACCTGGACGCGGTGCTCGCGCTGTTCCGGGCGGCCGAGACGTTCGTCGACCGCATGCCGGGCGCTCCCGCTGCCGCGTTCGTGGACTATCTCGCGTCCCAGGACCTCCCGGCCGACTCCCTCGCGGCGAGCGCGGGCGGGCTCGACGCGGTCGCCGCGCTGACGCCGGCCGGTGCGGCCGGGCGCGAGTGGGACGTCGTCGTCGTGGCGGGTGTGCAGGACGGGGTGTGGCCGGACCTCCGTCTGCGCGACTCGCTGCTCGGCTCGCAGGCTCTCGTCGAGCTGCTCGCCGGCCGTGCCGACGACGCGCACGGGGTGGGTGCCCAGGCGCGCGCCCAGGTCCTCGCAGACGAGCTGCGGGCGTTCGCGGTCGCGACGTCGCGGGCGACGCGCCGACTCGTCGTGACCGCCGTCCAGGACGCGGAGGAGTCGCCGTCGGTGTTCTGCGACCTCGTCGCACCACCCCCGGACCCGGACGACCCCGACGAGCCTGGCACGTCGGCGCACCCGGACGGTGATCCGTCGTCCGGCGGGGGCGCGGCGGACGACGATCGCGTCGAGCGCCGCCACGTGCGTGTCGGTGCCCCGCTCGACCTGCGGGGCGTGGTCGCGGCGGCGCGTGCCGTCCTCGTCGGCGACGCGGCGCGGGCCGGCGTCGGTTCGGACACGGCGGGGAGCGACGGCGCCGACGCGGCCGCCGTGCTGCTCGCCGACCTCGCCGCGTGCGGGGTGAGCGAGGCCGAGCCCCGGACCTGGTACGGCATCCCGGGACTCTCGTCCACCGTCCCGTTGCGGGCCGCGGACGAGCCGGTCCCGGTCTCGCCGTCGAAGGTCGAGACCGTGACGACGTGCCCGCTGCGCTGGACGCTCGAGGCCGCCGGCGGGACAGCGCCGGACGCGACGCACCAGAACCTCGGCACCCTCGTCCACTCCATCGCGGAGACGTTCCCGTCGGGGTCGCTCACCGAGCTGCGCGCCGAGCTCGACCGACGCTGGCCGGAGCTCGCGCTGCCGGACGGCTGGCCGTCGGTGCAGATGCGCCGTCGGGCGGACCGGATGGTCGTGAAGCTCGCCGAGTACGTGGCCGGCGCCGGGCGACCCGTCCTCGTGGAGCCGTCGTTCGAGGTCGAGGTCGGCCGGGCCCGCTTGCGCGGCACCGTGGACAGGGTGGAGGAGGCGGGCGACGGCGCGGTGCGCGTGGTCGACCTCAAGACCGGCCGGCGGACCGTGACCAAGGCCGAGGCCGACGCGCACCCGCAGCTGGGCGCCTACCAGCTCGCGGTCGAGGACGGCGCGCTCGACCTTCCCGACGGGACGCGCAGCGCGGGGGCGCAGCTCGTCTACGTGGGCAGCACCCACGTCGGTCCGGCGGTCGTCGCCCAGCCCGGGCTGCGCAGCGGGGAGGACGGGTCCAGCTGGGCGCGCGAGCTCGTCGAGGAGGCTGCCGAGACGATGGCGGCGGCGACCTTCACCGCGCGGCAGGGAAAGCTGTGCGAGGTGTGCCCGGTGCGCCGGGCGTGTCCCGTGCAGCCCGAGGGACGGAAGGTCGTGGCATGACGGGGGACGTCTCGGGAGGGCTGTTCGACCTC
Source organism: Cellulosimicrobium terreum (assembly GCA_014803435.1). Classification (GTDB taxonomy): domain Bacteria; phylum Actinomycetota; class Actinomycetes; order Actinomycetales; family Cellulomonadaceae; genus Cellulosimicrobium; species Cellulosimicrobium terreum. The sequence goes on from JACYFD010000004.1 coordinate 226,706, forward strand.
GAGGACCTGGGGCCGGTGCGCGCCCACGTGCGCCTGGTGCAGGACGATCCTGGCCCTGGTTCGCGCGCCGACGCGCCTGGATCCCCTTCCGGGAGCGGCCGGCGACGCATCGCGGCCACGGACATCGCCCGGCTGCTCCGCCGCCCCGAGCCGACGCCCGAGCAGATCGAGGTGATCGAGGCTCCGCTGGAACCGATGCTCGTCGTCGCGGGCGCAGGCTCGGGGAAGACGGAGACCATGGCCGCGCGCGTCGTGTGGCTCATCGCGAACGGGCTGGTGCGGCCCGACGAGGTGCTCGGGCTGACGTTCACGCGCAAGGCGTCCGCGGAGCTGACCGACCGGGTCCAGGCCCGGCTCGCCCAGCTCGCCCGGGCGCGCGGGGACGCGGCGTCCGGGCTCGCGCTCCTGGAGCGCCCGACGATCTCGACGTACAACGCGTACGCGGCGACGCTCGTCGCCGACCACGGCCTGCGGGTCGGCGTCGAGCCGGGGTCACGGCTGCTCGGCGAGGCCGAGCAGTGGCAGCTCGCGTCGCAGGTCGTCGAGAGCTGGGACGAGGACCTGGGGACCGACCGTGCGGTGAGCACGGTGGTGGCCGCCGTGCTCGGCCTCTCCGGTGCCCTGTCGGAGCACCTCCTCGACCCGCGCGACGCGCGCGACCGGATCGACGAGATGGTGGCGTCGCTCGACGCCCTGCCGCTGGGCCCACGGCAGAAGGCCCGCACCAAGGAGGTCACCAAGCTCGTCGGCGACGTCGCCGAGAGGTCGCGGCTGCTCGGGGTCGCGACGGCCTACCGCGAGCGCAAGCGCACGGGCGACGCGCTCGACTTCGGCGATCAGGTGGCGCTCGCCGCCCGGCTTGCGCGCGACATCCCCGTCGTCGGCGCGACCGAGCGCACGCGCTTCCGCGTCGTCCTGCTGGACGAGTACCAGGACACGTCCCACGCGCAGGTCGAGCTGCTCGCCGGGCTCTTCGGTGGTGGTCACGCGGTGACCGCCGTGGGCGACCCCCACCAGTCGATCTACGGGTGGCGGGGAGCGAGCGCCGGTGGCCTCGCCCGGTTCCCGGAGCGCTTCGCGCGCGCCGAGAGCCCTGCCACGGTCCACTACCTGTCCACGTCCTGGCGCAACGATGCGGCGATCCTCGCCGCCGCGAACGTCGCGTCGGCACCGCTGCGCGGCGCGACGACGCGGGCGCAGGACACGAGGGTCCCACCGCTCGCGCTGCGTCCGGACGCCGGGCCGGGGCGTGTCGGCGCGCACGTCGCGACCACCCTCGAGGAGGAGGCGGCGGCGGTCGCCGAGCTCGTCGCGACGCGGTGGCGGCCCGCGAGGGCTCCCGGCGGCCGGGTCACGGCGGCCGTCCTGTGCCGCAAGCGCAGCCAGTTCGCCGCGGTCGAGGTGGCGCTGCGGCGTCGTGGTCTGCCGGTCGAGGTCGTCGGTCTCGGCGGGCTCCTCACGACCCCGGAGGTCGTAGACGTCACGTCCCTGCTCGAGGTCGTGCACGACCCGTCACGCGGCGACGCCCTGGTGCGGCTCCTGACGGGGCCGCGGGTCAACCTCGGCGCGGCGGACCTCCATGCGCTCGCCGGGCGCGCGGCGGACCTCGCACGCCTCGACGGGCTGTCGACGCGTGGTCGTGGCCGGCACGGGGCGCAGGACGGGGCGGTCGTCGAGGGCGACGTCGTCGACCACCGCTCGATCGTCGACGCGCTCGACGACCTGCCCGGTCCGGGTGCGCAGAGCGCGGACGGCCGCGGCCTGACCACGACCGCGCACGAGCGCCTGACCGTCCTCTCGGCGACGTTGCGCGACCTGCGCTCCCTCACGTACCTGTCGTTGCCCGAGCTCGTCGCGGAGGCGGAGCGCGCGCTGGGGCTCGACGTGGAGGCCGTGGCGACGCAGGCGCTGCTCGCCACCCGCCGGCTGGCCGACCCGGACGCGGTCAGCGACCGGGCGCGCGAGCACCTCGACGCGTTCAGGGACGTCGCGGCGACGTTCGCGCAGACAGCGGACGTCGCGACCCTGGGTGCGTTCCTCGCGTGGCTTGGCGTCGCGTCGACCCGGGAGAACGGGCTCGACCTGCCGGTGCGGGAACCTGACCCCGACGCCGTGCAGGTGATCACGGCGCACGCCGCGAAGGGGCTCGAGTGGGACGTCGTCGTGGTGCCCGGCCTCGTGGACGGGGTGTTCCCGACGATCGCGCAGGCCGCGTCCGGGGTGCGAACCGACAGCGGGTGGCTCACGGACGTCGCGCAGCTGCCGTACCCGCTGCGTGGGGACGCGACCGACCTGCCCGACTTCCGGTACGACCTCGCGTCGGACACCAAGGACCTCGTGGTGCGGCGGGACGAGTTCCGGGCCGCGTGCGGTGAGCACCAGCTCGCGGAGGAGCGCCGTCTCGCCTACGTGGCGTTCACCCGGGCCCGTCGCGAGCTCTTCCTCACGGCGTCGTGGTGGCAGGGCGGCAGCACACCCCGTGCGCTGTCGCCGTTCTTGCACGAGCTCGTCGACGCCGGTGTCGTGCAGGGCGACGGCTGGGCTGCTCCGCCGGTCCCCGGGGACGTCAACCCGTTGCAAGACGTCGAGGTCACGGGGACGTGGCCGGACCCGCAGGCGGACGGGCCGGTGCCCGGGGCGGCCGGTTCGCCGTGGTCGGCGCGGTCGTTGCTGCGCGCCACCGCGGCTCGCGTGGAGCACGCGGCCGCGGGTCGCACGGGTCAGGACCAGCTGACGGCGCAGGACGGGGTCCTCGTCGACGAGGACGGGCGCGACCTCGTCGGGCTCGCCCGCGTGCTCCTCACCGAGCGCGCCGAGCGGACCGGCGGTGCGGTCCAGATGCCGGGGCACGTGTCCGCGTCGGCGCTCGTGCGGATCGCGACGGACCGCGACGAGTTCGCACTCCACGTGCGCCGGCCGGTGCCCGCGCAGCCGACCGTGCACGCGCGCCGCGGCACCCAGTTCCACCTGTGGGCCGAGCGGTACTTCACCCGGTCCTCGCTGCTCGACGTCGAGGACCTGCCCGGGGCGGACGACGAGGGCACCGAGCACGACCTCGATCTCGCCGACCTGCAGGAGACGTTCCTCGCCTCGCCCTGGGCGGCGCGTTCGCCCCTGGCCGTGGAGGTCGACGTCGAGACCACCGTCGGTGACACGGTCCTGCGCTCGCGCATCGACGCGGTCTTCCCCGAGCGGTTCCCCGGGGCGTCAGGTTCGTCGGGCGCGGTGTCGGACGGGGTCGACGGGGTCGTCGTCGTCGACTGGAAGACGGGTCGCGCGCCGACCGATCCGGATGCCCGCCGCACGCGCGAGGTGCAGCTCGCCGTGTATCGGCTGGCGTGGTCGCGCTGGTCCGGGCTGCCGCTGGAGCGCGTCGCGGCGGCGTTCTACTACGTCGCGTCGGACGAGACTGTGCGGCCGGAGCGGCTGCTGGACGAGGCAGGGATCGAGGCGCTGCTGCGGGGCTGAGCCGGCCGGGTCCACCGGCCGGACCGGTCGTCAGGAATCGTCGCGGGTCGCGTCGTCGAGGTCGGCGAGCATGTCCATGGCGTCGGCCACCACATCGTCCAGGCCGTGCCGCACGCCGTGCAGGAGCCACCGCGCGAGCGCGAGCTCGCTCACGAGCAGCGCCCGGTCGGTGAGCCGGGAGTCGGTGAGCTCGGTGCGGCGCAGCTGGTACGCCTCCGTGATGGAGTCGACCGACTCGGGCGGGGCCGACGCGAGGAGCCACGCCAGGTCGTCCGCGGGGTCGGCGACGCGGGCGTCGGACCACCCGGTGACCGCGACGACGCGTCCCCGGGCGACGAGCACCTGCTCCGGGCCGAGGTCGCCGTGCACGACGACAGGCTGGAACCGCCAGAGCGAGACGTCCTCGAGGGCGGCCTCCCAGCGGCGCAGGAGCCGCGTCGGGACCCTCCCGGTCTGGGCCGCCTCGTCGAGCTCGCTCATGCGCCGCTCCCGGTACTCCTCCACGGAGTACCCGGGCAGACCTGCGTCGTCGACGATCGAGCGGGGCAGCTCGTGGATCGACGCCAGCACCCGCCCCAGGTCGGCTCCGAGCCCCGGGCCGGGGCGCAGGGAGTCGACGTCGAGCGCCGAGCCTTCGAGCGCGGGGTGCACGACGGCGCGCCCGCCCTCGGGCAGGAGCGCGAAGCCCGCGAGCCGGGGGACGGCGAAGGACAGGACGCCGGAGTCGACGTAGAGCTGCAGCGAGCCGAGCAGCTCGGTCTCCGCCTCGAGCGCGGCGCCGGCCTGCAGGCTGCGGGGAGCGCGCACCGTCCAGCGGCCGCCGTCGCCGTCGGTCACGACCGCGGTGTCGTAGTCGCCCGGGTCGTGGACGGCGTGCGCCGTCCGGGCGTCGAGGCCGGGGACCGCGGCGGTCGCGAGCGCGGCGAGCGTCAGGGGAGAGCGTGGCACCCGTTCACGGTAGTCGCTCGGACGGCGCTCGCAGGGGCACCCACGCCGGTACCGGTCCGCTCATGGGCTCGGCAGGAGAGGGTTACGGTCGGGGGATGAGCACCGCGATCTCCCGGCCCCTCCGGCTGCCGCTCGACGGCGAGACCGTCGACCGGGCGGCCCACCGGCGCGCGGAGCCCGACCTCGTGCAGGCCCTGCGCGGCCTCGCGACGACCCGGGTGCTCCTGGTGCACCGCGGCCGTGTCGCGGTGCGCGCGGACGGCACGGCCGCGCTGCTGGGACCCGACGCGTGCGAGCGGGTGCCCGGACCGGACCAGGGCGAACGGCCCCGCTGGATCTTCCTCGGCGAGCAGGCGGGGACCGCCTACCTCGGGCTGGTGCTGTCCGACGACGCGGATGCCCAGGACGTCGACATCGAGGGCGTCGACCCGCACGACCCGTTGTCCGACCTCGTGCGCGCTCACGGGTGGCGAGGGCTGCGCGAGCTCGTCACGGCCGACGGCACGGGGAGCGGTACGGGCGGGGCGCTCGCCACCGGGGCGGTCGCGCTCGCGGCGTGGCACGCGGCGCACGAGCGGTGCCCCCGGTGCGGCGAACCGACGGTGCTCGAGAACGCGGGCTGGACCCGTCGCTGCGTCGCGCAGGGGATCGACCTGTACCCGCGGACGGACCCGGCCGTCATCATGAGCGTCGTCCACGGCGACGGTGACGACGAGCGCCTGCTGCTCGGGCACGCCGCCCACTGGCCGGACCACCGGTTCTCGACCCTGGCCGGCTACGTGGAGCCGGGCGAGTCGCTCGAGCAGGCGGTGCGTCGTGAGGTGCTCGAGGAGAGCGGGGTCGTCGTCGGCGAGGTCGGGTACCGGGGCAGCCAGCCGTGGCCGTTCCCGGCGTCCCTGATGCTGGGCTTCCACGCCCGGGCGACGTCGACGGAGATCCGGGTCGACGGCGTCGAGCTCACCGACGCGCGCTGGTTCACCCGCGCCGAGCTCGGTCGCGCCGTCGACGCGAAGGACGTCCTGCTGCCCGGGCGCGCGTCGATCGCCCGGGCCCTGATCGAGGACTGGTACGGCGCGGTGCTCCCCGATCTCTGACGGACACGGGACGTGCGGGGCGCTGGCCTGCGCGGGCGGGATCGCGGATCTTCCATCCGCCGCTCGTGCCTCGCGGCTCCCGCCAGGCCCGCCACGACCCGCGACCCCGCCCGCTCCGGCCTGCGCCGCCGGGCGGGCGACCTGACAGCGCTGCTCAGGCGGCGAGGCGCTGCTTGACCTCGGCGAGGGACGGGTTCGTGGCGGCGGTGCCGTCGGGGAAGACGACGGTCGGCACGGTCTGGTTGCCGCCGTTGACCTGCTCCACGTAGGCCGCGGAGTCGGGGTGCTCCTCGATGTTCACCTCGGTGTACCCGATGCCGACCGAGTCGAGCTGCGTCTTGAGCCGGCGGCAGTACCCGCACCAGCTCGTCGAGTACATGACGATCGTGCCGGCGTCGGGTGTGGTCGGGGCGGTGGGCATCGTGAGAGCTCCTCGGTGCTGGTTCTGAGGTCGAGATCGGTGGTTCCGTGCACGGACCTGGCGGTCCGCACCGTAGTCCGAACGCGGACGTCGTCGCGAGTGTTCCCGGGGTGCTCGCCCCGTGCCCCGCGGACCGCGCTCCACAGGTCCGCCCGGGAGGTCGTGCCCTGTGGGGGGCGGCTGCGACAATCGCCGTGATGTCCACACCTCCCGCCGCACCGCGCACACCACCGACCAGCACGCCGCCGACCCGCACGCCCGCGCCGTCGGGCCCGCCGCGCAGCGCGGACGCGATCCTCGAGGCCCTCGACCCGGACCAGCGGGACGTCGCGCTCGCGCTCAACGGCCCGGTGTGCGTGCTCGCGGGGGCAGGCACGGGCAAGACGCGTGCGATCACCCACCGCATCGCCTACGGGGTCCGCACCGGCGTGTACGCGCCGACGTCGGTGCTCGCCGTCACGTTCACGGCGCGGGCCGCGGGGGAGATGCGCACGCGCCTGCGCGAGCTGGGGGCCACGGGTGTCCAGGCGCGCACGTTCCACGCCGCGGCCCTGCGCCAGCTCGGGTACTTCTGGCCCAAGGTCGTGGGAGGCGCACCCCCGCGCATCCTGGAGCACAAGGCGCCGGTGATCGCCGAGGCGGCGCGCCGTCTCGGCGTCGGGGTGGACCGCGTCGCCGTGCGGGACCTCTCGTCGGAGGTCGAGTGGGCGAAGGTCTCCCTCGTCACCGCGGACGACTATGTCCGCGCGTGCGCCGCGATCGACCGCGACCCGCCGGCGGGGTACGACCACCAGACGATCGCCCGGCTCGTCACGGCGTACGAGGAGGTCAAGACGGAACGCTCGGTGATCGACTTCGAGGACGTCCTGCTCATGCTCGGGGACATGCTCGCCACGCAGGGCACGGTCGCGGACCAGGTGCGCCGCCAGTACCGTCACTTCGTCGTCGACGAGTACCAGGACGTCTCGCCGCTGCAGCAGTTCCTGCTCGACCAGTGGCTCGGGGGCCGCGACGAGCTGTGCGTCGTGGGCGACCCGTCGCAGACGATCTACTCCTTCACGGGCGCGACGCCGCACCACCTGCTCACGTTCACTCGTGCGCACCCTGGCGCCCAGGTGGTCCGTCTCGTGCGTGACTACCGGTCCACGCCGCAGGTGGTCGGGCTCGCCAACCAGCTCCTGGCCCGTGCCGGGCGGTCGGGCGGCGCGCACACCGCGCTCGAGCTGATCGCGCAACGTCCGTCCGGACCGCCCGTCGCGTTCACCACCTACGACGACGACGAGTCCGAGGCGAAGGGCATCGCCGCCCGTGTCACGTCCCTCGTCGCGGCCGGGACCCGACCCAGCGAGATCGCGGTGCTGTACCGGACGAACGCCCAGTCGGAGGCGTTCGAGTCCGCGCTCGCGGACGCCGGGATCGGCTATCTCGTGCGTGGCGGCGAGCGGTTCTTCCAGCGCAAGGAGGTGCGCGACGCGATCGTGCTGCTGCGGGGCGCCGCGCGCTCCGCGGACCCGGACGTCCCGATGCCCGAGACGGTGCGCGACGTCCTGATCTCGGCCGGGTGGGCGAGCGAGCCGCCCTCGGCACGGGGCGCCGCGCGCGAGCGCTGGGAGTCCATGCAGGCGCTGGTGGCGCTCGCCGACGACGTCGCGGCGCTGGCCACGGCGGCGGACGCGCCACCCGTGACGGTGGCGGGGCTCGTCGCCGAGCTGGACGAGCGGGCGTCGTCGCAGCACGCCCCGACGGTCGAGGGCGTCACGCTCGCCTCCCTGCACGCGGCGAAGGGGCTCGAGTGGGACGCGGTGTTCCTCGCCGGGACGAGCGAGGGTCTGATGCCGATCTCGCTCGCGGAGACGGACGAGGCGGTGGCGGAGGAACGACGTCTGCTGTATGTCGGGATCACGCGCGCACGCGAGCACCTGGAGCTCTCGTTCGCGCGCTCGCGCAACCCGGGGGGCCGCGCGACCCGCAAGCGCACCCGCTTCCTCGACGGGATGTGGCCGGCCGACGGCGACGCGCGCACACCGGGTAGGCGCACGCGCTCCGGTCAGGCTCGGCTGCGGCTCACGGGGGAGTACGACCGCGCGCTCTTCGACGAGCTGCGCGAGTGGCGGCGCGAGGTCGCGCAGGAGACGGACAAGCCCGCATTCACGGTCCTGGTCGACGACACCCTGGCGGCGATCGCCGAGACCCGACCGGGTTCCGTCTCCCAGCTCGCACGGATCAACGGGCTGGGACCGGCGAAGATCGACCGCTACGGCCCGACGATCCTCGAGATCGTGGCGCGCGCGTCGACCTCCTGACGAGCTGATCGGGACCTCGGCGAAAGAACTCGAAAGAAGTCCTCGAAATAAGTTGTGCGTTCTTCCGGGCGCGGCATATGGTCGTGGAGTCCTGTTGGGAACGGGCACGCCGAGAGGCGGGTCCCGTGTCGGAGAGAGGGGGTGGGAGCACCGATGAAGAAGAACCAGATCGCCATGGCGTACCTGCTGGATATCGCGTCCGTCTACACGGGCACGCCGGGAGGACTCCGTCCGCGTGCACGCGCGTTCGGCGGCAATCTCATCACCAGCCCCGCTCCCGACTCCGCCCCCAGGACGTCTCCGGTCTGATCGACCGGCACCTTCCAGGCCGCGGAGTCCATCTACGGACCCGCGGCCTTCGTGTCTCTCGAGCACGATCGCCGGTGAGGAACACCCGCGTCTCCCGTCTCTTCTGACGGGACCGCTGTCCTCGGGTCCTGTGACGACGACGTTCACACCCACGACAGGACATCACTGGAGGAATCGTGCGGCTCACCGCGCTGCTCGACAACATCACTGCCCAGGGCGGATCCGGCCCCTGGGTACCCCATCAACCCTTGGCCACCCCGCTGCGTGCACAGGACTCCGCGGAGTTCGAGCGACTGCTCGCCGGGCTGCTCCCGTGCCGCACCAACGACCCGGAGCTGTGGTTCGCGGAACGGACCGCAGAGGTCGAGGAGGCCAAGTCGCTGTGCCGCACGTGCCCCCTCGTCGAGGGCTGCCTCGCCGGTGCTCTCGACCGCCGAGAGCCCTGGGGCGTCTGGGGCGGCGAGGTCTTCGTGGACGGAGTCGTCGTCGCGCGCAAGCGCGGCCGCGGCCGTCCGAGCAAGGCCGAGGTCCTCGCCCGCCAGGCGCAGGAGGCCGCGCTCGCCGGCGCCGAGCGGTCAGCCGACGACCGTGCCGTCGCCTGACCTGCGGGCGCCGGTCGCGGCGACGGACGGCACACCACCGGCGAGGGGTGTGCCGTCCGGAGGCGCACTCGTGAGGTCGCCGCACCCGCAGGCGGGATGGCGGCTCGTCCCGCGCAGCCGCGGCACCGCATCGGGAGCGGCGATCTCGATGCAGGCCGTGGCTGTGCGGGGCATGGACCCGTCGATGGCCGTCAGCACCTGACCTGCCGCGACGGCGGCGGCGACCGACGCGAGGACCGCCTCCTCGTGCTCCGCGCCACCTGCCTCGCGCAGCTGGTGCGAGACCTGCGGCCAGCACGGGTCCGCGTCCTGCCGGTGCAGGTCGAGGCACCGCACGCAGGGGTCCAGCCCGGGTCGGACGTACGGTCCGACCAGCACGTCGGCCTCCCGCACCACGACGGACAGGTGCGGCACCCCGTCCCCCACGAGCTCGCGGAGCCGCACGGGGTCCGCGACCCGGTGCTCCACCACGACGACGACGTCCGGGCCCGCTCCGGTGCACGTCGCGATCCCCGGAGCCACCTCCTCCACGGAGCGCCGCAGCGCCACCTCGCGCGACGCCCCGACGTCCCGCAGCCGGAAACCGCCCAGTCCGACGTCGCTCGCCAGGACCGGAGCCGGGTCGTGCAGGGTGAGGGTCCCGATCCCGCTCGTCGCGAGCGTGGTCGCGAGCGAGGCGCCGATCCGACCGAGACCCACGACGCCGACCACCGCGCGGGCGCGGGCGGCGAGGACGCGGTGCCCGGCGCCGTCGGCCCGCAGCGCGTCGAGGACCGCCAGCTCTGCCTCCCCGCCCCCGGGCGCCGGGCCCACCCGCCGCCGCCGGCGTCGCCCGACCAGCACCCCGGCGTCGTCCAGGAGACGCAGGAGGCTCTCGCGCCGCTCCACCGGCGGCGTCGGCCGGTCGAGCGGTGCGTGGCGGGCGGACGCGCCGAGGGTCTGCAGCCAGCGTTCCTCCTCCGGGGCGAGGCCGACGACCCGCACGGCCCACCGCGGGTCGGTGCCGAACTGGAGCTCACCCGGGCCGCGCCGCAGCACGGGGGCGTGGTGGCGCGGTGCGCGCGGGACCGGCATGGTTCCTCCTGGGTGGCGGTGGAGCCACGGCGCCCCGGGACCGACACGTCAGCGTGGCACGGGGGAGGTGTCGCCCGACGGTTGTCCACAGGCAGGGCGGGCGGAAGTGCGGCTCGATCGGCGTGGGACCTGCCGCCGGGGACCCGGGACCGGTACGGTGCGACCGTGGTCCGGGAGACGGTCGTGGAGGTCCGGCGGAGCCGCCGGCGCAAGAGCACCGTGAGCGCTTACCGCGACGGCGATCGCACCGTCGTGGCCATTCCCGCGCGCTTCACCCGCGAGCAGGAGCGCGAATGGGTCCAGCGCATGCTCGCCCGGCTCGCGGACTCCGAGCGTCGTCGTCGCCCGTCCGACGACGAGTTGGCCACCCGCGCGAGCGAGCTCTCGGAGCGCTACCTCGACGGGCGAGCGCGACCCGCGTCGGTCCGCTGGTCCGCCAACCAGGACCGTCGCTGGGGGTCGTGCACGCTGATCGACGGGTCGATCCGCATCTCGACGCGCGTGCGCGGCATGCCTGCCTGGGTGCTGGACTACGTGTTGCTGCACGAGCTCGCGCACCTGCTCCACGCGGGGCACGGCCCCGGGTTCTGGAAGCTCCTCGAGGCCTATCCGCGCACCGATCGCGCGCGGGGGTTCCTCGAGGGCGTGTCGTTCGCCCGCGACTCTGTTCCCTGCGAGGACGACGTCGACGGCGAGGAGGACACGTCCGCGTGACGTGAGGAGACCGGGCGGGTCGTCACGCGGACGTCGTCAGGCTCAGCCCGCGGGCCGGTCGCCCTCCTCTGGCGCCTCCGGGGCGTCCGTCCCGGCGGCAGGGCCGCCCTGCGGACCTTCGGCGCTGCGGAAGATCTCCTCGAGCGCGCGGTCGACGTCCGCCTCCTCCGCGCGCTCGGCGTCGCGTCGGGACTCGTAGCCGGCGGGGTCGTCGAGGTCCGCCCCGTCCGGAAGCAGGTCGGGGTGGTCCCACACGGCGTCGCGCGCGGTCTGGCCGGACGTGCGCGCGATGTGCGTCCACAGCGCCGCGGCGTCGCGCGAGCGCCGGGGCCGCAGCTCCAGCCCGACGAGCGTGGCGAACGTCCGCTCGGCCGGTCCGCCCGCGGCACGGCGTCGGCGGAGCATCTCCCGCAGGGGGACGACGTGGGGCAGGTGCGCCGCGCCGGCGGTCGCCGTGACCTCGTCCACCCAGCCCTCGACGAGCGCGAGGGTCGTCTCCAGCCGCAGGAGCGTCGCCTGCTGCTCGGGCGTGTTCTGCAGCCCGAACACCCCGCCTGACAACGCGCCCTGCAGCGCCGCGGTGTCCGCGAGGTCGACGTCGCGCAGCTGGGACTCGAGCTCCTCGAGGTCGATCGTGATGCCGCGCGCGTACGCGTCGACGAGCCCGTGCAGGTGTCCGCGCAGCCACGCGACGTGCGTGAAGAGCCGGGCGTGCGCGACCTCGCGGAGCGCGAGGTAGAGCCGGACCTCCTCCACCGGGACGTCGAGCCCGTCGGCGAACGCGGCGACGTTCGTCGGCACGAGCACGGTGGCGGGCTCGTCGAGCAGCGGGATGCCGACGTCCGTCGCGCCGAACACCTCGCGCGACAGCGTCCCGGCGGCCTGGCCCACCTGCATGCCGAACACGGCCGACCCGAGGCGGCGCATGAGGGCCGTCGGGTCGGCGCCGGGGGCGGTCCCGGCGGGAAGGCCCGGGAGGGTGAAGCCGATCCCGGGGACGTCCCCGGTGTCGCCGGGAAGGTCCGGGAGCTGGTCGCGCAGGACCGTGGCGAGCGCCTCGGCGACCGACGCCGCGACCGGGGCCACGAGCGTGTTCCACGCGGGCAGCGTGGCCTCGACCCACTCGGACCGGCTCCACGCCTTCGCACGCCCGCCCGCCGGCGGGAGGTCGGTCGCCGCGTCGAGCCACAGCTCGGCGACGGACAGCGCCTGGGTCGCGTCACGGGCCTGCGCGCCGCTCAACGACGGGTCGCCCTCGGCCACGGCCACCTGGCGGGCGACGTCGTGCGACACGTCCGTGTTGACCGGGCCGTCGGTCGGCGTCGCCAGCAGACGCTGGACCTGGGCGAGGACGTGCTGCACGAGCTGGGGGTCCGCACCTGCGGCGCCAGGTGCTGCGAGAGCGGCAGGGTCGAACCCGCGCTCGCGGAGCTCGCGCAGCGCGGCGTCCGCGTCCGCGCCGAGCATCTGGCGCAGCAGGTCCTCGAACCCCTTGTCCCACGGGGTCTCGCCGTCGCCGTTGCCAGGGGCTCGGTCGTCGGGGGGCAGGCTGCTCATCGGGACTCCTCACGGTAGCGTCGGGACTCACCGTAACCACGATCGAGCACCGAGAACGGGGGCTGGGCCATGCCGGGGTCCGAGGTTCGCTCACGGCGCAGCGCGGTCGAGGGTGACGGGCCGGTCGTGGTGGTCGGTGCGGGCCAGGTCGCAGGCCTCCTGCGCGAGAGCCTCGCGGCGACCGGACCGGAGGCGCGACCCCCCGGGCCGGCGGACGTGCCTGACGTCGACGAGCCACCCTGGGGGCACGGTGTGCGCCATCTGGTGGTCGTCGTGCCTGCCGGCGAGCTCGGCACCGGACGGACGTCGTCGGCACCCGAGGAGAGGGACGGGCTCGTCGAGCGCGCCGCGACACTCGGTGCGGCAGCGCGCGAGCACGGGGTCGAGCACGTCGTCGTGGTGACGTCGGCCGTCGTCCACGGCGCCACGGCGGACCGCGGGCCGATCGACGACGACGACGCACCCGAGCCGGGCGCGACCGGGCTCGCGGGCGACCTGCGGGCGTTCGAGGACGCGCTCGCGGCCGGGCTCGACGACGTCCCGCTCGCGGTGGTCCGCCCTGCGGTGGTGGTGGGTCCCGGCGTCGACACGATCTTCACGCGTCACCTCGAGGCGCCACGGCTGCTCACGGTGCGGGGGGCGGAGCGCACGTGGCAGCTGCTGCACACCGACGACCTCGTGGAGGCGGTGCGTGTCACGCTCGACCGGCGGCTGACGGGTGTGCTCACGGTGGGTGCGCTGCGCGACGGCGCGCCCGACGAGCTGGCGACGGAGACGGTGGCGGCGGCCGCCGGGCTGCGCACCGTCCAGCTCCCCGCCACGACCGCCTTCGGCATCGCGGAGCGGCTGTACCGGGTGGGGGCGCTGCCGTCGCCCGCGAGCGACCTCGCGTTCGTCGTCTACCCCTGGACGGTCACCGCGCGGCGCCTGCACGACGCCGGGTGGGAGCCTCGGTGGTCGGGCGACGAGGCCCTCGAGGTGCTCCTCACCCAGGTCCGCGGCCGTGTGACGGTCGGAGGCCGACGGTTCGGCGGCCGCGACGCCGCGGCGCTGGGAGCCGCCGGGGCGGCGGTGGCCGTCGTCGCGACCGCCGCCGTGTGGCGCCGTGCGCGGGCCGGGCGCTGACGTCGACGTCGACGCCGCTGGGACGAGGTGTCGCCCCGATCGGGGGATGATGTCCCGGTGAGCGAACCGACGCCCTTCGAGGCCTACCTCGTCGACGACGAGGAGCCGACCCCTCCCGTGACCCGCCGTGCCCTGACCTTCGGGGTGTCCCTGCTCGCGACGACCCTGCTGCTCGCGGTGCTCGCGGTGCTGCCCGCGCCGTACGCGGTGCGGGCCCCGGGGCCGACCGAGGACACGCTCGGCCAGCAGGGCGGGACCCCGCTCATCTCGATCGCGGGTGCCGAGACGTTCGACTCGTCGGGCGAGCTGCGCCTGACGACGGTCTCGGTCGCGGGCGGCCCGGGGTACCCGGTGAACCTCGGGCAGGTCGTGCAGGCCTGGTTCACGCCGTCGCGCTCCGTCCTGCCCGTGGAACAGATCTTCCCCACCGGCCGGACCAAGGAGGAGACCGAGGAGCAGGGCCAGGCGGAGATGATCTCCTCGCAGGAGAACGCGACGGTCGCGGCGCTCACCGAGCTCGGGTACGAGGTGCCCGCGACCCTCACCGTGCAGGGTGCGAGCCCCGGGACGGGGGCGGAGGGCGTCGTCGAGGAGGGCGACGTCATCGTGTCGGTGGACGGCGACGAGATCGTCACGTACCAGGACCTCATCGACGACCTCGACGCGACGCGGCCGGGTGCCGACGTGACCCTCGGCGTGCTGCGCGACGGCGCCGAGCAGGACCTGACCGTGACGACCACCGACGTCGACGGGACGACGGTCCTCGGCGTCTTCATCGACCCGGAGTTCGAGTTCCCCGTCGACGTGACGATCCAGATCGACGACATCGGCGGGCCCAGCGCCGGGACGATGTTCGCGCTCGGCATCGTCGACAAGCTCACGCCCGAGGACGAGGCGGACGGCGTGACGATCGCCGGCACGGGCACCATGAGCGTCGAGGGCGACGTGGGCCCGATCGGCGGGATCCAGCAGAAGATGTACGGGGCGCTGCGGGACGGCGCGACGTGGTTCCTCGCACCCGCAGGGAACTGCGGCGAGGTCGTGGGCAACGTCCCCGACGGGTTGCAGGTCGCACGTGTCGCGACGCTCGCCGAGGCGCGCGACGCGATGACCGCGATCGGTGCCGGTGACGGCGGCACGCTCGCGACGTGCGACGGCTCGGACGCCGTCTCGGCCGAGCCGCACCGCGGGGGGTAGCCGCCGGGCCAGCCGGACCCCGCCGGCCCCGAGGGGTCTCAGTCCTCGAACGTCGCCGCCAGCGCCGCGACCAGCCCGGGCACGAGGTCAGGGCCGGACGCGACGTCCGTCGCGACGTCGTGCGCCCGCGACCGCACCGCGCACCAGCTCTCGCCGCCGCGCAGCACGCCCACGGCGATCCGCACGTCCTGGCGGTCCGGGTGGTTGGCGAGCCGCTCGACCGCCTCCTGCGGGTCGTCCGGCAGGGCCTCCTCGGCGGCCGGCGGCAGGACGATGCGCTCGACGACGAGCGCGACCCCGTCGACGCCCGGCGGCCACGCGACCCGGGCGAGCGCGTCCTCGAGGTCCCCGTCGACGGCGAAACCCTCCTGCTCGACCGAGAGCAGGTGGTGCGGGTCCGCCGTGGCGGTGGTCACGACGCCGGGCGGCAGCCGGTCGGCCAGGCTCGGGTCCGACGCGAGCGCGGCGGCCGTGCCGACCAGCGCGAAGAGCCGCGGTGGAGCGTCCCAGCCGGCGTCCGAGGCGTGGACCTCGACCTCGTGGACGGCGACGGCGAGGCCCCGGCGGGCATCGGTCATCGCGGCGCCCGCGGCGACGGGCCGGTCGGGCGGCGTGGCGGGCTGGTCTGGAGACGTCGAGCGTCCCGGCACGGATTCGTCCATGGGCCTATCGTCGCACCGCCGCCGGAGCACCGTTTCGTGGGAACCTTGGACCAGGGTCGGGCGTTGTGCCCGCAGAACCCTTGTCTTGACGCTCGACGCAAAGAGGTAGAACCCACCGTGTCATTCGCCGCAGCGCCCCGCCGGTCACCCTCCGGGCCTCGACCGAGACGGCGCCGGAGCCCGCTCGGGATCGCGATCGCCGTCGTCGCCGGTCTCGTCGTCCTCCTGCTCCTGCTCGCCCAGTTCTGGACCGAGGTCCTCTGGTTCGACCAGCTCGACTTCTCCAGCGTGCTGTGGACGCAGTGGGGGACGAGGATCGCGCTGTTCGTCGGCGGGTTCCTCGTCATGGGAGGCCTCGTCTTCCTGTCGTTCTCGCTCGCGTACCGGTCGCGGCCCATCTACGCCCCGTCCACGCCCGAGCAGGCGACGCTCGACCAGTACCGCGAGGCCATCGACCCGCTGCGCAAGGTCGTGATGATCGCCGTCCCGGCGCTCGTCGGCTTCTTCGCCGGCGCGGCGGCCGCATCGCAGTGGCAGACGGTGCTGCTCGCGTTCCACTCGGTGCCGTTCGGTACCACGGACCCGCAGTTCGGCGTGGACCTCTCGTTCTACGTCTTCACGCTCCCGGCGCTCCGCTTCGTCGTGAGCTTCCTCATGGCCGTGGTGATCATCGCGGGCATCGCCGCGCTCGCGACGCACTACCTGTACGGCGGGCTGCGGATCGGCGGCGGTTCCGACGCCGGGCCGCGCACCACGAAGGCGGCGCGCGTGCACCTCTCGGTGACCGCGGCGCTCCTGCTGCTGCTCATCGCGGCGAACTACTGGCTCGACCGCTACTCGCTCCTCACGTCGGGCGGGGCGAGGTTCGACGGGGCGTCGTACTCCGACGTGCACGCCGTGATCCCGTCCAAGGCGATCCTCACGATCGTCGCGGTCCTCGTCGCGGTGCTGTTCGTCGTGACCGCGGTGCGTGGCGACTGGCGCCTGCCGGCGATCGGCGTGGGTCTCATGGTCGTCGCCGCCATCGCCATCGGTGGCATCTACCCGTCCGTGGTCCAGCGCTTCCAGGTGACGCCGAACGCGCAGGAGTTCGAGGAGCCGTACATCCAGCGCAACATCGACGCGACGAAGGCGGCCTACGGGATCGACGACGTCCAGACGGAGCAGTACAACGCGAAGACGCAGGCGGAGGCCGGGGCGCTGCGCGAGGACGCGGACACGACCGCGTCGATCCGCCTGCTCGACCCTGAGATCGTCAGCCCGTCCTTCAGCCAGCTCCAGCAGAACAAGCAGTACTACCAGTTCTCCGACTCGCTGTCGGTGGACCGCTACGCGATCGACGACGAGAGCCGGGACACGGTGATCGCCGTCCGCGAGCTCAACCAGGACGGGCTCGGCGCGGACCAGCGCAACTGGGTCAACGACCACACGGTGTACACCCACGGGTTCGGCGTCGTCGCGGCCTACGGGAACCAGATCGGCCCCGACGGTCGCCCGGCGTTCTACGAGGGCTCGATCCCCTCGACCGGCGCCTTCACCGACGCCGGCGGGTACGAGCCGCGCATCTACTTCTCGCCCGAGGCACCCCAGTACTCGATCGTCGGCTCGCCCGAGGGTCGGGACTCCTGGGAGCTGGACTACCCGGTCGACGAGGACACGGGACAGGTCAACAACACGTTCCCGACCCAGGACGTCGCCGCGGGGCCCGAGGTCGGGACCTTCATGAGCAAGGTCCTGTACGCGCTGAAGTTCGGCTCCGAGCAGATCCTCTTCTCCGACCGCGTCACCTCCGAGTCCCAGATCCTGTACGACCGCAGCCCGCGCGACCGCGTCGCCAAGGTCGCCCCGTACCTGACGCTGGACGGGCGGGTCTACCCGGCGGTCGTCGACGGACGCGTGAAGTGGATCGTCGACGGCTACACCACGTCGGACGGCTACCCGTACTCGACCTCGGCCTCGCTGCAGGAGTCGACGGCGGACTCGCTCGTCGCGGCGAACTCGGTGGAGGCGCTCGCGCCGCAGGAGGTCAACTACATCCGCAACTCCGTGAAGGCGACGGTGGACGCGTACGACGGCTCCGTCGACCTGTACGCGTGGGACACCGAGGACCCGGTGCTGCAGGCGTGGAGCGAGGTCTTCCCGTCGTCGATGCAGCCCATGTCCGAGATCTCGGGCGACCTCATGAGCCACCTGCGCTATCCCGAGGACCTGTTCAAGGTGCAGCGCACGCTGCTCTCGCGCTACCACGTGGACGACGCCAACGAGTTCTTCTCCGGCCAGGACTTCTGGCGCAGCCCGGAGGACCCGACGGCGAGCGGCGCGGTCAAGCCCCTGCAGCCGCCGTACTACCTCACGCTCCAGATGCCGAGCCAGGACGACCCGACGTTCTCCCTCATGTCGTCGTTCATCCCGGGCGGGCAGAGCGACCGCAACATCCTCACGGGCTTCCTCGCGGTCGACGCCGAGCCGGGCAACACCGACGGCGAGAGATCGCCGGACTACGGCACGCTGCGGTTGCTCGAGCTCCCGCGCAACGCCACCGTGCCCGGTCCCGGGCAGGTGCAGAACAACTTCAACTCCAACCCGACGGTGTCCCAGGAGCTGAACCTGCTGCGGCAGGGCGACTCGACGGTCATCAACGGCAACCTGCTGACCCTTCCCGTCGGCGGCGGTCTGCTCTACGTCCAGCCGGTCTACGTCCAGTCGGCGGAGGGCACGCGGTTCCCGCTGCTGCGCAAGGTGCTCGTGTCCTTCGGCGACGAGGTCGGCTTCGCCGACACGCTCGACGAGGCGCTCGACCAGGTGTTCGGCGGGGACTCCGGGGTGAACGCGTCCGACGCGGACGGTGAGGTCGACACGGAGGTGCCCGACCAGCCCGCGGACGGCGAGACCCCGCCGGCCGAGGAGCCGAGCGAGCCCGACACCGAGCCGACGCCGGACGACGGCGAGACCGCACCGCCGTCGGGCGAGGTCGACGGCGAGGCGCGGGCTGAGCTCGACCAGGCGCTCAGCGCGGCCCAGCAGGCGATCGAGGACGGTCAGGCCGCCCTTGCCGAGGGCGACTTCACGGCCTACGGGGAGTCGCAGGAGCGGCTGCAGCAGGCCATCGAGTCGGCGCTCGCGGCGGAGCAGGAGCTGGACGCGGCCTCGTCCACGGACGGCTGACGGCGGCGAGAGCAGGCGGGCGGGGCCATTACGGCGGTCCCGCCCGCTTGTCTTTTGGGACGGGGGACGCGAGGATCGCTCCTCGTGACACTCTCTGCAACGACTTGCAGCAACGATTTCAACCGGACTGACGGCACGGGAACGACGTCCGTCGCGGGTGACGTCACGGCCGAACGCCTCTCGCACCCCTCCGGTGCGGAGCTCGTCGTCGCGTTGCACGGCGCTGCGGTGCTCGCCTGGCGCGGACCCTGGCGGTGGCCCGACGGCTCGGTGAGCATCGAGGACCTCGTCGACGGGTACGCCGACGTCCACGAGGCCATGACCCACGACGCGTCCAGGTCCGCTCTCATGGCACCGTTCGTCAACCGGCTCGCGGACGGCGCGTACGTCTTCGACGGAGTCGTCCACGAGGTGGCGCCGGTCGTCGACGGCGAGCCCGTGACGATGCACGGATTCGTGCGCATGCTGGACTGGTCCGTCGTCTCGCGGACGGGCGCGGCAGGTCCCGACGGCGAGAGCGTGATCGTCCTCCGTGCGGAGGTGCACCCCGGCGACGTTCTCGGTTATC
Organism: Cellulosimicrobium terreum; assembly: GCA_014803435.1. Classification (GTDB taxonomy): domain Bacteria; phylum Actinomycetota; class Actinomycetes; order Actinomycetales; family Cellulomonadaceae; genus Cellulosimicrobium; species Cellulosimicrobium terreum. The sequence goes on from JACYFD010000004.1 coordinate 245,913, forward strand.
CCTTCTCCGTGGCGTTCGAGGTGGAGTACCGCCTCGCTCCCGCGGGCCTGCGGGTCGGTCTCCGGGCGACGAACACCGGCCGGCGCGCGGCCCCCGTCGCGCTCGGCTGGCACCCCTACCTCCGCGTCCCGGGCCACGAACGCATCGACACCCTCGAGCTGGCCGTGCCCGCGACCCGCGCCGTCCGCACCGATCCCGACCTCATCCCGCTTCCCGGCCCGGCAGCCTTCGCCGAGGTCGCGGGCGTCTGGCCGATGCCGCTCGCCGGCACCCGGCTCGACCACGCCTTCGCGGGCCTGCGTCGCGACCCGGACGGATTCGCCCGGACGCTCGTGCGCGACCCGCGCACCGGTCAGGGGCTCGCACTCCGGCAGCGCGACGGGCTCGTCCACGTCTACACGGGCGACGGCCTCGAACGCCGCCCGCGGGCCGCGGTCGCGATCGAGCCCGTCAGCACGCTCACCGACGCCTTCAACCGGCCCGACTGCGTCGACGACGTCCGGCTGCTCCCCGGTCGGACCCGCGAGCTGGTGGCGGGCGTCGAGCTCCTGGGGCAGGGCAGGTCACGCGACGACGGGGCGTGACCCAGGTCTCGTCGCACCGATTTGGCCGACTCCCCGGTGTGTGCGTAGAGTAGGGATCACCGACGCGGGGTGGAGCAGCTCGGTAGCTCGCTGGGCTCATAACCCAGAGGTCGCAGGTTCAAATCCTGCCCCCGCTACTCACGAAGTCGAAGGCCCTCGATCCTCTGGATCGGGGGCCTTCGTCGTACCTGGGACTCGTCGTCGGAACCGGCAGGGATCAGGCCCAGCACCCGGCGCGGGACCCGCGGTGACGAGGCGCACACCGCGCTGCCACGCCCAGGGAAGTTCTCAGGCGACCGGCGGCGTTATGGTCAGCGTCATCGTCAGCGGTCGCCCACGACCCTGTCGCGCCCGACCCGGAAGGTCACCATGCGTCGTCTGCGTCCCCGCACCCGTCCTGCCCTCCTCGCCGCCGTCGTCGCCGGAACCGCGCTGACGCTCGCCGCGTGCTCGTCAGGGGGTACGGGCGACACCGCCTCCCCGACCGAGGCTCTGGCCTCCGGCGACGTGACGCAGTGCGACACCGGCGCGCTCGAGACGCTCACGGACGGCGTGCTCACCGTCGGTGCGGGCGAGCCGTACTCCCCGTGGTACGTGGGCGAGCCGGAGTCGGGCGAGGGCTTCGAGTCGGCACTGATCTACGCGGTCGCCGACCGTCTCGGCTACGCGCACGACGACGTGCAGTGGGAGACCGTGACGTTCGAGCAGATCATCAGCCCGGCGGTGAAGCCGTTCGACGTCGCCGCCTACCAGACGTCGATCACGGACGAGCGCAAGCAGGCCGTCGACTTCTCCAGCCCGTACCTGACGACGCGCCAGGGCGTGATCGTCATGGAGGACGGCCCGTACGCGGACGCGACGAGCGTCGCCGACCTCGAGGGTGCGCGCATCGGGGTCACGGCCGCGCAGACGAGCCTCACGCTCTCGGAGGCGGCGTTCGGCGAGGACGCGGACATCTCGCCCTACAACGCGGCGGGCGACGGCATGCAGGCGCTGCAGTCCGGGACGATCGACGCGATGGTCATGGACGTGGACCAGGGCATGGCCGCGTCGACCGAGTACTTCCCGGACTCCGTCGTCATCGGGACCCTGCCGGACCAGGGGGTCGTCGAGCAGTACGGCCTCGTGCTCGACGTCGGCTCCCCGCTCACGGACTGCGTCTCCGGGGCCGTGGACGCCCTCGAGGAGGACGGGACGCTCGCCGAGCTGCGCACGACGTGGCTGAAGTCGGACGACGTCCCCGTCCTCGGGTGAGCACCCCGTGACCGTGCGCGGCGACGCCCCCGTGCCCGACGACGTCCCGGCGCCCCCGGAGTCGCCCGCGGCGGGCGGGGGCTGGGTCCCGTCCCCGCTCGCGCTCGACCGGGCGACGTTCCGGCGCACCCAGCGGCGGCGCTCGGCGCTGGTGGCCCTCGTGAGCACGGTGATCGTCGTCGCGGCGGTCGTGCTCGTCGTCGTGAACGCGCCCGGGTGGGAGCGTGCGCGTACGGCGTTCTTCGACCCGGCGATGGCGTGGGAGTCGCTGCCCGCGATCGTCGAAGGGCTCTGGCTGAACCTCCGGGTGTGGGTCGTCGCCGGCGTCGTCGGGACCGTGCTCGGGCTCGGCCTGGCCGTCGCGCGCACGAGCCGCGTCCCCGCGCTCTTCCCGCTGCGCGCGTTCGCGATCGCGTACGTCGACCTGTTCCGGGGCGTGCCCCTGCTGCTCGTCCTGCTGCTCGTCGGGTTCGGGCTCCCGGCGCTGCGCCTCCCGTGGCTCCCGACGTCCGGCGCGTTCCTCGGCGCGCTCGCGATCGTCCTGACCTACACGGCGTACATCGCGGAGGTGTTCCGGGCGGGCATCGAGTCGGTCCACCCGTCCCAGGTCGCCGCCGCCCGCTCGCTCGGGCTGACCCGCACGCAGACGACGCGACGGGTCGTGCTGCCCCAGGCGCTGCGCAACGTCACCGCGCCGCTCGCGAACAACCTCGTCGCGCTCCAGAAGGACTCGGGGCTGATCTCCGTGCTCGGCGCGGTCGACGCGATCCGGGCCGCGCAGATCGCGACGACGGGCAGCTACAACTTCACGCCGTACGTCGTCGCGGGCGTCCTGTTCTTCCTCGTGTCGTTCCCGCTCACGCGCGCGGTCGACGCCTACCAGTCGCGGCGCGGCTGGGGCCGCTCGATCGCGACCGTGAGCGGGGCGGGGGACATCCGATGAGCCACCTGCTGTCGCTGCGCGGCGTGCGCAAGACGTACCCGGGCGGTCCCGAGCGTCGCGTCGTGCTCGACGGCATCGACCTCGACGTGGACCGGCACCGCTGCGTGGTGCTCGTCGGGGCGTCCGGCTCGGGGAAGTCGACCCTCCTGCGCGTGGTCAACCTGCTCGACGAGATCGACGACGGCGAGATCCTGCTCGACGGCCAGGACGTCGCCGACCCGCGCCTGGACGCGAACGCCGTGCGCGCCCGCATGGGCATGGTGTTCCAGGCGTACAACCTCTTCCCGCACATGCGCGTGCTCGACAACGTCACGCTCGCGCCGCGCCTCGTGCACGGGCGGTCGCGGGACGAGGCCGAGGATGCGGCGGTCACGATGCTGCGCCGCGTCGGGCTGGGGCACAAGACCAGCAACTACCCGGACCAGCTCTCCGGCGGCGAGCAGCAGCGGGCCGCCATCGCTCGCGCCCTCGTGAACGAGCCCGAGCTCCTGCTGCTCGACGAGGTGACGTCCGCCCTGGACCCGGAGCTCGTCGGCGAGGTGCTCGACCTCCTCGCGGAGCTGCGCGCCGAGGGCAGGACGATGCTCGTCGCGACGCACGAGATGGGCTTCGCGCGGCGTGTCGCCGACGAGGTGTGCTTCCTCCACGACGGGCGCGTCCACGAGCGCGGCGCTCCCGAGCAGGTCCTCGGCGACCCGCAGCGCGAGCGCACGCGCGCGTTCCTGCGCCGCCTCCACTCCTGACCCCGCCGAGCACGACCTGAGGGTCGTTCCGAGCGTCTTCGCGACCTTCAGGTCGTGCTCGACGGCGCTGATACGATCCCGCCAGCGTCGCGTGCCGGTGGCGGACCACGTCAGGCATGGAGGCGCCGAACCCGGAAGGGGGTGCCCGTGCGCCACGTACGGACCCTTTCCTCGTTCCGCACCCGTGGGTGAGGGCGAGAAGACCAGGCTCGTGGCCTGGTACGACGAGATGAAGGCCGTGCACGGCAGGCTGCGCCGAGCGCTCGAGCTGGTCCTGGACACCGCGGGCCCAGACCGCAGGCCCGCGGGGGCCGCACCGGCGGCCGACGCGTCGCTCGACGACCTGCTCGTGTACTGCCGTGGCTTCTGCACCGCGTTGACGCGCCACCACACGAGCGAGGACACGGTGCTCTTCCCCGAGCTCGAGCACCGGCACCCCGAGCTCGGCGCGACCCTGCGCGCGCTGCGGCAGGACCACAGCATGATCGCCTACCTCGTCACGGACCTCGAGCAGACGGTCGACCGGGCCCGGGAGCCCGGCCCCGGCGGGAGCGAGGCGGTCCTGCGCCACCTCGAGGGCGTCGGCGCGATCATGGAGTCGCACTTCCGCTACGAGGAGAAGGCGCTCGGCGAGGTGCTCACGGCGCTCGACCTGGACGCGGCGCGCGAGGTGGTGCTGGGCCCGCTCTGAGGAACGGCGCGACGAGTCCTGGGAGAGTGGGGGAATGGTCAACCGCCTCGCCGACGCCGTGAGCCCGTACCTGCGCCTGCACGCCGACAACCCGGTGGACTGGTACCCGTGGGGGGCCGAGGCGTTCGCGGAGGCGCGGCGCCGCGACGTGCCCGTCATGGTCTCCGTCGGGTACGCCACCTGCCACTGGTGCCACGTCATGGCACGCGAGAGCTTCTCCGACGCGACGATCGGCGCGGTGCTGCGCTCGGGCTTCGTCGCCGTGAAGGTCGACCGCGAGGAGCACCCGGACGTCGACGCGAGCCTCATGGCCGCCGCGAGCGCGTTCACCCAGGACCTCGGCTGGCCGCTCACGGTGTTCACCACGCCCGACGGCGCCCCGTTCTACGCGGGCACCTACTGGCCACCCACGCCCGTGGCGGGGCGGCCGGCCTTCCGGGACGTGCTCGACGCCGTCGGGCAGGCCTGGGAGCTGCGGCGCGACCAGGTGAGCGAGACGGGAGCGCTGGTCCGCCAGGCGCTCCAGGAGGCCGCCGCGGTCCCCGCCACTGACGGCCCGACGGCGGAGCAGGCCCCGGTGGCGGCGCTCGTCGCGGCGGCCCTCGACCGGATCGAGGCCTCGGAGGATCGGATCCACGGCGGGTTCGGTGGCGCACCGAAGTTCCCGGTCGTCCCCGCCCTCGAGCTGCTGCTCGACGTGGCGGCGTCGTCCGTCGTCACGCCGGACGTGGCGGCGCGTGCCCTCGCCCTCGCCGGTCGTGCGGTCGACGCGATGGCCGCGAGCCCGCTCCGTGACCCGGTCGAGGGTGGCTTCTTCCGGTACGCGACCCGGCCGGACTGGTCGGAGCCGCACTACGAGCGGATGCTCTACGACAACGCGCAGCTGCTGTCGGCGTGCACGACGCTCGCCGTGCTCCGCCCGGGCCCCGGGCCGCGCGAGGTCGCGACGGGGATCGGGCGATTCCTGACGGCCGTGCTGCGCGTGCCGAGCGGCGCCTTCGCGAGCGCCCAGGACAGCGAGTCGACGATCGACGGCCGCCGCGTGGAGGGCGGGTACTACCTCCTGCCGCCCGCCGACCGCGCGCACCACGAGGCCCCTCCGCTCGACGCCAAGGTCCTCACCGGCTGGAACGGGCTCGCGATCGAGGCCCTCGCGCGCGCCGGGCACCACCTCGACGAGCCAGACCTGCTCGATGCCGCCCGCACCGCAGCGGACGCGCTCCTCGCCGCGCACGTGCGCCCCGACGGCTCGCTCGCCCGCGCGTCGGTCGACGGCCGGGTCTCGGACGCCGTCGCCACCCTCGAGGACCACGGTGCGTTCGCGTCCGCCCTCCTGGTGCTGGGCGGGGTGCTGGCCGAGCCGCGCTACCTGCGCGAGGGGCTGCGGCTCGTCGCGGCGACCGTGGGTGAGGACGGCCGGCTGCGTGCGCCGGACGGGTCGGACCCCGTGCTCGTCTCGCTCGGTCTCGACGCGGGAGGGACCGCCGACCCCTCGGAGGGAGCCGTCCCCTCGGGGCCGACGCTCGCCGCGCGCGCCGCCCTCCTCGCGCACCTCGCGACCGGGGAGCCGCGCTACCGCGACGCGGCCGCCACGCACGTGGCGGCGGCAGGCGACGCGGCGGCGCGGCCGCTGGCGGCGGCCGGCGTGCTGCGCCTCGCCGTCGGGCTCGCGGAGCCGCCTCACCAGCTCGTGCTCGTGGAGCAGCGGGCTGCGCGCGAGTCCATGCTGGCGGCGGCCCGCGGCTGGTACCACCCAGGAGCGCTGCTCCTGTCCGCGGACCCGGTCGACGCGGCCGCGCTCGCGGAGGCCGGGGTGGCGGCGTTCACCGGGCGAGGCCCGGGCGCGTACGTGTGCGTGGACGACGTGTGCCGGCTGCCGGTGCACGACGCGGAAGCGCTGAGCGCGCTGGTCGCACGCTGACGAACGGTCGGGACGGGGGTCGCGGAGCCGCCCTGGTGCGGGGCGCGGATCGACCGGCCGGGGCGCATGATGGGAGGGACGGTGTGGGTCGCGGCCCAGCGGCCCGCGGGGGCGTCGGCCTGGGGAGGCACGATGAGAGCAACGGTCGGGGACAGGATCGTCACGGCGTCCGGGGTCGTCGGAGGTGCGGTGCGCGACGGTGTCGTCGTGGAGCTGCGGCACGACGACGGCGCCCCGCCCTACCTCGTCGAGTGGTCGGACACGGGGGAGCGCACCCTCGTGTACCCGGGCACGGACAGCTACGTCGAGCACGTGGCGGGAGCGGCGACGGGGTCGGGGGACGACGCCACGAAGGTGTGGCGAGTACAGGTGAGCGTGGTGGAGTCGGCGGGGCGCACGACCGCGGAGGCCGTCCTCGTGGCGGACTCCGCCGAGCACCTGCGGACGGTCGGGCGCGCCAGGCGGGACCCGCACGACGCGGACGTCCCGGTCATCGGGGACGAGATCGCGGTCGGTCGCGCGCTGCGGCGCCTCGCGGACCGGCTGCTCGACGACGCGGAGTCGGGCATCGCGTCGTCGACCGGTGCGCCGGCGCACGTCCACCTGTGACGGGTGCGCGCGCGACGTCCCACGTCGTCGTGCACGGGCACGTGCAGGGGGTCGGCTTCCGCTGGGCGACACGCGCCAGGCTGGCGGAGCTCGGCCTCGACGGCGCAGCGACGAACCGCGACGACGGCACCGTGGAGGTGGTCGCCTCCGGCGATCAGGACGCGCTGGACGAGCTCGCGCGGTGGCTGCGCGGGGGCGGTACGCCCGGGCGTGTCACGGGCGTCGACGTGCCGGGCGACGCCGACCGGCGCCGAGGTCCCGGCGCACCGCCCTGAGCGGTGCATCAGCGCGCGCCGCTCGTCCCTCCCTCGTGGTGTCCCCCGCCGACGGGGCCGGGGCGATCACGGGAGGCGTCATGAAGCGGCTGGTGCTGTGCTGCGACGGCACGTGGAACTCACCGGTGAACGCGAGCGTGTCGAACATCGAGAAGATCGCCCGGTCCGTGCACACGGGGATCGCCGCGGACGGTGTCCAGCAGATGGTGTTCTCCGTGGAGGGCGTCGGTGCGAACGGCTACCTGCTCGACCGGGTCCTGGGTGGCGCGTTCGGGTACGGGCTGACGCGCAACGTCGTCGAGGGGTACCGCCACCTCGCGCTCAACTACGAGCCGGGCGACAAGGTCTACGTCTTCGGGTTCAGCCGTGGTGCGTACACCGCGCGCAGCGTGGTCGGGATGATCGCGACGGTCGGTCTGCTGACCCCGGACGATCTCGCGCGGGACCACCTGGCCGAGGCCGAGGAGATCTACCGCACCGCCGACCCGGAGGAGCGTCGAGAGCGGGCGGCGACGTTTCGCGCTGCCCACTGCCACCCGACGACACCGGTCGCGTTCCTCGGCGTCTTCGACACGGTCGGTGCGCTCGGCGTCCCCGGGCTCTCGCGGCGGCGCAGCCGGTTCCACAACCTGCAGCTGTCGACCGAGGTGGAGTGCGCGCGCCAGGCGCTCGCGATCGACGACCGCCGCATCACGTTCGAGCCGTGCCTGTGGGACGTCCCCGAGTCCATGGCCGCGCGGGTCAAGCAGGTGTGGTTCCCCGGCGCGCACAGCGACGTCGGCGGGGGTGCTCCGGCGCGTGCCCTGTCCGACACGGCGCTGTTGTGGATGGTCGACGAGGCGAGCGAGCAGGGGCTCGTGTTCGACCGGCCTCGGCTGCGTGCGCAGCTGAGCGACGAGGACAAGCTGCGGTGCGTCAACCGACCCGGGGCCCTGTTCGGGTCGATCAACCTCGTCAAGCGCCTGCGGCGGCGGCCACGCTTCCGCGGGAGCCGACGGGTTCTCGCCGGGGTCCCGGTGCCGGTGGACCACGTCGACGCCGTGTACCTCGCGCAGACGGCGGACCGCTTGTTCTCCGACACCGCGTCCGAGTACGCCCGGTGTGCGCGCAACATCGCCTGGTGGAGCGAGACGGCGGGTGACGCCCTGCCTCGCCGCGTCGAGCCGGTGCCCGGCGGTGCGACCGAGTCGCGCCCGTTCGTCCTCGCGAGATAGGGGCTGCCGGAACCGCCCGGGCGAGACCGGGGCCGGCGTGACACGCTGTGACCATGAGCGAGTCGATCCCGGCCACCGACGACCGACTCGTCCCCGTGGACGCCCACGTGCTCGGCGACCCGGACGCGCCCGTGACGATCGTCGAGTTCGGCGACGTGGAGTGCCCGTACTGCCGTGCGGCGGCACCGGTCCTGCACGACGTCGTGACGTCGTCGGGCGGCCGGGTGCGGCTCGTCTTCCGGCACTTCCCGCTGTTCGAGGTCCATCCGCACGCGCTGACGGGCGCGCTCGCCCTCGAGGTGGCAGGTGCGCAGGGCAAGTTCTGGCCGATGCACGACGTGCTGTTCGCGCACCAGGACCGGCTTGACGACGCGAGCCTCGCCGGTCTCGCGGAGAGCCTGGGTGTCGACGGCGCGTCGGTCGTCGGCGAAGCCGCGCAGAACAGCGCTGGGGTGGTCCGGCGTGACTACGCGGACGCGCTCGCGCTCGGCGTTCAGGGCACGCCGACCCTCTTCGTGAACGGCGTGCGCTATCGGGGCAAGGTCACGGCCGAGGGCCTGCGTGCGGCGATCGACGCCGCGCGGTAGCGCCGGTCAGGGTGCCGGGGTCCGCCACGGGAGCGGGGGGAGCTCCGGCGGTGGGCCGGCGGAGCCCGGTGAGCACAGGGGCCAGCGTTCGCCGAACGCCCGCAGCGCGATCGAGCCGAGCACCGCGGCGACGAGGGACCCCGCGAGGATGCCGATCTTCGCCTGCTCGACCATCACCTCGTCGTCGAAGGCGAGCTCGGCGATGAAGAGCGAGATGGTGAAGCCGATGCCGGCGAGAGTCGCCCCGCCGAGCAGGTGCGAGTACCGGACCCGGCCGGGGAGGTCGCCCAGACCGAGGCGCAGGGCGAGCGCGGAGGCGCCGAAGATGCCGATCGCGTTGCCCGCGACGAGGGCCACCGCGACGCCGATGGTCAGCGGTGACGTGGCCGCGGCGCGCAACGACTCGGCGTCGAGCTGCACCCCGGCGTTCGCGAGGCCGAACACGGGCACGACGAGGTAGGCGCTCCACGGGTGCAGCACGCGCTGCAGCCGTTCGCTCGGGGCGACCGCCGCTCGTGCGGCCAGCTCCGTGAGGTGCTCGCGCTCCGCGGTCGTCTCCTGGGCGAGCCGCTTGGCGTACCTCGGGACGACCGCGACGTCGTCGGGCCGCGCCGAGCGGGAAGGTACGAGGAGCCCGACGAGCACGCCCGCGAGGGTCGCGTGCACGCCCGACGCGTACACGGCTCCCCACAGCGCGACCCCGACGAGCACGTACGGCGCGAGCCGCCACACCCCGAGCCAGCGCAGGACGACGATCGCGACGACGAGGACGGCCGCGACGACGAGGCCGGGCAGCCACACGGCGTCGGTGTAGAACAGGGCCATGACCGTGATGGCGCCGATGTCGTCCACCACGGCGAGCGTGAGCAGGAAGAGGCGCAGCTGGTCCGGGCAGCGCGGGCCGAACAGCGCGAGGATGCCGACGAGGAACGCGGTGTCGGTCGACATGACGACGCCCCACCCGTGCTGGGCGGGCGTCCCGGCGTTGAACGCCAGGTAGATCAGCGCCGGCACGACGAGCCCGCCGAGCGCGCCGAGCGCAGGGACGGCGACGCTGCGCCTGTTGCGCAGCTCGCCGCTCGTGACCTCACGGTTGATCTCGAGGCCGATGACGAGGAAGAAGACGGCCATGGCGGCGTCGTTCACCCAGTGGTGCAGGTCCATCTCGAACGTCCACGGTCCGACGTGCCATCCGGCCGTCGCCGACCACAGGGCGTCGTACGCGGGCGACCAGGGGGAGTTGGCCCAGACGAGCGCGGCGACGGTCGCGACCAGGAGCAGGACGGCGCCGCCGGCCTCGGTCGCCAGGAACGAGCGCAGCGAGGGGGCGACCGGTCGCAGCTGGACACGGAGCGGGGGTCCTGGTCGTGCGGGTACCTGCACGGGTGGGCGGGCGGACAGCGGGAGAGGTTCGGGCACGGGGCCTCCGGACGCGCGGGCGGTTCTGCCGGGTCAACTCTCGCGGGCGCCGGTTCCTTCCGCAACGGGCGATCGACCGCGTGATTCAGCCCTGCTGTTCACATCGTGGAACAAGTCTTCCGAAATGCTTGTGCTCCACGTCACGTCGGAGTAGCGTCACGACTGCCAACGGCGGGCCCGGGCCGAGCGAGAGCTCGGTGGTCGACGCGATCGACCCGACACCGGTAGCTACCAACCAGGCGGAGTACTGACAACTCGCCTGCAGCGGCCCGCCGGCCGTCCCGCCTCGACGTCGAGAACGGGACCCACGGTCGGGGCACCGGGTCGCTGCCCGAACCGTGGAGACTCACCATGGACCCTATTGCCGGGGACACGCTTGCCGTGGAAGTAGCACACCTGGACCGAGCCGTCGCCCTCGCGGTCGACTCGGTCGCCAACGCCGGAGGTCCGTTCGGCGCCATCATCGTGACGGCGGACGGACAGGTCTTCGAGGGGAACAACCGGGTCACGCAGGACAACGACCCGACCGCGCACGCCGAGGTCACCGCGATCCGTCGCGCGTGCGCCGCGCTCGGCACGTTCGACCTGTCGGGCGCGACGCTCTACTCGAGCTGCGAGCCCTGCCCCATGTGCCTGTCGTCCGCCCTGTGGGCGCGCGTCGGCACCGTCGCGTTCGCCGCGGACCGTCACGACGCCGCGACCGCCGGTTTCGACGACGCCGCGTTCTACGCGTTCGTCACCGCTCACCTGGGGGAATCGACAGTGGACCCGGTGCCGCGCCCCGGTAGTGCAGCGCCGGTCATGCAGGTCGTCCACTCGCGCAACGCCACGAGCGTCGCGCCGTTCGACGCGTGGCGAGTCCTGTCGACCCGGATCGAGTACTGACTGGCCCCGGCCGGTCGGTCTCCGCCCCACGGAAAGGACACGACGACGTGACCCTCCTCGGCACCCGGCGGGACACCGCCGAGAACGACGACGCGGGCGGCTCGAACGGCGCCTCCACCCCCTCGCGCCTCGACCGCTTCTTCCAGATCACCGCGCGCGGCTCCACGACGGGCCGCGAGCTCCGCGGCGGCCTGGTGACCTTCTTCGCGATGGCGTACATCGTCATCCTCAACCCCCTCATCCTCGGCGGCACGAGCGCCGAGAACGCCCCTGTCGACGTCGCGGGCGGCTGGCTCGCCACCGCGCAGGTCGGGGCCGTGACCGGGCTCGCCGCCGGCGTCCTGACGATCCTGTTCGGCATGGTGGCGAACCTCCCGTTCGCGCTCGCGGCCGGTCTCGGCATCAACTCGTTCCTCGCGGTCGCCGTCATCGGCGACGTCACGTGGCCCGAGGCGATGGGCCTCGTCCTCATCAACGGCCTGCTCATCGTGCTGCTCGCGGTGACGGGTGCGCGGTCGGCGATCTTCAACGCCGTGCCGCGTCAGCTCAAGGCGGCGATCACGGTCGGCATCGGCCTGTTCATCGCGTTCATCGGGTTCGTGGACTCGGGCTTCGTCACCCGCACGCCCGGCGGGCCCCCGGTCCAGCTGGGCGACGGCGGCTCGATCACGACGGTCCCGACGCTCGTGTTCGTCGTCGGCCTGCTCGTCATGGGGATCCTCGTGGCCCGCAAGGTCAAGGGCGGGCTGCTCATCGGCCTCGTCGCGACCACCGTGCTCGCGATCGTGGCCGAGGCGGTGCTGCACCTCGGCCCCGCGTCCGAGGACAACCCGGGCGGCTGGCACCTGACCGTGCCGGAGCTGCCGAGCTCGCTCGCGTCCGTCCCCGACCTGAGCCTGCTGGGGCAGTTCTCCTTCGGCGCGTTCGACCGCATCGGAGCGCTCGCCGCGACGATGCTCGTGTTCACGCTGTTCTTCACGAACTTCTTCGACGCCATGGGCACGATGACGGGTCTCGCGAAGCAGGGCGGGCTCGCCGACGCCGACGGCAACTTCCCGCGCATCAAGTCGGCGCTGGTCGTGGAGGGCGTGGGCGCGGTCGTCGGCGGCGGGACGTCGTCGTCGTCGAACACGGTGTTCGTGGACTCCGCCGCAGGTGTCGGCGAGGGGGCCCGGACGGGCCTCGCGTCGGTCGTGACCGGCGGGCTGTTCCTCGTGGCGATGTTCCTCACGCCGCTCACCGCCGTCGTCCCGATGGAGGTCGCGAGCGCCGTCCTCGTCGTCGTCGGCGCGATGATGATGCGCGAGATCAAGGAGATCGACTTCAGCGACTTCTCCGTCGCGCTGCCGGTCTTCCTCACGGTCGTCACGATGCCGCTCACGTACTCGATCGCGAACGGGATCGGCATCGGGTTCGTCACCTGGGTCCTGCTGCGCACCGCGTGCGGGAAGGCCCGTGAGGTCCACCCCCTGCTGTGGGTGGTCGCGGCGGGCTTCCTCGTGTACTTCGTGCGCGGTCCTCTGACCGCGGTCGTGGGAGGCTGAGCCCTGACACGATCGCTCGGCCGACGGGTCACCCGCTCCTCCGGGTGGCCCGTCGGCGTGGGCGGATCCTGACCGGACGAGGAGGACGAGACATGGGCGGGACGACCCGCGTGAGCGTCGACCAGCACCGGTCCGACGTCGCGGCGCTGCTCGCACCGCTCGTCGCTGCTGCCCGACGGCGCACCCGCACCGAGGAGGTCGACCTCGCCGACGCGCTGGGCCGGGTCCTCGCGGGCGACCTCACGGCTCCCGTCGCCGTCCCGCTCTTCCGCAACTCCCAGATGGACGGGTTCGCGGTGCGCGCGCGGGACGTGGCCGGAGCGCGTGCGGGCGCGCCCGCACGGCTGACGGTCGGGGGAGAGATCCCGGCCGCGCCGGGCGTCCCGGCGCCGCTCGCGCCCGGGACCGCCGCACGCATCATGACCGGCGCGCCCGTGCCCGACGGCGCGGACGCCGTCGTGCCGGTGGAGGACACCGCCGCGGGCACGTTCGCACCGGCCGGCGATGCGGCGGACGCGGCCGGCGCCGCCGCGGCCTCCGAGGTGGACGTCCTGGTGCCGCGCACGGCGGGGGAGTTCGTGCGCGAGGCAGGCTCCGACGTCCGCGCCGGGGACGTGCTCCTGCCCGACGGCGTCGTCCTCGCCCCGCACCACGTGGCGGCTGTGGCGGCGTGCGGGGTGGCCCGCGTCAGCGTGCTCGTGCGACCACGCGTCGCCGTCGTGTCGACCGGATCGGAGCTCGTCGGTCCGGGCGAGGTGCCCGGTCCGGGCCAGGTCTTCGATGCCAACGCCGACGCCCTGGGTGCCGCGGTGCGGCGTGCCGGCGGCGAGGTGGTGCTCACGGCGCGCTGCGGCGACGACGCCGGACGGTTCGCCGCCGTGCTCGCCGAGGCCGCGGCGACGTCGGACCTCGTCCTCACGTCGGGTGGCGTCTCGCAGGGCGCCTACGAGGTGGTGAAGGACGTGCTGTCGGCGGGCGCGCCCGGGGGTGGGGTCACGTTCCGGTCCGTGGCGATGCAGCCCGGGGGGCCGCAGGGGCTCGGCACCGTGCACGGCACTCCCGTCCTGACGTTCCCGGGCAACCCGGTGAGCGCGCAGGTGTCGTTCGTCGTCTTCCTGCGCGAGCAGCTCGAACGGGCCGCCGGTCGAGCGGGGGAGCGGCGCGTGCGTCGTGCACGCGTGCTCGACGCCGGGTCCTCGCCGCCGGGCAGGCGCCAGCTGTTGCGGGGCGCGACCGGCCCGGAGGGTGTCGTGCGGGTGGTCGGCGGGCCGGGGTCGCACCTCGTGGCGTCCATGGCCCGCGCGGACGTGCTCGTCGACGTCCCCGCCGACGTGACAGGGTGGGACGCCGGTACCGAGCTGGAGGTGTGGGAGCTGTGAGCGCTGGTGAGGTGAGCCGCGTGACGACGGACGTCCTGGACGTCGCGGTGTCGCAGGCCGTAGAGGACGCCGTGGGCGGCCCGGAGTGCGGTGCGGTCGTGACCTTCCGCGGGGTCGTGCGCGACGTCGACGGCGGGCGCGGCGTGACGAGCCTCGACTACGAGGCCCACCCCGACGCGACGGCCGTCCTGCGGCGCTGCGTCGAGGCCGTCGAGGCCGAGACCGGCTTGCGCGTCGCCGCCGTCCACCGGTACGGGACGCTGGTGATCGGCGACGTCGCGCTCGTCGCGTCAGCGGCTGCCGGCCACCGTCGCGAGGCGTTCGAGGCGTGCTCGCTGCTGGTCGAGCGCATCAAGGCCGAGGTGCCGATCTGGAAGCGGCAGCACTTCACCGACGGCGTGTCGGAGTGGGTCGGCCTCTGAACGGCCCGGCGCCGGGGTTCAGCGTGCCGTGCGACCGTTGTCGAGCAGGAGGCCGATGCCGAGACCGACGGCGGTGCCGAGGACCAGGCCGAACCAGCTGAGCGCGACGGTGCCGACGACGGCGCCGACGACGAGACCGAGGACGGTCCTGGTGCCGACGGTCCACGGCGCGGCGTGGGTGTCCTCGCGGTAGATCGGCAGCGAGGAGATGCTGTTGTCGGGGGTCTCGGCGGTGGGCAGGACGGGGGCGGAGGAGGTCGTCGTCACATGACCATGATAGGGTCCGCGCCGCTCGCTGACCTGGGAGAATGTGTCCGGGTGACCTGGTTCACCCGGTGACGTGCGACACGGTGCTCGTGCGGCGCCGGTGACCCGGGGACGGAGCGGTCAGCCGCCGATCGCGCCCATGCTGCGCGTGGTCGGTGCGAACGCGTCCGCGGCGACGGGGGTGTCGCTCCCGTGCGCGAGCGGCTTGACCCACATCGCGCCCTGCCAGGCGCGTGCGATCGCGTCGTCGCGCTCGTCCTCCGTGAGCTCGTCGGAGCGCAGGATCGCGCGCAGGTCGGTCTCGTCGTCGCCGAACAGGCACGAGCGGACCGTGCCCTCGGCGGTCAGGCGCGTGCGGTCGCACTCGCCGCAGAACGAGCGCGTGACCGACGCGATGATCCCGACGGTCTGCGGGCCGCCGTCGACCAGCCACTCCTCCGCAGGCGCGGACGGGTCGTCGCGCCCCACCGCGACCAGATCGAACCGCTCGCCCAGCACCGCGAGCAGGTCCGCCGCGGAGACGAGGTCGTCGCGCGTCCAGCGCCCGTCGGCGTCGAGCGGCATCTGCTCGATGAAGCGCAGGTGGCAGCCGTGCTCCACCGCCCACGCCAGCAGGTCCGCCGCGCCGGCGAGGGTCTCGGGCATCAGCACGGCGTTGAGCTTCACGGGCGCGAGGCCGGTGGCGAGGGCGGCGCGGATCCCGGCGAGGACGTCGGGCAGGCGGTCGCGGCGCGTGAGGCGCGTGAAGTCGTCACGGTCCACGGAGTCGAGCGAGATGTTCACCCGGTCGAGGCCGGCGGCGACGAGCTCGTGGACGCGCTTGTCCAGACCGATCGCGTTGGTCGTCATCGAGATCGACACGTCCGGCGCCTCCGCTCGCGACAGGCGCAGGATCTCGGCGAGGTCGCGTCGCACGAGCGGCTCGCCGCCGGTGAACCGCACGTCGGTGATGCCGAGACGTCCGACCGCGACGCGGACCAGGCGGGCGATCTCCGGGGCCGTCAGCAGGTTGTCGCGCGCGATCGCGGGCAGCCCCTCGGCCGGCATGCAGTAGGTGCAGCGCAGCGTGCACTTCTCCGTGATCGAGATGCGCAGGTCCCGGGCCACCCGCCCGTACCGGTCCACGAGGGCGTCCGTCGCCGGACGCCCCACGGGCACTCCCGCGGCGTGCGCGGGCCCGCGCTCGCGCGCGTGCCCACGCATCTGGGGGATCCCGAGCGAGACTGCCGTCATGACCCGATGGTAGGCCCGACCCGTGACGGGCGGCACCCACGCGTGCTAGCGTGAGATTCGCGGAACGGAACTTCAATTCCGGGAAGTGGAAGTCCAACGGCGGATTCAAGTCCTGTGTTTCCGACGCGTCACAGCCGACGCGGCGCCGGACACGCGGGAGACTCACCGCAAGGGTTCACTGGAAGGACGCCGGTTCGCCGGCACCCTGGCGGAAGCGAGACCACGATGCTCCACATCGTCGACCAGCTCGCCCCGTGGCTCGGCCCGGGGCAGCTCCCCTGCGCCGTCGCGACGGTCGTGGCGACGTCGGGCTCCGTCCCGCGCCCCGTGGGCACGGGGATGGCCGTGCGGGCGGACGGTGCGGTGATCGGCAGCCTGTCCGGCGGCTGCGTCGAGGCGGCGGTCCACGCGGCCGCGCTCGACGCGATCGCCACGGGCGAGTGCCACCGCGAGACGTTCGGCTACAGCGACGACGACGCGTTCGCCGTCGGGCTGAGCTGCGGCGGCACCCTCGACGTCCACGTCCAGCCCGTCCGGCCCGACGACGCCACCGCGCGCGTGATCGCGACGCTCGCCTCGGCGGGGCGGGCGTCGGGTGGCACGCAGCCCGTGGCCCTCGTGCGGAGGATCGACGACCACCGGCCGGGCGCCGTCGTGCTCGCGACGGACGCGGACGCGAGCGAGGTCGCCGCCGCGCTGCGCGGCGTCGTCGGCCCGGGAGCGGTGGACGCGGCAGCCGCCCAGGTGACAGCCGTCCTGCGCGCCGGTGGCGCGGCGAGCGTCCACGCGTCGCACGCGGGACCCGGCACGGACGACCTGGCGTGCGACGCGACGGAGCCGGTGACGCTGCTCGTCGAGACGCGGCTCCCGGCGCCGAGGTTCCTCGTCTTCGGCGCCAACGACTTCGCGGGGGCGCTCGTGCGGTCCCTGCGGCTGCTCGGCTACCGCGTGACGCTCGTCGACGCGCGCGAGCTCTTCGCCGACGCGCGCCGCTTCCCCGAGGCCGACGAGGTCGTCGTCGAGTGGCCCGACCGCTACCTCGCCGCAGAGGCGGCAGCCGGTCGGCTCGACGCCCGCACCGGCGTCGCCGTCCTCACCCACGACGCGAAGTTCGACGTCCCGCTGCTGCGCCTCGCGCTCGACCTGCCGCTCGCGTACGTGGGGGCGATGGGCTCGCGACGTTCCCACGACCAGCGCGTCCGCGCGCTGCGCGAGGAGGGGGTGACCGACGTCGGGCTGACGCGGCTGCACTCGCCCATCGGTCTCGACCTCGGTGCCGTCACCCCCGAGGAGGTCGCCGTCTCGATCACCGCGGAGCTGGTGGCGGCCCGGCACGGACGTCACGACGTCGGGTCGCTGAGCCGGACCGACGGCCCTCTGCACGCACCCACCCCCGAGGAGGCCCGCTGATGGACATGAACACGATCACGGACCTGGTCCCCACCGTGGACCCGGCCGACTGGCGCGAGGGGGACGCGTGGCTCGCGGGCGGCACGGTGCTGTTCTCCTACGGCAGCCAGACCCTGCGACGCCTGCTCGACGTCACGACCGCGGGCTGGCCCGCGCTCACGGTGACCGACGACGGGCTGGAGATCGCCGCCACGTGCACGGTCGCCGAGCTCTACGGGTTCGACGACTCCGCCTCGGCCGCCGCCGTGCGAGGCACGTGGACCGCGCTGGACCTCGTCCGCCCGTGCTGCGACGCGTTCGTCGCGTCCTTCAAGATCTGGAACACCTCGACGGTCGGCGGCAACGTCTGCACGTCCCTGCCCGCCGGCCCGATGACGTCGCTGACGGCGGCGCTCGACGGCGTCGCGGAGGTCTGGGGGCCCGGCGGGTCGCGCCGGACGCAGCCCGTCGCCGAGCTCGTCACGGGCGACATGCGCAACACGCTCGCCCCGGGCGAGCTCCTGCGCGCGATCCGGATCCCGGAACGTGCGCTCCGGTCCCGCACGGCGTTTCGGCGCCTGTCGTTGTCCAACCTCGGGCGCTCCGGCGTCCTGGTGATCGGCCGCCTCGACCCGCCCGACGACGCCCGGGGTCCGGGGGAGCTGGTCCTGACGGTCACCGCCTCGACGCGCCGGCCCGTCCAGCTGCGGTTCGCCGCGGGGTCGTACCCGAGCGCGGACGAGCTCGTCGACGCGCTGGACCGCATGGTCGCCGCCGCGGGCCCAGACGCTCTGTGGCACGACGACATCCACGGCCTGCCCGCGTGGCGCCGCGACATGACCTACCGGCTCGCCGAGGAGATCCGCACGGAGCTTCTCGCCGGCCCGCGCACGGACGGAGGCGCCCGATGAGCCCGGACACGAACCCGACCCTCACCGTCGACGGCCGCGTCGTCACCGACGAGCCGCGCGCCGGCCAGTGCCTGCGCACCTTCCTGCGCGAGCAGGGCGCGCTCGGCGTGAAGAAGGGCTGCGACGGCGGCGACTGCGGGGCGTGCACCGTGCACGTCGACGGCGTGCCCGTGCACTCGTGCGTGTACCCGGCCCGACGGGCGGCGGGCCGCGACGTCACGACGATCTCGGGCCTCGCGGCCACGGTCCACGGGCCCGACGCCGCGACCGAGGGTGCGCTGCACCCGGTGCAGGAGCAGTTCCTCGACGCGCAGGGGTTCCAGTGCGGGTTCTGCACCGCGGGGATGATCATGACCGCCGCGACGTTCGACGACGCGCAGCGCGAGAACCTGCCGCGCAGCCTCAAGGGCAACCTGTGCCGCTGCACCGGGTACCGCGCGATCGGTGCGGCCGTCCTCGGCGGCCAGGCGTGCAAGGGCGAGCATCCGGCCGGGGCCGCGCCGTGCGACGTCGGGCACGACGGCTGGTCCGGCTACGACCCCGGTACTACCTCGCGGGACCCCGGTACTACCTCGGCGTTCGGGCGGGACGTGCCCGCACCGGCCGGGCGTAGGGTCGTGACGGGGGAGGTGCGGTACACGCTGGACGTGGACCCGGCGGACTACCCGGGCCTGCTGCACATGAAGCTCGTCCGCTCGCCGCACGCCCACGCACGCGTGCTGGCGATCGACACGGTCGAGGCCCTCGCCGTCCCGGGGGTGCACGCGGTGCTCACGCACGCCGACGCCCCGAGCACCCGGTTCTCCACGGCGCAGCACGAGCTGTTCACCGACGACCCCGACGACACGCGGATCCTCGACGACGTCGTGCGGTTCGTCGGGCAGCGCGTCGCCGCGGTCGTCGCGGACACCGTCGCCGCAGCGGAGGAAGGCGTCCGGAAGGTGCTCGTGACGTACGAGGCGCTGCCCGCCGTCGTCGACCCCGAGGAGGCGATGGCGCCCGGCGCGCCGCTCCTCCACCCGGACCTCGACGCGACGCGGGCACGGGTCTCGCGCCCGGAGGCGAACGTCGTCGCCGAGGTGCACAGCGAGCTCGGCGACGTCGAGCGTGGGCTCGCGGCCGCCGACGTCGTGCACGAGGCCACCTACCGCACCCAGCGCGTCCAGCACGCGGCGCTCGAGACGCACTGCTCCGTCGCGTCGCTCGACGACGACGGTCGCCTCGTCGTGCGCTCCTCCACCCAGGTCCCGTTCCTCGCGCGGCGCCACCTCGCCCGCGTCCTCGACCTCGACCCCGCCCGCGTGCGGGTGTACTGCGAGCGCGTCGGCGGCGGGTTCGGCGGCAAGCAGGAGGTGCTGACCGAGGACGTCGCCGCGCTCGCGGCACTGCGCCTCGGGCGACCCGTGCAGCTCGAGCTGACCCGCTCCGAGCAGTTCACGGCCACGACGACGCGTCACCCGTTCCGCATCCGCGTCCGGGCGGGCGCGCGCCGCGACGGGACACTGACGGCGCTGCACCTGGACGTCCTGACCAACACCGGCGCGTACGGCAACCACGGACCGGGCGTCATGTTCCACGGGTGCGGCGAGTCGCTCGCCGTGTACCGGTGCGAGAACAAGAAGGTGGACGCGCACTCGGTCTACACGAACACGGTCCCGGCGGGTGCGTTCCGCGGGTATGGGCTGTCGCAGATGGTCTTCGCCGTCGAGTCCGCGATGGACGAGCTCGCGCGCCGGCTCGGGATGGACGGCCTCGCGCTGCGCCGGCTCAACATGGTCCGCGAGGGCGACCCCATGCTCTCCACGGGTCCGACGCCCGAGGAGGACGTGCACTACGGCAGCTACGGGCTGGACCAGTGCGTCGAGCTCGTCGACGACGCGCTGCGTCGCGGGCGCGAGCGCGACGACCGGGTCCTCGGCGAGGAGTGGGGTGTCGGCGAGGGGACGGCGCTGTCGATGATCGACACCGTCCCGCCGCGCGGGCACTTCTCCCACGCGCGCGCACGGCTGCGTGCCGACGGCGTGGTCGAGGCCGAGGTCGGTACGGCGGAGTTCGGCAACGGGACCACGACCGTGCACGCCCAGCTGGTGGGCTCCGCGCTCGGGCAGGACGCGGCCGACGTCGTCGTGCGCCAGTCCGACACCGACCTCGTCGAGCACGACACCGGTGCGTTCGGCTCGACCGGCACGGTCGTCGCGGGCAAGGCGTCGCTCGCCGCCGCCCAGGACCTCGCCGAGCTCGTGCTCAAGGTCGCGGCCGGGATGCCCGCCGCGCGCGGCACGGCCACGGGGGACTGCCACCTCGTGCCCGGCGGCGTCGACTGCGCGGGCACGCTCGTCCCTCTCGCCGACGTCGCGCGCGCCGCCGCCGACGCCGGGATCGAGCTGGTCGCCGAGGGGCGCTGGGGTGGCACGCCCCGCTCCGTCGCGTTCAACGTCCACGGCTTCCGCGTCGCGGTGCACCGCGGGACGGGCGAGATCCGGATCCTGCAGTCCGTGCAGGCCGCCGACGCGGGCGAGGTCGTCAACCCGCGCCAGTGCCGCGGCCAGATCGAGGGCGGCATCGCCCAGGCCCTCGGGGCCGCGCTGTACGAGGACGTCGTCGTGGACGACGCCGGGAAGGTCACGACCGACATCTTCCGGCAGTACCACCTGCCGACCTTCGCGGACGTCCCGCGCAGCGAGGTCTACTTCGCCCGGACCTCCGACACGACGGGGCCCATGGGCGCCAAGTCCATGAGCGAGAGCCCGTTCAACCCGGTCGCGCCCGCGCTCGCCAACGCGATCCGCGCCGCCACGGGCGTGCGGTTCACCGAGCTCCCGCTCGCCCGGGACCGCGTCTACCTCGGCATCAAGGCTGCCGGCTCGCGCTGACCCCGCGGCCGAGGGCGCCCGTCAGCCGGGCACGATGCCCTGCCCGGCCGGGGACCGGAAGACGTTCGCCGGGTCGTAGCGCGCCTTGACCGTCCGCAGCCGCGGCAGGTTGCTGCCGTGGTACGCGCCGACCGGATCCGGCAGGTCCGGGTCGGGGAAGGCAGGGAAGACACCGCCCGACCCCCACGGGTGGACCGTCTCCCACGAGCGCCGGACGAACGCGTGCGCGGTGTCCTTCGCCCCGGCGGGCGCGTCGGGGCGGACGGTCGCCGAGTGCTTGAGCTGGAACATCGCGTCACGGTGGACGAACGCGGTCGCGTCGGTGGCGACGCGGTTGTACGCCCCACCCCACGGCATGAGGTCGAGCTCACGCTCCTCGCCCCGGACCCGACCCTGGGTGAAGCTCTCGAGCAGCGCCTCCACCGTGCCGGACGGGAGGGGTTCGCGGAAGAACTCGGACCGGGCGACGAGCCAGGGGTGGACCTCGGCGCCGCGCCCGAGGGTGTGGAACGGCGTCCCGGAGGGGGGCAGCTGCTCCCACATGCGCCGCGTCCGGGCGAAGGGGAGGACCTCGCTCCAGGACCACGTCGGCTCGGTCCCGACCCGGTCCCGCAGATCGGCGACGAGCTCGGACCCGTCGGCGGCGCCGACCTGGACGACGCCGTAGACGTTGACGGCAGGGGGCGCGGCCGGGTCGCCCGTCGCGACCAGCTTGAGGCTGGCGGCGAGCTCGTCGGGCCCCGTGGGCGCCCACGTCTGCCACGCCGCGACGACGTCGGCGGCCTGGTCGACGTCCCAGGCGAGGTGGAAGGCGAGGCTGCGTGGCGCGGGGACGCTGCGGAAGACGAACGACGTCACCACCCCGAACCCGCCGGAGCCCGCGCCGCGCAACGCCCAGAAGAGGTCTTCCTCCCGGGTCTCGTCGCACGTGACGACCGTGCCGTCGGCGAGCACCACCTGGGCCGAGACCATCCGGTCGGAGACGAGCCCGTGGCGGCGGCCCAGCACGCCCAGGCCGCCGCCGAGCGCCAGGCCCGCGATCCCGACACCAGGACAGGTGCCGGCGGGAAGGGTGCGGCCGCCCTCCTGGAGCCGGTCGTAGACCGCCCCCAAGCGGGCGCCGGCACCGATCCTGGCCAGCTCGCCGTCGGGCACGACAGTGTCCAGCGGGGTGACGTCGAGCACGACGCCGGGGCTCGACGAGTGGCCGGCGAAGCAGTGTCCGCCGCTGCGGACGGCGAACCCGAGGTCGTGCTCGCGCACGAACGAGAGCGTCGCCGCGACGTCCTCCGGCGACGTGCAGCGGACGGTCGCCCGGGCACGCACGTCGTGGAACCGGGCGTTGAACGCGGTCGGCTCCGGGTCGAGGACGACATGGCCCCGGACGGCCGTCTGCAGCCGGTGCCAGCCCGGGCCGGGGATCACCATGGTGCGAACGTACCGGTGCCGGCCGGTGTCAGCCCGTGAGGAGGTCGAGGTCGGCCTCCGTGTCGAGGTCGCGCCCGTCGCCCGGGTGGTCGACGACGTCGATCAGGTCGGCGTGCGCACGCAGGAAGTCCCGCGCCCCCTGGTCGCCGTGGGCGCTCGTGGCGGCCGGGCCGGCCAGCGCGGCGTCGAGCACCAGCGGGTGCGCCCAGCGAGCCGACCCCTCCGGCCCGACGGCGCCGGTCCAGCGGGACGCCGCCACGCGGCCGGGACGGTGGGCCGCGAGGAGGCGGGCGACGTCGTCGGGCACGAGGCCCGGCTGGTCCACGTGCGCCACCACCACCCGCTCCGGGCCGAGCCCGAGCGCAGCCCGCACGCCCACGAGCAGCGAGGAGGCCATGCCGGACTCCCAGTCCGGGTTCACGACGGCGTGCACCCTGTCCCGGTCGAGCCCGGCGGCGCCCGCGACCTGCTCGGCCTCGCAGCCGAGGACGACGACCACGACGTCGCACCCGCCGTCGGACAGCACGTCAGCGACGTGGGCCACGAGCGGGCGACCGTGGTGGGGGACCAACGCCTTGGGGCCGCGGCCCAGCCGGGACCCCGCGCCGGCGGCCAGGAGGACGGCGACGCTGGTTCCGGCAGGCACGATCCCACCCTAGCTATGCTGCGCTCGGGCACACGAGAACCGGACGAGGGAGACAGGTCTTGAGCTTCATGGACAAGCTGCGCGGTCAGCTGATCGACATCATCGAGTTCCTGGACGACAGCCGGGACACGATCGTGTGGCGCTTCCCGCGGCAGGGAAACGAGATCAAGAACGGGGCCAAGCTCGTCGTCCGCGAGGGGCAGACGGCCGTGCTCGTCAACGAGGGCCTGCTCGCCGACGTGTTCGAGCCGGGCACGTACACGCTCGAGACGAAGAACCTGCCCGTCCTGTCCACGCTGCAGGGCTGGAAGTACGGGTTCGAGTCGCCGTTCAAGGCCGAGGTCTACTTCGTCTCCACCCGCCAGTTCACCGACTTCACCTGGGGCACGCAGAACCCCGTCATGCTGCGCGACCCGGAGCTCGGGGCCGTCCGGCTGCGCGCGTTCGGCACGTACGCGCTGCAGGTCGTGGACCCGTCGGCGCTGCTGCGCCAGCTCGTCGGCACGGACCCGCAGTTCCGCACCGAGGAGATCGGCGACTACCTGCGCCGCACGATCGTCGGGCAGCTCGGCCCGGCGCTCGCGGAGGCCGGTGTCGCGGCGATCGACCTGGCGGCGAACCAGCGCGAGATCGCGACGCGGCTCGGAGGCCAGCTCAGCGAGGACCTGCACGAGTACGGCGTCGCCGTGCCGCGGTTCGTCATCGAGAACGTCTCCTTCCCGCCCGAGGTCGCGGCGGCGCTCGACAAGCGCACCCAGATGGGGCTCGTCGGCAACCTCGACGCGTACACGACGTTCCAGACGGCGGGCGCCATCGAGACGGCCGCGGGCAACCCGGGCGGCGCGGGCGAAGGGCTGGGTCTGGGGATGGGCATGGCGATGGGGCAGCAGATGGCGCGCTCGCTCGGCTCGCCGTCCGCGGAGCAGACCGCACCCGCACCCGGACCGGCCGGGCCGGGCACCCCACCGCCGCTGCCCACGGCGGCCGCGACCTGGCACTGGGCGAACGGGGGGACGCAGGAAGGGCCGGCGTCCGTGGCCGACGTCGCCCAGCGGGTCGGCACCGGTGAGATCACCCGGGAGACGCTCGTCTGGCAGCAGGGCATGGGCGGCTGGGAGCCGGCCGGCTCGGTCGCGGCGCTCGCCGGGCTCTTCGCCGCGACGCCCCCGCCGCTGCCCCCGCACAGCGGCGGTGGGGCGGCGTGAGCTCGCTGGACGACAGCGCGCTGCTGCGCACCCGGTGCGACGCGTGCGGGTCGCAGCTGGCGTACGCGCCAGGGACCGGGTGCCTCGAGTGCGTGGCGTGCGGCGCACGCGTCGAGATCGTCCACGCCCCCGACGAGCGGGTCGACGAGCACGCGTACGACGTGTGGGCGGCGACGGGGGCCACGGCCCCGGTCGCGTCGGTGCCGTTGAGCGAGCTGTCGTGCGACGGCTGCGGAGCCGTCACGACGAGCAGCCACCTGTCGGTGCACTGCCAGTTCTGCGGGGGGCACCTCGTCGCGTCCGCCCCTGCCACGGGCGTCCTGCCGCCGGAGGCCGTGCTCCCGTTCGTCGTCCCCGGTCCGGCCGCGCGCGACGAGTTCCGCCGATGGGTGCGCTCGCGCTGGTTCGCGCCCGACGCGCTCAAGCGGGTGGGCGACACCGAGGCGCTGCGCGGCACGTACGTGCCGCACTGGACGTTCGACGCGCAGACGACGTCGGAGTACAGCGGGCAGCGCGGCGACGCCTACTACGTCACGGTGGGCACGGGTGAGAACGAGCGCCGTGAGCGCCGCGTGCGCTGGTCCCCGGCGTGGGGCACGGTCGCGCGCTCGTTCGACGACCTGCTCGTCCCGGCGTTCACGCAGCTGCCCGAGAGGTTCGAGAAGCTCGGGCCGTGGCACCTCGGCGCCGCGGTGCCCTTCCGGCCCGAGTACCTGGCGGGGTACTCCACCGCCCGGTACGACGTCGACCCCCCGGTCGGTCTCGAGCAGGCGAAGCGCGAGATGGCCGGCGTCGTCCGCGCCGACGTGGAGGCAGACATCGGGGGCGACGAGCAGCGCGTCCACCAGATCGACACGGCGTACGCCGCCGTGATGTTCAAGCTCGTCCTGCTCCCGCTCTGGCTGGCCACGTACGTGTACGCCGGTCGGCAGTGGCAGGTGATGGTCAACGCGAGCACCGGCGAGGTGGTGGGGGAGCGACCTTTCAGCCCGTGGAAGATCACGGCGGCCGTCGCCGCGGTGCTGGCGGTGGTCGTGACCCTCGTGGTCTGGTACCTGTCGCGGACCTGAGCGGCGGCTTCAGGCTCCCGCGACCGGGGCGACGTCCCGGAGCGAGCGCCGTTCGTCGTACTCCTGCTGGGCCGCGGCGACCTCGTCGACGGCGCCCTCGAGCACGAGGATCAGTCCCACGAGCTGGTCGGCGACGCGTCGGCCGAGCTCGGTGAGCGAGTACTCGACGTGGGGCGGGATGGTGGTGCGCACCTCGCGAACGACGAGGCCGTCGCGCTCGAGAGCCTGGAGCGTCTGCGCGAGCATCTTCTCGCTGACCCCGTCGATCCGGCGGCGCAGCGCGTTGAACCGCACGGCACCCTCACGCAGGCCGGTCACCGTGAGCACGCCCCAGCGCCCGGTGACGGCCTCGAGGGCCTCGCGGGACGTGCAGTCGCGCTGGAAGACGTCGGCGATCATGGCGGCGGTCGGGCCGGGGCCGTCGTCGGGCGCAGGGGTGGTGGTCACCGCTCCATGGTAGGGCGCGATGCGGGAGAGCGCACTGTGATGTAGACCGCACCTGCTGCAAGTGGGCACTGTCGAAAAGGAAGTGCATGCTGGAGGTGTCGCCGCGACCGGCGACCCCATCGACCTTCAGGGAGCACCGTCATGACCATCGCCGTCACCGGAACCAGCGGCCAGCTCGGCCACCTCGTCGTCGAGTCCCTCCTGGGCCGTGGCGTCGCCGCGTCCGACGTCGTCGCCCTCGCCCGCACGACCGGCAAGGTCGCGGACCTCGCCGAGCGCGGCGTCGTCGTGCGCGAGGCCGACTACGGTCGTCCGGAGACTCTCGGCGCAGCGCTCGCCGGCGTCGACGTCCTGGTCCTGGTCTCCGGCTCGGAGGTGGGTCGACGCGTCGAGCAGCACGGCAACGTCGTCGAGGCCGCGCGGGCGGCGGGCGTGCGCCGGGTGGTCTACACGAGCGCCCCGCACGCCACCACGTCGACCCTCGTCCTCGCGCCCGAGCACAAGGCGACCGAGGAGCTCCTCGCAGCGTCCGGGCTGACCACGACGATCCTGCGCAACAACTGGTACACCGAGAACTACCTGCCCGATGTCCTGCGTGCCCGCGAGACCGGCGAGATCGTCACGAGCACCGGCGCGGGGCGGGTCGCGAGCGCGACGCGCGCCGACTTCGCCGAGGCTGCCGCTGTCGTCGCGCTCGCCGCGGCGACGGGCGGCGCGCACGAGGATGCGGTCTACGAGCTCTCCGGCGACGTCGCCTGGGGCTTCGACGAGCTCGCCGCCGCCGCGACCGAGGTCCTCGGTCGTCCGGTGGTGTCTCGCAGCGTCTCGCCGCAGGAGCAGCAGGTGCTGCTGGTCGGCGCCGGGCTCGACGAGGCGACGGCCGGGTTCGTGGGCGCGCTCGACGCCAACATCCGCGACGGCCTGCTCGGCGAGGCCACGGGGGAGCTCGCGGACCTGATCGGACGCCCGACGACCTCGCTCGTCGCTGGTCTGCGCGCCGCGGTCGGGGTGGAGGCGTCGGTCTGATCCGGTCGGCCGGCGCCCGGTCGTGCCACGGGAAGAGATCCGGTGGCATAATGGTTGACGGTTCAAGTATCTGCCTGCTGCCGAGAGGAACGCCATGACCGACCAGACCGTCCACCGCGCGACCGCCGGCGTGCGCAGCGGCTCGCGCCCCGCGGACGACCTGCTCGCCGCCGGCACCGCGATGGGGCAAGTCACGCTCCACGTGCGCGACCTCGACCTCATGGCGCGCTACTACCGCGACGCGCTCTCGCTCGCGGTGCTCCCGGTCCCCGAGACGCTCGCCCTGCCCGACGGCGCCCGGCTCGCGGAGTCGGTCGTCCTCGGTCGGGGTGCTACGCCGCTCGTGGTCCTGCACCGCACGCCCGACCTGCCGGTGCCCGGCCGACGGGAGGCGGGGCTGTTCCACACCGCCGTCCTGTTCGACGACGAGCCCGGCCTCGCGCACGCGCTCGCCTCCGTCGCGACCACGGCTCCCAGCACGTTCGTCGGCAGCGCCGACCATCTCGTGTCGCAGGCGTTCTACTTCACCGACCCGGAGGGCAACGGCGTCGAGCTCTACGCGGACCGCCCGCGCGAGTCGTGGGGCTGGGACGAGAACGGCGTGCGGATGGACACGATCCACCTCGACCCGAACACGTTCCTCGCCGACCACCTCAGCGACACCTCGCGCGAGCTGCTGTCCGGCCCGCGGGACGAGGCGGGGGAACGGCTGGCGGCAGGCGCGAGCGGGCCCGGCGGTGCCGTCGTCGGGCACGTCCACCTGCAGGTCGGCGACGTGGCGAGCGCACGGTCGTTCTACGTCGACGCGCTCGGGTTCGAGGAGACGGCGACCGTCCCGGGCGCGCTGTTCGTCTCGGCGGGCGGCTACCACCACCACATGGCGATGAACACGTGGAACAGCCGGGGCGCGGGTCCGCGCGCGTCGTCGCTGGGGCTGGGCAAGGTCGCGCTGACCGTCCCCGCCCAGGACGACGTCGGCGCGCTGGGTGCCAGGCTCGCACGGGCAGGCGTCGCGACGCAGGACGACGGCGCGGTGCTGCGGTTCGAGGACCCGTGGCGCAACCGCGTCGAGGTCAGTGCGGTCAGTGTCGGGCCTTGACCACCAGGACGGGCGACGGTGAGTCCAGCAGGACGCGCTGGGTCGTGCTGCCGAGCAGGAACTTGCCCACGGGCGAGCGCTTGCGTGCCCCGACGACGACGAGCTCGGGAGCGTCCCGCTCCGCGCGCTCGATGATCGACTCGGCCGGCGACTCGTGCTCCGGGCGGTAGGTGATCTCGGGTCGCCCGAGCGTCGGGGGGAGCGTGTCGAGCAGGTGGGCCAGGCTCGCCGGCACCGGGGCGTCGGGGTCCTGGGGGGTGAGGACGAGGATCTCCAGCGTCGTCTCGCGACGCACCGCCTCCGCGACGGCGGCGTGGAGGGCGCTCTCACCCTGCGGGGAGTCGTTGTACGCCACGAGGACGGTCATCGCTGAGCCTCTTCTCGGTGCTGTCGCATGCGGTTGCACTCTCTCACAGGGCGGGTGCCGCTGCCGTCCGGCGCGCCAGCACGTCGGGCAGGGTCAGCGGCAGCGGCAGCAGGGGGCCGACGATGCCGGCGAGCGCCGCCTCGATCTCGCGCCGGCGGTGCGCTCCGAGGCGCTCCGCGGGAGCGGTGACGCTGATCGCGGCGACGGGGTGACCGCTGCGCAGCACGGGCACGGCGACGCAGCTGATGCCGGGCTCGTTCTCCTCGTCCTCCTCGGCGAAGCCGCGCTCGCGCGTGCGCGCGCACCGGGTGCGCAGGTCGGCCGTCGTGACCTGTCCGTCGGGCGCGGCCGCGGCGTACCAGGCGAGGCGGTCGTCGTCGAGCGAGCGGTGCGCGAGGAGGGCGCGACCCAGGGCGGTCGTGGCCGCGGGCCGGCGTCGGCCGACGGCCGACCAGACGCGGACCGCGCGCGCAGGCTCGACCTTGTCGAGGTAGACGATCTCCGTCCCGGCGAGCGTCCCGAGGTGGACCAGCTCGTCGGTGGCCTGGCACACGGCCACGAGCGCGGGGTGCAGGAGCGCGGGGAGGTTCTCCTCGCCGAGGTAGACGGTCGCGAGCGCGGTGGCGGCGGGTCCGAGCCGGTAGCTGCCCGACGCCTCGTCCTGCTCGGCGTAGCCGCGGTGTCGTAGTGCGGCGAGCGTGCGGTGCAGCGAGGTCTTGTTGAGCCCGAGATCCTGCGCGAGCGAGCCGAGCGGGCGGCCCGCGGGGCCTGCGGCGGCGAGCACCTCGAGCGCGGCGAGGGCCTTGTCCACGCTCCCCAGCGGGCTGGGCCCGGGACCGGACGGGCCCGCCGGTCCGGTCTCCCGGCTGCCCGACGTCGCGGTCCCCGCTTCCGTCATCGTGGTGCCTTCCCCTAGAGTGCGTTCCGTAGTGAACAACAGGCGTTCACCATAGCGAAATGGAGCGAGGATGTCAGCCCACACCAGCGTCCTGGAGCAGATCGAGCGGGCGCGCGTCGTCCCCGTCGTCGTGGTCGACGACGCGGACGAGGGGCTCGGTGTCGCAGCCTCGCTGCGCGACGGGGGTCTTCCCGTGGCCGAGGTGACCTTCCGCACCGCGGGTGCCGGTGCCGCGATCGCGGCGATCGCGCGCGAGCTGCCTGACGTCCTCGTCGGCGCCGGGACCGTCATCACCCCCGCTCAGGTCGACGAGGCGGTGGACGCCGGCGCCCGCTTCCTCGTCTCGCCGGGGCTGTCGGCACCGGTCGTGCGTCGCGCCCAGGAGGTCGGCGTGCCGATCCTCCCGGGAGTCGCCACGCCGTCGGACATCATCGCCGCGCTCGACCTCGGTCTGAAGGCCGTGAAGCTCTTCCCCGCCAACGTCGTCGGCGGCCCCGGCGCCGTCAAGGCGTTCTCGGCGCCGTTCCCCGGCCTGCGGTTCGTCCCCACCGGCGGCGTGAGCGCCGCCAACCTCCTCGACTACCTGGCCCTGCCGTCCGTGCTCGCCGCCGGCGGGTCCTGGATGGTCGACCGCGCGCTCGTGCGCGCCGGCGACTGGGCCGAGATCACCCGCCGCACGCGCGAGGCCGTCGAGCTCGCCGCGTCCCTCCCCACCGAAGGAGCCTGACCCGTGACCCAGCCGTCCAGCGCGAGCAGCACTGCCGCACCCTTGTCCCTGCGACCGGCCGACGAGTGCGCCTACGACGTCGTCGCGCTCGGCGAGGTCATGCTGCGCCTCGACCCGGGCGAGCGGCGCATCAAGACCGCCCGCAGCTTCGACGCGTGGGAGGGCGGCGGCGAGTACAACGTCGCGCGCGGCCTGCGCCGCTGCTTCGGCCTGCGCGGCGCCGTCGTCACCGCCCTGGCGGACAACGAGGTCGGCCGGCTCGTCGAGGACCTCATGCTCACCGGCGGGCTCGACACGAGCCACGTCGTGTGGCGTCAGTACGACGGCATCGGCCGCTCGGTGCGCAACGGACTGAACTTCACCGAGCGCGGGTTCGGCGTGCGCGGTGCCGTCGGCGTCTCGGACCGCGGCAACACCGCGATCAGCCAGCTGCAGCCCGACGACGTCGACTGGGACGCGCTGTTCGGCCGTGGCGTGCGGTGGCTCCACACGGGCGGCATCTTCGCCGCGCTGTCGGAGTCGTCCGCCGACGTCGCCGAGGCCGCGATGGCCGCAGCCCGCCGCCACGGCACGATCGTGTCCTACGACCTCAACTACCGGCCGTCGCTCTGGCAGGGGATCGGCGGGGTCGAGCGTGCGCAGGAGGTCAACCGCCGGCTCGCGCAGTACGTCGACGTGATGATCGGCAACGAGGAGGACTTCACGGCGAGCCTCGGCTTCGAGGTCGACGGTGTGGACGAGTCCCTGACGGACCTGGACACCGGGGCGTTCCGCGCGATGATCGAGCGAGCCGCGCAGGAGTACCCGAACTTCCAGGTCATCGCGACGACGCTGCGCGGCGTCAAGACCGCCACGATCAACGACTGGGGCGCCATCGCCTGGTCGCGCGTGCAGGGCTTCGCCGAGGCCACGCACCGCCCCGGCCTCGAGATCCTCGATCGCGTCGGCGGCGGCGACTCGTTCGCGTCGGGTCTCGCGTACGGGCTGATGGAGCTCGGCTCGATCGCCGAGGCCGTCGAGTACGGAGCGGCGCACGGCGCGTTCGCGATGACCACGCCGGGGGACACGTCGACCGCGTCGCTCGCCGAGGTCCGCAAGCTCGCCTCCGGGGGGAGCGCCCGGGTGCAACGCTGACGGCCCGGTTTCACCGGTTCTGCCCGAGGTGTCCGTTCACCCTGCCTGCTCCCGCGGCCAGGGTTAGGGTGGTTCGGCTCTCGGAGCACGACCCGGGGGCCCGGTTCCGGTTGCTCGGAGCCGGACAGGGGCAGCCGTCGAGTGCGGGAGGTGCACCATGGACCCACAGGCTTCTGCACCGGTGCTCCCGCGACGCGGCACCGAGGAGCCGCCGGACCTGGCGCGCGCCGTCGAGCACGCCAGGATCCTGCGTGGCGCCGGCGACGCCGCGGGTGCCGCGCACGTCCTCGACCGTGCGTTCGCCGCGGAAGGGGTGCGCGCGCGCACCGTCTCCGAACGTCTCCGGTTCCAGGCCCTCGTCCTGCGTGCCGACCTCGCGCTCGCGCTGCACGACGACGCGTCCGCCGCGCGGTTCCTCGCGGGGGCGGAGTGGTTCCTGGCCGGTGCGGACTTCCTTCCGCGGGTCGCGGAGGCGCTCGCCGCCCTCGACGACGAGGTCCATCGCGTCGGGGAGCTGCTCGAGCAGCTCGATGTCGAGCCGGGAACGGCCGGGACGGCGTGGGCCACGGAAGACTGAACGCCCGCGAGGGAACCGCGCCGCGTCGCGACACGTTGCCCTACCAGCCGACGTTCCGGAGGACCCATGCTCTGCCCGACCGACCAGACCGTGCTCGTCATGACCGAGCGCAGAGGTGTCGAGATCGACTACTGCCCGACGTGCCGCGGGGTGTGGCTCGACCGCGGCGAGCTCGACAAGATCGTCGACCGCTCGCTCGAGTCCGAGATCGCCGCCGAGGCCGTAGGGCCCGCAGCCACGGCCCCGGCCCCCGGGCCCGGTCCGACCGCCTACCCGCCCGCAGCGGCGGCAGACTACGGCAGCCCGCAGCCGACCGGCGACCGCTACCGGGACGACCGGCCCAGGGACGACCGGTACCGCGACGACCGCGACCGGAGGTATGACGGCGACCGCAGGTACGAGGGCGACCGCCGGTACGAGGGAGACCCGCGGTACGGCGACCCCCGGTACCGCAAGCGCAAGAAGAAGGAGTCGTGGCTCGAGGACCTCTTCGACTTCTGACGGCACCGGCGCCGCGGGGGCGTCGTCCGGATCGCCCGGGGCCCACCCCTAGACTCGGTGCTCGTGCGTGCAGTCCTCAGCCGGTGGGTCGACCCGTTCGTCGTGACGCTCCTCCTGGTGCTCGTCGCCGGGCTGGTGGTCCCCGTGGGGCCGCAGGCGCAGCGTGTCGTCGACATCGTCGCGGACGTCGCGGTCACCGTGCTCTTCCTGGTCTACGGGATGCGCCTGTCGACGCGCGAGGTGTGGGCCGGGCTGCGCAACTGGCGCCTGCAGGGCGGGATCCTCACGTCGACGTACGTCGTGTTCCCGGTGCTCGGGCTCGTCGTGGCCTGGGCGGTGACGCCGATCGTCGGGGCATCGCTCGCCGCGGGGCTCCTGTACCTCTCGCTCCTGCCGTCGACCGTGCAGTCGTCGGTCGCGTTCACGTCGGTCGCACGGGGCAACGTGGCCGGCGCGATCTGCGGTGCGACGGTCTCGAACGTCGCCGGGATGGTCCTGACGCCTCTGCTCGTGCTGTGGCTCATGTCCGGCGCGGACGGCGGCTCGTCGGCGGCGGCGCACGGGCTGGGCGGGCTGCGCACGGTCCTGCTGCAGCTCCTGGTGCCGTTCGTCGTCGGACAGCTGCTGCAGCCGTGGGCAGGGGACTGGATCCGTGCGCGCCGCTGGCTCACGCTCGGCGTCGACCGCGGCACGATCCTCGTCGTCGTGTTCGGCGCCGTCGCGGCCGCGACCTCGGCGGGCGTGTGGGCGAGCGTGTCCGGATGGGCGATCGTCGCGCTGCTCGGCGTGAGCGCACTGCTGCTCGCCGCGATGCTCGCGGTCACCTGGTGGGGTGGCGCTGCGCTGCACCTGACGACCGAGGACCGCATCGCGTTGCTCATGTGCGGCTCGAAGAAGTCGCTGGCGACGGGCCTGCCCATGGCGAGCGTGCTGTTCCCCGTCGCCGTGGCGGGCGTCGTCGCGGTGCCGGTGATCGTCTTCCACCAGCTGCAGCTCGTCGTCTGCGCGGTCCTCGCCCGACGGCTCGCGTTGCGTGCTTGAACCGCCGAGAACGACATGGAGGTCGTTCTGGGGACTTCCGCGACCTTCATGGCGTGTTCGACGGCGGGTGGCGGCGTTCTCCGTCGATCACGCCGGGACGAAGCGCGGGAGGCCCGGGACACGTCGGCAGTCCGTCGTGTCCCGGGCCTCACGTCGTGGTCAGCCGCAGCCGAGCGCCTCGTGCTCGACGTCGGCCGCGAAGCTCCGGCCGTCGCCGTCGGCGCTCACCTGGACGTTCCCGGCGGGGACTGACGTCGCCCTGGCCGCGAACGACTGGTACGCGCTCTTGCCGGGTGCGACGTCGGCGAACGTCTTCGTGCCGAACGGCGTCGTGAGCGTGACGTCGACCGGGACCGTGTCGTCGTTCGTCGCGCGCACCGCCACGTAGGCCTTGCCCGCGAGGCAGCGCGGCTCGACGACGGTCGAGATCGCCAGGTCCTCGGGGGCGGGCTCTGTCGACACCCCGTCACCGAGCATCTCGAACAGGTTGATGTTCGCGATGTAGTGCGACCCTGTCGCGGTGAAGACCAGGACGAGGGTGAAGGGCTCACCCGGGTCGGTCACCGGCGTCTCGAACCACTGGTACGACTGGCCGCCGCCCGTGTTCGTGATCGTCGTGGAGCCCAGCAGGGCACCGTCCGCGGTGTTCTGCCGCAGCTCGAGCGTGCCGCCGATGCTGCTCGACGCCATGCGGAACCGGATCGCGTCGATCCCTGCGAGGTTGATGTCCCGGTAGGAGATGGTCGCCCCGGTGCGGAGCCACCCGACGTTGAGCCCGCCGCCGAGCGGGTCGGCCGTCGCCTCGGTGCGCACCGTGGAGTCGGCGTGCTCGGCCTCGATCACCGACGGCTGGAGCCGCACGCTCGCCCGGGCCTGGGCGAGGTTGCGGACCTCGCCGTCGTGACCGCCGCGGGCGTACAGGACCTCGAGCTCGTACCGCAGTCGATCGGTCGGTCCTGCGTCCGTCGGCCGGACCATCGTCACGAGCCCCGTGCAGCCGTCGGTCGGTTCGCCGCGCCACACCTGGTCGCCGCTCGTGACGACGAGCCTGGCCCGCACGTCGGCGCAGTCGGCCTCGGCGTCCCCGACCTCGGCCGTGTAGCGCACGGCCTGGCCGAGCGGCACCACGCCACCGAGCGGCGGGTCGGACAGCGTGATCTCCGGCTGCTGACCGCTCGGGGCGTCGAACCGCACCGTCTGCCAGTCCTCGGTGTTCCCCGCCGCGTCCGTGGTGCGGAACCGGACGGCGTGCTCGCCGTCGCCGGAGACGGTGAAGGCACCGCCGTAGGCGACCTCCTCGCCGTCGTCGACCCGGACCGTGGTGGTCTCCACCCCGGACGTCGCGTCCTCCGCCTCGAGGGTCACCATCACGTCGCCCGTGAACGTCTCGCCCTCGGTCTCGGCGACCAGGTCCGCCGTCGTCGTCGGGGAGGTCCCGTCGACCTGCACGACGACGCTGCCGCGGTTGGACGTGTCGTCGCCGCGCACGGCACGGTAGCTCACCTCGTACCGGCCGTCGTCGGTGAACGACACCGGGCCGGTGTAGGTGGCCCAGGCGCCGTCGCCGACCTGGTACTCGATCTCGTCTCCCGCGGTGGCGGTCAGCGTGAGGTCGACCGCGTCGCGGTACCAGCCACCCGGCGCGGGTTCCGCGGGTGCGAGCTCGGCCGTGGGCGCCGGGATGACGACCGGGGGGCCGCCCGCTGCGCCCTCGCCGAGGATGTCGAACCAGTTGAGGTTCATCAGGTACCCGTCGGCACCCTTGAAGAGGAGCACGAGGTCGAACGTCTCGCCCGGGTCGTCGACCGCTGCCTCGACCCAGCCCCAGTTCTGGAACCCGCCCGTGCTCGGCACGGCCACGCTGCCCAGGAGGTCGCCGTCAGGAGTGTCCTTCCTGATCTCGATACGGCTCGTGGCGTTCGGCGCGGCCACGCGGAAGCGGAGCGCGTCGACGTTCGCGAAGTTGAAGCCGTCGTACCGCATCGAGCTGTTGTTGCGGATGAACCCGACGTTGAGCGCGCCGCCTGACGGGTCCGCCGTCTCCTCGGTCCGCACCTCGGTCCCGAGGGAGTAGTGCTCGGCCTGCTTGCGCGACGGCTGCATGGAGACGAGGTCGCGACCGGTGAGCGGTGCCACGGTGCCCTCGGGCGAACCCTGGTCCCGGTACCGTGCCTCGATCGCGTAGGTGATGCGGTCGGTGTCGGTGTGCCCGCTGTCCTCCTCCAGCACGAACGTGCCCGAGCAGCCGGTGGCCTCCCGCATGGGGTGGCCGTGGTCGTCGTGGCCGAGCACGAGCTCGACGGTCACGTCGGCGCAGTCGATCTCACCCGTGGTGGTCGAACCCTCCTCCGGGTCGTTCACGACGATGTCGAAGTCGACCGTGTCCCCGTAGGTGAAGACGGTGCCGTCGGCGGGCCAGCGGATGTCGACCTCGGGCTCGGTGTTGCCCGCGGAGATGGCCGCGTTCGCCGTGCCGGTGCGGCCCTGGACGTCCGACACGGTGAGCACCGCGGTGAAGTTTCCCTCCTCGGTGTACGTGTGGGTCGGGTTCGGGTCGGTCGAGGTGGCGCCGTCGCCGAAGTTCCACGCGTACGTCAGCTCACCGCCCTGCGGGTGCGCCGTGCCGGCGCTGGAGAACTCGACCTCGAGCGGCACGCCGCCGGACCGCGGCGTCGCCGTGACCTTCGCGAGCGGCCGGTCGTTGCCGCCGGTGTAGTCGATCCGCACGACCTGCGAGTCGGGGTTGTTGCCGCTGAAGCCGGCGCCCCACTCGATGAGGTACATGGCACCGTCGTTCTCGCCGAACACCATGGCGTGCGGCCGGGTGAGCTTCATCGACGCGAGCACCGGGGTGATGTCGGCGCGAGCGCCCGACTCGTCCAGGTGGAGCTGGTAGATCTTGTTCTGGCCCCACTCGTAGAAGAACGGCTTGTCGGCCATCGAGCGCGGCCACTTCCGGTCGGACTCGAGGTCCTCGTCGAACGTGTACACGGGGCCGCCCATCGGTGCGCCGCCCGTGCCGACGTCGGGGTCGCGCAGCGAGCGCCCGTACGCCACGTAGGGGTCGATCACAGGAGGCAGGGTCGTCAGGCCGGTGTTGTTGGGCGAGTCGTTGACCGGGGCGGAGCAGTCGAACTCCTCGCCCGCCGTGCTCGTCGCGTAGTCGTAGTCGACGTAGGCGCCGCCGCCGTGGCAGTAGGGCCAGCCGTAGTTGCCGGGCTCGGTGATGACGTTCCACTCGACGCGACCGTCGATCCCGCGCGCGTCGGCGGCGGTCGCGTCCGGCCCGTAGTCACCGAGGTAGACCGCACCGGTCTCCTGGTCGACGCTGAACCGGAACGGGTTGCGCAGACCCATCGCGTAGATCTCGGGACGGATCTTGGACGTGTCCTTGTCAGCGGCCCACGGGGTGTCGACGAGGTTTCCCTCCGGGACCGTGTACGAGCCGTCGTCGGTGGGCGTGATCCGCAGCAGGCTGCCGCGCAGGTCGTTCGTGTTGCCCGACGAGCGCTGCGCGTCGAACGCCTCCTGGCCGGGACGTTCGTCGATCGGCGCGTAGCCGCCGGGTGCTCCGCCCGCGGACGAGTCGTCGCCGATCGAGACCCAGAGGTTCTCGTCCGCGTCGAAGTCGAGGTAGCCGCCGGAGTGGCAGCACTCGGAGCGCTGGTGGGGAACCTGGAGCAGGACGTGCTCGCTCGCGAGGTCCAGCGTGTCTCCGTCGAGGGTGAAGCGTGACAGCCGCTGGTGCGGCGAGTCGATGAGGTCGCTGTCCGGCGAGTAGTAGAGGTAGATCCAGCCGTTGTCCTCGAAGTCGGGGTCGAGCTCGATGCCGAGCAGCCCGTTCTCCTGGGCGGTGTGGACCTGGAGGCGGCCCGCCGTCGAGGTCGTCGACGTCTCGGGGTCGATGATGCGGACCTGGCCGGCACGCTCGATGTACAGGACTCGGCCGTCGGGGGCGACCTGCAGACCCATCGGGCTCGCCACGTCGTCGTCCAGCACGACCTTCTGGTAGTTCGCGTCGACGGTGCCGCCGCAGTCGTCGGACGCGGCGCCCGTCGCCCACAGCAGGCCCCCGGTGAGGTGCTCGACGAGCTCGGGCTCGGCGAAGCTCTCGGCGCTGTGGCCGAGGCCCGTGTACCAGCTCCGCCCGCCCTCGTGGTACTGGCACCAGGCCACGGGGTGGTCGTTCCCCATCGCGCCACCGTCGTACGACGTCTCGTCGAGCGTCATGAGGACGTGCACGTCGCCGCGGGGGTTGTCACGGAAGTTGTACCACTCGTCGGTGCGCTCCCAGACCTGCGGCAGGTGCGCCGTCGACGGGTGGGTGCGGTCCTCGACGTGGATCGTGGCCTGCTGGATCGCCGGGTGGTTGGCGAAGTACGCGCCGACGAGGTCGCCGTACCAGGGCCAGGTGTACTCGGTGTCGCTCGCCGCGTGGACGCCGACGTAGCCCCCGCCACCGCGGATGTAGTCCTCGAACGCGGCCTGCTGGCCGTCGTCGAGGACGTCGCCGGTGGTCGACATGAACACGACCGCGTCGTAGTTCGCGAGGTTCTCGGGCGTGAACGCCGCAGCATCCTCGGTCGCGTCGACCGCGATGCCGTTCTCCGCGGCGATCGACTCGATCGCGGCGATGCCGGCAGGGATGGAGCTGTGGCGGAACGCGGCCGTCTTGGAGAAGACGAGGACGTTCTGCTCGGGTTCGACGACGACCGGTGTCGGTGGGGGGTCGTCTGCGGCGCTCGCGGGGGGCGCGAGCAACGCGCCTCCGACGACGAGAGAGAGTGCGGCCGTGACGGAGAGGGCGCGACTGACGTGAGACATGGATCGACACCTTTGTGATCAGCGGTCTGGACGCGCCAATAATGTCAACCCGTTGAACTATGGACAAGGCTTTCCGGGCACCCGTCAAACAAATTCGGCACTGAACCGATGTCGATATCGGTTTAGTGCCGCTGCGCGGTCAGGCGCGCGCGGCGACCTGCTCGCGGATCTGCCGCTTGGCGCGCGTGAGCATGCCGCTCATGCCGTTCAGCCGCAGCGGGCTCACGGCGCGCGTGAGGCCGATCAGCAGGGGGAACTCGTCCGTCACGTCGAGCACCTCCTGCGCGCTCAGGCCGGAGATGCCCTGCGCGAGGATCGACGCGAACCCGCGCGTCGTCGGGGCCTCGGCAGGGGCGGTGGCGAAGAAGTGGACGACGCCGTCACCGTCGACCTCGGCGAACGCGCGGACGGGGGACTGGCACTCCTCGATCCGCTCCAGCATGCCGGGCGCGCTCGCGTACCGGTCCGGGAGCTCGGGCAGCTCGTTCGCGAACTCGAGGAGCAGCTGCAGGCGCTCGCGCTCGGGCACGGCGAGGAACTCGTCACGGATCTCGGCAAGGGACGCAGGCAGTCCGGCCGCGCTGCTGTCGGTGGTCGCGCTCATGCTCAGATTCTCCCACCGGCGCGGTGCGGCACGGCAGGGCTTCCACCGACCGGGACGACGACGGCGCGTGGCCCCGGGCCCGCAAGGACCGGCCACGCGCCGGCGGGCACGCGTCGTGCGTCAGCTCAGCGAGGCCGGCGCCGCGCCGGGCTCGGTGCCCTTGGCGATCGGCACGCGCACGGCGTTGCCCCACTCGGTCCACGAGCCGTCGTAGTTGCGGACCTTGTCGAAGCCCAGCAGGTACGTCAGCGCGAACCAGGTGTGGCTCGAGCGCTCGCCGATGCGGCAGTACGTG
Organism: Cellulosimicrobium terreum; assembly: GCA_014803435.1. Taxonomy (GTDB): domain Bacteria; phylum Actinomycetota; class Actinomycetes; order Actinomycetales; family Cellulomonadaceae; genus Cellulosimicrobium; species Cellulosimicrobium terreum. The sequence continues at coordinate 284,945 of JACYFD010000004.1, forward strand.
ACGACCTCGTCGTCGGCCGCGAGGCCGAGGCCGCCCTCCTGGTAGATCGCCTCGAGCTGCTCGCGCGACTTGTAGGTGCCGTCCTCGGCGACCGCGGTCGCCCAGGGGACGTTGCGCGCCGTCGGGATGTGGCCCCCGCGCAGCACGCCCTCCTCCGGGTAGTCCGGGATGTGCAGGCGCTCGCCCGTGAACTCCTGGGGCGAACGGATGTCGACGAGCGGGCCGTTGCCGATGTGCGCGAGGACGTCCTCCTTGAAGGCGCGGATCGTCACGTCGTCGCGCTCGACGACCGGGTACTCGACGGAGTCGGGCGCCGGGACGTCCGTCGTCGTCTCGCGGCCCTCGGCGATCCACTTGCCGCGGCCGCCGTCGAGCAGCCGGACGTCCTCGTGGCCGAACAGCGTGAAGACCCACGCGGCGTACGCGGCCCACCAGTTGTTCTTGTCGCCGTAGACGACGATCGTCGTGTCGCGGCCGATGCCCTGGGCGCCCAGCAGCTGGGCGAAGCCCTTGCCGTCGATGTAGTCGCGCGTGTCCGGGTCGTTGAGGTCCGTGTGCCAGTCGATCTTCACGGCGCCCGGGACGTGGCCGGTCTCGTAGAGCAGGACGTCCTCGTCGGACTCGACGACGACGATGCCCGGCTCGCCGAGGTGCTGCGCGAGCCACTCGGTGCTCACGAGACGGTCGGGGTGGGCGTACTGCGTGATCTTCTCGGTGGTGTCGAGCGGTGCGGGCATGGTGTCCTCCAAGGGCTGGCGTGCCGGGGTGTGCGCGCGACAGGCTGCGCGGCTCTCCGCTCGTCAGGCTAGGCGGGCTGTCCGCTGGTTGGAAGGGGCGTCGCGCATGCTGAGACGGTGTTACCGGCTACCCCAGGAGCTCGCGCGTCGCGTCCCCGAGAGCCTCGTCGAGCAGCGCGAGCCCGAGGTCGAGCTCGTCCTCCGTGATCGTGAGCGGCGGGGCGATCCGGAAGACGCCACCCAAGCCGCGCAGCTGCACGACGTTCATGTGCAGGCCGCGCTCGAGCGCCCGGCGCGTCACGAGCGCGCCCAGCGCGTCGGCGCCCTCCTTCGTCTCTCGGTCGAGCACGAGCTCGATGCCCTGGAGCAGGCCCCGGCCCCGGACGTCGCCGATCACGGCGTGACGATCCTGGAGCTCGAGCAGCCCCGAGCGCAGCCGATCGCCGAGCACGCGGACGCGCGCGTCCATGTGCTCGGCCTCGAGGACGTCCAGCACCGTGTTCCCCACGGCGGCGACGAGCGGGTCCGAGACGTGGGTCGTGAAGAAGAGGAATCCGCGCTCGTGGGCACGCGCCTCGATCTCCGCGCTCGTGACGACGGCCGCGAGCGGGAGGCCGGCACCGAGAGTCTTGGACAGCGTCAGGATGTCCGGAACCACAGGCTCCTCGCCCGGGCGCCCCTCGAAGGCGTACCAGGAGCCCGTCCGGCACAGGGCCGTCTGCGCCTCGTCGAGGATGAGCAGCATCCCGCGCTCGTGGCACTTGTCGCGCAGGGCGGCGAGATAGCCGGTCGGTAGCTCGATCACACCGCCTGAGCTGAGGATCGGTTCGACGATGCACGCGGCGAGGCTGCCCGTGGACTGGACGTCGACGAGGTCGAACGCGAGGTCGAGCTGTCGGCGCCAGTCGTGCGCACCGTCGGGCGTGAGGTGGTCGGGTCGGTACGCGTTCGGTACCGGGATCACGAGGTTCCCCGGCGCCGTCGGGCCGTAGCCGCGGCGGCCCGCGCTGTACGTCGCCGCGGCAGCGGCGTGCGTCATCCCGTGCCAGGAACCCGCGAGCGAGACGATCTCGTGCCCTCCCGTGACGAGCTTGGCCATCCGGATCGCCGCCTCGTTGGACTCCGCGCCGGTCGTCAGGAGCAGGACCTTCTCGAGCGGGTCGGGCAGGGACTCGGCCAGCCGGCGGGCGAGGTCGACGACCGGCCGCGAGAGCATCCCGCTGAACAGGTGGTCGAGCGTCCCCACCTGGCGGCGCACCGTCTCCACGATGGCGGGGTGGCTGTGGCCGAGGATCGCGCTCATCTGACCCGACGTGAAGTCGAGGACCCGTCGGCCGTCGGCCGTGGTCACGAAGCTGCCCGCCGCGCTCTCGACGATCTCCGGGGTGAACGGTCCGCCGTACCGCACGAGGTGCCGGTCGACGTCCGACCAGAAGCTCGCCGCGGGAGCGTCGGTGCCGCTCGGTGCGAACGCGGGGACGGCGGGAGGAGTGACGGCAGCCATCCCCCGAGCCTACGAACCACCGCTGTGCACGTACAGCACGACTTCTCGTACAGTCTGTGCAGAAGACCCGAACGATGCTGCGTCGACACGGAGGTCGCCCATGCTCAGCACCGCGCGACTGCAGATGCTCGCCCTGCTCGAGAGCCTGGGCACGGTTCGCGCCGTCGCCGCGTCCCTGCACCTCAGCCCCTCCGCCGTCTCCGCGCAGCTCGCCGCGCTCGAGTCCGAGACCGGTGCCCGGCTGCTCGAACGCGTCGGTCGACGCGTCCGGCTGACCCCGGCCGGGGAGACGCTCGCCCGCCACGCACGGATCATCCTCGACCAGATGGCGCTCGCCGAGGCAGAGGTCGCGCACCCCGACGGTCGTCCTGCGGGCACCGTACGCGTCGCCTCGTTCTCCAGCGCCGTCCGCGCGCTCGTCATCCCCCTCACCCGACAGCTCGCCGTCGAGCATCCCCGCGTCGTGCTCGAGGTCGTCGAGCTCGACCCCCGCGAGAGCGGACCGGCCCTCCGCCGTGCGGACGTCGACCTCGCGGTAACCGCGGACCTCCTCGACGGCGCCCGGCCGACGGGGCGCGACGTGGCGACCTCGCCGCTGCTGGAGGACCAGATCATGCTCGTCACGGCGGCCGGTGATCCGGCAAGCGCGGCGTCGGGCACGGGGGACCTGGCGGCGCTCGCCGACGCGCGCTGGGCCGCCGACCTGCCCGGCACCTACCTGGACACGCTCGTCCAGAGCGCGTGCCGGGACGCCGGGTTCGAGCCGCGGGTGGTCGCCCGGCTGCCGAGCTACGAGCTGCTGCTCGCCCACGTCGAGGCGGGGCTGTCCGTCGCGCTCCTGCCCGGGCTCGCCGTCGACCGCCGGTACGACGTCGTCGCCCTGCCGCTGCGCCCGCACCGGACCCGGCGCGTGTACGCCGCGGTCCGCCGAGGTGCTCCGCCCACGGCCGCGACCGAGGTCGTCCTCACGGGTCTGCGTCGCGTGGCCCACGCGCGCGGCGCGCTCAGCGGACCGTGAGGTGCGCCGGCTCCCCGTGGCCGAGGGTCAGGCGCCACACGCCGTCCGCGCCGGCGGGCACGGTCACGCACAACGACCCGACGAGGGTCGCGTCGGGCGTCAGCTCACCGGTCGTGACGAGCGCGCCGGGCACGCCGGGGCACCCCGTCGCGTGCTCGACGCCCGCGTCGTCGACGAAGGCCAGCCGCACCGACCCCGGCTCGTCGACGTCCTCGTCCAGGCCCCAGTAGTACGCCGACGCGGGGACCACCCAGTACTCGGCGCCGCCCGCGGGCGGCGCGGCCACGGGGTCGGCGGCGAGGATCTCGGCGGTCGCGTCGCGCGGCGTGGCGAGCGTGACGTCCCACTCCGGCCCGTAGACGGTCGACCCGATGCTCCACGGGTGCTCGGGGGTCCCGCTCCCGGGCGAGTCGGCCCACACCTCGTCGTCGGTCCACTCGTCCTCGTACCAGCCCTCGTCGGGCAGGTCGCTCGGCGAGGCGAGGAGCGTGGCGGCGTTGTCCATCACGTACGTCGCGCCCAGCCAGACGCCGCCCATGACGACGAGGGCGCTCACGCCGACCGCCACGCCGATGACGACCCCGCGCCGCCGTGCCGTCGGCGACGACGTCGGTCCGCCGCTGGCGCGGAACGGGTCGGGACGTGACGGGTCCTGCGGCGGCGCGAAGGCTGTGAGCGGTGCACCGGAGGCGGGAGCCTGGTACGACGGGCTCGGCGGCGGGGGAGGGAACGACGACGGCGGGTTCGGCGACGACGGGCTCGACGACGGAGGGTGGAACAGGTCGCTCATCGTCGGCTCCGGGCGGTGCGCAGGGACGTACGGGATCTCGCTCAGCCGGGCGTCCTGCCGTGCGCGAGCGGATCATCGCACGTGCTCGACCGAGCGCGCCAGACCGGGTCCACGCCGGCTCCACACCGGTCAGGAGACCCAGGTCTCGTCAGTGGTCACGGTGGAACAGGCCCTGGGTCCGCGACCACGCGCGGCGCAGCGGCCCGGGGCCGCGGACGACCGGGATCTGCTGCGTCTCGACGCCGTGCACCAGCCACGCCTCCGCGTGCCGGCGGGCCTGCTCGGTGGACTCGCCGATCACGGGTCGCGCGGGGTACACGGAGATGCGTTCGTGCTCGCGCAGGTCGATGACGTTCGCGAACTTGTCCGCGAGCGCGGGCTCGACCCCGCTGACGAACAGCCGGCCGCCGTGGTCACCGAGCCGGTCGGCGTAGCTCGCGAGCACGGTGAAGGCGGTGGCTCCGAGGCTCACGCGTCCGCGCAGCCGCAGCACCACGGCCGCGTTGCGCGACCCGGCCGGGTCGGGCAGCGCGCCCTCGAGCGACCGCGCGCCGGCGTAGAACAGGCTGCCGTGGACGTCGAGGACGGTGACGGTGTCGTCCTCGAGACGGTGCGGGGCAGGGTCCTCGCGCACCCGTCCGTCGTCGAGCCGCGTGAGCCGGACGATCCGCAGGTCCTGGGACTCCCGGTTCGCCTGGAGCAGTATCGACAGCGCGGCACCGATCCCGACGGCGGCGGCGACGGGCAGCAGCAGCGTCGCGAGGAACGTGGTGGCCATCGCGACCTGCGACTGGCTGCCCGTCCGCACAGCGGTCGCCATGGCCGACACCCGGATCGACCCGACGGACGCGACGACGAGGACCGCGGCGAGCGTCGCGGACGGCACGGCGCCCACGGGGCCGGAGAGCGCGACGAGGACGACGAGCACCCACACGCCCGACATGATCCCGGCCCACCGGTCCGTCGCCCCGGCCGAGGTGGACACGGCCGTCTGGCCGACGGACCCGCCGACCGGGATGCCGCGGAAGATGCCCACGAACACGTTCGCCACGCCCTGGCCGATGAAGTTCTTGTCTGGGTCGGCGCGACGCCCGCCGGGGTTCGGTACCGACTCCGCGACCCCGGCGCCCTGGACGAGCACGATCGCCGCGACCGCGAGCGCGCCGACGGCGACGTCCACCGTGAGGAGCCCCAGCTCGGGGACGGCGGGGGTGGGCAGGCCTACGGGGATGTCCCCGGAGTCGCTCACGAGCTGGACGGAGCTCGCGTGGAGCAGCCACACGCCGAGCCCGGTGACGACCAGGGCGACGACTGCCGCGAAGCCGGCGAGCCGGGTCCGGGCGAGCAGGACGAGCAGCGCGAGGGACACGCCGCCGACGACGAGCGTCGGCAGGTCCCAGGTGCCGGGAGAGGTGATCACCTGGTAGGCACGGGCGATCGCGAGCGACGCCGTGGGCTGCGCGCCGGTCAGTGCGGCGAGCTGGCCGAGGATGATGTTCACCGAGACGCCGGTGAGGAAACCCGTCATGACCGAGTGGGAGACGAACCCGGTGAGCCGGCCGAGCCGCGCGATCCCGGCGATCATCATGAGGACCCCGGCGAGCAGCGTCATGAGGACGAGTGCGCCGAGCCGGTCGTCTGGGTCGACGGCCGCGACCGCGGAGCCCGCGGCGAGGGCGGCCGCGCTCGTCGTCGTGATGATCATGCGCTGGGAGTCGACGGTCAGCCCGCCGGCGATCCGGCCGACCGCGGTCGCGTAGAGCCCGTGGATCGGGTTCACCCCGACGAGCGTCGCGGCGGCCATGCCGTCGGGAACACCCCCGACGGCCCCGGGGACACCGGCACCGGCGGAGGTCCAGAACGTCCCGCCCGCGGGACGGACCGCGGTCCACCAGGACCTGACGGCGCGCACGGGTTTCGGCCCGCTCATCGGGACCCGGTCCGGCGCGTCATGGGGACGACTCTGGCACGTAGCCTCGCGCTCGACCACACCTGCGGTGACACCCGGCCTGGTGCCGTCAGAGGCGATGTGCGAGGGTGTCCGGTATGACTGATGTGCCCATCTACGTCGATGCCGTGGACGAGGTCGAGGTCCCGCTCCTGGGTGGAGACGTGTCGGACGGTCTCGTGCGACGCGGCGCGACCGTGCGGCGTCCTCGTGGACCGCACAGCCCTGCCGTCGAGGCGTACCTGCTGCACCTGGAACGCGTCGGTTTCGAGCGCGCGCCACGCTTCCTCGGGATCGACTCCGCCGGGCGCGAGGTCGTCTCCTTCCTGCCCGGCGAGATGGGCGGGCGGCCTCCGCACCCGTGGGCGCTGGACGAGGACGTCCTCGTCCAGCTCGGCGAGTGGCAGCGCGCCCTGCACGTCGTCTCGCGCGACGTCGTCCTGCCCGACGGTGTCGCGTGGCCCGAGCGCGTCCAGTTCCCCGAGGTGCCCGACGTGTTCGACGTGCCGGACGTCGTCGGGCACAACGACCTGACGGTCGAGAACGCGCTGTTCGTCCCGGCGGGCGAGGACCCCGACGACGTCACCGGCCCGCGTCGTCTGACCGCGGTGGTCGACTTCGACCTCGCGGCGCCGACGACCGCCCTGCTCGACGTCGCGACGACGCTGCGTCACTGGGCGCCGATCCGCTCTCCCGAGTCCCGCCCTGAGGTGGCGCGTCACCTGGACGCGCCGCGTCGCGCCCGGATCCTCACCGAGGCCTACGGGCTGGACCGGTCCGAGCGGCTCGCGCTGCTCGACGTCCTCGCACAGCGGTTCGCCCGCAGCTGGTACTCCATGCGCCACGCCGCTGCCACCCGCGGTGGCGGGTGGCAGCGGATGTGGGACGACGGCGTCGGCGACCGCATCCGCGACGACGAGGCATGGTTCGCCGCGGAGCGGGTGGCGTTCGTCGACGCGCTGCGCTGAGGGCCGCTACGGCTGGTCGACCTCCGAGCTCACGAGGAACTGCGAGTACGCCCCGATGGTGAGGAACGTCGGGAAGTCCTCGGCGAGGGCGACGGCACGGAAGACCGCGGCCGCGTCGTCGATCCGGTTGCCGGGCGTGCGGGGCAGGTCGTCGACGATCTCGGCGAGCAGCGCCTCGACCCGGTCGTGCGTGATCGGCACGCCGTTGTCGGTGCGCGTCCCGGACGCGATCCACTGCCACACCTGCGAGCGTGAGATCTCGGCCGTGGCGGCGTCCTCCATGAGGCTGTCGATCGCCGCCGCGCCGACGCCGCGCAGCCACGACTCGATGTAGCGCACGCCCACCGACACGTTCGCGCGCAGCCCGGCCGCCGTCACGGTCGCCCCGGCACGTCGGGCCGAGCCGATGTCGAGCAGCTCGTGCTGGCCGACGTGCACGTCGTCGCGCAGGCGGTCGAGCTGGTTCGGCGCGTCCCCCAGCACCGCGTCGAACTCACCCCGCGCGGCGTCGATGAGGTCGGGGTGCGCGACCCACGTGCCGTCGAACCCGTCCCCGGCCTCGCGGGCCTTGTCGGCCCGCACCTGCGCGAACGCGCGCTCGGTGACCTCCGGTCGGCGCCGGTCGGGGATGAACGCGCTCATGCCGCCGATCGCGTGCGCCCCGCGCCGGTGGCACGTGGACACGAGGAGCTCGGTGTACGCGCGCATGAAGGGTGCCGTCATGGTGACCTGCGCGCGGTCGGGCAGCACGTAGGAGTCACCGCGGGTGCGGAAGGCCTTGATGATCGAGAAGAGGTAGTCCCAGCGCCCGGCGTTGAGCCCGGCGCAGTGGTCGCGCAGCTCGTGGAGGATCTCCTCCATCTCGAACGCCGCGGGCAGCGTCTCGATCAGCACCGTGGCACGGATCGTCCCGTGCGGGAGCCCCACCCACTCCTGCGCGAGCTCGAAGACCTCGTTCCACAGCCGCGCCTCGCGGTACCCCTCGAGCTTGGGCAGGTAGAGGTACGGGCCGCGCCCGCGGGCGACCAGCTCGCGCGCGTTGTGGAAGACGTACAGCCCGAAGTCCACGAGGGACGCCGACGCGGACACGCTCACCCCGGCCCGGTCCACGTACCGCATGTGCTTCTCGATGAGGTGCCACCCGCGGGGGCGGAACACGATCGTCGGCAGGTCGGCGAGCGTCGCCGAGCGCAGCCGGTACTGCTTGCCCTGCTCGCTGGTGTGCTCGAGCGTGCCGCGGATCGCGTCGTGCAGCGCGAGCTGGCCCTCGATCACGTTGCGCCACGTGGGGCTCGAGGCGTCCTCGGCGTCGGCGAGCCAGACCTTCGCCCCGGAGTTGAGCGCGTTGATCGCCATCTTCGGGTCGGTGGGACCGGTGATCTCGACGCGTCGGTCCTCCAGGCCGGGCGCGCCGGTCGCGCCGGCGACGCGCCACGCCGGGTCGTCGCGCACGGGCCGGGTCGAGGCCCGGAAGTCCGGGTCGATCCCGTCCGCGACGTCCTGCCGGCGCTGCTGGCGGTCCATGAGCAGCTCGTGGCGGCGGGCCACGAACCGGTCGTGCAGCACGGTGAGGAAGCCGAGCGCCTCCGGCGTGAGGATCTCGCGGTACCGGGGGCCGAGCGTGCCCGTGACGCGCAGGGTGCCCGACGGCGCGGGCCGGGTCGGGTGCCCGGCCCGCGGTCCGTCGTCGGGCCGGGTGGACGAGGTGGTCGGCGGGGGAGTGCTCGTGGTGAGGGTCTCGGTGGGGGTCATGGCGCGCTCCGTACGGTCGGCGGAAGTGGGGTGGGCTTAGTGGAACTGGGCGGCCTCGGTGGACCCGGCGAGCGCGAGGGTGGCGGCGTCGGGGTTGAGAGCCGTGGCGACCCGGTCGAAGTAGCCGGTGCCGACCTCCCGCTGGTGGCGGGTGGCGGTGTAGCCGTCGGCCTCGGAGGCGAGCTCGGCCTCCTGGAGCTCGACGTAGGCGCTCATCGCGTGGTCCTTGTAGCCGCGCGCGAGCTCGAACATGGAGTGCGAGACGGCGTGGAAGCCGGCCAGGGTGATGAACTGGAACGCGTAGCCCATCGCGGCGAGCTCCTTCTGGAAGCTCGCGATCTGCGCGTCGTCGAGGTGCTGCTTCCAGTTGAACGACGGCGAGCAGTTGTATGCGAGCTTCTTGTCCGGGTGCTCGGCGTGGATCGTCTCGGCGAACCGGCGCGCCAACCCGAGGTCCGGGGTTCCGGTCTCGACCCAGATGAGGTCGGAGTACGGCGCGTAGGCGAGCCCGCGGGCGATCACCGTGTCCTCGCCCGGGCGCGTCCGGTAGAAGCCCTCGGACGTGCGCTCCCCGGTGAGGAAGGGCTGGTCGCGCTCGTCGACGTCGGACGTGATGAGGTCCGCGGCGAGCGAGTCGGTCCGGGCGATGATGACGGACGGCACGCCCGCGACGTCGGCCGCGAGCCTGGCCGCGTTGAGGGTGCGGATGTGCTGGGCGGTCGGGACGAGGACCTTGCCGCCGAGGTGGCCGCACTTCTTCTCCGACGCGAGCTGGTCCTCCCAGTGCACGCCGGCCGCGCCGGCCTCGAGCATCGAGTGCATGAGCTCGTACGCGTTGAGCGGTCCGCCGAACCCGGCCTCGGCGTCGGCGACGATCGGCGCGAGCCAGTCGCGACAGGGCCGGGCGTCGGTGGACCCGGCGGCCTCCGCCGTCTCGATCTGGTCCGCGCGCAGCAGCGCGTTGTTGATGCGGCGCACGACGGCGGGGACGGAGTTCGCGGGGTAGAGCGACTGGTCGGGGTAGGTCTGGCCCGACAGGTTCGCGTCGGCCGCGACCTGCCACCCGGACAGGTAGATGGCCTTGAGGCCGGCGCGCACCTGCTGCACCGCCTGGTTCCCGGTCATGGCGCCGAGGGCGGGGACCCACTCCTCGGTGTGGATGAGGTCCCACAGGCGCTCGGCGCCGCGCCGGGCGAGGGTGCGGTCCTCGCGGACCGAGCCGCGCAGCGCGACGACGTCCTCGGCGGTGAAGTCGCGGCGCAGGCCGGACCAGCGGGGGTCGGTGGCCCACGAGCGGGCGAGCTCGGTCGCGGTCTGGGTCTGGTCGCCGGGGAGCGCGGGTCCCGACGTCGCGCCCGGGGCGTCGACGGTCACGACGGACCCGAGGGTGCGGTTGCCCCCGGCGTACTCGGCGGGGGAGCGTCGGCTGATGACGCTGGGCGCGTTCGTGCGTGCCACGGGATGCCTCCTGGATGGGACGGGCCGGTGCCGGCTGGTTCCGGATGATGCGTTGGCCGGGCGCCTCGCGGTGCCCGTGCAACGACCTTCCTCCCGCCGCAAGGGGGTTCTCAAGCACGTTCGCGCGAAAGAATCGCAGTTCTTCTGTTGAACGCAAGCAGTGGCGTGTGTCACTCTCAGTCATGGCTATCCCGACGACGAGACCCGCGGGAATCACGGAACATGCGGAATTCCCGCTCGAGAGCGAGCCGGACGCTCTGACGATCGGGCGCCGGATCCGCCACCTGCGCACCCAGAAGGGTCTGACGCTCGACGAGCTCGGGGCCGCCATCGGCCGTGCCCCGTCCCAGGTGTCCCTGCTCGAGAACGGACGGCGCGAGCCCCGGTTCTCCCAGCTCCAGGCGATCGCCCGGGCGCTCGGGGCCGGCCTCGACGACCTGCTCTCGTCCGAGCCGTCGTCCCACCGGGACGCGCTCGAGATCGAGCTCGAGCGGGCTCAGCGCGGCCCGCTGTACGACGCGCTCGGCCTGCACCCCGTGCGTGTCGGCAAGTCGTTGCCGACCGACGCCCTGGAGACCATCGTCGGCCTCCAGCGCGAGCTCGCCCGGCTGCACACCGAGCGTGCCGCGACCCCGGAGGAGGCGCGCCGCGCCAACGCCGAGCTGCGCGCGACGATGCGCGCGCAGGACAACTACTTCCCCGAGCTGGAGGACGCCGCGTCGGAGCTCCTCGACGGCGTCGGGCACACGGGCGGCCCGCTCCCGCAGCGCGTCGCGGCGGACGTCGCCGCGCACCTCGGCTTCACGCTGCACTACGTCCCGGACCTCCCGCACTCGACGCGGTCGCTGCTCGACCTGCGCCACCGGCGCGTCTACCTGCCGAGCAACGGGATGCGTGGCCGCTCGAACGCGACCTCGGCGCTGCTGCAGGCCCTCGCCCCGCACGTGCTGGGTCATGCCGAGCCGCGCGACTACGGCGAGTTCCTGCGCCAGCGGGTCGAGGCCAACTACCTCGCGGCGGCGATCCTCGTGCCCGAGAAGCACGCCGTGAAGGCGCTACGGAGCGCGAAGGACGCGCGCGCGATCTCGATCGAGGACCTGCGCGACGCGTTCGCCGTCTCCTACGAGACCGCCGCGCACCGCTTCACGAACCTCGCGACGAAGCACCTCGGCATCGGCGTGCACTTCATGAAGGTCCACGAGTCCGGGGTGATCCACAAGGCCTACGAGAACGACGGCGTCCGCTTCCCGGCGGACGCGCTCGGTGCCGTCGAGGGCCAGTACGTGTGCCGGTCGTGGACGGCGCGCACCGTGTTCGCCGTCGAGGACCGCCTCAGCCCGTTCAGCCAGTACACCGACACCCCGGCGGGCACCTACTGGTGCACGAGCCGCGTCCAGGACAGCGAGGACGGGCTGTTCTCGGTGAGCGTCGGTGTTCCGTTCGCGCACGTGAAGTGGTTCCTCGGTCGGGACACGACCGAGCGGCTCACCTCGCGCTGCCCCGACGAGGCGTGCTGCCGCCGCCCCCCGGGCGAGCTCGCCGACCGGTGGGCCGGTCACGCGTGGCCGAGCGCGCGCCCGCACGCGTCGATGCTCGCGGCGATGCCCGTCGGAGCGTTCCCCGGTGTGGACCAGACCGAGGTGTTCAGGTTCCTCGAGGCGCACGCCCCGACGGCCTGACCGGCGCGGCGTGCCCGGGCGAGCGGCGTCCCGCGCCTGGGTGCGAGCGGGACGGCCCGTCCCTACGATGACCCGATGCGACCTGCGAGAACCCGTACCCTCCCACGCGCACTGACCGCCGGCGTCGGGCTCGTGCTCCTCGTGGCCGCGTGCTCGTCCCCGGACGCGGAGCCCACCCCGACGGTGACGGTGACCGCGACCGTGGACGACGACACGGCGGACGACGGCACGGTGGACGACGGCACGGTGGACGACGACGCCGCCGGTGCCGACCAGGGCACGGCGGACGGCGAGCGCCAGGTGTTCTCGGAGCACGGCGCGCGCGACGCGCGCCTCGACTGCTCCGGCGGCGACGTGGAGATCGCGGCGAACGACGCGGAGGTGGACGTGACGGGCGAGTGCGCGAGCGTCGTCGTGACGGGTCACGGGAACGCCGTCGACGTCGAGACCACCCACCTGGTCAGCCTCGAGATCTCGGGCAACGACGCGGCGGTGGACGTCGACGGTCACGTCGAGGCGGTCATGATCTCCGGGCACGGCGCCACCGTCGAGGTGGGAAGCGTCGACAGCGTCCAGGTGAGCGGGAACGGCAACCGCGTCGAGTACGAGACCGGTGGCGCGCCGACCGTGGACGACGGTGGCGAGGGGACCACCGTCGTCCAGGACTGACCCCGGCGGTCCCGTCGGGGCCGGGCTCACGCCTCCAGCAGGAGCGCCTCGCCCTGACCGCCGCCCCCGCACAGCCCGACGGCGGCGCGCCCGCCCCCGCGCCGGGCCAGCTCGTGGGCGGCGTGCACCGCGAGGCGCGCACCGGACGCCCCGATGGGGTGGCCGAGCGAGATCCCGCCGCCGTGGACGTTGACGATCTCCGGGTCGACCTCGAGCGCGCGCGTCGAGACCGCGACGACGGTCGCGAACGCCTCGTTGATCTCCACCAGGTCGAGGTCCGAGACATCCCACCCCGCGCGGCCGAGCGCCTGCCGGATCGCGTGCGCGGGCTGGGAGTGGAGCGACGTGTCCGGCCCGGCGACCTGGCCCCACGTGCGCACGGTCGCGAGCACCGTGGACCCGGCGGCCGCCGCCCGTCCGCGCGTGGTGAGCACCAGCGCCGCCGCGCCGTCGGAGATCTGCGACGCGTTGCCGGCGGTGATGGTGCCCTCCGGGTCGAACGCGGGGCGCAGCCGGGCGAGGCTCTCGACGGTCGTGTCCGGGCGCACCCCCTCGTCGTCGCGGACCTCGACGGGCTCACCACGACGCTGCGGCACGTGCACCGGCGCAAGCTCGGCGTCGAACAGCCCGTCCGCGCGCGCCGCGGCCGCGCGCTGGTGCGACGCCGCGGCGACGGCGTCCTGCTCCGCGCGCGACACGTGCACGTCGCCCGTGTTGGTGCGCTCGGTCGAGGCGCCCATGGACTGCCGGTCGAACGCGTCGGTCAGCCCGTCGCGTGCTACCGCGTCGACGAGCGTCACGTCGCCGAACGCGAAGCCGGCACGCGAGCCGGGGAGCAGGTGCGGCGCGCTCGTCATCGACTCCTGCCCGCCCACGAGCACGACCTCCGCCTCGCCCGAGCGGATCAGGCGGGTGCCGTCGATCACGGCCGTGAGCCCCGAGAGGCACACCTTGTTGACCGTCACGGCCGGCACGCCCCAGCCGACCCCGGCGCCGGCTGCGGTCTGGCGCGCCGGGTTCTGCCCGGCTCCTGCCTGCAGCACCTGTCCCATCACGACGGCGTCCACCGCCTCCGCGCCCAGGCCCGAGCGTCCGATCGCCGCGCGGGCGGCGACCGACCCGAGCTCGACGGCGCTCAGCGCGGCGAGCGAGCCGCGCAACCTGCCCTGGGGGGTGCGGGCGGCAGCCACGACCACGACGTCGTCGGGCTCGAGGGGAGCGGTGGTGCTCATGGTCGGACCTCCAGAGGTGCGGACGACGCCACGGACGACGGGGTGGGCGGGAGTGCCGGGTCGACGACGAGCTCCGGCTCGGTGACGGCGCGGACGTCGTCCACGCCCACGCCGGGTGCGGTCTCGCGCAGCACGAGACCGTCCGGGGTCACGTCGATCACCGCGAGGTCCGTGATGATCCGGTGCACCACGCCGCGCCCCGTGAGCGGCAGCGTGCAGGTGCGCAGGATCTTGGGAGACCCGTCGCGCGCGACGTGCTCCATGAGCACGATGACCCGCGCGGCGCCGTGCACGAGGTCCATCGCCCCGCCCGGTCCCTTGACCATCTTTCCCGGGATCATCCAGTTGGCGAGGTCGCCGTCGGCGGAGACCTGCATCGCGCCGAGGATCGCCGCGTCGATCTTGCCGCCGCGGATCATGGCGAAGCTCGTGGCGGAGTCGAAGATCGAGGCGCCGGGGAGGAGGGTCACGGTCTCCTTGCCGGCGTTGATGAGGTCGGGGTCGACCTCGTCCTCCGTCGGGTACGGGCCGACCCCGAGGATCCCGTTCTCCGACTGGAGCACGAGGTGCCGGTCGGCCGGGACGTGGTTCGGCACGAGCGTCGGCAGGCCGATGCCGAGGTTGACGTACCAGCCGTCGTGCAGCTCGCGCGCGGCTCGCGCGGCCATCTCGTCGCGGGTGAGCGCCATCGGTCAGCCCTCCGGACGGACGGTGCGGCGCTCGATGCGCCGGGGCAGGTCGGGACCGACCTCGACGACGCGGTGCACGAACACGCCGGGCAGGTGGACGTCGTCGGGGTCGATCTCACCGGGCTCGACGAGGTGCTCGACCTGGGCGACGCAGACGCGGCCGGCCATCGCGGCCGGCGGGGAGAAGTTGCGGGCCGAGCGGTGGAACACGAGGTTGCCGTGCCGGTCGCCGCGCAGCGCGTGCACGAGCGCGAAGTCGGTCGTGATCGCGACCTCCAGCACGAACTCGGCGTCGGTCTCGAACGTCCCGTCGCTGCGTCGCGGCCCGACGCCGAACCGGCGCACCTCCTTGGGCTCGCTCGCCCGCGCGACCCCGCCCGCGCCGTCGTACCGCTGGGGGAGACCGCCGTCGGCGACCTGCGTGCCGACGCCCGTGCGGGTCCAGAATCCGGCGATCCCGGCGCCGCCCGCCCGCAGCCTCTCCGCGAGCGTGCCCTGCGGCACGAGCTCGACCTCGAGCTCTCCGGAGAGGAACTGCCGCTCGAACTCCTTGTTCTCGCCGACGTAGGAGCTCGTCATCCGCCGGATCCGTCCGGCGCCGAGCAGCACGCCGAGGCCCCAGTCGTCGACGCCGCAGTTGTTGCTCACGACCCGCAGGTCACGCGTGCCCTGGGCGAGCAGCGCCTCGATCAGCGCGATCGGGTTGCCGCACAGCCCGAACCCGCCGACGGCGATCGATGCGCCGTCGGGCACGTCGGCCACGGCCTCGGCCGCCGACGCGACGGTCTTGTCCAGGCCGCCCGACGGGCGGGACCGGGCGACAGGCGGGGGGACGGGTGGGCTCGTCAGGCTCATGGTGCGACCTCCTCGTCATGGCCGCCGCCCGGGGGTGGTGGACGACGGCGCACCGGCCGCGCGGCGACCGTGCCGCGCGGGATCTCGTGGGTCGATCATCCCGCGCGGCGCCGGTCGGCGCCGGGTCAGTGCTCGAGGCGGTCCTTCTCGTCGCCGATGAAGTCGGTGATGTCGTCGGGCAGGTTGTCGAGGTTCATGTCGTCGTGGCGCGCCCGGCGGGCGTCCCAGCGCAACGTGAACCCTGCCGCGATCGCCGCGATGAGCGACGCCGCGAGGATCCCGAGCTTGGCGGCGCCCGTGTGCTCGGCGTCCGGGAAGGAGAGCTCGGCGATGAGGAGCGAGACGGTGAAGCCGATGCCCGCGAGGAGCCCGACCGGCAGGAGGTCGCGCACGCCGATGCCGGCGGCGAGCCGCAGCGGTGTGAAGCGGACGAGCAGCCACGTGACACCGAGGACCCCGACGAGCTTGCCGAGGAGCAGACCAGCGATGATGCCGATCGCGACCGGCTGGACGATGAGCTCGCTGAACCCGCCCTCGTCCACGATCGACACGCCGGCCGCGAAGAACGCGAAGACGGGCAGCGCGAAGCCGGCCGAGACGGGCCGCCAGGAGAGCTCGAGGCGGTGGGTGCGCGACGACGTCTCGCCGTGCATCGCGATCGCGGGGACGGCGAAGCCGAGCAGGACGCCCGCGATCGTGGCGTGCACGCCGGACGCGTGCATGAGCGCCCAGGCGGCGAGCGCGACCGGGATGAGGACCCACCAGTGCAGCCGACGCCGGCGCACGAGGAACGCGAACACGGCCACGGTCACGATCGAGAGACCGAGCCAGAGCCAGTGGATCTCCTCGGTGTAGAAGATCGCGATGATGACGATCGCCAGCAGGTCGTCCACGACGGCGAGCGTCATGAGGAACGTGCGGATCGCCGTCGGCAGGCCCTTGCCGAACACCGCGAGCACGGCGAGGGCGAACGCGATGTCCGTGGCGGTGGGGATCGCCCAGCCGTCGGTCGCCGCCGTGTCCCCCATGAGGAGCAGCACCCCGACGAAGATGATCGCGGGCATGGCCATCCCGCCGACCGCCGCGAGCATCGGCACGCCGGCCTGCCGCGGGTTGCGCAGGCTGCCCGCGACGAACTCCTGCTTGAGCTCGAGCCCGACGACGAAGAAGAAGATGGCGAGCAGGCCGTCCGCGGCCCAGGTCGCGAGGTTCAGGTCGAGGTGCAGCGCGGACGGCCCGACGACGGTCCCGGCCAGGTCGGCGTAGGCCTCGCGCCACGGGGAGTTCGCCCAGACGAGGGCGATGATCGCGGCACCGATGAGCAGCGCGCCGCCGGTCGTCTCGCGGGTGACCCAGCCGCGCGCGCGGTTCCGGGCTCGTCGCACCGTCGGCTTCACGCCGGCGCCCTCGGGCAGCGGGTACGGGTCGTCGGTCGTGGGCTCGGGCTCGTGGTTCTCGGTGCTCACAGGGCTCCTGAGGGTCGGGGGGCGTGCCCCGTCGTGCGGGTACGCCGAAGCAGGACGCCGACCAGACTTCCCGGCACACCGCCGCCCATCCTAGGGGTTCGGCGTGCCGGAGCCGGCGGCGTCCGCCTCCCGGACGAGCTCGAGCAGGCGCGTCACCGTGTTCCAGTTCCGGCCCGTCACGGGCGTGCCGGCGGCCCGCGACAGCACGGTCGTGCTGAGTCGCGACCTGCCGATGCCGTCGGGGAAGCGTGCGTACAGGACGCCATGCGTCACCGCGAGGTTCTCGCGTCCCGGGTTCGACAGGTCCAGCCGGGCGACCCCCGCCGCGTCCACCGGCTTCTCCCCGATCAGCACGACCAGGTGCGCCGGGTCGTCGCGTGCCGCCTTGGACCAGGGGACGTCGGCGACGATCCGCTCGAGCTGCGCGCCCGTCAGGACGACGACCGTCGCGTCGACCCCGAACTCCTCGGCCACGCCGTCGTGCACGACCTGCGCGACCTCGTCGGCCGTCCGGGCACCGGACGTCCCTGGGGCGACGACGAGGTTGCCGCTGTTGACGATCGTGCGCGCGCCGACGAACCCGAGCTCACCGGCGAGCGCCCGCAGGCGGGTCGACGGGACCTTGCGCCCGCCGACGTTCACGGCGAAGAGCAGCGCGGCATAGGCGGTCATGGCACCTCCGGGGGGATGCGGGCGGACCAGGGCGCCGCCTGCTCGAGCAGGGCGGCGAGGGCGAGCAGGAGCGCGTCCTCACCGTGGTCGGCACCGATCATGACACCGACGGGGACGGTGCGCGTCGTGCCGCCGGGGTCGACGACGCGCGCCTCGCCGAGCGGCAGCGAGATCGCCGGCCGGCCCGTGAGGTTGTACAGGCTCGTCCACGGGGTGAACGCCGTCTGCGCGGCGAAGTCGGCCGCGGGGTCGCCGTCGAGGCGCTGGCTGCCGACGAGCGCGGGCGGCTGCGCGAGCGTGGGCTGCACGACGACGTCGACGTCCGCCCACGCGGCCGCGACGTCGCGTGTGAGCGCCTGGACGCCGGCGAGCGCGGTGGCGTGCTCGAGGCCGGTCACGGCGCGGCCGCGCTCGCGCAGCCAGCGGGTGAGCGGGACGAGGAGGCCTTCGCGCTCCGGCGGCACGGGTGCCAGGAGGGCGCCGACGGACCACAGCGCGGCGAAGCTGTCCCAGCGTTCGGCCGCGAACGGCGGGTCGACGTCGACGACGTCGTGCCCGGCCGCGCCGAGGAGCGCGGCGACCGCGCGCGCCGCGTCGGCGCACGCGGGGTGCACCGGCGCGTCGGTGGCGATGACGGGCTCGAGCAGCAGCCCGACCCGCAGCGGGCGGTGACCGGTGCCCGGCGTCGGCTGCGCCGCGAGCGCGTCGACGAACGTGCGCGGCGGGCCGTCCGGCCTCGCGAGCAGCTCCGCCGCCCGCGACCCGCGCGGTGCGACGTCGGCCCCGCGGAACGTGTCGCCCGGCCAGGGGTGCGCGAGCACGTCGAGGAACGCGGCGGTGTCCCGGACGGACCGGGTGAGGACGCCGTGCGTGGCGAGCCCCGCGCCGTCGACGCGGTGCGGCCCCGGGCTCACGAGCCCGCGCGACGCCTTGAGCCCGACCAGGCCGCACGCGCTCGCGGGGATGCGCAGGGAGCCCCCGCCGTCGCTGCCGTGCGCGACGGGCACGACCCGCGCGGCGACCGCTGCGGCCGCGCCGCCGCTGGAACCGCCGGCGGACCGGCCCGGGTCCCACGGCGTGCGCGCGGGCGGGCCGACGTCGGGCTCGGTGTAGCAGGGCAGGCCCAGCTCGGGCGTGGCAGTCTTGCCCACCATCACGGTGCCGGCAGCGCGCAGGAGCGTCACCACACCGTCGTCGTACGGCGGTACGAACGGTTCGAACGCCGCCGACCCGGCGCGCATCGGGACGCCCGCGACGGCGTCGAGGTCCTTGACCGGGCAGGGCACGCCGAGGAACGGGGGGAGCCCGTCGACGTCCCCGGCGCGGCGTGCGGCGCGGAGCTCGGCCTCCGCCGCGCGCGCCTGGTCGGCTGCGGGGCCGGGTGCGAGGACGGTGAACGCCCCCAGGTCGCGGGCGCGTCCGTCCGCCGCGTCGAGCGTCGCGGCGAGGACCTCGACGGGTGACGCGCTGCCGTCCCGCAGCGCTGCGGCGAGCGCGGTGGCGTCGAGGTCGAGGACGGATCCCATGACTGCCGACCGTACGCCGACGGGGCGCTGTCTGCCTGCCCTGTGCGCCCGCCTGCAGGGTCGACACGGGGAGGGGCCGGCGTGTATATTCCAGCCGGAATAGTCCAGCCGGTATAGCGGCAGCACGACGCACCCACCCACCACCAGGAGGCGACATGAGCCCAGCGCGGCTCACCCCTGCCGCCACGCTCGTGCTCAGCGTGCTGCGAGACCTGCCCCTGCACCCCTACGAGATCCTCGTGCGCCTGCGCAAGCGGCGCGACGACCGCATCGTGCGGCTCAACCCCGGCGCGGTCTACCACGCCGTCGAGCGGCTGGAGCGCGACGGGCTCGTCGAGCGCACCGGCGTCGAGCGGGACGGCAACCGGCCCGAGCGCACCACGTACGCGATCACCTCCGCCGGGCGGGAGGCGTCCGTCGCGCGCAGCCTGGAGATCGTGCGCGACGTGTCCCCGGAGTACCCGGCGTTCCCCGTCGGCCTCGCGCTGCTGCGCGACGTCGCCCGGGACGAGGCGGTCGACGCGCTGCGCCACCGTCGCACCAGCCTCGCCGCGAAGGTCGACGGGCTGCGCGAGCTGCTCGACGAGATCGTCGTGGACGGCATGCCCCGCCGCTTCCTGCTCGACCCCTACTACGAGCTGCACATGGTGGACGCCGAGCTCGCGTGGCTCGACGCCACGATCGCGGACGTCGAGTCGGGTGCGTTGAGCTGGACCGACCAGCCGTCTGCCAGGTTCCGCTTCGCCGCGCCGTCCGACGACGCCGCCACCCCCGAGCACACCCTCGTGAACGACCCGTACCGCCAGGAGAACCCGTGACCACACCCACCCCGACCGACGCACCGGGAAAGACCCCCGTCGTGCCGCTCGTCGACCTCCACGGCCGCAGCGCCTGGAGCATGCTGCCGGCGCTCATCCTCGGCTTCTTCATGATCATGGTCGACACGACGATCGTGAACATCGCCGTCCCGACGCTCGTGCGCGAGCTCGACGCGAGCCTCGTCGCCGTCGGCTGGGTGAACAGCGCCTACCTGCTGTCCTACGCCGTCCTGCTGCTGCTCGCCGGTCGTCTCGGCGACCGCTACGGGCCCAAGCCCGTGTTCGTCGCCGGCCTCGTCGTCTTCACCGCGGCCTCGGCCTGGTGCGGCCTCTCCGGGAGCATCGGCATGCTCATCGCCGCGCGCGTCGTGCAGGGCGTGGGCGCGGCGCTCATGACCCCGCAGACCATGGCGATGATCACGCGAGTCTTCCCGCCGCGCCAGCGTGGCGCCGCGATGGGGCTGTGGGGCGCGACCGCCGGGGTCGCGACCATTGCCGGCCCGCTGCTCGGCGGCGTGTTCGTCGAGACGTGGGGCTGGGAGTGGATCTTCTTCGTCAACGTCCCGGTCGGCGTCGTCGCGCTGTGGTTCGCGTTCCGGCGGCTGCCGCGTCTGCAGACCAACAAGAGCTCGTTCGACGTCGTCGGGGTCGTCCTGTCCGTCGTCGGCCTGTTCGCGGTCGTGTTCGGGCTGCAGGAGGGCGAGACGTACGACTGGGGGACCATCGCCGGCCCGATCACCGTGTGGAGCCTCATCGGCGGCGGACTGCTCGTCCTCGTCGGGTTCGTGCTGTGGCAGCGTCACCTGGGCGACCGCGCGCTGCTCCCGCTGAAGCTGTTCCGCTCGCGCAACTTCTCGCTCGCCAACGTGGCGGGCATGTCCGTGTCGTTCGCGATGATCGGGATCTTCTTCCCGCTGACGATCTTCCTGCAGTCGATCCTCGGTCTGTCCCCGCTCGAGGCCGCGCTGATCAACCTGCCGGGCTCGCTGATCTCGGGCGTCGTGGCACCGCTCGCCGGACGCCTGTCCGACCGGGTGCCGGCCAAGTGGGTCGTCGCCACCGGGTTCGCCTCGCTCGCGGTGGCCGTCGCGTGGTTGTCCGCCGTGGTGCGCCCCGAGACCGAGGTGTGGCCGATCCTGCTCCCCATGGCGCTCTTCGGCATCGGCACCGGCTGCGTCTTCTCCCCGCTCGCGAACCTCGCGACCTCGGGCCTCGACCACAGCACGGCCGGCGCGGGCGCGGGCGCGTTCAACACGACCCGGCAGGTGGGCGGCGTCATCGGGTCCGCGGCGATCGTCGCGACCCTGACGGCGCGGCTCTCGGTGACCCTGCCGGCGGCCGCGGAGCAGGCAGCGGCCTCGCTGCCCGCGCAGTTCCGCCAGCAGTTCGTCGACGGGTTCGCGAGCGCGGGCCAGTCGCTCGGCGGGGGAGCGGCGCCGGACCTCCCGCCCGGGGTGCCCGACGACGTCGCGCGCCAGGTCACGGCGGCGGCGACCACCGCGTTCCACGAGGGCTTCGCGACCGCCGCGTCGCAGACGCTGCTCGTGACGACGGTCGTGCTGGTCGTCGGGCTCGTGTGCGCGATCGCGATGGCTCCGAGGCACGTCGAGCACTGATCTCGCGCGCCGCGATGTGAACGTCGGGTTAAACCTTCCTCGGCGGCGTGTCCTGGGGTGGTGCGGGAATCTCATGGGCGTAGTTTCGGCAGGGACGGACGGCACTTACGCCGTCCTCCGGGAGGCCAGCCGATGGGGTTCATGCTCCGCTCAGGAGGGCCGGCACCGGCGCTTCTGGGCTGTGCCACATCTGGCACGAGCAGCACAGCGGCCGGTCGCCTGCCACGCCCTGGAAGAGCACGGCGTTCGCGCGCCGGAGGGGAGCCCTCGTGGTCCACGCCTCACCCACCCCCAGCACCACCCCGCAGGACGGCAGCCCGGGCACGGAGGAGGTGCCCGGTGCTGCTGACGTGCGACGCACGTTCGTCGTCGACACGTCCGTCCTGCTGAGCGACCCCCGCGCGATCGGGAGGTTCGCCGAGCACGACGTCGTCCTTCCCGTCGTCGTCATCACCGAGCTCGAGGCCAAGCGCCACCACGCCGAGCTCGGGTACTTCGCCCGCAGCGCGCTCCGCATGCTCGACGAGCTACGGGTCGAGCACGGTCGTCTCGACGAGCCGATCCCGGTCGGCGACGTCGGCGGGACGCTGCGCGTCGAGCTCAACCACACGGATCCGACCGTGCTGCCGGCGGGGTTCCGGCTGGGTGACAACGACACGCGGATCCTGTCCGTCGCGGCGAACCTCGCGTCCGAGGGGCACGCCGTGACGGTGGTCTCCAAGGACCTGCCGATGCGGGTCAAGGCCTCGGCCGTCGGCCTGCCGGCGGAGGAGTACCGCGCCGAGCTCGCCGTCGACTCCGGCTGGACGGGGATGAGCGAGATCTCGTTCACCGACGAGGAGACCGCGACCCTGTGGGAGCACGAGTCGGTGGAGGTCGCGACGCTCGACGCGGCCGTGGTCGAGGCGGCGGGGCCGCTGCACTGCCACACCGGTCTGGTCGTGCACTCGCCGCGCGGGTCGGCGCTCGGGCGCGTGACGGCGGACAAGCACGTGCAGCTCGTGCGCGGCGACCGGGAGGTCTTCGGCCTGCACGGGCGGTCCGCGGAGCAGCGCATCGCGATCGACCTCCTGCTCGACGACTCGGTGGGGATCGTCTCGCTCGGAGGCCGGGCCGGCACCGGCAAGTCGGCGCTCGCGCTGTGCGCGGGCCTCGACGCCGTGATGGAGCGTCGTCAGCACCGCAAGGTCATGGTGTTCCGACCGCTGTACGCCGTCGGGGGCCAGGAGCTCGGCTACCTGCCCGGCTCGGAGTCCGAGAAGATGAACCCGTGGGCGCAGGCCGTCTACGACACCCTGGGCGCGCTCGTTCCTCCGCAGGTGCTCGACGAGGTGATCGACCGCGAGATGCTCGAGGTGCTGCCGCTCACGCACATCCGCGGCCGGTCGCTGCACGACGCGTTCGTCATCGTGGACGAGGCCCAGTCCCTCGAGCGCAACGTGCTCCTGACGGTGCTGTCGCGCATCGGCCAGTCGTCGCGCGTCGTCCTCACCCACGACGTCGCGCAGCGCGACAACCTGCGTGTGGGCCGGCACGACGGCGTCGCCGCGGTCATCGAGGCGCTCAAGGGCCACCCGCTCTTCGCCCACGTGACGCTCACGCGCTCGGAGCGCTCGCCCGTCGCCGCGCTCGTGACGGAGATGCTGGAGTCGATCGAGGTGTGACCTCGCCGACGCGGCGGTGGGTGTGACGAGGTAGGGCTCTGGTCGTGGCCAGGGCCCTACCTCGCTGCCTGCGGCCTCTCCGTCGCCGTGCCCGTCGCAGGTCGCCGGGCGTGGACGAGGACGACGGCGAGCACGCCCACGAGCGCGCCGATCACGGTGTCGAGGCCGCGGTCGAGGGCCAGGCCCGACGGGTCGGCGGGGTGGGCGAGCGACGTCATGAGCAGCGCCATGGGGGTGATGGTGAGCATCGCGAGCCCGTAGTGGCGGCCGACGACCACCTCGGTCACGGTCTGCAGCACGACGACCACCGCCGCCGTCCACCAGAAACCCAGGTGCGCCGCGAGGAGAGGCCAGGCGAGCAGCGCCCCCGCGACCGTCCCGGCTCCGCGCTGCACGGCACGCACGACGGCGTGCCGTGCCGATCCGCCCTGGAGCACGGCCGTGGAGCCCATGGTCGCCCAGGCCGCGTGACCCAGCCCGGCCGCGGACGCGACACCGCCGGCGACCACGCCTGCCAGGGCGACCCGGACCGTGGGGAGCCGCCACTGTCCGGGGAGGCTCGCGCGCACCTGGGCGCGCAGGGTCGAGCGCCGCGGCCCCGGACGGCTCGCGTCCTGGGGATCGGTGTCGGCGGTGTCATCGGTGTCGTCGATGTCGTCGATGGCACGCTCCACCAGGTCCAGCTCGTGGGAGAGCTCGACGGCGGCGGGGCGGGGCCGGCGCCACGACAGGTCGTCGGCGAGCACCTCCCGGGCCCGGGCGACGGCGGCCCGAGCGTGCCCGACGGCGTCCGCGTCGGTCCGTGCCGGCGCGACGGTCGACCGGGTGGCTACCGTCCGGGTCGCGTCGAGCGCACGCCGGACGGCGAGGCCCGCGGGCCCGGACGGGCGCACGACGACTCCCGCCATGCACACGGCCCAGGCGAGCAGCGCGCCGCACGCGCCGGCGAGCGCGCGCGGGCCGACGTCGTCCAGGCCCGGCGTCCCCGCGAGGCCCGCGCCCGCGGCGAAGACGACGATCGTCGCCCCGGGCGGTCCGGTACGCAGCAACAGGCACAGCGCCGTGGTCCCGGCCGCGAGCGCGGCGACGCCCACCAGCAGGACGGGGGTCGGCACGTCGAGCGCGGCCAGCAGGGCGAACACCGCGATGCTCGCGGTCATGAGCGTCCCGACCCCGGCGAGGAGGGAGGCCCGCCGCCGGTACGGGTCGTAGCGGCCGTAGAGCGAGGTGAGCGCACCGAGCGACGCGAACGCGGCGAGGTCGGTGCGACCGAGCAGACCGGGCACGGCGAGCGCGAGTGCGACCGCGGCCCCGCAGCGCAGGGCGGCGGCGAGCGTCGCGTCGGCGGGGTCGGTCCTCAGGGCGTCGCGCAGGAGCGCGGGGTCGAGGACCTGGCGCGCCGACTCGAGGACCGGCGTGCGCGTGGATGGTCGGGCGGGGGCGGCTGTGGCGGGCATCCTCTGCAGGCTACAGAAGATTCCAGGATGTTTCACCAGTGAAAGAGTGTGATGAGCGCCCTATCCTGGTGGACGTGGACTACGTCGAGCGCGTCCGCGCGCAGTGGGCAGAGCACCTTCCCGAGGTCGACACGTCGCCCGCCGACGTCGCGGCGCGCGTCCGGCGGATCGCCGGCCTGCTCGACTCCCAGGTCGACGCGGAGCTCACGGAGCGCGAGGTCACCCGACCCGAGCTCGACGTCCTCACCGCGCTGCGTCGGACCGCCCGCCCCCTGCGAGCGGGTGAGGTCACGACGCTCACCGGCGCGCCGGGCGCCTCGATCACCAAGCGTCTCGACCGCCTCGAACGCGCAGGGCTCGTCGCCCGGACGGTCCTCGAGCGTGACCGTCGCGGCGTCGTCGTCGAGCTCACCGACGCCGGACGTGAGCTGGTCGACGACGTCTTCCCCCGGCAGGTGGCGCTGGAGGACCGCGCGCTCGAGCACCTCACGGCGGACCAGAGGGCGGAGCTGGGCCGGCTGCTCGCCGTCGTCCTGCGCCGGCTGGACCCCGGGGAGTACTGACAGACCGACGGCCCGCCGCACCGGTCGGTGCAGCGGGCCGTCGGCGAGAGCGCCGGGGGGTCAGGCCTGCGGCGGGCGGGTCATCGACAGCACGTCCAGGGCCTCGTCGAGCTGGGCCTCGGTGACCTCGCCGCGCTCGACGAACCCGAGGTCGACCACGGCCTGGCGGACCGTGAGGCCCGCCTTCACGGAGTGCTTCGCGACCTTCGCCGCGGCCTCGTACCCGATGACGCGGTTGAGCGGCGTGACGATCGACGGCGAGGACTCGGCGAACGCGCGCGCCTTCTCGACGTTGGCCGTGATACCGGAGACGGCCCGGTCCGCGAGGACGCGCGACGCGTTCGCGAGCAGGCGGACCGACTCGAGCACGCCCTGCGCGATCACGGGGATCTGCACGTTGAGCTCGAAGCTGCCCGACGCTCCGGCCCACGCGACCGTCGCGTCGTTGCCGATCACCCGAGCGGCGACCATGAGCACGGCCTCGGGCAGGACGGGGTTGACCTTGCCCGGCATGATCGAGCTGCCCGGCTGGAGATCGGGGATGAAGATCTCGCCCAGGCCCGTGTTGGGACCCGAGCCCATCCAGCGCAGGTCGTTGCAGATCTTGGTGAGGGACACGGCGATGGTCCGCAGCGCTCCGGACAGCTCGACCAGGCCGTCACGCGCCGACTGCGCCTCGAAGTGGTCGCGCGCCTCGGTCAGCGGGAGACCCGTGTCCTCGACCAGCAGGGCGATCACGCGCTGCGGGAACCCCGCGGGCGTGTTGATGCCCGTCCCGACGGCGGTACCGCCGAGCGGGACCTCCGCGGCACGGGGGAGCGCGGCCTGGAGCCGCTCGATCCCGTAGCGGACGGCGGCGGCGTACCCGCCGAACTCCTGGCCCAGCGTGACCGGCGTCGCGTCCATGAGGTGGGTGCGGCCGGACTTCACGACCGTGGCGAACTCGGCCGACTTGGCCTCGAGCTCGCCCGCGAGGTGCTCCAGCGCGGGGACGAGGTCGCGCACGACGCCCGCGGTGGCAGCGACGTGCACCGAGGTGGGGAACACGTCGTTGGAGGACTGCGACGCGTTGACGTGGTCGTTCGGGTGCACCTCGCGGCCGAGCGAACGGGTCGCGAGCGTCGCGAGGACCTCGTTGGTGTTCATGTTCGACGACGTCCCGGACCCCGTCTGGTAGACGTCCACCGGGAAGTGGGCGTCGTGGGCGCCGGACGCGACCTCGTCGGCGGCGGCGACGATCGCGGCGGCGATGTCCTCGTCGAGGACCCCCAGCTCGGCGTTCGCGCGCGCGGCGGCCTTCTTGACGCGGGCGAGGGCCTCGATGTGCCCGCGCTCGAGCGGCGTGCCGGAGATGGGGAAGTTCTCGACGGCGCGCTGCGTCTGCGCACGGTAGAGAGCGCGGGCGGGGACGCGCACCTCGCCCATCGTGTCGTGCTCGATGCGGAACTCGGTCGCTCCGGCGTCGGCGCCGGATCCGTCGGGGGTTGCAGTCATAGGGCCAATCCTGCCGCACGGTGCCGTGTGCCAGGCAACCGGCGTGAGGGATCTCACGCCGTGCGGGCGGGTGGTGCGGTCCGCGATCAGGCGTCGGTGAGGGGTGACTCGCCCACGTCGCCGACGACGTCCACGAGGTGGGCGCGACCCTCGGCGAAGTCGTACTCGACGCCGACGATCGCGCAACGCCCCTCGGCGACCGCCGCGGCGAGCCCGGCCGAGTACGAGTGGAGCATGTCGACCGTGTTGCGCACGTGCTCGCGCCGCAGGACGTCGGGGTCGATCGTCTCGAGGGAGCCACCGCCCGCGCTCGTGATCTTGGCGATCGACGGGATGACGCGGTCCACGACCGCGCGGACGAACCCGTTCGCCTGCGCGCCGGTCGTGAGGGTGTCGACGGCCGCGGCCACGGCGCCGCACGAGTCGTGCCCGAGCACCACGACGAGCGGCGCCGACAGGACGTCCACGCCGTACTCGATCGAACCGAGCACGGTGGTGTCCACGACGTGACCCGCGGTCCGCACGACGAACATGTCCCCGAGCCCCTGGTCGAAGATGATCTCCGCCGCGACGCGCGAGTCGGAGCACCCGAACAGGACGGTGTGCGGGTGCTGTGCGGCGGACGTCTCCCGGCGCCGGTCGGCGCCCTGGGACGGGTGCAGCGGTGCGTCGGCGACGAACCGGTCGTTCCCGGCGCGCAGCGTCGCCCAGGCGTCGCTCGGTGTCAGTGGGTTGATCGTCATGGGGTGATCATCGCCCCGACCGGCACCTGGCGGCGACATCGTTTCGTATGGCGGGCCTGTCCAGGCTGGTGTAGCCATTGAGGTGCAACGAACAGCAGATCTCGACGAAGGAGCCGACGTGCGACGACGTCCCCGAGTGCTCACGGCCGCCGTCGCCCTGGCCGTGCTCGCACCGCTCGCGGCGTGCGGGCCGGGGGACGACGGGCCCCCCGTGCTCACCTGGTACATCAACCCGGACGCCGGCGGTCAGGCCGAGATCGCCGCAGCGTGCACGGAGGCGGCGGACGGTGCGTACCGGGTCGTGACGGAGCTGCTGCCGCGCGACGCCGCGTCCCAGCGCGAGCAGCTCGCGCGTCGGCTGGCGGCGAAGGACTCGTCGATCGACCTCATGAGCCTGGACCCGGTGTTCATCGCGGAGTTCGCCGAGGCGGGGTTCCTCGCACCGGTGCCCGACGACGTCGCCGACGCCACGACCAAGGACGTGGTCCAGGGTGCGATCGACGCGTCGACGTGGAAGGACGAGCTCGTCGCGATCCCGTTCTGGGCCAACACGCAGCTTCTCTGGTATCGCAAGTCGGTCGCGAAGGCGGCCGGGCTCGACATGTCGAAGCCCGTCACGTGGGACCAGATCATCGAGGCGGCGGGCGACCAGGACAAGTACCTCGCGGTCCAGGGCCTCAAGGCGGAGTCGCTGACCGTGTGGATCAACGCGCTCGTCGAGGGTGGCGGCGGACACATCCTGGAGAACCCGGAGGCGCCTGCGGAGGAGCTGACGCTCGGTCTCGAGAGCGAGGCGGGCCAGGAGGCGGCCCGGATCATCGGCGACATCGGCACCTCGGGCGTGGGTGGCCCCGGCCTGCCGAGCGAGGACGAGCCGGCGTCGCTCACCCTGTTCCAGGGTGACCGCGGGTCGTTCATGGTCAACTGGCCGTTCGTCTGGTCGTCGACGGCGACCGCGGTCGACGACGGTTCGCAGGACCAGGCGCTCCTCGACGACATCGGCTGGGCCCTGTACCCGCAGACGATCGAGGGCAAGGACACCCGCCCGCCCTACGGCGGCATCAGCCTGGGGATCGGTGAGTACGGCGCCCACACGGACCTCGCGTACGAGGCGTCCGAGTGCATCGTCAGCCCGGAGAACCAGGCCCAGTACTTCGTGACCAACGGGAACCCGGCGGCGAGCATCAAGGCGTACGACGACCCGGACGTGCAGAAGGCCTTCCCCATGTACGACGTCATCCGCGACTCGCTCGACCAGGCGGCCCCTCGGCCGCAGACCCCGTTCTACAACGAGGTGTCGACCGGGCTGCAGCAGACCTGGTACCCGCCGGCCGACGCCGACCCGGACACGACGCCCGAGGTGTCGACCGACTTCATCACCGCCGTCCTGCGAGGGGAGCGACTCCTGTGAGCACCTCCACCGAACGTCCCGGCCGCGCGTCCGAGCGGTCGCCCGGCACGGGTCGTGGGGCGCCCGACGCCGCCGCGAAGGCCGCGCGCAGCGACCGCGCGCGGTCCGAGGCCAGGCTCGGTTGGCTCCTCGCCGGCCCGGCGTTCGTCGTCATGCTCGCCGTCACGCTGTACCCGATCTTGCAGGCCACCTACGACTCGCTGTTCAACTACAAGCTCACGGCGCCCGAGGACCGCGCGTTCGTCGGGCTGAACAACTACGTCGTGATCCTCACCGACCCGGTGTGGTGGCGGGACATGGGCGTGACGGTGTTCATCACGGTCGTGACCGTCGCCGTCGAGCTCGTGCTGGGCTTCGCGCTCGCGCTCGTCATGCACCGCGCCATCAAGCGTCTCCGCGGGCTGCTGCGCACGGCGATCCTCGTGCCGTACGGGATCATCACGGTCGTCTCGGCCTTCGCCTGGTTCTACGCGTTCGACATCACGTCCGGCTACGTCAACAACTGGTTCGACTGGGTGCCGGGCGTCGGCCCGGACCTCAACTGGTTCGCCCAGCAGGGAACGAGCCTGTTCGTCATCATCGCGTCCGAGGTCTGGAAGACGACCCCGTTCATCTCGCTCCTGCTCCTCGCCGGGCTGGCCCAGGTTCCTGGTGAGCTGGAGGAGGCCGCGAAGGTCGACGGCGCGACCGCGTGGCAGCGGTTCACGCGGGTCATCATCCCGAACATGAAGGCCGCCATCATGGTCGCGGTCCTGTTCCGCGCGCTCGACGCCTTCCGCATCTTCGACAACGTGTACATCATGACGAACGGTGCGAACAACACCGAGGTGCTCTCCCTGCTCGCGTACCGCACGTCGATCGGGCAGCTGCAGATCGGCATGGGCTCGGCGATCTCGGTGCTCCTGTTCCTGTGCGTGATGCTCATCTGCTTCGTGGCGATCAAGCTCTTCAAGGTCGATCTGGCCGGCGCGAGGGGGGAGAAGTGATGGGCGGCGTCCTGAGCACCCGCGCGAAGGTCTGGTGGGCGGTCATCACGGTCGTCGTGCTCGTCGGCTCCCTGTTCCCGGTGCTGTCGATCTTCATGACGAGCTTCAAGTCGTCGAGCGACCTCAACTCCGGCACGTTCCTGCCGCCCCGGTGGACCACCGACAACTACGAGCAGATCCTCGCCACCGGGGGATCGGCGCAGGACCTGTTCCTGTCCGCGCTGCGCAACTCGATCGGCATCTCGCTCATCGCGACCGTCATCGCCGTCGTCCTCGCGACCCTCGCGGCCTACGCGATCGCGCGGCTCGACTTCCCGGGCAAGCGCCTGATCCTCACGACGGCGCTCGGCGTGTCGATCTTCCCCGTCGTCTCGATCGTCACGCCGCTGTTCAACCTGTGGCGCAACATCGGCCTGTACGACACATGGCTCGGCCTCATCATCCCGTACCTGTCCCTCACCCTGCCGATCTCCATCTGGACGCTGGCCGCGTTCTTCCGGCAGATCCCGTGGGAGCTCGAGCAGGCGGCGCAGGTCGACGGCGCGACGCAGTGGCAGGCGTTCCGCAAGGCGATCGTCCCGCTCGCCGCACCCGGCGTCTTCACGACGGCGCTCATCGCGTTCTTCATCGCCTGGAACGACTTCGTGTACGGCATCTCCCTGACGTCGACGGACGCCGCGCGCCCGGTGCCCGCGGCGCTCGCCTTCTTCACCGGCGCGTCGTACTTCGAGGAACCCACCGGAGCGATCTCCGCGGCCGCGGTCGTCGTCACGATCCCGGTCGTCGTCCTCGTCGTCCTCTTCCAGCGTCAGATCGTGTCCGGCCTGACGCAGGGGGCGGTGAAGGGATGAGCCCCATCCCGGTCCACGGCACGAGGTCCACGCCCGCACCACGAGCACCACGCGCACCACGAGGAGAGAGCTGATGGCGTCGATCACCCTGAAGGACATCGTCAAGCGCTACGGCGACGGCTTCCTCGCCGTGGACGACGTGAGCCTCGACATCGCCGACGGCGAGTTCGTCATCCTCGTGGGCCCGTCCGGCTCGGGGAAGTCCACCGTGCTGCGCATGATCGTCGGGCTCGAGGACATCACCGCGGGCGAGCTGGAGATCGACGGGAAGCGCGTCAACGAGAAGGCCCCGCGCGACCGCGACCTCGCGATGGTCTTCCAGAACTATGCGCTCTACCCGCACCTCACGGTCGCGGAGAACATCGCGTTCCCGCTGCGCCTGGCGAAGGGCAAGTTCACGGAGCAGGAGATCCGCGACAAGGTCGAGGGCGCGGCCGACCTCCTCGACCTGCGCGAGCACCTCGACCGCAAGCCCGCGAACCTGTCCGGCGGTCAGCGTCAGCGCGTCGCCATGGGCCGCGCGATCGTCCGCGACGCGAAGGCGTTCCTGTTCGACGAGCCGCTGTCCAACCTCGACGCGAAGCTCCGGGGGCAGACGCGCACGGAGATCGCGCGCCTGCAGCGCAGGCTCGGGACGACGACCGTCTACGTCACCCACGACCAGACCGAGGCCATGACCCTCGGCGACCGGGTCGCGGTGCTCCGACGTGGCGTGCTCCAGCAGGTCGCGAGCCCGCGCGGGCTCTACGAGCAGCCGGTCAACCTGTTCGTCGCCGGGTTCATCGGCACCCCGCCGATGAACTTCCTCCCGGGAGAGATCGCGGGCGACCGGATCACGTTGCCGTTCGGCGAGTTCGACCTGCCGGACCGCATCCGTGACGTGGTCGGCGAGCGCGAGCTCGTCATCGTCGGTCTGCGGCCCGAGCACTTCGAGGACGCGCGCCTCGTGGACCCGTCCAAGAAGGACCGCGGGCACACCTTCGAGATCCAGGTCGACGTCACCGAGTGGCTCGGTGCCGAGCTCTACGCCTACGTCCCGTTCGACATGCACGAGTCGGTCAAGGGTCAGCTCGAGGAGCTCGACCGCGAGCTCGACGGGGAGGGCCTGCGGACCCAGTTCGTCGTCGCCCTCGACTCGCAGTCCCGCGTGCGCGACGGAGACCGCACGGAGCTCTGGTTCGACCCGTCGAAGATGATGGTGTTCGACCCGGAGACGAGCGAGAACCTCACACGCGACGAGGGGGAGTCCGACCGGATCGAGCAGGAGAACCAGGAGGACCGCAAGCGCTCGCTCGAGCGGGCGCAGAAGCAGGAGCAGCAGGCCTAGCCCTGCGGGCCGCGCCGGTCAGGCGGCGTCGGCCGTGAGCTCCGATCGCCGGGGCGGGTTCGCGCCGGCACGCGAGACCGTGATGGCGGCGACGGCGGCGCAACGTTCGAGCAGGGCCGTGAGCGTGTGCGCGTCGATGGCGCGCAGCGACTCGCGGTTGTCCGCTCCGAGCAGTCCCGCGTCCCACAGACCGTCGACGAGCGCGCCCATGAACGAGTCGCCCGCCCCGACGGTGTCGACGACGCTCACCCGCGGGGCGGCGACGTGCAGGTCACCCGACGCGGTCAGCGCGATCGCGCCCTCCCCACCGAGCGTCACCACCACGAGCGCCGGCCCGAGCGCGAGCCACCCGCGCGCGACCGCGACCGCGTCCGTCCCGGGTGCCAGCCACTCGAGGTCCTCGTCGCTGACCTTCACGACGTCCGCGAGCGCCACGATCTCCTCGATGCGGCGACGTGCGTCGGCCGGGTCGCCCATGAGCGCGGGCCGTGCGTTGGGGTCGTACGTGATCGTCGCGGTGGGGCGCGCGGACGCGACGAGGTCGCGGACGTCGCTCGCGCCCGGCTCGAGGACGGCCGCGATCGACCCGGTGTGCACGGCGAGCGTGGACGGGACGACGGACGTGCCTGCGGGGACCCGCCACTCGAGGTCGAACTCGTAGGTCGCGGCGCCCTGGGCGTCGAGGTGCGCCGTCGCGACGCTCGTGGAGCCCGCGTCCGTGCTCCCGGGCGTGAGCGTCACCGCCGAGTCGTCGAGCCACGAGCGGATCGCGCCACCGTGCGCGTCGTCCGCGATCCAGGTCGCGAGGCGTGCGTCGCGACCCAGGCGCCCGAGCGTGAGCGCGACATTCGCCAGGCTCCCACCCGGGTGCTCGTCCACGCTGCCGTCGCCGCGGTGGACCACGTCGATGAGCGCCTCGCCCACGACGAGCACGTGCCCGTCGGCGGCCTCGGACGTGCGGTCCGAGGTCGCAACGGTGCTGGGGGTGTGCGGGGCGCTCATCGGGGTCCTCCGGTGGTGTCGTCGTTCGTGTCGTCGTCCTGGTCGGCGGAGGCGTGGCCCGGCCCCCCGGCGCGGGCGGCGTCGAGGCGGACGCGGGCGCCGTCGAGCCACTCCTGGCAGCGTGCGGCGAGAGCCTCGCCGCGCTCCCAGAGCACGAGCGACGCCTCCAGCGGCTCGCCGCCGGCCTCGAGCCTCGCCACGACCTGGACGAGCTCGTCGCGCGCCTCCTCGTAGCCCAGAGCGGCAACGTCTGCGGGGATCTCTCCGGGCGTGGCTGCGGGAGCGTCTGTGGATCTCGCCTCGTTCACGAGGGACAGTCAACCTCATCCCGGTGACAGCGTGCCCCTCGCGTCCACGCCTGGCGGCTCTCGACGCCCGGCTCTCGACGCCCGGCTCTCGACCGCGGGCGCCGGTGCAATGGAATTGCCTCGGGCCGGCCCCCCGGGGGACCCTTCGAGGCATGGGACACCTGGAGGTGGCGCACGTCGAGCACGTGCTGCCGGACGGCCGCACGCTGCTCGACGACGTCTCGTTCCGGGTGCCCGAGGGCAGCGTCACCGCCCTCGTGGGTCCCAACGGCGCGGGCAAGACCACGCTGCTGCGGCTGCTGTCGGGCGAGCTGGCCCCGCAGGCCGGGACCGTGTCGGTGACCGGAGGTCTCGGCGTCATGCCGCAGTTCGTCGGCTCGGTGCGCGACGCGAGCACGGTCCGCGACCTGTTGATCGCTGTCGCCCCGCCGCGGGTCCGAGACGCCGCGCGCGCCGTCGACGACGCCGAGACCGCGATCATGACGACCGACGACGAGCCCACCCAGATGGCGTACGCCCAGGCGCTGTCGGACTGGGCCGAGGTGCAGGGCTACGAGGCGGAGACGCTGTGGGACCTGTGCACGACCGCGGCGCTCGGCGTCGGCTACGAGACGGCGCGCTGGCGCGAGGTGCGCACGCTGTCCGGCGGCGAGCAGAAGCGACTGGTCCTCGAGGTGCTGCTGCGCGGGACCGACGAGGTGCTGCTGCTGGACGAGCCGGACAACTACCTCGACGTCCCGGGCAAGCGGTGGCTCGAGGAGCAGCTGCGGGCCACGCGCAAGACCGTCATGTTCGTCTCGCACGACCGCGAGCTGCTGGCGCGCTCCGCCGGCCGGATCGTGGCGCTCGAGCCGGGGCCCGCCGGCGCGGACGCGTGGGTGCACGGCGGCTCGTTCGAGACCTTCCACGAGGCGCGGCGCGAGCGGTTCGCCCGGTTCGAGGAGCTGCGCAGGCGCTGGGACGAGAAGCACGCGCAGCTCAAGCGGCTGGTGGTCGACCTGCGCCGCGCCGCGACCATGAGCCACGAGATGGCCTCGCGCTATCGTGCGGCCCAGACCCGGCTCGCCAAGTTCGAGGAGGCGGGACCGCCGCCCGAGCCGCCCCGCGAGCAGGACATCACCATGCGGCTGCACGGCGGTCGGACCGGGCTGCGCGCGGTGACCTGCGAGGCGCTCGAGCTCACCGGCCTGATGAAGCCGTTCGACCTCGAGGTGTTCTACGGCGAGCGCGTCGCGGTGCTGGGATCCAACGGGTCCGGCAAGTCGCACTTCCTGCGGCTGCTCGGCGGCGACGACGTCGCGCACACCGGCGCCTGGCGCCTGGGCGCCCGCGTCGTGCCCGGGCTGTTCGCCCAGACGCACGCCCACCCGGAGCTGTTCGGCCGCACGCTGCTGGACATCCTGTGGGCCGACCACGCCAGGAACCGCGGGCAGGCGATGTCGGCCCTGCGTCGCTACGAGCTGACGGTGGCGGCCGAGCGGCCGTTCGAACGCCTCTCCGGCGGGCAGCAGGCGCGGTTCCAGATCCTCCTGCTCGAGCTCTCCGGGTGCACCGCGCTGTTCCTCGACGAGCCCACGGACAACCTCGACCTGGAGTCCGCCGAGGCGCTGCAGGAGGGGCTCGAGGCCTTCGACGGCACCGTCCTCGCCGTCACCCACGACCGCTGGTTCGCGCGCGGGTTCGACCGGTTCCTCGTGTTCGGTGCCGACGGCGTCGTGCGCGAGACCTCCGAGCCCGTGTGGGACGAGGGCCGCGTCGCCCGCGCGAGGTAGGACCACAAGCCGCGACGTAGAGCCCAGGTCGCGCTGCTACCTCGCGGTCGTGGTGGTGACCGCGGCGTCGAGTGCACCCGCGGCGAGGCGGACGTGGATCGGGTCCCCGGCGGCGACGTCGTCGGGTGTGCGCACCACGTGCCCGTCGGCGCGCTGCACGACGGCGTAGCCGCGCTCCAGCGTCGACGCGGGGGAGAGCGCCCGCACCTGTGCGGCGAGCCGCCCGACCTCCCCGCCCGCCCGCAGCAGCGCGGCGTCGAACAGGCTGCGGGCGTGCCGCACCTGCTGCCCGACGTCGCGCTCGCGGGCGTCGACCATCGTCGTCGGGGCCGCCAGCACGGGGCGCGAGCGCACGGCGTCGAGCCCGTGCTGCTCATGGTCGAGACGAGCGCGCACAGCGGCCCGGATGCGCTGGCGGGCCTGGGTCGTGCGGTGGCGT
The DNA here is from genome assembly GCA_014803435.1 of Cellulosimicrobium terreum. Lineage (GTDB taxonomy): Bacteria > Actinomycetota > Actinomycetes > Actinomycetales > Cellulomonadaceae > Cellulosimicrobium > Cellulosimicrobium terreum. Next base: position 320,359 of record JACYFD010000004.1, read on the forward strand.
TCCTCGGCGACGTCGGGGACGACGTTGCGGGCGGCGTCGGTGGGGGTCGACGCCCGGTAGTCGGCGACCAGGTCGAGCAGCGGGGCGTCCGTCTCGTGCCCGATCGCGCTGACCAGGGGCGTCGTGCATGCTGCGGCCACGCGGACGAGCGCCTCGTTGCTGAACGGCAGGAGATCCTCCACGGAGCCGCCGCCGCGGGCCACCACGACGACCTCGACGTCGGGGCGGGCGTCGAGCTCGGCGATCGCCGCGCTCACCTCACGGACTGCGTTGATGCCCTGCACCGCGACCTCGCGGATCTCGAAGCGCACCTGCGGCCAGCGGGCCCGGGCGTTGACGACCACGTCGTGCTCGGCCTTCGACTCCCGCCCGCACACCAGCCCGACGACGGCGGGCAGGAACGGCAGCGGGCGCTTGCGCTCGGTGTCGAACAGACCCTCGGCCGCCAGCACGCGCCGCAGGTGCTCGATCCGCGCGAGCAGCTCGCCGACGCCGACCTGGCGGATCGCGGTGGCGCGCATCGACAGCCGGCCGGACTTGGTCCAGAACTCCGGCTTGGCCTGCACGACGACGTGGTCCCCGACCTCGGGCTTGCGCGCGAGCCCGTCGAACGCGCGCGTGAGCATGTGCACCGGCAGCGACGCCTCGACGTCGGTGTCCCGGAGCGTGACGAACTGCATCCCGGCGCGGCCGCGATAGGTGTGCTCGACCACCTGTCCCTCGACCCAGACCGTCGACATCTTGGCGATGTAGTCGCGCATCTTCTCCGAGAGCAGGCGTACCGGCCACGGGTGCTCCGCGGTCGTGTCGAGCGCGCGGACCGGGGGAGGGCCGTCGTCGGGCAGCGTCGAGGTCACGGCCCTAGCCTGCCCCACCCCGCCAACACCCCCCACCCCACGATCTGTCAGCAACCCAGGGGTCTGGATGGCGGTGCAGTGCTGACAACTGTGGTGCCGCCTCAGTTGTCAGCACCCCACGGGTCTCGAGGCCGGTGGGGGGCTACAACTTTCGGGAGGCGAGGGGTCGCCTAGACTCGGGGCGTGAGCTCTTCCGCTGTGATCCCGTCCGTTGATCGTCCCGCGATGCCCGACGCCGCGGCCCCGGTCTCCGGGAAGCGTGTCCTTCTCGCGGCGCCCCGCGGGTACTGCGCCGGGGTGGATCGCGCAGTCGTCGCCGTCGAGAAAGCGCTCGAGCACTACGGGGCGCCCGTGTACGTGCGCAAGGAGATCGTGCACAACAAGCACGTCGTCGAGACGCTGAGCGAGCGCGGCGCCGTGTTCGTCGACGAGACCGACGAGGTGCCGCGCGGCGCCCGCGTCGTGTTCTCCGCCCACGGCGTCTCCCCGGCCGTCAAGGCAGCGGCTGCCGAGCGTGAGCTCGACACGATCGACGCCACGTGCCCCCTCGTGACCAAGGTGCACAAGGAGGCCGTGCGCTTCGCGAAGGACGACTACGACATCCTGCTCATCGGTCACGACGGTCACGAGGAGGTCGAGGGCACCGCGGGCGAGGCGCCGGACCACGTTCAGGTCGTCAACTCGCCTGACGCCGTCGACGACGTCGTGGTCCGCGACCCCGACAAGGTCGTGTGGATCTCGCAGACCACGCTGTCCGTCGACGAGACGATGGACACGGTGCGTCGCCTCCGGGAGAAGTTCCCCACCCTCCAGGACCCGCCGAGCGACGACATCTGCTACGCGACGCAGAACCGTCAGGTCGCGGTCAAGAAGCTCGCGCCGGAGTGCGACCTCGTGATCGTCGTCGGCTCCGCGAACTCGTCGAACTCGGTGCGCCTCGTCGAGGTCGCGCTCCAGGCGGGCGCGCGCACCTCCTACCGGGTGGACGTGGCGAAGGAGATCGACGAGTCCTGGTTCGACGGCGTGTCGACCGTGGGTGTCACGTCGGGCGCGTCCGTCCCCGAGATCCTCGTCGACGACGTCCTCAAGCACCTCGCAGCCCGCGGGTTCGCGACCGTGGAGGAGGTCCGTACCGCGACGGAGGACCTGATGTTCTCCCTGCCCCGCGAGCTGCGCACCGACCTCGGCTCGGGCGGCGGCGCTGCCGACCGCCCGGCGCGCGGCGGCCGGCGCGCGCTCTCCGTGCAGCCCACCTGACCCGTCGTCAGGCCCAGGCCTGCTTCGGACTGTCGCCCTGCTGGTCGTCCCGCTCGTCGGGTCGGCCGTCGGGGCGGTCGTCGATGGCGACGATCGCGTCGGACGCCGCCGCGACGAGCTCCGGCTGGGAGATCAGCCGGGGGACGTCCTCGACGGCGCGCACCTCGCCGATGCGCTCGGTCTCGGCCACGACGTGCAGGTCCACCAGGCGGCGCGCCTGGGGCAGCACGCGGGTCTCGAGAGAACCGACGAACACGTTGAAGTCCTTGGTCGCCGTGCTCAGCGAGCGGCCCAGCTTGGTCACGTGCCGCGCCGTCGTCACGAGGCGTGAGTGCAGCTCCTTGCCGGTGCGCAGCACCTCGTGCGCGTTGTCGGTCACGGCGTCCTGCTGCCACGCGTACGCGACGGTGCGCAGCAGCGCGACGAGCGTCATCGGCGTGGCGAGCACGACGTTGCGGCGGACCGCGTACTCGAGCAGGTCGGGGCGGCGCTCGACCGCGGCCGAGAGGAATGGCTCGGCGGGCACGAACATGACGACGAACTCCGGCGCCGGGCTGAACTGCGACCAGTAGCGCTTCGACGCGAGGTCGTCGACGTGCTTGACCATGTGCCGCACGTGCGCGTCGAGCCGGGCCTCGCGCACCGCGGTGTCGGTCGCCTGCTGGGCCTCGAGGTACCCGAGGAACGCGACCTTGGAGTCGACGACGACGTTCTTGCCACCTGCGAGGTGGATCACCATGTCCGGCCGCAGCGCGCCGTCCACCGTCTCCACGTGGGCCTGCTCGGTGAAGTCCACGCGCGCGAGCATGCCCGCGGCCTCCACCACCCGTCGCAGCTGCAGCTCGCCCCATGCGCCACGGGTCTGCGACGAGCGCAGCGCGGTCACCAGGTCGTCCGTGCCGCTGCGCAGCTGCGCGCTCGCCTGGGTGAGCTGGCGCAGGTGCTCGGTCAGTGCGGAGTGCCCGGCCGTGCGCGCCTTCTCCGCCTCCGCGACCTCGGTCCGCATCTGCTCGAGAGAGCGGGCGAGCGGCTCGACCAGGGTGCGGACCGCCTCCTCGCGCTTCGCGAGCTCCGCGGCGCCCGACTCGTTGCTGCGGCGGAAGCGCTCCTCGGCCTGGGCGAGGAACTGCTCCGAGGTCGCCGCGAGCGTCCGCCGTGACAGCGACTCGAACCGCGCCTCGAGGCGCTGGTGGTCGCCCTGCACCTCGGCGAGGCGCTGCTCGTGCTGGGTCTGGGCCAGGTCCAGGCGTTCGTCAGCGCTGCGCTGCGCCGCGGCGAGCTGACGCACGAAGGCCTGGCGCTCGCCGTCGAGCTGGCGCTCGAAGCCGGCCCGCTCCGCGTCGAGCCGCTCCGCGAGCCCGGCCCCGCGTGCCGCCTCCGCCTGCGACGCGGTGAGGAGGGCGGTCAGGCGACGGGACTCGGCCGCCGCGCCGTCGGGCGACGTGCGCCGCACGACGAGCACGAGCACCGCACCGGCGACGAGGCCGAGCACGAGCCCGACGGAGAAGAACGCCCACGTGTCCATGGCCCGCACCCTCCCACGCCCCACCGACACGCACGCGAGGACACGTCATGACAAACCGCACCACGCGGCGTCGGACCCCTCGACTAGGTTGGGCCGCATGGTCGACCCGTCACCGTCCCCGCAGACACAGCCCCCACCGGCACCGTCCCCGCCGGAACCCCGCGCCGCGCTCTCGCTGCGCGGCCTCTGGAAGCGCTTCGGCCAGAAGATCGCGGTCGCGGGCGTCGACCTCGACGTGCCCGCGGGATCGTTCTACGGGCTCGTGGGTCCCAACGGCGCGGGCAAGACGACGACGCTGTCGATGGCCACCGGGCTCCTGCGGCCCGACGCCGGCACGGCCCACGTGCACGGCACCGACATCTGGGCCGACCCGGTCGCGGGCAAGGCGCGCCTCGGCGTCCTGCCCGACGGGGTGCGCCTGTTCGACCGGCTCACCGGGGCGCAGCTCATCACCTACGCCGGTCTGCTGCGCGGCATGGACCGGGACACGGTCGCCGAGCGCACGCGGGACCTCCTGGCGGCGCTCGACCTCGCGACGGACGCGAACACCTTCGTCGTCGACTACTCGGCAGGCATGACCAAGAAGATCGCGCTCGCGACCGCGCTCATCCATGCGCCGGAGGTGCTCGTGCTCGACGAGCCGTTCGAGGCGGTCGACCCGGTCTCCGCGGCGAACATCCGCGACATCCTCGCCGACTATGTCCGCTCGGGCGGGACCGTGGTGGTGTCCTCGCACGTCATGGACCTCGTCCAGCGCATGTGCGACCACGTCGCCGTGGTCGCGGGCGGGCACCTCCTCGCCGCCGGGACGGTCGACGAGGTGCGTGGCGGACAGAGCCTCGAGGAGCGGTTCGTCGACCTCGTGGGCGGACGCCAGAGCACGGAAGGACTGGCATGGCTGCGCAGCTCGTCCGCCTCAAGCTGACCCTCATGGCCAACGCGTTCCGACGGAGCGCGTGGCAGACGATCGGTTTCGTCCTCGGTGCGCTCTACGGCGTCTTCGTCGTCGGGATGATCGTGGTCGGCACGACCGTGCTGGGCACGCAGGACCCGGTTCTCGCCGGCGCGATCACCGTCCTGCTCGGTGGTGTCGCGGTGCTCGCCTGGTGGGTCGTCCCGCTCTTCGCGTTCGGCGTCGACGCGACGCTCGACCCGCAGCGGTTCGTGCTGTTCGGCATCCCGCAGCGGCGCCTGCTCGCCGGCCTCGCGCTCGCCGGGGTCGTCTCGATCCCGGGGATCGCGACGGGCCTGTCGGCGCTCGGGGTGTCGTTCGCGTGGTGGCGCACGCCCCTCGCCCTGCTCGCGGCGCTCGTCGGCGCCGTCCTCGCGCTCGCGCTGTGCGTCGTGGGCTCGCGGGCGACGACGACGGCCCTCGCGCCGCTGCTCGAGTCCCGCCGCTACCGCGAGGTCGTGACGGTCGCGGCGTTCGTGCCCCTGGTGCTCGTCGGACCGGCGATCGCGTGGGTCTCGTCGCAGCTCGGCGAGACGACCGACGGCGATGCCGTGCGCGGCCTCGTGGTCCGGCTCGCCGACGTCGTCGCGTGGACCCCGTTCGGCGCGCCGTGGGGCCTCGGCGCAGCGGTGCACGACGGCGCGTGGGGCGTCGCGCTCGCGCGTCTCGTCGTGGCCGTGGCGACGCTCGGTGTCGCCTGGGTCGTGTGGGACCGCTCCCTCGCGCGGGCACTCGTCACCCCGCCGACGTCGGGCGCGAGCGGCCGGGCGAAGGGGCTGGGCTGGTTCGCCCGCTTCCCAGCGGGCCCGACCGGCGCCGTGGCGGCCCGGGCCACGACCTACTGGCTGCGCGACCCGCGCTACTCCGGCTCGATCGCGATCGTCCCGCTGTTCCCGGTCATCCTGCTCGTGCTCGGCGGCGGCTCGGGCTCCGAGATCTTCCTGGTGCTCGCCCCGATCACGGCCTGGATCCTCGGGTTCGCGATCTCCGCCGACGTCGCGTACGACCACACGGCGTTCGCGCTGCACGTGTCGACCGGGGTGAGCGGTCGCGCGGACCGCTGGGGCCGCGCGATCCCCGTCCTCGCCGGCGGCATCCCGCTGGTGGTCCTGTTCGCGGTGGTCTCCGCGGCGGTCGCGGCGCGCTGGGACGCGCTGCCCGCCGTGCTCGGGCTGTCCGTCGGCACGCTGCTCGTCTCCCTCGGCGTCTCCAGCGTCTCGTCCGCGCGGCTGCTCTACCCGGTCCCGAAGCCGGGAGACAGCCCCTTCAAGCAGCCGCAGGGTGCCGCCATGGCGACGCTCGTCGCACAGACCGCGGCGATGGGAGTCACGCTCGCGCTGACCCTCCCGTTCCTCGTGTCGGGGGTGCTCGCGATCCTCCTGCCCCAGGCGGTGCTGGGCTGGGTGACGCTCGTCCTCGGTCCGGCGCTCGGTGTGGTCGTCCTCGTCCTCGGTGTCCGCTGGGGCTCGCGCACGTTCGACCGGCGTGCTCCCGAGCTGCTGCAGCGCGTCATGTCGTACGCCTGAGGACCCCGCGCACCCGATCCCCGTAGGATGGTGGCCCGTGGCTCTCACTATCGGCATCGTCGGCCTGCCCAACGTCGGCAAGTCCACCCTCTTCAACGCCCTGACGCGCAACAACGTGCTCGCAGCGAACTACCCGTTCGCGACCATCGAGCCGAACATCGGCGTCGTGCCGCTGCCGGACCCGCGGCTGAGCACGCTCGCAGAGATCTTCGGCAGCGAGCGCATCCTGCCGGCGACGGTGTCGTTCGTCGACATCGCGGGCATCGTCAAGGGCGCGAGCGAGGGGGAGGGCCTCGGCAACAAGTTCCTCGCGAACATCCGTGAGGCCGAGGCCATCTGCCAGGTCACGCGTGCGTTCGACGACCCGGACGTGCTGCGCGTCGACGGCTCTGTCGACTCCGCGGGCGACATCGAGACCATCAGCACCGAGCTGATCCTCGCCGACCTCCAGACCCTCGAGAAGACGCTGCCGCGCCTCGAGAAGGAGGTCAAGATCAAGCGGGGCGACCCCGCACTGGTCGCGGCCGCCCAGACGGCGCAGAAGATCCTCGAGGAGGGAACGACGCTCTTCCAGGGGGCTGCGGCCGCGGGCCTCGACCTCGCGGAGATCGCGAGCTTCCAGCTGCTCACGGCGAAGCCGTTCATCTACGTGTTCAACACCGACGACGCCGGGCTCGCCGACGAGGCGCAGAAGCAGGCGTTGCGCGACCTCGTGGCGCCCGCGCAGGCGATCTTCCTCGACGCGCAGTTCGAGTCGGAGCTCGTCGAGCTCGAGGCCGAGGAGGCCGCGGAGATGCTCGCGGACGCCGGCCAGGACGAGGCGGGTCTCGACCAGCTCGCACGCGTCGGCTTCGAGACCCTCGGCCTGCAGACCTACCTCACGGCCGGCCCCAAGGAGTCGCGCGCCTGGACCATCCACAAGGGTTGGACCGCACCCCAGGCTGCCGGCGTGATCCACACCGACTTCGAGCGCGGCTTCATCAAGGCCGAGGTCGTCTCGTTCGACGACCTCGTCGAGGCGGGGTCGGTCCAGGCAGCACGTGCCGCGGGCAAGGCGCGCATCGAGGGCAAGGACTACGTCATGGCGGACGGCGACGTCGTGGAGTTCAGGTTCAACGTCTGAGGTCACCGATCCGGGGCGCATCGTCAGGACGGCCGTCGGCCGGCCGGCCGTCGATCACTGAGGGAAGCCCCCGTGACGGGGGCTGGGACGTGGGGGTGGGATGAGCGAGGTCGTGTTCGCCCGCGAGAACGTGTGGCTCCCGCAGGCCGTCCGGGAGGACGGTGAGCTCCGGTTGTCGCTCGGTGCCGGTGCCGACGCCAACCACGAGCCTCGGACGTTCAGCTTTCCGATCGAGGACACCCATCTCGCCGTGATCCGCGAAGACCTGACGCGGCACCTGCTGCTGACGAGCGCGGTCCTGCCGCTGTGCGACGCCGCCGGGATCCGGGGTCCGCTGGACCAGGACGCTGCTGTCGCGCTCCTGGACCCGATCCTCCTGTCTGCTCCCGCCGAGGTCGACGCATACTTCCGGCGCATCCGGTGGGGCCGGGACCGGCTCGTCGCCCACGGTGCCGACACCGACCTGCTCGAGAGCCGCCAGGTCTACCGCGCGACGTGCTCGGCGACGGAGAGCCTGGACTGGCGCCGCGTCCAGGTGTACGTCGCGGACCGGGGACGCGCCGGGCGTAGCGTGATCCTTCCCCCGCTCGACACCGCGCTCCTGACGTTCACCGGGCACGACCTGTACGGCGCGAGGGGCCTGAGGCGACTTCCCGAGGCTGTCGATCCCGCGCTGCTGCCCGACGTCGAGCGGGTGATCGCCACGGCCGAGCACGCGTGCACCGGGATGCGGGTCGGCCGCGGCCCGCGACGGGGACGCGATGCCACGAACGAGCGTGACTGGGACGAGATGGCGGCGAAGGTCGGTGCGGCCGTACGACGTGCGTACCCCGAGCTCCTCGACGAGGCCGTGCGCACCGTGACCCTCCTGATGTGCGCGGAGGCGGCAGGGCGGGCCGAGGGAGCTCGACGAGGCGTTGCCTGGCGAGCGCGTCGGTGGGGGACGCGAAGCTGACCCTCACCGCTCGGCATCGTGGAGCGGCGGCCGGCCGCTTGCCGTCGCGGGCCGTCGACGAGCTGCACCGCGGCGCGCAGGGCGGGTTCGCGCCTGGTTCCTTCCCGCTCCCGGCAGCCGACGCATGCTGAGACGTGACGAGCCTCACGTTCCGGGGACGGGACGTTTCAGGACCGTTTCGTACTGATATCGACCAGAGATCCTCGCCGTACCGGCCAGTATCAACTCGGTAACGATCGCCTGCCGCAACCGGGCAACGGTGAGATTGCTCGCAACTTGGTCTGTAGCGTTGCCTCAAACCATGGTGGGTGTACCCGCCGCACGGTCCCGGCTCAGCCCGGTTGCCGCGGCGGGGCGACCGGGGGGCGATGTGACGCCTCGCGGGCGTGCCCACCAGTCCTTGGAGGAGGAACATTGAAGATCAGGCGCACGAGCGCCGCCATCGCGGTGGCGGCCACGGGTGCACTGCTGTTCTCAGCGTGCACGAGCCCTGCAGGCAACGACGAGGACACGGACGAGACGCAGACGTCCGCCGCGTCCGAGGTCGACCCGAGCGACCCGTGCAAGCAGGACAGCGGCGTCACCGAGAGCGAGGACGGCAACATCTCGTTCTCGGTCGGTGAGGACGAGTGGCTCGGCTACAACGGCAACACGCCCGAGACCTACTCGACGTACAACAGCGTGATCAACGACCGCCTGCTGTCGTCGTTCACCTACTTCGGCACCGACGGCACCATCTGCCGCGACGAGACGTACGGCACGTTCGAGGCCATCAGCGAGGACCCGCTGCAGGTCCAGTACACGCTGGCCGACGACGCCGTGTGGTCGGACGGCGAGCCTGTCGCGTACGAGGACTACCTGCTCGAGTGGGCCGCCCAGGCGATCACCGAGGACGGCAAGGTCACCGACGACGGGTCCGAGGCGCCGCTGTTCAACCACGTGAGCGGCCTGACGCTCGGTGACTACGTGTCGGCAGGCCCGCAGGGCGAGGTCGGCGACAAGTCCTTCCAGTACGACTACGACACGGTCTACGCCGACTGGCAGCTCATGGTCATCTCGGCCTTCCCGGCGCACGTCGTCGCGGACCAGATCGGCGTGACGGTCGAGGAGCTCGTCGAGGGCATCAAGAACCTCGACATGGACATCCTGAAGCCCGCCGCGGAGTTCTGGAACACGGGCTGGCTGTCGGCGTCGGGCGAGCTGCCCGACCCGGCGATCGCTCCCGTCAACGGTCCGTACACCTTCAAGGAGAACGGCTGGACCGCCGGTCAGTCGCTCACGCTCACCGCGAACGACTCGTACTGGGGCACGCCGCCCGCGACGAAGGAGCTCACGTTCCGCTTCGCCGCCGCGGACACCCACGTGCAGGCGCTGCAGAACGGTGACCTCGACGTCATCGAGCCGCAGGCCACGGTCGACACGCTCGGTCAGCTCCAGGCCATCGGGGACACGGTCAAGGTCATCACGGGTGACACGCTCACCTGGGAGCACCTCGACTTCAACTTCCGCGACTCGAGCGCGTTCGCGGACAGCCTCGAGCTCCGTGAGGCGTTCGCGATGTGTGCGCCGCGTCAGCAGATCGTCGACAACCTGATCACGCCCATCAACCCCGACGCGGTCGTCATGAACGCCCGCGAGGTGTTCCCCTTCCAGGACACCTACGACGAGGTCGTCGAGGCGTCCTACGACGGTCGCTACGACGAGGTCGACATCGACGGTGCGAAGGCCAAGATCGAGGCCGCCGGGGTCGACACCCCGGTGACCGTCCGCATCGGCTACTCGGCCCCGAACCCGCGCCGCACCGACGAGGTCGCCCTCATCAAGGCGAGCTGTGACCAGGCCGGCTTCGAGATCCAGGACACCGGCGCGGAGGACTTCTTCGACAAGGCCCTCCCGAACGGTGACTACGAGGTCGCGCTCTTCGCGTGGGCCGGTTCCGGCCAGATCGCCTCGGGCGAGAACATCTACTCGACCGGTGGTCAGCAGAACTACGGCGAGTACTCGAACGAGGACGTCGACGCCGCGTGGCGCACGCTCGCCTCGACGGTCGACCCCGCCGTGCACCTCGAGCAGACCAAGGTCATCGAGAAGCTGCTGTGGGACGACCTGTTCGGCATCCCCGTGTTCGCGCACCCGGGTGTCAACGCGTACAACTCGAACCTGCAGAACGTCCGCAAGACGTCGACGCAGAGCACGATCGTCTGGAACGCGGAGCAGTGGTACCGCGCGTCCTGATCGCACACCGTCCGTAGAGCCCGCTCCCTGAGCGTGTCCTGACGGGTGCCCGGTGGGGCAGGAGGCTCGTCCTCCTGCCCCACTGGGGTGTCCGGACGGTGCGATGCAGGAACTCGAACTCCGGTGGCATACAGTGATCTGCTGTCCCACCTGGAGCAGGCGCCCGACCGGCGCCAGGCCTGAAGGGTAAAACCCGTGCTCAGATTCATCCTGCGGCGCATCGGGATCTCGTTCCTGGTGCTCCTCAGCGCGTCGTTCCTCCTGTACATCATGGTGATCAACTCGGGCGACCCCCTCGAGGATCTCAACGAGTCGAACGCGACCAACCGTGACCAGCTCATCGCCGCGCGCGAGGACTTCATGGGTCTCAACGACCCGTGGTGGCTCCGCTACTGGAACTGGCTCCGCGGCATCCTCGGCTGCGTGACGCTCAACTGCGACTTCGGCGTCGACCGCACCAACCGCGACGTCGGCGTCCTGCTCGGCCAGGCAGCGAGCTCGACGCTGCGCCTCGTGGTCCTGGCCACGGTCCTCGCGATCATCGTCGGCGTCGCGCTCGGCATCCTCACGGCGATCCGCCAGTACTCCGGATTCGACTACTCCGTGACGTTCGGCGCCTTCCTGTTCTTCTCGCTGCCCGTCTTCTGGGCCGCGGTGCTCCTCAAGGAGTTCGGCGCGATCCGCTTCAACAACTGGATCGCGGAGGGCTGGGTGAGTCCGCTCGCGATACTCGGCATCGCTGCCCTGCTCGCGTTCGTCTTCCAGGCGGTGCTCGGTGGCGACGCCCGGCGACGGCTCCTGACCGCCGGCGCGACGTTCGTCTTCACGGCCGCCGCGATGTTCGTCTTCAACGCGATCGACTGGTACCGGAACCCGTCGATGGGTCCGTTCGTGGTCCTCCTCGTCGGTGCGGGTGCCGCGGTCCTCGTCACGGTGCTCGTCACCGGACTGGCGAACCGCCGCGTGCTCTACGCGGCCCTCACGACCGTCGTCGTCGCCGTGATCTCCTACTTCGTCTTCGCCGTGCCGCTCGCCGAGCCGAGCGGCTGGCTGCTCCTCATCGGGTTGTTCCTGCTCGCGATCGTCGTGTCGATGGCGATCGGCTATGCGTGGGGCGGGTACTCGCGGCGGCAGGCGATGCTCGTCTCCACCATCACGGGCATCATCATGAGCCTCCTCATCACGACCGACATCGCGATGGCGCACGTGTCCAGCTTCCTCGACCTCAAGCCGCGGCCGATCTCGACGATCGGCTCCGAGACGCCCAACTTCACCGGCGGGTTCTGGGAGTCGTTCCTCGACAAGGGCGCCCAGCTCATCCTGCCGACCATCCTGCTCACGCTGATCTCGGTCGCCTCGTACAGCCGCTACACGCGGTCGTCGATGCTCGAGGTGATGGAGCAGGACTACGTCCGCACGGCCCGGTCCAAGGGCCTGTCCGAGCGCGCGGTCATCACCAAGCACGCGTTCCGCAACGCCCTCATCCCCATCACGACGATCGTCGCGTTCGACTTCGCCGGTCTCATCGGTGGTGCCGTCATCACGGAGACCGTGTTCGGCTGGAAGGGCATGGGCGAGCTGTTCAAGACAGGGCTCGAGAACGTGGATCCGAACCCCGTCATGGCGTTCTTCCTCGTGACGGGCATCGCGGCGATCCTCATGAACATGATCGCGGACATCGCGTACGCGTATCTCGACCCGCGGATCCGGCGGTGACCGGGATGACGACGACGGACAGGACGACACCGTCCACGACGACAAGCAGCCGTGCTACAGCACGCGGAGGCCGGGATGAGTAACGACGACAAGCGCGCCCAGCAGGGCGACGAGTCCTTCGAGGTGATCCCCGGGGTCCAGGGGATCGACGCCGGCGGCGCGAAGCCCACGGGCATCGCCATCGAGGACGAGGTGAAGGACGGCAAGTCCTACAGCCAGGGCCAGCTGGTCCGGCGGAGGTTCTTCCGGCACAAGGGCGCGATGACGTCGCTCGTGGTGCTCGTGGTCATCGTGGTGGTCTCGTTCACGTCGATCGGCATCGGCCCGATCCCGGGCTGGTGGCACTACGACTACAAGACGACCGGCACGCCGATCAACGGCGGCGTCCCGTCCTGGGACCACCCGTTCGGGCAGGACCAGAACGGCCGGGACTATTTCGCGATGGTCATGCGTGGTACGCAGACGTCGATCATCATCGCGCTCGGCGTCGGGCTGATCTCGACGTTCCTGGGCACGCTCATCGGCGCGCTCGCGGGGTACTACCGCGGGTGGCTCGAGTCGCTGCTCATGCGCCTCACCGACCTGTTCATCATCATCCCGCTGCTCGTCTTCGCCGCGGTGCTCGGGAAGATCGCGAGCAGCTGGGGGATCTGGGGCCTCGCGCTCGTCCTGGGTGGCATCACGTGGACCGGACTCGCCCGGCTCGTCCGCGGCGAGGTGCTCTCGCTGCGCGAGCGCGAGTTCGTCACGGCGGCGCGAGCCGTCGGGACGGGCCCGGGCCGGATCATCACCAAGCACATCCTGCCCAACGCGATCGGCGTCATCATCGTCTCCGCGACGCTCGCCATCGCCGGGGCCATCCTCCTGGAGACGTCGCTGTCGTTCCTGGGCTTCGGCGTGCAGCCGCCCGACACCTCGCTGGGCGTGCTGATCTCCGAGTTCCAGAACGCGTTCACCACGCGCCCGTGGCTCTTCTGGTGGCCCGGCATGATGATCCTCGCCATCGCCCTCTCGGTGAACTTCCTCGGCGACGGTCTGCGTGACGCGTTCGACCCCCGTCAGAACAGGAGCAAGGCCTGATGACCACCCTCGACATCTCCACCGAGGACGGGGTCGGCTACCGGTCCGACGCGGTGCTCTCCTTCGAGGACCTCGACGTGCGGTTCGGCACCGAGTTCGGCGTCGTGCACGCCGTCAAGGGCATCTCCCTCGACGTGCACCCCGGCGAGGTCGTCGCTCTGGTCGGCGAGTCCGGCTCCGGCAAGTCGGTCACGTCCATGACCGCCCTCGGGCTCCTGCCCAAGAACGCACGGGTCTCCGGGAAGATCCGCGTCGGGGACAAGGTCGTGAGCGACCTGGACCTGCGCGGGCTGCGGCGCATGCGGGGCAACGACGTGGCGATGGTCTTCCAGGAGCCCATGACCGCGCTCAACCCCGTGCTGACGATCGGGGACCAGCTCAGCGAGGCGCTGCAGCTGCACGGCATCGCGTTCGGCAAGAAGGCCGACGCGCGCGCGGCCGAGCTGCTCGAGATGGTCGGCATCCCCGAGCCGGTGCGGCGCCTCAAGCAGTACCCGCACGAGCTGTCGGGCGGCCAGCGCCAGCGCGTGGTGATCGCCCTCGCGATCAGCTGCGACCCCAAGGTGATCATCGCGGACGAGCCCACCACGGCGCTCGACGTGACGGTGCAGGCCGACATCCTCGACCTGCTGCGCTCGCTCAAGGACAAGCTCAACACCGGCATCCTCCTCATCACCCACAACATGGGCGTCGTCGCCGACATGGCGGACCGCGTCGCGGTGATGCTCAAGGGCGACCTCGTCGAGATGGGCACCGCGGACCAGGTGCTCAACCACCCGCAGCACGAGTACACGAAGAAGCTCCTGGGCGCGGTGCCGCACCTCGGCTCCGGACCGGGTCAGTTCGGCACGGCCGACGAGGAGGCGGGGGAGGGCGTCGCGGCGTCGACCAACGCACCCGTGCTCGACCTGCGGAACCTCGTCATCGAGTACCAGCGGCTCGGCAAGCCCGCGTTCCGCGCGGTCGACGACGTGTCGTTCCAGCTCAGCAAGGGCGAGATCGTCGGCCTCGTCGGCGAGTCCGGCTCGGGCAAGTCGACCATCGCGCGCTGCGCGCTCGGGCTCATCCCTGCGGCCAGCGGGTCCGTGTCGATCTTCGGCAACGACTTCGGCAGGATGGGCAAGCGCGAGCTCAAGGCGCTGCGCAAGCGCATCGGCGTGGTCTTCCAGGACCCGGCGGCGTCGCTCAACCCGCGCATGCCGATCGGTGACTGCATCGCCGAGCCGCTCGTGGTGCACGAGGTCGGTGACGCGAAGTCGCAGCAGGCGCGCGTGTACGAGCTGCTGGATGCCGTCGAGCTCCCGCGGGCAGCCTTCAACCGGTACCCGCACGAGCTGTCCGGCGGTCAGCGTCAGCGCGTGAGCATCGCGCGCGCGCTGACGCTCGACCCGGAGCTGCTCGTCGCGGACGAACCCACGTCCGCGCTCGACGTCTCGGTCCAGGCGAGCGTCCTGCAGATGTTCACGCACCTGCAGGAGCGGTACCAGTTCGCGTGCCTGTTCGTCAGCCACGACCTCGCGGTGATCGACCTGCTCGCGCACCGCGTCGTCGTGCTCCAGAACGGCAAGATCGTGGAGCAGGGCCTACGTGCCGAGGTGCTCCACGACCCGCGGGAGGAGTACACCAGGCGCCTGCTCGCCGCTGCGCCCGTGCCCGAGCCGGGGGAGCAGCGCCGTCGCCGCGAGGCGCGGCACGCACTCCTGCGGGAGCTGGGCGACCAGGTCAGCGAGCTGAAGTTCGAGGGTGAGCAGTTCGAGCCGCTGAAGCCGAGCGCGAACCCCGAGGGGAACGCCTCGCTCCGCGGTGGCGGCACGGGCGGCTTTCCCTCGTGAGCGCTGGTGGGCCGGTGCACCGTGGTGCGCCGGCCCACCGTGGCCGGTCCCGCTGACCAGCGCGCCCGAGGAGGGGTGTCCAACGTGAGAGCGACCTCGCTCGTCGTCCGTCGTGCGCGGGCGCAGGGCGGCCTGCTCGTCACGATCCTGCTGCTCGCGGCAGCGATCGTCGCCACGATCGGCTCGACCGTCGGGTACGTCCAGTCGGCCGCGACCTCGGGCGCGCGTGAGGCCCTCTCCGCGGCCTCGCCGACGGCGGCGGCGATCCAGGTCAGCACACGTCTGCACCCGGACCCGCAGGCGCAGGACGACCGCGTCCGCGCGGTGGTCGCGGAGCAGCTGCCCGGCGTCCCGCTGGAGGTGTACCGCTCGGTGCGCACCGAGCCGCTCGACGTCAGCGGGGGACCGGACGTCGCGTCCGGTCGCGCCGTGCTCGAGGTAGACCCCCAGATCGGCTCCGTCGCCGCGCTCGTCTCGGGCACCTGGCCCGCGCGCAGCGGCGAGACGTCCGTCCAGGAGGACGCGGCCGAGGCCCTCGGGGTCGCAGTCGGGGACACGCTCGTCGTGGGCGGCTCGGGGGAGACCGAGGCCGAACCTGCCGACACCTCGACCGGCGCGGACGCGGGGACCGAGCTGACCGTCGTCGGGACCTGGCGTCCCGACGACCCGAGCGACCCCCGGTGGTTCGACGACCCGCTCGCGCTCTCGGGAGCGGACGGGTCGACGGTCGGGCCGCTCGTCGTCGACGGGGGGACGCTCGACACGATCGACACGGCTCCGTTCGCCGTGTGGACGGTGGTCCCGGACGCCGACCGGCTCGACCCGGCGCACCTCGCCGTCCTCGCGGACGGTGCACCCTCCCTGCGCGACGCGCTGCGCAGCGACGACGCGGTCGCGGTCCGCGGGCTGAGCGTCGCCGGTGAGCTGGGCGCCACCGCGCTCGCGACGCGCTCCGCCCAGCGGGCCGCCGCGGCCGTCACGCTCGTGCCCGTCGGGCTGCTCGTCGTCGTCAGCCTCGTCGCGCTCGCGCAGGTCGCGCGCCTGCTGGCCCAGACGAGGGCGCCCGAGACCGGCCTGCTCGTCGCGCGCGGGGCGACGAACGCCCAGGTGACCGCGGGCTCGGGGAGCGAGGCCACGGCGGTCGTGGGGGTGGGCGCCGTGCTCGGCGCGGTCGTCGCCCAGGCCGCCCTGGGGCTGACCGGCGCCGGGACCGGTGTCGGGCCGTTGCCGTGGCTCGTCGCGCTCGCGAGCACCGTGGTCGGTGTCGCGGTGGTGACGACGGTCGCCTGGCTCCAGGTCCGCGTGGTCGCACGGCGCGGGCAGGTCGACCGTTCCGGGCGGGTGCGGTCGGCGGCCGCGCTCGGCACCCTCGTGATCGTCCTCGCGGCGGCCGCCCTGTGCGTGTGGCAGCTGCGCCGGTACGGGTCGCCGCTCGTGACGACAGGCGGGTCGACCCAGGTGGACCCGCTCGCCGTCCTCGCCCCCGCGCTCGCGCTCACGGCGCTCGCGCTGGCGGCCACGGCCGTGCTCGGGCCGCTCGGCGCCGGTGTCGAACGACTCGCGTCCCGCGGGCCGGGGCTCGTCCCGGTCCTCGCGGCGCGGCAGGTCGCCCGGCGCGTCGTCGTCGTCGCGGTCCCGGTCGTGCTCGTGGTCCTCGCCTCCGGCGCGGCCACCCTCGCAGGGGCGTACGCCGGGACGACGACGTCCACCCGCGCCGCGGTCGCGGAGCTGCGTACGGGTGCGGACGTGCGCGTCGCCACGGGTGGCCCGGCGTCGGTGTCCGAGACGGCCAACCCCCCGGTCGTGGCGCGGTACGCCGCGCTCGACGGCGCGACCGGGGCGACGAGCGTGCTGCGGTCCTCCGCCGTGCTCGGCGAGGACCCCGTGGCGCTCCTCGCGCTCGACGCCGGCGGCGCGCAGGACGTCCTCAGCCTCCCCGCGGGGACCGTGACCGCCGAGGACCTCACCGGCGGGCTCGTGGACAGCGACGCGCTCACCGGCCTCGACCTGCCCGACGACGCGACCGGGCTGTCGCTCGACGTCACCGCGTCGGTGTCGCTCGAGGGCGAGGTGACCCCCGACATGCCGTTCTTCTGGGGCGACTCGCTCGACGCGCGCGAGCTGCACGCCGCCGCGTGGGTCGCGGACGCGTCCGGCGCGCTGAGCCGCGTCGCGCTCGGCTCCGTGAGCGTCGGCTATGGCGAGGGCGTGGGCGCCGACGTCGGTCCGGACCCGTCGACGCACCGGCTCGCCGGCGAGCTCCCGGGTCCGGGCACGTGGCGTCTCGTCGGCGTCGACCTGGAGCTCGGCACCCCGGTCGCCCCCGCGCGGGCCGTGGTCGAGGTGGACGCGGCGAGGGCGATCTCCCCGGCCGGCGACGAGCCGCTCCCGTTCGCCCAGGGCTGGGGGCCGCTGACCTCCCTCGTGCGGGAGGGGCTCGCGGAGCTCGAGCCGTACGGGCAGGCGGGCGTCGACGCCCGGCTCGCGACCGGCGGCCTCCCGCTCGACGTGCGCCTCGTTCCCGACGCCACCGCCGATCCCCGGGTCGTTCCCGTGACGCTCCCGACCTCGCTCGCGGACGCGTACGACCTCGCGCCCGGAGACGACTCCGAGGTCACCGTCTCCGGTGTCGACGTCCCCGTCCGGGTCGCGTCCGTCGCCGACGTCATCCCCGGCGTCGTCGACCAGACCGCGGTTCTCGTGGACCAGGCGACCCTGCAGGAGCACCTGCTCCGGGTGCTGCTGACGGTGCCGCGGCCCGGTGCGGTGTGGATCGGGACCTCCACCGACGCCACCGACGGCACCGGCGGCACCGGCGGCACCGACGGCCCCGACGCCGCGGTGCGCGCCGACGTCGCCGTCCAGGCTGCCGCGGTCGCGGCGGACGAGGGCGCGAGCGACGTCGTCGTCGAGGTCGCCGGGGACGACGCCGGCCCGGACGCCTCGGCGCCGGTGCGGGTCGCGTTCTGGCTGGCCGCGGCGGGAGCCGTGGTCCTCGCGCTCGCCGGCGTGCTGGCGGTCGCGCTCGCGCTCCTGCGCACGCGCCGCGCCGAGGTCATGGTGCTGCGCGCCCTCGGCACGCCCGCCGGCGAGCAGGCGCGCGGACGTGCGACCGAGCTGGCCGCGGTCGGCCTCACGGCGCTCGTGCTGGGCATGGCGGCCGGGTGGGCGGTCGCGCTGCTGACGGTCCCCGAGCTGACGCGCGCGACGCTCGGTGCGGCGTCCGACGTGCTCCCGGTCCCGCTGGCGAGCGCGGTCGGGCCGACGCTCCTCCTGCTCGGGATGCTCGTCGTCGGTCTCGCGGCGGTCGTGGGCGTCGTCGCGGCCCGGGTCCGGGCCCAGGGGCTCGACGCCGAGTACCGGGAGGAGATCCGATGAACCTCGCCCGGTTGACGTGGCGGCAGTTCGTCGCCCACAGGTCCGTGTCGGTCGCGCTGGCCGTGCTCGTCCTGGTCGTCGCGTTCGTCGTCACGGCCTGGCCTCGTGCGGTCGCGGCGACGAACGCCGACCAGGTGGCCTACGAGCTCGCGGGCTCGACCCCGCTCCAGCGCGACGTCATCGCCGTCTCGCCCACACCGCCGGACCTCGGCCCGGCGGAGCCCGCCGGCTCGACCGGCCTGCCGCCGGAGGTCGAGGCGGTCTGGGGTGCGTTCGACCAGGGCCTCGGCGCGCTGCGCGACGCCCAGCCCGCCCCGCTGCGCACGGTGCTGGGTTCACCGGGCTTCACGGTCGAGGACGACCCGCAGTCCCTGGACACGGTGCCCGGCAACGACGTGCGCCACCCGTCGGGCTCGCTGAAGATCGACCCGCACCTGCCCGAGCACGCCACGCTGGTCGACGGCGCGTGGCCCCAGGGCGGCAGCCCTCTCCAGGTGGCGGTCTCCGCGGAAGCGGCGGACGTCCTCGGCTGGCCGGTGGGCGGTACCCGGGTGCTGGGTGGAGGCATGCCCCTGGTCCTGTCCGGGACGTTCACCGCGGACGACCCGGCGGGGGACTACTGGCAGCACAACCCGGCCTCCGCCGCGCCGTACGTCGAGGACGACCTCAATCTCGGGCTGTCCGCGCGGACCGCCCTGTACGTCGATCCGGCGGCCGTCGAGCCGTATCTCATGCTCAGCCCGTCGACCCGGGTCTGGTACCCCGTGTCGGGGGACGACATCGGCGCCGCCGACGTCGCGCCGCTGCTCGCCCAGCTCCGCGGGTTCACCGCCGTCCCGCACCCGGTCGTGCCCGACGGCTCGTTCCAGCTCGCCCCCGCGAGCGAGCTGACCGTCGTGCTGACCGAGCTGCTCGCGCAGCAGCAGGCGTCGTCGGCGATCCTCGCCGTGCTCGCGGTCGGGCCGCTCGGCGTCACGGTGGCGGTTCTGCTGCTCGGCGCCCGGCTCGTGGTCTCGCGGCGACGGTCGTCCCTCGCCCTCCTGCGCGCGCGCGGCGCGTCGGGCGCCCAGCTGCGAGGACTCATGGCGGGGGAGGGCCTCGCCCTCGGCCTGCCCGCCGCCGCCGTCGGGGCCGCCGCAGCGGTCCTCGCCGTCCCCGCGTCCGCCGGGGGTGGTCCCGTGGCCGTGGCGACGTTCGCGCCGGCGCTGGTGGCCGCGCTCGCCCCGGCGGCGCTCTTCGCCCTGACGACGTCGCCGGGCGGGCTGCGCGAGACCCGTGCGGACCTCAGGACCGTACGGGGCCGGCTCGACGGCATCGTGTCCCTCCTGGTCGTCGCGGCCGCCGCCGTGTCGGTGCTCCTGCTCCTGCAGCGGGGCGTCCTCGTCGGCACCACCACAGGACCGGACGGCGAGCCTGTCGCCGCCGAGGTCGGGGTGGACCCGCTCCTCGCCGCCGCACCTCTCCTGCTCGCCGTCGCGACCGCGCTCGTCGTCGTCCGGCTCGCCCCGTGGCCGGTGCGCGCGCTCGAGCGGGTGCTGCGCCGCCGTCGCGACCTGGTCCCGTTCCTGGGCTCGGCCCGCGCCGTGCGCGACCCTGCGGGCGGGGCCGTGCCGGCGCTCGCGCTCGTCGTCGGTGTCTCGGTGGCACTGGTCTCCGGCGTCCTCTACACGACCGTGCGCTCGGGGGTGGAGGACCGTGCCTGGCAGTCCGTCGGCGCCGACCTGCGCGTCAGCGGACCGATCATGGACGACGACGTCGTCGCGCAGCTCGAGCAGGTCGACGGGGTGGACACCGTCGCGACCGTCGCGGACCTGAGCGACGTCGTGCTGCGCCAGGGTCCGTCCGGCGAGCGCATGACGGTGCTCGCCGTCGACGGCGACGCGCTCGCCGACGTGCAGGGCGACGTCCCCGGCGGGCTGCCCGCCGGCCTCGGGACCGCCGGGGACCGGCTCCCGGCCGTGGTCTCGACCGCGACCGGGGTCACCCTGAGCTCGCAGGACGCGGAGCTCGCCTCCGCGGAGCGCGCCCCGATCGACGTGCTCGCCGTGCGCGACGAGGTGCCCGGGCTGGCGGCGCCACGCGCCTTCGTCGTCGTGGACCGGACGCTCGCCGAGGACGTCTTCGGGACGACGCTCCACCCCCGGCTCGCCCTGCTGTCGCTCGACGACGGCGCGGACGAGGCCGCGGTCGGCGAGGCAGTGTCCGAGGTGCTGCCGCAGTCCGTCGTGACGTCCCCGGCGCAGGTGGCCGCGGACACGCTCGGGTCGCCGCTCGCCGCGGGCATGAACCGCGCGTTCGTCGTCGCGGTCGCTCTCTCGGGGCTGCTCTACGCGGTCGCGGTCGTCCTCGCCCTCATGATCGGCGCGCCGGCGCGCGACCGGATCGTCGCCGTGCTGCGTACGCTCGGTCTCGAGCGTCGCCGGACCGCCGGCCTCGTGGCGTGGGAGATCGGCCCGTGGGCGCTGGCGTCGCTCGTCGTCGGGAGCGTGCTCGGGCTCGCGATCCCGGCGCTCGTGCTCGCGACCGTCGAGCTCACCTCCCTCACGGGCGGTGACGCCCAGCCCTCGCTCGCGATCGACCTCGGGATCCTCGGGCTCGTCGTGGGCGGTTTCGTCCTCGTGGTGGTCGCGGCGGTCGCCGTGGCCGCCGCGGTGAGTCGGCGCGCGAACCTCGCGGCCGCGCTCCGGATCGGTGAGGAG
The DNA here is from genome assembly GCA_014803435.1 of Cellulosimicrobium terreum. Lineage (GTDB taxonomy): Bacteria > Actinomycetota > Actinomycetes > Actinomycetales > Cellulomonadaceae > Cellulosimicrobium > Cellulosimicrobium terreum. The sequence goes on from JACYFD010000004.1 coordinate 341,494, forward strand.
AGGTGACATGACGACCGTGAGTACCGTGGACGGCACGGGTCCGGACATCCTGTGCGCGGACCTGGTGCGGATCTTCTCCGCCGACGGCGTCGAGGTCCAGGCGCTGCAGGGCCTCAACCTGCGCGTCGACCCCGGGGAGCTCGTCGCGATCGTCGGGGCGTCCGGCTCCGGCAAGTCGACGCTCCTGACGATCCTGTCCGGCCTCGACCGGCCGACCGGCGGGTCCGCCGTCGTCGCCGGGACCGACCTGCTGACCATGGGGCGCCGTGAGCGCGTGCGGTACCAGCGCCACACCGTCGGGTTCGTGTGGCAGCAGACGAGCCGCAACCTCCTGCCCTACCTGACGGCGGCCGAGAACGTGGCCGCGCCGCTGACGCTCGCGGGCGACCTGCGGGCGGCCGACCGGGCGGCGCGCGTCGACACCCTGCTCGAGCTGCTCGAGATCGGGCACGTGCGCGACCGACGGCCGGACCAGATGTCCGGCGGGGAGCAGCAGCGCACGGCGCTCGCCGTCGCCGTGGCGAACCGCCCGCGCGTTCTGCTGGCCGACGAGCCCACGGGCGAGCTGGACGAGGCGACGTCCGTCGAGGTGCTCGAGGCGATGCGTGGCGTCAACGCGGAGCTCGGCGTCACGACGCTCATCGTCACCCACGACCCCACCGTCTCGGACCACGTGCTGCGCACGGTCCAGATCCGCGACGGTCGCACGTCCACCGAGGTGCTGCGGCGGACCGAGGTCGACGAGCACGGTTCCGAGCGGCACGTCGCGGAGGAGTTCGCCGTCCTCGACCGGGTGGGTCGGCTCCAGCTCCCGCCCGACTTCGTCGCGAGCCTGGACCTGCGCGACCGCGTCCGCCTCGCGCTCGAGACCGACCACGTGGGCGTGTGGCCCGACGGGAGGCAGCAGTGAGCGAGTCCGTGACGACGACGGCACCCGGGACCACGGGGAGCGCCGGGCCGGTGCTGCGCGCGGACGGCGTCGGGCGCGTGTTCGGCCGGGGCGACACCGCGGTGCACGCGCTGCGCGACGTGAGCCTCACGGCGTACGCGGGCGAGCTGCTCGTCGTGCGTGGGCCGTCCGGCTCGGGCAAGACGACGCTGCTCAACATCCTCGGCGGGCTCGACCGCCCGACCACGGGGAGCGTGCACCTGGGTCCCGGCACGGGCTCGGTCTCAGTCGACCGCGAGCTGTCGGCCATGTCGGAGTCCGCCGTCCTGGAGGTGCGCCGCCGCGAGATCGGGTACGTGTTCCAGTCGTTCGGGCTCGTGCCTGTGCTGTCGGCCGCGGAGAACGTCGAGGTGCCGCTGCGGCTGCAGCGCGTGGACACCGTGGAGCGCGCCGAGCGGGTGGCGCACGCGCTCGCGCTCGTCGGCCTGGAGGAGCACGCGGCCCAGCGCCCGTACGAGCTGTCGGGCGGGCAGCAGCAGCGCGTCGGGATCGCGCGGGCGCTCGTCGCCGAGCCGTCGATCCTCGTGGCCGACGAGCCCACCGGTCAGCTCGACTCGGGGACCGCGGCGACGGTCATGGACCTCATCCGGGACGTCGTGCACACGCGCGGCGTGGCCGCGGTCGTGTCGACGCACGACCCGCTCCTGGTGCAGCGCGCCGACCGGGTGCTCGAGCTCCACGACGGTCTGGTGGTCTCCGCAGTCTGACGGCTCCGGTTGCCGTCGAGGGGGCACGCGGCGAGCCTGGACCTATGACGACCAGTGAGGACGCGGCGCCGCGGGAGGACGAACCGGTCGTCGTGCACTCCGACTCTCACGACCCGGACGCACCTCGCACGGGCCGACCGCACCCGTGGGTGTTCTACCCCGCGGCCGGGTTCATCCTGCTGTTCGTGCTCGCAGCGGTGCTGTTCACCGACGCCGTGACGGCCGCGATGGAGACGCTGCAGCGCGACGTCATCGGCGTCTTCGGGTGGTACTACGTCCTGCTCGTGGCAGCGTTCGTCGTGCTCGCGCTGTGGATGGGCGTGAGCAGGTTCGGCGACATCGTGCTCGGCAAGGACGAGGAGCAACCGCTGTTCCGGCTGCCCGTCTGGTTCGCGATGCTGTTCGCGACGGGCATGGGGATCGGGCTCGTGTACTGGGGGGTCGCCGAGCCGCTGTCCCACTACACGACGCCCAAGCCGGGCGTGGAGGGCTCCGACGCCGTGCTCGCGCAGGCCGCGATGGGGCAGAGCTACCTCCACTGGGGGATCCACGCGTGGGCGATCTACGTGGTCGCGGGCCTCGCGCTCGCATACTCCATCCACCGCAAGGGGCGGCCGGTCTCGATCCGCTGGGCGCTGGAGCCGATCCTCGGCGACCGCGTCAAGGGCTGGGTCGGCAACCTGATCGACGTGATCGCGATCGTCGGGACCGTGTTCGGCGTCGCGACGTCGCTCGGGTTCGGTGTCCTGCAGATCGCGGCTGGACTGGGGTACCTCGATGTCGTGGAGCCCGGTCTGCCGCTCGAGATCGGCCTGATCGCGGCCATCTCCGCACTGGCGACCCTGTCCGTCGTGTCAGGGCTGGGCAAGGGGATCAAGTGGCTCTCCAACGGCAACATGGTGCTCGCCGGGGCCGTCATGGTCCTCGTCCTCATCCTCGGTCCCACGTTGTTCCTCATGCGCGAGTGGGTCCAGTCGCTCGGGTACTACCTGGCGAACTTCGTCCGCCTCACGTTCGACACGACGGCGTTCCAGGGCGAGGCTGGCCTGGAGTGGCAGTCGTCCTGGACGATCTTCTACTGGGGCTGGTGGATCTCCTGGGCGCCGTTCGTCGGCGTCTTCATCGCCCGCATCTCGCGCGGGCGTACCGTCCGGGAGTTCGTGATGGGCACGCTGTTCGTCCCGACGATCGTGACGACGCTCTGGTTCTCGGTCTTCGGCGGGTCCGCGCTCGAGCGTGAGCTGACGGAGCCCGGCAGCATGCTCGACGCCGAGGGTGCGGTCGACACCGACACGGCCCTGTTCCAGCTTCTCGGCGACCTCCCTCTGGGCGCGGTGCTGTCCGTGCTCGCGATCGTGCTCATCGTCGTCTTCTTCGTCACGTCGTCGGACTCCGGGTCGCTGGTGGTGGACATGCTCGCCTCGGGCGGCAACCCGAACCCGCCGACGTGGAGCCGCATCTTCTGGGCCGGAGTCTCGGGGCTGCTGGCCATCGCGCTGCTGGTCGCGGGCGGGCTGCAGGCGCTGCAGACCGCAGCCATCCTCATCGCGCTGCCGTTCTCGGTGGTGATGATCGGGATGGCGGTCTCCGTCGTGAAGGCGCTGCGCTCCGAGCACGCGGCCCTCATGCGGGCCGAGCGTCGCCAGGCGCGCGCCGCGCTGACGGACCAGGTCACGACGCGGGTGACGGAGTCGATCTCGGACCAGTGGGAAGAGCTCTACCCCGACCAGCCGAACCGCTGGAGGGCGGCGCTCAACCGCCGGCCCGGCCGCAAGGTCCCGCCGGGCTGAGGTGTGCAGATCTCGTGGACTCCTGACGCCCTCGTCCAGTGCGCGGCGACCGACCCGGTAGGATAGCCGTGCCCGGGCGACGACCCGCGCCCACTCGAGCCCTACCGGACGTCGGCACGTGCGCCGAACGGGACAGGACATCCTCGACGGGCGTGCCGCACCGTCGTCGCCCCCGTCGAACTCCACCGAAATGAGACCCGTAGATGTCTGTGCGCTCCGACCTGCGCAACGTGGCGATCGTCGCCCACGTCGACCACGGCAAGACGACGCTCGTCGACGCCATGCTGCGCCAGTCCGGCGCCTTCTCCTCCCACCAGCAGGTGGACGACCGGGTCATGGACTCGGGCGACCTCGAGCGGGAGAAGGGCATCACGATCCTCGCGAAGAACACCGCGGTCCGGTACGCCGGCCCCGCGGCGGCCGCGGCAGGCGAGGCCGACGGGATCACCATCAACGTGATCGACACCCCCGGGCACGCCGACTTCGGCGGAGAGGTCGAGCGCGGCCTGTCCATGGTCGACGGCGTCGTCCTCCTCGTGGACGCCTCCGAGGGCCCGCTGCCCCAGACGCGGTTCGTCCTGCGCAAGGCGCTCGCCGCGAAGCTGCCGGTGATCATCGTCGTCAACAAGGTCGACCGCCCCGACTCGCGCATCACCGAGGTCGTCGCCGAGGCGACCGACCTGCTGCTGGGCCTCGCGAGCGACCTCGCCGACGAGGTCCCCGACCTCGACCTCGACGCGATCCTCGACGTCCCCGTCGTCTACGCGTCCGCCAAGGCCGGGCGTGCGTCGGTCGACCAGCCGCTCGACGGCGAGCTGCCCTCGAACGAGGACCTCGAGCCGCTCTTCAGCACGATCCTCGAGAAGATCCCCGCCCCGGTGTACGAGGAGGGTGCGCCCCTGCAGGCGCACGTCACCAACCTCGACGCGTCGCCGTTCCTCGGCCGCCTCGCGCTGCTGCGCATCTTCAACGGCACGCTGCGCAAGGGCCAGGTCGTCGCGTGGGCACGCCACGACGGCACGCTGCAGAACGTGAAGATCACCGAGCTGCTCGAGACCAAGGCGCTCAGCCGCGTCCCCACGGACTCCGCGGCACCCGGCGACATCGTCGCCGTCGCCGGCATCGCCGACATCACGATCGGCGAGACGCTCACGGACCCCGACGACCCACGTCCCCTCCCGCTCATCACGGTCGACGACCCGGCGATCTCGATGACCATCGGGATCAACACCTCCCCCCTCGCCGGCAAGGGCGGCAAGGGGCACAAGGTCACGGCCCGCCAGGTCAAGGACCGCCTCGACTCCGAGCTCGTCGGCAACGTCTCGCTGCGCGTGCTCCCCACCGAGCGTCCTGACGCCTGGGAGGTCCAGGGGCGCGGTGAGCTCGCGCTCGCCATCCTCGTCGAGCAGATGCGTCGCGAGGGCTTCGAGCTCACCGTCGGCAAGCCGCAGGTCGTCACGCGCACCGTCGACGGCAAGACGCACGAGCCGATGGAGCGCATGACGATCGACGTCCCCGAGGAGTACCTCGGCGCCGTCACGCAGCTCCTGGCGCAGCGCAAGGGCCGCATGGAGACGATGTCGAACCACGGCACGGGCTGGGTCCGCATGGAGTTCATGGTCCCGGCGCGCGGGCTCATCGGCTTCCGCACACGCTTCCTCACGGACACGCGCGGCACGGGCATCGCGTCCTCGATCGCCGAGGGCTACGAGCCCTGGGCCGGCCCCATCGAGACCCGCATCAACGGCTCGCTCGTCGCGGACCGTGCCGGCGTGGTGACGCCGTTCGCGATGATCAACCTCCAGGAGCGCGGCAGCTTCTTCGTCGACCCCACGCAGGAGGTCTACGAGGGCATGATCGTCGGCGAGAACTCGCGCAACGAGGACATGGACGTGAACATCACCAAGGAGAAGAAGCTCACGAACATGCGCGCCGCCTCGAGCGACACGTTCGAGAACCTCACGCCTCCGAAGCACCTGACGCTCGAGGAGTCGCTCGAGTTCGCGCGCGAGGACGAGTGCGTCGAGGTCACCCCCGAGGTCGTCCGGATCCGCAAGGTGCTGCTCGACGCGACGGAGCGCGCGCGCGCGACGTCGCGCGCCAAGCGCGCCTGACCCGGGTGCCGGTTGGGCCGACCGAGCAGGCCGTCGTCGTTCCCGACGGCGGCCTGCTCGTCGTCCACGCCCACCCCGACGACGAGACGCTCGCCACCGGCGCGCTGCTCGCGACCTGGGCCGCCGCGGGGGAGCCCGTCACGGTCGTCACGTGCACGCGGGGCGAGCGCGGCGAGGTCATCGACACGCCGGCGCACCCGACCGGCGTCGGGCACCTCGAGGGCGACGGTCCCGCGCTCGCCGCGCACCGCGAGCGCGAGCTCGCGGCGGCGCTCGACGCGCTCGGCGTCCGCGACCACGTCTTCCTCGACGCGGTTCGGGTCCCGACCGAGGCGGTCTCGCGAGGCGCACAGGTGCCCGACGCCGGGTGGCCGGCCCGGGTCGTCGACTCGGGGATGGCGTGGGCGGCGCCGGGCATCGCCCGCGCGGACGCCGAGGCCGCGCTCGAGCCCGGAGCGTTCGTCGGCGTCGACCTGGACGAGGCCGCGCGCAGGCTGGCCGCGGTCGTACGGGACCGCCGCCCCGCCGTCGTCGTCACCTACGAGCCAGGCGGCGGCTATGGGCACCCCGACCACGTGCGCGCCCACGACGTGACCGTCCGCGCGCTCGCGCTGGTGCGCGCGGCCGGCGGACCCGTGCCCCGGCGGTGGGCGGTCGTCATGCCGGCGGACGTGCTGCGCGCTGCGCGCCGCGAGCTCGGCCGGGTGGACGCCGTGCGGGAGTCGCTGCGCGAGACCCTCGATCTCCCCGACCCCGACGAGGAGCTGCCGCCGGTCGCGCAGCCCGCCGACGTCCTGCGCGGGGTGCAGGTGGTGGCCGTCGCGCCGGTTCGGGACGCCGTGCTCGGGGCGCTGCGCGCTCACGCCACCCAGGTCCAGGCGGTCGGGGCCGCGCATCCGTCCGGGTCGACGGACTCCGGGGACCCGGGCGGCGCCGTCGACACCGTGCTGGCCGGGTGGTACGCGCTCAGCAACGACGTGCTCGCACCGATCGTCCGGTACGAGTACTACCTGCCGGCCGACAGCCGGTAGAGCAGTAGCCTGGGACGAACGGAACGAGGGAGAACCACATGGCTCAGGCCGGCACGCAGGTCGGCGTGGGACGAGTCGTCGTGCGGGGCGTGGTCTGCGCGCTGCTCGGGGTCGTCGTCGGGATCGTCGGTACCGTCGCGCACCGCGCCCCGGTGCTCGATGGTCCCGTGCCCGTCGGGCTCGTCCTCGCGCTGCTCGCCGTGCTCGCCGCCGGGATCCTGTCCCGTGCGTGGGCCGGCATGGCCGGGGTGCTCGGCTACGGCGTCGGGTGGGTCGCGATCGTGCAGCTGCTGTCCTTGCAGGGACCAGGGGGCGACGTGCTGATCCCCGCGCAGACCATCGGGTACGTGTGGATCTACGGGGGGCTCGTGGTCGTCGCGGTCGTCGCGTTCCTGCCCCGGTCCTGGTTCAGCGACAGACCCGTCCGCAGACCCCTCCACGAGCGTCCGTCCGGTCTCGTGGTCCCGTCCGGCCCGGGCGTCGGAACAGACTCGCAGGGGTAGGACGGTCCGGTAGAATTCGGGCCTTGCGGGTCACCGCACTCCTCAACGTCCTTCGCACCGCGCGGGTGTCCCCGCGCGCCCTTCGTCACGGAGACAGTGGATGGGTCAGCCGACCGACCGAGACGCCCAGCACGAACCCGCCGAGCAGGATGCGCCGGTGGAACCCGGTGAGGGTACGCCGACCCCCGGGCCCACGGTGCCCGCCGACGTCGAGGAGACTTCCGTCGACCCGGCGCAGACAGCGACGAGCGAGCACGTGACGGACGTCGACGCCGCGCCGCCCGTCGACGCCGCGCCGCCCGTCGACGCCGCGCCGCCTGCCGACGACCTGGAGCCCGCTGCCGAGCCGGCCGGCACGAGCGATGACGAGTCCGCGGCGACAGGCACCGTCGAGGAGCCTGCCGAGCAGACGACCATCGCGGAGGAGCCTGTCGAGCCCGCGACCACCGCGGAGCCTGCTCCGCCGGAGGGCGGGCCGAACGACGACTCCGACCCGGTCGCCGAGCCCACCGAGGAAGCGGACCAGCCTGCCGCGAGCGACGACGCGACGGTGAACCAGACGGCCGTGGACGAGGACGAGGACGAGACGCCCTACGTCCCGCGCGTCTTCGCCTTCGACCCCGACGCCGCGGCGCCGGAGCAGACGGCCAGGGTCGAGCCTTCCGAGCCACCTGCGACGGCGGTGCAGGCGGAGTCCGCCGCACCCGCTGAGCCCGCTGTGCCGGTCGAGACTGCTGAGCCGGTCGAGACTGCTGAGCCGGTCCAGCCCACTGAGCCCGCCGAGCCGGTCGAGTCTGCCGCGCAGGCCACGCAGGCCACGCAGGCCACGCAGGCCACGCCGGCCTCGGCCGGTCCGCCGGTCACGGCCGAGCCAGCGGCCGCGCCTGAAGCCTCCGCGGAAGCGGAGGTGGAGGCGGTCACCGGCCGGGACGACGACACCGAGGTGATCGCACCCGTGAGCGCGGAGCCGTGGGAGCGCCCGGCGGGCGTGACCGCGGCGCTCGCGGCGTCGGCCGCCCTGCCGACCCCGCGTGCCCCTGCTCCCTCGGACCCTGCGGCCGAGCAGCCGCGGCGCGCACCGTCGGAGCCCGCGCCCGGGCCGACGGCACCGCCGACGCCCGTCGCCGGGACCTCGGCAGCGGCGGCGGCCGCGGCGCGTCAGACGACGGGCTTCACCCCGGTGCCGCCCGACGACTCGCGCGACACCTCGCCCTTCGAGGGGTTCGACGAGGGGGAGCGACGGCACGGCTGGGTCCGCGGTCTGCTGTGGACCGGTCTCGGGATCCTGGTCGTCGGTGGTCTGTACACCGGCGCGCAGTGGTACTTCTCGGACAAGGTCCCGAGCGGGACGACGGTCGCGGGCGTCGACGTGGGTGGTATGAACCGCGTGGACGCGCAGGCCGAGCTCGAGGCCACCCTGGGTCCGCGCGCGGCGGAGCCCGTGGAGCTCACGGCCGGGGACGCGACCACGACGATGGACCCCGCGGAGGCCGGACTCACGTTCGATGCCGCGGCGACGGCGGAGGAGCTGACCGCCTTCTCGATGAACCCGTCGCGGCTCTGGGAGCACCTCTTCGGCGGGGAGCCGGAGAACCCGGTCGTCTCCGTCGACGAGGACGCGCTCGACGCGCAGGTCGAGACGCTGCGCGGGAGCCTCGAGGTGGAACCGGTCGACGGGACCGTGCAGTACGTCGACGGCGAGCCGAGCGCGACCGCGGCGACCGACGGGACGGCGCTCGTCGTCGACGAGGTCCCCGGCGAGATCACGGCGGGCTGGCTCGTCACCGACGCGCCGGTCCAGCTGTCCACGGAGCCGGTCGCGCCGGACGTCACCCAGGAGGAGACGGACGCAGCGCTCGCACAGGCGCAGACCGTCGTGTCGGGCCCGGTCGTCGTGTCTGTCGGCGGGCAGAAGCCGGAGCTCCCGCCGGACGTCCTCGCGGACGCGGCGTCGTACACCGTCGTCGACGGTGACCTGCAGCTCGCCCTGGACGGCCCGACGCTCGTCGACGCCGTCGTGGACCGCACGGACGACCTGCTCACCGCCGCGGACGACGCGCACTTCGTCTTCTCCGGCGGCAGGCCCGAGATCGAGGGCGGTGAGCCCGGCACGACGATCGACCCCGAGGAGCTGTCGACCGCGGTGGGGACCGCGGCGACCGGCGACGAGCGCACCGCGACCGTCGAGCTCATCGAGTCCGACCCCGAGCAGTCGGTAGACGCGCTCGAGGAGCTCGGTGTGAAGGAGAAGGTCTCCGAGTTCGCGACACCGCTCACCAACGACGCGATCCGGACCGAGAACCTGCGCGTGGGAGCGGCAAAGGTCGACGGGACCCTGGTGCGCCCGGGCGAGACGTTCTCCCTCACCGAGACGCTGTCGCCCATCACGGCCGCCGGTGGCTACCACTCCTCGGGGATCGTCCAGGACGGCAAGCACACGGAGGGCATCGGAGGCGGGCTGTCGCAGATGGCCACGACGTCGTACAACGCCGGCTTCTTCGCCGGGCTCGAGGACGTCGAGCACCGCCAGCACAGCTACTGGTTCACGCGCTACCCCGCGGGCCGGGAGGCGACGATCTTCGTCGGGTCGCTCGACATGCGGTTCAAGAACGACACCCCGTACGGCGTGCTCATGCAGTCGTGGGTGTCGGGCGGAGAGCTCCACGTCGCGATCTGGAGCACCAAGTACTACACGGTCGAGACCACGGCGAGCCCGAAGTCGAACGTCGTCCAGCCGACGACGGTGACGCACACCGGTGCGGACTGCGTCCCGATGTCCGCCGGGAACCCGGGCTTCTCGATCACGAACTACCGCAAGGTGTACCTCGACGGGGAGCTGGTCAAGGACGAGGCGGACCACTGGACGTACAAGCCGGACAATGCGGTGAAGTGCGAGTGAGCAGCTACGAGGAGGCCCGAGGAGGTCGCATGCTGGGACGGAGCGAACGGGAGTCGGGGGCGCAGGCGCTCCTCGCGGCCGTGGGTGCGGGGTGGGCCGGGGGTGACCCGTCCCGGCCGGAGGCGCTGCTCGACCTCGGCTCGACGGGCGCGACGCTGTCGACGGTCGCGAGCATCGAGGGGCTGGCTGCGGTCGTGCACCTCGGCCACCCGGCGCAGCCCTCGCACGAGCTGGAGCGCGCGCTCCTCGCGGCCCCGTCGACGGTCGGCCTGACGGCAGCCGTCTCCGTGCCCGCGCAGTGGGTCTGGGTGGGCCGCAGCGGTGATCGTGACGTGACGGGCCACGTCGTCGTGGACGAGGCGGGCATGCGCGACCGGCGCCACGTGCTGCGGACGATGGGCGTGAGCCCGCAGCTCGTCCCCACGCGGACGGGCGTCGCCGAGCGGGTCGCTCTGGCGGGCGCCGACGGCAGCCTCGTCGTCGAACGGTCGGTGGCGCGTACCGAGCTCGCGGCCCAGGGCTTCGTGGAGCTCGCGGGGAGCGAGCTCCTCGGCGAGGGTGCGCCCGTCTGGTACGGCCTCCTCGAGTCGCGCGAGACCGCACCGCGGTCCGAGGGCGCGGCGCAGGTCTGGCTCGCGCTCGGTCCCCGCGACGACCACCGCGGCTCCCTGCAGGAGACGCTCGGGGTCGTGGCCGCCGCGGGCATCGACCTGCAGCACCTGCGCAGCCACCGTTCGCAGGCAGGTCCGCACATCTTCTTCACGTCGTTCTCGTGCCCCGACGCGGACACGCTCGACGGGCTCGTGCGCGGGTTCGACGAGCGCGGTGTCGCGCACCGGGTGCTCGCGGTGCTGCCCGGGCAGGACTTCGTCCCCGGGCCGGACGCGCTCGCGCCGCGGTGGGCCGCGCTCGACCACCAGGGCTCGTGAGCGTCCCCGGCCCGGCCGACGGGGGACCGGCCGACACGGTTCCGACTGCGCCGGGCACCGGTACCGGGTACCTCGGACCCGAAGGGTCCTTCACCCATCAGGCCGCGGCCGGGTGGGCGCCCACGCCTTCCCTGCTCGTCGCGCACCGCACGGTGGCCGACGTGTTCGAGGGTGTGTCGCGCGGGGCGCAGTCGCGCGGGGTCGTCGCGATCGAGAACACGGTCGAGGGCTATGTCGTGCCGTCGCTGGACGCGATCGTGGGGAGCGCGGACGTCGTCGCGGTCGACGAGGTCGTGCTCGACATCTCGTTCGACGCGTTCGTCCGGGGCGACCACGGCGACCTGACCGAGGTCAGCGCACACCCGCACGGTCTGGCCCAGTGCCAGGGCTTCGTGGCCCGGACCGGCCTGGAGCCGGTCCCGGCGGCGTCCAACGCCGCGGCGTGCCGGGACGCGCAGCCGAACCAGGTGGTGCTCGGTCCCGAGATCTGCGGTCCGCTCTACGGGCTCGAGACGTTCGAGCGCGCGGTCGAGGACTTCGGATGCGCCCGCACCCGCTTCCTCGTGCTCGCGCCGCGCACCGACGCGCGACGCGTCCTGGCGGACGCCCGCGCCGCGACGGACGCGCCCGGCACCTGGCGGACCATGCTCGCGGTGACCCCGGTGGTCACCGGCCCGGGCGTCCTCGCGCGCATCACGCGCGCGTTCGGCGACCGCGGGGTCAACCTGTCGAGCCTCATCACCCGGCCGCTGAAGGCGGTCGCGAGCACCTACGTGTTCGTCCTCACCGTCGACGGTGCCCCGTGGGACGCCGGGGTACGGGACGTCCTGGGGGACCTCCTGCGCGCGGGCGACTCGCTCAAGACCCTCGGGGTGATGCCCGTGCGTGGTGAGCTCGACGAGTCGGTCCACGCCGACGTCGACGCGGCGCACGTCCCGGTCGCCGGGGCGGGCGCGGGATCGTCCGCGGCCGAGCTGGACCGGGGGCTGCTGTGGTGAGCCCGTCGACGGTCGGGTCGACGGTCGGGGTCGTGGGGCTGGGGCTGATCGGCGGGTCCGTGGCGCGCGCTCTGCACGGTGCCGGGGTGGACGTCGTGGGGTTCGACGCGGCGGCGGCGACGCGGGCGGCCGCGCGCTCGGCCGGACTGGCGGTCGCGGACGGGATCGGCGAGCTCTGCGACGCGGGGCCGGACGTGCTCGTCCTGGCCGTCCCGCTGCGCACCGTGCGGGGCGTCGCGTCCGAGGTCGCCCGGCACGTGCGGGACCGGACCGTGGTCACGGACGTCGGCAGCGTCAAGGGCGCGGTGCGCGAGGCTGTCGACGCCGCGGGGCTGGGGGACCGGTTCGTCGGCGCGCACCCGATGGCGGGCACCGAGCACTCCGGCTTCGACGCCTCCCGCGCGGACCTGCTCGTCGGCGCGCACTGGGGCGTCACGGTCGACGCGTCGACGCGCGCCGACGCGCTCGTCCGCGTCCTGCGGCTCGTGACCGGGCCCCTCGGAGGCAGGGTGCACCCGCTCACGGACGACGTGCACGACGAGGCGACGGCCCTCGTCAGCCATGTCCCGCACGTCCTCGCGACCGAGCTGCTCGGCGTGGTGGCGGACGCCCCCGTGCGCGACGTCGCGCTGGCGCTCGCCGCGGGCAGCTTTCGGGACGGGACGCGCGTGGCCCGCACCGACGCGCGCCGTACGGAGGCGATGGTCACGGACAACGCGGCCTGGGTCGCCGCGGGCCTGCGGGTCGTCGCGCGCGACCTCGAGCACGTCGCGCGGGCTCTGGAGTCGAACGCCTCGGTCGCCGACTTCTTCGACCGCCCCGACGCGGTCCGCGCGACGCCCGTCCGGGAGCCGCAGGAGCAGCGCGTCGCGCTGGACGACGCGGGGGAGTGGCGCACCGCCCTGACGGACCTCGGCGCCGGCGGGGCCGTCGTCGTACGGGTCGAGGACGACGCCGTCGTCGTCGCCTGAACCGCCCCGTCGCTCAGCGGCTCGCGGGGCGACGCACCGGGCGAGGCGGGACGCGCTTGCCGGCGACGATCTGCTCGACGGGGACGTGCACGACGTCGCCGAGGGTGTCACGCGGCCCGTGGCCCGCGTGCGGGGGACCGGCCGGCCGCGTGTCGCGTCGTAGCACCACCTCGTCGCCGTCCGCGCTGAGCACGACGCCGACGACGTCGGTCAGGGTCTGCCCGTCCGCGCCGACCTCGTCGGGGCGCAGACGCCGGCGGACGACGACGCGGACGCCCGCCGGCCAGGACGTCCAGGGCGCCTGCGGGTCGGCCGGGGTCGGCGTGCTGTCGTGCGTCATGTCACGTTCGTCCACTGGCTGGTCCGCGATGGCCGGGCACCGCCCGACCTGAGCGATACTAGTGCTGCACGTCATGAGCACGTCCGTGTGCTTATCCTCGTGACAGTCCCAGGCAGTTTCTCTGCGCGTCCGCCGCCCCGGCGTCCGGCCCGCCCCCCGTCAGGAAGGTTTCCTCGTCGTGACCTACGTGATCGCCCAGCCGTGCGTCGACGTCAAGGACAAGGCGTGCATCGAGGAATGTCCTGTCGACTGCATCTACGAGGGTGAGCGGTCGCTGTACATCCACCCGGACGAGTGCGTCGACTGCGGTGCCTGCGAGCCGGTGTGCCCCGTCGAGGCGATCTACTACGAGGACGACGTCCCGACGGAGTGGAGCGACTACTACCGCGCCAACGTCGAGTTCTTCGACTCCCTCGGCTCGCCCGGCGGCGCCGCCAAGCTGGGTCTGATCGAGAAGGACGACCCGATGATCGCCGCGCTGCCGCCGCAGGCCTGACCGACCCGGCCGCGGACCGCTCATGGGCTTCGCCGACCTCTCTGGCCTCGCCTACCCGTGGGACACGCTCGTCCCGTACGCACAGCGCGCCCGGGCGCACGCCCGCGGGATCGTCGACCTGTCGGTCGGCACCCCCGTCGACCCGACGCCGGCCGTCGTCCGCGAGGCGCTCGCCGCGGCGTCGGACGCCCACGGCTACCCCACGACGCACGGCACCCCCGCGCTCCGTGAGGCCGTCTCCGCGTGGTTCGCGCGCCGTCGCGGCGTCGCCGGCCTGGACCCCGACGCGGTGCTGCCGACGGTCGGCAGCAAGGAGCTGGTCGGGCTCCTCCCGTCGCTGCTGAACCTCGGACCCGGTGACGTCGTCGTGCACCCGCGCACCGCGTACCCCACGTACGACGTCGGCGCGCGCCTCGCGGGCGCGACACCGCTCGCGACCGACGACGTCGACGACTGGGCCGGGCGGGCCGGCGTCCGCCTCGTGTGGGTCAACTCGCCGAGCAACCCCACCGGTCGGGTGCTGGGCGCCGCGCACCTCGCGCGCGTCGTCGCCGCGGCCCGGGAGATCGGCGCCGTCGTCGCGAGCGACGAGTGCTACGCCGAGCTCGCCTGGACCGAGCCGTACGCGTCGGCCGGCGTGCCGAGCCTGCTCGACCCCGCGGTGTGCGGCGGCTCGCACGACGGTCTGCTCGTCACGTACTCCCTGTCCAAGCAGTCGAACGTCGCCGGGTACCGGGCCGCGTTCGTCGCCGGGGACCGTGCCCTCGTCTCCGGTCTTCTCGCGACGCGCAAGCACCTCGGCATGATCGTGCCCGCGCCGGTGCAGGCCGCCATGGTCGCGGCCCTCTCCGACGACCCGCACGTCGCGGTGCAGCGCGAGGTCTACGCGAGGCGCCGCGAGGCGCTCCTGGGCGGTGCGAGCGCCGCGGGCCTCGTGGTCGACGACGGCGAGGCGGGTCTGTACCTCTGGGCGCGGCGCGCGGACGGGCCGGCGGACTGCTGGCAGACCGTGTCGGATCTCGCCGACCTCGGCATACTGGTCGGACCGGGCTCGTTCTACGGTCCGGCGGGCGAGCGCCACGTGCGCATCGCTCTCACTGCGACCGACGAGCGGGTCCACGAGGCCGCCGCGCGACTCTCGCGAGGCTGAAGTTTTCATGTGACCTGCCTCACAGACCTGTGCGGGTCTCGTGCGGGTTCAGGATTGGTCACGTGCCGGTCGGGCGGGGTACGGTCGACCGCGCGGCAACGGCGCGCGAGCAGGAGCAGGAAGGGAACCATGACCACCACCCAGCAGGCGACGGTCCGCCTCCTCGTCGACGACCAGGCGCAGGACCTGCCTGTGGTCGCGGCCACCGAGGGCAACGACGGCATCGCCGTGTCCTCGCTCCTCAAGAGCACGGGCCTCGTGACCGTCGACCCCGGTTTCATGAACACCGCGTCGTGCGAGTCGTCCGTCACCTACATCGACGGCGACGCGGGCATCCTGCGCTACCGCGGCTACCCGATCGAGCAGCTCGCCGAGCAGTCGAGCTTCCTCGAGGTCGCCTACCTGCTCATCCACGGTGAGCTCCCCGACACGCCCACGCTCGACGCGTTCGTCGAGCGGGTCAACCGGCACACCCTGGTCCACGAGGACTTCCGCACGTTCATGGGGACCTTCCCGCGCGGCGGCCACCCGATGGCCGTGCTGGCCTCCGCGATCAACGCGCTGTCCACGTTCTACCCCGAGTCGCTCGACATCAACGACCCGGAGACCGTCGAGCTCGCGACCGTGCTGCTGCTCGCGAAGACGCGGACCATCACGTCGTACCTGCACCGCCGGGCGGTGGGCGAGCCCCTCCTGTACCCGGACTACTCGCGCGGCTACGTCGACGACTTCCTGCGCATGACGTTCGCGACGCCGTACCAGCAGTACGAGGCCGACCCGATCGTCGTCGACGCGCTCGACAAGCTCCTGATCCTCCACGCCGACCACGAGCAGAACTGCTCCACGTCGACCGTGCGCGTCGTCGGGTCGTCGAACGCGAACCTCTACGCGTCGGTCGCCGCGGGCGTCAACGCGCTCTCCGGCCCTTCGCACGGCGGTGCCAACGAGGCCGTGCTCGCGATGCTCAACCAGATCCAGGGCAGCGACTTCGACGTCGACACGTTCATGACCAAGGTCAAGAACAAGGAGGACGGCGTCCGGCTCATGGGCTTCGGCCACCGGGTCTACAAGAGCTACGACCCGCGCGCCGCGATCGTCAAGAAGTCGGCCGACGCCGTGCTCTCGAGCCTCGGCAAGAACGACGAGTTGCTCGACATCGCGATGCGGCTGGAGGAGATCGCCCTCAACGACGACTACTTCGTCGAGCGCAAGCTGTACCCGAACGTGGACTTCTACACGGGCCTCATCTACAAGGCCATGGGCTTCTCGCCCGCCATGTTCACGCCGCTCTTCGCGCTCGGCCGGATGCCCGGCTGGATCGCGCAGTGGCGCGAGATGATGAAGGACCCGCAGACCAAGATCGGCCGTCCGCGCCAGATCTACGTCGGCGCCACCGAGCGCGACTACGTCCCGGTCGCCGACCGCTGACGAGGTAGTACCTCCGTCAGCGAGGTGGTACCGGGGTCCGTCGCCCGCCCCCGATCACGGTCAGTCGGTGTCGGTGTCGGGGGTGGCGACGGTGACCCGGACGGTGCCGGGGTCCGGGGCCGGTGGCGAGCCTTCGGCGTCCGCGTCGACCGGAGCCCAGGTGGCGCTGTCACGCGTCCAGCGCTGGTCGGCGACCTCGACGGTGACGACGTCCGTGGCGTCGGCGGTCGCCACCGCCCACTGCGCCACGGACCACGCCGCACGCTCGGGGCCGCCGTCGCCCTGCGCCGTCGGCAGCGACGTGGCGTCGACGCTGATCGTGTCCGGCTGCGCACCGTCCTCGAGCTCGACCGCGATATCGCCGAGGTCGCGGTCGACCCGCTCGACGAACGCCTGCCCGGGGTCCTCGTCCGCGCTGGGCAGGTCGTCCGGAGCGACCGGAGCGAGCTCGCACGTGAGGGACGCAGGGGAGTGGCCGGTCAGCGCGGAGGCCCAGGCCCGCGACCGTGTCTCGTGCTGCGCGTAGGCGTCGGGGAACGCGGAGCGCTGCACGGCCTGGGCCGCGACCGTCACGTCGAGGTCCTCGTAGCCGTCGATCGTCTCGAGCACGTCGTAGAACGTGTTCGTCGAGTAGACGGGGTCCATGATCTCCTCGACCGAGCCCCAGCCCTGCGACGGGCGCTGCTGGAACAGGCCGACGGAGTCGCGGTCGCCGTAGTCGATGTTGACGAGCCGGGACTCCTGCAGGGCCGTCGCCAGACCGATCGTGACCGCGCGGGCCGGCAGGCCGCGCTGCTGTGCCGTCGCGGCGATCAGCGCGGCGTTGCCGGACTGGGTCAACGAGAAGTACCAGGTCTGCCCGTCCGCGGTCGCGGAGCACCGCTGGGCCACGGGGGCCGAGCTGCCGGTCAGCCGGTCGAGCGCGACGACGACGCCGACGACCGCGACCCCCGCGACCGTCACGAGCGTGACCGTCGTGCGCAGCGCGCGACGGCCCCGGCCACGACGTGCCGGGCCCGTCCGGGCCGTCCGCTGCGTGGTCATGTGGTCCTGCGTCCGCGTAGCTCGGCGTCGGGGCTCGGTCGCGTCAGTTCGCGTGCAGCGCGGCGTTGAGCTCGACGCCCGCGCCCGTCCGGGCGACCGCCTCGACGCCGCCGGTCAGGGAGTTGCGACGGAACAGCAGCCCGTCGAGTCCCGCGAGCTCGCGCGCCTTCACGACCAGCGGCGCACCCGTGCCGTCGTCAGAGCCGACGACGGTGACCTTGGTCCCCGCCGTGACGTACAGCCCGGACTCGACGACGCAGTCGTCGCCCAGCGGGATGCCGAGGCCGGAGTTCGCACCGAGCAGCGAGCGCTGCCCCACCGTGATGACCTCGGTACCCCCGCCGGACAGGGTGCCCATGATCGAGGCCCCGCCGCCGACGTCGGACCCGTCCCCGACGACGACGCCCGCGGAGATGCGTCCCTCGACCATCGAGGTCCCGAGGGTGCCGGCGTTGTAGTTCACGAAGCCCTCGTGCATGACCGTGGTCCCCGCCGCGAGGTGGGCGCCGAGGCGGACCCGGTCCGCGTCGGCGACACGGACGCCGGACGGCACGACGTAGTCGACCATGCGCGGGAACTTGTCCACGCCGAAGACCGTGACGGGCTGACCGGTCGCACGCAGGCGCAGCCGCGTCTCGGCGAAGCCGTCGACGGCGCACGGGCCGTGGCTGGTCCACACGACGTTCGCGAGGGCGCCGAAGATGCCGGTGAGGGCGAGGCCGTGCGGGACGACGAGGCGGTGGGAGAGCAGGTGCAGGCGCAGGTAGGCGTCCGCGGCGTCGGTGGGTGCGGCGTCGAGGTCGATCTCGGTCCGGACGAGGCGTACCTCGACCCGGCGCAGCTCGTCCGGCCCGGCGAGGGCCTCGAGGGACGACGGCGCGGCCGCGTCCTCCGGCGCGGCGCCGAGAGCCGGGGACGGGTACCAGACGTCGAGGGTCGTACCGTCGTCGGTGACGGTCGCGAGGCCGAAGCCCCAGGCCCGACGCGTCTCGGTGGCGGCAGCCGGTGCGGCGCTCGCGGAGGTCGCAGAAGTCATGCGCACCACCCTATCGGCGCCGGTAGGGTGCTGGGGTGACGTCTCCCGAAGCTCGTCCCACGTCCTCCCCGACACCCACCCTCGACCTGACCGGCGACCTCGTCGCGCTCTACCGCGCGGTGTGCGACACGCCGTCGGTCAGCGGGGACGAGCGCGCGCTCGCCGACGCCGTCGAGGCCGCCCTGCGTGCCTGCGAGCACCTCGAGGTGGTCCGCGACGGCGACACGGTCGTCGCGCGCACGTCGCTCGGTCGCGGGCGCCGCGTCGTGATCGCCGGACACCTCGACACCGTCCCGCTCACGTCCCCGCCGAACCTGCCGACGCGCGTGGTCGGCGAGGGGCCGAACGCCGAGGTCTGGGGCCGCGGGACCGTCGACATGAAGGGCGGCGTCGCCGTCCAGCTCGCGCTCGCGGCGGAGCTCGACGCACCGTCCCAGGACGTCACCTGGGTCTTCTACGACAACGAGGAGGTCGCCGCGGACCTCAACGGTCTGGGCAGGCTCGCGCGGAACCGGCCGGACCTGCTCGCGGGCGACTTCGCCGTCCTCTGCGAGCCCACCGCCGCGGGGATCGAGGGTGGCTGCAACGGCACGCTGCGCGTCGAGGTGCGGGTCCCCGGCGTCACCGCGCACTCTGCCCGGGCCTGGATGGGGAGCAACGCGATCCATGCCGCCCACGAGGTCCTCGACCGGCTCGCGGCGTACGTGCCGCAGGACATCGAGGTCGACGGGCTCGTGTACCGCGAGGGCCTGAACGCCGTGGGCATCCGCGGCGGCGTCGCGGGCAACGTGGTGCCCGACGAGTGCGTCGTCACCGTGAACTTCCGGTTCGCACCGTCGCGCACGGTCGAGGCCGCGTCCGCGCACGTGCGTGACCTCTTCACGGGCTTCGAGGTCACGCTGACCGACGCCGCACCCGGTGCGCGCCCCGGCCTCGACGACCCGCTCGCGGCCGAGTTCGCCGCGAGCGTCCTCGCGGTCACGGGGGGCGCGCCGGCCCCGAAGTACGGCTGGACCGACGTCGCCCGGTTCGCGGAGCTCGGCGTCCCGGCCGTGAACTTCGGTCCCGGTGACCCGCTGCTCGCGCACAAGGACGACGAGCGGTGCCCCGTGGGCCAGCTCGACCTGTGCCGGACGGCGTTGCGCGCATGGCTCACCAGCGAGCGAGCGGCATAGGCTCGGGAGATGAGCGACAGCACGCACGCCGCGGAGAGTGAGGGCGGGTCCGACGAGGGCATGCCGCAGCACGGTACGGGGTACCGCAAGGGACCTGTCCTGCTGCGGGGCGACCAGATCCCGAAGCAGACGACGGACCAGCGGCTCCTCGACTCGAGCCAGAACGCCGACTGGGTGCACAGCGACCCGTGGCGCGTCATGCGGATCCAGAGCGAGTTCGTGGAGGGCTTCGGCGCGCTCGCCGAGCTCGGACCGGCGGTCTCCGTGTTCGGCTCGGCACGAACCCGCCCCGACCACCCCGACTACGCGCTGGCGCAGGACGTCGGACGGCGCCTGGTCGCCGAGGGCTTCGCCGTCGTCACGGGCGGCGGCCCGGGCATCATGGAGGCGGCGAACAAGGGTGCGGCGGAGGCCGGGGGCACGTCCGTCGGCCTGGGCATCGAGCTGCCGTTCGAGCAGGGCATGAACCCGTACGTCAACCTGGGCGTGAACTTCCGCTACTTCTTCGCGCGCAAGACGATGTTCGTCAAGTACGCGCAGGGGTTCATCGTGCTCCCCGGTGGGTTCGGCACGTTCGACGAGCTGTTCGAGGCCCTGACCCTCGTCCAGACCCACAAGGTGACCGAGTTCCCCGTGGCGCTCGTCGGCAGCGACTACTGGGGCGGCCTCCTCGAGTGGGCGCGGACCGCCGTGCTGGACCGCGGCATGATCAGCGCGCACGACCTGGACCTCGTGCACCTGTGCGACGACCCCGCCGACGCGGTCGCCTACGTCTGCGAGCGGGGCGCCGAGCTGCGTGCCGAGGAGCTCGAGGCCGCGGCCGAGCTGGCCGAGGACCAGCGCGACGCCGCTCGCCCGCACTGACCGCGGTGCGCGTGGACCTCCCGCCGCTCGGCCTCCCACCGTGCGGCACCCCGCTCGAGCTCCGGGGCCGCACGCTCGAACGCCCCGCCGTGATGGCGATCGTCAACCGCACCGACGACTCGTTCTGGGCAGGCGCGCGCCAGCTCGACGACGACGCCGCGCTCGCGGCGGTGGCGCGCGCCCTCGACGAGGGAGCGGAGATCGTCGACGTCGGAGGGGTCCGCGCCGGCGTCGGGCCGGAGGTCACGGCGGCGGAGGAGATCCGACGCGTCGTGCCCTTCGTCGCGCGCGTGCGCGAGGACTTCCCCGACCTGCTCGTGAGCGTCGACACGTGGCGTGCCGACGTCGCGCACGAGGCCGCGCTCGCGGGTGCCGACCTGGTCAACGACACGTGGGCGGGCCACGACCCGCGCCTGGTCGAGGTCGCGGGAGAGCACGGGATCGGCGTCGTGTGCTCGCACACGGGCGGCGCGACCCCCCGCACGGACCCGTACCGCGTGGCCTACCCGGCCGGTCCGGGCGCGGCGGACCCGCGGGACGGCGTCGTGCAGGACGTCGTGGCCACGCTGGCCGCAGCCGCGGAGCGTGCGGTCGCGTGCGGCGTGCCGCGTGGCTCCGTGCTGGTGGACCCGACGCACGACTTCGGCAAGAACACGTGGCACTCGCTGCACCTCGTGCGGCGCACGCAGGTGCTCGCCGGGCTGGGGTTCCCCCTGCTCATGGCCCTGTCCCGCAAGGACTTCGTCGGGGAGACGCTCGACCTGCCCGCCGACGAGCGGCTCGAGGGCACGCTCGCGGCGACGGCGGTGGCGGCCTGGCTGGGTGCCCGGGTCTTTCGCGCGCACGACGTGCGCGCGACGCGGCGCGCCCTTGACATGGTCGCCGCGGTGCGTGACGAGGTCCCTCCCGCCCGCGCTACGCGCGGCCTGTGAGGCGCCGGGCATGAGCGGAGCGGGGGTGGCGGCCGACCGGAGCACCTCCCCTCGCGACCGCGCGCCCCGCCGCGCGCTCGACCCCCGCACGTGGCCGTGGTGGGTCCAGGTCCTCGCGGTGTACGGGGCCGCCCGTGCCGTCAGCGCGGCGATCCTCATGACCGTCTCGCGCGCGCAGGCCCAGAACCTGTGGACCGACGCCGCGCCGTCGTACCTGCCCTACGTGGCGCGGATGTGGGACGCGAGCTGGTACGAGCAGGTCTACGCGAGCGGCTACCCCGCCGAGCTGCCCGTCGGCGTGGACGGGCAGGTGGCGCAGAACGCCTGGGCCTTCTTCCCGGTGTTCCCGTTCCTGGTGCGTGGCCTGGACGCCGTGACGGGCGCCGGCTGGGACGTCCTCGCCCCGGCGGTCGCGCTCGCCGGCGGGGCGGCCGCGGTCCTGGTGGTGCACCGGCTCGTGCGCGTCGCCGGACCCGAGGCCGTCGCGCGTCGCCCCGGACTACCGCTCGCGACGGTCCTCGTCGTGAGCGTGTTCCCGGCCAGCCCGGTGCTGCAGGTGGCCTACACGGAGTCGCTCGCGCTGCTCCTGGTCGCGGCGTCCCTGCTCCTGGTCGCGCAGCGCCGGTACGGCTGGGCGGCGGGGACGATCGTGCTGCTCGGGTTCACGCGGGCCGTGGCGCTCCCGATGGCGGCCGTCGTGCTCTGGCACGGGATCGTCCGGTGGCGGCGCGGGGAACTGCCGGGGCGCGAGGCGGTCCGGATCGGGGCGCTCGTCGTCGTCTCGCTCGTCAGCGGGCTCGCATGGCCCTGGGTGTGCGGCCTCGTCACCGGCACGCACCAGGCGTACTTCCGCACGCAGGAGGCGTGGCGGGGCGGCGCTGGCGTGGTGCCGTTCGAGCCGTGGGTCGGCGTCTCACGCTGGCTGTTCGACGGCGCGGGACCGTGGGTGCTCGCGACTCTCCTCCTCGCGGTGGCGGCGCTCGTGCTCAACCCGGTGACCGCGCGGCTCGGGCCCGAGATGCACGCGTGGTCCGGCGCGTACCTCGCCTACCTGGTCGCCACGGTCCAGCCGGGGACGTCGCTCCTGCGGTTCCTGCTCCTGGCGTTCCCCCTCGGCGCGGTCACCGTGGGATGGACCCGGTCGCGCACCTGGCTCGTTCTCGTCGTCGTCGCGTTCCTCGCCGGACAGGTGTGGTGGGTGTGGGAGCTGTGGCGGCTCGTGCCGCCGTCGGGGTGGCCGCCATGACCCCGGAGTCGCCCGAGCGCGGCGCCGCGAGGTGGAGCCGCTGGTGGGCGCGGGTGAACTAGACTGTCCCGCGGGCGTCGCCGGAGGTCGGGCGCGTCCGCGTGGTGTTCGGACAACGGAATGGAGAGCCACCAATGGCTGCGATGAAGCCGCGGACGGGTGACGGCCCGCTGGAGGTCACCAAGGAAGGGCGGGGCATCGTCATGCGCGTCCCGCTCGAGGGCGGGGGCCGGCTCGTCGTCGAGCTCAACGCGACCGAAGCAGGCGAGCTCGGCGAAGCGCTCCAGGCCGTGGTGGGCTGATTGGTCGGACGCGTGGGCGGCACCGGTCCCTTCTCGCCGCGACCCCTCCCCGAGGTGGTCGCGGCGCGCGGGAGGGTCGCCACCTCGTCCCTCCTCACCTCTGACGGGGTGGACGCGCTCGTCGTCGCCGTCGCACCTGCGAGCGAGCCCGGCGAGGGCCTGCAACCTCGTGCGGGCACCGCGGACGCCGCCGCCCGCTACGGCATCGACCTGGCCGAGCTGGCGGACCGTTCCGGTGGACCTCAGGTCCAGGGCCGGGCGGGCGACGTCGTACGGGTGGACCTGCCACGGGCCCACGCCGGGTCACCGGCCGTCCTGCCGTGGACCGGTCTGCCGACCCGTCTCGTCCTCGTCGGCATCGGCTCGGGCGACGAGGTCTCGCTGCGGCGCGCCGGCGCCGCGCTCGCCCGGGAGGTCCGCGGTCTCGAGCGCGTCGTGAGCGTCGTGACCGCCGAGGCGGAGCAGTCCGGGGTGCAGGCGTTCCTGGAGGGCTACCTCCTGGCCGCCTACCGTCAGCCGCGACGTACGGGCCCTGCCCGACCGACCTCGCACGGGCGTCCCGGCACGGTCGCGGACCCTGACGACGCGGTCCCGCAGCTCGTCCTCCTGACCCCCCCGGAACGCCCGGACCGTGAACCGGTCGTCGTCGCCGCCAGGCAGGCGGCCGAGGCGACCTGGCTGGTCCGCGACCTCGCGAACCAGTCGTCCGACGTCAAGAACCCTGCGTGGTTCGCCTCGGTGGCGCGCTCGCTCGCCGACGACCACGGGCTCGACGTCGAGGTCCGGGAGCCGGCCGCCCTGGAGGGCGAGGGCTTCGGCGCGCTCCTCGCGGTCGGCGCCGGCTCCGCGAATGGTCCCCGGCTCGTGACCGTCACCTACGACCCCGAGGCGCACGGCGTCAGCACCCGCGGCCACGACGCACCGCGTCACGTGGTCGTGGTGGGCAAGGGCATCACCTTCGACACGGGCGGCCTGTCGATCAAGCCGCGCGAGGCCATGGTGCCGATGAAGACGGACATGGCGGGCGCGGCCGTCGCGCTGGCCGTCGTCCTCGGCGCGGCACGGTCGGGGAGCCGTCGCCGTGTCACGGCGGTGCTCCCCCTCGCGGAGAACCACGTCGGCGCGTCGTCCTACCGCCCGGGCGACGTCCTGCGGACCTGGTCGGGACGTACCGTCGAGGTCGCGAACACCGACGCCGAGGGTCGGCTCGTGCTGGCGGACGCCCTCGGTTACGCCGTGGGCGAGCTCGCGCCCGACGTCGTCGTCGACGTCGCCACGCTCACCGGCGCGGCGAGCGTCGGGCTGGGCCGCGGGCACGGTGCTCTGTACACGGCCGACGACGCACTGGCCCACACGCTCGAGGACGCTGGTGCCGCGACGGGGGAGCTGGTGTGGCGCATGCCCCTCGTGGAGGACTACGTCCCCGCGCTGGCGTCCGACGTCGCCGACCTGCGGCACGTGCCGACGCAGAGCCCCGGGGCGGGCTCGATCACCGCTGCGCTGTTCCTGCGGGAGTTCGTGGGCGCGACTCCGTGGGTGCACCTGGACGTCGCGGGGCCGGCGCGTGCGACCGCGGACAGGCACGAGGTGACGCAGGGCGCCACGGGGTACGGGGCCCGGCTCCTGCTCGCGGCGCTCGACCGGCTCTGAGGCGCCGGCAGGCTCAGCGTCGGACGGCGAGCAGCAGGCCGTCCCCGCTCGGGAGGAGTGCGGGAAGGACCCGGTCGTCGGCGCGCAGGCGTCGGCCGACCTCGCGCACGACGGTCGTGAGCTCGTCACGGCGTGCCGGATCGGCGACGCGGTCGTGGTGGAGCGCGCCGTCGACGGCGAGCACCCCGCCGGGACGCAGCAGCCGCAGGGCCTGCTCGACGTACTCCGGGTACCCGTGCTTGTCCGCGGCGACGAGCACGAGGTCGTAGGCGCCGTCGGTGAGCCGGGGGAGCACGTCGCTCGCCCGCCCGGGGATCGTGCGGGTCCGCGCGGTCGCCACACCTTCCTCGGCGAACGCGGCCTTCGCGGCCCGCTGGTGCTCCACCTCGACGTCGATGGTCGTCAGGACGCCGTCGGCCGGCATGCCGCGCAGCAGCCAGAGGGACGCGACACCGGTCCCCGTGCCGACCTCGACGACGGAGCGGGCCGAGAGGGCCGCGGCGAGCACCTGGAGCACCGCACCCGCGCCGGGCATGATCGCGGGGCAACCGAGCTCGGCGGCGCGGTCGCGCGCGCGCAGCAGCACGTCGTCCTCGGGGACGAACTCCTCGCAGTACACCCAGCCGCCCGCCTTGGCGCTGCGGCTCGAGCCGACGTCGCTGCTGATCGGTGACCTCCGGGTGTCGACTGGGGACGGGCGCCCCGTCGTGCAGGCGGCCTGGAACCTGGGGGGATCGTACCGTGGCAGATCGCGCGCGGCGCGGTCCGGCGCGCTCGGGAACGGCCGAGGTGTGCACGGGTCGTGGACGGCGTGCGCACGTCCCGGGTCGGCACGGGAACACAGGCGTGGTCCGCCGCGTTCGGATGGGACGATGGACGACGTGACGCACGGCCGAGACGAGACCCGGGGGCCCGCGTCGTCGAGCCCCCACACCGACGACACCTGGGCGCCGCCCACCTGGGACCAGATCGTCCGGGAGCACTCCGCACGCGTCTACCGGCTGGCGTACCGCCTCACGGGCAACCGCCACGACGCGGAGGACCTCACGCAGGAGACCTTCGTCCGCGTGTTCCGGTCGCTGTCGAGCTACACGCCCGGCACCTTCGAGGGATGGCTGCACCGCATCACCACCAACCTCTTCCTCGACCAGGTGCGGCGCAAGCAGCGCATCCGGATGGAGGCGATGGGCGAGAGCGACGCGAGCTACGCGCAGCGCGGTGACCACGGGCAGCCCGAGCGCGGGTTCGAGCACGCCAACCTGGACCACGACGTCCAGCGCGCCCTGGACTCGTTGTCGCCCGAGTACCGGGCCGCGGTCGTGCTGTGCGACATCGAGGGTCTGTCGTACGAGGAGATCGCGGTCACGCTCGGCATCAAGCTCGGTACCGTCCGCTCCCGCATCCACCGCGCCCGCTCCCAGCTGCGCACCGCGCTCGAGCACCGCGACCCGTCGGAACGTCCGGCGACCGAGGACGCCACGTGGCGTCCCGTCCAGCGGGAGGCCGTGTGACGCACCTCGGCTCGCGGCTCTCCGCACTCGTCGACGGGCAGCTGACGCCCGCCGAGAGCGAGCGCGCGCTCGAGCACGTCGCCCGCTGCCCGGGGTGCGCCGCCGAGCTCGCGTCCGCCCGTGCCGCGCGCACGGCGCTGAGCAGCGCCGGTCAGGTCGACCCCGCACCCGACCTCACGGCGCGGCTGCTCGCCCTGTCCGCCGAGATCCCGTCCGCGGAGGGCGACCCGCTGCGGTGCGCGCCGCGCGTGCAGGACCCGTGGGGGACCACCGCACGCCCGCTGCCTCGCGGCCGGTGGAGCGGCGACCTGCAGGTCGGTCGTCCCCGCCGGCGCCTCGTCGCGTTGGCGCTCGGCGGGTCGGGGGCCGTGGCCGTCGCGCTGTTCGTGCTCGGCCAGGTGCCGGTCGTGACCCCGAGCCTGCACCGCACCGACCCGCTCACCGTCCTCGCGCACGCGGCGACCGCGCGGCCCGTCGCCTCCGTCGGCGACGCGACGACGAGCGGCTCCGACGTGGCGGGCGCCGACACGCTCGCGTCCTTGCGAGCGGCGGGGTGGAGCTGCCCCGAGGCGCTGCCCGTCGGGGTGAGCGTCTCCGCCGTGCGAGTGCTCGACGACACCCTGGAGATCGACCTGGTGACCCCGTCGGGGGAGGTCGTCGTCCGCGAGCAGGCGGGCCGGCTCGACACCGCGTCGCTCGACGGCCTCCAGACGTGGGACGTCAGCGGTCGCACGATCCACGTCCTGTCCGAGGAGCCGTGGCACCTCGTGTGGCAGTCGGACGACACGGTGGTCGACGTCGTCGCGGACGTCGACGAGCCCGACGTCGCAGACCTGGTGGCGACCTTCCCGGCCGGTGACTACGATGCCGGGGTCCCGGCACGGATCTCCCGTGGCTGGACGACGATGACAGGAGCTCTCGGCACCTCATGACCGACCCCTGGAAGGCGCCCGGCCCGGCCGGCGACCCTGCCGACGGATCGACCAGCCCGTTCGCGCCGCCGTCCGCCTACCGCAGCGCGCCGCGTACCGAGGGCGGCGACGCCGGGCGACCGGTGCCCCCGCCACCTGTGTCCCCGCACGCGGCGCCGGGGCACCCGTTCCCCGTCCCGGCTCCTCCGGCGCCCTCCCACACCACGTCGTCCGCCGCTCCCGACCCGTGGGCGGTCCTGGGGTCCGTGGGGTCGCACCCGTCGCAGCCGCAGGCCCCGCGCCAGTCGGTCGACCCGGCCCTCGTCGCGCCGCCGTACCGCCCGGCCCCGCGCCGCGGCGTCCGCCCGGGTGTCGTCGCCGGGCTGGCCGTGCTCGCGCTCGGCGCCGGAGCCCTCGGGGGCGTCGCCGCCGACCGGGTGCTCGACACGAGCACCGGGAGCACGACTGCCTCGGGCCTCCCTCCCGCGGTGGTGCAGCCGCAGGCCGAGCGTCCCGACGGGTCGGTCGCCGACATCGCGGCGACCGTGCTGCCGAGCGTGGTCTCCCTCCAGGTCAGCAGCGACGAGGGCGTCGCGACGGGTTCCGGGTTCGTGCTGCGCGACGACGGGTACATCCTGACGAACAACCACGTGGTCGCGGGTGGTTCCGACGGCGAGATCGTCGTCCTGTTCGCGGACGGGCACGAGAGCCCGGCCGAGCTCGTGGGTCGCACGGTCGACTACGACCTCGCGGTCGTGAAGGTCGGCGACACGGGACTGACGCCGCTCGCCCTCGGCGACTCCGACGACATCGTCGTCGGGGATCCTGTCGTCGCGGTCGGCGCTCCGCTGGGCCTGAACGGCACGGTGACGACCGGGATCGTGTCCGCCCTCAACCGGCCCGTGCAGGCCGGAGAGGCCGCCGAGACGGCGTTCATCAACGCGATCCAGACCGATGCCGCGATCAACCCGGGCAACTCGGGCGGGCCGCTCGTCAACGGTGCGGGTCAGGTCGTCGGCATCAACTCCGCGATCGCGCAGCCGCCGGGCGCGGCCCAGGCGACCGGCAGCATCGGGCTCGGGTTCGCGATCCCGTCCAACCAGGCGCGCCGGACCGCCGAGGAGCTGATCGCCGACGGCGTCGCCACGTACCCGGTCATCGGCGTCCTGCTCGACCAGCTGTACCAGGGCGAGGGCGTGCAGGTCACGACGCAGCCGCAGGGGGCACAGCAGGCCGTCACCCCCGACGGGCCCGCCGACGCCGCCGGGATCCGGCCGGGGGACGTGATCCTCGCGATCGACGGCCGTCCCGTCACCGAGTCGGACGAGCTCATCGTCGCGATCCGCGCCAAGGCGCCGGGCGACGTCGTGACGCTCCGCGTCCGCACGGGGGAGCAGGAGCGCGACGTGCGCGTCGTCCTCGACGAGGCGACGAGCGAGTAGTCTGACGGCGTGTTCGGGATCAACGGAGCCGAGTTCGTCGTGCTCCTCATCGTGGCGGTCGTCGTCGTCGGCCCGGAGCGCCTGCCGCGGTACGCCGAGCAGCTCGGGACGTTCGTCCGGTCCGCGCGGGGCTACCTCCGGGACGCGAAGGCGCGGGTCGACGAGGAGATCGGTGCCGAGGTCGGGGACGTCGACTGGTCGAAGCTGGACCCGCGCCAGTACGACCCGCGGCGCATCGTGCGCGAGGCGCTGCTCGACGACGACCCGCCGCCCTCGCGTGCCATGGCGCACCCGACGCCACCGCCCCCGCCCGAACGCGTGGCGGGACCCGCGCCGTTCGACGACGAGGCGACCTGACGGCCGTTCGCCCGGTCGGGCACCGCCCCGCGGGCGCGATTGGTCCAGGCGTCGACCGACCTGTCAGAATGGCGCAATGCCCATCGAGGTGACGAAGATCGAGGCCACGCGGATCGAGGCGACGCAGGCCGCGGCCACGCAGGCCGTGACGACGGACGGACCCACCGGCGGTGTGCGACCTCGGATCCTGTCCGGGATGCAGCCCACCGAGGACTCCCTCCAGCTCGGCAACTACATCGGCGCCCTGCGCCAGTGGGTCGCGCTGCAGGAGTCCTACGACACGCTGTACTGCGTCGTGGACCTGCACGCGCTCACGGTCAACCCGGACCCCGCGCTCCTGCGCGAGCGCACGCGCCGTACCGCCGCGCAGTACCTCGCCGGCGGCGTCGACCCCGAGCGCTCGGCCCTGTTCGTGCAGTCGCACGTCCCGCAGCACGCCGAGCTCTCCTGGGTCCTGTCGTGCCAGACGGGGTTCGGCGAGGCGGGTCGCATGACCCAGTTCAAGGACAAGTCCGCCAAGCAGGGGTCCGAGGGCACCACGGTCGGCCTGTTCACGTACCCCGTCCTGATGGCGGCGGACATCCTGCTGTACGACGCCGCGCTCGTCCCGGTCGGCGAGGACCAGCGCCAGCACCTCGAGCTCGCGCGCAACCTCGCGGAACGCCTCAACGCGCGCTTCGGCGAGGGCACGGCGGTGGTCCCCGAGCCGCACATCGTCCGGTCCGTGGCGAAGATCTTCGACCTGCAGGAACCGACCGCCAAGATGAGCAAGTCGTCGTCCGGCGGCAAGGGCGTCGTCTGGCTGCTCGAGGACCCCAAGGTCGCCGCGAAGCGCATCCGCTCGGCGGCGACGGACTCGGAGAACGAGATCCGGTTCGACCCGGTCGCCAAGCCGGGCGTCTCGAACCTGCTGACCATCTTCTCGGCCCTCACGGGCCGGGACGTCGAGGCGATCGCCGCCGAGTACGACGGGCGCGGGTACGGGCACCTCAAGGTCGACCTCGCCGAGGTGGTGGTCGACTTCCTCACGCCCTTCCAGGAGCGCGCGAACGCCTATCTCGCGGATCCTGCGGAGCTGGACGCGGTCCTCGCGCGGGGAGCGCAGAAGGCGCGTGAGATCGCCGCAGGGACGCTGGCCCGCGTGTACGAGCGTGTCGGGCTTCTCCCCGGCGGGGTGACGTCCGCGTGAACCTGCCGGAGCGCGGGGAGTCGCAGGTGCGGATCGGCATCGCGATCGAGGTCCCGGAGCCGTTCGGGACCCAGCTCCAGACGGCGCGGGCGCTGTTCGGCGACCCGCTCGCCGCGGCGATCCCGCCGCACATCACGCTGCTCGGTCCCACGGTGCTCGACCTCACGGGCCTCGACCCCGCGCGGGAGCACCTGGCGCAGGTCGCCGCGGACGTCGCGCCGTTCCGGATCCACCTGCGCGGGAGCGCGAGCTTCCGGCCGGTGTCGCCCGTGGTCTTCGTCCAGGTCGTCGAGGGCATCGCGGAGTGCGAGCACCTGGAGAGCGTGGTCCGGTCCGGACCCCTGACGCAGGAGCTCCGGTTCAACTACCACCCGCACGTGACCGTCGCGCACGAGGTCGACGACGCGGACCTCGACCGCGCGTTCGAGGAGATGGCGACGTACGAGGCGAGGTTCGACGTCTCGGGCTTCTCTCTGTACGAGCACGGCGACGACGGTGTCTGGCGACCGGAGCAGGGTTTCCGGCTCGTCGGGACGGCACCTCCTCCCGACCTCTCGTAGTCTCGTCGCGTGACGCCCCCTGAGAGCCCGCGTGGGCACGCCGGCCGCATGATCGGGCGCGCGACGACGGTCGCGGAGTGGTGGAAGGACAGCCGTCCAGGTCGCTCCGTGTACCGGTACTTCTACGCTCGCGGGGCCCTGTTGTCCGGCGGCATCGCGTACTCGGCGCTGTTCTCGCTCTTCGCCGGGCTGACGATCGGGTACACGGTCTTCATGCAGGTCCTCGGCGGGCGCAAGGAGTTCGCTGACGCGGTGTTCGCGCAGATCAACGAGTTCGTGCCCGGCCTCATCGCGGTCGACGGGGAGCCCGGCGTCGTCTCGCCCGACGATCTGCTGCTCGACTCGGGGCTCAGCGTGACGAGCGTCGTCGCCGCGGGCGTCCTGCTCTTTTCCGCCGTGACGTTCATGTATCACCTGCGGGGCGCGATCCGGACGATGTTCGGGGTGAGCGACGTCGGGCAGAGCCCCGTCCTCGGCAGGCTGCGCGGCCTGCTGGGGTTCATCCTCCTGGCGGTCAGCATCGTGGTCTCGGCGGCCGCCGGGATCGTCGTGACGACGCTCGGCACCCAGGTGCTCGACGCGCTCGGCGTCTCCGGCCGTGGGGCCGTCCTCGTGGGGGCCGCAGGGCTCGTCGTGAGCACCCTGCTCGACTCCGTGGTCGTCGCGCTCGTCGTCGTCCTCCTCGCGGGCGTCGACGTCCGACGGTGGGACCTCCTCGCGGGCTCCCTGTCGGCCGGGATCGCCTTCGGAGGGCTGCGGTACCTGGGTGCGACCGTCATCGCGAGCGGCGCCAGCCGCAACGCCCTCCTCGCGTCGTTCGCGGTCATCGCGACGCTGCTGGTCCTCGTGAACGTGGTGGCGCGGATCCTGCTGCTCGTGTGCGCCTGGATGGCGGACCCGCCGCGCGAGCGCGATCCGGAGCCCGGCGGTGCCCGCCACTCGCGCGGAGGGCGTCCCGAGCTGCCCGTCGTCGACGGCGCAGGCGCCGCGCAGGCGCGCCACCTCGCACCTCCGGCGACACACGACGAGCGGCTCCGTGTCGGCCAGGGCCGCGGCAGGCCGTGGAGCCCGTTGGTACGGGGTTTCCGCAGGGGTCGCCTGCCGCGTACCTCCTGATCAGGTCAGAACGCGCGGGTGATCATCGCGCGCTTGACCTCCTGGATGGCCTTCGTGACCTCGATGCCGCGCGGGCACGCCTCGGTGCAGTTGAAGGTCGTGCGGCAGCGCCACACGCCCTCCTTGTCGTTGAGGATCTCGAGGCGCTGCGTGGCGCCCTCGTCGCGGCTGTCGAAGATGAACCGGTGCGCGTTGACGATCGCCGCCGGGCCGAAGTACTGGCCGTCGGTCCAGAAGACCGGGCACGAAGACGTGCACGCCGCGCACAGGATGCACTTCGTGGTGTCGTCGAACCGCTCGCGCTGCTCCGCGGACTGCAGGCGCTCCTGGCTCGGCTCGTTCCCCGACGTGATGAGGAACGGCATGATCTCGCGGTACGACGCGAAGAACGGCTCCATGTCCACCACGAGGTCCTTGATCACGGGCAGGCCCTTGATGGGCTCGACCGTGATGGGCTTGTCGGGGTTGACGTCCTTGAGCAGCGTCTTGCACGCGAGACGGTTGCGGCCGTTGATGCGCATCGCGTCCGAGCCGCACACGCCGTGCGCGCACGAGCGGCGGAAGGTCAGCGAGCCGTCGTTCTCCCACTTGATCTTGTGGAGCGCGTCGAGCACACGGTCGGTGCCGTGGGCCATGACGGTGAACTCGTCCCAGTACGAGTCCTCGCCGTGCGCGGACTCGGGGGAGTAGCGGCGGACGCGGAGCGTGACCTCGAACGAGGGGATCTCTCCGGCCTTGGCCTCGGGGGCGGGTGCCGACGGGCTCTCGAGTGTGGCAGTCATCAGTACTTCCGCTCCATGGGCTCGTACCGGGTCTGGGTGACGGGCTTGGAGCCCAGGGCGACCTTGTACCCGTCGAAGGACTCGACGTGGTCGAAGTAGCCGGTGACGTGTCCGTCCGCGACATCGCTCGCGGACGTGGGACGGCGGTACGCCATCGTGTGCAGCATGTAGTTCGCGTCGTCCCGGTCCGGGAAGTCCTCGCGGTAGTGGCCGCCGCGCGACTCCTTGCGGTTGATCGCCGCGACGACGGTGACCTCGGCGATGTCGAGGAGGAAGCCGAGCTCGATCGCCTCGAGGAGGTCGGTGTTGAACATCCGGCCCTTGTCCTGCACGGACACGTTCGTGTACCGCTTCTGCAGGTCGCGGATGTCGGCCAGCGCCTGGTCGAGCGACTCGCCGGTGCGGAACACCTGGGCGTTGGCGTCCATGGTCTCCTGGAGCGCCTTGCGCACGTCGGCGACGCGCTCCCCGTCCGGGCGGTTGCGCATCTCCTCGAGCTGGGTGACCACGGCGGCGGCCGGGTTGGGCGGCAACTCGGTGTACGACGCCGTGGCGGCGTAGGCCGACGCGGTGCGGCCGGCACGCTTGCCGAACACGTTGATGTCGAGCAGCGAGTTGGTGCCCAGGCGGTTCGAGCCGTGGACGCTCACGCACGCGACCTCGCCGGCCGCGTAGAGGCCCTTGACGACGTGGCTGCTGTCCCGCAGCACCTCGGCCTCGACGTTGGTCGGGATGCCACCCATCGCGTAGTGCGCGGTCGGGTAGACGGGTACCGGCTCGGTGTAGGGCTCGATGCCCAGGTAGGTGCGCGCGAACTCCGTGATGTCCGGGAGCTTGGCATCGATGTGCGCGGGCTCGAGGTGCGTGAGGTCGAGCAGGACGTAGTCCTTGTTCGGCCCCGCGCCGCGGCCCTCGCGGACCTCGTTGGCCATCGAGCGGGCGACGATGTCGCGCGGCGCGAGGTCCTTGATCGTCGGGGCGTACCGCTCCATGAAGCGTTCGCCGTCGGAGTTGCGCAGGATCCCGCCCTCACCGCGGGCGGCCTCCGAGAGGAGGATGCCGAGCCCTGCGAGGCCGGTCGGGTGGAACTGGAAGAACTCCATGTCCTCGAGCGGGAGGCCCCGACGGTAGGCGAGCGCCATGCCGTCGCCCGTGAGCGTGTGCGCGTTGGACGTCGTCTTGAAGATCTTGCCCGCGCCGCCGGTGGCGAAGATGATCGCCTTCGCCTGGAAGACGTGGATCTCGCCGGTCGCGAGGTCGTAGGCGACGACGCCGGTCGCGGTCACGGTCTCGTCGTCGGGGATCTCCCCGGCCGCGAGGTCGTGGTCCGTGATGAGGTCGAGGACGTAGAACTCGTTGAAGAACTCGACGTCCTGCTTGACGCACTGCTGGTACAGCGTCTGCAGGATCATGTGCCCGGTGCGGTCCGCGGCGTAGCAGGAGCGGCGCACGGCGGCCTCGCCGTGGTTGCGCGTGTGCCCGCCGAACCGGCGCTGGTCGATGCGTCCCTCGGGCGTGCGGTTGAACGGCAGGCCCATGCGCTCGAGGTCGAGGACGGCGTCGATGGCCTCCTTGGCCATGATCTCCGCGGCGTCCTGGTCGACGAGGTAGTCACCGCCCTTGACGGTGTCGAACGTGTGCCACTCCCAGTTGTCCTCCTCGACGTTCGCCAGGGCGGCGCACATGCCGCCCTGTGCGGCGCCGGTGTGCGAGCGCGTCGGGTAGAGCTTGGAGATGACGGCCGTGCGGACTGTGCCGGAGGACTCCAGCGCCGCGCGCATCCCGGCGCCGCCGGCGCCGACGATGACGACGTCGTACTGATGGGTCTGCATCGGTTCCGATGCCTCCTGGGAGAGAACGAGAGGGGGGTGGGGGCGGTCCGGTCCGCTAGGCCGTGCAGAACGAGGCGAGAAGCTCCGCAGGGGCGCTGGCCGGGCACGGGTCGAACGTGAAGATCACGAGCGTGCCGAGCACGGTGACGATGGTGAACGCCAGGTAGAGGGCGAGCTTGAGCACCAGACGGGTGCCGTCGCGCTCCGCGTAGTCGTTGATGATCGTGCGTACGCCGTTGGTGCCGTGGAGCATCGCGAGCCACAGCATGAGCAGGTCCCAGATCTGCCAGAACGGCGAGGCCCACTTGCCGGCGACGAAGCCGAAGTCGATGGCGTGCACGCCCTCGCCCACCATGAGGTTGACGAAGAGGTGGCCGAAGATGAGGACGATCAGCACGACGCCGGAGGCGCGCATGAAGATCCAGCCGTACAGCTCGTAGTTGCTGCGGGTCGTCTTGCGCCGCGCGTACGGGTCGCGCGGGTTCGCGAGCCCCGTGGCGGACTGTGTCGTGGTCGCCATCAGTGCCCACCTCCGAAGACGTTCATGAGGTGACGCGGCAGGAAGCCCGCCATCGTCACGACGAACAGGCCGACGACGATCCACAGCATCGTGCGCTGGTACTTCGGCCCCTTGGCCCAGAAGTCGACCAGGATGATGCGGATGCCGTTGAACGCGTGGAACACGATCGCGGCGACGAGGCCCGCCTCACCCAGACCCATGATCGGGGTCTGGTACGTCCCGATGACGGCGTTGTACGCCTCGGGAGAGACGCGGACCAGGGCCGTGTCGAGCACGTGGACGAGCAGGAAGAAGAAGATGAGCACGCCGGTCACGCGGTGCGCGACCCACGACCACATGCCTTCTCGGCCGCGGTACAGCGTGCCGGCGGGTGCACTGGGCACTTTGGGGGCCTCCTGTGGCGAGGTCAGGGGGGAGATGCGGGCGATCCCGCTGCTGACCCGACCCGTCCAGGTTCGTCGACAGGCCGTCGTCGGCATCGGTCTCTGGGAATCACCATAGTGACATCAACGTCGTGGTGCGGACCGTCGGAGCCCGGCTCGGGGGTCTGCGGGGCCCGTTTGTGAGGGATCCCACAGGCCGCGAGGGAACCGTCCGCCTCACTATGCTGCGGTCATGGTCCCCTCTCACACGTCCGCGTCCACGCCGATCCCCGGCTTCTTCGCCGTGGTTCCCGCGGGAGGCGCAGGGACGAGGCTGTGGCCGCTCTCGCGCGCGGGGTCGCCGAAGTTCCTGCTCGACCTCACGGGGTCGGGCCGCAGCCTGCTGCAGGCGACGGTGGACCGCCTGGCGCCGCTCGTGGGCGAGCAGGGCGTCGTGCTCGTCACGGGCGGGCGGCACGTCGCCGCGTCTCGCGCGCAGCTCCCTGGGCTCCCCGCCGAGAACGTCCTCGCGGAACCCGCTCCACGCGACTCCATGGCCGCGATCGGCCTGGCGGCGGCCGTGCTCGAGCGACGGCACGGCGACGTCGTGGTCGGGTCGTTCGCGGCGGACCAGGTGATCGCCGGGCAGGACGCCTTCGAGTCGTCGGTCCGTGAGGCCGTCGCGGCCGCGCGTGCGGGCTACGTCGCCACGATCGGCATCGCGGCCTCGCGCCCGTCGACGGCGTTCGGGTACGTGCACAGCGGCGCGTCCCTCGGTGTCGAGGGCGCCCCGACCGCGCTGCACGTGCGGGGCTTCACGGAGAAGCCCGACGCCGCCACCGCGCAGCGCTACCTCGCGTCGGGGGAGTACCGGTGGAACGCGGGGATGTTCATCGTGCGGGCCTCGGTCCTGCTCGGTCATCTCGCGGACCAGCGGCCCGAGCTCCATGCGGGTCTGCGGGAGGTGGCCGCCGCGTGGGACACCCCGGACCGCGACCGAGTGCTGGCGCAGACCTGGCCGGCCCTCGAGAAGATCGCGATCGACCACGCCGTCGCGGAGCCGGTCGCCGCGGCGGGCGGCGTCGCCGTCGTGCCGGGGACGTTCGGCTGGGACGACGTCGGCGACTTCAACTCGCTCGCGGCCCTCCTGCCGTCGGTGGACGGTGCGGGTTCCAAGGTCCTGGGCGACACGGGCCGGGTCGTGCGGCGTGACAGCGCGGGCTCGGTCGTGGTCCCGGCGGGCGACCGGGTGGTGACGATCCTCGGCCTCGACGACGTGGTCGTCGTCGACACCCCGGACGCGCTGCTCGTGACGACGCGCGCCCGGGCGCAGCAGGTGAAGACGATGGTCGACGTCGTGCGCGAGGCCGGGATGGATGAGCTGCTGTGAGCGCCGACCGCAGCGCGCTGGGCGCGCACGTCGACGACATCGCCGGCCGCCTCGACGACGAGCTGGTCCTGTTCCGGCGCGACGTCCACGCGCACCCCGAGGTGTCACGGGCCGAGACGCGCACCACGGCGCTCGTCGCGGACCGGCTGCGCCTGGCGGGTCTCGCACCGCGGCTCTTGCCGGGGACGGGACTGGTCTGCGACGTCGGGCCGGACGGGGGCGGCGTGCCGCGCGTCGCGCTGCGGGCCGACATCGACGCGCTCCCGGTCCAGGACCGCTGCGACCTGCCGTGGGCCTCCACCGTCTCCGGTGTGGCGCACGCGTGCGGCCACGACGTGCACACGGCGGCGGTCCTCGGGGCCGGTCTCGTGCTCGCGCAGATGCACGAGCAGGGCCTGCTGCGCCGTGGCGTCCGGCTCGTGTTCCAGCCGGCGGAGGAGGTCCAGCCCGGGGGCTCGCTCGACGTCCTCGCCGCCGGGGGGCTCGACGGTGTCGACGAGATCTACGCCGTGCACTGCGACCCCAAGGTCGACGTGGGGCAGATCGGCACGCGGATCGGTCCCATCACCTCGGCCTCCGACGAGGTCTCGGTGACGATCACGTCGTCCGGGGGGCACACGTCGCGACCGCACCTGACCGGCGACGTGGTCTACGCGCTCGGTCAGGTCATCACCCAGGTGCCCGCGGTGCTCGGCCGGCGTCTCGACCCGCGCTCGGGCGTGAACCTCACGTGGGGTGCCGTGCACGCGGGGTCCGCGCACAACGCGATCCCGAGCACCGGCACGGTGCGGGGCACGCTGCGGTGCCTGGACGTCCGCGCGTGGGAGTTCGCGGGGCAGGTGCTGCACGACGCCGTCGAGCAGGTCGTCGCGCCCTACGAGGTCGAGGTGAGCGTGCACCACACGCGCGGCGTGCCGCCGGTCGAGAACGACGAGCGCTGCACCGGCGTGCTCGAGGCCGCGGCCCGTGACGTGCTCGGGGCCGGTTCCGTCCAGCTCACCGAGCAGTCCCTGGGCGGTGAGGACTTCGCGTGGTACCTGACCAAGGTCCCGGGTGCGATGGCGCGCCTGGGTACCCGTACCCCGGGCGGGCGCTCGTACGACATCCACCAGGGCGACCTGCAGGTCGACGAGCGCGCCCTGGGCGCCGCGATCCGGCTGCTGGCCCGCGTCGCCGCGGGCTGAGACCGGTGTGCGGGCGCCCGGCGTCCGACCAGTGGACTCCTGATGTCACGGCTCAGACGCAAAGTGACGCTTGCATAACGAAGCATGCGCGTTACCGGCAAGTAACGTCCGAGACGCATCCGGCTGATTAGTCTTCCGTACATAGTGGCCGGTCGGACCCCACGTCCCCTGCGCGACGGCGCGCAGGGGACGTGGGCCAGCCCGGCGGCCAGCGACGGACATCGACAGGAGCTCATCGTGAAGAGAGCAATGCAGTTCTCCGCGCTCGCGGCGGTCGCCGCGCTCGCGCTGGCAGCGTGCGGATCCGCGCCGGAGGACGAGGAGACCGGCGACGCCGAGGGCACGGCCGGGGGCAACCCCGACTTCTCGGCGTGCATGGTCTCCGACGCGGGCGGGTTCGACGACCAGTCGTTCAACCAGGCCGGGTACGAGGGGCTCGAGCAGGCGAAGGACGAGCTCGGGATCTCCGTGACCGAGGTCGAGTCGTCCGCCGACACGGACTACGCGCCGAACATCGACAACCTGGTCCAGCAGGGCTGCAACCTGATCATCGGCGTCGGCTTCCTGCTCGAGGACCCGATCCAGGCCGCGGCAGAGGCCAACACGGACACCAACTTCGCGCTCATCGACTCGTCGTTCTCGGACGCCGACTTCAACCCGGTCGAGCTCGACAACGCCAAGCCGATCCTCTTCAACACGGCCGAGGCCGCGTTCCTCGCCGGGTATCTCGCGGCGGGCATGACGGAGTCGGACACGGTCGCCACGTTCGGCGGCATCCAGATCCCGTCCGTCGCGATCTTCATGGACGGCTTCTCCGACGGCGTCGCGAAGTACAACGAGGACGAGGGCACCGACGTCAAGCTCCTCGGCTGGGACAAGGAGAAGCAGACCGGGTCCTTCACCGGCGACTTCGAGAACCAGGCCAACGGTCAGAACCTCGCCCAGGGCTTCATCGACCAGGGCGCGGACATCATCATGCCCGTCGCCGGTCCGGTCGGTCTGGGCGCGGCCGCGGCCGCGCAGTCCGGTGACGCGAAGATCATCTGGGTCGACTCCGACGGCTTCCTCACCACGGAGTACGGCGACATCATCATCACCTCGGTGATGAAGCAGATCGGCCCGGCCGTCTTCGACACCGTGTCCGAGGCAGCGGACGACAGCTTCACGAACGAGCCGTACGTCGGCACGCTCGAGAACGAGGGCGTGGGCCTGGCCCCGTTCCACGACTTCGAGGACCAGGTGCCGACCGAGCTGCAGGACAAGCTCATGGAGTACCAGGACCAGATCATCGCGGGCGACCTCGTCGTGGAGTCCGAGAACACTCCGTGACGCACGGGTGAGACCACCGCGGACGGTGGCCCGGGCAGCCGCCCGGGCCACCGTCCGCCCCCATGCTGCGCCGAGACGACGGAAGTACGGTTCCATGGAAGCCCCAGCACGCAGAGAGGCCGGCCGGTGAAGCTCGAGCTGCGCGGGATCACGAAGGTCTTCGGGTCCCTGGTCGCGAACGACCACATCGACCTCGTGGTCGAGCCGGGTGAGATCCACGCCCTGCTCGGAGAGAACGGGGCCGGCAAGAGCACGCTGATGAACGTGCTCTACGGGCTCTACGACCCCGACGACGGCGAGATCCTCGTCGACGACGTACCGGTGGCCTTCACGGGACCGGGCGACGCGATGGCGGCCGGCATCGGCATGGTGCACCAGCACTTCATGCTCGTCCCCGTCTTCACCGTCGCCGAGAACGTGGCGCTGGGTCACGAGCCGGTCAAGGGCGCAGGTCTGATCGACGGGCGTCGCGCCCGCAACCTCGTCCGCGAGATCTCGGACCGGTTCGGCTTCGAGGTCGACCCGGACGCGATGGTCGAGGACATCCCCGTCGGCGTGCAGCAGCGGGTCGAGATCATCAAGGCGCTCTCGCGCGACGCCCAGGTCCTCATCCTCGACGAGCCCACAGCGGTGCTCACGCCGCAGGAGACCGACGAGCTGATCGCGATCATGCGCGGGCTCAAGGAGGCAGGCACCTCCATCGTCTTCATCACGCACAAGCTGCGCGAGGTCCGCGCGATCGCGGACCGGATCACGGTGATCCGGCGCGGGCAGGTCGTCGGGACCGCGGACCCGTCCACGAGCGAGACCGAGCTCGCGTCGCTCATGGTGGGCCGGTCCGTCTCGCTCGGCGTCGACAAGGAGCCGGCCGAGCCCGGTGACGCGACGTTCCGGATCGAGGACCTCACCGTCATGGACGACGTCGGCACACCCGTCGTCGACCGGGTGAGCCTGGAGGTGGCGCGCGGGGAGATCCTCGTGCTCGCCGGTGTCCAGGGGAACGGGCAGACGGAGCTCACGGAGACGATCGTCGGCCTGCGGCGACCGGTCGCCGGGTCGATCATGCTCGACGACGTCGAGCTCGTCGGCCGCGGGGTCGCCGACGTCCTCGCGGCCGGGGTCGGGTACGTGCCCGAGGACCGGAGCACGGACGGCATCGTCGGGACCTTCTCCGTCCAGGAGAACCTCGTCCTCGACCTCGTGAGCTCGGCCCCGTACTCGCGCCGCGGCGCGCTCGACCGCGGGGCGATCCGGGACAACGCCGACCGTCGCGTCGTGGAGTTCGACGTGCGCACGCAGTCCGTCGACGCCCCGGCCGGCACGCTGTCCGGCGGAAACCAGCAGAAGGTCGTCCTGGCCCGCGAGATGTCGCGGCCGCTGCGCCTGTTCATCGCCTCGCAGCCGACGCGCGGGCTGGACGTGGGCTCGATCGAGTTCGTCCATCGCCGGGTCGTGACCGAGCGCGACAACGGGACCCCCGTGATCATCGTGTCGACCGAGCTGGACGAGGTCCTCGCGCTCGCCGACCGCATCGCCGTGATGTACCGCGGGCGGATCGTCGGGATCGTGCCCGGCGACACCGACCGCGACGTGCTCGGGCTCATGATGGCGGGCGTCCCGCTCGACGAGGCCGTCGCGCAGGCCGCATCGCACCACACGACCCTCGGTGAGGCAGACCTCGAGGCGGAGGAGGACCAGTGACCCAGCAGCCACTCCCGGACGAGGCGGGGGCACCCCCCGCCGCGCCGACGGCGGCGCCGCCCAGCGACGTCCCCGCGCCGGAGCGGCCCGCGGGCCAGAGCATCCTGCGCGACATGCTCGAGAGCAGCTGGCTCGTGTCGCTGCTGGCGATCGTCGCGGCCCTCGTGCTGGGCGGTGTCCTCATCGCCGCGGCGGACCCCGAGGTGCAGGAGGCGGCGACCTACCTGTTCGCCCGTCCGAGCGACTTCTTCGAGGCCATCGGGGACGCGGTGTTCGGCGCGTACTCCGCGCTGTTCCAGGGTGCGGTGATCAACTTCCAGGCGCCCGACCTCGCACGCGCGCTCCGACCCCTCACCGAGACCATGACGGTCTCGGTGCCGCTGATCTTCGCCGGCCTCGGCCTCGGCATCGGGTTCCGTGCGGGTCTGTTCAACATCGGCGCACAGGGCCAGATCATCCTGGGTGGCGTCTTCGCCGCGTTCATCGGCTTCACGTTCTCCCTCCCGCCCGGGCTCCACCTGCTCCTCGCCGTGCTCGGCGCGGCCCTCGGCGGCGCCATCTGGGCGAGCATCGCGGGTGTGCTCAAGGCCAGGACGGGTGCGCACGAGGTGATCGTCACGATCATGCTCAACAACATCGCCGTCTACCTCGTCGCGTACCTGCTCACCACGCCCGCGTTCCAGCGCCCGGGCAGCTCGAACCCCATCAGCCCGCCGATCCCGGACAGCGCGACGTTCCCGCTCCTCCTGGGCGACGGCTTCCGGCTGCACCTCGGGTTCGTGCTCGCGCTCCTCGCGGCCGTCGGCGTGTGGTGGCTCATGGAGCGGTCCACGCTCGGCTTCCGG
This sequence comes from Cellulosimicrobium terreum, assembly GCA_014803435.1. GTDB lineage: Bacteria > Actinomycetota > Actinomycetes > Actinomycetales > Cellulomonadaceae > Cellulosimicrobium > Cellulosimicrobium terreum. Next base: position 383,079 of record JACYFD010000004.1, read on the forward strand.
TTCCGCGCCGTCGGGGAGAACCCGCACGCCGCGCGAACCGCGGGTATCTCGGTGCCGTGGGTCACGGTCTGGGTCATGGCGCTGGCCGGCGCCCTCGCCGGTCTGGGTGGTGCGGCGCAGGTGCTCGGCACCGAGAAGGTGCTGACCGCGGGCGTCGCCGCGAGCTTCGGGTTCGACGCGATCACGGTCGCCCTCCTGGGCCGCTCCCGGCCTCTGGGCACCGTGCTCGCGGGGCTCCTCTTCGGCGGGCTGCGCGCCGGCGGATTCGCGATGCAGGCCCGTACCGGGACTCCCATCGACATCGTGCTCGTCGTGCAGTCGCTCATCGTCCTGTTCATCGCGGCGCCCCCGCTGGTGCGCGCGATCTTCCGGCTGCCGACCCCGGGGGGCCCCACGCGGGCCGAACGGCAGGCCGCGCGCAGACGCGGGCACGCGACCGGGTCGACCACCCCCACGACGCAGGAGGCCGGAGCATGAGCACCGAGACCACCCCGGCCCCGACCGTGCCCGACGAGCCCGCACCCCGGTCCGCCGCGAAGCCGTTGCCGCCGATCAGCTGGCGGGCACCGATCGCCTACGCCGTCGTCGGGCTGCTGTCGCTGGTCTTCTTCGCGATCCTCCCTCCGGGCGGTCGCGAGACGACCTTCCGGCTGTCGACCGCGAACGACTTCTTCCAGATCGAGCCGATCACCGTCAGCTCGCCCGGCGCCGCGCTCTTCCTCTCGATCCTCGCCCTCCTGCTCGCCGGCCTGTCGTTCCTGGCGGCGCGCGACCGGCGGAAGGTCGGCGTCTGGCTGCCCGTGGTCTTCGGTGTCCTCGTCGTCTTCGCCTTCCTGTCGTGGGCGGGTGCGGGGAAGGCCTCGATCCCGCTCACCGGGCTGCTGCAGGGCTCGCTGTTCCTCGCGGTCCCGCTCGTCTTCGGTGCCCTGTCGGGCGTGCTGTGCGAGCGCGTCGGCATCATCAACATCGCGATCGAGGGACAGCTCCTCGCAGGTGCCTTTCTCGCCGCGGTCGTCGCGTCCCTCACCTCCAGCGCGTACGCGGGGCTGATCGCGGCCCCGATCGCCGGCGCGCTCGTCGGCGTCCTGCTCGTGATCTTCTCCGTGAAGTACTGGGTCAACCAGATCATCGTCGGCGTCGTGCTCAACGTGCTCGTCGTCGGCGTGACGAGCTACCTCTACTCGACGGTCCTCACCGCGGACCCGGGGACGTGGAACACGCGCACCCCGCTGCCCGTCATCGAGATCCCCGTCCTGTCCCAGATCCCCGTGATCGGGCCGGTGCTGTTCCGCCAGACGCTCCTCGTCTACCTGATGTACGTCGTGGTGGTGCTCCTGCAGATCTTCCTGTTCCGCAGCCGGTGGGGACTGCGCCTGCGGGCCGTGGGGGAGCATCCCAAGGCGGCCGACACCGTGGGCATCAAGGTCAACGCGACCCGCGTGCGGAACACGATCCTCGGCGGCGCCGTCGCCGGGCTCGGCGGCGCGTTCTTCACCGTCGCCGCAGGGCTCGCGTTCGGCAAGGAGATGACGGGGGGCAAGGGGTTCATCGCCCTCGCCGCGATGATCCTCGGGCGCTGGAACCCCGTCGGCGCGCTCGCGGCGGCCCTGCTGTTCGGCTTCTCGGACAACCTGCAGACGGTGCTGGGCATCGTGGGGACCCCCATCCCGAGCCAGATCATGCTCATGACCCCGTACGTCGTGACCATCTTCGCCGTCGCCGGTCTCGTCGGGCGCGTGCGTGCCCCGGCCGCCGAGGGCATCCCCTACGTGAAGTGAGGTCCCGATGACGCAGGCGACCGATGACCCGAGCGGTGCCGGTGCGGTCGACTGGGAGGCGCTGCGTCGGGCGGCCAGGGAGGTCATGACCCGCGCGTACGCGCCCTACTCCCACTTCCCGGTCGGCGCTGCCGCGCTCGTCGACGACGGTCGCGTCGTCGTCGGCTGCAACGTGGAGAACGCGGCCTACGGCGTCACGCTGTGCGCGGAGTGCTCGCTCGTCAGCTCCCTCGTCGGGACCGGCGGCGGACGCCTCGTGGCGTTCTCGTGCGTCGACCGCCACGGGGCGGTACTGATGCCGTGCGGGCGTTGCCGCCAGCTCCTGTGGGAGCACGGCGGTCCCGACCTGCTGGTCGAGACCGTGCGTGGTATCAAGACGATGAGGGACGTGCTGCCCGACGCGTTCGGGCCCGAGGATCTGGAGGAGCGCTCGTGACCAGGGACGACGGGGCCGTGCAGGGTGGCAGCGGCGAGCAGGGCGGCGGTGCCGAGCAGGACGGGAGCGCGCCGGAGCCGTTCGACGCGGTGGACGTCATCCGCGCGAAGCGTGACGGGAAGCTGCTCGACGGTGCCCAGATCGACTGGGTGATCGACGCCTATACCCGCGGCACCGTGGCCGAGGAGCAGATGGCCGCGCTCGCGATGGCGATCTACCTCAACGGCATGGACCGCACCGAGATCGGGCGCTGGACCCAGGCGATGATCTCCTCGGGTGAGCGGCTGGACTTCACGGGCCTGTCACGCCCGACGGTCGACAAGCACTCCACCGGGGGTGTCGGCGACAAGATCACGCTGCCGCTCGCACCGCTCGTCGCGTCGTTCGGCGTCGCCGTGCCGCAGCTGTCCGGGCGCGGTCTCGGCCACACGGGCGGCACGCTCGACAAGCTCGAGTCGATCCCCGGGTGGCGGGCGGCGCTGACGAACGAGCAGATGATGGACGCGCTCGAGCACGTCGGCGCGGTGATCTGCCAGGCCGGTTCCGGGCTCGCGCCCGCGGACCGGCTCCTGTACGCGCTGCGCGACGTCACCGGCACCGTCGAGTCGGTACCGCTCATCGCGAGCTCGATCATGAGCAAGAAGATCGCGGAGGGCACCGGCGCGCTCGTCCTCGACGTCAAGGTCGGGTCGGGCGCCTTCATGAAGGACCTCGAGTCCGCGCGCGAGCTCGCCCGGACCATGGTCGACCTGGGCACGGACGCGGGCGTGCGGACCGTCGCCCTCCTCACGGACATGTCGACCCCCCTCGGACTCACCGCCGGCAACGCGCTCGAGGTGCGCGAGTCGGTCGAGGTCATGCAGGGGGGCGGGCCGCAGGACGTCGTGGACCTCACCGTGGCGCTCGCCGTGGAGATGCTCGCGGCCGCCGGCCGCCCGCACGGCGCCGACGACGTCGAGCACGCGCTCGTCGGCGGTCGTGCGCTCGACAAGTGGCGCGAGATGATCGCCGAGCAGGGCGGCGACTCGCGCGCCCCGCTGCCCGTCGCGCGCGAGCGCGAGCATGTCGTCGCCGATCGCGACGGCGTGCTGGCGCGCCTCGACGCCTACGGGGTCGGCGTCGCAGCCTGGCGGCTCGGTGCGGGCCGCGCACGCAAGGAGGACGTCGTGCAGGCGGGCGCCGGCGTCGAGCTGTTCGCGAAGCCGGGCGACGCCGTCCGCAAGGGACAGCACCTCATGACCCTGCACACGGACACGCCCGAACGCATCGACCGGGCCGTGCAGGCGCTCGACGGCGCGTGGGAGATCGCGCCCCCCGGGACCGACGTCGCGCCGGGCCCGGTCGTCCTCGACCGCGTCGGCTGAGCCGTGGCCGGACCCGGGTCGGACGTCCCGCCCGACCACCGACGTCCGCGGTCCGTCTACGGGGTGGGGGACGAGCCCGACGCGCGCTTCAGCCTCGCGAACGAGCGCACCGCGCTGGCCTGGGTCCGCACCGGGGTCGGGCTCGTCGCCGGCGGCGTCGCGCTGACGTCGTTCTCGACCTTCGCGAACCTGCCCGGCCTGATCGACGTCGTCGCCGCGGTCGCGTGCCTCGTCGGTGGCGGGTGCGCGGCGTACGCGCTCCATGCCTGGCGCCGCAACGAGCGCGCACTGCGCCTGCGCGAGCCCCTGCCCGCCCCCGGCGGCCTGCCCGTGCTCGTCACGAGCGTCATCCTCCTCGCCGTCCTCATCGCCGCCTACGCGGGTGCTGCGGGACTGGGGGAGGCCGGCGGGTCGTGAGCGGTCAGCACCGGGACGAGGGCCTGCAGCCCGAGCGCACGGCGCTCGCGTGGCACCGCACGGTCCTGGGCGTCGTGGTCGGGGCGATCCTTCTCGGCGCCGCGGGCCTGCGCAGCGGTCACGTCCTGGTCGTCCTCGCAGCCTCCGCCATCGGGCTGCTGGCCCTCGTGCCTGCAGTGCTCCGGACACCGTCCGGAGGGCTGCCCTCGCACGGGCGCCTGTACTCCTGGTCGTTCCTCGTCCGCATCGTCGGGCTCGTGCTGGCGCTCGCCGGCACGGGTGCGGCCTGGGCCGTGTACCGAGCGGTCGAGACCCTGTGGACCTGACCTCGGTGCTCGGCCGCGTCCGGCTCACGGCCCTCCTCGCCCGCATCCCCTCGTCGTGGTCCGCACCCGTTCCGCCGCCCGTCGACCTGGGCGGCGACCCTGGCGGCGACCTCCGGGCCGACCCGGCCACCGCCGCGAGGGACCGGGCGCGGGAGGCGGGTCACTCCCGCGCCGTCGTCGACGCCCTCGGGCAGGCGCTGGCGACGCTCGACGACCGCACCCGCGCCCAGGTCGTCGATCCCCTCGGGCGGTGGCCCGACGGCGGGGCGTCGCACCCCCGGGTCCGGAGCCTGCGGCTCGGTGGCGCCGTCGCCCGGCAGACGGACGGGACGACGTGCGGGTCCGCCGTGCTCGGCCTGCTCGCGGCCGCGGGCGACCCCGTCCTGGCGCTGTGGCTCGTCACGGGTGAGGCGCTCGGGGCCCGCGGTACGAGCGGGGTCGAGCCCGCCGTGCCCGCGCTGCCCCCGGGAACCGACGCGGCGGCTCGCTTCCGCCGGCTGCAGCAGGTCGTCAAGAACCGGACGAACCGGAAGGGCCTCGGTCCCTTCGAGTGGCCCGCGGCGTTCGGCACCCCGCCGTGGGGCGCCGCGCGCGAGGCCCGGTACGCGGGCGTCCGGTACACGCACCGCGTCGTCGACGGCCCGCACCGTGACGGTGCGCGCGGCGGTGGGCTCGGCCCCGTGCTCGACGCCGCCCTCGCTGCGGCCGCGCGGGGGGCGCCCGTCCCGCTCTTCACCGGCGGCGACGTCGCCGCCGGCCCCGCGACGGCCGTGCCGCGCCACGTGGTCCTGCTCGCCACGGCCGATCGCGACAGCCGGTGCGAGCTGTACGAGCCGTCGTCGGGCACCGTCCACCGGCTCGCCGCCGCGGACCTCGCGGCCGGACCGCGCGACCCTGCCGTGCGTCGCGCGCTCGGCGGCTGGCCCCACGTCGTGTGGGCCCTCCTGCCCGCCGGCCGCGCTGGCGACCGCACGCCCACCGCGTGACGATGGGGAGGACATCGCACGCAGCGCGGAAGGAGAGGCCATGAGCACGGTTCCCGGGGACGACAGCACGCGCGACGCCGGACTGGTCACGCCGGACGAGGACGTGGTGAACCTCGTCGAGGAGACCGAGGTCGAGGACACGGCGACCGCCGGTGCGGGCGAGCCGGGCCGCGGTACGGACGAGTACGTGCCTCGCAGCGCCCGCCCCGACCTCGACGGGACGGCGGACGAGGCGGACGTCGTCGAGCAGGCGTCCGCGGTCCCCGGTGCGGAGGAGGACTACGCCTGACCCGCGCGGGCCCCGACGCGCGACGGCCGGTACCGTGAGCGCATGACCACCGAGAACCGCGCGCTGACCGCGGACGTGATCCGTGCCCTGCCCAAGGTCGTCCTGCACGACCACCTGGACGGGGGCCTGCGCCCCGCGACGATCCTCGAGCTCGCGGCCGAGGTCGGCCACGAGCTGCCGGCCCAGGACGCCCCGTCCCTCGCCACGTGGTTCGCCGAGTCCGCCGACTCGGGCTCGCTCGTGCGCTACCTCGAGACGTTCGACCACACCATCGCCGTGATGCAGACGCCCGAGGCGCTCGCGCGCGTCGCCCGCGAGGCCGTCGTCGACCTCGCCGCCGACGGCGTCGTGTACGCCGAGCAGCGCTGGGCGCCCGAGCAGCACCTGCAGCGTGGGCTGACGCTCCAGGAGACCGTCGACGCCGTGCAGGACGGCATCGAGCAGGGGATCGCGGAGGCGGCGGCGCGGGGCCAGACGATCCGCGTGGGGCAGCTCGTCACCGCGATGCGCCACGCGGACCGGTGGCAGGAGATCGCCGAGCTCGCCGTCGCGAACCGCGCGAACGGCGTCGTCGGGTTCGACATCGCCGGCGCCGAGGACGGCTTCCCGCCCTCGCGCCACGGCGAGATCTGGGGCTACCTCGCCGGGAACGACTTCCCCGTGACCATCCACGCGGGCGAGGCCGCCGGACCCGAGTCGATCGCCGAGGCCGTGCACCTGGGTCAGGCGAGCCGCATCGGGCACGGCGTCCGCATCGTCGAGGACATCGCGTTCGACCCGGAGCACCCGCACAGCGCACCGGGCGAGAGCGGCACGGCCGCTCTCGGCCTGCTCGCGCACTGGGTTCGCGACCACCAGGTCCCGCTCGAGCTCTGCCCGTCGTCGAACGTCCAGACCGGGGCGGCGACGTCGATCGCGGACCACCCGATCACGCGGCTCAAGGAGCTCGACTTCGCCGTCACGCTCAACACCGACAACCGGCTCATGTCGCGCACGTCGATGACGCAGGAGATGACGCTGCTCGTCGAGCAGGCCGGCTGGACGATCGACGACCTCGCCGACGTGACGATGACGGCGGCGTGGAGCGCGTTCATGCACCACGACGAGCGTCGCGCGCTCGTCGACGACGTGATCCTGCCCGGGTACCAGCTGGTCGAGGGCGCCCAGCTCTGAGGCGTCCGTGCCCGCCCTGCCGGCGACGGCCCGGAGTCGTTGTTCGGCGTGTCAGACGCTGGTCAGGCGCCCTTGGGGTGCCAGACGGTCTTGGTCTCGGTGTAGGCGAGGATGCGCTGGGGGAGCGGGGCCTGCGTCCAGTCGGGCTCCGCGTCGTTCCCGCGGCGGTCGAGCGCCGGGCGCAGGACGCGCTTGACCGAGTCCGCCGCCGCGGCCTCGAGCTCGCCCCAGCCGACGCCGTCGGCGTCCACGGCGCCGCCCAGGTCGATCGCGTTGACGTCCATGTGGGAAGCGAGCGGAGGCGCGAGCTCCTTGGTGCGGCCCGTGAGCACGTTCACGACGCCACCCGGGACGTCCGACGTCGCGAGGACCTCGGCGAGCGTCACGGCCGGGACCGGTCGGTCCTCGCTCGCGACGACGACCACGGCGTTGCCCATGACCAGCGGCGGGGCGATCGTCGAGACGAGGCCCAGGAGCGACGAGCGCTGGGGCGCGAGCACCACGACGACACCCGTCGGCTCGGGCGAGGAGATGTTGAAGTAGGGCCCGGCGACCGGATTGGCGGCACCGGCGACCTGCGCCACCTTGTCCGTCCAGCCCGCGTACCAGACCCATCGGTCGATCGCCTCGGACACCGCGAGCTCCGCCTGGCGGGCCGTGAGTCCCTCGCCCGCGGCGACCTCGGCGACCAGCTGGTCGCGCCGTCCCTCGAGCACCTCCGCGACGCGGTAGAGCACCTGCCCGCGGTTGTACGCGGTCGCCCCGGCCCAGCCGGCCTGGGCGGAGCGCGCCGCGAGGACGGCCTCGCGGGCGTCCTTGCGGGAACCCTGCGCGACGTTCGCGAGGAACCGTCCCTTCGCGTCCAGGACCTCGTAGGTGCGGCCCGACTCGCTGCGCGGGAACTTCCCCCCGACGTACAGCTTGTAGGTCTTCCTCACACCCAGGCGCTCGGGCGCCGTGCGGGCCGTGGTCCGGGTCGTGCCGGCGGACGCGTTCGTGGTGCGGGCCATCAGTACGTGCTCCCCTCGATCAGGTAGGACGCCAGGCCGTGCCGGCCGCCCTCGCGGCCGTAGCCGGACTCCTTGTAGCCGCCGAACGGGCTCGTCGGGTCGAACCGGTTGAACGTGTTGGACCACACGACGCCCGCGCGCAGCCGGTCGGCCATCCAGAGGATGCGCGAGCCCTTCTCGGTCCAGATTCCCGCCGACAGGCCGTAGGGGGTCGTGTTCGCCTTGGCGACGGCCTCCGCGGGCGTCCGGAACGTCAGGACGCTGAGCACGGGACCGAAGATCTCCTCGCGCGCGATGCGGTGCGCGGCCGACACACCGGTGAACAGCGTGGGCGCGAACCAGTAGCCCGACGACGGGAGCTCGCAGTCCGGGCTCCAGCGCGTCGCGCCCTCCGCGACCCCCGCCTCGGTGAGCTCCGTGATGCGCGCGAGCTGCTGCGGCGAGTTGATCGCCCCGACGTCGGTGTTCTTGTCCATCGGGTCGCCGATCCGCAGCGTCCCGAGGCGAGACTTGAGCCGGTCGACGAGCTCCTCGGCGATCGTCTCCTGGACGAGGAGGCGCGAACCGGCGCAGCACACCTGGCCCTGGTTGAAGAAGATCCCGTTGACGATGCCCTCGATCGCCTGGTCGATCGGCGCGTCGTCGAACACGATGTTCGCCGCCTTGCCGCCGAGCTCGAGCGTCGCGTGCTTGCGCGTGCCCGCGATCTGTTGCGCGATGCGCTTGCCGACGGGCGTGGACCCGGTGAACGCGATCTTGTCGACGCCCGGGTGGGCGACCAGCGCCGCTCCCGTCGCGCCGGCGCCCGTCACGATGTTCACGACGCCGGGCGGCAGCTCGGCCTGACGGAGCAGGTCCGCGAAGAGCAAGGCCGTGAGCGGCGTGGTCTCCGCCGGCTTCAGCACGACGGTGTTGCCGGTCGCGAGCGCGGGGGCGATCTTCCACGCGAGCATGAGCAGGGGGAAGTTCCAGGGGATGACCTGGGCCGCGACGCCGTGGGGGCGCGGGTCCGCGCCGTAGCCGGCGTGCTCGAGCTTGTCGGCCCAGCCGGCGTAGTAGAAGAAGTGCGCGGCCGCCGTCGGGACGTCGACGTCGCGCGACTCACGGATCGGCTTGCCGTTGTCGAGCGTCTCCAGGACCGCGAACTCGCGCGAGCGCTCGGCGAGCAGCCGCGCGATGCGGAACAGGTACTTGGCGCGCTCGCGGCCCGGCATCGGGCCCCAGACCTTCTCCTGGGCGCGACGTGCGGCGCGGACCGCGCGGTCGACGTCGTCCTCGGTCGCCTCCGCGACCTCCGCCAGGACCTCCTCGGTCGCGGGGTTGACGGTCTTGAACGAGCCGTCATCGGACGCCGGGGTGAAGGCGCCGTCGATGAAGAGCCCGTACGACGACGCGATGTCGACGACGGCGCGGGACTCGGGCGCCGGGGCGTACTCGAACGGCGAGGTGACGGGCGTGGTGCGCTGTGCTGGGTTTGCAGTCATGGTGCGTGCTGTCCTCGGTTCCGCTCAGTCGACGGTCACGTAGTCGGGGCCCCAGTAGGCACCCGTGGCGAGCTTGTTGCGCTGCATGAGCACGTCGTTGAGCAGCGACGACGCGCCGAACCGGAACCAGTCGGGGTCCAGCCAGTCGGGACCCGCGACCTCGTTGACGGCGACGAGGTACTTGATCGCGTCCTTCGAGGTGCGGATGCCGCCGGCCGGCTTCACGCCGATCGGGACGCCCGTGAGGGCGCGGAAGTCGCGCACCGCCTCGAGCATGACGACGGTGACCGGCAGCGTCGCGGCGGGGGAGACCTTGCCCGTGCTGGTCTTGATGAAGTCGGCGCCCGCGAGCATCGCGAGCCACGAGGCGCGGCGCACGTTGTCGTACGTCGCGAGCTCGCCCGTCTCGAGGATGACCTTGAGGTGCGCGTGGTGCCCGTTCGCGCGGCACGCCTCGCGCACCGCGACGATGTCGTCGTAGACCTGGCCGTAGCGTCCCGACAGGAACGCACCGCGGTCGATCACCATGTCGATCTCGTCGGCGCCCGCCTCGACCGCCTCGCGCGTGTCGGCGAGACGCACGGCACGGCTCGCGCGCCCGGACGGGAACGCGGTCGAGACCGCCGCCACCTTCACACCGGTCCCGGCGAGCGCCTCGACGGCGACCGGGACGAGGTCGTTGTAGACGCACACGGCCGCGGCGGACGGGCACGCGGGGTCGTTCGGCTCGGGGCGCACGGCCTTGGCCGCGAGCGAACGGACCTTGCCGGGGGTGTCGGCGCCCTCGAGCGTCGTGAGGTCGACCATGCGGACGATGGTGTCGAGCGCCCACGCCTTCGACGTGGTCTTGATCGACCGCGTCCCGAGCATCGCCGCGCGACCGTCGGCACCGACCTTGTCGACGCCCGGAAGCCCGTGCAGGTACCGGCGCCAGCCCGCGTCGTCGAGGAGCGCGGAACCCGTCACGGAGCGCGCGAGGTCGGCGATCTCGATGGCGGGCCGGTCCGCGGCACCCGGGATCGTCGGGGGCGGGCCGGAGCCCGCCGAGCCGGTCTCCCGGACGGACGACGGTGTCGTTGTGCTCATCGCCCCAGGTTACCCGCCGGTACGGTCCTCGACCTGCGCCTCGGGCTACAGACCCAGCGCGCGGGACATGTCCGCCGTGACGCGGTCGAGCCGCTCCCGCGCGAACGCGCGCGCCGCCGTCAGGTCGTCGTGCGACGCGTCCGCCGCGACCGGCACGATCACCTCGAGGTAGCACTTGACCTTCGGCTCGGTGCCGCTCGGGCGCACGACGACGCGCGTGCCGTCGCCCGTCAGGAGCCGTACGCCGTCGGTGGGGGGCAGCCCGTCGAGGCCGGTGGACAGGTCCGTGACCTCGGACACGCCCGCGCCCGCGAGCGTGCGCGGCGGGGCGTCGCGCAGGTGCCGCATCGTCTCGCCGATCCGGTCGAGGTCGGTGAACCGGGCCGAGAGCTGGTCGCTCACGTGCAGGCCGTGCGAGCGTGCGAGGTCGTCGAGCGCGTCGACGATCGTGCGGCCCTCGGCCTTGAGCCGGTTGGCGAGCTGCACGACGAGCAGCGCGGCGCTGATCCCGTCCTTGTCGCGCACGTGCGCCGGGTCCACGCAGTACCCGAGCGCCTCCTCGTAGCCGAACGCCAGGCCGTCGACGCGCGATATCCACTTGAACCCGGTGAGCGTCGTCGCGTACCCGAGGCCGTGCGCGGCGGCGATGCGCGCAAGGAGGCGCGAGGACACGACCGTCGTCGCGAGGACGCCGCCGCCTGCGCCACCGGGTCCCGCGCCGGACGACGTGAGGCGGCGCGCGACGTCGTCGGCGAGCAGGGCGCCCACCTCGTCGCCGTGCAGCACGCGCCAGCCGTTCGACCGCGCCGTCGCGGCGCCCTGGTACGTCCCCACGCGGGGGTCGTGCACCGCGACCGCGCACCGGTCGGCGTCGGGGTCGTTCGCGATCACGACGTCGGCGCCCGCGTCCTGCGCGTACGCGAGCGCGAGGTCCATCGCGCCCGGCTCCTCGGGGTTCGGGAACGCGACCGACGGGAAGTCGGGGTCGGGGTCGAGCTGCTCCTCGACCTCGACGACGTCGGCGAACCCGGCCTCGCGCAGCACCCGCGCGACGACACCGCCCCCGACGCCGTGCAGCGCGGTGGTCACGACCGTGAGGCGGCGGGGCGCCCCGTCCGAGAGCGCGACGACGGACGCGACGTAGGCGTCGACCGCGTCCCTGCCCAGGACCGTCCACCCGCCGTCCGAGCGCGGTACCTCCCGCGCCGGGCCGACGGCGGCGATCGCCGCGGAGATCCGGGTGTCGTACGGCGTGAGGATCTGGGCACCCTGGCCGGCGTCCGTCACGACGCGGCCACCGAGATACACCTTGTACCCGTTGTCCGCGGCGGGGTTGTGGCTGGCGGTGACCATGACGCCGGCGTCCGCGTCCAGGTGCCGCACCGAGAACGCGAGCACGGGGGTCGGCAGGGGCGCGGGCAGGACCGACACGTCGAGCCCGGCCGCGGTGAGCACGGCCGCGCTGTCGCGCGCGAAGTCGCGCGACCGGCGTCGGGCGTCGAACCCGATGACGACCCGGGGGCGGGTCGACGCACCCAGCGTGTCCGTGAGGAAGGCGCCGAGACCCGCCGCCGCGGCGATCACGACCGCCCGGTTCATGCGGTGCGGGCCGGCGCCCATCCGCCCGCGCAGCCCGGCGGTACCGAACTCCAGCGGGCCGCTGAACCGGTCGCGGAGCTCGGCGAGCGCGGCCGCGCGGACGTCGTGCTGCCGCGCGTCCGGCGAGTCCGCGGCGTCGAGCAGGGCGCGCAGGTCGGCCTGGTCGTGGGCGTCGACGTCGGCCTCTACCCACGCCGCGACACGCTCGAGGAAGGCTGCGTGGCCCGTCCCGGGATCGAACGACGGGTCGTCGGCCGCGTCTGCCGGCAGCGCCGTGCGGGCCGGTCTGCGCCTCGACGTGGCTCGGTCGGTCATGTCACACCTGCTTCGCGATGTCGGCCAGGAGGGAGCTGATGCGAGGGCCCGCGGCCTGGCCGGCCTCGATGACCTCGGCGTGCGACAACGGCGTCGGGCTGATCCCCGCCGCCAGGTTCGTCACGAGCGAGACCCCGAGGACCTCGAGCCCGCAGTGCCGTGCGGCGATCGCCTCGAGCGCCGTCGACATGCCGACCAGGTCCGCGCCGATCGTGCGCGCCATGCGCACCTCGGCGGGCGTCTCGTAGTGCGGTCCGGGGAACTGGGCGTAGACGCCCTCGTCCAGCGTCGGGTCGACGCGCCGCGCGACGTCCCGCAGCCGGGGCGAGTACACGTCGGTGAGGTCCACGAACGTCGCGCCCTCGAGCGGGCTGCGCGCCGTGAGGTTGACGTGGTCCGCGATGAGGACCGGGGTCCCCGCGGTCCACGCCGGGTTCAGGCCGCCGCAGCCGTTCGTCAGGATCAGCGTCTCCGCCCCGGTCGCCGCGGCGGTGCGCACCCCGTGCACGACGGCGCGCACGCCCTTGCCCTCGTACAGGTGCGTGCGCGAGCCGAGCACGAGCGCGTGGCGCACGGACCCGTCGGCGCGCTCGACCCGGACGGACCGGGTGACCGTGAGGTGGCCCGCGACCGCGGTCGCGGAGAAGCCGGGGATCTCGTGGGTCGGGATCTCGGCGACGACGTCGCCCAGGAGCTCCGCGGCGCCGCCCCAGCCCGATCCGAGCACGAGCGCCAGGTCGTGCCCGTCGATCCCGGTGGCCTCCGCGATGTGGTCCGCGGCCGCCCGTGCCACGAGGAACGGGTCGGTGGTCGGGTCGTCGAGCGGGGGTGTGCTCGCTGGCGTCGTCGTCATGTCGCCAGGTTAGTGCGTCACCTGCGCCGGGACCCGTCGGGGCTGTCGCGCGGGCGGGCGTGACGGGCGCGACGGGGCGGGGCGGCCTGACACAATGACGTGCGTGACGTACGAGAGCACCGACCGCCAGGCCACCCGCATCGTCATCGTGGGAGGTGGACCGGGAGGGTACGAGGCAGCGCTGGTCGCGCGCCGCCTCGGCGCCGACGTCACGATCGTCGAGCAGCACGGCCTCGGCGGGGCGGCGGTCCTGACCGACGTCGTGCCGTCCAAGACCCTGATCGCGACCGCCGACTGGATGACGATCGCCGACCGCGCCGCGGACCTGGGCATCCGGCTGCCCGTGGACACCGCGAAGGCGCAGCACCCGTCGATGCGCCGCCACATCGTCGACCTCGAGGCCGTGAACACGCGTGTCCAGGCCCTCGCGGCCGCGCAGTCCGCCGACATCCGCGCTCGTCTCGAGCGCGAGGGCGTGCGGGTCGTCGTCGGGACCGGGCGGCTCGACGGACCCGCGCGCGTCGTCGTCGCGGGAGCGAGCGACCCGCAGGGCACGGGCGGCAAGGAAGAGCTGGTGCTCGACGCCGACGTGATCCTCCTCGCCCTCGGCTCCACGCCACGCGTCCTGCCGACGGCGCAGCCCGACGGCGAGCGCATCCTCACGTGGACGCAGCTGTACAACCTGAAGAAGCTGCCCGAGCGCCTGGTCGTCGTCGGGTCGGGCGTCACCGGTGCGGAGTTCGCGGGGGCGTACAACGCGCTGGGGTCGGACGTCGTGCTGGTCTCCAGCCGGGACCGGGTCCTGCCCGGGGAGGACGCGGACGCGGCCGAGCTCCTCGAGGGCGTGTTCCGCTCGCGCGGCATGACGGTGATGTCCCGCTCGCGGGCGGAGTCGGCCGTGCGCACCGAGGACGGGGTCGAGGTGACGCTCGCCGACCGGCGCGTGGTCGAGGGCACCCACGTGCTGCTCGCCGTCGGGTCGATCCCCTCCACGCACGGGCTCGGGCTCGAGGAGGCCGGTGTGCGGCTCACGCCGAGCGGTCACGTCGAGGTGGACAAGGTGTCGCGCACGTCCGTCCGGGGGATCTACGCCGCGGGCGACTGCACGGGCATCCTCCCGCTCGCGTCGGTCGCGGCCATGCAGGGGCGCGTCGCGATGTCGCACGCCCTGGGCGACGCCGTCGCACCCATCAGGCTGCGCACCGTCGCCGCGAACATCTTCACCGCACCGGAGATCGCGACCGTCGGGTACAGCGAGGAGCAGCTCAAGGCGCAGGGCAGCAAGTACGTCACGGCCACGCTCCCGCTCGCGCGCAACCCGCGCGCCAAGATGCTGGGCATGCGCGACGGCTTCGTCAAGCTGTTCGCCCACCCCGAGGCGAGCGTCGTGCTGGGCGGCGTCGTCGTCGCGCCGCGCGCGAGCGAGCTGATCTTCCCCATCACGCTCGCGGTGTCGCACCGCCTCACCGTCGACGACGTCGCGTCGGCCTTCACCGTGTACCCGTCGCTGTCCGGATCCATCGCCGAGGTGGCGCGCATGCTGCACCACCGGGAGGGCTGACCTCGGGTCAGAGGGTCGCGTCGAGACGGAGCGCGCCGCCGGAGTAGTCGAGGTCGGTGACCGTCAGCCCGGGCAGCGTCGTGGCCAGGGCGGAGCCGAGCAGTGCCCGGACGTCGACCGCGACGCGCGCCTCGGGGAGCACACGCACGGCGTCGGGCGGCAGTCCCTTCGAGCGCAGCGCGTTCGCGAGGGGCGCCTCGACGAAGCCGAGGAGCTTGTGCGCGGGCAGGCCCGCCGCGCTCGCCTCCACGGTCAGGACCGCGGTCCCGGCGACGACGGACTCGACGTGCAGCGTCGCGCGCAGGATCGGCACGAGCCGTGCCGCGAGGCGCAGGGCGGACGGCGGGTCCGGCACCTCGCGCAGGTCAACGACGACGCGCACGTCGTCGCCCTCGCCGGTCACCGACCGGAGGAACGGCGGGAGCCCGCCCGACGCGCGGGCGATCTCGACGGCCTCGGTCACGGTCAGCTCGATACGCATCCGCCGACCCTAACCCGCCGAGGTCGTACCCCGGTCCCGCGACGTGGTACGGCTGGTCAGGGGGCCAGACGGATCTCCGTGAGCAGGGGGCGGTGGTCGGAGGCGGTGACGTCGAGGACCTCGAACGTCCGGAACGTCACCTGGTCGGAGCCGAGAACCCAGTCGATCCGGTGCGCGGGCGCGATGGACGGCGACGTCAGGTCCTCCGGGTTCCCGGCCGTGTCCTGCCCGCTCGTGAGGCCCTGGTCCTCGACGAGCGTGATCTCCTCCCAGCCGGGTTCGGCGTTGAGGTCGCCCGCGAGCACGTACGGGCCCTCGACGGGCTCGGCCGCGAACAGCGCGTCGAGCTGGTCGAGCCGGGTCGGGGTGCTGTCCTCACGGTGCTGCAGGTGCACGGACGTCACCCGGACCCCGAGGCCCGCGGCGTCGGAGGTCGCCGAGATCGCCGACCGCTCCTGCGGCCCGACGCCGTAGGGCAGGGCGTGCAGCACGACGTCGTCGAGCCCGCCCGCGGCGGGGTCCCACAGGATCGCGTTGCCGAACTGCCGGTCCGCGGCGGGCACGAACACGACCCGCATCCCGGTCTCGCGGGCGAGGTACGTCGCCATGTCGCTCCCGCCGCCCAGCACCCAGCCGCGCGACACCTCCTGGAGCGTGACGACGTCCGCACCCGACTCCGCGATCGTCGAGACCATCTCGTCGAGCCGCACCGACGGGTCCGCGCTCACGCCGTAGTGCAGGTTCCAGTCGAGCACGGTGAGGCGCAGCGGGGCCTGGGCGTACGAGACGTCCTGCGGGCCGGCGGGCACGTGCACCTGCGTCATGCCGACGAGCGCGAGCACGGCGACCGCGCCGCCGAGAGCGAGCGGTGTCCCCACGCGCAGGGACGGGGACGTCGCGGTAGCCATCCTCTCCGTGCCCGACGACGCGTGCGCCGCCGCGTGGGCGCCCGCGGCTCCTGCTCGGCGGCGGCCGACGAGCACGGCGGGCAGGGCCACCGCGACGGCGGCCGCGACAGGGACCCAGCCGTTCGCGAACGGCAGCGGGACGTCGTAGTCGATCTGGTAGCCGAGGAGCGGGATCGCGATCCCGAGCCCGGCGACCGACGCCGCTCCGGCGAGGCGCAGCCAGGTGACCGGCCGGGCGGTACCGGTCAGCGCGAGCGCGACGGTGTGCGCGGCTGCCGGGACCAGGAGCGTGAGCAGGACGAGCAGCGCCCAGCCGGCGACGTCCCCCGGCCCCTCGACCCGGGGGACCAGCAGGAACGTGACCGCGACTCCGGCGACGAGCAGGAGGGGGGCGAGCCACGGGCCCGTGAGCAGGCCGAGGGCGCGGCCCCGTGCGCGCGGTCCGCGCTCGCGCACGCCGGCGGCCCACGGCACGAACCAGGCCGCGAGCAGGGCCGCCGCCGCGAGCGCGGCGACGGCGAACGGCACGGCGACCCCGGCCTGGGACGCGACGAACGCCGGGTTGGCGAGCACCTGGACCGCGAGCGCGAGGAACGGTCCGACGACCCACAGCCCGCGCGCACCCGGCCACGCGGCGCGTCCGCGCACGCGCCACGCGCACGCGAGCGCCGCGACGCCCAGGAGCAGTGTCACCGCCCACGCGGGGACGTCGCCGCGCCAGTACGCGTCCCACGTCCCCAGGAGCGCGCTGAGCGCGCCGGCGCCGAGCGCGCCGAGGGTCAGCCCGAGCGCGACCCGCGCGCCGTCGGACCGTGCGGAGGAGTCGTCGGGCGCCTCGGCGACGCCGGACACGAACGCGGCCACGACGACGAGCACACCGATGCCCAGCGCCACGGCCGCGAGACCGATGCCGTAGCGCAGCAGCCCGAGGTTCGAGCCGCCGGCCACGGCGGTCCCGAGCCACTGCAGGGCGAGCCTCGCCACGACCAGGGACGCGACGGCGAAGAGCACGACCTTGCCCGTGATCTCGAGCCGCGCCGCGAGGAGCACCACGAACACGCCTGGCGCCGCGTACGTGGCCAGCGCGGTGAGCGCGACCGTCGCGATGCCCGCGGCGAACGCGTGGTCGAGGAGCGGGCCGCTCGAGCGGACGAGCTCGACGACGAGGGCGGTGACGAGCACGAGCAGCACGAGGGCCAGACGGTCCTGGGTCCGGGGGGTCACCCGACGAACCTACCGGGCGCGAGTGTGACTCACGACACCTTCGGGGGTGATTCGTGCCATGCTGGTCTCTCGGCTGCGACGGCGCGCCACCACCTCGGCGTGCGGGGAGGCAGGGACGTGGACGACACCATGCATGCGGCGGGCGTCACGAGCGCACCGGCCGCGACGAGCATCGGGCACTGGATCGGCGGTGCCACCGTCGACGGCGGGGCGCGCGACGCCCCCGTGCACGACCCGGCCACCGGCGCCGTCTCGGGGCGCGTCGCCCTGGCGTCCGCGGCGGAGGTCGACGCTGCGGTGGACGCGGCGCGCGCGGCGTTCCCCGCATGGCGCGCGACGAGCGTCTCGCGTCGCGTCGAGATCCTCTTCGCGTTCCACCAGCTCCTCCTGGAGCACCGGGACGAGATCGCGGCCGTGGTGAGCGCCGAGCACGGCAAGGTGCTCTCCGACGCGGCGGGGGAGGTGGCCCGCGCGCTCGAGTGCGTCGAGTTCGCGTGCGGGATCGGCCAGCTCCTCAAGGGCGGGTACACGGAGCAGGCGTCGGCGGGCGTCGACGTCCACGAGGTCAAGCAGCCGCTCGGCGTCGTCGCGTGCATCACGCCGTTCAACTTCCCGGCGATGGTGCCGCTGTGGATGATCCCGAACGCGGTCGCGTGCGGGAACACGGTCGTGCTCAAGCCGAGCGAGCGCGACCCGTCGGCGTCGCTCGTCGTCGCGCGGCTGCTCCAGGAGGCCGGGCTCCCCGACGGCGTCGTGAACGTCGTGAACGGCGACCGGGTCGCCGTGGACCGTCTGCTCGAGCACCCGGACGTCGAGGCCGTGAGCTTCGTCGGGTCGACGCCCGTCGCGCGGCACGTCTACGAGACGGCGACGGGGCACGGCAAGCGCGTCCAGGCGCTCGGGGGCGCGAAGAACCACATGGTCGTCCTGCCCGACGCCGACGTGGACGTCGCGGCCGACGCCGCGGTCTCCGCGGCGTACGGGTCGGCGGGCGAGCGGTGCATGGCCGTCTCGGTGCTCGTCGCCGTCGGCAGCGTGGCCGATCCCCTCGTCGAGGCGATCCGCGAACGCGTCGTGCGCCTCGTCGTCGGGCCGGGGGACGACCCCGCGTCGCAGATGGGACCGCTCATCACCGCAGAGCACCGCGACCGTGTCGCCGCGCGCGTGGCCACGGCCGAGGCCGAGGGGGCGCGACTGGTCGTCGACGGGCGTGCCACCCGTGCGGGCGACGCGAGCGGTGACACGGGCCTGGGCGGGGGGTTCTTCCTGCACCCGACGCTCATGGACCACGTGCGGCCCGAGCACACCGTGTACCGCGAGGAGATCTTCGGCCCCGTCCTGTCCGTCGTACGGGCGGACACCTACTCCGAGGCCGTGGGACTCGTCAACGACAACCCGTACGGCAACGGCGCGGCGATCTTCACGCGTGACGGCGGTGCCGCGCGAGCGTTCCAGTTCGACGCGCGCGCGGGCATGATCGGCGTCAACGTCCCGATCCCGGTCCCGGTCGGCTACTACTCCTTCGGCGGGTGGAAGAGCTCGCTGTTCGGCGACCTGCACGTCTACGGGCCCGAGAGCGTGCAGTTCTACACGCGGACCAAGGTGGTCACGACCCGCTGGCCCGATCCGGCGACGTCGGCGGTCGACCTCGGCTTCCCGCGGACTCGGTGACCGGCGTGGACGGGTACGTCTTCCACTCGTGGTCGGCGCAGGGGGCGCTCGACCCGCTGCCCGTGGCCGGCGGCGAGGGCGCGTGGTTCTGGGACACCGACGACAACCGGTACCTCGACTTCTCGTCCCAGCTCGTCAACCTCAACCTCGGGCACCAGCACCCGCGACTCGTCGCCGCGATCCAGGCGCAGGCCGGGCGGCTCGCGACGATCGGCCCGACGTTCGCGAACGACGTGCGCGGGGAGCTCGCGCGCCTGATCGTCGAGCGGGCGCCCGGGACGGCCGGCGGTCCGGCGGAGGACGGGGTCGACCGGCGCTGGCGCGTGTTCTTCACCAACGGCGGCGCGGACGCCGTCGAGAACGCGGTGCGCCTCGCGCGCCTGCACACCGGGCGCACGACCGTGCTCGCCGCGTACCGCTCGTACCACGGGAACACGACCACGGCGATCTCCCTCACGGGCGACCCGCGGCGCTGGCCCAACGAGGTCGCGCCCGACCCGCACGTGCGGCACTTCCTCGGCCCGTACGCCTACCGCTCCGCGTTCGGTGCGCAGGACGACGCGGAGGAGGGCGTACGCGCCCTCGCCCACCTGCGCGAGGTCGTCCAGCTCGAGGGCCCGGGGAACATCGCCGCGATGCTGCTCGAGACGATCGTCGGGACCAACGGCGTGCTGATCCCGCCCGACGGCTACCTCGCCGGGGTGCGCGAGCTGTGCGACGAGCACGGCATCCTCCTGGTGGCCGACGAGGTCATGGTCGGCTTCGGCCGCGTCGGCGAGTGGTTCGCCGTCGACCGCTGGGGGGTCGTGCCCGACCTCGTGACCTTCGCCAAGGGCGTGAACTCCGGCTACGTCCCCCTCGGCGGCGTCGTCATCGGCGAGCACGTCGCCAGGACCTTCGACGACCGTCCCTTTCCCGGCGGGCTCACCTACTCCGGACACCCGCTCGCGTGCGCGGCCGCCGTCGAGTCGATCCGGGTCTTCGAGGACGAGGGCATCCTCGAGCGCGTGCGCACGCTCGGTGCCGACCTCATCGGCCCGCGGCTGCGCGAGATCGCGGCCCGCCACAGGTCCGTCGGCGAGGTCCGCGGCCTCGGGTTCTTCTGGGCGATCGAGCTCGTGCGCGACCGGGCCACCCGCGAGCCGCTCGTGCCGTTCAACGCGAGCGGACCGGCCGCAGCACCCATGGGTGCGGTCGTCGCCGCGATCAGGGCACGGGGCGTCTGGCCCTTCGTGCACTTCAACCGGCTGCACGTCGCGCCGCCGCTCGTCACGTCGGCCGAGGACCTCGAGCACGGCCTCGCCGTCATCGACGCCGCGCTCGACGTCGCCGACTCGTACGCGCGCGACGACGCGCGTGAGAGCACCGCAGGAGAGGGGAACCGATGACCACCGTGCGTGCCGCGCTCACCCAGGTCCGCTGGACGGGTGACAAGGAGTCGATGATCGACGTCCACGAGAAGTACCTGCGCGACGCCGCCGAGCAGGGCGCGCAGCTCGTGTGCTTCCAGGAGCTGTTCTACGGGCCGTACTTCTGCCAGGTCCAGGACGCCGCGTTCTACTCCTACGCCGAGTCCGTCCCCGGGCCGACGGTCGAGCGGTTCTCCGCGCTCGCGGCCGAGCTCGGGACCGTCGTCGTGCTGCCCGTGTACGAGGAGGAGCAGCCCGGCGTCCTGTACAACACCGCGGCCGTCATCGACGCCGACGGGCGCTACCTCGGCAAGTACCGCAAGACCCACATCCCGCACGTGCGCGGGTTCTGGGAGAAGTTCTACTTCCGTCCCGGGAACCTCGGCTACCCGGTGTTCGACACCGCGGTCGGTCGCGTCGGGGTCTACATCTGCTACGACCGGCACTTCCCCGAGGGCTGGCGCGCGCTGGGCCTCAACGGCGCGGAGATCGTGCTCAACCCGAGCGCGACCAGCCGCGGTCTGTCGAACTACCTGTGGCGGCTCGAGCAGCCCGCCGCGGCGGTCGCGAACGAGTACTACGTGGGCGCGATCAACCGGGTCGGCATCGAGGACCTCGGCGACGACGACTTCTACGGCACGTCGTACTTCGTCGACCCCGAGGGGTCGTTCGTCGGTGAGCCGGGCGACGGCCACGAGGAGGAGCTCGTGGTGCGGGACCTGGACATGGACCTCCTGCGCGTCGTGCGCGACCGGTGGCAGTTCTACCGGGACCGTCGCCCCGACGCCTACGACGACCTCACCCGACCGTGACCGACGTGACCGACGTGACCGACGTGACCGACCCTGACGGACGGGAGCCACGACCATGCCGCACACGCTGATCCGGGGAGGGACCGTCGTCGGGCCCACGGGCTCGACGCTCGCCGACGTGCTGGTCGACGGCGAGCAGGTCGCCGCCCTGCTGCGCCCCGGGGACACGAGCCTCGGCGCCGACCTCGCCGCGAACGCCGAGCGCGTGGTCGACGCGACCGGGAAGTACGTGATCCCCGGCGCCGTCGACTGCCACACGCACATGGAGCTGCCGTTCGGCGGCACGGCCGCCTCCGACACCTTCGAGACCGGGACGCGCGCCGCCGCCTGGGGCGGGACGACGACGATCATCGACTTCGCGGTCCAGCGCACGGGAGAGCGGGTCCAGGACGGGCTCGCGGCGTGGCACGAGAAGGCTGCCGGGAACTGTGCCGTCGATTACGGGTTCCACCAGATCCTCGGCGGCGTCGACGACGACGCGCTCAAGACGATGGACGAGCTCGTCACCGAGGGCATCACGAGCTTCAAGCTCTTCATGGCGTACCCCGGCGTGTTCTACAGCGACGACGGGCAGATCCTGCGGGCCATGCAGAAGGCGCGCGACAACGGGTCGGTGATCATGATGCACGCGGAGAACGGCATCGCGATCGACGTGCTCGCGCGCCAGGCGCTCGACCGGGGGCAGACGGCCCCGTACTTCCACGGGACGAGCCGCCCGTGGGAGACCGAGGAGGAGGCGACGCACCGCGCGATCATGCTCGCGCGGCTCACGGGAGCGCCGCTGTACGTCGTGCACATGTCCGCGAAGCAGGCCGTGCAGACGCTCGCCGCGGCGCGCGACGAGGGCTGGAACGTGTTCGGCGAGACGTGCCCGCAGTACCTGTACCTCTCGCTCGAGGACCAGCTCGGCGCGCGGAGCGAGGAGTGGGGGGACTTCGAGGGCGCCAAGTGGGTGTGCTCGACGCCGCTGCGCTCGCGCGCCGAGGGGCACCAGGACGAGCTGTGGCGATACCTGCGGACCGGGGACCTGTCGGTCGTGAGCACCGACCACTGCCCGTTCTGCATGAAGGAGCAGAAGGAGCTCGGCCTCGGCGACTTCTCGAAGATCCCCAACGGGATCGGCGGCGTCGAGCACCGGCTCGACCTGCTCTACCAGGGCGTCGTGGACGGCAAGATCTCGCGCGAGCGGTGGGTCGAGCTGTGCTGCACGACGCCGGCCCGGATGTTCGGGCTCGACGGCCGCAAGGGCGTCCTCGCCCCGGGTGCCGACGCCGACGTCGTCGTCTACGACCCGGCCGGCCGCACGTCGATCGGGTACGACCGGACCCACCACATGAACATGGACCACTCGGCGTGGGAGGGGTTCGCGATCGACGGCCACGTCGACCTCGTCATGTCCCGCGGTCGCGTGCTGGTGGAGGACGGTGCGTACCACGGGAGCCCCGGCCACGGGCAGTTCCTGCGCCGCGGGCTGTCGGCGTACCTGCGCTGAGGAGGGGCTCGTGGACCTGGGAGTGGTGCTGCAGAACGACCCGCCCGCGTGGCGGGTCGTCGACCTCGCGCGGCAGGCGGAGACGTACGGCTTCAGCCACGTGTGGACGTTCGACTCGCACCTGCTCTGGGAGGAGCCGTTCGTCGTCTACTCCCAGATCCTCTCCGCCACCCACCGGGTCACCGTCGGGCCCATGGTCACCAACCCCGCGACGCGCGACGTCACCGTCACCGCTTCCCTCTTCGCGACCCTCAACGAGATGTTCGGCAACCGGACGATCTGCGGGATCGGGCGCGGCGACTCCGCCGTGCGCGTCATCAACGGCCGTCCCGTGACGGTCGCCGAGCTCCGCGACGCGATCTCGGTGATCCGCGGTCTCGCGTCGGGCGAGGCCGTCGAGTACCACGGGTCGACGCTGCGCCTGCCGTGGAGCCCCGACTCCCGGCTGCCCGTGTGGGTGGCGGCCTACGGCCCGCGGATGCTCGCGCTGACAGGAGAGGTCGGCGACGGTTTCATCCTCCAGCTCGCCGACCCCGACGTCGTCGCGTGGTCGGTCGCCGCTGTCCGGGCCGCGGCCGAGCGCGCGGGCCGCGACCCCGCCGGGGTGACCATCTGCGTGGCGGCACCGGCCTACGTGACCGCGGACGCGCCGTCGGGCAGCACGGCGCAGCGGGCCGCGCTGGGGCACGCCTACGACCAGTGCCGGTGGTTCGGGGGCATGGTCGGCAACCACGTCGCGGAGATCGTCGCGCGGTACGGGCCGGGCGGCCCCGAGGAGTCCGCAGGGGTGACGATCCCGGACGCGCTCACCGCGTTCGTCGCGGGCCGCGAGGGCTACGACTACAACGAGCACGGGCGCGCGGGCAACACGCACACCGGGTTCGTCACGGACGAGATCGTCGACCGGTTCTGCCTCGTCGGACCGGCGGAGCGGCACGTCGAGCGGCTGCGCGAGCTCGCGGCGCTCGGCGTCGACCAGTTCGCGCTCTACCTCCAGCACGACGCGAAGGACGAGACGCTGCGCGCCTACGGCGAGACGATCGGTCCCGCGGTGCGCGGCCTGTCCCGGGCCAAGGAGTAGGCGGGCGGGATCAGGTCGACGGCGCGCTCTCGAGCAGGGCGCGCAGCTCCGGCCATGCCTCGGCGAACGCGGGCAGCAGGTCGAGGCCCGCGACCTCGTCGAGCCCCACCCAGCGCACCTCGACGCTCTCCGCGTCGGTCGCGCGCGGCTCGAGGTCGGCGCCCGCGGCGAGGTCCGCGACGACGGTCGTGTACCGCCACGGCCCGTGGTCCAGCACGCGCTCGGCGAGGACGTGGACCGTCGCGGGGTCGATCCCCGCCTCCTCGTGCGCCTCGCGCAGCGCACCCTCCACCGGCGTCTCGTCCGGCCCCACGGCGCCGCCCGGCACCCCCCACGTCCCGCCCTGGTCGCTCCACGGCGCGCGGTGCTGGAGCACGACGTCGCGCACCTTCCCCTGCGCGTCGCGCCGGCCGAGCAGCAGCCCGGCCGCGCCGTGCAGGCCCCAGTGACGCCGTCCGCAGTCGCACTCGACCCACCCGTCGCCGGGCTGCAGGTGCCGAGGAAGACGGGGCGGCGGGTCTGCGGGGTCGCGCGGTGCGGTGGGGATCGTCACAGGGACATGCTGCCAGGCGCACGCGGGCGCCGAGACCGGGACGACGGGCAGAAATCAGGCAGCGGTGCGCGCGCGTGGGTGCGTAGGCTCTCGTCCTCGTGGGAGGTCGAGGGATGAGCAGGCTCGTGGAGTCCGTGGTCCCGCGGCGCATGGGGACGAGCTTCCGCTGGCTCGTCTCCTCGTCGTGGGTGAGCAACATCGGCGACGGGATCGCGCTGGCGGCCGGTCCGCTGCTCGTGCAGTCCCAGACGGAGTCCGCGTTCCTCGTGGCGGTCGCCGCGCTCGTCCAACGGCTGCCGTGGCTCCTGCTCGGGCTGTGGGCCGGCGCCGTCGCCGACCGCGTCGACCGCCGGCTCCTCGTCGTGCTCGCCAACCTCGCCCGCGCGGTCGTCGTGCTCGTCCTGTGCGGGTTCGTCGCCACCGGCCACGTGAGCATCACCGTCGTCCTGGTCCTGCTGTTCCTCCTCGGCGTCGCCGAGGTCTTCGCCGACACGACGACCAGCACGCTGCTGCCGATGGTCGTCGACCGGCGCGACCTCGGCACGGGCAACGCCCGGCTGCAGGCGGGCTTCCTCGTCGGGAACCAGCTCGTCGGACCGCCCGTCGGCGCGTTCCTCTTCGCGGCCGGCATGGTCTGGCCGTTCGTGGTCCAGGTGGTGTGCATCCTGTTCGCCGCCGCGCTCGTCGCGCGCATCGCCGCGACGCCGGTGCCGGTCCGCGAGACGCCGACGCACGTCCGTCAGGACATCGTCGAGGGCGTGCGGTGGATCCTCGGCAACGCCCCGGTGCGTACGCTGGCGCTGGTCATCCTCGCGTTCAACGTCACCTGGGCGGCGCCCGGCGCGATCCTCGTGAAGTACGCGCTCGACCACCTGCACATGGACGAGGTCGGCTTCGGCCTGCTCACGACGGCCTCCGCCGTCGGCGGCGTGATCGCGATCGGGTGCTACGGCTGGCTCGAGCGGCACGTGAGCCTGGCCACGCTGATGCGCGTGTGCCTCACGCTCGAGGTGCTCATGCACGGGGCGCTCGCCCTCACGACGACAGGGTGGGTCGCCGTCGCGATCATGGGCGTGTTCGGCCTCTATGCGTTCGTGTGGGGCACGGTGTCCAGCACCGTGCGCCAGCGCGCCGTCCCGACCGAGCTGCAGGGCCGGGTGTCCGCCGCGTACATGGTGTGCGTCTACGGCGGGATCGCGGTCGGCCAGCTCCTGGGCGGCGTCATCGCGGAGGTGTGGGGCCTGACCGCGCCCTTCTGGTTCGCGTTCGTCGGCGCCGGGCTGACGCTCGTCCTCGTGTGGAGCCGGCTCGCGAACGTCGCGCACGCGGGTGAGGCCGAGCCCTCCTGACGCCCCCGACCCGCAAAGCCGTGGACCGGTGTCGGTGGCCCGGGTGAGGATGTCCGGGTGAGTCATACGCCGTACGAGAACGACGCCCCCGACGCGACCGATGTCACCGGTCCGGCCGACGACGCCGCAGCCCTCCCACGCTGGCGGCGCGACGCGACGATCTTCCTGACCGGGCAGACCGTCTCCCTGTTCGGGTCGATGCTCGTCCAGTACGCGGTGCTGTGGCACCTGACCATCGAGACGAAGTCGGGCGGAGTGCTCGCCCTCAGCACGCTGTTCGGGTTCCTCCCGCAGGCCGTGGTGTCGATCTTCGGTGGGGTGTGGGCGGACCGCGTCAACCGCAAGGCGCTGATCGTCGCGGCCGACGCGTCGATCGCCGTGACGACGCTCGCGCTGGCGCTCCTCATGCTCGGCGGCGCGGACGACCTGTGGCTCATCTACGCCGCGCTCGCGATCCGGTCGACCGGTGCGGGGGTGCAGACCCCGGCCGTCGCGGCCCTGCTGCCCCAGATCGTCCCGACCAGCAAGCTCCTGCGCGTCAACGGGATCAACCAGTCCATCCAGTCCGCCATGATGCTCCTCGCCCCGGCGGTCGCGGCCGCGGTCTACGCGAGCGCGTCGATCGTCGCCGTGTTCTTCGTCGACGTCGTCACGGCCGTGATCGGCATCGGTCTGCTCCTCCTCGTCCCGGTCCCCACGCTCGCCCGAGCGCTCTCGACGGCGGACCGTGCCGGGTACTTCGACGACCTCGTCGAGGGCTTCCGGTACCTCGGCTCGCACCCGTTCGTCCGGTGGGTCCTGTGCCTCTACGGGGTCGTGTTCCTGCTCATCGTCGCGCCGTCGTACCTGACGCCGCTGATGGTGGCGCGGTCGTTCGGCGAGGAGGTCTGGAAGCTCACGGTCAACGAGGTCGCGTTCTCGGTCGGCATGCTGCTGGGCGGAGTGCTCCTCGCCACCTGGGGCGGGCTGAAGAACCGCATCGCGATGATCGTCGGTGCGACGTTCGTCTTCGGCGTGCTGTCCGTCGGTATGGGGCTGTCGACCAACATGTGGGTCTTCTTCGCCTTCATGTTCCTGCTCGGCCTGTCCGTCCCGCCGTTCTCCACGACGTCCATGACGATCCTGCAGGAGACCGTGGAACCCGAGCGTCAGGGCAGGGTGTTCGGGTTCGTCGGGATCGTCATGGCGATCTCGATGCCGCTGGGGATGGTCGTGTTCGGCCCGCTCGCGGACCGGTTCAGCGTCGAGTCGCTGCTCGTCGTGTCCGGGATCCTCATGTTCGTCGTCATCGCCGTCGCGGTCGCCCTCCCGTCGGGCCGCCGCGCCATGCGGGCCGCTGGCGCCCACCGCGCGCCTGGCTCGGTGACGGTCGACACCGGCGGCACGCCCGAACGACCCGAGCCTGACAGGACCGCGCGGTAGGTCAGTCGACGATCTCGCAGATCGCGGTGCCCGCGCTCACGCTCGCACCGGCGGCCGCGCTGAGGGAACGGACCGTGCCCGCACGGTGGGCGAGCAGCGGCTGCTCCATCTTCATCGCCTCGAGCACGACGACGAGGTCGCCCTCGGCGACCAGTGCGCCGTCCGCGACCGCGACCTTGACGATCGTGCCCTGCATGGGGGACGCGAGGGTCGTGCCGGACGCCGCGGAGGACGGTGCGGCTGCGCGGCGCGCCGGGCGGCGGGCGGCGTTCGCGGTGCGTGCGCGCCCCGCGGCCATGCCGAGCCCGGCGGGCAGGACGACCTCGAGCCGTTTGCCGCCGACCTCGACGACGACACGCTCCGTCGCGAGCGCCTCCTCGGCCTCGTCCTCGGCTGCCGCCGCGCGCGCGCTGGGGGCGAGCGTCGCGAGCTCGGAGGCGAACTCGGTCTCGATCCAGCGCGTGTGCACCTGGAACGGGCCGTCGCCGGCAGGGACGAACGCCTCGGCGTCGAGCACAGCGCGGTGGAACGGCACGACCGTCGGGATGCCCACGACCTCGAGCTCGCGCAGAGCCCGGCGCGCGCGCTGGACGGCCTCCTCGCGCGTCGCGCCCGTCACGATCACCTTGGCGATCATCGAGTCGAACAGTCCGGAGATCGTGTCGCCCTCCACGACGCCGGTGTCGACGCGCACGCCTGGTCCCGACGGGAACCGCAGCGTCGTGATGCGTCCCGGGGCCGGGAGGAAGTTCGCGGCCGGGTCCTCGCCGTTGATGCGGAACTCGATGGAGTGACCGCGGGTGGCGACCGACGTGTAGCCCAGCGGCTCGCCCGCGGCGATGCGCAGCTGCTCGCGCACCAGGTCGATCCCGCTGATCTCCTCGGAGACCGGGTGCTCGACCTGGAGCCGCGTGTTCACCTCGAGGAAGGAGATGGTGCCGTCGGCACCCACGAGGAACTCGCACGTGCCCGCACCGACGTACCCCGCCTCGCGGAGGATCGCCTCGGAGGCCTTGTACAGCTCGGCCTCCTGCTCGGGCGAGAGGTAGGGCGCCGGCGCCTCCTCGACGAGCTTCTGGTGGCGGCGCTGCAGCGAGCAGTCGCGCGTCGAGACGACGACGACGGTCCCGTGGGAGTCCGCGAGGCACTGCGTCTCGACGTGGCGTGGCGTGTCGAGGTACCGCTCGACGAAGCACTCGCCGCGCCCGAACGCGGCGGTCGCCTCGCGGACCGCGGACTCGAACATCTCGTCGATCTCGTCCGCGGTCCGCGCGACCTTGAGCCCGCGACCGCCACCGCCGAACGCGGCCTTGATCGCGACGGGCAGCCCGTGGTCCGCGGCGAAGGCGTGGATCTCGGACGCGTCGGCGACCGGGTCGGACGTGCCCGGGACGAGCGGGGCGCCCGCGCGCTGCGCGATGTGCCGCGCGCTCACCTTGTCCCCGAGCGCCTCGATCGCGGACGGCGGCGGGCCGATCCAGACGAGGCCGGCGTCGATCACGGCCTGCGCGAACTCGGCGTTCTCGGCGAGGAACCCGTACCCGGGGTGCACGGAGTCGGCGCCGCTGCGACGCGCGACGTCGAGCAGCTTCGGGATGTCGAGGTACGTCTCGGCGGCGCGGGCGCCGCCGAGGGCGAACGCCTCGTCGGCGAGGCGCACGTGCAGCGCCTGCCGGTCCGGGTCGGCGTAGACGGCGACGGAGCCGATGCCTGCGTCGGCGCAGGCGCGGACGATCCGGACGGCGATCTCACCACGGTTCGCGACGAGGACCTTGCTCAGGGGGCGGGGCGGGTTCGCGGGCACGGCTCACGGTAACGCGTGCCCCCAGGGGCGATCACGCTCCCACCCCCGGTACCGGACAAGATTGGAGAAGCAGCCAAGGGCGACGGAACCGAGTTGGAGGAAACCTCCATGGCGAGGCGACTTCCGGCGTCGCTCCCGGCCACCGGTTGTCAGCCCCCCACAACTCTCGGCCGCCCGGTACCTCAGGGCACGTCGTGCAGGGCGTCAGCCGCGCAGCTCGTGCCAGCGGACGTCGACCTCGCCGAGCAGCTCGCGCAGCAGCGGGAGGCTGATCCCGACGACCCCGTGGTGGTCGCCCTCGATGCGTTCGACGTACGGCCCGCCGAGCCCGTCGACGGTGAACGCGCCGGCGACCTCCAGCGGCTCGCCCGTCGCCACGTACGCGTCGATCTCCTCGTCGGACAGGTCCGCGAAGTGCACCGTCGTCGAGCTCGTGGCGCCCAACGTCGCGCCCGTGCCGTCCGCGTCGACGTCTCGCAGGTCGATCAACCAGTGGCCTGTGTGCAGCACGCCCGCGCGACCGCGCATGGCGCGCCAGCGCGCCCGGGCGTCGTCCGCGTCGTCGGGCTTGCCGAGCACCGCGCCGTCGAGCTCGAGCATCGAGTCGCAGCCGACCAGCAGGTCCGCGTCCTGGGCCCCGTCGGGGTCGGCGGAGTCTGCCGAGTCCAGGACGCGGGCGACCTCCTCGGCCTTCGCCTGCGCCAGGACGAGCACCGCGTCGGCCGGGTCGATCTCGCCGAAGCGCTCGTTGGCGGCGTTCAGCACCGCGACCTCGTCGACGTCGGACACCCGGACCACCGGCTCCACGCCTGCGGCGCGCAGGGTGGCGAGGCGGGCGGGGGAGCGGGAGGCGAGGACGAGTCGGAGCACCAGCGCAGACTACCCGTCAGGCCAGCAGCAGCGCCGCCACGACGAGCACCACGGGCGAGGCGAGCGTCGTGACGAGGATCGTGTCGCGCGCCAGGATCTCGCCCCGGCCGAACCGGGCCGCGTAGTTGTAGACGTTCTGGGCGGACGGCAGCGCGGCGAGGGTCACCGCGGACGCGACCGCGGCGTCGTCGAACCCGAACGCGAACCGCGCGACGACGAACACGGCGAGCGGCATGACGAGCAGCTTCACCCCGCTCGCGACCCAGATGGCGGCGCGCGCCTC
Source organism: Cellulosimicrobium terreum (assembly GCA_014803435.1). GTDB lineage: Bacteria > Actinomycetota > Actinomycetes > Actinomycetales > Cellulomonadaceae > Cellulosimicrobium > Cellulosimicrobium terreum. The sequence goes on from JACYFD010000004.1 coordinate 413,115, forward strand.
GCCGCGTCGCAGCGGTCGGGTGCCGTGCAGCGACATGCCGAAGGCGAGCAGGATCATCGGGATGGCCGCGCCCCCGAGGATGTCGAGCGGAGCCATGACGGGGAGCGGCGGGGTCCAGCCCGTCAGGGAGCAGACGGCGCCCGCGGCCGACCCGAGGATGATCGGGTTGCGCACGGGCTGGGCGAGGACGAACCGCCACGACATCCGCCCGCTCGTCGTCGCATCGAGCACGAGCAGCGCGACGGGCGCCAGGACGAGCAGCTGCAGCAGGATCACCGGCACGACGGCGGTCGCGTCGCCCAGGACGTAGACGGCGACCGGCAGGCCGATGTTGTTCGCGTTCACGTAGCCGGAGGAGACGGCACCGATCGTGGCCTCCGGAGCGCGCAGCCGCAGCCACACGCGGTCCACCAGCACGAACACGCCGGCGGCCACGAGCGCGCCCACGGCCGCGACGGCGAGCGGGGCCTGGAGCAGCGCCGCGACGTCCGCCCGGGCCAGGACCGTGAACAGCAGGGCCGGGCTCGCGACGAAGAAACCCACCTGGTTGAGGGCCGTCCGGGCGTCCGGGCCCCCGATGCGCAGCCGCGCGCACAGGTACCCGGCCGCGACGACGACACCGATGATCGCGAACCCGACGAGGACGTCTCCCACGGGCGGCGCGGGGTCAGGCGAGCGCGTCGCGCAGGACGTCCAGGCCGACCGACCCGAGGTCGAGCGCCCGGGCGTGGAACGCCTTGACGTCGAACACCTCGCCCCGCGCCTCGGCGCCGGCGCGGGCCGCGTCCCGGGTCTGCTCCCACAAGCGCTGGCCGACCTTGTACGACGGCGCCTGGCCCGGCCAGCCGAGGTAGCGGTCGAGCTCGAACCGCACGAACGACTCGGGCATGTTGACGTTCGCCCGCAGGAACTCCCACGCCTTGTCCGCGTCCCAGGTCCCGCCGCCCCACTCCTCGGGTGCCGGCAGACCCAGGTGGACGCCGATGTCGAGCACGACGCGCGCCGCGCGCATGCGCTGCGCGTCGAGCATGCCGAGCCGGTCGCCGTCGTCCGCCATGAACCCGAGGTCCGCCATGAGGCGCTCGGCGTACAGGGCCCAGCCCTCGCCGTGGCCCGACACCCAGCACGCCAGACGGCGCCACGTGTTGAGCGTCGCACGTGCGAAGACGGCCTGGCCGCACTGCAGGTGGTGGCCCGGGACGCCCTCGTGGTAGACGGTCGTCTTCTCACGCCAGGTGTTGAACTCCGTCACGTCTGCCGGGACGGACCACCACATGCGCCCGGGCCGCGAGAAGTCGTCGCTCGGCGGCGTGTAGTAGATCCCGCCCGTCTGCGTGGGGGCGATCATGCACTCGAGGTCCAGCACGGGCGCCGGGATCTCGAAGTGCGTGCCGTTCAGCGCCGTGATCGCGGCGTCCGACGTCTCCTGCATCCAACGGCGCAGGGCGTCCGTCCCGGTGAGCGTGCGCGCGGGGTCGGCGTCGAGCGCGGCCACGGCGTCCTCGACGCTCGCGTCCGGACCCGCGATGCGGCGCGCGATCTCCTCCTGCTCGGCGACGACGCGCGCGAGCTCCTCCAGACCCCAGGCGTACGTCTCGTCGAGGTCGACCTCGGCGCCGAGGAACGTGCGCGAGAACAGCGCGTACCGCTCACGCCCGACGGCATCCTGTGCGGGCGCCTGCGGCGCGAGCGTGGTCTCGAGGAAGTCCGCGAGCCGTGCGTACGCGTCCCGCGCGGCCGCGGCGCCGAGCTCCAGCTCGGCGCGCACGAGCGAGCACGCCGACGACTCGTCGAGGGCCGCAGCGGCCTCGGAGCCCGAGACGAACGTCGTGAAGAAGGAGGTCGCCGGGTCCGCGAGCTCGCGCGCCTGCTCCGCGCCGACCCGCACCTGGCGGATCGCGGCGACGTTCCCGCGCGCCGCGGCCTCGGAGAGGGACGCCATGTAGCCGTCCATCGCGCCGGGAAGCGCGACCAGCCGCGCCGCGACGTTCTCCCACGCCTCGACCGTGCCCGTCGGCATGAGGTCGAACACGTCGCGCAGCTCCTGCACGGGCGACGCGATGTTGTTGAGGTTCGCGAGCGGCTCGCCCGCCTCGTGGAGCTCGAGCTGGAGGCCGACGCGCTCGCGCATCGCCGCGAGCGTCACCCGGTCCACGTCGTCCACCGGCTCGAGGCCCTCGAGCTCGCGCAGCACCGTGCGGTCCGCCTCGGCGCGCGCCTCGTGGCCCGCGGGGGAGAGGTCGGTCATGAGGTGGTCGTACCCGGTCAGGCCCATCGCGGTCGCGGCGAGCGGGTCGAGCTCGGCGACGCGGAGCGTGTAGGCCTCGGCGACGGCGTCGATCGCCGACGGCGCGCGGCGGGGGGCGGGGGTGGTGCCGGTGGTGGGGGAGGTGGAGTCGCTCACCCGGCCGAGCGTACCCGGGGGGACGCGGTGCTCCGCGTGGTACCGGTTCACGGGGCGTTCACCGTGCGGCACCCGATGTTCGCCCCCTGCCCGTGTCGGCGTCGCCGACCGGCAACGTGGCGCTCCTACGTTCGCCGCATGCACGACCACCCCACCCACGACAGCCCACCGACCTCCGGACGTGCGCCGGCCGTCGTCGTCATCCCCGCGCGCGGCGGCTCGCGCGGCGTGCCCCGCAAGAACCTCCAGCACGTCGGCGGGTCGACCCTCGTCGGTCGCGCGGTCGATGCCGCGCGCGCCGCACGCAGCGTCGGGCAGGTCGTCGTGAGCACGGACGACGCCCAGATCGCGGCCGAGGCGCGCCGCCACGGCGCCCACGTCGTGCTGCGCCCGGCCCAGATCGCGGGCGACCTCGCGTCGTCCGAGTCCGCCGTCCTGCACGCGCTCGACACGATCGCCGTGCCCGGCACGCCCGCCCCCGAGGTCACGGTGCTCGTGCAGTGCACCTCCCCGTTCCTCGACCCGCGCGACCTCGACGCCGCCGTGGACCGGGTCGTCTCCGGCGAGCGCGACGTCGTGGTGGCCGTCGCCCCGACGCACGACTTCCAGTGGCGCGCCGACGACGACGCCGTGCGCGCCGTCGGGCACAGCGTCCTCGAGCGCCAGCGCCGCCAGGACCGCGCGCCGCACTACCGGGAGACGGGGGCGTTCTACGCGATGCGCACCGCCGGGCTGCGCGAGACCGGCCGCAGGTTCTTCGGCGAGGTCGGCCTGCACGCCGTCGACCCGGTGACCGCCGTCGAGATCGACGACCGGCACGACCTGTGGTGGGCACGCCAGCTCGCGACGCTGGTTCGTCCGGGGTCCGGCGCCGCGTACCCGGCGCTCGCCGACCTCGACGCGCTGGTCACCGACTTCGACGGCGTGCACACCGACGACCACGCCCTGGTCGACCTGGACGGCACCGAGCACGTGCGCGTCCACCGCGGCGACGGGCTCGGCATCGCCGCCGTCCGCGACGCCGGGCTGCCGTTCCTGATCCTGTCGACCGAGCAGAACGCGGTCGTCACGGCGCGCGCCACCAAGCTGCGCGTCGACGTCCTGCAGGGCGTGGACGACAAGGCGTCCGCGCTCGCGGCCTGGCTCGCCGAGCGCGACCTGGACCCCGCACGCGTCGCGTACGTCGGCAACGACGTGAACGACCTGCCCGCGCTGCGCCTGGTCGGCTGGCCGGTCGCCGTCGCCGACGCCCACCCCGACGTGATCGCCGCCGCGCGCCTCGTCCTGACCCGCCGCGGCGGCGACGGCGCGGTGCGCGAGACGTGCGACGCCCTGCTCGGCCACCTGCCGGAGCCGCGACCCGCCCACGGCACCGGCCCCGACCCCGCGTTCGCCCAGCACCTCGACCCGCACGACGTCTCGGCCGCGACCCTGGCCGCGACGCACAACCCCACCGACGGAAGGCCCCGACCGATGAGCACCACGACCACCCCTCGCACCCCCGAGACCATGCCCGCGCCCGTCGCGATCGGCGACCGTCTCGTCGGCGACGGTCAGCCGGTCTACGTCATCGGCGAGATCGGGCTCAACCACAACGGCGACGTCGAGATCGCCAAGCAGCTCGTCGACGTCGCGGCCGCCGCCGGCGCGCAGGCCGTGAAGTTCCAGAAGCGCACGCCCGAGATCTCGACGCCCGCCGACATGCGCGACGTGCGACGCGAGACCCCGTGGGGCGAGATGTCGTACCTCGAGTACCGCTACCGCGTCGAGTTCGAGCGCGAGGAGTACGAGAAGGTCGCCGCGCACGCCGCGGACCGCGGCCTGCAGTGGTTCGCCTCCCCGTGGGACGTCCCCTCGGTCGAGTTCCTGGAGGGCCTCGACGTGCCCACGCACAAGGTCGCGTCCGCGTCCGTGACGGACCACGAGCTCCTGCGGGCGCTCGCGGACACCGGCAAGCCGATCATCCTGTCGACCGGCATGTCGACGCTCGAGGAGATCGACGCAGCGGTCGAGGTCCTCGGCACCGACGGGCTCGTGATGCTGCACGCCACGTCGACCTACCCGCTGCCCCCCGAGGAGGCGAACCTGCGCGTGATCGAGACCCTGCGTGCCCGGTACGGCGTCCCGGTCGGCTACTCGGGCCACGAGCGGGGCCTGCAGATCTCGCTGGCCGCCGTCGCGCTGGGCGCGGTCGCCGTCGAGCGGCACATCACGCTCGACCGCACGATGTGGGGCTCGGACCAGGCGTCGTCGCTCGAGCCGACCGGCCTCGAGCACCTCGTGCGCGACATCCGCATCCTCGAGCAGGCGATGGGCGACGGCACCAAGCGCGTCTTCGAGGGCGAGCTCAAGCCCAAGGCCCGCCTGCGCCGGGTCGACTCGCTCGCCGCCGCGGCCGCCGGTGCCACCGCACCCGGCAGCCTGGCCGCCACGACCGCGCGGTGACGCTGGGCTCCACCGCGCTCGTCGAGTCGCCGCTCCAGCTGCTCGGCACGGTCGAGGCCGTGCACGCCGGGATCGTGCCGAGCCCCGTCGAGGTCCGCTGGCGGGCCGCGGTCCCCGGGCTGCGTGCGGCCGTGCAGGCACTGACCGCCCTGCCGCTGCCGCCCGGCCTCGACCTCGTCCCGGCAGGTCGCGCGTCCACGCGCGACCTGCCTCGGCGCGCCCGGACGTACGCCGTCGGCGACGTGTTCTCCGGCCGCGCCCAGGCGGGTCTCGCCGTGGCGCGCCCGGGTCGCCTCGTCCTGCTCGACGACGGGCTCGCGACCCACGAGGCGGCGCGGCTGCTCGGCACCAGCGGTGCGCCGCTCGTCCGCGTCGGGCAGCGCGTGCCCGCCCCGCGCCGCGCGCTCGGCACCCGGACCGCACGACGGATCCGCGCGTTGGCCACCGACGGACGCGTCACGCTGTTCACCGCGCTGCCGGTAGCGCTCCCCGGCATCGACGTCGTCGAGCACGGGTTCGACTGGGTCGCGAGCCTGCCACCGGCACCGGTCGTGCCGGAGGCGCTCGTCGTCGTCGGGTCGGGACTCGTCGCCGACGGGCTCGTCGACCCCGACGCGTACGTCGCCTGGGTCGCCGGCCTCGCCTCCGGTGCCTCCGGGGCCGGCGGCACGTGCTACGTGCCGCACCGGCGCCACGACCCCGCCGTGCTCGCACGCCTCGCCGCGCTGCCCGGCGTGCGCGTCGCCCCGGCCGGGCCGCCGATCGAGCTGCGCCTGCGCTCGCTCACGGCCGACCAGGCCGTCGTGTGCCTGCCGTCCACGGCCTACCCGCTCCTGCGCCGGGTCCTCGCACGCTCCGGCACCCGCGTCGAGCTCGCGGACGTGCCGTCACGCTGGTGGACCGCACGCGCCGGTGCACGGCTGCGCGAGCACCTCGTGACCACCGCAGGGCACGACCGTGCGCCCGGCGAAGGCATGGGCCGGTGACTGCCCCGCTCACGGCGACCGCCCCGCCCGCGGTGCACGTCCTCGCGGTCGTGGACTCCGACTCCTACCTCAAGTGGGCCGCCGCGACGCTCGACCGGCTCCCCGGCACGGCGTCGATCGCGCTCGTGCGCAACCCCATCGCGCCGTCGGCCACCCAGCTGGCCGCGGCGCTCGCGAGCACCCGCTTCGGGCCCGACGACGTCGCGCGCGTGCACGTCACCCGACTGCGCGCGCACCTGCTCCGCCGGCGTCCCGACGTCGTGCTCGTCGCCGCGACCGGGCCCGTCGTCGAGCTCGTCGTGCGCGCCACGGCAGGTATCCGCCCGCGGCCCGCGCTCGTGTCGGGCCTGCCCGGCATGGCGCTGCCGGCCACCTCCCTCGGGGTGCGGTTCCGGGCCGCGTGCGACGCGTTCGTCGTGCACTCGCGCACCGAGCGGCGCGCCTACGCCGCGGCGTTCGCGGCGCAGGGGCTCGCGCCGCAGATCGTGCTCGAGCACCTGCCGTTCGTGCCCGACCGGCCCGGGCTCCTGGCCACCGACCCGACCGGGGCCCTCGCAGACGGCCCGACGGGCACCGTTCCGGTCGCGGGTACGACGGTCGCGGCCGTCCCGGCGGTCACGGCAGCCACACGGAGGGCGGCCCGGCCCGTGGACCGGGTCGTGTTCGCCGCCCAGGCGAAGGTCCCGGCCGAGCGCGAGCAGCGCATCGAGGTCCTCGCCGCGCTCGCCCGCGCGGGCGCCGAGCGGGACGTCGTCGTGAAGCTGCGGGCGGTGAGCGGGGAGCGGCAGACGCACGCCGAGCCGTACCCCTACGACGCGTTGTGGGACGAGGAACGGACCGTGCGCGGGTGGCCGGAGACCGTCCGGTTCGGCACCGGCCCGCTCGCGGGCTGGCTCGGCCCCGGAGCGGGCCTCGTCACCGTGAGCTCGACCGCGGCGCTCGAGGCGGTCGCGCTCGGCGTGCCCGTGGCCGTCGTGCGCGACTTCGGGGTCGACGAGGAGCAGCTCAACGCCGTCTTCACCGGCTCCGGGCTGCTGCGCACCCTCCGTGAGGTCGTGCGCTGCGAGCTCGGCGCGCCCGACCCGGCGTGGTGGGCCGAGAACTACGGGCACCCGGACCCGGACGAGCTCGCCGGTGTCGTCGAGACGCTCGCCGCCGCGTCGCGCGCCGGCAGGCTGCCCGTCCCGATGGTCCGGCCCCGGTCGTGGCGCCGCTACGCGCGGTCGTGGCTGCGGTGCGCGGTCTGCTGAACCGGTCCGCACGTACCCCCGGGTGACGCACGGCAGGCCCATCGCCGAACCCCGGTCTACCCCCCGATCCGGACCGCGATCGGGGGGTAGACCGGGGTTCGGCGTGGTGGGGGCAGGCCCGTCAGGTGCGGTGCTCGTCCCGGCTGGCGCGCGGCACGCCCCGCAGGAAGCCCGCGCCCCACGCGAGGTGCATCGTGACCAGCACCGCGGGCAGGCGCACCGTCGTCCGCAGCGGCTCGTGCCGGCCCGCGTGCCATGACGCGGCGAGCACCGCGACCCCGTACAGGAGCGGCACGAGGACGCCGAGCCGGACCCACGGCGCCGCCAGGAGCGTGCCGAGGAGGAAGACGGTCGCCGACGTGGCGAGCGCGAGGACGAGCGCCGGCGGAGCGAGGTAGCGCAGGCCGACCGAGCGCGGGTCGCGGCGCACGATCTCGCGCCGCCACATGCCCGTGCGCCAGAACTGACGCCACAACGTGCGCAGCGACGAGCGGGGGCGGTAGACGACCTGGAGCTCGGGGTCGAACCAGATGCTGTGCCCCGAGGTGCGCAGGCGGCGGTTCAGCTCCCAGTCCTCGCCCCGCACGATCGACTCGTCGTACCCGCCGACCGCGAGCAGCGCATCGCGGCGGAACGCGCCCAGGTAGACGGTCGAGACCTCGCCCTCGAACCCGCCGGTGTGGAACGCGGCCGCGCCGATCCCGGCGGGATGGCGCATCGCGCGGGCTACCGCGCGCTGGGTGGGCGACACGCCGACCGGCATCATCATGCCGCCGACGTTCGCTGCACCCGTGCGCTCCAACGTCTGCACCGCACGCCGGACGTAGGTGACCGGGAGGACGGCATGACCGTCCACCCGCACCATCACGTCGTGGCGCGGGTCGGCCACCGCCACCGCGAGGTTCAGCCCGGCCGAGCGGCCGCCCGTCGGGTTCTCGACGACGGTCACGCGACCGTCGCGCCGCGCCCAGGCGTGCGCCATCTCCTCCGTGCGGTCGTGCGACGGCCCGACGGCGAGCACCAGCTCCAGCCGGCCCTCGTAGTCCTGACCGAGCGCCGAGCGGACCATCGCGTCGAGGTGCTCCTCCTCGTCCCGGACCACCGCGACGACGCTCGCACCCCGCAGCCGCCGGGTGGTCGCGGCTCGGGCGGGAGCGGGAGTCGCCTCAGGTGGTGCAGCGGCCCGGGTCGGTGCGGGGCCGCCGGGCTCGGCACGGGTGCCGGTCATGGCGGGCACGGTACGCAGCGCCGTCGACGCGCAGGCCAGGGGGCGGCGAACGGGGGGTGAACGCTGCGCGACGGTGGCGCCGTGGCGATCGGTCAGGGGTCAGGCAGGGTGCGCGGGGCTGTCCGTGGGGCCGGTGTCGTCCGGGCCGTCGGTGGGCCCCAGGGCGGCCAGCAGGTCGTCGGCCCAGGCGCGGTGGTAGCGCACGAGCAGCACGCCCGTCGCGTCGTCGTCCGCGGCCGCGTGCCAGACGGCGACCGGGTCGCCGTCGCGCGGTCCGTCCACCCCCGGGGGCAGGGTGATCCGCAGCGGTCGCGCGATCGGTGCGCCGGACGACGGGGTGAGGGACAGGACGGCGTCCGTGGTCGCTCCGTCCGCCGTCGCGCCGTCGGCCGACGTGCCGCGCGAGCGTCCCGCGGGACGGCTCGTCAGCGTGCCCGTCGCGCGGACGGGTGCGTCGAGCAGGGCGCGGCGCCCGCGCGCGGACCCGATCTCGGCACGGTCGTCCTGGTAGCGCACCAGCGCGAGCAGCGCGGTGGCGATCAGGCCGACGCTCGTGACCAGCACCACGACGTCGGGCACCGGCCAGTCCTGTCCGCCGGCGGCCCGCTGGTACACGAGGAGCGCGATCGTCGGGACGAGCGCGACCAGCCACCCCCATCGCCGCCACGCCGCCGGGCGGGGGGCCTCCGGGAGACCGACAGGCTCCACCTCGACCCCGTCCGCGCTCGCCGGCAGCTCCACCAGCACGCGGCGGACCGGCAGGTGGCGCAGACGAGGTGCGGAGCCGACCGTCACGAGTGCAGGCTCCAGCGCCACGCGTCGGAGTTGTGCCGGCCCGCGCGTCCACCGAAGTTCTTCGCCGTGGCACCGCCGCCGGTGCCCCGCAACCCGCGGGTCCGGTTCCGCCACTCGTCGACCGGGGCGACGTCGTCGGGCAGCTGCGCCGCGGCGGCCGCGGCCGCGAGACCCGCCACCAGTGCTGCGACCTCGACGTCGTCGGGATCACCGCGCACCACGCGGACGCTCGGACGCCCGGGCTCGCTCATCGTCCGTCCCCGTCGCCGTGCTCGTCGTGGTCGTCGTCGTCGTCGAACGCGTCGCCGCGCGACGCCGTCCACTCGACCACGTCGAAGCCCGAGTCCACGAGGCGCGCGACGACCTGCGACCCGGCGTCGTCCAGCAGTCCCACCACGTCGTCCAGGCCGACGTCGGTCGTGCCCACGGGCGGGGCGACGACGAACCCGAGGTAGAACTCCTCGGCCACCTCGTCGCGCGCCGTGGCGTCGGCGGTCGTCACCGCGTCGTCGGCCCCGTCCTCGGGCTCCCAGACCGACGACGTCAGGTCCGGGTGCATGCCGAGCGCCTCGTGGAGGGTGTCGAAGAGGTGGGCGTTGAACGTGCCCACCCGGTCCTCCAGCGCGAGGATCCGCGGGTCCTCGTCCGCCTCCGACGCACCGAACTCGGCGCGCACCCCCACCGCGGCCTCGACGTACGCGTGCAGGGCGCTCGCGAGCGCGTCGACCGCCGCGTGCATCGGCGCCGGGTCGACCGACCCCAGCGGGGCCGGGCCGTGCGTGGCGTCCTCGTGGCTCATACGCGCTCCCTCTCCGTCGTCGGCATGCTCACAGCGGGATGTTCCCGTGCTTCTTCGGGGGCAGGCTCGCGCGCTTGGTGCGCAGCGCACGCAGCGCCCGCACGACCTGGACCCGGGTCTCCGAGGGGCGGATCACGTCGTCGACGTAGCCCCGCTCCGCGGCGTCCCACGGGTTGACGATCGCGTCCTCGTACTCCGCGACGAGGCGCGAACGCTCCGCGTCGACGTCGAGCCCGTCGTCGGCCGCCCGCTTGAGCGCGGCGCGCTGCAGGATGTTGACCGCTCCGCCCGCACCCATCACCGCGACCTGCGCCGTGGGCCATGCGAGGTTCACGTCGGCGCCGAGCTGCTTGGACCCCATGACGATGTACGCGCCGCCGTAGGCCTTGCGCGTGATGATCGTGACCAGCGGGACCGTGGCTTCCGCGTAGGCGTAGATGAGCTTGGCGCCGCGCCGGATGATGCCCTGGTGCTCCTGGTCCACGCCGGGGAGGAACCCCGGGACGTCGACGAGCGTGAGTACGGGGATGTTGAACGCGTCGCACGTGCGCACGAACCGCGCCGCCTTCTCCGCGGCGTCGATGTCGAGCGTGCCCGCCATCGACAGCGGCTGGTTCGCCACGACGCCCACCGACTGACCCTCGACGTGCCCGAACCCGACCATCACGTTCTTGGCGAACAACGGCTGCACCTCGAGGAACGCGCCCTCGTCGAGCACGTGCTCGATCACCGTGCGCATGTCGTACGGCTGCGTGTCCGAGTCGGGGACGAGAACGTCGAGCTCGAGGTCGGCATCCGTCACCTCCAGCTCGGTGTCCTCCGGCACGAACGACGGCGCGTCCGACAGGTTGTTCTGCGGCAGGTAGGACAGCAGGTGGCGGACGTAGTCGATCGCGTCGTCCTCGTCCGAACCCATGTAGTGCGCGACGCCGGACCTCGCGTTGTGCGTCAGCGCTCCGCCCAGCTCCTCGAAGCCGACGTCCTCGCCCGTGACCGCGCGGATCACGTCCGGGCCCGTGATGAACATGTTCGACGTCTGGTCGACCATGACGATGAAGTCCGTCAGCGCGGGGGAGTAGACCGCGCCGCCCGCGCTCGGACCGAGGATCAGCGAGATCTGCGGGACCACGCCCGACGCCGCGACGTTGCGACGGAAGATCTCCGCGAACTGGGTCAGGGCCGCGACACCCTCCTGGATCCGCGCGCCCCCGCCGTCGCTGATGCCGATCAGCGGGACGCCTGTGCGCAGCGCGAGGTCCTGCACCTTGGTGATCTTCTGGCCGTGCACCTCGCCGAGGCTCCCGCCGAACACCGTGAAGTCCTGGCTGTACACGCACACCTGGCGGCCGTCGACCGTCCCGTGGCCGACGACGACGCCGTCGCCCGCGATCCGCCTCTTCTCGAGCCCGAAGTTGGACGAGCGGTGCTTGGCGAACGCGTCGAGCTCGACGAAGCTGCCCTCGTCCAGCAGCGACTCGATGCGCTCGCGCGCCGTCTGCTTGCCCCGGGCGTGCTGCTTGGTCCGGGCCGCCTCCTCGGGCGTGGACACGGACTCGGCCCGACGCCGGTCGAGGTCGGCGAGCCGTGCGGCGGTGCCCGTCGGCCGGGCGGGACCCGCAGGGGTCGAGGGGGTGGCGGAGGTCTCGGTCACACGGACGAGACTAGTTGGTGGGTGGCGCCGACTCGATGCGGTCCCCGCCAGCGTGCCCGGTGCGTGCGTTGGCGGGTTCCCACAACGTCCACGTCCTGGGCGGGTCGGGCAGGATGGCGGCATGAGCGCTCACGGTGACAGGCCTGGTCTGCGGGCGGAGGTGCTGCGCGAGCGGCTCGTGCGGCCCACGGGGCCCTTGGGGCGGCTCGAGGTCGTGGAGGAGTCCGGGTCGACCAACGCCGAGCTCGCTCGCGCCGTCGCCGCGGACCCCGCAGCCTGGCCCGCGCCCGCCCTGCTCGTCGCCGAGCACCAGGCCGGCGGGCGTGGCCGCCTCGGCCGCACCTGGACCACGCCGCCGCGCGCGGCCCTGCTCCGCTCCCGACTCGTCCGGCCCGAGGTCCCGGGCGACGCGCTGAGCTGGGTCCCGCTGCTCGCCGGTCTCGCGACGGTCCGGGCGCTGCGCGCGACCGCCGGCCTCGACGCGGTCGTGAAGTGGCCCAACGACGTCCTCGTCCCGGACTCCTCGGAGCCGGGCCCCGGGTCGGGGCCTGGCGGGCTGCGCAAGGTCGCCGGGATCCTGGCCGAGGTGCTGCCCGACGGCGGCGTCGTCCTCGGCACCGGCCTCAACGTGTCCCAGACGCGCGACGAGCTGCCCGTCCCCACCGCGACGTCGCTCGCGCTCGCCGGCGCGGCGACCACCGACCGCGAAGAGCTGCTCGTCGCCCTCGAGGTCGCGCTCGACGACGTGCTCACGCGGTGGCAGGACGCCGACGGCGACGTCGTCCGCTCCGGTCTCGCCGCGTCCTGCGCGCAGGTCTGCGTGACGATCGGCGCCCGCGTCCGGGTCGAACGCGTCGACGGCGACGCGCTCCACGGCACCGCTACCGCGATCGCCGACGACGGCGGGCTCGTCGTCCGCCACGACGACGGCACGACGAGCGTGCAGCACGCCGGCGACGTCCACCACCTGCGCCTCGCAGGGCAGGTCGACCCGCCCGAGCGCCGCTGACCGAGGGTCGACAGGGGACCGGCACCGACGGGGCCGAGGCGCCAGGTCGTAGGATCGCCGGGTGCCCGAGAAGAACGACGCCGTCGACGAGCCGACCCCGCCAGCCACGGAGGCCGCGCTCGACGAGGCCCTTCTCGGCGGTCCCCGCACCCTCACCATCGAGATGCTCGCGCAGCGCGCCGACGTCGACGAGTCGCGCCTGCGTGACTACTGGCAGGCGCTCGGCCTGCCCGTCACCGAGGGCGAGGAGCACGCCTTCACCGAGAAGGACGCGCGGGCGCTCGCGGACGTCTTCGCGTTCGCGGAGGCGCAGGAGCTGGACGACCGCGCCCTGACGACGCTCATCCGGTCCACCGGGCACACGACCGAGCGTCTCGTGCTGTGGCAGGTCGAGGCGCTCGTCGAGCACTTCACGCGACGCTTCGGCCTGGACGACACCAGCGCGCGCCTGCTCGTGCTCGACCGCCTGCCGGACCTGGCGCCGGTGCTGGAGGAGCAGCTCCTGCACGCCTGGCACCGCCAGCTGGCGGCAGTCGCCGGGCGGTTCGCGGTCGAGTTCTCGCAGGCCCGGGCGACCGACGTGGACGACCACGCGCTGCCGCTGCCGCGCGCGGTCGGGTTCGCCGACATCGTCTCGTTCACGCAGCGCACCCGTGGCCTGGGGTCGAGCGAGCTCGCAGAGTTCGTGCAGCTCTTCGAGACGAGCGCGCGGGACGTCATCACCGCGGCGGGCGGCCGCGTGGTCAAGACGATCGGTGACGCGGTCCTGTTCGTCGCCGACGACGTCGCGACGGGCGCGCGGGTCGCGCTCGGGCTCGCGGAGGCCGGGGGGCGGACCGAGGACGTCGACGTGCCGCCCGTGCGGGTCAGCCTCGTGTGGGGGCGCGTGCTGTCCCGGTTCGGCGACGTGTTCGGTCCGAGCGTCAACCTCGCGTCGCGCCTGGTCGACATCGCGGACCCGACGACGGTCCTCGTCGACCGCGACACCGCCGCGATGCTCGCGCGGGACTCCCGGTTCGCCCTCACGGCGCAGCCGGAGCGCGAGGTCCAGGGGCTCGGCACGATCGAGCCGGTACGGCTCCAGCGCGCCTTTCGAGGCTGAGCCCGCTGCGTCGGCCGCCGGGCCGCTCCGTCAGACCGCGTCGAGCAGCCCTGGCCCGTCGTTCGCCACGGCGCTGACCAGCGTCGAGACCTCGCGCTGGACCATCGGCACGTCGTCGTGAGGTCCGCCGAGCTCGAGCAGGTCGGCTGCGCCGCGCGCGTCGACCGCCGGGTCGAGCCACGTGTCCCACGCGGCGGGCGGCAGGACGAGCGGCATGCGGTCGTGGATGTCGGCCAGGTAGGGAGCGGCGTCCGTCGTGATGATCGTCGTCGAGACGAGCCAGCGGTCCGGGTCGTCGTCCGCCTTGGAGCGGTCGCGCCAGAACTCGTACAGGCCGGCGAAGGCCGCCGTCCCGCCGTCGCCCGGCGCGATGTAGTGGGGCTGCTTCGCAGGCTTGCCCCGGCGCGGCGCGGGCGTACCCTGCTGACCGACCGGGACCGCGCCGTCGGGCAGCGGTCGCCACTCGTAGTAGCCGTCCGCGGGGACGAGGCAGCGCCGAACGGCGAACGGCTTGGCGAACGCGGGCTTGTCGAGGATGGTCTCGGCTCGCGCGTTGATCATCCGGGCGCCGCCGGCCGGGCTCTTCGACCACGACGGGACGAGCCCCCAGCGCGCGACCCGCAGGGAGCGCGCGACCTCGCCCGTGTCCTTCGCCGCGCGCTCGACGACGATGCGCACCGGGTCCGTCGGCGCGAGGTTCCACGACGGCGGGAGAAGGCGTACGTCGTCGGCGATCTCGGCGACCGCGAACTCGTCCGCGAGGTCCTGGGCCTCGGTGAAGGAGGCGTAGCGTCCGCACATCCCTCCAGGGTGCCGCACCCCACCCACACGACGCCCGGTACGACGAGCCCCACGACGAGCCCCACGACGAGCCCGACGACGAGCCTCGACGGCGAGCGACGAGCGTCACGTCGCCGCAGGCCGGAAATCCGGTCCCGGAGGCGGATCGAATCGATACGATGGTCGCCATGCCCTCGACCACCCCAGCACCCCGATCGAGGTCTACCGTCCGCTGGGTCCTGCTGCTCGGTGCCCTCGCCACCCTCCCGGCGCTCACGGTCGACATGTACCTCCCGTCGCTGCCCGACGTCGCGAGCGAGCTCGACGCCTCCCCGGCGCTCGCCCAGCTGACGCTCTCCGGGATGCTGCTCGGTGGTGCCGTCGGACAGCTCGTCATCGGACCGCTCTCGGACCGGTTCGGCCGCCGGCTGCCCGTCCTCGTCGGGCTGTCGCTCGGCGTCGTCACCTCCGTCCTGTGCGCGGTCGTCCCCAGCATCGGCGCCCTCATCGCGCTGCGCGTCCTCCAGGGCTTCTTCAACGCGGCGTCCCAGGTGGCGTCCATCGCGACCATCCGGGACCGCTTCACCGGCTCCGACGCCGCGCGCATCCTCTCGCGACTCATGCTCGTCATCGGAGTCGCACCGATGCTCGCGCCGACCATCGGGTCCTTCGTCGCGAGCCAGGCCGACTGGCGCGCCGTGTTCTGGGTACTCGCCGTGCTCGGCCTGGTCCTCGGTGTGATCGTGCTGCGCTTCATGCCCGAGACCCATCCCCCGGAGCGCCGCCGCCCCGGCGGCGCGGCGAGCGTCCTGCGCGGCTACGGGACCCTGCTGCGCGACCGGCACTTCATCGCGCTCGCCGTCCTTCCCGGGCTCGGCATGGCCGTCCTCATGAGCTATGTCGTCGGCTCACCGTTCGTGCTCCAGGAGGGCTACGGGCTCAGCCACGGCCAGTTCGCCGCGCTGTTCGCCGTCAACGGCATCGGGCTCGTCGTGTCCGCACAGGTCAACGCCGCGCTCGTCCGGCGTGTCGCACCCATCCGCCTGCTGCGCGCCGCTCTCGTCCTGCAGGGCGTCTTCGGCCTCGCGATGGTCGCCGTCGCCATCACCGGGGCCGGCGGCCTGCTCGGGCTGCTGCTCGCGCTGTGGCTCGTCCTGTCGATGCAGGGCCTCGTCCCCGCCAACGCCTCCGCGCTCGCGCTGTCCCGTCACGGCGCGATGGCAGGCACCGCCGCGGCCGTCATCGGAGCGTTCCAGTCGGGTGTCGCGGGCCTCGTCAGCCCGTTCGTCGGCGTGCTCGGCGGCGACGCCGTCGCCATGTCCACCGTCATGCTCGGCGCGGTCGTCACGTCGCTCCTCGTCCTCGGCCTCGCGACCCCCGCATTCCGCAAAGGTGGCTGGCACATGCCGGTCTGACGCCCCGAAAGGGGCGTTCTGCGCGACATCTTCACCGCGGGCACGCCCAGCACGCCCAGCACCATCCACGTCCGAGCCCTACGATTCCAGCGTGCCCACCACTGCCGACGTGACTCCCGAGCCCCCCTCGGGCCCGCGTCGTACCAGCGCACGGACCGGCGTCGTCGCCGAGGAGAAGGCCGAGAAGAGGGGCGGGCCCCACCACGCCCGTGGCCTCCGGTCGCACCGCGTCGCACGCGCGATCGGCCTCGTCCTCACCGGCGCGGTCGCGTTCGTCGCCGTCGGCGCGGCCGCCGTCTACATCGACCTCAAGTCCAAGCTCGACGTGAGCGACGTGACCGACCTCGTCGTCGGCGGCCCCACGGCAGAGCCGCCCAAGGACCCCGACGACCCGTTCGCCGGACGAGCCCTCAACATCCTCGTCATGGGCACGGACTTCCGCGACGCGGAGAACGCCAAGATCGCCGGCCACGAGGACGGCATGCGCTCGGACACCACCTTCATCGCCCACGTCTCCGGCGACCGCAAGCGCATGGAGGTCGTGTCCATCCCGCGCGACTCGCTCGTCAACCTCTCCGCGTGCAAGCTCCCCGACGGCTCCATGTCCGCCCCGCAGTACGGCATGTTCAACGAGGCCTTCCAGATCGGCTCCGGCGGCGTCGACGACATCGACCACGCCGCCGCCTGCACCATCAACTCGGTGCAGGACCTCACCGGCATCCCCATCACCAACCACGTCGTCGTCAAGATGACCGGCGTGATCGGCGTCGTCGACGCCATCGACGGCGTCACCATGTGCTTCCCCGAGGCCGTCAAGGAGGACGAGCGGTACGGCGACCTCGAGCTGCCCGAGGGGCGCAACACCCTGGACGGCCGGACCTCGATCGACTTCCTGCGCGCCCGGCACGGCACCGGCATGGGCCTCGACGTCGGGAGCGACCTCACCCGCATCGCCCGCCAGCAGGCCTTCATCGACTCGATGCTGCGCGAGATCCTGTCGAAGAACCTCGTCACGAACTCGCCCCAGCTCTACGGCGTCATCCAGGCCGTGCTCGGCTCCATCAGCGCCGACAAGGCGCTCGCGGACCCGGCGGCGCTCGCCGGGCTCGCCTACAGCCTGCGCTCGATCGACCCGTCGGAGGTCGTGTTCACCGAGCTTCCCGTCGTCACGGCGGCGAGCGACGCCAACCGGGTCGAATGGACGTCCGAGGCCGACGCCATCTGGGAGCGGATCATCGCCGACGAGCCGCCGCCCGGGCACGAGCCCGTGACGGACCCGCGCGACGACGCGACGACCGGCGACGACACGGCGACGGACGACGCGACCGACACCGCCACGGACGACTCCGGCGACCCGGGTGACGACGGGTCGGAGGCGGAGGACGCCGGCAAGGGCTCGGGTGACGACGCGAAGGACGCCGACAAGCCGGAGGACGAGCGGCTCCCCGGGGTCTGCACCGGCTGACCTCGGTCGCTCGCGCTACTCGGGAGCCGCGCGGAGGGACTGCAGCCGCCGTACGGCGTCGTGCAGGACGTCCTCGCGCTTGACGAACGTGAACCGCACGCGCGACGCCAACGCCCGGGCCGTCGTCGACCCCGCCGTGCAGAACGCGCTCACCGGCACCGCGACGACACCCGCCAGGCGGGGGAGCTCGCGGCACAGCTCCGCGCCGTCGTCGAACCCGAGCGGCGCGCCGTCGGCCACCACGAAGTAGGTGCCCTGCGGGACGACGACGCCGAAGCCCGCCGCCTTCAGGCCGGCGCACAGCAGGTCACGACGCGCGGCGAGCGAGTCCGCGAGGGCGCGCGGCGTCTCGTCGTCGGCGAGGGCGTCGGCGATCGCGGGCTGGAACGGTGCGCCGGACGAGTAGGTGAGGAACTGCTTGACGGTCCGCACCGCCGTGACGAGCGGGGCGGGGCCGGTCAGCCAGCCGATCTTCCAGCCGGTGAACGAGAACGTCTTGCCCGCCGAGGAGATGGTGAGCGTGCGGTCCCGCATGCCGGGCAGCGTCGCGATGGGGACGTGCTCGGTGTCGTCGAAGACCAGGTGCTCGTACACCTCGTCGGTGACGACGACCGCGTCGTGGCGCCTCGCGGCGGCGGCGATCGCGTCCAGCTCGTCGAGCGTGAGCACGGTGCCCGTCGGGTTGTGCGGCGAGTTGACGACGATCAGCCGCGTGCGGTCCGTGACCGCGGCCGCGAGGGCGTCGGAGTCGAGGTGGAAGCGGTCGTGACCGGCCACGAGCGGCACCGTGACGTGGTTCGCTCCCGCGAGCGCGATGCACGCGGCGTGGGAGTCGTAGAACGGTTCGAGCGTCACGACGTCGTCCCCGGGGCCCGCGAGCGCGAGGATCGTCGCGGCCAGGGCCTCGGTCGCACCCGTGGTCACGAGGACCTCGGTGTCCGGGTCCGGGTCCAGGCCGTAGTGGCGGTACTGGTGGCTCGCGACCGCGTTGCGCAGGTCGAGGATCCCCGACCCGGGCGCGTACTGGTTGTGACCGTCCGCGATCGCGCGCTGCGCCGCGTGCTTGACCGTCGCCGGCCCGTCGACGTCCGGGAAGCCCTGCCCCAGGTTGATCGCCCCGGTGCGCTGCGCGAGCTCGGTCATCTCCGCGAAGATGGTCTGCGCCACGCCGCCGTCCGCGCGCAGGAGGCCCGTCGCACGGGCGGCCGCCTGCCAGCGGCCGGGCGGGAGCGGTCCCCAGGACGTCATGGCCCGACCCTAGCCGGTCCAGCCCGTTCCCAGGATGTGGGACGCGGCGGTGTGCCGGAACCGCGAGATCCTGCGCATTCCGCAGCGTCGTCCACAGGGGACGCGACACGGCTCGCGCGTTCTGCCCTAGTCTTCGGCGCGAATCGTCCGGCAGTCGGCGTCGTCGCCCCTGCCGGTGCCGAACAGAGCAGGGGGAACCGCTCGACATGTCCGTGGACGTGCATCCGATCACCATCCTCGAGGGCGAGGTCCGCGAGCTCGTGCGCCGCCGCGGCGTCGACCCGGTCCGCGACCGCGCCGCCGTCGACCAGCTCGTGCGGGACGCCGTCGCCGACTACGAGACGCGCAGCACGCACGGAGTCGTCGTGCCGCTCGTGGACCCCGTCGGCGCAGGCCGCGCTGTCGTCGACGCCGTCGCGGGGCTCGGCCCCCTCCAGCAGTACCTCGACGACCCTCGCGTCGAGGAGATCTGGATCAACTCGCCCACGCAGGTCTTCGTCGCGCGCGACGGGGAGCCCGAGCTGACCACGACCATCCTCACGAGCGCCCAGGTGCGCGACCTCGTCGAGCAGATGCTCCGCTCGTCCGGCCGGCGTCTCGACCTGTCCAGCCCGTTCGTCGACGCGGCGCTCCCGGGCGGGGAGCGGCTGCACGTCGTCATCCCGGACGATATCCCCGCTTGGGTGCAGTCTGTACCCTGCTCGCGTGGCAACGACACCGGAGAAGCTCGCGCCCGAGCTCGGCGTGTCCGCCTCCACGCTGCGGTACTGGCTGCGCGAGAACGCGGTCCGCGTCGGGAGGGCGTGGAGGATCGACGACGAGACCGCGGACCGCGCGCGCGAGCACTTCGAGTCCACGCGCCCGATCCGGGAACGTCGCGCCGGCACCTGCACCGTGGACGAGTGCGACCGGGCCGCCGTCGGCCGCGGCCTCTGCCGCATGCACTACAACCGGTGGGACCGGACCGGGTCGACCGACGGCGTGCCAGGGGGAGCGCACCAGCTCGCGAAGACGCACTGCCCGCAAGGTCACGAGTACACCCCCGAGAACACGATCGTGTACCCATCGGACGGGCGCCGCCGCTGCCGCACCTGCCGTGTGGGTGCCGCAGCGCCAGCCGCCTAGGGTGACCGCCCGCGTCGTTACCTAGTCGTCCCGCCAGGATTGCGTGAAGGTCGGCGTCGGCACCGGTCTCTCGTCGAGTTGGTGGTCGAGCGGTCTCGTGTCCCACTCAAGCCAGCCGTCACCACCGCCAACGTCATCGTCAGCGCAGACCTCGTACCCGCGGGTCCCAGTGCACGTTGCGTCGCGGTCGGGGCCGGTCAACCACTCCCACAGCAGTAGCGAACCGACGATCACGGCACCCACTGCAGCGGCTGCGAACGCGACCTCTGCGGTTCGTCCCAGCAGTGCCCGCATCTCCGCCTCCCTCGGCGTTCACCTCGATGCTGCATTGCCGGGGCCCGCAGGGGAAGGAGTCGTGCGGGTGAACCGGACCAAGATTGTCGAACACGCGTTCGAACGAGCGTACCCTCGTGCCGTGGGACAGGACGACGCGTCGCTCGTACGACGCAAGCGCGACGACCGGCCCGGGCTCGCTGCCCGGGTGCCGCCACCGCGCGAGCTCGAGGCCCAGGCGTGGCCCAACACTCGGCCCATCAACTACGAGCAGCCCGCCCACGTGCCCGTCCGACCGCAGGGCAACGTGCCATGCATCGTGCACCTCGTCTGGTCCACGCACGAAGAGCTCGTCCCCGGCCGCGCCATCCGCTGGACCGACACCCACGTCATGGTCCTGGTCAAGCCCGTCGACGGGCCGTCGGAAGCGAACGAGGACATCGTCTGGGTGCGGGCGCGCGACGTGCACCGCACCATCCCGCGACGGTGAGTAGGTGCGATCCGTTCACACCCCGGTGAAGTCGGTCTTGACTATGGCGAACTTGTCTCTTCACGGAATCTCACCCCGGGTTGGTCTTCACAGGAGTGAGTAACCGGCTAACATCGACGCATGGCCACCTCCCACACCGCAAGGACGCGGCGCTCCGACACGGTGAGTCGCATCGCTGGGTCTCGGGGTCGCGCTTCGAAGAGCGCGGTCATCGTTGTCCCCACGAAGACCTACCGGAAGATGTCGCAGGGCGCCGCGAAGCCTTCCGGCACCCTGCTCCAGATGGTTGAGGCGCGTCGCAGTCGACTCGCCGGGTGAGTGCGTACCGCTCTACCCCGATCGATGGTGCGCACGATGTAGCGCAATTCTGCTGCGCCGGAGAAGACTCGCTCGACCGGTACCTGGTCAACGAGGCGTTGACAGCTCACGAACGCGGAGCATCCCGGACGCACGTCTGGCTCGATGAGTCGCGTGTCGTTGCCTACTACACGCTCCTGCCATCAACGGTGACTACGAAGGGTCTCCCGCGTGCCGTTCGGTCGGGGTTCAGCGGAGGCATCCCGGGGTTCACGATAGGAAAGCTGGCGCTCGACCAGACTCTTCGTGGTCGGAAGCTCGGAGGGGACCTCCTCGTCGACGCGCTTGCCTCGGTGGTCTCGGCGGCGGACCACGTCGGTGGTCGGGTGATCATGGTCGAGGCCATCGACAACAAGGCGTTCTCCTTCTACGAGAGCGCTGGGTTCGAGGGGATCGCCTCGAGCTACGAGCTGTGGATGGCCCTCGATACCGCGCGAGAGGCGCTCAACGGCCTTCGGGCATGACGCCGAACAGCGCCCCCGCCCTCCCGAAGGAGGACGGGGGCGCTGCCGTGTGCATGCTGGGTCAGGCGATTGTGTCGGCCATGGCGCGGCCCCACATGGCGTACACCGTGGGCAGGTAGTGCGCGGTGTTGTCGGCGGTCAGGCCGAGCGACAGCAGGGCGTTGTACCCGCCGGTGACCTGGTGGACGTCGAGCAGGGGCAAGTCGAGGTCGTCCGCGGCGTCGTACAACGCGGCGAGGAACGGCCACCACACGTTCGGCGTGTTGCGCAGCTGCCCCGGCAGCGGCATGGCGTGCAGCACGACGTCCGCGCTGGGGAACCTGTTCCGGATGATCTCGAGCCCGGTCCGGAACTGCGCCGGGTCCACCGGCGGGTTGACCGCGTCGAACAGGCCGAACCCGACATGCACGACGTCGAACGCGAGGTCCGCCGGGTAGTCGGTCACGGAACGCGCCAGGTCGTACCCGGTCGTCAACGGGTCCTTGCCCCACGACCCGACCACCCGTGACCCGGACGTCGCGAGGTTGTGCACCGCGAGGCCACCGACCGCGGAGTTGCGGACCTCGACCGTGGAGAAGATCGTCGCGTACGCCACGTTCGTGACCCGCACCTTCGCCCCGACCGGGATCGTCGCCCCAGACAGCACCGCGACCTTCCACTTCGACGTCGACGAACCGACCACGGTGCGGAAGTTCGCGCCCGAGCTGGCGCCGCTCACCGAGATGGAGAACCCCGTCACCGTGCTGCCAAAGTTGTCGTAGTAGATGACGCGGACCGTGTCGCCGGCGACGTCGGTCGTGAACTCCATGTACTGCCCGACCGGGGGTGTCGGCGTCACTGTCGCGCCCTGCGCCGACGAGTACGCGACCCTCGGGTCGGCGTACGCCTGGTCCTTCCACCGCACCAGGCCCGTCGACCCGACCGGGATCCCCGTCAGCTGCGCCAGGCGCCGCTCGTAGAACCGGGGCGCGGAGTCCAGGCGCGCGAACCGTGTCGTTGAGCCGTCGGGCTGCGGGCCGACGTCGAGGCCCGTGCACCCGCCCATGATCGAGTCCCCGAGCCACAGCTCGTTACACCACTGCTTGGCGGCCGTGTAGTCCTGCCGGCCGGCGCGCGCGAGCGCGGCCCGCCACCGGCGCGTGTTCGACCGCTTCAGGTTGTACGCGCACGTGACCGGGTCGATCGTGCGCGCCGCGGCGGACGCGTAGTCCGACGGCAGCGGGTTCAGCTGCGGG
Source organism: Cellulosimicrobium terreum (assembly GCA_014803435.1). Classification (GTDB taxonomy): domain Bacteria; phylum Actinomycetota; class Actinomycetes; order Actinomycetales; family Cellulomonadaceae; genus Cellulosimicrobium; species Cellulosimicrobium terreum. The sequence goes on from JACYFD010000004.1 coordinate 435,636, forward strand.
TACCCGCGCAACGCGGTGTCGACCCGGGCGACCTGCGCGGTCAGGCCGACGATGTTCACGTCTCCGCCGTTGTCGGGGCCGGTCCCGTTGATCGTGCGCACGGACCCGGCAACGGCCGCTGTTGACGCGGACACGGCGGCCTGCCGCGACACCTCGGCCGCGGCCGCGGAGGTCGCTGCGGCGCCCTGGGCGGCGCCCGCTGTGGTGGCGGACGCGGCCGCGTACGCGCGCATGACGGCGTCGAAGTTCAGCGGTCCTCGCACCCCGGACCCGGCGTGGTACCAGTCGAGGTACAGGTCCGCGAGGACGCCGCCGGGTGCGTTGTCCGAGTCGATCCACACGGGTGGGACGGTCAGCGCGGACGTGACGGTGACGGTCGACCCGACGATGAGGTCGCCGGCGCTGTTGTGGATCGGGAACGGGGTGGTGGTGTCGCGCGTGACGATCGTGATCGCCTCCCCGACGAGGGCGGGGGTGAGCTCGCCGGTGGTGGCGTCGCGGACCTGGGCGTCGTCCACGCGGTACATGACCATCAGGTGGTCTCCTCAGTCGTCGTCGGGTCGGGGGTCGCGGGCACGCGCAGGTCAGCTCTTCGGGTCGGGCAAGGGGTCGCGGCCCTCGATCGCGCGCATGTCGTCGACGACGGCGCGCTCGTCGGGCGTGAGGGTCGTGATGTCGTACGCGCCGTCGGAGCCCGGGGTGATGTAGGTCGGGGTCTTCGCGGAGCCGAGGACGAGACGTGTCACCCAGTCCGGGACGTGCGGTTCGAGCCAGCGCCACAGGGCGTACCAGACGAGGATCACGGCCGCGGTCACCGCGGCGACGGCGACGTCGGACGTGAGGAGCTCGACGACCTCAGCGGGCAGGACCCAGGTCGCGAGGACCCACGTCACGATCGAGCCCCACAGGGCGGGGACGGCGGTGCGCAGGTACGACACCGCGCGGTCGGAGATGTTCACGGCGTGTGCTCCTTCTACTTGATGAGGCCGAGGTTGAGCGCCTTCTGCAGCGCGATGTTGCGGCGCGACGAGGTGAGGTCCTTCGTGGTGGACAGGGGTCCGCTGGTGAGGAAGCGGTGCTGCCGGTTGAGGTCGTTGAGGTACTTCACGAACGCGACCCGGTCGCGAGAGCCCCAGCGGCCGGTGACCTTGAGCGGCCCACCCGTTAGGAACTTCCGCTGCGCGTTGCGGGCGTTGATCGAGCGCTGCACCGCGGCCTTGAGGGACGACGTCAGGGACGAAATCTTCCCGTCGACCGGGCTGCCCTCGGCGCGCTGCCACGCGCTGATCGTCTTCGGGCCGAGGCGGCCGTCCGTGACGAGCGGGCCGTTGGCACCGGGTGAGCGGAGCCGGCGCACGCGCGCGGCCGCGGCCGCGATGTCCGAGGTCTTCTTGCCGGGACGCACCTGGAAGTGCATGGCGTCGCGGTACGGCACCCTGTAGTCCAGGCCCCACTGAATGACGCCCGCGCTCGTGCTCGTGGTCCCGTTGACCTCGGCGAGGATCTCGCGGACCTCGGCCACCTGCTTGACCGTGAACCCGTCGTCGTAGCTCGAGCCGCGCTTGCTCGCAGGGAGCAGGATCTCGTAGGGGTGCCGTGGCGTGCCGTTCGCCCAGTAGCCGTTGAGGTCGATCGCGGTCGCGCTCATGTGGTTCGAGTCCGCGTCGCCCCGGTTTCCGCTCGGGGTGCGGTACGAGGACCGGTGTGTGACGCGTTCGACGCGGTTGTGGAACTCTTCGGCGATGTAGCGGAACACGTCCGTCAGGTCGCCCTTGAGGACCGTGAACGACAGGCCGTTCACGGTGAAGGTCGCGAGGGCTGACGCCGGCGGTGCGAGCGTGAACCCGTTGTTCGTCTTGGCCATGGGGAACCTCCGGGGATGACGAAGCCCCGGACCGCGCGGGGCGGGCCGGGGCCGGGGGATGGGTGGTGGAGCTAGGCGGCGACGCAGATCGTGGCCTGCCGCCACGCCTGCGTCGTCGGGATGAACGGGTCGGTGCGGGTCTGCACCCAGTACGACGTCGCGGTCATGCCGTCGGGGCAGGCCGGGCCTGGCGGGCCCTGGGCGCCGGTCGCACCCGTGTCGCCCTTCGGCCCGGTCGCGCCGTCCTTGCCGTCGACACCGTCCTCGCCGGCAGGCCCAGCGGCACCGGCGGGGCCCGCGCTGCCGGTCGCCCCCGTTGCGCCGTCCGCACCCACATCGCCTGGGGTTCCGGGCGCACCGGCCTCGCCGGCGACCCCGCGACCACCGGGCGACCCGGTCGGGCCGGGAGCGCCCTCCTCACCGCTCTCCCCGTCGACGCCGGCGACGCCGGACCGGCCGGGAGGGCCCTGCACGCCCTGCGGCCCGCGAGCACCCTGCGGACCCGGCACGGACACGACGTCGGACTCGGCGTCCGGCACGTCGACCGGATCCTCACCGGTCTCGGCGAGACGGTCGTTGGCCTCGTCAACCGCAGCCTGCAGGGCCGCGATCTCCCGCTGCTGCTGGTCACGCTCGCGCGCACCGACGTCCAGCTGACCGAGGACGACGATCACGCCGATACCGATCACGGCGAGCGACGTCGCGATGATGAGCCACGGGACCCACTTGCCGATCCTGCGCATCACGCACCGCCTCTCGCGACGAGCAAGTTCGCGACGAACAGCGCGATGGGGAGGAGGAGCCCCGCGGCGAGCCAGCGAAGGTTGTTCGCGGACTTGTCCTGCCGGTCCGCGGCCGCCTTCTCGTTCTTCTCCCGAGCCGCACGTTCATCGGCGATGCCCGACTTGAACGTGGCCTCGAGCGCGAGGACCTGCTTCTCGCGGGCCCTGCGTTCGTCCGCGATCTGCTGCCCCCGCGCGACGCGCTCGTCCGCGATGTCCCGCCCCTGCTCGTCGAGGCGCTCGTCCACGCGCCGGGACTCGGCCTGGAACATGTCCTTCGTGACGACCTGGTCGAGCTTCCCGTCGACCGTGCGCAGCAGCCGCATCAGCTCCCACGCGCTGGGTTCCGTCTCCGGCGGGGTCACCAGTCGTTCCCGGCGCTGATCTCGACCCACTCGGCACGGAACGCGTATCCGGCGAGGTCGTAGGACGCGATCCCGTCGTTGCCACCCACACGCCGCACCCAGACCCGCACGACCCGTGCGTCCCCCGCCGAGACGATCGCGCCAGCGGTGATCGCGACGTGGTGCCGCATCCCGTCCGCGCCCGGCGGGACACCCAGCACCTGCGACGCGATCACCGACCCGCTACCGGGCTCGTTCGCGGACCCGGACTCCGCCCATTCGACGTCGACCCGCCACCCGTTGCCCGCCTGGAAGTCCAGATCCAGGTAGGTGTCGATCCGGAGCATCCGGGGGAAGAGCTTCACCGGGATGTTCATGCCGTAGTGGCGGAAGTAGCCCGACGAGGGGCGGATGTTCGTGCCGGTCGTCTCCGGCGTGTAGTCAGCGAACCAGCCCGAACGGGCGCGCTCCTGTCGAGCCAGCGGGACCGTGCCCGCGACCATGACGCCGTCGCCGTCGAACCACGTCTCCCGCACCAGCTCGGTGGAACCGTTCGCCGCGATGTCCTTGCGCCACACCGTCCCGTCGCGCACGACCCGAGAGCCCACCGGCGCGTTCCCCAGCCCGGTGAGGGGTCGCGCCAGGACCGTCGGGCCGATGCGTCGACGCCAGTCCCGCACCGCCGCCTGGTTCAGCGACTGCCCCTGCTTGCGCGTGATCGCGAACAGCGGCAGGTCCATCAGGACGCCGTCCTGGTTGTACGACGGGGTCGACGACGACCCCTCCACGCCCGGGATGCGGACGAGCCGGCACGGGCCCGGGTCCGTGGAGAAGGTGCCGGCGTCGTACCGCACCACCACCAGGTCCGTGCGGCCGACGCTCGGGTTCGTCGACGCCGGGATGGTGACGGTCTGCGTCTCACCCTGCGCGATGCGGTGCAACGCCCCGGCCACGACCGACGTGGAGTCCTGAGTCGCAGACCCGAGAACCGCGTTGTCGCTCCCGGTCGGCAGGGTGAGCTTGTACGCCGACCCGTCACGGTCCCCGACGATGCCCGGTTCGGCGCCGAAGATGTGACGCCACTGCGCCACCGTGAACGGGGTGTTCGGCAGCCCCCACGACTCCTGCGCCATCACAGACCCCTCTCGACCACGTTGATGCGGCGCATCGCGTTCGCGACCCGCCGCGCTTCCTTCGTCGTGCCCACGGCCGCACCAGGTGTCCCGACTGCGACCTTCCGCACGGTCGGCGCGCCGCGGCGTACCGTCGTCGTGACCTCACGCACCACGTTGTCCGACAGGGCCTCCGGGATCCCTGGCAGCTCCACTCCGACCCGGTACCCGACCCGGTAGTCACGCCAGTACCGGACGTCCGCCGAGTCCGACACCGTGAACGTGATCGACGTCGGCGACGCCCCGTCCTCCAGGGCCTTCGCCCCGGCACGCGCGATGTCCGCGACGTCGTCGGTCTGCCGTTGGTCGACGAGGAGCTCACGCCGCGCACCCCACAGGGCGACGGCGGCCTCGTCGGCGAACCGGGCGCCGGCGCGGGCCTCCTCCTGCCCGGCAGCGAACACGACCGCGTCCGTCACCTCACCGGCCTCAAGCGTGTAGTCGAGGTCGGTGACGAACGCGGTCGCACGCAGACTGTCGACGTCGCCGAACACGACGTTCGCGGACACGTCGACGACGGGCGCGACCGTGAGCAGCAGCCGCGGAGTTCCGGTGGACTCGTCGTGCACCACGTTGACGCGCAGCCCGCCGCCTTCCGCCAGGTCGTGCACCAGGGTGCCGAGGTTGTCCATGCGCGCCTTGACGGTCGTCGTGCCGCCGCGCCCCAGCGAGGACGGCAGGACGAGCCCGGGTATGCGGCGCCGGGCGATCGGGGCGGCCGGACCCGCGTTCGCCGCGATGTACCCCAGGAGCACAGTCTCGACGGGCCCGGTGCGAATGTCGTGCGACGTCGAGAACGTCGACATGGTGGTCGTCAGGTCGTGGGCCGGGTTCGGGAAGCAGAGCCGCTGGGCGAGGACGTCCCGGTCCGAGACGAACCCGACCTGCACCACGTTCTCGACCCGACCCGTCTTCGGGTCGACGGACCGGGTGCGGCGGATCGACCGTGCCTGACCCGACGTGACCTGCTCCCCGTCGAGGTCAACGATCATCCCCATGCCCGGCGCGAACACGCCGAGGACGTCCGCCGGCCCGGTCACGATCCACGTGTCGGGCAGGTTGTGCCGCTCCACCAGGGTGAGCTCGTGCCACCTCGACAGCGGGTTCAGGGTGCGGCCAAGGTTCGTGTCGCGCGGGTGCAGGTCCCACAGGCCGCTCACGTCAGCCCCCGGTACTTCCCGCGCCACCCCATGCGGATCTTCGTTGCCGCGGTTGCGCCCGGTGCGGCAACGTCGAGCACGTTCGTGCCCTTCGTGAACGGCGCCCGACGGGACCCGCGCGCGAGCTTGCCCGCCGCGGCCGCGCCGTTGAGACGAATGGATGCCCCGCGGGGGTCCGCGACGATCCGCAGCACCGACCCCGCAGCAACCCCTGTCGGGACGTCGATGCGCAGCCCCGTGGACGCCGTCATCAGGACCGAGTCGGCAGGGCCGACGATCTCCACCCACGGGTGCACCGGACGTTCGGACGTCATGACGAGCTGCATGTCCTCGCCGATGACGTCCGACGGGGCCAGGGTGAGCTCCTGGAAGGGGAGCGCGAGCGGGTCCGACGCGGACGCCGCGAGGAACCCGGCGTCCGACGCGGCGACCGTGTACTCGACGACCGTCTCCTCGAGGTCCTCCGGGAACGGTTGCGGCGCCTGGCAGGTCAGGACGAACTCGTCGTGGAACGGGGTGTCCCGACCGGCTCCCTCAAGGCCCGACTCGTACACCAGGCCGAGACGGCGCCGGCCCGACGCCGAGTCGCACACCAGGTAGAACCCGGCGTCACGCGTCGCCTCCTCGGGGTCCGTCAGGTCGCGCAGCTGCTGCACGACCTCCCACTGCTCCGCCTGGGTGCGGGACCGCACCGCGAACGGCAGCTGCACGGTCCGCACCGGGTACGTGACGTCCTCGACGAACCCTCCGGGCACACCGGGAGCCCCACCGATCGACAGGTCGGACGGGGCGACACCGAGCCCGGTAGCACCCGCGAGCAGGCGCAGCACGCGCGCGTGCTGGGGCCGCGGGATCGACACCTTCCGGGTGCCGTCGAGCGACTCGAACCAGACGTCCCGTGAGTCCAGGCGTACGGCTTCGGGTGGGGGTGGCGGCTGGCGGACGGTGGCGAGGATGAAGAAGGTCACCGCGGCCTCCTCACAGGCTCAGCATGTCGTGGACCGTCATCGCGTCGCGGATGTCGCGGGCGGTGACGCGTTCCCTGGACACGAGCGTCGTCGGGTACACCTTCGTCACCCGGGCCGGCTCCGCACCGCTGCTGCCCGTGCGGGTGCCGACGACGCCGCCGTCTGCGAACGACCGGGGTACGAGGTCGGCCCCGAACCGGTCCGCGACCTCCTGCAGGATCGACATGGACCGGTCCCGCTTCGACTGGGCGAGCGGGATGTACGCCTCCCCACCGGTCTCCGGTTCGGCCCAGACCCGCATGGACCCGGCGGGTGCGATCTGCGCGACGTGGTTCTCGGCTCCGTCCGCGAAGAACTCGAGCACGGACCCGGCGGCCTGCGCCGTGACCGACGTCGTGCCGACGAAGATGCGCCGACCCGAGTTCCGGTTGATGAACGCGTTCAGGTCCATCTGCGCCTGCGTCGTCTCCGCAGTCACCCCGACCGTCGCACGCAACGTGTTCAGGTAGGTGATGAGCCCCGACGCGTTCGTCTTCGCCGGGTCCGTGTCCGCCGTGACGACCGTGTCGACCTTCTCCGGGATGAGCCCGTACTGGTCGGCGAGGTCCGCCGCCTGCTGCTCCGTCAGACCCATTGCGGTCATCTGGTCGATGAACGCTTGCCGGGCTGAGGCCACACGCCCACGCAGGTCGTCCTGCGACTCGCCGGCGCCGACCGCGGACACGACCTGCTCGTCGAGCGACGACACGACAGCCTGGATCTGCTCGTCGAGCAACTTCCCCGAGTCCGACGTCGTCAGGTTCTGCAGGTCCAGGCCCTCGAGCGACAGCTTCGACCCGTCAGCTTTGTACCCGACCTGCTCGATCCCGGCGGCCAGACGACCGGTCGCATCGTTCAGGGCGGCCTCCGCGACCATGGGGATCGCGAGCTCGTTCAGCTTCTGCTGCGCCGGGTCGATGCCGTTCTCGATCAGGTTCGTCCGCATCGTGTCCGCGACGTCCCCAAGCGACTTGTCGGTCTCCTCGAGCCCGGCGATCGCGTCGTCCGCCCAGTCGCGGAACGCCTGCCCCTGCTGGTCACCCGGGGTCGCCGCGTCGATCCCGAGCACGATGTCGGCGAGGGCGTCGATCAGGTCCGCACACGGGCCAGAGAGAAACCCGCCGACGGCCTCCGTGCCTGACGCCGCGGCCTCGACGAGCATGCGCCCGAAGTCCAGGGCCCCGTTCGCGGCGTCCAGGAGGAACGTCATGACGGCTTCACGGTTCGTCGTGACGAACGTCGCGAAACCCTCGATCTGAGGGGAGAACGCGGTGGCGAGGGCACCCTTGATGCCGTCCGCCGCGAGCTCGATGTTCCGCTTCGCCGACTCGATCTTGCCGGCGCTGTTGTCCCCGAGGGTGTCGAGCGCGGACTTGGCGGCGCCCTCGACCTGGCCGAGCTTGTCGACCGCGGTGGTCACGTCGAGGCCGAGGATCGCGTCCCCGAGGTCCTCCCACTGGGTGCCGAACAGGGCCACGCCGGCGGCGTTGCGCGCGACGGGGTCTTCCATGTCGCGGAGCCCGTCGAGGACCTGGTCGAGCCCTTCCTTCGCGCCTTCCCCGCCGGCGGCGATCTTCGCGGTCATGTCCTCGGCGGACAGGCCGATGGCCTCGAACCCGGCGGCGGACGCCTCGGACGCGTCGGTCGCGCGGATCTGGAACTCCTTGAGCGCGTCCGCGACCAGGTCGCTGTTGCGTGCACCACCCTCGAGGCCCTGGTTGATGAGCCCGAGCGCGGTCGCGCCGTCGAGACCTAGCTTCTCGAACAGGGCCGGGTACTCGGTGAACGTGTCGAGCAGGTCCTCGGACGCGTTGGCCCCGGACTGGGCACCTCGCACGAGCACGTCGAACGCGTCCTGCGCGTCCCTCGCGACCCCGGTGCGCAGCATGACCCCGACGGCTTGCGCCGTCCGGCCGACGTCCTCCTCGAGCACGTCCGCCACACCGGTCAGGGACTGGATGATGTTCTGCGCGTCACGGCGAGTCGCGTCCGGATCGAGCAGCCCCGCCTGGATCGCGACCCGAGCCGTGTCGATGTTCCCCGCGATGGACTCACCGAAGTTGTTCGCGTACGCCTCACCGGCCGCCCGGCCGATGCGGGCCGTCGTCGCGGCGTCCAGCCCGGTCTGCGCGGCGAACCGGTCCTCACGCACCTCGTTCTGCAGGCCCGACATGAGGGCCTCACCGATCGCGGCACCGATCCCGACGATCGCACCCGCGACCGGGATGGTGGCGAGCGCGGCGATGATCTTCCCGGACAGGCGCCCACCGGCGTCCTCGCCCGCGGCGTCACCCTCAGCCGGCAGTGCCCCGATCGCGTCCTCCGCCGACGACGTATCGGCGTCGACCTCCAGCACGGTCCGCTCACCACGCAGCCCGTCGAGCGCGGACTGCGCCGCCCCCAGCGCCGCCTTCGCCTTCGTGATGTCGGCGTCGACCTCCGGGGACGGCGACATCTGCTCGAGCGCGTCCAGGTCGTCCCGGATCCGTTCGAGGTTCTGCTCCGCGGCGTCGATCGCGGCGTCGACCTTCGTGACCGTGTCCGACTTCGCGATGCGGTCGAGCTGGTCCTGCACCTGACCGACCTTGCGGTCCGCCGACGTGACGTTCGCGTCGACCACGACGGACGGTGCGAGTCGGTCGAGGTTCTTCGCGAGCTTCTCGACCTCGCCGTACTTCTTCGTGAACGCGCGGTCGTCGAGCTCGACGGACGCGCGCAGCGGCCCCAGGTCGAGAACGGTCACCAGGTCACCTCTTCCGCTTCGGTGGGGCGAGGGCGCGGGCGGTGCGCGTGTTCGCGGCCAGGAGACCGAGAATCCGGACCCGCAGCCACCGCCACGACCGAGATCCCATGAGCGCGTCGTCGTCGACGTCGACGCCGTGGTCGTGCAGGTCGCACTCGACGAGGGACCACAGCTCGAACAGCCGCGCCCACGTCACTCGCTCGCCGACGGCTTCGATCCGCTTCGCTTCCTCCGGCGGGAGGTCGTACCACTCGAAGAGGCCGGTCGCCTCGTCGTACTCGCCGCGCCCGTACTGGTCGATGCCGCCGGGGGTAGCGGACGCGTCAGGGCTTTTCCCAGCGGGGCCGCCCAGTACGTCCGTGCGGCCGACTCACCGGACACCACCCACAGGTACGCGGTCATGCCCGCGTGGTTGAGGACGTCGACGGACACGCCGTCGGCCACCATCTCGTCGTACACGGGGCCTAGGGCGTCCTGCTCCAGGCTCGTGCCCGTGTCCTCTGCGAGCAGCTGCAGGTGCTGGTCCTTCGCGGGGCTGCCGGTGCGGCGTGCCATGGTGACCGCCCACGCGGCCTGCAGGCGCAGCCCGACCAGCGCGGGCGGGGAAGGCACGTGGTACACCTTCCCCGCCACGGGCAGGTCGAGGCTCGGCGACAGCAGGTCCCCGATGTCGTCGAACGCGGGCACGGTCAGGCGCCGCGCGTGTACGCCAGCGGCGTGGACGCGCCGACACCGTTCGTCACGATGACCGGCGCCGACCCGGCGGACCCGGCCGGGACGACCGCGACGATCGTCGCGTTGTCCACCACCGTGTACGACGTCGCGTTCGTGCCACCGAACTTCACGCCACCGGCACCCGTGGTGCCGTTGAAGTTCGTGCCCTTGATCGTGACCTGCGCACCCGCGGCCGCCCCCGAGGGGAGCGCGGACGTCAGGTTCGGGGCCGCGATCGGGGCGGTCGGGTTCGCGATCTTCTCCGGCCGGCCCTGCACCAGCAGGGTCACCGCGACGGACTGCAGGCCCTCGACGCCGCCACCCGACGGCGCCCACTGCACGAGCGCGTACCCCTCCCACGCCTGCCCGCCGGCCTTGCGCTCGTACCAGCGGATGTGGACGAGCTCGAGGTCCTCCGACGCCTGCCGCAGCCTTTCCTGGCCCGGGTCGTACGCGCCCGTGGTCGGGTTCTCCTTGCGCAGGAACGTGGCGGTGGGCTGCGCCTTGCGGAGCGTGACGGCGTCCGACCCCCACCCCTCGGAGTCGTAGTCCGAGGAGTCCTGCACGGTGGAGTTGATGCCGGGCACGAAGTTCTGCATGGCGCGGGCCTGCGCCCAGTCGGGCGTCTCCGTCTCGGAGACGTCGACGTCCAGGCGCCAGATGCTGTTGACGGTCGGGTTCAGGGTCTCGACGGACATGGGGGTGTTCCTTCCGGTGCGTCGGTCAGTCGGTGACGTGCGCGGAGGGGTGCGCCGTCGTCAGGTAGTAGTTGCTGGTGGTCTCGAACCGCCGGTTGGCGTCGGGCCCGAGCTGTGCGGCGCTCGCGCGTCGCGTGTGGGCGACAGCCACGCCGCCCAGGTTGAGGTTCTGAGCCCCGTGCAGGGCGGTGTACACGGCGTCGTCCAGGTCGCCGCCGTCGGTCGGGCTGCCGCGGGTGCCGCGGCACCGCACCTGCACGCCCTGCACGACGTCGGACAGGCCCGACCCGGTCACCGGGTAGGCGGTGAGGACGACGACACGGTCCGGGGTGGCCGGCATGGCACCGAGCACGACACCGACCTCACCGGGCGTGTATGTCCCGGACGGTCGCCACGCCAGGTCGGGCACGACGTCGGCGAGGTGCTCGGCGAGCCCGATGAGCAGGTCCGAGGTCCATCCCACGGGGTGCCTCCTCAGGTGAGCGCGGCGCGGATCGCCTGCGCGATCAGGGCCTTCGCGGTCTGGGCTTCGTCGGCCTTTGCGGACTCGAGGTACTTCGCGCGCCGGCCACCGTCGTGCCGCCAGTCGAGTTCCTCGTGCTGGCGCACGGCGTACGGGGTGTTGAAGCTGACGTCGACGGCGACACCGTCGCCGGTCTGTCGGGGCGCGGACACGGCGCCGGAGCGCTCGAGCGTGCCCTCCTCGTGCGGGGCGCGCTGCCTCGCCGTGGTGAGGACCTGTTCGGCGGCGAGGACGACACCTCGGGTGGCGCCGGCGCGCAGCTGGGCTGCGATCTGGGCGGTAGGGCGGAGGGGCACGACCATCACCCCCCTGTGACACGTTGTCGGGTGCGTTTGCGCAGGTGGTGACACGTGACAGGTGAAGTGCAGTCGGGTGCTCTCACGCACGCATGCGTGTGTGCGCGTTGGGGGAGAACTCAGAACACCTGTCACACCTGTCACAACGTGTCACGACCTGCGGAAACGCCGTTGTCCGGTGTCACCGACCTGTCACGACGTGTCACGGACGTGTCACTCGACCGCCCACTCGACGTGATCCGGAAGGTCCAGGAGGCCAGAGGTGCGGCGCGCCTGCGTGAGCACGACCGCGGTCCGCCCGGACGGCAGGACGAGCAGCGAACCCGGGGGAGCGTCCGGCGCGCTCGTGCGCGCGAACACGCTCGCCGTCGACACGACCTCCGCGCCCGTGCGGTCCCGCACCAGGCGCGCCGTCTCGTCCACCAGGCACGGCACACCGAGCACGACGTCGCCGTACACGTCGCCCATGCCGCCCGACCCGACCAGGGGCGTGACGTCGACGACTTGCACGAGGAAGTCGTCGAGCTGGTCCGCCGTGCTCATCCCGTCACCCGCACCCTCGTGTCCAGGCCGGCCGCGCGCAGGATCCCCGCCGCGCCGGACGTCAGCTCGGTCGCGAGGCGGGCACGTTCGGCGACGGCGGACTCGACGCCGACGTACGTGACGGACGCGGGCCCGAAGCTCTTCGACACCGTCACCCGGCCCGACGTCGTCGCGGCGTCCGCGCCGGCGGCGTCCGGGTCGATGCCGAGCCGCACCCACGTGACGACCTGCGAACAGACCGCGTCACGGAACGCCTCCGCGACCCGGGCATCGGTCGGCAGGCCGGTCTCGTCCGTGTCGTACACCGCGGACAGGGTCGCATCGGACACCAGCAGGGACGCCGCGCGGATCAGCCCGCCCGCGTTCGACGGCACCGGGGACAGGCCCCATGGGTCGGCCTGCAGGTCGGTGGTGGTGGCGTAGACGAGCACGAAGGCCTCCCGGGGTTCGTGGTAGGTGCGCAGGACGCGTTCATGGCAGGGTCGGAGGCACCCGGCGTTGTCGGCCCCGAACGGCCTTCACGAGACGTAGCACGGCGCTGGTGGGCCGCTGCCGGGCTCGTGTTGACGCACCCACCACGGGTACGTGCGCGGGCTCAGACCCGCTTGGACTCGCCGGTCTCGATGTTCCGCTCGATCATCACCGTCTCGCCCGACGGCGTGACGGCGTCGTACCGCTCCGTGCGCGGCTTGGCGTCCGACTTCGCGGCACGTGGCTTCGGGGCCGGCTTGACCGCGTTCACGGTGCCGGCCGCGAGGGCCTCCTTGCCGGGGTTCGGCGTGACGGACTGCGCCTGCTCGTTCGGGTCCGTGGTGTCGGCGGGCCCGTCACCGGGCGCCGTCGTCGACGGCTTCGTGACGTCCGAGTCGAGCGTCGTCGTCTTGGGGTTGGTCATGTCGTTCATCTCCTCGATGCGAGGTCGGAGGTTCCGCAGGGGGTCGGTGGCGCCGCCGTGTTCGGGCGGCGCCACCGGGAGGGCCGGTCAGCCGTTGAGGACGCCGCGCAGGCGCGCCGCGGCCTTGCCGCCGAACACGCCGACCCCGCAGTAGAACTCGATGCGGGTCCGGTACGCCGGCTTCGACTCGAGCTGACCGAGGTCGTCGACCTGCACGCCACCGTTCGTGAGGCCGGTGACGCCGCGGTCGGTCTCGTTCTGCCCGAACTTCACCGCGTAGATCGACGACGCCACGTTCGACGACCCCTGCGTCTCGTTCTGCGCCAGGATGGGCGTGCCGGCGAGGTTGTCGCCGGGGTCGAGGATCGGGATGCCGTTCCACGTCAGGACCCGCTTGCCCGTGAGGTCCTCGCGGACCATCTCGGTGCCGCCGATGCGGCGCCCGGCCGACCGGATCTTGCCGTGCAGGGACGCGTTGGCGTAGATCGCGCCGTTCTCCCCGTTCAGGCCGGGCACGGCCGCGATGAGCGCGTCGAGCTGGTCGAAGAACGCGTGCGTGTCCGTGCCGCCGTTGCCGAGCACGGGGATGCCGTTCGTCGCGGCGTCCAGCACCTGGGAGCCGACGAGGCGCTTCTTCAGCCCGTCGAACGCCTTCGTGTCGACGGTGACGTCACCGTTGAAGAACGTGTCCTGGAACTTGTACGACGCGGCCTTGACCTTGAGCGCGGTCTGCACCGCGCGCTGGTCGTTGAGGTTCCCGCGCGTCTGCACGATGAACCGGTCGACGTCGGCGTCGCCACCGAGGATGACGAGCGACTCGGTCTTCTGGTTCACCGTGCCCGTGGACTCGGTGTACGCCTCGTTGACGGCGCGGAACGCGATGCCGGGGAGGGTGGCCTCCTCGTTGTACGCGTACGCGTTGCCCTCGATGGGCATGAGGGGGATGCGGTCGAGCAGCGGGGAGACCTGCACGAAGGTCTCGATGACGCCGCGCTGCAGCTGGTTCTGCGACAGCTTGGCGGCTTCGACGAGGGTGACAGCCATGGTCGGCTCCTGACGTGTGTGTGGGCTGCCCGGGGTGGGTCAGCGGCTGGACGATGCGTAGGCGGCGGCCATGCGGGCCTGGCCCGGGGTCGCCTTGTTGGGGTCGGTCGCCTCGCCGGTCCCGCCGGCGTGGTCGACGCTGCTCGCCCCGGCCGCCCGGGCCGCGAGGAGCTTGGGGTTGTCGGTGATGGCCGCCTTGATGGCGGCGTCGACCTTGTCGCCGAAGTCGGCGGCGGTGGGGTCGAGGTCCGTGACCTTCGCCAGGAAGGTTCGGGAGTCGATGACGGCGGCCGGGTCGGCGTTGTGGCCGGCGGCGCGCTTGAACACGGCGAGCTCGACGCGTGCGACACGGGCCTCGTCGCGCGCGGCCGTGGCCTGCGCGGTGAGCTGCTCCGGGGTCGTGGCGGTGTCGCCGTCCTTGACGAGGCCGAGGGCCTTGCCGAGGTCCTGTACGAGGGCGTCGCGCGCCTCCTGGGCGGCGGTCTGCTTCGCGTTGGTGCGTGCGGACGCGTTCTCGCGGCGCAGGCGCTCGATCTCGGCCTTGAGCTTGGCGGGGTCGTCGGGCAGGCCGTCGCCCGTCTGCGCGCCGTTCTGCGGGTCCGTGCCCGCCTGCCCGTCCGGGCCGCCGTTCGCGTCCTGCGCGGGCTGCTGGCCGACGTCGCTGGCGGTGTTCGCAGGCGGGCCGGGGGTGCCGGCGGCGGCGGGGTCGGCGGTCATGAAGCGGAGCCGCTCGAACTTTGCCGGCATCCCGGGGGTGCGAAGGATCGGGTGGACGTGCTGTGCCTTCGTGGACATGACTGGGCCTCCTGGGTCCTGGTCGTGTGGGTGGGTGCCGCTACGTTCGGCGCTGGACCGTCGCGCATTGGGCACGACGGCCGATGAGAGGGGTTGGAAATGCCTGTAGTGGTGCATCTGCCGGAGAATGACCGGCTGTCGCAGGAGGACCTCGCTGGAGCCGTGTTCTCCTACGCCATCGGGCCCGGTGGGACGTTGGTGATCCTCAAGACCGAAAGTGGTACGAGCCTCGCCTCGTCGAAGGTGTGGTGCACATATGCACCCCACGCCTGGGAATCTGCCGAAGGCACTGTGTTCGGCGACTTGTCGCTTTCGGAGCTCGGAACCAAGGACTAGCGGGCTCGGGACACCTGCTCCCGAGCCGTCTGGCGCTTCAGTTCCGGGTGCTCGGCTAGGTGCGCCCGAAGCCCGCGCTGCCAGGCCTGGACCTTCGTCCGAGCTGACGCTGCGGCGACATCGTCAAGGGAGACAGCCTCGCGCAGCTTCCACTTCCGGATGCCGCGCTCGATCGCGCGCTGACGCTGCTGATCCTCGTACCCGGCCCGCTCCGACGTCGCCGCCTGGACCCGGGTCGCACCCGGCAGGTACGCCGACAGGGAGTGCCGGCAGTTCGGGTGCTGGAACCCTGCCGCGCGCGCCTGCGCGACCGTCCCCGCGACTCGCACCGACACCGGCCGGTCACTGACCGCGGAAGGCACCTCTACCGTCCCGACGAGCCCGCCACCGATCGACAGAACCTTGCCCTCCCACGGGCGGCACAGCGGGCACTCACGGGGCGCGTCCGACACAACGACAAGGTCCACGCCCGACGCGACGAGCTGCGTCGTGTGCCCGTCGATCGCCGCACCACCAGCACCCGTGCGCACCGCCATCTCGACGTACGACTCGAGCGCCCACCGCCGCCCCGACCGGTCCCGGAACGTCCCCACACCGCGCTCCGTGAGGCGATCCAGCGCCTGCTGCGCGGCGTCCCGGCGCGCCTGCGACCCGAGGAGCACCGTCGCCGACGCTTCCGCGACGGTACGCTGGTAGACGTCCTGGGCGGCCCGCAGGATCCGGGGCCGCCACGGCCCGACCCGCGCCACGGTCTCCGCGGCGATCGCCTCGACCGCGCGCAACGTCGCCGGCGGCACGACGACCTCGAGCCCAAGGGCGTCCAGATCCGTCACCGCGGTCGCGCGTCCCCGCGTGTACGCCTGCCGGATCACATCACCGATCGCGACCGCCGCCTGCTCATCGAGCGACGCGACGTCCCGCGCGATCTGCGCGCGAACCCACTCGAGCTCCGTGAGCCGCGTCGTCGCCCAGTCCGGTTCGTCGAGGCCGCGAGCGAGCGCCCGCGAGATGCGACGCAGCACAGCGAGTTCCGCCTCGGCGAACAGCTCGGCGACGCGGTGGGCGAGGCGCTCACCGAACCCGGGATCGATCGGCACGCCCATCAGCCTCCCAGGTCAGACCGACACGACTACGCCCGCTCGAGGTCAACGTCCTCGACCTGCCCGGCTGGCGGGACGTCGTCAGGGTCGGCCAGGACCTCGCCGGCGTCCTCCGCGAGGATCAGCCTCACCTCGTCCTGCACCTGCACCTCGGTCCAGTCCGGGTGCACCAGGTGCACGCGGGTCGCCGTCGACGCGGCGCGTGCGACGGTTAGGGCCTGCGCGGTCTGGGCGAGCGTGATCATCGAGTCCTGCACCGTGTCGCCGAACGTCACGTCGACGGCGCCCGGCACGAGGCCCGGCGTGCGGAATACGGCCTGGTCGATGCTCAGCATCTTCTGCGCGAGGCGCGACACCGCGGGCCGCTCGTTGCGGATCTTCCGGTCCCGCGTCAGGTACGAGCGCCGCTCCCGCGAGTGCACCTCCGTCGCAGTCATCTGCCCGCCGTCGGTCCGCTCCGCGAACGTCTGCGTGCTGTAGCCAGCGCCTTGCACGACGCGCAGCGCCATGTCCTCGCACGCCCGCAGGTGCTCGTCGACCCGGATGTCGAACTGCTGCGGGGTGATGTCGCCGTGCCCGTCCTCCGGCGGCGCGGACCTCACGGCCTCGTACACCGACCGGTCCAGGTCGAACACGGCACCCCGGCCCGGGCCTGCCGTCTCGAGCATGTACGACGGCACGATGATGCGGCCCTTGCCGAGCCGGATGTCCCGCATCAACGAGCTGTACGTCTCGTCGAGCGCGTCCATCAGCTGCTCGACACCGTCGAAGTCGGACCGGCCCAGGTACTGCCCGACAGCGTCGGTGCGCCACCGGCGTTGTGGCAGCTGGTTCGCGATGTACTCGACGCACAGGCCCGGGGTGCGGCCCTCGACGAGCGCACCGTCCGCGTCCACGGCGGCCGCGAGACCGCGCGTCGCGTCGGCGTCCTCGAGCGGGACGGCGTGACCCAGGTTCGTAGACGACCCCTGGTACAGGCCGTGGAACACCAGCCCGATTCCCGACGCGTCGAGCTCGTGCCGCTCGAGGTGACGCCACGTCGTCTGACCCTCACGGCGCACGACCCGCCAGAACGTGACCCCGACGAGGCGACCCCACCGGAACGTCGGCCACGCGGCGTCCGCGTCCACCGTCGTCAGGAACGGCGTGTCCCGCACCTCGGCGTCCCACGTGACCCGGTGGAACCGGCCACCGAGCGCGGCGCCGACCTCCGCGCCCGTCGCGAGGATGGAGTGCAGGCCGTCGTCGACGTACTCGTCGAGGCGCGCCTGTGTCGCGGACTGGCCGTCGCCGTTCTGCTCGCCGGCGACGCTCAGGGTCGGGGGCTCGGCGTACAGCAGGTCCGCGGACCCGCGCGCGATGTCGGCGGCGAGCGGCAGGTGCAGCTGGTCGCGCCGCTCCGACTCGACCCCGGTGTCCCGGCCCCACCACATGCGGCGCAGGAACCCGCGCAGCCCTGCGGCGCGCGCCGTCGCGGTGCTCGCCGATCCGTACACGGTCGACAGCGACTCCGGGGTGCCCTCGTACCAGGCCGACCACTCGTCCAGGACGGGCGTGATCCGGGCCAGCGCGGCCGGCGGCCACGTGACGTCGCTCGGGGGCAGCGGCACGGCGGTACCTCCTGTGTCGGTGGCTGTGTGTTAGATCGGCCGTACCGCGGATCTAAGACGAAGGGATGTTGCAATGAGTACAGCTTCCGAAGAGGCGAAGTCGAGAATTGACCAATTGGCAGAGGAGATCGAACATGGCACGGGATTTCGCCCGGCGGCCGGCGTCGCTGGAGACCTACTCCTGGCCCTAGCTGGCCGCGAGATCACCTTCGTGTCCGGAAGCCTCGACGCGTCCAAACGGACCACAACCGGAACGTTCTTCCTGTTCACGACGGATCTTCTGGTCCGAGTGCGACTAGTAGAGGCGCGGTCGGCGTGGGGAGCTGCGCCCGGACATGTCGACCCTTCGGGGCAGACAGTTATCGATTTCATCCCGAGGTCGATGCTAATCGGGGTGACGCTGACGTTCCCGGGTTGGAGTGGGACGCGGTACTCAGGCCACGACGAACTAGTGGCATGGCGGTGGGGCGTCGAACTCAACGCGTCGTACCGGGGGTTCGACAACCCGGTCGTGATACGCGAACAGGACAACGAGCGCTTCGGTGACCTCTACTCGGCGCTGCTCAGCGATCTATCGGCCGAGTAGTCACTCGGTGTCGTCGCCGGGTGCGCCGTCCATGGCGGGGGCGATCGGGATGGTCTCCCGCCAGGACAGGCGGGTCGTGTAGATCGCGTACCGCAGCGCGTCGACCTCGTCGTCGTCCGCCTTCACGGGCGCGGTCTCGCCCCGCTTCGTGGCCTTGTCGTCCCACACGTACCCGGGGATCTTGTCGATCAGCTCGGTGCACGTGTCGGCGACGACGAGACGGTCGACGGCGAGGAGGGACGCGACGGTCTGGATGCCGGGCAGGACGGCCTTGTGAGCGTTCGTCACACCCGGGACGCCGTCGTGGAACAGCTGGTGCCGAAAGCTCGCGGCCGCGGAGTCGACGGCGACCCACTCGGGGGTGCGCCACCGCTCCACGGGCCGGGCCGTTAACCAGGACCGCAGCGACGCCGAGTGCTCCCCGATCGTCGCGTGCCCGGGCCGCCACTCGTCCAGCACGTACAGGCGGTCCTCGCCGTCGTGCCCGGGCCGCGTGTCCGGGCCGATGCCGAGCAGGTACCCGCGGGT
Organism: Cellulosimicrobium terreum; assembly: GCA_014803435.1. Taxonomy (GTDB): domain Bacteria; phylum Actinomycetota; class Actinomycetes; order Actinomycetales; family Cellulomonadaceae; genus Cellulosimicrobium; species Cellulosimicrobium terreum. Next base: position 454,376 of record JACYFD010000004.1, read on the forward strand.
CGCGTGCACGTCGCCGTAGTCGACGCCCATCGCGAGCACCCGGTCCATGTCGGGCAGGTCGACGGCGGGCATGACGTGCCGGTCCGGGTCCCACTGCTCGTACACGGCCCCGGCGGCCTGCACCCACTCGCCGAGGATGAACCGCCGGTACCAAAGCCCGACGTACTCGCGGGTGATCTGCGCGACGTACGCGGGGTCGAGGTGGGTGTTGTCGGCGAGGCGGAACCGGAAGATCCGGTAGCCGAGCTCGACGGCGCGCAGGATGACCTGCTTGCGCAGCCAGTGCGCGGGCCCGTCGGGGTTCGTCGTCGCGAACAGGCGCGCACCGGGCACGGACATGCGGCCGATGAGCTGCGTCCAGAACGCCTCCGCGACGAGGGTCGCCTCGTCGACGTACGCCCCGGCGACGGTCAGTCCGCGGAGCACCGCCTCGGCGCGCGAGTCGGACGCGCCGAGGACGTGCACGGTCCGGCCCAGGATGATCGCCGTCGGGGCGCCGGCCGTGTACGACACGTGCCGGGCCAGCAGCCCGAACAGGGACGGGTCCTTCAGCGGGCCGAAGACGTTGCGGGCGATGGACTCGCGGGTGCGGCCGACGACGACGAGCTCGCCGCCGCGCGGCGCGTGCGCGACGAAGATCAGCCACGCGAGCAGGGACGCGATCGTCTTCCCGGACCGGATCGACCCGGTCCACAGGTTCACGCGCGCAGTCGCCCGCGCGATCGACCACACCTGACGCGGGGACAAGCCGGCCAGGACCGCGGCCACGACGGCCTGCGTTACGACGACGGCGGTCACGTCGCGTCCTGCTCAGGCATGCGGTCCGCGGCCTCCCGGATCGCCGCGGCGATCCCGTCCAGCATCCCGACAGCCTCGACGTGCCCGCCGTCCGCGTCGTGCAGCGCGAGCTTGAGGGACCGGTCGATCGCGACCCCGACGGCCTGCATCAGCTTCAGCTTGTCCGTCGGCGACGGCTCGTCTTGGGTCCACCGGACCTCGATGTAGTCCTTGCCGCCGTGGTCGATGTACTCGTGCGGCAGGCGCACCTGTTGGCGCAGGTGTTCGGCGTCCTCGAGGAGCTTGACCTCGAGCGCGGACCGGCGCGCCTTCGCGTCGACGATGACGGCCTGCGTCGCCGCGATCGTCTCGGTGCGGTCGGACCGGATCCCGAGCTTGTGCGCCCTCGACGCCACCGACCCGGCCGTGCGCCCCAGCTCCTTCGCGACCTGCCGTTGCGGCACGCCGGCGGCGAGGCGTTCACGGATCAGGGCGTCCTCGTCGGGCGTGTACCGGGGTGCAGGCACGCGGTCTCACCTGCCTCACGGGATCGCGCCGCGCCTGGCGTCGAAGGATGGCGCGCTAGCCGAACACCTCGCTCAGCTTGCCGTGACGTTCGCGCAGCCAGTGGCGTCCCGCGGTGTCCCTGAAGTGCGCGGCGAAGTCGTGATCCCGCGTCTCCGTGAGAGAGAACTCGCGACTACGGAACTTCGCACCGGGCTCAAGCACCGCGAGGGTTTCGGTGAGGTCACCGTTATCGTTCACGTCGAGAAGTACCGGGCTGACGTCGATGACCGGCATGTCTGAACAGTTCATTACGACGACGTTCGCTCTGTCGAGTTCGCGGGCGGTTTCGGACCCGTCGGATTGCGATGCCGACCAGTACTCAACCCACATCACGACCCGTCTGGCTTGAGATTCTCGCTCGCGCTGCGCCTCGGCCTGTTCGACTCGTCTCTGCGCGGCCCGCGCGGCGTCGCGTTCATCCTCCGCTACCTTGCGGTTAGCTCGCTCACGTGTCGCGAGCCAGAGAGCCACGCCCGCCGCGAACGCAGACCCGAGAGCTCCCACGATCTCCCAGAAGTCATGCCAGCGCGCTCCGTAGTCGTGAAGCCACTCCCACACCGGTTGCATGCCGGGAGCGTAACGGCAGGGTCTGACGTGGTTCCCCGCCGGGTCGGGCTCACCGCGCACGTGTGTGAGGGGTCGCGGGCTCATCGACGAGGCAGGGCGTATGCGGCAGGACCGCCCGGGAGCGGTGTGCTCGACCGGGCGGTCCTGGGTTTGGGGCGCGCGTGATCCCCGGAAGCGTTGCACGAAGCATAGACCACGCCTATGGGTTCGTCACGCAGGCACCGCCTCGACCCGCGCAGCCACCGCACCGAGCTCGAACACGGGCCGGCCGCGCCCGTCCGACCCGACGGCGGCCAGGACACCGCGGTGCACCCAGGACCGCCACGTCGCGCTGTTGAGGCCCGGCCAGATGGCGCGCGCCTGCTCCGCGGTCACGAGCGCGTCCGGGTGCTCGGCCGGCAGCGCGCGCACATGCCAGCGCGTGTCCGCGGCCAGGACCCGCCGGTCACCCCACGTCGTGCCGCACCCGGTGCACCGGGCGACGTCGGAGAGGCCCACTGCGACGTCCCAGTCGCGCACGATCGTGCCTCCGCAGTGCACGCACGGCGCGGCCTCACGCTCCGGGGCGAGACCGGCGAGCCGCCGCACGACCGCCCGGGTCGCACGCAGCTCGTCGAGGTATACGTCCCACGCCGGGTGGTTCTGCGCCGCCCACAGCGTGTGTGTGCGCAGGTACCCGAGCGTGTCGCCCGCGCCCTGAGGGTCGCCGCACCGGGCCACCCAGTCGTCGACCCACGCCTCGAGCAGGTCCAGGGCGCCATCGGCGGTGCGGATGCTCGACGGGCCGGCGACGGGGACGTCCTCGCGGAAGAGCGCGTCGAGGCCGTGCGGCAGCCGGCCCTCGTCCGTCGTCGAGGCGGTGCCGGTGAGGTCGTACCGGATGGCGCGCAACCCGACGGCGGTGCGCACCCCGTCCGGGATCTCGGCGAGGTAGTCCCCGATGTCGTCGAGGAGGCCGTGCGCGCGGTTGAGGCAACGGTCGCAGATCGCGAGGGCGGTCTCGAGGGGGCGTGCGCAGTCGCGGCATCCGGCCGTGGTGGCGGTGCAGCTCGAGCACGCGAACGTGCGCATGCCGGCGTCGTCGAACGTGGTCGTCTCGATCCAGTCGTGGGTGTGGTCGTCGGGGTGGGTCACGGTGGTCTCCCTTGATGCGGGCGGGTCCAGGGGGAGGTATCGACAGGATGTTCTGGCGAAGGGGGTGTGTCGTGCTTTTCGGACGGCGGCGGTCGGTGCCGATGCCGTGTCGCAGGCGAGTGGGATCATCCGCGCATGGATCTCAGTGCCGCAGCAGAAGCAAACGCGTCGTCGGGCTGGCTCGAGGGCTGGGTCGGCGGTCTCATCGCAGCTGCGATCACACTGGCGTTCACGGCTTGGTGGGAGGCCAGGCAGCATCGTCGACGCCAGCTTGACGACAGGGTGCTGGCGCTTGCTCGGGTCGCTGACAAGTGCTGGTTCCGGATGCATGCAGCCCCACGGCCAGACACTGCGGAGATCGATGCGCTTGGATCCGACCTCGCTATCGCCCACGTGAACGTGATGATGCTCGCGCGCCGACGGGCGAGTCCGTTCACGCCCCGAGTGCTAGCGCATGTTCGCAACGGCCTCGACAAGACACTGGCTTCAGTCTTCGTCGAAGTCGAGAGAACCATGACGGGCGCGAGAAGTGACGGCTCGATCAAGGACGCGGCACGCGCGGTGATGGGGTACAAGCGTGCGGCAAAGGCGTGGATCGAGAACCCGTGGTCATTCGCATGGGGCAAAGACCAAGCCACAGTGTTCCTCACGCCCACGCCCGACCCGGATGAAGCCGCACCGCTCTGATCCCTCATGCGGACTCACCGCCACCCCGTGTGACGGCGTGGCGCACGAGTTCGTCCGCGCGCACCACGTCCTCCCAGCACTGCCCGCACCCGACCCCACCGACGAGCACACGCCCGTCCGAGTGCGTGCACGCCTCCCTGACCGCCGCGGCGAGGCGGTGCGTCCCGGTCAGCCACCCGGACCGCCGCTGCACCGTCCTCGCCGCCCCCACACCGTCACGGCGCACCTGCCGCGCCAGCTGCGTCGCGTCCGTCGTCGACAGCTGGCCCGTGACGACCATCGCGCGCGCCTCCGCCGGAAGGTCCAAGAGGGCGAGCCGGGCCCGCACCGTCGCCGCCGAGTAGCCGGTGCGGGCCGCGATCGTCGACGCCGACATGCCGCGACGCCGCAGCCTCGCGAACGCGTCAGCCTGCTCGAGCGGGGACAGCTGCTTGTGCATCGCCGCCGCGAGCATCACCGCCGTGTTCGCGCCGTCGTCGCCCTCACGGCGCGCCACGCACGGCAGGGCGCGCACACCGGCCAGCAGGGCAGCCTGGTAGCGGCGGTGCCCGTCCACGATCGTCCAACCGCCAGCGGGGCGCTTCGTGACCACGAGGGGCTGCAGCAGCCCCACCGCACGCAGCGACGCCGCGAGCTCGTCGAGGTTGCCGAGGTCGGTGCGCACGTTCGCCGGGTTCGGGTGGATCAGTTCCACCGGGATCGCGCTCACGACCCCACCACCCCAACACGCACGGCCGTCGCCGCCAGCGCTTCCGCTTCCGGCGGTGTGATGGGTTGGCCGTAGCCGGCGGTGCGGATGAGGGTGAGGGCGTCGTCGAGGAGCATGCGGACGACGAGGTCGTGTGTGGGGTCTTCGGTGTCGGTCTCGTGGCCGCGGAGGTGCTCGAGCCAGCCGAGGCGCCACCAGGCCCACCAGCGGTGGGCGTTGGGGGCACCGACGCCGCGACGTTGGGTGACGAGGAACGCGACGTCGGCGCCGGCGTGGAGGGCCTCGCGGTTGGTTTCGTCGAGCCAGCGTTCGATGTCGAGGTCGGAGGCGGTGCGGGCTTTCTCGCCGCCTTTGATCTCGAGGATGACGCCGGGGGCGAGGCCGATGTCGCCGCGGTCTTTGTTGCCGGTGAGGGTGAGTCGGTCGGCGTGGGGGAAGCCGCGGGTGCGTGCGGCGCGGACGACGGCGGTTTCGGCGGCGGTGCCGATCTGCTTCGGTCTGTTCGTCATGTGCTTGGTCTCCTCAGAACGGGACGACGTCGCCGGGGTGGGCGGGCCGGTGGGGTGCGGGCAGGGGTTCGGTGGCGAGGGGTGGTCGGTGGCAGGTGTGGGCGAGGACGACGAGGACGTCGCCGGCGGGGCGTTTCGTGCCGACGGTGCGCACGCCGGGGATGTGCCGCGGGGTGAGCTCGTAGCGGCCGGGGTCGCCCCACAGCTGATAGGTCGCGGTGGCGAGGATGACGGCGGCGGCTTCGAGCTGGGTGGTGGCGGTGTAGGGGTCGACGATGGCGAGGCCGGCGATGACGGGTGCGTCGTATCCGACGAGGACGAGGCGTCCGCACGTGCAGGTGCGGGGGATGGCGCGGGTGCCGACGAGGTGGGGGTCGTCCCCGGTGCGGGTGGTGTAGGCGGCGAGCCACGGGGGCGTGGAGGAGGCGTCAGGGGTGTGGGGGGCGGTGTCGTCGGGGAGGTCGAAGAGGGGGTGTTCGATGGCGGGGATCATCAGGCGATCACCTCGCCGGTCGTGGGGTTCACGTGCAGGCCGGTTGCGGGGTCCTTGATGCCGAACAGGGCGGTGGGGAGAGGTCGTGCGCTGTGGGCGCTGTCCACCTCTCCCACCTCCCCTACGGGGGGGAGGTGGTGGGGAGAGGTCGACTCACCTCTCCGGGGAGAGGTCGGGGAGAGGTGGGGAGAGGTCGTGTCGACCTCATTGTTCTGACGGATCGCACTTCTCCCGTCCTGTTCCGGGGAGAGGTCGGAAGAGGTGGGGATAAGTCCGTCGAGGGGTGGCTGGTAGGCGTCCGACTGGGGGTCGTTGCGCTGCCGGTACGCGGACGTTGAGCGGAGCAGGCGGGCGTTGCGGGGCCCGTCCTCCTCGGCGACGTGGCCGCTGTTCACGAGCAGGTTCACGGCTTCGGCGAGCAGGCCGTTCTTGGCCTTGGTGCCGTCTTCGCGCATCAGGGCCATGAGCTTGTTGAGGCTGACGGGCTCGCGCATGGTCTCGAGGAGGCGGGAGGCGCGTTCCATGAGCCCGGTGGGGCGGAACGGGCCGTTGTCTCGCGTGTCGCCGACGTGGCTGTCTGGAGGTGCGACGGTGACGGTGATGCTGCCGTTGCCCCCCGTGGAGTCGATGGTGATGCGTGCGGCCTCCTGGGTGCGGTCCAGGGCCCGCCAGGTGCCGCACTGGGGTCGGATGGATCCGGGGCGGTCCTTTCCGATGCGCAGGACGACGGTGCCGGCGAGGCCTTTCCCGAGGGGCTTGTCGACCTCGACGAGGTAGGAGGCGCCGTCGATGGCGGCCATCTTGGTCTGCCCGCCGATGGCGAAGCGGCCGCGGCCTTCGGTGGCCTTGACGACGTGGTCGATGAGGACGACGGCGGCGCCGGTGCGGGTTGCGAGGGTGCGGGGGACGGCGCGGTGCCATGCGGCGATGTCGTCGTTCTCCTTGGAGGCCGCACCGAACTGGCCGAGTGCGTCGGTGACGCCGTCTAGCACGGCGAGGGTGAACGGCCTGGCGAGGAGCGCGGCCCAGGCTTCGAGCTCGGCGAGCGCGTGAGGGGACATGTCGGGCCGCACGTACGTGAAGTGCTCGATGAGCGTTTCCGGCGTGCACCCGAAGGCGAGCATGCGAGCGGCGACCTGGCCGGCGTCGGACTCGAAGTCGACGTAGAGGACGGGGTTGCCTGCCCGGACCTGGGCGGCGGCTTCCGCCTGGACGACGAGCGACTTGCCGGATTCTGATTCGCCGTGGAAGTCGTGCACGAGCCCCGGGTAGAGGAGCGCGATGCTGTCGGTGCGGACGAGCATGGTGGGTTCGGCAGGGGTCCAGGTTCCGTCGAGGTACGGGGTGAGGTTGATGGGACGCCAGGACGGCGGCAGGGTGTCGTCGTCGGGCTCGTCCTGGCTGTCGCTGACGGGCTCGGGCTGAGGGGCGAGCGCGGTGGCGCCGTCGGTCTGCGCGCTGGCGTTCGCGATGAGTCCGTCGAGGCCGCCGGGCAGGGCGCGCAGGGTGGGGTGACTTCCAAACCCGCGCGCGCGGAGCGCCTTTGCGGCGGCGGCGTGGTCCCCGCCGTGCTCGAGGACTGCGAGGGCGCCGAGCTTCGTGTACGGCACCTCCGCGTCGAACTCGGTGGACGTGGACCAGACGAAGAGGCGGTCGCGGTCGGGGGCGTGCCCGGTGGTCGCGGACCAGGGTTCGCCGCGTCCGTGCTCCTTGCCGGGGCGCAGCCAGTAGCGGGTGCGGCCGCGCGTGCTGACGAGGGTCCACCCGTAGGGGGTGAGGATGTCGGTCCAGTCCGTCTTGTTCTCGTAGTCGTCGCCGGGGGTGATGCCGGCGGTGGGGTCGTGTGGTGCGACGGGCGCGGACTTCGGGGTCTCGGGTCGGTCGTCCTGGGCGTCGAGGGTGCGCAGGAGGGCGTGGAAGGCGTCGCGCTCGTCGCGGGTCAGCGTGGGGGCGTTGTTGGGGCCGCCGACGAGCCGCACCCACGGCTGCCCGGACGGGTGGTGGGTGCCGGGGGTGGGGGCGACGACAACGTACCCGCCGTGCCCGCGCGTCTCGGCGAGCACCTGGATGCGGGCGCCAGGTGCGGCAGTGAGCTCCTCGGGCGTGGACGGGCGGCGGGCGAGCTTCGTGTTGCCGGGGACGTCGCCCTCGAGGCGGTAGTGCCAGTGGAAGCCGCCGGAGGGGGAGCGTTCGACCCATCCGGCGCCGAGGCGGGCCCAGAGGTCGCCGAGGCCGGTGTCGGCCGCGAGGGCGGCCAGGGCCGGGAGGGCGTCGACGGCGCGGCCTTCGAGCTCGACGAGCTCGGCGTTGCCGGAGACGGCGCCCTGCACGACGGCGAGCCCGTGGTCGGTGCCGTCGAACCAGGCCCGCACCTGCGCCTCGTCCGCGCGCTCGGTGATGAACGGCTTCCACGTGACGGCGGGGGCCTTGGACCCGTCGGCGCGGATCGGGAGGACGGAGTAGCCGGCGGCGTGCAGCTCGAGCGCAGCGTCGAGGATGTCGGCGGTCACCGGTACTCTCCGGCCATGATCGTCGCTGCGTTCGTCGTGTCCGTGTTCGCGCTGCTCGCGACAGCCGTCGCTGCGCTGTACACCCGCGCCCAGGCCAGGGCCGCGAAGGACCAGGTCGCGGAGGCACGCGCGCAGACCGCGGCTGCGACCGCGCAGGCGGAGTACGCCCAGCGGTCGTTCGAGCTTGAGCAGAAGCGCTTCGACCGCGAGGTCGCGCAGCTCGAGGAGCAGAAGACTCGCGTGCAGCTCGAGGAGGCCAAGGAACGGCTGGTGCGCCAGCGGCTCTCGTTCGAGCCCCCTCCGATGCCCTGGTACGTGAGCTCCGCGGGGAAGAACGCGTTCCGGGTGACGAATGGCGCCTCGCGGACGCTGTATGACGTCAGCCTGGGGTTCGATGTCGAGCCACCTCGCGTCGAACCTCGAGAGTGGGCGCGCATCGACGAGCGTGCGTCGGTGCGCGTCTCGATGTTCCGCAGCCTGCAGGCGTCGCCGTCGTCGGTGACCGTGCGGTGGAGGGACAGCCCGGATGGGAAACTCCGGGAGTGGACGACGGACCTGCCCTCTTGAGGGTTGCGGTTCTGCACGGGGTGCCGACTCCTTCGTAGATGGTGCTCGGGTAGTGGTCCCCGCGCCCGTCTCGAACGGGCTGCACGCCTGCGTGGGCGGGGTGCCGGCGGGTTAGGCGGCGGTGCGGAGCGCGGCGATGACCGCTGCGTCGAGGCCGGTCGCCCCGGCGACCTGGGCGTCGTCGAGCCCGACGGCGAACAGCTGCCGCGCGAGGTCGGCCGGCTGCTGCTGCACCGGCGCGGCCGGGGCCGTCGTGGGTGCGGGTGCGGGTGCGGAGGCCGGCTGCGGGGCCGGGGCGGACGGCGGGGGCGTGGCCGGGGCGGTGGGCTGCCCGCCCACCTGGTCGCCCATGAGCGCGGCATTCCCGGCCGGGATGTACTTCGCCTGCCAGAACTTCCGGCTGCGCTTGTCGTCGGGGTCCTCGCGGTGCGTGAACGTCAGCTCGAGCGTGCCGCCGACCTCGAGCCCGGGAGCATCGGCGGCACGGACGGCGTTGCGCACGTCCGCCTTGAGGTAGCGGCCCTCGATGTAGACGCGGCGGGTGCCGTCGTCGTCCTCGATCGACGGGTCGCGCAGGTCGGTCTGCACGTCGACGTGGACGGACATGATCGGGTCGCCGGACGGGTAGAACTTGAGGTCGCCGCCGCCGGGGTTGTTCCGGTCGTAGTCGCGCTCCTGGTACGCCTGCGGCGGGGCGACGATGCGGCCCTTGATCGAGTCGCCCGGGTTGGCGAACTTCGCGGACGGGGCACCGCCACCGCCCATGAGGACGTCGTTGGCGCTGGGGGTCGTGGTCATCTTCTTCTCCTGGTGTGTCGTGCCGTGATGGCGTGGGTGATGGGGTCAGGGGATGAGGCCGGCGAGGGTGTCCGCCGGGGGCCGGTGCCCGGGCTTCGTGAGCCCGTGCCCGTCGGGGTAGCGCGCGCAGTCCCAGCAGCCGTCGGCGCGGGGAAGCTGCGTGATCCACGCATCCCGTGCGGCGTCGCTGATCGAGGCGAGCGCGGTCAGGTTGGCGTGGAGGCGGTTGGCGCGGTCCAGGGCCGCCTCGGCGCGGGAGCGGTCGTGCGGCGCGGACCACCAGACGGCGTGGTCGAGCGACGCGGCGTTGCGGGGCAGGTACGCGATCGCGACGTGGTCGATCCGGTACCCGGCGTCATTCCAGCCCTTCGCGTACAGGTCGGCCTGGGTGCGGTACACCTCGGACGGTCCCGACTTCGCCTTGCGCAGGGTCGACGGGCCGACGATCTTGAAGTCGATGACGACCCCGGTCACGGTGTCGAGCAGGTCCGTGCTCCCGGCGATGTCGACGCCGCCGATCCGCCCGACGGTCACCTTCTGCTCGGTGAGCCAGCGCCGCCCAGTCGTGTGCAGTGCGTTCCGTCGGACCTCGTGCGCGATGAACTGCTCCTCGCACCAGGCGTGCACCGCGGTGCCGATCGTGGGCAGCCACGGCACTCCGTCGTCGGTCTGCGACCACCCGGCGAGCTTTGCCGCGAGGCAGTGGTCGCAGGGGGTGCCGATCTCGGACGGCCCGATGCGCTTCTGCAGGGACCGCGGGTGGTGGACGATCGCGTGCTCGATGACGGCGCGGACGTCGCGCAGCGACTGCTGCGGGTCGCCGCCCTCGTACGGCTGCGTCGACGGCGGCAGGGACGTGTAGTCGAACGCGTCGAGCTCGTGGGCGTCGGGCAGGGTCGTGGTCATGCTGCGACCGCCTTCCGCGTGCCGGTCGTCTCGCCGCCGCGGGCGTTGTTCACGGCGCGCGTGACGGGCTCGAGGTGCTCGGGGTTCGCGCACAGCCGGTTGACGCACAGGTGGTCGATGACGAGGCCGTCCGGGACGGCGGCGATCATGTGCTCGTACACCCACCGGTGCACGTAGACGACGCGCTCGTCGAGGCCGAGCACGCCGTACCCGTTGCGGGTGGCGCCCTGCCAGACCCAGCACCCGGCCGCGGTGTCCTCGACGAGGCGGTCGAATACGCGCTCCTCGACCGTGCGCCCGGGGCGGCGGACATAGCCGGCCGACCCGAGGTCGACGCCGCGGCGCTGGCGGGCGTAGTGCATGCCGCACAGGCCGTGCGCGCCCTTGCTGGTGTCCCGGCCGCAGCCAGTGACGGTGCACGTGCTCACAGGTCCTCCTCGACGATGTCGGGTTCGAGGTCGAGCACGTCGCAGACGCACCCGCTGCCGGCCCAGTTGCGGCACAGCTCGTACCCGCAGCGGTCGGTCATGCTGGGGGTGGGCATAGGGCCGGGGTCGCCGCCAGGCTCCGGGGCGTCCGGTTCGACGTCGTCCTCGTCGGGGCCGTCGTGCTCGAGGCGGGCCGCGGCGGCGAGCGTTGCGAACGCGTAGCCGCGCTCGAGGTCGAGGACGCTCATCGGATCGTGACCGTCGTCGACCCAGCCCGCGTGTACTCCTCGAGCACCGCGGGGGACAGGTGGTGCCGCACCGCCGTCGTGTCGAGCGCCGGCTTGTACAGCTCCGGGTGCCGGCCGACCGGGAACGCATCGCCGAGCGCCTTCGAGTCGAGGCGGGCCGGCGTGCTGACGATGACCTTGTGGTCCGCGAGGTCGGTCGTGCCCGGGTCGAGGTTCTTCGCGAGGACGGCGCGGATGGTGGCGCGACGCGCCTTGATCCGCTCCTCGTCCTCCGCGAGCTTCGTGTCCTCGAGCACGAGCTGCTCGAGCGCGACGACGTCGAGGTGGTCGTTGGTGCTCATGCTGCGCTCCTTCCGTCGACGCCCTCGTGGGCGCGCTCACGCTGCTTGTGGGCGTTGGCGGCGCGGGCCAGGTCGAGGCGACCGGCCCGGCGCGCTGCCTTGTCGATGGCGGAGACGGTCACGCCGAGCCGGGCCGCGGCCCGCCCGACGTCCTCGCCTGCCGTAGTCATGCGCTCGAACTCGTCCAGGTCCGCGCCCGTGCGCTCGGAGACATCGGGACGACGCCACCCGTCCACGGGTGCGGCGTCCGGGTCGTCGAGCACGTCGTCGTCCCATGCCGCGGGCGGTGCGTACCCGAGCATCGCGGCCCGGGACCGGGTGCGGTCCGACGGGCCCTGACGGGTCGACAGGGCCGCGTAGGCGGCCAGGACCGCGTCGTGCGTGACCTTCGCGACCCAGTCGCCCCGCTGGTGCAGCACGATCGCGGACTGCCCGCGCCCCGTCAGGCCGGCGGCGGCCGTGATGTCCTCGTGCCGCCACCCGAGCGCGAGCAGCGCCTTGATGCGGCGGCGCGCACCGACGGCGGGCACGAACCCGGCCGGGGTGTCACGGTGGGCGAGCATCCGGCCGGCCCGCACCCGCAGGATCCGGGCGGCGACGTCGCGCCGCACGGTCGCCTGGCGGCGACGCACGATCGAGCTGACCGTGGTCGGTGCGACCCCGGCGGCTTCGCTGATCGCACGGGACGACCATCCGGCGTCGAGCAGCCCGCGAACGTGGGTGTGCACGGGGCTGGCGTCGACGAGACGCTTGATTCCGCGGGAGGCGTCCAGACGCCACCGCTTCGTGTACTCGGGCGTGCCGTGCTTCGTGCTCACGGTCGACCACCCCGCTTGCACTGCACGTACACGTACCGGCCCAGCAGGGTCGCGGCCGCGAGGATGAGTGCGGGCGCGAGGATGAGGTGCGTCCCGGTGAACGGCGGCGCGTCCCACGCCACGAGCAGCCCGGCGAGAAGGAGCACGGTCACGGTGGCGAGCACGACCGCGACCCCGGCGGGGGGTGCGGCGTTCGCGACAGCGTCGGCGTCGTCGTTGGCGCACTCGGGGCACAGGCCCCAGTCGTCGACGTCCGCGGCGCGGCCGCACCAGGTGCAGTGCTCGGTGTCGAGCTCGGCCTCGCACCCGTCGCAGAACCCGCGCGTGGACAGGTAGTCGACGGTGTCGCCGCACCGCTCGCAGTGCCGCTCGTCGTGCCGGTCCTGCGCGAGCCCGAGGTTGTAGTCGCTCATCCCGCCGCGCATCACGCCGTCTCCGTCCAGGCGTGCGCGGCGGCGACCGCGGCCTCGTAGTGGGAGTTGATGTCCTGCCCGAGCTCGACGGCGCGGACGTACGCGGCGAGGGCGTTGGCGGCGTTCTCGCAGGCGTGGGCGCGGCGGATGCCGGCGGCGAAGTCGGGGTCGAACGTGCGGCGCGCCTGCGAGGGCGGGGCGATGATCGTGGTGCCGCCGTTCTCCGCGACGACCGCGTGCACGTCCGGCACGGGTGCGCACGCGGTGCGGCGCCTGGTCTGCTCGTCCATCAGGCGGCCTCCGTCCCGGTCTCGTCACGGCGCACCGGCAGCACGTCGTAGGCGCGGTGCCGGCCCCGCAGGATCACGGCGGCGGCGCGGCCGCGGGCGGTGAGCACGGCGCGCATCTCGCGCACGGACTGCAGCCCGGTCGGCTCGGCGTCGGACATGTGCCGCGGCTCGTACGTGGTCGCGGCGCGCATCAGGCGATCGCCAGCTCGGTCGCGTACCAGGCGTCCAGGTCGACGTAGTACGACGTCAGGTCGAGCACGCCGTCGCGGTCGTAGTCCGCCAGGCGGGGGCGGTTGGTGAGGTGCCTCATGGGATACTTCTCCTGTTCATGTCGGTGAAGGCCGGTTCTCGTTTGGCGCGGGGCCGGCCTTCGCTGTGTCCGGGGTCAGGCGACCCGCGGGGTCTGGTGTGCGCGCTGGGCGCGGATGAGCTGCTCGAGCTCGGTGATGGACGGCCCGCCGGCGACGTGGGCGCGGCGTGCGGCCTCCTCGACGGGGAGCGAGTCGCGCAGGCGACGCCCCTCGGCGATGCAGGCTGCGGCCCGGGTGAGGGCCACCTCGCGCGGCACGACGACGGCGTCCATCACGCGGCCCGCCTGCTCGTGGCCTCGGCGGTGACGACGTAGGTGATGTCGTCGACGTTCACGCCGAGTCGCTTGGCGATCGCGACCCGCACGGTGGCGGAGGGCTGCTTCGCACCCTTCTCGATGTTCGTGAGGTAGCCGGCGCTGATGCCGACGTCCTGCGCGAACACCCCGTGCTTGATCCCGAGAGCCTCTCGGATCGCCCGGACTGCCGGGCCGTGGGTGAATCGCTGGTGCATGGGAAGACGATAGGCAACAACAGGCAACGACGTCAAGCAGGGAAGGGCAACGAGCGGAAATTGCCCTCCGACCAGCCGCGATGGTCACCGGCTCGCACACGTCTTGCCCTGGATTTGGCCCCGTAAGGCGGTTTACGCTGCCTTGCGTTGCCCAAGATTGCCTAGGAGAGTGCAGCCGTGATCAACGGAACCGAGATCCGCGCAGCACGGGAACGCGCGGGCATGACACAAGGCCAGCTCGCGCATGCGGTCGGAGTGAGCCTCCGAACCGTCGGGAACTGGGAACGCGGCGACACCGTGCCCATGAACCGCGCAGCCGCCATCGAACGTGTCCTCGCGAATTACCTTCACGAGGACGTCCCCGACGCCTCGCCACGTCTCGCTCTGGCGTCAGACGCTGAGCTCCTCGCCGAGATCGCACGACGTTTCGACCGGGAGCGAGGTCGCGGAGAGGGGGCGGTCCCGGCGGGGTTCGACCCTGTCTCGCCCCGCTTCTACCGCCGACACAAGGACGGGCTGCTCGTCTGGGCGAATCCCGGCGTCCCCCCGGTCCGTGATCAGGCGATGGCTGAGCGCGAGGTCCACGAGTACCAAACTCAGCTCGAACGCGCTGAGCTCGACACCAACGTGCGCGAGTTCCCTCGTCGCGACGACGCGCGAGCCGTCGCGAACGAGGACGACACGCTCGAGCAGATCAGCGAGGACCAGCAGCAGGAACCGTAGGGTGCCGGGATGCAGGACCTGATCGACTTCGCGTTGCGGCGCGGCTGGGGCGTGAAGTTTCGCGACCTCGGCCGCCGCAACGGCGAGTACTCGCGCGGCCTCATCGTCGTCAACGACCGGCGCCGCACCGGGTTCACGCAGCGCATCACGCTCGCGCACGAGATCGGGCACGCCACCCACGACCACGCCTGGACCGACGACCCCGCCGTCCACGAACGGCAGGAGCGCGAGGCCGACGTCGTCGCCGCCCATCTCCTCATCCGCGCCGACGACTACGCGTACGCCGAACGGCTCGTCGGGCCGCACCCGGGCGCGATCGCGAAGGAGCTCGGCGTCACCCCGGCGTACGTCGAGCTCTGGCGCACCACCTACCGGCAGCCGTCGGTGCGCCGGCACCTGCGCGCCGTCGGGTGAACTTCCGCCTCACCAGGGCGTCATGTCAGAGCAGTGAGGCAGGATCGCCAGCATGAGAACCCGAGCACAGGTCGTGCTGGCGCTGATTGTCGGCGCCACCTTGGCAGGATGTTCGTCGCCCGAGACGAACGAAACAGCTGAGGTTCCGTCACCGACGACGACGTCCGAGGCCCCGAGTCCGACGCCCACCCCAGCGAAGTCAACACCCAAGCCGACGCCGACACCGACGGGTCCCGAGACGGTGCCCGTCGGCGAGCCGGTCGAGTTCCCGTCGGCATCCATCACCATCAACTCGGCGGAGCGGAAGGACATCATCGAAGGCGAGTTCGGTGAGACCATCGAGCCGAGCGATGGCGGGTCGCTCTGGCTCCTCTCGATGGACTGGACCAACCTCTCGAACGAGGCTGTCGAGAAGGTGTGCTGGGGTCCGTACACCACGACGCTCAGGGTCTTCGACACCGAAGACCGCGAGATGCTCCTCGACGACAACTCCGGCTTCATCCCCGGCAACGACTGCTCGAACGGCCTCATGACCGGCCAGTCCGGCGAGTGGTTCCAGGCGTTCCAGGGCCTCGCCGATGCTGAGATCGGGTACGCGACGATCCAGGAGGGCCTCTCTGACGACCCGATCGCCGTAGTGCTCAACGACGACGTGTCGCTGGAGTGGAGCGAGTAGGCCGTCCATGAGGTCACGCCGTCGTCGCGCGCTCGCGCCCGTCCCCGACACACCCCCACGCGCCGTCGCCTACCTGCGGCAGTCCACGTACCGCGAGGAGTCCATCAGCCTCGAGCTGCAGGAGACCGCGTGCCGCGACTACGCGGCCCGGCAGGGCTACCAGGTCGTCGCCGTCGAAGCCGACCCCGGCGTCTCCGGACGCACCTGGGCGCGGCCCGCCGTCGGACGCGTCATGGAGATGGTCGAGACCGGGAACGCCGACGTCATCATCCTGTGGCGCTGGTCCCGCCTGTCCCGCAACCGCAAGGACTGGGCGATCGCCGCCGACCGTGTCGACGTCGCCGGCGGCCGCATCGAGTCCGCCACCGAACCCAACGACGTCACCGCCGCCGGCCGGTTCGCCCGCGGCGTCATGACCGAGCTCGCCGCTTTCGAGTCCGAGCGCATCAGCGAGCAGTGGAAGGAGGTCCACGCGTCCCGGGTCGCGCGCGGCCTACCGCCCGGCGGGAAGCTGCCCTGGGGGTGGGCGTGGGACGACGGCGCCGTCACCCCCGACCCCGAGAAGGCGCCCGTCATCGTCGAGGCGTACGACCGGTTCCTCGCCGGGGCTGGGATCCGCGACCTCACCAGGTGGCTCAACGGACTCGGCGTGCGCCCCATGCACCGCGACGCCTGGCACCAACAGACCATCACGCAGTGCCTCGACTCCCCGATCCACGCCGGCATGGTCACGCACAATGGGACCCTGCACCCCGGCGCGCACGACGGCATCGTCGACGTCGCCACGTGGGAGGCGTACCGGCGCGAGCGCGCGCACCGCGCGGGGGAGCGCGAGGTCAAGCGCCGGTACCTTCTGTCCGGCATCGCGACCTGCCCGTGCGGCCAGCGCATGAACGGCTTCACCGTCACGAAGGCCGCGACGTCGCGCGGCGGCGGCACGCGGCCCGCGTTCGTGTCCTACCGGTGCCGCACCCTCGGGAAGGTCGACGGGCACGGACCCTGGTCGCTCACCGCGCGGGCCGTCGACGGTGCCGTGCTCGACTGGCTGCACACCGTCGCCGACGACGTCGAGAACCGTGCACCCCGCGCGGCCGCGCGCCGTGACGACGCCCGCCGGGAGGCGCAGCGCATCGCCCGCGAGATCACCGCCCTCGACGGGCAGCTCACCGCGCTGACCGGGCACCTCGCCTCCGGGCTCGTCCCGGAGGCCGCGTACGTCGCGACGCGGGACGACATCATGGGGCGTCGGCACGAGCTCGAGCGCGGCCTCGCCGAGGTCGAGCGTCTCGTGCTGCACGTCCCGGACGACCCGGCGCGGCTCGCGCGCGACGCGCTGACGGACTGGGCAACCCTCCCGGTCGACGCGAAGCGGGCAGCGCTGCGCCAGCTCGTGCACGCCGTCGTCGTCGACTATGACACCAGGTCCGCGCGCGTCATCCCGGTATGGGAGCCTGCACCTCCGCCTGCGTAACGGACGTGACGCGCGAGCACTTCGCCGTGAACATCCGCAAGCACGTCGTCCGCGCGTCGCGCCTCGACGACATGGTCCGCCTCGGCTCGCTCACGCCGCACGCCGCGACGTTCCTTGACGCGTCCGTGCGCGCCGGGCTCAACGTGCTCGTGGCCGGTGCGACGCAGGCGGGCAAGACGACGATGCTCAACGCGCTCGCGGGGTCGATCCCGGCGTCGCAACGGGTCGTGACGTGCGAGGAGGTGTTCGAGCTGCGGTTCGCCGTGCGGGACATCGTCTCGATGCAGTGCCGTCAGCCGAGCCTCGAGGGAACGGGCGAGATCCCGCTGCGCCGTCTCGTCAAGGAGGCGCTGCGGATGCGCCCGGACCGGATTGTGATCGGCGAGGTCCGGGAGGCGGAGAGCTTCGACCTGCTCGTCGCCTTGAACGCAGGAGTTCCAGGAATGTGCACGATCCACTCGAACTCGGCGCGGGAGGCCATCTCCAAGATGTGCACCCTGCCCCTCCTCGCGGGGGAGAACGTGTCCGACCGGTTCGTCGTCCCGACCGTCGCGTCGGCGATCGACCTCGTCGTCCACCTGGGCGTCGACGTCGACGGCCGTCGTCACGTCCGCGAGATCGTGGGCGTCCCGGGCCGTGTCGAGCAGGGTGTCGTCGAGACGTCGGACCTGTTCGTCCGGTCCGGCGGCCGGCTCGTGCGGGCGGACGGCTACCCGCCGGCCGCGGACCGCTTCGCGCGCGCCGGCGTCGACCTCGCGGCGTTGCTCCGTGCACCCGCTGACGTCGGAGCCCTGGAGACCCCCGGCACATGGGCGGGTGCCCGCTGATGGGCGTCGTCGTCGGGCTCCTGCTGGGGACTGGCCTCTTCTGCGTCTGGTGGTCGTTCTGGGAACCTGGGCCCCGCCGGCCGCGTCGCGCGGACGGCTGGTCAGCGCGCACGCAGGACCTGCTCGTCCAGGCCGGCGCGCCGTCGGTCACTCCTGGTGCGCTCGTCGCGACGAGCGTCGGTGTGGGCCTCGTGGTCCTGCTCGTCGCGGTCGTCCTGACCCGGTCGATCACCATCGCCGCGTGCTTCGCCCTCATCGCGGCCATGGCACCCACGGTGCTCGTCCGGTCCCGCGCCCGACGGCGCCGTGCGCGACTGCGCGAGGTGTGGCCGGAGGTCGTGGACCACCTCGCGTCCGGGGTGCGCGCGGGCCTCTCGCTCCCCGAGGCAGTGAGCCAGCTGGGGGACCGTGGCCCCGAGATCCTGCGCGAGCCGTTCCGGGCGTTCGCCGCCGACTACCGGGCGAGCGGACGGTTCGGCGACTGCCTGGACGCGCTCAAGGACCGGCTGGCAGACCCGGTCGCGGACCGCATCGTCGAGGCCCTGCGCCTGACGCGCGACGTCGGCGGCACCGACCTCGGACGCCTCCTGCGCACGCTGTCGACGTTCCTGCGGGACGACGCCCGCACCCGCGGCGAGCTCGAGGCGCGGCAGTCCTGGACGGTCAACGGGGCTCGGCTCGCCGTCGCGGGGCCGTGGGTCGTGCTGGCGTTCCTCGCGACGCGCCCGGAGACGGCGGCGGCGTACAACTCGGTCGCCGGTGCGGCCGTCCTCGCGGGCGGCGCGGCGTGCACCGTGGTCGCCTACCAGCTCATGCTGCGCATCGGGCGGCTGCCCGAGGAGGAGAGGGTCCTGAGATGAGCCTCGAGGTCTCGTGGGTCGGTGCTGCGGTCGGGGCCCTCGCGGGTCTGGGCCTGCTGCTCGTCGTCTCCAGGGTCCGCGGGCGCGCGATCCGGCTCGACGAGCGGCTCGCTCCGTACCTGCGGACGCACGACGCGACGTCGGCCCTGCTGCGCGACCAGCCGGCGCACACCCCGTTCCCGACGCTGGAACGCCTCGTGTCGCCCTGGGTGTCCGACGCCGGGCGAGCGCTCGAACGTCTGGGCTCGACGCGCGCCGAGCTCCGCCGCAGGCTCGAGCGTGCCGGTCGGTCGGAGACCGTCGAGCAGTTCCGTGCACGACAGCTGGTCTGGGGGGTGCTCGGACTTGCCGCCGGCACCGTGGCCGCGCTGCTGCTGGCGGCGACGCGTGGATCCTCGGTCCTCGCGCTGGTGCTGCTCGCCCTCGTGTCGGGGCTGGCGGGTGTGCTCGTCTGCGACAACCACCTCAGCCGCGTCGCACGACGTCGCGAGGCCCGGATGCTCGCCGAGTTCCCCACCGTGGCCGAGCTGCTCGCACTCGCGGTCGGAGCCGGGGAGGGCCCCGTCGCCGCACTCGAGCGAGTCGCCTCGACGGCACGCGGGGAGCTGTCGGGCGAGCTCGCCCGGACGCTCGCCTCGGTCCGGTCGGGCCAGCCGCTCGCGCGTGCTCTCGAGGAGCTCGCGGACCGGACGGAGCTGTCGAGCCTGACCCGCTTCGCCGAGGGCGTCGCGGTGGCCGTCGAGCGCGGGACCCCGCTCGCCGAGGTCCTGCGCGCACAGGCTCAGGACGTCCGCGAGTCGGGGCGCCGGGCGCTCATGGAGGAGGGCGGGCGCAAGGAGGTCCTCATGATGGTGCCCGTCGTCTTCCTGATCCTCCCTGTGACCGTCGTCTTCGCCGTCTTCCCGTCCATCGCCACGCTCCGGATCGGACTCTGACGGGCACGACCTTGCACCACGCAGCGGCCGGTCCTGGTCGCGCGACGAGATCGACCCGGGCTCACCGGGAGGGACAGAGAGGAAGTCGGATGCAGCGCACGCTGGACGCGGCGAGAAGGACCGTACGGACGCAGGTCTCCCGGCTCGGGCGACGGCTGGCCGGCCCGACGCCGGAGCGCGGGGACGTGCCGGGCTGGGTGCTCGTCACGTTGATGACGGCCGGGCTCGTCATCGCGCTCTGGGCCGTGGCAGGACCCGCACTGACGGCGGCGTTCAGGAACGCGATCAGCAGCGTCGGCGCGCCCTGAGCGTGACGAGAGAACGAGAGTCTGAGCGCGGCTCGGCGATCGTCGACTTCACGCTCGTCTCGATCCTCGTCCTCGTCCTGTTCCTCGGGGTCGTGCAGGTCGCGCTCGCGGTGCACGTGCGGTCGACGCTCGTCGACTGCGCGGCCGAGGGGGCGCGGGTCGCCGGTCGTGCGGACCGCGGTCCGGCCGACGGCGCCGCGCGGACGCGAGAGCTGATCGCGGCGTCGTTGTCCGACCGGTACGCCCAGGACGTCAGCGCGCGCCAGACCGTGCTGGAAGGGCTGCCCGTGGTCGAGGTGACGGTGTCGGCGCCGTTGCCGGTGGTCGGGCTGCTCGGTCCGGCGAGCGTGGTCACGGTCGACGGCCACGCGCTCGAGGAGGCGCCGTGATGCGGTGGGCGGGGCGCACGGCGCGCGCGGTGCGGGTCCGGCTCGTCGGCGGGGTCGGGAGCGCGGAGCGGGGCAACGCCGTCGTCGAGTTCCTGGGTCTCGCCCTGGTGCTGCTGCTGCCGACCATGTATCTCGTCCTCACCGTCGGGCGGCTCCAGGCGGCGACGTTCGCCGTCGAGGGGGCGTCGCGCGAGGCGGCGCGCGCGTTCGTGACCGCGGGTACCGGCTCCGACGGCACGGTCCGCGCCGCGGCCGCCGTCCGCATCGCGCTCGACGACCAGGGCTTCGACGAGGTCGGCACGGCGGACGCCCTGACCCTGGGCTGCTCGACGACGCCGTGCCTCGAGCCCGGCGGGGAGGTCACGTCACGAGTGCGCGTCGAGGTCCCGCTGCCGTTCGTCCCGTCGTTCGTGCGGTCCGCGGTGCCGCTCGTCGTCCCTGTGGAGGCGCAGCACGTGTCGCCCGTCGACGAGTACGCGGCGGCCCGACCGTGAGCGCCCGGCTGCCCGCCGTCGGGGCGACGAGGCTCGGGCGGAGCGTCGCTCGACGGCTGCGGGGTCGTGCGGAGGAACGCGAGCACGGGCAGATCATGCTCCTCACGACGGCGTTCGTCACCTTCGCGCTGCTCCTCGTCACGGTCGTGGTCAGCGCGACGCAGGTGCATCTCGAGCGCAAGCGCCTGTACGAGCTCGCGGACACCCTCGCCCTCACCGCGGCGGACTCGATGACCCACGAGACCTTCTACGAGGGTGAATCTTGGGCGCCGGACGAGGGGGCGGTGCTCACCCTCTCGGACGCCGACATCAGGGCGGACGTCCAGGACTATCTGGCGCGGCATCCGGCCGCGACCGCGGGTCTGCACGACGTCGCGGTCGTCGACGCGTCCACGCCGGACGGACGGACGGCCGAGGTCTCCCTGGCCGCTCGCGCGCGACCCGCCATGATCAGCTGGGTGACCCAGCTCTGGAGTGATGGCATCATCGTCCGTGCAGAGTCGCGTGCGCGGGCGTCGTAGGTGGCTTTCAGTTCGACCGGGACTCTGTGCATTCAGCGGGTTCACCGTTATGGTGAACCGGTCCGACAACAACTCCAACGATGGAGCGCATCAACATGAACGCACGAGCAAGGAAGCAGTTCGTCGCCGGGGGTGCCCTCGGTGCGATGCTCATCGGCACGGTCGCACTGGCGTCCGCGGCCACCGCAGACCAGGTCGGCGACGACCAGGGTGTCGACGTCTCGGTCGAGATCGAGGGCACGGTGCCCGAGGGCAACCTCGCGCTCTCCGTCGCCGCCGACGCCACGACCCTCACCGAGGCGGACGAGTCGTCCGTCGAGGGCACGCGCGAGTTCACCGGCGCCCTGCCGGACGTCACGGTCACCGACACGCGTGCGGCCGAGGACATCGCCGAGGGTTCGTTCTGGTACGTCGTGGGCAGCGCCTCCGACTTCACCGGTGACGCCGGCACGATCGGCGCCGAGAACCTCGGTTGGGCACCTGCCCTCGTCACCGAGAGCGAGAGCGGCCTCGTCGAGGCCGGCGAGGGCGTCGAGCCCGAGCTCGAGGACGGCCCCGGCCTCGTGGAGCAGGACCTCCTCGTCTCGACATTCGACTCGACCGAGGTCAACCCCGAGGGCTCGTGGACCGCGAACGCGGACCTCACGCTGCGCACCGCCGAGGACGTCGCCGCCGGCGCGTACTCCTCGACGATCACGCTGTCCCTCTTCGAGGACTGATCTCTCGTCTCCGGCACCAGCCGGAACGGGAAGAACAGCTGACGGCGGGTCGGGTGGACCGAGGCACAGACCTCGGCCCACCCGGCCCGCCGTCGTCGTGACACCAGAATCGAGTGAGCAAACCCGTGTCTTCCGCACCATCCGTCCGTCGCGCCCCGGCGCGTCGGCTCCTGATCGCGCTCGCGGCCCTCGCGGCCGGACTCCTGCCCGCCGTGTCGGCGTCCGCCGTCCCGGTCGACGCGACAGTCAGCGCCCAGCTGCCCCGCGACACCGACGACAGCGACGTCCCTGCCGGGACCATCACGTGGAGCGTCGCTCCCGCGGACGAGGACGGGCCCGACGGGCGCCGCGCCGTCGAGCTCGATCTCGACCCGGGCGACTCCGTCGACGACCACGTCGCGGTCACCAACTTCGGCGACGTCGCGGCGACCTTCGCCCTGACCGCCGCGGACGGGTACCGGAACGCGAAGGGCCGCTTCAACATGCTCCCCGCGGACCAGGAGTCGGTCGACGCCGGCACGTGGATCGAGATCCAGGACTCGGTCGAGGTGGGCCCTGAGGAGACGGTCGTCGTGCCGTACACGCTGACCGTCCCGGACAACGCGACCCCCGGTGACCACCAGGCCGGCATCGCGGCGTCGGTCACGAGCACCGGTGCGGACGAGGGCGGCACGAGCCTCGGCGTGACGAGCCGCGTCGGGTTCAGGGTCAGCACGCGTGTCTCGGGCGAGCTCGACCCCGAGCTCGCGATCACCGGAGCGCGCGCCACGTACTCGCCGTCGTGGAACCCGTTCGCCCCGGGCGAGGTGCGCGTGAGCTACGCGATCGCGAACGAGGGCAACGTCCGGCTGGGGGCGGACAGCGTGGTCGAGGTCGCGGGACCGTTCGGGATCGGGACGCAGGACGTCACGCCCGAGCCCGTCACCGAGGTGCTCCCGGGCGGGTCGATCGTGCGCACCGAGGTCGTGGACGACGTGTGGCCGCTCGTGCGCAGCACGTCCACCATCACCGTCACACCGGTCGTCGTGGGGGAGGACGAGGTCGCGACCCCGCTCGAGCCCGTGACGACGACGGTCACGACCTGGACCATCCCGTGGCCGCAGCTGTTGATCATCGCGATCGTCGTGATGCTCGTCCTCGGGATCCGCGACGACCGTCGCCGGCGCCGCAAGAAGCTCGACGCCATGCTCGCGAAGGCGCGTGACGAGGGCCGTCAGCAGGCGAGCGGGGCGGGTACGTCCACGGACTGACCGACAGCGCGCGGGTGGTCGCGTAACCTTGAACATCGTGGCCACCATCGACTTCCCGACCGAGATCAAGGCACTACGGAGCACGCTCGAGTCCATCGAGAGCGTGAGCGACCCGGAGGTGCTGCGCGCGCGCATCGCCGACCTGTCGGAGAAGGCGTCGGCACCGGACCTGTGGGACGACCCGGAGGCCGCGCAGAAGGTCACCTCCGCGCTGTCGGTCGCGCAGGGAGAGCTGGACCGGGTGAAGACGCTCGGTCAGCGCATCGACGACGTCGAGACCCTGGTCGAGATGGGCCAGGAGATGGGCGACGACCCGGACCTCGCTGCCGCGCTGGAGGAGGCGGAAGCCGACATCGCCGGGATCCGCAAGGACCTCGACCTGCTCGAGGTCCGCACGCTGCTCGCCGGCGAGTACGACGCGCGCGAGGCCGTCGTGACGATCCGTTCCGGCGCGGGCGGTGTCGACGCCGCGGACTTCGCCGAGATGCTCCTGCGCATGTACCTGCGCTGGGCCGAGCGCCACGGCTACCCGACGACCGTCCTGGACACCTCCTACGCGGAGGAGGCGGGGCTCAAGAGCGCGACGTTCGAGGTCAAGGCGCCCTACGCGTTCGGGCACCTGTCGGTCGAGGCCGGCACGCACCGCCTCGTGCGCATCTCCCCGTTCGACAACCAGGGTCGTCGTCAGACGTCGTTCGCCGCGGTCGAGGTCATCCCGCTGATCGAGCAGACGGACTCGGTCGAGATCCCCGAGTCCGAGATCAAGGTCGACGTGTTCCGCTCCTCCGGCCCGGGCGGGCAGTCGGTCAACACGACCGACTCGGCCGTGCGCATGACGCACATCCCGACCGGCATCGTCGTGTCGATGCAGAACGAGAAGTCGCAGATCCAGAACCGTGCCGCTGCGCTGCGCGTCCTGCAGTCCCGCCTCCTCCTCGTCCGCCAGGAGGAGGAGAACGCGAAGAAGAAGGCGCTCGCGGGCGACATCAAGGCGAGCTGGGGTGACCAGATGCGCTCGTACGTGCTGCACCCGTACCAGATGGTCAAGGACCTGCGCACCGAGCACGAGGTCGGCAACACCAGCGGGGTGTTCGACGGCGACATCGACGGCTTCATCGAGGCCGGCATCCGCTGGCGCCGCGCCCAGCAGGGCTGATCGCGCGTACCCACCGGCACCACGCGTAGCGCGCGCGGTGCTGGCGGGTGGGTGTTCCGGGCAACCAACTGATGCGGGCGGGCGCGGCGTGTCTCCCGCGACGCGCCGACGGTGCGTGCCTACCCTCGGGATCGTCCGACGAACTCCGGTTCGCTCCCTGACCCGAGAGCCCTGCCTGCCGTGATCCGCTTCGAGAACGTCACCAAGGTCTACGCGCGCGGCGCCAGACCCGCCGTCGACGACGTGTCCATGGAGATCCGACGCGGCGAGTTCGTCTTCCTCGTCGGTGCCTCCGGCTCCGGCAAGTCCACGTGCCTGCACCTCATCCTGCGCGAGGAGCGCCCGACGTCGGGCAAGGTGTTCGTCGCCGGTCGCGACCTCGGTTCGCTGTCGAGCTGGAAGGTGCCCAACCTGCGGCGCGGGATCGGCGTCGTGTTCCAGGACTTCCGGCTCCTGCCCAACAAGACGGTGTTCGAGAACGTGGCGTTCGCGCTCCAGGTCATCGGCAAGCCCCGGCACTCCATCGCGATCACGGTCCCCGAGACGCTGGAGATGGTCGGGCTCGCCGGCAAGGAGAAGCGCCGCCCGCACGAGCTCTCCGGCGGTGAGCAGCAGCGCGTCGCGATCGCGCGCGCGTTCGTCAACCGGCCCGGGATCCTGCTCGCCGACGAGCCGACCGGGAACCTCGACCCGACGACGTCGCTGGGCATCATGCGCCTGCTCGACCGCATCAACCGCACCGGCACGACCGTCGTCATGGCGACGCACGACGACGACATCGTCAACCAGATGCGCAAGCGCGTCGTCGAGCTGGACACGGGCCGCGTCGTGCGCGACCAGGCGCACGGCGGCTACGTCCAGGGCGAGGACGAGCCCGACGCGTCCGCAGGGACGGCGTCGGCCCCGGTGTCCGTCCCCACGGCCGTGGTCCGCCGCCCGGTGGTACGACGCGACCCCGAGCCCGTGGCCGACGAGGAGCCCGCCCCGACGCGCTCGCGCCGTCGCGTCGACGCGACGACGGGGGAGTGAGCGGCGTGCGCTTCCAGTTCATCCTCACGGAGATCGGCCAGGGCCTGCGCCGCAACCTGACCATGACGGTCTCGGTCGTCCTCGTGACGTTCGTGTCGCTCACGTTCGTCGGGGCCGGGCTGCTGCTGCAGGCGCAGATCGACAAGCTCAAGGACGACTGGTACGACAAGGTCGAGGTGTCGGTCTTCCTGTGCCCCGTCGGGTCGACCGAGCCGACGTGCGCCGGGGGCGAGGCGAGCCCGGAGCAGATCGCCGCCCTCGAGGACGTGCTCGACGGCGAGCTCGGCGACGACGTCGAGCGCGTGTACTTCGAGTCGAAGGACGACGCCTTCGCGGCGTTCTCCGAGCAGTATCCGGACGGGTACCTGGGCACGCAGCTCACGGTCGAGGACATGCAGGCCTCGTTCCGGCTCAAGCTCACCGACCCCGAGAACTACGAGGTCGTCAACGACGTGCTCACGGGCCGCCCGGGCGTCGAGGTGGTCGAGGACCAGCGCCGCATCTTCGACTCCCTGTTCCTCGCGCTCAACCGCGCGTCGCTGCTGTCCGCCGGGCTCGCGGCGGTCATGCTGCTCGCCGCGGTCCTGCTCATCACGACGACGATCCGGCTGTCTGCGCTCAGCCGCCGCCGCGAGACGGGGATCATGCGCCTGGTGGGCGCGTCGAACTTGTTCATCCAGCTCCCGTTCCTGCTGGAGGGCGCGATCGCGGCCGTGCTGGGTGCGGCGCTCGCCGTGGGCGGGCTCTGGATCACGGTGAAGTACCTCGTCACGGACTGGCTCGCCGAGTCGGTGACGTGGGTGGCGTACGTCGACGAGTCGGACGTGCTCCGCATCGCACCCGTGCTCGTCGGCGTCGCGTTCCTGCTGGCGGCCATCGCCTCGGTCGTCACGCTCAACCGGCACACGAGGGTCTGAGGATGACGACACCTGACAGCTCCCGCCACCGGCGACGTACCCCGCGTGCGTCCGGCCGACCGGCACGCCTGCTCGCCGCCGTCGTCGCGACGGTGCTTCTCGTCGGCGGGACCGTGACGACGGCGGGCGCCGACGACATCGACGACAAGCGTGCGGCGGCCGAGCGCAAGCAGGACCAGATGCGCGACCAGGGCGAGGAGCTCCAGGCGCAGCTCGAGGACACGGACGACCAGCTCGCGCAGGCGGTCGTCGAGCTGCAGGAGATCGAGGCCCGGCTGCCGGTCGCTCAGGCGGAGCTCGAGGCCGCCGAGGCGGAGGTCGAGCGCACGCAGCGCGAGGCCGAGCTGCTCGCGCAGCGGCTCGAGGACGCGCTCGCGCAGGAGGCGTCGCTGACGCAGGAGATCGAGCAGGGCGCCGAAGAGGTCGACGACGCACGCTCGAGCATCGCCGAGATGGCGCGCAGCGAGTACCGGGGGCAGGGCGACGTGTCGAGCCTCGGCATCGTCACGGGCGCCGAGAGCACCGAGGAGTTCATCGAGGAGTACGCGGTGTCCTCGACCGCGGCCAGGTCCCAGTCCCGCACGCTCGAAGAGCTGCAGGCCTCGGAGGCGGTCGCGCGCAACCGGGAGGCGCGCCTCACCGCGGTGCGGGAGACGATCACCGACCTCAAGGCGCAGGCGGACCAGAACGTGGTCGAGGCGCAGGCGGCCCGCCAGGACGCGGCGGACCGCAAGGCCGAGGTCGAGAGCCTCATCGTCCAGCAGCAGGAGAAGAAGGCGACGATCGAGGACCGCAAGGACGCGGCCCTCGCGAAGATCGAGCAGAACGAGCAGGAGCAGGCGGATCTCCAGGCCGAGCTCAAGCAGATCATCGCCGACCAGGCCGAGCGGGACCGCAAGGCCGAGGAGGCCCGCAAGAAGGCCGAGGCGGAGGCGCGCAAGAAGGCCAAGGAGCAGCAGCAGTCCTCCGATGGTGGCGGTGGCGGCGGCTCGTCCTCCGGTGGGGGCGGTGGCGGCGGTGGCGGCTCCTCCTCCGGCGGGGGCGGTGGCGGGTCCAGCTCCGGGACGTTCCTGTCGTTCCCGACGGCTGTCCCGCACGTCACGTCCAGCTACGGGATGCGGCTGCACCCGACGCTCGGCATCTGGCGCCTGCATGCCGGGACCGACCTCCGTGCGTACTGCGGGACGCCCATCATGGCCGCGGCGGACGGCACGGTCCTGTTCGCGCGGCACTACGGCGGCCTCGGCAACCAGGTGCTGATCAACCACGGGACCGTGGGTGGGCACAGCCTCATGACGAGCTACAACCACCTGTCCCGGTTCGCGGTCAGCTCCGGGCAGTACGTCACGAAGGGCAAGATCATCGGGTACTCCGGCAACACGGGCACCTCCGCCGCGTGCCACCTGCACTTCGAGGTGTACGTGGACGGCTCGACCGTCGACCCGATGTCGCGGCTGTAGCGGCGCCGCGCCTGCGGGATAATCGGTACCGGGCGCCGTCGGGCACCCGTAGTCTGACGGAGCACGCGAGAACCACGAGGACGGTAGGACGACGACATGGCGAAGGACAAGGACCCCCGCAAGGTCGTCGCCAGCAACCGCAAGGCGCGCCACGACTACGTCATCGAGGACGTGCTCGAGGCGGGGATCGTCTTGTCTGGGACCGAGGTCAAGGCGCTGCGCATGGGACGGGCGTCGCTCGTCGACGGGTACGTGGACGTCGACCGCGGCGAGGCGTGGCTCGAGAACGTCCACATCCCCGAGTACTCCGAGGGCACGTGGAACAACCACGCGCCGCGGCGCAAGCGCAAGCTCCTGCTGCACAAGGAGGAGATCCTGCGGCTCGAGGCGAAGACGCGCGAGAAGGGGCACACGGTCATCCCGCTCCAGCTCTACTTCCTCGACGGCCGCGCCAAGGTCGAGATCGCGCTCGCGCGCGGCAAGAAGGAGTACGACAAGCGGCACGCGTTGCGTGAGAAGCAGGACAACCGCGAGGCGCACCGTGCGATCCGCCAGCGCGAGATGCGCTGAGCACACGCTCGACGCGCCGATCGGTCGGCGCGATCTGCTGGAACTCGGGGTGTCAGTGGTGGGCCAGGGCCCGACGCCGTACGGTCGGTGACGAGAGTCACCGCCCTCGGGTGGTGGCCAGGTCGTCGCCCGTCACCCGTCGTCGCAGGAGGTCGCATGGTCAAGCTCCGCCAGTACATCCCCCGTCTCGCCGCAGGTCTGTTCATCCTCAACTCCGGGCTCGGCAAGCGTGGGGCCGACGAGCAGTCCGCGCAGGCGTACCACGGCATGGCCGCCGGGACGTACCCGTTCCTCGAGGAGATCGAGCCGCAGCAGTTCGCCAAGACGCTGTCGACGGCCGAGATCGCGCTCGGCGCCGCCCTCGTCACCCCGTTCGTGCCGACGGCGCTCGTGGCGCCCGCGCTCGGCGCCTTCTCCGCAGGTCTGGTCGGGATGTACCTCAAGACCCCGGGCATGACGCAGGAGGACGGGGTGCGGCCGACACCCGAGGGGATCGGCCTCGCCAAGGACATCTTCCTGCTGGGGATCGCGGGCGGGCTGCTCGCCGACGTGCTCAGCCGCAAGAAGTAGCGGTCCTGTTGGGCAGGCAGCGAAATACGGGGGCGCCCGGGGGTGTTCATCCCGTAGGCTGTAGCTGCTGCTCCGGCGCACGGGTTCGCTCGTCCTGGTGCAGTGGTTGACAACTCCACAGGGGGTGATCGGTTTCGACGGTGGTCGTGCTTCGAGGAGAAGCGGGCCGAGGATGCAGACTCATCTCGTCAACGATGTCTGCAAACTACAGGTGCCGATAACAAGCGCACCGACTTCGCACTCGCCGCCTGAGCGAGTCTAGAAGTCCGTCAGCCCGGGCTTGCTTCCGTCCCGGTTCCTGGCGTCATTCAGGAAGCCACTGCTCGTAGCCCTCGTCATCGGGGCCACGGGGACTTCTAGGTGACTGAGCCCGTCCGCACCTTGTCTGCGTGAGTGCGGGGGCCGAGAAAAGCACAGCAGACTGCGCCCGGAGAAGTCCTCGATCGGCGTCACCGGACCGGGGTTCGATTCCCCGCACCTCCACCCCTGCGACGACGGCCCGTACCCCCACAGGGTGCGGGCCGTCGTCGTGCCCGGTCCTGCGTCGCCGGACGGCTACCAGCCGTGGCGGGCCCAGACGCTCTCGGCGTCCGCGCCGACGAGCCAGCGCACGACGAGCGTCTCGTCGCCGACCCGGACCGTGCCCGCATCGGCATGGAACGCCGCAGCGCCCGGGTCGTCCCAGTAGACGTCCTCCGGCTGCGCAGCGTCGACGTGCGCGTGCCACTCCAGCCGACGCTGCGGGTTGACGTGCTGCGGGAAGGACTGCGGGCCGACGGTGTCCCAGTGCGTGCACTCGCGCGTCACCAGGTAGCCGACCGGCGACGCGTCCGGACCGGTACCGCGCCACAGCTGCGCGACCCGACCGGACTCGGGCGCCCGGAGCGCCTGCTCGTCCTCACCCACGTGGCGCGCCGGCACCGACGAGCGGCTCGTCGGCCGCGGGGGAGGTGTCGGGATCGGCACCCGGCTCGGCAGGGCCCGAACCCGGGCCCTGGTCGCCGCCTGGCTCGCGCGCACGCCGCACCCGGCGCACGACCCAGCGCACGACCAGCGCGACGACACCGGCGACGACGAGCCACGGCAGGAGCGCACCGAGGGCGACGACGAGGCCGTTGAGGAAGACGAGGAGCGCGTTCCACCCGTTCTGCAGACCACCGAGGAACCCGCCCGGCGCGAGCTGCTCCACGGGGGTCACGGCCACGATCGTCACGGTCACGGTCGACATCGCCACCTGGTCGCTGAGCCCCGTCCGCTGGGACTGCAGGGACTCGAGGTCCGCCTGGCGGGAGGTGAGCTCGGCCTCGGCGCGGAGCAGGTCCTCGGTGCTGTCCGCCGACCCCATGAGGTCCTGCAGCCGGTCCACGGACGTCCCGAGCGCCTCGATCCGGGCGTCGAGGTCGCGAGCGGTGCCCGTCACGTCGACCGCCTCGACGGAGAGGTCACGGACCTCGCCGACCTGCCCGAGCGCGTCGAGCGTCGCCGTCGTGCGGTCCGCGGGGACCCGGATCGTCAGGTCGGCCCACGCCGCCTCGTCGCCCTCCGCCTCGTACTGGTGGCGGGCCTCGACGCGACCGCCGGCGCTCTCGGCGAGGCCGGCGACCTCGTCGGCGGCGGTGAGCGGGTCCGGCGCGACCACGGTGACGCTGCCGGTCGTGATGATCTCCCGGTCCGCCTCGGCGGTGTCGGAGTCGGCGATGCCGGCGGCGTCCCCGGAGACCGCCCCCTCCTCGGACGCGACGGACTGGTCCATCGCGCTCCCGGCGTCCCCGCCGCTGTCCTCGGACGCGCTGGAGGAGCACCCGGCGAGGAGCGCCCCGCCGAGCACGAGCGAGACGGCGAGAGCCGTGTGGCGGGCCGGTGACCGGCGAGCGGTGCGCATGGGGCGAGCGTAGGGGGCCGAACTCACAAACCGGACGCCAGGCGACACATCGTGATCGTCTTGTGAACTGCCCGTGACCTGGTCGCCATCTGTCGTGATCTTCCGCCGCTCCCGCACCGGTCCCGCACCGCGTCCCCCACCGTTCGCGGTCGCCCGTCGGGTTCCGCGAGGATGGACCCGTGCTCGTGTGCTGCGGACTGGTGACGCTCGACGTCGTGCAGGTGGTGGACCGCCTGCCCGCGCCCGACGAGAAGGTCGTCGCGCGCTCGGTGTCGGCGACCTTCGGGGGACCGGCCGCGAACGCGGCGGCGACCGCGGTCGCCCTCGGCACCCCGACCCGCCTCGTGGCGGCCGTCGGCTCGGGGCAGCTCGCGGCGATGGTCCGCGCCGAGCTCACCGACGCGGGCGTGGAGCTCGTCGACGTCGCCGCGGGGACGGACGGGCAGCCGGCCGTGTCGACGGTGCTCGTCACGTGGGCGACGGGCGAGCGCGCGGTCGCGAGCACGAACGCGCTCGGGTTCGGCTCCGCGACGCCCGACCGGGAGGCGCTGCCCGTGCCGGGGCAGGGAGACGTCCTGCTCCTCGACGGGCACCTTCCGCAGGTCGCGCTCCCGCTCGCCGGTGCCGCGCGCGACCGGGGCGCGCTCGTCGTGCTCGACGGAGGCTCGTGGAAGGAGAGCACGCCCGACGTCCTCGCGCTGTGCGACGCCGTCGTGCTCTCCGCGGACTTCCGCGTGCCGGGGTCCGACGACGCCGAGGTGCTCGACGCCGTCGCGGCGCTGGGTCCGGGCGGGCGCCTGCCGTTCGTGGCGCGGACGAGCGGTCCCGGCCCGGTCGACGTGCTGAGGGCGGGGGAGCGGACGTCGATCGCGGTGCCGCGCGCGGCGCGGGTGGTCGACACGCTGGGCGCGGGCGACGTCGTGCACGGCGCCTTCGCGGCGTGGCTCGAGCGCGGTGCCTCCCCGTCGGTCGCCCTCGAGCGGGCCGTGGAGGTCGCGACGCGGTCCGTGGAGCACACGGGTGCGCGCGGATGGATCGACGCCCCGCCGCAGCGGTAGGTCGGACGGCCGGGATCGCCGCGCCACGATTCCGCCGTGTTGCGCGTCGGCAACGTTTCGATCACGAAGCCTGGAGCGGGTTGACACCCACTTAGTAAAGGCGGTCTACTAACAAACATGACGACGGCAGTGACGGGCACCACAGCAGCGAGGAGGCGACTGAGCTCCGGGCTCAGGCCGACCTCCAAGGTGCTGCCCGAGCACGCTCGAGCGCACAACCGCTCCCTCGTCCTGCAGCAGCTGTTCCACGAAGGTCCCACGTCCCGCGCCGACCTCGCGCGCGCCACGTCCCTCACCCGGGTCACGATCTCGGACCTGGTGTCCGTCCTCATCGCGGAGGGCCTCGTCGAGGAGCTCGGCGTCAGGCCCGGCCAGCGGGTGGGGAAGCCCGCCATCCTCGTCGGGATGCGGACCAGCGCCTACCAGATCGTCTCCGTGGACCTCACCGACGACGAGGTGATCCGCGGGGCGGTGCTGACGCTCACGGGCGACTTCGTCGTCCGCCAGTCGCTCGCCGTCCAGGGCCGCTCGGGTGACGACCTCGTCGACCTCCTCACCCGGTTCTGCCGCGGTCTCATCGCGGCCGCGACCCAGCCCGTCATCGGCGTCGGCATCGGGTCGCCCGGCGTGATCGACGCCGCGGGCCGCGTGATCGAGGCGCCGAACCGGCGCTGGTACGACCTGCCGCTCGCCGACCAGCTCACGGACCGCCTCGGCCTCGCGGTCCACGTCGCGAACGACGCCAACATCGCCGCCCTGGGCGAGTTCACGTTCGGCGGCGCCTCCGGCACCGGGCTCCTCGTCCTCACGGTCGGGGAGGGTGTCGGTGCGGGCATCATGGTCGACGGCGCCCGGATCCACGGGCACGGCGACGCGGCCGGCGAGCTCGGCCACGTCACGGTCGTGGACGACGGTGAGCCGTGCGCCTGCGGGCGGCGCGGCTGCCTCGAGACGGTCCTGTCCGTCCCGGCGCTGCGGCGCGCGGTCGACGGGCTCGACACCGATGCTTCCGACGCCGTCCTGGCGTCGGTCGGCAGGATCCTGGGCATCGCCCTGGCTCCTGTCGTGAGCGCCCTCAACCTCGCCGAGGTCCTGATCAGCGGTCCTGCGGACCTGCTGGACGGGCCCCTGCGCGAGGCGGCGCTCGACACCGTCCGCACCCGCACGATGCCGGTCATCGGCAGCGGGCTCCAGGTGCGGATGGCCACGCTCGACGAAGACGTCGTCCTTGCGGGGGCAGCCGTCCTCGTCCTGTCCGGACAGCTGGGGGTCTCGTGAGCGCCACGCCCACGTGAGTCCCGCCCGTCCGATCACCCCGCTCCACGGCGCGGCGATCTCCCCCTGCTGACCGGGATCCCAGTGCTCCACCCCCGGTCAGCAGGACCTGCAGTTCCCGCAGTTTCCCGTAGTACCCCTGTGCGACCTGAGTTACGCAGGGGCCCTGCCACACCTCGGGTGGAGTCACGGACGACACCACCACCCAGAATGACCGAGAGGAAGCACCCAGTGAAGAGGAACCGCCTCGTCGCCACCTCCGTGGCGTCGACGATCACCCTGGCGCTCGCGCTGACCGCCTGCAGCAGCGGCGGCGGCGACGACAACGGCTCCGGCTCCGGCGCCGGCGGCGACGCCCCGACGGGGGACATCCGCGTCTGGCTCAACGGCACTGACACGCCGGACGCTGCCCGCGAGTACCTCAAGACGACGTTCGAGGAGGAGAACGAGGGCAGCACGCTCACCATCGAGGAGCAGTCCTGGACCGGCATCGTCGACAAGCTGACGACGTCCCTCTCCGGCTCCGACAGCCCGGACGTGGTCGAGGTCGGCAACACGCAGTCGCCCGCGTTCACCTCGGCGGCGTACTTCCGCGAGATCACCGCTGACGAGTTCGCGACGCTCGGTGGCGACGACCTGCTCCCCGGCTTCGTCGAGGCCGGTGACTGGGAGGGCAAGCACTACGCCCTGCCGTACTACGCGGGCTCGCGCGCCGTGTTCTACTCGCCGTCCGCCATCGGCGAGGACATCACGGTCCCGGAGACCCTGGACGACTACGTCGAGCTCGGCAAGTCCCTCAAGACGGACACGCGCTCCGGCATCTACTGGCCCGGCCAGGACTGGTACAACGCCCTCCCCTTCGTCTGGGAGAACGGTGGCTTCATCGCCGAGCAGGCCGACGACGGCACGTGGGAGGCCGGCTTCTCCTCCGAGGGCGGCCTCGCCGGCCTCGAGCAGGTCCAGGACGTCATGAACAACGCGTCGCTCGCCCCCAAGGACGGTCAGGAGACGGACCTGCAGGTCCCCTTCTGCGAGGGCAACGTCGCGCTGCTGTCGGCGCCGACCTGGATCCAGTGGTCGATCAAGGCCCCTGAGAAGCCCGAGGACCCGGACGTGGCCCCCGGCTGCGAGTCGACCTTCGGCGCTGACCTGACCGCGTTCCCGCTCCCGGGCAAGACGGCCGGCACCCCGGCCCAGGTCTTCGCCGGTGGCTCGAACATCGCCGTCGCGGCGAACTCGAACAACCCCGAGCTCGCGTACAAGGCGTTCGAGATCATGATGAGCGACGACTACCAGACCATCCTCGGCGAGAACGGCCTCATCCCGGCGAAGGTGTCGCTGTCGAGCACCGTCCCGCAGGACGACCCGATCGCCCAGGCCGGTGTCGAGGCTGCCGCCAACGCCCGCCTCACCCCGGCATCCCCGCGGTGGGCCGACGTCGAGGCGCAGAACGTGCTCCAGACCGCGTTCACGCGGATCGCGAACGGTGACGACGTGAAGACCGTCGCCGAGGAGCTCGACGCCAAGATCGAGGAGATCCTCAACGGCTGACCCTGCCGGGTGCCGGTGCGACCGCACGGTCGCACCGGCACCGATGGAACAGCCGACACCGGGGTGGGGTCTCCGCACGAGACCCCGCCCCGTCCCATGACGGGACGTGACCCCGGGCGGGTCGATCGTCACCAGCGCATCTCTCGCGCACTCTCGACGGAGTGAGGAAATGAGCTCAACCACATTCGGTGCCCCCCGCGCTCCACAGCGCGCGAAGGCCCCGATCCCCTCGAAGCAGCGGCGGCGGCCGGTGCTGCCATGGACGCTGCTCGTGCCCAGCCTGGTCGTGCTCGGCGTCCTGGTCGGATACCCGGTCGTCCGGCTGGTCGTCATGTCGTTCCAGGAGTACGAGCGCGCCCAGCTCATGGGCCAGCCCGCCGAGTGGGTGGGCTTCGACAACTACGTCCAGGTCCTGACGGACTTCGACGGCTTCTGGACCGTGCTCCTGCGCAGCTTCGTGCTCATGGTCGTCTGGGTCGCGCTGACGATGGTGCTCGGCACGCTCATCGCGCTGCTGATGATGCGGCTCGGCAAGGGCTTCCGACTGCTCGTCTCGGTCGGTCTCCTGCTCGCGTGGGCGATGCCGCCACTGGCGGCAACCATCGTCTGGGGCTGGATCTTCGACACCCAGTACGGCGTGATCAACAACCTGCTGACGACGATCACCGGAAACAACTGGATGGGCCAGTCCTGGCTCATCAACCCCATGCTCTTCTTCGCCGTCCTGACGATGATCATCGTCTGGGGTGCCGTCCCGTTCGTCGCCTTCACCATGTACGCGGGACTGACCCAGGTCCCGGGCGAGGTGCTCGAGGCCGCGCAGCTCGACGGGGCCAACCCGTTCCAGCGCTTCCGCCTCATCATGATCCCGTTCGTGCGGAGCATCATCACGGTGCTCATCGTCCTGTCGATCATCTGGGACCTGCGGGTGTTCACCCAGGTCTACGCCCTGCAGGGCGTCGGTGGTGACCGGGAGCGGACCAACACGATCGGCGTGTACATCTACCAGACGGGCATGGCCCAGGGGCACTACGGTCTCGCCGGCGCGATCGCCGTCCTCTTCGTGTTCATCATGCTCGGGATCTCGTTCTACTACGTGCGCCAGACGGTGCGGGAGGAGGAGCTGTGAGCACCATCACGAACCAGGTGGTCGCACCTGTCCGCCACGCGGCGTCGGCGAGCACGGGCGGTCCGCGCAAGAGCCGCGACACCCGGCGCAAGAAGGCGGCGAACGTCGTCTATGCCGTCCTCGCCGTGATCGTCTTCGTGGCATCGGTCTTCCCGGTCTACTGGATGATCAACACGTCCTTCCTGCCGACCAACATGATCCGCGGCTCGGACCTGCACTTCTTCCCCGGGCCAGGGGCGTTCACGACGGACAACTACGTGAGCGCAGTGACCGACGACTCCCGTGCGCCGTTCGTCCCGGCCATGCAGAACTCCCTCATGGTCACCTTCATCACGCTCGTCGTCGTGATGATCATCGGCTTCCTCGCCTCCCTCGCCGTGACACGGTTCAGCTTCAAGGGGCGTCGCACCTTCATCATCGCGATCCTCGTGGTCCAGATGATCCCGGGCGAGGCGATGATGATCTCGATCTTCCGGATCATCGACGGCTGGCAGCTGCTGAACACGGTCATCGGACTCTCGGTGGTCTACATCTCCGGGGTGCTGCCCTTCACGATCTGGACCCTGCGCGGGTTCGTGAACGGCGTCCCCGCGGAGCTCGAGGAGGCGGCCATGATCGACGGCTGCTCGCGCGGCAGGGCGTTCTGGAAGATCACCTTCCCGCTCCTCGCACCAGGTCTCGTCGCGACGGGCGTCTTCGCCTTCATCCAGGCCTGGAACGAGTTCGTCATGGCGCTGATCATCATGCAGCGCCCAGAGGCGATGACGCTGCCCGTGTGGCTGCGCACGTTCCAGCAGGCGACGCAGGCGACGAACTGGGGCGCGCTCATGGCGGGCTCCGTGCTGATCGCGATCCCGGTGGTCATCTTCTTCGTCATCGTCCAGGGCCGGATGACCGGTGGTCTCGTCTCGGGTGCGGTGAAGGGCTGACGTGAGTGATCTGAGCACGGCTGCCTCGCCGTCCGGTGAGGCAGCCGCAGCCCTCGGTGAGCGCGCTCTCGCGCGCTCGTCCGACGTCGTGACCTCCCGTGAGCGCGGACCCGGGTACGCCGTCGGCCTCGACATCGGTGGTACCAAGGTCCTCGCCGCGCTCCTGGACCCGGACGGGGGCGTCGTGGAGACGCTGCGCATCCCGACGGTCCGCGGCCCCGAGGGCGTCGTCGCCAGCGCCGAGCGCGCCGTGCGGGACGTCGTCGCCCGCGGGGGTGCCGACGTCGCCCGGCTCGACGGCGTCGGCGTCGGCGTCCCCGGTCTGGTCGACCCGCACGACGGGTCGGTCAGCCACGCGGTGAACCTGGGCATCGAGGGCGAACGGTTCCCGCTCGCCGACCGCCTCTCGGCGGTTCTCGACGGGGTGCGGGTGCGCACCGACAACGACCTCAACGTCGCCGCGCTCGGGGCCGCGCACGTCATGGGTGCCGACGGGGCGGACCTGGCGTTCCTCGCGCTCGGGACCGGTCTCGCCGCGGGCATCGTCCTCGGCGGCGAGCTCCGCCGGGGCGTCAGCGGCGCCGCGGGGGAGATCGGGCACATCCCGATCGACCCGGGCGGCCCGGTGTGCGCGTGCGGCCAGCGCGGCTGCGTCGAGGTGTACGCCTCGGGTTCTGCCCTCAGCGCGCGGTGGCCGTCGAGGCACGGCCGGCCCGCGCCTGCCGAGCTGTTCGAGGCGGCGGCGGCGGGCGACCTGGAGGCGCAGCGCATCAAGGCGGAGTTCGCGTCCGCCGTCGCGAGCGCGGTGCGTATCCTCGAGCTCTCGGTGGACGTGCGGCACGTGGTCCTCGGCGGTGGCGTCTCGGCGCTCGGCGAGCCGCTGCTCGTCGCGGTCCGCGCGGCGCTGGACGCCCAGTCGCGCACGTCCCCGTTCCTGTCGTCGTTGCGGCTCGCGGACCGGGTGTCCCTCGCGCCGACCGACGTCCCCGTCGCCGCGGTGGGTGCTGCCCTCGTCGGCCGTCGAAAGGTGTCGTGATGGAGGTCGTGATCGCTCCTGCGGAGCGGTTGGCGGTGCTGGCCGCGGACGCGATCGAGCAGCTCGTGCGCTCTGCGCCCGACGCGGTGCTCGGTCTGGCGACGGGTTCCAGCCCCCTCAAGGTGTACGACGAGCTGGCTCGTCGTCACGAGCGTGACGGGCTCAGCTTCGCGCGGAGCCGGGCGTTCATGCTCGACGAGTACGTCGGGCTGGCCGAGGAGCACCCGGAGCGGTACCGCAACGTCATCGAGACCGAGATCGCGTCCCGGGTGGACTTCGCCCCGGGTGCGGTGCAGGGGCCGGACGGCAACGCCGACGACCTCGTCGCGGCGTGCGCGGCCTACGAGGCGGCGATCACGGACGCGGGCGGCGTGGACCTGCAGATCCTGGGGATCGGCACGGACGGTCACATCGCGTTCAACGAGCCGGGGTCCTCGCTCGCGTCGCGGACGCGGATCAAGACGCTGACCGCGCAGACCCGGGAGGACAACGCCCGGTTCTTCGGCGACGACATCGAGCAGGTGCCGCGGCACTGCCTGACCCAGGGCCTGGCGACGATCATGTCCGCGCGGCACCTGGTCCTGCTCGCGACGGGCAAGGGCAAGGCGGAGGCGGTGCACCAGCTCGTGGAAGGCCCGGTGTCCGCGTTGTGGCCCGCGACGATCATGCAGATGCACCCGCACGCGACCGTGCTGGTGGACGACGCCGCGGCGTCGCGCCTGCAGCTCGGCACCTACTACCGCCAGACCTACGAGTCCAAGCCCGGGTGGCAGGGTCTGTGACGGCTGGGTCCGTGACGGCTGGGTCGGTGACGGAAGCAGACCCCGACGGAGCGTGGGAGCGGCGACGTAGACTTTCCTCCATGACCGAGCTGAGCGCGAGCACGACCCCCGGCGGACCGGACGACCCGTCCCGCGACCCGGCAGCACGACCGAGCGACCCGCGCACCAGCACGTCGACGGGTCTCCTCGAGCGCGAGGAGACCAGCGAGCAGGCGGAGCCCGGCGACCACGAACGCTTCGCGCACTACGTGCGCAAGGAGAAGATCATGGAGTCGGCGATGTCCGGCAAGCCCGTGATCGCGCTCTGCGGCAAGGTGTGGGTCCCCGGTCGTGACCCGAACAAGTTCCCGGTCTGCCCCACGTGCAAGGAGATCTACGACGGCCTCCGGGAGCCGCAGGACGGCGAGGGCGACTCCGGCAAGTGAGCGCCGCCCCCTCCTCTCCGTCCCCGCACCCGTCCCACCCGTCGTCAGCCGCGGCCTCGCACCTGTCGCCCGCGTTCCCGCGGCGCGCCCCGTGGGGTGCGGCGTCCAAGCTCCGTGCGTGGCAGGCGGAGGCGCTCGAGCAGTACCGGACCCTCGCCCCGCGCGACTTCCTCGCCGTCGCGACGCCGGGCGCGGGCAAGACCACGTTCGCGCTGCGCGTGGCGACCGAGCTCCTCGAGGCGGGCGTCGTCCGGCGCGTCACGATCGTCGCCCCGACGGAGCACCTCAAGCACCAGTGGGCCGACGCCGCCGCACGTGTCGGCATCCGGATCGACCCCAACTTCCGCAACAGCCAGGGGCGGCACGGCACGCACTACGACGGCGTCGCGCTGACGTATGCCCAGGTCGCCGCGAAGCCGGCGCTGCACGCGGCGCGCACGACCGCGGACCGGACCCTCGTCATCCTCGACGAGGTCCACCACGGCGGCGACGCGCTCTCGTGGGGCGAGGCGGTGCGCGAGTCCTTCGAGGACGCCACGCGCAGGCTCGCGCTCACCGGGACGCCGTTCCGGTCCGACACCGCGGCGATCCCGTTCGTCGGGTACGAGCGTGGTCCTGACGGCATCCGCCGGTCGCGCGCCGACTACACGTACGGGTACGGCGAGGCGCTGCGCGACCACGTCGTGCGGCCGGTGATCTTCCTGACCTACTCCGGGCAGGTGCGCTGGCGGACCAAGGCGGGCGACGAGGTGAGCGCCCGGCTGGGCGAGCCCTTGACCAAGGACATGACCGGGCAGGCGTGGCGTACCGCGCTCGACCCGAACGGCGAGTGGATCCCGTCCGTGCTCGCCGCGGCGGACAAGCGCCTCGCGGAGGTCCGGCGCGCGGTCCCCGACGCGGGGGGACTGGTCATCGCGACGGACCAGACCGACGCCCGCGCCTACGCGGGACACCTGGCGAGGATCACGGGGACCTCGCCGATCGTCGTCCTCTCGGACGACGAGGGCGCGAGCGGGCGCATCGAGGAGTTCTCCGACGGCGACGCGCGCTGGATGGTCGCGGTCCGCATGGTCTCGGAGGGCGTCGACGTCCCGCGGCTCGCGGTCGGGGTCTACGCGACGTCGACCGCGACGCCCCTGTACTTCGCGCAGGCCGTCGGGCGCTTCGTCCGCGCTCGGCGTCGTGGCGAGACAGCATCGGTCTTCCTGCCGAGCGTGCCCCACCTGCTCGAGCTGGCGAACGGCCTGGAGCTGGAGCGCGACCACGCGCTCGACCGGCCGCTCACCGCGGAGGAGCAGGGCGAGGGGTTCAACCCTGAGGATGCGCTGGTCGCGGAGGCCAACCGCGAGGACAAGGCGTCGGGCGAGCTCGTGCAGGGATCGTTCGAGGCGCTCGAGGCGCAGGCGTCGTTCGACCGGGTGCTGTTCGACGGCGGCGAGTTCGGCACGGGCGCGGACGTCGGCTCGGACGAGGAGCTCGACTTCCTCGGTCTGCCCGGCCTCCTCGACGCGGACCAGGTGACCAGCCTCCTGCGCCAGCGGCAGGCCGACCAGATGACCGCGCGCTCGAAGAACGGTGTCTCGAAGAACGGTGTCACGGCGGAGCGTGAGCGTTCCGAGACCGAGCACCGACGGGCCGCCGAGCTTCGCAAGGAGCTGCAGCAGCTCGTCTCCGCGTGGGCGCGCCGCAGCGGGCAGCCGCACGGCTCCGTGCACAACGAGCTGCGTCGACGGTGCGGAGGGCCGGAGGTGCCGCTCGCGACGTCCGAGCAGCTCGACGCGCGCGTGGCCCTCGTCCGCGGGTGGTTCGTCGGGAAGCGGTAGGGCTCAGCCGACCGTCCGGACCACCGTGGGGATCGCCGGCTCGCCGGCGGACAGCCGCCGGGCACCGCGCGGGAGCTCGGCCCGGGCCTCGTGGTGCCGGTGGACGGCGTTCTGCACGCCGTAGGACCCGACCCAGCGGGAGTCGACGGCGCCGTCCACGACGAGCGGGACGTGCAGCGGGCGCAGCTCGCCCCGCTCGCCGTCGACGCCCACGTCGTCGGTCTCGGGGTCCCAGTCCCGGACGGCGAGGTCGTGCCCGGTCACGACGACCTCCTCCACCGCCCGCCCGTCGTCGCCGAACCGCCGCGCGGCGACCTTGAGGCCCCCGGTGCTCGTCTTGGCGGTGGACGCCTTCGCGACGGGCTGCAGCACCCCGGACGAGTCCGTGCGCGCCACGAGCTTGTAGACCATGCCGCACGTCGGGGCACCCGAGCCGGTGACGACCTGCGTGCCGACGCCGTACGTGTCCACCGGGGCCGCAGCCAGGGCGGCGATCGCGTACTCGTCGAGGTCGGACGTGACCACGATCTTCGTGTCCCGCGCCCCGAGCGAGTCGAGCTGGCGTCGCACCTCCACGGCGAGCACGCCGAGGTCGCCCGAGTCCAGGCGGACCGCGCCGAGCCCGGTCCCCGCGGCCCGGACGGCGTTCGTCACGCCCTGGTGGACGTCGTAGGTGTCCACGAGCAGCGTCGTCCCGGCCCCGAGCGAGGCCACCTGCGAGGCGAACGCCGCCTGCTCGTCGTCGTGCAGGAGCGTGTACGCGTGCGCGGCCGTGCCGATGGTCTGCAGCCCGTAGCGCCGCCCCGCCTCGAGGTTCGACGTCGCGGCGAAGCCCGCCACGACGGCCGCCCGCGCGGCGGCCACAGCCGCCTGCTCGTGGGCGCGCCGGGCGCCCATCTCGAGGCACGGACGGTCCACGGCCGCGCTCGTCATGCGGGACGCGGCCGACGCGACGGCCGAGTCGAAGTTGAGGATCGACAGGACGAGCGTCTCGAGCAGGACGGCCTCGGCGAACGTCCCCTCCACGACCATGACCGGTGACTGGGGGAAGAACACCTCGCCCTCGGCGTACCCGGTGATCGACCCTGTGAACCGGTAGCCCGCGAGGAAGTCGAGCGTGCGGTCGTCGACCACGGAGTGCGCGTGGAGCCAGTCGAGCTCGACCGGGCCGAACCGGAACGACGTCAGCGCCTCGAGCACCCGCCCGGTGCCCGCCAGCACGCCGTACCGGCGACCGGGCGGCAGCCGACGGGTGAACACCTCGAAGACGCAGTGCCGGTCGGCCGTCCCGTCGGCGAGCGCGGCCTGGAGCATGGTGAGCTCGTAGCGGTCGGTGAGGAGGGCGGTGGAGACGTGCTGGCCGTGGGGCGGACCGTGGGGCGCGACGTCGCTGCCCTGGTCGGCGGGACTCATGGCACCACGGTAGTGCCGAATACAGTGGAGGGTGTGAACGAGCCCCTGCGCGCCACGCTGTCCGTCGCCGTCCCGGACGAGGCGACACGCGTCGAGGAGACGCCCGTCGTCGCCGACCCCTGGGTCACCCTCGTCTGGAACGACCCCGTCAACCTCATGAGCTACGTCTCGTACG
Source organism: Cellulosimicrobium terreum (assembly GCA_014803435.1). Classification (GTDB taxonomy): domain Bacteria; phylum Actinomycetota; class Actinomycetes; order Actinomycetales; family Cellulomonadaceae; genus Cellulosimicrobium; species Cellulosimicrobium terreum. The sequence continues at coordinate 496,727 of JACYFD010000004.1, forward strand.
TCTTCGAGTCATATTTCGGCTACCCGCAACCGCGGGCCGAGCACCTGATGATGCAGGTCCACCACGACGGACGTGCGGTCGTGTCCAGCGGCGCGCGCGAGCGGATGGAGGTCGACGTGCAGGCCATGCACTCGTTCGGCCTGTGGGCGACGCTGCAGCGCGGTGGTGACCAGTGACCCCGTTCCGGGCCGGCCCGACCGGATACGTCGCGGGGCTGGAGCCGTCGGAGCGCATCGTGCTGGCGCAGCTCGCGGGGGACGTCGCCCAGATGCTGCAGGACCAGGCGGGCGCGGGGGAGGGGGCCACGGCGGACCCCGAGCCCGACGCCGCCACGGGGGCGGCGTGGGCACCGCCGGGTTGGACCGGACCGGCGGGACCCGTGCCGGCGACGTCGGCCCCGCGGGACCCGGCGGTGCGCCGCCTCCTCCCCGACGCGTCCGACGACGAGGAGGTCGCCGCCGAGTTCCGGCGGTTCACGCAGGCGGACCTCGCCGACGAGAAGGTCCGTCGCCTCGTGCTGCTCGCGCAGATGCTCGTCGACGGGGAGCCGAGCGAGCCGGCGCCGTTCGTCGTGGCGCGGGACGTCGCCCGTCGCGTGGTCGCGGCGCTCACCGACGTCCGCCTCGTCCTGGCGGACCGCCTGGAGCTGCACACCGACGAGCAGGTGGAAGACCTGTACGACGAGCTGGCCAAGGAGGCCGAGCCCGACGACGACGCCGGACCCCGACGCTTCCTGGTGAGCCTGTTCCTGCTGACGGGGCTGCTGCAGGAGTCGCTCGTGGAGGGGATGCTCGCCGACCTGAGGTCCGGTCGCCCGTGACAGGGCTGGCCGCCGAGGGTGGCGTGTGGGCGCTGCCACACCGCCGGGCCGCGTGGACGAGCGGTCCGATCCGTCCGGCCGCACTAGGCTCGGGCGGGTGAACGACGCTCCCATCGGCATCTTCGACTCGGGCGTGGGCGGGCTCACCGTGGCCCGCTCGATCCTCGACCAGCTGCCGAACGAGTCCCTCCTGTACATGGGGGACACCGCCAACGGCCCGTACGGGCCCAAGCCGCTGGCCGCCGTGCGGGCGATGGCCCTCGCCGTCATGGACCGGCTCGTGGACGACGGCGTGAAGATGCTCGTCATCGCGTGCAACTCGGCGACCGCGGTCGTGCTGCCCGACGCCCGGGAGCGGTACACGGTGCGGCGCGGCATCCCGGTGGTCGAGGTGATCCTCCCGGCGGCGCGTCGCGCCGTGCTCGCGACGCGCACCGGCCACATCGGCGTGATCGGGACGAAGGCGACGGTCGACTCGCGCGCGTACGACGACGCGTTCGCCGTGACCCCCGGGCTGCAGATCACGACCCAGGCGTGCCCGGCGTTCGTCCCGCTCATCGAGCAGGGTGTGACCTCCGGGCCCGAGGTGCTCTCCGTGGCGCACGAGTACCTGGACCCCGTGAAGGCGGCCGGGGTCGACACGCTCGTGCTCGGCTGCACGCACTACCCGCTCCTGACGGGCGCGATCTCCTACGTGATGGGGGAGGACGTGACGCTCGTGTCCAGCGCCGAGGAGACCGCGAAGGACGTGTACCGCACCCTCGTCGCGCACGACCTCGAGCGTGCCCGCGACGCCGGGCCGCCGCTGCACCGGTTCCTCGCCACGGGCAGCGCGGAGCCGTTCGAGCACCTGGCGCGCCGGTTCCTCGGCCCCGAGGTGCTCACCGTGGAGGCGGCCTGATGCGCCTGGTGGTCGTCGGCTGCTCCGGGTCCTTCGCCGGGCCCGACTCGCCCGCGTCGTCCTACCTCGTGCAGGTGCCTGCCGCCGAGGCGGCCGCCGCCGGGCACGAGGCGCGCGACTGGAACGTCGTGCTGGACCTCGGCAACGGGGCGCTCGGTGCGCTGCAGCGCGTCGTCGACCCGCTCGGGCTGGACGCGGTCGCGCTGTCCCACCTGCACCCCGACCACTTCGTCGACGTGTGCGGGCTGTACGTGTACCTGCGCTACCACCCGGACCGGGGGTCCGTGCGCACGGGTGTGCCGAGCCGGCTCCCCGTGCTGGGTCCGTCGCGCACCGCGGAGCGGGTCGAGGCGGCGTACGGCGCGGAGCCGGGCGACGGCCTGACGGTCGAGCTCGACGTCCGGTCGTGGGTGGCGGGCGAGCCCGTGCAGGTCGGGCCGCTGACGCTCGAGCCGTTCCGGGTGTTCCATCCCGTCGAGGCGTACGGGGTCCGGGTCACCGGACCGTCGACGCTGCGACCGGGCGAGCAGGCCGTCCTCGCCTACACCGGCGACACCGACACGTGCGACGGCGTGGTCGACCTCGCGCGCGACGCGGACCTCCTGCTCTCCGAGGCGGCGTTCCACGAGGGGCGCGACGACGCCGTCGAGCGCGGGATCCACCTCACGGGCAGACGAGCCGGCGAGGTCGCGACGGCGGCGGGCGCGCGGCGGCTCGTCCTCACGCACCTCCCGGCGTGGAACGACCCCGAGAGGTCGCGGGCCGAGGCGCGCGACGTCTACGCGGGCCCGGTCGACGTCGCCACGGCGGGCGCCGTCCTCGACCTCTGACCGCTCACCTGTGGGACCGCGGTCGGTAGGGTGGGGCCCATGACCTCCCCCGAGACCTCCGGCGGCTCCGTGCTGCGCGCAGACGGCCGCACCTCCGACCAGCTCCGTCCCGTGACCATCACGCGCAACTGGCTCGACCAGGCCGAGGGCAGCGTCCTCGTCGAGTTCGGCCGCACGCGCGTGCTGTGCGCGGCGTCGCTCACCGAGGGCGTCCCGCGCTGGCGCAAGGGCTCGGGCGAGGGCTGGGTCACCGCCGAGTACGCGATGCTGCCGCGCGCGACGAACGAGCGCAGCCAGCGCGAGTCGGTCAAGGGCAGGATCGGGGGGCGCACGCACGAGATCTCCCGGCTCATCGGGCGGTCGCTGCGCGCGATCATCGACGTCTCCGCGCTCGGGGAGAACACGATCGTCCTCGACTGCGACGTGCTGCAGGCCGACGGCGGGACGCGCACCGCGGCGATCACGGGGGCCTACGTCGCCCTCGCCGACGCCGTCGCGTGGGGCCAGCGCCACGGGGCGATCACGGGCGGCCGGCCGGTGCTCACCGACTCGGTCGCGGCGGTGAGCGTCGGGATCATCGACGGCGTGCCGATGCTCGACCTCCCGTACGTCGAGGACGTGCGTGCCGAGACGGACATGAACGTCGTCGTCACGGGCTCCGGCACGTTCGTCGAGGTGCAGGGTACGGCCGAGCACGCGCCGTTCGACCGCGCCGAGCTCGACGCGCTCCTCGACCTGGCCGTCGCCGGGACGGCCGACCTCACGGCGATCCAGCGGGCGGCGCTCGCGGCAGACGCACGATGAGCGGGGCTGCAGCAACCGGGGAGGGCCCCGTGCCCGACACCGCGGCCGGCGTCGTCGTGCCCGGTGGCGCGCGACTCGTCCTCGCGACGCACAACCAGGGCAAGATCGCCGAGCTGCGCGCCATCCTCGCGGCGGAGCTCGACGCGCACCCCGGCCTCGAGCTCGCGCCCGAGGCGATCGTCGGTGCGGGCGACGTCGGTGCGCCCGAGCCGGTCGAGGACGGCGTGACGTTCGCCGAGAACGCCCTCATCAAGGCGCGTGCGCTCGTCGCGGCGACCGGGCTGCCCGCGGTCGCGGACGACTCCGGACTCGCCGTGGACGTGCTCGGCGGCGCTCCCGGGATCTTCTCGGCACGCTGGGCCGGGCGGCACGGCGACGACGTCGCGAACCTCGAGCTTCTCCTCGCCCAGCTCGGGGACGTCCCGGCCGAGCACCGCGCCGCAGGGTTCGTGTGCGCCGCGGCGCTCGTCACGCCGGACGGGACCGAGGTCGTGCGCACGGGTGAGATGCGCGGCACGCTCCTGACGGCGCCGCGCGGTGAGAACGGGTTCGGCTACGACCCGATCCTGCTCCCGGACGACCAGCCGGGCGGTGCGGGCTCGGCGCTGTCGGCGGCGGAGCTCAGCCCGGCCGAGAAGAACGCGATCAGCCACCGCGGCACGGCGTTCCGCGCGCTCGCACCGGCGGTCGTCGCCGCCCTCTCGTCGACGTAGTACCGGGGTACTACCTCGCGGCTGCCTCAGCACCGGGCGCTATCGCGGGGGGTCCTCTGTCAGCGTGACCGACGAGCGGCGCGGGTCGGCTGGGCGGAGCAGGACCAGGAGCGCGACGACGCCGCGCCAGCCGACCATCGTGACGGCAAGGAACCCGAAGGCGACCAGCTGGAAGGCCGGGGCGACGCCCTGGCCGGTGAGCACGCGCAGCAGGATCCCGAGGGCCCAGGTGCAGGCCCAGACGATCACGCCGGTGGGCCACGGACGCCACGGCCGTCGCCATGCCCTGCAGGCGAGCCACCCCGCCAGCCCGCCGACCGCGAACGGCCACGCAACGAACAGCAGGCGCACCACCCCGTCGCCGGGGGTGTGCGCGGCGAGGCCTCCGGCCGCGAGCCCGAGGATGCACGCGACGTCGGCGAGCGCGGCGAGCACGACGAGGCCCGGGCGCGTGCGCCGGGTGTCCGGTGAGGTGCTCATGACGCAGGACGCTACCCCGCGTGGGGTACGTCGCTGGCACAGCCGCCTAGGGTTGTCCCCGTGCACCTCGCCGCCGACGACCTCGCCTTCGCCTACCCCGGCCGCCCCGTCCTCGACGGCGTGAGCGTCCGCGTGGCCGACGGCACGCGCCTCGGCGTGGTCGGTGAGAACGGGACGGGCAAGTCGACGCTGCTGCACGTGCTGTCCGGCGACCTGGTCCCGAGCCGGGGCGAGGTGCGTCGTGCGGGTGACCTGGCCGTCGTCGAGCAGGAGCTGTCCGTCGCGCCGGGGCAGACCGTGGGCGATCTCGTCACCTCGACCCTCGCGGGCCTGCGCGCGGTCGCCGCCGAGCTCGACGCCGCGGCGCGCGACTTCGACCACGAGTCCGGCGAGCTGGCCGAGCTGTCGCAGATCCTCGCCCGCGCCGAGCACCTCGCCGTCTGGGACGCCGACCGCCGTGTCGACGTCGCGCTCACGCGCCTCGGCGCGACCCGGGACCGCGACCGCGAGCTCGCGACGCTGTCGGTCGGCGAACGCTTCCGCGTCCGGCTCGCGTGCCGCCTCGCGGAGCGCGCCGACCTGCTGCTGCTCGACGAGCCGACCAACCACCTCGACGAGAGCGGCATCGACTTCCTCACGGGCGAGGTCGTGGCGTGGCGTGGTGGCGTCGTGATGGTCACGCACGACCGCCGCCTGCTCGACGACGTGGCGACCGAGATCCTCGATCTCGACCCCGCCATGGACGGCCGGCCTGTCCTGTACGGCCAGCCCGGCTATCTCGCGTACCGGTTCGCGAAGAACCAGGCGCTGCACCGGTGGCGCCAGCGGTACCGGGCCGAGCGCAAGCGCGCGGAGAAGCTCGCCGCCGTGCTCGACGCGTCCTACGAGGGCCTGTCCGACGAGTGGCGCCCGCCGAAGGGCAGCCAGAAGCACCGGAGGGCGACGCGTGCCCGGATCCACGTCAAGGCTGCGGACCGCCTCATCGAGCGGCTCGAGGCCGACGCGGTCGAGGTTCCCGTCCCGCCGCTGCAGCTCGCGTTCCCCGAGCTGCCCGCCATGTCCTCGGGCTGGGACCCCGCGGACCCGGTCGTGGAGCTGCGCAGCCCGCGGGTCGACGGCGGCCCGGGCTCCCCGCCTCGGCTGGACCTGCCGGGGACGCGGGTCGCGCTGCCGCCGTCGGGCCGGCTCCTGGTGACCGGGCCCAACGGGAGCGGCAAGTCGACGTTCCTCGCGGCGCTCGCGGGCCGGGTGGCGCTCGACCGGGGCGCGCGGTCGATGGTCGACGGCGTGCGGCTGGGCGTCGTCGCGCAGGAGGGTCCCGAGCTGCCGCCGGGGGCCGAGGAGCGCACCGGGTTCGACGAGTACGCGCGCGAGGCGCTCGACCTGCTCGACGCGCGTCGCCTCGACCCGGCGCACGTCGTCCCCGTCGCGTTCCTCGGCCTGCTCACGGAGGAGGACCTCGAACGGCCGCTGCGCGAGCTCTCGGCGGGTCAGCGACGACGGTTCGACCTCGCACGTGCCCTGCTCGCAGCCCCGCACGTGCTGCTGCTGGACGAGCCGACGAACCACCTGTCGATCGACCTCGTCGACGAGCTCACGCAGGCGCTGCGCGTCACCCCGGCCGCCGTCGTCGTCGCGACGCACGACCGCCGCATGCGCGAGGACCTCGCGGACTGGCCGCAGCTCGAGCTCGGCTGAGGCGACGGTCCCGGCGACCCCGTCAGGGCGTGGCGGGAAGCCGCCGGTCCACGGCGCGCACGAGCCAGGCGAGCGCGACGAAGACGACGGCGACGACGACGGTGTTCACCACGGCACGGCCGAGACCGATCGCCGCGACGTCGAGGAACGGGTAGGGATACCAGCCCACCACCGCCCCACGGACGAACGTGTACGCGATCCATGCGAGCGGGTAGGCGACGGACCACCACACGGTCGCGGGCGAGACGCGTGGCCGTGGCCCGACGAGACCCCAGGCCGCCACGGCGAGGAGCGGGGACAGCACGTGGAGCAGCAGGTTCGACACCTGTCCTGCCGCGCTGAGGTCCTGGATCCCGCGGAGCACGGTGTTGTAGACGATCCCGGTGACCGCGATGCACAGGAGGGCGTCGAGCCGTGCGACCCGGAACACCCGGCCGTCACGCCGCGGATCGACCGCGAGCAGCACGGCGACGAGCCCGACGAGCACGTTGGACTGGATCGTGAAGTAGCTGAAGAGGCGGACGACGCGCTCGGCGTGCGTGGGCGCGGTGCCCGGGCCGCCCGTGATGGCGATGACGAGCTCCATCGCCACGCCGGTGAGCGCGACGACGGCGACGAGGACGTGCAGGACACGCGCCAGGTTCGCGGCGCTGCCCGCGCGGCTCACGGCAGGCGGCCGACGAACGCCATCGCCTGGCGCAGCAGCACGCCCTGGCCGCCGCGCATCTCGATCTGCACCTCGTCGCTGCACGCCTGCTCGGGCGTGAGCCACGCGAGCTCGAGCGCGTTCTGCTGCGGCCGGCAGTCGCCGTTCACCGGGACGACGTACGCGAGCGAGACCGCGTGCTGGCGGGGGTCGTGGTACGACGTGATGCCCGGCGTAGGGAAGTACTCCGCGACGGTGAACGGCTGCGGCGCGGCCGGGATCTGGGGCAGGGCCACCGGCCCCAGGTCCTTCTCGAGGTGCCGCAGCAGCGCGTCCCGGATGCGCTCGTGGTACAGCACCCGGCCGGACACGAGCGCCCGCGTCATCATCCCCTCCGGCGTCACGCGCAGCAGGAGGCCGACGGCGACCACGTCACCGGACTCGTCCACGCGGACGGGGACCGCGTCGACGTAGACGAGGGGGAGCTGCGCACGCGCGGCGGCGATCTCCTCGGGCGAGAGCCACCCCGACGGGTTGGCGTCCCCGTGCGAGAAGTCGTCGGGCGGGAAGTCGGCGGTGTCGGTCACGCGACTGTTCTACCTCCTGCGGTGCCTCGGAGCGAGTTCACGGGCGCTCACCGGGCTCGGCGACGCGCGCGAGGATCTCGACGAGGAGCCGCTCCGCAACAGGACCGGGCAGTCCCTCCATGAGCGCCATGAGCGGCGCGAGGGTGTCGGGGAGCACGTTGCCCGACGCCGGGCCCGGCGCGCCGTCGTCGGGAGCGAGCACTCCGAGCAGCACCGCCCACAGGTCGTCCGAGGTCGGATCGGTCGTGACGGCCCCACCGAGTGCGGCGACGACCCCGGACGCGTCCGGTCGCGCGGTGCCCCGCACGTCGGCAGCGCTGTCCTCGAGGGCCGGCACCAGGTCGGCGAGCGTCGCCTCCGTGACGGGAGTGACGGTCAGGTGGGTGGTGTGCGGCAGGCGCGACCCGTCCTCCTGGACCAGCCCGGGCTGGGGCTGCAGGACCCACCCCCGGGTCCGGGCGGCGTCGGCCCACACGTGCGGGTCGATGCGGCGCTCGGCGGGGACCGACTCGTCGGTCGCGACGGCGATCAGCGGTCCGGTGGGGGAGCCGACGACGCGCAGCCCCTCGATCCCGTCCACCGCGGCCCGCAGGGTGCGGGTCGCGCGGGCACAGCGTGCCGTGAGCGCGGTGTACCCGTCGGTGCCGAGCGCCTGGCTGACGGCCCACGCCGCGGCGAGCGGCGCCGCCGAGCGGGAGCCGGACATCCCGGCGTTCACGACCGGGTACCCGGGCCAGCCGGTCGTCGCGAAGAACTGGCGACGCTGCCGGTCACGGCCCCGGACGAGCAGGACCGACGTGCCCTTGGGTGCGTACCCGTACTTGTGCACGTCCGCGGAGATGCTCGTCACGCCCGGGACGGCGAAGTCGAACGGCGGCACGTCCCCGCCGCCGGCCGCCGACCAGAACGGCAGGACCCAGCCGCCCACGCACGCGTCGACGTGCACGGCGACGCCCCGTCGGTGCGCCTCCGCGGCGACCTCGGCGACCGGGTCGATCACGCCGTGCGGGTAGGACGGTGCGGAGACGACGACGAGCGCGACGTCGCGCCGGCCCGCGTCGTCGGTCCGGTCGAGCTCGGCCACGAGGTCCGCGGCAGCGGGCAGCCCCGTGGCCGGGTCCACCGGCACGAGCGTGAGCGTCACCCCGAGGTACTGCGCGGCCTTGTGGAACGCCGCGTGCACGCTGACGGGCGCTACGACCCGCGGGCGCACGTCCGGCTGCGCGGCACGTGCCGCGTCGCGCGCGATCTTCACCGCGAGCAGGCAGCTCTCCGTCCCGCCGGAGGTCACGGACCCGACGACGGCGTGGGGCCCGTCCGCCGGTCCGTGCAGCATCGCGCGCGCGAACCCGACGAGCTCGCGCTCCATGACCGCGACCGACGTGAAGGTCGTCGGGTCGAGCCCGTTCACGGGCTGGACGGCACGCATCGCCGCCGCCGCGAGCTCGTCGAGCTCGGCGAGACCGGGGTCGTACACGTACGACAGCACGTGCCCCCCGTGCGTGGGCGCGTCCGCCGCGCGCAGCACTGCCAGGCGCTCGAGGATCCCCTCGGTGGCGAACGGGACAGGGCCGGCAGCGGCGTCGGTGGGGAAGGTGGGCTGGGGTGCGGTGGTCACGGCAAGGCTCCGTCAGGTCGTCGTCTGTGCCCCTGCTGGTGGACCCCCTGCGGCCGGCCCCCGGCCGACGTCCTCCCTGCGCAGACCGTACCGCAGCAGCGGGACGAGGCTGAGCGCGACGAGGACGGCCGGGACGACGGAGAACGCGAGCGCGATCCCGGTGACGGCGCTCGCGGGCTGGTCCACCTGGACGTCCGCGGTGGACGAGACATACCCGGACACGGCCAGCACGACGGACATCACCGCCGCACCGAGGGCCATCCCCGTGGTCTCGCCCGCGGTCCACACGCCGCCGAACGCGCCGCCGCGCCCCGCGCCGTGCGTGGCGGCGTCCTGCTCGATGACGTCCGGCAGCATCGCGAGCGGCAGTGCCTGCATGCCCGCGTACGCGACGCCGGCGAGCGCCGTCGGGACGTACACCCACGGGCCGGGCGCCCACACGAGGACGACCATCGACGCCGCCGCGACGGCGAACAGGACGGTGGCGAGGACGAACGCGCGGTCCTTGCCCGCGCGCGCGAGGCGCGCCCACAGCGGCATGCAGAGCAGCGCGGGGGCGACGAGCGCGGCGAACAGCAGGCTGACCGCACCGGGGTCGCCCAGCACGTGCGGCGCGACGTACGCCGCGCCGGCGAGCATGAGGCCCGTCGCGACCGCCTGGAGCAGGAACGCCCCGAGCAGCATGCGGAACGGTCGCGACCGACGCAGCGCGTCGACCGACTCGCGGACCGCGGCCGCGTAGGCGACCCGTGCCGGCGCGGTGCCGGGCCCGGACGCCGGTCCGGCCGGGCTCCGGGGGACGACCCGGGTCGACAGGAGCATCCCGGCCCCGATGACGAGCCCCGACACGACACCCATGAGCAGGTATCCGGACAGCGCGCCCTCCTCGCCCCGCAGCGCGGGACCGCCCGCCCCGAAGAGCAGGATCGCCAGGGCGAGCGCCGCGACGCGCCAGGCCACCAGCCGGGTGCGGTCGTCGTAGGTCGGGGCGATCTCCGCGGGCAGCGCGACGTAGGGGACCTGGAAGAGGCTGAACGCCGTCGCGGAGAGGAGGAACGCGACGAGCACCCAGAGCGCCGCGGCGGTCGGCCCGGCGGAGGCCGGCACCGCGAAGGTCAGGGCGAAGAGCACCGGCAGGGCGAGTGCGCCGACCGTCATGAGCCGGCGCCGCGACCCCGTGCGGGCCAGGTCCCGGTCGGAGGCGTACCCGATGAACGGGTCGATGAGGACGTCCCACACCTTCGCGCCCGTCACGATGAGGCCCGCGACCGCGGCGGGGACGGCGAGCGCGTCCGTCAGGTAGACGAGCAGCACCAGACCGGGCAGGGTGGAGAAGCCACCCGTCCCCACGGACCCGACGGCGTATCCGGCGACGGTGCGAGGTGTCATCCGCCGCGTGGTCGGTGGGGTCTGCGTCACAGCCAGCAAGCGTAGGCGCACCGGCGGGAATAGTGCGGGTGTGCGGCACGCTGTACCCGAGGAACCCGATTTCCGTCCCTGGAGGACCCATGGCCACGCAGACGCTCACCGAGTCGACGTTCGAGCAGACGATCAAGGAGAACGACATCGTCCTCGTCGACTTCTGGGCCGACTGGTGCGGACCGTGCAAGATGTTCGCGCCGGTCTTCGAGAAGTCGTCGGACGAGAACCCCGACGTCGTGCACGGCAAGATCGACACCGAGGCCGAGCGGAGCCTCGCGGCTGCCGCCAGCATCACGTCGATCCCCACGCTCATGGCGTTCCGCGAGGGAATCCTCGTCTTCTCCCAGCCGGGCGCGCTACCCGCGCCGCAGCTCAAGCAGGTCGTCGACGCCGTCAAGGCGCTCGACATGGAGGACGTGCGCCGTCAGATCGCCGCCGAGGACACCGCAGCGAGCTGAGCCTGCACCGTTCGCCCTGCGCCCGGACCGGCGCGCAGCACCGCCCCTGACCCGGGTCTGTCCCGGGGCAGGGGCGGTGCTGTGTCCGGAGCCGGTCAGCCGCAGCTGTGTGCCGCGTACCCGACGTCGCCGGTCACGCTCCTGCCGGCACCGTTCGCCGCGACCCGTGCGCTGCCCGCGACGACGTCCGCGGTGCGCACCGCGAACGACTGGTAAGCGCTCGTGCCGGGCGCGACGCCCGTCACCGTGCGCGAGCCGTACGGCGTGGTGAGCGTGATGTCGGCAGGGACGGTGTCGCCGTTCGTCGCGCGGACGGCGACGTACGCCTTGCCGGCCAGGCAGCGCGTCTCGACCGTCGTGGTCACCACGAGGTCCGCGGACGCCGGTTCGGCCGCCTCGAACGGGATGGTGAGCGTCGACGCGGGACCGGTCGCGACCGTCGGGCTGCCGTCGCGGAAGACGCTCCACAGCTCGATGCGCACCGTTCCGCCGTCCAGGTCGCCGAGGGTGCCCGTCGTGGTGACGGGACGCCCGGTGCTCGGGTACGTCTCGGGCCCGGGCACCGGGTCGGTCGCGAAGTACCCGTACGTCTCGGTCCGGTCCCACGTGCCGTCGCCCGTGCGGTCGTAGCTGACCCGCGCCTGCACGGCGAGCCCGACGGCGGTCCCGGCGTCGACCGGGACGGAGAAGGCCGTGGCCCCGCCGTCGTACGACGCCGTGACGTCCGTCGCCTCGAACACCGCGGGCTGGTGCGGGGTGTCGACGTACGACCCCGTGCCGGCCGAGGCGAGCTGCACCGATCCCGCCAGTCCCGGCGTGCTCGAGAGCGCGTTGCCCGCCGCCAGGTGCAGCGTGGAGGTGACCGGGTCCGGGGGATCGGTGGGGTCGGTGGGGTCGGTGGGGTCCGTCGGGTCGGTGGGGTCGGTCGGGTCGGTGGGATCGGTCGGGTCGCCCGGCGCACTGCCGCCGCTCCACGTGTGCGCGCCCGTGGTCGCGGTCTGCCCGGGTGCGACGTCGAGCGTCGTGCCGTCGGAGAACGTGACCGTCAGGTCCTCGGCCGTCACGTTGGACGCGACGTAGGTGCGCTCGCCGTCCTTGGTGAACGTCGTCGCGAGCGGGTGGTCCGCGCTGACGGCGGTGTCCACGGTGCCGAGGGTCGCGAGGTTGGCGACCCAGTGGAAGGTGTGCGCGCGCGACTCGCCCTCCTCGGGCGTCGGGTACCCGCCGCGCACCTTGTCGAGCGCGGCCTCGCCGTCGCCGAGCGCGAGGAACTCCCACAGGATGTCCTGCCACGCCGTCGGCGAACCGCCCTGGACCTGCTCGAGGTGGGCGTAGAGCTCGCGCACCCGCTCCGGGCGGTAGCCCAGGTAGAGGTGCGAGCCGGTGATCGGCAGGTAGTTGATGCCCTGGATCATCGACGGGTTGGCGGTGAACCAGGTGGCGTACGCGCCGCCGTCGCCCCAGACCATGCCGACCGTCTCGTGGTCGAACCCGTCGGGGAACGTCGTGCCGTCCGCGTCGAACCAGTACGCCTGGATCGCCGCGGCCTGCGTCGTGTACAGGAAGATCCCGGCGTCGCGGGCCTCGGTGTTGCCCGTCGCCTCACCCCACTGGATCAGTGCGCCGGCGAAGTTCATGCCCTCGGACGACGACTCCTGGTTGTTGCCGGCCGCGAACGCGCCGTGGCCCGACGCCCAGTCGTGACCCGCGTACACGTCGAAGTCGCGCAGGTACGGGAACCGGGTCTCGTCCCGGTCGTAGCCGTTGGCGTCCGCGACGAGCAGGTCCACCATGCCGCCGTACTGGTCCGCCCACTGCGGGTCGAACCGCGCGAGCGTCGCCGCGGCGGCGACGTAGTAGCCGTAGTGGAAGTGGTGGTCGTTGAGCTCCTGGTCGGAGCCGTAGGACGCGGGGTAGCCGATGAGGGTGCCCCAGTCCTCGTCGTACGCGAACACCCGGGCGGCCTTGCCCGGCGACGCGGTGAACCAGTCCGTGAGGAGCGTGCGGACCTTCGCGAGGGCTGCGTCGCGCTGCGCCGTGCGGCCCAGCTGGTCGGAGATCTCGATGATCCGCGTCGCCCGTCCCAGCGCCTTGCCCGTCCAGTAGGTGTCGTTCCCGCGCTGGTCGAGCGGGTCGGCCGACACCTGCGCGAGGTACGACTCGAGCTGGGCCCGGTCCGCGCTGCCGGCGGCGCCGGTCGCGACGGCCGGGACCTCGGTGAGAACGCCCCGGAAGGTGTCGACGGTCGTGAACGAGTCGACACCCGCGAGCACGGTCAGGTTCCCGCGCGCGGAGGTGTAGGTCGCGTCGAGCGGCTCGGCCTGCGGCGAGCTGCCGGCGAGGTGCGCGGCCTGGTGCGGGTACAGCGCCGCGACCGTCCCGCCGGACGCGCCGGTGCCCGGCCACGGCGTGGTCTCGAGCGCATACGTCGTGCTCACCTGCGACGTCGTCTCGTCGTAGGAGTAGTCCGCGGTGGTCCCGGTCACGGGCGCGTACGCGGACTCCGCGTAGGTCGCGGCCAGCGCGGCCCGGTCCGCGGGGTCGCCGTCGGGCAGGACCGCGACCGAGAAGAACCCGGTCTCGTCGAGCGGGGCGGTGAACGTGTCTCCGGAGCGCGTCCAGTCGCTGCCCGGCGGGGCGAACGCCACGTAGTCGTGGCCGTTCACCGTGAGGCCGAGGCGCGGGCCCTCGTCGAGCCAGACGTCGGCCCCGTCGGCCGCGGAGAGCTCGGCGTCCCCGCCGGTCGTCTCGAACCAGGCGAACGGCAGGCCGTGCCCGATGGTCGCGCGCAGCGACTGCGCGCCGTCGTCCCACAGCGGTGACACGGTCCAGTCGGTCCAGTCGTCGACCGAGACGTCGGGCGCGGAGAGGCCGGCGACGCCGGCGTGCAGGTCCTCGTGGTAGGAGAAGTGGTACTCCGAGACTCCGGCACCGCTGCCCGAGATGGTCGGCGTGGTCGTGTACGAGATGCCCATCCCGCCGGCGTCCGGCTGGTACGACGCCGGGTGCGCGTGCAACGGAGCGCTCCACTGGCAGTCGAGCCGCTTGTACGCGAGAGAGGACCACCAGTCGTTCGTGGGTATCGGGGTGCTGGGCGCGTCGTCGGTGATGAACGCGCGCGAGTCCGCGTTGATCGCGTCGCAGCCCGACGGCGTGGGGCCGACCTCGTCGGTCGTATAGCTGCCCGACCCGACGGGTACGGGTTCGGCCGCGGCTCCGGTCGCCTGCACGACGGCCAGGCTACCGGCCGCGAGGACCGTGGCGAGGAGGGCGGCGATCGGGCGCCGCCGAGGACGGGTGGTGGGTGCTGGGTCGTCGGACAAGACGTCTCCCTGGGTCGTGCGCGGACGTCGTCGTGCGCGCGGTGCGGCCCGGCGTCGTCGCCGGGCGAGGGGCGCTGGGAGCGCTCCCATGGCTCCACGATAGAGCGTTCTCTCGCGCACGCCAAGGGCAGGACACCTCGGGAGGGCGACGGTGGGCGATGAGGAGGGCGCACCTCGTGCGCGCGACGGGCGCGCGTGCGAGAGGCTGGGTGCGCGAGGCGGGACTCGAACCCGCACGTCCGAGGACACCAGGACCTAAACCTGGCGCGGCTGCCAGTTACGCCACTCGCGCGCGACGGTCAGTCTACGGTGGCGCGCACGATGCGCCCACGGCCGAGCGACGCACTCCGGGTGCGTCGCTCGGCCGCTGGATGACTACTTCGGGTCGATGCCGAGGTCGCGGCGCAGCTTCGCGACGTGACCCGTCGCCTTGACGTTGTACTGCGCGAGCTCGACGGCGCCCTGCGGGTCGAGGACGACCGTGGAGCGGATCACGCCGACGACCGTCTTGCCGTAGAGCTTCTTCTCGCCCCACGCGCCGTAGGCCTCGAGGACCGACCTGTCCACGTCGGACACGAGCGGGAACGTCAGGTGCTCCGCCTCGGCGAAGGCGGTGAGCTTGTCGACGGGGTCGGGGGAGACGCCGACGACCTTGTAGCCCGCGCCCTGCAGCGACGCGAGGTTGTCACGGAAGTCGCACGCCTCCGTCGTGCAGCCGGGGGTGCCGGCCGCGGGGTAGAAGTACACGACGACGTGGTCCCCGCGCAGGTCCGACAGCGTGACGGTGCTGCCGTCCGCGGCGGGCAGGGTGAAGTCGGGGGCGGTGTCGCCGACGGCGAGTCGGCCGGGGAGGGCGGGAGCGGCGGTCATGGATCTCCTTCGGTCCGGGACGAGGTGTCCTTCCGAGGGTAAGTCGCGGGCGAGCGGCCCCGGTAGCGTGGTGACTGTGAGCAAGACGACGTCCACCCCTCCCGCGTCCGGCGTGCCGGGCCGCAGCGACCTCCCCGTCCGGATGCTGCACGACCGCCTGCTCGTCGACCCCGAGGTCGACGCGAGCGAGCGCCAGAGCTCCGCCGGGCTCGTCATCCCCGCGACCGCGGTCGGGCCGAAGCGACTCGGCTGGGCCGTCGTCGTCGCCGTGGGGGAGCACGTGCGCCAGGTCGCGGTGGGCGACCGGGTGCTGTTCGACCCGGACGAGCGGGCCGAGGTCGAGCTGGGCGGCAAGGACCTCGTGCTCCTGCGCGAGCGCGACGTGCACGCCGTGTCCCAGGAGGTCGCGGAGGAGGGGCCCACCGGCCTCTACCTCTGACGCCCCAGGTCGACCCGTGGCCTGGCGCTCGACCTGTCGTGCACGTCACAGCCGAGTCCGCCACCACTGATTTCCACCTCCCGCGGACCTGCTGCTAGTGTTTCTTCTCGCGCGCCATTAGCTCAATTGGCAGAGCAGCTGACTCTTAATCAGCGGGTTCGGGGTTCGAGTCCCTGATGGCGCACCCTCACTGACCAGGCCGTCCACCCCCACGGGGTGGGCGGCCTGAGTCGTTCCCACCCGGTTCGTCGTGCAGCCGGGCCGGCTCGGACGTCGTCGTCCGTTCCGCCACCGTTCGCCCCGACTCGTCGCGATGTTCACCGGCGCCCGGAAAGGTCCCTGTGCGGGTGATGTCTCGCCCGTGCGGGCGTCCGACGCCGCACGGTGGAGCCCGCCCTCCGCCCCTCGACGACGATTGGACGAACGATGCGCGCACAGCCGCACCCGCACCGGACCAGGAGAAGACGACCCGAGCGCACCAGCGTTGCCGCACTGCTCGGCCTCAGCCTCACCGTGGGGGTCCTCGTCCCCGGCGCCGCCGCGGCGCAAGGTCACGTCGCCGGCGGGGCCAAGCCCGCGGCGTCGGGCACCACGGCAGGCATCGAGGAGCCGAGCGGCACCCCCACCCTGTCGCCCTCCACGGGGACGTTCGTCGACGGGACCCTGGCCGTCGCGTCCGGCCCGGTGCAGCCGGGCGACTCCGTGCAGTCCCTCGCCGTCGACGGGCAGGAGCTGGACGCCCAGGCCGCTCCGGCGACCGCGCACCTGCTGTTCGACGTCGGCTCGAACTCGGCCGACGTCCGATTCGGCAACTACCTGCTCGTCAACGGTGAGCGGGTCGACATCGAGCGCACCATCGTCTCGGAGCGGGCCGCGCTCGACGTCCCGGCGGACCTGCTCGTGCAGGGCGAGAACACGGTCGAGTTCGTCACGGGACCGATGGCGTCGGACTGTGGCGACAACTTCGACGACTTCGACGTCACGGACGTCTCGCTCGAGCTGCTGGGCGACGTCGCGGACGGTTCCGGCAACGACTTCACGTATCAGCTGGGTGACGGGTCGTGCGGGTCCAACACCGTCCGCACGCTGACCGCCGAGCTGACCTTCGACCTCGCGCCCGAACCGGCCGCGACGACCGGTCTCACCGCGGAGCTCGACACCACGACGCTCGAGAACGGCGCACACTCCCTGGTGGCGACGACCGCCGCCGGTCTCGCGGCCACGAGCGCGATCACCGTGAACAACTCGGCGCCCGGCGCGCCCGCGATCCTGCCCGTCGACGGCGCGCTCCTCGACGGTGAGCAGACGTTCCTCGCGACCCCGCCCGCCGGTGGGGAGCGCCCGACCGGGATCGAGCTCGACGGTGAGGCGCTCGACACGACCGAGACGCTCGGCGCCGGGTCGTCGGTGTTCGTCTTCACCGTAGGCTCGAACTCCATCGAGGCGCGCTACGTCAACCACCTGCTCGTCAACGGGCAGCGCATCGACCTCGTGGACCGCGACTACGTGAGCGAGACGGTCCGCATCGACGTGCCGAACGGCTACCTGCAGGCCGGTCGCAACACCGTCCGGTTCGTCGCCGGGACGTTCCCGGGCTCGTGCGGGGACAACCGCGACGACTTCTCGATCTCCGGCCTCGGGCTCGAGGTCACGGACGGCTCCGCGACCCCGGTGGGCGTCGCGCCGTCCTACGCGATCGGCGACGGGAGCTGCGGGTCGGACGCGACGAAGCCGCGCGAGGTCGACCTGGTCTTCGACGTCGTGCGTGCCGCCGACGCCCCGGCGTCCGGCCTGCGCGCCGAGGTCGACACCGCGCAGCTCGCCGACGGCGAGCACACCGTCACGTCCGCGACTGCCGGCGGCCTGAAGGCCAGCCGCACCGTCACGACGGACAACACCGGCCCGGCGGTCGTGTCGTCGACCCCGCAGGCCGGGCAGACGCTCCGCTCGGCCGCGCCGCTGGCCGTCGAGATCGACGACGCGTCCGGCGTGCTCGACGGCCCGCACGTCACGCTCGACGGCGACGTGCTCGAGCCGGGGACGCCGGTCGGGCCCGGTCTGGAGCCCGGCGAGCACGCGCTCGTCGTCACGGCGACGGACGTCCTCGGCAACGAGAGCACGCACGAGGTCGCGTTCACGAGCGCGGGCGTCCCGGACGTGCCCACCGACCTGGTGCCCGCGGACGGGACGCGCGACGTCGACGGCAGCGTCGATCTCGGGGCGCGTGTCGCGGTCCCCGGCGGCGGCGACGCCACGGCGACGTTCGCTCGGGTCGAGACGACCGTGCCCGTCGTCGCGGCGCAGGGCTCGGTGGCCGAGGCCCCGACGACGCTGCACGTCGAGGGCGAGGCCGCGGCCCCCGTCGACGACCTGCTCCCTGCCGACGACGCGACACTCGACTCGCCCGCCACGGGCGACGTCGCGTTCCAGCGGTTCGAGATCCCCGCGGAGGGAGACGTGGCCGGCCGGACCGTGCGCTGGGAGGGCGTGATCGACCCGCAGCGCGTCGCGACCCTGAACGTGTGGGACGGCGAGGCGTGGGTACCGGTCGCCTCCGCGCGGGGCGAGGTCGAGGGCTCGACGACGCTCACCGGCACGCTGGCCCCGGAGCACGCGCACGACGGCGTCGTGCACGTGCTCGTCACGGGCACCGACCCGTTCGCGGACTCGATCGCCGACGGCGTCGCCGGGCAGCAGCCCACGAGCTTCGCCGACCCGGACGACTACGACTTCTCGATGGTGCACTTCACCGACACCCAGTACCTGTCCGAGGGTGCGGTCGAGCAGGAGACCCCCGAGGAGCGTGCCGTGTGGGCACAGGCCTACACCGACTCGGCGCAGTGGATCGTCGACAACGCCGACGAGCGCAAGATCAAGTACGTCGCGCACACGGGTGACGTCAACGAGAACTACACGCGCGTCCCGGCCGACGAGGTGATGGCCGCGCAGATCCGCGGCGAGTACGAGTTCTCCTCCGCGACCCAGAAGATCCTCGACGACGCGAACATCCCCAACGGCGTCCTCGCCGGCAACCACGACAACCTCACCGGCATGGACAACGGGCCGGGCGCGCTGTTCAACGAGTTCTACGGTCCCGAGCGGTACGAGGCGCTGTCCGAGGGTTGGGAGGACGCGTCCTACGGCGGTCCGTGGCGCGAGGACGACAACCAGAACCACTACGACCTGTTCACCGCGGGCGGCCTCGACTTCGTCGCCGTGTACCTCTCCTACGGGGTCACGACCGAGGAGGCCGACTGGGCGGACGACCTGCTGAAGCAGTACCCCGACCGCAACGCGATCCTCCTCACGCACGACTACCTCGTGCCGAGCACCAGCCCGGACGGCCGTGGGTCGGAGATCGCGACGCCCGACGGGCGGCTCCTGCACGCCCGGGTCGTGGAGCCCAACGACAACATCTTCCTCATCCTCTCGGGGCACCGGCACGGCGTCGGCATCAACGTGCGCCAGGACGACGGCGAGGACAGCGGCATCGTGGAGCTCGTCGCCGACTACCAGGCGTACCTGGTCACGGCGGAGGAGGCCGGTCTCACCGAGGCCGGCGGGTACACCCCCGAGCAGGGCCTGCGCTTCGGCGCGAGCTTCCTGCGCCTCCTGCAGTTCGACGTCGACCGGTCCGAGATGATCGTGGACACCTACTCGCCGTGGCTCGACGACTTCGCGGCGACCGAGTACGACGCCGACGGGCGCTACGACGGCCGGGAGGACGACTTCACCGTCCCGGTCGACCTGACGAGCCGCACGACGACCCTGTCGACCGACAGCGTCTCCGTGCTCACGACGGGCGAGGAGATCGGCGTCGCGACCGTCGCCTCGGGCGAGGTCGCGAACGTGACGTGGGGCGACCTCGAGCCCGTCGCCGTCCACACCTGGACGGTGACGGCGACGAGCGCCGACGGCGGCGTCACGACCGCGCCGGTGCAGTCGTTCGTGACCGCAGCCACCGGCGGCGAGCTGGTCGTCACGACGACGGCCCGCACGCAGTGCATGGCCGGCAAGGCCCACGTCGCGGTGCGTGCCACGAACGACGACACCGTGCCCGTCGACGTCACGCTCGAGACGCCGTACGGGACGCGGACCGTCGAGGGCGTCGAGCCGGGTACGTCCGCGTACCAGGCCTTCGCGGTGCGTTCCGCCGCCGTCGAGGCGGGCGTCGCGCACGTGAGCGCGACAGGTGACGGGAGGAGCGCCGAGCAGGACGTCGCATACGACGCGATCGACTGCGGCTGACGGCACGCCCGGCATCTGCCCGACGACGGCCCGCACGCCCCGACCAGGGCGTGCGGGCCGTCGTCGTGCCCCCCGTACGCTGGTGCGGTGCCCGAGCCGACCCCCCGTTACCGCACCCAGCCCGTCTCGTTCGTGCGGCGCAGCGCCCGGCTCGGGCCGCGGTTGCAGCAATCCTGGGACGCCCACCACGAGCAGTACGTGCTCGAGGCACCGCGCGACGTCGCACGCACCTCCGTCGACCCGTCGTTCGTGGTCGATCCCGAGGCCGTGTTCGGGCGTCGTGCACCGTTCGTCGTGGAGATCGGCTCCGGCCAGGGCGACGCCGTCGTGGCCGCGGCCGAGCGCGAGCCCGAGCGCGACTTCCTCGCGGTCGAGGTGTACCTCCCGGGGCTGGCGCGGACCGTCCACCGCTCCGCGCGCGCCGGCCTGACGAACGTGCGGCTGCTCCAGGTCAATGCGGTCGAGGTGCTCGCCTCGACGCTGCCGGCCGGGAGCGTCGACGAGCTGTGGGTGTTCTTCCCGGACCCGTGGCACAAGCAGCGCCACCACAAGCGGCGACTCGTCACGGACTCGTTCGCGCGCCTCGTCGAGCGGGTGCTGCGCGCGCCGGGCGGCAACGGTCCGGACGGCGAGCGCGGCGGCACGCTGCGGCTCGCCACCGACTGGGCGGAGTACGCGCACCAGATGATCGCGGTGCTGGACGCGTCGCCCGGGCTGCGCAACGTGCACGGTGCGGGCGGCGTCGCACCGCGGTTCGAGGGCCGCGTGCTGACCGGGTTCGAGCGCAAGGGCGAGGTGGCGGGACGCACGATCACGGACCTGGAGTACGTGCGTCGCTGACTCGCGGGGCGGGTTCCTGCGCGTCCGGGTCGCGTCTCGACAACGATGTCGGGAATCGCTGAAGTGGTCCTTGCGGACTTCTGTGATCTACGGCACATTGTCGACGACGGGGCGACGGTCGCCCCGGGCACGTGACGATGCGTGCTGCATGAGCCGACGGAGGCCTCATGACCGACACGACGGCCGAACCCCCACCGGGATCCGCCGAGGAGACCGACTACCAACGCGTCCAGCGCTCGCCGGAGTTCCAGGACCTGCGACGACGCTTCCGGAACTTCGTGTTCCCGATGACGGCCCTGTTCCTCGTCTGGTACTTCGTCTACGTCCTGCTCGCGAACTACGCGCACGACTTCATGAGCATCAAGGTCAGCGGCAACATCACCGTCGGCCTGCTGTTCGGCCTGGGGCAGTTCGTCTCGACGTTCGCGATCACGATGATCTACGCGAACTGGGCCAACAAGCGGTTCGACGCGGCCGCGGACGAGCTGCGCCGTGAGATCGAGGAGGACGAGCTGTGAGCGCCCCCGTGCTGGCCGCCGAGGCCACCGACGTCGGCAACCCGGTCGTCAACATCGCGATCTTCGCGGTGTTCGTCGCCGTGACCCTCGTGATCGTGCTGCGCGCGTCGCGCCAGAACAAGTCCGCCGCCGACTACTACGCGGGCGGGCGCAACTTCACCGGACCGCAGAACGGCACCGCCATCGCGGGCGACTACCTGTCCGCCGCCAGCTTCCTCGGCATCTGCGGCGCCATCGCCATCAACGGCTACGACGGGTTCCTCTACTCGATCGGCTTCCTCGTCGCGTGGCTCGTCGCGCTCCTGCTCGTCGCCGAGCTCCTGCGCAACACCGGCAAGTTCACGATGGCGGACGTCCTGTCGTTCCGCCTCAAGCAGCGCCCCGTGCGCATGGCCGCGGCGCTCGCGACGCTCACCGTCGTCTTCTTCTACCTGCTCGCCCAGATGGCCGGCGCCGGCGGCCTCGTCGCGCTGCTCCTGGGCATCGACACGACCGCGGGGCAGAGCCTCGTCGTCGCGGTCGTCGGCGCGCTGATGATCCTCTACGTGCTCGTCGGCGGCATGAAGGGCACCACGTGGGTGCAGATCATCAAGGCGATCCTGCTCATCGCGGGTGCCGCCGTCATGACGTTCTGGGTCCTGGCCAAGTTCGGGTTCAACATCTCCGACCTGCTCCAGGGCGCGATCGACATGGCCGGTCCCGGTGGCGAGGCGCTGATCGAGCCCGGCAAGCAGTACGGCGCCACCGGCACCACCAAGCTCGACTTCCTCTCCCTGGCGCTCGCGCTCGTGCTCGGCACCGCCGGGCTGCCGCACGTCCTCATGCGCTTCTACACCGTGCCGTCGGCCAAGGAGGCCCGCCGCTCGGTCGTGTGGGCGATCTGGCTCATCGGCATCTTCTACCTGTTCACGCTCGTCCTCGGCTACGGCGCAGGAGCGCTCGTCGGTCCGGAGACCATCAGCGCGGCACCAGGGGGCGTCAACTCCGCGGCGCCGCTCCTCGCGTTCGCGCTCGGCGGGGAGATTCTGCTCGGGTTCATCTCGGCGGTGGCGTTCGCGACGATCCTCGCGGTCGTCGCGGGGCTCACCATCACGGCCGCGGCGAGCTTCGCGCACGACATCTACGCCAACGTCATCAAGAAGGGCGAGGTCAAGCCTGACGGCGAGGTGCGCGTCGCGCGGATCACGGTCGTCGTCATCGGGATCCTTGCGATCCTCGGCGGCATCTTCGCGCAGGGCCAGAACGTCGCGTTCCTCGTGGCGCTCGCGTTCGCCGTCGCGGCCAGCGCGAACCTGCCGACGATCCTGTACTCGCTGTTCTGGAAGCGGTTCAACACGTCGGGCGCGCTGTGGAGCATGTACGGCGGGCTGATCTCCTGCATCGTGCTCATCGTGTTCTCGCCGGTCGTCTCCGGCAAGGTCGACCCGGAGACGGGGGCGAGCCTGTCGATGATCAAGAACGTCGACATCGACTTCGCGATCTTCCCCCTGAGCAACCCGGGCATCATCTCCATCCCGCTCGCGTTCCTCCTCGGGATCATCGGGACCTACCTGAGCAAGGAGAAGGCCCACCCGGAGAAGTTCGCGGAGATGGAGGTGCGCTCGCTCACCGGCGCCGGCGCCGAAAAGGCTGTCTCGCACTGACGGTCGCGCGGGTACGGTCCGGGGCATGACGAGTGCCCCGGACCTGCCCGACGCCGTCACTGCTCTACCCGCCGTCACTGCCGTCCCCGCCGGCTCTGTCCTGGTCGTGACCGGGGCGATGGCCGCGGGCAAGTCGACGGTCGCCGACGCGCTCGCGCGCAGCCTGCCGCTCGCCGCCCACGTGCGGGGCGACATGTTCCGCCGGTTCGTCGTCAGCGGGCAGGCGTCGATGGACCCGCCCCTGTCGGCCGCCGGGCGCGCCCAGCTCGACCTGCGCCACGCGCTCGCCGCCCAGGCCGCGGACACGTACGCGGCGGCCGGCATCACCGCCGTCGTGCAGGACATCCTCCTGGGCCCGGACCTGGTCCGGTTCACCGAGCGGGTACGCACCCGGCCCTGCTACGCCGTCGTGCTGACGCCCGACGCCTCGACCCTCGCCGCGCGCGACTCCGCGCGGCACAAGCGGGGGTACGGGGCGTGGAGCGCGGACGAGTTCGCCGCCGAGGCCCGCGCGACGCCCGGTGGCCTGCACGTCGACACGACCGGGTGGACGGCTGAGCAGACCGTGCGGCACGTCCTCGCCCACCTGGGGGACGCGCGGGTGTCGTGACCTCGTGCGCAGGTCGGCCCGCCGGGCGACGATGAGGACATGACGACCGACACCGCGACCCCCTCCGGCCCCGAACCCGACGAGACGTTCGACGTGATCGTGATCGGCGGTGGTCCCGTCGGCGAGAACGTCGCCGACCGCGCCGGTCGGACCGGGCTCAGCGTCGCCCTCGTCGAGGCCGAGCTGCTCGGCGGCGAGTGCTCCTACTGGGCGTGCATGCCGTCCAAGGCGCTCCTGCGGCCCGGTGCGGCACGCGCCGAGCTCGCGGGCGTACCGGGTGCGGGAGAGCCGGGCGACCTGGACGTCGCGGCCGTGCTCGCGTGGCGCGACTCGATGACCTCCGACTGGGACGACGCCGGCCAGGTGGCGTGGATCGAGGGCGTCGGGGTCACGCTCGTCCGGGGCCTGGGGCGCGTCGTCGGGCCGCGTCGGGTCGAGGTGGTTGCCGAGGACGCCGACGCCGACCTCGACGGGCTCCCGGCCCGGCGGGTCCTCCAGGCCCGGTACGCCGTGGTCGCCGCGACCGGCAGCGTGCCCGTCCTGCCCGACGTTCCCGGCCTCGCCGACGCGAACCCGTGGACGAGCCGCGAGGCGACGAGCGTCGAGGACGTCCCGGGGTCGGTCGCGATCATCGGCGGCGGCGTCGTCGCGTGCGAGATGGCGTTCGCGCTCACGGACCTCGGGTCGCGCGTCACCGTGCTGTCACGCGGCCCGCTCCTGGGCCGCACGGAACCCTGGGCGGGCGAGGCCGTCGCCGCATCGCTGCGCGACCTCGGCGTCGACGTACGGATCGGGGTGGGCGCCACGTCCGTCACCACCCTGCCCGACGGCGGCGCCCGGCTCGAGCTCGCGGCTGCGGGCCACGGCGGCGGCGGGGACGCGCCGGACCTCGCCGCCGTGGAGACGGCCCGCGTGCTGGTCGCGACCGGTCGTGCACCCCGGACGCAGGACCTCGGGGTCGACGCCCTCGGGCTCGCCCCGGGCCGTGCGCTCCAGGTGGACGACTCGATGCTCGTGCAGGGGGTCGAGGGTGGCTGGCTCTACGCCGCCGGCGACGTCACGGGTCGGGTGGCGACAACCCACCAGGGCAAGTATCAGGGCCGCGTCGCCGGCGACGTCGTCGCGGCACGCTTCGGGGACCCGGACGCCGAGGGGGCACCGACCGCGGGGGAGCGGCCGCCCGCCGTCGGCGCGCAGCCGGAGCCGTGGTCGCGGTTCGCCGCGACCGCCGACCACGTCGCGTCGCCCCAGGTGGTCTTCACGCGGCCCGAGGTCGCGGCCGTCGGGCACACGGAGGCGTCCGCGCGCGACGCCGGCCTCGACGTGCGGGTCGTGCAGTACGACCTCGCGAACGTCGCCGGGGCGTCCGTGCGGGCGTCGGACTACGCCGGGACGGCGCAGCTCGTGGTGGACGTGGCACGCGAGGTCGTCGTGGGCGCCACCTTCGTCGGCCCCGACGCGGCGGAGATGCTGCACGCCGCGACGATCGCCGTCGTCGGCGAGGTCCCGCTGCGCAGGCTGTGGCACGCCGTACCCTCCTACCCGACGGTGAGCGAGGTCTGGCTCCGCTTCGGCGAGGAGTACGGGCTGTGACCCGCCCCGTCCCGGTGCGGGTGGTCCGCAACGCACGCGCAACCTGCGTCGCCTAGGCTCGGCGCGTGACGACCGAGAACACCGCGCCCCGCGTCGCCCTCGCGACCTGCTCCGTCCTGCCCGACCTCGACCCCGACGACGCGCCCCTGGTGGGCGCGCTCGCGAACCGCGGCGTGACCGCGGAGCCGACGGTCTGGGACGACCCCGACGTCGACTGGGACGCCTACGCGGCCGTCGTCGTCCGCTCCACGTGGGACTACTCGGCGCGGCGCGACGAGTTCGTCGCGTGGGCGGAGCGTGTCCCGCGTCTCCTCAACGCGGCGGACGTGCTGCGCTGGAACACCGACAAGGGCTACCTGCGAGAGCTCGACGCCGCAGGCGTCCCCGTCATCCCGACGCTGTGGCTCGACCCGGCGCGCAACCTCTCGTCCCGCGCGATCCACACCCGCCTGCCCGCGCAGGGCGACTTCGTGATCAAGCCCGTGGTGAGCGCCGGCGCGAAGGACACGGGCCGCTACCAGCCCGGCGAGGCGCACTCGCGCGGGCTCGCGATCCAGCACGCCAAGACGCTGCTGGAGTCCGGGCGCGAGGTCATGGTGCAGCCGTACGTGACGAGCGTCGACACGGCGGGGGAGACGCGGCTCGTGTTCTTCGGTGGCGAGCTGTCCCACGCCGCGCGGAACAAGGCGCACCTGACCGGGCCGCACCGTCCGACGCGCGGGCTCTACCCCGAGGAGCAGACGTCGTCGTTCGAGGCGTCGGACGAGCAGGTGGAGGTCGCTCGCCGCGCTCTCCAGGTCGCGGCCGACTCCCTGGCGGGGGGCGACGTGGCGAGCTTCCTGTACGCGCGCGTCGACCTGGTGACGGGGGACGAGGGCACGCCCGTCGTCATCGAGCTCGAGCTCACGGAGCCGTCGCTCTTCCTGTCGCTCGCGCCGGGCGCGCTCGACCGGTTCGCGGACGCGATCGAGGCGCGCGTCGCCGGCTGACCCCCGCGCCGGCCGGGGCGACCCGCCCCGGCCGGTCGGTCGGATCAGGCCAGGTCGTTGTCCGCGAGCCAGTCGGCGGCGATGTCCTCGGACGAGCGCTCGTCGACCGTCGACTCGACGTTGAGGGCGATGAGGCCCTCGGGCGTGAGCGCGGCGCTGACGGGGTTGATGACGTCGGCGATCTCGTCGGCGATGTCCGCGTTCACCAGGGGCACGACGTTCGAGGAGAGGAACATGCTCTCGGGGTCGTCGAGGGTGACGAGGCCCTCGGTCTGGATGCGCGGGTCGGCGCTGAAGACGTCGGCGATGTTCACCGTCCCGGCGACGAGGTCCTGCACGGTCGTGTCGCCGGTCGCGGTGAAGGACACGTCGACGCCGTAGAGGTCCTTCAGACCCTGCGGGCCGTACGGTCGCTGCTCGAGCTCGGGCGGGCCGCCGACGGTGAGGTCGACGTCCAGGCCGGCGAGGTCGGCGAGGCTGCTCACACCGTTCTCGTCCGCGAACTCCTGGGTGACGTTGTAGGAGTCCTGGTCGGTCGCCGTGGACTGCTCGAGCACGGTCAGGCCGTCAGGGAGAGCCTCCTGGAGCTCCGCGTACACGTCGTCGGGGGACGTGGCCTCGGTGTCGGGGGAGTAGAACTGCAGGAGGTTTCCCGTGTACTCGGGGAAGAGCTGCACCTCGCCGCTCTCGAGCGCCGGCATGTACGCGTCGCGCTGGCCGATGGTGAAGTTGCGCTCGACCGTGAAGTCGTTCGCCTCCAGCGCCTGGGCGTAGATCTCCGCGATGATCTCGTTCGAGTAGTACGCCTGGGAGCCGATGACGATGGTGTCGGTGGACGCCGACCCGCCGTCGCCGGTGTCGGCTGCGAGCGGGTCGGAGTCGCCGCCGCACGCGCTGAGCGCGAGGGCGGTGGCCGCGGCGCCGGCGACGAGGAGGACGGTGCGTCGTGTGGTGCGCATGGGGGTCCCTTTCTCAGGTGAGCGTCCAGGAGGACGGGCTCGGGATAGGTCGGGTCTCGACAGGGTCAGGTGGCTCGGACGGTCCGGAGGAGTCAGGTGGGGGACGGTGCGGTGGCTTGCCGGCGCCGGCGCCGGCCGGGCGCGTCGTCGGGCGTGCGGCCGGCGGAGACGCCCCGGGGGGTGACCACGGCCTGCAGGATCGCGAACAGCGCGTCGAGCACGAGCGCCAGGACGACGATCAGGAGCGCGGCGCCGAGGATCTGCGGGAAGTCGCGCAGCTGGATGCCCTGGATGATGTAGAAGCCCAGGCCCCAGTTCCCGACGTAGCCCGCCAGGGTGACGGTCGCGACGACCTGCAGGGTCGCGGACCGCAGGCCGCCGGCGAGCAGCGGGAGACCGAGCGGCGCCTCGACCTTCCACAGCACCTGCCGACCGGTCATGCCGACGGACCGGGCGCCGTCGATCACCCGCCTCTCGACGGCCTCGACCCCCGCGTACGCCCCGGCGAGGATCGGCGGGATCGCGAGGAGGACGAAGGCCGTCGTGGCCGCCCCGACCTTGTGGGTGACGCCGAGGACGAGGACGAGCAGCAGCACGAGGCCGAACGACGGCACGGCGCGTGCCGCACCCGACAGGGCGACCGCGAGCTCGCGCCCCTTGCCGGTGTGCCCGATCAGCCAGCCCGCGGGGATCGCGATCGCTGCGGCGATGACCACGGAGGCGAACGTGAACGCGAGATGCGTCGAGATCGCCTCGGACAGGGGCAGCGACCCCTCCTGGCGGTCGGGGGAGAAGATCCAGGCGATGGCCTCGGCGAAGACGTTCATGCGCGCACCTTCCGGGACCAGGGCATGAGGACACGGCCCACGACGACGAGCAACCAGTCCACCACGAGCGCGATGACCACCACGGCGACGACCCCGGAGAGGATCTCCGCGACGATCTGCCGCTGGTAGCCGTTCGTGAAGAGGTAGCCGAGGTTGTCGATGCCGATGAGGATGCCGACGGTCGCGAGCGAGATCGTCGAGACGGCCGTGACACGCAGCCCGGCGAGCACGACCGGGCCGGCGAGCGGGAGCTCCACCTGCCAGAACCGGCGCCACGGCCCGAACCCGACCGCGACGGCCGCCTGGCGCACGGCGGGCTCGACGGACCCGAGCGCGTCGGCGACGAACCGGGTCATGATCGCCACGGCGTAGATCGTCAGGGCGATGACGAGGTTCACCTCGGACAGGAAGCTGATGCCGAGCACCGGCGGGAGCAGGGCGAAGAGCGCGAGCGACGGGATCGTGTAGAGCAGGCCGACCACCGTCAGCACCAGCCCACGCGTGAGGCGGAACCGGAACGCGAGCCAGCCGAGCGGGATCGACACGACGAACCCGAGGACGATCGGCAGGGCGCTCTGGCGCAGGTGCTCCACCGTGAGGCGACCGATGAGGTCGAGGTTGTCGAGGACCCAGGTCATGCGCCGCCCTCGACCAGGACACCCTGCGTGCGCCCCGTGGTGTCCACGAGCACCGTGCCGCGGTCCGTGCGCTTCGCGTGCAGCGCCCGTGCGCCGCGCTCGACGCCGATGAAGCTCGCGACGAACTCGCTCGCCGGATTCTCGATGATCTCGCTCGGCGAGCCGATCTGCGCGATCTTCGCCCCCCTCTCGAGGAGGACGACCTGGTCGCCGAGCAGGAACGCCTCGTCGATGTCGTGGGTGACGAACACGATCGTCTTCTCGAGCTCCTGCTGCAGGCGCAGCGTCTCGGTCTGCAGCTCGGCCCGCACGATCGGGTCGACCGCACCGAAGGGCTCGTCCATGAGGAGGATGTTGGGGTCCGCCGCGAGCGCGCGCGCCACGCCGACGCGCTGCTGCTGGCCGCCCGAGAGCTGGCTCGGGTAGCGCTCGGCGAGCGCGCGGTCGAGGCCGACGGTGTCGAGGAGCTCGAGCGCGCGGTCGCGTGCCGTGCTCTTCGCCACGCCCTCGAGCCGGAGCACGGTCGTGACGTTGTCGACGACCTTGTAGTGGGGGAGCAGACCGCCGTTCTGCAGCACGTAGCCGATGCCGCGCCGCAGCCGGACGGGGTCCTTCTCCATGATCGACTGCCCGTCGATCGTGATGCTCCCCGCCGTCGGCTCGACGAGCCGGTTGATCATCCTCAGGAGCGTCGTCTTGCCGCTCCCGGACGACCCGACGAGCACGGTCGTGCGGTGCGGGGGCACGACGAGAGAGAAGTCGTCGACGGCGGTGGTCCCGTCGGGGTACGTCTTGCTGACGGATCGGAACTCGATCACGAGCGCTGCCTCCCGACAGTCGGTGGTCCAGCGTCCCAGCCGATCACAGCGCTGCGGCGCACGCGAGCGGACCGCCTGGCGCGGCGCACATCGTTATCCGACCGTATGGTAGCGGGCGGTACGTCGCATTCGCACCGGTACGTCGTCGGGCGAGGTGGCCGGGGGACCGGCTCCCGGGCACGAGAAAGGGCCCCTCGCGGACGAGGGGCCCTTCTGCACGGGGTGAGTAACGGGACTTGAACCCGCGACCCCCTGGACCACAACCAGGTGCTCTACCAGCTGAGCTATACCCACCATGAGTCGTCCCGGAGGGACGTTCTCGACGGCCGGGCGCGTGCGCACCGACCGTCGAAAAGTGTACCTGTTCCCGGACGCCTCTCAGGACGAGGCGCTCGCCCCGGCGTCCTCGACGTCTGTGACGGTCGCCACGGGGCCGTCCGTGACGGCGCGGTCGCGCCCGACGCTCGTGGCGGCCACCCGCTCCGCGATGGCGCGGGCGGCGGCCGTGTCCGGGCCCGGACGGGGGACGAAGACCGCCTCTCGGTAGTAGCGCAGCTCGTCGATGCTCTCCAGGATGTCGGCGAGCGCACGGTGCCCCCCGTGCTTCTCCGGGGAGGCGAAGTAGGCGCGCGGGTACCAGCGTCGCGAGAGCTCCTTGACGGAGGACACGTCGATGATCCGGTAGTGCAGGTGCCCCATGAGCGCAGGCATGTCGCGGTCGAGGAAGGCCTTGTCGGTGCCGACGGAGTTGCCGGCGAGCGGTGCCTTGCCGCCCTCGGGGACCCAGGCGCGGACGTGGTCGAGCACGATCTGCTCCGCCTCGGCGAGGGTCAGCCCTTCGTCGAGCTCGTCGAGGAGGCCGGACCTGGTGTGCATCGTGCGCACGAAGTCGCCCATCTGCTCGAGCGCGGCCGCGGGCGGGCGGACCAGGACGTCGACCCCCTCGCCCAGCACGTTGAGCTCGGAGTCGGTCACGACGGCGGCGATCTCGACGAGCGCGTCGGCGCCCAGGTCGAGGCCGGTCATCTCGCAGTCGATCCAGACGATGCGTTCGTTGGCGTTCACGGGGCTCACGCGGGTCAGCCTAGCGAGTAGGGCGACCGGTTCTCGCACCCGACGACGAAGGCCCCGGCTCGACGGACCTGGTGGGTTCCGTGAGTCGGGGCCTTCGCGGGTGCGGTGCGGCCGTCGTGGCGCCAGGGGCGCGGTGACGGCGTGATCGCGTCATGCGGTGCGACGCGGCAGGCGGGCCTGCCGGGTGCGCGCCGGGATACGGCTCGTGGTGCGGCGCAGCTGCTCGCGGCGCAGGGTCTGCTCCTGCAGCTGCTCGCGACGGCTCAGTGCCGCCACGTCGAACGTGATGAGGGGATGCATGGTTCTGCTCTCGTGACGTCGGACAGCTGGGTCTGGCCGGACCCTCCGCCGCCCGGTTCGGACCGGACGGACGCCACCGCGGTGTGCCCTCAGGCAACCACAGGGCGGGCCGGGGGCGCACGGCTTTTACGTGCCTGTCGTCGCCTCTCGCGGTGCGGCGTCGAGCGTGCGTGCATAGCCTCCCGGGATGGACGACGCGCGAACCAGCACCGTGGCCGGGCACGGCCGAGCCCGCGCGGTCGCCGCTCTGGTGTGGCCGGGCGTGCTGCTCGTGGTGCTCGGGGCGACGGGGTTCGCGCTGCTGCTCGACGCGGTGCGCGACGAGGACGCGCTGTGGAACCTCGACGAGCCGGTGCTCGAGTGGATGGTCGCGCACCGCACGCCGGCCGCGACGACGGTGCTCACGTGGATCACGACGGCGTTTGGCCCGTTCGTGCTCCCGCTGATCGTGGCCGCGGGGTGCGTGGTGTGGTGGCGGGCCTCGGGCTCGTGGTGGGAGCCGGCCGTGCTCGCGGGGGCGATGCTGCTCGCCACCGCGACGTCGACGGTGCTCAAGGCCGTGATCGCGCGGCCCCGGCCCCCCGACGAGACGATGGTGGTGGCCGGCGTCGAGCGCTCGTTCTCGTTCCCGTCGGGGCACACGATCGGTGCGGCCACGCTCGTGCTCGTCGGCGGCTACCTCGTCTGGCACCAGCGGCACAGCGGACGCCTGCTCGCCGTGTGGGTGCTCGTGTCAGTCCTCGTGGTGGCGCTCGTCGCGGGGAGCAGGCTCTACCTCGGCTACCACTTCCTGACGGACGTCGTCGCGGGTGTCGCGGTGGCCGTCGCGGTGCTGGGGGTCGTCGTCGTGGTGACGCGCCTGCACGACGACGCGGTGTCCCGGCGCGAGGGCCTCGAGTCTCGCTAAAGAAGTCTTGCGCAAGAAACCTTTAGCGTCGTACCGTGGTGCCATGACCGCACCCGACGCCGCGGCGTCGCCCCCGCAGGCGCAGCGCCGCGAACCGCTCGTCACGTCGGACCCGGAGCGGATGCGTGCCCTCGCGCACCCCCTGCGCCTGCGGATCCTGACCCTGCTCGACGACGAGGGCGACGTCACCGCGACCCGCTGCGCCGCGGTGACCGGGGAGTCGGTCGCGAGCTGCTCGTTCCACCTCCGCATGCTGGCCAAGTACGGGTTCGTCGAGGCGGCCGAGCGGCGCGGCAAGGAGAAGCCGTGGCGTGCCGTCGGGCAGGGCCGCCAGACCCGGTTCGACCCCGACGTCCCCGGCTCTCTGCCCGCCGCCGGCGCGGTCGCGGCCGTGCTCCTGGACCAGGAGACCGCACGTGTGCGCGAGTGGCTCGCGCGGGCAGGCGGCGACGACCCCCGGTGGCTGCTCGCGTCGACCGTCACCACGGCCTCCTTCTGGGCGACCCGCGAGGAGCTCGCCGAGGTGGCTCGCCAGGTCGAGGCCCTGACGGACCGCTTCGCCGGGCGCTGGGACGACCCGTCGCTGCGCCCGCCGGGGTCCAGGCCCGCGCGGCTCCTCGGTGTCGTCAACGCCGACGTCGCTCCGGACGTCACGCCCGAGGGTGCGACCCAGGCTGCTCCGGAGGCACAGGACGGCGGCCCGCGATGAACGGCGACGAGGCGCCGACCACCGCGCCGACCGCCGCGCCGACCACCGTGCAACACCCGGTGCCGGACGCGCGTACCGCGCTGCGCTCGCGCCCGTTCCGGCTGCTGACGGTCGGGTGGGGGTTCACGAACTTCGCCGACTCGGTGCTGGCGATCATCCTCGCCGTCTGGGTCAAGGACCTCACCGGCTCGAACGGTGCGGGCGGTCTCGTCTTCGCCGCGCTCGGGCTGCCCGCGCTCGTCTCGCCCGTGCTCGGGCAGGTCGCGGACCGGGTGTCGCGCCGGCGCATGCTCGTCGTGTCCTACCTCGTCGGGGCCGTGGCGCTGCTCGCCCTGCTCGCCGTGCGCGGTCCAGGGCAGGTATGGCTCATCCTCGCCGTGACGGTCGTCTACTCGGGCGTGGGGTTCGCCACCGCGGCGGCACAGTCGGGACTGATCCGCGACATGCTGCCCGACGCCGCGCTGGCACCCGCGAACGGTCGGCTCACGACCAACGACCAGGTCTTCCGCCTCCTGATGCCGGTCGTCGGCGCGGGCGCCTACGCGCTGTCCGGCCCGGTCCCGCTCGTCCTGGCGGCGTCCGCCGCGTTCGTGGTCGCCGCGCTCGTCGTCGGCCGGATCGCGCTGGTCGAGAGCGCCCCGACCCCGCGGTCCGAGCGGGAGCCGCTGCTCGCCGAGGCGACGGCGGGCTTCCGCCACCTCGCGCGCACGCCACCCCTGGGCGCGCTGACCGTCGCGCTCGTCGTCGCGTTCGCCGGGGTCGGGCTCCTCAACGCGGTCAGCTTCGCGATCATCGAGCACGGCCTCGGCCTGCCCCCCGAACTGCTGGGGCCGATCTCCTCCGTGCAGGCCGCCACGGCGATCGTCGCCGGGCTGACGGCCGCGCGGCTCGTCGCCCGCTGGGGTGCGCCGCGGCTCGTCGCGCTCGCGCTCGTCGTCCTCGGCCTCGGCATCGTCCCGACGCTCGGGTCGAACCTCGTCGCGATCATGGTCGGGCTCGGTGCCGTCGGCCTGGGGGTCACCTGGGCGATCGTCGGATTCGTCACCGAGCGTCAGCTGCGCACGCCCGCCGCCCTGCAGGGCCGGGTGTCCGCGGCGACGAACATGCTCCTCAACGTGCCCCAGCTCGCGCTCACCGTCCTGGGCGCGGCGCTCGTCGGCGCCGTCGACTACCGCGCGATGCTCGTGGTGGCCGTCGTCGGGGTCCTCCTCGCCGGGGGGCTCGCCCTGCGCGGGCGACGCGCCCTGCTTCTCGGACGGTGACCGCAGTCCTCCCGTGACCGGGTGCTCAGTCGTCGAGTCCGCGGGCGCGCAGCGCGTCGCCGAGCGCGTCGGCCTGGCG
Organism: Cellulosimicrobium terreum; assembly: GCA_014803435.1. GTDB lineage: Bacteria > Actinomycetota > Actinomycetes > Actinomycetales > Cellulomonadaceae > Cellulosimicrobium > Cellulosimicrobium terreum. Next base: position 530,350 of record JACYFD010000004.1, read on the forward strand.
CAGCGCACCCACGACCAGCGGCACCGCGTACGCCCGCACGTCACGCTCGCGGCCGCGCGCCCGGCACGCGTCGCGCACGCGTCCGGCGAGGGCGGCGACGACCGGGATGCTGCGCACGGCGAGCGCGAGGAGCAGCGCGACGCGCCCCACGTCCACCCCGAGGTGGTGCAGCGGCCCCAGCCCGCGCTCGATCGCCGCGAGGATCGCGGTCGTGCGCGTCGTGACGAGGACGAGCCCCGCGAGCGCCACGAGCACGACCAGGCGCGCCGTGAGCGTCACCGCGGGGACCGGCCCGAGCGTCAGCCACTGCACCACGAGCAGCACGGGGATGACGAGGCGCAGGGGCCGGACCTGTGCCCAGGCCGTGCGCGGGCCGGCGCCCGCCACGGCGTAGAGCACGACGACGACGGCCGCGGCGAGGCCGACCGCGACCGGCGTGCGCAGCAGGAGCACGACGGCGGACGCCGCGGCGAGGCCGACCAGCTTCGCCCCGGCTGGTGCCCGGTGCAGCACCGAGGCGCCCGGCCGGTACGAGCCCGGATCGCCCGTCACGACGTCGGCCAGGCCACGAGCCGCCGGTAGTGCGCGAGCGCCGCGGCAGGCTCGTCGTCCGCGACGACGCGACCGCCGTCGACCACCAGGACGCGTTCCATGGCCGCGACGAGGTCGAGGTCGTGGGACACGAGCACGACCTGCTGCGGGAGGGCGGCGAGCTCGGCGGCGACGCGGCGCGTGTTGCGCAGGTCGAGGAGCGTGGTCGGCTCGTCCGCGACGACGAGACGCGGGTCGGTGACGAGGACGGACGTGAGCGCGAGGAGCTGCTTCTGGCCGCCGGAGAGCTGGTGCGCCGGGTGGTCGGCGTGGCCCTCGAGCCCCCGGGCCTCGAGCGCGGCGCGCACGCGGGCGTCCCGCTCGGGACCGGCCGGCACGCCCCGCAGCGAGTACGCGACGTCCTCGGCGACGGTGGGCATGACGATCTGCGCGTCCGGGTCGGTGAAGACGAACCCGACGCGCCGGCGCACCCGCGCGCCAGCGTGCCGCGTGTCCAGGCCGTCGACGAGGACGCGCCCGGACGTGGGGAGCACGAGCCCGTTCAGCAGCCGCGCGAGCGTGCTCTTGCCCGACCCGTTCGCCCCGACGACCCCGATGCGGCGCTCGCGCAGCACGAGGTCCACGCCGCGCAGCACGTCCCGCTCGCCGAGACGCACGTGCACGTCCTCGAGCCGGACCTCGCACCCGTGCCTCGACCCGGCGGACCCCGAGTCCCGCGTGCCGTCGTCGTGCCGGCTGCCGTCGTGCCAGCTGTCGTCGCGCACGGTGCGCCGCGGCCATCTCATCGCGCCACCTCGACGAGCGCCGCGATGCCGAGGCCGCCACCGACGGCGACCGTCGCGAGCCCCCGCGTCCCGGCCGGGGCGCCCGCGCGGACGAGCCGGGAGAAGAGCCGGACGACGGCGACCGCGCCGCTCGCACCCCACGGGTGGCCGAGCGCGAGCGCACCGCCGTCGGCGCACACCCGGTCGGCGAGACCCAGTGCGTCCGTGACCGCGAGCACCTGCGCGGCGAACGCCTCGACGACCTCCACGGCCGCGAGGTCCTCGACCTGCCAACCGGCCCGCTCCAGCGCGGCCCGGGTCGCGGGCACGGGTCCCAGCCCGGGCTCCGCGGGGTCCGACCCGACGGTCGCGGTCGCGACGAGGCGCAGGCCGGGCACCCCGAGCTCGCGCCGCACCCGCTCCGGCACGATCGCGACGCTCGCCGCGCCGTCGCTCACCGGGCTCGCCGTGGCCGCGGTGACGGTGCCGTCCGGCGTGAACGCGGCGGGCAGCCGGGGGAGCACGCCGGGGTCGAGCGTCCGCGCCCGCTCGTCGTGGTCCAGCCTGCGCGTACCGGGCGCGCCGAGGTGCACCGTCTCGGCGGCGAAGCGACCGGCCGCGTGCGCCGCCCTCGCGCGGGCGTGGCTGCGCACGGCATAGGCCTCCTGGCGCTCGCGGGAGATCCCGAGGCGGTGCGCGAGCGCGTCCGCGGCGGCGCCCATGCCGGGGTCGGCCCAGGGCGCGGGCGTGAACGGTGCACGCGAGTACGGCACGTCGCCGCCCGGCGTCCGGTGCGCCCGGGCCGGTGCGCGCGACGCGCTCTCCGTCCCGCCCGCGAGGACCAGCGTCGCGTCGCCCGCGCGGACCTGCTGCGCACCGAGGAGCACCGCCGCGAGCCCGGAGCCGCACTGGCGGTCCACCGTCACCCCGGGCACCTCGACGCCGAGCCCGGCCGCCAGTGCCGCCACGCGGGCGACGTTGCCGCCGGGCCCGGTGCAGCACCCGAGCAGGACGTCGTCGACGTCGGACGGGCCACCGAGCGCGCGCAGGTCGGCGTGCGTCGCGGCCAGCACCGACGCCGCGAGATCGGTCTCGGTCCGCGAGCGGTGCCCGTGGCCGGCGGTGCCGATCCACGTGCGCCGCGCCGCGACCACGACGGGTGTGTCCAGGTCGCTCACGGCAGCGGCACCAGACCGGCTGCGGCCGGCTCCGCCCCGTCGAGCAGCTCACGGACCCCGCCGCGCGCCGGCTTTCCCGAGGGCGTGCGGGCCAGCGCCGTCGTGCCGTACCAGCGGCGCGGGCGCTGCGCGGGCGCGAGCGCGGAGCGCGACACCCGCTCGAGGTGGGCCCGCAGGCCCGGCCGCGGGTCGCACTCGACGACCGCGGTGACGACCGAGCCGAACCTGCGGTGCGGGGTTCCGACCACGACGACGTCGCGCACGCCCGGGACCGTGCGCAGGACGACCTCGACGTCTTCGGGCACGACGGTCGCGCCGCCCGTGAGGATCGCGCCGTCGCCACGGCCCCGCAGAACGAGCCGGTCGGGTCCCGTCGCGGGGCGGGTCGCGTGGCCGGGCGCCGGGGTCGCACGCAGGTCGGCGAGGTCCCCGACGGTGCACCACGCGCCGTCGCGCCGCAGCGGGCCGGTGGCACGGGCGAGGTAGCCGTGCGCGACCCAGGGCGAGCGGACCCACACCTCGCCGGTGGTCGCGGCGGGCACGGGCCGCACGTCGACGTCGACCTCGGGGAAGGGCCGCAGCCCCGTGCCGTCCGGGTCGTGGGCGACGAACGAGAGCTCCACCGCGCCGTAGTAGGCGAGCACGTCGACCCCGAGCGCGGCCGCCCGCTCCCGCGCGCCGGCCCGGAGCGAGGCGCCCCCGACCACGGCGTGCCGCAGCCGGGAGGGAGCGCCCGCGGCGACGGCGTCGACGACGTCGTCGAGGACCTGCGGGACGAGGTGGACGACGTCGCTGGACGCGAGCGCCGCCGTCGTCTCCGCGGGCGTGCGCGTGAGGTAGGCGCACGCGCCGAGTGCCAGGGTGTGCACCGCGGCGAAGCAGTAGAGCGACGACGCGAGCGAGCCCGGGACGAGCACCGTGTCCGCAGGGAGCGCGCCCGTCAGGCGGGTGACGTGGTCGAACGACGCCGTCCACGACGAACGCGACCGCACGACGGCCCGCGGTCGGCCCGTGCTGCCCGACGAGAACCCGGCCCATGCGAGGTCGTCCGGCTCGGGCCGCGGGACCAGCCCGCCGGTCGCGTCCGGGTCGTCGACGTGCGTCCCGCGTGGCAGCGGGACCTCCAGGAAGGTGCGGGGCGCGACCGTGCGCAGGACCTCGGCCCGCTGCGGTCGTGACCATGCGGGGTCGCAGACGAGCGGGGTCGCGCCGACCCGGTCGATCGCGAGCAGCGCCGTGAGCAGGTCGACCGGGTCGGGCAACGACACCGCGACGAGGTCGCCCGGCACGGTCCCCGACGCGCGCAGGAGACGCGCGCCTGCACGGACGTCGGCCGCGAGCTCGGCGTACGTGCGGGTGCGGTCCGGTGTGCGCAGGGCAAGGCGTCCCCGGGCCGTCGGGTCGGCGGCGTGCTGCAGGACCTGCTGGGCGACGGGCACGGGAACACTCTCTCGCAGGTTCAGGCGCGCGGGCGTCGGGCCGCGGGGTAGGCCCGCAGGACACCGGCGGTGATCGCGGCGGCGGCGACCGCCTTGAGCAGGTCGCCGGGCAGGAAGGCGAGCGAGAGCAGCGCGGTCGTGCCGAGCGGGACGCCCGTGACGAGCGCCTGGACGGGGAGACCGAACGCGTACACCACGCCGACACCGCCGACGATGCAGGCGACGAGGACACCCCAGAACGTCACGCGGCGCAGGCGGTCGACGAGCAGACCGACGACCGCGGCGCCCGCGACGAAGCCGAGGAGGTACCCCGCCGACGGCCCGACGAAGACGGCCAGACCCCCGCGACCGCCGGCGAGCACCGGGAGGCCGGCGGCGGCCAGCGCGAGGAACACCACGACCGACAGCGCCCCGCGCCACGCCCCGAGGATCGCCCCGGCGAGCATGACCCCGAGCGTCTGGAGCGTGATCGGGACCGCGTTGCCGAACAGCGGGACGGAGCCGGGCAGACCGAGCACCGCGAGCAGGGCGGCGAACGTCGCGACCCGCGCGACGTCGGCCGCGTCCAGGGCGAGGCGGCGGCGCGACGCGACCCGGGTGGTCGGGGCCGTCACCTGCGTCGTCGGGGTCGTCGGGGGTGCGGTGTCGGTCATGGTGCTCCGTCCGGTGCAGGGTGTCGGGTCGGGACCACTCTTCCGTCCGGCGGCAGGGCGCGACGACCGGGGTGGGGACCACGACGACGCCCCGGCGTGCACGGTTCGGACAACCGGTTGGAGGGAACCACCAAACCGGGGGTGCGAAAGCTGTACGAAGTGCTCAGGCCTCGCCGGGCATCGCGCGGCGGACGACGAGGCGTGTCCACGCCCCGAGGTACACCCGATCGCCGTCGGAGACCTCGCGGCGCTGGCCCGCGGGGATCGGGTCGGTCGGCAGCGGCTCGCCCGCGGGGCTCAGGAACGTCCCGTTCGACGACTGCAGGTCCTCGACCCACCAGCGCTGTCCGTCGGTGCTGAGCTGGCAGTGCCGACGGGACACACCGGTGTCCGACCCGCAGTCGACCTGCGGGTGGATGCCGCGCGACGCGGACGGCCGACCGACGAGCACGCTGCGCTCACGCAGCACGACCAGACCGGGCAGCCCCGCCGACGGCATCGGGTCCTCGGGCTGCTGCGCGGTGTACCAGTCCGGGTCGACCCACACCTCGACGACCCACTGGTCCGGGCCGGGCACCGAGGGCGTCGGCAGGTGCGTGCCCGACGGCGCCGCGGGCGTGCTCGCGCCCGTGACCGCAGACACCGGGTCGGGCTCGGCGGTACCCGGGTCGGGCTCGGCCGGACCGGCTGGCACGGTGGGCGCCGGCGATCCGGTGGGCGCCGGTGGGTCCAGGGAGAGCACCGACGAGGGCTCCACCGGATCGGGCGCGGAGCCCGTCGTGAAGTCGTACCCGCAGTTCTCGCAGAACAGTGCGGCCGCGGAGGCCGGGCTGGAGCAGTTGGGGCACGTCACCGGATCGGCGCTCGCAGGCGCCGCCGGGCCGGACCCGCCGGCGTCGGGCGCCCGGTTCCCCGGAGCCGAGCCGGGGGACGGCTCGGCGGCCGCGATGGGCGCACCGCAGACGTCGCAGTAGTCCGTCGAGGCGGAGGCGTGCCCGTTGGGGCAGACGGCGCTCAACGCCGGACTCGCGTCGTCTTCGTCGAGGCGGTGTCGAGCGCCATCTCGTCCAGGGTCGACGTGTTGCGCTTGAGCCGCACGGTGCCGTGCTCCTCGTCGTCGATGTCGACGACCCGGCGCAGACGCGACGTCGCCTCGTCGTTGCCGGTCTGCTGCGCGAGCTGGACCGCACGGCCGAGCTTCACCGTCGCGGTCGCCTCGTCGCCCGCGGACTTGGCCGCGAGCCCCTCCTGGATGGCGGTCGCGAGCTCTGTCTGGCCCGTGTAGTGCGCCACCTCGGGACTGATCCGCGTCGTGAGCGCGTCGTCGTCCGACCACTTGGCCTTGACCAGGCCGGAAGAGACCACCTCACCGTTGACCGCGAGCTGCACGCGTGCGGCCAGCTGCTCGGAGCCCACCGGCTTCGACCCGACCCGCACGGAGACGTGGTAGTCCCGTGTCTCGTCGCCCCAGGACCCGGTCGGGTAGGAGCCCGTCAGCGGGTTGACCTCCGCACGGCGGCTCGTGAGGTCCTCGACCGTCGGGGCGACCTGGCGGACGAACAGCACCTGAGCCCCCTGCGGCGCCCAGACCCGCAGGTCGGCGGAGGCGACGCCGCGAGCCATCGACGCCTGGATCAGGGCCTGGAAGTCCGTGGCGATCTCGCTCGGGTCGGCGATGAGGTCGACCGTGCCGAGCAGTGCGGTCGAGATCTCGCGCAGCTCGTCGACCTGCCAGCGCGAACCGACGCCGCGGGCGTCGCACTGGAAGTGGCCCGTGACGTCGCGGATCGCCGAGGAGAGGTTCGCGCGCGGCTCGGACTCGTTCTTGCCGTCGGTCAGCAGGATCGCGTGCCGCTGCGTGGCCTGCGGGACCGTCTCGAACAGCTGGTCTGCCAGGCGCAGCCACGTGCTCATCGCCGTGCCGCCGCCGGGCGCCATCATCGAGATGGCGCGCTTCGCCTCGCCGCGAGCGCCGGGCTCCATCTGCACCATGGACATGCGCGCGTTCGGGTACGGGAACGCGCGGTTCGCCACGTGGCTGCCACCGATGATCGCGAACCAGGTGCCGTCGAGGATCGTGTCGACCGCGACCTGGGCGGCGTGCTTCGCCGCCTCGATGTTGCGCCCGGACATCGAGCCCGACGTGTCGACCATGATGATCTCGGCAACCCCGCCGCCTGACCCGCCGCCCGCCGTCCCCGCACCCGTGCAGGTCACGGTGACGATCGCGTGGACATCGGTGGCGCCGTCCGACAGGAACTCGTTCTGGAAGACGTCGGCGGAGAACTCGGCCATGGGGGCTCCTTCGCTGGGGTTGCTCTCAGGCAGGCTATCGGGTGTTGGGTGCTGGTTCCTCGTGCGCACCCGCCGGCGGACCGTGCGGTGCGACGCGGGCCAGGGTGACGGTGATGTTGTCGCGCCCGCCCTGCTCGTTGGCCCAGCGCACGAGGGCCGCCGAGAGGTCCAGCGGCTCCGTCCCGGTGGGCGGTCCGAGGGACTCCTGGGTGGCGTGCACGAGCGCGGCGACGTCGTCGGCGGGCGAGCAGTAGTTCCACAGGCCGTCCGAGCACACGAGCAGCCAGCCGGCGCGGTCGAGCACGGTCGCGACCGTCCGTGCGACCGGGTCGGGGGCGTCCGGGCCCAGCCACCGCGTGATCGCGTGCGCCTGCGGGGCGTTCTCCGCGGCGGCGCGCGCGATCCCCTGGGCCATCATCTCCTGCGCCCACGAGTCGTCGACGCTGAGCTGGCGGGCCTCGCCTTCGTCCGGCACCCAGTAGACCCGGGAGTCGCCGACCCAGCCCGCGACGACGAGCGGCCCGTCGACCACCGCGGCCGCGAACGTGCACGACGGCGGGTTGTCACGGTCGGCCATCTCGCCCACCGTCGCGAGGATGGCGTCGTTCGCGGCCCGCGACGCGTCTGCGAGCCGGGCGCTCCACATGCCCATCCGGGCCGCGGGCGGGCCCACCACCGGGTCGCTGCCGGCCGGGCCGCCGTCGGCGAGGAGGTCGCGCGCGGCCCGCGCCGCCGCGAGGCTCGCGACGTCGGAGTCGGGCGCGGACGAGACGCCGTCGCACACGACGAGCACCGCGGACGCCGTGCCGGTGTCCTCCAGCGCGTGCAGCGCCATCGCGTCCTCGTTGCGTGCGTGGCGGATCCCCCGGTCGCAGACACCCGCGACCCATGTCGCCGGGCGCTCGGTCCAGTGGTCCCGCTCGGAGGCGGCCGGTTCGCCGCACTCCGTGCAGTAGCCGTCGGCTGCGACGAATCCGCCGCAGCGCGAGCACGGGCGCGCCGCCGGGGCCGTCGGGACCTCGGAGGGCTCCGGGTCCGGGTCGAGGACGGCGGCGGGTGCCGCCACCTCCGGCTCGGGGGCGGTCGGGACAGCGAGGGGTGTCCCGCACGCCTCGCAGAACCTGCTGCCGGGCGACGCGGGCTCGCCGCACGACGGGCAGTCGAGGGCAGCCTCCGCGTCCGCGGCGACGGGATGCTCCGTGGCGCTCATCGGAGCGTCCACCTGCGCACGTCGTTCGCGTCGTCGACGAGCGTGATCCGGTCCGCACGCTCCTCGGTGAGGGTCGCGAGCTCGCGGTAGGCCGCCTCGAGCGCGTCGCGCAGCGCCGGCTCGTCCGCGGGCACGCCCGCGATGCTCGTCGTCGGAGAGGGCCCCGACTCGGTCACGACGCCGAGCGCGGACCGCAGGACCCCGACCGCGAGCAGCGCGCGGTCCCGCGGCGCGATCGACACCGCCTGGATGCTCGACATCGCGTCCGAGAGGGCCGGCAGACCACGACCCGACGCCGCGAGCAGGTGCGCCCGCAGCATGCGCGACTCGACGTACGAGCTGCGCGTCGGGGTGACGAGGTCGAGGGCGTGCAGCGCACCGTCGAGGTCGCCGCGCGCCTCGCGGATGCGCATGAGCCCGAACGCGGCCGGGGCGGTGAAGTTCGCGTCCGTCCGCGCGCAGATGACGTACAGGGACTCGGCGATGTCCGGCTCGCCGCTCAGCTCGCACGCCGTCGCGAGCGCGAGCTTCGGCGCGATCTCGCCCGGGACCTGCCCGTACACCGCGTTGAACGACGCCCGGGCCGAGAGCGGGTCGCCCTGGGCGAGCTCGGCGAGGCCGCCGAGCCACGCGGCACGCCACTCCCACGGGTCGTCCGCGAGGATCCCGGCGATCGTGTCCCGCAGGACGTCGAACCGGGTCGCCTCGATCGCGGTCCGCGCCCGCGCGAGCCGGACCTCGACGGTGTCCTGCGGGGCGTCCCCGAGAGCGGCGAGGCGCGCGTCGGGGTCGGCCACGTTCACGCCGGCCAGCCAGCTGGCCATCGGGTCGGTCTCGTCGACGCGCAGCGTCGGCAGCTCGTCCCAGGCGAGCGGGCGCTCCGCGACGTCCGACACCGGCGCGTCGAACAGGACCGACGCCGCGGAGTGCAGCGCCGGGCTGCCCGGTCCACGGTCCGTCGCCACGACCTCGCGCAGCACCCCGACGACCTGGTGGCGCATCTCGTCGACCGTCGCGAACCGGTCGGACGGGTCGAGCGCGCAGGCCTTGGCGAGCAACCGGTAGAAGGAGTCGTAGCTCTGGAACACCGGGGTGTCGGCCACCGGGGGGAGCGAGGCCACGTACGTCGACGTGTTGCCGCGGAAGTCGAGGACGAGCGTCGCGAGCGTGCGGCCGATCGTGTAGACGTCGGACGCGACGGACGGTCCGACCTCCGCGACCTCCGGCGCCTGGTAGCCGACCGTCCCGAAGATGGCCGACGTCAGGTCGTCCCCGCGGCGCACGCCGCCGAGGTCGATGAGCTTGACGCCGTCGCCCTGCTGGATGACGTTGTCCGGCTTGAAGTCGCAGAAGAGCAGGTTGTGGTCGTGCAGGTACGCGAACGCGGGCAGGATCTCGAGGATGAAGGCGAGCGCCTGGTCGCTCGGCAGCGGGTCGACCGTGCCGGCCGCCTCGCGCCGGTCCGTGAGGATCTCCTTGAGCGACTTGCCGCCCACGTACTCCATGACGGTGTACCCGGCGCCGTCGTGCATCGCGAAGTTGTAGATCTCCACGATCAACGGGTGCTCGACCTCGGCGAGGAACTGGCGCTCGGAGATCGCGGCCGCGAACGCGTCCGGGTCGCCCGAGTTCAGCAGGCCCTTGAGCACGACCCAGCGCCCGTTGACGTTGCGGTCCCGGGCGAGGTAGATCCAGCCGAGACCACCGTGGGCGAGACACCCGACGACCTCGTACTGCCCGCCGACGAGGTCGCCGGGGCTGAGCTGAGGGGTGAAGTCGAAGCGGTTGCCGCAGTGCGGGCAGAAGCCGGACGTGCGGCCCGGCTGCCCGTCGCGCGAGCGGCCGACCTTCTCCCCGCAGGCGGGGCAGTACCGCTTGCGCTCCGGCACCTCGGGCACGGCCATGACGGCCTGCAGCGGGTCGGTCACGGGCGCGGACGGGACGGTCGTGAGGCCGGCACCGAGCCGGTGGCCGCGCAGGCGGGTCGACGACGTCCCGGTCCGCCGGGTCGCCCTCGACCCGGTCGCGGCGGTGCGCGCCGAGCCGAGCGCCGCCGTCGCGAGCCGGCTCGAGCTGGTGCGGCCGGTCCGGGTCGAGCGCTCGGCGTCGGGGTCGTTCTCCGAGAGCGCTCCGGCGGCGGGCCGGGCCTCGGCGAACCCGGTGCCCAGCATCGCCGAGGGTGAGGCCGCGGCGCTGCCGCGCGCGGTGGTCGAGGGGCTCGAGGTCGTGCTCGCGGCCGTGCCGGCGCCCTCGGTCGAAGGTCCTCCGGCGGGCGCGCCGCACACGTTGCAGTAGCCGTCCTCGATGGTGCCCGGGCAACCGGGCTCCGAGCACGGGATGGTCGCGGTCGTCACGACGACGCTCCTTCCGGGGTGGGCAGGTCACGGGTCAGGAACTGGAACTGCTCGACGAGGAACCGGGCGAGGGCGACGTCGCACGGCGTCGACTCGACGGCCTCACGGGCCTCCGTCAGGCCCGAGCGGACCGTCGGGGAGGCCGCACGGCCGTTCGCGTCCGCCTTCGCGGCGAAGCCCTCGAGGCGGTAGCGCAGCTCCGCGCGCTCGCGCAGCGGGGCGGTGTAGGCGTCCTCCACGGTCTGGAACGCGCGGGCGACGGTCGTCAGTCGGGCCGTGTACGCGTCGAGCTCGAACCGGGAGTCGGGCACCGGGCCGAGCCGGGAGACGTCGGGGACGGCGAGCCGCGGCGGGTGCGCGATCTCCCGACGGCAGCGGGCGACGAGGTCGCGCAGCGCGGGCTCGCGTCCCTCGAGGACGTCGCGCCGGGCCGTGGCTCGTTCCCGGTCGCGCGCGAGCTCGCGGCGCTGGGACGACCCCACGATGAGGTCGCGCTCGGTGCGCGCCGTCTGCGCCTCGAGCTCGGCGAGCGGTCCGGAGACGTCCGCGCCGCGCTGGGCGTCCTGGGTGACCTTCTCCAGCCGACGGCGCAGGGTCTCGACGCGGGTCCGTGCCTCGGCGTCGGGCCCGGCGAGGTCCTCGCAGCGCACGAGCTCGGCCCGCACACCGCGCAGCCGGGCCACCTGGTCGGCCGTGTGCGGGTCGAAGGAGAGCCGGGTGCGCAGCTGCACGACGAGCGCGTCGCAGAGCTTGACGGCCTCGACCAGCGAGACGAGCGCCGCGCCGGAGCCCGAGTCGAGGCGGCCCCAGATGAGCTGGGAGAGCTTCTCGCGTGCGACGGCGTCGACCCGGCCGGAGTCCCAGACGACCCGCATCTCGTCGCCCCGGCTGCGGATCGCCTGCCAGAGCGTGAGCGCGAGCACGAGGTCGGCCGTGTACACGTCGGGCGTCGCCGCGGCCTGCGCCGCGGCGTCGAGCCGGTCGAGCTCGGTGCGACGCTCGTCGAGCCAGGTCTCGAGCGCGCCGAGGTACGCCAGCAGCTCGGGCGAAGGGATCGCCTCGCCGAGCCTGCCGGGCGCCTCGGGAGCGGTCGTGCGGCTCACGGCGTGCGACCGTACACCGCGGCCGGGGGCTCGGGAGCGGGGCCGAGCTCGCCGAGCCAGCGCTCGTAGAGGTCGGTCCACGTGCCGTCGGACTTCATCTCCTCGAGGACGCCGTTGACGAACCGCACCATGTCGACGTTCCCGGCGGGCACACCGATCCCGTAGGGCTCGTCGCTGATGGCCTCGCCCACGACCTTCGCGTACGGGTCCTGCGCGGCGAACCCGGCGAGGATGGTGTCGTCGCCGGTGATCGCGTCCACCTGGCCCTGCTGGAACAGCACGAGGCACTGGGTGTGCGTCGTCGCGGGGACGGGCTCGATCCCGTCGAACTCCTCGAGGCGCGAGATCGTCGTCGTGCCCTCGGGGGCGCACACGCGCTCGCCGTCGAGGTCGGCGATGCCGCGGGCGTCGGAGTCGCGCGCCACGAGCACCTTCTGACCGGCGTGGTAGTACTCCGCGGAGAACGCGATCTGCTCCCAGCGCTCGCAGTTCATGGTGAACGCGCGCGCGACCAGGTCGACGTCCCCGTTCTCGAGCGCGTCGATCCGCTGCCCCGACGTGATCACGCGGAACTGGAGGCGGTCCGGGTCGTCGAAGATCGCGCGCGACACCTCGTGCAGCACGTCGATGTCGAAGCCCTCGATCTGGCCGGACAGCGGGTTGCGGGCACCCATGAGCAGCGTGTCCGCGGAGACGCCGACGACGAGGGAGCCACGCTCCCGGATCTCGGCCATGGTGCTGCCGGACGGCAGGTCGCCCGGGCCGGGCAGATCGCCCTCCGGCTCGTAGGACGCGAGCGGGTCGGCGCACTCGACGGGGTCGCCCGGTGCGGGCGCCGCGGCCTGGTCGTCGGCCGTCGGCTCGGGCTCCGGGAGCCGCAGGTCGTCGGCCCCGCTGGGGCCGGAGCAGGCCGCGAGCAGCAGCGTCGCCGCGGCGAGCATGCCGCCGACGGCGGTCCGTGTCGTCTTCACCGGTACTCCTCCAGTCGGGCCGCGACCCCTCGCCATGCCAGCAGGGCCGCGACGAGCCCGGCGACGAGCAGGAGCCAGCCGGCGACGGCGGCCGTCGTCCCGGCGGAGCCGAGCTCGTCCCGCGTCGCCGTGGCGTTCTCCTCGATGTCTGCGCGGGCGGACGCCGAGAACTCCTCGAACGCCGCGCCCGGGCCGTCCGCCTCGGCGCTCGTCGCGAGGGCGACGGCCGCGTCCCAGTCACCACCGTCGTCGAGCGCTCTGATCTCGGCGTGCTGTGCCACCCATGCGTCCAGCGCCTGGGCCGTCGCGCCGTCGAGCACACCCGCGGAGGCAGCGGTGTCGAGGCGCTCGGCGGCGTCCGCCGTCGCCTCCACGAACGCGTCCTCGTAGGACTGTCCCGACCCGCGCTTGATGAGCGTGAAGGCCTCCATGGACTTCGCGTCGTTCCCGAGCGCGTACGCCTGCGAGGCCGCGAGGGTGGCCGCGTACGGGCCCTCCCGCACGTCGTTCGCGCGCGAGCTCGTGCCCGAGAGCAGGAACGTGCACACGATCCCGACGACGAGCAGCAGACCGGTCGCGACCGCGAGCCCGACGTTGAGCACGCGGTGCGTACGACGTGCGAGCCAGACCTGGCACAGGACGAGGACGAGGAGCGCGGCGAGCGCGCCGGCGAGGACCCACTGGGCGTTGCTCACGCCCGAGAAGTCGGCGGCCACCCGGTCGGCGTCGTCCAGGACGACCTCGTCGAGCGCGGGCAGCATCTCCTCGCGCAGGATCGTGGACGCCTGGTCGAGGTAGGCCGCCCCGACGGGGAAGCCCTGGCGGTTGTTCGCCCGAGCCTGCTCGACGAGGCCGGTGTAGGTCGTGAGGTCGGCGGCGACCTGCCCGAGGAGCTCCGCGTCCGCGGCGTTGCTGCCGGAGAGGGTCGCGAGCCGGGCGGCCGCGTCGTCGACGAGGTCGTCGTAGCGAGCCCGCTGGTCCGACGGCTCGAGACCGCCGACGAGGAACGCTCCTGTCGCCGTCGCGTCGGCCGCGACGAGGGAGTTGCGCACGTCCTGCACCCCGACGAGCTGGGCCGAGTCCTCGCGCGCCGCCTCGAGCGCGGCAGACTGGACCTGTCCCGCCTGGAAGCCGAGCACGCCGACGACGATCGCCGCGAGCACGCACAGCGCCATGACGAGGCGGAGCCGGCCGGGGGTGCGCCGCAGCGCGCGCACGGCGCGTGAGCCGCCCGGCGCGGCCGGAGCGCCGGTCACGGCCGTGGTCGGTGGAGCGGCGGGCGCGCCCACCGCTGAGGTCGGGCCCGGGCGGACCGGGGTCGTCGTCATGCGTTCTCCTCGACGGTGGAGGGTGCAGGGCTGTCGGTCAGCGTCTCGGCCGGGGCCGGGGCCGGGGCCGGGGCCGGGGCCGGGGGTTCGGGCGGGTCGAGCGTCCCGAGGAGCTCGGGAGCGCCGTCCGCGTCGACGACGTCGGTCGGCAGGAGACGGCGGAGCTCGTCGACGGTCGGCGCTGCGGTGTCCTTCAGCCGCCACGCGTGCCGCGCGATCGCCGCGTCGAGCACGTTGCGCGCCCAGCGCGCGTTGCCGAAGCCCTCGGTGCGCGGCTGCGTGGCCGCGAGCCGTGCGAAGGTGTCGAGCGCCTCCGGGGTGGGCTCGAAGTCGGACGCGGCCGCCATGCTCGCGAAGATCGCGCGCATCTCGTCGTCCGTGTAGTCCTCGAACGTGATGGTCGTGGAGAAGCGCGACTCGAGCCCGGGGTTCGTCGCCAGGAACTCCGCCATCGGCCCCGGGTACCCGGCGACCACGACGACCAGCTCGTCGCGGTGGTCCTCCATGTCCTTGACCAGCGTGTTGATCGCCTCGGCGCCGTACTGGTCCTTCGCGAGGCCGTACGCCTCGTCGACGAACAGGACGCCGTCGATCGCCGTGGCGACGACCTCCGAGGTCTTCACGGCGGTCTGCCCGAGGTACCCGGCGACGAGCTCGGAGCGGTCGACCTCGACGAGGTGGCCCTTGGTCAGGAGCCCGAGCGCGCGGTAGATCCCGGCGACGAGGCGGGCGACGGTCGTCTTGCCCGTGCCGGGGTTGCCGAGGAACACGAGGTGGCGCGTGAGGGTCGGGCGCGTCAGCCCTGCCTCGGTGCGCAGCTTCTCGACGCGCAGCAGCTCGGTCTGACGGTGGATCTCGTCCTTGACGCGGTCCAGGCCGACGAGCGCGTCCAGGTCCGCGAGCAGCTCCTCGAGGGTCGGCTGCGGTTCCGCATCGGCCTCCGCCGCGACCTCCTCCGCTGCCTCGGCCGTCTGCGCCTGCGCCACCGGGCCCGACGACGTCCCCGCGGGGGTGGCGCCCGGCGTGGCGTGGCCGCGCGCGCCGAGGGCGTCGAGGATCCCTTCGACCGAGGGGACCTCGGGCGGTGCGGAGCGGGTCATGGCGCCGATCCCGCCGAGCGCCGACAGGTCGCCGAGGTCGAACGGGTTCGGGCCCGCCGACCGGGAGGTGAGCGGACCGCCCAGGGGAGCGGCCGGCGTCGGGCCGGTGGGCGAGGTCGTGGACGGCTGTGCCGGCGCCACGGAACCTGTGCGCTGGACGGCGGCCGCGGCGGCAGCGGCGCCGGCGACATGAGGTCCGGGGGAGCCGAGACGTCCCGCCGCTCGCGCGACGTCGCCCAGCGCGTCCCCGTAGGCGGCGGCGTGGCGCGAGCGCGCGGCGACGAGCCCGGCGAGGACGTCGGTCCGCGACGTACGCCACCGGCGCGCGCTCGACGCGGCGGTGAAGAACGCCCCGGTGGCGGCCGGGTCGTGCCCGAGCGCGGCCAGCCACGCGGCCGGAGCGCCCGGGGACGACTCCGCGACCGCGGCCGACAGCCGCTCGGCCTCGTCGCGGGCCGCGGCCTCGTCGATCCCCGCCGCCTGGGCGACGGCGGTGAGCGCGGACACGGCGGCGGTCAGGTCCAGGTCGGTCACGGTGCCTCCAGGCGTCCGGGTTCCGTCGTGGTCGCGCCGGGCGGCTGCGCCGTGCCCCGGCCCGCCTCCGGCGCCAGCGCGATCGAGGAGTCGTGGAACTTGTCCGCGAGGAACTGGCCGTGCGCCACGAGAGCCGCCGCGTCGGCCCGCGAGACGGCGTCCGAGATCTTGTCGAGCGTCACGCCGAGCAGGTCGAGCTGGTCGCACAGCAGCATGAGCGACGTCTTGCCGTTCGCCACCACGCGCCGGTCCGCGAAGTCGCGCGGCAGCCGCAGGTACACGCCGACGGCCTCGGGCAGGTAGCTCGTCGCGGTCGCGACCACGGTGTGGGCCTGCTGCGACCCGCCGCCGAGCCGGTCGAGCCGCGGCACCATGTCCTCGACCGTGCCGGTGATGCGGTGCACGCGCGCGGTCACCGCGGGCGGGACCCGCCCGTCGATCTGCTGCTCGACGCGCTCCACCGAAGCCAGGATGTCCGCGCTCGTCGGCGGCGCGGGCAGCGCCAGGGCGGGCTCGTCCGTGCCCTGACGGCCGCCGAGGCGCGCGACGACGTCCGAGAACCAGCCCATCTAGGTGACCGTCCCGCTCGTCGTGGAAATGGATGGCACGCGGCGCCTCAGAGCCGGCCGATGTCGAGCGACCCGTTCCCGGCCTGCGATGCGTCGGAGCGCCGGGCTCGGTCGAGGTACTCGTTGGCCTTGGTCGTCTCGGTCTCCAGGACCCCGATGGTCTGGGCCATGGAGTCGAGCGCCTGCGTCTTGAACGTGGAGATCGAGTCGAGCGTCGCGTAGATGTTGACGAACGCCTGCTGGAGCTGGGGGATCCCGACGGTCGCGCTCGCCGCCTGCGACTGGATGCTCGCCGACTGGTCCGCGAGCATCTTCGAGGTGGACGCGATCATGTTCGACGTCGTCGTGTTGAGCGCCGTGATCTGGTCGAGCACGAGCTTCTGGTTCGCGAGCGCCTGCGCGACGATCACGGCCGTGCGCAGGGCGGCGACCGTCGTCGTGGTCGCGCGGTCGACGCCCTTGATGAGCTCGACGTTGTTCTTCATGATGATGTCCATCGCCAGGTAGCCCTGGATGGACACCGCGAGCTGCGTCAGCAGGTCCTGGTGCTTCTGGCGGACGTAGAACAGCACGTCCTCGCGCAGCGCCTGCGCACGCTCCGGGTCGGTCGTGTCGAGCTCGGCGATCTTCGTCGAGAGCTCGGTGTCGATGCGCTCCGCGATGAAGATGTACTGGTTGAGACGCGCCATCGTGTCCCAGAGGTTCTGCTTCTCCAGGTTGAGCGCGGCGTTGTCCTTGCGCAGCTCGTCCTGGCCGTTGTACAGCGACTGGACGATCGCGTTGAGCTGGTCCTGCGAGCTCTCGTACCGGCGGAAGTAGTCCGACAGCTTGTCGCCGAACGGGAGGAAACCGAGGAACTTCTTGCCGAACGACGCCTCGCTCGGGTCCAGGTCCTCGACCGTACGACGCAGCTCGAGCAGGGACTTGCTGACCTTCGAGCTCTCGGACAGCCCGCCCTCCTTCAGCTCGCGGACCGGCATCTGGAGCATGCGGTTCGAGACGTCGGCGGCGGCGCGGATGTCCTTGTCGCCCATCGTGCGGACGTCGTCGGCCTTCGCGGCGAACTCGGGCGAGCGCGTGTCGGTCGCGAGGAGCTGGTCGAGGTAGGAGGCCGCCTTCGCCTCGAGGCCGGGGACCGCGGCCTCGTCGACGCGCGGCGCCAACGACGGTGCCTGCGTGGTCGCGACGGCCTTGACGGGACCCGGAGCCGTGAGGGTGAGCGTCTCGGTCGGGGCGGGTGGCTGGAGCGGTGCTGCCTCGGTCATCTCGATCCTTCGCTCGTGCGTGCCGTCGGTCGCCGTCGGTGGCGGGGTGGGGACGGCTCCTGCGAGCGCGCCCCCTGCACCCGGGCGAACCGGGCGGAACCGACCGTGGCCGGTCCGGTGAGTATATCTACGTCCGGTGGCCGGATCTTTACCGTTTCCCGGGACAGGTGGGGTGAGAACTCCCCATCGTCCGCGGAGGTAGAACGCCGGGTCCGCCGAGGAAGTTCCGCGGTCCTCCGAGCGACGACGACGGCCGGCGATGAGTAGCCGACCCGAGAGCGGTCCTCCCTCCGAGGCCGGCACCGTGCCGCGTCGCACCGAGGTCCGGAGGACGCCATGACCGTGCCGGTCGAGAGGCTCGCCGAGAAGAACGCCGTCGTCTACGGGGCGGCGGGCGCCATGGGCTCGGCCGTGAGCCGTGCGCTGGCGCGAGACGGCGCGCGGGTCTTCCTCGCGGGCCGCACGCTCGCATCGCTCGACGCCCTCGCCGGGGAGATCCGCGCCGAGGGCGGCCGGGCCGAGACCGCCGTCGTCGACGCCATGGACAAGGCGTCGGTCGACGCCCACGCGGCGCGCGTCGTCGAGCAGGCGGGCGGCCTCGACGTGTCGTTCAACGCGGTCGCGTACGACGCGCTGCAGGACGTGCCGCTCGTGGACATGTCGCTCCCGGACTTCGTCGCGCCGATCGTGTCCGCGACGACGACGCACTTCCTCACGGCGACGGCGGCCGCCCGGCACATGGTCGCGCAGGGGGCGGGCGTGATCGTCGTGCTCTCCTCGACGGCGGCCAAGGAGTCGCGGCACGAGATGGGCGGCTTCAGCCTCGCGTGCGCGTCGATCGAGACCCTGGTGCGGAGCCTGGCGGGCGAGGTCGGGCGCCACGGCGTGCGCGTCGTGGGTCTGCGGCCGAACTTCACGCCGGAGACCGTCGGGGCGACGAGCGACGACCTCCCGGTCCACGTCGAGCACACGCTGCTCGGCCGGCTGCCGCGCCTCGCCGAGGTCGCGGGCACGGCGGCGTTCCTCGCGTCCGACGCGGCCGGCGCGACGACGGGCGTGGTCGTGGACCTGTCGTGCGGGGCGATCGTCGGCTAGGCCGGACGCTCCGGTTCCGCACGTCGCGCACCTGGTGCCCCGAGCAGGACTCGAACCTGCAACCTACGGATTAGAAGGCCGTTGCTCTATCCATTGAGCTATCGGGGCGCGGAGCCATCGTAGTGGGAGCCGCCCCGACGCGGCGCGTGCGTTTTGCGGCGTCCTCCCGACCCGTCACTATGAACCAGTGAGAACCCGAGACGTCTCCGAGCGCGCGTCCGGCTCCGCTGCTGCCGGGGGGTACCCGTCCTCCCGCGCTGCCCGGAAGCCGGCGGACGAGCTCGGTCTGACGGTGTACGACGTCGCCCGCGACCTGCGCCGGGACGTCGCCGCGGTCGAGCTCCCGCTCGCCCTCGACGGGGCCGCGGAGGCCGCGGCGTCGCGCGACCGGCTGCTCTCCCAGCTCGACGAGCACCTGCTGCCGCGCCTGAAGGAGCTGTCGTCGCCGGCGATCGTCGTCGTCGCGGGGTCAACCGGTGCGGGGAAGTCGACGCTGTACAACTCGCTGCTCGGCGAGGAGGTGTCGCAGGCGGGGGTGCTGCGCCCCACGACGCGCGAGCCGGTCCTCGCCTTCAACCCGCTCGACGCGGACGTCATCGTCGAGGGGCCGGCGACCCGCGCGTCGCGGGTCGTCGACCACGACGGCGTGCCGCGCGGCACGGCGCTGCTCGACGCGCCGGACCTCGACTCGTTGCTGTCGCAGAACCGCGACATCGCGTCCCAGCTGCTCGAGGCCGCGGACCTGTGGCTCTTCGTCACGACCGCGTCCCGGTACGGCGACGCCCTGCCGTGGCAGGCCCTGGCCCGGGCGAAGGAGCGCGGTGCGAGCGTCGCGATGGTCCTCAACCGCGTCCCGCGCGAGACCCTGACCACGATCCGCGGCGACCTGCTGCAGCGTCTGCGCGACCACGGCATGGACGACGTCCCCCTGTTCGTCGTGCCCGACGTCGGCCCGCACGAGGGTCTGCTCGAGCGGTCGGTCGTGGCCCCGGTCGCGCGCTGGCTCACGATGCTCGCGGGCCCGGACCGTTCGCGCGCCGTGATCGTGCGCACCCTCAAGGGCGCGCTCGCGGCGCTGCCCGCCTGGGTCACGGGGGTGTCCGACGCCGTGGAGCAGCAGGTCACCGCCGCGGCGGACCTGCGGGACGCCGTCGACCGCGCGCTCGAGCCCGTGCGGACGAGCGCGCGCGGCGCGGTCACGCGCGGCGACGTCGCGAGCGGGACGTTGCACGCACGCTGGGCGCACGTCGTCGGGGCGGGGAAGATCGACCGGGTCGCCGTCCGCGGCGGAGTCGTGCGGTCGGGCCGGCGCAAGGGCCGGGCGCGCGACGCCGCGCTGCGGCCGTTGCTCGACGAGGTGCGGGCCGCGGCCGCCCGCACGCTTGAGGGCCAGGGCGTGACGGCGCGCGCCGCGGTGCGTACTGCCGTGCTCGGCGAGCGGACCCTGCCGGGCGCGGACGACGTCGTCCCCGGCGACGACGAGGCGGCCACCCGGCGCGACGCGCACGCCGAGCAGCACGCCCGGGAGTGGGCCGAGCGCGGAGCCGCGGTCGTCACCGAGCTCGCCCGGGACGACGCGCCGGCGCCCGCGCGCGCGGCGGTGCGGGCGTTCGGCGGCGACGGGCTCCTCGCGATGCTGCTCGTGGCGGCAGCCGGGGACGACGACGCTGCGCGGCTCGCCCGCAGCGCGCTCGGTGACGTCGCGGACGACGCCGTGACCGCTCTCGCCGCCGACCTGGCCGACCGCGCGGTCGACATGGTCGACGACGAGGCCGCGCCGGTGCGCGAGGCGCTCGACCGGCCGTCGCTCGACGCGGACGCGGCGAGCGCGCTGCGACTACGGCTCGCCGAGCTGAGGAGGCTCACGTGACGTCCCACGACGCCCAGCTGCGCACCCGGACCCAGGATCTCGAGGACGCGCTCGAGCTGGCGGGCGACCGGCTGGACCCCGGCGTCGCGGCGCAGGTGCGGGACGCGATCGGCGGGGTGCGTCAGCGGCTCGCGCTCGGCGTCGACCACACGGTGGTGGCCCTCGCGGGCGGCACCGGCTCGGGGAAGTCGAGCCTGTTCAACCGGGTCTCGCGGCTCGACTTCGCCGACGTCGGGGTGAAGCGACCGACGACCGCGCTCGTGACCGCCTGCTCGTGGAGCGACGCCGCGACCGCGCTGCTCGACTGGCTGGACGTCGAGCCGGACCGCCGGATCACGCGGGACGGCGAGCTCGACGCGGACGACGAGAGCGCCCTGGGCGGGCTCGTCCTCCTGGACCTGCCCGACCACGACTCGATCGAGCCTGCGCACCGCGCGGTCGTCGACCGGGTCCTGCCGCTCGTCGACCTGCTCGTGTGGGTCGTCGACCCGCAGAAGTACGCCGACGACGCGCTGCACTCGGGCTACCTGCAGAAGTCCGCGGGGCTCGAGGGGTCCATGGTGGTGGCGCTCAACCAGATCGACACCGTCCCCGAGGGGCGCCGCGACGCGCTGGTCGCGGACATGGAGCGCCTCCTGTCCGAGGACGGCCTGGCCGGTGTCTACGTCACGACCGTCTCCGCACGCACCGGCGACGGCCTCGACGAGGTGCGCTCGCTCCTCGAGCAGGCCGTGGCCCGGCGCAGCGTCGCGGCCAGCCGCGTCGCCGGGGAGCTCGACCGGGCGGGAGCGATGCTCCTGGCCGAGACCCCGGGCGAGGTGCCGTGGACCATGAGCACGGCGGTCCAGGCGGAGGTCGACGCGCTCGTCGACGTCACCGGCCTCGTCGGCGTCGCCGGTCAGGTCGGCGCCGCCGTCCGCAACGGCTACGGCCGGCCCGAGCAGCCGCCGGTCAACCCGGACGCCGTGTCGCTGTCCCGGTCGCGGTGGGTGTCGCGGGCCGGCAAGGCGCTGCGACCGGGGTGGCGAGCCGCCCTGGACGACGCGGTGGCCCCGGCCGCCGAGGTCGCCCGCGGCGTCGCGGACGGGTTGCGCCGGATCCCGCTCGACACCCGCGGTCCCGCCTCGGCCCGAGCGACCCGACGCGCCGCCTGGGTGGCGCTCGGCCTCGGGGTGGTCGCCGGGGTCCTGGCCGTCCTCGGTGCGCTGGACGTGATCGACATGTCCCGTCCCGTCCTGACGACGTGCGCCGTCGTCGCGGCGGTCGCCGTCGTGGGCGCCGTGGTGTGCTTCCTCATGGTGCTCCAGCTGCGGCGGACGCTGGGTCGTCGTCGCGAGCAGCAGGTGCTCGCCTCGGGTCGCGGGGCGATCGAGCGTGTCGTGCAGGAGACGATGGGTCGTCCCACGCAGGAGCTCCTCGACGCTCACCGGCGGGTGCGGGAGCTCGCGCAGTCCGCCCGTGACCGCGACCCCGCAGCCCCGCTCACCGGGGCTCTACGGTTACCCACAGGACCGGATCTGACGACCCCGTCCACAGGGGACCGTCCGGGGCCGGACCCGGAGGCCGCCAGCCCGGCACCCTGAGGGCGAGGCCGGGACGGACCCGGCCTCGCACACCTCGGGAGGCACCATGCACGGTGACGTCACGGTCACGCTGTCCGGGTTCGTCGCGACGAGCCCCACCCTGTTCCCGTCGGAGACGGGCAACGACTTCACGAGCTTCCGCATGGCCCAGACCCGTCGCTACCTCGACCGTGAGCGCGGCGAGTGGGTCGACGGGCGGACCGTCTGGTTCACGGTCAAGGCGTGGAAGAACGCCGCCCGGAACGTCGCGACGTCGCTGCACAAGGGCGACCCCGTCGTCGTGACGGGTCGGCTCGCGCAGGACGAGTGGACCGGCCCGGACGGCGCTCCGCGCACGAGCCTCGTCGTCGAGGCGAGCGCGCTCGGCCCCGACCTCACCCTCGGGGAGGCGAGGTTCGCGCGCACGGTGCACCGCCGCGAGGAGGTGGGGGAGCCGGAGGTCGGGTCGCCGGACGGCGGGGAGCCGGGAACGCTCGAGGCCGAGGTGCGCGGGGAGGAGCTGGTCGCCGCCACCTGAGCCCGGTCGCGGGACGCGGCGACCCTCGAGAACCCGCGTCCCGCTCCGACCGCGTAGTCTGAGTGGTCGACGATCCTGAGCGGCGTCCTGAGCGGCGACTTGCGTGGCATCTTGTGTGGCTCAGCGGGCCCGGGTCGACCCCCAGACCGATCCCCAGACGAAACGGTGGAACAACAGGCTGTGGCTGAGTTCATCTATTCCATGTACAAGGCGCGCAAGGCGCACGGTGACAAGGTCATCCTCGACGACGTCTCCCTGAACTTCCTGCCCGGCGCGAAGATCGGGGTCGTCGGCCCCAACGGCGCGGGAAAGTCCACGATCCTCAAGATCATGGCCGGCCTGGACACGCCCTCGAACGGCGACGCGCGGCTGTCGCCCGGATACTCGGTCGGCATCCTGCTGCAGGAGCCGCCCCTGAACGAGGAGAAGACCGTCCTCGGCAACGTCGAGGAGGCGGTCGGCGAGATCAAGGGGAAGCTCGACCGCTTCAACGAGATCTCCGCCCTCATGGCCGAGCCCGACGCGGACTTCGACGCGCTGCTCGCCGAGATGGGGACCCTGCAGGAGGCCATCGACGCCGCCGACGCGTGGGACCTCGACTCCCAGCTCGAGCAGGCGATGGACGCACTGCGCTGCCCGCCGCCGGACGCCGACGTGTCCGTGCTCTCCGGTGGTGAGCGCCGCCGCGTCGCGCTGTGCAAGCTCCTGCTCCAGAAGCCGGACCTGCTGCTCCTCGACGAGCCGACCAACCACCTCGACGCCGAGTCCGTGCTGTGGCTCGAGCAGCACCTCGCGACGTACCCCGGCGCCATCCTGGCCGTCACCCACGACCGGTACTTCCTCGACCACGTCGCGGAGTGGATCTGCGAGGTCGACCGCGGGCGCCTGTACCCCTACGAGGGCAACTACTCCACCTACCTGGAGAAGAAGGGCGAGCGCCTCAAGGTCCAGGGCAAGAAGGACCAGAAGCTCGCGAAGCGCCTGAAGGACGAGCTCGAGTGGGTCCGCTCGAACGCCAAGGGCCGCCAGACCAAGTCCAAGGCGCGCCTCGCACGCTACGAGGAGATGGCTGCCGAGGCGGACCGCACCAGGAAGCTCGACTTCGAGGAGATCCAGATCCCGCCGGGCCCGCGCCTGGGCAGCCTGGTCCTCGAGGCGGACAACCTGCAGAAGGGCTTCGACGGGCGCCAGCTCATCGACGGGCTGAGCTTCACGCTGCCGCGCAACGGCATCGTCGGCGTCATCGGCCCCAACGGCGTCGGCAAGACGACGCTGTTCAAGACCATCGTCGGGCTCGAGCCGCTGGACGCCGGCGAGCTCAAGGTCGGCGAGACCGTGTCCATCTCGTACGTCGACCAGTCGCGCGGCGGCATCGACCCCAAGAAGACGCTGTGGGAGGTCGTGTCCGACGGGCTCGACTTCATCAAGGTCGGCAACGTCGAGATCCCGTCGCGCGCGTACGTCGCCTCGTTCGGGTTCAAGGGCCCGGACCAGCAGAAGCCGGCCGGGGTGCTGTCCGGTGGTGAGCGCAACCGCCTCAACCTCGCGCTCACGCTCAAGCAGGGCGGCAACCTCCTGCTCCTCGACGAGCCCACCAACGACCTCGACGTCGAGACCCTCGGCTCGCTCGAGAACGCGCTGCTCGAGTTCCCCGGCTGCGCCGTCGTCGTGTCCCACGACCGGTGGTTCCTCGACCGCGTCGCGACGCACATCCTCGCGTACGAGGGCACCGAGGAGAACCCGGCGAGCTGGTACTGGTTCGAGGGCAACTTCGCGTCCTACGAGGAGAACAAGGTCGAGCGTCTCGGCGCCGACGCGGCACGCCCGCACCGCGTGACGTACCGCCGGCTCACGCGCGACTGATCGGTTCGTCGACGCCGGGTGGTCCCTTCGGGCCGCCCGGCGTCCACGACGGCGCGCGCGGGTCGACCATCCGGTCGCTCGTGCCTCGCGACCTCCCGCCAGACCCGCCACGATCCGCGCGGCGCGGGGTGGGTCGTGGGCGCGCCTGGGGTGCGGGGCTGCGGCAGACTGTCGGGATGACGGAGCCCGGTGCGCGCGAGGACGACGCGACAGCCGGGCTCGTCGAGGCGCTGGAGATCCTGCGGTCGCGCCTCGCAGGCGTGCGTCTGGCGCTGGAGCTGCCCGGGGTGCGGTCCGCGCGCCACGAGCTCGCGGTCGCCGTGGACCAGCTCGACGACTACCTGCTGCCGCGCCTGCGCTCGCACGCCGCACCGCTGCTCGTGGTCGTCGGCGGGTCGACGGGCGCGGGCAAGTCCACGCTCGTCAACTCCGTGCTGGGTGAGCACGTCTCGGCGCCGGGTGTCCTGCGCCCGACGACGCGCGCGCCCGTGCTCGTGCACCACCCGCTCGACGAGCGCTGGTTCTCCACGGACCGGGTGCTGCCCGGGCTGCCGCGTGTCACCACGCAGGGCACGGGCGCGGGGGCGGGCACCGCAGCCGGCGCGGGCCGGTCGCTGCGGCTCGTCCCGAGCGACGCGCTGCCGCAGGGCCTGGCCCTCGTCGACGCGCCGGACGTCGACTCGGTCGAGACGGCGAACCGTGAGCTCGCCGCCCAGCTCCTCGCCGCAGCCGACCTGTGGCTCTTCGTCACGACCGCGGCACGCTACGCGGACGCCGTGCCGTGGGACCTGCTGCACCGCGCGGTCGAGCGGCGCACGCAGGTAGCGATGGTGCTCGACCGGGTCGACCCGGGCGCCGAGGCCGTGGCCGACGACCTGCGCCGCATGATGGACGGCAACGGTCTGGGCACCGCACCCCTGTTCTCGATCGGGGAGGCCCCGCTCGTCGACGGCCTCCTGCCGGAGCACGCGGTCGGCACGCTGTCCGCGTGGCTGTCCGACCTCGGTGGCGACGCCGGCGCGCGTGAGCGCGTCGCCACCGCCACCCGGGACGGCGCGATCGACGACCTGGTGCGTCGGGCCGTCCATGTCGCTGCGGCCGCCGACGAGCAGGCTGCCTCCGACGCGCGGCTGCGCGACCTGGTGGCCCGGGCCTACGCCGACGCGGCGGTCACCGTCGAGGGGGCGACGAGCGACGGTGCGCTCCTGCGCGGGGAGGTGCTGGCGCGCTGGCAGGACTTCGTCGGGACGAGCGAGATCTTCCGGTCGGTGGAGCAGGGCGTCGGACGCGTCCGTGACGCGGTCGCGGCATTCTTCCGCGGGCGACCCGCCCAGGCGCCGCAGGTCGAGCAGGCGATCGCGCACGGCCTCGAAGCCGTCATGGTCGACGCCGCGGAGTCCGCCGCCGAGCGGGCCTACGGCTCCTGGCGCGCGGACCCGGCGGGCGAGGCGCTGCTCGACGGCCTCGACCTGTCGCGGGCGTCGGCGGGGCTGCGGGCGGACGTCGCCGAGCAGATCCGCGCGTGGCAGGGCGACGTCCTCGACCTCGTCCGCGAGCAGGGTGCGGGAAAGCGCGGCGCCGCACGCGCCCTGTCGTTCGGCCTCAACGGTCTCGGCCTGAGCCTCATGGTCGTGGTGTTCGCGTCCACCGGCGGGCTCACGGGGGCGGAGATCGGCATCGCCGGCGGGACGGCGCTGCTCGCCCAGAAGCTGCTCGAGGCGGTGTTCGGCGACGACGCCGTGCGCCGCCTCACCCGCACCGCGCGCGAGCGGCTCGCCGAGCGGACGGCCACCGTGCTCGACGTCGAGTCGGCGCGGTACACGGTCCAGCTCGACGCGCTCGGCACCACGGACGCCACCGACGCCGCGCACGGCGTGCGGGACACCGCCCGCGGCGTCGAGCACGCGGCCCGGGCGGAGCGGTCCGCCCGGCCCGACGTGCAGTCCGCCCCCCGGCATGCGGCACCCGCGCTGCGCGGAGCGCACTCCACCGGACCCGGGGACGCTGTGGCGACGGGGGCCGAAGTGGCTGACGACGGTGCGCGGTCCCGGCAGGCCCGGTGGCGACGGCTGTTCCGCCGGGGTGGGGCGAGCCGATGAGGATCGAGCTGCGGGACCGCGTGGCGGCCCTCGAAGCCGCGGTGCGTGACGGCGAGGGCAGGCTCGACCCCGACCTCCTTGCCGAGGGACGCTCGGTCGTCACGCACGCGAGCGCGCGGTCGGGCCTGTCCGCCGACCACACGGTCGTGGCCCTCGCCGGTGCGACGGGGTCGGGGAAGTCGTCGGTCCTCAACGCTCTCGCCGGTACCGAGCTCGCGGACGTCGGGCTGCGACGCCCGACCACCTCGCGCGCGCTCGCCGCCGTGTGGGCGTCCGGTCGGGCGTCCGACGCGCTGCTCGACTGGCTCGAGGTGCGGCGCCGGCACGAGATGTCGACGCCGCTCGCCGCGGGTGACCCGGACGACGCCCCCGGTGGACTACGACGGTTGCTCCGGGCCCGGTCGTCCACCGACGTGACGCCCGGCCTCGTGCTGCTGGACCTGCCGGACCACGACTCGGTCGTGGTCGAGCACCGGGTGCGCGCCGAGCGCCTCGTCGAGCGGGCAGACCTCCTCGTCTGGGTCGTCGACCCGCAGAAGTACGCCGACGCGGCCCTGCACGAGCGCTACCTGCGCCCGCTCGCCGACCACGCGGGCATCATGGTCGTGGTGCTCAACCAGGTCGATCGCCTGACGCCCGACGAGGCCGCGGCGTGCCTCGCGGACCTGCGGCGCCGGGTGGCGGAGGACGGTCTGGCCCAGGTCCGCGTCCTCGGGGTGTCGGCGCGCACGGGCGAGGGGCTCGACGACCTGCGCGCGCTGCTCGCGGACGCGGCCGCGCGGCGTCGGGCTGCCAACGACCGGCTCACGGCCGACGTGAGCGGGGTAGCGCGCCGCATCGCCGCCGCGTGCGGCACGCCGCCAGAGGACCGCGAGGTGCGCCGGGCCCGCGACGATCTCGTCGACGCGTTCGAGACGACGGCCGGCGTGCCGGGCGTCGTGACCGCCGTGCGCCGTGCGGCGCTGCGGGACGCGCGCGCGGCGACAGGCTGGCCCGTGACGCGGTGGGTGATCCGGTTCCGGCCCGACCCGCTGCGCCGGCTCGGGCTGCGCCCGGCCGCTGGTTCCGGCCTGCCGCGCGCCGCAGGCCCGGGGGACGACGCACCGCCGGAGCTCGCGCGCACCTCGCTGCCCAGCCCGCCGTACGCGGCGCGCGCGGGCGCCCACACCGCCGTCCGGGCGTACGTCGCGACGTCGACCCGCGGGGTCCCGGACGCGTGGACGCTGGCCGCGCGGCGTCGCGCCGCGGCGTCGATCGGCGGTCTCTCGGACGCCCTCGACCGGTCGGTCGTGGGCACCGACCTGGAGGCGTCCCGCCGGCCGCGGTGGTGGCGCGTCGTCGGCGTGCTGCAGTGGCTCGTCCTCGCCGCGCTCGTGGTCGGGCTCGGGTGGCTCGCCGCCCTGTGGGGGTTCGTCTACCTCCGGCTCCCCGAGCCGCCCACACCGGTGCTCACGCTCGGCAGCGGCGAGCTGCCGTGGCCCACCCTGCTCGCGCTGGGTGGAGCCCTCGCGGGGATCCTCCTCGCGCTCGTCTCGCGCGCGGCGGCGGCGGTGGGTGCACGACGGCGCGCGGCCCGGGTCCGCCGCCGGCTGCGCGAGGCCGTGGGCAGGGTCGCCGACGAGCTCGTGCGCCTGCCCCTCAGCGAGGAGCTCGACGCGCTGGCGCGGTGTCGCGCCGCGGCCACGATCGCCGCGTCCTGACCCTGCTCGCGGCAGGCAGAATGGACGGCGCACCTGGCCGTCGCTCGAGAGGACCCCCATGACCCGCCTGCACGTCCCCGTCGCCCTGCGCTGGTCGGATCTCGACGCGTACGCCCACGTGAACAACGTGGAGATGTTCCGGCTGCTCGAGGACGCGCGCATCACGGCGTTCTGGACGCACCCGGACGCGGGGGAGGGCGCGTGGTCGACGGCCGTCCTCGAGACCGGCCCGCACGCGACGAGCCACACGCTCGTCGCGCGCCAGGAGATCCAGTACCTGCGCCCGCTCGGGTTCACGCGCACACCGGTGCGGGTCGAGCTCTGGGTCGGGCACCTGGGCGGCGCGAGCATCGAGGTCTGCTACGAGGTGCACGACGGCGTCCCCGGCGGCTTCGGCCGCACCGGCCCCACCTCGGGCGGCGAGCCGTACGCGAAGGCCACCACGACGATCGTCGTGGTGGACGCCGCGACGGGGCGGCCTCGCCGGCTCACCGACGTCGAGCGCGGGGCCTGGGAGCCGTACGTCGAGGAGCCGCTCGCGTTCCGGCGCCGGAGCTGAGCGGGCCCCGGTCCGTCAGCTGCGCTCGCCCGCGGCACGCTCGGCGGCCTCGGCGACGTTGCGCTGCATCCCGCCGAACACGACGCCGTGGAACGGCTTGACCGACCACCAGTAGAGCTGGCCGGCGAGGCCGTGGGGGTAGAACAGGGCGCGCTGCGCGAAGTACGTGCGGCCGGGCCCGCTCGCGTCCTGCGGGGACGGTCCCGGCGCGTCCGGGTCGGTCGCGTCGTCGAGCTCCTCCGCGGCCTCGTCGACCCGCAGCTCGAGCCAGGCGAGCCCGGGGGCGCGCATCTCGGCGCGCAGGAGCAGCCGTCGGCCGGGTTCGATCGCCTCGACGCGCCAGAAGTCGACCGCGTCGTCCACCCGCAGTCGCTGCTCGTCACGTCGGCCGCGGCGCAGTCCGGGCCCACCCACGAGCCGGTCCATCAGCCCCCGCACGCGCCATGCGAGCGACCACGAGTACCAGCCACCCTGCCCGCCGATCTCCTCGATCACGCCCCACAGGACGTCGGGCGGCGCGTCGACGACGGTCCGCCGCTCGTCGACGTAGAACGACCCACCGGCCCAGTCCGGGTCCGACGGCAGCGGGTCCGACGGCGCACCGGGCACCGACGCGGACGACCACCGGGTGCTCACCTCGCCGTCGTGGATGCGCTCGAGCGCGAGCTCGACCGCCCGGTCGAACTCGATGAGCCCTTCCGGCGGGTCGGGCACGTAGGCCGCGATGTCGTGCTCGGAGCAGAACACCTCGTGCTGGAGCGACTCGACGAGCGGCCGCGCGATCCCGCTGGGGACGGGCGTGACGAGGCCGACCCACAGGCTCGACAGCTTCGGCGTGAGCACCGGGACGGACACGATGCGGCGCCGGGGGAGCCCCGCCGCCCTCGCGTAGCGCTGCATCATGTCGCGATACGTGAGGACCTCGGGCCCGCCGATGTCGAAGGTGCGCGACACGTCGTCGGGCATGGTCGCCGAGCCCACGAGGTAGCGCAGGACGTCGCGGACGGCGATGGGCTGGATCCGGTTGTCCACCCACTTCGGCGTCGTCATCGCGGGCAGCCGCTCCGTGAGGTAGCGCATCATCTCGAAGCTCGCTGACCCGGAGCCGAGGATCACCGCGGCCTGCAGGACCGTCGTCGGGACCCCGGAGGCCAGGAGGATCTCGCCGACCTCCTTGCGGGAGGCGAGGTGCCGGGACAGCTCGCCCTCGGGCACGTCGGGGAACATCCCGCCGAGGTAGACGATCCGGCCGACTCCCGCCTCACGCGCCGCCCGGGCGAAGGTCAGCGCGGTCCGGCGGTCACGCGCCTCGAACGCCGGGCCGGTTCCGAGCGAGTGGATGAGGTAGTACGCGACGTCGGCGCCGGTGAGCGCGGCACGGATCTGGTCGAGGTCGCTCGCGTCCGCCTCGACGAGCTCGACCCCGGAGTTCTTGCCGGCCCAGTCGCGCCCGGTGAGACGCTCGGGGTGGCGCGCGAGCGCCCGGACCTCGTGGCCCGCCTGCAGCAGCTCGGGGACGAGCCGCCCCCCGACGTAGCCCGTGACTCCCGTGACGGCGATCTTCATCCCAGCAGCTCCAGCACTTCTCGTTCGGCACGCGGCCGCGACCGCGTCGGGCTGATCGTCTCGCCACGTTCCCAGAGGTCGAACAGGCGGGGGTCGATGTACGAGGACCTCGCGACGGCCGGGGTGTTGCCCAGCTCCTCGGCGACGTCGGCGACGATGCCCGTGACCACGCGACGTCGGGCCCGGTCCGAGTCCGGTGGCGCGCCCGCGTCCGCGAGCGCCCGCGCCGCGAGGACGGTCGCGTGCCACGTGCGGAAGTCCTTGGGCGTCGCGTCCTCGCCGAGCAGGTGCTTGATGCCGGCCTGGACGTCCGCGCTCGACACGTCGTGCCAGACGGCGGCGCCCGGCCCCTCGCGCGACGGTTCCTCGCGCCACGCCAACAGCTCCACCCCACCGCGGCGCCGTTTGAGCGTGGTGACGAGCTCGCCCACCACGTCGTCGTCGACGACGACGTCGCGGACCTGACCCGACTTCGCCGGGTAGCGGAAGTGGACGCTCCCGTCGCGGTGCACGCTCGCGTGCTCCTTGCGGATGGTCGCCAGGCCGTAGCTGCGGTTCTGCTTCGCGTACACCTCCCCGCCCGCGCGGAAGTACGCGAGGTCGAGGAGGCGGAACGCGAGCGCGAGCACCTTCTCGCGAGGCATCCCGGCGAGCGCGAGGTCGCGCGTGACCCGGCGCCGGGCCGCGGGCAGCCGGCGCCCGACGTCGAGCACGTGGTCGTGCTTGCGCCGCGCCCGGCGGGCCTGCCACTGCTCGTGGTACAGGTACTGACCGCGACCGGCCGCGTCGTGGCCGAACGCCTGGACGTGGCCGTTCGGATACCGGCAGATCCACACGTCGCCCCACGCCGGCGGGACGGCGAGCCGGGTGCAGCGCGAGACCTCTTCCTCGTCCGCCAGGGGCATGCCCTCGACGTCGAGGAACACCCACCCCTTGCCCTGGGGCCGGCGGGCGTAGCCCGGGGAGCTCACGGACACGTGTCGCAGTCGCACCCGGTCAGTGTGCGATGGGCCGTCCCCGGTCGCACCGCGGGGCGACGGCGCGGGTGGCGGGTCCGACGACTCTCCACCCGCGCGGGGCACGGTCAGGAGACCGTGCAGCCCTCACCGGAGAGCGCGAACCCTTCCGGGGTGCCGGCGGTGCCGGTCCCGATGAACCCGACCTCCGCGGAGGCGCCGGGTGCGAGGGTCCGGGACCACCCGGGCGCGGTGACCCGCACGCCCGTCCCGGTCTGCGTCGCGTCCCCGCCCCAGGACTGCGTGACCCGCTGACCGGTAGAGCGGGTTCTCCTTGTCGGCGACCTCGACGTACAGCGTCGGGGTGGGGGAGCCCGTGGTGCCCGACGACGCGTCGGGCACCACGGTCACCACACCCTGGTTGGTCGTGAGGTAGTCGTTCGGGTCCGACGGGTCCTGGACGTAGTCGCCCGGGTTCGGGAACGACGTCAGCTCGGACCACGTGACCCCGGCGTCGGTGCTGCGCCACAGCCCGTGCCCGCCCTCGGTGCCGAGGTACAGGACGTCGTTGTCGTGGGGGTCGACGACGAGCCGCTCGCCCATGCCGCGGCCGGGCATGTTCCCGCCGACCTTGAACGGCAGGTCCGTCCGCTGCCACGTCTGACCACGGTCGGACGACCGCAGGATCGCGCCGTTCTGCGGGTCCCACGAGTTCGTGTACGTGCCGACGGCGACGTAGACGTTGTCCGGTTCCACCGGGTCCGTCGCGAGGCTCAGCACGCCGGTGTGGTTCCAGTCGTCCCAGCCGACGTGGTCGAGGAGCGGGATCCACCGCTGGGTCTGCTCGTCGAGCCGGTAGGCCCCGCCGATGTCGGTGCGGGCGTACACGAGCCCGGGCTCGGTGCGGTTGAACACGATGCCGGGGACGAACCCGCCGCCGACGATCTCGACGTTCCCCCACTCGTAGTCCGTCGCGTCGGCGGCCGCCCCCAGTCCCGTGGCGAGCAGTCCGCACCCGACGAGCGCCGCGATGGCTGGTCGCAAGCTCATCCGTTCCCACTCCTTCGTGCGAGAGGCGGGGGCGAGCCCCGGGCACGTCGTCGTGCCGGGAGAATCGGTAGGTGAAGCGCTTCGACGATCGAAGGTCCGAAACGTTGAGGCGACGCGTTGCCGCGTGGCGGTCATCCGCACGGGACGCCGTCGAGCGCGAACGTGGCAGGGGCGGTGTTCACCCCGCCGTGCGACGCGTTGAAGCCGAGGCTGACGCTCGCACCCGGCGCGATCGTGGCGTTCCACGGTGCGTTCGTGACGGTCACACCGGCCCCGTACTGGGCGTAGCCCGCCGACCAGCCCTGCGTCACCCGCTGGCCGTCGGCGAACGAGAACGTCAGGTCCCATCCCTCCACCGTGGCCGTCCCCGTGTTGGTGATCGTGAGGTTCGCCGTGAACCCGGTGCTCCAGCCGTTCACGGAGTAGGCGACCCGGCACGCACCGCTCGGGTCCGTCGGGTCGGTGGGGTCGGTGGGGTCGGTGGGGTCGGCCCCGGCGCCGAGGACGTCCGCGACGGCTGCATAGGCCGGCTTGGGCACGTACGCGTCGTCCCACACGAGCGCGGCGCCCTGTCCCGGGAAGACCCCGGGGATCCACGAGTACCTGTCGGTGATGCCCCAGAGCGTGACGCCCGTGCACGCGTCGACGTCGAGGCACGCCCGGAAGACGGTCGCGTAGTCGTCCGCCTGCTGTGCGAGGCGCGTGGAGTCTGCGGGCGTCGCCATGCGGATGTCCAGCTCGGTGATCCGGACGTCGACGCCGAGGTCGGCGAACCGCTGGAGGTTGGCGGTGAGGCTCGACGGCACCTGGCCCAGGATCAGGTGCGCCTGGAACCCGACGCAGTCGATCGGGACCCCGCGCGCGCGGAAGTCGCGCACGAGGTCGTAGATCGCCGTGCTCTTGGCGTTGACGGCTTCCGTGCTGTAGTCGTTGATGCACAGGTCGGCGTCCGGGTCCGCGGCGCGCGCGGCGCGGAACGCGTCCTCGATCCAGCCGTCTCCGAGGCGCTGCTGGAAGACGCTCTGGCGGCGCGTGCCGTCGTCGGCGAACGCCTCGTTGACGACGTCCCACGCGTCCACCCGGCCGGCATAACGGCCCGCGACCGCGGTCACATGATCGCTCATGGCGGTGCGCAGCTCGGCGGGCGTCGTCAGGGCCGAGACCCACGACGGGAGCTGTGAGTGCCACACGAGCGTGTGCCCGTACAGGTCGGCGTCCCGGGCGTCCGCCCAGTCCGCGACCTGGTCGGCGGCGCCCCAGCGGAGCACGCCACGCTGCGGCTCGGTCGCGTCCCACTTCATCGCGTTCTCGGCGACGACGAGCGAGAACTCCCGCTCGGCGACGGCGGCGTACCCGGGCTCGGCGAGCCGGGCGGGGTCGAGCGCGAACCCGACGGTACGGCCGTGCTCGGCCGCGGCGTCGCGCAGCGGCTCGCGCGCGTCCTGCTGGGCGAGGGCTGCGCCCGCCGCGGGGAGCAGCGTCCCGGCGGCCAGGGCGAGCGCGGTGAGCGCTCGGGTCGTCCTGCGGTGCGTCATCGGTCCTCCACGGGGTGCGGCAGGGGTGGTGGCACGAGGGACCGGTGGCCGGGACGCCCCTGCGCGCCCCGGCCACCGGTCATCGGGTCAGCCGACGGTGCAGGTCGCGCCGTTCAGCTCGAAGGCCGTCGGCGCGGCGTTGGTCCCCGAGTGGGAGCCGTTGAAGCCGACCTCGACGCTGGCGCCCGCGCCGAGCGTGGTGTTCCACGCCGCGGGGGTCACCGTCACCTGGGAGCCCTGCTGCGCGTACTGCGCCGACCAGCCCTGCGTGATCGTCTGGCCGTCCGCGAAGGCGAACGTCAGGGCCCAGCCCTGCACCGGCGCCCCCGAGTCGTTCGTGATCCGCAGCGACCCCGTGAACCCGGTGTTCCACGAGCTCGCGGTGTAGCGCACCGTGCACGCACCGCCCGGCGCCGGGCCGTCGTCCTCCGTCGTGCCCGACACGCTGCCCGACGTCGCGGACACGTTCCCTGCGGCGTCGAGCGCACGCACCGCGTAGGTGTGGGACGTGCCGGCCTCGAGCCCCGCGTCGGTGTACGACGTCGCCGCGACCTCCGCGACGACCGCGCCGTCGCGGTACACCCGGTAGCCGGTCACGCCCGTGTCGTCGCTCGACGCGTTCCACGCGAGCGAGACCGACGAGGTGCTGACCCCGGAGACGCGCAGCCCCGTCGGTGCCGTGGGCGCCTGCGTGTCCTCGCCCGGCCCGCCGTCCTCGGCGGTCGTCACGGTGAGCGGGGCCGATGCGGTGGAGACGTTGCCCGCCGCGTCGCGTGCCCGCACCGTGACGGCGTAGGACGTGCCCGGCTCGAGACCGGTCACGGTGTACGACGTCGTCGCCGTCGTGCCGACGACAGCACCGTCGACGAGCACCGAGTACCCGGTCACCGCGCGGTCGTCGGTCGACGCCGTCCAGCGCACCGTCGCCGACGTCGTGGTGGTCGTCCCGGCCACGAGGGCGGTCGGGACGGACGGGGCCACGGTGTCACCGGGGACGGGTCCGCCGTCACCCTCGATGATGGGGTACGCGTTCTCGACGAGCATCTCGAACTGCGTCTCGAACCACTGCCCCGCGAGCGGTGCGCCCGGGAGCGCGCCGGTGAGCTGGTTGGCCAGCTTGGGGGAGACGAACGTCGGGTCGCACATCCGGTCGAACCGCTTTCCCTGGTCGTTCGGGATGTCGGTCGACGCGCCGTCGGACTCGCCCGGAGGCTTGACCCAGACGTACGCGTGCAGGTGCGACTCCGGGTAGCCGGTGGGCGTGGCCTGCGGACGTTCGCCGATGCCGGCGCCCGCCGGGTTGCACCACGCGCCACGGTGGATGCGCTGGTC
Organism: Cellulosimicrobium terreum; assembly: GCA_014803435.1. GTDB lineage: Bacteria > Actinomycetota > Actinomycetes > Actinomycetales > Cellulomonadaceae > Cellulosimicrobium > Cellulosimicrobium terreum. The sequence continues at coordinate 565,390 of JACYFD010000004.1, forward strand.
GACCCGGGACTCGTCGACGTAGGTGTTGAGGTTCGTGGACGTGCTCACCGCGGTCGGCCGCGCGTCGCCGCCCCACCCGTTGCGGGACGTGTCGATCAGCATGCCGATGGACGCGGGGAAGCCCTCCGCGACGAGCAGGTCGTACAGGTGCGCCGTCCAGTCGGTCTCGTCGAAGTCGGAGTTCCACTCGTAGAAGCTCGCGGACCGGACCGGGGTGCTGCCGAGCTGGACGTCCTCGAGGAACGGCTCGCGCAGCGGGGTCGAGTTGGCGGTGTTGCTGACGAACCCGGTGACCGAGGCGTAGCCCGCCCGGGTCGACGTCACGACCTCCTTGAAGAGCTTCGCGGCGGGGCCCGAGTTGCTCGGCCAGCCGAGCCATCCTGCGTGCGCCGCGTCGATGTAGGAGTAGACGTTGCCGACCGTGTACAGCTCGTCGAGCGCGTACCCCACGCCCGCGCGGTAGTACGGCGCGGACTGCTGGCACTCCGGCGTGCTGATGTTCGTGATGAGGTTCGGGAGCGAGTCCGGCTCGATCGTCGCGGCGATGCGCAGCGACTCGTACCTCGGGTCGTCGAGGATGTCGACGATGGCGTCGATGTACTCGGTCTTGTAGCGCTCGAGCCCGGCGTCGGTGGCCGGCAGCTCGCCGTTGGAGGCGAGCGCGTAGCAGTCGCGACCGGGCAGGTCGTAGATGACGAGGTTGAAGACCATCGGCACGCCGGCCTGCTTCTGGGCGAGTGCCTCGTCGAGGTGGGATCGCAGCCCCGGCCCGTCGGCGTTGCCCTCGATCGCGCTGATCCGGTCCATCCAGACCGCGGTGGGCTCCTCGGAGATGGCCAGCATCTGCGAGCCGAGCTCACCGCCGGCGCGGCCCGCTGCCGCCTCGACGTTCTCGGACCAGTAGGGGTTCACGTACTGGGTGGCGCCGGCGAACGGGTTGGTCACTCGTGCCTCGGCGGCGGTCGCGGGCGCCGTGACGGCGACCAGCGGAGCGCTCAGGAGCGCGAGCGACGCGACGACCGTCGCGCCCTTGCGCAGTCGACTCGATCGGGATGGCACAGGATCCTCCAGCGGTTCTGGGAGCACGGACGGCGTCCGCGCGTCGGCCGTTGCTCGTCCGACGGGCACCAACGTGGGGGCATCGTGCCGACCTGCACAGAGGCTGAAACGTTTAGGCGGTCCGGGGCGGTGCCGTGGTCCCGCGCAGCACGAGCTTCGCGACGGGCGTGGGCGGCACCTCGGGGGCGTCGTCGCCCTTCTCGAGGACGCTCGCCCGCGCCCACCCCAGCCTCCGGACGACGGCATCGGCCACCGCCGCCCCGAGGCGCTCGAAGGGTCGGTGCACCGCGGTCAGCGCAGGCGCGACGAGCCTGCACGTGGGTGAGTCCTCGCCCGAGAGCACCGAGAGGTCCCACGGGACCTCCAGCCCGCGCCGCCGGGCTGACTCGAGCACGGCGAGGGCGCTCGTGCCGCCCTCCGTCAGCACCGCGGTCGGGCGGTCGTCGCCCGCCAGGAGCCGTGCGGCGCTCGTGCGGGTCTCGTCCCACGTGCGGCACTCGACGAGCGTCACCCGGGTGTCGGGCCCACCCGCCTCGCCCATCGCCGCGTGCAGCGCCCGGGCCACGTCGTCGTGCGCGTCGCCGACGAGCAGCGCGACGTGACGGTGCCCGAGCTCGACCAGGTAGCGCGCCGCGCGCGCGTCGGCGTCACCGGTGAACCACAGCGTCTGGTCACCGGTCGTGACCCCGGGCCCGCCGCCCGTCCCGGTACCGGCACCGGCGTGGGCGCCGGTGTCGGCGTCGGGGGTGGCACCCAGCCTGCCCGTCCGTCGCGCCGAGACCTCGACCAGCGGGATGTCGTTGTCACGCGCGACCGTGCGCCGCGGGTCGCGGTCGTGCATCCCGGACACCACGAACGCCGCGTGCCGGCGCTCGTGCCAGCCCGCCTCGATGTCGCGGGCACCGTGGCCCCGGTCGCTCACCACGGCGACGTCGAGCGCGACGTCGTGCTCGGCCAGACGTGGCCGCATCCCGGCCGCGAGGTCGAGGACGCGGACCGCCGCGGCGTCGTCCCGGACGGTGTGCACGACCTGCAGGCAGACGCTGCGGGCATGGGCGCGCAGCGCGCGGGCGGCTGCGCTCGGCCGCCAACCGAGGTCGTCCGCGGTCCGCAGGACGTGCCTGCGTGTGCGCTCGGAGACGCCCGGCCGGTCGTTCAGCGCGTAGGACACGACCGCGATCGAGACGCCCGCCGCGCGGGCGACGTCGGTGATGGTGATACGGCGTCCGGCAGGGTCCGGACGAGCCTGTGGCGACGATGCCCCCGGCGACGAATGTGTGGTCACGCTCCCACACTGTGCCCGGTTTGGGTGCATGATGCATAGCGGGACTCGATGACGAGGACGGTGGTGCACATGTCGACGGACGCGACGAGGCGGACGAGGCAGGGTGACGAGCAGCTGACGTTCGGGGTGCTCTGCCCCGTGGTCGGAGGCTTCTACTTCGGGCGCTCGCTGGCGGGAATCGCCCGCGTGCTGCGCGGGTACGGCCATCGGGTGGTGGCGCTGCAGACCTACCCCGCCGACCTCGACCGGGACGAGTTCCCCGGCCCGCCCGGTCGCCGCCCCGTCCTCGGGCGGTCCTCGTTCGACGGGTTCGTCGTCATGACGACGGCGCTCGCCGAGGCCGAGCTGCGCGAGCTCGACGCTTCCGGGGTCCCGCTCGTCCTCATCGGCGTGCGCGACGACGGCCTGCGGGCCCCGACCGTCGCACCCGACAACGCCGGCGGGGTACGGGCGGCGATCGACCATCTCGTCGAGCACGGGCACCGCCGGATCGGCTTCCTGGGCAACACCGAGCAGCGGGACACCCTCGAGCGCTACGAGGCGTACCGGTCCGCCCTGGACGCGCACGGGATCGTCGGGTCGCCGTCCTGGGTCTACCGCACCCGCGACAACCAGGAGGCTGCGGCCGAGACGGTCGCGCGTCGCCTCGTCGCGCGCGGCCTGCCGACGACCGCGACCTTCGCCGCGACAGACCGCAACGCGATCGGGTTCATGCGGGGGCTGCAGTCGGGCGGGCTGACGCTGCCCGGCGACCAGGCCGTCGTCGGGTTCGACCACGCGGACTCGGGTGCGCGGTCCCGACCCCGGCTGTCCACCGTCGACCCCCTCCACGACCAGGTGGGAGAGCGGGTCGCGGAGCTGCTCGTCGCCCGGGTCCAGGGCTGGGGCGTGGCGCGTGAGCACCGGCTGGGTCGGGCGGCGCTCATCCGTCGTGAGTCGTGCGGGTGCGTGCAGGGGACCCAGGGGGAGATCATCGAGACCGGCCCGACCGCGCTGACGGGGGCCGGCGCGACGTCTCCCGGTCCGTCCGCCACGGCCGGGGGCCGGGCCCTCGACGACGTCGCGCGGGTCGTGTTCGCCTCCGCCGCGGAGCCGTCCGACGTGCGCGCCTCCCGCCGCAGGAACCGGTCGGGACCGCGCGACGCGCTGGGTCGCTCCGCGCTGGTCGACGGCTGGCTGCTCGCCCTGCGTCACCTGCTGCGTGGCGCTGCCGAGTGCGGTGCCGTCCCGCCGGCCGCGGCGGTGCGGTCGCTCGCCGACCGTACGGCGGCGCTGCGCCCGTCCCAGGAGGCGCTCGAGCAGCTCGTGCCCGCGGTCTGCGCCGAGGTCGAGGAGGTCGTGGCGGACCTGCGGCGACGCCGCGCGACCACCCGGGCGACCCAGATCGGGCGGACCGTGCTCGCCCGTGGCGTCACCCGTGCCGAGCGGCCCGCGCTGTCCGCCGTCGCACGGACCGACGCCGTGCGGGCGACCGCGACCGAGGTGCTCGCCGCGCTGGCCCGCGGGTGCGCGCACGGCGCCCTCGCGCGCGCCGGCCGCCTCGAGCAGGACCTCGTCGACCTCTACGAGGTCGACCTCGGGCTCCGGCGCTGCGACGGGGAGGCGCTGCGGCGGCTCGACTGGATCCCGCGCGGGCTCGGCGGGACAGCCGCGCTCGCACTGTGGGACGACGACCCGGACGGGACGGGCCGCCGCGTGCTGCGCCTGGTTGGCGTGCGGGGCGGGGGCGCCGTCGTCGAACGTCTCGTCGGGACGACCGCGCCGACGGAGTGCTTCCCTCCGCGCGAGCTGACCGACCCGCGGTCGCTCACCGTCGTGGCCCCGGTCGCGTTCGGACGCTCCGACTGGGGCTTCCTCGTCGTCAGCGGTCTCGTGGACACGCGCGCGACGAGCACGCGCGAGCGCTACAACCACTGGGCGGCGATGCTCGCGGTCGCGCTCGACCAGGAGGCGCTGCTGTCGTCGCTGCAGGAGCAGCGGCACGCCCTCGCCGACGCCGCCGAACAGGTGCGCGAGCTCGCCCTCGAGGTCGAGGCGGGCGCGGAGCGCGCCGCGCTGGTGTCGATCGCCGCGCACGACGGCACGTGGGACTGGGACGTCGAGTCGGGGATCGTGCAGTTCTCGCCCGCCTGGGCCCGGATCGTCGGGTGCGACCCCGAGAGCCTGCGCGACGACCCCGACGAGTGGATCGGGCGCGTCCACCCGGGCGACGTGCAGACCGTGCACGCCGCGCTCGCGGCGCAGCTCTCGGGATCGAAGGAGCCGCTCGACGTCGAGCACCGGCTCCGCGGCGCCGACGGCGCGTACCTGTCGGTCCGGTGCCGAGCCGTGACCGTGCACGACGCCGGTGGACGCCCCGCGCGCATGGTGGGGGCGCTCGCGGTCCTGTCCGACGTCGAGCGCTACCGCAACGAGCTCCGCGGGCACGTCCTCGTCGACCCCGACTCCGGACTGCTCGACCGCGCCCTCCTCGTGGACCGGCTGGCGCAGGCCGTGGAGCGCGCGTCCCGGGTCCCGGGCTACGACGCCCACGTGCTCGCGGTCGGGTTCCCGGCACCGCCCACGGTGCCCACGCTGCACCGGCTCGCGGGTGCGCTCGGCGCCGGCGACTCCGTGAGCGAGCTGGCGCCGCACGACCTGGTGGTCCTCCTCGACGGCATGGACGCCGAGGGAGCGGCACGCGCGGCGATCCGGGTCGAGGCCGCCCTGGGTCGTGGCGTGCTGGTCGAGGCCGTCGGGTCGGTCTCGGCCGCTCCCGACGCCCCGGAGCTGCTGCGCCGCGCCGGTGCCGCGCTGGCCCGGCGCCGGGCCTGGTCGCTCGTGCAGGGACCGGTCCGGGCGGGGCGTGCCTGAAACGTTTCGTGGATTGTCCCGCGTCGCCGCTGCCCGTGACAGTCGGCCCAACCGCCGCTGCGGGCCGCCGACGAGGGTGGTGCACGTCAGCCGCCGCGGCGGTCTCGACGACGAGAGGCACCACGATGCCACGATCACCCCGGCGCACAGCGCCACCCCGTCCGCAACGGCCCGTGGTGCACCGGCGCTCGCGTCGCGCCGGCCGCGCGAGCGTGGCGGCGCTCGCCGCGAGCGCGACGCTCGCCGCGACGGCGTTCGCCGCCGTGCAGCCGGCGAACGCCGGACCGGCAGAACCGGCCGGTGCCGCGAGCACCGCCCCCGTGGCGCCGGTCGCGGCCGTCGCCGACGGGGAGTCCACGCAGCGGTTCCTGGAGCTCTACGACAAGATCCACGACCCGGCGAACGGCTACTTCTCCCCGCAGGGGATCCCCTACCACGCGGTCGAGACGCTCATGGTCGAGGCGCCCGACTACGGCCATGAGACGACGTCCGAGGCGTACTCCTTCTGGCTGTGGCTCGAGACCTCCTACGGGCAGGTCACGGGTGACTGGGAGCCGTTCAACCACGCGTGGGACACGCTCGAGCGGTACATGATCCCGACGACGGAGAACCAGCCGACCAACGGGGCGTACGACCCGGCCGAGCCGGCCACGTACGCGCCCGAGGCGAACCACCCGAGCCAGTACCCGGCGCAGCTCGACACGTCGGTCGCGGTCGGGACCGACCCGATCGGCGCCGAGCTGAGGTCCACCTACGGCACGCCGGAGGTCTACGGCATGCACTGGCTGGCCGACGTGGACAACGTCTACGGGTTCGGCGCCGCGCCGGGCTCCTCGACTCTCCTCGGCCCCGACCACGAGGGCACGTCGTACATCAACACCTTCCAGCGCGGGCCGCAGGAGTCGGTCTGGGAGACGGTGCCGCAGCCGTCCATCGACGACTTCAGCTATGGGGGCGAGAACGGCTACCTCGACCTGTTCACCGGCGACGCGTCCTACGCGAAGCAGTGGAAGTACACGAACGCACCGGACGCCGACGCGCGCGCCGTGGAGGCCGCGTACTGGGCCAACAAGTTCGCGACCGAGCAGGGCCAGCCCGAGGCTGTCGCCGACACGGTCGGCAAGGCCTCCAGGATGGGCGACTACCTGCGCTACGCCCTGTTCGACAAGTACTTCAAGACGCCCGGCTGCGAGTCGGCGACGTGCCCCGCGGGGACGGGGCGCGACAGCGCGCACTACCTGCTCTCCTGGTACTACGCGTGGGGCGGCGCGCTCGACACCTCCGGCCCGTGGGCGTGGCGCATCGGCTCCAGCCACGCGCACTTCGGCTACCAGAACCCCATGGCGGCCTGGGCGCTCGCGAACGACCCCGCCCTCACCCCCGACTCGCCGACAGCCGCGGACGACTGGTCGACCAGCCTCGACCGGCAGATCGAGCTCTTCCAGTGGCTCCAGTCACCCGAGGGCGGGATCGCCGGCGGGTCGACCAACAGCTGGGACGGCCACTACGCCGACCGGCCCGACGACGTCGCCACGTTCTACGACATGGCCTACCAGGAGGCGCCGGTCTACCACGACCCGCCGTCCAACACGTGGATGGGCATGCAGGGCTGGGGCGTCGAGCGGATCGCGCAGCTCTACGAGGAGACCGGTGACGAGCGTGCCGAGGCCATCCTCGACCGCTGGGTGCCGTGGGTCATGGACCACATCACCGTCACCGAGGAGTCCTGGCAGATCCCGTCGAACCTCGCCTGGTCCGGCCAGCCCGACGACTGGGACGCCGCCGACCCGGGCGACAACGCGGGGCTGAGCGTCGAGGTGACCGGCTACGGCCAGGACGTCGGCGTCGCCGGCGCGCTCGCCCGCTCGCTCATGTACTACGCGGCCGGCGGCGAGGGAGCGGTGCACGCCCAGGCGCAGCAGGCCTCCTACGACCTGCTCGACGCGATCTGGACGCAGAACAGCGACCCGATCGGAGTCGCCAGCACCGAGACCCGTGCGGACTACGCGCGGTTCGACGACGTGCTGACCTCGACCGACGGGAACGGGGTGTACGTCCCGCAGGGGTGGAGCGGCACCATGCCGAACGGTGACGTCGTCGAGCCCGGCGTCTCGTTCCTCGACATCCGGTCGTTCTACACCGAGGACCCCGACTGGGCGAAGGTCCAGGCCCACCTCGACGGCGGCCCGGCACCGGAGTTCACCTACCACCGGTTCTGGGCGCAGACGGCGGTCGCGACGGCGCTCGCGGACTACGACCGCCTGTTCGGCGAGGACGTCCCGCCGGTCGACGACACCGAAGCACCCACGGTCCCGGGGGGCCTCGCGGTCGTCGGGCAGACCGGCACGACGGTGTCGCTCGCGTGGGAGGCGTCGACGGACGACACCCGGGTGAACGGGTACACGGTGCGTCGTGGCGGCGAGGTCGTCGGCACCACCGGTGGCAGCGTCACGACGTTCACCGACGACGGGCTGGAGCCCGCGACGTCGTACACCTGGACGGTGAGCGCGCGCGACGCGGCGGGCAACGTCTCGGCGGAGTCCGGCGCGGTCACGGGGACGACCGACGAGGACGCCGGGCCCGAGCCCGGTGCCTGCACGGCGGCGTACACGACCGTCGGGTCGTGGGGCGGCGGGTACCAGGGCGAGGTCACGGTGACCGCCGGTCCCGCCGGCGTCGCCGGGTGGACGGTCGCGCTCGACCTCGCACCGGGCGGCTTCTCGCAGGCCTGGAACGCGACGACGAGCGTGAGCGGCGGCGTGCTGACCGCGACGAACGTCGGCTGGAACGGGACCCTCGGGGCCGGCGCGCGGACGTCGTTCGGGTTCATCGGCACGGGGAGCCCGCCGGCCGGCACGGCGGTCAGCTGCGGCTGAGCCCTGGCCGACCCGCGGCTGACGGTCCCGTGACGGTCCGCCTCCCGGCGCTCACAGCGCCGGGAGGCGGACCATCCCCTCCTGGGCGATGGACGCGACGAGCGTCCCGTCCTGCGCGAAGACCCGAGCTGCACCGAGGCCGCGGCCGCCCTGCGCGCTCGACGTCGACTGGACGTAGAGCAGCCACTCGTCGACCCGGACGTCCCGGTGCCACCACATCGCGTGGTCCAGGCTCGCGATGGACATGCCGGGCGTGACCCACGCGACGCCGGCCTCGCGCAGGATCGGCTCGAGCATCACCTGGTCGCACGCGTAGGCCATCAGGGCCCGGTGCAGGAGCTGGTCGTCGCCGACGTCGCCGCGCGCCCGCATCCAGACCATCTGGTGGTCCGTGGGCTCGCTGTCGGGGCTGAGGTAGAGCGAGCCGCCGACGTGACGCAGCTCGAACGCGGAGTGGTGCGACCAGAACCGCGCGATGGGGTGGTCGATCCCGCCCAGCACCTCGAGGGCCGACGGCACGGTCTCGGGGTCGGGCGCGTCCGGCATCGTCGAGGAGTGCTCGATCCCGCCCTGGTCCTCCTGGAACGACGCGATCATCGACAGGATCGGCTTGCCGTGCTGGATCGCGTGGGTGCGCCGCGCACTGAACGAGCGCCCGTCGCGCAGCCGCTCGACCGCGAAGTCGATCGGCACCTCGAGGGCGCCCGGGCGCAGGAAGTACCCGTGCAGGGAGTGGGGGAGACGTCCGTCCGGGACGGTCCGCCCGGCGGCCAGCACCGCCTGCGCGAGCACCTGTCCGCCGTACACGCGCCCGGTCGGCTGGTGCACGCTCTCGCCCCGGAAGTGCTCCGGGTCGGCCGCGGAACCGTCGCCGTCGTCGACCTGCACGAGCTGCAGGACGTCGAGGAGGTGGCCCAGCGGGTTGGGGACCTGCGTCGCCGGGGCGTGCTCGGACGTCGGACCGGGGGACGGCGTGCCGAGGGACGGGGACGGGTCGGGCGCGGTGCGGTCGGTGGCCACGGGGCTCCTTCGCTCGGTGGGAGTGCTCAGTCGTCGAACGTGTTGAGCATCGAGTGCGCGGCGCGCTCCAGGTAGTCCCACAGCGTCGCCTCCTGGATCGGCGCCAGGTGCAGCGACCCGACGGCCGCACGCATGTGCGTGAGCCAGCGGTCGCGCGCGTCGGGGTTGACCTTGAAGGGCGCGTGGCGCATGCGGAGCCGCGGGTGGCCGCGCTGCTCGCTGTACGTCGTCGGGCCGCCCCAGTACTGCTCGAGGAACGCCGTGAGCCGCCAGCGGGCCGGCCCCAGGTCCTCCTCGGGGTACATCGGGCGCAGCACCGGGTCGGTCGCGACACCCTCGTAGAAGGCGTCGACGAGCCGCACGAAGGTCTCGTGCCCGCCGACCTCGTCGTAGAACGTGCGGCTCGGGCGGGTGGGAGTCGCCGGCGTGGACCCGTTCGTCATGCCGGCGACGGGCAGGGAGAGCCCCGTCGGGCCGGTCGGGCGGGGGGCTGGCTGGGACGTCACCGGCCCATCATCGCACCGCCGCTCGGGCGTGCGCCCCGCCCGGCGGCCGGCGTGCGCGGACTCACAGTCCCAGGTCCGCGAGCTGCGGGAGGTTCTCCCGGACGACGGCGCGCGCCTCGGCGGCGCTCTCGGCGGCGAGCGCGAGGTGCGCGAGCCGGCGGCACTCGTCGAGGTCGACCTCGCGCAGGAGCGCTGCGACGTCGGGGATGGCGCGCGCCGTCATGGACAGGGACGTGACGCCGAGGCCGACGAGCACGACCGCGAGCACGGGGTGCGACGCCGCCTCGCCGCACACGCCCACGGGCCGACCCTGCTGTGCACCGCCTGCGCAGCTTGCCGCGACGAGGTGCAGGACGGCGGGCTGCCACGGGTCGGACAGCTCGGCGAGGGAACCGAGCAGGCGGTCCGCCGCCATCGTGTACTGCGTGAGGTCGTTGGTGCCGATCGACGCGAACGCCGCGCGCGCGAGGATGGGTCCGGCGAGGAGGGCCGCGCTCGGGACCTCGATCATGACTCCGGCGACGTCGAGACCGTGCGCATGGCACCGCTCGACGAACCACTCCGTCTCCGCGACCGTCGAGACCATCGGGGCCATGACCCACACCTCGGCGTCCTCGGCGGCTGCGGCCTGGGAGATCGCGTCGAGCTGCTCCTCGAGCAGGTCCGGCCAGCGGGCGGCCGTGCGCAGACCGCGCACGCCGAGCGCCGGGTTGGCCTCGTCCGCGACGGTGAGGAAGTGCAGCGGCTTGTCCGCGCCCGAGTCGAGCGTGCGGATGACGACCTTGCGGCCGCCGAAGGCGCCGAACACCGTCCGGTAGGCCTCGACCTGCTCGGCGACGGTGGGCGGCTGCTCACGGTCGAGGAAGCAGAACTCGGAGCGGAACAGCCCCACCCCCTCGGCGTTCGCCTCCGCCGCGGGCGCGGCGCCCGCCGGGTCGCCGACGTTCGCGAGGAGCTGGACCCGGTGCCCGTCGCGCGTGCGCCCGGTGCCGTCGAACGTGCGGACCTGCTGCGACCGGGCGCGCGCGGCCGCGACCTGCTCGGGCGACGGGTGCACGACGACGGTCCCCGCGGACCCGTCGACCAGCACGAGGTCGCCGGCCGCGAGGGCCTCGCTGGCGCCGGTGGCCGCGACCACGGCGGGGATGCCCATGGCGTTCGCGACGATCGCGGTGTGCGACGTCGGGCCGGCGCCGTCCGTCACGATCGCGAGGACGCGGGACGGGTCGAGCGCCGCGGTGGCCGACGGCGCGAGGTCGGGCGCGACGAGGACGAACGGCTCGCTGTGCTCCGGGACGCCCGGGGCCGGGCGGTCCGTGAGCGCCGCCACGAGGCGGTCACGCACGTCCGCGACGTCCCGGGCGCGCTCGGCGAAGTACCCGCCGAGCTCGATGAACTGGCGTGCGACGTCGTCGGCTGCCTCCCAGACCGCGCGCTCCGGGACCAGGTGCTCCTCCAGGACGCGGCGGCGGGCGTCCGCCGCGAGCGTCGGGTCGGTCGCCATCGCGGCGGTGGCCTCGAGGACGTCGCGCGTCTCTCCGCTCGACGCCGCGGCGGCGCGCTCGAGGTCCTGCGCGACCCGTCGCGCAGCGGCGTCGATGCGGTCCGCCTGCGCCTCGAGGTCCTCCCGCGGCGCGAGGCGCACGCCGGGCGAGGGCTCCCCGATCGGCTCCGGCATCAGCACGACCGGTCCGACGACGGTGCCCGCGCACACGCCGATCCCCGTGATCGTCCCGGTGGCCGCACCCGCGGCCGGCGCCCCCCGGCCGCCCGTCGGGCGCGCGGTGCCCGTCCCGTCCTGCATCCCGACCGTCACGACTCGCTCCTGACCGCTGTCCCGTGCACGGCACCGTACCCGAGCCTGCGCACAGGTCGCACACGCAGCACAGGGATGTTGCCACCACGTCTCGTCCAGGTTCCGACCCGGTGACGACCGTGGCAGGAGACTAGGCTGAGCACAGGTGCTCGGACCCTCGACACCCCGGGACGCGACATCCCGGACCCTGCACCCCGAACCCGACCCGTGCGGACCCAGCCCGCCACTCGCCCCAGGAGACGACATCCGATGAGCACCCCCGCGGACCAGAAGGCACAGCACATCCTCGACGCCCTCGGCGGGCAGGCCAACGTCGTGGACCTGGAGCCGTGCATCACGCGACTGCGCGTCGAGGTCACGGACCCCGACCTGGTCGACGAGGCGCGGCTCAAGGCCACGGGAGCGTTCGGCGTGGTCCGCTCCGGCCGGATCGTCCAGGTCATCGTCGGCCCGGAGGCCGACAACCTCGCGGCCGAGCTCGACGGCCTGCGCTGAGCGGCCTGCGCCCGGTCAGGCCCGGGCGCGCTCGGTGGTCCGGCCCTCGGGCTCCTCGCCGTCCTCCGGCTCGGCGGGCGGCTTGCGGTCGAGCAGGACGACCTGCTGGGCTCCCGCGAGGGGGATCCCGGCCGCGGTGAGCGCGTCGCGCACGCCGATGCGCAGGGCCCGGGCGACCTCCCACTGCATCGCCGCCTGGGTCTTCACCGAGACCTTGAAGCGCAACGCCTCCGCCGACAGGTCCTCGACGCCGATGACCTCGGGCGGCTCGAGGAGGTAGGTCGACAGCACCGGGTCGTCGGACACCTCCTGGCTCGCCCCCTCCAGCGCCGCCCGCACGGCGGTCACGTCCGCGTAGTAGGCGACACGGACGTCCACGCTGGCCCGCGCCCACTCCTGGGACATGTTGCCCGTGCGCAGGATCTCGCCGTTGCGCACGTACCAGACCGTCCCGGACGCGTCGCGGACCTTGGTGACGCGCAGGGCGACCTCCTCGACGGTCCCGGTGACCTCCCCGAAGTCCACGACGTCGCCGACCCCGTACTGGTCCTCGAGCAGCATGAACGTCCCCGACAGGAAGTCCTTGACCAGGCTCTGCGCGCCGAAGCCCAGCGCCACCCCGGCGATGCCGGCCGACGCGAGGAACGGGCCGATGTTGAGGCCCAGCTCGGCGAGGACCATGAGGAAGATGGTCGCGCCGACGAGGATGTTCGCGGCCGAGCGCAGCACCGAGCCGATGGTACGGGCGCGCGCCGCGCGCCGTGCGTTCGCGAGCGGGTTGGTGCGCAGGATCGCCGAGACCGCCTCGGTCCGGCCCAGGGCGCCGAGCCGTGAGGACGACTGCGTGCCCTCGGCGATGCGTTCGGTGACGCCGCGGATGAGGCGGCGCAGGACGGCGAGGGAGACCGCCCCGATCACGACGATGAGGATCACGCGCAGCGGGACCCCGACGAACCACGTCAACCAGTCGTCGGGGTTGCTCGGGTCGAAGCCGTCCGAGCCCGTCGGGACGCCGCCGAGGAAGGTGGGGAGCATGTCGGCAGGCTACCCGCCGCTCCTGACCGGCCCGGGGCGCGCCGGGGGGAGCGCCTGCCCTCGGGCCCGCGTTCTGGCAGGATTCGGTGCGTGAACCGACGCGAGCAGGACGACCTTCCCGAGCCGTTGGTGCAGCTGGCCGAGGCGCACGGGGTCGCGTCCGACTTCTGGGGCTTCGACGGCACGCGCCGTCAGGTGCGCGCGTCCACCCTCGTCGCCGTCCTCGAGTCGCTCGGGGTCCCGTCGTCGTCACCCGAGAAGGTCGCGGTCAGCCTCGAGCACTCGCGCGACGACGAGTGGCGCCAGCTGCTCCCGCCGACCGTCGTCGCCCGCCAGGGCGTCGCGCTCGAGGTCCCGGTGCACGTCGAGGACGGGGACGCGGTCGAGGTCTGGGTCGAGCTCGAGGCCGTGCAGGGTCCCGACCGCGTCCGGCACGGTGCGCACCGTGCCGAGCGCGAGCGGCGCTCGCTGGAGCAGGTGGACGTCTTCGTCGAGCCGCGGACGGTCGACGGCCGCCGGGTCGGTCGTGCGACGTTCGAGCTCCCCGCCGACCTCCCGCTCGGGTGGCACGAGCTGCACGCGACGAGCGCGGGGACCGGGGCGCGCGCGACGCTCGTCGTGACCCCGGACCGGCTCGGTGCGCCGCCGCGGCGGGACGGACGCGCCGCGTGGGGCTTCATGGCCCAGCTGTACTCGGTGCGCTCGCGCGCGTCGTGGGGCGTCGGGGACCTCGCGGACCTCGCGGACCTCGCGTGGCTCGCCGCCCGTGAGGCGGGCGCGGACTTCCTCCTCGTCAACCCGCTGCACGCGGCCGAGCCGCGGACGCCGATGACCCCGTCCCCGTACCTGCCCACGAGCCGGCGGTTCGTCAACCCGCTCTACGTCCGGGTGGAGGACATCCGGGAGACCGGCTACCTGTCCGCGGCCGACCGCTCGCTCGTGGAGTGGGCGTTCGACCCCGTCCGCGACCACGGGTCCGACCCCGGACCGGTCGACCGCGACGCAGCCTGGGAGGCGAAGAAGGCGGCGCTCGAGGTCGTGTTCGCCGCACCCCGGTCCACCGCCCGCGAGGCCGCGTTCCGCGAGTTCCGCGCCGGTCAGGGCAAGGGGCTGGAGGACTTCGCCACGTGGTGCGCGATCGCCGACCATCTCGGCGACCAGGAGTGGCCGCCGGACCTGTCCGACCCGACGAGCGCGGCGGTCGGCGCCCTGCGTGAGCAGCTGTCGGACGCCGTCGACCTCTACTGCTGGTTGCAGTGGGTCGCCGACGAGCAGCTGCGCGTGGCGCAGCGGACCGCGCGCGAGGCGGGGATGGCGGTCGGGATCATGCACGACCTCGCCGTCGGGGTGCACCCCGAGGGTGCGGACGCGTGGGCGAACAAGGGCGTCCTCGCGCGCGGCGTGTCCGTGGGGGCTCCTCCCGACATGTACAACCAGCAGGGGCAGAACTGGTCCCAGCCCCCCTGGCACCCGCGCGCGCTCGCCCGGGCCGGGTACGCGCCGTACCGCGACATGCTCCGCACCGTGCTGCGTCATGCTGGCGCCATCCGGATCGACCACGTCATCGGGCTCTTCCGGCTCTGGTGGATCCCGGGCGGCGCGCGTGCCGACGCGGGCGCGTACGTGCACTACGACCACGAGGCCCTCGTCGGCATCCTGTGCCTCGAGGCGCAGCGTGCCGGCGCCACGGTCATCGGCGAGGACCTGGGGGTCTTCGAGCCCTGGGTGCGCGAGTACCTCACGGACCGCGGGGTGCTCGGCACGTCGGTGCTCTGGTTCGAGAAGACCGACGACGGCGCGCCCCTCCCGCCCGAGGACTACCGGCCGCTCACGCTCGCCACCGTCACGACGCACGACCTGCCGCCCACGGCGGGCTACCTCGCCGGGGAGCACGTCGAGCTGCGCGAGCGTCTCGGCGTCCTCACCGAGCCGGTCGCGGACGTGCGGCGCAAGGCACGGGTCGAGCGCGAGGGCATGGTCGCGTTCTTGCGCGAGCGTCACCTCGTCGGCGACGACCCGTCGGAGCGTGAGCTCGTCGAGGCCCTGCACCAGGTGATCCGGCAGTCCCCGGCGGCCCTGCTCGGGGTCTCACTCGCGGACGCGGTGGGGGAGCGGCGCTCGCAGAACCAGCCCGGCACCGACCGCGAGTACCCCAACTGGCGGGTCCCGCTGGGAGATCCGTCGGGCAACGTCGTCATGCTCGAGGACCTGTTCGACAACGCCCGCCTGCGCTCGCTCGCGAAGGCGATGGACGACCCCCTGCCGACGTAGTACCGCAGTCGGTCGGGGTGGGGTGGGGCGCGCGCCCCGCCCCACCCCGACCTTGCTGGTGACGTCAGACGTCGGCGGCCTGGGCCGCCAGGGCGCGCTCCACGCCGGCGAGGTTCTCGACGACGAGCCGGCGCAGCGCCGGGGCAGCCTCCGCGTTCGCGTCGAGCCAGTCCTGCGTCGCGTCCCGCAGCGCGGCGTCCGCGAGCGGGGCCGGGTAGAGGCCCGTGACGAGCGCCTCGGCGATGTGGTAGGACCGCGCGTCCCAGAGCGGGAGCAGCGCGTCGAAGTACGCCCCCACGAGCGGCGCGAGCGCCGCCGGGTCGTTGACGTGCTGGAAGCCCTGCGTCGTCGCACGCACGATGGCGTTCGGCACTCCGTCCGAGCCGACCAGGAGGTCGAACGCGGCACGCTTGCCGTCCGCGGTCGGGACGGTCGCCCGGGCGCGCGCGGCGGACTGCTGGCCGGTGGCCGTCGAGTCGGCTTCGAGCGTGGCCTCCACCTCGGCGTCGTCCGCGAGGTCGAGCAGGACGAGACCCTCGAGGATCTCCCACCGCAGGTCCGTGTCGATGTCGAGGCCCTCCAGGGCGGCGGAGCCGTCGAGGAGCGAACGCAGCGCCTGGCCGTGCGCCGGGGTGGACGCGAGGTGCGCGAAGAACTTCACGAGCTGGAACTGCAGGTCGGACGCCGCCTCGGCCTCCTGCGCGAGGCTCCACAGCCGGTCGCCCACCTCGACGAGCGTGTCCTCGCGACGCTCGGGCGCGACGTAGGACTTCGCCGCGAGCGCGAGCTGGTTGAGGGTCGTGCGGATCGTCGTGGACTCGGTCTCGCGCGCGATGTTGCCGAGCACGAGGTGCACGTAGTCGCCCGCCGGTGTCTCGCCGTCGCGTGTCGCGTCCCACGCGGAGCCCCACACCAGGGAGCGGGCGAGCGGGTCCGTGATGTCCGCGAGGTGCTCCGTGGCGACCTCGAGCGACGCCGGGTCGAGCCGGACCTTCGCGTACGCGAGGTCGTCGTCGTTGAGCAGGACGAGCTGCGGCCGGTCGACGCCGAGGAGCTCGGGGATCTCCGTGCGCTCGCCGTCGACGTCGACCTCGACGCGGTGGGTGCGGGTGAGCGCGGCCACGTCGCCCGTCCCGGTCAGGTCGTAGAAGCCGATCGCGAGGCGGTGCGGACGCAGGGTCGGGTGGTCCTCGACCGCCGACTGCAGGACGGCGAACGAGACGATGCGCCCGTGGGCGTCGAGCTCGATCTCGGGGCGCAGCGTGTTCACGCCGGCGGTCTCGAGCCACTTCGCCGACCAGTCCGTGAGGTCGCGCCCGCTCGTCGCCTCGAGCTCGACCAGCAGGTCGCGCAGCTCCGTGTTGCCCCACGCGTGCTTGCGGAAGTACGCCGCGACACCCGCGAGGAACTGCTCCTTGCCGACCCACGCGACGAGCTGCTTGAGCACGGACGCACCCTTGGCGTAGGTGATGCCGTCGAAGTTGACGAACACGTCCTCGAGGTCGTTGATCGTCGCGACGATCGGGTGCGTCGAGGGCAGCTGGTCCTGGCGGTACGCCCAGGACTTCTCCATGGCCGTGAACGTGGTCCACGCCTCGGTCCACTCGGTGGCCTCGGCCGTCGCGAGCGTGGAGGCGTACTCGGCGAACGACTCGTTGAGCCACAGGTCGTTCCACCAGGTCATGGTCACGAGGTCGCCGAACCACATGTGGGCGAGCTCGTGCAGGATCGTCACGACGCGACGCTCCTTGATCGCGTCCGTGACCTTGGAGCGGAAGACGTACGTCTCGGTGAACGTCACGCAGCCCGCGTTCTCCATCGCGCCCATGTTGTACTCGGGCACGAAGAGCTGGTCGTACTTGTCGAACGGATACGGGTGCTCGAACGCCTCCTCGTAGAAGGTGAAGCCCTCGCGCGTCTTGTCGAACACGTAGTCGGCGTCCATGTGCTCCGCGAGCGAGGCGCGGCAGAAGACGCCGAGCGGGATCGTGCGGCCGTCCGACGACGTGAGCTCGCTGCGCTCGACGACGTAGGGCCCGGCGACGAGCGCCGTGATGTACGAGGAGATGCGGGGCGTCGGCCCGAACGTCCAGCGCGCCACCTCGACGTCGCCCGCACCGGTCCCCGTCGGGTCGGCCTTCGCCCCCAGCGCCTCGGGCGCCGGCGTCGGCTGGTTGCTCACGACCTGCCACGCGGCGGGCGCCGTGATGGTGAACGCGAACGTCGCCTTGAGGTCGGGCTGCTCGAACACGGCGAACACGCGCCGCGAGTCCGGCACCTCGAACTGCGTGTACAGGTAGACCTCGTCGTCGACCGGGTCGACGAACCGGTGCAGGCCCTCGCCCGTGTTGGTGTACCCGCAGTCCGCGACGACCCGCAGCTCGTTCTGCGCGGCCAGCCCGTCGAGCGCGATCCGCGAGTCGGCGAACACGACCGCGGGGTCCAGCACGCGACCGTTGAGCACGACCTCGCGGACCGTCGGCGCCACGAGGTCGACGAAGGTCGACGCGCCCGGCGTCGCGGTGAAGCGCAGGACCGTCGTCGAGGCGAACGTCGTCGCCCCCGTGGTCAGGTCGAGCGCGACGTCGTAGGACTGGACGTCGACGATCTCCGCGCGCTCGCGGGCCTCGGCGCGGGTGAGGTTCTCTCCGGGCACTGCAACTCCTCGGTCTGGGTGGTCCCGACGGGTCACGACGGATCTCGGTGGATCACGGTGAGACCGACGGGGCGGGACGGGCCTGTGGGCACCACCGACGATCTTCCCACGTGCGCGCGCACGTGCCTCGGGAATACCGCGCCCGTCTCCGGTGTCGGGTACTCCCGGGGGCTCGGCACCGAGCCCCCAGCGAGCAGCCGCCGTGAGAAGGAGACGCCCCATGAGCACGAGCACCTGGTCGGGCCCCACCGCCCCCGCCCTGCAGGACGCCGCGGACCCCCGGGAGGTCGGCGCGCGCGTGGCCGACTTCTGGTTCGACCCGCTGTGCCCGTGGGCCTGGATGACGAGCCGCTGGATGGGCGAGGTCGAGAAGGTCCGCGACGTGACGGTGCGCTGGCACGTCATGAGCCTGGCCGTCCTCAACGAGGGCAGGGAGCTGCCCGAGAAGTACCGCGAGCTCATGGACCGGGCCTGGGGCCCGGTGCGCGTCGTCATCGCGGCCCGCGCCGAGCACGGCGAGGAGGTCGTCAAGCCGCTGTACGACGCGATCGGGACGCGGGTGCACCCCGGTGGGCGCACGGACCTCGACGCGGTGCTGGCCGAGGCGCTCGCGGAGGTCGGGCTGCCGGCCGCGCTCGCCGACGCCGCGCTGGGCGACGCGTACGACGAGCAGCTGCGCGCCTCGCACGCGGAGGGCATCGGACGCGTCGGTGAAGAGGTCGGCACCCCTGTCGTCGCCTTCGAGGGGACGGCGTTCTTCGGCCCCGTGGTGACCCCCGCACCGAAGGGTGAGGCCGCAGGTCGGCTGTGGGACGGCTGCGTCCTCGTCGCGCAGACGCCGGGCTTCTTCGAGATCAAGCGGACCCGTACCCAGGGTCCCGTCTTCGACTGACGTCCGGCCCGGCGGGCGGCGGCCGACCGGCCGCCCGCTCGGCGGGCAGTTCGACCGTGACAGCCACCTCGTGACATGCTGCCCCAGGTTTGTGGGCCGTGCCGGCACGGCCCGCCCTGCGTGCGCCCGCGAGCGCGAGGAGCCGCAGGGACGTCCAGAGCAAGTCCGCGAGGAGCCGAGCATGTCCGCCAACTCACCGGTGCCGCCGCCCCCGCCGCCATCGTCCGGTGGGGCGTCGGCCGCGGCGTCCCGTCACGGCGCGCACCGCGACGCCCCGGCGCCGACGCAGGCGCTGCCCCCCACGTTCGCGCCGACCGGGTCGCCGGCGGCGGGGATCCCCGCCGCGCCCGCCCCCGTCCCGTGGACCGAGGCCCCGACCCAGGTCGGTGCGCCCCCGGTCCCGCCCCAGCGTGTCCGCTACGCGACCGAGCCGGGCTACGGGGCGCCGTCGCCCGTCGGCTCGTTCGGTCAGCAGGGTTCCGCCGCACCCGGTGCTCAGGACCCGGTGCGTCCGGCCTACCACCCTCCGGCGGCGGCTGCCGCGACGGCCGTGGCTCCCGCGGCACAGGTGGCTCCGACGCGCACCGCAGGACCGCCCGCGGTGAGCGCACGCCCGACGCCCGAGCGCGCCGCCCCCGCGGCAGTGCCCGGTGGTCCGCCGCCCGGTCAGGGCTCCGGTTCCCGGTCCGGCGGCGGTTCCGGGTCCGGTGGCTCCCGGTCCGGGGGAGGACGCTCGTCGCGACGTCTCGGCGCCGGGTGGATCGCGTTCATCGTCGTCGACGTGCTGCTCGTGATCGGCGCGATCGTCTTCGCCGTCTCGCTGGCGGGCGGTGACGAGGCGCCGCCGGCCGCGACGCAGTCCACCGCACCGCCAGCGGCGTCGCCCACGGACGAGGGAACCAGCGAGGAGCCGGCGGAGCCGACGGAGTCCGAGACCTTCGCCTCGGAGTCGCGCAACATCACGTGCGAGATGACCGACGTCTCGGTCTCCTGCACGATCGCCCAGCTCGCGAGCCAGCCCGCGCCGGTCGACGGCTGCGACGGGACGGTCGGCTATCTCGTCACCCTGCAGGACGGTGTCGTGGAGCAGCCGTGCGTGCCCGAGGCCGAGAAGCCCGGCGCCGCGTCCGCCGACGTCGCCGTGCTGAAGTACGGCACGTCCAAGACCGTGGGCGACTTCACGTGCGACAGCGAGGAGACCGGCATGACGTGCCGGGACGACTCCACCGGCAAGGGGTTCATGATGTCGCGCGCGGGCCTGCGCACGCTCTGACCCGCCGGACGTGACGGCCCCGACCCGAGCACCGGGTCGGGGCCGTTCGCGTCACCAGATGCGCACGCGGTCCTGCGGCGCGAGGTACAGCGCGTCGCCCGGCTGCACGTCGTACGCGGTGTAGAACTCGTCGACGTTGCGCACGACGCCGTTGCACCGGAACTCGTTCGGCGAGTGCGGGTCGGTCGCGATCCGGCGCACGATCTCCTCGTCGCGCCCCTTGGCCTGCCAGACCTGGGCCCACCCGAGGAACACGCGCTCGATGCCGGTGAGCCCGTCGACGACGGGGGACTCCTCCAGCGGGCGGCCGAGCGCGATCCGGTACGCCTTGAGCGCGATCGACAGCCCGCCCAGGTCGCCGATGTTCTCCCCGATGGTGAGGGCGCCGTTGACGAACGGCCCGTCGTCGGCGAGCTGCGCCGGCCGGAACGCGTCGTACTGCGCGATGAGCGCCTTGGTCCGCTTCTCGAACTCCTCGCGGTCCGCCGGGGTCCACCAGTCCTCGAGGCGGCCCGCGCCGTCATACTTGGAGCCCTGGTCGTCGAACCCGTGTCCGATCTCGTGACCGATCACCGCGCCGATGCCGCCGTAGTTCACGGCGTCGTCCGCCTCGGGGTCGAAGAACGGCGGCTGGAGGATCGCGGCGGGGAAGACGATCTCGTTCATCCCCGGGTTGTAGTACGCGTTGACCGTCTGCGGCGTCATGAACCACTCGTCGCGGTCCAGCGGCCTGCCGATCTTGCCCAGCTCCCGGTCCTGCTCGAACGCGTGCGCCCGGCGCACGTTGCCGACCAGGTCGTCCGGCTCGACGACGAGCGCCGAGTAGTCGCGCCAGCGGACCGGGTAGCCGATCTTGGGCGTGAACGCCTCGAGCTTGGCGTGCGCCTTGGCCTTCGTCTCGGAGGTCATCCAGTCCAGCGTGTCGATGGACTCGCGGTAGGCCGCGACGAGGTGCGCGACCAGCTCCTCCATCCGTGCCTTGTTCGTGGGCGGGAAGTGCCGGGCGACGTACTGCGCGCCGACCGCCTCGCCGAGCGCACCCTCCACGATGCTGACGCCGCGCTTCCAGCGCTCGCGCACCTCCTGGGCACCCGACAGGGTGCGGCCGTAGAAGTCGAAGTTCGCCTCGACGAGCTCGTCGGTCAGGTACGGCGCCCGAGCCGTCACGAGGTGGTAGACCATCCAGAGCTTCCAGTCCTCGAGCTGCTCGGACTGCCAGAGCTCGGCCATGCCGGTCGCGAAGTCGGGCTCGCGCACGACGACGTCGTCGAGCGAGCCGTCCGGGGCGCCGAGCGCGAGGACCCAGGCGCGCCAGTCGAACCCGGGCGCCGACCCGGCGAGGGCGGCGAGCGTCGTCGGGTTGTACGTCAGCTCGGCGTCCCGGTCGCGCACGACGTCCCAGTGCTGGGCCGCGAGCTTCGTCTCGAGCGCGACGACACGCTGCGCCGCCTCGTCGGGGTCCGCACCCCACTCGGCCGCCGTGACGCCGGTGAGCGTGAGCATGCGCGCGACGTGCGCGACGTACTTCGCGCGGACGGGCTCGTACTGGTCCTCGCGGTAGTAGGCCTCGTCGGGCAGGCCGAGACCTGCCTGCTGGAGGTAGACGACGTAGCGCTCGGGATCCTTGGCGTCGTTGTCCACCCAGAAGCCCAGTGCCGCGGCGCCTCCGGTGCGCTGGAGGGCGCCGAGGGCGCCGGTGAGCTCGGCCTGGCTCGTCGCCGCCGCGACGAGCGCGAGGTCCGTCTGCAGCGGCGTCGTGCCGAGCGCCTCGATCGCCCCGGTGTCCATGAAGCTCGCGTAGAGCGCGCCGACCTTCGCGGCGTCGGCGCCCACGTCCTGCGCCCCGGACGCCACCGCGGCGCCCAGGTCGGTAATGATGTCGCGCACGTCGGCCTCGGCCTGGTCGTGCAGCGCGCGGAAGGCGCCGTCCATCGCGCGGTCCGCGGGGATCTCGTGCGTGGCGAGCCAGCGGCCGTTCACGTGGCGGTACAGGTCGTCCTGGGGCCGGACAGCGGGGTCGAGTGCGGTGAGGTCGACGCCGGAGCGCGTGGTGTCCACGGCCGCAGCGGTGGATGACGGGGAGGTCTGTGTCATGCGTCTCAGGCTACGACCTCGGGGCCCGGCTCCGGTGCGTGCCTGCGGCATGATGGGGGCATGCGCGTTCACATCGCCGCCGATCACGCCGGCCACGAGCTCAAGACCCATCTCGTCGAGCACCTCGAGGCCGCGGGCCACGACGTCGTGGACCACGGGGCCCACGAGTACGACGCCCTCGACGACTACCCGTCGTTCTGCTTCGCTGCCGGGGAGGCCGTGGTCGCGGAGCCGGGGTCGCTCGGCGTCGTGATCGGGGGGTCGGGCAACGGGGAGCAGATCGCGGCGAACAAGGTCGTCGGGGTGCGGGCTGCGCTCGCCTGGAACCTGGACACGGCCCGGCTGGGCCGCCAGCACAACGACGCGAACGTGGTCGCCGTGGGCGCCCGTCAGCACTCCGTCGACGAGGCGGTGGAGCTCGTCGACGCGTTCCTCGCCGAGCCGTTCAGCGAGAACCCGCGCCACCAGCGTCGCATCGACCAGCTCGCCGCCTACGAGGCGTCGCGCGCAGCGTCCGCCTGAGGTGCCCGAGGGGCACACCGTCCACCGGCTCGCCCGGGCGTTCGCCGAGCTCTTCGTGGGTCACCGGCTCGGGGTGAGCAGCCCGCAGGGCCGGTTCGCCGCGGGCGCGCAGCTCCTCGACACTCGCGTGCTCGTCGCGAGCGAGGCGCGGGGCAAGCAGCTCTTCCTCGGGTTCGCCGACCCGGCGGACACCGCCGTCGGTCCTGCCGGTCCAGCGGGAGAGCCGCACCCCCCGACACGCTGGTTGCGGGTCCACCTCGGCCTGTACGGGGCGTGGACGTTCGAGGGGGACCCCGGCACCGCCGTCGTGCACGCGATCGGCGCGCCGCGTCGCCGCATCGGCGAGCGGGAGTCCGTCCTCGGCACGAGCACGAGCACGGGCGGGACGGGGATGTCCGACGCCGCGTGGGCGCCCCCGCCGCCGCGCGGTGCGGTGCGGGTGCGTCTCGTCGCCGAGCACGCCGTGGCCGACCTCACGGGCCCCACGGCGTGCGAGGTCGTGACCGAGGAGGAGAAGCGCGCGGTCGAGGACCGGCTCGGGCCGGACCCCGTCCGTGGCGCTCGGCCGGGAGAGCCCGACCCGCGGGAGGCGTTCGTCGGCGCCGTACGACGGTCCCGCAGCCCGGTCGGTCTGCTGCTCATGAACCAGGACGTCGTCGCGGGCGTGGGCAACATCTACCGCGCGGAGTCGCTGTTCAGGGCTGGTCTCGACCCGCGCCGACCGGGACGGGACGTCCCCGCGGAGATCCTGCGCGACCTGTGGGACGACCTGGTCGTGCTCATGCGCGACGGGACGCGGACCGGCGCGATCGTCACGACCCGGCCCGAGGACCGTGACGCCTCCGCCGCGCGCGCCGGTGGCGCCGTCGGGCCTGCGGGCACGGGCCGACGTCGTGTGCGTCAGAACACCGACGAGGGACCCGACGCCGTGCCCGCCGACGAGGCGTTCTATGTCTACCACCGCGACGGGCTCCCGTGCCGCGTGTGCGGCGACCCGGTCCTGGTGCAGGAGCTGGCCGGGCGTTCGCTCTACCGGTGCTCCACGTGCCAGGTCTGAGACCCGCCGTCCCGGTGCACGCTGAGCAGGCTCTCAGAACACCCACGAGCACACGGGTGCGACGGGCCAGGTGAACGCGGCGCTCGCGCGGGCGAGCGCACCCGGCGTGTGCTCCGTGACGAGCCCGGCCGCCGCGAGCTCGGCGAGCGTCACGCCCCCCAGGTAGGCGGCGCCGAGCTCGCGCACGTCGAGGGACAGGTCGGCCGCGTCGTCGGTCCGCGCCGCCTCGGCGGGTCGGAACGCCTCGGCGTGCACCCGCCAGTGCCCCGCGTTGTCGCCGAGCCGGTCGTCGGTCACGTGCACGACGACGTCCACGTCGGCCGCGTACCGGCGCGCGGCGAGCGCGGCCGCCACGTCCACGACACGCACCCACAGGTTGTCCGCGATCCGCGGGGACGCGGACCGCGGGTCCACGAGGAGGTGCGTGACGACGTCGTCCACGGGAAGCACGAACGGGACGACCTCGTGCGTGAGGTCGAGGTCGGTGAGCACACCCCACAGGGCGCGCGCCGCCGCCGCGTCGAGCGCGACGACCTCGCCCGTGCGGACGGGACCGCGCGGCCCGGTCACGTCCCAGGTCAGGGTGCGGTGGAAGCGGGCGTAGCCGCGCGGCTCGCCGTCGAGCTCGACGATCGCGATGCGCGTGGGCTCGCGGTCCTTGCGGAACGCCTTCGCGTCGTCCCAGAGCACCGCCTGGAGCTCCGGCGTCTCGCGGGTGGCCCAGCCGGGCCGGTTGACGGTCCCCAGGCCGGTGGGGTCGGCGCCGGCCCGCTCGTGCAGCCGCGCGACGAGGTCGCCGTGGCGGGCCCGGTCGGCGCGCTCGATCCGGACCGTGTGCCGCTCGGCTCCCGGGACGTCCCGCAGCGCGGCGCCGCGAGGGATCGTGAGGCGCAGGTCGTCGGCTGCCCGCCCGTAGCCGAAGCGCCCGTAGATCGCGGCCTCGGCGGCGAACAGCGCGGACAGCGGCTCGCCGCGCTCGCGGCAGCGGGCGAGGTGCTCGTCGATCATCGCCGTGAGCAGGCCGCGACGACGGTGGCCCGGGTGGACCGCCACCCACGTCAGGCCGGCGACCGGGGCCGTGCCGCCCGGGACGGGGAAGCGCGAGAACGGGTAGGACGCGCGCAGCGCCACGAGCTCGCGCAGGACGGGCACCGCCCCGTCGGCGGGCTCGGCGACGGGGTCGGGCCGCTCGTGCACGACGCCGCGCACACGTGACCACGTCAGCGAGAGCGGTCCGGCGAGGTACTCGTCCACCTCGATCTCCGAGGGGAAGACGGTGGTGTCGAGGTCGAGCACGTCACGCCGGTCGTCCGGGCCGAGGTCCGTCGCCGCATATCCGTCGGGCAGGTGGCTCATGGTCCGATCCTCGCCGTCCGGGCCGCGCGGCGCCAGGAGAATCTGTCCGAGGACTGCCCCCGGCCCGCGCGTCCCCGCGTGGCAGGATGGGCGCCCGACGCCCGAGCCGAAGAACCCGGAGACCGCATGTCGCACCCTCCACAGGATCCGGACCCGTACCAGCCGCAGGGCTACCCCCAGCCGCAGCCCGGCTACCCCCAGCCCGGTTACCCGCCGCAGCAGCCCGGCTACCCGCCGCAGCAGCCCGGCTACCCGCCGCAGCAGCCCGGCTACCCGCCGCCCGGGTACGGGCCGCCGTTCGCACCACCGGCCACGGGCGCGCTGTCCTGGGGTCTGGGCCTGCTCGTGCTGTTCCCGATCCCGTTCGTGGGCTCGCTCGCGGCCGGGATCGCGATGGTCGTGGCGTCCCGCGCCCAGGTCTCGCAGGGACCCCTCGCGCGTGTCAACGCGACGCGCGCCGGAAACTGGGGACTGACGTACCTGCTCGGCACCGTCCTGCTCGTGGGCGCCCACTTCGTGATCCTGGCCTCGCTGCAGGACATCGACGGGTTCTTCCCCTTCGGGATCATCCTGTGCACGTGGCTGCTGCTGACCGTCGTCCACCTGGTGCTGACCGTCGTCGGGCTCGTGCAGGCCAACGGCCGGCGCGAGGTCCGGGTCGGCGGCATCCCGTTCTACCGATGAGCGGACCCGGCGCGGCGGGCCCGGGGCCCGAGGCGCAGCCCTCCCCGGCCGCCGAGTACGCCGCGACGGTGCTGGCGCTCGTGCGGCAGGTCCCGGCCGGTCGGGCGATGACGTACGGGCTGGTGGCCGAGGTCGTCGCGGAGTCGCTGCACCGCGGGGGACCACGTCAGGTGGGTCAGGTCCTGGCCGGCTCGTCGGGCGTGGACGACGACGGCGCGCCCGTCCCGTGGTGGCGCATCGTCAACGCGGCGGGCGCGCCGCCGGTCCATCACCGGGACGCGGCTCTGACCGAGCTGCGGGCCGAGGGCTGCCCGCTGGTGCGGGACGGGACACGCGTGGACCTGCGCCGCGCGGTGTGGTTCCCCGAGCAGGGCTGAGCCGGACCGTGCAGGGCGTCAGCCGGTGACCGTCGCCGGCGACGGTGCCGTGCCGAGGATGCCGGCGAGCGTGGTGACCGCCGTCGCGTCGCCCTGGACGAGCAGGGTCGTGACGGCGGTCTCCTGCCAGGCGCGCACGTCGCGCGCGATCTTGTCGGCCGGGCCGACGAGCGCGACGTCCTCGACCATCTCGGTCGGCACGGCGGCCACGGCGAGGTCCTTGCGGCCCGCGAGGTAGTGCGCCTGGATCTCGTCGCAGGCCTCGGAGTAGCCGAGGCGGTCGAGCGCGTCACGGTGGAAGTTGGCGCCCTTGGCGCCCATGCCGCCGACGTAGAGGGCGAGGAACGGGCGGACCTTGTCGGCCGCACGCTCGACGTGCTCGTCGACGACCACCGGCACGGTCGCGCTGACCTCGAAGTCCGCGACGGCGGAGCGCTGCGGCGCGCGGCGGGCGAAACCGTCCGCGAGGAGCTCGCGGAACGAGTCGTCCATGCGCGGTGAGTAGAACAGCGGCAGCCAGCCGTCCGCGATCTCGCCTGCCAGGGCGATGTTCTTGGGCCCTTCCGCCGCGAGATGGATCGGCAGGTCGGCGCGCAGCGGGTGCACCGTGGACCGCAACGACTTGCCGAGGCCCGTACCGACGCCGTCGGGCAGGGGGAGCGGGTAGTGGGGGCCGTCGCTGGTCACGGGCGCCTCACGGGCGAGGACCTGGCGGACGACGTCGAGATACTCGCGCGTGCGGGCGAGCGGGCGGGCGTACGGCTGGCCGTACCAGCCCTCCACGACCTGCGGTCCGGAGACGCCGAGGCCGAGGACGAAGCGCCCGCCGGACAGGTGGTCCATGGTGAGCGCGGCCATCGCGGTGGCGGTCGGTGTGCGGGCCGAGATCTGCGCGACGGCGGTGCCGAGACGGATCCTGGACGTGCGCGAGCCCCACCAGGCGAGGGGTGAGAAGGCGTCGGAGCCGTAGGCCTCCGCGGTCCAGACGGAGTCGACCCCGAGCCGGTCGGCCGCGACGACGGCCTCCTGGACGCCGGGGGGCGGGCCTGCGGACCAGTAGCCGGTGTGGATGCCAAGGCGCATGGGTGCTCCTCGTCGTCGAGGGTGGGATGCCCGTCCGGTGCGGGTCGAGAAGGGACGGTACCCGAGCCGCGTCGCGGGCAGGGGGATATCCGAGACGCGAGGTCTCGGGTACCGCCGGAACTAGGGTAGCCGACCCGCCGGGGTGCTGGTGACGGCGTGCGGCACGCTCAGATGACGTACTCGATGAGCAGCGACGGGTCCTCGACGGTCTCGTCCGCCCGCGGCTTGCGGGGGGTCCGGACGTGTGCGGGCACACCGACGGCGACAGCACCCGCCGGCACGTCCTTGACGACGACCGCGTTGGCGCCGATCTGCGCGTCGTCGCCGATCCAGACCGGGCCGAGGATCTTCGCGCCCGCGCCGACCACGACCCGGTCCCCGAGGGTGGGGTGGCGCTTGCCGCGCTTCATGGAGCGCCCGCCGAGGGTCGACGTGTGGAACAGCACGACGTCGTCACCGACGACCGCGGTCTCCCCGACGACGACACCCATGCCGTGGTCGATGAACAGCCGTCGCCCGATCCGCGCACCGGGATGGATCTCGACCCCGGTGAACGCCCGGGCCGCCTGGGAGACGAGCCGTGCCGGCAGGCGGAGCACCGGCTCGCGCCACATGCGGTGCGCGAGCCGGTGCGCCCACACGGCGTGCAGACCGGGATAGGCGAGCGCCACCTCGAGCCGGCCGCGCGCCGCGGGGTCGCGGCGACGGGCGGCCTCGAGGTCCTCGGCGAGGACGCTCAGGAAGCGGCGCAGCCGGGAACCAGGCCCCGGTGCGCCGCTCCGCGAGGGAAGGATCGACACGTCAGTCCAGCAGGTCGGCGTAGAGGATCGACGACAGGTAGCGCTCGCCGAACGACGGGATGATCGCGACGATGAGCTTGCCCGCGTTCTCGGGGCGCTTCGCGAGCTCGAGCGCGGCGTAGATCGCCGCACCGGACGAGATGCCGACGAGCAGCCCCTCCTCCTTCGCCGCGCGGCGCGCGTACTCGACGGCCGTCTCGGCGTTGACGTCGATGACCTCGTCGTAGACGGACGTGTCGAGGATCTCCGGCACGAAGTTCGCGCCGATCCCCTGGATCTTGTGCGGTCCGGGGGCGCCGCCGTTGAGGATCGCGGACTCCTCGGGCTCGACCGCGACGATCTGCACGCCGGGCTTGCGCTCCTTGAGGACCTGACCCACGCCGGTGATGGTGCCTCCGGTGCCGATGCCGGCGACGACGATGTCCACCTGGCCGTCGGTGTCGGCCCAGATCTCCTCGGCCGTCGTGCGACGGTGGATCTCCGGGTTCGCCTCGTTCGCGAACTGGCGGGCGAGGATGGCGCCCTCGCGCTCGGCGACGACCTCGTCCGCCTTGTTCACCGCACCCTTCATCCCCTCGGAGCCCGGGGTGAGGATGAGCTCGGCGCCGAAGGCGCGCAGCAGCGCGCGCCGCTCCTTGGACATCGTCTCGGGCATGGTGAGCACGATGTCGTAGCCGCGGGCCGCTCCGACCATCGCCAGCGCGATGCCGGTGTTGCCGGACGTGGCCTCGACGATCGTGCCGCCGGGCTTCAGCTCGCCCGACGCCTCGGCCGCGTCGATGATCGCGACGCCGATGCGGTCCTTGACCGAGTTGGCGGGGTTGTAGAACTCGAGCTTGCCCACGACGGTGGCGTCGACGCCCTCGGTGAGCTTGTTGAGGCGGACGAGAGGGGTGTTGCCGACGAGCTGGGTGACGTCGTCGTAGATGCGTGCCATGGGTTCCTCTTCTGTCGACGGCTCGGTCGAGCCGGTGGGTGCGATCACGGACTGTGCGGGGCTGGCGGTTCGGTGGTGCACGGGCTGCCACGGCCAGAGCCGGGTGGGCTGCCTGGTCGGTGCCGTGGCAGGGGCCGGGGCTCGAGGACGACAGGCTCGGGTGTGCGCGGTACGGCGCGCTCCGGCGGTCGTCAGCGACAGCGGAGACAGCGACAACAGGAGGTCCGCGCGACGGCGCGGTACGACGGCGTGGGATGCGCGTCGATCGCGGCCATTCCTCGCTCCTCCTGGTCGGCGGCACCCGCGGGCGGCCGGCGACGGCCGGGCGACGGGATGCTCGGTACCGAGGCTATCGGTCCTTGTGGTGCGCGGGCAACGGCGTCCGCAGGGGGAGACGGCGACGGGCGCCCCACCGTTCGTGGTGGGGCGCCCGTGCTTCGCGGAGCGGGCGACGGGAATCGAACCCGCGTAATCAGTTTGGAAGACTGAGGCTCTACCATTGAGCTACGCCCGCAAAGGTCGTCGGTGGTTCATCGGTGGGTCGACGTGAGAGACCCGGACCGAGGCCGTCCACGGCCCGACCTGCGGCCGTAACCTTAGCAAACCGCGCCGGCTACCGGCGCCATCCCGATCGCGGGCAGGACACGGGCGACGGCGTCCTCACCAGGTGTTCCGCCAGTACACTTGCCGTGCCCGCCCTGCCAGGGGTGGGAGCACGGGGTGTGGCGCAGGTTGGTAGCGCGTCCGCTTTGGGAGCGGAAGGTCGCAGGTTCGAATCCTGTCACCCCGACATCTGTGATGTCGCACGACGTCGTCGTGAGCCGGCCTCGGCCGGTGGCGTACCCTTGATGGGTTGCCCGAACGCCTGCAGCGGCCGCGCGTGCCTCCGACCAGGAGGCACCGGCCCCGTGGCGGGCGCGCAGCTCGTACCGTAGCCGCACGCCGGCCCACCCCGAGCATTTGGAGATCATCGAAGTGAAGAGCGCCGTCGAGACCCTGGACCCCACCAAGGTCAAGCTGACCGTCGAGGTGGAGTACGACGAGCTCAAGCCGAGCATCGAGCACGCCTACAAGCACATCGCGGAGCAGGTGAACATCCCCGGCTTCCGCAAGGGCAAGGTCCCCGCGCGCATCATCGACCAGCGCGTCGGTCGTGCCGCCGTCCTCGAGCACGCCGTCAACGACGGGCTCTCGGGCTTCTACCGCCAGGCTGTCAGCGAGTCGGGCATCCGCCCGCTCGGCCAGCCCGAGGTCGACGTCACCGAGGTGCCGATCGACGCCGAGGGCCCGCTGAAGTTCTCCGCCGAGGTCGAGGTCCGCCCCGAGATCACCCTCCCCGAGCTCTCCTCCCTCGCGCTGACCGTCGAGGCATCCGAGGTCTCCGACGAGGACATCACGGAGCGTCTCGACGCGCTGCGCGAGCGGTTCGGCACGCTCGTGGGCGTCGACCGTCCGGCCGTCGAGGGTGACTTCGTCGTCCTCGACCTCACCGCCACGATCGACGGCGAGGAGGTCGACTCCGTGTCCGGCGTCAGCTACCAGATCGGCTCGGGCAACATGCTCGAAGGTCTCGACGAGGCGCTCACCGGCCTCTCGGCCGAGGAGACGACGACGTTCACCGCGCCGCTCGCCGGCGGCGAGCACGAGGGCAAGGACTCGCTCGTCACCGTCACGGCGACCACGGTCAAGCAGCGCGACCTGCCCGAGGCGGACGACGACTTCGCGCAGCTCGCCTCCGAGTTCGACACCCTCGAGGAGCTCACGGTCGACCTGCGCGAGCAGGTCGCCGGGACCAAGACCTCGAACCAGGCGGTCGCCGCTCGCGACGAGCTGCTGAAGGCGCTCAACGAGGCCGTCGAGATCCCCGTGCCGACGGGCGTCGTCGAGGCCGAGGTGCACCGTCACCTCGAGTCGGAGGGGCGTCTCGAGGACGACGAGCACCGCGCCGAGGTCACCATCGAGGCGACGGACGCGATCAAGAACCAGATCCTGCTCGACACGCTCGCCGAGCAGCTCGAGATCAAGGTCGCGCAGAACGAGCTCCTCGAGTACCTCGTCCAGGCGTCGCGCCAGTACGGGATGGACCCCAACGAGTTCATCCAGTCCCTCGACCAGGGCGGCCAGATCCCCGCGATGGTCGGCGAGGTCGCCCGCTCGAAGTCGCTCGCGGTCGCGCTCCGCCAGATCGAGGTCAAGGACTCGACGGGCAACGTCGTGGACCTGTCCGAGTTCATCGGCTCGGACGCCGAGGACGCGGCCGACGCCGCGGCCGCTCTCCCGGAGCTCTCCGAGGAGGACGCCGAGATCGCCGCTGCCGAGGTCGTCACGGAGGAGCTCGCCGAGGAGGCCGTCGCCGAGGTCGAGGCCGAGGAGGCCGCCGAGGCCGCCGTCGAGGCGCCCGCCAAGAAGAAGGCTCCGAAGAAGTCCACGAAGACCGCGAAGGCCTGACGCCTCTCGCACCGCTCAGCCACGACGGCCCGCACCCTCCCGACGGAGGCTGCGGGCCGTCGTCGTGCACCGGCCGGGGCGCGTCGGGCACCGGTGGGTGCGCCCACAGCGAAACGGCGGCCTATCGGGACGAACGGGCGAGGTCGACCGCGTTAGGGTCACAGCAGCACGGCGGGAGGACCGGCACGACGCCGGCCCGGACCGTCAGGCAGCGCAGGCGGGAAGTCCCGCGGGAGCGACGAAGGAGATGGAAGTGAACGAGCTGTACCTGCCGTCCGACGCGACGGCCCCGGTGGGTCGCACCGAGGGTCCGGGCCTCGGCCTCAACGACTCCATCTACAACCGGCTCCTCAAGGAGCGCATCATCTGGCTCGGCTCGGAGGTGCGCGACGAGAACGCGAACGCCATCTGCGCGCAGATGATGCTGCTGGCCGCGGAGGACCCGGGCAAGGACATCTGGCTCTACATCAACTCGCCCGGCGGGTCGATCACGGCCGGCATGGCGATCTACGACACCATGCAGTACATCCAGCCGGACGTCGCCACGATCGCCATGGGCATGGCGGCCTCGATGGGGCAGTTCCTGCTCTCGTCCGGGACCAAGGGCAAGCGGTACGCGACCCCGCACGCGCGGGTCATGATGCACCAGCCGTCCGGCGGCATCGGTGGCACGGCCACCGACGTGCGCATCAACGCCCAGCTGATCATGCACATGAAGCGGGTGCTCTCGGAGCTGACGGCGGAGCAGACCGGCCAGTCGCTCGAGCAGATCACCAAGGACAACGACCGGGACAACTGGTTCACCGCCGAGGAGGCCAAGGAGTACGGCTTCGTGGACCACGTCGTCACGAACGCCTCGTCGGTGACCGGTGGCGGCGGCACCACGGCCTCCTGACCCGCAGTCGGAACCAGACTTCACCCGAGGAGAACCCGTGAGCTTCAGCGCCGAGTCCCAGTACCTGTCCACCGCCCAGCGCCTCGCCGGCGCGGGCGCCCGTCCCGGCGGTGTCGCGCTGCCCGGCGGCGCCCCGTCGGCCCGGTACGTGCTCCCGCAGTTCGAGGAGCGCACCGCGTACGGCTTCAAGCGTCAGGACCCCTACACCAAGCTGTTCGAGGACCGCATCATCTTCCTGGGCGTCCAGGTCGACGACGCGTCCGCGGACGACGTCATGGCCCAGCTCCTCGTGCTCGAGAGCCAGGACCCTGACCGCGACATCATCCTGTACATCAACTCGCCGGGTGGCTCCTTCACGGCGATGACCGCGCTCTACGACACGATGCAGTACATCAAGCCGCAGATCCAGACGGTCTGCCTCGGCCAGGCCGCCTCCGCGGCCGCCGTGCTGCTCGCTGCCGGTCAGCCCGGCAAGCGCCTCGCGCTCCCGAACGCGCGCGTGCTGATCCACCAGCCCGCGATGGAGGGCGGCGGCTACGCGCAGGCGTCCGACATCGAGATCCACGCCAACGAGCTGATCCGCATGCGCGAGTGGCTCGAGGACACGCTCGCGCTGCACTCGGGCCGGGACGTCGAGCAGGTCCGCAAGGACATCGAGCGCGACAAGATCCTCACAGCCATTCAGGCGAAGGAGTACGGGCTCGTCGACCAGGTCCTGGAGAGCCGCAAGCCGGTGCAGATCAACAAGCCGTGACGATGGCCGACATGTCGTGACCCCGCACGCCGCCGATCCTCGCAGAGGGTCGGCGGCGTGACACGTTGACGGCGTGTCCGTGCGAACCCACCTGACAAGGTGGGCCCGGTGGTGTGGAATGGGGAGCGGGGCGCGTCGGGGCGGGCCCGTCCGGGCAGACTCGTCGGAACAGCAGATACCGAGGCAAGGAGACGCGTGGTGGCTCGTATCTCAGACGGCGCCGACCTGTTGAAGTGCTCCTTCTGCGGGAAGTCGCAGAAGCAGGTCAAGAAGCTCATCGCAGGACCGGGTGTGTACATCTGCGACGAGTGCATCGACCTGTGCAACGAGATCATCGAGGAGGAGCTCGCCGAGTCGAGCGACCTCGGCGGTCTTGACGAGCTGCCCAAGCCCCGCGACATCTTCGCCTTTCTCGAGCAGTACGTGATCGGGCAGGACAGCGCGAAGCGCGCCCTCGCCGTCGCGGTCTACAACCACTACAAGCGGGTCCGCGCGGGCGAGTCGCCCAAGGGCTCCGGCGACGAGGCCGACAAGGTCGAGCTGGCGAAGTCGAACGTGCTGCTGATCGGTCCGACGGGGACGGGCAAGACGTATCTGGCGCAGACGTTGGCGCGGTTGTTGAACGTGCCGTTCGCGATCGCGGACGCGACGGCGTTGACGG
>JACYFD010000005.1 GCA_014803435.1 Cellulosimicrobium terreum
GTGGCGCTGCGCGGTTACGACGCGCTGCGCGAGGCCGCGGTCGCGCGCGACGCCGACGTGCGGCAGGCAAGCCGCCGCCTGCGGGCAGGCATCGCGCGGGGGCTCCCCGCCGCCCGGCTCGACCGGCTGCGCGCCGATGCCGACGCCGCGCGGGCGGCGCTCGACGCGGCACAGGTGCCGCTCGCGGCAGCAGAGGACGCCGTCACGAGGGCGGTCCTGCAGGGGCGCCACCATCTCGTGGACGACGCCGAGACGGCCGAGCGCGCGTACCGTGCGGCGAGCCGGTCCGACGAAGCGACGGCAGCACGCCGCGGGGCCGACGCCGCGTGGTCCCTCGCGTGGCGTGGTGCAGGCAGCGGGCCGCTCGAACCCGCGGCACCGACGCTCGTCCGGCTCCTGCGCCGCGGCGGACGCCAGCCCGCCTGGGTCAACCTCTGGCGACGCACCGACTACCTCGGGTTCCCCGTCGTGTCCTACTCCGTCAACCCCGTGGACCGTGGGGCCGACGAGGTCGACCGTGGTGCCTACCTCTTCACCGTCGCCTCCCACAGCACCTACTTCCGTTCCTGGGCCTACCACCTGGCCCTCGACACGGTCCTCGGCCGGCTCGACACCCCTGTGCTCGGGACCGGGGCCGAGCCGGCCCGCCGGGTGGGCGCGGGGGTCGGCTGATCGGGGAGAATCGGTGCCGTGAGTCCCGAGCCCTGGTCCGTCGTCCACGTCACCGACCCCGCGGACGAACGGCTCGCGGACTACGTCCGCCTGACCGACGTCGCGCTGCGCGCGAAGCACGAGCCCGCCAAGGGCCTGTACATCGCCGAGAGCTCGACGGTCATCCGCCGGGCGCTCGCCGCGGGCCACCGCCCTCGCTCGTTCCTCATGGCCGAGCGCTGGCTCGCCGACCTGACGCCTGCCATCGCCGACGTCACCGCCCGGCACCCGGTCGACGACGCACTCGGCGGCACGGGCGAGCCCGTCCCCGTGTTCGTCGCGGAGCCCGCCGTGCTGGAGTCCATCACCGGGTTCAACCTGCACCGCGGGGCGCTCGCGGCCATGCACCGGCCGCCGCTGCCGAGCGTCCACGAGCTCGTGTCGGGCGCCCGGGGTGGGACCGGCGCACGGCGCGTCGCGGTGCTCGAGGACCTCGTTGATCACACGAACGTCGGTGCCGTCTTCAGGTCCGCCGCCGCGCTCGGCGTCGACGCCGTGCTGGTCTCGCCGCGCTGCGCCGACCCGCTCTACCGGCGCTCGGTGCGGGTGAGCATGGGCACGGTGTTCCAGGTGCCCTGGACGCGGTTCGAGACGTGGCCGGACGGGCTCGACGCACTGCGCGCCGACGGGTTCACGGTCGCGGCGCTCGCGCTCGCCGACGGCGCCGTGAGCCTCGACGAGGTCGTCGCCGACCCGCCCGAGCGGCTCGCGCTCGTCCTCGGGACGGAAGGGCACGGGCTCTCGCGCGGCGCGGTCGAGGCTGCCGACCAGGTCGTGAAGATCCCGATGGCCGGGGGAGTGGACTCGCTCAACGTCGCCGCGGCGTCGGCGGTCGCGTTCTGGGCGACCCGGGTCTGACGGACCGCGTCCACCTCGATGTCGGCGCGGCGGGAACACCCCGGCGTCCCCGCGCGTTGGGCCCTCCGCATCCGTACGTCGTACGAGAAGAGGTCCTGTGCCCCGGTCGTCCACTGCTCTGCCCGCAACCCTCGACTCTCGCTCCCTGCCTGCTGTGACCCGTCGCGCCGTCGCCGAGGAGCAGGAGCACCTCGACGCCGCGCTCGCCCGCCGGGCGCTCCTGATCGCCGAGCTCGAGGCCGAGCTCGCCCGCCCGCACGACACCACGACCGGCCGCGGGCCCGGCGGCAGGTCTGTCGCGCGACCCGACGTCGGGCCGGGCGGTGACGACGCCGTCGACCGCGCCCGTCGGACC
Organism: Cellulosimicrobium terreum; assembly: GCA_014803435.1. Classification (GTDB taxonomy): domain Bacteria; phylum Actinomycetota; class Actinomycetes; order Actinomycetales; family Cellulomonadaceae; genus Cellulosimicrobium; species Cellulosimicrobium terreum. The sequence continues at coordinate 1,925 of JACYFD010000005.1, forward strand.
GGCCTGCGGCGCCGCCGCGAGGAGCTCGAGCTGGCCGGTCGCGGACTGGTCTTCGGCCGCGTCGACACGCTCGACGGCACGACCCGCAGGATCGGGCGGGTCGGCCTCGGCGCGCCGGACGACGCGGACGAGCCGCTGGTGCTCGACTGGCGGGCGCCGGGCGCCCGTGCCTTCTACACCGCCACGGCACGTGACCCGCAGGGCCTCGCGCGCCGGCGGCACGTGCGGACCGACCGCGCGACGGTCGTCGGGGTCGACGACGAACCGCTCGACGGCACCGCGATCACGGCCGAGGGGCTCGTCGGCGAGGGCGCGCTCCTCGCTGCGCTCTCCGAGCGTCGGACCGGGCGCATGGGCACCGCAGTCGCCACCCTCCAGGCCGAGCAGGACGCGATCGTGCGCGCGCCCGTGCAGGAGACGCTCGTCGTGCAGGGCGGGCCGGGCACGGGGAAGACCGTCGTCGCGCTGCACCGGGTCGCCTACCTGCTGTTCGCCCACCCGCACCTCGCCGAGAGCGGCGTCCTCCTCCTCGGGCCGTCGTCCCGCTTCCTCGACTACGTCGCCCAGGTCCTTCCTGCGCTCGGTGAGACGGCAGTCGTGCCGGCGACCTTCGACACGCTCCTCCCCGGGGTCGTGCCCGAGCGGGAGGAGGCCCGGGACGTGGCCGAGATCAAGGGGCGTGCGCTGTGGCAGGAGGTCCTCGGCCGGTACGCCGACTCCCGGGTGCCCCCCGCGCGCGCGCTCACGGTCCGGGTCGACGGCGAGCCGCACACGCTCGACGAGGACCGCGTCGCCCGGGTCCTGCGTGCTGCGCAGGCCGGGGGTCGCAGCGTGCTCGCCGCCCGTCGCCGGGCCGTCGACCTGCTGCTGGACCTGCTGGTGGACGAGGTCGCGGCGCGCCACGCCGAGCTCCTCGAGCGCGTGGAGGAGGGCTTCGAGGACGTGCTGGGCCGCCTGGACGCCGGGCTCGCCGCGCGCGACGACCGTGCCCCCACGACCGGTGCGCGGGGCGGGGACGTGGACGGTGAGCTCACGGAGGACGATCTGGAGCGGCTGCGCGCCGACCTCGCCCGCGATCCCGGGATCGCACGGGTGCTCGAGGCGTGGTGGCCGCTCGTGGACCCCCGCACGGCGCTGACCGAGCTGCTGGGCGACGCCGCGCTGCTCGCGCGCCTCGCACCGACGCTCTCGACGGACGAGGTCCGCAGGGTGACCGGGGAGCCGACCACGCTCGCGTCGAGCGACGTCCCGCTCCTCGACGCGCTCGCCGACGCGCTCGGCACCGAGGAGGCGACCGAGCAGGGCGAGTTCCTCGCCCGGCGGGCGGCGGCGCGGCGCGACTGGGTGTACGGGCACGTCGTGGTCGACGAGGCGCAGGAGCTGTCGGCCATGCAGTGGCACATGGTGCTGCGTCGCTGCCCGACCCGGTCGGTGACCGCCGTGGGCGACGTCGACCAGACCAGGGCGCCGCACCCGCACACGGACTGGGCGGACGTCGTCGGGCCGGTCTTCGGCGAGCGCTGGCGGCGCGCAGACCTGACGGTCTGCTACCGCACGCCGCGCGAGGTGATGGCGCTCGTCGCGCCCGTCCTGCGGCGCGCGGGCAGCCGCAGCACGCCACCACGCGCGGTGCGGTCCTCCGGGCACCCGCCCCGGGACCTGACCACCGCCGCCGCCCGGCTGGGTGCGACGGTCGCCGCCGAGGTCGCCGCGCTCGCGGAGCGTCACGAGGGCGGCACGGTCGGTGTCGTGGCGCCGCAGGACCGGCTCGCGTGCCTGCGCGACGCCGTCAGCAACGTCCCGGTGCTCGCCGCGTCCGAGGCCAAGGGCCTGGAGTGGGACGCCGTGGTCGTCGTGGACCCGGACGGCATGGCGAGCGAGCCGCGCGGCTGGAACGGGCTGTACGTCGCGATGACCCGGTGCACGCAGGAGCTCGTGCGCGTGGAGGTCGAGGCCGACCGGGTTGCCGGGACGCGCTGACGGTCCGGCTCACGCCGGGGAGGTCGACCGGGACAACCGGTCGACCTCCCGCACGACGACCTCGGCGAGGCTCGGGTCGCCCAGGGGCTTGAAGTGGCCGGTGAGCGGGAGCTCGACGTTCCGCGCACCGTCGAGCCGTCCGGTCTCGGGGATGTGGGGGTCGAACCGTGGGTAGACGGCGGTGATCCGGGCGTCGACCGTCCGTTCCGCCATGAGCGCGAGGAGGGTGGCGTCCGTCGGGGCGAACGCGCGCAGGGTGCGCCCGACGAGGTAGCGCGCGTAGCGCGAGCCGCGGAACGGGGTCGCGATCGCGACCATCCCCGCGACCCGGTCCCCGGCGCCGGAGAGCATGACCCGCTTGCCGATCAGGCCGCCCTTGCTGTGCGCGACGAGGACGGCACCGTGCAGGTCGGCCTCCTCCAGGTGCGCCGCCACGAGCTCGGCCGCCTCGGCGACCGGGCGGCGGTTGTAGCCGAGCCCCGGCACGACGTGCACCGGGTGCCCCACGGCGGCGAGCGGCCCGGCGACGGGCAGCAGGAACTGCCAGGTCTCGTAGACCCCGGGCAGGAGCACGACGGGCGCGCGATCGCCCGCACCCGTCGGCACCGGTCGCCGGGGGCGGGCGGCGTGCTCGACCTGGCGCAGGCCGGCGTAGACGTAGTCGGCCACCCGGTCCCGCAGGAGCCACGCGTGGACCCCGCTGCGCGTGCTCACCACGGTTCTGCTCGACGGTCGCGCATGGGTCAAGCATGGCGGAGCGGCAGGCCGTGTGCGCGGGAGTGACGTCCGTCCCAGTGCACCGGGCTGGTATGCACGGTGGGGGATAGATTAGCCTCACCTATGTGAGTGCACCCTCAGTCCCGACCGACGACGCGGTTCCCACCGCGCTCGCGGGTCACGACCTGCACCTGTCCTACGACTCGCGCACCGTGGTGCACGGGGCGGGGCTGGAGCTCACCCCGGGTCGTGTCACCGCGCTGATCGGCCCCAACGGTTCCGGCAAGTCGACCCTGCTGCGCTCGCTCGCGCGTCTGCACCGCCCCGACGCGGGCGAGGTGACCCTGGACGGCACGGACGACGCGCTCGCGCTGCACCCCAAGGACTTCGCCCGCCGCGTCACGCTCCTGTCGCAGAGCCGGCCCACGCCGTCGGGCGTGAGCGTGCGCGACGTCGTCGCCTACGGGCGCCACCCGTACCGCGGCCGCTTCCGCGCGAACGACCCCGACGGCCCACGGGCGATCGCCCACGCCATGGACGTCACGGGCATCACCGCGATGGCCGAGCGCGGCGTCGACGAGCTGTCCGGCGGCGAGCTGCAGCGCGTGTGGCTCGCGACCTGCCTCGCGCAGGACACGTCCGTCCTGCTGCTCGACGAGCCGACCACGTACCTCGACCTGCGCTACCAGGTCGAGCTCCTCGACCTCGTGCGCGACCTCGCGTCCGAGCACGGCGTGGCGGTCGGCGTCGTGCTGCACGACCTCAACCAGGCCGCGTCCGTGGCGGACCAGGTCGTGCTGCTCGACCGCGGTGTCGTCCGCGCCACGGGGCCCGCGGACGACGTGCTCACGTCGGCGCTGCTCAGCGACGTGTACGGCATCCACGTCGACGTCTACGAGCACCCGCTCACGGGTCGCACGTGCTGCGAGCCGCGCGGCCGCCACGCGGCGCTCGCCGTGCTCCACGCCTGATCCCCTCCCCGAACCTGCCACAGCCGAGCTCCACGCCCGATCTCCACGCCCGAGACCCTGCGCGGCCCGACCCGCCGCCCTGCGGACACCACCACACCGATCGAAGGACACCCATGCGCTCCCACCGATCCCGCTCGCTCGCCGCGGGCACGCTCGCTCTCGTCACGACGCTCGCGCTCGCCGCGTGCGGGACGACCGAGGACCCTGCCGCCGGAGCGAGCGACGGCGCGACGGACGACGCCGCGACCGGCGAGGCGTCCGGTCCTGTGACCTACACCGACGAGCGCGGCGAGCACACGCTCGAGGCGCCGGCGACCGACGTCGTCTCGCTCGAGTGGGGCCTGACGGAGAACCTCGTGGCGCTGGGCGTCGAGGTCGCGGGCCAGGCGGACGTCACGGGCTACAACACGTGGGACACCGTCGCGCCGATCGACGAGGGGACGCCCGACGTCGGCACCCGCGGCGAGCCGAGCCTCGACGCCATCTCCGCGCTCGAGCCCGACCTCGTCGTCACGACGACGGACCTGCCGGAGACCGTGATCGCCCAGATCGAGGAGATCTCCCCGGTCCTGACGCTCCGCGGCTCGGACGGCGAGGACCCGATCGGCTACATGCGCTCGACGGTCGAGTCCCTCGCCGAGGTCACCGGCACGCAGGAGGAGGCCACGGCCGCGCTCGCGGACTTCGACGCGGCGGTCGAGGACGGTGCCGCCGAGCTGGCCGCCGCCGGGCTCGACGGTGCCGAGTTCACGATGGCCGACGGCTGGATCACCAACGACACGGTGTCCGTCCGCATGTACACGGAGGACTCCTTCTTCGGGGCGATCGGCGAGGAGCTCGGCCTGACGAACACGTGGACCGAGGGCGGGGACCCGGACTACGGCCTCGCGCAGACGGACGTCGAGGGGCTCACGCAGCTCGGCGACGTGAAGTTCGTCTACATCGCCAACGACAGCGACGGCGGCGACGCGTTCGCCGACGGGCTCGAGGGCAACGCCGTGTGGGAGCAGCTCCCGTTCGTCACGTCGGGCGACGTGTACCGGATCCCGGACGGCATCTGGATGTTCGGCGGCCCGCTGTCGGGCGGCGCCTACGTCGACGCCCTCGTCGGCGCGCTGACCGCCTGAGCGTAAGACGGCGCAGGCGCAAGAGAGGACGACGCAGCGGTGGACCACGAGCGGACGACGACGGAACCGGACACCCTCCTCCTGGAGGATCCGCCCGCCGTCGGCGGTGGGCAGACCGGCGACGGCGAGACCGTCGGCGACGGACCTGCCGTCCCGCGCCCGCGGACCTCGCGGATCGGCGTGGGCGCGGCGTTCACCGCGGTCGTCCTCCTCGCCGTCGTCCTGGCCGCGGTGCACCTGACCCAGGGCACCGCGGCCGTCGGCCCGCTCGACCTGCTCCGCCTCCTGACGGGTGACGGAGCGGACCAGACCGCCGCCGTCCTCGTCGCGTCCCGCGTGCCGCGCCTGCTCGCGGGGATCCTGCTCGGCGTCGCGCTCGGTGTCGCGGGCGCCGTCCTGCAGTCGGTCGCGCGCAACCCGCTGGCCGCACCCGACACGCTCGCCGTCAACGCCGGGTCGTACCTGACCGTCGTGACGGTCGCCGCGTTCGGCGTCTCCGTCCCGTTCTACCTGCAGGGCGGGCTCGCGTTCCTCGGTGGCCTGGCCGCGGCCGGGCTCGTCCTCGTCGTCGCGCGCGGCGGTGCGGAGGGCCCCACCCGCCTGGTCCTCGCCGGCTCCGCGATCACGCTCGCGCTGCACTCCGTGACGATGCTGCTGCTCACGCTGTTCACGCAGGAGACGACCGGGCTGTTCGCCTGGGGGAGCGGGTCGATCGTCCAGTCGGGCACGCGCACGGTCGCGCTCGCTGCACCGGTCGTGGCCGTCGGCGTCGCCGCGGCGCTGCTGCTCGCCCGCCGTCTCGACCTGCTCGCGCTCGGGGACGACGCCGCGACCGTCCTCGGGATCGACGTGCGCCGCACCCGCGTCGTCTCGGTCGTCGTGGCCGTGCTCCTCGCCGCGATCGCCGTCACCGTCGCCGGACCGGTCGGGTTCGTCGGTCTCGCCGCGCCCGTCCTTGCCCGGCTCGTCGGCCGGCGGGTGCCCGGCCTCGGCCGCCACGCGCTGCTCCTGCCGTTCGCCGCGCTCACGGGTGTCGTCGTCGTGCTCGGCGCGGACGTGCTGCTGCGCGTGCTCTTCCCCGGCACGATGTCGATCGCCGTGCCGACCGGGATCGTCACGACCATCCTCGGCGCGGGACTGCTCATGTGGCTCGCGCGCCGCCTGCGGGACTCCGGACCCGGGGCCCAGGCTGCGCGCGGGACGCTCGGTCGCCCCCGCTCCTCGCGCGGGGTCGTCGTGGTGGTCGTCGTCCTCACCGCGCTCGTCGTCGCGGCTGCCGTCGCCGGCCTCCTGCTCGGCGACCGCGTGATCCTCCTCGGGGACGTCGCGAACTGGTGGAACGGCATCGCGGGACGCCAGGTCGACTTCGTCCTCAGCCAGCGGGTGCCGCGCGTCCTCGCCGCGCTCCTCGCGGGCGCCGCCCTCGCCCTCGCCGGCTCCGTCGTGCAGGCCGTGTGCCGTAACCCGCTCGCCGAGCCGGGGCTGCTCGGCGTCACACCGGGCGCCGGCCTGGGTGCGGTGACCCTGGCGCTGCTCGTGCCCGGCGTCGGCATCTGGCCGATGGCCGGTGCCGCGGCGGCCGGCGCGTTCCTCGTCTTCGGGCTGGTCTACGCCCTCGCGTACCGCGGCGGGCTCAGCTCGGACCGCCTCGTGCTCATCGGCATCGGCGCGCAGGCGGGCGTCATGGCCCTCATCACGCTCGTCGTCGTGGTCGTCGCGCCGTGGGACGTCAACCTCGCGCTCACGTGGCTCACCGGGTCGACCTACGGCCGCACCCTCGAGCAGCTCCTGCCCGTCGTGGGGGCGCTCCTCCTCGTGACCCCGATCGCCGCGCTGTACCGGCGCGAGCTCGACGTGCTCGCGCTCGACGAGGACACGCCGCGCGTGCTCGGCGTGCCGCTCGACCGCACCCGGCTCCTGCTGCTCGGCTCCGCCGCGCTCCTCACGGCCGCGGCCGCGTGCGCGGCCGGTGCGCTGGCGTTCGTCGGCCTCGTGGCCCCGCACATGGCGCGCGCGCTGGTGGGCGCACGGCACGCCCGGGTCGTGCCCGTGGCGATGCTCCTCGGCGCCCTGCTCGTCTCGGTCGCCGACACCCTCGGCCGGTTCGTCATCGCGCCGGCACAGATCCCCGCGGGGATCGGTACCGCCCTGCTCGGCGCCCCGTACTTCGTGTACCTGCTCTGGCGGGGGCGCAGCCGCAGCGCGTGACCGGGACGCGTGACGAGGATCACGGCACCCGGTGCCCGGCCGCCGCGTCCCGAGGTTGACGCCACCCGTGGCGGTCAGGTTAGCCTCACCTGTGTGAGCCGAACCGTCACCACACCCCGTGCCGAGCGCCCCGTCGTCCGTCCCGCCGCGCGGGCGACGCGGCCGTGGCGGTTCTTCGACGTCGAGGTGGTCCGCGTCGAGCAGCTCACGCCCAGCTTCCGCCGCTTCACGTTCACCGGGACCGACCTGGACCGGTTCGCGGACCCCGGCCTCGACGTGCGCATCAAGTTCGTCCTGCCCGCGCCCGACGGCGGGTACACCCACCTCGTGCGTGACACCGACGACTGGTACGCCGCCTGGCGCGCCCAGCCCGAGGAGCGCCGCAACCCCCTGCGCACGTACACGACCGTCGCGGTGCGGCCCGAGGCCCGGGAGATCGACGTCGACGTCGTGCTCCACGGCGACGCCGGTCCGGCGTCGCGCTGGGCGCTCGCCGCCGACGTCGGGACGGCGCTCGTCCTGCTCGGCCCGGACGCGACGTTCGACGGACCGGTCGGGGGGATCGAGTTCCGACCGCCCGCGCGTGACCACGCGCTCCTGCTCGCGGGCGACGAGACGGCGCTGCCTGCCATCGCCGCGATCTGCGAGGACCTGCCCCCGACCGCGTGGGGCGAGGTGTACGTCGAGGTCCCGCACGCGGGCGACGCGCGCACGCTCGTCGCGCCCCCGGGCGTGCAGGTGACGTTCCTGGCGCGCGACGAGGTGAGCCACGGCGCCGACCTGGGCACGCTGCTCGTGCCCGCGGTCAAGGCGGCCGCCGAGCGGATCCTCGGTGCGGGTGTCCTCGGCGCCGACCCGCCCGCGCAGTGCCGCACGGCCGACGACCTCGAGGACGTCGACGTCGACGCGTCGATCCTGTGGGAGGTCCCCGGCCTGCCCGAGGAGGAGACGGTCCTGTACGCGTGGCTCGCGGGCGAGGCAGGGGCGATCAAGACGCTGCGTCGTCACCTCGTCGCCGAGCTGGGCGTCGACCGTCGGGCCGTGGCGTTCATGGGCTACTGGCGCACGGGTCGCGCGGAGAGCTGACCTCCGCCCTCCCTCTCCAACTTATAGCGCACAGGGGGTCTTGCGGCAAGGCCCCCTGGGGGGCGCAGAATCTCCGGTCGTGCGTGGATCGTCCGTGTCCGCGCAGCCTCGCCAGCGATCCAGACCGGAGCTGATCACGTGATCCCAGACGACCTGACCGCCGTGCCCACCAGCGTGTTCGCCCTGCCCGCGCGCCTCACCGCCAAGACCGACCCGGCGCTCGTCGACCAGGACGAGCAGCAGTTCGCCGCGATCGCCTCGACCCTGCAGGTGCAGCTCGCCGACCTGTCCGACCGTCTCGACGCCGAGCGCCGGGCACCGGGCCGCGGGGGGACGGCGGCGCTCGAGCGCGACCAGGAGGTCCACCGCCTCAGCTCGCGCCTGCGCCTGCTGCAGCGCTACGGCGTCGACCTGTGCCTCGGCCGGATGACGTTCGCCGACGGGTCGGCGCCCGTGTACGTCGGGCGCGCGGGCCTCACCGACAGCGCGGGGGAGCAGCTGCTGGTCGACTGGCGCTCACCCGCCGCCGAACCGTTCTTCGCCGCGACCCGGGCCCGCCCGCTGGGGCTGGCAGGACGACGTCGGTACCGCTGGACGCGAGGTCTCGTGACCGACTACTGGGACGAGGCGTTCACGGACGAGGGCGGTCCGGGTGTCACGCTCGACGACGAGTCCGCGTTCATCGCGAGCCTCGGGGCCAGCCGCTCACCCCGGATGCGCGACGTGCTCGGCACCATCCAGTCCGACCAGGACGCGATCATCCGAGCGTCCGCGCGCGGCGCGCTCGTGGTCGACGGCGGGCCGGGCACGGGGAAGACGGTCGTGGCCCTGCACCGCGCGGCCTACCTGCTCTACGCCGACCCGCACGTGGGGGAGGGGCGCGGAGGCGTGCTCGTGGTCGGGCCCAGCCGGCCGTACCTGTCCTACGTCGCCGACGTGCTCCCCGGCCTCGGCGAGGAGGGCGTGCAGACCTGCACGCTGCGCGACCTCGTCCCCGAGGGTGCGGCGGCGCGACCGGAGAGCGACCCGGAGGTGGCCCGGCTCAAGGCGTCGGCCGAGCTGGTGCGCGCGATCGAGCCGGCCGTCCGGTTCTCGGAGCGCCCGCCCACGCAGGGCATGGAGGTCGAGACCCCGTGGGCCGACGTCTGGCTGGGCACGACCGACTGGGCCGAGGCTTTCGCCTCCCCGGAGCCCGGCACGCCGCACAACGAGGCGCGCGACGACGTCTGGGGCGCTCTCGTGGAGACCCTCGTGGACAAGCACGCCGACGACGTCCCCGACGTCCCCGCGGACGACGTCCGCCGCGCGCTCCGGCAGGACAAGGAGCTGGCCGCCGCGTTCGACCGGGCGTGGCCGCTCGTCGAGGCGACCGACCTCGTCGCCGACCTCTGGTCCGTGCCCGCCTACCTGCGGCTGTGCGCGCCGTGGCTCGCGCCCGACGAGGTCCGAGCGCTGCAGCGCGCGGAGCCCCAGGCGTGGACGGTCGCCGACCTGCCGCTGCTCGACGCCGCGCGGCAGCGCCTGGGGGACCCGGAGACGTCGCGACGACGGCGCCGCAACGAGGCCGCCGTCGCGGCGGAGCGCGCGCGCATGGACGACGTCGTCGAGCACCTCATGTCGACCGACGACAGCGAGCTGGGCGTCATGCAGATGCTCCGCGGGCAGGACCTGCGCGACGCGCTCGTCGACGACGCCGCGCTGCAGGTCGCGGACCCGGACCGGCTCGCCGGGCCGTTCGCGCACGTCGTCGTCGACGAGGCGCAGGAGCTCACCGACGCGCAGTGGCAGATGGTGCTCCAGCGGTGCCCGTCGCGCAGCGTCACCGTCGTCGGGGACCGCGCCCAGGCGAGGCACGGGTTCGCCGAGTCGTGGCACGAGCGCCTCGACCGGGTCGGCCTGGTCCGGATCACCGAGTCGTCCCTGAGCATCAACTACCGCACGCCGACCGAGGTCATGGCCGAGGCCGAGCAGGTGATCCGGGCGGCGCTCCCGGACGCCAACGTGCCGACGTCGGTCCGCAGCAGCGGGACGCCCGTCGTGCACGGCTCGACGTCTGACCTGGCCGCGGTCCTCGACGCGTGGCTCGCCGCGCACGCAGACGGGCTCGCGTGCGTCATCGGGGACCCGACGTTCGCCCCGGCGCCGCGCGTCAGGTCCCTCACGCCGGAGACGGCGAAGGGGCTCGAGTTCGACCTCGTCGTCCTGGTCGACCCGCAGTCGTTCGGCGCGGGCGTCGAGGGCACGGTCGACCGCTACGTGGCCATGACGCGAGCGACCCAGGAGCTCGTGGTCCTCACGAGCTGATCTGGGTCGCCGCGGCTGCCGGGGACGGGCAGCGGTCGGGTGGGGCCGGCGGTCAGGGGACGACGACCGCCAGGTCCTCGACGACGTCGACGCCCGGCAGCCGGCCGAGGAGGGTGCCCGGCAGCAGGAGCTTCGAGCGCCGCACGCCGCTGCCGATCAGCGCGAGCTCGCCGTCGGTCACCACGCGGGAGTCGACGAGCACGCGCCACCCGGTGGGCAGGCCGACCGGCGTGATGCCGCCGTACTCCATCCCGGACTCGCTCGTCGCGCGGTCGGTCGGCAGGAACGACGCCTTGCGCACGTCGAGGAGCTTGCGGACGCGCGTGTTGACGTCGGCGCGGGTGTGCGCCCGTACGACGGCGGCGGCGACCCGCTCGTCGCCCGCGCGCGACCCGCCGACGACGACGCAGTTCGCCGACGCCGCGACCGGGAGGTCGAACGCGTCGTTGAGCGTCGCGGTGTCCGCGAGGTCCGGGTCGATCTCGGTCACCGCGACCAGCGCGGCGACGTCCGGGTCGGCGTCCGCCCAGCGGCGCAGCGCGTCGGCCGTGACCTCGGCCACGAGGTCGAGGTGGTCGAGCGCGGGCTCCCACGTGAGCGAGCCGAGGGTGGGCAGGGTCGTCTGCTGGTCCATGCTCACGCCTCGACCCGGTAGGGGACCGTGAGGGTCGCGCGCGCGATCGTGCGGAACAGGGTGTTGAACGCGACCGCGGTGGGCGGCGTGTCCGGGCCGAGCCCTGCGGCGTCGGCCAGGGAGTCGACGTCGAGCGCGTGGACCGCGAAGACGTACCGGTGCGTCCGGTCCCCGGGGGGCGGCGCGGCGCCGGTGTAGCCGACGAGGCCGTCGTCGTTGCGGGCGTGGAACGCGCCACCCGGCAGCGCGGTGCCGTCGGCGGCGCCCGCCCCTGTCTCGAGCGACGTCACGGACACAGGGACGTCGGCGAGGGTCCAGTGCCAGAACCCGGCCGGGGTGGGCGCGTCGGGGTCGAAGCAGGTCACCACGAAGGATCGTGTGCCCTCGGGGAAGCCGGCCCAGCCGAGCGCGGGGGACAGGTCGTTCCCGGACCCGACGTGCGCGTCGGGCATCGGCTCGCCGTCGGTGAGGTCCGTGCTCGTGAGGGTGAAGGTCGGGACGGGTGGTAGCAGGTCGTACGGGTCGGGTGCGGTCGGACGGGCGTCGAGGTTCACGTCAGCCATGGCCCCATCGTGCCGAATCGGTCGCCCACAAGCATCTCTGAGGGATCACCCTCGACCTGAACGTGAGGGTCCGGAGCAACCCTCGAGCGATGGTCGAGAGTTGCTCCGGGGCATCTCGGGCGAACGTGACGAGCCGTCCGGGCGGAGTTGACACCCCTGCCGATCGGTCGAACACTGGAGAGAGTCGAACACATGTTCGAACATGTGCCGCCTGATCCGCAGGGCGACGCACGGACGGCGAGTGCGTGGACCGGGAGGCGAGATGACGGTTCTCGCCACAGGCACCGCCGGCAGCCCTGCAGGTACGGCCGAGCAGGCAGCCCGGGCGGAGCACGCCCGGTCGCTGCTGCGACACGCCGAGGAGCGCGCCGGTGTGCGACCCCATCGGGCGCGCGCCACATCCTCGACCATCGCCGCCCCGCTCACCGTCCCGGAGGGGGCGCCGGCCGAGACTCCCCTCGGCGCGCCCCGCGAGCCCGACGAGCGGTCCTGGCCCGTGCACGACGCGCTCGTCCCCCTCCTGCCGTCCGGTGCGATCCGGCGCGGCACGGTCCTGGCGGTGCAGGGGTCGACGAGCCTCCTGCTCGCCCTGCTCGCCCGCGCGTCGGGCACGGGCGCGTGGACGACCGCCGTCGGGTTCCCCGACGTCGGGCTGATCGCCGCCGCGGACGCCGGGATCGACCTCGGCCGGCTCGCGCTCGTCCCCCGACCCGGGCCCGACGCCGCGATCGCCCTCGCCGCGCTCGTGGACGGCATGGACGTCGTGGTCGTCGGCCCGCAGGCCCCCCTGCTCGACGCCGACCGGCGCCGTCTCGTCGCCCGCGCCCGGGAACGGGGGACCGTGCTCGTCGCGGCGACGCCGTGGCCCGGCGCACACGTCGCGCTGCGGGTGACGGGCGGGTCGTGGACGGGTGCCGACCACGGTGCCGGCTGGCTGCGGCAGCGGACCCTCACGGTCGAGCGCGCCGGGCGGTCCGGTGCCTCCCGCCCGGTGCGCGTGGAGGTGGAGCTGCCGCTCGACCGCTCCGACTGGCCCGCCTACCTGCGCGAGGGGTCGGGCGCACAGGTGCCGGAGGCAGCGGTGCCAGAGATGCCGCTCGTCGCGGCACCACGGCTGAGGCTCGTCGGATGACCACGCGGACCGCCGCCCTGTGGGTGCCCGACTGGCCCGTCCTCGCCGCGATGACGGTGCGCGACATCCCCGCGCACGTGCCCGCCGCGACGCACGACGGGCGCCGCGTCGTCGCGGTCTCCGCCACCGCCCGCACGCACGGCGTACGCCGGGGGATGCGCCGGCGTCGGGCCCGCGAGTGCTGCCCCGGGCTCGAGCTGCTCGACGTCGACGACGCGCGCGACGCCCGCGAGTTCGAGCCCGTCGCGCTCGCCGCGGAGAGCGTCGTCGCCGGCCTCGAGATCACCCGACCCGGCCTGCTGCTCCTCCCGGCCGGGGGCGCGAGCCGCTACCACGGCTCGGACGAGGCGCTCGCGGAGGCACTCGTGGTGCGCGTCGCCGAGCGCACCGGGCACGAGTGCCAGGTCGGCGTCGCGGACGGCATCCTCGCCGCGGTGCTCGCCGCGCGCGAGTCCGCCGTCGTGGCCCCCGGGCGGTCCGCCGCGTTCCTCGCGCCACGCACCGCGCGCGACGTCGTCCACGTCGCCGCCCGGCCCGACGTCGTGACCGCGCTCGACGACCTCGTCGGCCTGCTCGACCGGCTCGGCGTGCGCACGCTGGGCGCGCTCGCCGCCCTGCCCGCAGCGACCGTCGAGGGCCGCTTCGGCACGCTCGGCGCGTGGGCGCACCGCCTCGCTCGCGGCGAGGACCTGCGCCCGCCCGCCCGACGTCGCGTCGAGCAGGACGTCGCCGTCGGGATCGAGCTCGATCCGCCCGCCGAACGGGTCGACGTCGCCACGTTCGCCGCGCGCCGACTCGCCGAGGACCTGCACGACCAGCTCGTCACGCGCTCCCTCGTCGCCGGCCGGCTGCGCATCACCGCACGGACCGTGGAGGGTGACGACCTCGAGCGCACGTGGCGACTCGACGGTCCCGCCGGCGGGCTGAGCCCCGCCCGCATCACCGACCGGGTGCGCTGGCAGCTCGAGGGCTGGCTCACGGCGTCGTCCCTGCGCGGTCGTCGCGGCGCCGAGCAGGTGCCCGGCGTCGCACCGCTGGCCCACCTCGCCCTGACCGCCGAGGAGGTCGTCGCCGCCGGGGCGCAGCAGCCGCGGCTGTGGGGCGCCTCCAGCGGGGAGGACCAGCGCGCGCACCGCGCGCTCAGCCGCGTCCAGGGCCTCCTCGGCGGCGACGCCGTCCTGCGCGTGTCGGCACAGGGCGGCCGCGACGCGACCGACCGCGTGCACCTCGTGCCCTTCGGCGAGGACGTCGTCCGCCCCCGCGACCCCGCCCAGCCCTGGCCCGGGTCGCTCCCCAGTCCCGCGCCCGCCGTCGTGCACGACCCGCCCCGCGACGCCGTCGTGCACGACGCCGCCGGGCTGGGCGTCGTCGTCGACGCGCGGCTCGCCATGAGCGCCGACCCTGCGACGGTCCGGTGGGAGGACGGCACCGGCACAGGCGGTGCTGTGAGGGTCGTCGGCTGGGCCGGACCGTGGCCGCTCGCCGAACGCTGGTGGACGCCCGACCCCCGGCGCAGGGTCCACCTGCAGGTCGTGCTCGACGACGGTCGCGGGCTGCTCCTCGCGAGCACCCGGGGCCGCTGGACCGTCGAGGGGGTGTACGACTGATGCCCGGCCACCCACCGCTCCGGTACGCCGAGCTGCACGCCCACTCGGCGTTCAGCTTCCTCGACGGCGCGTCGCACCCGGAGGAGCTCGCCGCCGAGGCCGCGCACCTCGGGCTGTCCGCTCTCGCGGTCACCGACCACGACGGTCTGTACGGCGTGGTGCGCTTCGCCGAGGCCGCGCGCAAGATGGGTCTGCCCACGATCTTCGGCGCCGAGCTGCACCTGCCCGTCCGCGAGACAGGGTGGGCGGACGGACGTGTGTCAGCCGGCCCTCCGGTGCTCGACCCGCCCACCGGCGTTCCCGACCCGCGCTCGGAGCACCTCCTCGTCCTCGCCCGCGGCCCCCAGGGCTACCGGAACCTGTCGCGCGCCATCGCCACCGCGCACCTGGCCACGGGGACCAAGGGCGCCGCTCGCTACGACCTCGACACGCTCGGCGAGGAGGCCGCCGGGCAGTGGCTCGTCCTGACCGGGTGCCGCAAGGGTGCCGTGCGCCGTGCGCTCGTCACCTCCGGGCGGGCCGCCGCGCGCGGCGAGCTCGACCGGCTCGTCGCGACCTTCGGCGCCGACAACGTCGCCGTCGAGATCACCGCGACCGACGACCCGCGCACGGCCGACCTGCACGCCGCCCTCGCCGAGCTCGCCACCGACGCCCGGCTCCCGCTCGTCGCGACCACCGCCGCCCACTACGCCCGCCCGCGCGACGCCGACCTCGCGGGAGCGCTCGCGGCCGTGCGGGCCCGGTCCTCGCTCGACGACCTGGACGGGTGGCTGCCCGGTGCCCCGACCGCGCACCTGCGCTCCGCGGCCGAGATGCTCGCGCGCCACGCCCGGCACCCGCAGGCCGTCCGGGCCGCTGCGGAGCTCGGGGACGAGTGCGCGTTCGACCTCCACCTCGTCGCCCCCGACCTGCCGCCGTACCCGGTGCCGGACGGGCACACCGAGGCGACGTGGCTGCGCGAGCTCGTCCGGCGCGGCGGCGAGGACCGGTACGGGCAGCGAGGTTCCGAACGGATCCCGGGGGCCTGGAAGCAGATCGACCACGAGCTGCGCGTCATCGAGGACCTGCACTTCCCCGGCTACTTCCTCGTCGTCTACGACCTCGTCGAGTTCTGCCGCGTGAACGGCATCCTCGCCCAGGGCCGCGGCTCGGCCGCGAACTCCGCCGTCTGCTACGCGCTGGGGATTACCGCCGTCGACGCGGTGCGGCACGGCCTGCTGTTCGAGCGGTTCCTCGCGCCCGAGCGCGACGGCCCTCCCGACATCGACGTCGACATCGAGTCCGCCCGTCGCGAGGAGGTCATCCAGCACGTCTACGGAAAGTTCGGCCGCACGCACGCCGCACAGGTCGCGAACGTCATCTCCTACCGCCCGAAGTCGGCCGTGCGGGACGCCGCACGGGCGCTCGGGTACGACGTCGGGCAGGCCGACGCCTGGAGCAAGTCCATCGAGCGCTGGGGGTCCCTCCGCGGCCCGGACCCCACCTCGCCCGCGGCCGACCGTGCGGCCACCGAGCGGGCGATCGCCGGGAAAGGGCTGAGTCCGGCGGAGGGGGGCGGGGACCGCGCTCGGACCTACCATCCGGACCCTCGTCCCTCGGGTCCTCCCGCCAGGCCCGACCACGGCCCCCGGCGGTCCCCGCCCCCCTCCGCCTCGTCGCCCCGCTCGCCCACGGCCGCGCGCGACGACCCCGCCGCTCCGTGGGGCGGGCGCGTCGTCGACCCGCTCGCCGAGGATGCGGGCGAGCGGCTGCGCGCGGACGACACGCACGACGTCGTGCCCGCGCACCGGCCGCCGTCGGCCGCGCAGGACGGCGAGATCCCGGAGCACGTGCTGGACCTCGCGGACCGCATGCTGCGCCTGCCCCGGCACCTGGGGATCCACTCGGGCGGCATGGTCATGTGCGACCGCCCGGTGATCGAGGTGTGCCCGGTCGAGTGGGCGCGCATGGAGGGACGCACGGTTCTGCAGTGGGACAAGGAGGACTGCGCGGATGCGGGGCTCGTGAAGTTCGACCTGCTGGGCCTCGGGATGCTCACGGCGCTGCGCATCGCGTTCGGGTTCGTCGCGGAGCACGAGGGGGTGGAGCTGGAGCTGCACACGCTGCCGGAGGATGACCCGGCGGTGTACGACCTGCTGTGCGCGGCGGACACCGTCGGCGTGTTCCAGGTCGAGTCGCGCGCGCAGATGGCGACGCTGCCCCGGCTGCGGCCGCGCACGTTCTACGACATCGTCGTCGAGGTCGCACTCATCCGTCCTGGCCCGATCCAGGGCGGGTCGGTGCACCCGTACATCGAGCGCGCGCGGGGCCGCGAGCCGGTGACGTACCTGCACCCGCTGCTGGAGAGCTCGCTCGCCAAGACCAAGGGCGTGCCGCTGTTCCAGGAGCAGCTCATGCAGATGGCGATCGACGTCGCGGGCTTCTCCGCGGCGGAGTCCGACCAGCTGCGGCGCGCGATGGGGTCCAAGCGGTCGGTCGAGCGCATGGAGGCGCTGCGCGGGCGGCTCATGGAGGGCATGAAGAAGAAGGGGGTCGACGACGCGGGCGTGCGCGAGCAGATCTACGACAAGCTCAAGGCGTTCGCCGACTTCGGGTTCCCCGAGTCGCACGCGTACTCGTTCGCGTTCCTCGTGTACGCGAGCTCGTGGCTGAAGGTGCACCACCCCGCGGCGTTCTACGCGGGGCTGCTCGCGGCGCAGCCCATGGGGTTCTACTCGCCGCAGTCGCTCGTCGCGGACGCACGCCGCCACGGCGTGACGGTGCTGCGCCCGGACGTGACGGCGTCGGGCGTGGAGGCGACGGTGGAGCGGGTCGGCGCTCAGGGCCCGACGCCGGACCTCGGGCTCGCGGTGCGGCTGGGGCTGGGGAGCGTGCGGGGGCTGGGCAAGGACGCGGCGGGGCGGGTCGTCGCGGCACGCGAGGAGCCACCGGCTGGCGAGGTCGACGGCGCACCCCGGCCGTTCACGGACCTGCGTGACCTCGTGCGGCGCGTCGACCTGACGACCGCCCAGCTCGAGGGGCTCGCGACCGCCGGGGCGACGGACTCCCTCGGGGTGTCGCGACGCGAGGCGCTGTGGGCCGCGGGTGCGCTCTCCCAGGAGGGGCCGGGCACGCTGCCCGGCGTGAGCGTCGGCGTCGAGGCGCCGACCCTGCCCGGCATGACCGACGTCGAGACCGCCGTCGCGGACGTGTGGGCCACGGGTGTGTCCACCGGCTCCTACCCGACGCAGCACGTGCGCGGGGGGCTCATCGCAGCCGGGGTGCTCACGGTCGCGGGCGCGGTGGACACCGCGGAGCGGATCGAGCGGGCGGACGAGGCCGAGCGGGCGGGGGAGCCCGTGATCGACCGGCCGGGGTCGCGCGTGGCGGTCGGGGGCGTCGTCACGCACCGGCAGCGCCCGGGCACGGCCGGGGGCGTGACGTTCCTGTCGCTGGAGGACGAGACGGGCATCCTCAACGTCGTGTGCTCCGCCGGGCTGTGGCGCCGGTTCCGCCAGGTCGCCCGCGCGTCCGCGGCGATGGTCGTGCGCGGGCGCCTCGAGCGCGCCGACGGCGCGACCAACCTCGTCGCGGAGCACCTCGCCCCGCTCTCGCTCCAGGTCGCGACGACGTCGCGCGACTTCCGGTGAGCCGGACCCCAGGTATCACGCCCCCTGCGCGCCGTCTCCCTCGAGGTAGGGAGACACGAGGAGGACCGGGTCATGCTGCAGGAGTCAGGACGGGGACGACGCCGCGACCGCCGCCGCGTCGGCGGCGCGCTGCTGACCACGGCAGCGGTGTGCGTGCTCGCCGCGTGCAGCTGGGGCGGGGAGCCGAGCCCGTCGGAGGGCGTGCCCCCGGACCAGGGGTCGAGCTCGACAGGTGGTGGTGGTGGCGGTGGCGGTGGGTCGCCGGTCAGGATGTCCACGGCGGCGCAGCAGAAGGGGTTGCCGTTCGAGGGCGTGCACGACACGTTCGTCGAGGAGATGACCGCCGAGTGCGGCGGCACGTTGTGCGTGACCGTGGTCCCCGATCCGGAGGACGCGGACGACACCTGCACGTACGCGGGCTCCGACCCGCCCTGGCGCGAGTACGTCGATCGCGGGTCGACCGTCGTGCTCCTCGCGGACTGCGACGGGGCCACCACGGATCCGGGCGGGACGGAGACCGGGACCGGCGGTGACAGCGACGGGACCGGCGAGGACGACGGGTCGTGACGAAGGGACCTGCGGCCGGCGAGGACCCGGTCTCCGACATCCCGCGCGTCGCGCGGATCGTGACCGAGGTCGTGGCGCCGGCCGGCCTGCTCACCGCGCTGCTCTACTTCTTCGGCCGGCAGCGGGCCATGTTCTTCGCCGCGTACTTCGGCGTCGACGTCACGTCCCTCCAGCTCACGTCGACCGACTACATGGTGCTCGCGCAGGACGGCTTCCTCGTCCCTCTGGCGCTGGTGGCCGTCGTCGTCCTCGTCGGCCTGTGGGCGCGGGGCGGGTCGGTCCGGGCTGCGATCGAGCGGCGCCCCGGCCGACGTGCGCTCCTCGTCACGGGTGCCGTCGGAGCCGTGCTCGTCGGGTTCGGGCTGTTCCAGGCCGTCTGGCCGGGACGCGGGCTCGCCGCCGGTGTCCCGTCCTGGATCGCGCCCCTCTGCCTCGCGATCGGCGTCCTCGTCGTGGTCGCGGTGGTCCAGGGGTGGCGCGCCGAGCTGCTCCGGTCCCACCCGGGATGGACCCCGCCGTCGGTCGCCGCTCGCCTCACGGAGTGGGCCGCGGTGTTCGCCCTCGTCGCGGTCGCTCTCTTCTGGGCGGTCGCCGACTACTCCGCGCAGATCGGGGAGGACCGCGGGCGCCAGTTCGAGGCCGAGCTCGCGCGGTACCCCGGCGTCGTCGTGCGCAGCACGACGGACCTGCGGCTCGTGGCACCTGGCGTGGAGCCGCAGGTGTGCGGTCCGGAGGGAACGGCGTTCCGCTACCGCTACGACGGCCTGGTCCTCATGCAGCTGGCCGGGGGCACCTACTTCCTCGTCCCGCGCGACTGGAGCCGGGAGGACGCGGACTCGGCGGTGCTCGCCGTCCCGGTGACGGACGGCGTGCGCCTGGACTACCTCCCGCCCGACCCGCAGGGTCAGGCGCCGCGGCGCGGTCCGATCGGTGCCGGCGGCGGCTGCTGAGCGAGGCTCAGGCGGCGTCGGGCGGCACCGGCACGACGACGCACACCTCGAACGTGTCGCGTGCCCGGCGCAGCAGGTAGCGGACCTCCCGCGACTCCCGCTCGTTCGCGTACTCGTCGCGATAGCTCCATCGCACGCGCGCCCAGACCAGCGCGTCGCCGACCTCCTCGACCCCCACCAGGTGTGCGACGGCCGCGACGAGGCCGCGCTCGCGGTACCCGCGCGCCGACGCGCGTGCGTCGTCGCGCACCGCGTCGGGATCGGGGACGACCTCGGACGAGGACGTGCCGACGGTGAGCGCCGGGAACGCGTACCGGTCCGCGATGGCGTCGAGGTCGCCGGTGCTGACCGCCACCCCGAAGGTCGTCAGGAAGGTCTGGACGTCGTCGCTGTCGAAGGACTCCATGGTTCTGTTCTACCGCGCGGGCCCCGCCGGCGCTCCGGCGGAGCCGCTGAGCTGAACGAGGATCTCCTCCAGCAGCTCGAGGTCGGCGACGACCTGGCGCCCGTCGGCCGCCCCACCCGGAGGTCCGGCGTCGACGACCTCCAGGGCGTGGTCGACGACGGGGGCCAGGTAGTCGCGCCCGAGCCCGATCGTCCGGTGCACGTCGTCGTCGCCGCGGCGCACCCGGACGGCGAACCCGGCGTCCGGCTGGTGCGCGGGGTCGACGAGGCGCAGCCGCACGGGCACACCGTCGAGGGACGTCGTGGCGGTCACCGTGCCCTCGGCCGCGACGACGGCGACCGCGCCCCACACCGCGCCGACGCGCGAGCCGACGACGGCGCGCGCCGCCTCCACCCCGTGGATCCCGAGGAAGAAGAGGCCGCCGTACGGCCCGTTCGGGTCGGCCGGGCACGTCACCTCGACCGACACGCCCGACCGCTCGCCCGGTTCGAGCCGCATCGCCACGACGTCGGGTGCGAAGCGCAGCGCCGACGCGGTCGTGACGGCGGTGCGGTGGCGACGTGCGTAGGCCAGGGTGGCCCTGGCCTCGACGGACGACGTCGCGAACGGCTTGTCGACGAGAACGGGGACGCCGGCGTCGACGAGGGTACGCACGGCCGTGGCATGCCGGTCGCCCTCGCGGTGCGCGACGATCGCCCCGTCGACACGCCGCGCCGCGTCCTCGAGCGACGACGTCGTGTCCGGCAGCCCGGCGACGTGAGCGAGCGCGGCCCGGCGTGCCGGCTCGCCGTCGACGATCTCGGTGATGCGCGCCCCCGGCAACCGCGCCTCGGCGTTCAGGAGCCGGACGTAGTGGTCCGCGTGGGACGAGTCGAGTCCGACGAGCGCGAGACGGGGCACCGGTCCATCCTCGCCGATCGGTCGGACGGCCTCACCATGCCTGCGCGAGCAGCTCGCCGAACAGCTCGTCCGCGTCGGCCTCGATGCCGCGTGCGACGAACCATGCCGTCATGGTCCGGCAGTCGCGCAGGAGCAGCTCGGTGCCGAACGGGTTGGCGACGAGGTCGACCACCTGGGGCAGGTCGATGATCACGAGCCGGTCGCCGTCGGCCAGCACGTTGTACGGGGACAGGTCGCCGTGGGCCCAGCCCAGCCGCGCCATGGCGGCCATGGCGTCGCGCAGCTGGTCCCACCAGGCGGCGAGCGTCTCGGCGTCCGGGCGGGCGCGTGCGAGGCGGGGTGCCGCCTCGTGCACCGTCCCGTCGCTCGTCCCGACGAACTCCATGAGGATCTCGGTACCGTCGATCTGCACGGGGTAGGGGACGGGGACGCCCGCAGCCCACATCTCGCCGAGCGCGGCGAACTCGGCGGACGCCCACTGGCCCGCGGCGACCTGCCGCCCGTAGGACGACTTGCGGTCCAGCGCGCGCCGGTCGCGCGTGCGCCGCACCCGGCGGTCCTCGGTGTACAGCGTGTCGCGCCGGAACGCGCGGTGGTCGAGGTCGCGGTACCGCTTCGCGGCGAGCAGCGAGTGCTGCGCCGGCTCGCCCGGCACGGCGCGCTCCACGAGGAACACGTCGGCCTCCTTGCCGGTCTTGAGGACGCCGAGGTCGGTGTCGACCGCGGCGTCCGCGGTCACGACCCAGTCAGGGCGGGGCTCCGGTCCGCGCTGGCCCTTCTCGACGGCGGTCCAGGTCGACCACCGCTGGTCGGGGTCGAGCGTGGCGTCGAGCACGCCGGTCGACGTCCGCGCGAGCTCGTCGGCGTCACGGTCGGTGCCACGCAGGCGTCGCGGCGGGGGAGTGCGCGGGTCGCGCGCCAGCGCCGGAGGGAGGGAAGTGTACGGGTCGGACAGGTCGTGCTCAGGCACGGTGGCTCCTTCGAGTGCGGAGCGCACCGGCCTGTCCCGCGCGTCGTGGCGCGGGCGGCGGCCGACTAGCGGCGGGGGGCGCTCCCGGGGGTGGTGGACACGCAGGCGTGGCTCGTCCAGCTCACGGTGCTCCTCCTCTCCTCAGCGCCCGACGGTCGCGCCCGACGGTTGTGCCCGACGGCGCGGGGGCGACTCGTGCTCGAGCGTCGCACCTCGCGGGTCGCCGGGCAACGCAATTACCCGACCTCCCTCAGAGCATCAGACCGACGGCGGTCGCCGCCACGGCAGCCAGGCGCTCCCAGGTTCCGAACACGTCGAATCCCATCTGCGCCAGCGCCGACCAGGTGAAACCGACGATGGCGTACAGCCCGACCGCCGTCGCGAGGAGCCACTCGCGCACCGACCCGGTGGAGCCGAGGAGCGGCAGGGCGAAGCTCCCGCTGGGTCGCCAGACGTCGTCGACGAGGAGCGAGCGCCGGACCCAGCGCGGCGCACGGAACTTCACGGGCCACAGGAGCGGGGCCCCGTTGGTCGTGAGGACGTCGCCCAGGATGTGCACGGTCACGCCGATCCCGACCGCGACGGGGAGCCAGTTCCACTCCTCGGGCGCGAAGAGCGCGACGAGCGCGGCCACGGCGAGCGACGTGAGCCAGGGAGCGAGCTTTCCGCCGCGCGTGAGCTTGAGGGCCTTCAGGGCGAGCGCGACGAGGAGGACCGCGAGCACACCGCCGCCGACGTAGACCGTGCCGAACGACGCGGTCTCGACCGTCACGAGGCCGGCCGCCCAGGCGAGCGCGGTGAAGACGGCGATACCCAGGAGCGAGTGCGTGCCCTGGCGATGGCCTCCGGAGACGGCCTCGACCGCGTCGGACACCCATTCGCTCACGGGAGGCAGCGAGTGGGCGAACGTGCCGTTGTGGTGGTCCGCGTCGGGAAGGAGGGCCGCGCCCGCGCACACCACGGCGCCCGTCATGACTCCGACGGAGGACACGGGGTGGATGCCGAGCGCGAAGGGCGCGGTCGAGGTCACGGCGATCCAGGCTGCGGCACCCGTCGCGGCGTGGTTGGCACCCATCATGGTGAGGTGGTCTCCTCGTCGTCTGCCCGCGACGTGTGATGTCGGGGCTGCTGTCCGGAACGTCCGAACCCTACCGGGACGTGCCGACACGTCCCGCTTCCTCCCGGGGAATAGTGTGCCAGGCGAGCCTGTCCCGCGGGCTCCCGGCCGGACCACCCCGTAGCCTCGGCGGATGAACCGCAGCACCGTGTCCGCCATCGGCCTGTCCGTGCTCCTCGGTGGAGCGGGCCTGATCCACCTCGCCCGCCCGCAGGTCTTCGAGCCGCTGATTCCCGAAGCCCTCGGGTCCCGGCGTGCCTGGGTGCTCGGTAGCGGCATCGCCGAGCTCGTGTGCGCCGCGGGGGTCGCGCTCCCCGCGACGCGCCGGCTCGGGGGAGCGGCGAGCGCGGCGCTGTTCGTCGGGGTGTTCCCGGGGAACGTGAAGATGGCGCTCGACTCCCACCCCGGTGCCCGGTCCTGGGCGCGCCGCCCGGCCGTGGCGTGGGGGAGGCTTCCGCTCCAGGTCCCCCTCGTCGCCTGGGCTATATCCGTCGCGCGCGACGCCGCCGGGCGGGGCTGAAGTGCATTGCGGCGGAGAATGTGCGGCGAATTCTCGAAAAGGGGTTGAGCGGTCCGGGGAATGCGCGTATGTTCATCCCTGGCCCAGTCAGCGGGCCGCCGGCGAGAGTCGGCTCCGAGGATCGATCGACCCAGATGACAGAGTGAGGAGCGGTGCCGTGCGTGAACGATTCCGGCTGAATGCCAGCCGCTCCGCGCAGCAGGGCGAGCGTCGACGTCGCACGTCGAGCGCACTGTCCCCGCAGCTCTCTGCCTACCCCGTCGGTTGCTCCGGCGGTCCTGTCGTCTGACTCGCGTCGACTGACGGGCCGCTCCGGAGAATTCTCCTGGGCGGCTTTTTCTGTGCCGGGAGTCTTTTCCCTGCCGTGCGCATCGTGACATTGCGCACGGTTCGTCCCGCCTCGCCATTCGTGCCGTTGTCGTGCCATCACGCGGTGCGCCAAAGAATGGCGGGAACGGCTCTGCCTTCGTGGTCCAACGGACACGACACCGCTCTACGGAAGCGGGGATGGGGGTTCGACTCCCTCCGGAGGCACTTGGACGCGCAAGCGTCCCGTCTGCCCGACGGTAAAGGGCACCAGCGCGCGTAGCTCAGCGGACAGAGCACCGGCCTCCGAAGCCGGGCGTCGGGGGTTCGAGTCCCTCCGCGCGCACCGTGCCGCCCGACCGGGCGGCGTACGACCCAGCACGACGACCCGAGGAGGTCACCACCGTGAGCACCGAGGCCCACGCGTTCCCCGTCCCGCTCTCCGGCGCGAAGGCGCCCACGCTCATGTGGGCGCACGAGCGCGACGTCGAGCCGGCGGCGCTCCAGCAGCTGCGCAACATCGCGGCCCTGCCCTGGGTCGAGGGGGTGCGTGTGATGCCCGACGTGCACCTCGGCAAGGGCGCGACCGTCGGGTCGGTCATCGCGATGCGTGACGCGGTCTCACCGAACGCGGTCGGCGTCGACATCGGTTGCGGCATGATCGGCGTGCGGACCTCGCTCACCGCCGAGGACCTCCCGGACGACCTCGGGCCGATCCGTGCGCGGATCGAGGCGGCGGTCCCTGTGGGGTTCCACGGGCACGAGGACCCCGTCGACCCGCGCAGCCTGCGGTCCATCGCGGGAGGCGGGCCTGCGGAGGTCGCGCGAGGCGCCGATGCGTTCTGGGCGCGGTTCGCCGGTCTGCACGGCACGGTGTCCGACCTCGAGGGCAGGGCTCGACGGCAGCTCGGTACGCTCGGCGGCGGCAATCACTTCGTGGAAGTGTGCGCTGATATGTCCGGTGTTGTGTGGCTCCAGCTCCACTCCGGGTCGCGCAACATCGGCAAGACGCTCGCCGAGCAGCACGTCGCGGTAGCGAAGCGCCTGGAGCACAACCAGGGCCTCGTCGACCGTGACCTCGCCGTGTTCCTCAAGGGCACACCGGAGATGGACGCGTACCTCGCGGACCTGTGGTGGGCCCAGGAGTACGCCGCACGCTCGCGCGCGGTGATGATGACGCTCGTGGTCGACGCCGTGCGTGCGTCGTTCCCTGGCCGCGACGTCACGTTCGCCGAGGCCGTCAACGTCCACCACAACTACGTCGCGGTCGAGCAGGTCGACGGGCAGGAGCTCGTCGTCACCCGCAAGGGCGCGATCCGGGCGGGGAACGTCGACCTCGGACTGATCCCGGGGTCGATGGGCACCGGCTCGTACATCGTGCGCGGGCTCGGGAACCCGGACTCGTACTGGTCGGCGTCGCACGGCGCCGGGCGGCGCATGTCCCGCACGAAGGCGAAGAAGACCTTCACGCTCGACGACCTCGCCGCCCAGACGGCGGGTGTCGAGTGCCGCAAGGACGACGGGGTGCTCGACGAGATCCCTGGCGCCTACAAGGACCTCGACGCGGTCGTCGCCGCTCAGTCCGACCTCGTCGAGGTCGTCGCGCGGCTCACGACCCTGCTCTGCGTCAAGGGCTGACTCCACCCGGGGCGCCGCCGACGAGGTCTCGGCGGCGCCCGCGGGGGAGACGGACCGTGAACGTCGTACCCGTCGGTCCGGGTTCGTCGTCGGTGCTCGACGCGACGTCGATCGAGCCGCCGTGCGCCGCGACGATCGCGTCGACGATCGCGAGGCCGAGGCCCGTCGACCCGCCGGTCCGGTTCCGCGCGTCGTCGCCGCGCGCGAAACGCCGGAAGAGCACGGGCCGCAGGTCGGGCGTGATGCCGGGCCCGGCATCGGCGACCTCGACGACGACGGCGTCACCCTCGTCGCGCACCCGCACGTCGACCCGTGTCCCGGGCGGCGTGTGCGTGCGCGCGTTGGCGAGCAGGTTGACCAGCACCTGCCGCAGGCTCGCCTCGTCGCCGGTGACGACGAGGTCGACGGCGCCGCCGTCCGCGCCACCGGCTGCGTCGCCGTCCTCCGGGGGGTCGTCGGGGTCGTCGCCGCCCGGCAGGGCGAGGCCCCAGTCGTGGTCCGGGCCGGCGGCGTGCGCGTCGGTCACGGCGTCGACGGCGAGCATCGCGAGGTCGACCGGCTCGCGGTCGAGGGGGCGGCCGGCGTCGAGCCGGGCGAGCAGCAGAAGGTCCTCGACGAGCCCGGTCATGCGCACGGCCTCGGACTCGATCCGGTCGAGCGCCCGGGACGTGTCGGGCGGTACGACGTCGGGGGAGCGGCGCACGAGCTCGGCGTACCCGCGGATGGACGCCAGCGGTGTCCGCAGCTCGTGGCTCGCGTCGGCGACGAACCGCCGGACCTGCGTCTCGGACTCGTGGCGCGCCACGAGCGAGGTCTCGACGTTCTCGAGCATGCGGTTGAGAGCCGCCCCGACCTGCCCGACCTCGGTGCGCTCGTCCGTGAGATCGGTCGGGACGCGGGGGATGGCGTCCACCTCCCCGCTCGCGAGCTCCAGCTCGGAGACGCGCGACGCCGCTGCCGCGACGTCGTCCAGCGGACGCAGGCTGCGGCGGACGAGCCAGGCGCCGAGGAGAGCGGCGGCGAGGAGTCCGCTCGTGCCGAGTGCGACCTCGACGAGCACGTAGCGACGGATCGTGTCCGTCACCTGGGTCATGCTCTTCGCGACGATCAGGGGATCGCCGTCGTCGGTGGTGGTGGACACCGCCCGGTAGGTCCCGAGGCCGGGGAGCGTGACGTCGTGCCCGGTGCTGTCGGTAGGCACGGCCTGGAGCGCGGAGAGCTGCTCGTCGTCGAGCCGGACGAGCTCCAGGCTCGAGGTGGCGTAGCCGGCGAGCGCGACCGTGCCGTCGTCGTAGCGCACGACGACGGTGCCGGGCTCGACCCCGAAGGGAAACCGGGTGGGGTCGCCGTCACCGGCGTCCGGAGCGGTGCTGTCGCCGGGGAGGTCCTGGTCGCCGGGTGGGACCCCGGGACGGACGCCGTCGCCGGGTCCGCCGCTCAGCCGCTGGCTGGTCTCGTGCAGGTCGTGGTCGAGCTGCTCGACGAGCTGCGACCGCAGCGCGAGCGTCGAGGTGATCGCGAGCGCCAGCGTCACGGCGAGCAGCACGGCGACGAGGACCGCTACGAGGCGGCGGCGCAGCGCGGTCGGTCGGGTGCGCGCCGGTGCGGGTCCCCTCACGCGGGCTCGTCCGTGCCGGCGGCGGGCTTGAGCACGTAGCCGACCCCGCGCAGCGTGTGGATCATGGGCTCGCGGCCCTTGTCGATCTTGCGTCGCAGGTAGGAGACGTAGAGCTCGACGATGTTGGCCTGGCCGCCGAAGTCGTAGTTCCAGACGCGGTCGAGGATCTGCGCCTTCGACAACGCGCGCCGCGGGTTGCGCATGAGGTAGCGCAGGAGCTCGAACTCGGTGGCGGTGAGCGTGATCTCCTCGCCACCGCGGCGGACCTCGTGGGAGTCCTCGTCGAGCTCGAGGTCGCCGACGACGAGGACCGCGTCCTCGCGGGCGGCCGACGCACCGCCGCGGCGCAGCAGGCCGCGCAGGCGGGCGACGACCTCCTCGAGGCTGAACGGCTTGGTGACGTAGTCGTCGCCTCCCGCGGTGAGCCCGGCGATCCGGTCCTCGACGGCGTCGCGTGCCGTGAGGAAGAGCACGGGGACGTCGGCGTCGCGCTCGCGCAGCCGTCGCAGGACGGTCAGGCCGTCCATGTCGGGGAGCATGATGTCGAGCACGACGACGTCCGGCCCGGTCTCCCGGGCGGCTCGGACCGCGGAGTTGCCGTCGAGCGCGGTCGACACGTCCCACCCCTCATAGCGCAGCGCGGCGGTGAGGAGCTCGGCCAGGTTGGGCTCGTCGTCGACCACCAGGACACGCACGGGGGAGCCGTCCGGGCGGGTGAGCCGGGGCTGGGCGGCGGGGCGTCCGGCTGCGAGTGGCGCTGTCGTCATGCCGTCCAGCATGCGCGCGGCGACGCTGCTGTGCCTGTGCTGTTCCTGTGACCCCGCTGTGGCGCTCCGGGCCGTGCCGTCGCTCTGGCCGAGGGGCGATTCTCAGCGCTTGACTTATGCCGTCGGGTCGCTAAAACTCGCAACGTCGGCACGACGGTCGTGCCGGCCGTCCGAACGTCCCTGCACACCGCGGTGCACCGGACCCCAGCGTGCCGCACCTGCAGGACACCGGCTCTCGTGCTCGATCCGAGAAGGAGACGCAGGCATGAAAAAGTTCAACGGGAAGATCAATCGGGGGATGGCTGCGCTCGTCGCGCTCCCCCTGGCGGTGACAGGCCTCGGTGTCGCCGCCGCCGCGCCCGCCGCTTCGACGGTCGCCGCGCCGTCCGCCACGGCCCTCGCAGCCGAGGACTACAAGATCCTGGTCGTCGGCAAGACGCTCGGCTTCCGGCACTCGCACATCGACGACACCACCCACGCCCTCATCGGTCTCGGCGCCGAGAACGGCTTCACCGTGGACGTCTGGGACCCGCCGAACAGCTCCTCGGGCTGGTGGGGTGCCGGTTCGCCCGGGCAGCCCGACCTCACGATGGACAGCACGCCGTTCACCAGCGCCGAGGACCTCGAGCAGTACAAGACCATCGTCTTCGTCTCCCCGGTCGACAACACGAACTCCCTCAACCCTGCTACCCCGCGTCTGCTCGACGACGCCGAGCTGGCCGCATTCCAGGGCTACATCCGGGGTGGCGGCGGGTTCGTGGGCATCCACGCCGCGACCGACACGATGCACACGGTGCCCTGGTACAGCGAGCTCACGGGCGGCGGTGCGCGGTTCGCGAGCCACCCGGCGCAGCAGCAGGCCACCATGCGGGTCGAGAGCCCCGGGCACCCCTCGACGGCGCACCTGCCCGCAGCCTGGGACCGGTTCGACGAGTGGTACAACTACACGCAGAACCCGCGTGAGGACGTCCACGTGCTCATCACGCTCGACGAGTCGACGTACTCCCCGGGGAACAACGCGATGGGCGAGGACCACCCTCTGGCCTGGTGCCAGAACTTCGAGGGCGGCCGTTCCTGGTACGAGGGCGCGGGCCACACGGACGCGTCCTGGACGGACCCGGCGTACCTGCAGCACATCCTCGGGGGCGTCGAGTGGACCGCGGGCCTGGTCTCGGGCGGCGGCAACTGCGTGACCTTCAAGGAGGTCGACGGTGTCGTCGAGGAGCTCGACACGACGTCCCACGGTGACGCCGAGGCCGTCGCGGGCATCACCGGTCACCTCGACGACGCGGAGGCCGCTGCGGACGCCGGCGACCACGCCGCGGCGCTCGTGTCGATCGCCGCAGCGGACGCCCTGGTCGCCGACCTCACGGACGACGCCGGGGACACCGCTCTGCTGAGCGCCAAGCTCGCGGACCTCACCGACTGGCAGACCGCGCTGCGTGACGCCGGCGGCGACGTCGACCTCGCGTTCACGGCCGTGGCCCAGGTGCGGACGATGGCGGGCAAGGACTACCTCGCGGTACGTGTCGCCAACGGCGAGGAGGGCCCGGTCGACGTCACCGTCGAGACGCCCTACGGGGAGCGGACCTTCACCGACGTCGCCCCGGGAGCGAACGCGTACCAGTCGTTCGCGACGCGGCTGGTGGGCGTACCGTCCGGGGACGTCACGGTCACCGTGACGGCCGAGCGCGACGGCGAGGAGGTCGTCGAGGAGGCGCTCGTCCCGTTCACGGGCACCGACTGATCCCGCGGTAGCGGGCGCACGCCGGCGCCGGGTCACCCTGCGAGGGGCGGCCCGGCGTCGTTGCGTGTGGCGTGGTGCGGCGCCTGCGCGGTGAGCACGACGGCAGGCCCGCGCGCGACGAGGACCGTCGACGGTCGACCCACGGGGTCGGTCACGGCGTGCCACTTCCCGGACGGGCCGCGGCGTCGGGGGCGGCCGTCGAAGGACAGGACGATCGTGCCCTCGCCCAGGGCGTCCACCTGCGCGGCGCTCGTGACGACACCGCCCACCTCGCCCGCGAGGACCGCGAGCTGGAGGGCGGCCACGAACGCGACGTGCTCGCGCTCGTTCGCCGCCGGTGCCCGGCTACCTCGGTCGACCGTGTACGTGCAGTGCACCGCGGAGCAGGTCAGGATGCGGATCGCGCCGCGGTTGGGGCGCGCGAGCGCGTGCTCCACCGCGGGGGCGCGCAGGTACGGGGCGAGGACCTCGTCGTTCTCGGGGTGCTCCATGTGTCCTTCATCGCGAGACTCGTGCTGTCTCGCGACCGTACCCCACGGCCTCGGGCCTGACGCACGACGAAGAAGGCCGCCGGCCTGGGGGTGAACCCTGACCAGCGGCCTTCTCCGTCGCTGTCTCAACGAGTGTCCGGAGGGGGACTTGAACCCCCACGCCCGTTAAAGGGCACTAGCACCTCAAGCTAGCGCGTCTGCCATTCCGCCACCCGGACAGGTGGACCATCCCCGGCGTTCCCGCCGTTCTGGTGCGGGGAAAAACATAGCACGGTTGGTGGTCCGGTCAGGAATCGCGGTCGACGTGCAGGGCGTGGCGGAGCGGGCTGGGGCAGACTGGGCGAATGGTACGAGAGACGACGCGAGGGCCGGTGTGACCGAGGACGGCGCGGGAGATGCGCAGCGGGAACCGGAGGCGGAGCGCAAGCTCGCGTCGTCGGTACCGCGCGGAGGCAACGGGGGCGAGCGCGGAGCCGTGTCGGTCAAGCACCTCGCCGGCGCGTCGACCGCGGCGCGCAAGGTCGCGGGCGCGCGTCGCAACCCGTCGGTGGTGGGCTACGACGAGACCGTCCCGGCGTGGCTGCGCACGGCTGCCGGGTGGTCGTGGCGCTCGCTGCTGGTCATCGCGGCGGTGGCGCTCGTCTTCTACGCGACCGCTCAGGTGCAGATCGTGTTCATCGCGGTGTTCCTCGCGCTCGTGTTCGCGTCCGTGCTGCGGCCCGTCACGGACTTCTACGCGCGCATCATGCCGCGAGGGCTCGCGACGGCACTCGCCCTGCTGACCGCGATCCTGTTCATCGCCGGCCTCCTGACGTACGTGATCTCCTCGGTCGCCGGGCAGTGGGAGAAGCTCGCGGGGGAGTTCACCGACGGCATCGACCAGATCCTCGACTTCCTCGAGAACGGGCCGCTGCCCGTCTCGATCACGGCGGACGACGTCGACGGCTGGATCGCCAACGGCCAGCAGTGGCTGTCGGAGCACGGCGGCGACATCGCCAGCCAGGCGGCGGCGAGCGCAGGGTCCGTCTTCGAGGGCTTCGCGGCGATCGCGCTCGCGATCTTCTGCACCGTCTTCTTCCTCGCGCGGGGCAAGGACATGTGGATCTGGTTCCTCAACCAGCTCCCCTCCCGCTCGCGCGAGAGCTGGAAGCTCGCCGGCGGCGCCGGCTGGTACACCTTCTCGGGCTACGCACGCGGCACGGTCATCATCGCCCTCACCGACGGGATCCTCGCGGGAATCTTCCTCGCGATCCTCGGTGTGCCGCTCGCCGCTCCGCTCGCCGTCCTCGTGTTCATCGGGGCGTTCATCCCCCTCATCGGGGCACCGCTCGCGATGATCATCGCGGCGGTCGTCGCACTCGCCGCGGACGGCGTCGTGACCGCCCTGATCGTCACGATCGGCATCGCGCTCATCGGTCAGTTCGAGGGGCACGTGCTGCAGCCGCTCGTCATGGGTTCGCAGGTGTCGCTGCACCCCGTGGTCGTGGCGATCTCCGTGACTGCCGGCACGCTGCTCGCCGGGATCCTCGGCGCGGTCGTGTCCGTGCCCCTGGTCGCGGTGGCCTGGTCGGTGTTCTCGAAGCTGCGGCACAAGGACCCGCCCATGGACGACGACATACCGACGGCGAAGGAGATCGCGCTCGAGCCGGGGTCAGCACGGGACGGCTGAGACCTCGTCGTCGAGCCGCAGGCGCACCCGGACGGTGTCGCCCACGCCCTTGTGCGTCCGTCGCCGCACCGAGCGCAGCACCGCGAGCAGGTGCGGTCCGCCGTAGGACACGAGAGACGCGTGGTACCCGATCCCGTCGACGTGCGCGACGACGGGGACCCGGCCACGGGTACCGAAGAGCCGGTCGGTGTCGAACGGCAGCTCGACGAACGCGCCGGTCGTGGTGCCGGCGGCGGACACGACGGCGTCGAACTCCACCTCGCCGGGATCCGTCCACGTCGGCATGGTCCTCGACGGTAGCCGACCCCGGCCGCCAGGGGAACGGTCCGGTTGTTGCGGACGTCGCGTCGTCGTGCGCGCGGTGGTGCACCGCGACCACACTGTGGGCATGAGGATCGGCATACCCACCGAGGTCAAGAACCACGAGGACCGCGTCGCGCTCACCCCCGCCGGCGCCCACCACCTCGTCAGGGCCGGGCACGACGTGCTCGTCCAGTCCGGGGCCGGCGACGGCTCCCACCTGTCCGACGCGGAGTTCGAGCGGGCCGGGGCACGGATCGTGCCCACCGCCGACGAGGTGTGGAGCGGGGCGGAGCTCGTGTGCAAGGTCAAGGAACCGGTCGCGAGCGAGTACCGGCACCTGCGCGAGGGCCTCCTGCTCTTCGCCTATCTCCACCTCGCCGCCGACGCGGCCGGCACGCGGGCGCTGCTCGACGCCGGGACGACGTCCGTCGCCTACGAGACGGTCCGGGCCCCTGATGGGACGCTTCCGCTGCTCGCGCCGATGAGCGAGGTCGCGGGGCGCATGGCGACCCAGGCGGGCGCGTGGCTCCTGCAGCGGCCGGCGGGCGGCCGGGGCGTGCTTCTCGGCGGCGTGCCGGGGACGCGGCCCGGGCGCGTCGTCGTGCTCGGGGGCGGGACCGCGGGACGCAACGCCGCCCAGGTCGCCGTCGGGATGCGCGCCGAGGTGACGATCGTCGACCTGTCCCTGCCGGTGCTGCGGTCCCTCGACGGGGAGTTCTCCGGGCACGTGCGCACGGTCGCGTCGACCGCGCACGCGATCGAGCGTGAGGTGCTCGAGGCGGACCTCGTGGTCGGTGCGGTGCTCGTCGCGGGGGCCCGCGCGCCCCGGCTCGTCGGTGACGACCTCGTGGCGCGCATGCGTCCGGGCGCCGTCCTGGTGGACGTCGCGGTCGACCAGGGCGGCTGCTTCGAGTCCTCGCGCCCGACGACGCACGACGACCCGACGTTCCCCGTGCACGGCACGACCTTCTACTGCGTCGCGAACATGCCGGGCGCGGTGCCCGTGACGAGCACGCACGCCCTGACGAGCGCCACGCTGCCGTGCCTGGCGATGCTCGCCGACGGCGGGCTCGACGCGATGAGAGCGAGCCCGATGCTGCGGTCGGGCGCCTCCACGCACCGGGGTCTGCTTCTCAACGAGGCGGTCGCCGCCGCGCACGCGCTGCCCTGGAGGTCGCCGGACGACGCGCTCGCCGTGGCAGGGTGATGCGATGCAGCCCTTCGCCCTCGACGACGGTCACGTCCACCTCACCACGCCGACGCTCGACGACGTCGACGCGATCACCGCCGCGTGCCAGGACCCGGACGTCGCCGCCTGGACCGTCGTGCCGACCCCGTACACCCGGGAGGACGCGATCGGCTTCGTGCGTGACTACGTCGGTCCCGGCTGGGAGCGGGGGAACGTCGCCACGTGGGCCGTGCGCGAGTCGGTCGGGCCGTCAGGCATCCCCGGCCCGGGAGGGGCCGGCCCGCTGATCGGCATGGTCGGCGTCGGCATGGACGACGCGCCCGACGGGCAGCGCTCGGGAGAGATCGGCTACTGGATGACGCCGAGCGGCCGTGGTCGCGGCCTCGCGGCTGCCGCGTGCCGCCTCGTCGTCGACTGGGCGTTCGACCCCGAAGGGCTCGGGCTGGCCCGCGTGTCGTGGGAGGCATACGTCGGGAACTGGCCGTCGCGGCGTCTGGCGTGGCGGCTCGGTTTCCGGGTGGAGGGTGCGGTGCGGGGGCACGGGGTCCAGCGGGGCGTGCGTCGCGACGCGTGGATCGGCACGCTGCTCCCGGGGGACCCGCGCGAGCCCAACGAGGAGTGGCCGGCCGAGGTGCCGGGCGAGAATCCGTTTCCGGGGCGTGGGTCGCGGGGGTGAGGATGGGCCCATGACGTCTCAGCCTCTGGCGCCCTCGGGCGCCGACCTCGATCTCGACCCTGCCAACCCGTTCGCCGCGCCGTCGGTGCTCCCGTACGAGCTGCCCGACTACTCGGCGGTCCGTGAGGAGCACTACGTGCCCGCGCTGCGCGCCGCCATGGCCGCGCAGCGTGCCGCCGTCGAGGCGATCGCGACCGACTCCCAGGCGGCGACGGTCGCCAACACGCTCGAGGCGCTCGAGCGCTCGGGTCGCGCCCTGTCGCGCGTCGCGCACGCGTTCTACAACCAGCTCAGCGCGGACGCGTCCGCCGGGCTGGAGGCGATCGAGGAGGAGGTCGCGCCCGAGTACGCGGCGCACCACGACGCGATCTACATGGACGCGCGACTCTACGCACGCGCCCGTGCCCTGCAGGACGGCGCGGACGCGGGTGAGGTCGTGCTGGAGCCGGACGCGGCCTGGCTCCTGCGCACCCTGCTCACGGACTTCCGCCGTTCGGGCGTGGAGCTCGACGCGGCGGAGCAGGAGCGGCTGCGTGAGATCAACGGCCGCCTGACGAGCCTCGAGGCCGCGTTCGGCCGCAAGCTCCTCGCCGGCGCCAACGCGGCGAGCGTGCTCGTCACGGACCGCGCCGAGCTCGAGGGACTCGCGGAGGACGCCGTCGCGGGGGCCGCCCAGGCCGCAGCCGCGCGCGGCCACGAAGGCGCCTGGCTGCTGGAGATGCAGCTCCCGACGCAGCAGGGCGTGCTCGCCTCGCTCACGGACCGCGACGTGCGCGAGCGGGTCCAGCACGCCTCACAGGTGCGCGGGGCGGGCGGCGACGACCACGACACGCGCGAGATCGTCCTCGAGACGGTGCGGCTGCGCGGGGAGAAGGCGCGACTCCTCGGCTACGAGCACCACGCCGCCTACGTCGCCGAGGACGCCACGGCGAAGACGACCGAGGCGGTCGACGCGATGCTCTCGCGTCTCGCCCCGGCCGCCGTCGCGAACGCGCGCCGCGAGGCCGCGGACCTCGAGGACGCGCTCCGGGCGGACGTCCCCGGTGCGAGCCTGCGGGCCTCGGACTGGTCGTACTACGCCGAGCGGGTCCGCAAGGACCGCTACGCGCTCGACGACGCCCTGCTGCGCCCGTACCTCGAGCTCGAGCGGGTCGTGCACGACGGGGTCTTCCGCGCCGCGAACCGCCTGTACGGGATCTCGTTCACCGAGCGCCCGGACCTGGTGGGGTACCACCCGGACGTCCGCGTGTTCGAGGTGTTCGACACCGAGACGCCGGGGGAGCCCGGCGAGGGGATGGGCCTGTTCCTCGCCGACTGGTACACGCGCGAGTCCAAGCGCGGCGGCGCCTGGATGAACAACCTGATCGACCAGAACCATCTGCTCGACCAGCTGCCGGTCGTCGTGAACAACCTCAACATCGTCAAGCCGCCGGCGGGGCAGCCGACGCTGCTCGTGTGGGACGAGGTCATCACCCTGTTCCACGAGTTCGGGCACGCGCTGCACGGGCTCTTCTCCGACGTGCGGTTCCCGTCGCAGTCCGGCACGGAGGTGCCGCGCGACTTCGTCGAGTACCCGTCCCAGGTCAACGAGATGTGGGCGTGGGAGCCGCAGATCCTGCGCGCCTACGCGGTGCACCACGAGACGGGCGAGCCCATGCCCGCCGCATGGGTCGACACGATGATCGCGTCGCGGCAGTTCAACGAGGGCTTCGGCACGACCGAGTACCTCGCCGCGGCGCTGCTCGACCAGGCGTGGCACCAGATCGGGCCGGACGACGTCCCGACGTCGGTGGACGACGTCGTGCCGTTCGAGACGGACGCGCTCGAGCAGGCGGGCGTCGCCTTCGCCCCCGTGCCGCCCCGCTACCGCACCACGTACTACAACCACGTGTTCGGCGGCGGCTACTCCGCGGGCTACTACTCGTACATCTGGTCCGAGGTCCTCGACGCCGACACCGTCGAGTGGTACCGGGAGAACGGCGGCCTGACGCGCGAGAACGGGGAGCGGTTCCGGCGCGTCCTGCTCGCACGCGGAGGGTCGCAGGACCCGCTCGCGTCGTTCCGCGAGCTGCGCGGTCGCGACGCGGACATCGCCCCGCTCCTGGCCCGTCGCGGCCTGGACGCCTGACGCCGGACCGGGTGCGGCGACGGGTAGCGTGGGGGCATGACCACCGCTCGTCCTGACCACGTCGCCGCGCCCGCACCGACCGCCCAGGACGAGGTGGTGCGCATCTGCCAGGAGCTGCTGCGCATCGACACGTCCAACTACGGCGACGGGTCCGGTCCGGGCGAGCGCGCGGCGGCCGAGCACGTGATGGGCCTGCTGCACGAGGTCGGGCTCGAGCCCGAGATCTTCGAGTCCGAGCCGGGGCGGGCGAGCGTCGTCGTGCGCCTCGAGGGTGCGGACCGGTCCCGCCCGGCCCTCGTCCTGCACGGGCACCTCGACGTGGTGCCCGCGCAGGCGTCCGACTGGACGGTCGACCCGTTCTCCGGCGAGGAGCGCGACGGGCTCCTGTGGGGCCGTGGCGCGGTCGACATGAAGGACATGGACGCGATGATCCTCGCGGTCGTGCGCCAGATGGCGCGCGAGGGCCGCAAGCCCGCCCGCGACGTCGTCGTGGCGTTCTTCGCCGACGAGGAGGCCGGCGGCGTGCACGGCGCGCGCTGGGCCGTCGACCACCGACCGGACCTCTTCGAGGGCGCGACCGAGGCGATCAGCGAGGTCGGCGGGTTCTCCGTGGACGTCGGCGGTCGGCGCGCCTACCTCGTCCAGACGGCGGAGAAGGGGCTCGCGTGGCTGCGGCTCGTCGCCGACGGGCGGGCCGGTCACGGGTCGCAGGTCAACCACGACAACGCCGTGACGCACCTGGCCGAGGCCGTCGCCCGCATCGGGTCCCACGGGTGGCCCTACGTGATCACCCCGACGGTCGACGCCCTGCTGCGTGGGGTGTCCGACCTCACCGGCCTGCCGTACGACGCGCTGGACGCGCGCAGCGTCGACGCGCTGGTCGAGGCCCTGGGGCCGGCGTCGAAGTTTGTCGGTGCGACCGTGAAGCACACGTCGAACCCGACCCAGCTGTCCGCCGGCTACAAGGCGAACGTCATCCCCGGGCGCGCGGAGGCCACCGTCGACGTGCGCCTGCTCCCCGCGCACGAGGAGGCGGGCTTCGCGCGGCTGCGCGAGCTGGCCGGCGAGCACGTGCGCATCGAGGAGATCCACCGGGACGTCGCGCTCGAGGTCCCGTTCTCCGGCAACCTCGTCGACGTCATGGTCGACTCGCTCCTCGCCGAGGACCCGGACGCCACCGTCCTGCCGTACACGCTGTCGGGTGGCACGGACAACAAGTCCCTCGCACGCCTGGGCATCACGGGGTACGGGTTCGCACCGCTGCGGCTGCCGGGCGACCTCGACTTCGCCGGGATGTTCCACGGCGTCGACGAGCGCGTCCCGGTCGACGCCCTGCGGTTCGGCGTGCGCGTCCTGGACCGGCTCCTGCGCGACTGCTGACCCCGGTCCGCGGGACCGCTCAGCGGTCGTCGAGGAGCGCGGCGACCATGGAGCGCAACCGGGCACGGTAGCCGCCGCCGAACAGCACGGCGTGCACGGCGACCGGGTAGACCTGGTGCAGCACGACGCGGTGCCGCCAGCCCCGCGCGAGCGGGTGCGCCTCGGCGTAGCCCGCCAGGACGTCGTCGAGGAACGGCGCCCCGAAGAGCGCGAGCATCGCGAGGTCGGACTCGCGGTGCCCGCCGTGCGCGGCCGGGTCGACGAGCACCGCCTCGACGTCGGGGCCGTGCCCCGACCCGGGACGGTGCGCCGACCACATGACGTTGCCCGACCACAGGTCGCCGTGCAGCCGCGCGGGGGAGTCGGCGAGCGCCGGGCGGGCGAGGTCCGGCAACCGTTCGGCGAGGCGGTCGAGCAGCCGTTCCTCCACGTCGTCGAGAGCGCCGCGCTCGCGGCCCTGCCGGGCGACCGGGGCGAGCCGCGCGCGGGCGTAGAACGTCGGCCAGTCGGGCCACGCGCCCGCCGGCATCGGGAGCGGGTCGTCGAGCGGCCCGAAGAACCCGTCGCCGGCATGGTCGGCCGGCGGCGCGCCCCAGGCGGGCGCCCCGGCGTCGTGCAGGACGGCGAGCCGACGGCCCAGGTCGTGCGCCGCGCCGCGCGTGGGTGCCGCGGGCGTCACGCGCTCGAGCACCAGGGCGTCGTCGCGCACGTCCCGGACCTGGACGACGCGCGGGCCGCCGGGCACGTCGAGCCACCGCAGGCCCGCCGCCTCGCACGTGAAGAACCCGGGCGGGGCGTCCGGGCGTGACTTCGTGTGGTCGGTCACGATCGGGGTCTCAGAGCGTCGATCTCACCCGGATGATCTTGCGGCGCAGCCACACGCGACGCTCCCCGCCGACGTACAGCAGCGTGCGGTCCAGCTCCCACCGCCCGTACTCCGCCTCGTCGGTCAGGAGCCTGCTGGCGTCCGACCTGCTCGTGGATCGATCGATCGTCACGACGCGGTACTCGTACTGCCCACCCTGCGAGACCCAGCGGGACCGCTGGCTCGACGTCGACCTGCTCGGCATGCGTCACGTCCTTCCACCGACCGGAGGTGGCGGGCCGAGATCCCTCTGCCGAGGGCGTCGTCCACGCCACCTGCTTTCGACTGCCCATTGTGCACCGGGCGGGGCTACCGTCAGGGTATGACCGCTGACCCGCGCGCCGCGCTCGACCGCTTCGTCGCGGCCCTCGAGGCCCACCACCACGCCGTCGCCTCCCGGCGCGGCGAGGACGACCCCGCCGTGGACGACGCGTACGACGTCCTCGCGGACGCGTTCGAGGTCTACGACGAGTCGCTCGGCCAGGTCTACGGCGAGGAGACGCCGTTCTACCTCGCCGACGACGAGGACGAGGACGACGAGGCGGACGAGGGCGCCGTCGACGAGGGAGGTCTCGACGACGACGGGGCGCTCGACGACGACGACCGGTTCGACGTCGTGGACGACGACGCGCTCGACGACCAGCTCACGGGCGAACGGGCCCGCTGACCCGGCCCTGCCGAGGACCCGGTCCGCTCACCACCGTTCCGGGTAGCCGATCTCCAGGTCGCTGACGTCGTCGAGCGCGGACCGCACCGCGTCGGGCAGCACGAGGTCCGTCGCGGCGAGAGACGCACGCAGCTGCGCGGGCGTGCGCGCCCCGACGATCGCGCTCGAGACGGTCGCCCGCCCGAGGAGCCAGGCCAGCGCGACGTCGAGGGGTGCACGACCCAGGCCGTCGGCCGCCGTGACGACGGCCTCCACGACGCCCGACGCCGCGGGGTCGAGGTAGGGCTCGACGAACCCGGACAGGTGCGGCGACGCGCCCCGCGAGTCCGCGGGCAGCGCCCGACGGTACTTGCCGGTCAGGACGCCGCGTCCCAGCGGGGACCAGGCGAGCAGCCCGAGGCCCAGGGCCTCGGCGGCGGGGACCACCTCCCGCTCGACGCCGCGCTGCAGGAGCGAGTACTCCAGCTCGACGGCGGCGAGCCCCACGTCGCCCGGCGCCCCGAGGAGCGCAGCGGCCTGTGCCGTCGCCCAGGCGGGGTGGTTGGACAGGCCGACGTACCGCGTCCGTCCGGAGGTCACGGCCTGCCGCAGGGCGGACATCGTCTCCGCGAACGGGGCGAGCGTGTCCGGTGCGTGCACGAGGAACAGGTCCACGTGGTCCGTCCCGAGCCGGGCGAGCGACTCGTCGAGCGAGTCCAGCAGCGCCCCGCGCGACGCGTCGACCAGCGGACCGTCTGCGGTGTGCCGGACGCCTGCCTTGGTGCACAGCACGACCTCGCGCCGGTCCACCTTCGACCCGAGGAGCGACCCGAGCAGCGACTCCGCGTCGCCGCCTGCGTAGGACGCCGCGGTGTCGATCAGCGTGCCGCCCGCGTCGACGAAGTCGCGGAGCTGCTCCGCGGCGTCGAGCTCGTCGGTGTCGCGGGCCCACGTCATGGTGCCGAGTCCGAGGGTGGACACGCGCAGGCCGGTGCGGCCGAGCTGGCGGAGTTCCATGAGAGCCGAGGTTACCGGCGCGCGGGACCCCGTGTCGGACGACCGAGGACCACGTGGCGGTGCGGTCGGAGACTTCACCCGCCGGGCTGTATCGTGGCCGCTCGTGAACGCGTGGGAAGCCGTCCTCCTCGGCCTCGTCCAGGGCCTGACCGAGTTCCTCCCGATCTCGTCGAGCGCACACCTGCGCATCGTCGGCGAGCTGATCGGGTCCCAGGACCCCGGGGCGGCGTTCACCGCCATCACGCAGATCGGCACCGAGACCGCGGTCCTGCTGTACTTCCGCCGCGACATCGCGCGGATCTGTGTCGCCTGGTGGCGGTCCCTGCGCGGGGACCA
Source organism: Cellulosimicrobium terreum (assembly GCA_014803435.1). Classification (GTDB taxonomy): domain Bacteria; phylum Actinomycetota; class Actinomycetes; order Actinomycetales; family Cellulomonadaceae; genus Cellulosimicrobium; species Cellulosimicrobium terreum. Next base: position 42,089 of record JACYFD010000005.1, read on the forward strand.
CGGCACCGACTGGCGCTCGCGGCTCGGACGCGCCGACCACGACGCCGCGATGGCCTGGTACATCGCGCTCGGCTCGGTGCCCATCGTGCTGCTCGGGCTGCTCTTCCAGGAGTCGATCGAGCACACCTTCCGCAACCTCTATCTCACGGCCCTCATGCTCGCGGTCTTCGCGCTCCTGCTCGGGTGGGCCGACCGGATCGGCGCGAAGCGTCGACGCCTGAGCGAGCTGTCCGCCGGCCAGGCCGTGGTCTTCGGGTTCGCGCAGGCTCTCGCTCTGGTCCCCGGCGTGTCCCGCTCGGGCGGCACGATCACCGCCGGGCTGCTCCTGGGCTTCACGCGCGAGGCCGCGGCCCGCTACTCGTTCCTCCTGGCGATCCCGGCGGTCCTCGGCTCCGGCTTCTACCAGCTCGTGAAGTCCGCGAGCGAGCCGGCGGTGCCGGGCGCACCCGGGGCCGGGGCGACCCTCATCGCGACCCTGGTCGCGTTCGTCGTCGGCTACTTCGTCATCATCGCGTTCCTCAAGATCGTGTCGACGTTCAGCTACGCGCCGTTCGTGATCTACCGGCTCGGGCTCGCCGCCGTGCTCGTGCTGCTCCTCCTCACCGGGGTGCTCGAGCCGGGCGGGGCGCAGCCCGTCGCTCCGTGACGGGGACGTCGCCCGTGGGGCTCAGAGCCACCCGGCGCGCTTGAACACCCGGTACAGCACGACGCAGCCTGCGGTCATGAGCGCGATCGCGAAGGGGTAGCCGAGCAGCCAGCCGAGCTCGGGCATGTGGCGGAAGTTCATGCCGTACACGCCCGCGACGATCGTCGGGTAGACGAGGATCGCCGCCCACGCCGAGATCTTGCGCATGTCCTCGTTCTGGCGCACCGACACGCGGGAGAGGTGGGCGGAGAGCATGTCGGAGAGCAGGTCGTCGTGCGCGTCGAGGTGCCGGTCGATGCGCTCGATCGTCGTGACGACGCGCTCGAGCATGCGCCGGTTCACGGCGGGATGGTCCGGTGCGTCGTCGGGGTCGAGGGCCTCCGGCAGCTCCGTGGTGACGGGCAGGAGAGCGCGGCGCGCCTCGGTGATCTCCCGCTTGAGGTCGTAGATGCGCTGCACGGGGTCCTCGTGCCGGTCGTCGAAGACGATCCGCTCGGTCTCCGCGACGGCGTCTCCGAGGCCGAGCTCGACCTCGGCGGCGCCGGCGACGATCGACAGGACGGCGGCGGACATGACCCGACGCTCCGCGCCGTCGTGGGGCGGGCCGAGGAGCCGGAGCCGGTCGAGCATCGCCTCGTGCACCCCGGCGGCGCCCTCCTCGGCCGTCAGCACGGTGCCCGGGCCGAGCAGGCACGCGAACCGGGCCGTGGAGACCTGGCGGTCGCCCTCGGTGTACCAGGCGGTCGGCGTGACGAGGAGCAGCCAGTCGGGGGACAGGCGGCGCACGTGCGCGACCGGTCGGCGGGCGCTCCCGGCGAGGCCGGGGTGCGGGCGCCCGTCGCCGAGGCCGGCCGCGACGTCCACCAGGTCCTCGACCCGCTCCAGGCGGACCCAGGTGACCGGCCCGCCCCGCGACGTCGTGCCGACGAGGTCGTCGAGCGCGGGCAGGTCCGCAAGGTCGAGCGGCCGGGGCCTGTCGGCCACCGTGCCCACGGTCCACGCGGCCTCCGCCCGCGGTCGTCGTCCGGCCACGGCACCGGTCTGGTTCCCCGTGGGCTTCGTCACGTGCGCATTCTCGCGCGCCCGGGCGTGGCGCGCCTGCGGCGACGCGGACGCCCGCGCGCCGTGGACCTCGGGCCGGACGGCCGTGTCCCGGCCGTTACAGTGGTCGCGTGCGCAGCTGGCCCGCCCCGCAGATCCCCGTTCTCCCCGGCCGCGGTCTTCCCGTCCGCGTTCACGACTCGTCCTCCGGCGACCTCGTCGTCGCGTCCGCCGCCGCCGACCGCGCGTCCCTGTACGTGTGCGGCATCACCCCGTACGACGCGACGCACATCGGCCACGCCGCGACGTACGTGGCGTTCGACCTCCTCGTGCGCGCATGGCGTGACGCGGGCCACGACGTCACCTACGCCTCCAACGTGACGGACATCGACGACCCGCTCCTCGAGCGCGCGGCCGCCACGGGCAAGGACTGGCGCGCCATCGCCGTCGAGCAGACCGCACTGTTCGCGGAGGACATGACCGCGCTCGGCGTCGTGCCGCCCGACGTGTACGAGGGCGCGGTCGAGCAGATCCCCGCCGTCGTCGACGCCGTGACCCGCCTCCTCGACGCGGGGCTCGCGTACCGCGTCCCCGTCGAGCCCGGAGCGGGCGGGTCGGACCCGGGCCTCGGCGACGTCTACGCCGACCTGTCCGCCGACGCGCGGTTCGGCTCGGTCTCCGGGTTCGCGCGCGACGTCATGGAGCACCTGTTCGCCGAGCGCGGCGGCGACCCCGGCCGCGACGGCAAGAAAGACGTCCTCGACCCCCTGCTGTGGCGTCGCGAGCGTCCCGGGGAGCCCGCGTGGGACGGCGGCACCCTCGGGACCGGTCGGCCCGGATGGCACGTCGAGTGCGCCGTCATCGCGCGCGACGGCCTCGGCCTGCCCTTCGACGTGCAGGGCGGGGGAGCGGACCTGCTGTTCCCCCACCACGAGATGTCGTCCTCGCACGACCGCATGCTCTCGGACGGCGCCGCCCCGCGCGTGCACGTGCACGCCGGGCTGGTCGCCTACCAGGGCGAGAAGATGAGCAAGTCGCTCGGCAACCTCGTCCTCGTGTCCAACCTGCGGGCCGCCGGCGCGGACCCCATGGCGATCCGCCTCGCGCTCGTCGCGCACCACTACCGCGGCGAGTGGGAGTGGACGGACGAGGACCTGACCGCCGCGGTGCGCCGGCTCGAGACATGGCGCGACGCGATGTCCGGCAACGGCGGACCCGATGCCGCCGCGACCCTGGCGGCCGTGCGGGCCGCGCTCGCCGACGACCTGGACGCCCCGACGGCGCTCGCCGCCGTCGACGCGTGGGCGGCCGAGGCGCTGCGCCCCGGCCGGGACACGAGCTCGGACGACGAGGGCGCGCCCGGAGTCGTGTCCCGCGCCGTGAACGCGCTGCTCGGCGTGCGGCTGTAGGTCCGGACTCCCCGCGCCGCGCGGTTCAGACGGCCGGGCCCTTGCGGTCCCCGGGGCTCCCCGGGTCGCGCCGGCGCAGGTAGCGCTCGAACTCGCGCGCGATGGCCTCGCCGCTGGCCTCGGGAAGCTCGGCGGTGTCCTTCGCCTCCTCCAGCTGCTGCACGTACTCGGCGATCTCCGTGTCCTCCGCGGCCAGCTCGTCGACGCCGTGCTGCCAGGCCTCCGCGTCCTCGGGCAGCTCGCCCAGCGGGATCGGCTCGGACAGCAGCTCCTCGACGCGCGCGAGGATGGCGAGCGTCGCCTTGGGCGAGGGCGGGTGCGCGACGTAGTGCGGCACCGCCGCCCACAGCGAGACCGACTGCAGCCCGCGCTCCGCGGCGGCGTGCTGAAGGACGCCGACGATGCCCGTCGGCCCCTCGTACGCGGTCGGCTCGACGTCGAGCACGGCCTGCAGGCCGATGCTCTCCGACGTCGCCGTCATCGGGATCGGTCGGGTGTGGGGCACGTCGGCGAGCAGCGCACCCAGCGTGATGACGGAGCGGACGTCGTGCGCGCGGGCGATGTCGAGCAGCTCGCGGCAGTAGCGGCGCCACCGCATCGACGGCTCGATGCCGTGCACGAGGACGACCCGGCGACCGCTCGGTGCGAGGGTCGCGGTCGCGACCGTCGTCGTGGGCCACGTGATCTCCCGCCGCCCCTCGTCGTCCGTGCTGACGACGGGCCGGTTCACCTGGAAGTCGTGGTACTCCTCCGGGTCGAGCTCGTCGACGTCCTGCGCGCCCCAGACCTCGTGCAGGTGCGTCATCGCGGACGTCGCGGCGCTGCCGGCGTCGTTCCAGCCCTCGAAGGCCGCGATCATCACCGTCTGACGGGCGGCGTCGTGCACGTTCTCGCTCATCGCCCCAGCCTATGCGGCCCGGCCCGGCGGCCGCCGACGGTGGCCGCCGACGGCACGGCGGGTTCGCGCGTGGCGTACACCGGGGCGCCACGACGAGGCGGGGGGGGCGGGTGCTGCCACGTACCCTGGCAGTACGGGTGCGCTGCACCCGTCCCCACCACCTCCGGAGGTTCCTCGTCGTGCCGTCGCCCCTGTCAGCGCCCCAGTCCCAGCCCGTGCCCGCGGCACTGCCGGTCACCCGCCCGCAGGCCGTCCTGTGGGACATGGACGGCACGCTCGTCGACACGGAGCCGTACTGGATCGCGGCGGAGCACGAGCTGGTCGACGCGCACGGGGGCACCTGGACGCACGAGGACGCGCTGTCCCTCGTGGGCAACCCCCTCACGACGTCCGCGCAGATCCTGCGCGACCGCGGCGGGGTGGACCTGCCCGTCGAGGAGATCGTGCGCTTCCTCGTCGGCCGGGTCGCGGAGCAGGTCCGCACGCGCGTGCCGTGGCAGCCCGGCGCGCGCGAGCTGCTCGCGACGCTGCGCGACGCCGGCGTCCCGTGCGCGCTCGTCACGATGTCCTACCGCGAGCTCGCCCAGCCCGTGGCGGACCTCGCCGGCGGGGCGTTCGACGTGCTCGTGTGCGGCGACGAGGTCGAGCGGGGCAAGCCCGACCCGGAGCCGTACCTGACGGCGGCCGCGAGGCTCGGGGTCGACGTCGCGGCCTGCGTCGCGATCGAGGACTCGCCCGCGGGGATCGCGTCCGCGCTCGCCTCGGGCGCGGCGACGCTCGGTGTCGAGGCCGTGGTGCCGGTCCTCCCGGCCCCCGGGCTCAGCCGCACGCCCTCGCTGGAGCTCGTCGACCTCGAGCTGCTCGCGCGGCTCGTCGCCGGTGACGTCGTCGATCTCATGCCCGACGGCGCCCCCGCGGTCGCGGAGCCCGCAGCGCGCTCCTGAGCCGCTCGGCCCGGGCGGGGGCCGAGGCTCCTCAGAGCAGGTCGGCGAGCATCGCGGCGGCGCGTGCCGCGCCGTCGGTCTCGACCGGGAGGGTGCGCCGGTCGCGGCCTCCGGCGAGCTCCGCCACCATCGCCGCGGCGAGCGCGTCCGGGTCGCACGCCTCGGCGTACTCGACGCACCGGCCCGCGCCGTAGCGCTCGAGCCGGTGCCGGACGTGGACGTTCTGCTCGAAGTGGTGGCGCAGCGGGACGTAGAGGAACGGCGTGCCCGCGGCGGCGAGCTCCATGCACGTCGTCAGGCCGCCCTGCACGACGGCGAGGTCGCACGCGGCCAGGTGCCGGTACAGCTCCGGGACGTAGCCGCGGTACGTGACACCGGCCCGCGGCGGCAGGGTCGCGGGGTCGATCCGGGGTCCGGTCACGACGAGGACGTGCAGCCCGTCGGCCAGCCGTCGTGCGGCCGGGACGGCGTCGAGCACGCGCTGCAGCAGCGCGCCCCCCACGCCCGACCCGCCGACCGTGACGACGCACAGCACGTCGTCGGGGCCATAGCCCAGACGACGCCGCAGGTCCTCCTGCTCCGCCGCGGACGGGGGCACGAACCCGGTGACGTAGCCGGCGAAGTCGAAGTTGTCCTCGGTCCACTCCCGGATGCCCGGGAGCCCGGGGCCGAACGAGAGGTCGACGACGTCGGCCGGGTCGCCCACGAAGATCGACCGGTCCCGGACGCGGTGGAAGCGGGCCCGCTGCTCGATCATCTCGGCGTTGTAGTCCGCGGTGAGGGCAGCCTCCCGGGCACCGCCGTCGGGCATCGGGACCCATCCGACGAAGTCGGTCATCCAGGCGAAGGAGAACCGCTTCAGCTCAGGGTTCTCGTGCAGGAAGTGGTCGACGTCCCACGCCTCGTCGCCGACGACGAGGTCGTAGTCGCCCTCCGCCACGACGTCGGCGAACACCATGAAGTTGGCGACCATGATCTCGTCCATCCGGCGGATCGCCTGGAACGCGTGCAGGTCGTGGTCGGCGGACTCGTCCTCGACGTGGGCGGACTCGTTCGCGAGCCACGCCGAGGCCGGGTGGACTCGCTCGCCGGCGTCGGCGAGCACGCGGGTCACGGGGTGCTGGGTGAGCCAGTCGACCTCGAGGTCCGGGTGGTGCTCGCGCAGGCCGCGCGCGACGGCGAGGTCGCGTCGGGCGTGACCGAGGCCGATGGGCGAGGACAGGTAGAGCGCGCGGCGGCGCCGGCTCGGCGCCCGGGTCCAGGTCCGACGGCGGGGCGGGGGCCGGGTCCCGGAGGCGGCGGTCCGCTCGACGAACTCCCGCAGGAGGTGGTTGGTCCGGACCGGGTCGCGTGCCGGCAGCCCGTGCCCGCCGCCGTCGACCAGGACGAGATCGCCGCCGGTCAGCTCGGCGAGCCGCTCGCCGATGGCAGCGGGCCGGACGGCGTCCTGGGTGCCGTGCACGACGAGCACCGGGCAGCGCACCTGCTCGCACAGGGGGTCGAGCGGCGTCCGGGTGGCGCCCTCGAGGCCGAGCCGACCGGCCGTGGTGTCGGCGAGCGTCTGCGGGGAGACCTCGTGGGCCCACCCGACGACGTCCTCGATCTGCTTCGTGGACCGGGGTTCGGTGAACATCTTGCGGGCGAAGAAGTCGACGTAGTCGTCGTAGCCGCCGCCGAGCCAGTACTCCTTGTTGTACTTGGCCCAGCCCTCGTTCGTGTCGTGGTGGCCGTCCCACGCGTACTGCTCGCGCTCCGGCATCGAGACCGCGAGCCCGCACGAGGGTGCGATGGCGACGATCCCCTGCACGCGTGCCGGGTGGGACACGGCCAGGTGGACCGCCCAGGCGGCCCCGCAGGAGTACCCCACGACGACCGCGCTCTCGGTCCCGGTGGCGTCCAGCACCGCGGTCGCGTCCGCCGCGTACTGCTCGTCGGTGTAGGCCGCGGCGCCCACCGGCCGGCCGGCGTCCCCGCTGCCGCGGCCGTCGAAGGTGACGACGCGGTACGACCGCGAGAGGAAGGGGACCTGGGCCTTCCAGAACCGGGACCGCACGAGTGACCAGGTGGGCAGGAGCAGCACCGTGGGCGTCCCCGTGCCGTGGACGGCCCACGGGAGCCGCACGCCGTCCCGGACGGTGACACCCGTCCGGGACGGCGTGCGTGCGGGCCGCGGATCCCTCGGTTCCATGCTCATTCCTACCCCTCCTGGACCCGGACCGTCAGGCCCGGATCTCCAGCACGCGGTTGAACGGCGTCTCCGCGACCGACGCGAACCGGCCGAAGCCCGCCGCGGTGGCGACGTCCCGGATCCGGGCCGGCCCGGCCTGCGTGCCGAGCGCGAGCCCGACGTCCTGGGAGAGCGACGCGGGCGTGCACAGCAGGGTGGAGAAGCCGTAGTACGCGCGCCCGACCGGGTTGAGGTTGTCCTCCACGTGGTCGCCGGCCATCGGCTCGACGACCATCCAGGTGCCGTCCGCGGCGAGCGCGCTGCGGACCTGCTCGGCGGCGCCGACGGGGTCGCCCATGTCGTGCAGGCAGTCGAACATCGTGACGAGGTCGAAGCCCGTCCCGGGCAGCTCCTGGGCCGACGCGACCTCGAACCGCACCCGGTCGGCGACTCCCGCGTCCTCCGCCCGCTGCCGTGCGGTGGCGATCGACTCCGGGTGGTAGTCGGAGCCCACGAACCGCGACTGCGGGAAGGCCTGCGCCATGAGCACGGTCGAGGCGCCGTGACCGCACCCGACGTCCGCGACGAGAGCGCCCCGCTCCAGCTTCTCGACCACGCCGTCGAGCGCGGGGAGCCACTCGGCGACCAGGTGGGCGTTGTAGCTGGGGCGGAAGAACCGCTCGCAGCCGACGTGGACGTCGGTGCCGTGCTCGTGCCAGCCGTAGCCGCCACCGCTGCGCGCGGCGTCGACGACGTGGTCGACGTCGTGCACGGTGCCGAGGGCGATCTGGAAGAAGCCGGGCAGGAACGCCGGGCTGTCCTCGACGGTGAGCGCGACCGCCTGCTCCGGCGGCAGGGTGTAGCGGCCCGACGGCGGGTCGTACGTCAGGTAGGCGCCCGCGGCCTGGGCGTTGAGCCACTCCCGGGCGTAGGGCTCCGCGGTCCCGGTGCGCTCGGCCAGCTCGGACGGCGTCGTCGGGCCGTGGGCCGCGAGGTCACGGTAGTAGCCGAGCTTGTCGCCGAGGACGACGAGCGCCGCGTTGAGGGTCGCCCCGACCTCGTCGACCGCGCGGAACACGAAGGCCATGAGGGCGTCCATGTCGAGGGCGGGCGGTGCGGGGCTCGTCGGGGTGGTGGGCTGGGTGGACGGGGTCGTGCCCGTCTCCGGGCTCGTGCTGGTGCTCATCGGACGCTCCTGACGGTGGCGGTGCAGCGGCCGGTACCGGCGGGCGCCGGCCGGTCCTGACACTGGCGAACGTAGGTCTCGGCGCGTGCGGACCGCGTCAGGTGGCCCCCCTGGTCGTCGTGCTCGGGGATTCGGACCTCCCTGCGGCCGGGCACCTGCTCCTAGACTCGTCCCGTGGCACTCCTCGGCAGGTCGGCCGAGCAGGAGACGGTCTCCCGCCTCCTCGCTTCTGCGCGTCTCGGCCGCGGTGGCGCGCTGACCGTCACGGGGGAGCCGGGGATCGGCAAGACCGCGCTGCTGGCCGACACCGTCGGGGCCGTCGTCGTCGGTGGGGGCATGCGCGTGCTCGACGTGACGCCCGCGGAGGCGGAGCAGGACCTGCCGTTCGCGGCCCTCCAGGCGCTGGTGCTGCCCGCGCTGGGTCTGCTGGACGAGATCCCCGCTCCCCAGGCGGCCGCGCTCGGCGCGGCGCTGAGCCTGCGTCACGGGGACGGGCGGGACCGGTTCGCGATCGGGGCGGCCACGCTGAGCCTCCTGAGCCGGTACGCCGAGGACGGACCGGTCGTCGTCGTCGTGGACGACGTGCAGTGGGCGGACCTGCCGTCGGTCGACGCGCTGGCGTTCGCCGCCCGCCGGGTGCGCGACGACCCCGTCGCGGTCGTGCTCGCGGGACGCAGCGGTGAGCTCCCGGAGCCGGTGCGCGACCTGCCCGCGCTCGACCTGGCAGGCCTCGCCCCCGACGCGGCGGCCCAGCTCCTGGCCGCGGCGCACCCGGGCTCCGCGCAAGCCGTCGGCGACCTGTACCGCGAGACGGGCGGCAACCCGCTGGCCCTGCTCGAGCTGGCCGCCGAGCCGGTCGACGAGACGGCCGCCGGTGACGTCGCCGCCGGGATCCCGCACACGCTGCCCGGCCGGCTCCAGCGCGCGTTCGCACGGCGCCTGGACGCGCTCGGGACGCAGGCGCAGGGCGTGACCCTCGTGGCGGCGACGGCGGGTGGCGACCTCCGCCTGACCCGTGCCGTGTGCCGTCGGCTCGGTCTCGACCCGGACGGGCTGGACGTGGCCGCCCGGGCCGGGTTGCTCCAGGTCGACGGGGCCCGCATCACGTTCCGCCACCCGCTGCTGCGCTCGGTCGTCTACGGGGCGGCCGACCCGGAGCTCCGCCGCCGCGTGCACCGGGGGCTCGCGGCCGAGCTCGCCGCCGTGGACGCCGACCGGCGCGTGTGGCACCTGGCCGCGGCGACCTCCCGGCTCGACGAGGACGTCGCCCAGGAGCTGGAGGCTCTCGGTGCGCGGGCTGCGGCCCGGACGGCCTTCACGGTCGCGTCGACCGCGCTCGAGCGCGCGGCCCGCCTGACCCCGGCACCCGGGGCCGCGAGGTCGCGGCTCCTCGCGTCCGCCCGCGCGGCCTGGTCCGGAGGGGTGCCGGAGCGGGCCCTGGCGCTGCTGGACGAGGCCGAGCCGCCGACCGGACCGCCCACGGCGTTCGGCGCGGAGCTGCGGGCCACGATCGCGCTGCGGTCCGGGTCGGTGCGCGACGGGCTGGACCTGCTCGAACGCGCCGCCGACCTCGCCACCGTCGACGAGCGCGTCCTGCTCCTCGCCGAGGCGTCGCGGGCGTGCCTGTTCCTGGTGGACACGCTCGCCCTGCGCCGTGTCGAGGCACGGCTCACGGCCGCCCTGCCCGACGTGACGGACCCCGTGACCCGCGCCGTCGGGCTGGCGTCGTCCGGGGTGTCCGGCGTGCTGCTCGGCCGCGACAGCACCGCCCGGCTCCGCGACGCCGTCGCGCTGCTGGCCGATCACGTCGACCCGCTCGCGCAGCCCGCCGCACTGCCCTGGCAGATGCTGGCGCCGCTGTTCCTGCGCGACGCCGACGGCGGGTCGCAGCTGCGCGCGCTCGTGGACCAGGTGCGCACCCGCGTCGGCGTGGGGGTCCTGCCCGACATCCTCTTCCACGTGGCCAGGGACCAGGCGACCTCGAGCTCCTGGGAGCGGGCTGCGGCCAACTACGACGAGGGCGCCCGGCTGGCCCGGGAGACCGGCCAGGGCGGGGTGCTCGCCATGATGCTCGCGGGCCTGACCAGTCTCGAGTCGCGGACCGGTCGCAGCGCGGCGTGCCGGGAGCACGCGGCGGACGCCTCGGCGCGCTGCCGCGAGCGGTCGATGCACTTCGGCGAGATCTGGTGCGAGCTGGCGCTGGGTGACCTGGCGCTGTCGGAGGGGGACGCGGCCGAGGCGGCGGACCGGCTCTCCGCACTGGTCGAGCGGCTCGACGTGCTGGGCGTCGGCGACCCCGACCTGCACCCGGGTCCGGAGCTCGTCGACGCCCTCCTGCGAACCGGTCAGGACGCCGCGGCCGGCGCGGTCGCCACGCGGTTCGCGGTCGCCGCGGCGGTCAGCGGCCGGCCCTGGACCAACGGGCGCGCCGACCGGGCGCTCGGCCTCGTCGGCGACGAGGAGACCTTCGAGGCCCGCTTCGAGTCGGCCCTGCAGTTCCACGGGCGGACCCGGGACGTCTTCGAGACCGCCCGGACACGGCTCGCCTACGGGATGCGGCTGCGCCGGGCCGGGCGACGCGTGGACGCCCGGGTGCAGCTGCGGGACGCGCTCGGCACGTTCGACTCCCTCGGCGCGGTCGTCTGGGCGGACAACGCCCGCGCCGAGATCGAGGCGACCGGGGAGCGGGTCGCCCCGCGCACGGGTGCCGGTCCCGGTGCGCTCACCCCCCAGGAGCTCCAGGTCTGCCTGCTCCTCGTCGAGGGACGGACGACCCGGGAGGCGGCCGCCGCGCTCTTCCTCAGCCCCAAGACGATCGAGTACCACCTGCGCAAGGTGTACACGAGGCTATCGATCCACTCCCGGGACGAGCTCGCCGTCGCGCTGCGGGGCATGGACTGAGGTCCGGACCGGGATCGGGGTCGGCACCGGTGCGGGCCCGCGAGCGCATAGGCTCGCCGGGTGGACGGATCCCAGCCCCCGGCACCCCGCGCCCCCGGCCGGCAGCCGCAGCCCGCGCGCCCTGCGCAGACCAAGGGGTGGGTGATCGGACGTGTCGCGGGAGCGCCGGTGATCCTCACCCCGTCGTGGTTCGTGGCCGCGGCGATCCTCACCGTCCTGTTCGCCCCGACGGTCCAGAACCTCGCACCCCGGCTCGGCAACGAGATCTACCTCGTCTCGTTCGCGTTCGTGCTGCTGCTGTTCGCCTCGGTGTTCCTGCACGAGGTCGCGCACGCCCTCGTCGCGCGAGCCCGCGGGCAGCACGTCACGGAGCTCGCCGTCACGCTGTGGGGCGGGCACACGGCCTACTCGGGCACCTCGTCCCGTCCGCTCGACGGCTTCCTCATCTCGGTCGTGGGTCCGCTGACGAACCTGGCGCTCGCGGTGGGGTTCTGGGTCGCGTTCCAGGCGCAGCCCACGTTCACCGTGCCGGCGCTGCTGCTCTACGCGGGCGCGTTCTCGAACGCGTTCGTCGGCTTCTTCAACCTGCTGCCCGGGATGCCCCTCGACGGTGGTCAGATCCTCGAGTCCGCCGTGTGGGCGGCGACGGGCTCCCGGACGAAGGGCACCGTCGCGGCCGGCTGGGTCGGGCGTGCGGTCGCCGTAGGCGTCGTGGCGTGGGCCCTGCTGTGGCCGCTGTCGGTCGGGGCGCGGCCGAGCCTGTGGACCGTCGCGTGGGCGGCCCTCATCGGTGCGTTCCTCTGGTCCGGGGCCGGGCAGGCCATCGCTGCCGGACGGACGCGCGCCGCGGTGGACGGGCTGTCGGTCGAGGCGTTGTCACGTCCCGCCGTGGCCGTCCCGTCCGGTGCGTCGGTCGCGGCGGTCGGTCGGGACGTCGCGCGGGCCGGCGGCCCGCACGTCGTCGCCGTCGTGGTCGACGCCGCCGGGACGCCCGTCGGGTACGTCGACCCCGCCGCCGCGGCCACGGTGCCTCCGGACGCGGCCGAGCAGACACCGGTCGCGGCCGTCTCCGTCCCGCTGCCGCGCGGCGCCGTGATCGGCTCGCACCTCGCCGGGCAGGAGATGCTCGCCGCGCTCGCCCAGGTCGGGCGACAGGCGTCCGTCGTCGTCGTGACCGACGGCGGCCGCGTCGTCGGCGCCCTCGAGGTCGCTCGCGTCGTGGTGGCGCTGCGCGAGGCACGGCAGCGCTGAGCCGGGGTCCCGCCCGGCCCGTAGGATGGTCGCCCGTGACCGACGAGCCGAGCGCCACCACGACCCAGCCCGCCCAGCCGTCCGTCGTGGCGGCGACCACGGAGCAGCCCTCCGACCACGAGACCGGCGACGCGACGTCGGGCGCCACGGGCGCCGACCAGCGTCGCGGCCCGCTGCGCGTCGGGGACAAGGTCCAGCTCACGGACCCCCGCGGGCGCCTGCACACGATCACCCTCGCGCCCGGGGCGACGTTCCACACCCACAAGGGCTACCTGCGCCACGACGACCTCGTCGGCCGTCCCGAGGGCACGGTCGTACGGAACACCGCGGGCATCGAGTACCTCGCGCTGCGCCCCCTGCTGGCCGACTACGTGCTGTCCATGCCGCGCGGAGCGGCCGTCGTCTACCCCAAGGACGCCGGCCAGATCGTGGCCATGGCGGACATCTTCCCGGGTGCGCGCGTGATCGAGGCGGGCGTGGGCTCGGGCGCGCTGACCATGTCGCTGCTGCGCGCCGTCGGCGACGCCGGCGACCTGCACTCGATCGAGCGTCGCGAGGACTTCGCCGCGATCGCGCGGGGCAACGTCGAGGCCTTCTTCGGCGGCGAGCACCCTGCCTGGCAGCTGTCCGTCGGCGACCTCTCCGACGTGCTGCCGACCGTCGCCCCGGACGGGACCGTCGACCGTGTGGTGCTCGACATGCTGGCGCCGTGGGAGAACCTCGACGCCGTGGCCCGGGCGCTCGTCCCGGGAGGGGTGCTCGTCTGCTACGTCGCGACGACCACCCAGCTCTCGCGCGTCGCGGAGGACCTGCGCACCGACGGCCGGTACGCCGAGCCCGTCGCGTGGGAGACGATGGTCCGCGGCTGGCACCTCGAGGGCCTCGCGGTGCGGCCGCAGCACCGCATGATCGGGCACACGGGCTTCCTGATCTCCGCGCGCCGGCTGGCGGACGGCGTCGCGCCGCCCGAGCGCAGGCGCCGTCCCGCGAAGGGCGCGTACCCGACGGACGCCGAGCAGTGGTCGCCCGAGGAGCTCGGCGAGCGGCCGATCTCGGAGAAGAAGATCCGCCGCGTCCGCCGGGACGTCGGTCAGGGGCCGGAGCAGGTCATGGGCGGGACGGACGACCCTGGGGCCGACGCCCCCGCCCCCGTGTCGGGCGCGTGACGGTCCGGTAACGATCGGCGCCCGGCCGTCTCATCAGGGGTGTCCTGCCTACCCCGCCCGCGCACTTGTGCCTAAGGTCGTCTCCCGGCACGCCGAGAGGGGAACACCCGATGAGCGAGACATTCGGCCGCAGCGACGACCTGGGCGCAGGTGGCACCAACCGTGAGCTCGCGCTCCTGTCCGCGAAGAACGAGCGGCTCGCGGAGGCGCTGCGCTCCGCGCGCGACCAGATCGTGGACCTCAAGCGCCAGATCGACGACCTCGCCAAGCCACCGGGAACGTACGCCGTCTTCCTCGGCTCGCACCCCGACGGCAGCGTCGACGTGTCCGCGTCCGGCCGCAAGATGCACGTCGGCGCCAGCCCGTCCGTCGACGTCGAACGGCTGCGGCCCGGCCAGGAGGTCAAGCTCAACGAGGCGATGACGGTCGTCGGCGCGGGTGCGTTCGAGCGCACGGGCGAGATCGTCACGGTCAAGGAGGTGCTCGACGCCGACCGCGTGCTCGTCCTCGGGCGCGCCGACGAGGAGCGCGTCGTGCGGATCGCCGGCTCGGTGACGCACGACACGCTGCGGGTGGGGGACTCGCTGACGGTCGACACGCGCAGCGGGTTCGTGTTCGAGGTCGTGCCGAAGTCCGAGGTCGAGGAGCTGGTCCTCGAGGAGGTCCCGGACATCGACTACACCGACATCGGCGGGCTCGGCCCGCAGATCGAGCAGATCCGCGACGCCGTCGAGCTCCCGTTCACGCACCCCGACCTGTTCCGCGAGCACGGGCTGCGCCCGCCCAAGGGCATCCTGCTGTACGGGCCGCCCGGGTGCGGCAAGACGCTCATCGCCAAGGCCGTCGCCAACTCCCTCGCCCAGACCGTCGCGAAGGCCCGTGGGACGGAAGACGGCGCCGACGCGAGCACCGGGTCCGCGATGAGCTTCTTCCTCAACGTCAAGGGCCCCGAGCTGCTGAACAAGTACGTCGGTGAGACCGAGCGGCACATCCGCCTGATCTTCGCCCGTGCGCGGGAGAAGGCGTCGCAGGGGACCCCCGTCGTCGTGTTCTTCGACGAGATGGAGTCGCTGTTCCGCACGCGCGGGACGGGCCTGTCCTCCGACGTCGAGACGACGATCGTCCCGCAGCTGCTCGCCGAGATCGACGGCGTCGAGCGGCTCGACAACGTCATCGTGATCGGCGCGTCCAACCGCGAGGACATGATCGACCCGGCCATCCTGCGCCCGGGCCGGCTCGACGTGAAGATCAAGATCGAGCGGCCCGACGCCGAGGGCGCGAAGGAGATCTTCGCGAAGTACCTCACCGAGGGTCTGCCGATCCACCCGGACGACCTCGCCGAGCACGGCGGGAACCAGCGGGCGGCGCTCGACGCCATGATCCAGTCCGTCGTCGAGCGCATGTACTCCGAGGAGGACGAGAACCAGTTCCTCGAGGTCACGTACGCGAGCGGGGACAAGGAGATCCTGTTCTTCAAGGACTTCAACTCGGGCGCGATGATCCAGAACGTGGTCGACCGCGCCAAGAAGTCGGCCATCAAGGACTTCCTCGCCACGGGGAACCGGGGAATCCGCGTCGAGCACCTGCTGTCCGCGTGCGTCGACGAGTTCAAGGAGAACGAGGACCTGCCGAACACGACCAACCCCGACGACTGGGCGCGCATCAGCGGCAAGAAGGGCGAGCGCATCGTCTTCATCCGCACGATCGTCCAGAAGAAGGGCGAGGGCGGTTCCCCGCGCACCATCGACACCGTGACGAACACGGGCCAGTACCTGTAGGTCTCGGGCGGGTGCCGGGCCGTGTCGGGTCGTGGCCTTTCGGGGCGGACGTGCCGGGTCTTCCATCCGTGGTGCCCGTTCCTCGCACCGCTCTCGCCGGACCCGTCACGACCCGCACAGCCGCCCCTCCGGCCACGACCCGACTGAGCCGACGGCGCCCGGCCCACGGACCCGACCACGGCCGTGGACACGACGGCGCGGCGTCGGGGGCCCGACATAGGGTGTGCGCGTGAGCGTTCGACGGGTCATGGGGATCGAGACGGAGTACGGCGTGCTGCAGCCGGGGCAGCCCCTGGCGAACCCGATGCTCATGTCGAGCCAGGTCGTGACGACGTACCGCGCGCTCGCGGCGCGCAGCGACGGTGCCCGCGGCCGGGCACGGTGGGACTACGACGACGAGGACCCGCTGCAGGACGCGCGCGGGTTCCACCTGCCGCGCGCCTCCGCCCACCCCTCGCTGCTGACGGACGACCCGACCGCGCCCGCGCCGTCGGGCCCCCGGTCGGGACCTGCGTCAGGCTCGACGGACGACGACCTGGCCGGCACCACGGACGGCTCGTTCCAGGAGCTCGCGCGCCCCACGACCGAGGAGTACGACGACCCGAGCGCGGCGAACGTCATCCTCACGAACGGCGCGCGCCTGTACGTCGACCACGCCCACCCGGAGTACTCCTCGCCCGAGGTGACGGTGCCGCACGACGTCGTGTGCTGGGACGTCGCGGGGGAGCGGGTCATGCTCGCGGCGTCGCGCGAGCTCGCGAACGCCCCCGGCGCGCCGGTCGTGCTCTACAAGAACAACGTGGACGGCAAGGGCGCGAGCTACGGCACGCACGAGAACTACCTCGTGGACCGCGAGGTGCCGTTCGGGCTGATCGTGGAGCTCCTCACGCCGTTCCTCGTCACCCGCCAGGTGTTCACCGGGTCGGGCCGGGTCGGCCTCGGGCCCACGGGCGACGCCCACGGGTTCCAGGTCTCGCAGCGCGCCGACTACATCGAGGCCGAGGTGGGGCTGGAGACGACGCTGCGCCGCCCCATCGTCAACACGCGCGACGAGCCGCACGCGGACCGGCAGCGGTGGCGCCGGCTCCACCTCATCATCGGGGACGCCAACCTGTTCGAGACCGCGACGTACCTCAAGACGGGGACGACGTCGCTGGTGCTGTTCGTCATCGAGCGTGCGGACGTGCTGGGTGCCCAGGTACGTGCGCGCCTGGCCGGGCTGCGCCTGGCCGACCCGGTGGCGGACGTGCAGCGCGTGAGCCGGGACCTGGATCTCGACCAGCCGCTGCGCCTCGCCGACGGTCGCACGCTCACCGCGCTCGAGATCCAGCGGGAGTACCTCGAGGTCGCGGACGAGGCCGTGCGTCGGCTCGCGCCAGCCTCGGGCGTGGACGACCCGACGCGCGACGTCCTCGCGCGGTGGGATTCGGTGCTGACGCGGCTCGGCACGGACCGCGACTCGTGCGCCCGCGACGTCGAGTGGGTCGCCAAGCTCAGGCTGCTCGACCGGCTGCGCGAGCGCGACGGCCTCGACTGGAGCCAT
The DNA here is from genome assembly GCA_014803435.1 of Cellulosimicrobium terreum. GTDB lineage: Bacteria > Actinomycetota > Actinomycetes > Actinomycetales > Cellulomonadaceae > Cellulosimicrobium > Cellulosimicrobium terreum. The sequence continues at coordinate 59,019 of JACYFD010000005.1, forward strand.
CCCCGCCTGGCGGCGATGGACCTGCAGTGGTCGGACGTGCGGCCCGAGCGTGGCATCTACCACCGGCTGCTCGCGGCCGGGGCGGTGGACCGCGTCGTGACCGAGCGCGAGGTCGGGGCGGCGGTGCACCACGCGCCCGAGGACACGCGCGCGTTCTTCCGCGGCGAGGTCATGGCGCGCTACGGCGACCAGGTCTCCGCGGCGAGCTGGGACTCGGTGATCTTCGACGTACCGGGCGCGCCGTCGTTGCAGCGCGTGCCGATGATGGACCCCCTGCGCGGTACGCGCGCCCACATCGGGGCGCTGCTCGACGCGTCGGGCGACGCGGCCACGCTCCTGGCGGGTCTGGCGTCCCCGACGTGACGCGCAGCAACTAGGCTGGACGTACGACGGCGCCCGTTCCCCGTGGACACCACAGCGGACAGGCGCCGCGTGCGAGCACGACTCGTGCACGCCTCGCGGCGTGCGGGGGACCGGACGGCAGATCACCGGACCGCGGCGCGGACCGGTGGGCGAGGAGGCAGTGATGGCGGGAACCGAACGCACGCACGCGTCGCACGAGGACCGGCGCCCCGACGACGAGCCGGACGCTCCCGAGGTCCCCACCGCGCCGCAGGCCCAGTCGCGCGACGCCGAGGTCGACGCGCTCCTCGAGGAGATCGACGAGGTGCTGGAGACGAACGCGGAGTCGTTCGTCCGCGGGTTCGTCCAGAAGGGCGGCGAGTAGCACGCATGGTCGACGCCCGATGAGCCCCCACGTGCCACCCCGTCAGCCGGGAAGGCTGCCCGACGCGTTCACGACCACCGGTTCGTCGTCGTTCCTCGACTTCCTCACCGGGCACGCCCCCGAGCTCCTGCCCGCGCACCGCGGCGTCCTCGACCAGGGCGCCGCCCACGGTGCCCAGGTCGCTCCCCACGCGACGACGATCGTGACGTGCACGTTCGGTGACAAGGCGTCGGGCGGCGTCGTCATGGCGGGTGACCGACGGGCAACCATGGGCTCGATGATCGCGCACCGCGAGATCGAGAAGGTCTTCCCTGCCGACGAGTACTCCGCGATCGGTATCGCCGGGACCGCAGGCATCGCGATCGAGCTCGTGCGTCTGTTCCAGCTCGAGCTCGAGCACTACGAGAAGATCGAGGGTGCGCTGCTGTCGCTGGACGGCAAGGCGAACCGGCTCTCGACGATGATCCGCCAGAACCTGGGTCTCGCGATGCAGGGGCTCGCCGTGGTGCCGCTCTTCGCCGGCTTCGACCTCGACCGGGTGCAGGGCCGGATCTTCTCCTACGACGTCACGGGCGGGCGGTACGAGGAGCGCGACCACCACAGCGTGGGCTCGGGCTCGGTCTTCGCCCGGGGCGCGCTCAAGAAGCTCTGGCGGCCGGGCCTCGACCGTGCCGGCGCGGTGCGCGTGGCGCTCGAGGCCCTGTACGACGCCGCGGACGACGACTCCGCGACGGGCGGCCCGGACCCGGTGCGTCGCATCTGGCCGGTCGTGGCCGTCGTCGACGGCTCGGGGTACGCGCGCGCCGCGGACGCCGAGCTCGCCCCGGTGGTGGACGAGATCGTCTCGGAGCGTCGGGGCGACGCCGGCGGCGGGGCTCACGGCGCGGACGGAGGTGGACCCGCATGACGATGCCCTTCTACGTCTCGCCCGAGCAGCTGATGAAGGACCGGGCGGACTTCGCGCGCAAGGGGATCTCGCGCGGACGCTCCGTCGTCGTGCTCGCCTACGAGGACGGGATCGCGTTCGCGACGCAGAACCCGTCGCGGGCCCTGCACAAGATCTCGGAGATCTACGACCGGATCGCGTTCGCCGCGGTCGGCAAGTACAACGAGTTCGAGAACCTGCGGGTCGCCGGCGTGCGCTACGCGGACCTGCGCGGCTACTCGTTCGACCGGACCGACGTCAACGCCCGCGGGCTCGCCAACGCGTACGCCCAGAGCCTCGGCACCGTCTTCACGACGGAGTCCAAGCCGCTCGAGGTGGAGCTCGTCGTCGCGGAGGTCGGCCCGACGGCGGCCCAGGACCAGATCTACCGGATCTCCTACGACGGGTCGGTCGCCGACGAGCAGGGCTTCGTCGTCATGGGCGGGCAGTCCGAGCAGCTCCGCCAGCTCCTGGACGACGGCTGGCAGCCCGGGATGGGGCTCGGCGAGGTGCTGCGGCTCGCGGTGCGCACGCTCGCGTCCGCCCCGGGCTCGACCGCCGTCGACGCCGGGCCGGACCCCGTGGACGCCGGCATCCCGGCCGCGCAGCTCGAGGTCGCGGTGCTCGACCGCACGCGACCGCGGCGCGCGTTCCGGCGCCTGTCCGGCAGCGTCCTCGAGGACCTGCTCCGCGAGTCCGACACCGACGACGCCCCGGGGACGACGGACGACGCGACAGCGGCGCCGGACCGGGCGCAGGACCGCACGGACGAGGGGTAGGACCCGATGGAGCGCAGGATCTTCGGCCTGGAGACCGAGTACGGCGTCACGTGCGCGTCCGACGACGGGAGAGGTCTGTCCGCGGACGAGGTCGCGCGCTACCTGTTCCGCAAGGTCGTCGCGTGGGGTCGCTCGTCGAACGTGTTCCTGCGCAACGGGTCACGCCTGTACCTCGACGTCGGGTCCCACCCGGAGTACGCCACCGCGGAGTGCGACGACGTGCGCCAGCTCGTCGCCTACGACCGCGGAGGCGAGCGCATCCTCGAGGGCCTCGTCGCGGACGCCCAGCAGCGCCTCGAGCACGAGGGCCTGCCCGGGCGCATCCACCTGTTCAAGAACAACACGGACTCGGCGGGCAACTCCTACGGCTGCCACGAGAACTACCTGGTGCGCCGGCAGGGCGACTTCGCCCGCCTCTCGGACGTCCTCGTGCCGTTCCTCATCACCCGTCAGGTGCTGACGGGTGCGGGCAAGGTGCTGGCCACACCGCGGGGTGCGGTGTACTGCCTGTCGCAGCGTGCGGACCACATCTGGGAGGCGGTCTCGAGCGCGACGACCCGGTCGCGTCCCATCATCAACACGCGCGACGAGCCGCACGCCGACGCGGAGAGCTACCGTCGCCTGCACGTCATCGTCGGGGACTCGTCGATGGCGGAGACGACGACGATGCTCAAGGTCGGCTCGACCGACCTGCTGCTGCGCATGATCGAGGCGGGCGTGCCGATGCGCGACCTCGCGCTCGAGAACCCGATCCGGGCGATCCGCGAGATCAGCCACGACATGACGGGCAAGCACCCGGTGCAGCTCGCGAGCGGGCGCACCGTCACCGCCGTCGACCTCCAGGGCGAGTACCTGCAGCGGGTCAAGGACTTCGTCGACCAGGAGTCGGGACCGACACCCGTCGTCAAGCAGGTCCTCGACCTCTGGGAGCGGGGGCTGCGCGCGCTCGAGACCGACGACCTGTCGCTCGTCGACCGCGAGCTCGACTGGGTGATCAAGTACCGCCTCATCGAGCGCTACCGCCTCAAGCACGGGCTCGAGCTCGACGACCCGCGGATCGCGCGGCTCGACCTCGCCTACCACGACATCTCCCGCACCGAGGGCCTGTACAACCTGCTCGCCGCGCGTGGCATGGTGGAGCGCGTGACGACGGACCTCGAGGTGTTCGAGTCGACCGCCGTGCCGCCCCAGACGACGCGCGCCAAGCTGCGGGGCGACTTCGTGCGCGCCGCCCAGGAGGCACGCCGCGACTACACGGTGGACTGGGTGCACCTCAAGCTCAACGACCAGGCGCAGCGCACCGTGCTGTGCAAGGACCCGTTCCGCAGCGTCGACGAGCGGGTGGAACGCCTCATCGAGTCCATGTGACCCGGTGCGCGAGTGGGAAGTGACGTGCTGGTACCTGATCGACGACGCGCACGCGTGCGCGCCCTTGCCCTGACTCTCGGTCTCCTGGGCACGCTCGTGCTCGCGGCGTGCCAGGAGCCGGAGGACGTCCGGGCGACGCCCCTGAACACGGCCGTGGAGATCGCGGGCTCCGCCGGCGAACCGCCCGAGGTGACGTTCACCGCACCCCTCGACGTGCCGAGCACCCGCACGGAGGTCGTGTGGCCGGGCACGGGCCCGGCGCTCGACGACGGCGGACCCGTCCTGCTCAACATGTACACCGAGGACGGACGGGACGGGTCGCTCATCCAGAGCACGTTCGCCGACGCGCCGCAGTGGTACGCCCTGACCGACGAGTCGGTGGGCCCCGGACTGGCCGACGCGCTGCGCGGCCAGCGCGTCGGTGCGCGCGTGCTGGTCGTCGAGGCCGACGAGAGCGACGGCGCCCCCATCCCGGTGGTGATGGTCGTCGACGTCCTGCCGACGGGCCCGACGGGCGACCCGGTCGAGCCGGTCGAGGGTGCCCCGACGGTGGCCGACGGCGAGGACGGCGAGCCCGTGGTGAGCATCGACCCGGACACGACGCCCCCGACCGACCTCGCCGTCGCGCCGCTCGTGCGGGGAGACGGGCGCCAGGTCGAGGCCGGCCAGGTCGTCACCGTCCGCTACTCCGGCGTCCGCTGGTCGGACGGCACAGTCGTCGACAGCAGCTGGCAGGCCGAGGACGACGCGCCGACGTCGGTCATGATCGGCATCGGCGAGGTGGTCGAGGGCTGGGAGCAGGGTCTGCTCGAGCAGTCCGTCGGCAGCCGGGTGATGCTCGTCGTCCCACCGGACCTCGGCTACGGCGACACGGCGAGCCCGCTCGCGGACGAGACCCTCGTGTACGTCGTCGACATCCTCGACGCCCACTTCCCCGTGACGGAGGAAGCCGCCGAGACGGACCCCGGCTCGGACCAGCCACCCGCCGAAGGAGCCGACCAGTGAGCGTCGCGACCCGTGTCATCCCGTGCCTCGACGTCGACGCCGGTCGCGTCGTCAAGGGCGTGAACTTCGAGAACCTGCGCGACGCGGGCGACCCGGTCGAGCTCGCCGCCCGGTACGACCGTGAGGGCGCCGACGAGATCACGTTCCTCGACGTCTCGGCGTCCTCGGGCGAGCGGGAGACGACGCTCGACGTGGTGCGTCGCACCGCGGAACAGGTGTTCGTGCCCCTCACCGTGGGCGGCGGCGTGCGCTCCGTCGACGACGTCGACAGGCTCCTGCGGGCCGGTGCCGACAAGGTCGGGGTGAACACGGCGGCGATCGCCCGCCCCGAGCTGGTCGCGGAGATCGCGGCCCGGTTCGGGAGCCAGGTGCTCGTGCTGTCGGTCGACGCCCGTCGCACGACCGGCGACGTACGCACCGGGTCCGGGTACGAGGTCACGACGCACGGAGGCCGACGCGGTACGGGCATCGACGCGGTGGAGTGGGCCGTGCGGGCCGCCGGGCTGGGCGCGGGCGAGATCCTGCTCAACTCGATGGACGCCGACGGGACCACTGCCGGTTTCGACCTCGAGATGTTCGCCGCGGTGCGCAGCGAGGTGGACGTCCCGCTGATCGCGAGCGGCGGCGCGGGGACCCCCGAGCACTTCTGCGAGGTCGCCCACGCGGGTGCGGACGCGGTGCTGGCGGCGAGCGTGTTCCACTTCGGCACCCTCACGGTCGGGGCCGTGAAGGACCGGATGCGGGCGGACGGCATCACGGTGCGCTGACCTGCGCACGCCGGGCGGGAGCCACCCCGGCGACGGCTCACGGACGTGTGGGTCCGACGTGAGAGGATCGGGACATCCCGAACGAAAGACGAGGTTCGTCCGTGCCTGCCCGCACGACGCGCTCCACCGGCGCCGACGCCCACCCCGCTCCGAACGACCACCACCCCGACACGTCAGCGCCCGGTCTGCTCCCCGACCCGCCCGGCGTCCGCCGTCCGCACGGACTGACGGGATCGCTCACCCGGCGCTCCGTCACCCTCATGTGGCGCGGGCTCCGCGACGAGTGGCGCACGTACGTCCTGGGCGTCGGCGCGTCCGCGCTGTTCGGCGCGCTCACCGTCGCGGTGAGCAGCGCGATCGGCACCGCCACGGACGACGTCGTGGTCCCCGCGCTCGCGGGCGACGAGGCGGCGCAGGGGCGGATCTGGTTCGCGGGTCTCGCCCTGGCGGGCGTCGCGGTCTCGCTCGCCCTGAGCGTGGCCGGTCGGCGCATCTTCGCGGGCAACGGCTTCGCCGCGCTGCAGGCCCGGCACCGCACCGCCGTGACGCGCCAGTACCTGCGCCTGCCCATGTCCTGGCACCGCGCGCACCCCGCCGGCCAGCTGCTGTCCAACGCGAGCGCGGACGTCGAGGCGTCCACCGGTGTGTTCAACCCGTTGCCGTTCGCGCTGGGCGTCGTCGTCATGATCGGCGTCGCGGCCGTGATGCTCTTCCGGGTGGACGTGTGGCTCGCGTGCGCTGCGCTGGTCGTGATCCCGCTCGCGATCGTCGTCAACGTCGTGTTCCAGCGCTTCATGTCGCCCGCGATCACCCGGGCCCAGCAGCTGCGCGCCGAGGTCGCCGACGTCGCGCACGAGAGCTTCGAGGCCGCGCTCCTCGTGTCCTCCCTCGGCACGCAGGACCGTGAGGAGGCGCGGTTCGCGGCGCGGGCCGACGCGCTGCGCGCGGCGAACGTGCGCGTCGGGCGCGTGCGCGCCTACTTCGACCCCGCGATCGAGATCCTGCCCTCGCTCGGCACGCTGCTCGTGCTCGGCGTCGGGACGGTGCGGCTGGCGGCGGGGGACGTGCAGGCCGGTGACATCGTCTCCGCGGCGTACCTGCTGACGGTGATGGCGGTCCCGGTGCGCGCCTTCGGCTGGGTCCTCGGTGAGCTTCCCCGCGGACTCGTCGGGTACGAGCGCATCAGCCGGGTGATCGACGCGGGCGGCATGCTCGTCCCCGGTACCGGGTCCCTCGCCGCCCGACCAGACGGGCTGGCGGTGCGGTTCGAGGACGTCGGGGTGGACGTGCGCGCCGGCGGTCGCCAGGTCACCCTGCTCGACCGCGTCGACCTCGACGTGGCGTCCGGCTCCACGGTCGCCGTGGTCGGTCCGACGGGTGCGGGCAAGACGACGCTCGTCTCGCTCCTGGCCCGGCTGTCCGACCCGACGCGCGGGCGCGTCCTCCTCGACGGCACGGACGTGCGCGACGTGCGCGAGCGCGACCTCACGTCCCAGGTCGCGCTCGTCGCGCAGCAGGCCTTCGTGTTCGAGGACACGGTGCGCGCCAACGTCACGCTCGCCGACGCCCCGGCCTCTGCCGAGACCGGCGAGAAGCAGGGCCCGAGCGACGACGAGGTCTGGGCGGCCCTGCGCCTGGCCCGGGTCGACGACGTCGTGTCCGCGCTGCCGGACGGGCTCGACGCCCCGCTCGGGGAGCGGGGCGCGAACCTCTCGGGCGGGCAGCGCCAGCGGCTCGCCATCGCCCGGGCGCTCGTCCGGGCCCCTCGCCTGCTCGTGCTCGACGACGCGACGTCGGCCGTCGACCCGCGTGTCGAGCAGGAGATCCTCACGGGCCTGCGCCGGGGCGGCGACGACCGCCCGACGGTGGTGATGGTCGCCTACCGCATGTCGAGCGTCGCGCTCGCCGACGTCGTCGTGCACGTCGCGTCCGGCCGGGTGGTCGACGTCGGCACCCACGACGAGCTCCTCGCGCGCGACCCCGGGTACCGCGAGCTCGCGACGGCGTACGCGCGCGAGTCGGAGCGCCGCGAGCGGGAGCGCGAGGACGAGGTCCCCGGCGACGTCGGGCACACGGGCCCGCCCGGCGCGGCCCGCGGCGGGACCGGCCCGCTGGAGGAGCAGGAGGAGCGGGAGGCCACGGAGTCCGTGCGCCGCACCGAGGCAGGGGCGCTGGAGGAGTGACGACGACGTCCGGGACGCGCATCGCGTCCGCGAGCGCGCTCGGGGTGTTCGCCACCCTGCGCCGCGGTGTGCAGGTCTCGCCGCAGATCCTCGACGGACTGTGGGTGACGCTGGGGCTGGCGGTCGCGGCCGCGCTGGGCCGGGTCGTGGTGCCCGTCGCCGTCCAGCAGACGATCGACACCGGGATCCAGGCGGACGGCGGTCCCGACACGGCGCGCGTCGGGATGCTGGTCGGCCTCGCCGCAGCGCTCCTCGTCGTGGCCGGGCTGTGCTCGGCGCTCGTGAACGTCCGGCTGTTCCGCTCGACCGAGGGTGGCCTCGCGTCGCTGCGCGTCCGTGCGTTCCGGCACGTGCACGACCTGTCGACGCTCACGCAGGGCACGGAGCGGCGGGGGGCGCTGGTGTCCCGGGTGACGAGCGACGTCGACACGATCTCGCTGTTCGTCCAGTGGGGCGGCATCCTGCTGCTCGTCTCCGTCCTGCAGATCGGTGCCGCCACCGTCCTGATGGCGATCTACTCGTGGCAGCTCACGATCGTCGTGTGGGCGTGCTTCGTCCCGCTGTTCCTCGTCCTGCGCCCCGCTCAGCGCCACGTGAACGAGGCCTACACCGACGTGCGGGAACGGGTCGGCGCGATGCTCGGCGCGATCTCCGAGTCCGTCGTCGGCGCGGAGACCATCCGCGCCTACGGGGTCGGCGCGCGCACCGCGCGGCGGATCGACGTGACGGTCGACGCGACGCGGCGGGCGATGATCCGCGCCCAGAAGCTGGTCGCCGTGGTCTTCTCCTCGGGCGTCCTCGTCGCGAACCTGGTCCTCGCGGTCGTCGTGGTCGTCGGGTCCTGGCTCGGCGTCGCGGGTGACATCAGCGTCGGACAGCTCCTCGCGTTCCTCTTCCTGGTCCAGCTGTTCACCCAGCCCGTGCAGATGGCGACGGAGATCCTCAACGAGCTGCAGAACGCGGTCGCCGGGTGGCGGCGCGTGCTCGCGGTGCTCGAGACCCCCGTCGACGTCGTCGACCCGGGCGCCGACGGCACGGTCAGCCCGCGGGGACCGGCGCACGTCCGGCTCGAGGGGGTGCGCTTCGCCTACCCGGACGGTCCGGAGGTGCTGCACGACGTCGACCTGGACCTGCCCGCGCGCACGTCGGTCGCCGTGGTGGGCGCGACCGGGTCCGGCAAGACGACGATCGCGAAGCTCGTGGCGCGCCTCATGGACCCGACGGGCGGCCGTGTCCTGCTCGACGGTGTCGACCTACGCGAGCTGCGCGGCTCCAGCCTGCGCGAGCGCGTGGTGCTCGTGCCGCAGGAGGGCTTCCTCTTCGAGGGCGCGCTGGAGGACAACGTCGCGTACGGGCTGCGGGGGGAGACGACGCCGCAGGAGCGGCAGGCGGCGGTGGCCGCCGCCGTGGAGCGGCTCGGCCTCGCCGACTGGGTGGCCGACCTGCCCGACGGGCTGGCCACGCAGGTGGGGCAGCGCGGCGAGTCGTTGTCGGCGGGCGAGCGTCAGCTCGTCGCCCTGCTCCGCGCCTACCTCGCGGAGGGGGACCTGCTCGTCCTCGACGAGGCCACGTCGGCGGTCGACCCGGCGACGGAGGTCCGCATCGCGCGGGCGCTCGCGTCCCTGACCGCCGGGCGGTCGACCCTCACCGTCGCCCACCGCCTCTCGACGGCGGAGGCCGCGGACCTGGTGGTCGTCGTCGACGCGGGGCACGTCGTCGAGGTGGGGCACCACCGAGACCTGGAGCGCGCCGACGGGGTGTACGCCCGCATGCACGCCGCATGGGTCGCGCAGACGCGATGAGTCGTCGCGCGGCCGAGACGGGGCGAACGGGTGGGTCGAGAGTCTGGCAGGATTCTCGCGTGCCCGACTCGACCTCTCCCGCCCCGTCCGTCGGCCTGCGGCCCGACCTCGCCGCCCGCCTCAAGCGGGACGACGCCGGCCTCGTCGCCGCCATCGTCCAGCAGCACGACACCGGCGAGGTGCTGATGCTCGGGTGGATGGACGACGAGGCGCTGCACCGCACCCTGACGAGCGGACGCGTGACGTTCTGGAGCCGGTCGCGTCAGGAGTACTGGCGCAAGGGCGACACGTCGGGGCACGTCCAGGTCGTGAAGTCCGTCGCGCTCGACTGCGACGGCGACGCGCTCCTCGTGCGAGTCCACCAGGTCGGCGCCGCATGCCACACCGGGACACGTACGTGCTTCGAGGCCGGGGGAGACCTGGGCGCCGTCGTCGGCGAGCTGCCCTCGGGTTCGCCGGCCGACCCCGCGACCGGACCCGAGGAGGACCAGTGAGCACCAGCACCGAGGACACCGACCTGACGACCGTGCCGGCGGGAGGCCCGGCATGGGGCGAGACGTGGCCCGCGCGCGACGGGTTCCGCGCGCTCGCGGCGTCGCGGCGCGTGGTTCCGGTGGTGCGCAGGCTCCTGGCCGACGACGTCACGCCCGTCGGGCTCTACCGCGCGCTCGCGCAGGGCGAACCCGGCACGTTCGTCCTGGAGTCCGCGGAGTCGGACGGCACGTGGGGCCGGTGGTCGTTCGTCGGCGCCGCGTCGCGCGCCACGCTGACGTCCCGGGACGGCGTGGCCGTCTGGACCGGGGACGTGCCGGTGGGCATCCCCACGGAGGGTGACGTGGTCGACGTGCTCGACGCGACGCTCGCGGCGCTGCGCACGCCCCCGATCGACGGGCTTCCGCCCCTGACCGGTGGTCTGGCCGGCGCCGTCGGCTGGGACATCATCCGGCACTGGGAGCCGACCCTGCCGGCGGCGGCCCCGGACGAGCTCGACGTGCCCGAGCTGACGCTGTGCCTCGCCACCGACCTCGCCGCCGTGGACCACCGCGAGGGCTGTGTGTGGCTCGTCGCGAACGCCATCAACTTCGACGACACCGACGAGCGGGTGGACGAGGCCTACGCGGACGCGGTCGCGCGGCTCGACGCCCTGCAGGCGCGCCTGGTGGCGTCCTGTTCGCACGTGGTCTCGGCCACCCACGACGTCCCGGAGCCGGAGCTGGAGTTCCGGTCGACGCGCGCGGAGTTCGAGGCGGCGGTGGCGGCGGGCAAGGAGGCGATCCGGGACGGCGAGGTGTTCCAGGTGGTGGTGTCCCAGCGCCTCGACCTGGACTGCCCGGCACCGCCCCTGGACGTCTACCGGGCGCTGCGGACCATCAACCCCAGCCCGTACATGTACTACTTCCAGCTCACGGACGCCGACGGCCGCGACTTCGCCGTGGTCGGGTCGAGCCCCGAGACGCTGGTCAAGGTCACGGACGGACGCGTCGTCACGTTCCCCATCGCGGGGTCGCGGCCACGGGGTACGACGCCCGCAGAGGACGTCGCGCTCGGGGAGGAGCTCCTCGCGGACCCGAAGGAGCGTGCCGAGCACATCATGCTCGTCGACCTGTCGCGCAACGACCTCGTGAAGGTGTGCGAGCCCACCTCCGTGGAGGTCGTCGAGTTCATGGTGACCAAGCGGTTCAGCCACATCATGCACCTGTGCTCGACCGTCGTCGGCAGGCTGCGCGACGGCGCGACCGCTCTCGACGCGTTCCGCGCGACCTTCCCGGCGGGCACGCTCTCCGGCGCGCCGAAGCCACGTGCGATCGCGCTCATCGACGAGCTGGAGCCCGCCCGGCGGGGGATCTACGGGGGGACCGCGGGCTACTTCGACTTCGCGGGCGACATGGACATGGCGATCGCGATCCGCACGGCCCTCGTCCGCGACGGCCGTGCGAGCGTGCAGGCCGGCGGTGGCATCGTCGCTGACTCGGTGCCCGCGCTGGAGTACGCGGAGTCGCGCAACAAGGCGGCTGCCGCCGTGCGCGCGGTGCAGGTCGCGGCGCGGCTGCGAGGCCTCTCGTGAGCGGTCCGGGTCGCCGCACCGCGATCTGGTCGCTCCTCCTGCTCGGCGGCGCGACCCTCGCCGCGTCGGCGCCGACGTGGCTCACGACGACCGGCTCGACGCCGACGGAACCGGTCGTGGACGTCGCAGTCTCGGGCACGACGGCGGCACCCGCGGTCGGCGCCGCGGCGCTCGTCGTCGTGGCGGCGGCGCTCGCCCTGGGCCTGGTCGGCCGGGTGGCGCGCTGGCTCGTGCTCGTCGTGGCCGCGGCGAGCGGGGCCGTGACCGTGGCTTCCGCGCTCGGGGTCGCGCTCGACCCGGTGCCCGCGGCGCGCTCGGCCGTGGCGGAGGCGACGAGCGTGACCGAGCCCACGTCGCCCGTGGACGTGACCGCCGCCCCGTGGGTCGCCGTCGTCCTCGGCGTGCTCACGGTGGTCGCCGTCGTCTGGATCGCCGTCGGGGCCCGCTCCTGGACGACCGCGTCCACGCGGCACGAACGGGTGCCCGCGAGCGGGGCGCAGGCGGACGCTTCCCCGCACGCCGACGCGACGCCCGGACCGCCGTCGGCACCGGGGACGGCACGTCCCGCCGAGCCCGACCCGACCGACCACGACACGTGGGACGCCCTGACCCGGGGCGAGGACCCGACGGACGGCCCGACCGCCCGTTGACCACCTGTGACCCGGGTCGCGTGCGCCGAGGCGTCGCGCGGGGGCGGGTCCGATACGCTGGACGCACTTCTTGACGAAAGGCACCACCCTCATGCGCGAGATGGCCACGAACGACCGGACGACGGAGATCGCCTACCTGCCGCCCGCGGCGCCGCCCACGAACCACGGCCACACCGTGGCCGCGTGGTTCACCATGATCGGCATCATCCTGGGTTCGCTGGTCGCGGCCGTCGCCTTCGTGATCCCGTCCGTGGTGCTGTTCTGGGTCGGCATGGGGATCGTCGTCGTCGCGCTGCTCGGCGGGCTCGTGCTGCGCAACATGGGCTACGGGCAGAAGAAGACCACCAGGTGACCACACCGTCGGACCCGTACGGGGAGCCCGTTCGTCCGGACTCCCCGTACGGGTCGCCGTCGTACCCGCCGCCGGCAGGCGGGCCCGTACCGCCACCCCAGGCGGGTGGCTACCACCCGCTGCCGTACCCCAGGAACGACCTCGCCGTCTGGTCGCTCGCACTCGGGATCGCGGCGTTCGTCCTGAGCTGCGGCCTGTTCACCGGCATCCCGGCGATCATCCTCGGCACGAAGGCGCGGCGGGCCGTCGAGACCGGCGAGGCCGACAACGGTGGCATGGCTACGGCCGGCATCGTGCTGGGCTGGATCGCCGTCGGGGCGTCCGTGCTCGCCGTCCTCGTGCTCGCGCTGGTGGTCCCGTCCATGCTCTTGTCGTTCGGGGCGCTGTGGTCGATCCCGGACCAGCCGTGACGGCACCCGTCGACCCGGGTGGAGCGGCCCACGTCGGAGCGACCGCTCCGACTCCGGCACGTCGCGGGGGTCCGCGCGCGGTCGCCGTCCCGCTCGTCGTCGGGGCGGTCGTCGCGACGGCCGTGGCCTACGTCGGGCTCGTGGACCCGAACCGGCCGGGGCACTACGTGACGTGCCCGCTCCTCGCCCTGACCGGGCTCGCGTGCCCGGGGTGCGGGGGGCTGCGAGCCACGCACGACCTCGTCCACCTCGACCTCGCCGCGGCGTGGGCGATGAACCCGTTGTGGGTGCTGGCCGCGCCGCTGCTCGTCGCGCTGTGGGCGGTCTGGCTCGTACGGGCGTGGTCGGGACGCTCCGGCCCGCGCGTGCCGCCCGCGGCAGCGTGGGCCGGTCTCGTCGTGCTCGTCGTGTTCGGCGTCCTGCGCAACGTGCCGGCGCTCGAGGGTTGGCTGGGCCCCCTTCCCGGCTGACGGTCCCGCCCGTGCCGGTGCGTCTCGTGGGATGGGCCGTGGTCATCGTCACTCGGGCACGGCCCTACGATGGCAGATACCTCCGTGTCAACGGGTGGTCCCGTCCTGTGGGCGGGCGCCCGGTCGACCGACGCCGGGGGACGAGGGGACGAGCACGGGGAGTGATGGGGCGATGACGGTTCTGGACGACATCGTCGCCGGGGTGCGCGAGGATCTCGCGACACGCCAGGCGGCGACCTCGCTGGACGAGCTGAAGGAGCGCGCGTCGCGCGTACCGGGCGCGCTCGAGTGCGTGAGCCGCCTGAAGGCGGAGGACGCCGTCGCGGTCATCGCCGAGGTCAAGCGGTCGAGCCCGAGCAAGGGTGCGCTCGCGTCGATCTCCGACCCGGCCGAGCTGGCGGGCGAGTACGAGAAGGGCGGCGCGTCCGCGATCTCCGTGCTCACCGAGCAGCGCCGCTTCAACGGCAGCCTCGCCGACCTGGACGCCGTGCGCGCGCGCGTCGACGTCCCCGTGCTGCGCAAGGACTTCGTCGTCACGCCCTACCAGGTGTGGGAGGCGCGCGCCCACGGCGCCGACATCGTGCTGCTCATCGTCGCCGCGCTCGAGCAGACGGTCCTCACCTCGTTGATCGAGCGCGTCCACTCGCTCGGCATGACGGCGCTCGTCGAGGTGCACACCCTGGACGAGGTCGGGCGCGCCCTGGACGCCGGCGCACGCGTGGTCGGCGTCAACTCGCGCGACCTCAAGACGCTGGACGTCGACCGCACCACGTTCGCGCGCCTTGCGCCGGCGATCCCCGACGACGTCGTCCGGGTCGCCGAGTCGGGTGTGCGCGGGCCGCACGACGTCATGGACTACGCACGGTCCGGCGCGCACGCCGTGCTCGTCGGGGAGGCGCTCGTGACCGACGACGCCCCGCGCGCGTCGGTCGCCGACCTCGTCGCCGCCGGCGCCCACCCCTCGCTGTGGTCCGTGCGGCCCTGAGGCAGCCCGCACCCCGACGGGTGCACCGCTCCCGCAGAGGTCGCGCCCCGGTCCCAGCCCACCCCATCACGCAGGAGGTCCGGCCCCGTGCCTGACTCGACACCCAGGACACCGCACGACTCCGTACGCGCAGACCTCACGCGCACGCTCGCGAACGCCGAGGGGCCCTACTTCGGTGAGTTCGGCGGCCGGTTCGTCCCCGAGGCGCTCATCGCCGCGCTCGACGAGCTCGAGACCGACTACCGCAAGGCTCTCGACGACCCCGAGTTCACGGGCGAGCTGGCGCGCCTGCACCGCGAGTACACGGGACGGCCGAGCCCGCTGACGGAGGTGCCGCGGTTCGCGTCGCACGTCGGTGGTGCACCGGGCGCCGTCCGCATGTTCCTCAAGCGCGAGGACCTCAACCACACGGGCTCGCACAAGATCAACAACGTCCTCGGCCAGGCGCTGCTCGTCAAGCGCATGGGCAAGACGCGCGTCATCGCCGAGACGGGGGCGGGTCAGCACGGGGTCGCGACGGCCACCGCGGCGGCGCTGCTCGACCTCGAGTGCGTCGTCTACATGGGCGAGGAGGACACGCGGCGCCAGGCGCTCAACGTCGCGCGCATGCGCCTCCTCGGTGCCGAGGTCGTCCCGGTGACGATCGGTCAGCGCACGCTCAAGGACGCGATCAACGAGGCGCTGCGCGACTGGGTCGCGAACGTCGAGACCACGCACTACCTCCTGGGCACGGTCACCGGACCGCACCCGTTCCCGCAGATGGTGCGCGAGTTCCACCGCATCATCGGCGACGAGGCCCGCACCCAGGTCCTCGACCGGATCGGTCGGCTCCCGGACGCCGTGGCCGCGTGCGTGGGCGGAGGCTCCAACGCGCTCGGCATCTTCAACGCGTTCCTGGACGACGACGTGGCTCTGTTCGGCTTCGA
The DNA here is from genome assembly GCA_014803435.1 of Cellulosimicrobium terreum. Lineage (GTDB taxonomy): Bacteria > Actinomycetota > Actinomycetes > Actinomycetales > Cellulomonadaceae > Cellulosimicrobium > Cellulosimicrobium terreum. The sequence goes on from JACYFD010000005.1 coordinate 74,433, forward strand.
GGCCGGCGGTGAGGGCGTGGAGACAGGTCGCCACGCGGCCCGCTTCAGCGGTGGCGCGCCCGGGGTGCTCCACGGCGCGAGGTCGTACCTGCTCCAGGACGAGGACGGGCAGACGCTGCCGAGCCACTCGATCTCCGCCGGGCTCGACTACCCGAGCGTCGGCCCGGCCCACTCGTGGCTGCACGACCTCGGCCGCGCGACGTACCAGCCGGTGACGGACGCGGAGGCGATGGACGCGTTCCGCCTCCTGTGCCGGACCGAGGGGATCATCCCTGCGATCGAGTCCGCGCACGCGCTCGCGGGCGCGCTGCGCATCGGGCGCGAGGCCGCGGCCACGGGTGCGCAGGACCACGTGATCCTCGTGAACCTCTCCGGTCGCGGGGACAAGGACGTGGCGACTGCCGCCCGGTGGTTCGACCTGGTGGACGACGACGCGATCGCCGAGACGGCGACGGGCACGGAGGGACAGCTGTGAGCGTGCAGGACGAGCACCGGGAGGTGCGGTCGCGGACGGCGGAGCGCCTCGCCGCGCTGCGTGCCGAGGGGCGGCCCGCGCTCGTGGGCTACCTGCCGGTCGGGTTCCCGACGGTGGACCGCTCGGTCGAGGCGGTGCTGACGCTCGTGGACGCGGGCGTCGACATCCTCGAGCTGGGCATCCCGTACACCGACCCGGTCATGGACGGCCCGGTCGTCCAGGCCGCGGCACAGACGGCGCTCGACGCGGGCAGCCGCGTCGCGGACGTCTTCCGCGTCGTCGAGGCCGTCACCTCGCGCACGGGCGGAACGGTCCCGGTCCTCGTCATGACGTACTGGAACCCGGTGCTGCGCTACGGCGTGGACGCCTTCGCCCGCGACCTCGCGGCAGCGGGCGGAGCGGGGCTCATCACGCCGGACCTCATCCCCGACGAGGGTCGCGACTGGGTCGAGGCCGCGGACCGGCACGGCCTGGACCGGGTCTTCCTCGTCGCACCGAGCTCGACCCCCGAGCGGCTTCGTCTCACGGTGAAGGCGTCGCGGGGCTTCGTGTACGCCGCGTCGACGATGGGCGTCACGGGGGTGCGGACCGAGGTCGGGCCGCGGGCCGAACAGCTCGTCGCGGACACGCGCGCCGCGGGCGCCGACCTCGTGTGCGTCGGGCTGGGCGTCTCGACGGGACGGCAGGCCGCACAGGTGGGCCGGTTCGCCGACGGTGTCATCGTCGGCTCGGCGTTCGTGCGGCCGCTGCTCGGCGACGCGCCCTGGGAGCACCGGCTCGCCGAGCTGCGTGCGGTGGCGACGTCGCTCGCCGACGGTGTCCGGGCGGCCCGGACGGACGTGACGGACCCTGGTCCCCGGAACGGTCTCGGAGAGGTGGTCGCATGAGCGCCGCGATCGTGGTCGCGCAGGTCGTCGAGGCAGCGGGCGCACTGCCCGCCTCGATCCCCAGCCCGCCACAGCACACGTGGTACGTCGGTCCGTTCCCGATCCGCGCCTACGCGCTGGCGATCCTCGCGGGCATCGGTGTCGCGCTGTGGCTGACGCGCAGGCGCTGGGTCGAGCGCGGGGGCGATGCCGACGACGTGCTCGAGATCGCGTTCTGGGCCGTGCCGTTCGGCATCGTCGGAGGCCGCATCTATCACGTGTTCTCGACGCCCGACCCGTACTGGGGGCCGAACGGCGACCCGGTGCGTGCCCTGTACGTCTGGGAGGGCGGCCTCGGCATCTGGGGTGCGGTCGCGCTCGGTGCGGTCGGCGCCTACATCGGGTGCCGCAGGCAGAAGGTGCGGTTCGCCGCCTTCGCCGACGCGCTCGCTCCCGGACTGCTCCTCGCGCAGGCGGTGGGCCGGCTCGGCAACTGGTTCAACCAGGAGCTCTTCGGTGCACCGACGACGCTGCCGTGGGGCCTGCGGGTCGACGACTCGGTGGCTGCCATGACCGGGGCCGGGTATCCGCCCGGCACGCTCTTCCACCCGACGTTCCTGTACGAGATGGTCTGGAACATCGGCGCTGCCCTGCTCCTGATCTATCTGGACCGTCGGTTCAGGCTCGGTCATGGTCGGGTATTCTGGCTCTACGTCTTCGTCTACACGCTCGGTCGTGTGTGGATCGAGATGCTTCGAATCGACGAGGCGGAGACCTTCGCGGTCTTCGGTGTGGACGTTCGCCTGAACGTCTTCACCTCGGTCGTGGTCGGTCTCGGCGCGTTGATAGCGTTTATCGTTGTCGGGCGTCGGAACCCCGGTCGTGAGGAGTCGGTCTCGCTCGAGGAGCGACCGACGACCACGCCCGAGGAGAGCGACGACGACACGGGCGCGTCCTCCGAGCCGTCGAACGACGGCCCGGGCGACGAGCAGACCGAGGAGCACGACGACTCCGAGGAGTCCGACCAGGCAGATGCCGCGCGACCAGACCCCGGTCGCTGAGCATCCGCCGTTCATAGGCGAATCCGCCGGGCCACCGCCCGGTGGGTTCTGTCATGTCCGTAGGGCCGATGACGTCCCGACCCCCAGCTGGAAAGCGCTCGGCCCTCGCCGGTCGAGCATCTGTGAGGACGGTGTTGATGACCACGCCGCAGTACCGGACGCCTGCCATGGCCACCCCGCCGGTGGCCCAGGGCCTGTATGACCCCGCCGCCGAGCACGACGCGTGCGGTGTCGCCTTCGTGGCGACGCTCCGTGGCACGCCCGGACGCGACATCGTCGACGCCGGCCTGACCGCCCTGCTCAACCTCGACCACCGCGGAGCCGTGGGCGCCGAGGAGAACAGCGGGGACGGTGCGGGCATCCTCACGCAGATCCCCGACGCGTTCGTCCGTGACGTCGTGGACGCCGAGCTTCCCCCTGCCGGTCACTACGCGATCGGCATGGCGTTCCTCCCGCAGGACGACGACGAGGCTGCCGCGGTGGTCAGCGCCGTCGCCGCGATCGCCGCCGAGGAGAAGCTCGAGGTCCTCGCCTGGCGCGACGTGCCCGTCACCGCCGACCTCGTCGGCCCGTCGGCGCGCGCGTCGATGCCGAGGTTCCGCCAGGTCGTCGTCGCCGACCCTGCGCGCGAGCTGTCCGGCGTCGTGCTCGACCGCCTGACGTACCGGCTGCGCAAGCGTGCCGAGAACGAGCTGGGCCTGTTCTTCGCGTCGCTGTCCGCGCGGACCCTCACGTACAAGGGCATGCTCACGACGGCGCAGCTCGAGCCGTTCTTCCCGGACTTGTCCGACCCGCGGTACGCGAGCGAGATCGCGCTCGTGCACTCGCGGTTCTCGACGAACACGTTCCCGTCGTGGCCGCTCGCCCAGCCGTTCCGCATGATCGCGCACAACGGTGAGATCAACACGGTGCGTGGCAACCGGAACTGGATGGCTGCGCGCGAGGGCACGCTGGCGAGCGAGGCGCTCGGCGACCTCGGCCCCCTGCTGCCGGTGTGCTCGGACGGGTCGAGCGACTCGGCGAGCTTCGACGAGGTGCTCGAGCTGCTGCACCTGTCGGGTCGGTCGCTGCCCCACGCCGTCCTCATGATGGTGCCGGAGGCGTGGGAGAACCACGCCGACATGGACCCCGAGCTGCGGGCGTTCTACGAGTACCACGCGACGCTGATGGAGCCCTGGGACGGCCCGGCGTGCCTCAACTTCACCGACGGCACGCTCATCGGCGCCGTGCTCGACCGTAACGGGCTCCGCCCCGGCCGCTACTGGGTCACGGAGGACGGCCTGGTCGTGCTCGCGAGCGAGGCGGGCGTGCTCGACCTCGACCCGGCCACGATCGTCCGCAAGGGCCGCCTCGAGCCGGGACGCATGTTCCTGGTCGACACCGGCCAGGGCCGGATCGTCGAGGACGAGGAGATCAAGTCCCAGCTCGCGGCGAAGCGCCCGTACGGCACGTGGGTCGAGGAGAACTCCGTCTACCTCGACCAGCTGCCCGAGCGGGAGCACGTCGCGCACAGCCCTGCCTCCGTGCAGCGCCGCCAGCGCGCCTTCGGCTACACGGAGGAAGAGCTCAAGATCCTGCTGACGCCCATGAGCAACACCGGCGGCGAGCCGCTGGGCGCCATGGGCTCGGACACGCCGATCGCGGTGCTCTCCCAGCGTCCGCGCATCCTGTTCGACTACTTCACGCAGATGTTCGCGCAGGTGACCAACCCGCCGCTGGACGCGATCCGCGAGGAGCTGGTGACGTCCATCGGCGGGGCGATCGGACCGGAGCCGAACCTGCTCGTCGACACGCCGGAGCACGCGCGCAAGCTCGTGCTGCCGTTCCCGGTGCTCGACAACGACCAGCTGGCCAAGATCATCCGGGTCGACAAGGACCCGACCCTGGCGGGCATCTTCCGCTCCGTCACGGTGCGCGGCCTGTACCGCGTCGCCGGCGGGGGAGAGGCGCTGCTCGAGCGGCTGCAGGAGATCTTCGCGGAGGTCGACGCGCACGTCGAGGCCGGTGCGAGCTTCATCGTGCTCTCCGACCGCGACTCCGACTCCGACCTTGCCCCCATCCCGTCGCTCCTGCTCTCGAGCGCGGTGCACCACCACCTGCTGCGCCGCCACACGCGCACCCAGGTCTCGCTCGTCGTCGAGGCGGGCGACGTGCGCGAGGTGCACCACGTCGCGCTGCTCATCGGCTACGGCGCGGCCGCGGTCAACCCGTACCTCGCCATGGAGACCGTCGAGGACCTCGCTCGTCGGGGGTACCTCGCCGTCGACCCCGAGAAGTCGGTCGCGAACCTGATCAAGGCGCTCGGCAAGGGCGTGCTCAAGGTCATGAGCAAGATGGGCATCTCGACCATCTCGTCGTACCGCGGTGCGCAGGTGTTCGAGGCCGTCGGGCTCTCGCACGACCTCGTGCGCGACTACTTCGCCGGCACGACCTCCCGCCTGGGCGGGATCGGGCTCGACGTCATCGCGGCCGAGGTCGCGGCCCGGCACGCCGAGGCCTACCCGGCGTCGGGCAACCACCAGGCGCACGTGCGCCTGACGACCGGTGGCGAGTACCAGTGGCGCCGTGACGGCGAGGAGCACCTGTTCGACCCGGAGACGGTCTTCCGGCTCCAGCACTCGACGCGGACCCGCCGGTTCGACATCTTCCGTGACTACACCGAGCGCGTGAACGACCAGTCGTCGCGCCTCATGACGCTGCGCGGTCTGCTCGCCCTGCGCGAGGACGACCGCCCGGCGGTGCCGCTCGACGAGGTCGAGCCGGTGAGCGAGATCGTGAAGCGGTTCAACACGGGCGCCATGTCCTACGGCTCCATCTCGGCGGAGGCGCACGAGACCCTGGCGATCGCCATGAACCGTCTCGGCGGTCGCTCCAACACGGGCGAGGGCGGCGAGGACGCGGACCGTCTGTACGACCCGGAGCGTCGTTCCAAGGTCAAGCAGATCGCCTCGGGCCGGTTCGGCGTGACGAGCGAGTACCTGACCAACGCGGACGACATCCAGATCAAGCTTGCCCAGGGCGCCAAGCCCGGCGAGGGCGGTCAGCTGCCCGGCCACAAGGTCTACCCGTGGGTCGCCAAGACGCGGCACTCCACACCGGGCGTCGGTCTCATCTCGCCACCGCCGCACCACGACATCTACTCGATCGAGGACCTCGCGCAGCTCATCCACGACGCGAAGAACGCGAACCCGGCGGCGCGGATCCACGTCAAGCTCGTCTCCGAGTTCGGCGTCGGCACCGTCGCGACCGGCGTGTCCAAGGCGCACGCGGACGTCGTGCTCATCTCCGGGCACGACGGCGGCACGGGCGCGAGCCCGCTCACGTCGCTCAAGCACGCCGGGACGCCCTGGGAGCTCGGCCTCGCCGAGACCCAGCAGACGCTCGTGCTCAACAACCTGCGCGACCGCATCGTCGTGCAGGTCGACGGGCAGATGAAGACCGGGCGCGACGTCGTCGTGGCGGCGCTGCTCGGTGCCGAGGAGTTCGGCTTCGCGACGGCGCCGATGGTGGTCTCGGGCTGCGTCATGATGCGCGTGTGCCACCTGGACACCTGTCCTGTCGGTGTCGCCACCCAGAACCCCGAGCTGCGCTCACGCTTCACGGGCAAGCCGGAGTTCGTCGTGAACTTCTTCGAGTTCATCGCCGAGGAGGTCCGCGAGTTCCTCGCGCGCCTCGGGTTCCGCAGCATCGAGGAGGCGGTCGGTCACGTCGAGCTCCTCGACACGCGCAAGGCGGTGGACCACTGGAAGGCCCAGGGCCTCGACCTCGGTCCGGTCCTCGAGCGTCCGGTGCCCGTCGAGGGCTCGTCGCTGCGCAACACCACGACCCAGGACCACGGCCTGCACAAGGCGCTCGACAACCAGCTGATCTCGCTGGCGCAGGACGCGCTCGAGCGTCGGGAGCCGGTGCGGATCTCGTTGCCCGTGCGGAACGTCAACCGCACCGTGGGGACGATGCTCGGGCACGAGGTCACCAAGCGCTACCGCGGCGAGGGGCTGCCCGACGACACGATCGACGTGACCCTCACCGGGTCCGCCGGCCAGTCGTTCGGCGCGTTCCTGCCCCGGGGTGTCACGCTGCGCCTCTTCGGCGACGCGAACGACTACGTGGGCAAGGGGCTCTCGGGCGGTCGGATCGTCGTGCGGCCGGACCGCAACGCCGTCCTCACGGGCTCGAGCAACGTGGTCGCGGGCAACGTCATCGGGTACGGGGCGACGGCCGGGGAGATCTTCCTGTGCGGCCGCGTCGGCGAGCGCTTCGGCGTGCGCAACTCGGGCGCGACGCTCGTCGTCGAGGGCCTCGGCGACCACGGGTGCGAGTACATGACGGGCGGCACCGTCGTCGTGCTCGGCCCCACCGGGCGCAACTTCGGTGCAGGCATGTCCGGCGGGACGGCCTACGTGCTCGACCTTCGCCAGGACGCTCTCAACACGACCGCCCTGGCGACCGGCGAGCTCGGCCTCAGCCCGCTCGAGGACGACGAGATCACCCTCGTCTCCGAGCTCGTGCGGCGCCACCACGACGAGACCGGGTCGCCCCTGGCGGCCGAACTCCTCGCGGACTTCCCCGCGGCGGCGCAGCGCTTCACGCGCGTGCTGCCGACCGACTTCGCACGCATGCGCTCCGCGCTCGCGAAGGCCGAGTCCGCCGGGCTCGACCCCGCGGCGCCGGGCGTGTGGGACCAGATCTTGGAGGTGGCCCGTGGCTGACCCCCGTGGCTTTCTGAAGGTGCGGGAGCGCGAGCTCCCGGAGAACCGGCCCGTCGCCGTGCGCCTGCGGGACTGGAAGGACGTGCACGCCCACCTCGAGGAGGGCCAGGTATTCCTGAAGGAGCAGGCCGGGCGCTGCATGGACTGCGGCATCCCGTTCTGCCACCAGGGCTGCCCGCTCGGCAACCTCATCCCCGAGTGGAACGACCTGGTCTACCGCGAGCAGTGGGCCGACGCGATCGACCGGCTGCACGAGACGAACAACTTCCCGGAGTTCACCGGCCGGGTGTGCCCGGCGCCGTGCGAGTCGAGCTGCGTGCTCGGCATCAACCAGCCTGCGGTGACGATCAAGAACGTCGAGGTCTCGATCATCGACGAGGCGTTCGCCCGCGGGTACGTCACGCCGCAGGTCCCGCAGCGCCTGACCGGCTCGACGGTCGCGGTCGTCGGGTCCGGTCCGGCCGGGCTGGCCGCCGCGCAGCAGCTGACGCGCGCCGGCCACACGGTCGCCGTCTACGAGCGTGACGACGCGATCGGCGGCCTCCTGCGCTACGGGATCCCGGACTTCAAGCTCGAGAAGGTCCACATCGACCGTCGCATCGCCCAGATGCAGGCCGAGGGGACGCGCTTTCGCCCGAGCGTCGAGATCGGCATCGACATCACGTGGGACGAGCTGCGCGCGCGCTACGACGCGGTCGTGGTGGCCACGGGCGCCACGGTGCCGCGCGACCTGGCGATCCCGGGACGCGAGCTCTCCGGCACCCACTTCGCCATGGACTTCCTGCACCAGGCGAACGCCGTGGCCGCGGGCCGTGAGGTCGCGGACCAGATCACCGCGACCGACAAGCACGTCATCATCATCGGTGGCGGCGACACCGGTTCCGACTGCCTCGGGACCTCGCTGCGTCAGGGTGCGGCGAGCGTGACGACCCTCGCGATCGGCAAGCAGCCGCCGCAGGAGCGTGCGGCGAGCCAGCCGTGGCCCACGGACCCGATCCTGTTCGAGGTGTCCTCGTCGCACGAGGAGGGTGGCGAGCGCGCCTACCTGGCGTCGACCGTCGAGCTCGTCGGCGACGACCAGGGCACGGTGCGCGCGCTGCGCGTCGCCGAGACCGAGTACCTGCCCGACGGGCGCCGCGTGCCCAAGGAGGGCACCGAGCGCGAGATCCCCGCGGACCTCGTGCTCGTCGCGATGGGCTTCACGGGCCCGGAGACGGACTCGATCACGCAGCAGGTGGGCGCCGCGCTCACCCCGCGCGGTCTGGTCCACAGGGACGACGACTACGCGTCCGGCCTGCCGGGGGTGTTCGTGGCGGGCGACGCCGGCCGCGGTCAGTCCCTCATCGTGTGGGCGATCGCGGAGGGACGCGCCGCCGCCGCTTCGGTCGACGCCTTCCTGCAGGGCGGGACCGAGCTGCCTGCGCCGGTACGCGCGAGCACCGTGTCCCTGCGCGCATAGACGTGCACCCGACGCCGGGTGTCCGGCGCCGGGACGATGAGCGGGGCATCCTAGGGAGGGGCACCCCGCGACGTCCGGCTCTCGGCCGGGCAGAGAACCAAGAGGCTGGAGATATGCGCAGAGCAAAGATCGTCTGCACCATCGGACCTGCGACCGAGTCGAAGGAGCAGCTCCGAGCACTCGTCGACGCCGGCATGGACGTCGCGCGGATCAACCGCAGCCACGGCAGCGCCGCAGAGCACGAGGCCGTCTATCACGGCGTCCGTGACGCTGCGCGTGCGTCGGGGCGCTCCGTCGCGGTGCTCGTCGACCTCCAGGGTCCCAAGATCCGCCTGGGCCGTTTCGGCGGCGACGAGAAGCACTGGCTCGAGGAGGGCGACTCCTTCACCATCACGACCGAGGACGTCGTCGGCACCAAGGAGCTCGTCTCCACCACGCACAAGGGCCTGCCCGGCGACGCCCGCGTGGGCGACCCGCTCCTGATCGACGACGGCAAGGTGCTCGTCCGCGTCGTCGCGGTTGAGGGCCCGCGGGTCGTCACGCGCGTCGAGGTCGCCGGTCCGGTGTCCAACAACAAGGGCATCAACCTGCCCGGCGTCGCCGTGTCGGTCCCCGCGCTGTCGGAGAAGGACCGTGACGACCTGCGCTGGGCGCTGCGCCTCGGCGCAGACATCATCGCGCTGTCGTTCGTCCGCTCCGCGGCCGACTTCGACGACGTCAAGGAGATCATGGAGGCCGAGGGCCGCACGGTCCCGGTCATCGCGAAGATCGAGAAGCCGCAGGCCGTCGACAACCTCGCCGAGATCGTCGACGCGTTCGACGGCGTCATGGTCGCGCGCGGCGACCTCGCGGTCGAGCTGCCGCTCGAGCAGGTCCCGCTGGTCCAGAAGCGCATCGTCGAGATGGCCCGTCGCAACGCGAAGCCGGTCATCGTCGCCACGCAGGTGCTCGAGTCCATGACGAACTCGCCGCGCCCGACGCGCGCCGAGGCGTCGGACTGCGCCAACGCGGTGCTCGACGGCGCGGACGCGGTCATGCTGTCCGGGGAGACGAGCGTCGGGGAGTACCCGATCCTCACGGTCGAGACGATGGCGCGCATCATCGAGGCGACCGAGGAGGCGGGCCGCGAGCGGATCGCCCCCCTCGGGTCGACGCCGCACACGCGCGGTGGCGCGATCACGCGGGCCGCGGCCGAGATCGGCGAGATCCTCGGTGTGAAGTACCTCGTGACGTTCTCCCAGTCGGGCGACTCGGCGCGCCGGATGTCGCGCCTGCGGTCCTCGATCCCGCTCCTGGCGTTCACGCCGCAGGAGCACGTGCGGAACGTGCTCTCGCTCACCTGGGGGACGCAGACCTACCAGGTCCCCAAGGTCGAGAACATCGACACGATGGTCGGCCAGGTCGACAGCACGCTGCAGGCGAACGGACTCGCCGAGGTCGGCGACCTCGTCGTCGTCGTCTCCGGTGCGCCGGTCGGCGTCTCCGGCACGACCAACTCGATCCTCGTGCACAAGGTCGGCGACCACACGGACGCCAACTGACCCGCACGCTGCAGGACTGACGAAGCCCGGCCGGGTGCGCACCGCGCGCCCGGCCGGGCTCCGTCGTCCTCGCTGCTCGGGGACGAGCCGGTCAGACCCGGACGGGCCGGAGGTCGCTGAGCGGGCGCGGTGCCGGCGCTGCGGTCACGACGCGCGCCAGCAGGGCGTCGAGGACGGCCGCGCGGTCGAACTGCAACGCGTGCGCGCGAGCCGCGGCGGCACGTGCCGCGCGCTCCTGCGGGCCGACCGCGAGCACGGCGTCGAGGGCGTGCGCGACGGCGTCGGGATCCCCCGCGGGGATGATCGTCGCGTGGGGACCGACGGCCTCGCCGATCCCGCCCGTGTCCGTCGTGACGACGGGGCCGCCGCCCGCGAGCATGGACTCCACGAGCGCGATCCCGAAGGTCTCGACGAACTCCGGTCGCGGCTTGCTCGGCAGGACGTAGGCGAGGCTCCCGGCCATGAGGTGCGGCTTCGTCGCGTCGTCGACGTCGTCGAGGAACGTGATCCGGTCGGCGACCGGGCTCGCCGCCGCCTGGGCCCGCAGCTCGGCCTCCTCCGGCCCGCGACCGGCGATCACGAGCCGGGTCGAGCTCCCGGCCCCCGAGCGTGCGAACCCGGTGATGAGGTCGTCCACACCCTTCGCCGCGGCGAGGCGCGAGAGGTAGAGCACGTAGCCGCCCGGCTCGAGACCTCGCCCGGCGAGGACGGCACGGGTCTCCGCCGGGTCGAGCGCGGTGTACGCGCTCGTGTCGATCGCCGGGTAGGAGACCTGGACACGTTCACGGCACTGGGCGGCGAAGAAGGTGCCGTTGAGGTCGTCGACCTCCTGCGCGCACGCGACGATCAGGTCACGGGTGTAGCGGGAGACGGCCACGCACACGTCGCTCGCGAGGTAGTCCGACAGGACGTGCGCCGCGGCACCGAAGCGTCCTTCCTCGACGCACGACCGGACGACGTTCGTGACGTCCGACCCGACGGCCTCCGCGACGGTGACGACGTCCACCGGGAGGCCGGTGCTGCGGGCGACGCGGAGGGCGTCGGTCACCGCGGTCGTGTGCGGGCTGAGGTACAGGGACAGGCAGACCGTCGGGACACCGTCGGTGAAGAGCTCGACGAGGCGGCCGGTCAGGCCGGCGAGGTAGCGGCCGTCGGGGACCTTGTAGTCGCCGACCGGCCCTGGGCGCTCGACCGTGATCCCCGCGCTGTACGGCAGCACGGTGTCGAGCGGCTTGAGGGGCAGGCCGGCCTCCTGGAGCCGCTCGACGGGCCAGGTGACGATGCGGACGTCGGTGAAGCCGCGCTCGAGCGCGGCCTCGGCCAGGTTGCGCGCCTCGCCGGAGTGTCCGCAGATGACGGGGTCGGCGCGCACGACGACGACGAGGCGACGGTCGCGGGTGAGGGCGGTGGTGGTCATGGCGTCTCCCAGGTCGACGGAGCAGGGTGGGGTTCCTCGCGGTTCCTCGCGGGGTAGGAGGGCGGTCGGTCGCTCGGTGCGGTGCCCCACGAGCCGGGCTCCGGGCCCAGCTCGAGCAGGAGCCGACCGCCGCGGCGGACCCGGGACGCGGGCAGCCACGTCCGGGTGAGCGGACGACCGTCGAGCCAGGCTTCCTGCACGTACTGCGGGGCGGTGTCCCGACCGGGGTGGGCGAACCCCGTCGTCTCGATGGTGAGGACACCGCCAGGCACACGCAGTCGAGACTCGCGGAACGCCGGGGCGTTGACCAGGAAGAGCGACTGCCCGGCGACGGGGAACAGACCGAGCGACGCCCACACGTACCAGGAGCTGAGGCCGCCGGAGTCGTCGTTCCCCGGCAGGCCGCCCGGTCCGGTCCCGAACCGCTGGTGCACGACCGCGTGGACGATCTCCGCCGTCCGGTCGGGCCGGCCGGCGTAGTGGTAGGCCCACGGCGCCTCCATGTCGGGCTCGTTGTTGAGCCCCTCGAACCGGTTCAGCGCGTATCCCGCGGCCATCTCGGCGTTCCCCGGGCGCTCGCCGGGCTGGACCACGGGTTCCGCGCCGTACCCGAAGAACCGGTCGAGGAGCCCGACGAAGGCGTCGTCACCCCCGGCAAGGTCGATCCGGGAGGCCATGTCGTGGACCAGGCGGAAGGAGTAGTTCCAGCGGCCGCCCTCGTAGAAGGTCGAGTCGCGCAGGAGCCCGGTCGCCGGGTCGAACGCGTTCCGCCAGCCGTCGGCGAGGCGCGCGAGCTCGTCGGCCAGGGCCGTGTCCCCGACGTGCCGCGCGACGCGCTCCGTGCACCAGTAGCCGAACGCGAGGTCGAGGGTGTGGCTGATCGGGTGCGCGACGCCCTGCAGCAGGTAGTCCTCGCCGTAGGTGCGCCGCAGGTCGTTGTGCATGTGCACGAGCGCCCAGTCCCAGTCCAGGTTGGCGTCGACGGCGCACAGGTCCGCGAGGAAGACCTGGGCGAGCGCGCTGGCCTGGCGGGAGAACCGGTCCGCGCCGCGCGCCATGCGGTACCCGATCGGGAAGTTCCCCTCCTCCTCGCAGATGCGCAGGAGCGAGGTCGCGAGATCGGCCGCACGCTCCGGCCAGAACATGGTGAGCAGGGGGAGCTGTGTGCGGTAGATGTCCCACATCGTCGACACGTCGAAGGCGAACGGGCCGTCGGTGGGCCAGAAGGGGCTCTCGTCCGGCGCCAGGCAGGGCTTGAGCAGCGAGTGGTACAGCGCGGTGGCGAAGACGGTGCGCTGCGTGTCGTCGGCGCAGTCGATCTCGATGCGCGCCAGGTCGTCCGACCACGAGCGGGCCGTGCGTGCGCGCCGGGACGTGAAGACGGCCGGACCGGGCCCGCAGTCGGTCGCGAGGTTCGTCCGTGCCTGCTCGGGCCCGCGCAGCGAGAACCCGACGCGCAGCTCGACGACCTGGCCCGCCGTCGTCGGTCCCGCCCACATGAGGCCGAACGGCCGCAGGGTCGTGGGGCGGATGTCGCCGAAGTCGAGCCGCGTGCTCCCCGGCATCAGCCGCCGGTCGTACCAGAGCATCTGGCGCCAGCGGCGGGCGTCGCACTCCAGGTGCACCGCGAGCGGGGCGCCCTCGACGACGACCTCGCCGCACGCGGCACCGGGCCCGAGCGTCGCGAGGTGGGCCCGCAGGGGGACCGTGGCGCCGTGAGGGATCGCGAGGCCGCCGAACGACAGGTCGACGACGATGCGTGCGTCGTGGTGCTCCGGGAACGTGAACCGGTGCACCGCGCTCTTCGGGCCCACGGTCGTCTCGCACCGGATGCCGTTGCCGAGCGTGGCGGCGTAGTACCCGGGTGAGGCCTCCTCGGCGTCCAGCGGCCATGTTCCGCCGAGGGCGTCGAGCGGTTCCAGCATGGGCGTCACGCGCACGTAGTTGTAGTACTTGCGGATCGCCCCGGTGCCGGACTGCTGGAAGTGCGTGAAGCCCGACGCGACCATCCCCGTGCCCTCGGGGTCGAGCACGCTCGGCACGCCCTCGGTGCTGATGTCGTACCGTCCGTAGCCGGTGGGGTACGCACCGGAGTACGCGCACGCGGAGACCATCCCGAGGGGATGGCACGCGCCCGGATGGGTGTTGCCCACCTGGGGCTTGGGCGACCACCAGGTCGCGGCGAGACCGGTCGGCGCCGCGAGCGCGGTGGCGCCCGTGCCCACGAAGGGATCGACGTCGTCCAGCATGGCGCCCCTCTCGGTCCTCCGGTCCTCACCTCGGTACGCTCGACCGTACGAGCGCCGTGTGTCCGCGGGGTTTCGACGACATGACGCGCGCGCGCCACCTGCAGGGTCCGGTCCCGGGCGCGCGGTCGGGCGTCGTTCACCGTGCGTCCACCCGGACGGTCTAGCCTGCGCACGACCCGCCCCGGACAGGAGCAGAGTGACCCGACTGAGCACGACGCCCGACCCGCTCCTCGCCGGGGACCGTGCGCCCGACCCCCGCACGCTCCTCGACGTCCTCGCGCAGACGGCGGCGGCCCATCCGGACGCGCCGGCGCTCGACGACGGCGTCCCGGTCTCGTACGCGCAGCTGCAGCGCGTGGTCGCAGAGCGGGCGGCCCGGCTGGTCGACCAGGGGGTGGGGCCGGGGGACCGGGTCGGCGTGCGGGCAGCCTCCGGCCGCGCGGACCTCTACCTCACGGTCCTCTCGATCCTGACCGCCGGCGCGGCGTACGTCCCGGTGGACAAGGACGACCCTGACGAGCGTGCCGAGCTCGTCTTCACCGAGGCGGCCGTGCGCGCGGTCGTCGGCGACGACGCGCACCTGGCCGTCGTGCCGGGGGTCGAGCCCAGCGCGCGTGCGGGCGCGCGGCCCGGACCGGACGACGACGCGTGGGTGATCTTCACGTCGGGCTCGACCGGGACGCCGAAGGGCGTCGCCGTCTCCCACCGCAGCGCGGCGGCGTTCGTCGACGCCGAGGCGCGCCTCTTCCTGCGCTCCGCGCCGCTCGGACCGGGCGACCGCGTGCTCGCGGGGCTGTCCGTCGCGTTCGACGCGTCCTGCGAGGAGATGTGGCTCGCGTGGCGGCACGGGGCGTGCCTCGTCCCGGCGCCGCGGTCCCTCGTGCGGACCGGCGCCGACCTCGGGCCGTGGATCGAGGAGCACGGGATCACGGTCGTCTCCACCGTCCCGACGCTCGCCGGGCTCCTGCCGCCCGAGTCCCTGCGCTCCGTCCGGCTGCTGATCTTCGGGGGCGAGGCGTGCCCGCCCGAGCTCGCTGACCGGCTCGCGGTGCCCGGCCGCGAGGTCTGGAACACCTACGGGCCGACCGAGGCCACGGTCGTGGCGTGCGCCGCGCCGCTCGGCGACGGCGGACCGGTGCGCATCGGGTTGCCGCTCGACGGGTGGGACCTCGCCGTCGTCGGTCCGGACGGGACCGCGGTGGCGCCGGGGGAGACGGGCGAGCTGGTGATCGGCGGGGTCGGGCTCGCCCGCTACCTCGATCCGGTGAAGGACGCCGAGAAGTATGCGCCGCACCCCGGGCTCGGCTGGGACCGCGCGTACCGCTCGGGCGACCTCGTGGTGCGCGACGACGCAGGACTGCTGTTCGTCGGTCGCGCGGACGACCAGGTGAAGGTCGGCGGACGGCGCATCGAGCTCGGTGAGATCGACTCCGCGCTGCTCGGGCTCGACGGCGTGAGCGCCGCCGCGAGCGCGGTGCGGCGGTCGGACGCCGGGAACCAGGTCCTCGTCGGGTACCTCGTCGCCGACCCCGAGCGCGTCGACCCCCTGGACGCGCGCGCGTGCGTCGAGGCGCTGCGCCACACGCTGCCCGCCGCGCTCGTGCCGCTGCTGGCGGTCGTCGAGGAGATCCCGACCAGGACGTCGGGCAAGGTCGACCGCGACGCGCTCCCGTGGCCGCTCCCGGAGGGTGCGCGGCTCGCCGCGGAGTCCCGTGCCCCGGACGACGCCGCGCCGCTGACCCCCGCGCAGGAATGGGTCGCGGGCATCTGGCAGGCGGTGCTCGGCGCGGCGCCGCAGGTCGCGGACGACGACTTCTTCGAGCTCGGCGGCGGGAGCCTGACGGCGGCGCAGGTGGTCTCCGCCCTGCGCGAGCGGTTGCCGAGCATCACCGTGGCGGACCTGTACGACAACCCGTCGGTGGGCGAGCTCGCCGACTTCGTGGAACGCGGGTCCGGTGGCGCCGCAGGTGCCGCCGCGGACGGCCCGGCACCCGCGGAGCCCGCCGCCCCGGTCCCGCGCCGGACGCAGGCGGTCCAGCTGCTCGTCGTGCTCGCCCTGCGCACGCTCGCCGGGCTGCGCTGGCTCACCTGGGTCGCGGCGCTCGGCAACGTGCTCGCCGCGACGACCGTGCTCCCGTTCGTCCGTCCGGTGTCGTGGTGGTGGGTGCTCGCGGGCTGGCTGGTGCTCGTGAGCCCGCCCGGGCGACTCCTGGTCGCCGCGGGCGGCGCGCGGCTGCTGCTGCGCGGTGTGCGTCCGGGGAGCTATCCGCGGGGCGGCGGCGTGCACGTCCGGTTGTGGGCGGCCGAGGCCCTGGTCGGGGCGAGCGGCGGCGTGACCGTGGCGGGCGCGCCGCTCGTCGGGCTCTACGCACGGCTCCTGGGCGCGAAGGTGGGGCGCGACGTCGAGCTGCACGCCCTGCCGCCCGTGACGGGGATGCTCACCCTCGGCAAGGGGAGCTCCGTCGAGCCCGAGGTCGACCTCTCCGGTCACTGGCTCGACGGCGGCACCCTGCGTCTGGGCGCTGTCCGGGTGGGGGCCGGCGCGACGGTGGGCGCACGCTCGACCCTGCTCCCCGGGGCGCGGGTCGGCAAGGGCGCGGACGTCGCCGCGGGGTCGTGCGTCGCGGGTCGGGCGGGCGCGCGCGAGTACTGGGCGGGGTCGCCCGCCGTCCGGGTGCGCAGCGAGGTCAAGCACCCGTGGCCGGACGAGCGACCCCCGCGACGGCGCCGGTGGGCGTTCGTCTACGGGTTCAGCGGGCTCGCGCTGAGCCTGCTGCCGGTCCTGGCCGTCGCCGTGGGGCTGCTGGTCCTGCACGCCGGCGTGCCGCTGGCCGGGTCGGTACCCGGCGCGGCGCGGGAGATCGGGTCGCTGGTGGTGCCGCTCGTCGCCTGGGTCCCCGTCGCGACGCTCGCTGCCGCCGCCACCTACGCCCTGCTCGTCCTCGGGTGCGTCCGCCTGCTCGCCATCGGCCTCGGGGAGGGCTACCACGCGGCGCACGGGAGGCAGGGCTGGCAGGCGTGGGTCACGCAGCGCCTCATGGACTCGGCGCGGACGGCGCTCTTCCCGCTGTACTCGAGCGTCGTCACGCCCGTGTGGCTCCGCCTCCTCGGCGCGCGCGTGGGCCGGGACGTCGAGGCGTCCACGGTGGTCGGCCTGCCGTCGATGATGGAGGTCGCGCGCGGGGCCTTCCTCGCGGACGACACGATGGTCGCGCCGTACGAGCTCGGGGGCGGCTGGGTGCGCGTCGCGCGGGCCCGTGTCGGCAAGCGCGCGTTCCTCGGGAACTCGGGGATCGCCGCCCCGGGACGGTCCGTGCCGAAGAACGGCCTGGTCGCGGTCCTGTCGGCCGCGCCCGCGCGGGCCAAGGCGGGCTCGTCGTGGCTGGGCAGCCCGCCGACGCGGCTGCGGCGCGTCGCCCAGGGGGACGGCGACGAGTCCCGGACGTTCTCCCCGCCCCTGCGGCTCCTCGTGGCCCGCGGGGCGTTCGAGGCGCTGCGGTGGGCGGCCGTCGTGTGCTCGGCGTACCTGGCCACCGCGGTGGTCCTCGTGCTCCTGCGGCTCGCCGAGGTGCGCGGCTACGGGACGGCCGCACTGGTGTCCGGCGTCGTGCTGCTCGCCGCGGGCGTCGTGGGAGCCCTGCTGACGACCGTGGCGAAGTGGGCGCTGGTCGGGCGGTTCCGTGCCGGGGACCACCCGCTGTGGAGCACGTTCGTCTGGCGCAACGAGCTCCAGGACACGTTCGTCGAGACTGTCGCGGCGCCGTGGTTCGCCGAGCACGTGTACGGGACCCCGCTCCTGGTCGGCTGGCTGCGCACGCTCGGGGCACGAGTCGGGCGTGGGGTCTGGTGCGAGACGTACTGGCTGCCGGAGGCGGACCTCGTGGACCTGGCCGACGGCGCCACCGTCGGGCGCGGCTGCGTCCTGCAGACCCACCTCTTCCACGACCGGGTCATGAGTCTCGACACGGTGCGGCTGGGCACGGGCGCGTCGATCGGACCGCACGGCGTGATCCTGCCCGCCGCCGTGGTGGCGGACGGTGCGCGCGTCGGACCTGCCTCGCTCGTCATGCGTGGCGAGCTCGTGCCCACGGGCACGCTCTGGCACGGCAACCCGATCGTGCCCTGGACGAGCGAGCTGCCCGAGCCGATACCCCCGACGGTCGCGGACCAGCGGTGAGCGCGCCCACGGTCGAGTACAGTGCGGCGCACCCGACCCTGGAGGACACCGCGACGTGGCCCACCGTCATCGTGCGCTGAACGGCCCCGACCCCTACGCCCCGCACCGCGGCTCGTCGGCCTATCACGTGAACCGCTACGGCCTCGAGCTCACCTATCGCGTGCGCCCGAACCGGCTGGACGGGGTCGCGACCCTGGACGTCGTCCTGGACGCCGACGCGGACGGGGTCGAGCTGGACCTGGTCCACCTCAAGGCGACCGGTGCCACGGTCGACGGCGCCCCGGTGCGGTTCGCCCACTCGGGCGGCAGGCTCCGGGTCCGGCTCGGTCGGACGGCCGTACGCGGCACCGCGCTGCGTCTGGAGGTCGTCTACGGCGGGCGCCCGCGACCCTGGATCGGCCCGTGGGGCGACGTGGGCTGGGAGGAGCTCACGGAGGGCTCGCTCGTGGCCGCGCAGCCCGACGGCGCGTCGACATGGTTCCCGTGCAACGACAGCCCGGCGCACAAGGCGACGTTCGAGATCACCGTCACCACCGACGCCGGGTACACGGTGGCCGCCAACGGGCCGTTGCTCGGGGTCGCCCGCAGGGCGTCGACCCGCACCTGGCGGTTCGGTCCCACCGATCCCATGTGCACCTATCTCGCCACCGTCGTCGTGGGGAGGTTCGACGAGCTCGACCTCGCGCGGCGTCCCGGGCTGACCGCGCTGCTCGGCAAGGGGCGCGGGGACATCGGGCAGTCGGCGTTCGTGCACGGCGCCCAGCGCGCGGACGCGCAGCAGGACCTGGCGCGGCACCCGGAGACGATGCGCGCGTTCGAGGAGATGTTCGGTCCCTACCCGTTCTCGGAGGGGTACCGGGTGGTGGTGGCCGAGGACGATCTCGAGATCCCCCTGGAGGCGCAGGGGCTGTCGATCTTCGGGGCGAACCACCTGGACGGCGAGGGCACCTGGGACCGGCTGATCGCCCACGAGCTGGCACACCAGTGGTTCGGCAACAGCGTGTCGGTCGCCCGCTGGCAGGACATCTGGCTGAACGAGGGGTTCGCCTGCTACGCCGAGTGGCTGTGGTCCGAGAGGTCGGGGTCCGAGAGCGCCGACGCGCACGCGCGGGCTGCGTGGGACCGGCTGGACGGGCTCGCGCAGGACCTCGTGCTCGGGGACCCCGGACCGGACCTCATGTTCGACGACCGGCTGTACAAGCGTGGCGCGCTGACGCTGCACGCTCTGCGTCTCACGCTGGGGGACGAGGGATTCTTCGCCCTCCTGCAGCGCTGGACCACGACGTACCGGCACGGCTCCGTCACGACCGACGACTTCCGGGCGCAGGTTCGGGAGAGCGGCGCGGAGTGCGACGCCCTGCTCGACGACTGGCTGCTCGCGGCGACGTTGCCGGCGCTGCCCGCGGCCGGCGGGGCGTGACGCGGTGGTGTCCTCGCAGGTGGTGAAGGTGCCCCGGGTGGGATTCGAACCCACACTGGATCGGGTTTGAGCCGAACGCCTCTGCCGGTTGGGCTACCGGGGCCGAGCGACGTCCGTGCGGCGTCGCGCGTGGTCCATCGAACCACATGCGTCTGGTGGTAGGAGAATCACACCGCCGATCGGGGGAACCCGTGGGCGTCACGGTGCGGGGCGCACTACGATGAGTTCCGTGAGTGACGAGACAGCGCAGCCCGACAAGCAGCCGCTCGAGCTGCCCCCCATGATCGAGCAGGAGCCCGAGGCGGCCCCGGCACGGTCGACGAGCCGTCCGGCGCGGACCGCCGTCGTCGCCGAGGACGAGGCCCTGATCCGCATGGACGTCGTCGAGACCCTGCAGGAGGCCGGGTTCGAGGTCGTGGGCGAGGCCGGTGACGGTGAGACCGCGGTCAGGCTCGCGCTCGAGCTCAAGCCCGACGTCGTCGTGATGGACGTCAAGATGCCCGAGCTCGACGGGATCTCCGCGGCGGAGCGCATCGGCAAGGCGCACGCCGCGCCGGTCGTCCTCCTCACGGCGTTCTCCCAGTCCGAGCTCGTCGAGCGTGCGCGCGACGCCGGAGCCATGGCGTACGTGGTCAAGCCGTTCACCCCGGCCGACCTCCTGCCGGCGCTCGAGATCGCGATCTCCCGCTACTCGCAGATCAGCGCCCTCGAGTCCGAGGTCGCCGACCTCGCGGAACGGTTCGAGACGCGCAAGCGCGTGGACCGGGCCAAGGGGCTCCTGATGACGAAGATGGGCCTGAGCGAGCCCGAGTCCTTCCGCTGGATCCAGAAGACGTCGATGGACCGTCGCCTCACCATGCGCGAGGTCGCGGACGCGGTCATCGAGCAGGTCGGCGGCGCCTGACCGCGTCCGGCGATCGATGCGCGTCGTCGGGTTCGGCCGTCGCGCTGAGCAGCACCTTTGTCACGAGCGTCACACGGGGATATGGTCTTGGACCAGCGTCCAGTTTCCGGGGCGGTGAATACCGGACGCAAGCACGAGCTCAGTCGGTGGCATGCCATGGCAGGGCGGCGTGGAGCTGGACGCCCCCCGTCGTGCCGTGATGCCGGTCCATGGTTCGAACGAGGAGGATGCCGGTGCGCCACGTAGTGGAAGTCAGGCCTGCGGTGGGCGACGACCTGCCCGCGGTCGCGGCGCTGTGCTCCGAGGCCCGTCTCGAGTCGGCGTCGGGCGCGCAGCTCTGCGCGCCGGACACGGACCGCCTCGTGCGACACCTCTCGGTGCTGCTCGCGCTCCCCGGCGGCAACGTCCTGGTCGCGCTGCAGGACGGCCGCCCGGTCGGGTTCGTCCTCGCCCGGGTCCTCGAGCCGCACCTGTTCGCCGACGAGCCGAGCCTGTACGTCGAGGCGGTCTTCGTCGGTGAGGACGCCCGTCGTCGCGGGGTCGGCCACGCCCTGCTGAGCGCCACGGCCGAGGTCGCCGCGAGCAACGGTGCGACCCATGTCTACTCCGTGCCGATCCCCGGCTCCCGTGGGGTCCAACGGTTCCTCGCCCGCCTGGGTTTCGCCCCGGTCGCAGGTCACCGCGTCGTCACGACGGTGGTCCTGCAGCGCCGCCTGGCGGCGGACCGCGCGCCGTCCCGCAAGGGCGCCCGCTCGCTCGAGGACCTCATCGCCCGCCGTCGGCGCGCCCGTACGGAAGGCCTCAGTGGCCCCGTCGACCTGCGCGCGTTCCAGGCGGAGTACCGCGAGCGCAACGAGCTCGACGCTCGTGCCGAGTCGCGCGAGGCCCTGCCCGGCTGACGTCCGGTCAGGCGCCGCCGAGGACCATGCAGGTCAGGCGCGCCGTGCACACCCGGCGGCCCGCGTCGTCGGTCACGACGATCTCGTAGCTCGCCGTGGTGCGCCCGAGGTGGACCGCGAGCGCCTCGCCGTGCACCCAGCCCTCGCGCACGCCCCGGTGGTGCGTGGCGTTGACCTCGATCCCGACGGCGGCGCGCCCGGGCCCGCCGTGCAGCTGGGCCGCGACGGACCCGAGGGTCTCCGCGAGCACGACGGACGCGCCCCCGTGGAGCAGGCCCGCGGGCTGCGTGTTGCCCGCGACGGGCATGCGCGCCGTGACGCGTGCGGCGCTCACGTCCTCCAGCACGATGCCCATGCGTTCGATCAGCGTCCCTTCGGTGCGCAGGCCCAAGGCCTCGTAGGCGTGGCTCGGTGCGTCCTGCGCAACGGGGTCGACGGGGGCGGGGACGGCGGGGCCGTGCGTGTCGGTCATGGGCGATAGGTTTGCACCCGTGACGACCTCCGCGCGACCCCGCCTGCTGCTCATCGACGGACACTCCATGGCCTACCGCGCGTTCTTCGCGCTCCCGGCGGAGAACTTCTCGACGACCACCGGGCAGCACACGAACGCCGTCTACGGGTTCACGTCGATGCTCATCAACCTCCTGCGCGACGAGGAGCCGACGCACGTGGCCGTCGCGTTCGACGCGGGCCGGCAGTCGTTCCGCACCGAGATCCTCCCCAGCTACAAGGGGACCCGGGAGTCCACCCCGGAGCCGTTCCGCGGCCAGGTCCCGCTCATCAAGGAGATCCTCGAGACGTTGCGCATCCCCACGCTCGAGCGTCCGGGGTACGAGGCGGACGACATCTTCGCCACGCTCTCGGCGCAGGGCGCGGCGGCGGGCATGGAGGTCCTCGTCTGCTCGGGCGACCGGGACGCCTTCCAGCTCATCGGCGACGACGTGACCGTGCTCTACCCGAAGAAGGGCGTGTCCGAGCTGGCGCGGATGGACGCGGCCGCCGTCGTGGAGAAGTACGGCGTGCCGCCGGAGCGGTACTCCGACCTGGCAGCCCTCGTCGGGGAGACGTCGGACAACCTTCCCGGGATCCCCGGGGTCGGCCCCAAGACGGCCGCGAAGTGGATCAGCACGTACGGGGACCTCGAGGCGTTGCTCGACCGCGCGGAGGAGATCAAGGGCAAGGCGGGGGAGAACCTGCGGGCCCACCTCGACCAGGTGCGGCTCAACCGGCAGCTCAACGCGCTCCTGCGCGACCTCGAGCTGCCGCTCGGGCCGGACGACCTCGCGACCCAGCCGTGGGACCGCGAGGCGGCGCACCAGGTCCTGGACGCGCTGGAGTTCCGGGCGCTCCGCGACCGACTCTTCGCCATCGCTCCCGAGGGCGAGGTCGCACCGGAGGCCGGGTTCGACGTCGACCTCGCCGACGTCCTGCCGGGGCGGCTCGGCGCGTGGCTCGCCGAGCACGGCTCGCGGCGCGTGGGGGTCGAGGTCTCCGGCAAGGCGGTCCCCGGCGGCGGCGACGCGTGGGGCCTCGCGCTGTCGGACGACGCGGGCGCGGCGGTCGCGCTGGAGCTCGCCGACGTGGCGGGCGGCGACGACGAGGCGCTCGCGGCGTGGCTCGCCGACCCGAGCAGTCCCAAGGTGGTGCACGGGGCGAAGGCCGCCTGGCACGAGCTCACGGCGCGCGGGTACGACCTGCGGGGCGTCGTGTTCGACACCGAGCTGGCCGCCTACCTGTGCCACCCCGACCAGCGCGGGTACGACCTCGGCGACCTCGTCGTGCGCCACCTGCACCGCGAGCTGCGTGCCGACACCGAGTCGGGCGGGGACGCGCAGGGCGCGCTCGACCTGTCGCTCGACGGCGGCGGGGAGGGTGAGCGCGACGCCGTCCGGGCGCTCGCCGTCGTCCAGCTCGCCGAAGTCCTCGCGGGCGAGCTCGAGGACCGGGGCGCGACGAGCCTGCTCGCCGACCTCGAGCTCCCGCTGACGGGCGTGCTGGCGCGCGTCGAGCAGTGCGGCATCGCGGCCGACGTCGAGTACCTGCGCGAGCTCGAGCAGCACTTCGGCGACCTCGTCGCCACCGCGGCGGGCGAGGCGTACGACGTCATCGGCCGCGAGGTGAACCTGGGCTCGCCCAAGCAGCTGCAGGAGGTCCTCTTCGACCAGCTGGACATGCCGAAGACGAAGAAGATCAAGACCGGCTACACGACGGACGCGTCCGCGCTCGCGGACCTGTTCGTCAAGACCCAGCACCCGTTCCTCGAGCACCTGCTCGCGCACCGCGACGCGTCCCGCCTCCGGCAGACGGTCGAAGGGCTGCTCAAGTCGGTCGCGGACGACGGTCGCATCCACACCACGTTCCAGCAGACGATCGCCGCGACGGGGCGTCTCAGCTCGACCGACCCGAACCTGCAGAACATCCCGATCCGTACCGAGGCGGGCCGGCGGATCCGTCGCGCCTTCGTCGTGGGCGACGGGTACGAGACCCTCATGACGGCGGACTACAGCCAGATCGAGATGCGGATCATGGCGCACCTGTCGGGCGACGAGGGGCTCATCACGGCGTTCCGCTCCGGCGAGGACCTGCACAGCTACGTCGGGTCGCGAGTGTTCGAGGTGCCGGCGGCCGAGGTCACCTCGGCGATGCGGTCGAAGATCAAGGCCATGTCCTACGGCCTCGCGTACGGGCTGTCGGCGTTCGGCCTCTCGCAGCAGCTGACGATCGAGGTCGGTGAGGCGCAGAAGCTCATGGACGACTACTTCGAACGGTTCGGCGGCGTGCGCGACTACCTCACGGGCGTCGTCGACGAGGCGCGCGCCACGGGGTACACGGCGACGATCATGGGTCGCCGTCGCTATCTGCCGGACCTCACGAGCGACAACCGCCAGCGCCGTCAGATGGCCGAGCGCATGGCGCTCAACGCGCCGATCCAGGGCAGCGCCGCGGACATCATCAAGGTGGCCATGCTCGGTGTGCAGCGAGCGCTCGACGAGCAGGGCCTGCGTTCGCGGCTGCTGCTGCAGGTCCACGACGAGCTCGTCGTCGAGGTTGCCGACGGGGAGCGCGACGCGATCGAACGACTCCTGCGTGAGCAGATGGGCGCGGCGGCGACGCTCGACGTCCCGCTCGACGTGTCGGTCGGCGCGGGCCGCACCTGGCACGACGCGGGACACTGACCGCTCAGGCGGGCAGACGCGTGCGGAAGATCGCCGTCCCGGGCAGGTAGGCGCCGCGCACCGGACCCCACCCGCCCCACACCTCCGCGTTGTCCTCCGGCCACCGGGGCTCGACGACGTCCGTCAGGACCAGGCCTGCCGCGACGACGTCGCGGACGTGGTCGCCGAGCGTGCGGTGGTACTCCGCGTACACGACGCGCCCGGCGGCGTCGGACTCCACGTACGGCCGACGGTCGAAGTAGGACCGGTGCGCCGTCAGGCCGCGCTCGCTCGGGTCGTCGGGGAACGCCCACCGCACCGGGTGCGTGACGGAGAACGTCCAGGTGCCGCCGGGGCGCAGGACCCGGGCGGCCTCGCGGTGGACCGCGACCGGGTCCGGGACGAACGGGACGGCGCCGAACGACGTGAAGACCGCGTCGAAGCCGGCGGCCCGGAAGGGCAGGTGTCGCGCGTCGGCCTGGACCGTCGGGACGCGGGTCCCGGTCTGGCGGTCGAGCGCCGCCGCGGCGGCGAGCATCCCGGCGGACACGTCGGTCGCGACGACCTGCGCGCCCTCGCCCGCGAGCCAGCGCGAGCACTGCGCGGCGCCCGCCCCGACCTCGAGGACCCGACGTCCGGCCACGTCGCCGAGCAGTCGCGCGTCCGCCTCGCGCAGCCCTTCGGGGCACCAGCAGAAGTCGGCCGGACCGAGGAAGGTTCCGTGCTCGTCCAGGTACTCGGTGGCGTTGTCGTCCCACCACGTGCGTCCGGCCCGGCCGCCCTCGGCGTCGGGCACATCGTGGTAGCCCGCATGGGCGGTCGGGCCGGGGGTCTCGGGCGACCCGGGAGGCGGGGCGGGGCCGGGGGAGGTGGGCACGCTCACCCGGCCATTGTGCCCGTGCGCCGCGGCGGTGGCCCCGAGCGTGTCCGGGGGCCGGTACGCGCTCCCACCTGCGCGCGTGCGGTGACTAGGGTGGTGGCGACGCGGCGCCGCGGAGGTGGGTGCCTCCGTCTCGTGCGACGTGCGACCGACGAGACGGAGGACCTGGTGCGGATCGGACTTCTCACGGGTGGCGGCGACTGCCCCGGCCTCAACGCGGCGATCCGGGCCGTCGTGAAGCAGGGGACGGGGGAGTACGGGCACACGATCATCGGCTTCCGCAACGGCTGGCGCGGCGTCGTCGACGGCGACGTGCACCCCTTGGGCCGGCAGGACATCCGCAACGTCCTCCCGGTCGGCGGGACCCTGCTCGGGACGGCGCGGTTCCACCCGAGCGCCGACGACGGGAGCATGGACGCGGTGCTCACCACGGTCGAGGCGGAGCGGCTCGACGCCATGATCTGCATCGGCGGCGACGGCACGCTCCACGCGGCGAGCAAGGTCTCCGAGGCCGGGGTGCCGATCGTCGCGATCCCCAAGACGATCGACAACGACGTCGAGGGCACCGACCTGTCCATCGGCTTCCACACGGCGGTGAACATCGCGACCGAGGCGCTCGACCGGGTCCACACGACGGCGGAGAGCCACAACCGGGTCATGGTCGTCGAGGTGATGGGCCGCCACGCGGGCTGGATCGCCGTGAACGCCGGCATCGCGGGTGGCGCCGAGGTCGTGCTCGCGCCCGAGGAGCCGTTCGACATCGACCAGGTCGTGCGGTTCCTGCGCCACCGGCACCGCGCGCACGCGAACTTCTCGATCGTCGTCGTCGCGGAGGGGGCCGTGCCGCGCGAGGGGTCGTCCATGGACTTCACCCAGCAGCTCGGTCGGTTCGGCGAGATCGTCGCCGGGTCGATCGGGGAGCGGGTGAGCGCCGAGATCGCCGAGCGCACCGGGTTCGACACCCGCCTCACGGTGCTCGGGCACGTGCAGCGCGGCGGCGAGCCGACACCGACGGACCGCATCCTGGGCAGCCGGTTCGGGGTCGCGGCGGTCGACGCCGTCAGCGCGGGGACGACGGGAGTGATGACGGCGCTGCGGGGGGAGCGGGTCGAGCTCGTCCCGCTGGCGGAGGTCGCGGGCAGGCCGAAGCGTGTGCCGGCCGAGCTGCTCCGCGTCGCCCAGGTCCTCGCCTGAGCGGCTGCGCGACCGGGCCCGGGACGAGCGGCATCCCTGCGGTCGTCCGCGTTGACCCCCACGTCGTGGCACGCGTAGAATGGACGGCGGTGCATTGCGCCTGCCCTTCGGCGGGTACGCCCGCACGTCCCTTATCCGCTCGACTTCCCTGTCCGCATCGGAGCATCGAACTCAATGACCATCTCTACCCCCGCGAAGTCCGCACCCCAGGTTGCCGTCAACGACATCGGCACCGAGGAGGACTTCCTCGCCGCCGTTGACGCCACGATCAAGTACTTCAACGACGGCGACATCGTCGAAGGCACGATCGTCAAGGTGGACCGCGACGAGGTCCTCCTCGACATCGGCTACAAGACCGAGGGCGTCATCCCCTCCCGTGAGCTGTCCATCAAGCACGACGTGGACCCCGGTGAGGTCGTCAACGTCGGCGACGCGGTCGAGGCCCTCGTCCTCCAGAAGGAGGACAAGGAAGGCCGCCTGATCCTGTCCAAGAAGCGTGCGCAGTACGAGCGCGCCTGGGGCACGATCGAGAAGATCAAGGAAGAGGACGGCGTCGTCACCGGCACCGTCATCGAGGTCGTCAAGGGCGGCCTCATCCTCGACATCGGCCTGCGCGGCTTCCTGCCCGCCTCCCTCGTGGAGATGCGTCGTGTCCGCGACCTCCAGCCGTACGTCGGCAAGGAGATCGAGGCCAAGATCATCGAGCTCGACAAGAACCGCAACAACGTGGTCCTCTCGCGCCGTGCGTGGCTCGAGCAGACGCAGTCCGAGGTCCGCTCCACCTTCCTGCAGACGCTGCAGAAGGGTCAGGTGCGCCCGGGCGTCGTCTCCTCGATCGTCAACTTCGGTGCGTTCGTGGACCTCGGCGGCGTCGACGGTCTCGTGCACGTCTCCGAGCTCTCCTGGAAGCACATCGACCACCCCTCCGAGGTCGTCGAGGTCGGCCAGGAGGTCACGGTCGAGGTCCTGGACGTCGACTTCGACCGCGAGCGCGTCTCGCTGTCGCTCAAGGCGACGCAGGAGGACCCGTGGCAGACGTTCGCCCGGACCCACGCGATCGGGCAGGTCGTGCCGGGCAAGGTCACCAAGCTCGTCCCGTTCGGTGCGTTCGTGCGCGTCGAGGACGGCATCGAGGGCCTCGTGCACATCTCCGAGCTGGCCGTGCGCCACGTCGAGCTGCCCGAGCAGGTCGTCAACGTCGGTGACGAGGTCTTCGTCAAGGTCATCGACATCGACCTCGAGCGTCGCCGCATCTCGCTGTCGCTCAAGCAGGCCAACGAGGGCGTGGACCCGGAGTCGGACGACTTCGACCCCGCGCTGTACGGCATGGCGGCCGAGTACGACGACCAGGGGAACTACAAGTACCCCGAGGGCTTCGACCCCGAGACCAACGAGTGGCTCGAGGGCTTCGAGACCCAGCGTGAAGCGTGGGAGGCGGAGTACGCCAAGGCCCACGAGCGCTGGGAGGCCCACCGCAAGCAGGTCGCGGAGGCCGTCCGTGCGGACATCGACGCCGCGTCGGGCGACTCGGGTTCGTCCTCGTCCTCCTCGTCGTCCTCCTCCTCGTCGTCGTCCAACGGAGGCGGCAGCGGCACGTCCTACTCCTCGGCCCCCGCGGCCGAGGCGACGGGCACGCTCGCCTCGGACGAGGCGCTCGCCGCACTGCGCGAGAAGCTCACCGGCAACTGATCCGATCGCGACCGACCGGTCGCGACGCGGACGCCACGAAGGCCCGTCACCCCTCCAGGGGGTGGCGGGCCTTCGCCGTACCCGACGCCTCTCGTCAGGCGGCGACGGCCGCGGCTCCCGCGAACTGGGTGCGGTAGAGCTCGCTGTACCGGCCGCCACGTTCGAGCAGCTCGGCGTGGGTGCCCGTCTCGACGACCCGACCGGCGTCGAGCACGACGATGAGGTCGGCCTCGCGGACGGTCGACAGCCGGTGCGCGATCACCAGCGAGGTCCGGCCCCGCAGCGCCTCGGCGAGTGCCGCCTGGACCGCGGCCTCCGAGCTGGAGTCCAGGTGCGCCGTCGCCTCGTCGAGCACGACGACGTCAGGGGAGGAGAGGAACACGCGCGCCAGGGCGAGGCGCTGGCGCTCGCCGCCCGAGAGCCGGTAGCCCCGGTCCCCGACGACCGTGCCGATCCCCGCGGGGAGTGCCGCGACGACGTCCCACACGTGGGCGCGTCGCAGCGCGGTGCGGATCTCCTCGTCCGTCGCGTCGGGCACGGCGAAGCGCAGGTTCCCCGCGATGGAGTCGTGGAAGAGGTGAGCCTCCTGGGTGACCACGCCGACGACGCCGCGCAGGGATGCCTGGGACGCGCCGCGCAGGTCGCGCCCGGCGATGCGCACGCTGCCCGCCGTGGGGTCGTACATGCGGGTGACGAGCTGGGAGACGGTGGTCTTCCCGGCTCCGGAGGATCCGACGAGGGCGACCATCGCGCCGGCGGGGACCGAGAACGAGACGTCGTGCAGGACGTCACCGGTGAGGTCCGGTGCGTCGACCGCGACCGACTCGAGGGACGCGAGCGACACCTCGGACGCGCCGGGGTAGCGGAACGTGACGCCGGCGAGCTCGAGGCTCGCGCCGTCGCGCGCGACGTCGTCGCGCAGGTCGACGGCGTCCGGTGCGTCGGTCACGGTGGGCTCGAGGTCGAGGACCTCGAGCACGCGCTCGAAGCTCACGAGCGCCGTCATCACGTCCACCTGGACGTTGGACATCGCGGTGAGGGGACCGTAGAGGCGGGAGAGGTACGCGGTGAGCGCGACGACCACGCCGACGGTGAGGGAGCCCGAGATCGCCATGAGGCCGCCGATCCCGTACACGATCGCGACCGCGACGGACGCCACCACGGTCAGGCCGACGCGGAAGACCGTGCCGTACATGGCCTGCTTCACGCCGATGTCGCGCACCCGCGTCGCCTGGGCGGCGAACCGCTCGGACTCGCGCCGCGGGTCGCCGAAGATCTTGACGAGGTGGGCACCGGCGACGTTGAAGCGTTCGTTCATGGTCTGGGCGGCGTCCGCGTTGAGCTCGTAGCTCTCGCGCGTGATCGCGGCGAGCCGGCCGCCGACCCACCGGGCCGGCAGCACGAACGCCGGGAGCAGCGTGAGCGCGAGCAGGGTGAGCTGCCAGGACATGGTGAGCATCGCGGCGAGGACGAACACCACGGTGAGCAGGTTGGAGAAGACGTTCGAGAGGGTCGACGTGAACGCCTGCTGGGCTCCGAGGACGTCCCCGTTGAGGCGCTGCACGAGCGCCCCGGTGCGGGTCCTGCTGAAGAACGCGAGCGGCATGCGCTGCACGTGGTCGAACACGGCCGTGCGCAGGTCGACGATGAGTCCTTCGCCGATCCGGGCGGAGAACCAGCGTTGCGCGACGCCGAGCAGCCCGGACAGGACGGCGATCCCCGCGGCGACGAGGGCGTACGAGACGACGACGTCCGTGCGCCCCGCGACGATGCCGTCGTCGATGATCCGCTGGAAGAGGAGCGGGGTGACGGCGCCGGCGGCGGCGTCGACGGAGATCAGGGCGAGGAACGCGGCGAGCTTGCGCCGGTAGGGTCGGGCGAAGGTGAGCACGCGCCGCACCGTGCCTCGGTGCAGGCGTCGTCCGGCGACGGACGGGTCCTGGCGGAACGACCGCATGCCGCGGCCTCCGCCGGGTGCGGAGAAGGATGAGGGGTGCGACATGTGGCCTCCCGTGGGTGAGGGAGCGCTGGTCGTCCGCGGCGGCCGACGCGTTGGGGGGTCGCCGGCCCGCGGGCGCGGGCACCTGGCTGCTCGGTGCCGCTCGCGCGAGAACAATGCTGAGTGTAACTCACTATGAGCGAGCATCACAAGATGCCGTCCCGCGGGTAGGCTCGCCCCGTGGCCAGTGAAGAGAGCGCGCGCGTGGCGCGCGGTGCGACGACCGCCGACGAGGCGGGGGAGTTCCTGTCCCTCCTGCACGCGGCGCTGCGCACGGTGCGCCGCGAGGCGAGCGAGCGGCTCGAGCCCGCGGGGACGACACCGGGGCAGTTCCGTCTGCTGCGCTTCCTCGCGCGCTGCGACCGCCCGTGCCGTCTGGGCGCGGTCGCCGCGGCGCTCGACGTCGCGCCGCGGTCCGTCACGTCGAAGGTCGACGACGCCGAGGCCGCAGGTCTCGTGCGTCGTGCCGAGGACCCGGCCGACCGTCGGGCGACGCTCGTCGAGCTCACGCCGCAGGGGCGCGCCGTCGTCGAGCTGGTCGGGGCGCAGCGCTCGTCGAGCGCGGGCACCCTGCTGGACCGTCTCGACGCACCGGAGCGCCGCGAGCTCCTGCGCCTGCTCCGCGCGGTCGCCGGAGGCGCCACGGACTGACGGTGCGCTCCGGCGTCCTCATCTGCCCGCAGGGGCCGTCACGGGCCCTCCCGCCCGGGTGGCGGACGCCGCGTGCTGGCAGGATGGAGCGCATGTTCCGCATCGGCTTGACCGGAGGCATCGCGGCGGGGAAGTCCGTCGCACTCGTTCGTCTCGCCGCGCTGGGCGCCGTCGTCATCGACTACGACGCCCTCGCGCGCGAGGCCGTCGCACCAGGCACGGTCGGTCTCGACGAGGTCGTCGAGGCGTTCGGGCCGTCGGTGCTGGGCGCCGACGGCACGCTCGACCGGGCGGGCCTCGCCGGGCTCGTGTTCGCCGACCCCGGCGCGCGCGAGCGGCTGAACGCCGTCGTGCACCCGCAGGTGCGTCGCCTCGCGGCCGAGCGCGAGGCCGCGGCGGCCGCCGCGGACCCCCGGGCCGTCGTCGTGCACGACATCCCGCTGCTCGTCGAGACCGGCGACCCCTCGCACTTCCACTGCGTCGTCGTGGTCGACGCGCCGTTCGACCTGCGGCTCCGACGGCTCGTCGACGGCCGTGGGCTCGACGACGGCGAGGCCCGTGGCCGTATCGCCGCGCAGGCCGACGACGCGACCCGGCTCGCGGCCGCGGACGTCGTCCTCGACGGCGCGGGCTCCCCGCAGCAGCTGGACGCCCAGGTCGACACGCTCTGGGAGCGCGTGCGCGCGGAGGTGGACGCCGAGGTCGTGGCTGAGATCGAGGAGCACGAGGCGTGAGCGTCCTCGTCAGCGGCTTCGAGCCCTTCGGCGGGGCCGCGACCAACCCGTCCTGGGAGGTGGCGCGGCTGCTCGCCGAGCGCTCGGCCGAGCTCGTGGGTGCTGACGTCGTCCCCGTCCGGCTCCCGGTGACGTTCGACGGCGCGTGGCCGGCCCTCGAGGAAGCCGTGCGGGCCCACGACCCGCAGGTCGTCGTCGCGCTGGGCCTCGCGCAGGGGAGCGATCGCGTACGGCTCGAGCGTGTCGCGATCAACGTCCTCGACGCGCGGATCCCCGACAACGACGGAGCCTCCCCGGTGGACGTGCCCGTGGTCGACGGCGGCCCGGTCGCCTACTGGACGGGCCTGCCCGTGAAGGCCGCGCTGGCCGCCGTCCGCGCGGACCAGGTCCCGGTCGGCGTCTCGAGCACCGCGGGCACGTACGTGTGCAACGCGACGTTCTACGCGCTCATGCACCACTGCACGACCTCGCCGGCGGTGCGCGCCGGGTTCGTGCACGTCCCCGCGGTCGACGTCGTCCCGCTGGAGGACCAGGTCCGCGCGGTCGCGGCCGTGGCCCGGCTGGCGCTGGCCGGGGCGCCGGAGCCGCTGCTCGCTGCCGGCAGCGAGCACTGACGCACGGCGTCGCCCCTGCAGCGCCCGGTGTGGGTGGACAGTCGTACCGTGGACGCATGCGCCCTGTCACCGACCTCCAGCGTGCCGACGCCCCCTTCGAGGTCATCTCCGAGTTCCAGCCCTCGGGCGACCAGCCCACGGCGATC
Source organism: Cellulosimicrobium terreum (assembly GCA_014803435.1). Classification (GTDB taxonomy): domain Bacteria; phylum Actinomycetota; class Actinomycetes; order Actinomycetales; family Cellulomonadaceae; genus Cellulosimicrobium; species Cellulosimicrobium terreum. The sequence goes on from JACYFD010000005.1 coordinate 106,672, forward strand.
GCGGACCTCTCCGGGCGGATCCGGGCCGGGGAGAAGGACGTCGTCCTGCTCGGCGCCACCGGGACGGGCAAGTCCGCGACGACGGCCTGGCTGGTCGAGGAGCTCCAACGTCCCACCCTCGTGATGGCGCCGAACAAGACCCTCGCCGCGCAGCTCGCCACGGAGTTCCGCGACCTGCTGCCCAACAACGCGGTCGAGTACTTCGTCTCCTACTACGACTACTACCAGCCCGAGGCGTACATCGCGCAGACGGACACCTACATCGAGAAGGACTCGTCGATCAACGACGAGGTCGAGCGGCTCCGGCACTCGGCCACGAGCTCGCTGCTCACCCGCCGTGACGTGATCGTCGTCGCGTCCGTCTCCTGCATCTACGGTCTGGGGACACCGCAGGAGTACGTCGACCGCATGGTCCGTCTCGACGTCGGCACCCAGGTCGAGAGGGACGACCTGCTGCGCCAGTTCGTCACGATGCAGTACACGCGCAACGACATGGCGTTCACGCGCGGCACGTTCCGCGTGCGGGGAGACACGGTCGAGATCATCCCGGTCTACGAGGAGCTCGCGATCCGCATCGAGTTCTTCGGCGACGAGATCGAGTCGATCCAGACGCTGCACCCGCTCACGGGGGACGTCATCCGGTCCGAGCCGTCGGTCCACGTCTTCCCCGCGACGCACTACGTCGCGGGCCCGGAGCGCATGGAGCGGGCGATCTCCTCGATCGAGGCCGAGCTCGGTGAGCGGCTCGAGGAGCTGGAGCGGCAGAACAAGCTGCTCGAGGCGCAGCGGCTGCGCATGCGCACCACCTACGACATCGAGATGATGCGCCAGATCGGCACCTGCTCGGGGATCGAGAACTACTCGCGGCACATCGACGGGCGAGAGCCCGGGACCGCGCCCAACACCTTGCTGGACTACTTCCCCGAAGACTTCCTCCTCGTCATCGACGAGTCCCACGTCACCGTGCCGCAGATCGGCGCGATGTTCGAGGGCGACATGTCGCGCAAGCGCAGCCTCGTCGACCACGGCTTCCGGCTGCCGAGCGCGATGGACAACCGGCCGCTGCGGTGGGAGGAGTTCGTGGAGCGGATCGGGCAGACGGTCTACCTGTCCGCGACGCCGGGCACGTACGAGCTCTCGATGTCCGACGGCGCCGTCGAGCAGATCATCCGGCCCACCGGCCTGGTCGACCCGCAGGTCGTGGTCAAGCCCACGACCGGTCAGATCGACGACCTGCTGCACGAGATCCGCGAGCGCGCCGAGCGCAACGAGCGCGTCCTCGTCACCACGCTGACCAAGAAGATGGCGGAAGACCTCACGGACTACTTCCTCGAGCGCGACGTGCGCGTGCGCTACCTCCACTCCGAGGTCGACACCCTGCGCCGCGTCGAGCTGCTGCGCGAGCTGCGCATGGGGGAGTACGACGTCCTGGTCGGCATCAACCTGCTGCGCGAGGGTCTCGACCTGCCGGAGGTCTCGCTCGTCGCGATCCTCGATGCGGACAAGGAGGGCTTCCTGCGCTCGCCGACGTCGCTGATCCAGACCATCGGTCGCGCGGCGCGCAACGTGTCCGGTGAGGTGCACATGTACGCGGACAGGATCACGGCCGCGATGGCGGCGGCGATCGAGGAGACGGACCGTCGCCGCGAGAAGCAGGTCGCGTACAACCTCGAGCACGGCGTGGACCCGACCCCGTTGCGCAAGCGGATCTCGGACGTCACGGACATGCTCGCACGCGAGGACCTCGACACCGCCGAGCTCCTCGCAGGGGGCTTCCGTCAGCCCGGCAAGGGCTCCACGGGCCGGGGCCCGGTCGCCGGTGGCCCGAAGGAGGGCGCATCGGCGGGCAACCGGCTCGCGGGCGCGGCGGCGAGCGACCTCGCCCAGCTGATCCAGGAGCTCAGCGACCAGATGCACGCAGCAGCCGGGGAGCTGCAGTTCGAGCTCGCCGCGCGGCTGCGCGACGAGATCTCGGGGCTCAAGAAGGAGCTGCGCCAGATGCAGGCGGCGACCGCCTGACGCGCTACGCACGGACGGACGACCGCACGGCCGGGAGGCACGCATGGCACGCAGGATCCAGGTCACGTTCGACGCCCGCGACCCCGCCGCGCTCGGGCGGTTCTGGTGCGCGGCGCTCGGGTACGTCGAGGCGCCACCACCGGACGGCTTCGCCTCGTGGGACGCGGCGCTCGACGCGTGGGACGTGCCCGCAGACCAGCGGGACACCGCCTACGCCGCGATCGACCCCGACGGCGCCGGTCCGCGGTTGTACTTCCAGAAGGTGCGGCTGACGGGGCTGGGCGCCGTCGTCGTGCGCGAGCTCGCGCTGAACGGCGAGTTCTGGATCGTCCTGCAGGACCCCGAGGGGAACGAGCTCTGCCTGCAATGAACTCGGCCGCGCCGGCGGGGATGGTCTCGGCGTCGCGCGGTGTTCTTCTCGGAGGTGTCCGCATGGCCTATGCTGGCACCTCGTTGAAGGGGAGTATTCCTCCGCGGTGATGTCGTCATCACGGTCGGCGCAGTCGTCGGCCCGGTGTCACCGGTCACGCCGCCGAAGGACCGTCCGCCCCGCGGGCATGCTTCCAGGGTGCGTGGCGGAAGAGACCTTCGGTACTCAGTGCTATGTACCGGAGGTCTTTCTGTGGATGTTCCCGTCTGGGTCTGGCTCGTCACCGTCGGGGTGATCGTCGCGATGCTCGCGGTCGACTACGTCGGGCACGTGCGCACGCCCCACGCCCCGAGCCTGCGCGAGGCCACCTGGTGGTCGCTCGGCTACGTGGCCGTGGCCGTCGCCTTCGGGTTCCTCGTGTGGGCCGTGTGGGGCAGCACGTACGGCGGCGAGTACTTCGCCGGGTACATCACGGAGAAGAGCCTGTCGGTCGACAACCTCTTCGTGTTCGTCCTCATCATGACGAGCTTCCGCGTCCCGCGGCTCTACCAGCAGAAGGTGCTGCTGATCGGCATCACCATCGCGCTCGTGCTGCGCACGATCTTCATCTTCGCGGGCGCCGCGCTGATCGAGAACTTCAGCTGGATCTTCTACGTCTTCGGCGCGTTCCTGCTGTACACCGCGTGGGCCCAGGCCCGTACGGGTACGCAGCACGACGAGGAGTTCTCCGAGAACGCGCTCCTGCGCCTCACGCGCCGCGTCTTCCCGACGACGGACGACTACGTCGAGGACAAGATGACCACCCGGATCGACGGGAAGCGGTTCATCACCCCGATGCTCATCGTCATGATCGCGATCGGGTCCGCCGACCTGCTGTTCGCCGTCGACTCGATCCCCGCCATCTTCGGTCTCACCCAGGAGACGTTCCTGGTCTTCGCGGCCAACGCCTTCTCGCTGCTCGGCCTGCGCCAGCTCTACTTCCTCATCGACGGCCTGCTCGACCGGCTCGTCTACCTCGCGTACGGGCTCGCGGCGATCCTCGGCTTCATCGGCGTCAAGCTCGTCATCCACGCCCTGCACACCAACGAGGTCCCGTTCATCAACGGCGGCGAGCACATCACCGCGATCCCCGAGATCCCGACCGCGCTGTCGCTCGGGTTCATCGTCGTGGTCCTGGCGATCACCACGGTGGCGAGCCTCGCGAAGGACCGCGCGGACCGCCGTCGTGCCGTCTCGTCCGAGCAGGAGGACGCGCGCTGATGGTGCACGAGCTGCCGCTCTGGTTCGAGTGGGCGTCGTTGTCGGCGCTCGCGGTGCTCCTCGTCGTCGACCTCTTCGTCGTCGGCAGGCGACCCCACGTGCCCTCGATGCGTGAGAGCGCGCTGTGGGTGGGGTTCTACGTGGCGCTCGCCCTCGTGTTCGGCGCCGTCGTCGGCGCCGTGGGCGGGGCGGCGCCGGCCGGGGAGTTCTACGCGGGCTGGCTCACCGAGTACAGCCTGTCGGTCGACAACCTCTTCGTCTTCGTCATCATCATGGCGCGGTTCGCCGTGCCCAAGGAGCAGCAGCAGCGCGTGCTCATGGTGGGGATCATCGTCGCGCTGGTCCTGCGCGGCGCCTTCATCCTCGCCGGCGCGGCGGTCCTGCAGCAGTTCGTCTGGGTGTTCTACCTCTTCGGCGCGTTCCTCGTGTACACGGCCGTCAAGCTCGTGACCGGGGGCGACGAGGCCGAGGAGTACCACGAGAACCGGGCGGTGCGACTCCTGCGCCGCGTGCTGCCCATCGGGACCAGGTACGACGGCGGCCGGCTCCGGTCGGTCGAGGACGGCAGGAAGGTCTTCACGCCGCTGGTCGTCGTCTTCCTCGCGATCGGCAGCACGGACGTCCTGTTCGCCTTCGACTCGATCCCGGCGATCTTCGGGCTGACGCAGGACCCGTTCATCGTGTTCACGACGAACGTCTTCGCGCTCATGGGTCTGCGCCAGCTCTACTTCCTGCTGGGCGGGCTCCTCCAACGGCTGGTCTACCTGCCGATCGGCCTCGCCGTGATCCTCGGCTTCATCGGGATCAAGCTGATCCTCGAGGCGCTGCACGAGAACTCGGTGCCGTTCATCAACGGCGGCGAGCCGATCGAGGCGGTGCCGACGGTGCCGATCTGGATGTCGCTCGCCGTGATCATCGGCGCCCTCGCCCTGACCACCGTCGCGAGCCTCCTGCGGACCCGCGGGCGCGGCGACGACGGACCCGCGCCGGTCGAGGGCCCCACCGACGGCGCGGCTCAGGACGCGAACGTGCAGGACGCGCCCGTCGAGGACGCGCCGGCGGGCGACGCCTCCCGCTGACCGGCGGGAAGCCCCTCGCCGTCGGTCAGACGCGGTCGGCCCAGTCGCCGATCACCGGTGACCACGGGCGCACGGTCCGCTCGGCCACCAGGCCGGCGCGGGCGAACGGGTCGGCGTCGAGGACGTCGCCTGCCGCGGCGACGGACTCGGCGTCGAGCACGATGAGCGCGCCGCCCGGGGCGTCCTGCGTCGCCGGGAGCGGACCGGAGGCGAGCAGGGTGCCCTGCGCGTGCAGGCCGCGCAGGAAGGCCCGGTGCTCGGGGCGGACGGCGTCCAGGTCGGCGGGTCGGTCGGCGTACACGTAGGTCACGGCGTGGATCGGCATGGCGCCATTCAAGCAGGACGGCACGGGGCGTCGAGCGGGCGTCCGTCCCGGCCGCCGGGCGCGAGAATCCCGTGGTCACGCCCCCGTGCGGTGCGTACCGTCGCGACGTATGAGCGACCTCACGATCCTCGCGACCTCTGGCGGCTACGCGCCCGGGCACCGGACCCGGCTCGCGCTCGGCCCGCTCGTCCACCACGCCGCCGATCTGGCCGGCGTCGAGGGCACGCCCCGCGTGTGCCACCTGGGCACGGCCGGCGGCGACCAGACCTGGTTCCACGCCGAGCTCGACGAGGCGGCCCGGGTCGCCGGGTTCGCGATGTCCCACCTCTCGCTGTTCAGCATGCCGAACGTCGACGATGTCGAGGCGCACCTGCGTGACCACGACGTCGTGTGGGTCGGCGGCGGGTCTGTCGTCAACCTGCTCGCGGTCTGGCGTGCCCACGGGCTGCCCGAGATCCTGCGGTCCGTGGGCGGGTCCGGCGTCGTGCTCGCGGGTGTCAGCGCGGGCTCGCTGTGCTGGCACGTCGGGGGACCGACGGACTCGTTCGGTCCGGACCTTCGCCCTGTGACCGACGGCCTCGCGTTCGTGCCCTACGGCAACGGCGTCCACTACGACGCCGAGCCGGGACGACGCCCGCTCCTGCACCGTCTCGTGGCCGAGGGGACGCTGCCCACCTCGTACGCGACGGACGACGGGGTGGGGCTGGTCTACCGCGGCGGTCGGCTCGTCGAGGCCGTCACCGAGATCCGGGACGCGGCAGCGTGGGTGGTCCGTCGCGAGCGTGACGCGGACGGCGCCGCGACGGCCGTCGAGGGGAGGATCGTGCCACGGGTGCTGAGCGGCGCGCGCTGACGGTCTGACGGACCTGTGGTCGCGGTGGTCGCGATCGTCGCGGTGCCGGTCTCCTGGTCACCAGCCGCGCTCGCGCCACTCGGCGAGGTGCGGCCGCTCGGCGCCGAGCGTCGTGTCGTCCCCGTGGCCCGGGTAGACCCACGTGTCGTCGCGGAACCGGTCGAAGACGCGCTGCGTGACGTCGTCGAGCAGGCGTGCGAACCGGTCGGGGTCGTGCCCGGTGGCGCCGAGCCCGCCCGGGAAGAGGGAGTCGCCGGTGAACAGGTGCGTACGTCCGGCGACCGCGCCGGGTGCGCGCACGTGGTCGGGCTCGCGGTAGGCGAGCGCGACGGACCCTGGGGTGTGCCCGCGCAGGGCGATCACCTCGAGGGTCGCGCGACCGACGGCGAGGGTGTCCCCGTGGCGCAGCCGCCGGTCGACGCGGACCCCCGTCGCGTCGGCGATCGCGTCGGCGTCGTCCGCACCGGCCACGACCTCCGCGTCGGTCGTGGCGACGACGGCGGCGAGCGCGCCCGCGTGGTCGTGGTGGCGGTGGGTCGTGACCACCATCTCGAGCCGGTATCCCGACGGGGTGCCGGCGTCGTGCACGAGGGCGAGCAGCCGATCGGGCTGCGCGGCGGCGTCGACCAGCAGGCGCTCGCCGGTCCTGCGACAGGTCAGGAGGTAGGTGTCGTTCGACATCGCCCCGACGGCGGTCTTGCGGATCTCGAGCTCGTCGAGCGCCCGCACGTGTGTCGGCCCGTCCACCGTCACGTTCCCCGTGTAGCCCATGCCCCAGTGTGGTGCGCCGTCGGCGTGGCGCGCGATGCGGCGGAAGGTCGAACACGTGTGCGAGTGTCGGTGGCCGGTCGTACGATGCTGCGGTGAGCAACAGCCTCGTCATCTCCGGCGCCCGTGAGCACAACCTGCGCGACGTCGATCTCGAACTCCCGCGCGACCGGCTCATCGTCTTCACCGGTCTCTCCGGCTCGGGCAAGTCGTCGCTCGCCTTCGACACGATCTTCGCGGAGGGCCAGCGGCGCTACGTGGAGTCGCTCTCCGCGTACGCGCGCCAGTTCCTCGGGCAGATGGACAAGCCCGACGTCGACTTCATCGAAGGGCTGTCGCCCGCGGTGTCGATCGACCAGAAGTCGACCAACCGCAACCCGCGCTCCACGGTCGGCACCATCACCGAGGTGTACGACTACCTGCGCCTGCTCTTCTCGCGTGCCGGGACGCAGCACTGCCCGGTCTGCGGCGAGCGAGTCACCGCGCAGACCCCGCAGCAGATCGTCGACCGTCTCCTCGAGCTGCCCGAGGGCACGCGCTACCAGGTGCTGGCACCCGTCGTGCGCGGCCGCAAGGGCGAGTACGCGGAGCTCTTCAAGGAGCTGCAGGCGAAGGGGTTCGCCCGCGCCCGCGTGGACGGGGAGGTGACGTCCCTCACCGACCCGCCCACCCTGGAGAAGAAGCTCAAGCACGACATCGAGGTGGTCGTCGACCGCCTCGTGTCCCGCGAGGGCGTGCAGCGCCGCCTGACCGACTCCGTGGAGACGGCGCTGGGTCTCGCGGGCGGGCTCGTCGTCGTCGAGCTCGTGGACGCCGACGCCGACGACCCGGGTCGTGAGCGCCGGTTCTCCGAGAAGCGCGCGTGCCCCAACGACCACGAGCTCGCGCTCGACGAGATCGAGCCGCGGACCTTCTCCTTCAACGCGCCCTACGGCGCGTGCCCCGAGTGCACGGGCATCGGGTTCCGGCTCGAGGTGGACCCGGACCTCGTGGTCCCCGACGACGAGAAGAGCCTCGCTGAGGGTGCCGTGGCGCCCTGGGCGCAGATCTCGTCCGAGTACTTCGAGCGCGTGCTGACGGCGCTCGCGGACGACCTCGGCTTCTCCATGGACGCGCCGTGGCGTGCCCTGCCGGAACGTGCGAAGCGGGCGGTCCTGCACGGCCAGAACCACGAGGTCCACGTCCGGTACAAGAACCGGTGGGGCCGCGAGCGCCAGTACTCGACGGGCTTCGAGGGCGTCATGACCTTCCTCGAGCGTCGCCACACCGAGACCGAGTCGGACTGGTCGAAGGAGAAGTACGAGGCCTTCATGCGTGAGGTGCCGTGCCCGGTGTGCGGCGGCGCGCGGCTCAAGCCGGAGGTGCTCGCGGTCAAGGTGGGCGGGAAGTCCATCTGGGAGGTGTGCAGCCTCCCGCTGCGCGAGGCGGCCGCGTTCCTCGGGTCGCTCGAGCTCGGCCAGCGCGAGCGCGCGATCGCCACCGAGGTGCTCAAGGAGATCGACGCCCGCCTCGGCTTCCTGCTCGACGTCGGTCTCGACTACCTCTCGCTCGAGCGACCGGCAGCGACGCTGTCGGGGGGTGAGGCGCAGCGCATCCGGCTCGCGACGCAGATCGGCTCCGGTCTCGTCGGCGTCCTGTACGTGCTGGACGAGCCGAGCATCGGGCTGCACCAGCGTGACAACCGTCGGCTCGTCGAGACGCTCACCCGGCTGCGGGACCTCGGCAACACGCTCATCGTGGTCGAGCACGACGAGGACACGATCCGCGCAGCGGACTGGATCGTCGACATCGGCCCCGGCGCGGGCGAGCACGGCGGTCGCGTCGTGCACTCGGGCGACTACGCCGGCCTGCTCGAGGCGCCCGAGTCCGTCACGGGCGCGTACCTGGCCGGGCGGCGCACCATCCCGCTGCCCGCGGCGCGACGCCCGACGGATCCGGACCGCCGGGTCACCGTCGTCGGTGCCCGCGAGCACAACCTCACCGGCATCGACGTCAGCTTCCCGCTCGGGACGTTCACGGCGGTGACGGGTGTGTCCGGTTCGGGCAAGTCCACCCTGGTGAACTCGATCCTCTACACCGTCCTCGCGAACGAGCTCAACGGTGCGCGACAGGTCGCGGGGCGCCACCGCAGGGTGACGGGGCTCGACCATCTCGACAAGGTCGTGCACGTCGACCAGGGGCCCATCGGTCGTACCCCACGCTCCAACCCGGCGACCTACACGGGTGTGTGGGACCACGTGCGCAAGCTCTTCGCCGAGACCACGGAGGCCAAGGTCCGCGGGTACACGCCCGGCCGCTTCTCGTTCAACGTCAAGGGCGGGCGCTGCGAGGCGTGCTCCGGCGACGGGACGCTCAAGATCGAGATGAACTTCCTCCCGGACGTCTACGTGCCGTGCGAGGTGTGCCACGGAGCCCGCTACAACCGGGAGACCCTCGAGGTGCACTTCAAGGGCAAGACGGTCGCGGACGTGCTCGACATGCCCATCGAGGAGGCGTCGGAGTTCTTCGCGGCGGTCCCCGCGATCTCGCGGCACCTCAAGACGCTGGTCGAGGTCGGCCTCGGGTACGTCCGCCTCGGGCAGCCCGCCCCGACCCTGTCCGGTGGTGAGGCGCAGCGGGTCAAGCTCGCGAGCGAGCTCCAGAAGCGCTCGACGGGTCGCACCATCTACGTGCTCGACGAGCCGACGACCGGTCTGCACTTCGAGGACATCCGCAAGCTGCTCGGCGTGCTGCAGTCGCTCGTCGACAAGGGCAACACGGTCCTCGTCATCGAGCACAACCTCGACGTCATCAAGAGCGCGGACTGGGTCGTGGACATGGGCCCCGAGGGCGGCTCTGGCGGCGGGAAGGTCGTCGCGCAGGGGACGCCGGAGAAGGTGGCGCGGGTCGAGGCGAGCCACACCGGGCGCTTCCTCGCGGAGCTCTTGGACGCGAACCCGCCCGTGCCCGTCGGTGACCCGCCGGCGAGCGTCGCGCCTGCGACGCCCCCCGCCAAGCCTGCGAAGAGCGCTCGAGCTCGCCGGGCGACCGCGGGGGACCGGCCGACCAAGGCGAGCGGGCGGGGCAAGGCCTCGGCCGCCTGACGGTCGGCGTCCGACCGGCGTCCGACCGGCGTCCGACCACGGGCGACGAGCGCGCCGTCGCGGGGGTTCAGCCCACCGGGCGGCGCGACGGGGCCGGCTCGACCAGCACGCGGAAGTTCACCGAGCGCGCGATGAAGCAGTGGTCGTGCGCGCGGCGGTGGAGCACCGCCAGCGCGTCGTCGTCGGCGCCCGGCCCGTCGTCGACCACGACGCGCGGGCGCAGGGTCACGTCGGTGAACTGCCCCTCCCCGCCGGACTCGACGCGCATGGTTCCGGTGACGTCGTCCACGTAGTCGCGCACGACGACGCCTCCGGTCGCCGCGAGATGCAGGAACCACAGCATGTGGCACTGCGACAGGCTGACGACGAACAGCTCCTCGGGGCTGTAGCGCGTCGGGTCGCCGCGGAAGGCCGGGTCGGCGGAACCCGGGAGCGGCGGGCGCCCCTCGAGCAGGACGTCGTGGTCCCGCCGGTACGCCGTGTACGACGACGTCCCCGTCCCACCGGCGCCCGTCCAGCGGATCGTTGCCGAGTACCCGTGCTGCGCGCTCATCCGCTCGTCCTCATGGACCACACCCTAGTCAGGTGAGACGGGCGTCACACCCGGACTCCTGGCGGGGCCGCGTGGGCGGGCTGTCCTAGGGTGGTCGTCATGCCTGATCCCGCGACGTATCGCCCGGCGCCGGGGGAGATCCCGACGTCCCCCGGCGTCTACCGGTTCCGTGACGAGCACGGACGGGTCGTCTACGTGGGCAAGGCGAAGAACCTGCGCGCGCGGCTGTCGAGCTACTTCCAGGACGTCGCGAACCTCCACCACCGGACCCAGACCATGGTCACCACGGCCGCGTCCGTCGAGTGGACCGTCGTGGGGACCGAGGTCGAGGCGCTCGCGCTCGAGTACTCGTGGATCAAGGAGTTCGACCCGCGGTTCAACGTCAAGTACCGCGACGACAAGTCCTACCCGTACCTCGCGGTCACCATGGGAGAGGAGTTCCCGCGCGCCCAGGTCATGCGGGGGGCGAAGCGTCGGGGCACGCGCTACTTCGGCCCCTACGGCCACGCGTGGGCGATCCGGGAGACGCTCGACCTCCTGCTGCGCGTCTTCCCGGTGCGCACGTGCTCGGCCGGCGTGTTCAAGCGCGCCCACCAGACGGGGCGTCCCTGCCTGCTCGGGTACATCGACAAGTGTTCCGCGCCCTGTGTCGGGCGCATCTCGCCCGAGGACCACAAGGAGCTCGCGGAGGACTTCTGCGACTTCATGGCCGGTGACACCCAGCGGTTCGTGCGTCGGCTCGAGCGCAAGATGCGCGAGGCGGCGGCCGCCCAGGAGTACGAGGCGGCGGCCCGGCTGCGCGACGACATCACCGCGCTCCAGCGTGCGACGGAGAAGAACGCCGTGGTCCTCGGGGACGCGACGGACGCCGACGTGTTCGCGCTCGTCGGCGACGAGCTCGAGGCGGCGGTCCAGGTGTTCCACGTGCGGGGCGGGCGGATCCGGGGCCAGCGGGGCTGGATCGTGGAGAAGGTCGAGGACGTCACCGACGCCGAGCTCGTCGAGCACCTCCTCCAGCAGGTCTACGGCGCGGCGGAGGACGCCGCGACGCTCGATCCGCGGGACACCGGGCAGGGCGCGCGCGGGCGGCGCGCGGCGATGCACGACGCCGTGCCGCGCGAGGTGCTCGTCCCCGTGCTCCCGCCGGACCCGGACCAGGTGACCACGTGGCTGACGGGGCTGCGTGGCGCCCGCGTCGACGTCCGGGTCCCGCAGCGCGGTGACAAGAAGGAGCTCGCGGCGACGGTCCGCGCGAACGCGGAGCACGCGCTCGTGCTGCACCGCACCCGGCGTGCCGGTGACCTGACGACCCGCAGCCAGGCGCTGCGCGAGATCCAGGAGGCGCTCGAGCTCGAGACCGCCCCGCTGCGCATCGAGTGCTACGACGTCTCGCACAACCAGGGCACCTACCAGGTCGCCTCCATGGTCGTGTTCGAGGACGGGTTGGCGCGCAAGAGCGAGTACCGCCACTTCACGGTGCGCGGCCCGGACGGCGACGGCGCGCGCGACGACACGGCGGCGATGCACGAGGTCATCACGCGGCGCTTCAAGCGCTACCTCGCGGAGCGTTCGCGCTCGGGCGAGGTCGAGATCGACCGCTCGGGCGAGGTCGACGCGGACGCACCCGAGGACCGCCGGGGCCGGTTCGCCTACCCGCCGAACCTCGTCGTCGTCGACGGCGGCCCGCCCCAGGTCGCCGCGGCCTCGCGGGCGCTCGCGGAGCTGGGCATCGACGACGTCGCGCTGTGCGGCCTCGCGAAGCGGCTCGAGGAGGTCTGGCTCCCCGGCGAGGACTACCCGGTCATCCTCCAGCGCTCCTCGGAGGGCCTGTACCTCCTGCAGCGGGTGCGCGACGAGGCGCACCGCTTCGCGATCAGCCAGCACCGCAAGAAGCGCAGCAAGGGCATGACCGTGTCGGTGCTCGACGACGTCCCCGGACTCGGCCCGGCCCGCCGTGCCGCCCTCCTCAAGCAGTTCGGCTCGGTCAAGCGCCTGCGCGCGGCGACCGTGGAGGAGATCGCGACGGTGCCCGGTATGGGTGTGCGGACCGCGGAGACGGTGGTCGCGGCGCTCGCCGGGCTGGACACACCGACGACGGACGGCGCCACCGGACGCGCCGACGCTGCTGGCATGCTGGGACCATGACGAGCGAACCCGCGCCGAGCACCGTCCCGTCCGGCATCCCCGCGATCGAGGCGGCCACGCACGCGCCCGAGCGCCGGGAGGCGGAGGTGCTCATCATCACCGGTATGTCCGGTGCGGGCCGGTCCCGTGCGGCCGCGGTCCTCGAGGACCTCGACTGGTACGTCGTCGACAACCTCCCGCCGCGGATGATCATCCCGCTCGTCGACCTCATGACCCGCTCGGGATCGACGCTCGAGCGCATCGGCGCGGTCGTCGACGTGCGCGGGCGCGAGTTCTTCACCGACCTCGTCGAGGTCTTGGACCACCTCCGCCAGAACGGCGTGTTCTACCGCATCCTGTTCCTCGACGCCTCCGACGAGGTCCTCGTCCGCCGGTACGAGCAGGTCCGGCGCCCGCACCCGCTCCAGGGCGAGGGGCGAATCCTCGACGGGCTCGGGTCCGAGCGCCGGCTGCTCGCCAGCCTCGAGGAACGTGCCGACATGGTCATCGACACGTCCGAGCTCACGGTCCACGACCTCGCGCGCGAGGTGCGGGCGGCGGTCGCGGACGGCGCACCGGACACGCTGCGCATCAACGTCGTCTCCTTCGGGTTCAAGTACGGCATCCCGCTCGACGCCGACCACGTGGTCGACATGCGCTTCCTCGCCAACCCCTACTGGATCACCGAGCTGCGCCACCTCACCGGACGCGACGCCCCGGTGCGCGACTACGTGCTGGGCCGGCCGGGTGCCGTCGAGTTCGTGGACCGGTACGTCCACGCGCTCGAGCCCGTCCTCGCCGGCTACCTGGGGGAGGAGAAGCGGTACGTGACCATCGCGGTCGGCTGCACGGGCGGCAAGCATCGCTCGGTCGCCATCAGCGAGGCGATCGCCACGCGCCTGCGGGCCCAGGGCCAGCGCGTCACGGTCACGGCCCGCGACCTGGGGAAGGAGTGACGCCGGACGTGGTCGCCAAGAGATCACCCGCGGTCGTCGCGCTCGGTGGCGGGCACGGGCTTTCGGCGAGCCTGTCGGCCCTGCGCCTCATGTCCGACCGCCTCACCGCGGTGGTCACCGTCGCCGACGACGGCGGCAGCTCCGGGCGCCTGCGCGACGAGCTGGGCGTGCTCCCGCCCGGCGACCTGCGCATGGCGCTCGCGGCGCTGTGCGACGACTCCGAGTGGGGCCGCACGTGGAGCGCGCTGCTGCAGCACCGGTTCACGTCCGAGGGCGACCTCGACAACCATGCCGTGGGCAACCTCCTCATCGTGGCGCTGTGGGAGCTGCTGGACGACCCGGTGGCGGGCCTGGACTGGGTGGGTCGCCTCCTCGGCGCCCGAGGTCGGGTGCTCCCCATGGCCGCGGTACCTCTCGGCATCGAGGCGGATGCGCGGTCCGGCGACGGTCTGACCACGGTGGTGGGTCAGAGCCGGGTGGCGGTCACCCCGGGGATCGAGCAGCTCCGGCTCGTGCCGCCCGACCCCCCGGCGTGCCCGGAGGCGGTCGCGGCGATCGACGCGGCGGACTGGGTCGTGCTCGGACCCGGGTCGTGGTTCTCCTCCGTCCTGCCGCACCTGCTGGTGCCGGAGCTGGCGCACGCGCTCCACGAGACGTCCGCGCGGCGCTGCGTGACGCTGAACCTCGCTGCCGAGACGGGCGAGACGTTCGGCCTCTCGGCGACCGACCACCTGGAGGTCCTGCACAAGCACGCACCGGGACTGCGCATCGACGCGGTCGTCGCCGACCCGTCGGCCGTCGAGGACACCGAGCAGCTGGCGCGGGCCGCGCAGCGGATGGGTGCGCGGCTGCTCCTGAGGCAGGTGCGCCGCGGCGACGGGACGGCCCGTCACGACGCGCTGCGCCTGGCCGCCGCCTACCGGGACGTGTTCGACGGCGTGCTCGGCGACGTCGGCGCCGACCCCGGCTGAGCCGGCCCGTGCCCGCCTGCCCGACGACGGGAGGCGGGCCGCGGCATCGATGGCAGGATGGCGGCATGGCGCTCACGGCACAGGTGAAGGACGAGCTGGCCCGGGTACGGGTGGACAAGACGTCGTGCCGACGGGCCGAGGTCTCGGCGATGCTCCGGTTCTCCGGGGGGCTGCACCTCATCTCGGGGCGGATCGTCATCGAGGCGGAGCTCGACACGGCGATCGCCGCGCGACGGCTGCGTGAGACGATCGCGGACGTCTACGGCCACACGAGCGAGCTGATCGTGGTGTCGGCGGGCGGGCTGCGCAAGAGCAACCGCTACGTGGTGCGGGTCGTGCGCGAGGGGGAGTCGCTCGCCCGGCAGACCGGCCTGCTGGACCAGCGTGGCCGGCCCGTGCGCGGGCTGCCGCCGCAAGTGGTCTCGGGCGGGGTCGAGGAGTCCGAGGCCGCGTGGCGCGGGGCGTTCCTCGCGCACGGGTCCCTGACCGAGCCCGGACGCTCGTCGGCGCTCGAGGTGACCTGCCCCGGACCGGAGGCGGCGCTCGCCCTCGTCGGCGCAGCGCGCCGGCTGGGGGTCTCTGCCAAGTCGCGCGAGGTGCGCGGGATCGACCGGGTGGTGATCCGCGACGGTGACGCGATCGCCGCGCTGCTGACGCGCCTCGGCGCCCACGAGACGGTCCTCGTGTGGGAGGAGCGGCGGACCCGTCGCGAGGTGCGTGGGACCGCGAACCGGCTCGCGAACTTCGACGACGCCAACCTCCGCCGCTCCGCACGGGCGGCGGTGGCGGCGGGCGCGCGGGTCGAGCGCGCCTTCGAGATCCTGGGACCGGACCTGCCGGACCACCTGCGCCAGGCCGGGGAGCTGCGCCTCGCGCACAAGGAGGCGTCCCTGGAGGAGCTCGGCCAGCTCGCCGATCCGCCTCTGACGAAGGACGCGGTGGCGGGCCGGATCAGGCGGCTCCTGTCGACGGCGGACAAGAAGGCGGGTGAGCTGGGCATCCCGGACACCGAGGCGAGCCTGAGCCCCGAGCTGCTCGACCTGTGAACCCGACATGCCACGCGGCGGTCCGTCCACGTCCGTCCGAGTAGTGGGACTCAGGTCACACGTCGTCGAGGGGTTGGTATAGGCTCGGGTATGTCAGGTGACAACGACGTGCTCCTTTGCTGACACCCCCTCGTGGGCGTGGGTGGCCCCGGCTGTCGCCGTGGCGGTCCCGCGAGCACGGACGGGTGCTGAGCCGATCTTCGGGCAGCGGGGCACCGGAGTGATCACCACCTGCGTACGCCGTCGTACGTGATCTTTCGGCAACAACCGTGTGCGTCGGGCAACCGGCGCGCCCTGAGGAGGGCACTGTGACCATCCGCGTCGGTATCAACGGCTTCGGTCGGATCGGACGGAACTTCTACCGCGCCATCGTGGCGTCGGGCGCTGACATCGAGATTGTCGGGGTCAACGACCTCACCGACAACAAGACGCTCGCGCACCTGCTGAAGTACGACACCGTCCTGGGCCGTTTCCCCCTGAGCGTGGACTTCGACGACGAGAACATCATCGTCGACGGCAAGAAGATCCGTGCTCTCGCCGAGCGCGACCCGGCGAACCTGCCCTGGGGCGAGCTCGGTGCCGACATCGTCATCGAGTCGACCGGCTTCTTCACGGACGCCACGAAGGCCAAGGCGCACATCGACGGCGGCGCCAAGAAGGTCATCATCTCCGCCCCGGCGAAGAACGAGGACGCGACGTTCGTCGTCGGCGTGAACTCGGACCTGTACGACCCGGCCGCGCACCACATCATCTCGAACGCGTCGTGCACCACGAACTGCCTCGCCCCGCTCGCGAAGGCGCTCAACGACTCGATCGGCATCGAGCGTGGCCTCATGACCACGATCCACGCCTACACGGGTGACCAGAACCTGCAGGACGGCCCGCACAAGGACCTGCGTCGTGCGCGCGCGGCCGCGCAGAACATCGTCCCCACGTCGACCGGTGCGGCCAAGGCCGTGGCGCTCGTGCTCCCCGAGCTCAAGGGCAAGCTCGACGGCTTCGCGCTCCGCGTCCCGACGATCACCGGCTCGGCGACCGACCTGACCTTCACCGCCTCGCGCGAGGTCACGGTCGACGAGGTCAACGCCGCCGTCAAGGCTGCTGCCGAGGGCCCGCTCAAGGGCATCCTCGAGTACGTCGAGGACGAGATCGTCTCGAGCGACATCGTGACCGACCCGCACCAGAGCATCTTCGACTCGAAGCTCACCAAGGTGATCGGCGACCAGGTCAAGGTCGTCTCCTGGTACGACAACGAGTGGGGCTACTCGAACAGCCTCGTCGCGCTCACCACGCTGGTCGGCGAGAAGCTCTGAGCCTCTCGCTCCCGGCTCGCAGCTCTGCGTAGCACCATGCGTCCGCGTGCGTGTCCCGGCCACGGCCGGTGACGCGCACGCGGACGTCCTCGTGTGCGGGCGGCACCGGCATCGTCCCGGCTCCCCGCACGACGGCGACCGAACCGTAGGAGAACGCATGAAGACCATCGACGACCTGGGCGACCTGCGCGGCAAGCGCGTGCTCGTCCGTTCCGACTTCAACGTCCCGCTCGACGGGACGACCATCACGGACGACGGCCGGATCCGCGCGGCCCTGCCCACGCTGAAGAAGCTGACCGACGCCGGCGCGAAGGTCGTCGTCACGGCGCACCTCGGCCGCCCCAAGGGCGAGCCGGACCCCGCGTTCTCGCTCGCGCCGGTCGCCGCCCGCCTCGGCGAGCTCCTGGGCGTCCCGGTGCACCTCGCCCAGGACGTCGTGGGCGACTCCGCGCGCGAGACCGTCGCCGCCCTCGGGGAGGGCGAGGTCGCGCTGCTGGAGAACATCCGCTTCGACGCGCGCGAGACCTCGAAGGACGAGGCCGAGCGGCAGTCGCTCGCGAACGACCTCGCCGGCCTGGCCGACGCGTTCGTCTCGGACGGCTTCGGCGTCGTGCACCGCAAGCAGGCGTCGGTCTACGACGTCGCGCAGGTGCTGCCCGCCGCCGTCGGCGAGCTCGTCCTCAAGGAGGTCGACTCGCTGCGCAAGGCCACCGAGAACCCGGAGCGCCCGTACGTCGTCGTCCTGGGCGGCTCGAAGGTCTCCGACAAGCTCGGCGTCATCGCCAACCTGCTGACCAAGGCCGACCGCCTCCTCATCGGTGGCGGCATGGTGTTCACGTTCCTCGCCGCCCAGGGTCACCAGGTCGGCAAGTCGCTCCTCGAGTCCGACCAGATCGACACGGTCAAGGGCTACCTCGCGGACGCCGAGAAGAACGGCGTCGAGATCGTGCTGCCGACGGACATCGTCGCCGCGGAGGCGTTCGCCGCCGACGCGCCGCACGCAGTCGTCGCGGCGGACGCGATCCCCGCGGACTCGATCGGCCTCGACATCGGCCCCGAGTCCGCGAAGCTCTTCGCGAGCAAGATCGCCGACGCGAAGACCGTCGTATGGAACGGCCCCGCCGGCGTCTTCGAGTTCGACGCGTTCTCGGGCGGGACCCGCGCGGTCGCGCAGGCGCTCGTCGACGCGACGGCGAACGGCGCGTTCACGATCGTCGGTGGCGGGGACTCCGCAGCGGCGGTCCGGATCCTCGGATTCGACGAGGCCGGCTTCAGCCACATCTCGACGGGTGGCGGCGCGAGCCTCGAGTTCCTCGAGGGCAAGGACCTGCCGGGGATCTCGGTCCTCGAGGGCTGACCTCCGTCCACGAACCACCCGCACGCGCCGCCCCCACGGGGGCGGCGCGTCCGACCAAGAGAGAAGACGAGTCACGTGGCGAACACCCGTACCCCGCTGATGGCGGGCAACTGGAAGATGAACCTGGACCACCACCAGGCGACCCACACCGTGCAGAAGCTGGCCTGGACGCTCAAGGACGCGAAGCACGACTACTCGACCGTCGAGGTCGCCGTGCTGCCGCCGTTCACGGACCTGCGCTCGGTGCAGACCCTCGTCGACGCCGACAAGCTCGACGTCCGCTACGGCGCTCAGGACGTCTCCGCGCACGCGTCGGGTGCCTACACGGGCGAGATCTCGGCGACGATGCTCGCCAAGCTCGGGGTGACGTACGTCGCTATCGGGCACTCGGAGCGACGTGAGTACCACGCCGAGTCCGACGCGCTCATCAACACGAAGATCGTTGCTGCCGTCGGTCAGGGCCTCGCGCCGATCCTGTGCGTCGGCGAGGGCCTCGACGTGCGCAAGGCCGGGCAGCAGATCCCGCACACGCTCGCCCAGCTCGAGGGCGCGCTCGCCGGTATCCCCGCGACGCAGCTGGAGAACCTGGTCGTCGCGTACGAGCCCGTCTGGGCCATCGGCACCGGTGAGGTCGCGACGCCCGAGGACGCCCAGGAGGTCTGCGGTGCGATCCGCGGCGCGCTCGGCGACCTGTACGACGCCGGTCTGGCAGACGCCACGCGGGTGCTGTACGGCGGGTCCGTGAAGTCGTCGAACGTGGCGGCGATCATGGCGAAGCCGGACGTCGACGGCGCGCTCGTCGGTGGCGCGAGCCTCGATCCCGAGGAGTTCGCCGCGATCGTGCGGTACCAGGCGCACGCCACGGCGTGACCTGTCGGTGCGGGCCCCCGCGAGGGGGCCCGCACCCGGGCGCGGACGGGGTTCGCCGCATCACCCCCGCGTCGCCTACTCTTGACCCCTGTGTGACAGGTCACGCCTGCGCACGACAACCGGTCGGGCCGGCTCACGCCGGCCCACCCTGATCTCAAGGACGAACTCGTGGACGTGCTGCGCATCATCCTCATGGTCCTGCTGGTCATCACCAGCGGGTTCCTCATCCTGCTCGTGCTCATGCACAAGGGGAAGGGCGGGGGCCTGTCCGACATGTTCGGGGGCGGGATGTCGACCGCCGTCGGCAGCTCGGGTGTCGCGGAGCGCAACTTGAACCGGATCACGATCACCTTCGCGCTCGTCTGGGCGGTCGTCATCGTGCTCCTCGGCCTGATCACGAAGGTCAGCTGACACCACAGCACGACGGGGTGCGCGTCGCGGCGGCCTCGCTGAGACGCCGGATTGGCGCCGGATCGAGTGCCGACGTCGGCACGAGGACAGGGGAGAGCACGTGGCAGGTGGTAACGCGATCCGAGGATCGCGCGTCGGTGCCGGGCCGCTGGGGGAGTCGGAGCGCGGCGAGATCGCACCACGCGTCCGCGTGTCCTACTGGTGCGCGAACGGGCACGAGACGCGCCCGAGCTTCTCCTCCGAGGTGGACATCGTCGCTCCCGAGTCCTGGGACTGCCCGCGCTGCGGCTTCCCCGCCGGCCTGGACCCGGAGAACCCGCCCTCGCCGTCCCGCAACGAGCCGTACAAGACGCACCTCGCCTACGTGAAGGAGCGGCGCTCGGACGCGGACGGCATCGCCATCCTCGACGAGGCGCTGGCGGCGCTGCGCGCACGCCGCGGCCGCTGACCTCCGCTCAGCCGGACACGCACGAAGGCCTGGGTCAGGAGCTCCTGACCCAGGCCTTCCGTGCTTCTCGTCAGTGCGTGCCGTTGCCCGCGGCGTCGACATCCACGAGCCACAGCGTGCGCTCGCTTCCCCGCATACCCGCCGCGGGGGTCTCGTGGACCGGCGCGCCGCGGAGCGCGGCCGAGACTGCGGCCGCCTTCTCGGCGCCGGCGGCGACGACCCAGGCCTGGCGCGCGGCACCCAGAGCCTCGAACGTGAGCGTCACGCGCTCCGGCGGCGGCTTCGGGGACCCGTGCACACCGGCGGTGGTGACGCCGGTCAGGTCGAGGGCCGGGTGCCCGGGGAAGAGCGACGCGACGTGCCCGTCGGGACCCATGCCGAGCAGCAGGACGTCGAACGTGGGCACCTCGCCCGCCCCGTCGGCGTGCTCGGCCAGCGTGGCGGCGTAGGCTCGGGCCGACTCCTCCAGGGTCGTCACCTCGTCGGACGCCGGGACGGCGTGCACGTTCTCGGCGGGCAGCTGCGTCAGGTGGTCGAGGAGGGCCGAGCGCGCCTGCGTCTCGTTGCGGTCGGGGTGCCCGCCCGGGAGGAAGCGCTCGTCGCCCCACCACAGGTGGACCCCGGTCCAGTCGACCGCGTCCCGCACGGGATGCTCGCGCAGCGCCGCAAGGCTCGCGATGCCGACCGTGCCCCCGGTCAGCACCAGGTGCACCGGGCGCCGCACGGACTGCAGGTCGAGGAGCCGGGTGACGAGCCGGGACGCGACCGCCTCGGCGAGCGTGGACGCGTCGGGGTGCACGACGACGAGCCGTGCGTGCGCGACGTCGTGACCGTCGCCGGTCATGCGCCCACCTTCTGCAGCCCCTTGGTCAGGACGTCACCGTAGACCTCGTCCGGGTCGAGCCGGCGCAGCTCCTCCACGAGGGCCTCGCTGAGCGTGCGGATGGGGAGCGCGACGCGGCGGTCGGGCTTGCCGGGCTCGCTGATGGTGACCGTGCGCCCGTCGGGGCGGGAGAGCACGATCTTCCCGTTCTTGCGCTCGAGGGTCACGCTGGTGATCGCCTGCGCGTCGTCGTGCCGGACGACGGTCGTGGGGCACGTCAGCCGACGACCGAGCCACGCCGCGAGGAGGTCGATCGACGTGTGGTGCGCCTGTCCCTCGACGACGACGGACGTGACCGGCTCGTACGGGGGCTGGTCGAGCGCGGCCGCGATGAGCCCACGCCAGAGCGTGACGCGGGCCCACGCGAGGTCGGAGTCCCCGGCCCTGTAGGTCGACGCGAGCGAGGCCAGCGTCGCCTCGGGGTCGGGGGCCTGGATGGAGTCGGTGATGCGTCGCTGGGCCATCGCCCCGACGGGCTGGGACTCCGGCGACGCCGGCGGCTGGCCCGGCCACCAGACGACGATGGGTGCGTCCGGCAGCAGCAGCGGCATGACCAGCGTGTCGGCGTGCTCGACGGCGCGCCCGGTGGCCCGCAGGACGACGACCTCCGAGGCTCCGGCGTCGCCGCCGACGCGGATCTGGGCGTCGAGCCGGTCGCCGGTGCCCTTCCCGGCGTGCTCGGCGCTGGCCGGGGCGACCACGATCACGCGGCACGGGTGCTCGCGGCTCGCGTCGTTGGCGGCCTCGATCGACGGCTCCACGTCCGCGTCCTGGCAGATCACGATGAGCGTGAGCACGCGGCCGAGCGCGATCGCGCCGCCCTCGTCGCGCAGGCTCACGAGCCGCTTGTTCACGGCGTTGGTCGTCGTCTCCGGAAGGTCGATGATCATCGCGGGTTCCTCCCCGGTCGCGTGGTCGTGGTGCTCGCGTGCACGCCCGGCGTGCGGCGCGGGGTCGTGCGGAGGGTCGTCCGGAAGGTCACGGTCGCCGCCAGGTGCGGCCGTCGCGCGCGAGCATCTCGTCGGCGGAGGCGGGCCCCCAGGTGCCGGAGCGGTACTGGTCGGGAGTGCCGTGCTCGGCCCAGTACGCCGTGATCGGGTCGAGGATCTTCCAGGAGAGCTCGACCTCCTCACGGGTCGGGAACAGCGGCGGGTCGCCGAGCAGGACGTCGAGGATGAGGCGCTCGTAGGCCTCCGGGGACGACTCGGTGAAGGAGTGCCCGTACCCGAAGTCCATGGTGACGTCGCGCACCTCCATCGCGGTGCCCGGGACCTTCGCGCCGAACCGCATCGTCACGCCCTCGTCCGGCTGCACGCGGATCACGAGGGCGTTGTTGCCCAGCTCGGAGGCCTGGGAGGACTCGAACGGCAGGTGGGGTGCCTTCTTGAAGACGACGGCGACCTCGGTGACGCGCCGCCCGAGCCGCTTGCCCGTGCGCAGGTAGAAGGGGACGCCCGCCCAGCGGCGGTTGTCGATGTCGACGCGCACGGCCGCATAGGTCTCGGTGGAGGAGCCGGGGTCGATCCCGTCCTCGTCGAGGAACCCGATCACGTCCTCCCCGCCCTGGTTGCCCGCGGCGTACTGACCGCGAGCCGTGTGCTTGGAGATCTCACGGGGCAGCCGCACGGAGGACAGCACCTTGATCTTCTCCGCGCGCAGCTGGGTCGCGTCGAACGACACCGGCTCCTCCATCGCGACGAGCGCGAGGAGCTGCAGGAGGTGGTTCTGGATGACGTCGCGCGCGGCGCCGATGCCGTCGTAGTAGCCCGCGCGGCCACCGATGCCGATGTCCTCGGCCATGGTGATCTGGACGTGGTCGACGTAGCTCGCGTTCCAGATCGGCTCGAACATCTGGTTCGCGAAGCGCAGGGCGAGGAGGTTCTGGACCGTCTCCTTGCCGAGGTAGTGGTCGATGCGGAAGACGGCGTCCGGCGGGAAGACCTCGGAGACGACGGCGTCGAGCTGGCGCGCACTCTCGAGGTCGTGCCCGAACGGCTTCTCGATGACGACACGGCGCCACGCCTCGCCCTCCGAGCGGGACAGGCCCGACTCGGCGAGCTGACGGCAGACGAGGGGGAAGGCCCCCGGAGGCACCGACAGGTAGAAGGCGTGGTTGCCGCCGGTCCCGCGTTCCGCGTCGAGGGTCTCGACGGTCTGACGCAGGCGCTCGAAGGCCTCGGGGTCGTCGAACGTGCCCTGGACGAAGCGGATGCCCTCGGCCAGCTGGCGCCACGTCGCCTCGCGGAACGGGGTGCGCGCGTGCTCCCGCACCGCGTCGTGCACGACCTTGGCGAAGTCCTCGTCCTCCCAGTCGCGGCGGGCGAAGCCGGTCAGGGCGAAGCCGGGGGGCAGCAGCCCGCGGTTCGCGAGGTCGTACACGGCCGGCATGAGCTTCTTGCGCGCGAGGTCACCCGTCACGCCGAAGATGACGAGTCCGCACGGACCTGCGATCCGCGGGAGCCGCAGGTCGAGAGGGTCGCGCAGGGGGTTGTGATCTGCCGTGATCTGGGCCGGTCTCACCTGTGGGCACCGTTTCGGTCGAGGGGACGTTGGAGACGATTCGGATCATAAGGTCGGTCGACGCGTGGGACGCTCGACGACCGGAGGTCGGACGCGTTGCCGACAGGTCAGGCGGTGGGGTCCGTGCCGGCGGCCCGGCGCAGCCCGGAGGCGGTGGTCTCGAGCAGCTCGGTCCAGCTGTCCTCGAACTTGCGCACGCCCTCCGTCTCGAGCGTGTCGGTGACCTCGACGAGGGAGACCCCGAGGTCCTCGATCGCCTCGATCGTGCCCCGCGCGGCGTCCGCCGTGCCGACGACCGTGTCGCCGCTCACGGCACCGTGGTCCGCGAAAGCCTCCAGCGTGGCCTCGGGCATCGTGTTGACGATCCCGTCGGTGACGAGCTGGTCCACGTACATCGTGTCCGGGTAGCTCGGGTTCTTCACGCCGGTCGACGCCCAGAGCGGGCGCTGCGGGTTCGCACCCGACACGGCGAGCGAACGCCACCGGTCCGTCGCGCGGAACTCCTCGTAGGCCTCGAACGCGAGCCGGGCGTTGGCGATCGCCGCAGTCCCGCGCAGGTCGAGGGCCTCGGGCGACCCGATCTCCTCGAGGGCGGCGTCCACCGCGGTGTCGACGCGGGAGACGAAGAACGACGCGACGGACGCCACGGGGGCAAGGTCGATGCCCGCGTCGCGCGCGCGCTCGAGCCCGGTTGCGAAGGCGTCCATGACGGCGCGGTAACGCGCGAGGGAGAAGATGAGCGTCACGTTGACGCTGATGCCCTGGGCGAGCGTGCGTGTGATCGCGTCGAGGCCCTCGACCGTCGCCGGGATCTTGATGAAGACGTTCGGCCTGTCGACCGTGGCCCACAGGCGCTCAGCTGTGGCGAGCGTGGCCTCGGTGTCCCGTGCGAGGCGCGGGTCCACCTCGATCGAGACCCGGCCGTCGACGCCGTCGGTCGCGTCGTAGACGGGGCGCAGGACGTCGGCCGCCGCGCGGACGTCGTCCGTGGTGATGCGCTCCACCGCGCTCTCGACGGCCGCGTCGTCCGTGCCTGCGGGGGCGAGCTCGGCGAGCTGGGCGTCGTACGCGTCACCCTTCGACAGGGCGGACGCGAAGATCGTGGGGTTCGTCGTGACGCCGACGACGCCACGACGCTCGACCAGGTCGGCCAGGTTGCCGGTCCGCAGGCGCTCGCGGGAGAGGTCGTCGAGCCAGATGGACACCCCGGCGTCCACGAGCTGGTCGATCGGTGCGGGGACTGTGGTCTGCTGCGTCATCGGAGATCCTCTCGTCGTGCGAGTGCGGTCCCGGTCGGTGCCGATCGGCGTGCCGGCCGCGGTGGTCGAGCTCCGAGGTGGGGCACCGGGACCGGGGCCCCACCTCGGAATCTACGGTCGGTCAGGCGAGGTCGCCAGTGCCGCCCTCGGCGGGCTTCGCGGGACCGCCCGGGGCGTCGCCGTCGCGTGCCGCCGCGATCGACTCACGGGCGGCTGCGGCGACCGCGTCCGCCGTGATCCCGAACTCGCGGTAGATCCGCTGGTAGTCGGCCGAGGCGCCGTAGTGCTCGATGCTCACGATCCGGCCGGCGTCGCCGACCAGCTCGCGCCAGCCCTGCGCCACGCCCGCCTCGACCGAGACGCGCGCACGCACGGAGGCCGGCAGGACGGACTCGCGGTACGCGTCGTCCTGCAGGTCGAACCACTCGCGGCTCGGCATCGAGACGACGCGCGCGGAGATGCCCTCGGCGGCCAGCGCCTCGCGCGCCTCGACCGCGAGCTGCACCTCCGAGCCGGTCCCGAGCAGGATGACGTCCGGCGTGCCCTCGGCGTCGACCAGGACGTAGGCGCCCTTCGCGGTCCCCGACGCGTCGGCGAAGCCGTCCTCGCCGCGCGGGAACGTCGGGACGTTCTGGCGCGTGAGGACGAGGCCGGCCGGGCGGTCGGTCGTCTCGAGCACGGTCCGCCAGGCCCAGGCGACCTCGTTGGCGTCCGCCGGACGCACGACGTCGAGCCCGGGGATCGCGCGCAGCGCGGCGAGGTGCTCGATCGGCTGGTGCGTCGGGCCGTCCTCGCCGAGGCCGATCGAGTCGTGGGTCCACACGAACGTCGTCGGGATCTGCATGAGCGCGGCGAGCCGCACCGCGGGGCGCATGTAGTCGCTGAACGTGAGGAACGTGCCGCCGTAGGCGCGCGTGCCGCCGTGCAGGACGATCCCGTTGAGGATCGAGCCCATCGCGTGCTCGCGGATGCCGAAGTGCAGGGTGCGGCCGTACTCGTGACCCGGGAACTTCTTGGTCGCATGCTCGACGGGCACGAACGACGGCTCGCCGTCCATGGTCGTGTTGTTCGAGCCGGCGAGGTCGGCGGAGCCGCCCCAGAGCTCGGGCAGCACGTCCTTGAGCGCGGTCAGGACCTTGCCCGACGCGGAGCGCGTCGCGACGGCCTTGCCGCTCTCGAACGTCGGCAGCGCGTCCGTCCAGCCCTCGGGGAGGGTCTGCGTCGCGAGGCGCTCGAGCAGCTCGACGCCCGCGGGCGATGCGGTCTGCCAGGCCTCGAACGCCGTGGCCCACGTGCCCTCGGGGTCCTTGTTGCGGTCGCCGACCGAGCGCGTGTGCGCCAGGACCGCGTCGTCGATCGCGAACGTCGCCTCGGGGTCGAGACCGAGCTCGACCTTCAGGCCGCGGACCTCGTCGGCGCCCATGGCCGAGCCGTGGATGCCACCGGTGTTCTGCTTGGTGGGCGACGGCCAGCCGATGATGGTGCGCAGGGCGATGATCGAGGGCTTGCCGGTCTCGGCCTTCGCGGCCTCGACGGCGGCGGCGAGGACGTCCACGTCCTCCGCGTACCCGGTCCCGCCACCCGTCCAGTCGACGCGCTGGGTGTGCCAGCCGTAGGCCTCGTACCGTGCGAGGACGTCCTCCGTGAACGCGATGTCGGTGTCGTCCTCGATGGAGATCTTGTTGTCGTCCCAGATCACGACGAGGTTGCCGAGCTGCTGGTGGCCGGCGAGCGAGGACGCCTCGGACGTCACGCCCTCCTGCAGGTCGCCGTCGGAGGCGATGACGTAGATGTGGTGGTCGAACGGCGACTCTCCGGGCGCGGCGTTCGGGTCGAGCAGACCCCGCTCGCGGCGGGAGGCGAAGGCCATGCCGACGGCGGACGCGAGGCCCTGGCCGAGCGGGCCGGTCGTGATCTCGACGCCGTTCGTGTGCTTGTACTCGGGGTGACCCGGGGTCTTCGAGCCCCAGGTGCGCAGGGCGGCGATGTCGTCCATCTCGAGGCCGTAGCCCGCGAGGAAGAGCTGCAGGTACAGCGTGAGGGACGAGTGGCCCGCGGAGAGCACGAACCGGTCGCGGCCGACCCAGTGCGAGTCGGCAGGGTCGTGGCGCATGACCTTCTGGAAGAGCAGGTAGGCCGCGGGTGCCAGGGAGATCGCGGTGCCGGGGTGGCCGTTGCCGACCTTCTCCACGGCGTCGGCGGCGAGCGCCTTGATCGTCTTGACGGCCTGGTCGTCCAGGTCCGTCCAGTCCAGGGGCGTGCGAGCAGGGGACAACGCGTTCACCGAACCTCATTCCTGTCCGGAGCGAGGCCCCGGAGCTTGGCGACAACTCGACGCAACCGTTGAACATATCCCTCGCCGGAGCGACGGGTGGCGCGGGCAGCACACGGGCTGGCCGCGCGGCACGGTTGCCCGTCCAGCGTATACGGGACCTGGCCGCCCGCCCGAGATCGCCCACCTGCTGGATGTTCGGTCGGATCTCACACCTTGCCCGGCGCGCTCCGGGCGGTCCGGCGTGCCCGGGCGACGTACGATGACGAGGCACGACCCGGGACGGTCGGCCCAGCGGGCCGGGGGGTCCCGGTCAGCCCACAGAGCGGAACGGAACCTCCACGCGCGTGCACACCACGAGCCAGGCATCGATCGACGCCCCGACAGCCCCGTCGCGCGACGGGTCGCGACCCGTGGGCAGTGCCGGGGCGACCCAGTCCTCCGCCCGCGGCGACGCCGGGTCGACGGCGTCCACCGTGCGTGCACGGGTCGGCGCGTACGTCGCGCTGACCAAGCCGCGCATCATCGAGCTGCTGCTCGTGACGACGGTCCCGACCATGATCCTCGCCGCCGGAGGCATGCCGGACCTCTGGCTCGTCGTGAAGACGCTCGTCGGCGGCGCGCTCGCAGCGGCGTCGGCCAACGTCTACAACTGCTACCTCGACCGGGACATCGACTCGGTCATGAACCGCACGAAGCGGCGCCCGCTCGTCACCGGGGAGGTGACCCCGCGGGCGGCCCTCGTCTTCGCGACGGTCCTCGGCGTCGTCTCCCTCGTGTGGTTCGCGTGGCTCGTCAACCCCGTGTCCGCGTGGCTGACGTTCGCGGCGATCGCGATCTACGTCGTCGGCTACACGATGATCCTGAAGCGGCGCACGCCGCAGAACATCGTGTGGGGCGGCATCGCGGGATGCATGCCGGTGTTCATCGGCTGGTCCGCGGTGACCGGCTCGCTCGCGTGGGCCCCCGTCGCGCTCTTCCTCGTCATCTTCTTCTGGACGCCGCCGCACTACTGGCCGCTGTCGATCAAGTTCAAGAACGACTACGCGGATGCCGGGGTGCCGATGCTCCCCGTCGTGGCGGACGACAAGAAGGTCGCGCGCGAGATGGTCGTGTACGGCCTCGCGATGGTCGCGTCCTCGCTCGTCCTGTGGCCGCTGGCGGGCATGACCTGGGTGTACGGGGTCGTGGCCCTCGGCCTGGGGGCCTGGTTCATGACGTCCTGCGTGACGATGCTGCGGCGCGCCCAGGACCCCTCGCGCGGGAAGATCGGCGCGATGAAGGTGTTCCACGCCTCCATCACGTACCTGACGCTCCTCTTCGTCGCCGTCGCGGTCGACGTCTTCCTGCCCTGGTGATCGTCGTGGCCTGCGTGATGCGGCGGCGGTGAGGTCACCGTGAGCGACCGTGCCGGGCCTTCCGTGCCCGTTCCCGGCCCCGCTGTTCCGGCGGCGCTCGAGCGCGTCCTGCGCGAGTACCTGGCCCACCTGGCCGTGGAGCGCGGGCTGTCCGTGAACACGGTCGCCGCCTACCGTCGCGACCTCGCCCGGTACGTCGCGTTCCTCGCCGCCCGCGGCAACCACGCCGCGCGCGACGTCTCGCCCGAGGACGTCGCGCAGTACGTGACGGCCCTGCGCACGGGGTCCGACGGCGGCGCCGCGCTCTCGCCGTCGTCCACCGCGCGGTCCGTGGCGGCCGTGCGCGGCTGGCACCGGTTCTGCGCGGCGGAAGGGTTGTCCGACGGCGACCCGGCCGTCGACGTCCACCCGCCCGCGCAGGGCAGGCGGCTGCCCAAGGCCATCTCGACCGACGAGGTGGCGGCCATTCTCGAGGCGGCCGGGGCGGGGGACGGGCCGGGGCCCCTGCGGGACCGGGCCTTGCTCGAGCTCGTCTACTCGACCGGTGCGCGCATCACGGAGGCGGTGACGCTCGACGTCGACGACCTCGAGCTGGAGACGGGCGCCGTGCGCCTGCTCGGCAAGGGGGGCAAGGAGCGCGTCGTGCCCGTCGGGTCGTTCGCCCGCCGGGCGCTCGACGCCTACCTGGTCCGCGGGCGGCCCGCGTTCTCGACGGTCGGCCGAGGGACGCCCGCGGCGTTCCTCAACTCCCGCGGTGCCCGCCTGTCCCGCCAGAGCGCGTGGGCGGTGCTGCGCACGGCGGCGGAGCGCGCGGGGATCGAGCGCCCCGAGCGCATCTCCCCGCACACGCTGCGGCACTCGTTCGCGACCCACCTGCTGGCCGGCGGCGCCGACGTGCGCGTGGTGCAGGAGCTGCTCGGCCACGCGTCGGTCACCACGACGCAGATCTACACGCTCGTGACGCCGGACACGCTGCGCGAGGTCTACACGGCAGCGCACCCGCGCGCCCTCGGCTGACCCGGGCGTCCGGACCTCCGACCGGGAGCCCGCAGCGCCGCGAGACCAACCTGCGGCGCGCGGGCGCGTGCGCGCGAGCCGCGCGAGGTCCTGCGATACCGTGGCGGACGTGAGCAGCCAGGCCGAGACCCAGCCCGAGACGAGCGGCGGCACGGCGCAGCGTGGATCACACGCCGTCGTCGGCGCGAGCGACGCGACCCCGGGCCACGCTCCCGAGGTCGTCACCGAGGCCGCTACCGAGGCCGCCCCCGAGGCCGAGACGAGGTACGACGTCGTCGGCCGCCCGCTCCCCGAGTTCCCGGACCCGGCGCACCTCTCGGCGCACGGCCCGGGCCGGATCATCGCGATGTGCAACCAGAAGGGTGGGGTCGGCAAGACGACGACCACCATCAACCTGGGCGCCGCTCTCGCCGAGTACGGGCGCAGGGTCCTGCTCGTCGACTTCGACCCGCAGGGCGCCGCGTCCGTGGGCCTGGGCGTCAACCCGCACGAGCTCGACCGCACCGTCTACAACCTGCTCATGGAGCGCGGCGCCGACGTGCACGAGGTCATCGTGAGCACCGACGTCGAGAACCTCGACGTGCTGCCCGCCAACATCGACCTGTCCGCCGCCGAGGTGCAGCTCGTCGGTGAAGTGGCGCGCGAGTCCGTGCTCGCACGCGTGCTGCGCCCCGTCGTCGACGAGTACGACGTGATCCTCGTGGACTGCCAGCCCTCGCTCGGGCTCCTCACCGTCAACGCGCTCACCGCGGCGCACGGTGTGCTGATCCCGCTCGAGTGCGAGTTCTTCGCGCTGCGCGGCGTCGCCCTGCTGGTGGAGACGATCGAGAAGGTCCGGGACCGGCTCAACCCGCGCCTCGACGTCGACGGCATCCTCGCGACCATGTTCGACTCGCGCACGCTGCACTCGCGCGAGGTCGTGGCGCGCGTCCACGAGGCGTTCGGCGACAAGCTGTTCCACACGGTCATCGGTCGCACCGTGAAGTTCCCCGACGCGTCCGTCGCGGCCGAACCCATCACCGTGTACGCGCCGACGCACCCCGGAGCGCACGCCTACCGGCAGCTCGCGCGAGAGCTGGTCGCGCGTGGCGACGCCGCCTGACACGCACGCAGCGCCACGCCCGGGCGTCTTCGAGGTCCGGCTCGACAACTTCACCGGGCCGTTCGACCTGCTGCTGTCGCTGATCTCCAAGCACCGCCTCGACATCACCGAGATCGCGCTCGCGCGGGTCACCGACGACTTCATCGCGTACATCCGGTCCGCCGAGGCCGCGGCCCGCGAGGCGAGGGCGGCGGGCGTCCGGCACCCCGGGTGGGACCTGGGGACGGCGAGCGAGTTCCTCCTGGTCGCCGCGACGCTGCTCGATCTGAAGGCGGCCCGCCTGCTGCCGTCAGGCACCGTCGAGGACGCCGAGGACCTCGCGCTGCTCGAGGCCCGGGACCTGCTCTTCGCCCGGCTCCTGCAGTACCGCGCGTACAAGGACGTCGCCGGCGTCCTCGCGCAACGGCTCGCCGACGCCGGCCGGCGCTTCCCCCGCGTCGTGCAGCTCGAGCCGCACCTGGCCGCGCTCCTGCCCGAGCTCGTCTGGTCCGTGGGCCCCGACCAGCTCGCGGCCCTCGCCGCGGGCGCGCTCGCCCCGCGGCCCGCGCCGCCCGGCGTCGACCTGGCGCACCTGCACGCCCCCGCGGTGAGCGTGCGCGAGCAGGCCCGGCTCGTCGTGGACCGGGTGCGCCGACAGGGCACGACGACGTTCCGTGCCCTCGTCGCCGACGCGTCGGAGACGGACGTGGTGGTCGCCCGCTTCCTCGCGCTGCTCGAGCTGTTCCGCGAGGGTCTCGTCGGGTTCGAGCAGATCACGCCCCTCGGCGAGCTGACCGTCCGGTGGGCAGGGGACGAGGAGACGGGTGACGCCGTGCCCGGCCGGATCGGGCGCGAGTACGACGAGGACGACGACGGCACCGACGGCCCGCGAGAGACGGTCCCGGCCCAGAAGGAGATCGCGTGAGTGCGCCCGCACCCGACCGTTCGCCCGAGCAGGCGGCCGAGCAGACGGCCGAGCAGCTGCCCGACGTGCACGACGCGCCGGGCGGTCTGCCTGCCGCGCTGGAGGCGGTGCTCGTCGTCGCCGACGAGCCCGTCCCGGTCGTCGACCTCGCGGCGGCGCTCGCGGTCCCGACGGACGAGGTCGCCGCGGCGCTCACCGAGATCTCGGCGCAGTACCGGGGGGAGCGGGGCGGACCGCCGCGCGGCTTCGAGCTGCGCGAGGTCGCGGGCGGGTGGCGGATGTACTCCGCGCCGCAGCACGCCGAGGTCGTCGGACGGTTCGTCCGGGGAGGTCAGACGGCGCGTCTCACACAGGCGGCGTTGGAGACTCTCGCCGTCATCGCGTACCGTCAACCGGTCAGCCGGGGCCAGGTCTCCGCGGTGCGGGGCGTGAACGTCGACGGCGTGGTGCGCACCCTCGTCGCGCGGGACCTCGTGGCGGAGGTCGGGCAGGACGCGCTCACGGGCGCCGCGCTGTTCGGCACGACGGGGTACTTCCTCGAGCGCACGGGACTCACCTCGCTCGACGACCTGCCGCCCCTCGCCCCGCACCTGCCCGAGATCGACGAGCTCGACGGCATCGACGGGCTCGCCGACCTGCGGCGGGCACCGGGAACCAGCACGGACGAAGGACGACCATGAGCACACCAGACCGGCGCCGCGGCGCGAACGGCGGAACCGGCAGGCCCTCGGGGGACGGAGCGCGCCGCCACTCGGGCGACGGGCCGCGACGCCCTGCGGCCGGCCGCGCTGCTCAGCGTCCCCCGTCGCGCAGCGCCCGGCGCAGCGAGCCGGAGCAGCCGCAGCGCGACGTGCACGACCCGGACGGCGTCCGGCTGCAGAAGGTCCTGGCCTCCGCCGGGCTCGGGTCGCGGCGTGCGTGCGAGGACCTCATCGCGACCGGCCGGGTCGAGGTCGACGGCGTGCGCGTGCGCGAGCTGGGCGTGCGCGTCGACCCGGCGACCGCCGTCGTGCACGTGGACGGGATGCGCCTCCAGCTCGACACGTCCCGCGTGACCCTGGCGCTGAACAAGCCGCGCGGCGTGGTGTCGACCATGCACGACCCGGAGGGGCGCCCGTCGCTCACGGAGTTCGTGGCGAACCGCTCGGAGCGCCTGTTCCACGTGGGCCGGCTCGACGCGGACAGCGAGGGCCTGCTCCTGCTCACCAACGACGGCGAGCTCGCGAACCGCCTGGCGCACCCCGCCCACGAGGTCGCGAAGACCTACCTGGTGACCGTGCAGGGCAAGGTGTCCGGTGGCCTGGCGAACAAGTTCCTGCACGGCATCCAGCTGGAGGACGGCGTCGCGCAGGCTGACTCGTACCGCGTCGTGGACCGGCTGGCGGACCAGACGATGATCGAGATCGTCCTGCACTCGGGACGCAACCGCATCGTGCGACGCATGTTCGACGAGGTCGGGCACCCCGTGACCCAGCTCGTGCGCACCCGGATCGGCCCGGTCGCACTCGGCAACCTGCGCCCCGGCACGACGCGCGTGCTCGGCCGCACCGAGCTCGGGACACTCATGGCCGCCGTCGGCCTCTGACGTCCCTGCCCACCGTCCACCGAACGAAGGAGCACCACCCATGCCGGTCCGGGCCATCCGGGGCGCGACCCAGCTCGACGTCGACGAGCGCGAGCACCTCTTCGAGCGCACCCGCGAGCTCGTCCAGGCGTTCCTCGACGCCAACGCCGTCGACGCAGAGGCGTTGATCTCGATCTTCTTCACGTGCACGCCGGACCTCGTGTCCGACTTCCCGGCCGCGGCCGCGCGGGAGATGGGGCTCGGCGACGTCCCCCTGATGTGCGCGACGGAGATCGCGGTCCCGGGCGCGCTGCCGCGCGTGGTGCGGCTGATGGCGCACGCGGAGCTCGACGTCGAGCGCTCGACGGTCCAGCACGTGTACCTGCACGGTGCGACCTCGCTGCGCAAGGACCTGGCCCAGTGAGCGCGCCGCTGACGGTCGCGATCGACGGCCCCTCGGGCTCGGGCAAGTCGAGCGTCTCCAAGGGCGTCGCGCGGCGGCTCGGCCTGGCGTACCTCGACACCGGCGCCATGTACCGGGCCGCGACCTGGTGGTGCGTCGAGCGCGGCGAGGACCTGACCGACGGGCGGGCCGTCGCGCACGCCGTGCGGGTCATGCCGCTCGTCATGGGCCTCGACCCGTCCGCCCCCACGGTCCACGTCGACGGCACGGACGTGGGCGAGGCGATCCGCTCGACCGAGATCACGACGGCGGTCAGCGCCGTCGCGACCAACCTGGACGTGCGCGCCGAGCTGCGCCGCCTCCAGCGCGCGGTCGTCGACGCCGAGCGCGCGCCCGGCGGGTTCTCGGACGGGCGCGGTGTCGTCGCCGAGGGCCGCGACATCACCACGGTCGTCGCCCCGGATGCCGACGTGCGCGTCCTGCTGACCGCGAGCGAGGAGGCCCGCCTCGCGCGCCGTTCGCTCGACGTCCACGGCACCGCGGACGCCGCCGCCGTCGAGGCGACGAAGGACCAGGTCCTGCGCCGTGACCGCGACGACTCCACCGTCTCCCAGTTCCACGTCGCGGCCGACGGCGTCGTCACCCTCGACTCCTCCGACCTCGACCTCCCGCAGACGGTCGACGCCGTGCTCGCGGTCGTCGAGCAGGTGACCGGTCGGCCGGTGGGCCCCCGACCGACGTCGTGAGCGCCGCCGGTCCGCGGACCGTCCCGTCGCCGGCCGTGCCGTCGGCGGCCGGTCCGGCGTGGTCCCGGTGGGTCGGACGGTTCCTCGCGCGCGTCGTGTGGGCCACCCGCGTCGAGGGAGCCGAGAACGTGCCCGCCGACGGCCCCCTCGTCCTCGCCGCGAACCACACGGGCCTCGTCGACGGCCCGATCGTGCTCGGTGTCGCCCCGCGGCCCCTGCACGTGCTCGTCAAGGAGGAGGCGTTCGTCGGACCGGTCGGCTGGGTCCTGCGAGCCGCTGGACAGATCTCGGTGGACCCCCACGGCGGTCGCCCCGCCCTCGCGACCGGCCTCGCCCTCCTGAAGGACGGGCGCGCCCTCGGGGTGTTCCCCGAGGGCAACCGCGGGCGCGGCGACGCGACCACCGCCCGTGCCGGTGCCGCGTGGCTCGCGCTCAACGGCGGCGCTCGCGTCGTCCCGGTCGCGGTCCTCGGGACGCGCCGCACCGGCGAGGGCGTCAACCACGTCCCCGGCCTGCGGCGCCGCCTCGTCGTGCGGTTCGGCGAGCCCCTGGACGTGCGCCGGACGCCCGGCACGAGCGGGCGCCAGGCCCTCGTCGACGCGAACGACCGCATCCGGGTCGCCCTCGCCGAGCTCGTCGCGGACACCGTCGCCCGGACCGGGATCGCGCTGCCGACCGACGACCCGAACAGGGAGCGGCGGCCCTCGTCGTGAGCGCCGGCGTCGGCGTGGAACCCCCTCACATAGTCGGGGACCGTCCGGGCAGCGGAGTCGTCGTCGGCCTCGCGTCGGCGCTCGCGTTCGGCGCGAGCGGCCCGTTTGTCAAGCCGCTGCTCGAGGCCGGGTGGACCCCCGGTGCCGCGGTCTTCGCCCGCGCCCTGTGCTCCGCGCTCGTGCTCGCCCCGCTCGCGGCGTTCGCGCTGCGCGGCAGCCACCGGCTCCTGCGCGAGGAGTGGCGCCTCGTGCTGGGGTTCGGCCTCGTCGCGGTCGCGGGCACGCAGCTGTGCTACTTCGCCGCGGTGGCCCGCATGCCCGTCGGCATCGCGCTGCTCGTCGAGTACCTCGCGCCCGTGCTGCTGGTGGGCCTCGCGTGGGTCCGCACCCGCCACGTGCCGCCGCGCCTCACGCTCGCGGGGTGCGGGGTCGCGATCCTCGGGCTCGTGCTCGTCGTCGACCCGACGGGCGCCCGGCCCGACCTCGTCGGTGTGCTGCTCGCGCTCGGCGCCGCGGTCGGGCTCGGCGCGTACTTCGTCCTGTCCGCGCGCCCGACGCGGCTGCCGCCCGTCGCGCTCGCGGCGTCGGGCCTCGGCGTCGGTGCCTTCGCGCTCGGTTCCGCCGGGCTCGCGGGCGTCCTGCCGTTCGCCGCGCCGTTCGTCGACGTGACGCTGCTCGGGTCACCCGCCCCCTGGTACGTGCCGCTCGCGGTGGTCGTGCTCGTTGCTACCGCGTTCGCCTACGTCTCGGGCGTCGCCGCGACGGTGCGGATGGGGGAGCGCCTCGCGTCGTTCGTCGGGCTGTCGGAGGTGCTGTTCGCCGTGGTCGTCGCCTGGCTCCTGCTCGGGGAGGTGCCGAGCCTGGTGCAGGCCGCGGGCGGCGTGCTCGTCGTGGCGGGCGTCGTGCTCGTGCGCCTCGCGGGCACGCCGACCGCGCGGTAGGTTCGCGCGTAGCACGGGGAGAGGGGCCGGTGATGGCGGACAAGCCCACGACGGTCGACGAGTACGTCGCGACGCTCGCGCCTGGCACGCGGGCCGTCGTCGAGCACCTGCGCGGCGTGATCCACGACACGGTGGACGGGCTGGTGGAGCGGATCAGCTACGGCATCCCGACGTTCACGCTCGACGAGCGCTACCTCGTATACCTCGCCGGGTGGGCGCACCACATCTCCGTGTACCCCGTGCCGCACGAGCCGGACGACGCGCTGACCCGCCGGATCGCGCGCTACCGGGACGGCAAGGGCACCCTGCGGTTCGCCCTCGCGGAGCCCGTCCCGGACGACGTCGTGCGCGACGTCGTGCTCGCGCTCGCCGCCGAGCGCGGGGCCGCGCCGCAGTGACGGCGCACACCGTCCGGAGGTCCGTTCGGAACGGGGCGCTCGGCCTGGGAGAATGGACCCCATGACCACACCCGACCACGACCAGCCCGCCGTCCCCGACGAGTCCGCCGCCCTCGGCGGGACCGCAGGACAGGACGAGCTGCAGCCGGACGACGCCGTGCGCGAGCGCGCCCTGCGCGCCGGGCTCGAGGACTACGAGCTCGACGAGACCGATGTCGCCCTGCTCGACTCCGACGACGAGGACCTCGACGCCGACGAGGTCGAGGCCCCCCTGCCCGTCCTCGCGATCATCGGCCGCCCGAACGTCGGCAAGTCGACCCTCGTCAACCGCATCCTCGGCCGCCGGGAGGCCGTCGTCGAGGACAAGCCGGGCGTCACGCGCGACCGCGTCAGCTACCCCGCCGAGTGGGCCGGTCGCCGGTTCACGCTCGTGGACACGGGCGGCTGGGAGGTCGACGTCGCGGGCATCGAGTCGAAGGTCGCCGAGCAGGCCGAGGTCGCGATCTCGCTCGCGGACGCCGTCCTGTTCGTCGTCGACGCGACGGTCGGCGCCACGGCGACCGACGAGCGCGTGGTGCGCCTGCTGCGCGCGTCCGGCAAGCCCGTGGTCCTGTGCGCCAACAAGGTCGACGGTCGCTCCGGCGAGGCCGACGCCACCGCGCTCTGGAGCCTCGGCCTCGGCGAGCCGCACCCCGTCTCCGCGCTGCACGGCCGTGGCACGGGCGACCTGCTCGACGCCGCCATGCACGCGCTCCCCACGGAGTCCGAGCACGGCGCGCTGCGTCCCGCCGGCCCGCGTCGCGTGGCGCTCGTCGGTCGCCCGAACGTGGGCAAGTCGTCGCTGCTGAACAAGATCGCCGGCGCCGAGCGGGTCGTCGTCCACGAGATCGCGGGCACGACGCGGGACCCGGTCGACGAGCTCGTCGAGCTGCGTGGCATCCCGTACTGGCTCGTCGACACCGCGGGCATCCGCCGTCGCGTGCACCAGACGTCCGGCGCGGACTTCTACGCGTCGCTGCGCACGCAGGCCGCGATCGAGAAGGCGGAGGTCGCCGTCGTCCTGGTCGACGCGTCCGTGCCGCTCACCGAGCAGGACACGCGCGTCATCACGCAGGTCGTCGACGCCGGGCGCGCGCTCGTCATCGCGTACAACAAGTGGGACCTCATGGACGAGGACCGTCGCCCGTTCCTGGAGCGCGAGATCGAGAAGGACCTCGTCCAGGTGCAGTGGGCGCCGCGCATCAACGTCTCGGCCCGCACGGGCTGGCACACCGACCGGATGGTGCCCGCGATCGAGCGCGCCCTCGGGTCGTGGGACATGCGCATCCCGACCGGCCGGCTCAACGCGTTCCTCGGCGAGCTCGTCGCGGCGCACCCGCACCCGCTGCGCGGTGGCAAGCAGCCGCGCATCCTCTTCGCGACCCAGGCGTCGACGCGCCCGCCGCGGTTCGTCGTGTTCGCCACCGGGTTCCTGGAGGCGGGGTACCGCCGGTTCATCGAGCGCCGCCTGCGCGAGACCTTCGGGTTCGAGGGTTCGCCCATCGAGATCAGCGTGCGCGTGCGGGAGAAGCGCAAGCGGTGAGCCGTCGCGGCGGCGCCCGGGGCGGCGTCGCGACCCGGGGGCGCGCGCTGCGCCTCGGCGTCGTCCGTGACCCGGCCGCGGTGCGCCACGTCGTGACGTTCCTCGTCGTCGCCGTGGCGACGGTGCTGCTCACGCGCTTCTTCCTCGCCGCCTCCGGGTACCCGCAGGTCGGCGGGGGAGACCTGCACGTAGCGCACGTCCTGTGGGGCGGGCTCGGCATGGCGCTCGGGATCGTGGTGCTGCTCTCGTTCGTCGGCCCGGTGCTCCGCTCGCTCGGGGCGGTGCTCGCGGGGATCGGGTTCGGCCTCTTCGTCGACGAGATCGGCAAGTTCGTCACGGCCGACAACGACTACTTCTACGAGCCGACGACGGCCCTGATCTACGCGACCGTCGTCGTGCTGGTCCTGGTGGCCGAGGCGCTGCACGGCCGGCGCCGGCACCACCCGGGGGAGTACCTCGCGGTCGCGACCGACCGGGCGGTCGCCGGGGTCGCCGGCGGGTTCACCGACGAGGCGCGCGACGAGGCGCGCGCGCTCGTCGCGCTCGGTCGCGGCGAGCCGGCGGCCGACGAGGTCGCGGCGCTCGTCGAGGCCGTGCCGAGCGACGACGTCGACGTGCCGGATCCGGTGCGAGCGCTCGTCCGGCGCGCCTCGGCGTGGTTCTCTGCGGCGCTCGAGCGGCGCTGGGCGGCGGTGGTCGTGGTCGTGGCCGTGCTCGGGACGGCGGCGGGTTCGCTCGTCGCCGGCGTGCGGGTGCTCACGGGCGGCATCGACGTGCCGGCATGGGTCGGTGCAGGGATCGTCGTGGGCGTCGCCGCGACGACGGCCTGCGTCGTCGTCGGTGTGCTGCGGGCGCGCGGCGGGTCGGGCGCCGACCGTCGCGCCGCGGCGGTGTGGGTGCGCCGGGGCGTGCTGGTGTCGCTGCTCCTCACCCAGATGCTCGTGTCCCGCGCCCTGCAGTGGGTCGGGGTGGTGGGGCTCGTGGTCGACCTGCTCGTGCTCGCGGCGCTCGGCGCCGCGCTGGGTCGGGACGACGAGCGTCGGAGCTCCGCGCGCCGACCTGCCTGACCCGGCCCGACCTGCCCGGCCCGACCTGCCCGGCCCGACCTGCCCGGCCGGCCCGGAGGCGCGGCGCGGGTCTCGCGCGCGGCGACCGTGATGTGCAAGGGTCGTCCGCGTGCCCGATCTCAGCGCCGAGTCGCCCGACAGCCCCGCCCTGCCGACCCTCCCCGTCCTCTCCGGGTTCCACCCGGACCCGTCCGTCGTGCGGGTCGGTGACACGTACTTCCTCGCGTGCTCGAGCTTCGAGTACGCGCCCGGGGTCCCGATCTTCCGGTCACCGGACCTGGTGAGCTGGGAGCTCGTCGGCCACGCGTTCCACCGGCCGTCCCAGCTCGCACTCGGTGCGGTCGGCCCGTCGGGCGGGATCTACGCCCCGACGCTGCGCCACCACGACGGCCGGTTCTGGCTGGTCACGACGAACGTGAACGACGGCCCGGGTCATCTGCTCGTCACCGCGGCGGACCCGGCGGGCCCGTGGTCCGACCCGGTGCGCATCGCCGCCGGCGGGATCGACCCGGACCTCGTCTGGGACGAGGACGGGACGTGCTACGTCACCTGGTCCGACGACGGGATCGTCCAGGCGGAGCTGGACCCGGTCACCGGGGCGCTCCTCTCCGCGCCGCGCACGGTGTGGCACGGCACGGGCGGCCAGCACCCGGAGGGGCCGCACCTGTACCGGGTCGGTGCGCAGTGGTTCCTGCTCATCGCCGAGGGCGGCACCGGCCACGGGCATGCCGTGACGGTCGCGCGCGGCCCGTCGCCGAGCGGCCCGTTCGAGCCCTGCCCCGACAACCCGGTGCTCACCGCACGGGGGACGCGCAGCCCCGTGCAGAACACCGGGCACGCCGACCTCGTGGAGCGTCCCGACGGGTCGTGGGCCGCCGTCTTCCTCGGCGTCCGACCCGACGGCTACTTCCCCGGCTGGCACGTGCTCGGTCGCGAGACGTTCGCCGCCGAGGTGACGTGGGCCGGCGGCTGGCCCCGCGTCGGTCGAGCCCTGCAGCCTGCGGAGGTCCCCCCGGTCGAGAGCCACCTGGGCGGCGAGCACCTCCCCGCCGACTGGGTCGGCGCGAGCGTCTTCCCCGACCAGGTCCTGCGCCGGTCCGACGGCGCCTGGCGGCTCGTCCCCCACCGAGACGAACGGTCGGACGACCGGTCGTTCGTCGGACGCCGGCAGGAGCACCGTGAGTCGAGCACGACCGCGCGGGTGGAGGCGTCCGCGGGAACGGGCGGGCTGGAGATCCGCATCGACCCGTTCCACGCGGTGACGCTGGAGGTGACGGGCGACGTCGTGCGCGTGGTCGTGCGTGTCGGCGCGGTCGCCTCGGTCGTCGGCGAGACGACGGCCTGGCCGGGCGCCACGCTCGAGCTGCGCACCGAGCTCTCCACGGCGCCGCAGTACAGCCGGCGCCGCGGGCCCGACGAGATCGTGGCGCTGGTGCACGGCCCGCAGGGTGCGGTCGAGCTCGCGCGCGTGGACGGACGCTACCTGTCGACCGAGGTGGCCGGTGGCTTTACCGGGCGGATGGTCGGGCTCGTCTGCGGTGCGGGCACGCTCACCGTGACGGGCTTCTCGTACTCCGGGACGCACTGACGGGGTCGGCCGATGAGATCGGCAGGCCGCCACGGTCTGACCGTCCAGACCCGCCACCGCCACCACCGACCCGGGAGCCACCGATGTCCCTGACACGGATCCACAACCTGTCCATCTCGCTCGACGGTTTCGCCACGGGCGAGCCGCAGTCCCTCGAGGCCCCGTTCGGTCACGCGGGCGAGCGGCTGCACGAGTGGATGTTCGCCACCCGGTTCTGGGACGCGAGCGGCGGCTCGGCGGGGGTCGACGACGCGTTCGCCGAGCGGCACGAGCACGGCATCGGGGCGGAGATCATGGGCGCGAACAAGTTCGGCCCGCCCGGATGGCAGGACGACGAGGACTGGACGGGGTGGTGGGGTGCCAACCCGCCGTTCCACACCCCGACCTTCGTGCTCACCCACAGGCCGCGGCCGCCGATGGTCATGGAGGGCGGCACGACCTTCCACTTCCTCGACGCCGCACCGGCCGAGGCGCTCGCGACCGCACAGGAGGCCGCCGGGGGCCTGGACGTCCGGATCGGCGGCGGGGCGACCGTGGTGCGCGACTTCGTCGCCGCGGGCCTCGTCGACTTCATGCACCTCGTCCAGGTCCCGATCGTGCTCGGGCGTGGCGTGCGCGTGTGGGACGGTCTCGAGGCGCTGGAGGACGACTACGCCATCGAGGCGGTCTCCGCGCCCAGCGGTGTCACCCATCTCACGTTCTCGCGCAGCAGGACGGCGTAGCGGCGGAGGTCGCCGATCGCCGAACGTGCGGCCGCGGCGAGCGTGCCGTCGTCGTCGTGGATCCGGCCGTCCGCACCGAGTCGCCGGCGCAGGTGCACGGTGACGGCGCTCGCGACGGGCACCATGCCGAGCGCGACCACGACGGGGGTGATCGCCTCGACGGCACGCATGCCGCCCGACGACATGCCGTAGGACACGAACGCGACGGGCTTGCCCTGCCACTCCGTGGCCAGGTAGTCGAGGGCGTTCTTGAGCGGGGCGGTGTAGCTGCGGTTGTACTCCGGCATCACGAGGACGAACGCGTCCGCGGCGTCCACGCGGGCGCTCCACGCGTGCGTGTGCGCGTGCACGTAGCCGCCGGAGTGCGCGTCGACGGGCTCGTCGAGGAACGGCAGCGCGACCTCGGCGAGGTCGGCGACGTCGATCTCGAGGCCCGCGTCGGCCGGGAGCTGGGCGAGGAACCAGTCCGCGACCGCGGGTCCGGCGCGGTGGGGGCGGGTGCTGGCGACGACGACGAGCAGCTTCACGAGAGGTCTCCTGACGAGGGGACGGTGTCCGCGGCCGGGCGGTACGCGGGACGTGCGGACGGGACGGTGAACAGGGTGAGGAAGGGCTGGACGAGCGGCCCGACGGCGAGCGCGTAGACGACCGTGCCGATGCCGACGGTGCCGCCGAGCGCGAACCCGACGGCGAGGACCAGCAGCTCGATCACGAGCCGTGACCAGCGCAGGGACCAGCCGCGGGCCGCAAGTCCGGTCATGAGCCCGTCGCGGGTGCCGGGCCCGAGCCCAGCGCCGATGTACAGGCCCGTGGCGACGGCGTTGAGGAGGACGCCGCCGACGAGCAGCGCGACGCGCGCGCCGAGCCCGTCGACGGTCGGCACCACGGCGAGCGAGAGGTCGACGAACACACCGACGAGCAGGACGTTGGCGAGCGTCCCGAGCCCGGGGCGCTGGCGCAGCGGGATCCAGAGCGCGAGGACGACGACGCTCGCCGCGACGATCACGACGCCGAGCGGCAGGCCCGTCGCCTGCGCGACGCCCTGGTGCAGGACGTCCCACGGGAACAGCCCGAGCTCGGCGCGCACCAGGAGCGCGATGCTCGCGCCGAACAGGGCGAGCCCGAGCACGAGCTGGGTCACCCGGCGAGTCGTTGACATGTCATCGATCCAATCACGGCACTCGTTGACATGTCAACGAGTGTGCGATGCTGGTGCCGTGACGACAGAACCCGAGGGCTCGACCCCACGCTGGCTCACGCCCGACGAGGAACGCGCCTGGCGCGCCTACCGACGCATGCAGACCGTGCTGCCCGTGGCGATCGCGCGCGACCTCGCGCGCGAGTCCGGGCTCTCGGACCCCGACTACGACGTCCTGTCGACGCTCTCCGACCAGCCGGGGAACCGCTGGCAGCTGCGCGATCTCGCCGCGCGCATGCTGTGGTCCCGCAGCCGCCTGTCGCACCACCTCGCGCGCATGGAGGCTCGCGGGCTCGTCCGGCGCGCGTCGGACGAGGACGACGGCCGCAACGCGATCGTCGTCCTCACCGACCACGGCCTCGCGACGCTCGAGGCCGCCGCACCGGCACACGTCGAGTCCGTGCGCCGGCACCTCGTCGACCTCGCCACGCCTGCGGAGCTCGCGGCGCTGACGACCCTCGCCGAGCGGGTCGTCGCCGAGGTGGGCGACATCTCGTAGCCGGCTCCGCCCGGGATCGACGCGCACGCGACGACGGCCGGCCCCGGCGGGACCGGCCGTCGTCAGGCCGTGCGAGGACGCCCGGTCAGCCGAGCGGTCCGTAGAGCGCCGGGGTGGTGCGGGCGTGCGTGGCCTGCTCGAGCGCGTAGGCGAGGCCGAGCAGGGGTCCCTCGTCGAAGTCGCGGCCGAGGAGCTCGAGGTTGACGCCGGCCCCGGGGACGGTGCCGTCGGCCTCGATCGCCTGGCCCATGGGCACGGTCACGGCGGGCATCCCCGTGTTGGGGCTGAGTCGCAGGTTGGTGCCGATCGTGCCGTAGGGGTTGCCGCTCGGGTAGACGAGCGCGTCGAGGTCGGCGTCGTCGAGCATGTCCGTGACGAGCACCTTCCCCTCGGCGAGCACCTTCGTGTGCGAGCCCTCGGGCCCGGCCCAGGCCTGGTACGTCGCGTCGGTGATCGCGCCTCGCGAGACGTAGGTGCTGCGCCGCGACGGAACGTAGCGGCCCGAGGCCACGATGCCCTCCAGCGACCGTGCCTCCACCCCGGGTGCCAGGTGACCCGCGACGTAGGCGTCGAGGTCGTGCTTGAACTCGTTGGTCGAGCCGGATCCCTCCGACAGGACGGACCCGAACCCGTTCGGCAGGACGGTGGAGTACGACGTCGGCGGGGCGACCTCGACGACGGTCGCGCCGAGCGACTCGAGCGTCGTCCTCGTCTGCGCCCACAGGCGCAGCGTCGTCGCGTTGGTGCCGAGCATCGACGGCACGTACCCGATCCTGGCCCCGTCGAGAGCGTCGGCGTCGAGGAACCGCGTGTACGACGCCGGGACCTGGCCCTCCTGGCGCGCCGTCACGGGGTCGGCGTCGTCCACGCCCACGACGGCGTCGAGCGCGACGGCCGCGTCGGTGACGCTGCGCGTCATCGGGCCGCCGGTGTCCTGGCTGAGCGCGAGCGGGATGATGCCGTCGCGGGACGCGAGCCCGACGGTCGGGCGCACCCCGACGAGCTGGTTGTACGACGACGGCACGCGGATCGACCCGCCCGTGTCGGTGCCGAACCCGATCCCGGCGAGGTTCGCCGAGATCGCCGCGCCCGTGCCGCCGCTCGACCCGCCGGCGGTGCGGCTCGTCGAGTAGGGGCTCGCGACGAGCGTCGAGGTCCCGGCGTCCTGGTAGGACGAGAACTCCGACGCGAAGCCGAACGCGAACTCGTCGAGGCTCGCCTTCGCGAGGAGCACGGCGCCGTCGGCGCGCAGGCCGTCGACCATCGCGGCGTCGGTCGCGGTCTGGTTGCCGTCCCAGCACCCGCAGCCGCCGGTCGTCGGCATGTCCGAGGTGTCGTAGTTGTCCTTCACGGCGACCGGGACGCCGAGCAGCATGCTCGTCATGCCGTCACCCGCGCGGACCTCGTCCGCCTGCTTCGCGGCGGCCAGGGCGACGTCGCTCGTCGTGATGATGGACGCGAGCGGGCGACCACCGTCCGCCGTGTCGACGAGCGTGCGGTCGTACGCCGCGATCCTGTCGAGGTACTCCTGGGTGATCTCGACCGAGGTCGTGACCCCGGCGTTCATCGCGGCCTGCATGTCGACGACCGTCGCCTCGACCAGCTCGAACGGCCCGTCGTCGTAGACCATGCGCTGCGAGACGGCCGCGAGGTCGGCGACCGTGAGGACCCCGTCCTCGTCGGTGTCCGCGAGCGCGAGCTCCTTCCAGCCCTCGTCCGCGTCGGTCAGCCCGAGGTGCGCGGCGACGACCGCGAGGTCGTCCTCGGTGACCTGGAGGTCGCCCGTGAGGTCGAGCTCGGCGTAGTACGGCGCGAGCAGCGTGCCGGCGGGGCCGGTCGTGCCGGTGTCGGGGGCGCCGGTCGCGGAGGGCGCCGCGGCGAGCCCGACGACCAGGCCGGTGAGCGTCACCGCGGCGACGCCCCCTGCCGTGCGGCGGTGCGTGAGGGTCACGGGTCGGTCCTTCCGGGGGTGGTGGGTGCTCATCGGGACGCCACCGC
This sequence comes from Cellulosimicrobium terreum, assembly GCA_014803435.1. Taxonomy (GTDB): domain Bacteria; phylum Actinomycetota; class Actinomycetes; order Actinomycetales; family Cellulomonadaceae; genus Cellulosimicrobium; species Cellulosimicrobium terreum. The sequence continues at coordinate 151,212 of JACYFD010000005.1, forward strand.
CCGACGGCGCGCGGCGAGGATCCCGGCGCCGATCGCGACGAGCAGCACCGCCCCGCCGGCCAGCATCGCGGCGTTGACGCCGGTCGAGGCGAGGGGCCCGCCCGACGTGGCACCGGCGGTCGCGCCGGACGTGGGGTCCGACGTCCCGTCCGTGCCGTCGTCGTCGACGCCGCCCGCGACAGGCCCGGTGCTGCCGGTGTCGGTCGGCTCGCCCGTCGGCTCGTCGGTCGGGTCCGGGTCGTCGGTGGGGACGTCCACAGCCGCGATCGCGGTGGTGGCGACCGGTGCCTCGTCGAGCTGGACGGTCTCCTCGTCGGTCCCGACGAGGGAGACGATCGGTGCGCCGAAGGCGGCCTCGCCGTCCGAGACGGCGGTGAACGTCAGGGTCGCGAGCGTGACGTCGCCCTCGAGTCCCGGCGACGTGCCGAGCCGTGTGTGCGCGACGGCGACCGTCCCGGCGTCGTCGTCGGCGACGTCCGAGAACCCGCCGTCGGGTGTGACGGCGCTGTCCTCGACGTACTCGACGAGCGCGGGGTCGTACGCGACGGCCAGGTCCAGCGCGTAGACGTCGAAAGCGTCGGTGACGGCAACGGTCACCGTGATCTCGTCGCCGACGTCCACCGTGGACGGCGCGGTCACCGTGAGCTCGGCGACCGTGGGGGCGGCGAGCGCCGCCTGCGCGGGGAGCAGGCTCGCGGCGAGCGTGAGCCCGCCCGCGAGCGCGGCGCGTCGTCGGGCCCGACGACGCGTGGGGGCGTGGGTCATGGGGGAGCAGTCCTTCCTCGGGCGGCGGGAGCACCGGCCCTCGGGTCATGAGGGGTGCTCCGCCGCGAGCGATGCTCACAGGTCACTGTTTCCCGGCCGTTTCCGGGGCGTTAGCGCCAGCACGCGTGTCTCGAAACCGCCGCGTCCCGCCACCCACGGTCCCGCTGCGGCCGCTAGGGTGATCTCTGCCACAGTGCACCGATGCGGCGTGGAGGTGACGGCGTGATCGAGATCGTCTTCCGGATGCGTGACTGGCACCACGTCGACGGCACGCTGGACAACACCGGGGCGTCGGAGCGTGTCGGAGGCGACGAGGTGCTCGCAGCGTCCGCGGGCAGGCTCCGGGAGGTCGGCTGGGCAGCGGCCGCCGCGCACCCCCGGGCCAGACCCGGGTGGGGCTGGCCGCCCGAGGACGACGAGCTCGCCGTGCCGCTCGGCCGGGCCGACTGGGAGCTGGTCGTGCAGGAGCTCCGCCGCTGGGCGGAGATCACCGCACTGCGCGCCGACGACGCCGCGCGGGACGAGGCCGCGACGCAGCGCAGGGTCGCTGAGCTGGTCCGGCGGCACCTCGACGCGGAGGCGTCGGTCGGTCCGGCCACGGGCCCGTGAGCGGCGTCGTGAGCATCCGATGACGTCCGTGACCTGGCCGCAGGCCCTCGCCTGGAGGCTGGGACGACATCTCCTCGAGCCCGTCGGCGACGAGCCGGTCGCGGGCGTCGTCCGCAGGCTGCGCGCGGTGCCTGCGGCATCGGACGTCGAGCTCGCCGTCCGGGCGCGGCAGATGTCGTCGCGACCGGGCGACGTCGCACGGGCGCTCGCCGACGGTGAGCTTCTGGCCGTCTACGCGTTCCGTGGCGCGACGCACCTCGTCACGCCCGAGGACGGCGGCGCCTACCTCACGCTGCGTGCCGCTGGGCGCATGTGGGAGCGCGCGAGCTGGCGCGAGTACTACCGCCTCGAGCCCGAGGACTGGCCCCGGTTGCGCGAGATCGTCCGCGACGTCCTGAGCGACGGTCCGCTGACGCGTGCGGAGCTGGCCGACGCCGTCACCCGGGACGCCGCGTACTCCCACCTGCGGCAGGCGTTCGTCGACCCCTCGCACACGTTCCTCAAGCCGTTCGTCTGGCAGGGCGACATGAGCTTCGGCCCCTCGCGCGGGCAGGAGCCCACGTTCCGCCGTCTCGACACCAACCCGCGCTGGACGCCGTGGCCCGACGTCGACGAGGCGGGGCGGCACGCCGTCCTCGCGTACGTCGGCACGTACGGACCGGTCGCCGAGGCGCAGGTCCTCTACTGGCTCGGGGAGGGCCTCGGTGCCGGCCGAGCGCGGATCCGCCGCTGGTGGGTGGAGCTCGCCGGAATGTTCACGGAGGTCGACGTCGAGGGGGAGCCCAGGACCGTGCTGCGCCAGGACGCGGACGCGCTGGCCGCGACGCAGCCGTCGACGAGCGTGCGCCTCCTCCCGGGGCACGACCAGTGGGTGCTCGGCCCGGGCACGTCCGACGCGCACGTCGTGCCGCCGGAGCAGCGTCAGGTGGTGAGCGGTGGGGCGAACCTCGTCGTGGTCGGTGGCGTCGTCGCGGGCACGTGGTCTGTGTCCGGCGACGACGTCACGGTGACGTGGCCCGACGGCGCGGGGTCGACCACCGAGGCGCTGGCACCCGGGGCGCTCGCGGACGAGGTCGAGCGGCTCGGCGCGGCCCTCGGGCGTCCGCTACGGCGTGAAGCCGTGCAGCCCTAGGCTCGGGCGATGAGCGACATCCCTCTGGAGTCCGGGCTCGACGCCTTTCCCACCCATGTCTTCGATGTGTTCGGGCTCCCTCCGTCGCCTCTCTCCGAACGCATCGGCGGCTCCGTCATGGCCGGACGCTGCGGCTGCTGACCGACGCCGTGGCCCCGCACTGACGAGGCAGGTCATCAGCCGCGGGTGAACAATGCTCGTATGGCGACGGCTGGGTCCGCACCGCCCGGAGGCGACGACGTCTCGCGTCTGACGGACGCGCAGCGTGCGTTGCGCGCGCAGATCCTCGCGACCGAGCACTGGAGCCTGCTCGCCTCCCGCTCGACGACGCAGAGCGAGGTCCTGACCCGCATCGCGATCTTCCTCACGCTCGTCTCCGCGGGTGTCTTCGGCCTGGGCGTGCTCGGCAACGCGACGAGCTTTCGCGGTGGGTTCGCGGCCGTCGCGATCGGGGTGCTGCTGCTTCTGTCCGTGCTCGGCGGCGTGACGCAGCTGCGCGTGTTCGCGACGGCCGAGGAGGACCTTGCGCACGTGCTCGCGATGAACCGGCTGCGCGGCGCGTACGTCGACCTCGACCCGGGTGTCGAGAGGTACTTCCTCACGTCGGCCGCCGACGACCTCGCCGGAGCGGGTCGGACGTACTTCCCGTTCGCGTCGCGGGACCGGACCCAGATGCTCGCGAGCTCGATGGTGCTCATCCTCGTCGTCGAGTCGGTGCTCGTCGGGCTGCTGTGCGGGAGCGTCGTCTGGGCGCTGACCGACGCCGCGGGGTGGGCGATCGCCGTCGGCGTGGTGGGCGCGGTGACCAGCTTCGTGCTGTGGTTGCCGCGCGGGTACCGGAGCTACCGAGCCACGTGGCGCCGGCACGTCCCGCTGCGCCGCACGAGCGATGGCGCGGTCTGACGAGCGCGTTGTCAGCGGCGATGGATCTGCTGCGCGAACAGGTCGAGGACTGCGAGGACGCCGTCGTGCTGCCACACGCGGTTGCGGCGGAGCCCGGTGCGCTCGCGGAGGACGTCGGCGTCGGCGAGCTGGGACAGCGCACGCTGGGCGGCGATGTCACTCAACCCGAGGTGGTTCGACAGGAAGCGCGCGTTGACCACGGGGTGAGGGACGAGGTGCGGGACGACCTTCCACGCGGTGGCCTGAGACCGCAGTCCTGCCAGCTTGTCGCGCGCCTCGGCGACCTGTGCCGCGAGGCCGTCGACGAGCTGTGTCCCCTCCGTGGTCGCATAGCGGCAGGCGCGGTTGAACTGCTCGACGATCGGCCCGGCATCGCCATGACGAAAGGTGGTCAGGGCGTCGAAGTACGCCGTGGTGTCGACGAGCAGGCCGGCGGAGACCGGCGCCGTGGTGTGCCGGGTCAGGCCTTTCGCGCGCAGCATGGCGTGAACCAGGGCTCGTCCGGTCCGACCGTTGCCATCGGTGAACGGGTGGATCGTCTCGAACTGTGCGTGGGCCACGGCCGTCTGGACGAGCACCGGTAGATCGTGGCGACGCATGAAGGCGACGAGGTCGGTCATCGCCGTGGGCACCAGTGCCGGCTGGGGCCCGACGTGTGTCGCGCCGCGAGGGCTGATGCTCGACGACCCGACCCACACGAGCGTGTCGCGGAACCGCCCCGCGTGGTCCTCCCAACCAGCCTGGCCTGAGAGCAGCTCGCGGTGCATCGTCAGGATCGAGTCTTCGTCGATACGGTCAGCAAGCTCGAGCGCGGCGTGCATGGCGCGCACGTTCGCGACGACGGTGCGCGCGTTGTGACTCGTGGACTGGTCGATCTCGGCGAGGGCGAGCTCTCGAGCGCCGACCGTCAGATTCTCGATCTGCGATGACGACGCCGACTCGGTACGGAGAAGGATCGAAGCCATCGGCCCGAGCGTCGGGCTGTCCGGGCCGAGCGTGGCCAGGGCGTACGAGTCGAACCGGGCGAGCTCGGCCGCCGCGTCCTCGGCGTCGGCAGCCAGGTCCGACGACAGCACGGGAGTGAACGTCGCGAGACTGGCGGGAACGGTGGACTCGTAGTCACCCGAGCCCGCGGCGACCTGCGCACGGGACGACATCCCGTCCGTCTCCGCGAGCCAGTCGTGAGTCTCTCGTCCCACAGGAGGGACGACGATCACGCCTTCAGAAGGTGTGCCCACCGGTCCACTGTACTTACAGTTTCTAAGAAACTGTGAGTAAGTCCGTCGGCTTGCTGACACTTCTTCTCGGTCGACACTGTGGCGAGAGTCATGTGCCCGACGCTCCGAAAGCGCCCAGATGGTCGACAACATGGATGCATCCTGTATCTATGCCTCGTACCACCAGCGGCTCTGCCACGGAGCAGGCCTTCCGCCACGTCAAGCGGCTCGTCCTCGACGGGACCCTGCCCGGTGGGTCGATGACGAGCGAGGGCGAGATCGCCGAGCAGCTCGGCGTGAGCCGCACTCCCGTACGGGAGGCGTTCCTCCGGCTCGAGGCCGAGGGTTTGCTGCGCCTGTACCCGAAGCGCGGGGCCCTCGTGGTGCCGATCGCGCCGGGGGAGGTGGACGACGTCCTCGACGCCCGGCTCCTCGTCGAGACGCACGCCGCGCAGACGGTCGTGCGCCTGCCCGACGCCGAGCTCGCGACCCTCGTCGCCCTCCTGCGCGACCTCGTCACCGCCCAGGAGGCCGCGCTCGCCGACGGCGACGCCGCCGAGTACGCGATCCTCGACGCCCGCTTCCACCAGGAGATCGTCGCGGCGGGCGGCAATGCGCTCCTCACCACGTTCTCCGTGACGCTGCGCGAACGTCAGCAGCGCATGATCGCGCACAGCATCCGCTGGGACCCGGCCCGCTCCGGGGCGTTCGTCGCGGGCCACCGTGCACTCGTCGACGCGCTGGAAGCCCGCGACACCCGCACCTACCGGCGCCGCATGCACCGCCACCTCGACGACGCGCGGACCGGCCTGTGAGCGCCGCGACCCAGACCCGGACCGAGGACACGCGGCAGGCGAGGGCGGTCCCGCGCGTCGGGCACCGGGCCTGGCTGCCCGTCGCGCTGGTGATGGCCGCCGTCGCGTGGGGCGGCAACGAGTTCACGCCGCTGCTCGTCATGTACCGGGAGGTGGGGGACTTCTCGGCCGTGATCGTCGACGCGCTGCTCGCCGCGTACGTGCTCGGCATCGTGCCCGCGCTGCTGCTCGGCGGACCGCTGTCCGACCGGTACGGGCGCCGCCCCCTCCTCCTGCCCGCCGCGCCGATCGCGCTCTCCGGGTCGCTCGTGCTCGCCGCCGGCGCCCAGTCGGCCGCGCTGCTCGCCGTGGGGCGCGTGCTGTGCGGGGTGGCGCTCGGCCTCGTCATGGCCGTCGGCACCACGTGGGTCAAGGAGCTCAGCGACGCCGCGGCACGTTCGTCAGGCGTGCCCGACGGCGGGTCGGGCGCCCGGCGCGCCGGGCTGTCGCTCACCCTGGGCTTCCTCGTCGGGGCCGGCATCGCCGCTGCGCTCGCGCAGTGGGCGCCCTGGCCCACGCACACCGCCTACCTCCTGCACGCGGCGCTCGCGGCCGTCGCGGGCCTGTGGGTGCTGCGCGCCCCCGAGACCCGCACGGTCGCGTCCGCGATGCCCGACGGCGCGGCGCGGGGCCGGCTGATCGACGACCTGCGCGTCCCCGCGGTCGAGCACCGGCGGTTCCTGCGCGTCGTCGTACCCGTCGCGCCGTGGGTGTTCGGGTGCGCGGGCAGCGCCTACGCCGTGCTGCCCGGGCTCATGACCGACACCGCCGGGAGCTCGCCCATCGCGTTCTCCGGGCTCATGACCGTGCTGGGGCTCGGGTGCGGCGTCGGGATCCAGGTGCTCGGCCGGCTCATCGACACCCGGCACAGCGCACGGGCGTCCGTCGTGGCGATGTCGATCGTCGTCGTCGGCATGGGGTTGGGGGCGCTCGCCAGCGCACGCTTCGACCTCGTCACGGCCCTCGCCGCCGCGATGGTTCTCGGCGCAGGGTACGGGCTCGCCCTCGTCGCCGGGCTCAGCGAGGTGCAGCGCATCGCCGGACCCGACGACCTCGCCGGGCTCACCGCCGTGTACTACTCGCTGACCTACCTCGGGTTCTGCGTGCCCGTGGCGCTCGCGGCACTGTCCGTGCGGTGGACGTACCCGCAGATGTTCCTCGGCGGGCTCGTCATCGCGGTGGTGTGCCTGGTGGTCGTCGCGTTCGCGTGGCGGGCACACCTGCCGACGGGGGAGCGGGGCGCTGTGGCGGAGACTGCCGGCGAGACCGACCGCACAGCCCCGACCGGGGCAAACGGTGCGCTGGAGGCCTCGCGGGTGCGGTAGAGTATCCGAGGCTTCACGGGGTCCGGACGGTACGGAAGTTCGTACGGAACTGGTCCCGATGATCCAGCCACGGGCTGTGGCGCAGCTTGGTAGCGCACCTGACTGGGGGTCAGGGGGTCGCAGGTTCAAATCCTGTCAGCCCGACGTTGTGATGTCTCAGGACATCGGAATGGCCGGACCTATGTTTTCGTAGGTCCGGCCTTTCGTCGTTTCGGGGTGGGTCCGGGTGGTCGGCCGGTGGGTTGGTAGTCCCGGGTGGGGTCGAGGGTGAGCTCACGCAGGATCGCGCCGGTCGCGGCGTCGATGATGCGGATGTCGAGGTCGTGGACCAGGAGCAGGACTGAACCGCCCTGGGTCAGTTGGAGGCTCGTGACCCTGGAAACGAGGATGGAGCCATGCCGAAGGAGCAGACGCCGGGCAAGCCGCAGACGCGGCGGTACTCGGATGAGGAGAAGGCGGCCGCGGTGCGGATGGTGCGCACCCTGCGCGCGGAGTTGGGGACCGAGCACGGCACGGTGCAGCGGGTCGCGACCCAGCTGGGTTACGGGGTCGAGTCGGTGCGCCAGTGGGTCAAGCAGGCCGAGATCGACGACGGGCACGCCCCGGGGATCACCACTGCGGAGGCGCGGCGGATCCAGGAGCTCGAGCAGGAGAACCGGGAGCTGCGGCGCGAACGAAATCTTGAAGCGGGCGGCAAGTTTCTTCGGGGCGGAGCTCGACCGCCAGCACCGGAAGTAGTCGCGTTCATCGACGCCAACCGCGGCGAAGTCGTCGACGGCGTGCGGCTCACAGTCGAGTCCATCGTCGCCGTGCTGCGTGCAGCAGGGGTGCAGGTGGCTGTGAGCACGTACTACGCCGCCAAGGCCCGACCGCCCTCGGCGCGTGCGGTCCGCGACGCCGAGCTGGGCCCGGTGCTGCGGACCCTGTGGGACGACAACTACCGCGTCTACGGGGCGCGGAAGTTGTGGAAGGCGGCACGCAGGGCCGGGCACGACGTGGGCCGTGACCAGGTCGCCCGCCTCATGCGCGGGCTCGGGATCCAGGGGACGGTCAGGACGAAGCGGGTGCGGACCACTCGTCCTGACCCGGCCTCGGCCCGGCACCCGGACCTCGTCAAGCGAGACTTCACCGCCACGGCTCCGAACCAGCTGTGGGTCCCCGACCTGACCTACGGCCCGACCTTCGCCGGCATGGGGTACGTGTGCTTCATCATCGACGCGTTCTCGCGGACGATCGTCGGCTGGCGCGTTGCCGGGCACATGCGCACCGAGATGGTCCTGGACGCGATCGAGATGGCCCGCTGGTCCCGCGGCACCCGCCTGACCGGACTGAGGTGTCACTCGGACGCCGGAGCCCAGTTCACGAGCCTGCGCTACGGCGAGCGGCTCGCGGAGATCGGTGCCACCCCGTCGATCGGGACCGTCGGCGACTCGTACGATAACGCGCTCGCCGAGACCGTGAACGGCTACTACAAGACCGAGCTGGTCCGTGGACCCGCCAGGTCCGGGCCCTGGCGGACCGTCGAGGACGTCGAGCTCGCGACGCTCGGGTGGGTCCACTGGCACAACCACCAACGGCTGCACGGCTACCTCGGCGACCTGCCGCCCGTCGAGTTCGGAGGGAGGTTCTACGCTAAGCAGCAGGGCCACGAAGCCCTGGTCGGAATCAAATGACCAGAGCCTCCATCAGACCCAGGGCGGTTCAGACGTAGGTTCCGGCGTGGGTTCGCCCGATGCCGATGTGGTGCAGGCGGCTGGCGTGGCGCAGCGTGATGGTGCCGGTCTTGGAGACGCGGTCGGTGCGAACTCGGTCGTGGGTGTCGGCGTCGCGGTCGGTGCCGGGTCTGGCTTTGGGTCGGGCGGTGTAGGTGGTCGCGGGGTCGCGGGGTCGCGCGGTGTGGCAGGGAGCGGTGGGGTCGGTGGTGGTAGTAGTGGTCGACGAAGGTGTCGGTCAGCTTCTGCAGCAGTCCCCACCTGAGGTACCGGTTGATGACGCGACGACCGCCCGCACTCTTCTCATGCCGCGCACGCCGTCGAAGACCGCCGAGACCGCGGTCCTGCGCTCGAGCGGGCTCCCCGGCGGCTACGAGTCCATGGCCGCAATCGTGGACGGGGCCCTCGCAGGGAAACTTGACCGTTGGGCGCCGCCATCACCGGCGAGCGGCTCGGCTATGGGTCGAGCGTGTAGGTCTCGGTGGTGTAATCCGTGTCGACCGAAAGACCTCCACCAAGGTCCTTTGCCAGCGGGCTCCCCGAACCGTGGTTCCTACCTGCGCACGAGCACTCGCATGCCCAGTACCTCTCCGGCTTCCCATCCTTCCAGCACGCCTCCACACATGTGGTCTGCGACGAGCCGTGAATGACGAGCTCTACCGGCTGCCCAAGCGCGGCAGGCAGTTCGTCCACCAGAACGCCCAAGTGACCACGGGCCACATCGAAACACCCACGTGGCCGGACGTACACCACATGGATTCGCTGGCCGCACAGGTCCTTGAGGAACGTGTAGTTTCCGCCGCCCGGACGGAATGGAAGCCAGACCTCGAGGTGGCCACGCAGTGGTCTCACGATCCTTGCCGTCATGCCCCGAAGATAGCGCAACGGCATGTTGACTGAACTGGGAGTCTGGGAGCCGAGGCTAGCCAGGCCCAGAGCATGGTTCCCAACTCTTAGGTTGGGCGGGCGGCAGAGTGGTGGGCGCGGCACCACATCGAGAGGCGCCAAGAGGCTTCCGACGTACCTGGGGTGCCGCAACAGCTGGTCGAGGGTCATCAGGCTCCCTGACCGGCAGTTTCACCCATCTTCGTCGCGTCGAGGTCCCCTCAGCGTGGGCCTCGGCCCGGTACCTTATGCAGATGACGACCGGCGGCGATGCGCTCGAGATGCGTGAGTTGCGGCCCGCGAACCCCACGACGGCGCTCACCGCTGCGCGCGCCGAGCATGGGCCTCGTCTCGCCCCGCGGAAGGTCATCCAGACATACGACCCGGATGAGTGGGAAATCTTCATCGAGGAGTGGGCTACCGGACTGAGGCCCGGGTATGTAGTCGTCCGTCGGTTCGGTGGTGCTGGCGATCGTGGCGTCGACGTGGCTGGCTTCAAGACGGACCGTGGCTTCGAAGACGAGTGGGACTGCTTTCAGGGAAAGCACTACGACAAGAGCCTGACTCCGTCGATCGCGTGGCCGGAGATTCTAAAGATGTTCCTCCTGCCCGTGCGCAATCCCAACTACACATTGCCTTCCCACTATTTCTTCATCGCACCACGTGGCGTCGGGACGAATCTGGGGCATCTCATCTCTACGCCGTCTGAACTGCGCGCTAAATTTCTTGGGCAGGTCGAGTCGGGGGAGGCCAAGCCTTTTAAGGAACTCGACGATGAAACCCGGGCCGCCGTACATGCTCTCGCCAGCGCCACTGATTTCGCGATGTTCGGATCGATCGAGGTTAGGACACTCATCGATCAGCATCGGATGACCTCGTACCATGTGGCTCGTTTCGGAGGGGGCCTCCCGGAACGACCTGCAATCCAGGATCCACCTTCCGAGGTGCTCCCTCACGAAATGATCTATGTGCGCAAGTTGATCAGCGCTTACAAGGAACGCTACACGGTTGACAGCATCGAAACGGTTGAAGCGCACACGCAGGCAGGTAGGCACTTCCAACGCCAGCGAGAGAGCTTCTTCCGCGCCGAAGCGCTCCGAAACTTTGCACGGGACAGCGTTCTGCCGCGTACGTTCGAGGGGCTGCAGAACGAGCTGTACGACGCAGTCGTCGAGACCGCTGAAGCCGATCATACCGACGGGCTGGAGCGACTTCGCCAGACGTTGGACCAAGCCGTTAGGGCGCAACTCAGTGCGAATGCCCTGATCCAGGTAACCGAGCCTTCGGACCGACGCGGCATCTGCCATCAGCTCGCCAACGACGATCGACTCACCTGGGTGGACGCCAAGTGACGCAACTGCTGAATAGCCCACTTGAGGTCGGCATACGCGTCGTCGCGATGCTCACGGCCTTGTATCCGGGTCGCGCTGACCTCGCCAGGATCGCACTTCTGGACCACGTCGTTCTCCACAGTGGGGACTTCGATGGTGCGAGGAGCCTTCACCCGGAGGTCCCAGGACGCGTCGGTGAGCTTGGCGTAAAACGCGAACTGATCCGTCGGGGCATTGTCTTGATGGGTGCGCGCGGACTGATCGTCCGCGAGTTGACGAGTGCGGGAATCTACTACGGCGCGGGTGACGACGCGCGCCCGTTCCTGTCCTCGATGGATGCCCCCTACCTTGAACGACTACTGGAGCGGTGCAATTGGGCAGCGATCGTGTTCGGTGGGTTTGACGATGACGGCATCCGCAACCAGCTTGGAGACGCGTTTGCGCGGTGGTCCGAGGAATTCGGGCAAGTGAGAACGGCGGATGACAATGGCTAGCCGAATTCACCTCGTTCACCTCACAGTTGTCGGCTCGGGCGTGAAACCCGCCTCCGTCGAATTTGGCGAGCGGCTAACCGTCATTCACGGTGCGTCCGACACGGGGAAATCACACGTCTTCGATCTGATCAACTACGTGTTCGGACTCGCGAAGGCGATCGAAATGCCGGACGAGGGCAAGGGCTACCAGTATGCCCACCTCGGCCTGCGAACAGAGAGCGGTGACATCGTCACCTTGAGTCGAGACCTGACGGGTGGGCCAATCGGACGGTACAACGGGGACGTTCGAGCACTCCCTGATGCCCCCGCGTCCGAGTATTTGCAACCGAAGCATGTGTCAAAGGACCCGAAAAGTGTCTCGCGCTACCTGCTATCGCTTACCGAACTCGACGAGCTGCTTGTGCGGACGAACCAGTACAACGAGACGCGCGTACTGCAATGGCGCGATGTCTTCCGCCTCATTGCCGTTGACGAAGAGTCAATTCTCTCCAAGCGGTCACCCATCGAGTTCGGGCAGTACAAGGACCGGTCCGTCGAGGCAGCAATTTTCCGCCTGTTCATCGAAGGCCGCGATGACTCTGGGCTCACTCCGATGCCGAAGGCCACCGAACTCAAGCAGATCTCAGCCAACAAGCTTGAGCTGCTTGATGAGGTTCTGGCGGGCCTGGAGCAGGAGGTCGCTGAGCCTCCCACTCTCGAAGAACTACGCGATCAGCTCGCGCGGTTGAACAGCGCGCTCGCTGCCACGAGCAGTGGCCTCACCAATCTGAACTCCGAACGTGACGATCTCGTGGTTCGCCGTTCGGCCAACGCCGGCGCACTCGCCCACCTGCGCGAGCGTCAGGACGAACTGGATAGCCTCGCGTCACGCTTCGAACTCCTACGCGCCCAGTACGACTCCGACCTATCGCGTCTGGAGATGCTCGCGCAGGCCACCGACGTTCTCGTCGTCGGTGAAGGTGGATCTTGTCCGTTCTGTGGTGCGGAGCCGGCTCACCAGCATTGGCCTGATGCGGCCCCCGACGGTGCTGATTCGGAGATGTTAGCTGCCGCCATCGTCTCTGAGCAGTTGAAGATTCATGCGCTCGAAGTTGACCTCGATCAGACGATCAGCGCCATCCATGCTGAGCAACGGGATAACGAGGCTCAGGCGCGGAAGTTCGCCGCCCACAACGCGGAACTTTCTTCGGGGATCCTCCGCCTGGACACAGCACTCAAGACGCCAGGGGCGGACCTCGCACTTTTGCTGGACGAGCGGTCCCGAGTGGAGCGCGAGATCGACGCTCATGCCCGCCTGCTAGTGCTCCGCGAATTGCGCGAGACAACTGCGCGAGTCGAAACGCCGAAGACCACGACTGAAGTGCCCATCGCGCCTGGGGACCTGCACCGCTTCGACACGGTCGCCCAACAGATTCTGCAACGGTGGTCATTCTCCGGTGACAGTGCAGTCCACTACTCGACCAGCGAGCGAGACCTGGTCGTAGATCAGCGGGTTCGCCGTGTGCGCGGCAAGGGCGTCCGCTCGATCCTCCATGCGCTCTTCAACGTGGCACTCGCGGACTACTGTCTCCAGCGGGACTACGCCCACCCAGGGTTCATAATTCTTGACTCGCCGATTGTCACGTACCGGCAGCCTGGTGAGCCAGAACTAGGTGGGGAAGAGGAGACAATCGGCACGAACGTCGTAGATGAGTTCTACTCCTATCTCCAGAACCATTTTAGCGGTCAATCGCTGATCCTTGAGAACAAGTCACCTTTGTTCCCTCTCCCGGGCGATACCCGCGAGTACTTCTTTGGAGGGACAACCGGTACAGCAGAGCGAGCCGGTTTCTACCCGCTGCGCGCTAGCAATCTGGAGGACCTGCGCTAGGGGGGTGAACGGTTTTCGGTCAGACCTGGTGACGGCTCGCGCATAGTCACGCGGAGGGTGCCCGCGCCCTGCTCCTTAAGTCAACCGTCGGCGGTGCTATTGCCTATGCCAAGAGAATTGCTTATGGCGGTTGCTCGCTGTCCGTTCCAGTAGAGAGTCTTCGCGGCAAACTCATGCTCGGGGGTCCGCACAATTGGCTGCCCTAGTTCCACGCCGCGCGCTTGATCAACCTCGAGCTCGGCGACTACGCGCTCATAGATGACTTCGCGTTCCAGTTCAGCCAGATCGGTGAACAGGTGGGGGGACGAACCTGCCCTGAGATGTGGTCGTGTCGATGAGTTCTCGGAGGTGGATCGGGCGCCGACGCCGTGACGTTCGAACTCGTTGAATTGAATCGCCCTGGATCTGATAGAGCGCTGGTCATTTGATTCGGCGTGGGCCTTCGCGCCCTGCTGGCTAGCGTGGATGCTGTTCTCGAACTCGGCGGTGCATGGCCGCCGTCGTCTCGGCCTGCTTGACCCGCTGCGCACCGACTCGATCCCGTAACCCAGCAGCGTGGCGAACCGGTGCACCGTGCCGTGCTCGGTCTCCAACTCGGCTCGCAGGGTGCGCACCATCCGCACCGCGGCGACCTTCTTCTCATCCGAGTACGGCCGCTTGTGCGGCTTCCCGGGTGCCCACTCACTGGGCATGGCTCCATCCTCGTCTCCAAGGTCACGAGCCTCCAACGAGCCCAGGGCGATTCAGTGGCCGAACCTCTGTCACCTTGATCGGGATAAAGTTCTGGAGGATGCGGCGCGGCGCCTGGTCCGACTAGACAAGGTCTGATGGAATTGGACCATGTGGCCTAGCATCATCGCAGTCGTTGGAACTATCGCCGGTGCGTTTCTTGGTTTCGCGTTTCAACGGAAGAGTGCAGCCGACGCCGCAAAGAGCGCCCGCGCGGAGGCGCTACGCCAAGAGCGCTTCGCCGCCTACGCAGAATTCGCAGGTGTGTTGGGCATCTACCGACGTGCGCAGATCGACCGCTGGGACACGTCCCCCGAAGATCCTGATGCGGGAGCTCACGCGTTGTCTGAGGCGCGCAGGCAAAGGGACGCGGCGCGAGCGTCAATGTTCCGGGCGCAGTTGCTCGCCGGGTCCGAGAGCGTTCGGGAAGGTGCGAAGGCTGCCTTCGACGCGATGGACGTACGGGTGGCCACCAGTGAGGATGCCCGGACCGCGCACGACACCACATGGTCGGCCATGTATCGGTTCGTTGAAATCGCAGGAAGCGAACTCGACGCGGCACTCAGGGGCGAGAAGGGCTGACCGTCGATCTGCTGCCTGGTTCGCTGCGCACGTTCGGGCGTGCCGTCACTCAGAGCGCGGCAGCCTCGGCGGCCACAGTGGTCGTCGGTCCGTGCCCGGCGTGGACGACCGTCTCCGCAGGCAGTGTGTGGATCCGCCGCCGGATCGAGTCCTTGATGACGCGCTCGTTCGAGAACGAGCGACCCGTGGCGCCGGGGCCGCCCTGGAAGAGCGTGTCGCCGCTGAAGAGCGCCGGGGTCTCGATCCCTTCCCGGATGAAGAGGCATGTCGAGCCCGGCGTGTGGCCGGGCGTGTGGATCGCCTCGACGATGAGCCCCGCGACCTCGATGGTGTCGCCGTCCCACAGCTCGTGCGTCGGGGCATGGTCGGGGTGCGCGCGGTGCCACAGCGCGAGGTCTGCCGGGTTCAGGTACGTCGGGGCTCCGAGAACCTCCGCGGCCCTCGGAGCCTCGGAGACGTGGTCGTCGTGGCCGTGCGTGAGCACGATGGCGACGACCCGGCGTTCACCCACCACCTCGGCGATGGCGTCGACGTCATGGGCCGGGTCGATGACGAGGCACTCCTCGTCGTCGCCCACGATCCAGACGTTGTTGTCCACCGCCCACGATCCGCCGTCGAGCGTGAAGACACCGGAGGTCTCGACGTGGTCGATCCGCGCGCTCACAGCTCGACCACCGATCGCAGCACGGTGCCGTTCGCCATCTTGTCGAAGGCTGCCTCGACGTCTCCCAGCCCGATGCGTTCGGTGACGAACGCGTCGAGGTCGAGCCGGCCCAGGCGGTACTGGTCGACGAGCATCGGGAAGTCGCGCGACGGGAGCGCGTCGCCGTACCACGCGGACTTGAGCGAGCCGCCCCGGCCGAAGATCTCGTCGAGAGGGAGCGTGATCGTGGTGCCCGGGTCGGGCACGCCGACGAGGACGACACGGCCGGCGAGGTCGCGCGCCTCGAAGGCCTGGCGGTAGGTCGCCGGGATGCCCACGGCGTCGACCACGAGGTCGGCGCCGAAGCCGCCGGTGATCTCGCGGATCCGCGCAACTGCGTCTTCGTTCGCGGAGTTCACGGTGTGGGTCGCGCCCAGCCTTCGGGCCGTCTCGAGCTTGTCGTCCGTGACATCGACCGCGACGATCGTCGTCGCACCACCGAGTCTCGCGCCCGCGACCGCGGCCGTGCCGACGCCACCGCAGCCGAAGACCGCGACGGTCTCGCCGCGCTTGACCTCGCCGGTGTTCAGGACGGCGCCGATGCCGGCCATCAGCCCGCAGCCCAGCAACCCGACGGCGGCGTTCTGCTCGTCCGCGATGTCACCGTCGATCGGAGTGCACTGACCCGCCGCGACGAGCGTCTTCTCCGCGAAGGCACCGATGCCGAGCGCCGGGGAGAGCTCCGTGCCGTCCTCGAGCGTCATCTTCTGCGTCGCGTTGTGCGTGTCGAAGCAGTACTGCGGCTGGCCCTTGCGGCACGCGCGGCACTGCCCGCACACGGCACGCCAGTTGAGGATGACCTTCTGGCCGACAGCCACCTCGGTCACGCCGTCACCGACCGCCTCGACGATCCCGGTCGCCTCGTGGCCGAGCAGGAACGGGAAGTCGTCGCTCACACCGCCCGCGACGTAGTGCTTGTCGGTCTGGCAGACCCCGGAGGTGAGGACCTTGACCAGTGCCTCACCCGGACCGGGGTCCGGGACGATGATCGTCTCGGCGGTGACCGGCGCGTTCTTGCTGCGCGCGACGACACCCTGAACGCGGTGAGTCAACTGTCCTCCTCGGATCGCGGGCGGGAGACTCCCGCACCGTTGTGCGGTCTCGAACCTACGTCGCTTCGAGTCCGTCAGCACAACGCACGTGGATCCGGGAGCCTACCCACGCGGGTGGCGGCCCGACTCGAGTGCCCACATCGCCGCCTCGACGCGGTTGCGCACGCCGAGATTGGTGAGGATGCCGCCGATGTGCGTCTTGATCGTGCCACGCGAGAGATACAGGTGGGCGCCGATCTCGTCGTTCGTCAGGCCGGAGGCGAGCAGCGCGAGCACCTGCTCCTCGCGCTCGCTGAGCGGCGCGGAGGGCTGGCGCGGGAGGCACTGCGGGCGCGAGGACTCGGCCAGCAGCCGCGTCGGGATGCGCGGCGAGATGAGCGCCTCACCGCTCGCCGCGGCGTGCAGCGCCTCGGTGACGAGGAGAGGGCTCGTCCCCTTCAGCAGGAAGCCCTTCGCGCCGGCGCGCAGCGCGCCGTAGACGAACTCGTCGAGGTCGAACGTCGTGATGACGACGACGGCGAGGGGATCTGCCGCGTCCGGACCCGCGAGCAGCGTGGTCGCCTCGATGCCGTCGAGGCGCGGCATGCGGATGTCGAGCAGCGCGACGTCGGGCCGCACCTCGCGGGCGAGCTTCACCGCAGCGACACCGTCCGCGGCCTCGCCGACCACCCGGATGCTGGGTTGCGCGTTGGGGAGCATCGTGAGACCCCAGCGCACCGGTTCCTCTGTCGGTGCGGTGCGGTCGACGTCTGTGGTGTCCATGGGGCGATCGTCGACGCGCCCGGGGTCGCGGCGCTTCGGCCATGTGGCCGAGCTTCCGGCCGACCACGACCCCCGTGGTTTCGACCGTGCAAGAGGTCGCGATCTTCGCCTCGATGCGGCTGGCCCAACCTGTCGGTTCACGGCCGTACGAGGCGGCACGACCGTCCCCGACGACGAGCCGCGGAGCGGCGCGACGGCGTCGTCGGTTCCGGAGCGGGAGCCGTCGTCTGCTCAGCATCGAAGACCGACATGATGACCGCCGCGGTGCTGGTGAAACCGATGGCGAGGGCGAGGAGGAGAGAAGGGACGAAGTCGCTCGGCGACGGCATCCACCCGCCGAGCGTCCACGGCAGGACGACGAGGGCAACCACTGCGAGGGAGGTGAGGATCTCGTTCGCGGCCAGCGCGACGGACCTCCTCGTCGCGCCCTTCTTCGCGATTCGACGGGACGTGTCGATGGTGGCGGCCACGAGTGCCGCTGCGAACGCCAGGAAGGCGACAACCGCCCAGACCGGCTCGGCACCGACCAGGGCGAGAGCGACGATCAGGGGCAGGCTGTAGGCGACGAGCACCCATCGGGCGCCGGCCCGCATGTATTGGTCCGGCGTGCTGCCTGCCGCGCCGCGGGCCCGGTGCAACGCGGAGTCGAGGTAGAAGAACACCGCCACGATGAATGTGCCGACGAGGGTCGCTGCGATGCCCGCGAGGGCGAGCAGGAACTCGTCGGTGACCTCATGCACCGTCGTCACCGCGCTTCGGCCACCGGCACTCGACCGTGGGCGCTTTCGTGCAAGTGACCAAGGGCTGCGGTACGCAGTCGGTCGACTCGACCATGGTGTCGCTCCTTCTTCCGATGAGCGGCGGGCATCCCCGAGCGGACTCACGCCGTAGGCGGCAGCGCGGCCGCCCGCCGGACGACATCGTGCTGAGCCGGGTTGTACAGCTCCCACAGGGCGTCCGCGAGCGCCCGACCGACGGCACCGCGTCCCCCGACGCCACGCCAGTTCGCGCCGCTGTTCGCGATCTCGTGTGCCACGCGTTGCCTCGCCACGTCGTCGGCGTCGTCCGTCAACGCGTCGAACGCCCTCCGGATCGACTCGGGCTCCTGGGCGATCATGAGGGAGAGCTCGGCACGCTGGTCCTGGTCGCACAGCCGGGTCAGGACGTGGATCAACGAGCGGTCCGCCTCCGAGAGCCGCGAGGCGACGGACTCGAAGCCGCGGGGTGTGTCCAGGGGCGCGTGCGCGGCCAGGATGGCCGCGACGTCGGCCCGCACCCGGTTCAGGCGGTCGATGCCCGCCTGCAGCTCGGCGTCGAGGTCGCGCAAGGCCCCGGGCGAGGAGGCGTTGATGTCCGCGACCTGCGCGAGCGGCACGCCCAGCTCGACGAGCCGCCGGACCCGGATCAGCGCCACGAGGTGGCTCACGCGGTACTGCTTGTACCCGTTGGACCACCGCTCGGGCTCGTCCACCAGCCCGAGCGAGTGGTAGTGCCGGACCGTGTTGACCGTCGTGCCGGCAAGGTCCGCAACCTCCCTCGTGCTCCACGCCACGGCGTCCTCCTCGGTCGACGGATCGGGCGAGTCGTCGCGAGGAGTCGAGTCCTTCTCGCACAGCGTCACCCGTGATACCCGTGACGTTTCCATCGGGGCCACCCCGTTCGCGTCGGTGAGAAGTACCTAACCGCCATACTTGCGGGGTCGGCTCCCGGCACCACGAACCGGTGGAGGAGAACGGGTGGACCTGCGCGGACGAGACTCGGAGCGCCAGGCGATCGAGCGCCTGCTGACCGAGGCACGTGCGGGTCGCAGCGGCGCCCTCGTCCTGTGCGGGGAGGCCGGTATCGGCAAGACCTCGCTCCTGGAGCACGCGCGCATCGTGGCCGAGCGTTCGCAGGTCCGGGTCGAGGGCGCCGTCGGGATGGAGTCGGAGCGGCACTTCGCCTTCGCCGGTCTGCACCAGCTGTGCGCGCCCCTGCTCGGCTTCGCCGATGCTCTGGTCGAACCGCAGCGCGCTGCCCTGGGAGTCGCGCTCGGGCGTCGGTCCGGCGCCGTGCCCGAGCGCTTCCTCGTCGGCCTCGCGACCCTGAACCTCCTGGCCGAGAGCGCGGAGGAGCGACCTCTTCTCTGCATCGTCGACGACGCCCAGTGGTTGGATCCCGCGTCGGCGGAGGTCATCGCGTTCGTCGCCCGGCGGCTGGAGGCCGAGCGCGTGGCGTTCGTGATCGCGGCGCGTGGCGGGGACGACGGCGAGGCTTCCGCCTTCTCCGGCATACCCTCCGTGACGCTGACCGGGCTCGGCGACGCCGACGCGCGTGCGGTCTTCGCCGCCGCCGTGCGGACCCCGCCCGACGACGTCGTCACGGACCGCGTCATCGCCGAGGCTCGGGGCAACCCCTTGGCGCTGCTCGAGCTGCCCCGCACCGCGCGACCGGCACAGCTGGCGAGCGGCTTCGAGCTGCCGGAGGCGCCCAGCATCCCGCGCCGCGTGGAGGAGTCCTTCCGGCGCCGCTCCGCCGAGCTGCCCGAGGACACCCAGCGGCTGCTGCTGGTCGCCGCGGCCGAGCCGACCGGGGACGCCACGCTCTTGTGGCGGGCGGCGTCGCGCCTCGGGATCGACAGCGAGGCCGCCGCCGCGGCCGAGGCCGCCGGACTGATCACCATCGACGCGACGGTGCGTTTCCGCCATCCCCTCGTGCGCTCGGCGCTCTACGGCGTCGCCGACCCCGCCGCGCGGCGTCGGGCGCACGACTCGTTGGCCGCCGCCATCGACGTACGGGCCGATCCGGACAGGCGTGCGTGGCACCGCGGGCAGGCCGTCCTCGGCACGGACGAGGACGTCGCCGCGGAGCTGGAGCAGGCCGCCGAGCGGTCCCTCGCACGCGGCGGTATGGCAGCAGCGGCCGCGTTCCTGCACCGGGCGGCAGAGCTGACCCCCGACGTCGGGCAGCGCACCAGCCGGGCGATGGCCGCCGCGGCCGCCAAGCACGAGGCCGGTGCACCCGAGGACGCCCTCAAGCTGCTCGCGATCGCCGCGAGCGGGCCGTTGGACGACCGGCAGGCCGCCCGCGTCAAGCTCTACCGGGCGATGATCCACTTCTACCTGACGCAGGACGGTGACGTGCCCGCGAAGTTCCTCGACGCCGCGCAGGCGCTGCGACCGCTGGACCGCGCCATGTCCCGCGAGACCTACCTGCTCGCGCTGAACGCGTCGATCATCACCGGGGGAGACCAGCCCGGGAGCGACGTGCGGGCCGTGGCCGACGCCGCGCGAGCGGCTCCGGCCCCGACCGAGCCGCCGCGGCCGTTGGACCTGCTGCTCGACGGGCTGGTCACGACGTACACGGACGGGTTCGCGGCAGGGGTAGGCGATCTCCGCGTGGCGCTCACAGCCTTCTGCGCGGAAGGGCTGAACGCGCAGGTCCCGGGTGCGGCGGACAGCGACCGGTGGTTGTGGTTGGCGAGCCGCACGGCCGTCGCCCTCTTCGACGACGACCTGATGCTCGACCTGGCCGCCCGGAACGTCCGGATCGCCCGACGAGCCGGAGCGCTGGCGACCCTGCACGCCGCCCTCGTCGCGATGGCCTCCGCACAGGTGCTGACGGGCGACTTCGCGCAGGCGACGCAGCTCAGCGCCGAGGCCACCGAGATCGCACGCGCGACCGGCGCGGTCCCGCTCCCGTACGCCCAGCTCTTCCTGGCCGCGTGGCAGGGACGCGCGGACGAGACCTCCGAGCTCGTCGACGCCAGCGCCCGCACGGCCGGCACCGGCAACGGGGCGCAGATCACGCTCGCGCGCTACGCGACGGCCGTGCTCCACAACGGTGCGGGCAGCTACGCGGCCGCGCTCGACGCCGCGAGCAGGGCGTGCGGGTCGGACGAGCTCGCGGTCGGCAGCCTCGCCCTCCCCGAGCTGGTCGAGGCGGCCGCGCGCTCCGGGCAGCCCGAACGCGCCGCCGTGGCGTGCGACCAGCTCTCGACGCGGGCTCACGCCAGCGGTACGCCGTGGGCGCTCGGCCAGGCCGCGCTCGCGCACGCTCTCGTCGGGCCCGACGCCGACGCGGAGGACCACTACCGGGAAGCGATCGAGCGGCTCTCCGCATCACGCATGACCGGCCACCTCGCCCGCGCCCACCTCGTGTACGGCGAATGGCTGCGACGTGAGGGCCGTCGTCTGGACGCCCGCGAGCAGCTGCGGACCGCCCACGACACGCTCTCCGAGATGGGCGCGACCGGCTTCGCCGAGCGCGCCGCCCGTGAGCTGCGCGCCACCGGCGAGCACCCTCGTCCGCGTGGCGACCGGCCCGACGCGACGCTCACCGACCACGAGCTGCACATCGCACGACTCGTCGCCACGGGGGCCACGTCGCGGGAGGTGGCCGGCCAGCTGTTCCTGAGCCCCCGCACGATCGACGCGCACCTGCGCAGCATCTACCGCAAGCTCGGCATCACCTCGCGCCGCCAGCTCAGGGAAGCGCGGTTGCCGACCACTTGACCCTGTGCCGAGCACAGCCTCTTGAATGGGCCGAGACCGCCGGGTTCGAGGAGGATGTGGACACATGGGATGGAGCACACGAGAGCTTGCCGACCTCGCAGGGACGACGGTGAACACCGTGCGTCACTACCACCGGGAGGGCCTGCTCGCCGAGCCGGAGCGGATGTCGAACGGCTACAAGCAGTACCGGGTCCCGCACCTGGTGCGGCTCCTGCAGATCCGTCGGCTACGAGACCTCGGCGTGCCGCTGGACCAGATCGAGCAGATCGGCCTCAGCTCGGACACGCCGTCGGCGGCGCTGCTGGCCGTCGACGCCGACCTCGCGTCGAGCATCGAGCGACTCCAACGGGCGCGCGCCGAGATCGCCGCGATCCTGCAGGGCTCCTCGGCAACGGACATGCCGAGCGGGTTCGAGGACGTCGCGTCGCACCTGTCGACGCCCGACCGCTCGCTCGTGCTCATCTACTCCCAGCTCTACGACGACGGGGCGATGGCCGACGTGCGCAGCATGGTGGGGGAGGAGCGGGACCAGGCCGACGTCGAGTTCGACGCCCTGCCCGCCGACGCCGACGAGACGACCCGCCAGCAGCTCGCCGAGATCTACGCGCCGACGATCGCCCGGGTCCTCGAGGGCTACCCCTGGCTGAGCGACCCGGCCGAGCACCTCGTGAAGGGCCCTCAGGTCACCGCGGACACGATCACGGAGTCGATCGTCGCCTTGTACAACCCCGCGCAGCGCGACGTGATCGTCCGCGCGAGCCTGATCGCGCAGGACCTGCTCCAGCGCGACGACCCGGACGGGACGGCCTGACGTCGTTCTCGCCCGGACCGTCGGTGAGTGCAGGTCGTCCGGGGCACGCTATCCGCGCCCGAGGTCGTGGTGCTGGGCGAACCGCCAGCTCAGCCGCGCGGCGTCGGGCCCCCGTGCGTCGGTGTACGTGCCCTCGCCGTCGGGACCTGGCCACGCGTGATCCAGGTCGGGCACGAAGACGTACTCGAGGAGGATGCTCCCGTCGGGGGTCGTGTAGACGGTGCGCTCGTGGGCCTGGGCCTCCCCGGTCGCCGGTCTGTGCTCGGTCGTGACCGAGAGCCCGAGACTGTCGTTGAGCGCACCGTCGTCGACGAGGTCGTTCACGGCACGCCAGTGCTCGACGAGGCGCTCACCGACGAACGTGCGCACCACCTCGTCCTGTCCGCCCTGGACCACGAGCATCGGCACCTCGCGGGCGCGGTCGCCCATCTGCGCCCACGCCTGCCGCGCGGTCGCACGCGCCGGCACCTCGTCGGGCGCTGACGGGTCGACCTGGTTCGCCCCGTACTCGGCCCCGGCGACCGAGGTCGCGGTGGCGAACACGTCGGGGTAGGTGGCCGCGAGCACGACGGCGGCGCCCGCACCCGACGAGGCGCCCGAGACGTGGACACGGGACGGATCGGCGCCGTAGGTGTCGACGACCTCGCCGGCGATACCCGCGAGCAGTGCAGGCTCTCCCTCCCCGCGCTGCTGGTTCCTCGGGTCGGCGGCGTCCCAGCAGTTGATGAGGTTCTCGAACGGTCGCTGGGAGGGATAGACCACGAGGAAGCCCTCCTCGTCGGCGAGCTCGTTGAACTGCGTCGTGGCCTTCATCGAGTTCCACCCGAAGCCGGTCATCCCGCACCCGTGGAGCGCCATCATGACGGGGAGCGCGACTCCGTCGCCGTGCTGTGGCGGCACGTGCACCTGGTAGTGCTGCCAGGTGCCGTCCGCGGCGCGGTACAGGTGGTTGCGGTCGCCGTCGCCGTGGTCCCACGGCCACCCGAGCTGGAACACGAGCGTTGCCGCGATGCTCGCCGCGACGGCCAGCGCGACCAGCGCCCCGACGACCCACGGCCGCCGACCCCTCCGGTGGCGCGGTCTCGGTCCTGTCGTACCCATCGGGCACTCCTCTCGACTCAGCGCCGCGCGGTGCGGGCACCGCCGCGCCCGTGCGTGCTCTGTGCCGAGATCACAAACCCTGTGGCCAGCACGCGGTCAAGGCCGACCTGTCGAGCACGGACGGGCGAGCAGCGTCGCCTTGACCCTGTGGTGGGAACACGGAGTGTGATCGACGCATGATGCCCGACGTCACAGCGGTCCAGCGGATCGAGAGCGGAACGGTCGCGGTCCTCGCCCTGGTCTCAGCCATCGTTCTCTACCCCGACTGGTGGTGGGTCGTGCTCGCCGCCTTCGTCCTGTTCGACGTCTCGATGGTGGGGTACGCCCGATCGCCCTCCGTCGGCGCGGCGTCGTACAACCTCGTCCACACCTACGCCTGGCCGGCTGTCCTCGCGTCCGCCGCCGTGCTCGCCGCGCACCTGTCGTGGCCGGCGGAGACCTGGCTGGGTATCACGGCCTGCGCGTGGGCCTTCCACGTCGGCGTCGACCGCGCGCTGGGCTACGGGCTCAAGCTGACGGACGGGTTCACCCACACGCACCTGGGGCACATCGGCCGAGGCGCTTGACCCGGTCCTGACAACAGGGTCTGTGATGCACGAGTACCGAACGGCGCGCGAGTGCGCCACCGCCACGAACGGAGAGGAACGAACCCATGGACAACCCCTACGAAGGACTTCAGAGCTTCGTCGACCAGCTGCCCGACCTCGTGCAACCGCTCGTCGTCGCCGTGCTGGGAATGATCCCCTACGTCGAGGGAGAAGGGTCGGCAGCCCTGGGCATCATCGCGGGAGTGAACCCGATCGTCGCTGCCGTCGCCGGTGCCGCCGGGAACATCCTCAGCGTCATCATCGTGGTGGCCCTGAGCTCGCGGGTCCGCGAGCGGGTCGTCGCCCGACGCACGGCCACCGTCGGCGCCCCCGGCACCACTGCCGTGGACACCCAGGTCGAGCAGGCGGACGCTCCCGCGGAGAAGGAGAACCGTCGGTCCAAGGGCAGGAGGCGGCTGGGCGCGATGCTCGTGAGGTTCGGCGTGCCGGGTGCGAGCATCCTCGCGCCGCTGGTCCTGCCCACCCAGCTGACCGCCGCATTCTTCGTCGCGTCCGGCGTCCGGAAGGGCTGGGTCATCCTGTGGCAGGTCGTCGCGATCGTCCTGTGGACCAGCCTCATCGCCGCCGGAGCACTGGGCCTGATCAACGCACTCGGCTGGTAGCCCGAGGATCCAGCGAACAGAAGGAGAGACAGATGACCGTGCACCTCAGCCACCCCGACGGCCTGCTCCAGCAGACCGACTACGCGCCCGTCGCCCTGGCGACGGGATCCCGCCTCCTGCTGCTCGCCGGGCAGGCAGCCGTGACCCCCGCGGGCGTGCCGACCTCGAGCGACCTCACGGGTCAGGTCCACTCCGCGCTGCACAACGTCGCCACCGGGGTCAGGGGCGCCGGCGGCGACGCCAGCGACATCGCCCGACTGACCTTCTACGTCGTCGGCTGGACGCCGGAGACGGGCGCCGAGCTCCTGGCGGGTACCGCGCGCGCCCAGGAGTCCGACGGCTTCAGCTCCCCGCTGCCACCCATCACCGTCATCGGTGTCCAGGCGCTGTGGACGCCCGACCTCCTCGTCGAGGTCGAGGCCATCGCCGTCCTGGATTGACTCCCACCGGTCAGGCGAACGCCGCGAGCACGACCTGGGCGGTGCGCGCCACCAGCTCGTCGTCGTACCCGGCCGCCGGGTCGTTCTTCGCGGTCAGCACCGTGATGATGATCGGGTCCCGGCCGGGCGGGACGACCACGGCGATGTCGTTCCTCATCCCGCCCGCGCCGCCCGACTTGTCCGCGACCACCCAGCCTTGCGGTGCGCCGGCGCGCACGAGCGCGTCGCCGGTGGCGTTCCCGCTCATCCAGTCGAGCAGGAGGGCGCGGTCGTCGGGCGCGAGCGTCCCTGGCCCCAGCACCGCCGCGAGGCTCGCGGTGAAGGCGGCCGGGGTGGTCGTGTCGTCCGCGGACGACGCAGGGTCGACGGAGTTGAGGGCCGGTTCGTCGTGGACGACCTCGGTCGTCGAGTCGCCCAGCCGCGCGAGCCCGGCGTCCAGGCCGGCCGGCCCGCCGATCCGGCCGAGAACGAGGTTCGTCGCGGCGTTGTCGCTCTCCCGCACGGCGGCCTCGGCGAGCTCCGCCAGCGTGAGCCCGTCCTGAACGTGGTCGCTCGTCACGGGCGAGTAGCCGGCCTCGTCGACCTCGTGCTGGGTCCAGGTCACCCGGGTGCCACGCTCGTCGGACGGCACCTGGCGCAGGAGCACTGCCGCGGCGAAGACCTTGATCGTCGACGCGAAACCGAAGCGCTCGTCCGCCCGGTGCTCCACGAGCCTCCCCGTCCCGGTGTCCAGCGCGCTCGCACCTACCCGGGCGTCGAACTCCTGCTCCAGGGCGCCGAGCTCCGCAGAGACGTCGGGGGAGACCTCCGGCGTCGGCTCGGAGGCGACGTCCGGAGCCGCCTCGGAGCGGTCGGCGGACGACGTCGGACGTGTCGTCGGCCCGGACGCGGCAGGCTCCGCAGCGGGCGGGCCGCAGGCGGCGAGCACCGCCGCGAGCAGGGTCACGGGCAGCGCCGCGCGGCCGGCGCGTGCGAGGGGCAGGACGGGCTTCACTCAGCTCCGGGGGAGGGTCGTCACGGCGATGACGGTGCTGCTGACCACGCTCGCGGTGATGGTCCGCGTCACGGCCTCGCCGGCCGCACCGGCTCCCCAGCTGCCCTGCTCGAGCTCCTTGGCTCGGGTGATCACGGCTGACGACCAGGGGATCTCCTTGTCGAACTGGGGGAGCGTCCCGCTCCCCGAGAGCAGCGCGGCGAGGGCGGCGGTCCGGGGAGACGGCTCGGCGCCGTCGACCAGCACCTCCCGGACGTCCGCGACCAGGGCGGCCCGGCGCCCGGACCCGCCGTCCACGAGGATGGTGCTCTCGAACAGGCCGAGCGTCGTGCGCTTCTCCCGGCGGATGTCGCCGCGCGCGACGACCCGGTCCAGCAGCGGGGCCCGCAGCGTGGGGCCCGTCGCGGCGAGGACCGTCTGGACGCCGCGAGGCTTCTCGTGGACGTAGTCCCAGGTCCTGCGGAGGAACTCGTCCGACGGGGGCCGGCTCTCGACCGCCTCGACGGTCGTCCCACCCAACCGCCCGGTATCGGTGCGCACGTGCTCTCCGAGCGCGAGGTCGGCGAGCACCGCTCCGGCCAGGACGTAGAAGAGGGTGCCCTCGCCGGCGATGCTCCCGGCGCCCGACCGGCCGGAGCCCGGCCGGAACAGCAGGAGCAGGAGGTCTTCCGCCAGCGTGGGTGGAGCCTGGGTGGGGTCGGTCATCGGTCACCGCTCTCGGAGGGGGTCGGGTGCAGGACGATCTTTCCGACGTGCTCCCGGCGCGCGAGCGACTCCTGCGCCCGGGCAGCCTGGTCCAGGGGGAACGTCGCTGCGATGACGGGACGGATCTGGGCGCCGCGTGCCATGTCCATGAGTCGGTCGAAGTGCCGTGGGGTGTGCATCGAGGATCCGATCACCTGGGCGTTGTGCAGGTAGAGGCGCCGCACGTCGAAGGCTACGTCGTGCCCGCCGAGCGCGCCCGCGACGACCCATCGGCCGCCCTCCCGCAACAGCGGAAGGCCGTCGCCGACGAGGCCTCCGGCGACCACGTCGAGCGCGACGTCGATGCCCTCGGGGGCCGCCGCGCGGACCTGGTCGACCACGTCCTGACCGCGATCGACGACGACGTCCGCGCCCGCCTCGCGCACCGCGCCGATCTTCGACCCGCTGCTCAGCGCCACGACTCGTGCGCCCCGTGCGCGGGCGAGCTGCACGGCGGCGAGACCGACCCCGCCGGACGCGCCCGAGACCAGGACCGTCTCTCCGGGCTCCAGGCGCCCTCGTTCGATCATCCCCAGCGCGGTGCCGTAGGCGGTCGGCAGGGCGGCGAGCTGGTCGTCGGTGAGCGGGGAGCCGCTCACGTCGTGCACGCGCTCCGCGGGGGCGACGACGTACTGCGCGTAGCCGCCGTCGCGCTCGCTGCCCATCAGGCCGACGGGGTTGGCATCGGGACCGTCGCCGTCGTACGTCGCGGGGTCGACGACCACGCGTCGGCCGAGGAGGGAGTCGTCCGTTCCCGCGCCGACGGCCGCGACCCGCCCCGCGACGTCGGCCCCCTGGATGCGGGGGAAGTCGATCGGCCCCCGCCAGCCGGACAGCGCCTCCGGGTCCTCCGGGCTGCCGTAGGCACCAGCCCGGGTCCAGAGGTCGGTGTTGTTCAGGGCTACCGCCGCGATCTCGACGAGCACCTCGCCGTGCTGTGGCACGGGCGTCGCGACGTCGACCGTCTCGAGGACCTCGGGTCCGCCGTGCCGGGTGATCCGCATCGCTCGCATCGTCTCGGGCGCACTCATCGTCGCACCTCCTCGTGGGTATACTTATCGGTGAACATGCGACTGTACACCGATCTGTGAAGGAGTGCTCGATGCCGGAGCCGGAGCACCTGACACCCGCCGGGCGCCAGATCCTGGCCGCCGCGGAGGAGCTGTTCTACGAGCGCGGGATCACCGCGGTCGGGGTGGACCTGGTCGCCGAGCGCTCCGGCGTGACCAAGCGGACCCTCTACAACCAGTTCGGGTCCAAGGACCAGCTCGTGGCGCGCTGCCTCGAGGAGCGTGACCAGCGCTGGCGCTCGCTCGTCCGTGCGACCGTCGACGCGTGCGACGACCCCGTCGACGCCGTCACCGCGCCGTTCGAGGCGCTGCGGACGTGGAGCGGGACGAACGCCCGCGGGTGCGCGTTCATCAACGCGCTCGCCGAGATCCCCGACCCCGCGCACCCCGCGCATCGCGTCGCGGTGAACCAGAAGACGTGGCTCCTCGACCAGCTGACGCAGCTCGCCACGGCGGCGTGCTGCTCCGCCCCTGACGTCCTCGCACTGCAGCTCCTCGTGCTGCACGAGGGCCTCCTCGCCCTGCAGCCGCTCTCGCGCGACCCGTGGGTGGCCGGCACCGCCGTGGCCCGGGGGCTCGTCCGGGCGGCGGTCCGGGCCGACGTCGCGCTCTAGGCTCGGGGCATGCCCACAGTCCTCCTCGTCCGCCACGGCCGCACCACCGCGAACGCCGCCGGGATCCTCGCCGGCCGTGCGGGCGGCGTCCGGCTGGACGACGTCGGTCGTGGTCAGG
Source organism: Cellulosimicrobium terreum (assembly GCA_014803435.1). GTDB lineage: Bacteria > Actinomycetota > Actinomycetes > Actinomycetales > Cellulomonadaceae > Cellulosimicrobium > Cellulosimicrobium terreum. Next base: position 179,732 of record JACYFD010000005.1, read on the forward strand.
CGCTGCGGACGGCCGAACGCATGGCGGGCGTGCCGCTGGTCCGCGTGGTCACCAGCCCCCTGGAACGGTGCCGGCAGACCGCGCGGATCCTCCTCGAGCACCAGGCGGGCGAGCCCGTCTCGACGACCGATGGCGGCATCACCGAGTGCGACTACGGGCAGTGGCAGGGCCGTGCGCTGCGTGACCTGGCCACGGAGCCGCTGTGGTCGGTCGTGCAGCGGCAGCCGTCGGCGGCCGCGTTCCCCGGCGGCGAGTCGCTCGCAGGGATGCAGGCACGGAGCGTCGCCGCGATCCGGCGGCACGACGCGGAGGTTGCGGAGGAGCACGGCCCCGACGCGATCTGGGCCGCGGTCTCTCACGGGGACGTGATCAAGTCCGTGCTCGCCGACGCGCTGGGCATGCACCTGGACCTGTTCCAGCGGATCACCGTCGGCCCGGCATCCGTCTCCGTCGTGCGGTACGGCACGCACCGGCCGGACGTGGTCGCGACCAACACCGACTCCGGCGACCTGTCGTGGCTGCGCGCGGCCGCGCCGGTCGGCGACGCTCCCGTCGGGGGCGGCGCAGGGCCGGGGCAGCCTGACGAGCCGAGCACACCGCGGGCTTCCTGACGGGCGGTCGCGAGCGCTCGTAGAGTGGGCGCATGCCCACTCTTGTGCACGAGTTCGACTGGCCCGACCGCGTCGTGGTCGGGACGGTCGGAATGCCCGGATCACGCACCTTCTACCTGCAGGCACGCTCAGGAGCCCGGACCGCCAGCGTCGCCCTCGAGAAGGAGCAGTCCGCCGTCCTCGCCGAGACCATCGGGCGCCTGCTCGACGAGCTGATGGAGGACCCGGACAACCGGTACAGCATCCCGGCCGACGTGCCCGCCGAGCTCATCGACGACGACCCCCTGGACCAACCGGTGGAGGAAGAGTTCCGCGCGGGGTCGATGCGCCTCAGCTGGGACCCGCGCACCGCGCAGGTGGTCGTCGAGGCCTACCCGCTCGTGGACGGCGAGCCCGACCAGGAGGAGCCCGAGGCCGACGCCGAGCCCGCCGAGGTGCTGCTCGTCCGGATGCCCGTCGGGACCGCCCGGGCCTTCGCGCAGCGCACCCGGGTCGTCGTCGGTTCCGGCCGCCCCCTCTGCTCACGCTGCGGTCGGCCGATGGACGACGACGGGCACGAGTGCGTGCTGCCAGACGAGGCGTGACGTCGCCGCACGACGACCTCGACGGGGCGCCCCTCCAGATCGTCGGACGCATCCGCGTCGCCTCGAACGCGACGTTCCTCGCCCGGATCGGCGACGTCGAGGTCGTGTACAAGCCGGTCGCCGGCGAGAAGCCGCTGTGGGACTTCCCCGACGGCACGCTGGCCGACCGCGAGGTCGCCGCCTTCGCGGTCTCGGAGTCGACCGGGTGGGGGATCGTGCCGCGCACCTGGCTGCGCGACGGGCCGATGGGTCCCGGCATGGTCCAGCTGTGGCAGGACGTGGACGGCTCCCAGTCATCGGTCGACGTCGTGCCGACGCCCGACGTGCCGCGAGACGGTGTGCGGCCCGTGTTCGAGGGCATCGACGCCGACGACGATCCCGTGACCCTCGTGCACGAGGACTCCGCGGCGCTGCGCCGCATGGCGGTGTTCGACGCCGTGGTCAACAACGCCGACCGCAAGGGCGGGCATGTCCTGCCGCTGCCGGACGGGCGCCGGGTCGGCATCGACCACGGCGTGACCTTCCACGCCGAGCCGAAGCTCCGCACGGTGCTCTGGGGCTGGCTCGGGGCGAGCCTGGACGACGACGAGCTGGCGGGCGTCGCCCGCGTCCGGGCCGATCTCGGTACCGATCTCGACGGTGACCTCGGCCGCCTGCTCGGTGGGCTGCTGACCGAGCCCGAGGTCGTGGCGCTCGCGGCCCGCTGCGACGAGCTGATGCGGTCGGCACGCTTCCCCGGTCCCGCCGGAGACATGCCCGCGGTCCCGTGGCCCCTGTTCTGAGCGGGACAGGCGCGTCCGCGCTCGGATCGGCGGTCAGCGGCCGTGCGGGTCGGAGGCGTTGAGGACGCGCACGACGTCGTCGTAGTCGCCGCGGGCCTCGCCGTGGCGCAGGAACTTCACGCGCTCGACGAGGATCTCGTGCGCGTCCGGCTGGGCCCGGAGCAGGTCGACGACCTCGTTGACGAACTCGTCGAGCGGCATGGCGAACGAGCTCTCGCGCTGGCCGGGCATGAGGTCGGTCGCGACCGACGGCGGCACGACCTCGGTCACCCGGACGCTCGTGTCCGCGAGCTGGAGGCGCAGCGCCTCGGAGAGCATGTGGATCGCGGCCTTGGACGCGGCGTAGCTGGGGGTCGCCGCCAGCGGCGCGAACGCCAGCCCGGACGACACGGTGACGATGGTCGCGTGCGGTCGGGTCTGCAGGTGCTCGACGAACGCGCCGACGAGACGGATCGGGCCGAGCACGTTCGTCGTGAACGTCTCCTCGGCGGTGGCGAGGAAGCCCTCGGGACGGTGCCAGTCCTCGACGCGCATGATGCCGGCCATGGCCACGAGCGTGTCGAGGTCCGGGTGCTTCACCAGCAAATCCTTGGCGGCGGAGGCGATGCTCTCGGGGTCGGTCGTGTCGATGCGGACCGTGTCGATACCAGGGTGCTCGGCAGCGATCTGCTCCAGCAGCTCGGTACGCCGCCCGCCGACGACGACGGTGCTGCCCTGCTCGTGGAGCGCGACGGCGAGCGCGAGGCCGATGCCGCTCGTCGCGCCGGGGATGAAGACGGTGCTGTTCGTGATGTCCATGACTCGATCCTGGGCGCCGTGCGCGCGGCGCGGCAGAGTTCGTCGAACGGGGGATCGGCGATCCCTGGCACAAGAGCCCGCGAGCGCCGACGATGGGAGACATGGATCGCGCCGCGCTCGCCGACTTCCTCCGCCGCCACCGCGAGGCCCTCCAGCCCGGGGACGTCGGGCTGGGACCCGGGCTGCGCCGTCGGGCACCGGGCCTGCGGCGCGAGGAGGTGGCCCAGCTCGCGCTCATGTCCACCGACTACTACACGCGCCTGGAGCAGCAGCGCGGCCCGCAGCCGAGCACGCAGATCCTCGGATCGATCGCCCGCGCGCTGCGGCTGACCGACGACGAGCGCGACTACCTGTACCGGGTCGCCGGGCATGGTGTGCCGGACCGCACCGTCGACCCGGGCCATGTCGCGCCAGCGCTGCAGCGCGTGCTGGACCGGCTGGACGACACCCCCGCGCTCATCCTCGACCCCCTCGGACGAACCCTCGCGCAGAACGACCTGGCCCGCGCCCTCTACGGCGACGCCGGCGCGTACACCGGGTGGGAACGCAGCGAGATCTACCGCTGGTTCGCCCACCCGGGTACGGCGCGCGCCGTCTACCCGGAGGGCGACCGGGCGCGGCAGGGCCGGGCGCTGGTCGCGAGCCTGCGGGCCGCGCTCGGGACGCTCGGCCCGACGTCCCGTGCCGGAGAGCTCGTCACCGTGCTGCAGCGCACGAGCCCCGAGTTCGCCGACCTGTGGGACCGCCAGGAGGTCGCGCGCCGGTTCACCGACCACAAGGTGCTCGTGCACCCCGAGGTGGGGGAGATCGAGGTGGACTGCCAGGGACTGTTCACCGAGGACCAGCTGCAGGTGCTGCTCGTGCTCACCGCGGCGCCGGGGAGCGAGTCGGCGGACAAGATCCGGCTGCTCGGGGTGCTCGGCACCCAGGACCTCGCCGTCGACGGGTCGGCAAGACACTCGGCGGCGCGCTGAGACCGACGAGTCTCGAGCGGCCAGGCGGTCAGTGGTCGTATCCAGCGACGAAGGAGTGCAGTGATGCGCGACGTGACCTACTCGATGAGCGCCTCGGCGGACGGCTTCATCGTCGACGCCGACGGAGGGTTCGACTGGGGCGGCCCGAGCGAGGGGGCGTTCCAGCACTGGACGGACGAGATCCGCGGCGTGGGCGTCCACCTGCTCGGACGCCGCCTGCACGAGTCGATGCTGTACTGGGAGACCGCCGAGGAGGACCCGAAGATCCGCGAGGCGGAGCGCACGTGGGCCAGGCTCTGGAAGGAGCTCCCGAAGGTCGTCTTCTCCACGACGCTGACCGCGGTGGAGGGGAGCAACACCACGTTGGCTGCCGGCAGCGTGGCCGACGAGATCGCGCTGTGGCGCGCCGAGCCGGGGGAGGGGGAGATCGCGCTCGGCGGTGCGACCCTCGCCGCGTCGGCCGCCGCGCTGGGCCTGGTCGACGAGTACCGCGTCATGGTCCACCCGGTGCTCGTGGGTGGGGGCATCCCCTACTTCCCGCGGGACGAGCGCCACGTCGACCTGCACCTCGTCGAGACGCGCCCGTTCGACGCGGGTGTCGTGCTGATGCGGTACCGGGTCGCGAGGTAGCTCGTCCGGGACGACGCCGCACGGGGGCAAAACGGCACATCTCGCTGCGGGTTGCTACGGTTTCGTGGGTGTTCTCGAACTGGAAGCGCCAGCGCGCCGCCCGGAGGGTCAAGCCCGGCGACGGCCACCTCCTGCAGCGCTACCGGTGGTGGCAGCCGCTCTCGCGCGCGCTGTTCCACCTGCGCGTCGCCGGCCCGGACGGGCGCCCCGAGACGTGGTCCGTCGACATCCGGCTCTGGGGCGACTCGGACGACGGCGAGGTGCGGGCGCGACTGTACCGGGACGGTCGGCACCAGGCGAGCTCCAAGCTCCCGGCCGAGCTCCCGGTCACGGGCGGCACCGTCGAGGTGGCCACCAGCGGGTACGGGCTCCGGCGTTGCCACTACGTGCCGGACGACGGCAGCCCCGAGCGACAGCTCGTGCCGGACCAGGCGTCGGCGGAGGGTCGCCGAGCGCGCCTCGAGCGGGCGCACCCCGGGGCGAGCCGGGCGATCGGTCTCGTCTCCTGGGTGGTCCTCGTGGTGGCGCTGGTCCTCGGCGCCCCGCAGATCGTGCAGCAGATCTCGGAGATCCCTCCCGTCGCGGAGAACATCGGCACGTTCACGGCCCCGTTCCACCTGTCGGCGACGCTCAACGTCGCGCTCGTGGTCGCCACCATCCTGGCGAGCACCGAGCGTGCGCTGCGCCTGCGCTACCACTGGCTGCTCGACGGCGGCCTGTTCGACGGCGACGAGTGAGCAGCTCAGCACCACCGCGTCCGGAACGACCCGAGCACCGTCCGTCTGCGACGATGGTGGTGAGGTGAGACCTGCGACGAGGAGGACCCGTGCGCGTCATCAGCGTGATCGCCGACATCCCGGTGGCTGACATCGGCGCGGCCAAGGACTTCTATGCGGACTACCTCGGTCTGAGCGACGAGGAGTTCAACCTGGGCTGGGTGGCTCGCTACACGTCGCCCGGGTCAGGGGCGAACGTCCAGCTCGTCACCCGTGACGCGACTGCCCGGCAGAACCCGGTGATCTCTGTCCAGGTGGACGACGTCGAGGCCGCTCTCGACGAGGCCGAGAGTCGTGGCTACGAGATCGTGCATCCTCTGACCACCGAGCCCTGGGGCGTGACCCGGTTCTTCGTCCGGGCACCTGACGGCACCGTGCTCAACATCCTCCAGCACCGGGAGTAGCGCTCACGCGGGCAAGACGCCGGGTCGTGCCCGCAGGTGGTCCAGGAGCAGGTCGAGGACCGCTTCGAGGTGGCTCGTCGTCCCCGTGGTCCGCAAGAGCTGGACACCGCCCTGCACCGCCGCCACGATAGCGGCCGCCGTGCGTTCTGGGACGAGGCTGTCGCGGAAGTCGCCCGACTCCTGCATGGCGCGGATCCCCGCCACGAGCCGCGACTCCCACCGGTCGAGCAGGGCGGCGACGGCCTCGTCGGCGCGTGGCGTGGCACCCACCTGGCGCATGAGCGTGGCCAGCGGGCACTGCGCCCCCTGAGCGCGGTACCGCGCCACGACGGCGTCGCGCCACCGCTCCCAGCTCGACCACGACGTGAGGTTGCTGAGGTACGGCTCCTGGTCCTCGAGCACCCGTTCGGCCTCGAGCCGCACGACCTCGAGGAGGAGCTCCTCCTTGCCGTCGGGGAAGTAGTGGAAGAGCTGGCTATGACACGACTCCAGGGAAAGACCGCGCTCGTCACGGGCGCGACCAGCAACATCGGACGGTCGATCGCCGAGGCGTTCGCGCGGGAGGGCACGCACGTCGTCGTCTCCGGTCGCGACGAGGACCGCGGCGCGGCCGTCGTCGCCGACATCCGCTCGCGCAGCGGGCGAGCCGACTTCGTGCGCGCCGATCTCGACGGACGCGCGTCGTCGAGCCAGGCGCTCGCCGAGGCGGCCACCGCCGCGCTCGGCGGTCGCGTCGACGTGCTCGTGAACAACGCCGGCATCTTCCCGGCGCACACCACACCGCCACCGCCGACGACGAGCTCGCCGACCGCATCTACGCGGTGAACGTCAAGGCGCCCTTCTTCCTCACCCAGGCGCTCGTTCCCGGGATGACCGCCGCCGGCGGCGGGTCGGTCGTCAACCTCGGGTCGTGGGTCGCCCGGCTCGCCGTCGCGTCGAGCCCGCTCTACGCGTCCTCCAAGGGCGCGGTGGAGTCGCTGACCCGCGCCTGGGCCGCGGAGCTCGGGCCGACGGGCGTGCGCGTCAACGCCGTCTCGCCCGGGGTGGTCCGCACCCCGGACCTCGCGCCCGACGCCGCGTACCCGGGCGAGGCCCTCATGGTGGGCACCCCGGCGGGCGTGACAGGGCATCCGGACGCGATCGCGGCCGCTGCCGTGTACCTCGCGTCGGCCGAGGCGGAGTTCGTGCACGGCACGGTCATCGACGTCGACGGCGGACGGACGGGGGTCGCGGTCGTCGCCGCCTGATCGCGCACCTACGGCTCGAACGCCGCAGCGACGGCGGCGGTGCGGCTGGTCACGCCGAGACGTTCGAAGATGTGCTCGAGGTGCGTGCGCACCGTCGTCGGCGAGATCCCGAGAGCGGCGCCGACCTGCCGGTTGGACATGCCGGTCTGGATGAGGTGCAGGATCTCCTCCTGCCGCTCGGTGAGCGCCTGCGCCGGTGCGGCGATCGGCTCGACGACGGCGGCGAGGACGCCGCGAAGGTGCGGCAGGAGGAGCCGGCAGACCGTCAGCTCGCGCTCGCCGAAGGGGGAGCCTGACTCCCTCGGCGCGAGGATGCGCAACGACCGTGCCCCGCCCAGGGGAAAGCCGAAGATCAGCTCGTCGACGTACCGGAGGTACTCCCGTCGCACGGGATGCTCGGCCCAGCGCCGTTCGCCGTACCAGGACCGCATGCTCGTCGCCACGGGCGCTCCGGTGCGCTCGATGAGGCTGCACGGGCTCGCCCACCAGTGGTCCTGCAGCACGTCGGCACCGTCGTCCGCGAGGTTCTCCGGCGACAGCTCGGTCCTGGTGACCAGGTACTCCTCACCGGCCTCCACACCCTGCACGTGCTGGTAGGAGAAGTCCCGGGCATCCATCGCGTGGAACGCGACGCCGTCGCTCCCGAGCAGCGGCTCGAGACGTCGGAGGATCTCGGACGCCACTGTCGTGCTCGGCGTGTACCGAGTCGGTTGCGCAAGCTCCAAGATGTCGCGCAGCGCAAGGATGTCGGTGCTCGAGGGCGTGGAGCGTGACATCGCACCTCCCAGGTCCGGTCCCTCGACGATAGGACCGTCCGGGCCCGCAGGGAAGGACAGGACGCCTCCGACGGGAAGGGCGGCGCGCGGATACGACGAACGTCGTATGGTCCCGGCGGTCGAGCGTGCGGACGCTGGGAGAAGACGCGCCGGACCCTCCAGCGCCTCTCCGAGAACAGGAACGACGATGAGCTCCGCGATCTGGTCATCTGCACGAAGCCTGGCGGTCGCCTTCTTCGCAGCCGCCACGGCAGTCTCAGGAGCTGCGTACGCCGGCGAACCGTCGCCGACGGTCGACGACGCGCAGCTCCGGGCACCCTTCTGCACCGTCGAGGGAGGCACGCCGGACGTCCCGCGCTCGATCGGCCTCAGCGCGCGGCCGTACCTGCTGAGGTGACGCTGCCCAGCGGGTGAGGCCCAGACGTGCCACCCTGACCGTCACACGTGCGACGAGAGGGAACACCGTGGGACTGGGCACACGCCGATCGAAGGAGCCGGAGCCGCGGACCGCCGTGCCGCGCACGGAGGTGCCGCGCGCAGCGTCCGGGCCCTGGGCCGACGGTGTCGGCCGCGCGGCCACACGGTCGCTGCAGGTCCTCGCGATCGTCGCCCTGGTCGCCGTCGCGGTCTTCGCGGTGACGCGCCTGACGCTCGTCGTGATCCCGGTGCTCATCGCTCTGGTGCTCGCGGCGGCGATCTCGCCGCTCGTGGTCTTCCTGCGACGCAAGGGCGTGCCGTCGGCCCTGGCGACGGTGATCGCGCTGATCGCGCTCGTCGCCGTCCTCGCCGGTGTGCTCTGGCTGATCGTCGTCGCCGTCGTGGACCAGTGGCCCGAGCTGCGCGACCAGGCCATCGAAGGCTTCGACGAGCTGCAGGTCTACGTCCAGAACCTGCCGTTCGACATCACCGAGGAGCAGCTCCAGTCGGTGCGCGACTCCGTCGTCGGGCTCCTGCAGTCCGACGCCGTGGGTGCGGGCGCGCTGGCCGGTGTCTCCCAGACCGTCGACTTCGTCGCCGGGTTCTTCGTCATGATCGTCGTGCTGTTCTTCTTCCTCAAGGACGGCCCGCAGATCTGGGAGTTCCTCCTCCGGCCGTTCCAGGGTGCGCGGTACGAGCGCGGCCGACGGATCGGCGACTCGACCGTCCGCACGCTGGGTGGCTACATCCGCGGGACGGCGATCGTCGCGCTCGTCGACGCCGTCGCGATCGGGATCGGCCTGGCGATCGTCGGGGTCCCGCTGGTCCTCCCGCTCTCGGTGCTCGTGTTCCTGCTCGCCTTCATCCCGCTCGTCGGCGCGACGCTCGCGGGCGTCCTCTGCGCGCTGGTCGCGCTCGTCGCGGTCGGGCCGGTCGAGGCACTCGTCGTGGTGGCGATCGTCATCGCGGTCAACCAGCTCGAGGGGGACCTCCTGCAGCCCGTCGTCATGGGTCGGACGCTGCGCCTGCACCCGCTCGTGATCCTCGTCGCCCTGACCGCCGGGACCGTGCTCGCGGGCCTCACCGGGGCCGTGCTGGCCGTGCCCATCGCGGCGTCGATCTGGCGCGCGATCCAGGTGTGGGACGGCCCGGACCTGCCCGCCCGCTTCGCGCGGCAGAAGCGGCGCGAGGCGGTGGAGACCGGCTGATCGAGGGTCGGGTCAGACGGCGGAGCCCTCGACCGGCTCCAGGTCGCCGGGGGAGCGACGACGTCTCGAACCAGGGCTCCAGCGCTCCGGTCCGAACCACAGGACGGTGCTCCCGTCGTCCTCAGTCGCGACCGTGCCGGTCAGGCTCATGGCGCTCGGGTGCGGGTCCGCGGTCTGCAGGAACGACCTGGTCTGGGCGTCGTCGACGTCGACGGCCCAGAAGTGCTTGGCCGGCGGGTTCGGCGGCAGTACGAGCCGGTACGTGCGCCTGCCGTCGAGGCGGCGTGTCGACGACGGGCGACCCACGGTGTCGCGCGGTGTCGACGAGGATGTCGACGGCAGGCCGACGCGGCGGCGGGAGCGGCTTCCTAGCCTCGCTGCCATGACAGAGAACCGACACGCAGAGAATCGACACACAGAGAGCCGGCACCGCACGACGAGCGACCTGCCCGCACAGACGGCGGACGTGGCCGGCAGGTCGACGCGAACGGCGTGGCTCCACGGCCGCTGGGGGACGGCCGCCCTCTCGGTCGCGCTGGCCTACGTCTGGATCGCCATGATCCTGCTCGGCGCCGTCGTGCTCGAGACGTTCATGGTCTACCCGAACGTCTTCAGCGACCCGCCCGAGTCGCTCGAGCTGGCGATGGAGTTCCTCGCCGTCAGCGGCCCGTCCGACGTCTTCCCGCCGTTGGGGTTCCTCTCGTGGACGCTCGTCGTCGCGGCCCTGCTGCTCTGCTGGCGCCAGCGGGACGCGCGGTGGTGGCTGCTGCTGAGCCTCGCGATGGCCGTCGGCGAGGGCGTCGCCTCCATCCTCTACTTCTGGCCGCGCAACGAGATCATGTTCGTCGAGGGTCTCGCGGTGCATCCGCCCGAGTACCTCGCCCAGGTCGTCCGCGAGTTCGAGACGTGGCACTGGCGGTCCCGCATGGGGTTCAGCGTGCTCGCCGCCGTGGGGGCGTTCGTGGCGTACACGCGGGTGTACCGGGCGCGCGTCCTCTCCGGCCCGGCAACCGGGACGGGCCGGTGACACGATGCTCGACGACGTCGCGGCGCTCCTCGGGCGCGGCATGGCGGACAACCCTCTGCACCGGGTCGTCTACGGGTCGTCGGAGGCCACGGCCGCTCGGTCGCACGCCCGGTTGATGCGCGTCCTCCTCGCGAGCCCTCGCCTGGACGTCGACGTCGTCGAGCGCGACGGGACGCCGGTGGGGGTCGCGGCGGCGGCGGGTGCAGGGCCACTCGTCGCCGCGCGCCTCGTCGCCTGGACGGGGCAGTGGGCGCGGCACGACCCGGTCGGGCCGCACGTCCACCTCGGGCCGGTGTCGGTCGACCGGCACCTGCGCGGCCGGGGCATCGGCGGCGTGCTGCTGGCGCGCCACACGCGCCGTCTCGACGCGGCGGGCGTCGTCGGGTACGTCGAGACGGACCGGCCGGAGGCGGTGGGCTTCTACCGCCGGTTCGGCTACACCGTCGTCGGGGAGTCGGACGTGCTCGGCGTGCGCTGCTGGTTCATGCGACGCGCGGGAGGATGAGCGGGTGTCGAGGGAGCCGGACGCCGACGAGCACGCGGTGCTCGCCGAGATCGGGGCACGCCACCGGCTGTGGCCGGGAACGGCCGCCGTGCGCACGGTCGTGCGCGGGACGGAGAACACCACCTACGCCGTTGGGGACCACATCGTCCGCCGGTCGGTCGACCTGGGCGCGGTGGCGCGCGAGGTCGCTCTGCTGCGCGCTCTCGCCGACGCGACGGCCGTACCGACCCCGGTGCCCCTCGTCCACGAGCCGGAGCTCGGGATCGTCGTCTACCGGCGGCTCCCGGGCGAGCCGCTCCTGCTGCGCCGACGACCGGCCGGTGGCGTCGAGGCAGCACTGGTCGACGTGCTGTCGGCGCTGCGGCGCGTCGCCCCGCGCGTCGGGCTGCCCCTCGACCACCGTCCGGCCGCGGAGTGGCACCAGGACGCCCTCCGGTCGTTCGACGCCGTCCGCGCCTCGCTGCCGCCGGCGCAGGCGGCCGCAGTCTCCGCGTTCCTCGGCGAGCCGCCGCCCCCGACGGACACCCGGACGATCCCGCAGCACAACGACCTCGGCGCCGAGCACGTCCTCGTGGACGCGCGCGGCGACGTGACGGGCATCATCGACTGGTCCGACGCTGCCCGGGCGGAGCCCGCTCGCGACGTCGGCCGGATCCTGCGCGACCTCGGGCCGGGTCCTGCGTTCCGGGTCGCCGAGCGGCTCGACGGGCCGCTCCACACCGGCGACGAGGCGCGCGTCCGGTTCCACGCGCGCTGCACGTGGCTCGAGGACGTCGAGTACGCGCTCGAGGCCCCGCACGCGAGGGCGGCGTACCTGGCGAACGCCCAGCGCACGGTCGAGCACGTCTTCCCTGGCATGCCGCGTCCGTCCTGAGCCGCGGCCGATCACGGCGCGTCGAGCAGGCCGCGTGGCCGCTGAGGTCGTGGGCGTGCCTCCCGGCGAGTACCGGAGGTCCTCGTCACCTGTCTCGGGCCACGTCGATCACGACGTCCCGAGGACGTGCACCTAGAGGTCGCGCAGCTCCGCCTCGCGCACGTCGTACGCGCTGCGGGCCGCGGCGATGCGCTCCTGGTGCGCCTCGGTCCACACGACGAGCGCCTTGGTCGTCGCGTGGAGCGACCTCCCCATCTCGGTGAGGGCGTAGTCGACGCGCGGCGGGACCGTCGGGTAGACGGTGCGCTCCACGATGCCGTCGCGCTCGAGCTGGCGCAGCGTGCGCGACAGCATGCGCTGGCTGATGCCGTCGATCTCACGCTTGAGCTCCGTGAAGCGCATGACCTGGCGGTCGAGCAGCGCGATCGCGAGCAAGGACCACTTGTCGGCGATGCGATCGAGGATCTGGCGCACCTCGCAGTCCTCGCGCGAGTCCCGCTGCCAGACGTCGACGTCGGACTCCCACTTGGAGGCTGTGGCCTGCGGGGACACGGTATCCGTGGTGATACCAGGTGAGTCGAATGTGCCGTCTTCCATGCATCCCGATCTTGCCCGACGATCAGGTGAGTATCAAGAGGTAACCGAGTATCGATCGATACGCCGGATGAGCCTCCGGATGACAAGGGGACGCCATGACCGACCTGAGGACCGAGCCCACCCGTGCGGATCCGCGATCCGTCGCGCACTTCACGGTACGCGACTGGGGGCTCCTGCTCGTGCTCTGCGGAGCGATCTTCCTCGAGGGCAGCGACATCGCCATGCTGTCCGTCGCGCTGCCGAGCATCCGCGCCGACCTCGGGCTGGCCACGGGCGAGCTCGGGGGAGTCGTCACCGCCTACGTCGTCGGGTACGGGGGCTTCATGCTCCTCGGCGGCCGTGCGGCCGACCTCTACGGCCGGCGCCGGATGTTCGTGCTCTGGCTCCTCGTGTTCCTGCTGTTCTCCGGTCTGGGGGGCCTGGCGACCGAGGGATGGATGCTGCTCGTGTCGCGCTTCGTGACGGGCGTCGCGGCAGGGTTCCTCACGCCCGCGGGCATGTCGCTCATCACGACGTCGTTCGCCGAGGGCGCGCGCCGCAACCGCGCGCTCGTCGTCTACGGGGCCGCCGGGGCCGCCGGGTTCTCGCTGGGCCTCGTCGTCGGCGGGCTGCTCGCCGCGATCCACTGGCGGTGGGTCTTCTTCGCCCCCGTGATCCTCGCCGTCGTGCTCCTCGTGCTGGCCGTGGTGACGATCCGCCGCGACTCCTCGGAGCGACGTCTCGGCACGCTCGACGTTCTCGGGGCCGTCCTCGCGACGGGGGCGATGGTGCTGCTCGCGGTCGGGATCGTGCGCCTCGAGCATCTCGGCACGGGGGCGGGATGGACGGTCGCGGCGCTCGTCGGCGGCGCGGTCCTGCTCGTGGCGTTCGTCCGGCGCCAGGGCCGGGTCTCGCACCCGCTCCTGCCGCTGCGCCTCTTCCGCTCGACCGAGCTCGTCCGGGCCAACCTCGCGGCGGTGCTCTTCGCGGGTGGGTTCTACGGCTTCCAGGTCCTGCTCACGCTCTACCTGCAGGAGCTGCGGGGTTGGACACCCCTCGAGACAGGGCTCGCGATGCTGCTCATGGCGGTCGACGTCGTGCTGGCACCCGCCCTCACACCGCGACTCGTCGACCGGTTCGGCGTGCCGCGCGTGATCGTCGCCGGCCTCGTCGCCGGGGCGCTCGCCGCGGCGTGGTTCCTCGGGTCCGGCCTCGACTGGACCTACGCCGTCATGGTGCCGTCGATGCTGCTCGTGGGCGTCGCGTTCGCCCTCGTCTACGGGCCGCTCGCGATCGGTGCGACGACAGGCGTCGGCGACGACGAGCAGGGGCTGGCGGGAGGCGTGCTCAACACGTCGTTCCAGCTCGGAGCCGCCATCGGGATCTCGGCCGCGACGGCGGTGAGCGTCCTCGCGCTCGGTGAGCGCACCGGGGCGGCCGCAGGCCTCGACGCGTTCCATGCGGCGCTCTGGGTCTCCGTGGCGTTGTTCACGACTGCCGCGGTGGTCATGGGGGCGCCACGTCGCAGGAGCCCGGCGGCGGTCGCGGTGCCCGACGCCGCGGGTCAGGTACCGGAGCCCGGAGCGCCGATGCTCTCCCGCTAACCGTGCACACGGCCCGACTCGAACGCCCACATCGCGGCCTCGACGCGGGTGCGCACGCCGAGCTTGGTGAGGACGTCACCGACGTGGGTCATGATCGTGCCGCGCGAGAGGTAGAGGCGGTCGCCGATCTCGTCGTTGATCAGCCCGGTGGCCAGGAGCGCGAGCACCTGCTCCTCACGCGCGGTAGGCGGCGGGCTCGGGCGACGAGGTCGCTACGACGGGCGCGAGAGCTCGGCCAGGAGCCTCGTCGTGATCCGTGGCGAGATCAGCGCATCGCCGTTGGCCGCGGCGCCCACCGGTCGCGCCACCGTTCCCACGGCGGCGACTCGTCCCAGTTGAGGCGGAGCGTGCGCCACGCGCGGTCCATCCGTCGGCGGCGCTGGCGGCGCCCCCTGAGCGACCGGGCCGAGACCTCGACCCGCCACGACGGCAGGAGCCGGATCCGACGTCCGGGCCCGAGCCGGAAGGCGAGGTCGAGGTCGTCGTGCACCTCGGCGTCGTCGCGGACGACGCGCTCGCGGACCGTCTCCCAGGTGCTGCCGCGCACGGCCAGGCACGACCCCCAGAGCGAGGTGTGGCCGAGCGCGAGGTGGGTGAACGCGTAGTACGCGCCGAGATAGACGGCCGAGGCGACGGTGCGCACGCCGACGGGGAGGTCGTGGAAGCGACCGGTCCCGGTCATCGCGTCGAGCGTCGGGTCGTCGCGCATGCGCTCGACGACGGTCTGCACCCAGCGTGCGTCGGGCCGGGAGTCTGCGTCGAGACGGCCGATGACGTCGCCCTTCGCGGTGTCGTACCCCGTCGCGGCGGCCGCCGGGATGCCGACGCGCGGCTCGTGCACGACGACCGCGCCCCACCGGTGGGCGACGGCCGCCGAGTCGTCCGACGACGCGTTGTCGACGACCACCACCTCGAGCGGCGCGACGGTCTGGGACGCGAGGATGGCGAGCAGGCGGTCGAGGGCCACGGCGTCGTCGCGCACCGGCACGACCACGGAGACCGTCGTCGCGACGGACTCCCTCGCCCCGGTCGGGTCCGGGCCCGTCCGGTGTGCGCGCGTCACGGCCGCACGTCCGGTTCCGGCCGCCGCCGCGCCAGGAACGCCCCGGCGACCATCGCACCGACGAGGCCCGAGGCGAGGTCCGTCACGGTGTCGGTGTACCCGACACTGATGCCGTCGTCGAGGAACGAGTGGCCGGCCCACTCGCCGATCTCCCACAGGACCGCGACCAGCGCACCGAGCGCTGTCGTCGCGACGACGACGCCCGCGCCCGCGCGCCGTGGTGCTGCGTCGTCGGTGCCCGCCACGAGGCCCCAGCGGACGAGCGCCTGGTAGGCGACGGCCGCGATGAGACCCGTGCACGCCGCGTGCACGACGAGGTCCAGTCCCGGCACCGCGCGGTACCACTCGAGCTGCGCGGCCCATGCCGCGACGAGCAGCGAGACGCCGTACGGGACGTCGAGCAGGGGCGGGAGACCGAGCGCACGCGGCACCATGACGCCCCCGAGGACGAGGAGGAAGAGCGCGGCGGCGAGCCCGCCGAGAACGAGGCCCCCGACCGCGAGGCTGGCCGCCGCAGCGAGGCGGACCCAGTCCCCGGGGACGAGGACCCGGCGGTCGGTGGCGGTGGGCATCCTGACTCCTCGGCGGTGCGGCAGGCGGTGCCCGACAGCGTGTCACCGGCGGCGCGTGCTCGCACGAGGGTCGATGGCGGACGCCGCTCGGCGACGCAGCGGGGTCTTCGCGTGCCAGTGCGCGATCGCGTTGCGCACGCGCGAGGGGTTGGTGAGCGCGCCGTCGACCTCCGCCCACACGACGGGCATCGACGCGATTCCGTAGCCCTCGACGAGCGCGGTGCCGTCCACGCTCCTTCCACCTGCTCGCTGATGTCGAAGGCAGGGTAGGTGTCGGTCCTGTGGCAGCTCTCGAGCCTGACGTCGCGTCAGGGTCAAGGGGACGTGGACACGGACGTGGACCGGGGACGCAGAAAGGGCCGCGCAGCTGCGCGGCCCTTTCCGGTCAGACGTCCGTCGCGGGTCGCGACGAGAGCGACGACCTCAGAGAGGCTGGATGTTCGTCGCCTGCGGGCCCTTGGGGCCCTGGGTGACGTCGAAGGAGACGCTCTGGTTCTCCTCGAGCGAGCGGAACCCGGTGGCCGCGATCTCGCTGTAGTGGGCGAAGACGTCGGCGGAGCCGTCGGAGGGGGCGATGAAGCCGAACCCCTTCTCAGCGTTGAACCACTTCACGGTGCCTGTAGCCATGATGACTTCTCTCGTTGATGCGAACGGCCCACGAACGTGGGTCCGCTTGTCGCGCCTTGCAGGGCACTGACGGGTGTGGGGGCGGGATCGACGTGATCTCGCCGGGCTCGCGGGCGGTGCCGCGAGGATGTTGGCCGCCTGTCCGAGTGCGGCAACCACGGCCGTCGGCCGCGTGAAGCGGTCGTGGACCTGGAAGCCGTCGGGGAGGCGGGTGACCAGCCCGGCGTACTCGCCGTTCGACGTGGCGACCCACAGGTCGTCGTCGGCGCGGCGCAGCACGGGCAATGGTCGGGATGCGCCCGGGACCGCGTCTGCGGTTCCTGGGCGTTCACGTTCAAGGATGGAAACGGTGATGTTCTCTGCTCTCGCTCCGCCCGCAGTCTTGGGCGGAGATCGTCGGTGGCAGCGCCTGCTGCCGTGCGCGCGACCTCGCATCGGAGCGAAGGATCGACGGACGTCGCAGGAGCACGTTGAACTCTGCTCTGCGACCCGAGCGCGGGCCCAGCCTACACCAGGGGTTCTCGCGGGGCCCTGGCAAGGCCCGACCGGCGTGTGTGGGTCGGGCGGAGGGCGACCGCGTCGCGGCCGACGGCGCCTCCACCTGCGGGCGACGCATCGCCGGCTGACCGGTCCGCTCAGACGTCCGTGGTGTCGAGCTCGACGACCTCGACTCCCCACCCGAGCGCCTCGTGCCGTGCGACGCGCCACCCGGCCTGCTCGGCGAGCCGCGCGACGTCCGCGGGCGTGCGCGGCGGCGCGCCCGTCGCGGCGAGCGAGAGCAGCGCGTGCTCGGCGGCACGAGGGCTGAGGCCGTCGGGCGCGAAGTCCTCGACGAGGACCGCGCGAGGAGCGACGGTGCGCAGCGTCGTGAGGAGCGCGACGAGCTCCGTGTCGGTCCGGTGGGCCGCGCCGAGCGCGCTCAGCGCGACGTCGACGCCCGGCCACGCGGTGGCGAGGTCCCAGGTGGCGGCGCCTCGCGGCGCAGCCACCTGGGCCCCCGCGACGGCGTCGCGCAGGGCCGCGAGCGGGACGGGCTCCTCGACGATCGTCACCGTCTCGACGCCCGCGACCTCGCCCAGCCGTTCGGCGACGACGACCGCGCCCGGTCCGCCCACCGCCACCTTCGTCGCGCCCGCCCACACGGGCCACGACGCGAGCCCGGTCAGGACGAAGGCGAGGACGTCGCCGTGCTCGACGAGCTCGGTCGCGCGCGCGGCGTCGTGCTCGACCTCCGTGCGCAGGGTGGCGCCCCGCTCGTGGCGCCACGCGGGCACACCCGCTCGCAGGCCGGGAGCGAGGCCCGCGAGCGCGAGGACGAGGTCCGCCTCGTGGCCGACGTACTCGTCTCGCTGGTGCTCGTCGTCGAGGAGGTCCTCGCCCGCGGCGCCGAGAGCGAGCACCGGGCCGTCCGCGGTGAGGACCGCGACGTCCGCGAGCACGCCGGCCAGCGCCTCGACCGCGCCCCCGGGTACGCGCAGCGCGGTGGCGAGGTCCGCGACGTCCCGGGGGCCGGCGCCGAGCGCGTCGAGCAGGCCGAGCTGCAGCGCGGCGCGCGTCGCGAGCCACGGGACGGGGGAGGGCGCGCCTGCCGGCTGCGTCGACGCGGCGCCCGTCCGGGCGTCGTCCTGGCCGGGAGCCCCGACCCGCGCGGGCTCGGCGCCGACCGGCTCGAGGTGCCAGTAGCCGGTGACGTCCACGTGCGAGCGCGCGAGACCCCGCTCGCGTCCCAGGTACCGGCGCACAGGGAGCAGCGCGCGGCTCTCGGCCGCGGCCCACGCGTACGCCGTGCCGGGCCACCACTCGAGCGCGCGCACCGCGTCGTCGAGCGCGCCACGGTCGCCCTCGGGCGCGACGACCCACCGGACCGTGTCGCCGTCGCGCAGCGCGAGGTCCTGGCGCGCCGCGTCGTCGGCGACGTGGACCACGACCTGGACCGGCACGTCGACGGGTCGCTCGTCGAGGAAGCGCCCGATCGCGGGCAGGGCCGTCTCGTCGCCCGCGAGCAGCGCCCAGGCGACGTCGTCGGGCCACACGGTCGACGCCTTCGGCCCGACGAACCACACGTCGGAGCCCGGCCGCGCGGACGCGGCCCACGCCGCGGCGGGGCCGTCGCCGTGCAGCACGACGTCGAGGTCCAGCTCGCCCGACACCGGGTCGAACCGGCGTGGCGTGTAGTCGCGTCCCTGCCGGTTCGCGGCGACGGGCCAGTCGATGCCGTGCGCGCGCTGCACGGGCAGCACGGACGCGACGTCGTCGTCCGCGGCGAAGACCAGCTTGACGTGGTCGTCGAACCCGGGTGCGGCGAACGCGGGCATGGGCAGGCCGTCATGCTCGAACGCCGCGAGCTCCGGGCCGACGAGCGTGAGGCGGCGCATCCGCGGCGTGACGTCGACGACGCGGGCGACCTCGACGTGCCGCAGGACGAGCGGGTGGGTTCGCAGGCGGTGGTGCGTCATGAGGCGAACTGCTCCTCGACGACGTCGAGCAGGGCCATCGCCTCGTGGTAGTCACCGCGCAGCACCCAGTACGGCAGCTCGTGGGCGTTCCCGGCCTCGAAGGCCGGCAGACCCGCGTACACGGGGCTCTCCTCGAGCTGCGCGAGATCGATCGTGTCGCCGTTGAAGCCCATGACGAACACGTTCGGGGCGGTCACGACGTCCGACACCATCTCGTCCGACACGACGAACATGTCGCCCCCGGGCGTGTAGGGCTCCGCGCCGGTGTCGGCGTGCACGGGCGCGATCTCGAAGCCGAGGTCCGCGAACACGGCAGGCAGGCTCGAGTCCTCGAACAGCGCGTACGCGGTCGGGTCCGCGGTGAAGGACAGGAACGCGGTGTCGCCGTCGGGCACCGTGATCGTGTCGGTGACCTCGGCGAGACGCTCGTCGTACCCCGCGAGCAAGGCGTCGGCCTCGTCGGAGCGGTCCAGCACGTCGTCGGCGAGGAACTCCAGCTGCTCCTGCCACGTCCCGTAGGACGAGCTGACGAGAACGGTGGGCGCGATGTCGCTCAGCCGGTCGTACGCGTCGTCCGCCTGCGCGTACGGGAAGCCCCAGCCACCCGCGACGATGAGGTCGGGCTCCTGCGCGAGGATGGCCTCGAGGTTGAAGCCGTCCGCGCTCCAGTCCATGAGCTCGGTGCCGTCCGCCTCGGCGTCGTCGGCCCAGAACGGCGAGAACTCGGCGTTCGCGGCGTCCGCGGCCTCCGGGATCGTCGCGAGCACCGGGACGTCGAGCGCGTACAGGTACCCGGCGAGTGCGTGGTTGAGCACGACGACGCGCTGCGGCTCGGCGGGGACCGTGACCTCGCCCCTGTCCGTGCTCACCGCACGTTCCGTCCCGCCGGACCCCTGCGACGCGGCCGCGTCGTCCGTCGTGCCGGCAGGGTCGGTGGCCTCGCCGGAGGAGCAGGCGGCCAGGGCCAGGACGGAGACCGTCGCCAGTGCGGCGAGAGCGGTGGAGGGACGGCGGGCAGGACGGACGGTGGGCAGCATGAGACCTCGCACTCGGGAGCAGGGAAGCGGGGCGGCGTGCACGTCGGCACGCCAGGGCACATCCCGCGAGGTTAGGCTAACCACACCTGGGCGCCGTTCCGGGGCCGGACCTGACACACCGCGTCCCGGACCTGACACGGCCCGCCCGCCACGACCTCTGCTGGGAGGAGAGCCGCATGACCCCGACCGCACTGGCCGCCGTGGTCCCCGAGAACTCCATCCGCTTCCTCGGGCACGGCACCCACGTGCACGACGAGCCGCACCTCGTGCACGTGGTGACGGGCACCGCCCTGCTCGTGGTGGACGGCGAGCCCATGACCCTGCGCACGCACGAGAACCTGTGGCTCGCTCCGCTCGTGCCGCACTCGATGCGGTTGCCGGGGGAGTCGATGGCGCTCGGTCCGGTGCTGTCGCCCGGCGTCGAGCCGCCCGTCCGGGTCCACCGGCTCGGTGTCGTGCCCGCCATCACGTCCGTGCTCACCGCTGTGCTCTGCGCCGCGCCCGTGACGCCCGAGCACGTCGCGCCCTTCCGGGCGGCCCTCGAGGACGTGCTGCGCGACCTCGCGTCCGACTATTTCCCGCTGACGATGCCGGCCCACCCGGTCGCCCGCGCGGTCGCGCACGACGCACGCACCGGCACCGCGACCGGCACCGCGACCGGCACCGCGACGCTCGACGAGCTCTCCGCGCGCCGGCACGCGAGCACGCGCCACGTCCAGCGGCTCTTCGTGGAGGAGACGGGGCTCGCGTTCGGGCAGTGGCGTACCCGCGCCCGGCTCAACGTGGCGATCTCACGGCTGCGCGGCGGGTCCCACCTCGCCGCGGCGGCGCTCGCCGCGGGGTACGCCACGCGCGGTGGCCTGCTGCGTGCGCTCAGCCGGGAGACCGGCCTCGCCCCCGCGGACCTCGCGCGCGATCCCGTGGCGGTGCTGGGGCCGGCCCGAGGCGGGCTCGGAGCCGGGTGAGACCGGTCGCTAGATCGACCGGACGGGGACGTCGCCCGCGCTCTGCGCGGACGCGCCGAGCGTACCGGCCGGGACGGACTGGACGGTGAGCAGGTCACCGGTCGCGAGGTCCCCGTCCCCGGCGCGGTCGACGTGGACCCGCACGGTCGCACCGGCCGGGACGTCGGCGACGTCGATCGCGAACGCGAGCCGGCCGCCGGGGGACAGGTCGACACCCGGCAGCACGACCTCCGCGAGCCGGACGGCCGCGACGTCCTGGAGCGTGGTGTCCTCGACGGACACGCGCAGCGTGGCGGTCCCGGCGGGGGCGTCGTCGGGAAGGGAGACGGTGCCGAACAGGGTGCTCATGCGGCCACCTTCGCACGGTCGCGGCTCGAGAGCGCCGCGACGACGGCGTCGGTGATCGGCAGGCCGGTGAGCTCCTCGCAGAACAGCCACAGGCCGGCGGGGTTGACCTCGAAGAACACGTGCTCGCCGGTCGGGGTGCGCCGCAGGTCGATCGCCCCGTAGACGAGGCCGAGCCGGTCCATGAGGGCGCGCAGGCGGGACAGGACCGGGTCCGGCAGCGAGATCGGCCGCACGGTCGCCTCGTCGAGGACCATGCGCATGTCGCTCGGCAGGCTCGTGCCGGTGGCGTCGATCTCGGTCGTGAACGCCTCGCCGTCGATCATGGTGACGCGCAGGTCGACGCCGGGCACGTACTCCTGCAGGATCGTCGGGGCGTAGCGCACCTGGTCGAGCCGGGCGACGTCGTCGGCGTCGAGCACGTGCGTCTCGCGCCACGCGTCGAGGCGGGCGATGAACGCCTTGGTCACCACCTGGCCCGGTGCGAGCGCCGTCACGAACTCGCGCGCCAGGGCAGGGTCGCGCGTGACGACCGTGCGGGGCAGGGCGAGCCCGACGTCCGCGGCGACGGACCACTGCCACGGCTTGTGGTGCGCGTCGGAGTCGGACCGCGGGTCGTTCACCCAGCGCAGGGGGAGGGACGCGACGACGCCCTCGAAGACCTCCGCGAGCTCGCTGCTCGCGAAGCCTGCGGCGGCCGGGTCGGTGACGGACGGGTCGGGCGGCAGGCCTCGCAGCCGGCGCCACCACCCGGTCGTCACGTCCCGCAGGTCGTGCGAGGCGCCGTCGGCCACGAGGCGGGTGCTGTTCCCTCCCCCGGTCCCGTACGCGAGCTCGAGCGACTGCGTCGTCCCGAGGGTGGACGTGTCGAGGAGGACCACCTCGTGGCCGAGCGCCTGCAGGCGCTCGACCACGACGGTGGTGTGGTCGTCCTCGGGAAAGCTGACGACGAGGATCATCAGAGCCCGGCCTCGGCGGCGGACTGCTCGGCGAGCGCCGCGACCGCGCCGCGGACGGCGTCGAGCGCGGTGACGACCTCGGCGAGCGCGACCGCGAGGTCGGCCGCCGACGTCGGTCCGGCCTCCTGCGTCGCTCCGGACTGGGCCGCGACCGCCGCCTGGTAGCGGCCGACGAAGTCGCTGTCCCGGCCCAGGACGAACGGGAGGGACGCCCCGAGCGCGGGGTTGATGACGGGGATCTCGGGCCGGATCGGCCCGACCACCTCGCGGATCGTGGGCTGCGGGTCGCGCAGCTGCTTGATCGGGTCCCGCAGGGGCTTGAGGACCTCGTCGCGGGGTTCCTTGACGACCTCCTTGAACGGCTCCTTGACGTCCTTGAAGGGCTCCTTGATCGTGGCGATCTCACCCACGTCGCCCACGGGCTCCTTGATGACGTCCTTGAACACGGGCTTGGGCCAGGCGAGCCCCGGGTACATGAGCTTGAGCCCGGCGAGGTCGCCCGCGGACAGGGCCGTACGCTGCCCGATGACGGTCCCCGCGGGGACGGTGCCGATCGGCACGATCGTCGGCTGGCCGTTCTTGGAGAACGCCGTCGTGGGGTAGTGCATGATCGAGCCGAAGTCGTAGCCGCCGAGGTCGTCGCCGTCGCTGATGTGCTGGTTGAAGTTGTGCTCCTTGCCGGACTCGATGTTCACCCAGTTGATCTGGACGAACGCGTCGCGGTCCTCACGGGACTGCTCGTGCCACAGCCCGAAGGCGTGCCCGATCTCGTGGATGGTGTTGCCGACCGTGCAGCCCGAGCCGAGCGTGATGTTCTGCTGGTTGCCGCGCCGCCCGACGGCGGAGCTGCATCCTCCGCCGTTGACGAACCGGACGAAGCTCGCCTCGCCGTTGCGCGGGACGAGTCGTAGGGGCGTCTTGGCGTGCCAGTGCGCGATGGCGTTGTGCACGCGGGACGGGTTGGTGAGCCCGGGCTCGATCTCGAACGGGATGACGCCGCTCGGCCACCGGAACTGCGACCCGCTGATCCCGACGGCCTGCAAGATCTCGCCGCCGTCCTCGTCCGAGGTGAGGGTCGCGACGTCGTGCGCCTTCGCCTCCTCGACGGTGCCGATCACGATGTCGCCCTCGACGATCGCGAGCCCGTCGACCTCGGCCCACACCATGGGCAGCGACGCGAAGCCGTAGCCGTCGACGAGGGCGGTGCCGCCCACCGGCCCGGCGGCCTGCTCGCAGCTCAGGTGCTCACCGGCAGACGGCGTCGTGCGCCGGGTGCGTGGGGTGCTCGACCTGCTCCCGGACGTGCTCTTCTTCTCTGCCATGACCGACTCCCTCCGAGACCCGCGGCGATCAGGTCCTCGTCGCGGAGGGGCACTGTGCTCCTGCTTCGAGAGAGGGGGTGGCGGTCGCCGTGATGCGGACCGTGTGCGGGGTCAGCCGCAGCTGTCGCACACGCCGGTCGCCGGGAGCGTCATGAAGCACGTCGGGCAGATGGGGGCGGGCCGCTCGGGCTCGGCGACCTTGCGGGGGGTCGTGGAGCGGGTCCGCGGGCTCGAGGTCGTCGACCGGCTCGCCCGGACCGCGGGTGCGGGGGCGGCGGTGACCGGGCCGGTCGCGTCGAAACCACGCTTGCGCAGGATCGTGATCGCGTCGACCTTGCCGCCGGCGAGCTCGTCCGCGGTGGCGGTGCGGCCGGTCGCGAACTTGTGCGCGACGCCGAGGATCGCCTTCGCGTCGTACTCCTCGCCCTCGTGCTCGAGGACCTCGCGCACGGAGCGCGTGAACCCGTAGACGCCGAGGAAGTTCTCGGCCCCGCGGTCGTCGTACTCGGCGATCGCGGAGAGGATGTGCTGCCGGGTCACGGCGGAGAAGGTGGCCACTGGACGAGCCTAGTCCGCCACAGCCGGACCCCGCGCCGTGCGGGCCGGGCCGAGGTGTGTGGCACGCCACGTCAGTGGGCAGCGAGCCCGGGCGCCGCGGGCCGTGTCACGGCGGGCTGGGTGCTCCGCCCAGGAGCGTGCGCAGCCGGCCACGGCGGGCCTCGTAGCGTGCCCCGAAGCGGGCGCGTGCCCGCTCGAGCCTGCCCGGGCGGCTCGCGTACCGGCGTCGGGCCCAGTAGGAGGCCGGCCGGGCGAGCCGCACCGCACCGACGAACGCGACGAGAGGCACGACGATCCCGATCAGGCCCGTCGCGAGCTTGCCCTTGAGGATGCACACGAACGCGAGCCCCAGGTGCAGCACGAGAGTCACGACGTACACGAACCAGCCGTCCGGCCTGCCGTCCGACGTCACCCCCACGGGGGACACGGAGAGCAGCAGCGCCCCGCCGAGCGCCCCGCCCACGAGGATCGCGTCGATCGACCGCTGACCCTCCTGCGCCCAGTAGACGTCGTCCAGGTAGAGCCACAGGGCGAACTCGTCGAGCGCCAGCGCCGCGCCCGCCCCGAAGACCAGCGCGAGGAGCTCGGACCACGGGTGGCCGGGGGAGTAGCGGAACTCGAGCATCCCCGTCAGGAGCACGAGCAGGATCCCCCACACCTGGTGGTGGATGTGGATGCCGCCGATCGACACGTCGCGCAGGGCCGGTCGCCGACCGTCCGGGACCGTGTCCTCGTCGCGCCGCGAGCGCGCCCGGATCCGGCGGGTGATCGTCCGCACGACGGCGAACGTGAGCACGAACCCGACGAGCGCGAACAGCGCGGGTGCCCGACCGGCGTCGACCACGTGCTCGGTGTACCAGCCCATGCGACCCGCGCCCCCGGTCGCAGGCTCAGCGCGTGCGGCGCAGCAGGCGGACCGTGACCGTGTCGCCCACGTCCTTGCCGAGACGTGCGCGGACCTTCGCGCTCAGGGAGAGCATGTGCCCGCCGGCGCCGGTGGGCATGAGACCGACGTCGGACAGCTCGACGTCGTCGACCGTGGCGTCGACGCGGACCGAGCGTCCGGTGCCGAGCAGCTCGGCCGAACCGGGGACCTCCACGCACGACCAGGTCTCGCCCTTCACCTCGACGCCGATGGGCGCGCTGAACGTCCGGTCCAGGGGTGTGGGGTGCGTCGTCATGTCCAGGTCCGTCCGGTCGGGGGATCCGTCCGGACGACCCTACGCCGCACCCGTGCGCCCGGCGCGCCACGGACCTGCTCGCCCGGATCCTGCGCGCCCGGTGCCGGTGCGCGCGGCATACTGTCGTCGCCGCGGCCGACCGGTCGCGACGCGCACGGGCCGCTGGGCCTGGACCGCCCCACCCACGCCCGGAGCCCCGAATGACGACCGAGCCCACGGCACCGACAGCACCGACCGACGCGCGTGGCCGGTTCCTCGGCGCGCTCGTCCCGCACCGGCAGCGCCGCGGGCTCGACGAGCTCGCCGACCGGCTCGACCTCGACGCGGGGGACGTCACGGCGAAGCGGTCCGCGTTCTGGGCGATGCTGCTCCTGTCCGGGGTGATCGCCGTCGCGGGCGTCGTCACGGACTCGACGGCGACCGTCATCGGCGCCATGATCATCGCCCCGCTGTCGACTCCGATCCTCGGCGTCGGGCTCGGTGTCGTCACGGTCGACGGGCGGCGCGTGGGCCGGTCGGCACTCTACGTCCTCGGCGGTGTCGTGAGCGTCGTCGCCATCGGGGCGCTCGTCGCGCTCGTCCTGCCCGACACGTCGGACGTCCTGTCGAACAGCCAGGTCACCGGGCGCACGTCGCCGGGCGTCGGCGACCTCGTCGCGGCGTTCGCGACCGGGTTCGCCGGGTCGATCGCCCTCGCCCGCCGCGATCTCGGCGACGTCCTGCCCGGCATCGCGATCGCGATCTCGCTCGTGCCGCCCCTGGGTGTCGTCGGGGTGTGCCTCGGGTCGGGGGAGCCGGCGCTCGCGGCCGGTGCGTTCCTGCTGTTCTGCTCGAACGTGGTCGCGCTCGTCATCGCGTCCACGGTGGTGTTCACCGGAGCCGGGTACGCAGGCGACGCGCTCGCTGCCAGGCGCGACCGGGAGCCGACCGGTCGACGCTCCCGCACGACGGCCCTGGTGGCCGTGGTCGCGCTGCTCGTGGTCGCGGTCCCCATGGCGGCGAACACCGTGCAGGCGACGCTCGCGGAGGTGTGGGCGGCCCAGACCCGCGCCGCCGCCGAGTCGTGGCTCGCCGAGGACCCGCAGGCCACGGTCGAGGACGTGAGCTGGAACGCGGGCGACCTCGTGGTCTCGGTCCGGACGCCCGACGACCTGCCGCCGGTGGCCGACCTGCAGGAGTCCGTCGACGGGCTCGTCCCGTGGGCTCCCGAGGTGGTCGTCGTGCACACGGTGGGCGAACGGGTCGACGGGAGCGGCGACTGACCGGACGGTCGTCGAGGCGACCGTCCGGCAACCCCGTCAGGCGACGTCGAGGTCCGCGTACAGCGCGGCGTGGTCCGACGCCGCGTGGACCGGCGACGTCATCGAGTCGTAGTGGGGGAAGAGCGTGCCGTTCTTGCCGCCCCACACGCCCTTGCGGAACACGGAACCTCCGACGGTGCGCTCGAACAGCGCGGGCGAGAGCAGGACGTAGTCGATCTTCTGGCGGGCCGTGCCGTTGCCGTACGTGCCGGGGCGACCGTCGTCGACGAAGGTCGGGTGGGTGCTCACGTCGCGCAGGTCGGTGCCCGCGAGGAGCGGGCGCAGCGGTGTCGAGCCCGGCGTGTCGTTGAGGTCGCCGACCACGACCACGTTGTCCTGCCCCCGGGCACGCAGGTCGGCGTAGATCGCGGCGACGCGCGTGGCCTGGCGGCGGCGGGTCGCGTCGGACTCCTGCTGCGTCCCGTAGCCCTTGGACTTGAAGTGATTCACGAGGACGGTCATGGACGCCCCGCCGGGCAGCTCGACGGAGTACTCGGGGCAGTCGCGGCCGAACACGAGGCGACCCCTGCTGTCGCGGTCGTCCACGTGCGAGCGGATGCCGGTGAGGGCGCAGCGCGAGGAGGTCAGGACCCCGACGTCGATGCCGCGGTCGTCGTTGCCGTCGATGACCATGACGTGCGGGTAGACGGGTCGACCCGTGCGCGTGACGACGCCCGCGTCGGAGAAGTGCTTGAGCGCGACCCGGTTCTCCGCCTCGACGACGGCGAGCACGTCGGCATCGACGTCGGCGACGACCCGCGCGGCGTGCTGCGTCGCGAGCTCGTCCACCCGTTCCTTGACGAGGTCGACCCACCCGATCCAGTCGCCGCGGCCCGTGGCGAGGACCTCGGTGCGGGCCGTGCCCGCGGCGAGGGAGCCCGTGCGTCGCAGCAGCCGTCCGCGCACCTGGCGGAGCACCGCGAGCGCGGCGGAGTCGGCCCGCAGCAGCCCGAGCGTGTCGAGGTGCTCGAGGATCTCGGCCCGGACGGCCGGCGTGTACTCCTTCGCGTCGAGGAGCGCGCCCAGGCGGGCGTGCGCCGCGAGCGCGGCGTTCCCGCCGGGCTCCAGCGGGCCGCTCATCGCGCGCGGCCGTTCGAAGAGGTTCTCCACGTTGAACGTGCCGACCCGGATCGTGCCCATGTCCTGCTCCCTCGCCCGGTGGGCCGACGGCGGCGCCGTCGTGCCTCACCGGGAGAGAGCGGCGGCTCCGGGCCGCGTGACAACGCCCGTGCGGGGTCAGGCGTGCCAGGCGTGCGCGGGCACCCTCGGGTAGATGTCGCGGAACGCCGGCTCGAACGGACGCCTGAGCAGCCGCATGCCCGCCTGATCGGGGGTGCGCCCGCCCTTGACCGCGTTGCACGGCTCGCACGCCGCGACGGCGTTGAGCCACGTCGTCGTGCCGCCCTGGCACCGTGGCACCACGTGGTCCATCGTCGTCGCGCTCCCGCCGCAGTAGGCGCAGCGGTGGGCGTCGCGACGCAGGAGGGCCGCGCGCGAGTAGGGGACGCGACCCTGGCGCTCGTACGCCCACCGCGCGTGCACGTACCGCACGAGCTCGACCGAGCGCGGACGACGGTACGGGCCGAACGTCTCGCCCTCGACCGCCTCGCGCACCTCGGCCACGCGCCGGTGCAGCATCCGGATCGCGTGCCGCAGCGAGACACGGCCGAGCACCTGACCTCCGCCGAGGTTGTAGATCACCACCTCGCTCATCCGTGCCTCCCTCCTTCGCGTGCACCGACCGGCGGCCGACCACCCGCCGTCAGACGGCTGACGACCGATCACAGACGACGAGAGCCGCCCCAGGACGACATTCCCAGGACGGCTCGAGCAGGTGGACGGCGATGTCGTCTACCTGGAGAGAGTCCTCCTGGACAGGTCGAGACGGGTCGACTCGTGCGTCACGGCGGTCCACCTCTCCTGTCCACGGGCCCGGCTCGTCCGGGATCCGGTCGTGGTGACCGGACGAGCAGCAGGCTATGCCGGTCCCGGCTCCGCGTCCACGGTAAAGACCCATGTGGTGAGCACGAGCTGCACGAGGAGGGCCCCGGCCAGGACCCAGACGAGCCCGGACGCGGAGAGAGCGCCCGCCGAGAGCAGGGCCACGGCGACGGCGACGAGCGTGGGCGCGGCGACGACCACGGCGGTGCGGGAGCGACGTGTGATCAGGTGCGTGCCGGCGCCGAGGAGACCGTGGACGGCGAACGCGCCGACGAGGAGCAGCAGCTCCCCGCGCTCGAGCGCGCGCCCCGGCTCGTCCAGCACCCCGCCGAGCACGCCGGCGAGCGTGGCCAGCGCACCCGTCGCGCCCAGGTGCAGGAACCAGGCCGCTCGAGCGGGCACCGCACCCACGGGCAGCAGGCTCACCCCCGCGTACCCCGACCGCACCGCAAGGGCCCAGTACGACACGAGGAGCGTGAACGCACCCGCGCCCGCGACGGCCAGGGCGCGGTCCCACGCGGCGGCGCTCGCGGCGTCGATCGCCTGGATCAGCCCTTCGCCGAGCACGATGATGACGAACAGCCCGAGCCGCTCGCCGAGGTGCGGGACGTCGCTCGCAGCCGTCTCGATGCTGTCCGGCACGTCCGCGCCGGAGCGCCCGCGGCGGCGTCGGTCGGTCGTCCGGAACCGGTCGCGCACCTGGTCGAGCCGCTCCTGGGCGCGCAGCGCGAGGCGCTCACCGGACGCCTGGAGGAGGAACAGCAGGTCGATGGCGAGCCCCGCCGCCCACAGGACGTACTGCGTCGTGCCGTCGAACCACCACGACACGATCCAGGGGACGACGCCGCCGAGCGCCTGCACCACGGGCAGGTCGAGCACGACCGTCGTGCGCTCCCACGTGCGCGCCGCCACGAGCCGGCCGACGACGTAGGCGACGGCGAACGCCGTGGCGTGCTCGCCGTGGATCCCCGGCACGGCCGCGATCATGACGGCCAGGGCAGCCATCCCGACGAGCATGGGCCAGGGCCGGGCGTCGTCGCCCGCGACGTTGCCGTACGTGGTGAAGCAGGCCCACACCAGCCAGAACGCGGTGTAGGCGACGACGTACAGCGCGAACCCGCCACTGCCGGGGTCGTCGTGCAGGAGGTGCGCGAGCATGCCGATGCCCGCGACGACGACCAGGTCGAAGAACAGCTCGAGCCACGACGCGTGCCGCTCGGCACCGACGGCCGGGCCGGGCGAGGGGACGGTGCCGGTGCTCATCCGCTGCTCACGCAGCCGGCTGGGTCGGTGGGACGAGCGGCAGGCGGACGACGAACCGGGTGTCCCCGGGCCGGGAGGTGACGGTCAGGTCGCCATGGTGCTTGTTCACCACGATGCGCCAGGAGATGTCGAGGCCGAGCCCGGTGCCCTGGCCGACGGGCTTGGTGGTGAAGAACGGCTCGAAGATGCGCGGCAGGACGTCCTCGGGGATGCCGGTCCCCGTGTCGGCGATCTCGACCTCGGCTGCGTCGTCGGTGCGCCGCGTCGTCACCGTGAGTCTGCCCTTCCCGGTGGGCGTGCCCTTCTCGCCGTGCGGACCGTCGGGCGGCCCGGTCATGGCCTGCGCGGCGTTCTCCACGAGGTTGGTCCAGACCTGGTTCAGCTCCCCGGCGTACACGGGGACGGGTGGCATGTCCGGGTCGTAGCGGCGCACGACCTCGATCCCGCTGAGCGAGTGCTCGAGCATGGTGAGCGTCGAGTCGAGGAGCTCGTGCAGGTCGACGGGACGGAATGGCGCGCGGTCGAGCTGGGAGTACTGGCGCGCGGCACCGACGAGCGAGGAGATGCGCATGGTCGCGTCCTCGATCTCCGCCATGAGCTGCTCGGTCTCGATCGTGTAGGCGAGCCAGCTCACGGCCCCGGTGAGGGCGCCGGCGTCGACCCGCGCGGAGACCCGGTCGAGCCAGGGCTCGTCGATGCCGGCCTGCACGAG
The DNA here is from genome assembly GCA_014803435.1 of Cellulosimicrobium terreum. Taxonomy (GTDB): domain Bacteria; phylum Actinomycetota; class Actinomycetes; order Actinomycetales; family Cellulomonadaceae; genus Cellulosimicrobium; species Cellulosimicrobium terreum. The sequence goes on from JACYFD010000005.1 coordinate 209,827, forward strand.
CGCGGGGGAGACGCGCCAGCCCTCGGTCAGGCCGTGGTCGTCGAGCCAGTCGGTGAGCCGGTCCTCGAGGTCGGAGGTCTCCAGGGCACCCACGGCGTCGGCGTCGCGGGCGTCGGCGTACCGCTCGAGCGCCTCCTCCTGGAGCCGGATGAGGACGGCGAGGGTCGCACGGTCGTACGGACCGTCGGCGATGAGCGCGAGCTTGTGGCGCATCGCGGCGACGCGCTCGCGCAGCGTGCCCGTGGCCCGCACGGCCGCGGCGGCGGGGTTGTTCAGCTCGTGCGTGAGCCCGGCGGACAGGGAGCCGAGCGCGAGGAGCCGTTCGCGCTGCCCGACGAGCTGCTGCGCGTCCCTCGTACCCCAGAACACGCCCTCCAGCAGGTGCACGGCCATGGGGAACCACTCGGTCATGAGCTTGGCGAAGTCGTGCGCGGCGAGCACGAAGAACCGCGAGGGCTCGAGCGTGCGTGCCGAGTGCAGGTAGGTCTGGGGGAGCCGGTCCCCGAGATAGGCGTTCCACGCGCCCATGTACACGCCCACCTGGCGGGTGCGGGACACCTCGACGTCGTCGGTGCCCACGCGCCGGTACAGCGCGACCCCGCCGTCGAGCAGGACGTAGAAGGCCTCGGCCGCCTCGCCCTCGCGGAAGAGCCAGGCGGGGTCGTGGTGCTCGACGCGGCCCGTCGCGCACAGCCAGGCGAGCTGGTCGTCCGTGAGGTGCTCGAAGAGGAACGTCGCGCGCAGCTCGTCGATGTCGCACGGCAGCCAGCCGCTCCTGTCGTGGGGCGTGCCGGCGTCGGCGTGGTCGATCGTCTCGTTCTCGCCGTCCTGCGTGCCGGTCATGGCGTCACCTCCGGAAGGGGTCAGAGCTGTTCGAGGTAGCGGTGCACGAGCATGACCGCCATCGCGCCCTCGCCCACCGCGGACGCGACGCGCTTGGCGGACTCGGCGCGGACGTCGCCCGCGGCGAAGACTCCCGGGACGGACGTCTCCAGGTGGTACGGCGAGCGCTCGAGCGGCCAGCCGGCGGGCAGCAGGCCGTCGTGCGGGAGGTCGGGACCGGCGAGGACGTACCCGCGCTCGTCGCGTGCGACCACGCCGTCGAGCCAGTCGGTCCGGGGCGCGGCACCGATGAAGACGAACGCCCACCCGCAGTCGACGCTCGTGGTCTCGCCGGTGTCGACGTCTCGCAGCTCGAGGTGCTCCAGGTGGTCGTCCCCGACCGCGGCCGCGACCTCGGTGCGGGTACGGACGCGCAGGCGAGGGTGGGCCTCGACCTGCTGGACGAGATACGCCGACATGGACCGCGACAGCGTGTCGCCGCGCACGACGAGCGTGACCTGCCGCGCCTCCCGGGCCAGGTAAAGGGCGGCCTGCCCGGCCGAGTTCGCGCCGCCGACGACGTAGACCTCCTGGTCGTGGCATGCGGCTGCCTCTGTCAGCGCGGACCCGTAGTACACGCCGCGCCCCACGAGGTCGCCGAGCCCGGGGCCGTCGAGCAGCCGGTAGGAGACGCCCGACGCGAGGACGACGGTGTGCGCGTCGATCGACGACCCGTCGGGGAAGCGGACGCTGCGGGCCGAGCCCGCGACGTCGAGATGGATCGCGTCGCGCGTCGTGACGATCTCCGCCCCGAACCGCACCGCCTGCCGGCGCGCACGCTCGGCGAGCTGGCCGCCGGAGATGCCGTCAGGGAAACCGAGATAGTTGTCGATGCGCGAGCTCTGCCCGGCCTGACCGCCCGTCGCCGTGCGCTCGACGAGCACCGTGCGCAGCCCCTCCGACGCGCCGTACAGCGCCGCGCTGAGGCCCGCCGGGCCGCCGCCGACCACGACGAGGTCGTAGAACTGCTCGGTGGGTGTGGTCGCGAGGCCGACCCGCTCGGCGAGCGTCACGTCGTCGGGCGCGACGAGCGCCTCGCCGTCGGGCGTGACGACCAGGGGCAGGGAGGTGGCGTCGGCCTGGGCGGCGGACAGCAGCCGCGCGCCCTGCTCCGAGTCCGAGGTGTACCAGCGGTAGGGCACCCGGTTGCGGGCGAGGAACTCGCGGACCTGCGAGGAGCGCGCCGACCAGCGGTGCCCGACGACCACGGCCTCGGCCGGGCGGCGACGGTCCGTGCGCTGCCACGCGTCGAGCTGGGCGTCGACGACGGGGTAGAGCTTCTCCTCCGGCGGGTCCCAGGGCTTGAGGAGGTAGTAGTCGAGGTCGACGACGTTGATCGCCTCGATCGCGGCGTCCGTGTCCGCGTAGGCCGTGAGCAGGACGCGGCGGGCCGCCGGGAAGAGGTCCATGGCCTGCTCGAGGAGCTCGACGCCGGTCATCTGCGGCATGCGGTGGTCCGCGAGGATGACGGCGACGTCCTCGCCGCGCAGGGCGAGCTCGCGCAGCGCCGCGAGCGTGTCCGCGCCCGACTCGGCCCGCACGACCCGGTAGCGGTCCCCGTAGCGGCGCCGCAGGTCACGCGCCACGGCGCGCGAGACCCCGGGGTCGTCGTCGACGGTGACGATCGCGGGTCGCGACGACGGTGCGGTGGGTTCCACGCGTCCTCCTCGGGTGCCCGGACGGGCCGGGTGCCATCCTCTCCCCGCCGAGCCCGCGCGTCCACGCGCACGTGGCGCAGGCCACACTTGACGACCTCGCCGCGTGCGCTAGGTTAGGCAAGCCAAACCTCAGCTTGGCCGCTCGTGCGACTGTGCGCGCGGTCCTCTCTCCTGCATCGAGGAGCCTCGTTATGCCCTCTGCACGACCCACCGCCGTGGTGCCCGCGCGCGCCGCGTCCCCGTCGACGCCGGACACCGCGGTCTCGTCGCTGTTCACGTCCGCGAACGCCGAGACCTACGCGAGCACGCTGCACGGCGTGGTCGACGACGTCGCCGCACGCGTCGCCGCCGTGACCCAGCCGTGGTCCGGCGCGTCGCGGACGCAGCTGTCCGCGCTCGTGGACGCGGTCGACCTCGACGCTCCCGGCGTCGGCACCGACGTCGCGCTGCGCGAGACGGCCGACCTGTACGCGACGCACGCCGTCTGGTTCCACGACCCCGCCTACGCCGCGCACCTCAACTGCCCGGTCGCGCTGCCCGCCGTCGGCGCCGAGGCGATGCTCGCGGCGATCAACACGTCGGTCGACACGTACGACCAGTCGACCGTCGCGACCCTCATGGAACGACGTCTGGTCGCCTGGACCGCCGACCGCATCGGCTACGCGGCGGGCGACGGCGTCTTCACCTCGGGTGGCACCCAGTCCAACCTGCAGGCGCTGTTCCTCGCCCGGGAGCACGCGGTCGAGCGCGAGAACGGCGCGGACGGCGGCCCGCCACGTGCCGCGGCACGGTCCGCCGTGCTGGGCCGCCTCCGCGTCCTCACGAGCGCGTCCAGCCACTTCAGCGTCGCCCGGTCCGCGCTGCTCCTGGGACTCTCCGACGACGCGGTCGTCACGGTGCCCGCCGACGCCGACGGGCGCATCGACCCGATCGCCCTCACCGCGATGCTGGCCCGGGTGCGTGGGGCGGGCGACCTCGTCATGGCGGTCGTCGTGACCGCCGGTACGACCGACCGCGGCTGCATCGACCCGTTGGCCGCCGTCGCGGACGCGTGCGACGCCGCGGACGTGTGGTTCCACGTCGACGCCGCCTACGGGTGCGGTCTGCTCGTCTCACCGACGCGCCGCCACCTCCTGACGGGGATCGAGCGGTCCCGCTCGGTGACGGTCGACTACCACAAGTCGTTCTTCCAGCCGGTCTCCGCGAGCGCGCTGCTCGTGCGTGAGCCGGCCGACCTCGCGCGCGTCGCGTGGCACGCGGACTATCTCAACCCGCTCGAGAACGACGAGCCGAACCAGGTCGACAAGTCGCTGCAGACCACCCGGCGGTTCGACGCGCTCAAGCTCTGGGCGACGCTGCGCGCGCTCGGCGCCGACGGGATCGGGCGCATGGTCGACGCCGTGTGCGACCTCACCGCGGCCGTCCACGCGGACCTCGCGGACGACCCGGACCTGCGCGTCCTCGCGCCCACCGACCTGTCCACCGTCCTGTTCCGGTACGAGCCCGCCGGGCTGGCGCGCGAGCACGCGGACCGGCTCGTGCCGCTCGTGCGGCGCGTGCTGTTCGACTCGGGCCGTGCGCTCGTCGCCAAGACCGTGCTGGACGGCGTGCCGTGCCTCAAGCTCACCCTGCTCAACCCCGACGTCACGCCCCGTGACGTGCGGGCCGTGCTCGACCTCGTGCGGACGACGGCCCAGGCGCTCGTCGACACCGACGAGCTCCTCGCCGACCACGCCGACCACCCGGACGAGGGCGACCGCACTCTCGACCGGGCCGCCGCGGTGGCACGGTGACCGGCGTCGCGGCCTCGGCGACGGTGGTGCGCGACGTCGTCGGCGTCGGCATCGGGCCGTTCAACCTCGGCCTGGCCGCCCTGTCCGCGCCCCTGCACGACGTCGACGCGGTGTTCCTCGACCAGGCGCCGGAGTTCCGCTGGCACCCGGGCATGATGATCGACGGCGCCACGATCCAGGTCCCGTTCCTGGCGGACCTCGTGACCATGGCCGACCCGACGTCGCGCTACTCGTTCCTGGCGTTCCTCAAGGCGACCGGCCGGCTGTACCCCTTCTACGTGCGGGAGTCGTTCTACCCCTTGCGGGCCGAGTACGACTCCTACTGCCGCTGGGTCGCGCAGCAGCTCACGTCGTTGCGCTGGGGGCGGCGCGTCGTCGCCGTCGAGCACGACGAGCCCGCAGGGGTCTTCGTCGTGCGGGCCGAGGTGCTGGGGCCGGACGGCGCGGTCACGGCCGTGGAGGAGCACCGCGGGCGTCACCTCGTCCTCGGTGTCGGCACGAGCCCCGTGCTTCCCCCGGCGCTGCGCGCCCTCGCGGCCGAGGTCGACGCCGGTGACCACCCCGGTGCCGGTCCGGTCGTGCACAGCGCCCAGTACCTCCAGAGCCGCGGCGCCCTCGCCGCGAGCGGCGCCGTCACGGTCGTCGGCAGCGGCCAGTCGGCCGCGGAGATCTACCGCGACCTGCTCGACGGCGTCCACGGCGACGGCCGGTCGGACGGGTACCGGCTCGACTGGGTGACGCGGTCGCCGCGGTTCTTCCCCATGGAGTACACGAAGCTGACGCTCGAGATGACGTCTCCGGAGTACACCGACCACTTCCACGGCCTGCCGCTGGAGCTGCGCCAGCTCCTGGGGCGGGAGCAGCGTGGCCTGTACAAGGGGATCAGCGGCGACCTCGTCGACGAGATCTACGACGCGCTCTACCGGCTGAGCCTGGACCGTGAGGTCCCGACGACGTTGCTGACCGACACCGAGGTCGTGGCCGCCCGCTACGAGCCGGCGGGAGGTGCCGGGATCGGCGAGTACGTGCTGCGCCTGCGCCACGCCCAGCTCGGGCGCGAGGTCGAGCGGCGCACGAACGCGATCGTGGTCGCGACCGGCTATGCCGCGACGATCCCCGCCTTCCTCGACCCGGTGCGTCACCTGCTGCGCCACGACGAGCTCGGACGGCTCGACGTCGCGCGCGACTACACGGTCGACGCCGCGCGCCACGTGCACGTGCTCAACGGCGAGGAGCACACCCACGGCCTGACCGCCCCGGACCTCGGGTTCGCCGCGTGGCGCAACTCCGTCGTGCTGCGCACCGTCACCGGGCGCGAGGTGTACCCGGTCGAGGAGCGCATCGCGTTCCAGCGGTTCGGCCTGCCCGACGACGAGCACACCCGCCCGGTCGACCCGTCACCCGGCACCGTCGGCGTGGCGACCGGCGCGCGGAAGGAGCACCGATGAGCACGACGACCGACCTCACCACCGCAGTCATGACCGGCGTCACCACCGAGGTCACGACCGCCGGCCCCCGTGCGGACCGCGCCGCCGCCCCTGCTGCCGACGGGGCGTCGTCGGGCGCGTTCGTGGTGCGGGTGCGGTGCGGCGGCACGTCCGTGGACGTGCGCATCGAGCCCGGTGACGCGGCACGCGACGCGGCGCTCGTCCAGGGCTGGCTCGCGCACCCGCGCTCCGCGTTCTGGCAGCTCGGCCACCTCGACGTCGACGGCGTTCGCGCGTACCTCGACGGCGTCGTCGCGGACCCGTACCAGGACGTGTGGCTCGGTCTCGTGGACGGCACCCCGCTGTTCCTCGTCGAGACGTACGACCCCGCGCGTGTCACGCTCGCGGACGTCCCAGGGGCCGTCGGGCTGCTCGAGCCGGGCGACGTCGGGATGCACCTGCTCGTCGCACCCCCGGGACCGGCGGGTCCGCGGCACGGCCTGACGTCCGCGGTCATGGGCGCCGTCGTGCGGTTCTGCCTCGCGCCCGAGGGTCGGGGCGCGCGCCGGGTCGTCGTCGAGCCGGACGTGCGCAACACCGCGGTCGCGGCGAAGAACGCCGCGGCCGGGTTCCGCGTGCTGCGCGAGATCGACCTCCCGGGCAAGCGCGCGCACCTCGCGGTGGTCACGCGCGCCGACCTCGACGCGAGCCCGCTCGGCGACGGCGTCGACCCCGCGCCGCACCTGCGACCCGATCTCGCCGACCGCGCGCACCGCCACCTCGTCGCCAAGACGATCGCCGAGCTCACCCACGAGCGCCTGCTCGCCCCGCGCACGGTGCGCGAGGCAGCCACGCCGAACGGCCCGGGGGAGTACGTCCTGCCGGTCGCGAACGGTGCGGTCGAGTACCGGTTCGACGCCCGCCGCTTCGCGCTCGAGCACTGGGTGATCGACGAGGCGTCGATCCGCCGGACCGTGCACCGCGACACCACCGGCGTCCCGGGCGGCCCGGCACGCGTCGACGCGCTCGACCTCGTGGTCGAGCTGCAGCCCGACCTGCGCATCCCGGACGACCTGCTCGCCACCTACCTCGAGGAGGTGTCCTCGACGCTCGCGAGCGCGACGGCGAAGCTCGAGCGTGCCGAGCGGTCGGGCGGGCCCGGAGCGTCGGACCTGCTGGGGGCGTCCTTCCAGGAGGTCGAGGCGGCGATGACCGAGGGGCACCCGGCCTTCGTCGCGAACAACGGGCGCATCGGGTTCGGGCTCGCCGAGTACCGCGCCTACGCGCCGGAGAACGCCGGGCGCGTCCGGCTCCACTGGCTCGCCGCCCGTCGCGCGCACACCCACCTCGCGCTCGGTGCGGGGCTGTCCGAGGAGTCGCACTACGGCGTCGAGTTCACCGCCGACGAGCGCGGCGCGTTCGCCGAGCGGCTCGCCGCGCGGGGCCTCGACCCGGCCGACTACCTGTACCTGCCCGTGCACCCGTGGCAGTGGGAGCACCGCGTGCCGATCACGTTCGCGGCCGACGTCGCGCGCGCGGACCTCGTGCCCGTCGGCCTCGGTGCGGACGAGTACCAGCCGCAGCAGTCCATCCGCACGCTGTTCAACGTCACGCGACCCGAGCGGCACTACGTCAAGGTTGCCCTCGCGATCCAGAACATGGGGTTCCTGCGCGGGCTGTCACCCGCGTACATGCGTGCGACGCCCGCGATCAACGACTGGGTCGCCACGCTGGTCGCGGACGACCCCGAGCTCGGCGGCAGCGGCTTCACCGTGCTGCGCGAGCTCGCCTCGGTCGGGTACACGGGCGACGTCTACCACCGCACCGCGACGTCGTCGGCGCACCGCAAGATGCTCGCGGCCCTCTGGCGCGAGAGCCCCGTGCCGCGCACGGCCCCCGGCGAGCGCCTCGCGACCATGGCGTCCCTGCTGCACCGCGACGCCGGCGGCGGCGCCTACGCGACGGCGCTCGTGCGCGCGTCCGGCGTGGGCCCGGCCGACTGGGTCCGGTCGTACCTGCGCGCCTACCTGCGCCCGCTCGCGCACGCGCTCCTCGCGCACGACCTCGCGTTCATGCCTCACGGCGAGAACCTCATCCTCGTCCTGCGCGACCATGTGGTGGTGCGCGCGTTCATGAAGGACATCGGCGAGGAGGTCGCCGTGCTCGGCGAGCGCGCGCTGCCCCCGGACGTCGAGCGGGTGCGCGCGGTCGTCGACGACACCGAGAAGGCGCTCGCGATCTTCACCGACGTGTTCGACGGGGTGCTGCGCCACCTCGCCGCGATCCTGGCCCTGGACGGGGTGCTGGCCGAGGACCGGTTCTGGTCTCTCGTCGCCGAGTGCCTCGACGACCACCGGTCCGACCACCCGGACCTGGGGACCGGCGTCGACCTGCGCGCCCAGCGGTTCGCGCACTCGTGCCTCAACCGCCTGCAGCTGCGCAACACCCTGCAGATGGTCGACCTCGCCGACCAGTCCGCGTCCCTGCTCTACGCGGGCACCCTCGCCAACCCGGCGGCGCGCCCGTCGTGGTCGTGACCGTGGACCCCGCCGGGCGTGACGGCAGCGCTCCGTCCGGCGCCTTCGAGATCTTTCGCGACCCGTGGGGCGTGCCCCACGTGCGCGCCACCGACCAGCTCGCCCTCGCACGGGGGCAGGGCTACGTCACGGCGCTGGACCGGGGCTGGCAGATCGAGGTGGACCGGTGGCGTGCCGAGGGCCGGCTCGCCGAGCGTCTCGGCGAGCCGGGGCTCGTGTGGGACCGGTTCGCCCACCGCGTGCGCCTCGCCGAGACTGCCCGCCGCGCCTACGCGGCGCTCGCGGACGACGACCGCGACTGGGTCGACGCCTACACCGCGGGGGTGAACGACGGCCTGGAGCGGGGTCGGGACGTGCCGGAGATGCATGCCCTCGCGGACCCGTCGTTCCCCGGCGGGGGCGACCTGCCTCCGCACGAGCCGTGGCCCGCATGGGCTCCGCTGGGCGTCTTTCTCGTCGCGCACGTGCTCTTCTCCGGGTTCGGGCACGTGCTGTGGCGCGACCACGTCGCGAGGACTCTCGGTGCCGCCGTCCGACGGGAGCAGCCAGGCGTCCCGGTCGAGCAGGTCCTCGACCTGCTCGCCGTCGACGGCGGGCCCACGTCGGGATCGAACGCGTGGGCGCTCGCGGGGCCGCGCACGGCGAGCGGCGCCCCGGTCCTCGCGGGCGACCCCCACCGTCTCCTCGAGCTGCCGGGCGTGTACCAGCAGGTCCGCCTCGCGTGCCCGGACCACGACGTCGTGGGCCTGGCGTTCCCCGGCGTGCCGGGCGTGCCGCACTTCGGGCACGCCGGGGACGCGGCGTGGGGCATCACCAACGCCATGGCCCACCACGTCGACGTCTTCGCCGAGCGGCTGCGACGGACGGGCGACGGCGCCGTGGAGGCGCTGGGTCCGGACGGGCCGGAGGCGGTGGACACCGCCGTCGTGACCGTGCGGGTCCGTGCCCCGGGCGGTCCGGTCGAGCACCTGGTGGAGACGTGGGAGACGGCGCGCGGCGTCGTCGTGACCGGCGGTCCCGGGCCCGGCGACGCCGGGCCCACCGAAAGCGGACGAACGTTCTCGGTGCGCCTGCCCGCGCGCGTCGACGCCGACCTGGGCGTGAGCGCGTGGCGGCGCCTGCTGCACGCACGTTCCGCGCACGACGTCGCGGACGCGTTCGCCGGCTGGGTCGACCCGGTGAACCGCGTCCTCGCGGCAGATCGCCGCACCGTGCTGAGCCTGACCGCGGGACGCGTGCCGGACCACGAGCCACGGGCACGGGTCCTCCCGCTGGACGCGTGGTCCGACGCCGCACGGCCCCGCCCGTGGGTCGACCTGCCGGGCCCGGTGCGCGTCGACGACGTCGCCGTCGACGCGAACGAGCGTCCTGGACGCGCGGCGATCGCGCTGGGGCACACCTACGCGCCGCAGCACCGCGCTCGCCGCATCCGTGCGCTGCTGGACGCCGCCGGCGGGCCGCTCGGTCCGACCGACCAGGCGCGGGTGCACGGCGACACCCTCCTCGGCAGCGCCGGGCCCCTCCTCGCCTGGCTCGAGCACGGCGAGCACGGCGCGCACGGCGAGCCGGACGCCCACGGACGGCTCGGCCCGGACATCAGGAGAGCGGCTGCACGGCTGCTCGCGTGGGACCGGCACATGTGCGCCACGAGCGCGGACGCGGCCCTGTACGCCGCATGGCGGTCCGCGCTCACGCACCGCGTCGCAGCGCACCCGGCCCTCGCCGCGCTGCACGCCCCGCACGGCCTCGACCCCGTCCTCGCGCCGTGGCTGTCCGTCACGGCCCGCGTCGCGGACGCCCTCCCGGCACTCCTCGACGCGTCGTGGCTCGGCATCGACGGCCGCGCCCTGGCGTGGGCCGCGCTCGAGGACGTCGAGGCCGACGCCGCCCCCGACCCCGACGCCGACGCCGGCGCTGGCGCCCATGCCGAGCAGGGGCGCCCGGCGACGTGGGGCGACACCCACCAGGTCCTCGGGCTCCACGTGCTGCTCGACGTGCCCGGCGCAGTCGCGCCGCTCGTCCCGCCGCTGCCGCTGTCCGGGGACACCGACGCCGTCCGCTGCACCGCGAGCGCACCGGGCCTCACCGACACGTGCGTCCGCGGCTCGGTCGCCCGGTGGGTGTGGGACCTGGCCGACCGTGACGCGAGCCGGTGGGGCGTGCCCTTCGGCGCGAACGGCGACCCGCGCTCGGCGCACTTCGCCGACCAGCACGAGACGTGGGCGGACGCCGTGACCGTCCGCGTCGTCACCGACTGGCACCAGCTCGACCTCGAGGAGACCCGATGAGCGCGACGACCGGGACACCGGACGGCGAGACCCCGCCGACCGTCGTCGGACGCCTGCCCACGGGCGCTCCGGGCGAGCTGCTGCTCGCCCGTGACGTGCCGGGCGCGGGCCACGTCACGCTCCGCGTGCTCGACCCGGACGCGGACCTCGACGTCCTGCACGCGTGGGTCACCCGCCCGTGGGCGCGCTTCTGGGGCCTCGGCGACCTCACGCCCGCCGAGCTGCGCGACCTGTACGCCTACGTCGGGTCGCTGCCCACGCACCACGCGTTCCTCGTCCGCTGGGACGAGCAGCCGGTCGCGCTGCTGCAGACGTACGAGCCCGAGCACGACCCGGTCGGGACGTGCTACGACGTGCTCGCCGGCGACGTCGGCGTGCACTTCTTCCTCGGCGGGCGGGGACCACGGGGGACCGACCTGTGGGCGGTGCTGGGCGCCGTCCTGGCAGAGTTCCTCTTCGCCGACCCGTCCGTGCTCCGCGTCGTCGTCGAGCCCGACGTCGCGAACCAGCGCGCGCACGCGCGCATGCGCGCGCTGGGCTTCGACATCGGCGAGCCCGTACGCGTCGGTGACAAGGACGCGCTCCTCGCGTTCCTGCCGCGCGAGCGGGCGACGGCGGCTCTCGCGCGCGCCGTCAGCGCTCGCTGACGGTGTGCCCGGCGTCGCGCAGCGCGTCGACCGACGCCTCGAGGCGCTCCAGGGGCACGAGGACGAGGTCGGCGTGGAAGGTCGAGGCGACGAACACGGGGACGGACGCGTCCGCGAGCGGTCCGACGACCGACGCCAGCATCCCCGGCACGTCGAGCCCGTGCGGCTCGGCGTAGAAGCCGGCCCAGGGGTCACCGTCGCCGCCCCACCCCGACGCGTGGCGCAGCACCGTCAGGCCCTCGGGCGCGCGCACGAGCGCGACCCACTCGTCGTCCTCGGGGAACGTCGCCCCCGGGTCGTGAGCGAGGACGAACCGGTCGGGCAGGACGCGCAGTCGCAGGGTGGGCACGCGGGCACGCTAGCCCGAGCTCCTGACACGCCCGACCGCCGCGAGACCGCACCGGCCCCGGCACGGCACGGTGCGGTCAGCGGGCGAGCCGCTCGACGACCGCGGCGTACAACCACGGTGCGGCGCTCGCGGCCGGGACGATCGCCCCGCGTGCCGGGCTCGCGGCCCACGCCAGCAGGCCGGTCGTCAGGACGCGGTAGTCGCGCGTGGCGCGCACCCAGGCGCGCTCGTACGCCGCGGCGTCCTCCAGGTGCCGCACGGCGGCCTCCGCCTGCGCGAGACCGACGCGCACGCCCTCGCCCGTGAGCGCGTCGACGTACCCCGAGGCGTCCCCGACGAGTCGCACCCGGCCCGCCGTGCGGCGTCGGGCCCGCCGCCGCAGCGGCCCGGCGCCGAGCACACGACCCACCGGCTGCGCGTCGCGCAGCCGCTCCGCGAGCTCGCCGAACGCCGCGAGGCCGTGGCGCTGGCCGTGCTCGTGGGCGCCGTGGCCGTGCGGGTCCACCGGGTCGGCGCCGCCTGCGGCGCGGGGGCCGAGGACCGCGACGCCGACGAGGTCCGGGGCGACGGGCGTGACGTACGCCTCGGCGTGCGCCGCCCAGTGCACCTCGACGAGGTCCGTCCAGGGCGCGACCCGGTAGTGGGTGCGCAGCCCGTACCGGGAGGCCGCGACCCGGTAGGGCGCGCCGTCGAGCCCGGCGAGGCGCCGGACGCCGGAGTGCAGGCCGTCGCACCCGAGGACGTAGCGGGCGCGCACGCGGGCCTCCTGCGTCCCGGTGAGCGTGACGTCCACGCCGCGGTCGTCCTGGACGAGGTCGCGCGCCGTGGCCTGGCGGACCTGCGCGCCGAGGTCCGTGGCGCGGGCGTGCAGCGCGGCGTGCAGGGTCGTGCGGCGCACGCCGCGCCCCGGGCCGCCGGCGAACGGGTGGTCGGCGTGGCGGACCTGACCGTGCCGGTCGACGCCGCGGTAGCTGATCCCCGCGAGCGGGTGGCCGGCGGGGTCGACGTCGAGCGCCCGCACGGCCCCCAGCGCACCCGGGAGCAGTCCCTCGCCGCACGCCTTGTCCAGCTCGCCGTCGAGGACGGCGGCCCGCCGGTCCACGACGAGGACCTCCAGGCCTGCGCGGCGCGCGTGCACGGCCGCCGCGAGGCCGACGGGCCCGCCGCCGACGACGAGCACGTCCACGTGTTCGGTCACGGCCGGTCCGGGCCGGGACCCGCCACCGGCGTGCTCGGCACCGGGGGGAGCAGGCCGAGGGCGCGCTCCTCCGCCGGGATGCGGAACCGCGCGAGCAGGACGGCGTTCACCACGGTGAACACGAGGGCCGTGACCCATGACGTGTGCACGAGCGGGAGCGCGAACCCCTCGACGACGACCGCGACGTAGTTCGGGTGGCGCAACCACCGGTACGGGCCACGGGCGACCAGGTCGAGCCCGGGCACCACGATCACCCGCGTGTTCCAGCGTGGCCCGAGCGTCGCGATGCACCACCAGCGCAGGGCCTGGCTCGCGAGCACGAGCGCGAGCATGGGCCAGCCCAGCCACGGCAGGAACGGCCGGTCCGCGAGCCACGCCTCGCCGACGCACGCGACGAGCAGCCCGGTGTGCAGCGCCACCATCGCGGGGAAGTGGCCCCGGCCCGTCTCGATGCCGCCGTGCGCGAACGACCAGCGCGCGTTGCGCGCGGACACGACCAGCTCCGCGAGGCGCTCGACGGCGGTCGCGCCGACGAGCACGACGTACCAGGCGAGGCTCACCGGCCCACCTCGACCGGCAGCGCTGCCGGGGCGGAACCCGCGACCCGCGCCCGCACGGGACCGTTCCGCGGCGGCCCGTCCAGGCGAAGGAGCACGAGCTCGGTGCTCACCCCGGGGCCGAACGCGACGAGGACGGCCGCGGAACCGGGCGGCGCGGTCGAGGACGCGAGCGTCGCGTCGAGCACGTGCAGGACCGACGCGGACGACAGGTTGCCCACCTCGCGCAGGCTCGCGCGGCTGTGGCGCAGATCCTGCTCGTCGAGGTCGAGCGCGTCACGCACGGCGTCGAGGATGCGCGGACCCCCGGCGTGCACGACCCACGTCGGGACCTCGGCGGGAGCGAGGTCGTGCTCGGCGAGCAGCGCCTTGACGTCCCCGAGGAGGTGCGCCCCGACGAGCTCGGGCAGGCGCGCGGACAGCACGACCTCGAAACCCGTGTCCCCGACCCGCCACCCGAGGTCCCCGGTCGTGCCGGGGTGCAGCGTGGAGCGGGAGTCGACGACGCGCGCCGTGCGGTGCGCGCCGCCCACCGTGCCGCGGGTGCCGCCCGGCAGCCGGGGCCGTGCCAGCGCGTGCTCGTCGCCCACGAGGACGACGGCCGCCGCGCCGTCGCCGAACAGCCCCGACGCGGCGAGGTTCGCCGTCGAGTCGTCGCCGTGCTGCAGCGTGAGCGAGCACAGCTCGACTGCGACGAGGAGCGCGACGTCGCGCGGGCGCCCGCGCAGGAGGTCGTCGGTGCGGGCCAGGCCCGCGGCGCCGCCCGCGCAGCCCCACCCGAACGACGGCGTGCGCCGGACGTCGGCCCGCAGGCCGATCCGCTCCGCGAGGAGCACGTCGACGGACGGCGCGCCGATCCCCGTGACGGACGTGACGACGACGTGGTCGACGTCGCGTGGGGCGAGCCCCGCCTCGGCCAGCGCGCGCCGGGCGGCCTCGGCGGCGAGGTCGGTCGCCGCGGTGAGGAACAGGTCGTTCGCGGCGCCGAACGTGCTCAGGCCCGCGTACTCGTCGAGGGGCAGGGCCAGGTGGCGCGACTCGACGCCCGCGTGCTCGTGCAGCCGGTGCGCGAGCATGCCCCGCACCCGGTCCCGGGTGAGCAGCGGGGCGATGACGTCGGAGATCTCGGACTGGAGGTGGCGGCGGGCGGGCAGTGCGGTCCCGACCGCGACGACGCGCGACATGTCCGCATCGTCCCACCGGGCCCGCTGGCCCGCGCGGGGGAGCGGCACGCGGGCCGGATGCACGCCCTCGCTGCTCGCGCCCGATCGCGCTGCTAGCGTTCCGGCATGTCCCACCCGACCGCGCAGGACGGCGACCGTCGAGGGTCGTCGCCCGCCCGGACGGTGACGGTGCGCGGGCTCGTCGTCGCGGCGCACGCCCCGCCGGCGGCTCTCGTCACCGCGCTCGCGTGCGCGCTGTCGGTCGGCGTCGGCGCGGGCGCGAGGACCACGCTCCTCGTCACCGCCGCCGTGCTCGCCGGCCAGCTGTCCGTCGGCTGGTCGAACGACTGGATCGATGCGCGCCGCGACCTCGCCGTGGGCCGCGCCGACAAGCCCGTCGTCGCGGGGCTCGTCACCCCGACGGCCCTGCGCACCGCGGCCCTCTGGGCGCTCGCGGCCTGCGTGGTCCTGTCGTTCGCGACGGGTGTCGTGCCCGGGCTCGTGCACCTCGTGGCGGTCGGGGGCGCTTGGGCGTACAACGCGGGGCTCAAGTCGACGGCCTGGTCGTTCGTGCCCTACGCCGTCTCCTTCGCGCTCCTCGCCGTGTTCGTGGTCCTCGCCGCCCCCGGTGACGCCGTCCCCGCCCCCTGGGCGGTCGCGGCCGCCGGTCTCCTCGGTGCCGGCGCGCACGTCGCCAACACCCTGCCCGACCTCGACGACGACGCCGCGACGGGCGTGCGCGGCCTGCCGCACCGGCTCGGCCGACGCGGGGCGAGCGTGCTCGCGCCCGTGCTGCTCGGTGCCGCCGTGGGCGTCGTCGTGCTCGCCCCGTCAGGACCCCCGGGCGCTGCCGCCTGGGTGGGCGGCGGGCTCGCCCTGGGCGCCGCGGTCGTGGCCGGGCTCCTCGGCGTCCTGCGTCCATCCTCCCGTGCCCCGTTCGCGCTCTCGATGGCGGTCGCGGCACTGTGCGTCGTCCTGCTCGTCCTCGCCGCCCCGGAGGTCGCGGTCGCCGCCTGACGATCTGACGGCGACGGCGACGGCGGGGACGGGCGGGTGTCCGCCACGCGAGACGCTCCCGACGCGCGGTCGGGAGCGTCGGAGGCCGGTGGCAGGATGGCAGGAAACCCCTTCCCCGCTCCGAGAGGTCGATGCCGACCCGTGCCTGCTCCGTCGATCCCCGCCACCGATCCTCCCGCTGATCCCGTCACCGGCTCCGCCGCGGCTCCGCCTCCAGCACCGGCCGGCACCCGTGCGCCCTCGACCGTCGCGGCGCTGCGGCGCCTGTACCCCTTCGTCCGCCCGGCCCTGCCGCGCCTCGTCGGCGGGATGCTCTGCGCGCTCGGCGCGAGCCTCGCGGCCCTCGCGATCCCCCGCGTGCTCGAGCACGTCGTCAACGGCCCGCTGGCCGCCGGGGCCCGCGAGCACGACACGGGCGCCCTCGCGGGCGCGGTCGGGCTCGTGGCCGCGCTCGGCCTCCTCGAGGCGGCGTTCATCCTCGCGCGCCGCAGCTTCGTCATGCTGCCCGGCACGCACGTCGAGGCGCGGATGCGGGTGGCCCTGTACCGGCACCTGCAGGACCTGCCCGTCGCCTTCCACGACCGGTGGGCCGGCGGGCAGCTCCTGTCCCGCTCCATGAGCGACCTCGGTCTCCTGCGCCGGTGGCTGGTCTTCGGGATGCCGACGCTGGTCGTCTCGACCACCACGATCGTCGTGGGCGTCGCGATCCTCGTCGTCACCGGAGGCCTGCTCGGCCTCGTGTACCTCGCGGGCGCGATCCCGGTCACGATCCTCGCGTTCCGCTTCTCGCGTCGGTACCGGGCGATCTCGCGCCTGTCCCAGGACCAGTCCGGCGACCTCGCGACGACCGTCGAGGAGTCGGTGCACGGCATCCGCGTCCTCAAGGCGTTCGGCCGCGGGCGCGACGCGCTCGACGCGTTCACCGACCAGGCCGACCGGCTGCGACGCACCGAGATGGCCAAGGCATCGACGCAGTCGACCGTGACCGCGGCCCTCACCGCGATCCCCGAGCTCACGCTCGGCGTCGCCCTGGTCGTCGGGGTGGTCCAGGCCGCCGAGGGGAGGATCAGCGTGGGCGCCCTCGTCGCGTTCTTCGCGACGGCGGCCGTCGTCAACACGCCCGTCGTGGACCTCGGCATGACCCTGTCGATGACCCTCAACGCCCGCACCGCCGTCGACCGCTACTTCGAGGTGCTCGACACCGAGAACACCCTCACCGACCCCGTTGCGCCGCGCGACCTGCCGGAGCCGCGCGGTGACGTCGCGCTGCGCGACGTCACGTTCCGGTACGACGACGCCCCCGAGCCCGTCCTGCACGGCATCGACCTCGACCTGCCCGCCGGGACGACGACCGCGCTCGTCGGGCTCACCGGGTCGGGCAAGAGCACCATGGCACTGCTCGTCCCGCGCCTGTTCGACGTCACCGCCGGGTCCGTGCACCTCGACGACGTCGACGTGCGCGACCTGACCCGCGCGACCCTGCGCACCCACGTCGCGGTCGCGTTCGAGGACTCCACGCTGTTCTCCGCGTCCGTGCGCGACAACGTGCTGCTCGGCGCACCCGACGACCTCGACGGGCCCGGGCGCGACGCCCTGCTCGCCGAGTCGCTCGACGTCGCGCAGGCCGCGTTCGTGCACGACCTCCCGCACGGCGTCGACACCACGATCGGCGAGGAAGGGCTCAGCCTCTCCGGCGGGCAGCGCCAACGGCTCGCCCTCGCGCGCGCCATCGCCGCCCGGCCCCGCGTGCTCGTCCTCGACGACCCGCTGTCCGCCCTCGACGTCGCGACCGAGGAAGCCATCGAGACCCGGCTGCGGTCCGTCCTCGCCGGCACCACGACCCTGGTCGTCGCCCACCGCCCCTCGACCGTGGCGCTCGCCGACCGCGTCGCCGTGCTCCAGGACGGACGCATCACCGCGGTCGGCACCCACGCCGACCTGCTCGCGGGCGACGCCCACTACCGGCACGTCATCTCGACCCTCGAGTCCGACGCCGCTGCGCACGGCATCGGGGAGCACGACGACGAGCACGAACCCCGCCACGACGGGAGGCAGGACGCATGAGCACGCGCCACGACACCACGAAGGTCCCGTCCCCGACCGCACCGCGCGGCGTCGCGGGCGAGGAGGACGCCCAGCTCGACCGGGCGCGCAGCCGCGCCGTGAGCGCGCGCTCGCGCGCCCTGCTCGGTGACCTGCTGCGCGCCCGGCGTCGCGCGCTCGTCGGCGCCGGTGCGCTCGTCGTCGTCGCCACCGCAGGTCAGGTCGCCGGCCCCGCCCTCATCGCCGTCGGCATCGACCGTGCGATCCCCGCGCTGCAGGACGGCGACCCCGTCCCGCTCGTCGCCACGGGCGCCGCCTACGTCCTCGCCGCGCTCGTCGCCGGGTTCGCGATCGGCGCGTACGTGCGCGCCGCAGCCCGCGTCGCGCAGGGCGTCCTGCTCGACCTGCGCCGCCGCGTGTTCCGCCAGACCCAGCGCCTGTCCCTGGAGTTCCACGAGTCCTACACGTCGGGCAGGATCATCTCCCGCCAGACGTCCGACCTCGAGGCCCTGCGCGAGCTCCTCGACGGCGGCCTGACCGGCGTCGTGTCCAGCGTGCTGTTCATGCTGTTCACCGCGACCGGGCTCTTCCTGCTCGACCCGGTCAGCGGCCTCGTGCTCGCCGTCGCCGTCGTCCCCGCGGCGCTGCTCACGCGCTGGTTCCAGAAGCGCTCGCAGCGGTTCTACCGCGCCTCGCGGGTCGCGTCCGCGCGCCTCATCGTCCACTTCGTCGAGACCATGACCGGGATCCGCGCCGTCCAGGCGTTCCGCCGCGAGGCCGCCGACGCCCGCGCCTACACCGACCTCGCCGAGGACTACCGGGCCGCCAACGCCCGGTCGTTCGGGCTCAACGGCCGCTACGACCCCGGCCTCGTCGTCATCGGCAACGTGACCGTCGTCGTGGCGCTCGCGGTCGGCGGGTGGCGCGTGCTCGACGGCGCGATGGACGTCGGTGTCCTGGCCGCGGTCCTGCTGTACACCAAGCGGTTCTTCGGCCCCATCCAGCAGCTCGGCATGTTCTACAACTCGTTCCAGTCGGCGTCGGCCGCGCTCGAGAAGATCTCCGGGCTCCTCGAGGAGGAGCCGACCGTCGCCGAGCCGCGCCACCCCGTCCCGCTCCCGGGGGCACGCGGCGAGCTGCGCCTCGAGCACGTGCGCTTCGGCTACGGCGCCGGACGGACCGTCCTGCCGGACCTCGACCTGAGGATCCCGGCAGGTCAGACGGTCGCGCTCGTCGGGACGACGGGCGCCGGCAAGTCGACGCTCGCCAAGCTCGTCACCCGGTTCTACGACGCCACCGACGGCGCGGTCCGCCTCGACGGCGTCGACGTGCGCGACCTGACCTCGCGCGACCTGCGGCGCGCCGTCGTCATGGTCACGCAGGAGGCGTACCTGTTCAGCGGGTCCGTGCGCGAGAACATCGCCCTCGGCCGCCCGGACGCGACCCAGGACGAGATCGAGGCCGCGGCCCGCGCCGTGGGGGCGCACGAGTTCGTGCTGCGGATGCCGGACGGGTACGACACCGACGTGAACAAGCGCGGCGGGCGCGTGTCCGCGGGCCAGCGCCAGCTCCTGTCCTTCGCGCGCGCCTTCCTCGCCGACCCGGCCGTCCTCGTGCTCGACGAGGCGACGAGCTCGCTGGACCTGCCGGGGGAGCGGCTCGTGCAGGAGGGGCTGCGGACCCTGCTCGCCGACCGGACGGCGATCATCATCGCGCACCGCCTGTCGACCGTGTCGATCGCCGACCGCGTCCTCGTCATGGCCGACGGTCGCGTCGTCGAGGACGGGACGCCCGCCGAGCTCGTCGCGACGCAGGGCGGCCGCTTCGCCGCGCTCGACGCCGCATGGAAGGCGTCCCTCGTCTGACCCGCAGTGCGCGTCCCCGTGGTACCCGTCCCTGTCGTGCCGTCAGGGCGCGGCGGCGCCCATGAGCCCGTCGACCACGGCCCGCGCTCCCGGCGGCGGGCGGTCGCCGTACGTGACCGCGAGCACCCGCCGCGCCGCACCGGGCAGCACGTGCGTCACGACGCGCGGGTCCCGGTGCGCGCGCAGCGCGAGCGCCGGGAGCAGCGAGATCCCGACGCCCGCAGCGACCAGCGCCTGCACCGCGACGTAGTCGTCCGTCTCGAACGCCACCCGTGGGGTGAAGCCCTCCCGCTCGCACCGGCCCACGAGGTCGGCGCGGCACCGCTCGCACCCCGCGATCCACGGCGCGTCCGCGAGCCCGGCGAGATCCGGCACGGCCCCGTCGCCTCCCGCGGCCGACACGATCGACAGCTCCTCCTCGAGCAGCACCACCGCCACCAGCCCCTCCAGGTCCGCAGGCGAGCGGTCGTGCTCGAACACCAGCGCCACGTCCACCGCACCTCGGCGCAACGCCGCCAACGCCTCCGGCGGCTCCGCCTCCACCAGACCCACGACCAGCCCCGGATGGTCCACGGCGAGGCGAGCGACGACGTCGGGCACGAGCGTCGCCAGGGCCGACGGGAACGCGGCGAGCCGGACCCGACCCGCGGCGAGCCCCGCGAGCGCCTCCACCTCCTCGCGCGCCGCACCGACACGACCCAGGATCTCTTCCGCCCGCGCCGCCAGCAGCCGGCCCGCATCCGTCAGCCGGATACCCCGCCCCACCCGCTCCACGAGCGGCACCCCGACCTCCGCCTCGAGCCGGGCCAGGTGATGGCTCACCGACGGCTGCGCGTAGTGCAGCGCCCGGGCCGCGCCCGTCACCGACCCCTCGCGCGCCACCGCCGCGAGCACGCGCAGCCTCGTCAGGTCCATGCCCCGACCCTAGACCGACACATCGACGTCATCGATCGATACCCCGAGAACTGGCATTGGACCTATGCGTCGTCCCGGGCCACCGTGGACCCATGACCATCCCGCCCCCCGCGCCGACGACCCTGCGCCCGCCCACCATGCGCGACGTCCTCGACGCCCGGCGCACCCTCGCCACCCACCTCGAACCCACCCCCGTGCGCACCTACGAGCCCCTCGACTCCGCCACCGGCGCCCACGTCGTCGTCAAGCACGAGAACCTCCAGCCCACCGGGGCGTTCAAGGTCCGCGGAGCCCTCAACCTCCTCCTGCGCACCCCCCACGAGGACCGCGCCCGCGGCGTCGTCGCGTTCTCGACCGGCAACCACGCGCAGGCCGTCGCCCACGCCGCCCGCACCACCGGCACCCCCTGCACGATCGTCATGCCCACCGACCCCAACCCCACCAAGGCCCACGCCGTCCGCGAGCTCGGCGCCCGGCTCGTCCTGCACGGCACCACGTTCGACGACGCCCGCGAGCACGCCACGGCGCTCGCGGACGAGTCCGGTGCGCGCCTCGTCAGCGCCGCGAACGAGCCGCTGCTCGTCGCCGGGGTCGCGACCGCCTACCTCGAGCTGCTCGAGCAGGCACCGGACCTCGACACGGTCGTCGTCCCGGTCGGCGGTGGCAGCGGCGCCGCGGCCGCGTGCCTCGTCACGCACGCGCTCGCGCCCGGACTCGAGGTGGTCGCGGTGCAGTCGTCCGCCGCTCCTGCGGCCCACGACTCGTGGCGGTCGGGCACACTGCGCACCGTGACCAGCACGAGCCGTGCCGAGGGGCTCGCGACCGGGTGCGGGTTCGCGCTCACCCAGCAGATCCTGCGCGCCCACCTCGCCGACTTCGTCCTCGTGGACGACGACGCCCTCGACCGCGCCGCCGGGCTCTTCCTCACCGGCGCGCGCACGGTCGCCGAGACCGCGGGCGCCGCCGGCCTCGCCGCCGTGCTCGCCGACCCGGACCGGTACGCCGGGCGCCGCGTGGGCGTCGTGTGCACGGGCGGCAACGCGAGCCCGGCCGAGCTGCGCCGTGTGCTCGCGACCGTCCCGTCCTAGGCTCGACGCATGGCCCGCTACCTCGACGTCCACCCCGACAACCCGCAGCCGCGCGTGATCGCGCAGGTCGTCGCGCTGCTCGGCGACGGCGGGCTCGTCGCCTACCCGACCGACTCCGGCTACGCGCTGGGCTGCCGCATGGACGACCGCGAGGGGATCGAGCGCATCCGCCGCATCCGTCACCTCGACGACAAGCACCACTTCACGCTCGTCTGCGCGGACTTCGCGCAGCTCGGGCACTTCGTCATGGTCGACAACTCCGCGTTCCGTGCCATCAAGTCGGCCACCCCCGGCCCGTACACGTTCATCATGCGGGCGACGTCGGAGGTGCCGCGCCGCCTCTCGCACCCGAAGAAGCGGACCGTCGGGGTGCGGATCCCCGCGGACGCCGTCGCCCAGGCCATCGTCGCCGCCCTCGGCGAGCCCATCCTGTCCAGCTCGCTCATCCTGCCCGGGTCCAGCGAGGCTCTCACCGACGGCTGGGCGATCAAGGAGGAGCTCGACCACGTCCTCGACGCCGTGGTCGACGGCGGCGAGCGCGGCAGCGCGCCCACCACGGTCGTCGACGTGTCCGACGGCGTCCCCGAGGTCGTCCGGGTGGGTGCGGGCGACCCGTCGCGCTTCGAGTGACCTGTCGGTCGCCGCCGACGCCGCCGCGAGATCGGTAGTTCGGCGCGAGACCGGTCCTCCGGAGTATCGATCTGAGACCACCGTGCCGATCTCGCGACGTCGTGCCGATCTCGGCCGGCCAGCAGCTCGTGCCGCACCCACCAGGCACCCGTACGCCGGCGCTCCTCTCGCGTCGAGAAGCGGTACCGGAACACGCGCGCGCACCTGACGCGGCGCGCCGCCGCCCACCCCGCGAGATCGCGACCCGTCCGCGAACGGGTCGCCCCGCAACAGCCGCACAGTCGCCGGATCTCCCTGGAGCAGGCGCAGCAGGAGCACCTCGAACCACCGCGAGCCCGGCGAACCGAGCGCGAGGAACCACATCTGCCAGTCGAGCCGCAGGTGGTAGGGCGCGACCTGCGGCGGACGACGACCCACGTCGCCCGGCTTGCCACGGAACGCGTACTCCACCCAGTCGTCCGGACCGGGGGAGCGCGACGTCGTCCCCTCCACGACCGCCTCGTCACGCCGCCGTGACACCGTGCCGAACGCCCCGTAGGCATTGACGAGCCGGAACGGTTCGAAGCTCGCGTTCATCAGCTGCCGACGCGCCAGGAGGTTCTGCGCGGGCCGGTAGCTCAGCACCACGAGCAGCACGCTCGCAGCGAGCACCGCGACGACCAGCGCCACAAGGCCGCCCGGCGCCGCTGCGACGCCGGGCACGGTGCTGGACCCGGAGCCGGACACGGTGCCGGACACGGGGCCGGACAGCGCCGACCCGACGCCCAGCCGCTCGGCCAGCCAGGCCCACGACGCGTCGCTCACGAGCGACGCCCCCAGCACGATCGTCAACCAGCTCAACCACGCGAAGTTTCCCGTCACCACGAGCCACAGCTGCGTGAGCACCACCACCGCGCCGGCGACGCTCGCCACCGGCTGGGGCGCGAAGAACACGAACGGCACCACGAGCTGGGTGACGTGGTTGCCCGCCACCTCGACCCGGTGCCACCACCGCGGCGCATGGTGCGCGTACCACGACAACGGACCGGGCAGGGGCTGCGGTCTCGTGGTGGTAGTCGAGCGCGGTGAGGTCCCGCCACGCCCGGTCACCACGGACCTTGATGAGCCCCGCACCCAGCTCCACCCGGAACAGGCACCACCGCGCGAGCAGGAGGACGAGCAGCGGGGGAGCGGCACCCGACCCGCCACCGGACGACGCCAACCACGCGACGAGGAACGTGACCTCGCACAGCAACGACTCCCACCCGAACCCGTAGAACCGCCCGCCGACGTTCACGACCGACAGGTACCCGGCCCACAGGAGGAGGAACGCGAGCGTCGTCACCCACCACGGACCCCGCTGCGGCAACCCGGCCACCACCAGCGCCGCGAGCACGACCCCGCCCCACCCCAGCCCGGCCACGAACCGGTCCGTGCACCGCCACCGCAGGACGCTCGGTGCGTCCCGCCACGAGGTGCGCGCGACCACGTCCCGCACCGGCGTCAGGTCCGCGACCCCAGCAGCGGGCGCCACTGGCGCACCACCACGACGAACGCGACCACGAGCAGCACCGCCGTCCCGCGCTGCAGCACCTCGCGCGCGACGTCGTAGTCGCCCGCCCAGAACCAGGACCCAGGCCAGTCCATGCCACCACCGTAGGCATGTGACCCGCGTCTCACCCGCCCGCCCGAGCCGGGACCACCCACCCGCCCCTAGCATCGAGCCATGAGCAGCCAGACGAGCAGCCATCCGGCCGAGCCCGGCCTGACCGAGTCGCAGCAGCGCATGCGCGACGCCGGGGTCGCCACCGCCGCGATCGACGTCTTCTCCCGCTTCTACGACCTCCTGCGGTCCGGGGCGACCGGGATGATCCCCGAGACCGACGTCGACCCCCTCACCGACGTCACCCGCCGCGACGCGATCGAGGTGACCGACGCCGCCGCACGCACCGCCCTCGGACGCACCGCGATCATCAAGCTCAACGGCGGCCTCGGCACCTCCATGGGCATGGACCGCGCCAAGTCCCTCCTCACCGTGCGCGACACCGACCCGCACAGCCCCGACTCCGGGCCGCTGACCTTCCTCGACGTCATCGTCGCCCAGGTCCGCGCCGCCCGACGCACCACCGGAGCAACCCTCCCGCTGCTCCTCATGAACAGCTTCCGCACCCAGGCCGACACCCTCGCCGCGCTCGCGCCCCACGACGACCTGCCCGTCCCCGACCTCCCCCTCGACTTCCTCCAGAACCGCGAGCCCAAGCTCCTCGCCACCGACCTCACCCCCGTCGACTGGCCCACCGACCCCGAGCTCGAGTGGTGCCCACCCGGCCACGGCGACCTCTACACCGCGCTGTACGCGTCCGGGGCGCTGCGCGCCCTCCTGGACGCCGGCTACCGGTACGCCAGCGTCTCCAACTCCGACAACCTCGGAGCCGCACCCGACGCCGTCATGGCCGGCTGGTTCGCCGCCTCCGGCGCCCCCTTCGCGGCCGAGGTCGCCCGCCGCACCCCCGCCGACCGCAAGGGCGGCCACCTCGTCGTCCGCCGCACCGACGGCCGCATCGTCCTGCGCGAGACCGCCCAGACGCCCGACGCCGACGCGGACGCCGCCGCCGACATCGCCCGCCACCAGTACTTCAACACCAACAACCTCTGGTTCGACCTCGAGGCGCTCGCGGCCGAGCTCGAGCGGACCGGCGGGGTGCTCGAGCTGCCGCTCATCCGGAACACGAAGACGGTCGACCCGACCGACTCGTCGTCGCCCGAGGTGATCCAGATCGAGTCGGCGATGGGCGCAGCGGTCGAGGTGTTCGACGGCGCGGTCGCGATCGAGGTGGGCCGTGACCGGTTCCTGCCGGTCAAGACGACGAACGACCTGCTCGTCCTGCGCTCGGACGTGTACGACCTCGACGACGCCTACCGCTTCGTCGCGCGCACCGACGCCCCGCTCGTCGACCTCGACACCGCGCACTACAAGACGGTCGCGGGCTTCGAGGCCCGCTTCGACGACGGCGCGCCGTCGCTGCAGGGGGCACGCTCGTTCACCGTGCGGGGCGACTGGTCGTTCGGCGGGGGCGTGCGCGTGGTGGACGACGCGCGGCTCGACGACGCGGGCGGCGCCGCGCGCGTGCCCGACGGCGCGGTGGTGGGTCCCGACGGCGTCAGCGCCTGACGCCCGTGCCCGTGCCGGGACCGGGGAGCCGGAGCGGGTCAGACCCGGAGGTCGACGATCCGGCTGTCGCCGCGGCGCGCGACGAGGGAACCTGACGACGCGGCGGCGAGAGCGGCGTCGAACCGGTCGAGCCGGTCAGGGGGCACGAGGACGGTGAACGTGGCCTGCGCGCCGTAGCCGACGTCCTCGAGGACGCCGCCGTGATGAGCGCACCAGTCGCGCAGGACGCCGTGCAGACGGCCGGCGTCGGCGTGCGGGACGTCCACTGCCACGACGGTCCGCACGGCCCGGCGGACGAGTCGTGCGGCGTCGAGCGCCTCGCTCACCGCGGTCGAGTACGCGCGGACGAGCCCGCCCGCTCCGAGGAGCACCCCGCCGAAGTACCGGGTCACCACCGCGACGACGTCCGTCACGTCACGGTGGCGCAGCACCTCGAGCATGGGGACGCCGGCGGTGCCCGACGGCTCGCCGTCGTCGGAGGAGCGCTGCCGGTCGGCGTGCGGACCCACGACGAGCGCGACGCAGTGGTGCCGGGCGTCCCAGTGGGTCTTGCGGACACCGGCGACGACGGCGTCGGCTGCGTCGACGGTCGGGGCGGGAGAGAGGTGCGTGAGGAACCGTGACCTCTTGACGACCAGCTCGTGGTCCACGGCGGCCGCGATCGTCGAGGGCAGGTGCGGGGTGGACACCCGGCGAGCCTAGGCGGTAGGTACGTGCCCCCGCCCGCTGCCGAGAAGTGACTATCCGCCCCGAGATCGCGCAGAACAGGGGCGGATGTCCACCTCTCGGCGAGTCTCGCGACGTAATAGTGTGCCAAGCCGTACCGTCGCACCCATGAGCACCAGCGCAACCAACCCACAGCCCAGATATCCGCGACCGACCGTGTCGTTCGACGAGGCGGAGTGGGTGTGGCGCATGCTCGCGACCGAGGCGATGACGGAGGCCGCGAAGCCCGAGACGGTGCGGCTCGCGGTGGTCATCGGACTGACGCGCGCGACGGGCGCTCGGTACTCGGACCTGCTGCGCTGCACGGTGGACGCGATCGACCTCGGCCCGGAGTCGGCGCGGGCGGGGGAGGGGAGGGTCGTGCTCACGCACGGCAAGCACCGGACGGTGCGTGAGCACGTGCTGAGCGCGAGCGTCGTGGTGGTGCTGCGGCGCTGGGCGGTCGTGCGGGAGGACCTCGCGGCGGAGCTCGAGGGATCGGTGCCGCGCGCCCTGCTGCTCACCGTGCACCATACGCACGACAACGGCGTCACGGTCTCGAGCGGGCTGCCCATCACCAAGCAGGGGCTCGTGCTCTCGTGGCGCAGGTTCGTGCACCGGACGAACGCTCGCTACGGGGGAGTGCGCACACCGCTCCCGACGCGGTTCGAGCAGGTGCGGCGCGCATGGGTCGAGGCGTCGGGACCGTCCGAGGCCGGGGAGCCCCCGGTCGGCCCGGGGCTCGGAGCCGACGCCGGTCGGGACGCGGTCCTGGCGGGTGAGCTCTCCCTCTCGTCGTCTTCTCCGAATGAATAGTGTGCCAAGCGCACGTCTACCTCCAAGCGCCACCCCGACAAGAGCAAGCCCCGACACCCGGGCATGACCGAGGGGCCGGCCGCGCCGTGCGCGAGCGGCCCCTCGTCAGGGTGGGCAGCGGGTCAGGGCTTCCCGGTCGCGCCCTTCTCGGCCTTCTGCGCGGCGCCTGTCTCGGTCCGCGCCCCGGAGGTGGAGAGCTCGCCACCGGTCGACTCGAGGTGCGCTCGGACGAACCAGTGGAAGAGCTCGAGGTCGTGCAGGTGCCCGATCAGCAGGTCGTTCGTGACGTCGTCGAGCTCCTCGGTCGCAGTCGCGGCTTCCCGGTGCGCGGTGATGATGCCGACGTACACCTCGTCGAGCGCGCCGAGGTGCGCGATGGTCGACGCCCGACCGAGCGAGTAGTCGTCCCACGGGCGGGCGGCCACGAGGGCGCCCGGCGTCCCGACGGGGGAGCCTCCGAGGGTGGCGATGCGCTCCGCGATCGCGTCCACCATGAGGCGGACGGCATCCACCTGCGGGTCGATCATCTCGTGGACGGCGATGAAGTGCGGTCCGACGACGTTCCAGTGGATGTGCTTGAGCGTGAGCTGGAGGTCGTTCAGAGCGTGGAGACGCTCCTGGAGGATCGCCGCGGCCTGCGCTCCCTCCTCCGGCGTGAGCGACGGGACGGTGTACTTCGGCAGGTCCTGCTGAGCGGCCATGGAGGCGCCTCCTCTTCGGTGGGTGCTCGGTCGCCCCATCCTGGTCCGCCGCTGCGCTGTTCGCAGGACGAGAGCCGACGCCACGGGTGGGCACCCGTCGCTCGTGCTCAGTCCCGCGGCAGCACGACCACGGTCAGGGCGAGGACGGCGACACCGCCCAGCGCGGCGGCCAGCGGGATCCCCGGTCCGCCTGCGAGCAGCAGCAGGACGACCCCGACGGCCTGGACGACGGCCTGGATCACGACGAGGCGGCGGAGGTCCGGCACCACAGCACGCAGCTCGGCCCGCGCACCGGGCGGGACGTGCGCGCTCCACCAGGCGAGGCGCAGGACGAGGTGGGCGAGCGCGACCAGCGCCAGGGCCACGGGGTCGAAGGGGCCGTCCGCCCCGAGGAGCGCGAAGCCTGTGACGGCGATGACGAGGTGTGGCGCGAGAGTCCCGGGGAAGGCGGCAAGGTACAGGCCGGCGATCGCGGCGAGCGCCCAGGTCACGCCAGGCACCCCGCTGAGGTCCCGGAGCGCGAGGCAGACGAGGCCGACCGTGGCGAGCAGCAGCACGGCGCGCGCGTGCAATCCTCCGAACGTGCGTCCCGTGCGCACGTCGATGCGCAGCGGCGCAGGTCTCTGTGCGGCCCTCAACGCGCACCGCCCCGGGCCGGCGCGCCGTTGCGGGCAGCGCGGCGGTCGTGGTGGAGCGCGGCGACCTCGAACGCTCCCCGGGCCGCGGTGCTCCCACCTCCGGCCGTGCCGGTCGCGGTGTCGGCGGGGGTGTACCAGGGCACGACGTCGATCCCCTCGGAGCACATCGTCTCGACGCGGTGGTCCCGCTCGAGCCGCGTGATGCGCCAGGCGAGCACGATCCGGTCGTCGGCCTCGGCGAGGGAGACGGGGGGCAGGGTGTCGACGACCACGACGACGTGTCCGGCCCGGTGCCACTCGTGCGCGAGCCGCGGTGCCTCGTCGTCGAGCAGCGTGGAGAAGAGGTAGACGGCCGCGCCCGCCGGGACCTGCGGTGGGCGGTGGCGTGCTGTCGGGTCACCGACCGGGCGGGCGAGCGCCAGCGCGTGCAGGATGCGACGCAGGTGCCGCCGCCCGGCACCGGGGCGCACGGGCCGCCGCAGCCGTCCGAGGTCGTCGAGCGCGACGCGGTCGCCGCCGTCGAGCACCGCCTGCGCGACCGAGGCGGCGGCGTGGCGCGCGAGGTCCAGGGAGGTGGGCTCGTCCGGTCGTCGGAACCCGACGCCGCCCCACGTGGCGAGGTCCGCTCCGACCTCGTCGCGCGAGTCGACGACCAGCACGACGGTCGCCTCCGCGGTCGCGAACGTCCGGCGCACGTACAGGGTGTCCAGGCCGGGCGAGCGGCGTGCGGTGGTGCGCCAGTCGATGCGGCGCGTGCTGTCGCCGGCCCGGAAGGTGTCGACGTCGCGCAGCTCGGACCCGTCGCCCGGTCTGCGCGACGTCTGCGGACCGGACAGTCCCCGGAGCCGGGACGTGATGGGCACACGGCGCAGCGGGACGGGGTGCGGCAGGACGAGGCGCCGGGGCCCGTCGGTCACGACGGGGACCTGCTCCTCGACGCCCTCGGGGCCGTACGCGGCGTGGTCGACGCGGTAGGTGTCCTGGACGCCCGTCCGCGCGGAGGGCATGCTGACGGCGAGGTCGCGCGCGCCTGTCGTGGTCGCCACGACGCGTTCGGCCTGCTGGCGGGACGGCCCGACGACGCGGAACCGCACGGTCTCGGCGCCCGGGGGAGCACTCAGGTGCACTGTCGCGCCGAGGACGCCGGGCGCGGCGTCGGGATCGAGACGGACGACGGCGGTCGCCGTCCCCTCGGGGCGGTGCGTCCATCCCCATGTGGCGCTCAGCAGCGCCGGCACCCCGAGGAGCGCGACGTCGGCCCGGCCGGCGACGAGCCCCACCCCGAGCAGGACGACGCCGAGCACGACGCCGGCCGCGAGGGCCGTCGTCGTGCGCCAGACCGGGGGGCGGTCGGCCCTCGTCCGGGGCGAGGTCATCCGTGCCGGCCGTCGGTCGGTGACCCGCCCACGGTGGAGGGTCCGGCGACGGTCTCGAGGAGGGTCCGCACGATCGTCTCGGGCTGGGTCTCGCCCGCCCACGCGGACGGGGTGAGGGTGAGGCGGTGGGCGAGGACGGGGACGGCGACGCGCTTGACGTCCTCGGGCAGCACGTAGTCGCGGCCGTCGAGGACCGCCACGGCGCGGGCGAGGAGGGCGAGGTTCTGGGAGCCGCGGGGTGACGCACCCACCTCGAGGGCAGGGTTTGCGCGGGTCGCCGCGGCGAGGTCGACGCAGTAGCCGAGCACGTCGGGGTCGATGTCGACGGCCTCGACGCCGGCCTGCATGGAGAGCACGGTGCGGGGGTCGACGACCTGGGCGACGGTCGGTTCGTCGTGGCGGCGAGCGACCCGACGGAGCAGGACCTCGCGCTCCTCGTCGCGCCCGGGGTACCCGAACGCGAGACGCACCATGAACCGGTCGAGCTGGGCCTCGGGCAGCGGGTAGGTGCCCTCGTACTCGACGGGGTTCGACGTCGCGATGACGTGGAAGGGTCGTGGCAGCCGGTGGGTGGTGCCCTCGACGGTGACCTGCCGCTCGGCCATGGACTCCAGCAGCGCGGACTGGGTCTTGGGTGCGGTGCGGTTGATCTCGTCGGCGAGGAAGATACCGGTGAAGACGGGTCCGGGCCGGAACTCGAAGGTCCGGGTCGCGGGGTCGAAGACGGACGAGCCGGTGATGTCGGAGGGCAGCAGGTCGGGTGTGCACTGCAGGCGCGCGAAGTCGAGCCCGAGGGTGCGGGAGAGGCTGCGCGCGGCAAGGGTCTTGCCGAGCCCGGGGACGTCCTCGAACAGGACGTGCCCACCGGCGAGGACGGTCGCGAGCGCGAGGGTGAGGGTGCCGCGCACCCCGACGACGACGGTCGCGACCTCGTCGAGGATGCGTCGCCCGTGGGCCGCGATCTCCGGCACGGACAGCACGTCGGCCTCGGGTGCGGCGCTGGCGTCGTCGAGACGGTGGGGTGTCGGGGCGTCGCTCAACGGGGGGTCCCTTCGTCATGGGTGGTCGGGGGCGTGCGGGCGATCCGCTCGATCGCGTCGAGCCAGTCCTGGAGCTCGTGGGGTGTGGGCATCTGACCGCCGACGGCGACCCGGTGCAGCCCGGCGGTGGTGCGGGCACCGAGGAGCTGGACGACCGGGTCGAGGGTCTCGACCGCCGCGAGGTCGGCGTGGGCGCCGTGGCGTGCCAGGTGCTGCTCCGCGAGGGCGAGGACCCGGCGTGCCGCGCGTCCGCGCACGCGTCCGTCCCGTCCGACGATCGCCCAGCCCAGCTCGGACACGTCGCGACGTGCACCGTCGCGGGCGACGTCGGGCAGGTGTGCCCAGGTGGCGCGCCCGGCGTCGTCGATGCTGAACCACAGGAGCGCGACGGCGACCGAGGCGGCGGTGAGCATCACCATGTGCTCCCAGGAGGCGCCGAGCGCGACGGCGGCGGTGCCGACCGCCAGGATCACGAGGGACGGCGCGGCGGCGCGGCGGGTCCGTGGGGGCAGCGAGCGCCACCATGTGCGCGGCGGGGTCACGGGTGGTCCCCGGGCAGGGGCGACCGGGTCGGGTCGACGTCGAGGTCCGCACCGATCCGGGCGAGGGCCTCGCGGGCGGTGGTGACGTCGTCCGCGTCGACGCCCTCCCCGCGGAACCGGGCCCGGTGGTAGAGGTCGCGCAGGGTCGTGACGGCGGCAGGGTCGGCGGGTGTGCGCTCGAGCACCCGCACGGCGAACTCGGTGGGTGTCTGCGCGGGGTCGCGCTCGGCGCCTGCGAGCGCCGCGGCGTTCTCGAGGGTGACCCAGGCGGCGACGATGGCGTCGGGTGGGGGGATGTCGGGGTGGAGCTCGTCGTGTGCGGTGCGGACGGCGTCGCGCAGGTGGGGCAGGACGGTGTCGGTCTCGGTGTGGGTGCTGGTGGGTCCGGTGGCGGCGGTGAGGGGGGCGTCCTGGGTGGTGCGGTTGCGGTTGCGGGCGAGGATGCGGAGCAGGGCGAGGAGTGCCAGGAGGGTGAGGAGGCCGCCGAGCGCGAGGAGGTAGTCGCCGATGGGGAACCCGCCCTGGTCGGTGGGGAGGGTGGGGGGCGGGCTGGGGGTGGGCGTGGGGGTGGTGGTGGGTGCGGTGGGGGTGGGCGGGGTGGGGGGTCCGCCGAGGAGCCAGTCGGGGGGTGTCCAGCGCCAGGGGGTCGTGCTGGCGGCGGCGAGGAGCGCGACGGCGGTGAGGGCACCGACGGTGAGGACGTGTCGTGGTCCGGGCCGGCGGCGTGGTGGGGTGCGGCTCGGTGGTGGTGCCTGGGTCATGGGAGGAGCCGGTAGGCGTGGACGCCGGCGACGGCTGCGGTGAGGAACGCGGCGGGGTCGGTGTCGAGGCCTCGGCCCATGGTGGACAGGCGCACGGGCGCGGCGTGCAGCGAGTCGAGCAGCGGCTGGTCGGCGGTGATGTCGACCTGGTGGTGTCGTCCGGTGGGTGTGGTGAGGGTGCGGGCCTGGGTGGTGATGCGGGTGGTGAGGTCGGCGCCCCACCCGGGGAGGTCCTCCACGTGTGGTTCGGGTAGGGGCACGACGACGTCGGCGGTGGCGAGGGCGACGTGACCGTAGGCGGTGACGGAGTGGTGCGAGACGCCGAGGTGTCGGTCGCGGGGGTCGGCCCCGGACACCCGGAGGGACGCGACCGGGTGGCCGTGGAGCGTGGCGGCGGCGTTCACGGCTTCGCCGGCGGCGACGCCGGAGAAGCCCCACCGGGTCCCGGTGCCGAGGTTGCCGGGTCCTTGGGCGACGACGACGAGGTCGGCGTCGGTGACGTGGCGGGCGGCGAGGAGTCCGGTGTGCACGGTGACGGCTTCGAGGTCGCCGCCGAAGGCTTGTCCGACGGTGATGCAGGTGTCGAGCCAGTCGGTGTCGCGCAGGGTGGCGACGGTGCGGGAGAACGCGGCGGGCAGGGCGCCGCCGTCGGTCATGACGTAGGCGATGCGGGGGGCGGGGCGGCCTGCGAGCGCCGCGGCGTGGCGGGCGCCGGCGACGATCGCGGGGACGGCGGAGTGGAGGTCGGCGACGACGACGGGCATGGCGTCGAGGTCGTCGGCGTCGCGCAGGGTGTCGTGGTGCGGGGACTCCTGCTCGTCGACGCCGAGGACCATGGTCTGCAGGGGGGTGTAGCGGGCCTTGACGAGGTGCCCGGGTCCGGGGTGCGGGTCGGGGGGCAGGGGGGTGCCGGGTGTGGCGGGGCCGACGACGAGGGCGTACCCGCCGGTGCCGAGGCCTCGGGCGAGCGCGGAGACGTTGAGCAGGACGGTGTCGTCGGGTGCGGGGGTGGCGACGAGCTCGGTGTAGGCGAGGGCGCGCACGGTGGTGGGGCTGCTGGGTCCGGGGAGTGGCCGGCCGAGTGCGACCGTGAGCTCTTGTGCGCCGGGCCAGGCCCTGCCGCGCGACACCACCTTTGCCGTTCGCCACGTGATCACGCGGCTCACCCTATCGACCGCTAGCGTTGTCCTCGATGTCCGAGCCTGCGAAGTTCCCGCCCTCCCGCTCCGTGTCGTCGGCGCTGCCGCCGGGCGCGTCGTCGTCGAACCCTGCTGCCCGGTTGCTCAACCTGGTGATCGCGTTGGTGAACACGAACGCGTCGATGACGAAGCAGCAGGTCCGGGCGGGGGTCGCCGGGTATGGTGACGCGCCGTCGCCGGACGCGTTCGAGCGGATGTTCGAGCGGGACAAGGACACGTTGCGGGACCTGGGGATCCCGATCGTGACGGTGGACGCGGGGGGCCATGCGGACGAGGTGGGGTACCGGATCGACCAGGACGCGTACGCGTTGGGGGCGATCGACCTGACGCCGGCGGAGCTGGGGGTGCTGGCGCTGGCGGCGCAGTTCTGGCAGGACAAGACGTTGCGGACGGACATCTCGCGGGCGTTGACGAAGCTGCGGGCGGCGGGTGCGGGTGAGGTCGCGATGGACGCGGTGGCGGGTCTGGCGCCGCGGGTGCGGGCGGTGGGGGAGGCGTACACGACGCTGCTGGACGCGATCTCGCAGCGCCGGGCGGTGTCGTTCACGTACCGGGCGGCGAGCACGGGCGAGGTGCGGCCCCGTCGGGTGCAGCCGTGGCGCATCGCGGCGCGGCGCGGTGGTTGGTACCTGGTGGGGTTCGACGTCGACCGGGACGCGCCGCGCTCGTACCGTCTGAGCCGTGTGGAGGGCCGGGTCCGGGCGACGGGTCCGCGCGACTCGTTCGACGTGCCGGAGCACGTGGACGTGGACGGGTTCCTCGGTGGTCGTGGTGCCGGCGGGGTGGCGCGTCTCGCGGTGGTCCCGGAGCGGGCGGCGGCGCTGCGGGCGCGCGGCAAGGTCGTCGGGTCCGTCCCGGACGTCAGCACGGGCGCGGCGGGTCCGGGCCGTGACGTCGTGGAGGTGCCGTTCGACGCGCGGACCGGGCTGGCCGACGAGGTCGTGGGGTACGGCGACGCGGTGCTCGTGCTGGGGCCGCCGGAGCTGCGCGACGTCGTCGTGCGCCGGCTGCAGGAGGCCGCCGCCCTGGGTTCGGCCGGCGGCACGGGGGAGGGTGAGCGTGGCTGAGCGCGCGGACGACCGGCTGGTGCGCCTGCTGGGCATCGTCGCCTACCTCGACGGCGCGGGCCCGGTGCCCGTGGGCGAGCTCGCGCGGCACTTCGGCGTCAGCGAGCGCCAGGTGCTCGACGACGTCGACGCCCTGTGGGTGTCGGGCACGCCGGGGTACTGGCCGGACGACCTGATCGACTTCGACGCCGACTCGATCGAGCGGGGTGTCGTGCGGCTCACGGAGGCACGCGGCATGACGCGACCCCTGCGGCTGGGGACCCGTGAGGCGGTTGCGCTGGTCGCCGCGCTGCGGGCGATGCGGGAGACGGGTGCCGTGCAGGGGGACCCGGAGCGTGCCCGGGTCGTGGAGTCCGTGCTGACGAAGCTCACCGACGCCACGGGTGAGGCCGCGGCCGCGCTGGACG
Source organism: Cellulosimicrobium terreum (assembly GCA_014803435.1). Taxonomy (GTDB): domain Bacteria; phylum Actinomycetota; class Actinomycetes; order Actinomycetales; family Cellulomonadaceae; genus Cellulosimicrobium; species Cellulosimicrobium terreum. Next base: position 244,287 of record JACYFD010000005.1, read on the forward strand.
TCCGGCTCGCGCCCGAGGGCGACCCGCAGGTCGTGACGACGATCGCGAGCGCCCTCGCCGCCGGGCACCGGCTGCGCATCCGCTACGTCACCGCGGCGGACGAGGCGTCGGACCGCGAGATCGATCCCGTGAGTCTGCACACCCAGGACGAGCACGCCTACCTGCTCGCGTGGTGCCACCGCGCGCAGGGGCGCCGCACGTTCCGCGTCGACCGGATCCTCGACGCGGTCGAGCTCGACACCCCGGTGGAGGAGCACGACGTCGACCCGGACGTCGACTTCGCCCCGGCGGGCGACGCGCCGCTCGCGACGGTGGTGCTCGCGAGCCAGGCGCGGACCGTCGCGGAGCAGGTGCCGGTCGAGTCGGTGCGGGACCTGCCCGACGGCGCGTTCGAGGTGCGCCTGCGGGTGACGAACCCGGTGTGGTTGCGTCAGCTCCTGCTGGCCCGTGCGCGTCACGTGCGGTCCGTCGAGCCGGAGTCGGTGGGCGAGGACGTGCGGGAGACGGCTCGCGCCGCGCTCGCCGCGTACGCGGGCCTCGACGCCGCGGGCACTGGTTAGGGTGAGCGGCATGTGGTTCTGGGTGTGGACGTTCCTCGTCGTGAGCACGGCCGTGGGTGCGTTCTTCCTCGCCCGTCGCCTGTGGCGGTCCGTGAAGGCGCTGGGGCGAGAGGCCGCCCGTGCGTCGCAGGTCGCGGCGGAGCTCGGCACGACGGCCGACGAGCTGTCGCGCAGGCTCGCGGCGGAGCAGCCGTCGACCGCCCCCACCCTGTTCGACGATCCCGTGGTCCTGCGGGAACGGGTCGACGCGCTGCGGGCTTCCAGGGCCGAGAGGCGTGGCCTGCGACGGGTGCGCGACGAGCGGGTGTGGGCTCGCTGGCGGCGGTTCAACGCCTGACCGGACGGTCGGTGCAGGACTGTCGGTCGGTCCGGCCCGGTGACCTATGATGGCGGGACGAGCACTACAGTCACCGTTGTCACTGTCGCCCAGCGAGTAGTAGGTCCAGCCGTGAACTTCTTTCGTCACCCCGCGACGATCATCGTCCTGATCCTCCTCGTCGTCCTCCTCTTCGGGTCCAAGCGTCTCCCCGACATGGCACGTTCCGTCGGGCAGTCGCTCAAGATCTTCAAGAAGGAGGTCAAGGAGCTGCGCGACGACGACGACGAGACACCCGCGACGACCACCACGTCGACCCCGGCGGGGCAGAACCCTGCCGTGCAGAACCCGGGCGCACCGGCTCCTGCCGCGCCGCCCACCGGTACACCGACGAACGCCGGTCCGACGAGCGTGACCGGGGGCGCGACGTCGTCGACGCAGGACGACGCACCGAGGGCCTAGTCGGTGTCTCGTTCCACCTCTCGTGACGCCGAGGGGCGCATGCCCCTGCGCGAGCACCTCGTCGAGATCCGCAACCGCCTGTTCTGGGCCGCGATCGGCGTCGTGCTCGGCGCCGTCGTCGGCTGGATCATCTACGACACCGTGCTCGGGCTCCTGCAGCAGCCGCTCGTCGACGCGGCGGAGCGCCGCGGTACCCTCACGGCGCTGAACTTCGAGGGCGTCGCCACGGCCGTCGACATGAAGGTCAAGGTCTCCCTCTTCATCGGCGTCCTGCTGTCCAGCCCGTGGTGGCTCTACCAGCTCTTCGCGTTCATCACCCCCGGCCTGACCTCCAAGGAGAAGCGGTACGCGTTCGGCTTCATCGCCTCCGCCGTCCCGCTGTTCCTCGCCGGCATCGGCCTCGCCTGGTACCTGCTGCCGCGCGCGGTGGCGCTGCTCAACGAGTTCGTGCCCGACGGCAGCGCGAACCTCATCAACGCCCAGGTCTACCTCAGCTTCGTCATGCGCCTCATGCTGGCGTTCGGCATCGCGTTCCTCGTGCCGGTCGTCATGGTGGCCCTCAACATGATGGGGGTCGTGCGGGCCTCGACCTGGCTCGCCGGGTGGCGCTGGGCCATCCTCGTGTCGTTCCTGTTCGCGGCGATCATGACGCCCACCCCGGACATCCTGACGATGTTCTGGGTCGCGCTGCCGATCTGCGCCCTGTACTTCGTGGCGTACGGGATCTCGGTCCTGCACGACCGTCGCGCCGACAAGCGCGACGCCGCCCGGCTCGCCCTGTGAGCGCACCTGCCCCGACACGCCCAACCGGGCGCGGGTGGCGGCCGTGAGCGTCGTCGGGCTCGTCGTCAACCCCACAGCGGGCCGCGGCCGCGGCCACTCCGGCGGCACCGCGACCCTCGTCGCCCTGCGGGCCGCCGGGCACGACGTCGTCGAGCTGTCGGCGCCGAGCCTCGCCCTCGCCGAGGAGTCCGCCCGTGCCGCCGTCCGCGGCACCCGGAGCGGGGCACCGGTGGACGCCCTCGTCGTCGTCGGTGGCGACGGCATGGTCCACCTCGGCGTCAACGCCGTCGCCGCGACCGGCATCCCCCTCGGCGTCGTGGCCGTCGGCACCGGCAACGACTTCGCGCACGCCCTCGGGCTCCCGACCGGCGCCGTCGGGCCGTGCGTCGACGCCCTGGTCGACGGGTGCGCACGGCACGCGGTCCGCGCCGTCGACGCCGCCCGGGTCACCGGGGAGCACCTGCCCGAGCCCCGCTGGTACGCCGGCGTCCTGTCCGCGGGCGTCGACGCCGCCGTCAACGCGCACGCCAACGCGGCCACGTGGCCCCGCGGGCGCGCACGCTACGCCCGCTCGGCCCTGCGCGAGATCACCCGCTACCGCCCCTACGGGTACCGGATCACGCTCCACGGCGCCCGCCCCCCGGGCACCGACCAGGACGCCGACCTGCCCGACCTGCTCGCCGGCGTGCCCCTGCGCCCCAGCAACGACACCGCCGACACCGCGGGCACCGCTGGCCCCACCGTGGTGTGGGAGTCGCCCGGGGCGCTCGTCGCCGTCGCCAACGGGCCCCGGATCGGGGGCGGCATCCGCATCGCGCCCGACGCCGCGCTCGACGACGGGCTGCTCGACGTCGTCGTCGCCGGGCCCTTCACCCGCCTCGGTGCCGCCCGCATCTTTCCCGGCATGTACACAGGACGGCACCTGCGCAACCCCGGCGTCGGGACGCTGCGGGCCCGCGCCGTCACGATCGAGCCCACCACCGCCGGTGCGGTACCACCGCACGCGTTCGCCGACGGCGAGCACCTCGGACCCCTGCCCGTGCACGCCGCCGTCGTCCCCGGGGCCCTGCACGTCCTCGCCTGAGCCCGCACGAGCGAGACGACCCCGCGGACCCACGCGCGCCGCACCGCGAGCGCCCCGCAGGACCGTAGGCTGATCCACATGACGGCAGCCGACACGCCCGCCGAGACGCCCGCAGAACGGTACGCCGCCTCCCGGGCCCGGCAGGCGGCCTCACGCACCCGGCTCGCAGAGTTCCGCGACGTGCTCGACTTCCCCCTCGACGACTTCCAGGAGCGCTCCTGCCAGGCCCTGGAGGAGGGGAGGGGCGTGCTCGTCGCCGCACCCACCGGGGCGGGCAAGACCGTGGTCGGGGAGTTCGCCGTCCACCTCGCGCTCGCGACCGGGCGCAAGGCGTTCTACACCACGCCCATCAAGGCGCTGTCGAACCAGAAGTACGCCGACCTCGCGCGCCGCCACGGCGCGGACCAGGTCGGCCTCCTCACGGGTGACACCACGATCAACGGTGACGCGCCCGTCGTCGTCATGACGACCGAGGTGCTCCGCAACATGCTGTACGCCGGGTCCCGGGCGCTGGACGGGCTCGGGTACGTCGTCATGGACGAGGTCCACTACCTCGCCGACCGGTTCCGCGGGCCGGTGTGGGAAGAGGTCATCATCCACCTGTCCGACGACGTGCAGCTCGTGTCTCTGTCCGCGACCGTGTCGAACGCGGAGGAGTTCGGGGACTGGCTCGAGATGGTGCGCGGCGACACGACCGTCGTCGTCAGCGAGCGCCGCCCGGTGCCGTTGTGGCAGCACGTCCTCGTGGCGTCGGCGAACCCCGCCACGGACACGGCGCGCGCGGGGAGCGTGCACGGCCTGCGCTCGGTCGGTGCGGACCTCCTCGACCTGTACGCGGGACACGTGGACCCGACGGACCCGGGCGTGAACCCGCCGATCAACCCCGACCTGCTCGCGGCGTTCCGTGCGGCTCCGCGCAGCGGCGGTCCCGGCGGTGGGCGCGGGGACCGCGGGTACCGGGGTCGTGGCGGGCGGCGCACGGGCGGTGGCGACCGGCTGGGGGCGCGTCGTACGCCCGCGAGGTTCGCCGTCGTCGACGCGCTGGACGACGACTCGCTGCTGCCGGCGATCTACTTCGTGTTCTCCCGCGCGGGGTGCGAGGGTGCGGTCACCCAGTGCCTGACGGCGGGGCTGCGTCTCACGTCGCCCGCCGAGGAGGCGCAGATCCGGGCCCTGGTCGAGGAGCGCAGCGCCGCCATCGCGCCCGAGGACCTCGAGGTCCTCGGGTACTGGACGTGGGCCGAGGCGTTGGCGCGCGGGATCGCGGCGCACCACGCGGGCATGCTCCCGGTGTTCAAGGAGACGGTGGAGGAGCTGTTCAGCCGCGGCCTGGTGAAGGTCGTGTTCGCGACGGAGACGCTCGCGCTGGGCATCAACATGCCGGCCCGCTCCGTCGTGATGGAGAAGCTCGTGAAGTGGGACGGGACGGCGCACGTCGACGTCACCCCGGGGGAGTACACCCAGCTCACGGGCCGGGCGGGGCGGCGCGGCATCGACGTGGAGGGGCACGCGGTGGTCGTGGACCACGCGGGCCTGGACCCGGTGCACCTGGCCGGGCTCGCGTCCAAGCGCCTGTACCCGCTGCGCTCGAGCTTCCGCCCGACGTACAACATGGCGGTCAACCTGGTCGCGCAGGTCGGGCGGGACCGGGCGCGCGACGTGCTGGAGACGTCGTTCGCGCAGTTCCAGGCCGACCGGGGCGTCGTCGGGCTCGCGAAGCAGGCGCAGGCCCACGCCGAGGCCCTCGACGGGTACGCGCAGGCCATGACGTGCGACCGGGGCGACTTCGCGCAGTACGCGACCCTGCGGCGGCGTATCGCTGCCCGCGAGTCGGACCTGTCGCGCGCGGCGAGCCGGTCGCGGCGGGCGGAGGTCGTCGCGGCGTTCGAGCGGCTGCGGCCCGGGGACGTGGTCGAGGTGCCGTCCGGGCGGCGCGCGGGGTACGTCGTCGTGCTCGACCCGGGGGAGGGGGCCGGGTTCGACGGGCCGCGCCCCACGGTCCTGACGCAGGACCGGCAGGTGAAGAAGCTCACCGTCGCGGACGCTCCCGGTGGTGTCCGCACGGTCGCGCACGTCAAGATCCCGAAGACGTTCAACGCGCGGGTCCCCGCGCAGCGGCGCGACCTCGCGTCCACCCTGCGCAACGCACTCGGCGCGCTCGACGAGCCGGGCAGCCGGCCCGGGAAGGCGACGCGGGCCCGCTCGGGGGCGGCCGACGACGCCCAGCTGTCGCGCCTGCGCGCCGAGCTGCGGGCCCACCCGTGCCACGACTGCCCGGACCGCGAGGACCACGCCCGCTGGTCCGAGCGGTGGGCACGGCTGAAGAAGGAGCACGACCAGCTCGTGCGCCGCGTCGAGGGCCGCACCGGCTCCATCGCGAAGCTGTTCGACCGCACGTGCGACGTGCTGCGCACCCTCGGGTACCTCACCCGGCCGGACGAGGGCTCCGACACCGGCACGCTGACGGTCACGCCCGACGGGCAGTGGCTGCGCCGCCTGTACGCGGAGAACGACCTGCTGCTCGCGGAGTGCCTGCGCCGCGGCGTGTGGGACGGCCTCGACGCCCCCGGCCTCGCCGCCGTCGTGTCCACGTGCGTCTACTCCGCGCGCCGCGACGACGGCGCCGAGCCGTACGTCCCCGGGGGCCCGGAGGGCAGGCTCGCGCGCGCCCTGGAGGACACGGTGCGCGTCTGGTCCCAGGTCGACGACCTCGAGGGCGAGCACGGGCTCGACGCCACCGGCGAGGTCGACCTCGGGCTCGTCGCCGCCGTGCACCGCTGGGCCGCGGGCCGCAGCCTCGACGCGGTGCTGCGGGGTCAGGAGATCGCGGCGGGCGACTTCGTGCGCTGGTGCAAGCAGGTCATCGACGTGCTGGACCAGATCGCGGGCGCCGCACCCGACGCGGCCCTGCGCCGCACGGCGATCCAGGCGATCGAGCGGCTGCGTCGCGGCGTCGTCGCCTATTCGAGCGTGTGAGCAGCCACGCCCGCGCCCGCCGCGCGATCGCCCACGTCGCCGCACGGTCCCTGCCCGGCCCGCCGGTCCCCCCGCACGCCCGCGTGTGCCTGCACCTGCACCCCGATGTCGACACGCAGGGCCGTCCCACGCTCCTGCGCGTCCTCGCCGAGGGCAGGTACCTGTCGCAGTTCGCGACGGGCACGAGCAACGGCGGGCTCACCGCCCACACCCGGGGCGACCGCTGGACCTGGGAGCACACCCTGTTCGGGGGCGCGTACGACGACGCGGAGCCGTCCGAGCGCCCGGTGTACGGGGCGCTCGACCTCGCGCCCACCCCGCCCGTCCGCGAGGACGCCGGCGGCTACGGCCCCGCCCCGCGATTCGGGTCCGCGCACCTGCGGTTGGCGACAGGTACGACCGCCCGCGCCACGTTCGCCTACCCCGACAGCGCCCACCACCCCGAGTCGTTCGGCGTACCCGACGGCATGGGACTGGTCGCGCTGCTCGACGCGGACGTGCCGGGTGACCCGCTGGACCGGTATGTCGAGGCGCACGTCCACGGGCCGGTGCGCGTGCCCGACGACGTCGAGGCGCTGGTCCTGGACCCGTCGTGCGCCGGTGGTGGGCTCGAGCGGGCGGCGCGTGCTGCCGGGCTCGTGGTCGAGCTGCACGACGGGTACGCGGCGCACGTGGAGACGATCGAGCAGCACCCTGACTACCGCGGGCCACAGGTCGTGGCGCTCGCCCGTCGGCTCGCGGTCGACGGAGTCCTGACCCCCGCGATCCTCGGTCGTGCGCGCGGCCGGGACGACGTCGACGCGCGCCGGCTCAAGCAGCTGTGGCACTGCGTGGCGAGGTTCGGACGCGCCACCTCCTGACCGCCGTCCAGGGCGCTCCGAGACCGTCGGCGTAGGTCGAAGGGACGAACCTCGCAGGTGGGGAGGTATCGTGAAGGATTGTGGCTTCGACCTTGTACCGCGGTGGCGTGATCCACTCCTCGACCGACCCGTTCGCCGAAGCGCTGCTCGTCGACGACGGGGTGATCGCGTGGATCGGCGCGAACGACACCGCCGACGGCCTGGCCGCGCGCGCCGACCGGGTCGTCGAGCTCGACGGTGCGCTCGTCGCCCCCGGGTTCGTCGACTCCCACGTGCACCTGTTCGAGACGGGGCTCGCGCTCGTCGGCGCCGACCTGTCGGCACGCGCGGGCGTCACGTCCCTGGCGTCGGCCCTGGACGCCGTGGCGGCGGCGGCGCGCGACGCGGGCGAGGACGACGTCGTGCTCGCCTTCGGGTGGGACGAGCAGGCGTGGCCCGAGGGGCGTCGCCCCACCCGCTCCGAGCTGGACGCCGCGGCCGGCGGGCGCGCCGTGTACGCGGCGCGGGTCGACGTGCACTCGGCGGTGGTCTCGAGCGCGCTGGCGGACCGGTACGGGCTCGCGCAGCACCCGGGCTGGGACCCCTCGGGCCACGTGACGGGCGAGGCGCACCATGTGGCGCGCGACGCCGCCCGGCAGGTGTCCCCGGCCCGACGCACGGACCTGTACCGGCAGGCACTGGACGCGGCGGCCCGCCAGGGCATCGTGTCGGTCCACGAGATGAGCGCCCCGCACGTCGACACGCGCGCGGGGCTGCGCGAGCTGCTGGCCCTGACGGGCGACGCGTCGAGCGGGCTGCCGCACGTCGTCGGGTACCGGGGCGAGCTGTGCGTGACGGTCGACGACGCGCGCGCCGTCCTCGCCGACGTGCCGGGCCTGACGGGAATCGCCGGGGACCTCAACGTCGACGGGTCGATCGGGTCGCGCACCGCCGCGATGCGCGCCCCGTACCGGGACGCCCCCGAGCCCGGGTACCGCGGCGAGCTGTACCTGAGCGCGGAGCAGATCAGCAACCACGTCTCGGCGGTCGGCGCGGCCGGCACCCAGGGCGGGTTCCACGTCATCGGGGACCGGGCGATGGACGAGCTGGTGCTGGGCCTGAAGGTCGCCGCCGAGGTGCACGGCACGTCGTCGGTGCGCGCGGCACGCCACCGGGTCGAGCACGCGCTGTTCGTCGACGCGTCGGCGATGGCGACGCTGCTGCTGCTCGGGGTGAGCCTAAGCGTGCAGCCCGCGTTCGACGCCGCGTGGGGCGGCGCGGACGGGATGTACGCGACCCGTGTGGGCGCGACCCGCGCGGAGGCCCTGAGCCCGTTCGCGGACCTCGCGACCGCGGGCGTGCCGCTCGCGTTCGGCTCGGACGCGCCCGTGACCCGGCTCGACCCGTGGGCTGGTGTCCTGGCCGCGATGTCGCACGCCGACCTGGACCAGCGGGTGTCCGCGCGGGCGGCGTTCCGCGCGCACACGCGCGGCGGATGGCGCGTCGCCGGGCTCGACCACACGGGCGCCGGCCAGCTGCGCGTGGGAGCACCAGCACACCTCGCGGTGTGGCGGGCCGAGCACCTCGCGGTGCAGGGCACGCCCGGGCGGGCGGCGTCGTCGTGGAGCACGGACGCGCGCGCGGGCCAGCCGCTGCTCCCCGAGCTCGGGGAGCACGCTCCGGCACCGGTGTGCCTGCAGACCGTGCGCGACGGCGTCCCGCTGCACGACGAGCTCGACTGACCGGCGACCGGCGCGTGGGACCGCTACCGCTTGACACCCCGGCGAGCAGGGGTAGTTTCGACAGGGTGTTCGGCCCCGCGGCCGTGCCAGGACCTGCCACCGTCGACGGCCCTGCGCGCACGCCGCACCGGGCAGCTGGCCGGTTCCGCGCGCTCAGTAGAAAACGTGCCTCGTTCGTGGCGTCGGGGGACGGGCCGAAGGGCGCGCGGGCCGGTCGCCAACCCGGCGCTGTCCGGGCGCCCGGGCTCGTGGCGTAGTCTGCCCCCGTGCCGACGACCGACCCTGACCGCACCGCCGGCGAACCCATGACCGCCGTGGCCGCGGGCACGACCTCCACCACCGGGTGGACGGTCGGACGAGGGGTCGGCCTCGTCCTTGCGCTCGTCGGCGGGCTGCTGACGGATGCGGCGTTCCCCGACCGTGGATGGTGGCCGCTCGCGTTCGTCGGCATCGCCGCCCTGTTCCTCGCCCTGACGCGCGACGGCGCGTGGTGGGGTGCGCTCGTCGGCTTCACGTGGGGTGCGTCGTTCTTCCTCGTCCACCTGTGGTGGGCGAACGAGGCGACGGACACCGTGCCGTGGCTCGCGCTGTCCCTCATGGAGGCCGCGTTCGTCGCCGTCCTCGGCGCGGCCTGGGTGTGGGCGCGACGCTGGCCGTGGCTCGGCGCGCGGCCGTGGGTGCAGGCCCCCGCCTTCGCCGTGCTGTTCGTCGGTCTGGAGCAGGTGCGCACCGAGGTGCCGTTCGGCGGCTTCCCGTGGGGCCGGCTCGCCTACTCGCAGGCGGACTCGCCCCTGGGTCGTGCGGCGTGGCTCGCGGGGGAGAACCTCGTGTCGTTCCTCGTGGCGCTCGTCGGTGCGCTGCTCGCCGTCGCGCTCGTCGCGATCGTGCGGGACCGGTGGGCCGGCGTCGTCGTGCCGGTCGCCGTCGCGGGCGCGCTCGTCGCGGCGCCGCTGCTCGTGCCGCTCGACGACCGCGCCGAGTCGGGCACGCTCGAGGTCGGTGCGGTGCAGGGCAACGTGGACGAGCCGGGTCTCGGGTCGTTCGCGAACCGGGCCGTGGTCCTGAACAACCACCTGGAGGGCACGCGGGCGCTGCTCGACCAGGTGGACCAGGGCGACCTCGACGTCGTGCTGTGGCCGGAGAACGGCTCCGACCTCGACCCGCAGACCAACCCTGACGTCGCGGCCGCGATCGACGACGCCGCGACGGAGGTGGGGGCGCCCATCCTCGTCGGGGCGCAGGAGTACCCGCCGACGGGCGGCCGGTACAACGTGTCGCTGCTGTGGGAGCCGGGCGCGGGCGTCGTCGACCGCTACGCCAAGCAGCACCCCGCGCCGTTCGGCGAGTACATCCCGATGCGCTCGTTCGTGCGGCTCTTCTCCGACCAGGTGGACCGCGTCACCCTCGACATGATCCCCGGGACCGAGACCGGCGTCATGGACCTCGCGTCATCGCGCCTGGGCGGCACCGTGCCGCTCGGGGTCGTGATCTGCTTCGAGGTCGCCTACGACACCCTGGTGCGCGACGCCGTCGACGCCGGCGCGCAGGTCCTCGTGATCCAGACCAACAACGCGTCGTTCGGGTACACCGCCGAGTCGACGCAGCAGCTCGCCATGTCCCGGATGCGCGCCATCTCCACCGGTCGCGCCACCGTGCAGGTCTCGACCGTCGGGGTGAGCGGCATCATCGCGCCCGACGGCACGCTCGAGCAGTCCACGACGCTGTTCACCGCGGACCAGCTCGTCGCGTCCCTGCCGCTGCGCACCAGCCTGACGCCGGCCGTGCGGGCGGGCGCGACGCCCGCCGTCGTCATGATGCTCGGTGCCCTCCTCCTCCTGGGCACCGGCGTCGTCGCCGGCGTCCGCGAGCGCCGGCGCGGTCGGGCCGCATGAGCGGGACCGCACGCACGCTCGTCGTCGTCCCGACGTACGACGAGGCGCTGACGCTGCCCGGGACCCTGGCGCGTCTGCGCGCTGCGGTGCCGGACGCGGACGTGCTCGTGGTCGACGACGCGTCCCCGGACGGCACGGGCGACCTCGCCGACGCCGCGGCGTCGGGCGACCCTGCCGTGCACGTGCTGCACCGGGCCGGCAAGGAGGGGCTGGGCGCGGCGTACGTCGCAGGGTTCGGGTGGGCCCTCGCCCGCGGGTACGACGTCGTGGTGGAGATGGACGCCGACGGGTCCCACCAGCCGGAGCAGCTGCCGCGCCTGCTCGACGCGCTCGACGCCGCACCGTCGGGGGAGCGGGCACCGGACCTGGTCATCGGGTCGCGCTGGGTGCCCGGCGGGCAGGTGGAGAACTGGCCGTGGCACCGCGAGCTGCTGTCCCGGTGCGGCAACGCGTACGTGCGCCTCGCCCTGGGGCTGCGCCTCGGGGACGCGACCGCCGGGTTCCGCGCCTACCGCGCCGACGCGCTGCGCGCCATGGACCTCGCGGGAGTCGAGTCCCACGGGTACTGCTTCCAGGTCGACATGGCGTGGCGTGTCGCCCGCACCGGGGGTCGTGTCGTGGAGGTGCCGATCACGTTCGTCGAACGCACCGCGGGCACGTCCAAGATGAGCCGGTCGATCGTCACCGAGGCGCTGTGGAAGGTGACCGTGTGGGGGTTCGGTCGGCGGGCGCAGCAGCTGCGCCGCCTGGTGCCGTCCCGTACGCCCCGACCCTGACGGGTCGCACGACGAGGGGCCCGGACCGTGATGGTCCGGGCCCCTCGTGCGACGGTCTGTCGGGTCAGGCGCTGCGGCGCAGCTTGCCGGCGCGCAGCAGGCCCAGGCGCTCGTCGAGGAGCTCCTCGAGCTCGGAGATCGTGCGGCGCTCCAGGAGCATGTCCCAGTGGGTGCGGGCGGGCTTGCCCGCCTTCGGCTCGGGGCGCTCGGCGTCGCGCAGCAACGCCTCGGCGCCGCAGCGGCACTCCCAGACCGGGGGGACCTCGGCCTCGGTCGAGAACGGCAGGATGATGGTGTGCCCGTTGGGGCAGTCGTAGTGCGCCTGGAAGCGGGGGGCGAAGTCCACGCCCTCGTCCGACTCCATGCTCTTCGATCCGATGCTCATCCCGCGCAGGGAACGGTCAGGCATGGTGTCCTCCAAGAGGTCGTCGGGGGTGAGGGGGCCGCACCCGGTGTGCCAGGCGGCGTGCCGTGATCACGAGCTTGTCCACGGGGTGGAACGCCTGGTCGTCAGTCGTTGTTCCGACGCAGCGTGAAGGTCCGGTGAACGTCACCCGATGCGTCGCAGCCTTCAGCGTCCCCCCGACGTCCGAACCCGGCGCTCACGGTGCGCCATCGGGTCCAAGCGTCCCGGGTTCGCCGGGCGACCGCAACTCGTCCGGCGTGGGTCGCATCACGTCCGCCTGTCGGGCGCGAGGCCGGGAACAAAGTCCCGCCGCACCCTGTTGACCCGCCTGTACATGCAAACGCATGGATCGATACCGTGATCGAGGACCTGGAGCGCAGTCATGCAGTTCGGCATCTTCACCGTCGGTGACGTCACCGCGGACCCCACGACCGGCCAGGCACCGGACGACACGCAGCGTGTGCGCGCGATGCTGACCATCGCGCGGCACGCCGACGAGGCCGGTCTGGACGTCTTCGCGACGGGGGAGCACCACAACCCGCCGTTCGTCCCGTCCTCACCCACGACCATGCTCGGCTACCTCGCCGGCGTGACGAAGGACATCGTGCTGTCCACGTCCACGACGCTCATCACGACGAACGACCCCGTGAAGATCGCCGAGGACTACGCGATGCTCCAGGTGATCACCGACGGCCGCATGGACCTCATGATGGGCCGCGGCAACACCGGCCCCGTCTACCCGTGGTTCGGCAAGGACATCCGCCAGGGCATCGAGCTCGCGGTCGAGAACTACGCGCTCCTGCGCCGGCTGTGGACCGAGGACGTCGTGGACTGGGAGGGGAAGTTCCGCACCCCGCTGCAGGGCTTCACCTCGACGCCGCGCCCCCTGGACGGCGTCCCGCCGTTCGTGTGGCACGGATCCATCCGCAGCCCCGAGATCGCCGAGCAGGCGGCGTACTACGGTGACGGGTTCTTCCACAACAACATCTTCTGGCCCATGCACCACACCCGGCAGATGGTCCGGTTCTACCGCCAGCGCTGGGAGCACCACGGGCACGGGCCCGCGGACACCGCGATCGTCGGCCTCGGCGGGCAGGTCTTCATGCGCAAGGACTCCCAGAAGGCGTGGGACGAGTTCCGGCCCTACTTCGACAACGCGCCCGTGTACGGGCACGGCCCGTCGATGGAGGACTTCACGCGCGAGACCCCGCTGACCGTCGGCTCCCCGCAGCAGGTCATCGACCGGTACGCCGCGATGCGTGAGGACGTGGGCGACTACCAGCGCCAGTTGTTCCTCATGGACCACGCCGGACTGCCGCTCAAGACCGTCCTGGAGCAGATCGACCTCCTCGCCGGCGAGGTCGTGCCCGTGCTGCGCAGGGAGATGGAGGCGGCGCGACCCGCGCACGTCCCGTCGAACCCGCCCAGCCACGCCGAGCGCGTCGGGGCCGCCCGTGCCGCGGGGACCGAGGGCGCTGCGCACGTCGGCACCGCCGAGGACCGCTGGACCGGTCGCACCGCCGAGGACGACGCCGAACCGCAGCAGCCTGCCCGGTCCGGCTCCGCGTTCGGCCTCTGACCGCCCGGAACCTTCCATCCGCCCGGCATCCAGCACCCCAGCACCGCAGGAGCACCGCATGACCCAGCACACCCCGACCGCGGACCGTCGACTCGTCGTCGTCTCCGCGGGACTGTCCAAGCCGTCCTCGACCCGTCTGCTCGCCGACCGGCTCGGCGAGGCCACCGTGCGCGAGCTGCAGGGACTGGGCGTGACCGCGGACGTCGAGACCGTCGAGCTGCGCGACCACGCGCACGCCGTCGTGGACACGATGCTCACCGGGTTCGCCACCGGCGAGCTCGCCGGCGTCCTCGAGCGGATCGCGGCGGCCGACGGCCTCGTGATCACCACGCCCCTGTTCACCACGACGTACTCGGGGCTGCTCAAGTCGTTCGTCGACGTGCTCGACAAGGACTCGCTCACCGGGACACCCGTGCTGCTCGGCGCGACCGGCGGCACGGCCCGCCACTCCCTCGCCCTCGAGTACTCGCTGCGCCCCCTGTTCACCTACCTGCGGGCCGACGTCGCCACGACCTCCGTGTTCGCCGCCACCGACGACTGGGCCGCCGGCGAGGCCAGCCAGGGAGGCGGGCTCCCTGCCCGCGTCGCTCGCGCCGGCCGCGAGCTCGCCGAGAAGGTCGCGCTGCGCAAGAACACCGGCCCGGCCGACCCCTTCGCCGGGACACCGGACTTCACCGCGCTCCTCGGCGGGCTCTGACCCGACCGCCGGCGCAACCCTCGGCTCTTGCCCGCGAGCGCCGCAGCGGGCAGGATCGGACGCACCGACGACGACGGGGGAGCACCATGGGCGAGGCGACCACCGAGGCCTCCACGGAGGCGAGCACCCCACCCGCCGTACCGGCACCACCACGGCACACGGTCGGGGTGGTGCGGCGAACCCCGCCGCCGTCCCCACCGGCGCGGTTCTCCGCCGCGCCCCGCTACCCGGCGATGTTCCACGTCGCGGGCGGCAGGCTCGTCTGGGACGGGAGCGTGCTCCGCCTCGTGCGGGGCGACGGCACCGCCGTCGAACCCACCGGCCGCCCCGTCGTGACCGTCACGGGCGACGGGCGCGACGTCGCCGTGACGTGGTCCGCCGACCACACCGGACCCGTGCTCGCGGCAGGCACCCGGGCGACCCGGGTCGTGCTCCTCGAGAGGTCGTCCCTGCGGTTCGCGCAGTTCGCGCGGAACCTGGCCGCGACACGGCCCGGCAGCCTCGTCCTCGACGACCGGACGGTGCCCTCCGCGCGTGTGCCGCACCTCGCCCCCGAGCGACCCGGGACGGCACGCCGTCCCGGCGTGTTCGCGCGCGCCCTGTGGCGCGTCGTGGGCCGCACCCCGCCTCCGGGCACCGACGGCGCCCCCGACGCGCCCGTGCTCGACCCGGCCGACGCCCTCGTCGGCGGGCTCGAGCGCCTCGCGGCCCTGCACCGTACGGGCGACCTGACCGACACCGAGTACGCGCACGCCAAGGCCCGGATCCTCGCCTGACGCGGCGACCTGACGGACCTGACGGAGCCGACCCGACCCTGACGGTCAGCCCGGGTCGGCGACGTCCAGCACCCGCACCACCGGCACCTCGGGCCGGAAGTCGCCGTACCGCGCCCAGGCGGGAACCACCCGGACGAGCACGATGTCGTGGGCGGCCAACGACGACGCGAACTGCGGGAACGCCGCCACGTACGCGGCCGCGCACCGGTCCCGGTCCGCGCCCACCGGCACGTCGGCCACGCCCTCGCACTGCAGGGTCGTGCCGTCCGTCCCGCCGACGACGACCGCCACGCGCGGGTCACGGCGCAGGTTCACGACCTTGCGCGACGACGCACGCGCGTCCAGCACCAGCTCTCCCGCGTCCGTCACGGCCAGCGACGGGTACGCCGCCTGCGGCGCACCGTCGGGCCCGAGCGTCGCCACCACGCCCCACCCCTGGGAACGGACATGGCTGACGAGGGCTGCGCGGTCCATGCGGCGACAGTAGCGTCCCCGCGCCGGGGGGCCGAGGGTCCCGTACGGTGCAAGGACGACCCGCAGGAGGACTCATGTCGGACCGGGACTACCAGCTCGCGGCGATCGTGCTCTATCTGCTCGTCATGCTCGCCATCGGGTACTACGCGTACCGCCGCACCAAGAACCTCGACGGGTACATGCTGGCCAACCGTGGCCTGCGACCGTCGGTGGCGGCACTGTCCGCCAACGCGTCCGACATGTCGGGCTGGCTCCTGCTCGGCCTGCCCGGCGCGATCTACGCCGCGGGGCTCGTCGAGGCGTGGATCGCCATCGGGCTCATCGTCGGGGCGTGGCTCAACTGGCGGTTCGTCGCACCGCGCCTGCGCGCCTACTCCGAGATCTCCGACAACGCGATCACGATCCCCAGCTTCTTCGCCAAGCGGCTCAAGGGCGACAGCCGCCCCCTGCGCATCGCCGCCGCGCTCGTCATCCTCGTGTTCTTCACCTTCTACGTCTCCAGCGGCATGGTGGCCGCCGGGAAGTTCTTCGAGTCCTCGTTCGGCTGGCCCTACCTCACCGGGCTCGCGGTCGTCGCCGTCGTCACCCTCGGGTACACCCTGTTCGGCGGGTTCCTGGGCGCCACCCTGACCGACGTCGCCCAGGGCCTGCTCATGCTCGCCGCCCTCATCGCGGTCCCCGTCGTGGCCCTGACCCAGATGGGCGGGATCGGCGTCGTCGTCGACGAGGTGCAGGCCGTCAACCCCGACGCGTTCAACCTCCTCTCCGGCCTGGACGACGGTGTCCTGATCGGTGTCGTCGCCATCGTCTCCACCGCCGCGTGGGGGCTCGGCTACTTCGGCCAGCCCCACATCATCGTGCGCTTCATGGCGCTGCGGTCGGTGCAGGAGGCGAAGGTCGCCCGCCGCGTCAGCCTCACCTGGATGCTCATCTCCACCGCGGGGGCCGTCGCCACCGCCCTCATCGGCATCGCGTACTTCGCGAACGACCCCGCGATCGTGCTGGACGACCCCGAGACCGTGTTCCTCCTGCTCAGCCAGATCCTCTTCCACCCCTTCGTCGCCGGGCTCGTCCTCGCGGCCGTCCTCGCCGCGATCATGTCCACCATGTCGAGCCAGCTCGTCGTGTGCTCCTCCGCGCTGGTCGAGGACCTGTACAACCTCGCCGGCCGACGCTCGTCGGAGAAGGTCGAGCTGCTCCTCGGCCGTGGCGCCGTCCTCGCCGTCGCGGTCGTCGCCGTCGTCCTCGCGCTCGACGACGACTCCGCCATCCTCGACCTCGTCGCGTTCGCGTGGGCCGGGTTCGGCGCCGCGTTCGGCCCGATCGTCCTGCTGTCCCTGTACTGGCGGCGCCTGACCCCCGCCGGGGCGCTCGCCGGGCTCGTCACGGGGGCCGTCACCGTCCTCGTGTGGGGCAACGTCGCCGCCCTGAGCGACGCCATGTACGAGATCGTGCCCGGCTTCCTGCTCAACCTGCTCGTCGCCGTCCTCGTCAGCCGCGCCACCGCCCGCCCCGACCCCCAGGTCGACGCCGAGTTCGACGCCATGGAGCAGGAGGTCGCGCACCCCTGACACGCCGCCCCGTCATGGCCCCCCGCAGCACCACGAACTACGATCGAGCCGTGACCGGCCCCACTGCGGACGACGCGTACCTGCGCACGCTCGCGCTGCTGCGCCAGGTCCGGGACCGGATCGACCGCGAGCACGCCAGCCCTCTCGACGTCGAGGAGCTCGCCCGCGGGGTGCACATGTCCGCCGGTCACCTCAGCCGCCAGTTCCGGCTCGCGTTCGGCGAGTCGCCCTACTCGTACCTGATGACCCGGCGCGTCGAACGCGCCATGACCCTGCTGCGCCGCGGCGACCTCACCGTCACCGAGGTCTGCTTCGCCGTCGGCAGCTCGTCCCTCGGGACGTTCAGCACACGCTTCACCGAGCTCGTGGGCCTCTCACCCAGCGAGTACGCACGCCAGGCGGCCACGGCAGGCACCGACGAGCTGCCGTCGTGCGTGACCAAGCAGGTCACCCGACCGATCAGGAATCGAGAAGCGCCGGCCATGGGCGTGCATCTAGCGTGAGGGCCATGGACATCACCATTCACACCACGTTCCTCCCGCACACCGACCCCGAGGCCTCCCTGGGCTTCTACCGCGACCTGCTCGGCTTCGAGCTGGCCATGGACGTCGGCCAGGGCGCCATGCGCTGGCTCACGTTCGTCGCACCGTCGGCGCCCGGCGTCCGGCTCGTCCTGACACCCCCCGCCGCCGACCCCGGCATCACCGAGGCCGAGCGCCGCACCGTCCTCGAGCTCATGGCCAAGGGCGCCTACCAGTCGATCATCCTCGCCACCGCCGACCTCGACGGCACGTTCGCCACGCTCCAGGCCGCGGACGTCGAGGTCGTCGCCGAACCGACCGAGCAGCCGTGGGGCGTGCGCGACTGCGCGTTCCGTGACCCCGCAGGCAACATGGTCCGCATCGACGAGGTCCGATGACCACCACCCACCGATCCCGTCACCATGTGCATCCCCGGCCTGCCGCACACCCCCGACCACACCGCTGACTGCAGCCACGGGACGACCACGAGGCACCAGCCCACGGCCGAGCCCGCCGAGAAGAGGGAACCACCACGTGCCGAAGACCCGACGGGTGGCCGTCGCGACCGCCGCCGCCACCGCGGCCCTCGCCCTGACGGCGACCGTCGTCGTCCTCGTGAGGCCCCTGCCCGTCACCCCGGTAGCCCTCCCTCCTGACGACGCCGCCCCCGAGCAGGTCGTCGACGCCTACACGCGGGCGCTCGCGGGGCACGACTGCGCGACCGCGAGCGCCCTGCGCACCCCGGCCGGTTCGTCGACGTGGTGCGCCGACGTCGCGGCGCTGACCGAGGTCCAGGTGGGCGCCGGCACGGTCGAGGACCCCGCCTGGTCGGGACACACGCCCGACCAGACGGTCGTGAACGTGCCGGTGACCTTCGACGTCGAGTGGCGGGCGTTCCGCGCCGACGGCTCGATGGACGAGGGCCCCACGACCTGGGGCTACCTGCTCGTGCGCGACACCACCACCGACCCCTGGCGCATCGTCGACGAGGGCGTCGGATGAGCACCCGCCCGACCCGCCCACGACGCCCGCCCCGACCGATGGAGACACGATGACGCCGACGACCGGCGAGAGCACCCCCCACGCCGCCGACACCCACGACGTCATCCGCGTCCACGGTGCGCGGGCGAACAACCTGCAGGACGTCAGCCTGGAGATCCCCAAGCGGCGCCTCACGGTCTTCACCGGAGTGTCCGGGTCCGGGAAGAGCTCGCTCGTGTTCGACACGGTCGCCGCCGAGTCGCAACGGATGATCAACGAGACCTACCCGGCGTTCCTGCAGGGCTTCATGCCGTCCGTGGACCGGCCCGACGTCGACGTCCTCGAGGGCCTGACGACGGCGATCGTCGTCGACCAGGAGCGCCTGGGCGCCAACCCGCGCTCCACCGTCGGCACCGTGACCGACGCCAACGCGATCCTGCGCGTGCTGTTCAGCCGGTTCGCCCAGCCGCAGATCGGGCCGCCCCCCGCCTTCTCCTTCAACGTCCCCGCCCGCAAGGCCAGCGGCGTGATGACGTCCGCGACGGGAGAGAAGACGATCGTGCGCGAGGCGATCTACCACGGCGGCATGTGCCCCCGGTGCGAGGGCCGGGGGAGCGTGTCCGACCTCGACCTCACCGAGATCGTCGACGAGGACAAGTCTTTGCTCGACGGCGCGATCAAGGTCCCCGGGTACACCGCGGACGGGTGGATGGTCGCGACCTTCGCCGAGTCCGGCTTCTACCCGCCGGACAAGCCCGTGCGCGAGTTCACCGCGAAGCAGCGCCAGGACCTGCTGTACCGGGAGCCGACGAAGATCAAGGCCAAGGGGATCAACGTCACGTACGAGGGCCTGATCCCCAAGATCACCAAGTCGATGTTCGCCAAGGACGTCGACTCCCTGCAGCCGCACATCCGCGCGTTCGTCGAACGCGCCGCCACGTTCGCCACGTGCCCCGACTGCGACGGCACACGGCTCTCCGAGTCGGCGCGCTCCGCGCGGATCCGCGGCGTGAACATCGCCGACCTGTGCGCCCTGCAGATTTCCGACCTCGCCACGTGGATCACCGACATCCGCACCAACCCGGACGACCCCGCCATGGTCCCCGTCGTCACCGCCCTCGCCGACAACCTCGCATCCTTCGTCGAGCTCGGGCTCGGCTACCTCAGCCTCGACCGCCCCTCGGGCACCCTGTCCGGGGGCGAGTCGCAACGCATCAAGATGCTGCGCCACCTCGGGTCCGCCCTCACCGACGTCACGTACGTCTTCGACGAGCCCACCATCGGCCTGCACCCCCACGACATCGACCGCATGAACGACCTCCTGCTCCGGCTGCGGGACAAGGGCAACACCGTCCTCGTCGTCGAGCACAAGCCCGAGACGATCACCATCGCCGACCACGTCGTCGACCTCGGCCCCGGTGCCGGCACCGCCGGCGGCCACGTCACGTTCGAGGGCACCGTCGACGGGCTGCGCGCCACCGACACCGTCACCGGTCGCCACCTCGACGACCGCGCCCGCCTCAAGGACACCGTCCGCGAACCGACCGGCACCCTGCAGGTCCGCGGCGCGTCCGCCAACAACCTGCAGTCCGTCGACGTCGACGTGCCGCTCGGCGTGCTCGTCGTCGTCACCGGCGTCGCCGGGTCCGGCAAGAGCTCGCTCGTCGAAGGCTCGATCAGCCGACGCGACGACGTCGTCACGATCGACCAGAGCGCCGTGCGCGGATCACGCCGCAGCAACCCCGCCACCTACACCGGCCTGCTCGACCCCGTCCGCAAGGCCTTCGCCAAGGCCAACGGCGTCAAGCCCGCCCTGTTCAGCGCCAACTCCGAGGGCGCGTGCCCCACGTGCAAGGGCGCCGGCGTGATCTACACCGAGCTCGGCTTCATGGAGACCGTCACCACCCCCTGCGACGAGTGCGGCGGGACGCGCTTCCAGGCATCCGTGCTCGACTACCGGCTCGGCGACCTCAACATCGCCGAGGTCCTCGACCTGCCCGTCTCCCGCGCCCGCGCCTACTTCGCCGACGGCCCCGCCAAGACCCCCGCCGCCGCCGCGATCCTCGCCCGCATGGACGACGTCGGCCTCGGCTACATCAGCCTCGGCCAACCCCTCACCACCCTGTCCGGGGGAGAGCGGCAACGCCTCAAGCTCGCCACCCACCTGGGGGAGAAGGGCGGGATCCTCGTCCTCGACGAACCCACCACCGGCCTGCACCTCGCCGACGTCGACAACCTCCTCGCCCTGCTCGACCGCATCGTCGACGCCGGCAAGTCCGTCATCGTCATCGAGCACCACCAGGCCGTCATGGCGCACGCCGACTGGATCGTCGACCTCGGACCCGGCGCCGGGCACGACGGCGGCCGCATCGTCTTCGAGGGCACACCAGCCGACCTCGTGGCCGACGCCTCGACACTCACCGGCGAGCACCTCGCCGACTACGTCGGCGCGTAGACCGGCGCGCAGGGCCACAGCCGTCAGGGACGGTCCGTGAGCGTCTCCACGTTGTGCGACCATCGGCGACGCTCGTCCATCGACGCCCAGCCCTGCGCCAGCAACCCCTGGTACACCCGCCGGGCCGCGTCGACACGACCCAGCCCGGCGAGCCACACCGCCTTCGACTCCGTCGCGAACCCACGCTGCCACCGCGACTCGAACCCCACACCGCGGTCGTACACACCCTCGACCTCCGAGTGCGGGGCACCCGCCGCCGTCAGCGCCGTGGCAAGATTCACCGCGACCATCGCACGGTCGACGTCCGCCAACCCCGGGTCCTCCAGCAGACGCCGATACGCGTCCGTGGCCTCCTCCGTCCGTCCCGACTCGTGCGCGTCCGCAGCGCTACGCATGACCAGCGCGTACTCGTCGAAGTCCATGCGGACACGGTAGCCCCGTCATCCCCGCCGGGCGCCCGGAAGCCCCCGCACACACCCCGACGAGCATGGGGGAGTATCGGACCATGCCGATCCTCCCCACCGACCGTGACCCCCGCCTGATCACCGTCCGGCGAGGAGGATCACTCACCGACGACGACCACCGGCTCCTCGCCGAGTGGGCGGCCCGGTGCGCCGAGCACGTCCTGCACCTGTTCGAGCAGGTCAGACCGGACGACACCCGACCCAGAGACGCGATCGCCGTCGGCCGCGCCTGGATCCGTGGCGACGTGAGCATGCGCGACGCCCACCAGACCGCCTTCACCGCGAACGCCGCCGGCCGCGACCAGCCCGACCCCGCACGGTTCGCGGCGCTCGCGGCCGGGCAGGCGGTCGCGGTGGCACACGTCGCCGCCCACGACCTGGG
The DNA here is from genome assembly GCA_014803435.1 of Cellulosimicrobium terreum. Classification (GTDB taxonomy): domain Bacteria; phylum Actinomycetota; class Actinomycetes; order Actinomycetales; family Cellulomonadaceae; genus Cellulosimicrobium; species Cellulosimicrobium terreum. The sequence goes on from JACYFD010000005.1 coordinate 266,023, forward strand.
CGCCGCCGCCTACGCGATCAGGGCAGCCGCCGCGGCGGCGACGCCCGACGACGCCGAGACGGTGCGTCTCGCCGAGCGGGACTGGCAGCGCGCCCAGGTCCCGCCGAGCCTGCGCGAGCTCGTGCTCGACGACCAGCGCAACCGGAGCGCGATCTGCTGGGACGTCTTCGACGACTGACAGGGCCGGAGCCCGGCGGCGTCTGCCGCAGCGACGCCCAGGCGGGGGAGTGGCGCCCAGTCCCGGACCGCGTGACGTCAGCGGGTCCGGTAGCGCGCGTAGATCAGCCCGCTGTCGAAGGCACGCTCCTCGACGAGCTCGAGGTCGAGCCGCACACCGTCCGGGAAGAACCGCGTGCCGCCGCCGACCGCGCTCGTGGTGACGAACAGGTGGTACTCGTCGACCAGGCCGGCACGGATCGCCTGGGCCGCGAGGTTCGGGCCGTCGACGGAAAGGTCGTGGTCGGACTCGGCCTTCAGCCGGCGCACCGCGTCCGGGTCGAACGCCCGCTCGATCCTCGTCCTCGCGCTCGACACCGACTCCAGCGTCGTCGAGTACACGACCTTGTCCGCCGCCTGCCAGTCGCGGGCGTACTGCACGATGTGCGGGGGAGCGTCAGGCTCGTCGTGCGCCGTCTCCCAGAAGACCATCGTCTCGTACATCCGCCGGCCATAGAGGAACGTGCGGACGTCACGGAAGACGTCGCCGATGAAGGAGTGCACCTCCGGGACCTCCGCACCAGTGCCGAGATCGCCCTCCGCCGCCGCGGCGTAGCCGTCGAGCGAGGTGATCATCGAGTAGATGAGCTTGCCCATGTCGTCTCCTTCGGATGTCCATGTCCATGTCGATGTGCCGGGCGCCGTGATGGGCTGCGACCTGCGCGCGACCGGGAACTCATCGGGCTGTCGCTCCGTCCGCAGGCCGGAAGCCGGCCCGGCTCCATCGACCGGACGGTGCCCACATGGGTCCAGCCGGTCGCCCGTCGAACGGAGCCGGACTACTGCACCCGCGCGTGAGGGGTGGTCGCGAGCCGTGAGGACCTGTGGGGACCTGCGAATCATGCCGGTGCTAGCGTTGCCCGGTATCGCTGGGCGACCACCCCGGACCGGAACTCCTGGCGGTCCACGAGCTCGAGCTGGATGCGCTCGCGCAGACCGGAGAGCAACGTCGGCCCGTGCCCGGCGAGCACCGGCTGCACGAGGAAGACGTACTCGTCGATGAGTCCCAGGTCCGCCAACGCCCGGGGGAGTGTCACGCCACCCACGAACAGACCCTCGCCCGGCTCCTGCTTGAGCCGCTGGACCGCTTGCCCCACGTCACCACGCACCAGCTCGGCGTTCCAGTCGACCTCGCCCAACGTGGACGACACGACGTGCTTCTTCGCGCGGTCGAGGGTCTCGGCGAACGGGATCTCCCACTCGTCCATCCAGTCGGGCCACGCTCCCGAGGCAGGTCGCCGCCACGCCGACTCCATCATCTCGTAGGTCACCCGACCGAAGATCACCGCATCGGCTCGTCCCAGCTCTGCGGTCCAGAAGCGCATCGAGTCCTCGTCGGGAGGGAGCCCTGCTTCGTGATGGCAGCAGCCGTCGAGCGTGACGTTGATCGAGTATCGAAGTGGTCTCATCTCGTTCCTCTCCCTTGATGCGCGCAGCGAGTGATCGGATGGTGCTCAGACTGCGGTCGTCGCCGCTTCTCATCGTCGCTCGCTGTCTGCGCGCCTCTGATCACAGTGTGAGCCGGTCGTCGTGACGTGGGAGCACGTGCGTACGCGGTGTGGCGGAGCCTCTGCACTAGCATCTCGGCTGTGTCATCGTTCAGCGTCGTTCGTCGCGGGACCCGTCTCGATCCCGTGGTCCACGCCCTGCGCAGCGTTCACCTTCACGACGGCTACCCATCAGCCTGGCCACAGGACCCGGTCGCATGGCTCAACCCAGCGGGCACTCTTGACGCCTGGGTCGCGACGGACGACAGCGACGTCCTGGGGCACGCGCTGCTCGTGCGAGGCGAGCAGATCCACCATGGTGCCGAGATCGAACGCGCGGCGGGTGTGCCGGTGACGGCCATCGGCGGGCTGAGCCGTCTGTTCGTCGTCCCCGCAGCGCGCGGAACAGGCGCTGCGGCGTCGCTTCTCGACCAGGTTGAGTCGGCCGCAGCCGAGCGGGGGATCCAACTCGCGCTCGACGTCGTCGACGACGGCGGCCCGGCCGTCCGCCTGTATGAGCGGCGCGGCTGGAAGCGTGTCGCAGTCGGCCCGGCCGCGTGGCTTCGCCCGGATGGTGTTCGGCCTCGGTCGGCGGCCTACCTTCTGCCCAGGGCCCGTTCGTCGTAGCGCAGGCGAGCCACGGTCCCACGGCGATGTCGCAGGGCCGGCAGCGCGGAGTCGCCGAGCTGCGCGAACGTCGACTTCACAGCGAGGTGCGACTCTTGCATCCGACGCAGCTCGCACCAGCTCCGTTCGCAACCAGCGTCACACCGATAATGTACATTATGTCATTTCACCTCGGAACGAGGCCCGCGTGCATCAGCGCGAACACCGGCACCCTCTCCCCGTGCATGGCGACGACCACCCACACGACGACGCCCGCGGGACCAGGTGGTGACCGGGTGCGTCTGACCGCGGACGACGCTCGTGACCGCCGGGACCTGCGGCTCATGGCCGCGACGCCGTTCATGCGTGCCGACGCGCCAGATCGCCCTCGGGTCGTCGCCGTCCTGTCGAACGTCGCGCTGTTCCCGATCCTGGTCGTCACCGTCGTCGTCAGCGTTGTCGCGTCCGTCGTCGCTGCCGTCGTGGTCGGCGTCGCGACCGCGTCCGTCTGGGCCTGGCGCTCACTGTCCCCCGGTGGCACGCCCGAGCCTCCGGGCTCGACCGGACAGGTCGTCGAGCTCGTCGAAGGTGCCGCCACGCGTCTCGCGCCTGGCCCTGACGCTGCCAGGCCGCTATAGTCGTCAGAATCGGGCATAGGGGACAAACCAGTGTGTTTAGGTCAACACCCTGATCTGCGACAACCCCCACAGCCACGCTGCGCTCGCGTCGTCCAACGGACCCGCCGAGATTGCGGCCTGCGGCCCAGGTAGCGACACCCGACGTCGTTACCTGGTCGTCTCGACTTTTCGCCGCTATCTCGCCGATGCCCCTCCTCGGCCGTCCGGACGTCCTGCGCCTGCCTCCGGGCCCGGACGGTCCTGCTCCCCCGCGAACCACAGGTCCCGGACCGCACCGGCGACCGCGACGACGTCACGATCGTCCGTGGCGACGCGATGCACGTCGGGACCGGCCTCTGTGGCGAGCAGCCTGGCTGCCCGGTCGGACCGGTCGACGTGGACGTCCAGGGACGTTCCCTGCTCGCGCCGGGCGAGACGCCGGCGCGCAGTGCGGTCGTCGGCGGTGAGCAGCACGGACGTGACGACCGGGTCGTCCCCCATCGCGGCCGCCAGCTCGGCGGCGTGCAGCACGCTGACGGTGTTGGTGTAGACGAGCCGGTCGTATCCCAGGTCGCGGTAGTTCGACCACATCGCGCCGAGATTGCGCTCGGCCAGGCGGTCCTCCCACGGCGTGGGCCACGCCAGGTCGAGCAGGTCGCCCTCGACGACGGCGTGACGCACCCGCGCCGCGACGAGCAGGTCGTGCAGCGCGAACGCCACCGACGACTTGCCGACCCCGGACCGGCCCGAGAGCAGGAGGAGCCGAGACCGGGTGCTCGGCAGCGGGTTCGACGGCATCGACGAACCGTACCGGGCGACGAGGCGTGTCGGAGGCGCCGCCTATGCTCCCGATGTCCGGTTCAACCGCGTCGAAGGGAGCCCGAGACGGATGGTCGCGCCACCCCGGCTCGAGCACGTCACGGTCCACGAGGCCGCGGACCGGTACCTCGCGGGCGTCGCGATGCAGACGGTGCGCGGGGTGCTCTCGGCGACGACGCAACGCAGCTACGTGCGCGACGTGCGGGAGTTCACCCGCCTCGTGGGCGCGGACCGGGTGCTCGACGACGTCACGGGCGAGGACGTCGACGACGTCCTGGTGCGGTACCAGGTGACACCGGACCGTCGGTACACGGACGCGTCGCGCAAGCCGGGGAGCAACGGGCGCTCCCCCGCGACGGTGAACCGTTTCCGGCAGTCGCTCACGCGATTCTTCGCGCACGCGGCCCGCGAAGGCTGGGTGCAGGCGGACCCCATGCAGTGGGCCGCTCCCCCGGTCCGTCTGCGCGACGGGCTGCGCGTGGCGCGCACCGCGCTGTCCGCGGGGTCGGCACGGTCCCTGCTCTCCGCGGCGTCCCACCCGGTGCCCGACGGCGGCACGCGCGCCGACCAGGACCTGCACCTGCGGGACCGGCTCGTCGTGACGCTGCTGCTCGTCCTCGGCCCGCGGGTGTCGGAGCTGGTGCGGGCCGACGTCGACGACTTCGCCCGCGAGCCCGACCAGACCCGGTGGCGCATCCACGGCAAGGGCGGGCACGTGCGCACCGTGACGCTGTCAGACCCGCTGGCCCTCGCGCTGGAGGACTACCTCGCGCACCTGCGGCCCACGCTCGCCGGACGCCGTCCCGACGACCCGGACACGCGCCGCGCCCTCCTGCTCTCGTGGCGCGGCCGCCGGGTCGACGCCCAGGCCGTGCGCGGGCTGCTGCGTCGCGCCCTGGACCGCGTGCCGGCCCAGTACCGCCGCGACGCCACGCCGCACGCGCTGCGCCACACCACCGCGACCCTCCTCGCGGCGTCGGGCTGGGACGTGAAGGTCGTCGCCGAGCTGCTGGGGCACGCCTCGATCGCCACGACGGGCGTCTACCTCGACCGGATCGAGGGCGAGCTGGCGGCCGCGATCCGCGCCCACCCTCTGACGGCGACCACGAGCTCCCCCCGCCCTGACGGCACCGGCGCACCGAGCCCCCTGCCGCACGCGGCGGCGGAGGCGTAGGGTGCCGCACATGTCGACCAACCGGCGCGGTGACGCGGTCCGGAGCCTCGAGCTGGAGAGCGTGGAGGAGCCCGAGCCACCGGAGGTCGCGGAGCGCGGCGACGATCCGCCGCCCCGCCCTCGACGACGTCTCCTCGCCGCCGGGGCGCTGGTCGCCACGCTCGTCGCGGCCTTCGTCGCGAGCAGCGTATGGCAGTCGTGGAACGGCGGCCAGGTCCTCCTCGACTCGCGTGGCGGGGTCTCCTCGCTCGCCGCTCCCCCGGCGCTGTCCTGGGACGCCCCCGCCACCGGTGGTCAGGTCTGGCCGATGGGCGACGCCGTCGTAGTCCTCCAGGGCGACGAGCTGGTCGCGCTCGACATCTCGGACGGGTCACGGTCGTGGAGCCGTGCGGTCCCCGGGACCGAGCCCCGGTGCGGACCCTCGCCGGACGCGCTCGACACCGCGGCTCAGGACCGGCTGGTCTGCCTGACCGGCACCGCGCCGTCCCTGCAGGCGTGGGTCGTGGAGGCCGACGGATCCGCCGGCGACCCGGTGCCCCTCGGGGCCGTCGCCGGGGACGCGGTGCCCGGGCCGGACGCGACCGTGCTGCGCTGGGCCCGTACCGCCGGGAGCGTGACCGTGGTGCTGCAGGATGCCGCGGACGGCACGACGCGGTGGGAGCGGACCGTCGCACCTGATGATGTCGCGCGCGACGACCGGTGCCGGCCGCAGGTCGCGAACACCGCGGCAGGTACGGTGGAGCACGGCCTGCTCGTCGTGAGCGGGTGCCGGGTCAGCGCGTGGTTCGCCCCGGACGGCACCCGGCTCGACGACGTGGACGAGCCCGCCACCGTCCAGGTGCTGCCCACGGCCGACCACACCTACCTGCGCACGACGGCGACGTCGGCCACGGGCGCGGTCGAGAGCACCCAGGTCGTCCGGTCCGACGGCACGACCGAACGCATCGTGCCGGGACGTCCGCTCGTCCCCCTCGCGACCGACGGCACCGCCGACCCGACCCGGCTCCTGTCGGTGCCGAGCGGCATCCAGGCAGTCGACACGTCGGGGAACGAGCGGTGGACCACCAGCGGAGAGGTGTACCAGGTGGCGGTGGCGGCGGACGGGACGGCCGTCCTCGACCTGGGGTGGGTCGTCCGCGCGGTCGACCTCGCGTCAGGCGAGACGCTGTGGACCTGGGACCGGGACGACCTCGGGTCGAAGGACGCGATCACCGCCGCCTTCACCGACGGCGACGTCGCGTTGCTCGTCGTCGGCGACAGGGCCGGCGTCGCCCCGGTGCGCCTCGTCGCGCTCGACCTCGCCGACGGCACCACCCTGTGGGAAGAGCAGGTGGACGTCGACGCCACCGGGTTCACGGCGGTCGACGGGCACCTCGTGCACGTCGACCGGACGGCAGGACACGTCGTCGTGCATCGCTGACCACCGCAGCCGCGTCGCGCAGGTGCGGACCGCCCCGGGCGGCTACGGTGTGGACGTGCACCTCTCCCCCGACGCCACCTGGCGCACCGCCAAGCGGCTGGCTGCGCGCGCCGCCGTCGTCGCCATCGCCGCACCCCTGACCGTCGCGAGCGTGCTCGTCGCCGCGGACGCGATCCGCAAGCGTCGCAACACGTCCGAACCCACGTTCCCGCACTCGCCCCCGGTGCAGTCGGAGGTCGCCGGGAGCACCACGACGATCTACACCTACGGCGAGGACCTGTACCGCGCCATGCTCGCCGCGATCCGCGGGGCGAAGAGCTGCATCCTGCTCGAGACGTACATCTGGAAGGGCGACGCGCTCGGCCAGGAGTTCAAGGACGCTCTCATCGAGGCGAGCGAACGCGGTGTCGAGGTGTACGTGATCTACGACGGGTTCGCGAACCTCGTGGTCCCCCGCGCCTTCTTCGACCTGCCGGAGCCGATCCACGTCCTTCGCTACCCGGTGTTCCGGCCCGGCGTCCTCATGCTGAACGTGCGCAAGTCCGGTCGCGACCACCGCAAGATCCTCGTCGTCGACGACGAGGTCGCGTTCGTCGGCGGGTACAACATCGCCACCCTGTACGCCACGCAGTGGCGGGACACGCACGTGCGCGTCGAGGGCCCGAGCGCATGGGAGCTGCGCAACGCGTTCGTCGACTTCTGGAACAACAACCGGTCCCAGGGTCAGCCGATGCTCGCCGACCCCGGCTCCACCCACTGGGAGCCACGCCTGCGAGCAGCACGCAACGCCCCGGCACACCTCGTCTTCCCCATCCGGGGGATCTACCTCGACGCCATCGACCGCGCCAGCTCGCACGTCCACATCACGCAGGCCTACTTCATCCCGGACCGCGAGATCCTCGCCGCGCTCCTGACCGCCGCAGCGCGCGGCGTCGAGGTCAGCGTCGTCGTCCCGGAGCGCTCCAACCACGTCCTCGCCGACTGGCTCTCGCGCGGCCTCTACAGGGCCCTGCTCACGGGCGGCGTGCGGATCTTCCTCTACCAGAGCGCGATGGTGCACGCGAAGACCGCGACCATCGACGGCGCCTGGACGACGATCGGCACGGCGAACATCGACCGGCTCTCGCTCACGGGCAACTACGAGGTGAACCTCGAGATCACGGACCCGGACGTCGCCGAGCAGATGGAGAAGGTGTTCGAGATCGACCTGTCGAACTCGCGCGAGCTCACGCTCGCCGAGTGGGAGGGACGTTCCATCGCAGCCAAGCTCAGCGAGGTCGTCCTCACCCCGCTCCGCCCCCTGCTGTGACGGGCGGGCCCCGGTGGGCCCCGCCAGCCGGCGCTACTCGCACATGCTGGGCGTCTCACCGCAGACCACGCCGCGCACCATGAAGACGAAGAACACCACGACGCCGACCACCGCGGCCAGGGCGAACAGCGCGCCGAGCACGATCGCGACGATGGCCCCCGTGTGCATCCGCGGGCGCGCGCCGGGCGAGGGAGGTCGGTCCCGGACCTGCGGGGTCCACGCCCGACCGTCGAACCACCTCTCCGCCCGGGCCCCCCACGGGTCCGGGTACCAGCCCGGTGACGGCACGAGTGCCTGGGTCACTGCCCCGTCTCGATCCGTGCCGTGTCGGCAACCTCTTCCTCAGGTCGGGGCGGGACCGTCTCGTCATCCTCGAGCAGGTGCACCTCCACGTACTCGGGGTGCTCGCGCAACAGCTCAGCCGTGACGGCGCTCGCGGCCTCGCCGCCCCGCTCCGCCACGTCGACGCTCTCCCCCAGGGCGAGCGGTCGGTACGTGTACGTCCCGCCTGTGCGCCGCTCGTCCAAGAGCCTGCCCACTGCACCGTGCCCGACGTCGGACAGCAGCGCGTCGTGGATCGGCACCACCACAGCAGGGTCGACGGCACGGACGAAGTCGATCGTCTCGGCAAGCTTCAGCCACGGTGCCGACACGGGTGCGAGGAGCACGCCGAGGTCGGCGCCGCCCGGGAGGTCGAACGAGTCACCCGGGTGGTAGACGCTCGCCCCACCCGCACGCAGCAGGTAGGTGACGTTCGCGATCCGCGGGACGTCGGGGTGGATCACGGCATGGCGTCCACCGCCGACCAGGACCTGCAGACCACCCACGTCGAGCCGGTCCCCAGGCACGACGGTGTGCACGCGCTCCCCGCCGTCGGGCAGGGACGCGCGCAGCGAGGCCGCGACCGCCTCGGGCACCCACACCACGAGCCCCGGGCGTGCCGCCAGCGCGGCACCGAGCGCACCCGGGTCCACGTGGTCGGGATGCTCATGGGTGACGAGCACCGCGTCGGCGTCCCCGAGCGCCCCCGACGTGTCGCTGAACGACCCCGGGTCCAGGACGACAACTCCGCCCGCGTGCCGAACCGCCACGCACGCGTGACCGTGGAACGTGATCCGCATGGTTCCTCCCTCCGGGACCTACGACCAGGACGACGGCCTCAGCCGACGACCAGGACCAGGTCGCCACCCTCGAGCTGCTGCACCGCGCCGATCGCGACGCGCTGGACAGTCCCCGCGACCGGCGTCGTGATCGACGCCTCCATCTTCATCGCCTCCACCGTCGCGACCGTCTGGCCCGCCGCGACCACGTCGCCCACGACCACCACGGGGGTGACCGCACCCGCGAACGGCGCAGCCACCTGACCATGCTGCGTCGGATCCGCCTTCTCCGCCGCGCGCACGTCGACGTCGACCGCGCGGTCCCGCACCTGGATCGGTCGCAGCTGGCCGTTCAGGCTGAACATCACGCTCCGCAGGCCCCGCTCGTCCGGCGTACCGATCGCCTCCAGCCCGACGAGCAGCCGCACACCCTTGTCCAGACCCACCGAGACCTCCTGTCCCGGCTCCAACCCGTACAGGTACGTCGGGGTGTCCAGCACCGACACGTCGCCGAACGTCGAGCGCACCTGCTCGAACTCCTTCGACGGACCCGCGAACAGCAGGTGGTTCAGCCGCCGACGCCGCACCCCGCCCGGCTGCGCGAGCTCCGACTCGTCCTCGTCGCTCAACGGCGTCACACCAGCGCGCGACGCCCGCCCCGCAAGAGCCCGCGACCGGAACGGCTCGGGCCAACCCCCGGGCGGGTCGCCCAGCTCGCCGCCGAGGAACCCGACGACGGAGTCCGGGATGTCGAACGCCTGCGGGTTCGCCGCGAACTCCGCCGGGTCCGCCCCCGCAGCGACCAGGTGCAGCGCGAGGTCACCCACGACCTTCGACGAGGGCGTCACCTTGACGAGCCGCCCCAGGATGCGGTCGGCCGCCGCGTACATCGCCTCGATCTGCTCGAACTTCTCCCCCAGACCCAGCGCGATCGCCTGCTGACGCAGGTTCGACAGCTGCCCACCCGGGATCTCGTGCTCGTACACGCGCCCCGTCGGCCCCGGCAGCCCCGACTCGAACGGCGCGTACACGCGCCGCACGCCCTCCCAGTACGGCTCGAGGTCCGCGACGGCGCGCAACGACAGCCCCGTGTCACGCTCGGTGTGCTCCAGCGCGGCGACGAGGGCCGACAACGACGGCTGGCTGGTCGTCCCGGCCATCGCGGCGCTCGCGGCGTCGACCGCGTCGACGCCGGCTGCGGCGGCGGCGAGGAGGGTCGCGGTCTGCCCGCCCGCCGTGTCGTGCGTGTGCAGGTGCACGGGCAGGTCGAACCGCTCGCGCAGCGCGGTCACGAGCCGTGAGGCGGCGGCGGGGCGCAGGAGGCCCGCCATGTCCTTGATGGCGAGCACGTGCGCGCCTGCACCGGCGATGCGGTCGGCGAGGCGCAGGTAGTAGTCCAGCGTGTACAGGTCCTCGGCGGGGTCGAGCAGGTTCCCCGTGTAGCAGAGGGCCACCTCCGCGACCGTGGTCCCGGTCTCCCGGACGGCGTCGATCGCGGGACGCATCTGGTCGACGTCGTTGAGGGCGTCGAAGATGCGGAAGACGTCGATGCCGGTCGCCGCGGCCTCCGCGACGAACGCCTGGGTCACGCGGGTGGGGTACGGCGTGTACCCGACGGTGTTGCGACCGCGCAGGAGCATCTGGATCGCGAGGTTCGGCATCGCGTCGCGCAGCGTCGCGAGCCGTTCCCACGGGTCTTCGCCGAGGAACCGGAGCGCGACGTCGTACGTCGCGCCGCCCCACGCCTCGACCGACCACAGCTGAGGCGTGGCGCGCGCGACGTGCGGGGCGACCGCCGCGAGGTCGTGGGTGCGCACACGCGTGGCGAGGAGGGACTGGTGGGCGTCACGGAACGTGGTGTCGGTGACACGGAGCCGGTCCTCGCCGCGCAACGCGCGGGCGAAGCCCTCGGGGCCGAGCTCGAGGAGCTGCTGGCGCGTGCCGGGCGGAGCGGCGACGCCCAGGTCGAGCGGCGGGAGCTTCAGCGCCGGGTCGGCGACGGCTCGCGGTGCGCCGTGCGGGCGGTTCACGGTGACGTCTCCGACGAAGGCGAGCAGCCGGGTGCCGCGGTCGGCGCTCTCACGGGCCGCAAGCAGCTCCGGCCGCTCGTCGATGAACGACGTCGCGATGTTCCCTGCGACGAACTCCGCGTCGGCCAGCACCGCCTGCAGGAACGCGATGTTGGTGCGGATCCCACGGATGCGGAACTCGGCGAGGGCGCGGCGGGCGCGACGCACCGCGGTCGGGAAGTCGCGGCCGCGGCACGTGAGCTTGACGAGCATGGAGTCGAAGTGGCCCGAGACGTCCGACCCGGCGGTCGCCGTCGCACCGTCGAGCCGCACGCCGGCGCCGCCCGGCGAGCGGTAGGCGACGATCCGGCCGGTGTCGGGGCGGAACCCGTTCGCCGGGTCCTCGGTCGTGATGCGGGTCTGCAGCGCGGCGCCGTTGACGCGGACGTCCTCCTGGCGGATCCCGAGGTCCTCGAGCGTCTCGCCCGAGGCGATGCGCATCTGCGCGGAGACGAGGTCGACGTCGGTGACCTCCTCGGTCACGGTGTGCTCGACCTGGATGCGCGGGTTCATCTCGATGAACACGTGCTGCCCGGCCCGGTCCCCCACCGTGTCGACGAGGAACTCGACGGTGCCGGCGTTCTGGTACCCGATGTGGCGCGCGAACCGCACGGCGTCGGCGCACAGCGCGTCCCGGATGGCAGGGTCGAGGTTCGGGGCCGGCGCGATCTCGACGACCTTCTGGTGCCGGCGCTGCAAGGAGCAGTCGCGCTCGAAGAGGTGCACGACGTTCCCGGCACCGTCCGCGAGGATCTGCACCTCGATGTGACGCGGTCGCAGCACGGCACGCTCGAGGAAGACGGTCGGGTCTCCGAACGCGCCGTCGGCCTCGCGCATCGCGGCGGCGAGGGCCTCGGGCAGCTCGTCGCGCGTGTCGACGCGCCGCATGCCACGCCCGCCGCCGCCCGCGACGGCCTTGACGAAGACGGGGAACCCGACGACGTCGGCGGCAGCGACCAGCTCGTCGACGTCCGCCGACGGTTCGGAGGACGGAAGCACGGGCAGGCCCGCTTCCCGCGCGGCCTTGAGAGCCCGCACCTTGTTGCCGGCGAGCTCGAGGACCTCGGCCGGAGGGCCGACGAAGGTCAGGCCGGCGTCGGCGCACGCACGAGCCAGGTCCGGGTTCTCGGAGAGGAAGCCGTAGCCCGGGTAGACCGCGTCAGCACCCGCGTCGCGCGCCACCCGCACCATCTCGTCGATGTCGAGGTAGGCCCGCACCGGGTGCCCTGGCTCTCCGATGAGGTACGCCTCGTCGGCCTTGAGCCGGTGCTCGGACCCGCGGTCCTCGTGGGGGAACACCGCGACCGTGCGGGCGCCGAGCTCGTACGCGGCACGGAACGCCCGGACGGCGATCTCCGCGCGGTTGGCGACCAGGACCTTCGAGAACACCGGCACTCCATCCGTCGGACCGTGCGAGCGCGCCGTGCTGGCCGGCCGACACCGCTCAGATACCGGCCGATCCTCCCACGCCCGACGGCGCCGTCACGTCCGGGACGGTGTGACGTGCTCCACAGCTGTTCAGCCCGCGGACCGGGCCCGACGACGGCGGGCCAGCTCGTCCTCCGGGCTGGAGGGCGCGTCGTCGTCCTCGAGCGACTCGGTCGGCAGCTCGGACAGCGTGCCCTCGACCTCGCGCCAGACCCGGCCGACGGCGATGCCGAACACGCCCTGGCCGCCCTGGACGAGGTCGACGACCTCGTCGGGCGACGTGCACTCGTACACGCTCGCGCCGTCGCTCATCAGCGTGATCTGCGCGAGGTCCTCGACGCCGCGCTCGCGCAGGTGCTCCACGGCGGTGCGGATCTGCTGCAGGGAGACGCCGGTGTCGAGCAGGCGCTTGACGACCTTCAGGACCAGGATGTCCCGGAAGCTGTAGAGGCGGTGCGTCCCGGAACCGCTCGCCGGGCGCACGGTCGGCTCGACCAGACCGGTACGGGCCCAGTAGTCGAGCTGACGGTAGGTGATGCCGGCGGCACGGCACGCCGTGGGGCCGCGATACCCGGTGGCGGTGTCCTGCTCGGTGATGTCCTCCCCGAAGAGGAGGCCTTGCGCACCGTGCGGAATCGCCACGCCCGGGCTGGCGCTCGCCTCACCGCTGCTGTTCACTGTCGCCTCCTGGGATGATGTCGTCCTCCACGCTATGGGCGTCGCGGGGGGTCGTCAACGACTGACGGTCCGACGCGCGGGGCGTGTCGCGATACGCGCCCGCGCGGCGGTGCAGAGCTACTCGTCCACCGTGAAGTCCTCGGGGCTGACGTGGTCGAGGAAGTCCCGGAAGCGCTCCACCACCTGCTCCTGTGCGACGTTGACGACCTCGACTCCGGCGGTCGCGACGATCTCGGCGGAGCACAGCACCGGGCTGCCGGTGCGCACCGCGACCGCGATGGCGTCGGAGGCGCGGGAGTCGAGCCGGACCCCGTTGCTCAGGACGAGCTCCGCGAAGAACACGCCGTCGTCGAGCGCGACGATCTCGGCCCGTTCCAGGCTCACGTCGACCGCGTCGAGCAGGTCGCGCAGGAGGTCGTGGGTCATCGGTCGCGGCGTGGGCAGGCCGGCCTGGGCCATCGCGATCGCGCTCGCCTCCCGCGGGCCGATGACGATGGGCACCACGAGGTCGGAGGCATTGTCGAGCAGGAGCACGACGATCTCCTGGTCGCGCTGCTGGCGCACGCCGAGGACGTCCACGGGGACCATCGGCACGGCGTCGCTCACCTGTCCACGGTACGACGCGCGGTCCCATCCGTCAGGAGATGCGGCGGCGGTACCGGCTGGCTCAGGGCGCGAGGTCGGTCGTGCCCTGTCGCACCCACACCGTGTGCAGCCGCGCGCACAGCTCGCCGACCTCGGAGGCGATGGTCGCGGCGTGCGCACGCGCCGACGCGGACTGCTGGCTGCGCCACGGTGCCACGACCTGCTCGACGAGGTTGACCTGCCGGTCGGCCGCGGTGCGCAACGAACGGAGGTGTCGCGGCTCGATGCCGTGCTCGGCGAGTCCGGCGGCGATCACGACGACGTCCAGTGCGGACGCGTCGAGCTGTCCGCCGGCAGAGGGGCGCAGCACGCCCGCCTCGATCAGTCCGTCGACCAGCTCCCGCTCGGCACCGCTCGCCGCGACGAGACCGTCCACGGTGTACCGGCGCCTGGAGGCGCCACCGCTCGGGTCGCCGTCGCTCGTCGCCAGGCGGGGCGCGACGGGGCTCGTCTCGGCGTCGTCGTGCCCGGCGTCCAGGGCGGCGAGCCGTTCCTTGATGACCTTGAGCGGGAGGTAGCTCTCACGCTGCTGCACGAGGACGAACCGGAGTCGTTCGACGTCGGCCGGGCTGTACTGCCGGTAGCCCGACGCGGTCCGCACGGGGTCGATCAGCCCCTGCTCCTCGAGGAACCGCAGCTTCGAGTGGCTGACGCCGGGGAACTCCGTCCGCAGGGCGCGCAGCACGTCGGAGATGCGCATGGTCGCGCGGCGCGAGATCCCCCGCGGCCAGGGCTCCGGCTGGTCGTCCGCGCCCGGCTGCGTGGGCTGAACGGCGCCCGTCGACGCGCTCACGGGTGCGCGGCCGGACCGTCCGTCGGGCTCTCGGCCTGCGGGCTCGCGTGGAACGTGAGCCGGTACTTGCCGATCTGCACCTCGTCGCCCGTCGCCAGCGTCACGGCGTCGATGCGGCTGCGGTTCACGTACGTGCCGTTGAGCGAACCGACGTCCCGCACCACGAACCTGCTGCCCTCGCGCACGAACTCGGCGTGCTTGCGCGACACCGTCACGTCGTCGAGGAAGATGTCGGCACGCTCGGACCGTCCCGCGACCGTGCGGTCGGCGTCGAGCAGGAAGCGTGAGCCCTGGCCGGGACCGCGTTGCATGATGAGCAGCGCGGAGTGGCGGGGAAGCGCCGAGACCGCGGCGTTCTCGTCGGGTGCCAGCCCTCCGGGCTGCAGACCCTCCTCGATCGGGGCCTCGATCCGCCCGAAGCTGATGGTGGTGTCGCCACCTGCCCGGTGCGGCAGCTCAGGACCACCTGGGACTGTCATCTCGCCTCCTCGGCGGCTGTCGGGCCCCCGTCGGGACTCGCGTGTCGCACGTGCACATCTCGTGCGGAAAAACTACTACACCTGCAGGTCACGGCGCGCAACGCGCCTGCTCGGTGTGCTGCCCAACCTACCCCGCCGTGCCGCCCTGCGGGAACCCGTACGCGCCCGCCGGGCGACACGGCACGAGGCGGGGCAGGTCGCACCGCTCGTCGGTCCGGGATCAGTCGTCCTCGTCGGGCGCTACCGGGGTCGCGTACTCCGGTTCCGCCGGCTCATGGGTCGCGTCGACCTCGACGAGATCCTCCTGCCGGATCGTGGTGCGGGCACCGTCGGAACGCAGGGACGCCATCGCGCCACCCGGGATCTCGAGCGCCGTGCCCAGCGTCGACGGGTCGCCGATCGCGGTCCACCGGTAGGGCGAGGTGATCACCTGGCCGTCGACGACGACACCGTCGTCCGTGTCCTCGAAGTAGCTGCTGGTCACGAGGCGGACACCGTTGACCTCCATCGCCTCCGCGCCGGCGTTGCGCAGCTCCTCGAGGACGTTGAACAGGGAGAACGCCCGTAGCTGTTGGTCGCCCTCCGCGACGTCGATCTCCACCCCTGGCCCCTGGGCCGCGAGACGCCCCGACAGGATGCCCTGCGTCTGCGCCCGCTGCTCCGCGACCTCGATCGCCGCGCGCTGCGCCCCCGAGCCCGACCGGAGCTCGTCACGGGTCGCCTCGAGGTCGGACACCTGGTCCTCGAGCTCCTCGGACCGTTGCGTCACGTCGTCGAGGAGGCGCACCAGGTCCGTCTGGCGCAACGACGACAGCTGGTCCTCCTGGGTCTGGCTCACCTGGACCACGACCGCGAAGCCGAGCAGCGCGCACAGCACCCCCACCACGAGCTGCGGACGGGAGGCGCTCGGGCGCAGCGCCCGCCCGAGCGCCCGCAGCCCCCCGGGCGGCGGCGTGCTGGGCGTCCCGTGCCGCCCGAACGGCGACGCGGCGCCGGCAGTGCTTGCCTCGTTCGTCGAGCCGGCCGCGGGAGGGCGCGAGTCGCCCTCCGTCTCGACGGCCTCCGTCGCGGCAGCCTCGGGACCGACTTCGTCGGGCTGCGTCTCGGGCGCGTTCGCCTCCGGCTCCAGCTCCGCCTCTTGTTCCGGTTCCGGTTCCTGCAGGGGCTCGTCGTCGTCAGCGGCCGGTGCGCCGTCGGGATCGGTGTCGGTCCCGACGACGGTGTCGGTCCCACCCGTGTCGGTCGCTTCGTCGGGGTCGCCGACGTCCGTGCCCTCGGCCTCGACGCCCTCCCCGTCGTGGTGGGGTGCGACGGCGTCGACCTCACTGGTCGTGTCGTCGTCCTCGTCGCCCTCGTCGCCCTCGTCCGTCGTGCGGGCCGCGTCGTCCGCCTGGTCGTCAGGCTCGCCGTCGTCGCGTTCCGCCGGCACCGGCACGTCCTCGCCCGGGGACGCGTCGTCCGAGCGCGCGTCAGGTACCGCCTGGTCGCCGGCGGGCTCGGGCTCGGGGCTCTGGGCGGTGTCGTCCGGTTCCAGCTCCTCAGGCTCGGCGTCGGGCTCGCGCACGCTCATGCCTTGAAGATGTGGCGCCGGATGGCGGCCGCGTTGGAGAAGATGCGGATGCCGAGGACGACGACGACGGCGGTCGAGAGCTGCGAGCCGACGCCGAGCTGGTCGCCGAGGAAGACGATGAGTGCGGCGACGACGACGTTCGACAGGAACGACACGAGGAACACCTTGTCGTCGAACAGGCCGTCGAGCATCGCGCGCAGCCCGCCGAAGAGGGCGTCGAGCGCGGCGACGACCGCGATCGGCAGATAGGGCTGCAACGAGACGGGGACCGTCGGTTGCAGGACGAGCCCTGCCACGACACCCACCACGAGCCCGATGACTGCGATCATCCGGAGTTCTCCTGACCTGTCTCGGCTTCCTGACCTGTCTGCGCGCCCCGCCTGGTGCCCGGCACCGGATCGGGCTCCGTGCCCGGCATCGTCCGCGTGGTGGCGTCGGGCGCGGTCGACGGGTCGGATTCTACGGTCGCACCGGGCACGGTGGCGAAGTAGAGGGAGGGGTCCGGGCTGCCCGGCAGCTCGAGCCGCGACTGCGTGATCACGCTCGAGAGGATCCCGTACCGCGAGCCGAGGATCCGCAGCAGGTCGGACACCCCGGACCGGACGAGCGCCGCCTGCATGGCATCGGCGTCCCCGACGGCTTCGACCTTGTAGGGCGCGACGAGGGGTTGCAGGTCGACGAGGATCGCGTCCCCGGCGCTACGGATCGCGGACAGGCCACCGAGCCGCTGTCCGTTGATCGCGATCGCCTCGGCACCACCGGACCACAGGGCGTTGACGACCTGCTGCAGGTCGGAGTCCTGGACGCGCGACTCGGAGTCGGGGAGCTCTCCCGGCGCCAGGTCGGAGGTCGCGTCGGTGAGCGTCACGACGAGGCCCGGGCCTTCGACCGCCCGTGTCCCCGTGACCGCGCCCTCGCGTGCGAGGTCGGCGAGCATGCCGTCGTCGACCCCGGCGAGCGCTTCGCCCTGGAGCTGCTCGACCTCGGCGCTGAGGTCGTCGGAGCGTGTCACGAGCCCGTCGGCGTCGTCCTGGCGTTTGATGATCTCCTGCTCGAGCACGTCCCGGGCCGCGATGGCGTCGGGTCGGGGTGCTCGCAGGTCGACGGCGGCGGCGGTCGTCGCGAGCCCCAGCACGACCGCGAGCGTCACGAGGACGGCGACGCCCGCGGACCTGCGGCGCGGCTCCAGGCCGGCCGCGCGCCGTGCCGCGACCTCGGCGTACCCCGGGTCGAGAGGTCGGTGCATGACCTCGTTGAGCAGTGTCATCGAGGCGTCCGCGCCGGGCTTGCGCGTCGACCGGTCCGCCGGCCGGCGGGGGTCGCTCACGGCGCCGTCCCCGTCCCGGTGTCCCTGGTCAGGGCGCGCGTCTGGCGGACGTACTGCAGCCCGGCCACCCAGTACAGGCCGATCCCCCACCAGGTGAACGCCCATCCGGTCACCGCGGCCACGTCCCCGATCGTGCCCGGCGCCTCGGCGAGCAGGAGCAGCGGGAACGCGTACAGCAGGGCGAAGGTCCCGGCCTTGCCGACGAAGCTCACGGGCAGCGGCCCGTAGCCGTGCCGGGCGAGGACCGGCATGAGGCAGGCGAGCAGCACGTCGCGCGCGACGATGACCACGACGAGCCACACCGGCACGATGTCGCGCCACGCGAGGCCCAGCAGGGTGACGAGGATGAAGAGCCGGTCCGCCGCCGGGTCGAGCATCTGGCCCAGCTTGCTGACCTGGTCCAGGCGCCGGGCGAGCACGCCGTCCAGCCAGTCGGACGCGCCGGACACCGCGAGCACGACGAGCGCCCACAGATCCTGGCCCTGCACGATCAGGACGGCGAAGACCGGCACCAGCAGCAGTCGGAGCAGGCTGATGACGTTCGGGACGGTCAGGACACGGGAGCTGACCGTCTGCCCTGCTGCCACACCCACCGCCCGATTCGTCGCGCACCCGCTGCCCGCGGGACGCAGCCGTGCAGCCGCGTGGGCCCATCCTATGTACGGGACCCTCGGCACCGGGCACACCTGACCGGCCGCGCCCCCTCCGCGCGCATCCGCACCCACCGCACGATCGCGGCGTCGCGCCCACTTCGTCCGCTGTGCGGTGTTCTGCCCGGCTCGACCTCGCATCGTCACCCGCCTGTGGGAGCGCCCCGGTGAGCGACGTCACCGAACCGCCACGCCCCGTCCCGGCCCGAATCGGCGGGCCTGGGCTAGGATGGGGGCATCCTTTGGAGTTCGTCGCTCGTCCCGCGTGTTCTGTGAGAGTGGTCGGCCACCGGCCGCCCAGGTGTGTTCGGGAGTGCGACCGGCAGGAGCCGACCCGGCGACTGCGCGCCCTCCACACCTCGAGACGAAACGGTCCTCACCCCTCCATGACTTCTGACGTCGTCGCGCCTTCGCGCGCCCTCGACCAGTCCACCGACACCACCACCGCCGACCAGGCCGCCGGCCCCGCCGCGACCCCGGTTCGCACGTCGAGCGAGCCGACGTTCGCCGACCTCGGGATGCCCGCCCCGCTGGAGCGCGCCATCGCCGACCTCGGCTTCGTCACCCCGTCCGCGATCCAGGCGCAGGCCATCCCCGCGCTGCTCGGCGGTCGCGACATCACCGGCGTCGCGCAGACCGGTACCGGCAAGACCGCCGCGTTCGGCCTGCCGCTGCTCGCGTCGATCGACCCCGCCGCCCGCCGCGCCCAGGCACTCGTCCTGACCCCGACGCGCGAGCTGGCCATGCAGGTCGCCGAGGCCATCGAGTCCTTCGCGACGCACCTGCCCGGCGTGAACGTCGTCCCCGTGTACGGCGGCTCCCCCTACCAGCCGCAGCAGCGGGCCCTGCAGGGCGGCGCACAGGTCGTCGTCGGGACCCCCGGGCGCGTCATCGACCACCTCGAGCGCGGCACCCTCGTCCTCGACGACGTGCGCTTCCTCGTCCTCGACGAGGCCGACGAGATGCTGCGCATGGGCTTCGCCGAGGACGTCGAGAAGATCTTCGGCTACGCCCCGCAGAAGCGTCAGGTCGCACTGTTCTCCGCGACCATGCCGCCGCCCATCCGCCGTGTCGCCGCCGAGCACCTGACGAACCCGGTCGAGATCGCCGTCGCCCGCCAGTCCTCGACCGTGACGTCCGTGCGCCAGACGTACGCCGTCGTGCCGTTCCGGCACAAGACCGGCGCGCTCGCCCGCGTCCTCGCGACGTCGGACGCCGACGCCGCGATCGTGTTCACCCGCACCCGCGGCGCGGCCGAGGAGGTCGGGTCCGCCCTCGTCGAGCGCGGCGTGTCCGCGGCCACCATCTCCGGTGACGTCGCCCAGAAGGACCGCGAGAAGATCGTCGAGCGCCTGCGCTCCGGCGCCCTCGACGTCCTCGTCGCCACCGACGTCGCGGCCCGCGGCCTCGACGTCGACCGCATCGGGCTCGTCGTGAACTTCGACCTGCCGGGCGAGCCCGAGGCGTACGTGCACCGCATCGGCCGCACCGGCCGTGCCGGGCGCACCGGCGAGGCCCTCAGCTTCGTCACGCCGAACGAGCGTGGCCGTCTGCGCCAGATCGAGCGCACGACCCGCACCCCGCTGCAGGAGGTGGAGATCCCCTCCCCCGCGGACGTCTCCGCGCACAAGGCGCGCACCCTGCTCACCCAGGTGCCCGAGCGTCGCGAGGCCGGTCGCCTCTCCCTGTACTCGGACCTGATCCGCACCTTCACCGCCGAGCACGACGTCGACCCGATCGACCTCGCCGCCGCCCTCGTGGCGCTCGCGGTCGGCGACGACGGCCCTCGTGCCCGCGAGGAGCAGGAGCGGTTCGAGGCGGAGCGCGCCCAGGCGCGCGAGCAGGCGGCCGCACGACGCACCGACCGCGTCGGCGACCGTCCCGGCCGTGGTGACCGTCCCGGGCGTGAGTCCGGTGGTCGTGGCATCCGCCGCGACGCCGTCGGGACGCGCTACCGCCTGTCCGTCGGCTACACGCACGGTGCGCAGCCGGGCGGGATCGTGGGGGCACTGACCAACGAGGCCGGACTGAACGGCTCGGACGTCGGCAAGATCGACATCTTCCCGTCGTTCTCGCTCGTCGACATCGCCACGCCGCTCGACGCCGCGACGATCGACCGGATCTCGCGTGCCCGGGTCGCGGGCAAGCCCCTGCGGATCAAGCTCGACGAGGGCGCACCGGCCGCCCGCAAGGGTGGGCACCCGGCGTCGGACCGCCCCCGCGGCGGCCACGGCCCGGCGACCCGGCACGACGAGCGCGGGGACCGCAAGCCGCGCCAGCGCGCCGCGTACTGACCTGACCCGGCGGACGTCGTCCGCCGAACGCACGAGGAACGGCCCCTGGATCTGTCGATCCGGGGGCCGTTCCTCGTGGATGGTCGTGCCGTCGCCCGCATCAGCGGGGCAGCTGCTCCCTGCCCTCGCCGTGCGCCTGCACCAGGGCGGCCAGACGCCGCGCTTCGGCCTCGCCCCGCGCCCCGTCGGACCGCTGGATGCCCATGACGGCGAGCGTGGAGCCGTCCGCGAGGTCGAGCCTCACCCACGCGTCACCGCTGCCGAACCTGACGGACACCACCTGCGCCCACTCGAGCTCGCGCGTGTAGATGACGTTGCGCACGCGCAGCCCGCTGTGCGACGGCACCGCGCGCACGCCGCCGAGACGCCAGAGCAGCCACGCGGAGAAGAGCGCGAACGCCACGAGCGAGAGCCGGTTGGCCCAGGACGCACCCAGCGGACCGTCCGCGAGGACGCCCGCCACCGCGCAGCCGCCCACGACCACCAGGCCCGTCCCCCAGGCCGCGGCCGTCCCGAACCGGGGGCGGAACTCCCGGTACGGGTCGTCGGCGCTCGCGTGCGGCGCCGCGCCGGGGACGTCGGAACCGCTCATGACGTCACGCTCTCACACCTGCGCACGCTCTCCGCGTGCGTCCGTCGCCGGACGGGGCCGCCCGGCGGGCGCCGTCAGAGGCGGCAGGCGTGGATCGAGGTGACGAGGATGGCGCGCGCACCCACGTCGTACAGGGCGTCCATCACCTGGTTGGTCTGGTCCCGACGCACCATGGCGCGGACCGCTGCCCAGTCGCGGTCGTGCAGCGGGGAGACGGTCGGGGACTCCAGCCCGGGCGTGATCGCGACGGCCTGGTCCACGAGCGTCACCGGCACGTCGTAGTCCATGAGGACGTACTGGCGGGCCGTCAGGACGCCCTGCAGGCGCCGGGTCAGCACGTCGACCCCCGCCGGCACGGCATCTGCCGCGACCGCGCGCGGCCGGATCAGCACGGCTTCCGACACCAGGATCGGGTCGCCGAAGACCTCCAGGCCCGCACCACGCAGCGTCGTCCCGGTCGAGACCACGTCCGCGACCACGTCCGCCACCCCGAGCTGCACGGCCGACTCGACCGCACCGTCCAGGTGCACCACGCTCGCCTCGACCCCAGCCTCCCGCAGGTGCTCACCCACGAGCACCTCGTACGACGTCGCGACGCGCAACCCCTGCACCTGCGCCAGCGACGAGATGGTCCCCACCGGCGCCGCGTAGCGGAACGTCGACCCGCCGAACCCGAGCTGCATGTGCTCCACCGCGTCCGCGCCCGAGTCCAGCAGCAGGTCGCGGCCCGTGACACCGACGTCCACCGTGCCCGAACCCACGTACACCGCGATGTCGCGAGGACGCAGGAAGAAGAACTCGACGTCGTTGTCCGGGTCCGCCAGGACCAGCTCGCGCGAGTCACGACGCTGCCGGTATCCCGCCTCCCGCAGCATGTCGACGGCGGGCTCGGACAGGGACCCCTTGTTGGGGACGGCGATGCGCAGCATGGTGGGACCTTCGTTCATTGTCGGACGAGTGCTCGAGGAGGTGGGGCGAGCGGAGACCGGGACGGGCGGACGCGCCGGCGTCGGTACCGCTCACAGATGCTCGTACACGTCCTGCAGGCTCAAGCCCTTCGCGACCATCAGCACCTGCAGGTGGTACAGGAGCTGGGAGATCTCCTCCGCCGTCTTCACGTCGCCCTCGTACTCCGCCGCCATCCAGACCTCGGCGGCCTCCTCGACGACCTTCTTCCCGATGGCGTGCACCCCGGCGTCCAGCTCCGCGACCGTGCCGGAACCGGCAGGTCGCGTCGTGGCCTTCTCGGAGAGCTCCGCGAACAGGGACTCGAACGTCTTCACGTGCCCAGCGTATCCGCCTCGCACCCGGAGCCGCGGAGGGGTCCGCCCAGCGGTCACGGACCCCTCCGGCCCGACGTCAGAGCGAGCGCAGGGCCACCACCGTCGCGACGGCCGCCTCCGCAGCCTCCGCACCCTTGTCCTCCCGCGACCCCGCCAGACCCGCACGGTCCAGCGCCTGCTGCTCGTCGTCGCACGTCAGCACACCGAACCCCACCGGCACCCCGGACCGCACGCTCACGTCCGTCAACCCCTGAGCCGCCGCCTGGCACACGTACTCGAAGTGCGGCGTCCCACCCCGGATCACGACACCCAGCGCCACCACCGCGTCGGCACCCGCCTCCACCGCCCGCGCCGCCGCCACCGGGAGCTCGAACGACCCCGGCACCCGCACCACCGTCACGTGCGCCACGTGCGCCGCCTCCAACGCACGCGACGCACCCGCCAGCAGACCGTCCATCACCTCCGTGTGCCAGCTCGCCGCCACCACCGTCACCCGCAGCCCCGACCCGTCCACCCGGATCGACGGCGCACCCGCTCCACTCATCCCTCGTCCTCCACGATCTCGTCGACCTTCTCGATACCCGACCCGACAGGCTCCGCGGCCCCCTCCGGGACCACCACCGTGTCCAGCAGATGACCCATCGCCACCTTCTTCGTCACCAGGTACGCACGGTTGTGCTCCCCGTGACCCACCTCGAGACGTTCCGCCCCCACCACCTCGACCCCCGACGCCACCAGACCCGCCACCTTCGCCGGGTTGTTCGTCAGCAGCCGCACCCGCGTCAACCCCAGGTCCACCAGGATCGCCGCCGCAGCCCCGTACTCCCTCCGGTCCGCCGGCCACCCCAGCTCCAGGTTCGCCTGCACCGTGTCCAGCCCCGCGTCCTGCAGCTCGTACGCACCGATCTTCCCCAGCAGACCGATCCCCCGCCCCTCGTGCCCCCGCAGGTACACCACCGCGCCACCCTCCGCCGCGGCCCGCTCCAACGCTGCCCGCAGCTGCGGACCGCAGTCGCACCGCGACGAACCGAACGCGTCCCCCGTCAAGCACTCCGAGTGCACCCGCACCACAGGGGGGACAGCACCACCCGACCCCACGCCACGCTCGGACGGGACGAGCGCGACGTGCTCCGCCCCCGAGCGCAGGTCCCGGTACCCGATCACCCGGAACCGCCCGTGCTCCGTCGGCAGGTCCGCCTCCCCCGTCCGGTGCACCCGCCGACCCGGGACCTCCACCCCCGACCCGCCGGCGCTCGCGGGCACCGGGTCGTGCTCGCGCCGCCACGCCACGAGGTCGGCGATCGTGAGGAGCACCAACCCGTCCCGCTCCGCGAGGGCTGCGGCACCGTCGAGCCGCATCATCGTCCCGTCGTCGTGCACGAGCTCCGCGATCGCCCCCACCTCGCCCGCCCCCGCGAGGCGAACCAGGTCCACCGCCGCCTCCGTGTGCCCCGCGCGGTGCAGGACACCTCCCGGAACAGCGCGCAGAGGCAGCACGTGCCCCGGACGGATGAGGTCCACCGGACCCGATCCCGGGTCCGCCAGCACCCGCAGCGTCCGCGCCCGGTCCTCCGCCGAGATCCCCGTCGTCACCCCCGTCGCCGCATCCACCGTCACCGTGTACGCCGTGCGCCGCGGGTCCTGGCTGTGCGGCACCATGAGCGGCAGCTCGAGGGCGTCCGCCCGAGCCGCGGGCATCGGCGCGCAGAGGTAGCCCGACGAGTGCCGGATCGTCCACGCCACCCACTCCGGGCTCGCCGTGCCGGCCGCGAGCACCACGTCCGCCTCGTTCTCCCGGTCCGGGGAGTCCGCGACCAGCACCGGGCGCCCCGCCCGGATCTCGGCCAGGGCCTCCTCGACCGACCCCAGCCGCAGACCCACGCCGCTCACGACGCCACCCCCGCGGCGAGGAGCCGCTCCACATACTTCGCGAGCACGTCGACCTCGAGGTTCACGCGATCACCCGGTGCGAGCCGCCCGAGGATCGTCGCCTCCAACGTCGTCGGGATGAGCGAGACACCGAACGACTCGTCGTCGACGTGCGTCACCGTGAGCGACACCCCGCTCACCGCGATCGACCCCTTCTCCGCGACGTACCGCGTCAACCCGCCCGGGGCCGAGAGCACCAGGTCGTCCCACCGCGCCCCGGGCGTCCGGCTCACCAGCGCACCCACGCCGTCGACGTGCCCCTGCACGACATGACCACCCAGCCGCGCGTCGGCCCGCACCGCGCGCTCCAGGTTCACCGGCGACCCCGCCGCCAGGTCCCCGAGCGCCGTGCGGCGCAACGACTCCGGCATCACGTCGGCCGTGAACGTCCCGTCCTCGCCGATGCTCGTCACGGTCAGGCACACGCCGTTCACCGCGATCGAGTCCCCCAGCCGCACGTCGGACGTGACGAGCGGTCCCTCGATCCGGAGCACCGCGTCCTGCCCGCCCGGGAACGCGATGTCCCGAACCTTCCCGATCTCCTCGACGATCCCCGTGAACATCAGTCCTGCCCGCCTCTCCTGGAAACCTTCCTCGACACCACGAGCGCGTCGCCACCGACGCGCCCCACCTCGACCGTGCGGAACCGGTACGCGTCCGCGATCGTCCCCACACCCAGCCCCCCGACCACCCGGCGCCCCTCACCCAGGAGCACGGGCGCGACGTACGCGTGCAGCTCGTCGACCGCGTCCGCCGCCAGGAACGCCGTCGCGAGAGTCGGCCCACCCTCGACCAGCACGTGACGAACCTCGCGTTCCCCGAGCTCCGCCAGCACCTCGCGCACGTCGTGCGTGCGCACCTGCACGAACGCCCCGCCCGGACCACGCACCCGCGCACCTGCCGGGACCTCGCGGCACCCGACCACCACCCGCGACGGCTGGTGCACCGCACGACCCCCGGCGCTCGCGTCACCTTCAGGACCACCGGGTCGCACCCGGGCCGTGAGCTCCGGATCGTCCACCAGCACGGTGCCTGTGCCGACGACGATCGCGTCCACCTCGGCGCGCACCCGGTGCGCGTGCGCACGAGCCTCGGGCCCGGTGATCCATCGGCTCGTGCCGTCCAGGGCCGCGACGAACCCGTCGAGCGTCGTCGCCGTCTTGAGCGTGACGTACGGCGTCCCGCGGCGGACCGACGTCAGCCACACGCGGAGCAGCTCCTCGCCCTCGTCGGCACGCAGGCCCTGCACGACCCCGACGCCGGCGTCACGGAGGCGCCGCGCGCCACCCGTCGCGAGCGGGTTCGGGTCGGTGACGGCGTAGACCACCTCCGCGACACCCGCGGCGACGAGCGCGTCGGCGCACGGCCCGGTGCGCCCGGTGTGCGCGCACGGCTCGAGGGTGACGACGGCGGTCGCGCCCGCCAGGTCGACACCGCGCGCCCGGGCGTCGGCGAGGGCGGCGGCCTCGGCGTGGGGCGTCCCTGCGCCCTGGTGGTGCCCCTCGCCGAGGACGTGCCGGGGGTGCGGGTCGTGCGGGTCGTGCGGGTCCGGCGCCGCGCCGTCGGGCCGTGGTCGATCGCCCGTGCGCGCACCGAGGAGGACGCAGCCCACCCGCGGGTTCGGGCCGTACGCCGGTCCACGCGCGGCGAGCTCGAGCGCGCGCGCCATCGCCGCGTCGATCGTCAGGGTTCGTGGGTGCTCGCCCATCGTCCTCCTCCCGGGCACGGGCGCTCCGGGGTGAGGGCGGGCTGGAGCCGGTCGACCCGTCCGGGTCGACCGTCACCGCTCACCGACGGCGAGGCCGTCACCGTCACCGACAGGCGTCTCGACGGGTCGCCGAGACGCCACGCGCTGGGGCGTGGCCACGCCGCACGTGCTTCCTCCCATCCGGACTTTCACCGTCGGTCCCGGAGTTCCACCAGGTCAACCGCGCGTAGGGCGCGGGTCGCGGACTGTCACCGCCGGCTCGGAATTGCACCGACCCCGGAGCACGTTCATGCGTACTGCTACGCCCAGCATGCTACCCGCGCTCCGCCGCGCACTCCCCCCGTCCACCAGGCGAACGGACGTGAACGCGAGCTGCCCGGCCACCCTGTCCCGTCAGGGCGTGTTTTTGGCGTGTCGACGGGTGATGGATCTGCTTGGCACACTATTTCTATTGGAGTGCACGAGACCGATGCCTGGCAGCCGAGAGCCGGTACCGCCTGAACGCCGCCTCAGTGCCGGTGCGTCGCCCTGTCGGCGAGTGCTCGCAGGGTGGCGATCTCCCCCGGGACGCTCTCGGCCCCGTACACGGCCGAGCCCGCGACGAACACGTTGGCCCCTGCGTCCGCCGCGCGCTCGATCGTCGAGCGGGACACTCCCCCGTCGACCTGGATCCACACGTCGAGGCCGGCCTCGCTCACGGCCTCCCGGGCGCGACGGATCTTGGGCAGCGTCCCGTCGATGAACGACTGCCCCCCGAACCCGGGCTCGACCGTCATGACGAGGATCATGTCGACCTCCGCGAGCAGGTCCAGGAAGGGGTCCACAGGCGTCGCAGGGCGCAGCGCGACCCCTGCGCGGGCTCCCAGTCGCCGCAGCTCGCGTGCGAGCCGCACAGGGGCAGCAGCGGCCTCGGCGTGGAACGTCACCGACGCCGCGCCGGCCTCCGCGTACGCGGGCGCCCAACGGTCCGGGTCGTCGATCATGAGGTGCGCGTCGATGGGGATCGGCGAGACCTGCGCGAGGCGCTCGAACACCGGCAGCCCGAGCGTGAGGTTCGGCACGAAGTGGTTGTCCATGACGTCCACGTGCGCGTAGTCCGCGGAGGAGATCGCGTGCAGGTCCCTCTCCAGGTTCGCGAAGTCGGCGGACAGGATGCTCGGGGCGATGAGGGCTGCCATGGGTCATAGCGTAGGGCGCGCCGCCGCACCGGACCGACCTCTACGCTCGCCGCGTGACCTCCTCCGTTCCCCCGCCCCGCGCGCTCGCCGTCGTCCGTCCGGCGACACCGGCGGACCTGCCGCGCGTCGCGGCGATCTTCGCCCCGTACGTCCGCGACACGCAGGTCACGTTCGAGGAGGAGCCGTGGGACGTCGTGCGCTGGGAGGCCAAGCGCGGCGAGCTCGCCGAGGCCGGGCTGCCGTTCCTCGTGGCCGAGGTCGACGGCGTCGTGGCCGGCTACGCGTACGCCGGCCGCTGGCGCCCCAAGGCCGCCTACCGGCACACCGTGGAGGACTCGGTCTACCTCGACCCTGCCTGGACCGGTCGCGGCGTCGGCACGGCCCTGCTCGGCGCCCTGCTCGACGCGCTCCGGGCCTCCGGCGTGCGCCAGGTGGTGTCGGTCGTCGCGGACGTGCCCGACGCCGCGGGGTCCCTCCCGCTGCACCGCCGGTTCGGGTTCGTGGAGGCGGGACGGCTGGCCGCCGTCGGCTTCAAGCACGGCCGCTGGGTGGACACGGTCCTCCTGCAGCGCAGCCTCTGACGGCGGCGCGCGGCGTCCGGGCCCAGGACGTCAGGGGGCCAGACCGCGCCGCAGGTCGGCGGTCCGGCGCTCCACGGTGCGCCAGGCGTGCCGCCCGACGCCGGGGTGTGCGTCCCGGTCGACGTCCGCGAGCGCCGCGAGGAGGTCGTCGAGGGTCTGGGCGACGGCGCGTACGGCGCGTCGGCGTGGCAGTCCCCAGGAGGTGCCCTCGTCGACGAGGTGCTGGGCGGTGAGGCGGTCCATGTCGCGTTCGCCGGCGACGTCCATGGCGAAGACGCGTGAGGCGTGGTCGTGGTGCAGGTGCATGGAGACGTCGTAGGCGGGTGCGAGGTGCACGGTGCCGTCGTCGTGGCGCAGGAGGGAGATGTTCTTGGCGTGGGCGTCGGTGTTGCCGATGGCGAGGTTGAAGGTGGTGAGGGCGAGGAGGGGGTCGGGCCGGGTGCCGTCGTCGCGCAGGACGCGGGCGATACGGGTGAGGGAGGGCAGGGTGCGGCCGTGCTGGAACTTGCGTTCGGGGTCGCGGGTGTTGATGCCGAGGGCTTGGGCGGTGTCCTCCTGGTGGAGGCGGTCGGTGCCGTCCGGCCCGGGGATGCGGTCGTAGCGGGTGACGACGATGCAGCGTTCGCCGTCGAACTCGGTGACGTGGGCGTCGACGGTGGTGAGGCCGGTGCGGCGGGCGAGGTCGAGGCTGGCGGCCTCGGTGTCGACGAGGTCGGCGGTGGGTGAGCCGGCGGGGCGGGCGACCTTGAGGATGTGGGTGGTGGGGGTGGTGTCGTCGGCGCGGGTCCAGCCGTGCTGGTCGTGGACGAGGGTGATCTTGGGTTCCATGCCGGGCAGGGAGCTGGTGAGGTGCTCGCTGCGGCCGATGCCGCCGGCTCGGGCGACGCCTTCGCGGAGGAGGCGGGCGATGTCGTGGTCGTCGAGGGGTTCGCGGTGCCGGGGTGGGCGGTGGGGGTGTCCGGGTGGTCGGAGGACGGCGGCGCCGATGGTGTCGCCGCCGTAGGCGGTGAAGAACGCGATGTGGTCCTCGGGGTCGACGCCTGCCTCCATGGCCATCTGGTCGCGTGCGCGGCCTTCGGGCATGAGCCCGTCGAGCCAGGCGGTGACGCGGGCGGGGTGGGGTGCGTCGTGGGTGGTCATGGGGAGCAGGTGGGAGAGGATGCGGGCGCCGTCGCCCCAGCGCGTGGTGGCGTCGTCGGTCCAGGTGAGGTCGACGCGGCCGTCGCGGCGGCGGGTGAGGTGGCCGGCGAGGGTGCCGTAGAGCGAGAGCTCGAGGGTGTCGGGGCGGGTCATGGGCGGCTTTCGAGGCGCATGGTCAGGTCGAGCTCGCCGAGCACCTCGAAGAGCCGGGTGATGTAGAGGTTGTCGACGCCGTTCTCGAGCTCGGAGAGGTACTGGCGGGTGATGCCGAGCTCGTCGGCGAGCTGTGCCTGGGTGAGTCCTCTGGTGCGTCGTGCGCGGCGGACGGTGTCGCCGATGTCGCGGGCGCTGCGGGTACTGCGGGCGCTGCGGGTCGCGCCCGGTACGGGTGTGGGTGCTGGCATGTCGCCTCCGCCGTGGGACGTCGTGTCGTACTATCCTGACGTCCACCATAGCGTCATATCCTGACATCGGCCAGATCGTGATATCCCGACATTCCGCGCGCGGCCCGCGCGACCTGCGCCTCGCGGAGCGGTCAGGCCGACGGGCGGCGCCGCAGGAGCGTCAGGTGCATCGCGTCCGTGCCGTGGACGTGCGGCCACAGCTGCACGTCCTGGCGGTCGCCGAGCTCGATCGCGTCCCGTGCCTCGGGACGCACGACCCCGCGGACCACGGCCGGGGCGTCGAGGATCTCGACGTCGTCACGGCGGCGCAGGACGTCGCTGACGACGACCTGCGTCTCGGCGAGGTGCGGGGAGCACGTCACGTAGGCGACGACGCCTCCGGGCCGGACGGCGTCGAGCGCCGAGGCGAGGAGGTCGCGCTGGAGACCGGTGAGGGTCGCGACGTCGCCGGGCGTGCGCCGCCAGCGCGACTCCGGCCGACGTCGCAGCGCACCGAGCCCCGTGCACGGCGCGTCGAGCAGCACGCGGTCGTACGCGGCGGGCTCGTCCGTCCCGACCTCGCGCCCGTCCCCGGTCCGCACCGCCTCGACGGCGTCGGCCGGGACGGCTGCGAGCGCCTGCGTGACGAGCCGGGTGCGGTGGGGCTGGACCTCGTTGGCGACGAGCCGGGCGCCACGCTGGGCCGCGAGCGCGCCGAGGAGCGCGGCCTTCCCGCCGGGTCCTGCGCACAGGTCGAGCCAGCGCTCCCCCGTTCCGCCAGGGGTGGAGAGCGGAGCGGCGGCGAGGGCGAGGGCGACGAGCTGGCTCCCCTCGTCCTGCACGCCGGCGCGGCCGTCGCGGACGGCCCCGTAGGCGCCGGGGTCGCCGGTGTCGAGCGTGAGGGCGGTGGGTGCCCAGCGGGCGGGGTGGACCCGGTCGTCGGCGGCGAGCTCGTCGGGGTCGACGAGGCCGGGGCGTGCGACGAGGGTGACGCGCGGGGCGTCGTTGTCCGCGGCGAGGAGGTCGGGGAGCTCGGCGGTGTCCCGCCCGGTGCCGGCGAGGGCGTCGCGCAGCGCGCGCACGATCCACGCGGGGTGGGACCGGGTGGTGGCGAGCGCGGTGGTCTCGTCGGGGGCGTCGGCGGCGAGCTGTTCGAGCCAGTCGTCCAGGGGGGTGCGGGCGACGCGGCGCAGGACCGCGTTGACGAGCTGGGCGCTGCCGGCGCCGGTGCGGGCGCGTGCGAGGCCGACGGTCTCGGAGACGGCGGCGTGCTGGGGCACGCGCATCGCGAGGAGCTGGTGCGCGCCGAGGCGCAGGACGTCGAGCACGGGGCGGTCGAGGCGGTCGAGCGGCCGGTCGAGGCAGCGTTCGAGGATCGCGTCGTAGCGGCCACGCAGGCGCAGGGTGCCGTAGGCGAGCTCTGTGGCGAACCCGGCGTCGCGACCGCGGACGCCGCGCTCGCGCAGGAGCGGGGGCAGGACCAGGTTGGCGTAGGCGTCGGACCCGTCGACCTCGCGCAGGACGTCGAACGCGGCGTTGCGCGCGGGGTCGGTGCCCTTGCGGCGGTCGGCGGGTGCCACGGACGACCGGTTGTCCTCGCCGCGGCTGCGTGCGGCGCCGCGCTGGCGGCCGCGGGCGTCGCGGCGGGGGTCCCGGTTCCGGTCCTGCGCGTTCACGCTGCCACCTCCGACCCGAGCACGAGGTCCTGCCCGAGGCGCGCGCCACGCGCCCAGTCGGCTGCCGCCATCTGCTTCTTGCCCACGGGGGCGACGTCGCCGAGCTGGACCGCGTGCGTGGCGGTACCGACGAGGACCTCCCGCTTGCCCACGCGAGCCGCGCCGGGTGCGAGGTCGGTGACGTCGGGTCGTGGGGTGACAGGCCCGAGGCCGAGGCGGACCGGGGTGCCCTGCGCGTCGGGGACGGTGCTCCAGGCTCCCGGTGCCGGCGTGCATCCGCGGACGAGGCGGTCGACCGCGAGCGCCGGGAGGTCCCAGCGGACCCGGGCGTCGGCGGTGGTGAGCTTCGCGGCGTGGGTGATGCCGTCGGTGGGTTGGGGCTGGGGGGCGAGGGTGCCGTCCTCGAGCGCGTCGAGGGTGGCGACGAGGAGGCCGGCGCCGGAGCGGGCGAGCCTGCCGAGGAGCTCGCCGGCGGTGTCGCGGGGGCGGACGGTCTCGGTCGCGGTGCCGAGCACCGGGCCGGAGTCGAGGCCTTCCTCGATGAGGAAGGTGGTGGCGCCGGTGACCTCGTCGCCGGCGATGATCGCGCGCTGCACGGGTGCGGCACCGCGCCAGGCCGGCAGGACGGAGAAGTGGAGGTTGACCCAGCCGTGGCGGGGGACGGCGAGGACGTCGGGGCGCAGGATCTCGCCGTAGGCGACGACGGGTGCGGCGTCGACGTCGAGGTCGCGCAGCACCTCGAGGAACTCGTCGCCCCGTGGGCGCCCGGTCAGGACCCGGATGCCCGCCGCCTCGGCGCGTTCGCGCACGGGACTGGGTGTGAGGCGTCGCCCCCGGCCCGCGGGGGCGTCCGCGCGCGTGAGGACGGCGACGACGTCGTGCCGGGAGGTGAGGAGGGCGTCGAGGGACGGGACCGCGGTGTCCGGGGTCCCGGCGAACAGCAGGCGCATGGGCCCGAGTCTAGGTGTCGTGCCGTTCCTCCGGGGCCGGGGCCGGGGCTGTCGCGGGGCGAGGTCCTGCCGGGGCGACGTCGACGCCGAGGTCGCGCAGGGCGGCGCGCAGTCCCGGTGTCCCGCGGAACAGGTGGGTACGCAGGCCGAGGCGGGCGGCGGCGTCGATGTTCGCCGCGCTGTCGTCGGTGAAGAGGGTGCGGGCGGGGTCGAGGTGGAACCGTTCGAGCGCCAGGGTGAAGATCGCCGGGTCGGGCTTGGCGAGGTGCTCGCGCCCGGAGACGAGGACGTCGTCCATGCGCGTCGTCGCGGGGGCGGCGGCCGCGGCGTGGTGGAACAGCTCGGCGGACCAGTTGGTGAGCCCGAACAGGTGCAGACCGAGGTGGGCGAGCTCGTCGACGAGCTCCGCGGAGCCGTCGACGGGGCCGACGAGCGTGGCGGCGAAGTGCTCCACGTACCGGTCCACGAGGCGCACGTGCTGCGGGTGCGTCGCGTCGACCTGGACGCGCGCGTCGGCCCACGTGCCGCCGGCGTCGCGGCCGTGGTTGAGGGCCGCGAAGTCGACGTCGGCGAAGAACGCGTCGACGGTGTCGCGGTCCGCGTACCCGGTGTAGGCGCGGTAGGGGTCCCAGGCCACGAGGACGTTGCCGAAGTCGTACAGGACGGCGTCGATCGCCGCGCCGGGGGTGTCAGGGGGTGTGCCGGGTCTCACAGGATCTCCTTGGGGTCGAGCTGGACGCGCACGCTGCCCGGTTCACGGCGGGCGGACCGCACGGCGAGGGAGGCGGCGAGCTCGCGGGCAAGGCGTCGTCCGTCGCGGTGCGCGACGCGCACGACGGCGCGCACCGGGTGCGCGAGGACCCCGAGCCCGTCGACAGCGCCCGGAGCACCTCGTCCCTGGCCGCGCGCGGGCGGCGCGGGAACCTCGACGGGGCCGAGCACGGTGTCGGGCGTGGCGAGCGCGACCCGGTCGAGGACGGCCTCGACGGCGGTCCGGTCGCCGGTGAGCGCGGCGACGCGCACGGCGGGCGGGAGGTCCAGCTCGGCCCGCTCCTCGAGCTCGCGGTCGGCGAGCCCGGCGGGGTCCCAGCGCACGAGCGCGTTCGTGGGCGCGGGTGCGGCGTCGCCCACGAGCAGGACCTGCCCGCCCGCCGACGCGGGCCGTACGAGCGCGGCGGCGGCGAGCCAGCGGGCGAGGGCGTCCTGCGCGACGTCGAGCCCGACGTGCGCCGTCCCGACCGCAGCGTCCAG
Organism: Cellulosimicrobium terreum; assembly: GCA_014803435.1. Taxonomy (GTDB): domain Bacteria; phylum Actinomycetota; class Actinomycetes; order Actinomycetales; family Cellulomonadaceae; genus Cellulosimicrobium; species Cellulosimicrobium terreum. The sequence continues at coordinate 299,375 of JACYFD010000005.1, forward strand.
CAGCAGCGCCGCCGCGTAGCCGCCGTCCGCCACCGGCTCGGCACCGGGGGTGGCGACGACGAGCGCGGGCCGGGGTCCGACCCGTGACAGCACTCCCCCGGGCGCGTTCGCGCCGGACACCTGCACGGGCACGCCGGTGAACGCACGCCCGAGCTCCTCCGCGGTCCGCTCCGACCCGACCCGGACCGACCGCAGCCCCGTCGCGTGGCACTCCGGGCACGACCACCCGCCCGCGAGCGCCCCGCACCACGCGCACTGCGGCGTGGCCCGTGGCCCGTGCAGGGCGAGCGGGCCGTGGCACGTCTCGCACCGTGCCGGGGTGCGGCACCGGGCGCACGCCACCACGGGGACGTAGCCGCCACGGGGCACCTGCACGAGCACCGGGCCGTGCTCGAGCGCGTCCCTGGCGGTGCGCCACGCGGGTGTCGGGATCCGGGCGGCGGCGCCAGGTCCCTCCGCGGCGAGCTCGACGGACGTGAGGGCGCGGACGCGGGGTGCGACGGCGCGCACGACGTCGCGCGCGGCGGACAGGTCGTGGGCCCACCCCCGGGCGACGAGCGCCTGCGCGGCGACGGTCCGGCCGTGGGACCCCACGAGGTAGGCGGCGCCCTCCAGCTCGCTGCGCAGCGCGAGGACCTCACGCGCCTGGGGGTAGGGCGCGCGCGGCTCGGCGAGCGTGTCCTCGCCGTCGTTCCAGCACACGACGAGCCCCAGGTCCTGCACGGGGGCGAACGCGGCGGCGCGCGTGCCGACCACGACCCGCGCCCGCCCGTGCAGCACGGCGAGGAACGCCCGGTAGCGGGCCGCCGGGCCCTCGTCCGCGGTCAGCCGCACGACGTCGCCCCCGGTGGCCAGACCCCACGGCGTCAGCCCCGCGGCGGTGAGGGCGAGGCACACCTGGTCGACGTCGCGCGCGTCGGGGACGACGACGAGCGCGCCCCGTCCACCCGTGCGGGCCGCCCGCACGGCCTCGGCGACGGCGCTCGCCCAGTGCGTGCACCCGTGAATCCCCGCGGTTGTGCCGCCCGTGCCGCTCGTACCCGACGTCGGCCCGGGCACGAGACCCGGCAGCGCGGTCCACACGGCACGAGGCTCACCGCGACGGGTGAGGTGGGACAGGAACGCCCCGCCGGCGCGGTAGGACGCCCAGACCGACGGCGCCGCGGGCGCGTCGGCCGCGGGCACCGGCGTCGCGCCGTCCGGCATCGTGTCGTCCGGCATCGTGTCGTCCGGCATCGTGTCGTCCGGCGTCGTGTCGTCTTGCGTCGCCGCGAGGAAGCCCTGCTCGGCCCGGGCGTGGCGCGGCGGGACGGCGAGGCGCAGCACGTCCGCGAGGGTTCCCGCGTAGTGGTCGGCGACCGTGCGCGCGAGGTGCGCCACGACCGGGGTCAGCACCTGCTGCCCGGACACGACCCGACGCAGCGGCACCAGACGACCCTCGTGCTCCGAGGCCGCGACCCGGGCGAGCACGTACCCGTCGACGTCCCGCCCGGCGAACCGCACCTTCACGCGCACGCCGGGCTGGGCGTCGTCGGACATCGGGGCCGGGACCGTGTAGTCGAACGTGCGGTCCAGGTGCGCAGGAGACACGTCGAGGACCACCTGCGCGACGGGCAGCTCGTCGGCCAGGGGCGTCGAGCCCACGGCCGGTGCACGCCGTCGACGGGTCGGTGCCGGCACGTCCACGCCGGGCAGCGCCGGCTGCACCGGCGCACCGGTCGGGTCGGCGGTCTCGCTCACCGGCACATCGAACCACGAGCCGCCCGCACGCCCGTGCGGGCCGACCTCACACGGCGGACTGCAGGTCCCCGACGCGGTCCGTGCGCTCCCACGTGAACCCGGGCAGCTCGCGACCGAAGTGCCCGTAGGCGGCCGTCTGCGCGTACACGGGCCGCAGCAGGTCCAGGTCGCGGATGATCGCGGCCGGGCGCAGGTCGAACACCTCGCGGATCGCGGCCGTGATGCGCTCGACCGGGGCCGTCTCGGTGCCGAACGTCTCGACGTACAGGCCGACCGGATGCGCCTTGCCGATCGCGTACGCGACCTGCACCTCGCAGCGCCGCGCGAGGCCCGCCGCGACGACGTTCTTCGCGACCCACCGCATCGCGTACGCGGCCGAGCGGTCCACCTTCGACGGGTCCTTGCCGGAGAACGCGCCTCCGCCGTGGCGGGCCATGCCGCCGTAGGTGTCGACGATGATCTTGCGCCCCGTCAGGCCGGCGTCGCCCTGCGGGCCGCCGATGACGAACGTGCCCGTCGGGTTGACGATGAGGCGCGTGCCGCGCGTGTCCAGGTCGACGCCTGCCGCGGTGAGCACGGGCGCGACGACCTCGTCGGCGACCTCACGGCGCAACGACTCCTGCACCACGTCCGGGTCGTGCTGCGTCGAGAGCACGACCGTGTCGAGGCTGACCGCGCGGTCCCCGTCGTACCCGATGGTGACCTGGGTCTTGCCGTCCGGGCGCAGCCCGGCCACGGAACCGTCGCGGCGCACCTGCGCCAGGCGCTCGGCGAGCCGGTGCGCGAGCCACACGGGCAGCGGCATGAGGCTCGCCGTGTCGTCGCTCGCGTACCCGAACATCAGGCCCTGGTCGCCCGCACCCTGCAGGTCCAGCGGGTCCTGGCCCGACGCCGCGTCGTCACGCTCCTCGAGGCTCTTGTCCACGCCCTGCGCGATGTCGGGCGACTGCTGGCCGATGGACACCGACACACCGCACGAGTCGCCGTCGAACCCGATCGCCGACGACGTGTACCCGATGCGGCGCACCACGTCCCGCACGATCTGCGGGATCTCGACGTACGCGTCCGTGGTGACCTCGCCGGCGACGTGCACCAGGCCCGTCGTGACCATCGTCTCCACGGCGACGCGCGACGCCGGGTCCTGCGTCAGGAGGGCGTCGAGGATCGAGTCGGAGATCTGGTCACAGACCTTGTCCGGATGACCCTCGGTGACCGACTCGGACGTGAAGAGACGCAGATCTGCCATGGCGGACAGCGTACTGTCTTGCGTGGTGAACGGAAACATCCGCCAGTCGAGACGACGAAGATCACCCGCTGTCGCGGCCACCGACCTTGACGACGACGTCCCACACCGCGTCCGCGACCTCACGCTTGGACCCGCTCGCCCGCGCCACGACGTCCCCGGCACCGTCGAGCACCGTCACGTCGTTCGTCGTCGTGCCGAAACCGCGCCCCCCGCCCACGGCGTTGACCACCAGGAGGTCGGCCCCCTTGCGACGCGCCTTGGCGCGACCGTGGTCCAGGACGTCGCCCGACGCGTCGCCCGTCTCCGCCGCGAACCCCACGACGACCTGCCCGGGCCGCAGCCGGTCGTGCGCGAGCTCGGCCAGCACGTCCGGGTTCTCCACCAGCGCGATCGGCACCGGCTCGCTGCCGGCGACCTTCTTGATCTTGGCGCCAGGCACCTGCGCCGGGCGGAAGTCGGCCACCGCCGCGGCCATGACGACCACGTCGGCGCCCGCGGCCGCGGCGCGCACGGCGTCGCGCAGCTGCGCGGTCGACTCGACCTCCACGACCTCGTCCGCCGCGGCGTCCGGCACCGGCACGCTCACGTTCGCCGCGACGAGCGTCACGTGGGCGCCACGCTCGCGCGCCGCCCGCGCGAGCGCCACGCCCTGGCGCCCGCTCGACCGGTTGCCGATGAAGCGCACCGGGTCGATCGGCTCGCGCGTCCCGCCGGCGGAGACCACGACCCGGCGGCCCGCGAGGTCCTGCGCGGCCGCGGCCGGCACCTGCGCACGCGCGGCGACGTCCAGCGCCGCACGGGCGATCTCCTCCGGCTCCGGCAGCCTGCCCGGCCCGGTGTCCGAGCCCGTCAGCCGACCCGACGCGGGCTCGATCACGTGCACGCCGCGGGCACGCAGGGTCGCGACGTTCGCGACGGTCGCGGGGTGCTCCCACATCTCCGTGTGCATCGCCGGTGCCATCACCACGGGGCAGCGCGCCGTGAGGAGCGTGGACGTCAGGAGGTCGTCCGCACGGCCCGTCGCCGCCCGCGACAGCAGGTCCGCCGTCGCCGGCGCGACGACCACGAGGTCCGCGCCCTGGCCGAGCGCCACGTGCGGGACGTGCTCGACGTCGTCGAACACCTGGTCCGTCGCCGGCTCGCCCGACAACGCCTCCCAGGTGGGTGCACCGACGAACCGCAGCGCCGCCGCGGTCGGCACGACACGCACCGCGTGACCCTGCTCGCGCAGCAGTCGCAGCAGCAGCACCGCCTTGTAGGCCGCGACGCCGCCGCTGACCCCGAGCACGATCCGCATCCTGGTCCCCGTCCCTGGGTGGTGGTGCACGAACGCCGCGCCCCGCAGACGGGGCGCGGCGCGGCGGACGTCAGTCCTGCGAGCCCTCCGGGCTCTCGTCGGCCTGGATCGTCAGGAGGCCGGCGTTGATCTCCCGCATGGAGATCGACAGCGGCTTCTCCTGGTTGCGCGTCTCGAGCAGCGGGCCGACGTTCTCCAGCAGGCCCTCGCTCAGCTGCGAGTAGTACGCGTTGATCTGACGGGCACGCTTCGCGGAGTAGATGACCAGCGCGTACTTCGAGTCGACGTGCTCGAGCAGGTCGTCGATCGGCGGGTCGGTGATGCCCTCGGGGGCGGCGACGGTTCCGGACACAGTTCGCTCCGTGGGGTTCTCGGGTTCCTGCAACCGGAGGCTGCAGCTGATCGGGTGGTGAGGCTCGGCGCGGCTGCCCGGCGGCGAGGTTCGGCGGCAACGTTCCGAGCCTGCCGAAGGCACCCGCCAGGGCGCACCGACTGACCAGTCTACTCCGTCAGAGCCGCACGGCGGCGTCAGGCGCGACGGGGCGCGGTTCGAGTCCCATGACGCGCACCAGCTCGTCCGTGGCGCGGTGCACCTCGTCGTTCACGATCACGTGGTCGAACTCCGCCTCGGCCGCGAGCTCCACGCGCGCCGTCGCGAGCCGACGGGCACGCTCCTCCGCATCCTCCGTGCCACGACCGACGAGGCGGCGCTCGAGCTCGTCCCAGCTCGGCGGGGCGAGGAACACGAAGCGGGCCTCCGGCATGGACGCCCGCACCTGGCGCGCGCCCTGCAGGTCGATCTCCAGGAGCGCGGGCACACCTGCGGCGAGCTTCTCGTCGACCGCACGGCGCGGCGTGCCGTAGCTGTTGCGCCCGTGCACGACCGCCCACTCCAGCAGCTCGTGCTCCGACACCATCCGCGCGAACTCGTCCGGCCCGACGAACAGGTAGTGGACGCCGTCCTCCTCGCCCGGCCGCGGGCCGCGCGTCGTCGCCGACACCGACAGCCAGACCTCCGGGTAGCGGGCGCGGATGTCGGCCGACACCGTGCCCTTGCCGACGGCGGTCGGTCCGGCGAGGACCGTCAGTCGCGCCGGCTGCACGGAACCGTGGTCCGCAGGGACCGACGCGGGTGGTAGCGCGGAAATGTCAGCCAAACCTCTCGATGAGGGCCGCGGACTGGTGGGGTCCCAGGCCGCGGACACGACGCGTCTCGGCGATCCCGATCTCCTCCATGATCGCCCGAGCCTTCACCTTACCCACCCCGGGCAGGGACTCCAGCAACGCGACGACCTTGAGCTTGCCGATCATGTCGTCCGTCGCGCCGCGCTCGATGACCTCCTTGAGCGAGCCCTGGGAGTACTTGAGCCGGTTCTTCACCTCGGCGCGGACCCGGCGCGCCTCCGCGGCCTTCTCGAGCGCCGCCGCGCGCTGTTCCGGGGTCAGGGATGGAAGTGCCACGAAAGTCACCTACTCGTCGTCAGGCGGATGAACCCGAAGCACCGGCCGCCGCCGCCGCGCGACCTCCGACAGGCGGAGGACCAGCGGTGACGCACCGGGCCGATCCCCTGAACGTAGCGACGCCGAGCCGTGCAGGCAACGACTGACGCCCGCGCGTCGCCCCCGTCACACCGCGACGAGGCGCCCCACGAGACGGTCCCGGACCTGCGACGTCACCCCGCACGCGGCCAGATAGCCGTCGACCGAGCCGTGCTCGTGGGCCGCGAGCTCCCACGCTGAGGTCAGGTAGTCGGGCTCCACCGAGAGCAGCGGGCCGAGGGTCGCAGGGTCCAGGCCCGGGATCGGCGGCAGGGTCGCCACGAGCCCGTCCGCCGCGGCCGCGCTCGCCAGGTACTCCACCATCCGGTCCTCGTCGCCCACGCCCACGACGTGCTGCACGAGCGCGACCACCCACCCGGTCCGGTCCTTCCCGGCCGAGCAGTGCACGACGCTCGCCCCCGGCGCGGACGCGACGTCGGCCAGGACCTGCCCGACGGCGGCCCGGATCCCCGGGTCCGTGACGAAGCTCGCGTACACGCCGACCATGAGGGTCCGGGCCACGCGTGCCGGGTCGGAGGACGCGACCAGGCGCGCGAGGAGCCCGCCGGGGTCGGCGGACACGACACCCGACCCGGACGCGCCGTCCTGCGCGCCCGCGGGCGTCGGCGTCGGGTTCATGCCGCGCCGCAGCACCGTGACGCCGCCCGGCACGGCGTCCGCCCCGTCGCGCGCCAGCTCGTCCTCGCCGCGCAGGTCCACGACCGTCGTCACCCCCAGGCCCGACAGCGCCGACTGCCCCTGCGGCGTCAGCCGCGACAGGCTCGCCGTGCGCAGCAGCACACCCGTCGCGAGCGGCGCGTCGTGCCCCCGCGGCACGGCGCGCCCGCCCACGTCGCGCGCGTTCCACGTGCCCGGCACCTCGAGCGCACCGGGAACCGCCACGACCGCGGCGCCCGGTGGCGGGAGGACCGGCGTCGGTGCGGCGGACGGGACGGCGATCTTCTGGTCGGGTGCGCTCATGCGTGGCAGTCTCTCAGGCGCCCCCGCGCCGCGCTACGACCCGGTGGGACCGCGCAGGGCTGCCCGGGCCTCGTCCGTCGCGGCACGCGCCGCCGCGCGCAGCGCCGCGACGTCGGGCCCTGCGCGCAGCACGCCGCGGGAGCTGGAGGCGAGCACCTGGCGGCGCGCGTCGCCGAACACCGCGGCGAGCTCGGCGGCGCCGGCCCCCTGCGCACCGACGCCCGGCGCGAGCAGCGGCCCGTTCACCGCCGCCAGGTCCGTGCCCGTGCGGGCCGCGGCGTCGCCGACGGTCGCGCCGACGACGAGCCCGATCGACCCGAGCGGGTCCGCGTCCGCGTTGATCGACGCCGCGTGCGCCGCCATGGTCGCGGCGACGCTGGCGCCCGGTGAGTCGGTGCCGCCGGCGCCACCGGCGTCGCCCGTGCCGCGGTCGGTGACCGTCCGGGCGTGCTGCACCTCGTGCCCCTCCTTGTTGGAGGTCAGGCACAGCACGAACAGGCCCCGGCCCGAGGACAGCGCGAGGTCGACCGCCGGCCCGAGGGACCCGAACCCGAGGTACGGGGACACCGTCAGGGCGTCCCCCGCGAGCGGCGAGCCGTCCCGGAGGAACGCCTCGGCGTACGCGCCCATCGTCGAGCCGATGTCGCCGCGCTTGGCGTCGACGACGACGAGCGTCCCGGCAGCCCGGGCCGCGGCGATGACGTCCTCGAGCGCGGCGACGCCGCGTGACCCGTGCCGCTCGAAGAACGCCGCCTGCGGCTTCACCGCGGCCACCCGCCCGCCGACGGCCTCCACGACCCGCAGGCCGAACGTGCGCAGGCCCTCGGCGTCGTCCGGCAGCCCCCAGGCCTCGAGGAGGCTCGCGTGCGGGTCGATGCCCACGCACAGGGGGCCGTGGTCGTCCATCGCGGCCGCGAGGCGCGCACCGAACGGCGCGGTCATGCGCGCGCCCCGACCGCGCGCGACGCCGCGGCGTGCTCCTGCAGGCTCGCGACGTCGAACGGCCCCGCCAGGACCGCCTCGATGCCCTGCACCGCGGCCGCGAGCTGGTCGACGGTGGTCACGATCGGCTTGTCCGCCGCGGTCGCCGCGGCGCGGATCTCGTACCCGTCGGCCCGTGCGCCCTGGCCCGACGGCGTGTTGACGACGATGTCCACCTCGCCCGCGTTGATGAGGTCGACGATCGTCGGCTCACCGTCCGCCCCCCGGCCCGAGGAGAACTTGCGGACCACGCGCGAGGCGATGCCGTTGCGACGCAGCACGCTCGAGGTGCCCGCTGTCGCGAGGACCTCGAACCCGAGCTCGGCGAGGCGCTTGACCGGGAAGACGATCGACCGCTTGTCGCGGTCGGCGACCGAGACGAACACGGCACCGGACGTCGGCAGGCCACCGAACGCGGCCGCCTGCGACTTCGCGAACGCGAGCGGGAAGTCGCGGTCGAAGCCCATGACCTCGCCCGTCGAGCGCATCTCCGGCCCGAGCACCGTGTCGACGACCGTGCCGTCGGCCGTGCGGAACCGCTTGAACGGCAGGACCGCCTCCTTGACCGCGATCGGGGCATCGAGCGGCAGGTCTCCCCCGTCACCCGTCGCGGGCAGCACGCCGTCGGCACGCAGCTCAGCGATCGTCTCGCCCGTCATCACCCGGGCCGCGGCCTTCGCGAGCGACGTCCCCGTCGCCTTCGAGACGAACGGCACGGTGCGCGACGCGCGAGGGTTCGCCTCGAGCACGTACAGCACGTCGGACACGAGCGCGTACTGCACGTTGAGCAGGCCGCGCACACCCACGCCCCGGGCGATGGCCTCGGTCGAGCGGCGGATGCGCTCGATCTCGGTGTCGGACAGCGACACCGGCGGCAGGACGCACGCGGAGTCGCCCGAGTGGATGCCGGCCTCCTCGATGTGCTCCATCACGCCGCCGAGGAACATCTCGGTGCCGTCGTAGAGCGCGTCGACGTCGATCTCCATCGCGTCGTCGAGGAACCGGTCGATGAGCAGGGGCGCGGGCAGCGTCCCGGCGGTCCGGTCCTCCGCGGCGGCCGCCGCGAGCGCACGCTCGACGTACCCGGTGAGCTGGTCCTCCGAGTAGACGATCTCCATGCCACGTCCGCCCAGCACGTAGGACGGGCGCACGAGCACCGGGTACCCGATGCCGGTCGCGACGTCGCGGGCCTCCTGGATCGAGCGGGCGGTGCCGAACGCCGGCGCCGGCAGCCCGGCCTCGGCGAGCACGCGCCCGAACACGCCGCGGTCCTCCGCCGCGTCGATCGCCTCGGGGCTCGTGCCGAGGATCGGCAGGCCGGCGTCCGCGAGGCGCTGCGCGAGCGCGAGCGGCGTCTGGCCGCCGAGCTGGACGATGACGCCCTTGACGGGTCCGGCCGCGAGCTCGGCCTCGTAGACCTCGAGCACGTCCTCGAACGTGAGGGGCTCGAAGTACAGGCGGTCGGAGGTGTCGTAGTCGGTGGAGACCGTCTCGGGGTTGCAGTTGACCATGACCGTGTCGTACCGCTCGTGCAGCGTGAGGGCGGCGTGCACGCACGAGTAGTCGAACTCGATGCCCTGGCCGATGCGGTTCGGTCCGGAGCCGAGGATGATCACGGCCTCGCGCTCGCGCGGCGCGACCTCGGTCTCGAGGTCGTAGGACGAGTAGTGGTACGGGGTGGTGGCGGCGAACTCGGCCGCGCACGTGTCGACCGTCTTGTAGACGGGGCGCACGCCCAGGGCGCGGCGGACCTCGCGCACCGTCGCCTCGCCCGCGGGGCCCATGCCGCGCAGCCGGGCGACCTGGACGTCGGACAGCCCGTGCTTCTTGGCCTGGCGCAGCACGTCCTCGGTGAGCGCGTCCGCCGCCGCGACGGACGCGGCGACCTCGTTGACGAGCTGGATCTGGTCGAGGTACCACGGGTCGATCTTCGTGGCGTCGAACACCTGCTCGATGCTCGCGCCGGCGCGCAGCGCCTGCTGGACGGCGATGATCCGGTTCTCGGTCGGCCGGGCGATCTGCACGAGCAGGTCGTCCAGGTCGGTGCCGGTTACCGGCTCGCCGTCCCAGTGGAACACCGACCCGCCCTTGTCGATCGAGCGCAGCGCCTTGCCGAGCGCCTCGGTGAAGTTGCGGCCGAGCGCCATCGCCTCACCCACGGACTTCATGGTCGTCGAGAGCGTGTCGTCCGCGGCGGGGAACTTCTCGAAGGCGAACCGCGGGACCTTGACGACGACGTAGTCGAGCGTCGGCTCGAACGAGGCCGGGGTGACCCGGGTGATGTCGTTCGGGATCTCGTCGAGCGTGTACCCGACGGCGAGCTTCGCCGCGATCTTCGCGATGGGGAAGCCGGTCGCCTTCGACGCCAGCGCGGACGAGCGCGACACGCGCGGGTTCATCTCGATGACGATGACGCGCCCCGTGTCCGGGTGGACCGCGTACTGGATGTTGCAGCCACCCGTGTCGACGCCGACCTCGCGGATGACCGCGATGCCGATGTCGCGCAGCTTCTGGTACTCGCGGTCGGTGAGCGTCAGCGCGGGGGCGACGGTGATCGAGTCGCCCGTGTGGACGCCGACGGGGTCGACGTTCTCGATGGAGCACACGACCACGACGTTGTCGTGCTTGTCGCGCATGAGCTCGAGCTCGTACTCCTTCCAGCCGAGGATGGACTCCTCGAGGAGCACCTCGGTGGTGGGCGAGTAGTGCAGGCCCTGGCCGACGATACGACGCAGGTCCGGCTCGTCGTAGGCGATGCCCGAGCCGAGCCCGCCCATGGTGAAGGACGGGCGCACGACCATCGGGTAGCCGAGGTCGTCGGCCGCGGCGACGGCCGCGTCGACGGTGTGGATGATCACCGAGCGCGCGGACTCGCCGCCGCACTTCTCGACGACCTCCTTGAACAGCTGGCGGTCCTCGCCCTTCTGGATCGCGGGGATGTTCGCGCCGATGAGCTCGACGCCGTACTCCTCGAGCACACCCGCCTCGTCCAGCGCGATCGCCGCGTTGAGCGCGGTCTGCCCGCCGAGCGTCGGCAGGAGCGCGTCGGGGCGCTCCTTGGCGATGATGGTCGTGAGGACCTCGGTCGTGATCGGCTCGACGTACGTCGCGTCGGCGAACTCCGGGTCCGTCATGATCGTCGCGGGGTTGGAGTTCACGAGGATGACCCGCAGGCCCTCCTCCTTGAGCACGCGGCAGGCCTGCGTGCCGGAGTAGTCGAACTCGCACGCCTGGCCGATGACGATGGGACCGGACCCGATGACCAGGACGCTGGAGATGTCGGTTCTGCGAGGCACGGGTCAGTTCTCCTTGGTGGTCATGAGCTCGACGAAGCGGTCGAAGAGGTAGGCGGCGTCGTGGGGGCCGGCCGCCGCCTCCGGGTGGTACTGGACGGAGAAGGCGGGCAGGTCGAGGCACTGCAGCCCCTCGACCACCTGGTCGTTGAGGCCGACGTGGGAGACGACGACGCGCCCGTAGCGGCCGCCGTCGTGCGGGGCGATCGAGCCGGCGTCGCCGGACATGCCGTCCGTGGCGCCGGTCGCGGAGCCGATCGGCGCGTCGACGGCGAACCCGTGGTTGTGCGCCGTGACCTCGACCTTGCCGGTGCGACGGTCCATCACGGGCTGGTTGATGCCGCGGTGGCCGTAGGCGAGCTTGTACGTGCCGTACCCGAGCGCGCGCCCGAGGATCTGGTTGCCGAAGCAGATGCCGAAGAACGGGGTGCCGCGGTCCAGCACGCCGCGCAGGAGCTCGACCTCGTGCGTGGCCGCCGCCGGGTCGCCCGGGCCGTTGGAGAAGAACACCCCGTCGGGCGCGAGGGCCTCGATCTCCTCGATCGTGGTCGCGGCGGGGACGACGTGCACGCGCACCCCGCGCTCCGCGAGACGCTGCGGCGTCATGGACTTGATGCCGAGGTCGACGGCGACGACGGTCGCCACCTGCTCCGCGCCGTCGGGCACCGTGCCGGCGACGGGCTCCACCACGTACGCGACCTCGGTGCTGACCTCGCGCGCGAGGTCGGCACCCGACATGGCGGGCGCGGCCTTGACCTCGGCGACGAGGTCCTCGGTGGTGCGGGGGTACCCGTCGCGCACGAGCGCGTCACCGGAGAAGATGCCGGCACGCATCACGCCGAGCTCGCGCAGATGGCGCGTGAGGGCGCGCGTGTCGACGTCGCTGATGCCGACGACGCCCTGCTCGACGAGCTCGTCGTCCAGCGTGCGCACCGAGCGCCAGTTCGACGGACGGCGCGCGGCGTCGCGCACGACGTAGCCGGCGACCCAGATCTGGCGCGACTCCGCGTCCTCGTCGTTGACGCCGGTGTTCCCGACGTGCGGGGCGGTCATCACGACGATCTGCCGGTGGTACGACGGGTCGGTGAGCGTCTCCTGGTAGCCGGTCATGCCGGTGTTGAAGACGATCTCACCCACGGTGGTGCCGCGGGCGCCGTACGCACGGCCGGCGTGGACCGTGCCGTCCTCGAGGACGAGCAGGGCCCGGTCGGGGGTGGGGTTCGTGGTGGTCACGAGTCCTCCTTGTCAGTCGGCCGGTCGGTCGGCAGTTCGGTCGGCGGTTCGGTCGGTGCACCCGCGGCGCTCGGCGGCGCCCCGGTTCGTCGGTCGGCGAGCTCGCCGACGGCGTCGAGCAGGCGGGCTACGTCGTCACGACGACGGGGCATGAGGCCGGTGTCCAGGCGCACGGGGTCGGGACCGGCGGGCGGCGCGCCGGCCGCGTCGGGATCGGCAGGAAGAGGCTCGACGGGGACGGACCAGGAGACGACGACGATCGCGTCCTTGCCGACGAACTTGCCGGCCATCCCGGGCGTGAGCCCCGCGCCGTCGACGACGTCGGCCGGGACCCACAGGTCCGGCGCACCCGTGCGCGCGACGTGCACGCCGCCGTCGTGCACCGTCACCGTGGCGCGCGACCGGTCGCCCAGGCCGTGCGCGCCCACACGGGCCAGCCAGTCGCCCGCGAGGGTGCTCGTCACGTAGAGGGCGTCGAGCGGGCCGAGCACGACGGGTCCGCGTGCCTCGTCCGCCGGGACGGCGGGCGGGGCCGGGACCACGCCGACGGAGCGCCGGGAGAGCCGGCGCCGTCCGACGAGGACCAGCACGAGGAGCGCGACGCCGAGCACGACCCAGATGCCGACCGCGACGGGCTGGGGCAGGTTCATGCCTGGGCCCCCTCGCGGACGACAGGGGTGCCGTCGAGGACCGTCGGTCGCCCGCGCAGGAAGGTCGCGACGACCCGGCCGGGCAGCACGCGCCCACGGAACGGGGTGTTCACGCTCGCGGTGACCTGCTGCGCACCGTCGACGACGCGGCGCGCGGCCGGGTCGACCAGCACCACGTTCGCCGGCTCGCCGACCTCGAGGGGGCGGCCCTGCGCGGTCGGGCCGTCATCGATCCTGCCGATGCGGGCCGGGTTCGCCGACAGCACCCGCGCGACGTCGGCCCACGTCATCCGGCCGGTGTCGACCATCGTCTCCTGGACGACGCTCAGCGCGGTCTCGAGCCCGGTCATCCCGAACGCCGCCGCCGCCCACTCGCAGTCCTTGTCCTCGACGGGGTGCGGCGCGTGGTCCGTCGCGACGATGTCGATCGTCCCGTCGGCGAGGCCTGCGCGCACGGCCTCGACGTCGGCCGCGGTGCGCAGCGGCGGGTTGACCTTGAACGTCGGGTCGTACCCGCGTGCGAGGTCGTCGGTGAGGATCAGGTGGTGGGGCGTGACCTCGGCGGTGACGTCGATCCCCCGGCCCTTGGCCCAGCGCACGATCTCGACCGACCCGGCGGTGGACAGGTGGCACACGTGCAGGCGCGAGCCCACGTGCTCGGCGAGCAGCACGTCCCGCGCGATGATCGCCTCCTCCGCGACCGCCGGCCAGCCCGCGAGGCCGAGCTCGGCGGACACGACGCCCTCGTTCATCTGCGCGCCCTCGGTCAGGCGCGGCTCCTGCGCGTGCTGCGCGACGACACCGTCGAACGCCTTGACGTACTCCAGGGCGCGACGCATGAGGATCGGGTCGTCGACGCACTTTCCGTCGTCGGAGAACACGCGGACGCGCGCGGCCGAGTCGGCCATCGCACCGAGCTCGGCGAGCTGCTGCCCGGCGAGCCCGACCGACACGGCGCCGACCGGGTGCACGTCGGCCCAGCCCGCGTCGCGCCCGAGCCGCCACACCTGCTCGACCACGCCGGCGGTGTCCGCGACGGGCGTCGTGTTGGCCATCGCGTGGACCGCGGTGAAGCCGCCGGCCGCCGCCGCGCGCGTGCCCGACTCGATCGTCTCCGCGTCCTCGCGACCGGGCTCGCGCAGGTGCGTGTGCAGGTCCACGAGGCCCGGGAGCGCGACGAGGCCGGCCGCGTCGACGACGACGGCGCCCTCCCGGTCCGCCGCGGCGGCCGGTCCCGGCGCGGCGATCTCGACGATCGCGCCGTCCGCGAGGACCAGGTCGACGGGCTCGCCACCGAGGGGACGTGCCCCGCGCAGGACGTACGTGGTGCTGGGTGCGGCGGTGCTCACGAGGTGGCGACCCTTTCCGTGGTGGTGGTGGCATGCGCGGCGCCGGAGGTGGTGCCCGGCTCGTCGGTTCCCGCGAGGAGGAGGTACAGGGCGGCCATGCGCACGGCGACGCCGTTCGCGACCTGCTCGACGATGACGGCCCGCGACGAGTCCGCGGCCTGCGCCGAGATCTCCAGGCCGCGGTTCATCGGGCCCGGGTGCATGACGACGGCGTGCTCGGGCAGCAGCTCGAGTCGGCGCGCGTCGAGCCCGTACTTGCGCGAGTACTCGAGCGGGTTGGGGAAGAACGCCCCGCCGCCCGCCCCGGAGCCGGACATCCGCTCGCGCTGCACGCGCAGCATCATGACGGCGTCGGCCGCGCCGTTCGGACCGTCGCCCGCGAGGGTCGCGTCGAGGTCGTACGACACCCGGCACGGCCACGTCTGCACACCCACGGGCAGCAGCGTGGGCGGTGCGACGAGGGTCACGCGAGCCCCGAGCGTGTGCAGCAGGTGGACGTTCGAGCGGGCCACCCGGGAGTGCAGGACGTCGCCGACGATCGCGACGTGGCGGCCCGCGAGGTCGCCGCCGCGCGCCGCGCCGTCGTCGGGCCCGGAGGCACCCGGCGCCGTCAGCGCCGTGCCCGACAGGTGCCGGCGCAGGGTGTACGCGTCGAGCAGGGCCTGCGTCGGGTGCTGGTGCATGCCGTCGCCCGCATTGAGCACGGCCGCGTCCAGCCAGCCGGCGTTGGCGAGCAGGTGCGGCGCACCGGACGCCGGGTGGCGCACGACCACCGCGTCGGCGCCCATCGCCTGCAGCGTGAGGGCGGTGTCCTTGAGCGACTCGCCCTTGGACACGCTCGAGCCCTTGGCGGAGAAGTTGATGACGTCGGCCGACAGCCGCTTGGCCGCGGTCTCGAACGAGATGCGGGTCCGGGTCGAGTCCTCGTAGAAGAGGTTGACGACGGTCCGCCCGCGCAGCGTCGGGAGCTTCTTGATCTCGCGCGACTGCGTCGCGGCCATCTGCGCGGCCGTGTCGAGGACGAGGATCGCGTCCTCCCGACGCAGGTCCTGCGTCGACAGCAGGTGTCTCATGCGCCCGTCTCCTCGCTCGTGGCGGCCGCCGGCCGGATCACCACGGAGTCCTGCGTGCCGGCACCGTCCAGGTCGGCCAGCCGCACGCTCACGCGCTCCGACGTGGACGTCGGCAGGTTCTTGCCCACGAAGTCGGGGCGGATGGGCAGCTCGCGATGGCCCCGGTCGACGAGCGCCGCGAGCTGGACGGCCCGGGGGCGGCCCAGGTCGCTGATCGCGTCGAGCGCCGCGCGGATCGTGCGACCGGAGTAGAGCACGTCGTCGACCAGGACGACGACCTTCCCGTCGATGCCCGACGCCGGCAGGCGCGTCGCGCCGATCGTGCGGGTGGGGTGGCGGTGCAGGTCGTCGCGGTACATCGTCACGTCGAGCGAGCCGACGAGGTCGACCGGCTGGAGCGCGAGACCCTCGATCGAGACGAGACGCTCGGCGAGGCGCTGCGCGAGCGGGACGCCGCGCGTCGGGATGCCGAGGAGGACGAGGTCGTCCGCGCCCTTGTTCCGCTCCACGATCTCGTGGGCGATGCGGGTCAGTGCGCGGGAGATGTCCGCGGCGGTCAGGACGACGGTCCCGGCCTGGCCGGCGGACGCGCCGGCGGTGCGACGGGACGGTTCGGACGGTGGGGGCACAGCGGCGCCTGAGCTCATGCTCGGCGACCTCCTTCCCCGCCTCACAGGACGGGTCTTAAAGGATGTCTGACGGTTCTCACCCTACCGCCGCGCGGCAGGGCCCAGGTGTCGGCGTCCCACCGCGTGGACGCGGCGTCGGTCACAGGACGAGCCCGGACCGACGCCGCCCGCGCGCGCTCAGCCCGTGATCGTCGGCTTCATCTCCGCGACCCGCGCCAGCAGGCCGTTGACGAACGAGGGCGAGTCGTCGGTCGACAGCTCGCGCGCGAGGTCGACCGCCTCGTCGATCGCGACGACGTCCGGGACGTCGGCGTTGAACAGGACCTCCCAGCCGCCGATCCGCAGGAGACCACGGTCGACGGCGGGCATCCGGTCGAGCGTCCACCCGTGCGAGTACGTCTCGAGCAGCTCGTCGATGCGCTCGCGGTGCGCGATCACGCCCTCGACGATCTCGACCGTGTACTGCGGCAGCGCCGTCTGCGCGGCGCCAGGGTCGGCGACGCGCTGCGCGAGCAGCGTCGCGGGGTCCACCTTGCGCTGCTCCGCCTCGAAGAGGACGTCGAGCGCGCGCTTGCGCGCCTTGGTGCGAGCAGCCATGTCGTTCGGTCCGCCCGGATCAGTCGTTCACGCGGCCGAGGTACGACCCGTCTCGCGTGTCGACCTTGACCCTGGTGCCCTGCTCGAGGAAGAGCGGGACCTGGATCTGCGCACCGGTCTCGAGCGTCGCCGGCTTGGTGCCGCCCGTGGAGCGGTCACCCTGGAGCCCGGGCTCGGTGTACGTGATCTCGAGCACGACGGACGGGGGCAGCTCGATGTAGAGCGGCTGTCCGTCGTTCGTCGCGACGAGCACGTTCTGGCTCTCGAGCAGGTAGTCCTTCGCGCCGCCGACGACCTCGGGAGCGATCATGATCTGCTCGTACGTCGAGGTGTCCATGAAGACGTAGTCGGCGCCGTCCATGTACAGGTACTGGTAGTCACGGCGGTCGACGTTCGCGGTCTCGATCTTGAGACCCGCGTTGAACGTCTTGTCGATCGTCTTGCCGGACAGCACGTTCTTCATCTTCGTGCGGACGAACGCGCCACCCTTGCCGGGCTTGACGTGCTGGAACTCGATCACGGTCCACAGCTGGCCGTCGAGTCGGAGCACGGTGCCGTTCTTGATGTCGTTGGTCGTCGCCACGTTCGTCTTCCTGTCGCAGGGTCTCCGGGGCCCGCCCGCTCACCGGCGGCAGGGCCGCGGCGGTAGATGGGCCTCGTCGATCTTACCGGAGCGCGCCGAGCACGGCGTCGGCGACGACGCCCACGACCACGGCGAAGCACATGGAGGCGAGCGTCCCGACGACGAACCGCTCGGAGGCCACCGGGTGCTCGCGCAGCTCCGGGTAGCGCCCCAGCCCCTTGATCGCGACGACGATCGCGATGCCCGAGGGGTACCCGGCGAGCAGGCAGCCGGTGATGGCGAACCGCTCGAGGAACCCGATCCACGTGCCGCCGCGCAGCGCCTTGAGCGCCTCGGTCCCGATGGTCCCCGCGGCGGGCGGGGGCGGGACCGGCGGGAGGGCGGCGGTCGCCGGGTCGGCCGTACGGCGCCTCGCCGTCCTGCGTCGCGCGGCCCGGTCCGGCCGCGCCGCGGCGCGCAGCACCCCCTGCGTCACCGGCGCGCCCGCGAGCACGCTCACCGCGAGCGCCACCACCCAGACGACGACGGTCCACACGACCGTCACCGGCTCGAGCGCGATCGACTCGTACGTCATGCGTCTGCCTCCCCCAGCAACCTCTCGACGACGGGTCGGACCGCCGCCTCCTCGGGCCAGAGGGCGGAACGCAACCTCTGGCTCACCGCCTGCTCGCTGATGCCGAGCTCGCGAGCCACATCCTTCTGGGTGCCACCGACACGAGCGAGCGTGTCCACGGCCTGCCACCCGTGGGCGGTCCGTCGGGCGGCCACGGCCGCGAGGAGCCGGAGGAGCGCCTCTGCCTCCGCGGCGCGTGCAGCGCCCCCCTGCCCGCCGCCGCGGACCGCGACGGGGGCGGTGGCGGTGCGGGACTTGGCCTGCTCGACGGCGTCGCGGGCGCGGACGAACGCGTCGCCCGACGCCTCGCGCGAGACGGTCGGCAGGGGTTCGTCGACCGTTCCGATCCCCACGCCGACGCTCCACCCGCCGTCGCGCAGGAGGTCGAGGACGACGTCGAGCACGGTGGCGGGATCGTCGAGGACGGCCTGCACCTCGTCGCCGACGGTGCGGTCGAACGCGACGACGACCCCGGGAAGGGTGTCGAGGAGGTCACCCAGGTGGCTGAGCAGACCGGGCACGCGGTCGGGATGGCCGGTGCTGGCCCGCCGGTCCACGGTGAGAACGAACATGGATCCAGGCTAGAGCCTTGATCGATGCGCATCAAGCCCTCAGGCTTGATTCGTGTCGATCACGGCGAGTCGTCGCCCAGTCGCGCCGCCACCGCCTCGAGCGCCAGCCGGTAGGAGTCGAACCCGAAGCCGGCGACCGTCCCCGTCGCGACCGCGCCCACGACCGAGTGGCTGCGGAACGCCTCGCGCGCCGCGGGGTTGCTCAGGTGGACCTCGACGAGCAGCAGCCCGGAGGCCGTGACCTGGGCCGCGGCGTCGCGCACCGCGTAGGAGTAGTGGGTGAACGCGGCCGGGTTGAGCACCACGTGCGCGCGGGCGTCCACCGCCTCGTGCAGCCACCCGACGATCTCGGACTCGTCGTCGGTCTGGCGCACCTCGACGTCGAGACCGAGGCGGCTCCCCCACCGCGCCGCGGCGTCGCGCAGGTCGGCCATCGAGGCCGATCCGTAGATCTCCGGCTCGCGCACGCCGAGCCGGCCGAGGTTGGGTCCGTTGAGGACGAGCACACGTGTCATGGCGCGAGCCTAGCCACTGCGGACCGACCGTCCGGGAACCGGTCGACGGTCGGGAGGGCCAGGTGTCGGATCCGGCGGGTCGCCGATCGTCGACCCGGTGAGAGCGACCACCGGGTCGATCTCGGGCAGGATGAACCGGACACCTCAGGAGGAACGATGCGTTACATGATGTTCGTCGTGGCAGACCCCCAGGCGGCGGCCGAGGCCGCACAGGCGCCGCAGGCCGGCCCGACCATCGAGGAGTGGGTCGCGGAGACCGAGGGGACGCGCGTGCTCGGGGACCGGCTGCGACCGGTCGCGGACGCGACCACGGTGCGGGTCAGCGGCGGCGAGGTGCTGGTCACCGACGGGCCGTTCACCGAGTCGAAGGAGTGGATCGCGGGCTTCGACATCCTCGAGTGCGAGGACCTCGACGAGGCGATCGCCGTCGCCGCCCGGCACCCGCAGGCTCGTGACGGCAAGATCGAGCTGCGACCGTTCTGGCCCTTCGACGCGTGAGCACCCTGGGGGGCGCGGCCACGGCCGACGCGCTCGCGTCGACCGTGGCCGCCGAGCGCGGCGCGCTCGTCGCCACCCTCATCCGCCTCACGGGCGACTGGGAGCTGGCGGAGGACTGCGTGCAGGACGCCACGGAGAAGGCGCTCGCGCGCTGGCCCGTCGACGGCGTCCCGCGCCGTCCCGGCGCCTGGCTCACCACGGTGGCCCGTCGCCGCGCGCTCGACGTCCTGCGGCGGCGGCGGACGGAGCGCTCCGTGGTCCAGGAGGCGGCCCTCCTGGGCCACACGTCCACCCCGGCTGCGGACGCACCCGGGTCCGACGACCTCCTCCGGCTGATCTACACGTGCTGCCACCCTGCCCTCCCGCTCGAGGCACGCGTGGCGCTGACGCTCCGGACCGTCGCCGGCCTGACGACCGACCAGATCGCACGCGCGTTCCTCGTGCCGGAGGCGACCATGTCGCAGCGCCTGCTGCGGGCGCGCCGCAAGATCGAGCACGCAGGCATCCCCTACCGGGTACCGCCCGACGACCTGCTGCACGAGCGCACGAACGGCGTCCTCGCCGTCGTGTACCTGATCTTCAACGAGGGCTACGGCCGGGCGGAGGACCACGTCTCGGACGAGGCGCTGCGCCTCGCGGGGCTGCTCGCCGACCTCGCGCCGCGCGACCCGGAGGTCCACGGGCTGCTCGCCCTCGTCACGTTCCAGCAGGCGCGTCGGGACACCCGGTTCGACGGCGCGGGCGACCTCGTCCCCATGGAGGAGCAGGACCGGGCACGCTGGGACCGCCGGATGATCGACGACGGGCAGCGCCACCTTCGCCGCGCGACCGGGGCGCTCGCCGGAGAGCCGCCGGGCGGGTACCTGCTGCAGGCCCGGATCGCGGCCTGCCACGCCACGTCCGCGGACGCCGCGTCGACGCCCTGGGGCGAGGTCGTCACCCACTACGACGCGCTGCTCGCGATGCGCCCCTCCCCCGTGGTCGCCCTGAACCGCGCCGTCGCGGTCGGGTTCCGCGACGGGTTCGCCGCGGGCCTCGCCGTCCTCGCCACGATCGACGGCCTGGACCACTACGCGCTGCTCCACGCAGCACGGGCCGACTTCCTGGACCGGCTCGGCCGGACCGACGACGCCCACGCCGCCTACGTCCGCGCGTGCGGGCTCAGCGCCGTCGGTAGCCCCGAGCACCGGTTCCTCGAGCGCAGGGCCGGTGCCCTCGGGCGTCAGGTGTAGGAGGGGCCGCTCGGCGTCAGGCGTCGCGGTGCGCGCCGCGGCGGGCGGTCCTCGTCGGAGAGCCGCACGCTCTCGGCCCAGCGGACCTGTCCCTGGGCGGTGAACCGGGCGGGCCCGCCCACGCGCCCGTCGGCCTCGAGGTGGAAGATCTCGACGGTCACGGGTCCCTTGAGCGCCCGGGGCGAGGTCAGCTCGGTGTGCACGAAGCGTGCGGCCGGCACCGGCACGAGCTCGGGCGACAGCTCGACCACCGTGTCGCGGTTCGTGGCCTCGGGCGAGCCCCGGCCCGTCCCCGTCCACCGCACGACCGGCACGGTACCGAGGGCGCGCGACCAGTGCCGGCGGGTGTCGAGCATCCGGACGAACCACCCGGCACCGACACCCAGGAAGAGCACAGCGAAGAACGCCGAGACAGGTCGTGCCGGCCCGGGCGCGACCACGGCGACGACGACGCACGCCAGGCCGAGCGCGCCGAGCAGCACGGCGAGCGCGCGGGGGCCGCGCTCGGCCCGGGCCAGCACCGCGACGAGGTCGGGGTCGACCGGCGGCACGTCCTCGGGCGCCTCTTCGCCGGCGGGCCGCACGTCGCTCATGCCGGCGTCAGAGCGCGACGGGCCCGCGCCCGGCGGGCGCGTCCGCACTGATCTCCGCGTACGCGGCGGCGAGCAGGGTCGGGTCGGGGCCCTCGAGCCGCGTGGGGCGCGCGACGTCGTCGAGCACGACGAACCGCAGCAGGTCGCCACGCGTCTTCTTGTCGCGCCGCATCGCGGACAGCAGCTGCTCCCAGCGGTCGCCCCGGTAGGTCAGCGGCAGGCCGAGCGAGCCGAGGATCGAGCGGTGCCGCTCCACGACGTCGTCCGCCAGCTTGCCGGCGAGCCGGGCGAGCTCGGCGGCGAACACCATGCCGACGGACACGGCCGCGCCGTGCCGCCACTGGTAGCGCTCCGTGAGCTCGACCGCGTGACCGAGCGTGTGCCCGTAGTTGAGGATCTCGCGCAGGCCCGACTCCTTGAGGTCCGCACCGACCACGCGGGCCTTGACCGCGACGGACCGCTCGACGAGCTCGGTGACGACGGCCCACGTCGCGTCGGTCGTCGGGCGCGTCCCCCAGGCACCCAGGTCGTCGGAGTTCTCCTCGACGAGCTCCAGGATGCGCTCGTCGGCGATGAACCCGGTCTTGACGACCTCCGCCATGCCGGCGACGAAGTCCCACCGTCCGAGCGACCCGAGGGCCGCCAGGTCGCACAGCACCCCGGCCGGAGGGTGGAAGGAGCCGACGAGGTTCTTGCCCTCGGACGTGTTGATGCCCGTCTTCCCGCCGACCGCGGCATCGACCATCGCGAGGAGCGTGGTCGGGACGTGGACGACGCGGATGCCGCGCAGCCAGGTCGCCGCGACGAAGCCGCCGAGGTCCGTGGTCGCACCCCCGCCGACGGTGACGATCGCGTCCGAGCGCGTGAAGTCCGCCTGCCCGAGGACACCCCACAGGAAGGCGGCGACCTGCGCGGTCTTGGCCTCCTCGGCGTCGGGGACCTCGGCGACGTAGGCCTCGTACCCGGACGCCTTCAGGTCCTCGTGCACCACCTCGGCGGTCGTCGCGAGCGCGGCCGGGTGCACGACGAGCACGCGGCGCACCTGCTGACCGAGGAGGCTCGGAAGCTCTCCCAGCAGGTGGCGTCCGATCACGACGTCGTACGGCTCGTCGCCGGACACGCGCACGCGGGCAGGGGCGGGGTTCGTCGCGGTGCTCTGGTCGCTCACGCGGGGTCCTCCGTGGTGGCAGTGGTGGCGCTGGTGCCGGCCGGCGCGTCCGCGCGCACGAGGAATGCGCGGATCTCCGCCGCGACCTGCGCGGGGGTACGGGCGTCGGTCGTGACGCGCAGTGTCGAGACCCGCTCGTACACGGGACGGCGGGCCTCCATGAGCGCGGCCCAGCGGGCCCGCGGGTTGCCGAGCAGGAGCGGGCGGGCCTGGTTGAAGCCGACGCGCGGCGCCGCGTGGGCGAGGCTCACGTCGAGGAAGACGACGGTCCCGCCCTGCGCGGTGTACGCGGCGAGCGCCGCCTGCGTGTGCTCGTCGAGCACGGCACCGCCGCCCAGGGCCAGGACGCCGCGGTGGGTGGCGAGCGCGGTCGTCACGGCCTCGCGCTCGAGCTCACGGAAGTACGCCTCGCCGTGGTCGACGAACACGTCTGCGACCGTCTTGCCCACGGCCTGCTCGACGTCGGTGTCCGTGTCACGCTGCGCGAGACCCAGACGGTCGGCCAGCTGCCGGGCGACGGTGGACTTGCCGCTGCCGGGTGGCCCGACGAGGACGACGACCGGCCGGGTGCCGGGTGCGACGGGAGCCATCAGCGCTGCAGCTCCGGGATCGCCTCGAGGTAGGCGCGGGCGTTGCGGCGGACCTCGTCCACCGAGTCGCCGCCGAACTTCACGAGCGCCTGCTCGGCGAGCACGAGCGCGACCATGGCCTCCGCGACCACCGCGGCGGGCGGGACCGCGCACACGTCGGACCGCTGGTGCTGCGCGGTCGCGGACTCCCCCGTGACGACGTCGACCGTCGCGAGCGCACGCGGCACGGTCGAGATGGGCTTCATCGCCGCGCGCACGCGCACGACCTCCCCGTTGCTCATCCCTCCCTCGACGCCGCCCGCCCGGTTGGACCGGCGGGTGATGCGGCCGTCGGCGCCGCGCTCGATCTCGTCGTGCGCGGCCGAGCCGCGGCGGCGGGCCGTACGGAACCCGTCGCCGACCTCGACGCCCTTGATCGCCTGGATGCCCATGAGCACCGCCGCCAGGCGGGAGTCGAGGCGCCCGTCCGACTGCGTGTACGTGCCGAGCCCGGTCGGGACGCCGTACGCGAGGACCTCGACCACGCCGCCCAGGGTGTCGCCCGCCTGCTGGCAGTCGTCGATCTCCGCGACCATGGCGGCCGACGTCGCGGCGTCGAAGCAGCGGACCAGGTCGGCGTCCAGCGCGGCGACGTCGTCCGGACCGGGGACGGGCGCGTCGTCGGGCACCTCGACCGGCCCGATCGCCACGACGTGCGAGACGAGCCGGACCCCGAGGGCCTGCTCGAGGAACGCGGCCGCGGCGGCGCCGAGCGCGACGCGGGTCGCGGTCTCACGGGCGGAGGCGCGCTCCAGCACGGGACGGGCGTCGGTGAAGCCGTACTTGCGCATGCCCACCAGGTCGGCGTGCCCGGGGCGAGGGCGGGTGAGCGGGCGGTTGCGCGCGATCTCGCGCTGGTCGCCCGTCCCGGCGTCGACGAGGAGCGCCTCGGGCGGGACGGGGTCCGCAGACATCACGTCGACCCACCTCGGCCACTCGCTGTTGCCGATCTCGATCGCGAGCGGTCCGCCCTGGGTGCGCCCGTGCCGCAGCCCGCCGAGCACGCGCAGCGCGTCCTGCTCGAACTTCTGCCGCGAGCCCCGGCCGTAGCCGAGACGGCGACGGGCGAGCACCGCCTGCACGTCGGCCGTCGTGAGCTCCACCCCGGCGGGCAGACCGTCCAGGATCCCGACCAGCGACGGACCGTGCGACTCACCCGATGTCAACCAACGCAGCATGTTCGTCATCCTCCCACGCACGCGCCGCGCCCCGGACGCGCGACCGCAGTGCGGACCGCTGCCGCCACGCACCGGAGGGTGCGCCGTCGGTGTGCCGCCGGTTGCGCCGTGGAGACCTGTGGACGACGCCGGTGCGATCCCGGGCGGACGCGCTAGCGTGCCGCCCGTGGAGCAGCGCAGGGGCCCGGCCCCACCCGTCGAGGAGATCGCGCGTGCAGCCGCGCCGTGGTCGGCGCGCGTGCGCGCCGAGCTGCGCACGGGCGGACGCCTCGGAGCGGTCCTCGCGCTGCTCGCCGCCGTGGTCGCGGTGCTCGCGGCCGGGCGCGACGCCGGGCCGGCCTGGGCGACGCCCGCGACCGTCCTCGCAGCCGCGAGCGGCGCGGTGCTCGCCGTGATCGACGTGCGGACGCACCGCCTGCCCGACGCCGTCGTCCTGCCGGCGTGGGCCGGGGCGGCGCTGCTGCTCGGCGCGTCCGCGCTCGCGAGCGCGGACGGCGCGCTCCTCGTGCGCGGGCTCGTCGGCGGCGCGGTCGCGTTCTGTGCCTACGCGGCCCTGCGGCTCGCCTACCCGCCAGGGCTGGGCTTCGGCGACGTCAAGCTCGCCGGGATGCTCGGCACCGCGCTCGCGGGGCTCGGGTGGGCCGAGCTCCTCGTCGGGCTCGCGGCACCGTTCCTCCTGGGAGGGGTGTGGTCGCTCCTGCTGCTCGTGACCCGCCGCGCGCACCGCGGCACGGCCGTGCCGTTCGGGCCGTTCATGGTGCTCGGGGCCGGCGTCGGCGCGCTCGCGGGCGGCGCCGTGGTCGCGGCCTACGCGCTGGGCTGAGCCGCCGCCGTACCGAGCGCCGACTCGAGGGCGTCGTCCATCGCGCCCAGCGGAGCTGGACGGCCCGTCATGAGCCGGACCTGCTCGGCCGCCTGGTGCAGCAGCATGCGCTGACCGCCGACGACCGTACCGCCGCAGGTCGCCCACGCCGCGGAGAGCGCTGTCGGGCGCGGGTCGTAGACGACGTCGAGCAGGACGCCGACCGGGCTCGCACCGCCGGCCCTGCCCGTGAGGCGACCGGCGACGGAGTCGGCGAGCGGGTCCGCCGCGTGCGACGGGAGGGTCGCCACGACGACGTCGGCCGCGAGGACGCGCTCGACGACCGCGGGTGCGCCGGGGTCGAGGACCTCGAAGCGCGGCTCGACGCCCATGCGGTGCGCGGCACGCTGCAGCCCACCTGTGCGACCGAGCGAGCGCACGAGCACCGTCGGGGTCGTGCAACCGAGCTCCGCGAGCGCGGCGAGCGTCGAGGCTGCGGTCGCGCCCGCGCCGAGCACGACGGCCGAGCCCGCCGCGCGCTCCCCCAGTCCTTCGCGCAGTGCCGCGACGAGGCCGTGCACGTCGGTGTTCGCACCCACGAGGGTGGGACGGCCGGTGCCGATGGGCTGGACCACGACCGTGTTCACCGCACCGACGACGCCCGCGAGCGGGTCCACGTGGTGCAGGAGCGGGATGACGGTCTGCTTGAGCGGCATGGTGAGGCTGAGCCCGGCCCACGACCCGTCGAGCGACGCGACGAGCGCCGGCAGCTGCGCCTCGGTCGTGTCGAGCGCCTCGTACTCCCAGTCCTCGAGGCCGAGGGCGGCGTACGCCGCGCGGTGCAGGACCGGGGACAACGAGTGCGCGACCGGGTGCCCCAGCACGGCAGAGCGCCGCGCCGTGGACGAGCCGGTCACCCCTCGTTCTCCGACTGCCACTGCCGCAGCTCGTCGACGTTCTTCTCGTGCTCGTCCCACGTCGTCGCGAACTTCGTCTCGCCGGTCTCGAGGTTGACCGCGGTCCAGAAGATCCAGTCCCCCGGTTCCGGGTTCATCACGGCCTGGATGGACTCCATGCCCGGGTTCGCGATCGGCGTCGGCGGCAGCCCCTTGTGCACATAGGTGTTGTAGGGGTTCTCCGGGTCCTGCGTGTCGTCCCGCGTCAGCTCGGTACCAGGCTTGTCGAGCCCGTACGCGACCGCTGCGTCGATCTGCAGCGCCATGCCCACGTCGAGCCGGTTCTCGATCGCCTGCGCCATCTTCGGCCGGTCGGGTGCGAACTTGGCCTCGCGCTCGATGAGCGACGCTTTGTTGAGCACGGTCTCCCGGTCCTCGGGTGCCACGCCGGCCTCGTCGAGCCGTGCCGTGGTCTGGCTGACCATGCGACCGATGACGCCGGTCGCGTTGACCTCGTCCGGCTCGAGCACGTACGTGGTCGGGTAGAGCCAACCCTCGTAGTTCCCGTCCGCCTCCTTCGGCAGCCCGGTCGCCTCGGTGTCCTTCATGGCCTCGGTCAGCTCGTCGATCGAGATGCCCGTCACCGACGAGGTGCGCTCGAGGACCTGGTCGGCCGTGAACCCCTCGGGGATGGTGATGCGGGTCTCGACGCGGCTGTCGTTCGCGACGAGGCGGGCGACGGCGTCCTTCGCGGACATCTGCTCGAGCAGGGTGTGCGTGCCCGCCTGGATCGTCCCCGAGCTCGGGTTCGCCTCGAACGCGGTCACGAACGCCGCGCTGCTCGCCACGACGTCGGCGTCGACGAGGACTTCGCCCATGTCGCGGCCGGAGGAGCCCGGCTCGATGGTGACGTCCACCGGCTCCGTGCCGGGTCCGTCGTAGTCCTTCGCGGCCACCGGGTTGTCGAACCCCAACAGGTTCGTCGCGTTGGTGAGGACGACGTAGCCGGCTCCGGCCACGACGAGCAACGACACGAGGACGACGACCGCCGCGCGGCGACGGCGGCGCGCTCGACGCTTCTTCGCGGCGCGACGCGCACGTTGCTCCGTGCGCGACGAGCGCGTGGCCGCCTCGTCCCGGACGGTCGGTCGATCGAACAGATCGGTCACTGTCGCTGAACTCCTGTCGGGTCTACAGGTTCTCCGGCACGCGCCCCCGCGCCCCGCTCGGCGTCGAGAGCGGATTGCAGAATGATAACGGCTGCAGCCTGGTCGATGACGGAACGGTGCCGTCTTCCGCTCCGTCCCGCGGCGTGCAGGGCCTGGTGGGCGCTCACCGTGGTCATGCGCTCGTCGACGAGGTGCACGGGGACCGGAGCCACCGCGCGTGCGATCGCACCAGCGTACGCCCGCGCCCCCTCGGCGGCCGTGCCCTCGGCCCCGGACAGGTGCCGCGGCAGGCCGACGTAGACGACTCCCGCGCCTCGTTCCGCGACCTCCGTCGCGATGCGGGCGACGTCCGCCGGTACGCGCTGACCTGTCGCCGTGTCGCGCGCCAGGGTCTCCACGGGTGTCGCGACGAGCCCGTCCGGATCGCTCGCGGCCAGCCCGACGCGCACGGAACCGACGTCGACCGCGAGGCGCGCGCCGCGCGGCACCGTCGGGCCCGCGCCGTCGGGGGCAGGGGAGGTCATCGGGGCGTCACGCGCCCGTCGCGGCGGCGCGCACGCCGGCCAGCGCCGCCGGGAGCGCGGACACGTCCGTCCCGCCGCCCTGCGCCATGTCGTCCTTGCCGCCACCACCGCCGCCGAGCGTCTGGGCCGCGGACCGCGCGAGCGCACCGGCCCGCAGGCCCGCGGCGCGCGCCGACGCGTTCGTCACGACGACCACCTGGGGACGGTCCTTCGCGACGCCGCCGACGGCGACCACCGCGGACTCGGACTCGCCGAGGCGCCCGCGCACGTCCAGCGCCAGTGCACGCAGGTCGTCGGCCGAGGCCACCACTCCGGCGTCGTGCACGACGACGCGCACGCCGTCGACCGACTCTGCACCGGCCGCGAGAGCTCCCGCCGCCGCCAGGAGCTGCCCCTGGCGGAGCTGCGCGAGCTCTTTCTCCGCGTCGCGAAGGCGGGACACGAGCGAGCCCACCCGGTCCGGGAGCTCCTCGCTGCGCACGTTCAGCAGACCGGTGAGCTGGCCGACGAGCGCGTGCTCCTTGGCCTGGAAGCCGTACGCGCCGTCGCCCACCAGGGCGTCGACACGCCGCACGCCCGAGCCGATGGACGACTCGCCGAGCAGCGTGACGAGGCCGAGCTGGCCCGTGCGCTGCACGTGCGTGCCCGCGCACAGCTCGCGCGACCAGTCGCCGCCGATCGACACGACGCGCACCACGTCGCCGTACTTCTCGCCGAACAGGGCCATCGCACCCAGCTCGCGGGCCTGGGCGATCGGCATGAGCTGGTCGGTGACGTCGAGGTTCTCGGCGAGCTGGGTGTTGACCCGCTCCTCGATCTCCGACAGCGCCCCGCCGGGGACGGCGGACGAGCGGCGGAAGTCGAAGCGGATACGGCTCGGGGCGTTCTCCGACCCGGCCTGCGTCGCATCCTTGCCGAGCGACTCCTGGAGCGCCTTGTGGATCATGTGGGTCGCGGAGTGGGCGCGGCTGATCGCCTTGCGGCGCGCCGTGTCGATCGTCGCGGTCCCGGGGTCGCCGAGCGCGGCCGTGCCCTCCACGAGGCGGCCGCGGTGCACGGACAGGCCCTTGATCGGGCGCTGCACGTCGTCGACCTCGATGGTGGCGCCGCCGTCGAGCACGATCGTGCCGTGGTCGGCGAGCTGACCGCCGGCCTCGGCGTAGAACGGGGTGCGGTCGAGGACGACCTCGACATCGGCCGGCGCGGTCGCCGCGGGGGCGGGCACGCCGTCGACGAGCAGACCGGCGACCTTCACCGCGGCGGTCGACTCGGTGTAGCCGAGGAACTCCACGGGGGCGGCGAGGTCGGACGCGAGCGACTGGTAGGCCGCGGTGTCCACCCCGCCCGAGCGCTTGGCGAGCGCGTCGGCACGCGCACGCGTGCGCTGCTCGGCCATGAGGGCGCGGAAGGCCTTCTCGTCGACCTGGACGCCCTGCTCGGCCGCCATCTCGAGCGTGAGGTCGATCGGGAAGCCGTAAGTGTCGTGCAGCGCGAACGCCTGGTCGCCGCCGAGAACGGGCGTGCCGCTCGTGCCAACCGCCGACTTCGCCCTCGACACGGCCGTGTCGAGGATCGTCGTCCCGGACGTCAGCGTCCGCCGGAACGCGTCCTCCTCGGCGTACGCGATCGACGAGATGCGCTCGAAGTCGGTCGCGACCTCCGGATAGGAGGCGGCCATGGCGTCGCGGCTCACCGGGAACAGCGCCGGCAGCGCCTGGTCCTCCACGCCCAGCAGGCGCATCGCGCGCACCGAGCGGCGCAGCAGGCGGCGCAGCACGTAGCCGCGGCCCTCGTTCGACGGACGCACGCCGTCGCTGATGATCATGAGCGCCGAGCGCACGTGGTCGGCGACGACGCGCATCCGCACGTCGTCGTCGCGGTTCGCCCCGTACCGCTTGCCCGAGAGCTCCTGCGCGGCCGTGATCACCGGGAAGACCTCGTCGATCTCGTAGAGGTTGTCCTTGCCCTGGAGCAGGTACGCGACACGCTCCAGGCCCATGCCCGTGTCGATGTTCTTGCGCGCGAGCTCGGAGACGATGCGGAACTCCTCCTTGGAGCGCACGTCGTCGATCGCGTACTGCATGAACACGAGGTTCCAGATCTCGAGGTAGCGGTCCTCGTCGACGACGGGCCCGCCCTCCTTGCCGTACGCGGGGCCGCGGTCGACGTAGATCTCCGAGCACGGCCCGGCCGGGCCCGGCTGACCCGTGGACCAGTAGTTGTCCTTCTTGCCGCGGTTCTGGATGCGCTCGTCCGGCAGGCCCGCGATGCGCTTCCACAGTTGCCGCGCCTCGTCGTCCTCGTGGTAGACCGTGACCCAGATCGTCTCGGGGTCGAACCCGTAGCCGCCCTCGGCCTGCGACCTCGTGATGAGGTCCCAGGCGTACGTGATCGCCCCCTCCTTGAAGTAGTCCCCGAAGGAGAAGTTCCCGTTCATCTGGAAGAACGTGCCGTGGCGCGTCGTCTTGCCGACCTCGTCGATGTCGAGCGTGCGCACGCACTTCTGCACGCTCGTCGCACGGTCCCACGGCGGCGTCTGCTCGCCCGTCATGTACGGGATGAACGGGACCATGCCCGCGATCGTGAACAGCGTGGACGGGTCCGGGGAGACCAGGGACGCCGACGGCACGACCGTGTGGTCGCGCTCGGCGAAGAAGTCGAGCCAGCGCTTGCGGATCTCGGCGGTGCGCATGATGTCCTTCGGGAGCAGGGTCGGGGCCGGATGACCGGCGATGCCGGTCTGCCTCGTCGTGGCTGGTGGTGTCTTGTGGTGGCCGGTGGTGGCCGGTGCTAGAACGAGTAGCCGAGGAGGTCCTCGACCTCGTCCGTGTCGTCGGGCGCGGACTGCGCGTGGCGGCCCTGCGCCCGGCGCGCGCGGACGACCTCCGGGTCCTCCTGACCCTCGGCGAGGAGCGCGGCCATGAGCTCGCGCTCGCGCGCGTCGCGCGCGGTCACGAACTCCGTACGGAAGTCGCGCACCACATGGACGGCACGCTCACCCAGGCCGTTCGCCTGCGCGGTCGCGCGGTCGACGAGCGACGCCGGTGCGTAGCGCGCGACGATTCGCCTGCCCCGCACCACGACGACGACGGTGAGCGCGACCCCGACCCCGACCCAGAACACGCGGCGCATCAGCGCGCACCGTCCGTGCTGTCCGTCCCGGTCCGGCGGGAGAACGTGCGGGCGGCGGCCTGACGCACGCCGTAGGTGAACGCGGCGACCTTGACGAGGGGAGCACCGAAGGTGGCCGCGTACAGACCGGTGAGCGCGGAGACGTTCTCGCTCACCTGGGCGGCCGACGTCGTGATGGTGTCCACCTTGACGAGCTGGCTGTTGGTCGTCGCGACCGTCGTGGCGGCCTCGTCGAGGATCGGTACCGAGTGGTCGGTGACCTCCTTGATGCTCGCGCGCGCCTCGTCGAGGACGCGGCCGAGCTTCAGCAGCGGCACCGCGAGCAGGCCGACGAGCAGGACGAACGCGATGGCTGCGACGAGGCCGGCCACATCTCCCAGGGACATTCTTCCTCCGGTGCTCTTGGTGCTGCGGACTGCCGAAACACTACCCGCACCCGCGCCGCTCGTGCGGGCACGCGCCCGGACGCACGAACGCCCCGCTCGCCGACGAAGCGGTGAGCGAGGCGTCCGGAGCGGGACTCAGCGGGCGTAGTACTCGACGACCAGCTGGACCTCGCAGGTCACGGGGACCTCGGCGCGCTTCGGGCGGCGCACCAGCACCGCGCTGAGCTTCTCGAGCTGCACGTCCAGGTACGCCGGGACGGCGGGCAGGACGTCGCGGTGGGCACCGGCAGCGGCGACCTGGAACGGTGTCGTCGCCTGGCTCTTCGGCTTGACCTGGAGGGTCTGGCCGGGCTTCACGCGGAACGACGGGCGGTCCACGATCTTGCCGTCCACGAGGATGTGGCGGTGCGTCACGGCCTGGCGCGCCTGCAGGATGGTGCGGGCGAAGCCGGAGCGCAGCACGAGCGCGTCGAGACGCGACTCGAGGATCTCGACGAGCGCCTCACCGGTCAGGCCGGAGTCCTTGCGGGCCTCCTCGTACGCACGGGCGATCTGCTTCTCGCGGAGCATGTACTGCGCGCGCAGACGCTGCTTCTCGCGCAGACGCACCGCGTAGTCCGACTCGGTGCGGCGGCGGGCGCGGCCGTGCTCACCCGGGGGGTACGGGCGCTTCTCGAAGTGCTTGACGGCCTTGGGGGTGAGGGCGATGCCCAGCGCGCGGCTCAGGCGAACCTGGCGGCGCGAGCGCTTGACTGAGGTCACAGCGGTATCTCTTCCTGTCGTGTCATGTTCGGACGTCACACCCGCGGCGTCGGCTGGTCGAGGACCAGACCGGGTCCGGGTGCGGGACCAGCCGCTGGACGTCCAACGATGCACGGGCGCATCCGGGTGGATGCGCATGCGTCGCGGAGTCGGGCCGAGGTCCCAGGTGGTCGCCGTGAAGGCAACCTGAGAAGTCTACCGCACCCCCGACGTAGCGGTCCCCCGCCGAGATGGCGATCCCCGTCCGCATCTGCGCCCTCCAGTATCCCTGCGTCGCTATCTCGGCGGGCAGTCGCTATCCGGACAGTGCCCGACGTCGAGCGCGCACCGCGCGCGCGACGAGAACCTCCGGGTCACCCAGGTCCTCCCACGTGACGCGCAGGATCGTCCGACCGGCCTCGACGAGGGCGTCGTGGCGGCGCTCCTCCGCCCACAGCACGGCGGTCGGGTCGCCGTGCTCGGTCGAGTACGTGACCCTGCCGTCGAACTCGACCCCACCGTCAGCGCTGACCAGCCGAGGTCGACCCAGCGTCGGCCCGTCCAGGTGTCGACGCCGACGGCCGCCTGCGGCACGGGCAGGCCCGCCTCGGCGAGGATCCACCGCAGCCGTGCCTCGCCGGGAGTCACGACACATCCGTCGGCGACCTCGAGCAGCCGCCTCGCGGTGCGCACACCGCGCTTCCCGGCGCTCTCGCGCAGGATCACCGCGACGACACCGCGGTCCGCCCCGATCCGTAGCGCCGACTCCACGACGACCGCGGCCTGCTCACCGGGAAGCGTGCGCGCGCAGTCCACGAGGGTCCGTTCCAGCGTCGTGACCGGGACGCCGTCGAGGATCGCGCGGTCCCGCCCGGGCAGCGCGGTCCGGTGCCGCCGCACCGCACCCGCCGACGCGCGAACGTCCGGCGGGAAGAGCTGGGTGAGCTCCGCCTCGGGTCGCAACCCGAAGGTCCAGCACCCCCACAGGAGTCGGCGCTGGCGTGGCTCACCCACAGGTCGGTCGACAAGGTCTGCAGCACGGCCGCGAGATTCCGCAGGTGCTCACGCTCGCGAGCACGAGCGCTGCCACCGGGCTCGTCGCGCGAGCCGCCCGACGGTACGGCGTAGACGCCGCGGCGCAGGCGCACCAGCTCGCCGCGACGGTGCAGGGCACGGATCGTCGCCTCGCGGTCCGGCGTCGGGCACAGGACGCGTGGCAGGGCACGCAGGTCCGGACGAGGACTGCCGGGACGAGCGGACGGTGGCAGGTTCGGCTCCATGGCACGGATGCCACCACCGTTCGCGCGCTCGCCGGGCGCACCGGACCCCGAGCTGTGGACGGCGGTCCGCCTGTGGTCGACCGTCCGACGCGGACGGCCACAGGTCCCGACCGACCGCGAGGTCGCGCCGTACCGACGACGTCGTGGTCCACGACGCTCCTCGGGGCCGTCGGACGACGGCGGGTCGCTATCTCGGGGAGTCGAGGATCTGACGGACGCGCGCGAGCCGCTCGGCGACCTGGCGCTCGTAGCCGCGGTCGGACGGTTCGTAGTAGCGCGACCCGACGAGCGGGTCCGGCAGGTACTGCTGGGGCGCGACGGCGTGCGGAGCGTCGTGCGCGTACCGGTAACCCGCGCCGTGCCCGAGCTGCTTCGCCCCCGGGTAGTGGGCGTCGCGCAGGTGCGGCGGCACCGATCCGGCCCGGCCCGCACGGACGTCCGCGAGCGCCGCGTCGATGCCGAGGTAGGCCGCGTTCGACTTCGGCGCCGTCGCGAGGTGGACGACGGCCTCGGCGAGGACGATGCGTCCCTCGGGCATGCCGATGAGCTGGACGGCCTGGGCGGCCGCGACGGCGGTCTGCAGTGCCGACGGGTCCGCCATCCCCACGTCCTCGGCGGCGGCGATGACGATGCGTCGGGCGATGAAGCGGGGGTCCTCCCCGGCGGCGATCATCCGCGCGAGGTAGTGCAGCGCGGCGTCGACGTCGGAGCCGCGCATCGACTTGATGAACGCGGAGACGACGTCGTAGTGCTGGTCCCCGTCGCGGTCGTAGCGCACCGCGGCGACGTCGACCGCGCGCTCCACCGTCTCCAGCCCCACGATCACGGCGCCGCGGTTCGCGGCGGGGTCGTCGTCCTCCGACGCGGTCGCGGTGCCGTCGTCCGCGGGTGGCAGCTGGTCCGTGTCCGACAGCGCGGCGCCGGCAGCCGCCTCGAGGACGGTGAGCGCCTTGCGGGCGTCTCCCCCGGCGAGGCGGACGAGGTGCTCCTCGGCCTCGTCGGTCAGCGTGACGATGCCGCCGAGCCCGCGGTCGTCGTCTACGGCGCGGCGCACGAGGCTGCGCACGTCGTCCTCGGTGAGGGGCTGCAGGGTGAGCAGGAGCGAGCGTGAGAGCAACGGCGAGTTGACGGAGAAGCTCGGGTTCTCGGTCGTGGCGGCGACGAGCGTGACCCAGCGGTTCTCCACGCTCGGCAGGAGGGCGTCCTGCTGGGACTTGGAGAAGCGGTGGACCTCGTCGATGAACAGGACGGTCTCCTCGCCGCTCGTCGCGAGGCGGCGTCGTGCGTCCTCGACGACGGCGCGCACGTCCTTGACACCGGCCGTGACGGCGGAGAGCTCGACGAACCGGCGCCCGGACGCGGTGGCGATGAGGTAGGCGAGGGTGGTCTTGCCCGTTCCCGGCGGCCCCCAGAGGATCACGGAACCGGGTGCGGCCCGGCCGCCGGACGCGTCGGCCTCGATGAGGCGACGCAGCGGGGACCCGGGGACGAGGAGGTGACCCTGACCCGCGACCTCGTCGAGTGCTGCAGGTCGCATGCGGACGGCGAGCGGGGCGCCTGGTCCGGGACGCGGCGCGCCGTACGCGCCGGAGGAGGCGGCGCCGAACAGGTCGCCGCCGAACAGGTCGCCGGTGGGGGCGGTGGGCATGGTCACGAGCGTACGCACCCCCACCCACCGCTCGGGCCCTGCGCCCTCCCGGTCGGCCCCGGGACGAGGAGGCCGCGGAGGCGGTGGGGGTCGTGGCGGGTGTGGAGGTCGGGTGACGGTCGGCACACGCGCGTGGCGCGATCTGACAGGGTGCGACGGCGGATGGGATGCTGACGTCCGTGTTCACGAGCCTCGGTCGTCGCGTCGCCCGTCATCCCCGCCTCACGGTTCTCGTGTGGGTGGTCCTGACGGGGCTCGGTCTCGCGCTGGCGCTGTTCGGCCTGCACGGCGAGAGCGTCTTCGACCGTGTCACGACGGGCGCGCCCGCGATCCCGGGCTCGCAGTCGGAGCAGGCGGACGAGATCCTCGGGCAGGAGGGCGAGGGCGGGCCGGAGATCACGCTGCTCGTCAGCGGTGCGGACCCCGCGGACGACGACGTCGCGGCGACCATGGTGGACACGAACGCGAAGATCGCCGGGATCGAGGGCGTCGAGAGCGTCATCAACGCGTATGCGCTGCCGGACGGCATGGACGACCCCGCGGCGCAGGGCCTCGTCGCCGACGACGGTGCGGGCTTCCTGACGGTCGTGACACTGCGGACCGACCTCGACCCCGCGCAGTCGGACGCCGTCGCGGAGCAGGTCGTGTCCGAGCTCGACGCCGTCCCGGCCGAGCTCGCCGCCGCCGCGCCGGACGCCGCGGCGGAGGCTACCGGGCTCGTGGGGTCGAACGCCCTCATCGTGGACGCGATCACGGGCCAGGTCGAGGAGGACCTGCGCACGGGCGAGCTCGTCGCGCTGCCCATCGCGCTGCTCGTCATGATCCTGGTGTTCGGTGGCTTCCTCGCTGCCGCGATGCCGATGGCCGGTGCCCTCGCGTCGATCGGCGCCGGCCTCGGCGCGCTGCTCGGCCTGACCTACGTGCTCGACGTCGACGCGTCCGTCGTCAACGTCGTCACCGTCCTGGGGCTCGGGCTCTCGATCGACTACGGCCTGCTCGTCGTCTCGCGGTACCGGGAGGAGCTGCACCGGCTGCTCGGCGCGGGGGACGACCCGGCGCTGCGTCGGCGCCGCGGGGACGGCGTCGTGCAGGCGGCCCTGGTCCGCACGATGGAGACCGCGGGTCGGACGGTGGCGTTCTCGGCGCTCGTCGTCGGGATCTCCATCGCCGGCCTCATGGTGTTCCGGCCGGACATCCTGCGCTCGGTGGGCGCGGGCGGGCTCGCGGTCGTGCTGATCGCCGTGGCGACTGCCCTCACGCTCGTGCCCGCGCTCCTGATGATGACCGGTCGACGCCTTGCCCGGCCGGGCCTGCTCGGGCGCGTCCCGGGCCTGCGGCGCGTGCTCGCCCGCACCGCGGACGTGCAGTCGGACGAGGGGGTGTTCTCCCGGCTCGCGGGCCGGGTGCAGCGCCACCCGTGGTGGGTGATGCTCGGGACCGTGGCCGCGCTCCTGGTGCTCGCGCTGCCCCTCACGGGGCTGCAGATGCGCAACTCCGGGATCGAGCTCCTGCCCACGAGCGCGCCGCAGCGCGAGTTCGTCACCGAGCTCGCCGAGCAGTACCCGACGAGCGCCGGGGCGCAGGTGATCGTCGTCGCGAGCACCACCGTGGAGGACGCGCAGGCGTGGGCGGACACCGAGCTGTCGGAGATCGACGGCGTGACGCGCGTGGACCCCGCGACGGGCCTCGGCTCGTCGAGCGTGGTCGGCGTCCACGTCGAGGGTGGCGACGCGGGCGGACCCGAGGCCGTGTCGGTGGTGCGGGAGATCCGCGACCTCGACCCCGGCTTCGACGCGTACGTCACCGGTCAGGCGGCAGGCCAGGTCGACTTCGTGGACGCGCTGACCGAGCGCATGTGGTGGGCGATCGGGATCGTCGTCGCGGCGACCTTCGTGCTGCTGTTCCTCATGACCGGCTCGGTCGTCATCCCCGTCAAGGCGCTGCTGACCAACGCCCTGTCCCTCGCCGCCTCGCTCGGCGTGCTCGTGTGGGTGTTCCAGGACGGCCACCTCGAGGGGGTGCTCGACTTCTCGTCCGTCGGCGGGGTCGAGACCTACGTCGTGGCGCTCGTCGTCGCGTTCGCGTTCGGGCTCGCCATGGACTACGAGGTCTTCCTGCTCGCCCGTGTCAAGGAGCTGGTCGACGCGGGCCGCCCGAACGACGAGGCCGTGCGCCTCGGTCTGCAGCGCAGCGGCCGCATCATCACGTCCGCGGCGGCGATCATCGTCGTCGTGTTCGCCGGCTTCGTGTTCGGCGACATGCTCGTCATCAAGGAGGTCGGGTTCGCCCTCGCCGTGGCTGTGGTCATCGACGCGACGATCGTGCGGCTGCTCCTCGTCCCCGCGACCATGACCGTGCTGGGCCGCGCCAACTGGTGGGCCCCGAGGCCGCTGCGGCGGATCCGGTCGAGGCTCTCGCTCTCGCACTGACCGCTGTCCGCGCGCGACCGTCGCGACGTCCCGCTAGCGTGGCGCCATGCCGGCCACGAGCAGCCCACCGACGTCGAGCGACGGCGGGGCCGACGCGCGCGAGGAGCGCACCGCCGTCGTCGTGGAGGACGACCCGGACATCCGCGACCTCCTCGAGACGGTCCTGAGGCAGGCCGGCTTCGCGACCCGCAGCGCCGCCTCCGGCCACGAGGGCGTCGAGCTGGTGCGCGAGACCGACCCGGTGGTCACGACGCTCGACGTGAGCCTGCCGGACATCGACGGCTTCGAGGTGTGCCGACGGATCCGCGCGGTGTCGGACACCTACGTCGTCATGCTCACCGCCCGCACCGACGAGATCGACGCGCTCATGGGTCTCGACGCCGGCGCCGACGACTACCAGACGAAGCCGTTCCGCCCGCGCGAGCTGCGCGCGCGGATCGAGGCGCTGCTCCGTCGGCCCCGCCGGGCAGGACCGGCGCCGGCTCCCCCCACCGCGGTGACGGCCACTGGTCCCGGCACGGTCACGACGGCGGGGTCGAGCACGTCCGACACGCTGGGAGCAGACGGTCTCGAGGTGGATCTGCCGGCGCGCGTGGTCCACGTCGACGGAGTCGAGGTCGCGCTCACCCGCAGCGAGTTCAACCTCCTCGCGGCGCTCACGTCAGCCCCTGGGCGAGTGCTGGGCAAGGACGAGCTGGTGCGCGCGCTGTGGGGCGACGACTACGACACCGGGACCTTCGTGGCCGACGCCGACCGCCGCAGCATCGAGGTGCACATGGCCAACCTGCGGCGCAAGATCGGTGACGACCCGGCGGGCCCTCGCTGGCTCCGCACCGTGCGCGGGGTGGGCTACCGGTTCGACCCGCGGGACTGAACCCGCTCGTCCCGGTCGAGCACCGCGCGGACCAGGTCCCGCGCCCGGCGGGTGTGGGCGACGACGGCCCGGACGTCCGGCTCGGTGACCCGGCCCGCCTCGTCGAGGGTCGCGAGAGCGCGTGCTGACTCGGCGGCGAGCTCGTCGACGCCCAGCATGCGCGACGTGCAGCCCAACGTCAGCAGCACGGCGCGTGCCGAGCCGGCGTCGCCCGCACGCTGCGCGGTGACGAGCCCGTCGACGCGGGCCGGGAGCAGCCCGAGCCACGACCGCGCGAAGCGCGCCGCCGCGGCGCGGTCGCCGTCCAGGTCGTCCGCGAGCGCCGTCAACGCGCGTCGGACGGTGTCGGCGCTCACGCCCGCAGGCCGTGCTGGCGGCGCACGAGCCGGCGCAGCATGAACACGGTCTGGAGCACGGTGATGACCCCGAGCACGGGCCAGCCGACGGTGAGGGCGGCGGACTGGGCGCTGACGGGCAGGGTCGTCCACATCCAGGCGACGGCGGCGAGCCCGACCGCGGCGAGCAGCAGGGGGGTGAGGTACGCCCATCCGGCGCCACGCTCGGCCTTGGCCTGGGCGGCCCAGTTGTCGGTGCGGGACTGGGAGAGGAACTTGGACCAGGCACGGACGAAGTGCCCGACCCGGACCCACATGTAGAGTTCGGCGGGGACGAGGGTCGCGGCGAACAGCACGTCGCGCCAGGTGCGGTCCCGCATCGAGAGCGCGATCCGCACGTTGAGCGCGACGGCCACGAGCGGGGGCACGAGCCAGATCGGGGAGAACTCGAACGCGTGGATGCTGAGCGCGCCGGCGAGCAGGAGGGCGAAGAGCAGTCGGGTGGTCGCATTGACGAGCATCCCGACGTTCTCCATCCAGCGCAGGCGCAGGTTCGGGTGGAGCGGCTGTCCGCGGGTGTCACCGCGCTGTCCGGGCCACATGAGGTCGATCGCGCCGTAGTTCCACTTGACCTGCTGTCCGTCGAGGGCGCGCAGGGTCGTCATCCCGCCGACGGTCGCCCGGGCGGTCGCGCTGATCTTCGTGGAGTAGCCCAGGGACTTGATCTGGAGGCTGAGGAGCGAGTCCTCGACCTCGGAGTCGCTCACCCACGGGTTGCGCTGGTGGTGGGCCGCCATGACGTCCTCGAGCGCGGCCATCCGGAACAGCGACGCCTGCCCGCCCAGGACGGCCATGTTCCGGCCGCGCAGCAGGTTCTGCATGTTGAACGCTGCGAACTGCGCGCGCTGGCCGGTGAGGAGGAAGCGCGGGACGAGCCCGCGTGAGCTGACGTTGTCGACGGTGTAGATCGCAGAGATGCCGCCGATGCGCGGATCGGAGGACATCTCGGCCTCGAGCCGCTCGACCGCGTCCTTGGCGAGAACCGTGTCACCGTCGACGCCGAGGAGGTAGTCGGCGCCGCGCACGAGCCGGAACCCGTAGTTGAGGGCACCGACCTTCTTGTCCGCGAGCGCGCCGAGGTCGTGCACGTACACGCGGGTCGTCTGCTCGCGTCCCTTGCGCACGACGCGGTGCACGCCTGCCAGGCGTGACGCCTTGGTGAAGGTCTTGTCGGTCGTGTTGTTGACGACGACGTGGACGACGTCGGGGAGCCGCGTCTGGCGCAGGATCCCCTTGAGGACCGCCTTGATGGTGCCCGCCTCGTTGTAGGCGGGGACGACGGCA
This sequence comes from Cellulosimicrobium terreum, assembly GCA_014803435.1. Classification (GTDB taxonomy): domain Bacteria; phylum Actinomycetota; class Actinomycetes; order Actinomycetales; family Cellulomonadaceae; genus Cellulosimicrobium; species Cellulosimicrobium terreum. Next base: position 339,124 of record JACYFD010000005.1, read on the forward strand.
CCGATCGTCGCGCGTCGGGGGGCCTCGTGGACGACGATCTCGTCGGGCGTGAACTCGTAGCGGTCGAGCTCGGCGCCGAAGGACGGGAGATCGTCCGCCGTCACCGAGGGGGCCGGCTCGGTCAGCACTGCGGTCATGAGTTCACCTCGGTCGTCGTTGCGGATTCAACTAGATGAATCCTGACCGGCCGACCTCGGCGTCACCCCGGGCGCTGCGCGGGGATTCCTCAAGGTCTGCTCAGGATGCGACGTCGAGAGCACCGCGGACCGCACGGGCCGTGTCCGTGACGGCGTCCGCGGGTCCGATCGCCTCCGCGTGCGAGACGTCGACCACGATCGCGTCGCCCTCGAGCACGAGGGGCCGGTCCAGGAACGCGCGCTCGACGTCGCGTGCCCATGCACGAGGGTCCATGTCCTCCGGCAGGACGACCACGACGTCGTCCCGTCGCGCCGGGTCGCCACCCGCGGCCGCGGCGGGCGGAAGGAGATCGAGCACGACGTCGGCGACGTGCTCGCGCGCCCGCTCGCGCCCCTCACGACCGAACGCGTCGCGCAGCGCGCCCGCGTCGCGCAGGCGGACCACGACGACCCGGACCGACGGCCCGAGGAGCCCCCGCTGCGCCCGATCCCGCACCGTGGCATCGAGATGTGCCATGCTCCGTGTGCCGAGCCCCGCGTCGAACCGGCCCGCCGCGGCCTGTGTCGTCTCCCGGGTGCGGAGCGCCATCATCGCGAACGCTCCGACCACGATCAGGACGAGGTTCACGACCGTCGTCGTCGCCGTCTGGAACCACCGCTCGAACACCGCTGAACCCGGCCCCCCGGCCGCGAACGCCACCGCGCGGGCGGCGTAGTACGCGCCGGCCACGGCGCAGGCGAGGCCGAGCCCCGTCGCCTCCACCGCGCGTCGCGGCGACCGGGCGAGGAGCTCGACCGCGGCGAGCAGCGACCACACGGCGACACCGAGGAGGTACGCGAGGCCCCCGGCCCACGGGCCGCCGTCCTGTCCCGCGGCGAGTGCGAAGGAGGCGGTCGCGGCGGCGGACGCCCCGACGACGGTCAGCAGAGGCCCTCGTCCCGCCCGCGCGCGGGCACCGGACCAGATGGCGCCCAGCGAGAGCACGAACGCGCCGTTGCCGAGCGCGGTCGCCCACCACAGCGCGGCGGTCCCGCCCGCGAGGTAGGCGAACATCGTCACGATCGCGGCGACGAACGTCAGCGTCCAGCACCGGTCGACCACGTCGGTGCGCCCGCGCCGCCAGACCTCCACGACGTACAGGGTGGCGACGACCACCAGGAGCACCGGTGCCACGACGAGCACGGTCGCCGTGTCGAGGGTGCTCACCGGCCCGTCCCTGCCGCGGGCAGACGCACCTCGACCGCCGTGCCGACACCGGCCTCGCTCGTCAGCTCGATGGTCCCGCCGTGCGCGTGCACGACCTGCTGGCACAGGTGCAGCCCGAGGCCGGTGCCGTGCCGGGAACCGTGCCGGACCGCCGCCGCCCGGTAGAACCGGGTGAAGACACGGTCCACGTCGCTCGCGGCGATCCCCACGCCGTCGTCCCGGACGACGAGGAGGACGTGGTCGGCGCCGCCCGCGAGCGAGACCTCGACGGTTCCCCCGGCGTCCGAGTACTTCACCGCGTTCGAGAGCAGGTTGTCCACGACCTGCCGCAGCCGGGCCCGGTCGCCGCGGACCCGCACCGGGCCCGCGTCCTGGAGGACGAGCCGCAGGTCCGCGCTCGTCGCGAGCGGCGTGATCGCAACGACGGCCTCGGCCACCACCTCGGCGAGGTCGAGCTGCACGCGCTCGAGCGGGAGGTCGCCGGTGCCCGTGACGGCGGCGGTGAGGAGATCGTCGACGAGTGCGAGCAGGCGGTCGGCGTTCCGGGTCGCGACGTCGAGGTGCCGGGCGACGCCGTCGGGTGTGGACGGGTCGTCCGCAGCCAGCTCGAGATGACCGACGATCGAGGTGAGCGGCGTGCGCAGCTCGTGCGAGGCGGCGGCCACGAAGTCCTCCTTGAGCTCGATGGCGGCGACCTGCTCGGTGAGGTCCTCGAAGGTCACCAGCGTCAGGCGTCCCACCTGTTCGCCGACGGAACCGTCGAGCCGGACCGCGGACGTGCGCAGGGCGAACCGTCCTCCGGGCAGGTGCCACCAACCGACCTCGCCGCGGATCTCCTCGCCCGCGACCGCGCGGTCGATCGCGCCCAGCTCGAACGGCGTGCCGTCGAGCGTCGTCGGACGGGCCGGCGGGAGGTCGCTCTGGAGCACGCCAGGTCGCAAGGACCCTCCCGACGCCTCGACGGCGAGCCGGTTCGCGAGCACGACCCGCCCCGCGTCGTCGAGCAGCACGATGCCGACGCCCGCCGTGCCGACGACAGCATCCAGGAGCCGACGCTCCGCGGCCAGGTCCTGCGCAGCGCCGCGCAGCTGGACGCCCTGACGTCGCAGCAGCAGGTTCCGGGCGTCGGACCGGCGCTGGATCGCACCGACGGACAGGGCGACCGCCGCCAGGACGACCGGGACGAGTGCCACGCGGGCGACCTGGCTCGAGGTCGACACCCCGCCCACGAGCGCGGTCGGCAGCCAGGTCACGGCGAACGCGCCGACCACTCCGGTCGTGACGCCGGCCCTGCCGTGGCGTTGCGCGAGCCACAAGACGGGGAAGACCGCGAGCAGCGAGAGCGGGGTGTCGGCGCCCACGAAGAGCGCCACGGCGAGGAGGTCGAGCACCGCGACGACGATCTCCGTACGTCGCGGCACCCGGTGCCACGGCACGACCAGCGTCACGGCGACGGTCAGCGCGACGACCGCGACGCCGGCCACGTAGGGCGCGGACAGGACGGACGGACGGTCGAACACCGTCAGGCCGACCGTGGCGAGCATCGACGTGGCGACGAACGGCAGGTTCAGGACGAGCACCGCAAGGGCGCCTCCCGCCGGCTCGCTCGTCCCGGTCTCCACCCCCATGGCCCGAGGGTAGCCAGGGCTGGACGTCCCGGCCCGGTGGATCGGGGCCGGCGCGTCACGTCACCCCGCGGCGGCCGCCGGGAGGTTTCCGGGCTCCCCCTTCGCAGCGGGCTCGGAGTCGACGCCGGCCTCCTTGCGCTGCTCGGGCGTGATCGGCGCGGGTGCCTGGGTGAGCGGGTCGTAGCCCCCGCCCGACTTGGGGAACGCGATGACGTCGCGGATCGAGTCCGACTGCGTGAGCAGCGCGACGATGCGGTCCCAGCCGAACGCGATGCCGCCGTGCGGCGGGGCGCCGAACTTGAACGCGTCGAGGAGGAAGCCGAACTTCTCCTGCGCCTCGGCCGGACCGATGCCCATGACGTCGAACACGCGCTCCTGCACGTCGCGGCGGTGGATACGGATCGAGCCGCCGCCGATCTCGTTGCCGTTGCACACGATGTCGTAGGCGTAGGCGAGCGCGTCGCCCGGGTTCTGCTCGAACGTGTCGATCCAGTCCGGCGTCGGCGAGGTGAACGCGTGGTGCACCGCGGTCCAGGCCGAGCTGCCGAGCGCCACGTCGCCCTCGTCGGCGGCCTCCCCCGTCGGCTTGAACAGGGGTGCGTCGACGACCCAGACGAACGCCCAGGCGTCCTCGTCGATGGCCCCGGTCCGCTTCGCGATCTCCTGGCGCGCGGCGCCGAGCAGCGCGCGCGAGTCGTTCGTCCTGCCCGCAGCGAAGAACACCGCGTCGCCCGGCTGCGCGCCGGTCGCGGCGGCGAGGCCGTCGCGCTCGGCGTCGGACAGGTTCTTCGCGACCGGCCCGGCGAGCGTGCCGTCCTCCTGGAAGGTCACGTACGCGAGGCCGCGGGCGCCGCGCTGCTTGGCCCACTCCTGCCATGCGTCGAACTGGCGGCGCGGCTGCGAGGCCCCGCCTGCCATGACGACCGCGCCCACGTACTCCGCCTGGAACACGCGGAACGGGGTGTCGGAGAAGTAGTCCGTGAGCTCGACGAGCGGGTTGGCGAACCGCAGGTCCGGCTTGTCCGAGCCGTACAGGCGCATCGCGTCGTGGAACGTCATGCGCGGGATCGGCGTCGGGATCGTGTACCCGATGAGCTCCCACAGCGACACGAGGATCTTCTCGGCGAGCGCGATGACGTCGTCCTGCTCGACGAAGCTCATCTCGACGTCGAGCTGTGTGAACTCGGGCTGGCGGTCGGCGCGGAAGTCCTCGTCGCGGTAGCAGCGCGCGATCTGGTAGTAGCGCTCCATGCCGCCGACCATGAGGAGCTGCTTGAACAGCTGGGGCGACTGGGGCAGCGCGTACCAGGACCCGGGTGCGAGGCGGGCGGGCACGAGGAAGTCGCGGGCGCCCTCGGGGGTCGAGCGCGTGAGGGTCGGGGTCTCGATCTCGACGAAGTCCTGCTCGTCGAGCACGCGGCGCGCGGCCTGGTTGACCTTCGCGCGCAGGCGCAGCGCGTGGGCGGGCGCGGGGCGACGCAGGTCGAGGTAGCGGTGCTTGAGCCGCGCCTCCTCGCCGATCGTGTCGGTGTCCGCGAGCGCCGTCGAGACCTGGAAGGGCAGCGCCTCGGACGTGTTGAGGACGACGACGTCGCTCGCGAGGACCTCGATCTGGCCCGTCGGCAGGTTCGGGTTCTCGTTGCCGTCCGGCCGGCGTGAGACCTCGCCCGTCACCTGGAGGACGAACTCGTTGCGCAGCGGGTGCGCGACGGCCTCGTCGCGGATGACGACCTGCGCGATCCCGGACGCGTCGCGCAGGTCGATGAAGGCCACTCCCCCGTGGTCGCGGCGCCGGTCGACCCAGCCCGTGAGGGTGACGGTCTGACCGGTGTGCTCGGCCCGCAGTGAGCCGGCCGTGTGGGTGCGGAGCACGGGGAGGTTCCTTCCATGAGGTGTGGGGGGCGACGCTCCCGATGGGTGCGCGTCCGCACGAGTCTAGTGGTCGGTCCGAGCGAGGTTGAGCCGAATAGTGTTGTCGCCGCCACGGTCGTCCGTCTCCTGCCCGGGGGGCACCTGTCTGGTGGCAGGGCGCCGTCAGGGGGTGTCACACACGCGAGGACGAGGGAGAGGCACATGGCACCGAGCACTCGAGGGACCCCGGACGTCCCGGTGGACGTGGTGGTCGCCGCCCGGGCGGGCGACGCCGAGGCGCTGGACCGGTTGGTGGCACAGTCGCTGCCGCTCGTCTACAACGTCGTCGGGCGGGCGCTCGACGGGCACCCCGACACGGACGACGTGGTGCAGGAGTCGGTGCTGCGCGTCGTGCGGGGCATCGGTTCCCTGGAGCAGGAGCAGTCGTTCCGGTCGTGGATGCTCGCGATCACGGTGCGCCAGGTGCGCGACTGGATGCGTCACCGCCGGGTCGAGCGCGCGCACCTGACGGGGCTCGCGGCGGCGGAGCTGACGCCGGACCCGGCTGCGGACTTCGTGACGGCCACGGTGGACCAGCTCTTCCTGGACGGCGAGCGGCGCCGGCTCGCGGAGGCGACGCGCTGGCTGGACCCGCAGGACCGTGACGTGCTGGCGCTGTGGTGGCTCGAGGCGAGCGGCGGGCTGACGCGTGTCGAGCTGGCGCGGTCGCTCGGTGTCGACCGTCGGCACGCCGCGGTGCGCGTGCAGCGGATGCGCGAACGGTTGGCCACGGGACTCGCGATCGTCGCGGCCCTCGAGTCCGCTCCCCGGTGTCCGGGGCTCGTCGACGCGGCACGCCGCTGGGACGGCATCCCTGCCCCCCTGTGGCGCAAGCGCCTGTCCCGCCATGTGCGCGGTTGCGCGTCATGCTCCCGGACGCTGGACGGCGGCGCGGACGCCGAGCGGCTGCTCGCCGGGCTGCCTCTGCTCGTCCCGCCGGGCAGCCTCGCGGGGCTCCTCGGGGGGTCCGACGTCACACCGGGGAGCGGCCCGACGTCGGTGGAGCACGTCGACCTGGTGCCGCGCGGCGGGGCCGGGGCGGTCGAAGCCTCGCGCGGTCGGCCCGGTCGGTCCTGGTGGGCGCGTCCGCGTCTCGCGACGTCCGTCGTCGCGGGGGTCGTGGCAGTGGTCGTCGGTGTCGTCGTCTCGTCGTCGTTCCTGGGCGCGCCCGGCGCGACGCCGGTCGGACCGGCGTCGGCCGCGGCCGACGCACGCGTGCCCGCTCCGGTCGCCGTCACCCCCACGGGCGACGCCGAGACCGCCGAGCACGCCGTCGTCGGGGTGGTGCCGGCCGCGCCGGAGGGGACCTCGACGACGGACGACGACGGCACGGCCGTGGACGGGCCCGCGCCCGCGGTCCAGTCCGGGGCCGCGCCGTCGGGCAGGAAGGGCGCCGCGGTGTGGGAGTTCGCCGACGCGGCGCCCGCGCTGACCGCCTCGGACGCCGCCTGGTACTACACCTGGGACACCGACCCGGGGCCCGGCGCCGCGTCGGGCGTCGAGTTCGTCCCGATGATCTGGGGGCGTGACGACGTGACCGACGAGAACCTCGCCCGCGCCGCGGGCGAGGGCGATCACCTCCTGGGGTTCAACGAGCCGGACCTCGCGGGCCAGGCGGAGATGAGCGTCGAGGAGGCGCTCGACCTGTGGCCCCGGCTCGAGTCCACGGGGCAGGCGCTGGGCAGTCCCGCGGTCGCCTGGGGAGGGGACCATGCCGACGGCTGGCTCGACCGGTTCATGCGGGGCGCCGAGCAGCACGACCGCCGCGTCGACTTCGTCACGCTGCACTGGTATGGCGGCGACTTCGACGCGCAGCGCGCGACGGCCCAGCTGCGTGACTACCTCGAGGCCGTCCATGCCCGCTACGACAAGCCGGTCTGGCTCACCGAGTTCGCCCTGATCGACTTCTCCGACGGCGTCCGGCACGCGAGCGACGCCGAGCAGGCGGCGTTCCTCACCGAGGCGACCCGGATGCTCGCCGACCTCGACTACGTGCAGCGGTACGCCTGGTTCGGTCTGCCGGCCGAGCAGGACGTGCAGGGGACGGGGCTGTACCTGCCAGGACCGGTCGCGACACCCGTCGGGCGCGCGTTCGAGGCCGCCCCCTGACCGGGTCGCGCGAGCGGCGACGGGGACGTGCAGGGGACAGTGACGGCGATAGGGTCGGCGTGTACCCGTCCCGTCCGGCAGAGGAGGCACCCGTGGCCCGCACCGTCGCCACCAACCGCAGGGTCGAGCGCGACGAGCTCGACGAGTTCCTGCGCTCGCGTCACGACGGCATACTCGTCACGACGCGCGCCGACGGCACGCCTCAGCTCAGCCCGGTGTCCTACGGGATCGACGCCGCCGGGCGGGTCGTCGTCTCGACCTACCCGGAGCGGGCGAAGGTGACCAACCTGCGCCGCAACGCGCAGGCGTCGCTGCTCTCGCTGGGCGAGAGGTTCTCCGACGCGTGGGTCCAGGTCGACGGCACCGCCGAGGTGATCGACCTGCCCGAGGCCGTCGAACCCCTCGTCGAGTACTTCCGGTCCATCTCCGGCGAGCACCCCGACTGGGAGGAGTACCGTGCCGCGATGGTCGCGCAGGGCAAGGCGCTCGTGCGGGTCACGATCGACCGGTGGGGTCCGATCGCGACCGGCGGGTTCCCCGCGCGCCTCGCGGACGCCTGACGCGCGCTCGGGGACAGTGGGGTGCGGTCGTCCGTCCTGGTCCGGGCGACGCCGGTAGCGATCCCCTACGGTTCGGAGCCCGTCGTGCCACTCACCCTGTGCGTCCTGCTGTGGTCCCACCCCGGCCAGTCCGACCTGCTGACCGAGTACGAGTCGCAGGTCCTCGCGCTCGTCCCCCGGCACGGTGGCCGTGTCGTCTCGCGCGTGCGCAACGTCGCCGGTGAGGCCGCCACCTCCCTCGAACGAGCCGCCGAGCACGCCTGGGAGCCCTGTGAGGTCCAGGTCATCGAGCTGCCCGACGACGACGCCCTCGCCGCGTACATGGCCGACCCTGAGCGCACGGCACGGCTCGACGTCCGCGACCGCGCGATCGCGCGGACGGAGATCATGCGGGTCGCACCGGTCGGCTGACCAGCCCGTCCTCGGTTGCGCGCCCCGTCGGGAGGGTGTCACCGTCGACGGTGAGCGCCACCGTCAGAACAGGACCTGCTCGACCCCGGCGCCGGCGACGTCGAGCCCGCCGCCGTCCACCGGCATGCCGGCGAGCGCCCCGCCGCCGGCGTCGTGACCCGCACGCGCGAGGCTGCCCTCGGGGTACGCGCCGTCGACGGGAGGCGTGCCCCGCGTGCCCGGCGCGCCTTGGCCGAGGCCGCCGAGCTCGCCCCTGCGGAACCGCCCCTCGACGCCGACCGGACCGCGGTGGCCCGACACGGCGAACCCGCGCACCTCGAGCATCGGGCGCACACGGTCCCAGAGCCACGAGCGGTACGCCGTGGACGCGTATGTTCCCCGTCCGTAGACGCGCTCGTACCCGGCGACGAGCTGCGGGTGCTCGCGACCGAGCCAGGTCATGAACCACTCGCGCGTGCCCGGCTTGAGGTGCAGCGGGAGCACCGTCACGCCGGTGGCGCCCGCCTCCTTCACCGCGTCGAGCAGCTCGGTGAGCGCGCGCGTGGAGTCGGTGAGCCACGGCAGGACGGGCGCGACCATGACGCCGCACGGCAGGCCCGCGTCGCGGACCGCGCGGATCAGGTCGAGTCGTGCCCGCGGCGTCGGCGTACCGGGCTCGACCGAGGCCTGGAGCTCGGGGTCGAGGAGGGCGAGCGACACGCCGATGCCGACCTCGACGCGTGACGACGCGCCCGCGAGCAGCGGCAGGTCGCGGCGCAGCAGCGTGCCCTTGGTGAGGATCGAGACGGGGGTCCGCGAATCCGCGAGCGCCTGGATGATCCCGGGCATGAGCCGGTAGCGACCCTCCGCCCGCTGGTACGGGTCGGTGTTGGTGCCGAGCGCGACGGGCTCGTGCTCCCACGACCGCTTCGACAGCTCGGCGCGCAGCACGTCGTCGACGTTGACCTTCACCACGACCTCCCGGTCGAAGTCCTCGCCCACGTCGAGGTCGAGGTACTCGTGCGTAGGGCGGGCGAAGCAGTTGTGCGAGACGACCCCGTCGGCGACGAAGTCGCGGGTCCCGGTCGTGATGTCGACGAGCTCGACGAGGTCGTCGGCGCCTCCGAGGGCCTCGAGCGCCTCGACGCGCAGACCGTCTCCTCCGGTGACGGCCTGTCCGACGAGCCTCGCGGTGTCCGCGGCGCCGCCCATGGACACCGCGAGCTCGCGAAGCCCTCGCCTCCCGGGGCCGACCACCCTGTCGCCGAGCGCGAGATGTGCACGCCGACCCGGGCCCCCGACCACGTGCCGCCAACCGCGCTCGGTGAGGAACCGGTGGTCCCCGCTCGCGACGATCCGGGTCCCGTCCGCCAGTGTCACGCGGTACGCGCGCTTGCGCGTCTCCCACCGGTCGAGCACGTGCGTGCGGACGTAGCGGCGGTAGTGACCGTGCGCCTCGGTCCCGATGATCTCGTCGCCGACGCGCAGATCACCGATCGGACAGTGCGTCCCGTCGCCCATCAGGACGGGCGTCGTCGGCGCAAGGCAGTAGGTGCACGCGTGCGAGCACCCTCGGTACGGGTTGACGGTCCAGCGGAACGGCATGCGCGACATCGCCGGGACCTTGGACAACGCACTCTTCGCGGTCACCTCGTGGAAGGTGATGCCCGCGAACTCCGGGGTGCGCACGCTGCGCACGAGACCGACGCGCTCCAACCCCGGGAGCGCGCCGTCGTCGGCACCGATCGCCTGTCCGTCCCATCTCATCCATCCATTCGAACAGGTGTTCGATCCGGGTGTCAAGGAGCGGGCGCTCGCTCAGCTCCCGTCAGCCCGTTCGGTGGCTGACAGGACGATCCGGGCCAGCTTCCCGCCCCGCCACTCCACGCCGAGCCGATGCTGGGCGAGGTCGTAGTTGTCCCGTGCCGTCACCACGCCGGCGGAGCGGCGTTCCCAGCTGTTGTGCACCCCGACGCCGCGCTCCCGGACATGGTCGGCGACCGACCGCCGATCCCCGCCGAGGTCGAGCCCGGTGATCACCCGGTCGGCGCTCGGGCAGAGCGCGACGTCCACGGTGATCTGCTTGACGAGTCCGTCCAGCACGGCGATGTCGACGCCCTCGGGACCCGGGTCCGGGTCCCCCAGTGCGCTCCGCCGCACGGTCGAGCCCGGGAAGTGCGCGCGCAGCTCCGCATACGCCGCGGAGTGCTCGGCCGCGCCCAGCGCGGCGTACATCGCCGCGACGGTGCCGGCCAGCGCCGTCCCCGGGACGACCGGCAGGTCGGTCGACGCCTCGGTCGGGCGAGACTCGGTCGGGCGAGACTCGGTCCTGAGCGGGGCCGGTCGCGGGTCCCGACCGCCGAGCTCGGCCACGCGGTCCCAGACCCAGTCGGCCATCGACGGCGCGACCGGCTCGTCGGGCTGTCCGGGACGACGCCTGACCAACGCCCCGAACGCGACGACGACCAGGTAGGCCCCGGCGTCGTCGGTCATCACCTGCTCCCCCGCCTCGTCCTCTGGCCAGTCCGGGTGCGCTGCCGGGTCCGCCTCGATCTCGGTGCTCATGGCGACGATCTCGGCGGCGGACATCAGGCGGAACGGCTCTGCCTGCGCCCAAGCGGTACCGGTGCCGGGCTGCTGGCCGTCGCGCCAGGTCAGCAGGTCCTCCTGGGCCATGGCGCCGATGTGCTCGAGCTCCGCCTCGTCGGTGAACGAGGCTCCGGGTCGGAGCGTGGCGCGCAGGTCCGCGGGCAGCACGTCGTCCAGGGCTGCCAGTGCGGAGACCAGGTCGATGCCGAGCTCTCGGTCGCGGAGCTGCTGCCAGGTCATCTCGAGCACCCCGGTGCGACGGACGTCCTCCATGGTGTAGCCCAGGGAGCCCGCGTCCTCGACGACGCGCTGCATCGTCCGGGCGGTACCCAGGAGGTTCCGGAACATGTCCTCGGTGGGATCCTCACGCAGCAGCCGCAGGGCGAGCTGCTCGGCGTCGGCGAAGCGGTACTGGACCAGGTAGGACCACCCGAGCATCAGCGCGACCCACGGGCTGGCGGCGTCGGACCGGATGGCCTCCTCGGCCGCGGGGACGAAGCGGTCGGCCGGAGCGAACGTCTCCAGCAGGTAGGCCGCGCGCTTCCCGAGCGCCGCAGGGAGCTCGTCCTGCGTGGTCCGGGCGCACAGGGCGACGGCCTCGTCGAGCTGGGTCCAGCCGCTCTCGTGCTCCCCGCAGAGCGCCTGGGCCGAGCCCAGCTCCATCCAGTCGTCCCACTCCTCCTGGTCCTCGCGCAGGACGGTGCGCGCCCACCGCAGCGCCTCGGGATGGTCGTGCTGGGCGAACGCCAGGTGCCGGACGGCACGAGCCGCGTTGAGGAACTGGGCGTCGCGGCGTCCGGCCACGTCGAGGTAGAGGCGCCGCGCCTCGTCGTGCTCGCCGCAGGCCTCACGGTGGTGGGCGAGCAGCAGCGACGTGCTGCTCCGCTCCGGTTGGTCAGCGAGCGCCTGCAGCGCCAGCTCGGCGACCCGAGGATGGGTCGGCTGCGCCGCGAAGAGCTCCCAGGCCAGGTCCAGGTTCCGCTCCGCGGCGTCCTCGGCGGGGCCACCCGTGCGGCGCGTCACCGCAACCCTCGCTCGACCCGGTACGCCCGCAGCTGGTCGAACGTGCCGTCGTCGACGCCGAACTCCAGCACCGGCGCCACCTGGTCGAACCACGACCGCGTGGAGGGGGTGATCTTGCGGGCCGCGGCCAGCATCGCGTCGGTGGTCACCGGCACCAGCGTGCCGCTGCTCATCGAGGCGGCCATCGCCTGCTGCAGCGCACTGGTCGACAGATGAGCGAGATCGGCACCGGAGAAGCCTTCGGTGGCTGCCGCGACCGCGACGACGTCGACGTCGGCGGCCGGCTTGCCCTCCAGCGCGCCCTGGACGATCCCCGCGCGAGCGACCTGGTCCGGTGGCAGCACCAGCACCGTCTTGTCGATCCGGCCCGGTCGCCGTAGCGCGGAGTCGATGTCCCACGGCCGGTTCGTCGCGGCCAGGAAGTAGACACCGTCGTTCGCGCTGGACACCCCGTCGAGCTCTTCCAGGAGCTGGGTGACGAGCATGCGCATCGTCTGGGACCCGCCGCCACCGGAGGTGCGCCGACCGCCGAGCGCGTCGAACTCGTCGAAGAAGACGACGCACGGCGCCGCCGCCCGCGCGTCGCGGAACACGCTCTGGATCGCCTTCTCGCTCTCGCCCATCCACCTGCTGAGCAGGTCCGCGAGCGTCACGTGGATGAACGACGCACCCAGGTCGCCCGCGATCGCCCTGGCGATGAAGGTCTTCCCGCACCCCGGCGGGCCTACATCAGCAGGGAGCCGCCGGGGGTCTGACCGAACGCGGCTGCCATCTCGGGATTGCGCAGCGGGGCGAGGAACGTCATGTCCAGGTGCTGCTTGACCTCGGCGAGACCCGCGACGTCGGCCAGCGTCACGGCGGGACGCTCGGTGTCCCACGACGACGTCGACGCGCCCGGACCGGTGTCGTCGCGGTCCTGGGCAGCGGGGGTCGGCACCACCCCGGGACCGCTGTCGTGGCGTGTCGTCGGCGCGGCCGACGTGGCTGCGGCCTCGGCGGGAGGCGGCGAGCTCGAGGCCCGCATCCGTGCTGCCACCAGGCGGGCGCGCAGCAGCCGTACCCGTCCCGGGTCACCGCCTCGCGCCTCGAGGGCCGTCAGCTCGGTGGCGGCACGGTCCGGGTCCTGCTCGAGCAGCAGCGTCACGAAGTCCTCGCGCAGCGCGAGGTTGTCGGGGTCGGCCTCCACCTCCAGCGCGATCACCGCGAGGAAGCCGTCGCCCGGATCCGGCCCGGTCATGACGCGGCCCCGTCGACCCACCCCTGGAGCAGGCCCAGGTTCGCCAGCGGGATGTAGTGACCGATCCGCGGATGGTCCAGCGTCACACCGACGACGCCGGCCTCACCGAACGAGGCGACGTAGTCGATCGCGGCCGGCATCGGCACCCCGAACAACGGCACGCCGTCGCCCTCCGACGCGACCAGGCCGAGGCCACGGGCAGCCTCGACCGCCCGACCGGCGCCGCTGTAGAGGCAGATCATCGGCCCCTGCGCGGAGGCCACGGCGTAGGGACGGGGCTGGTCGGAGGTGCCTCGTGCGATGAAGAACCAGGTCTCCAACCGGGTGACCTGCTGCCACAGGGCGATCTGCGCCGTCGTGTCTCCGGCGGGCGCTGCCCTGACCGCGGCGTCGAGGCGGTCCAGCTCCGCGAGCGCCTCAGGGTCGTTGTCTGCGGTCATCGCGACTCCTCGTCCGTGTGCGAGCCGGACCAGGCGGTCCCTCGTCGAAGAGAAACCTTCTCATACCGTTCGCCGCCGCCAGGGCGGTGCCTACCGGAGCATGAGACGCCGGGATTGTCCTACCGCGCGGGAGGCCCTAGGGTCGGCTCCAACGCCCCCGGGGAGCGCACGAGCGCTGAGAGTGCAGGCCGGACACCCGTCCCACCTGCAGACCCGTGGAACCTGATCTGGTTCGTACCAGCGAAGGGAGCAGGGCCGACGTCACCGTCCCTGCGCTCGTGCCCGCTCGCGCCTGCGCGCCGACGGGCGCGGGCGCGGGCCGTGGTGACGTCGTCGTGCACCCGTCGCCCCGGGGCCCGACGAAGGGACCCGCATGACCGAGCACAGCACCACCGGAACGAGCCGCCCCGCTCCCCCGGCCTCCCCCGGGACCGGCCCCGGCACGCGTCGTCGCGGCCTGACCCTGCACGAGACCGTCCTGATCGCCGTCCTGGGCGTCGTGTTCGGGTTCGTCTACTGGGCCTTCGTCCAGCTCTGGGCGCCGCTGCAGCTCGCGATGGGCCCGCTCGCCGACCTCGCCGCGAACGTGCTCGCGGGGGCCTGGATCGTCGTCGGGCCGCTCGCCACCTACATCGTGCGCAAGCCCGGGGTGGGGATCCTCGCCGAGACGCTGGCCGCTCTCGTCGAGGTCGTCTTCCTGGCCTCGCCGGTCGGCCCGACGCTCCTGCTCGTGGGGCTGGTGCAGGGCGCGGGTGCGGAGCTGCCCTTCGCGCTCACGCGCTACCGGCGGTACGGGTGGTGGGTGTTCGTCGCGTCCGGGCTGAGCGCCGCGCTCGTGACGTTCGCGTTCAACGCCGTGCGCTACGGGTGGCTGGGACAGGACTACGCGATGCTGCGCCTCGCGATCCAGGTCGTCTCGTGCGTCGTGCTGTGCGGCATCGCCGCGCGCCTGCTCGGTGACGCGCTCGCGCGCACGGGCGCCCTCGACGCGTTCGCCATCGGCACGGCCGGCCCGAGCGGCACGCGGCGCACGCGCCGCACCCGGCCCCGTGGCTGACGCCGTCCGGGTCCGGGGACTGACCGTCGACGTGGGCCACGACCGCACACCCGTGCTCGACGACGTCGGCTTCGTCGTCCCGGCCGGCTCGAGCCTGCTCGTGGTCGGGCCCTCGGGGTGCGGCAAGTCGACGCTGCTGCGCGTGCTCGTGGGCGTGGTGCCGCAGACCCTGCCCGGCGTCGTCGCGGGCGAGGTGAGCGTCGTCGGGCAGGATCCGCGTGCGGTCCCCGTGCCTCGACTCGCGGCGAGCGTCGGGCTCGTCCAGCAGAGTCCGGGCGACCAGCTGTGCCTGGGCGTCGTCGACGAGGAGCTGCGGTTCGCGCTCGAGAACCGCGGGGCCGACGTCGCCGGCATGGACGAACGCCTGGAGGGCGCGCTCGGCGCCGTCGGCGCCGCGCACCTGGCCGGCCGTGCCACGCACGAGCTCTCGGGCGGGGAGGCGCAACGGGTCGCCCTCGCCGCCGCGCTCGTCACCGACCCGGAGCTGCTCGTGCTCGACGAACCGACGTCGCTGCTCGACCCGGCGGGCGCCCATGAGATCGGTCGGCTCGTCACCGGCCTCGTCGCCCCGGTACCTGGTCCGGTCCCGGGGCAGGTCGCCGCCCGCAGCGTCGTCGTCGTCGAGCACCGCCTCGACGAGCTCGGTCGGCTGCCGGACGCGACCCTCGTCCTCGACCACGACGGCCGCGCGCTCGCGCACGGCCCGACGGCCGAGGTGCTGCGCGCGCACGCCGACGCCCTGCTCGGCCTCGGGTGCCGGCTCCCGCTCGACGTGCACCTCGAGGCGGCGGGAGCGCCCGGCCCGCTCGACGACCCGCGCACCGACGACTGGCTCGTGGCGAGCGCGGGCGGCTACCCGGGACCGGTCGCTGCACCGCCGGTGCCGTCGCCGGCGTCGGAGGGGCCGGAGGGGCCGGAGGGGCCGGAGGGGCCGGAGGGCTCGGCTCTGACCGCCCGCGGACTCACCGTCCACCGCCGCGGCCAGGCGGTCGTGCACGACGTCGACCTCGACCTCGAACCCGGTGCGCTGCTCGCCGTCGTCGGGCCGAACGGGGGTGGCAAGTCCACGCTCCTGCGCGGGCTCGCCGGGCTCGAGCGCACGACGGGGACCGTCACGACACCCGGCGACGTCCCGGTCACGATGGTCTTCCAGAACCCCGAGCACCAGCTCCTCGCGCGCACGGTGCGCGAGGAGGTCGCGTGGTCGGTCCGGCTCGCGGGCCTCGACGACCCGGCGGGGCGCGTCGATCGCACGCTGGCCGAGTTCGGGCTCACCTCGCACGCCGACGCGAGCCCGTTCCGGCTCTCGGGCGGGCAGCAGCGTCGGCTGTCGCTCGCGACCGCGACGGTGCTCGACCCGGGCGTGCTGCTCGCGGACGAGCCGACGTTCGGGCTCGACGGCGCCCAGACCCGCGCCACCGCCGCCGTGCTGCGCGGCCTCGCGGACGCCGGCACCGCCGTCGGGCTCGTCACGCACGACCTGATGCTCGTCGCGCAGGTCGCGGACCGGGTCGCGGTGGTCGTGGACGGTCGGGTGGTCGCCGAGGGCGGGGTCGCGCAGGTGCTGTCGGACGACGCGCTGTGCGCGCGTGCTCGCCTCGCCCGCCCGCCGCTGCTCGACTGGTGGGTCCGGACGGGGCGGGATCGCGGGGTCGGCCTGCGGGCGCTCGGCACGGTGCTCAGCTCGGAGCTCGACACGGTGCGCGCGTCATGACGCCGCTCGAGCGGTGGAACCCGACGGTGAAGCTCGCCGTGGTGCTCGTGCTGTCCACCGCGGCGCTCCTCGTGACCGACCCCGTCACCCCGGCCGTCGGCTACGTCCTCGCGCTCGGCGCACTGCTCGCGCTGGGGCGCGTACCGGTGCGCACCGTGGCGCTCGCCCACGTCCCGTTCCTGGTGTTCGGGGCGAGCCTGCTCGTCGTCAACGTCGCCACGCGCCCCGGTGGGGAGCAGGTCGCGGTGGGGCCGTTCACGGTCGGCGTGGACGGCCTCGCCCTCGGTCTGTCCCTCGCGCTGCGCACCCTGTTCGTCGGCATGCTCTCCGTCACGCTCGTCCTGACCACCGAGCCGGTCCGCCTCATGACGAGCCTGCACCAGCACGCGCGGCTCCCTGCGTCGTGGACGTTCGCGGTGCTCGCGGCGCACCGGCTGCTGACGGAGCTGCCCGAGGTGTGGCACACGGTCCGGTGCGCCCAGGCCGTGCGAGACCCCCGGCGTCGCCGAGGGCACCTCCCCCGCTCCCCGCGGGCGCTCGCGACCGCCGCCTTCGCCCTCCTGGTCGGAGCGATCCGGCGTGCGGAGCGCATCGCGATCGCGCTCGAGTCGCGCGGTCTCGGCTCCGGACCGCGGACCACCGCGCGACCGGTCCCGCTCGCGCGCGGCGACCTCGCCGCAGCGCTCGCCGCCCTCGTCCTGGCCGGCGCGGTCGTGGCGGCGGGAGCGTACGGGGGGTGGCTGACCGGCGTCGGGCGCCTGACCGCGTGATCACTCCGTCAGACCGGCTCGACGACGTCCGCCTCGCCCGGTACGCCACGGTCGACCATGACGGGAACGCCGCGGCGGCGCGGCCACCTCCGGAACGCGGTGAAGGTGATCGGCAGGCCGTGCGCCGCATAGGGGTCGAGCCCGTCCATCGCCTGCACGTGCACGTGCGGCTGCGTCGAGTTCCCGGAGTTCCCGCACGCGCCGACCTGCTGCCCCGTGGCCACCCGGTCCCCGACGGCGACGACCGGCGAGCCCGCCCGCAGGTGCGCCAGCACGACGAACGCGCGAGTACCGGCACGTCCGCGGTCGAGCTCGACGATCACGTGGTTGCCCGCGAGTGCGCCCGCACCGCTGCGGGCGCGGGCAGCCTGCGTGAGCGCGTACCCGATCAGGGCCGACGGCGAGCGCCGGGCCTCGTGGTCGGGCTCACCGTCGTGGATGGCCACCACCCGGCCGGACGCCGGTGCGAGCACGGGCACGCCGAAACCGACGAACCGTTCGGGCGGCTCCGTGCCCAGCGCCGTGCGCCAGTCCCGCACGCTCGCCGAGCGTCCGTCACGGACGGCGACGAAGTCGATCGCGTACGTGGTCGCGAACAGGTGGGTGCCGTGGCTGGGCACGCGCCGGGCCGGGCTGTTCTCCACGCGCCACGTCCCGCGGAAGGGCAGGGCCAGCTCGACGACGTCGGTCACGACCACTCCTCCGCCGTCAGTCCGTCGCAGGGACCACCCGCGGCCACAGGTCATCAGCGGGCGGGGCCCACGTCGCGGCGTCGGCCTCGACCTGGTCGCCCGAGCGGATGTCCTTGACCTGGTCGGGGCGAGGCTCGGACTCCAACGTTCCGTCGCCGCCGCTCGTCCCCGCGCCGGGGAACCAGACGAACGGGATGCCGCGCCGGTCGGCATAGCGGATCTGCTTGCCGAACTTCGCCGCCGCGGGGGCGACCTCGACGGGGATGCCGCGCGCGCGCAGGGCCGCCGCGATCGCGTCCGACGCGGGCCGCGTCTCCTCGCTCGACACGGCGACGACGACGGCGCTCGGCACCGACCGCGTCGCGCGCACGAGCCCCGCGGACAGCAGGCGGGACACGAGGCGCGACACCCCGATCGACAGGCCGACGCCCGGGTAGGTGTTCGCGCCGTCGGAGGCGAGGGTGTCGTACCGGCCGCCCGAGCAGATCGACCCGAGCTGCTCGTGGCCGACGAGCACGGTCTCGTAGACCGAGCCGGTGTAGTAGTCGAGTCCCCGCGCGATCTTGAGGTCCGCCACCACGACGCCCGGTGCGCGCGTGCTCGCCGCCTCGATCAGCGCACCGAGCTCGGCCAGACCGGTCTCGAGGAGCTCGCTCTCGACACCGCGGTCGGCCGCGAGCGCCCGCACGCGGTCGACGACGGTGACGTCGCTCCCGCTGATCGCCGCGAGCGCGAGGCACGCCTCGGCCTGCTCGGGCGTCGTCCCCGCCTCGGCGACGAGCAGCGCGGCGACCTTCTCGGGTCCGACCTTGTCGAGCTTATCGATCTGGCGCAGCACGTCGTCGACGGCGTCGATCCCGAGCCCTCGGTAGAAGCCCTCCGCGACGCGCCGGTTGTTGACCAGGACCCGCACCTCGGGCACCCCGATGTCACGCAGCGCACCGAGCGCCTCGGCCATGACGAGCGGGAGCTCGACCTCGTAGTGGTACGGCAGCTCGCCCGCACCGACGACGTCGATGTCCGCCTGGGCGAACTCGCGGAAGCGCCCGTCCTGGGGGCGCTCGCCCCGCCAGACCTTCTGGATCTGGTAGCGCTTGAAGGGGAACGCGAGGTGCCCGGCGTTCTCGAGCACGTAGCGCGCGAACGGGACCGTGAGGTCGAAGTGCAGGCCGAGCTGCTTGTCGGCCTTGCTGCTGCGGGCCGGCTCCCCCTCGGCGTCCTCCTGCAGGCGGCGCAGGACGTAGACCTCCTTGGACGTCTCGCCCTTGCGCAGGAGCTGGTCGAGCGGCTCGACCGCCCGCGTCTCGATCCCGCCGAACCCGTGCAGCTCGAACACCCGGCGCAACGTGTCGAGGACGTGCTGCTCGACGATCCGGCCGTCGGGGAGCCATTCGGGGAAACCGGAGAGGGGGGTGGGGCGCGCCATGGTCCACATCTTCCCAGACGACGGGCCCGCGCCCGCACCCGGTTCAGCGCAGGAACGGGTTCGTGCCCAGCTCCCGCGCCATCGTCGTGGCCGGGCCGTGGCCCGGCAGCACGTCCCAGCGCGGGTCCAGGTGCCCGACGACGTCCCGCAGGGTCCGCGCCATCGTCGCGCCGTCACCGCCGGGGAGGTCGGTACGCCCGACGGACCCGGCGAACAGGACGTCGCCGGCGAGCACCACGCCGTCCCCCGGCGCCCCCACCAGGTAGAGCGTCGAGCCCTCCGTGTGTCCCGGGGCGGGCACGGCGCGCAGGAACTGGTGCCCGGTGCCGAGGCCGAGGGCGCTCCCGAGATCGATCCCGACCCCGGCGGGGCCGTCGAACGGCTCGACGACGCGCGGCTCGCGGTAGTCCTCGGCCCGAGCGCCCGCCGCGCGCAGGGCCGCGCCCAACGGGCCGGACACGAGGCGGCCCCCGGTCGCGCCCGGGCCCGGGCGCTCGATCGTGCCGAACGGGTCCGCGAGGCGGTACGCGTCGGCGGCGTGGAGCACGAGCGGCACGTCGAACCGTTCGCACAGCGTGGCCGCGTCCCACGTGTGATCGACGTGCCCGTGCGTCGCGAGGACCGCTCGCGGGACGAGCCCACGCGCGCGGACGAGCTCCGCGACGTCGTCGGCCACCCCCGCGCCGGCGTCGACCACGACGCACTGCCCGTCGCCCGCCGACACGACCGCGCAGTTCGTGCCGAAGACCGGCGCGACGACGACGTGCACCGTGAACATCATCGCCACCTCGTCATGACGGCGAGCGTAGTGCGCCCACGGTCGAGACCGGACCGTGACCTGCAGGCCGAGAATCCGCAGGGCTCTCGGGCCGGTGGTGCCTAGACTGTCCCGTACCGACCGCGGGAACACCACGGTCGACTGTGCGTGCCGTCATGGCGGACGACCGAGGAGCTGGGGTGTCGACGAAGAGTCACGAGCGTGAGCAGGCCCGACGCAAGCAGGAGAAGTGGGAGCAGCACCAGGCCCAGCTCCGTGCGCGACGCCAGCGCGCCTGGTCGATCGTGGGCGTCGTCCTCGCGCTCCTGCTGATCGGTGGCGCCGTCTGGTGGGCGATCGCCGCGGACGAGCCCGAGACGCAGGCCTCGGACGCGACGACGCAGGATCCTGCCGCGCAGCCCTCGGCGGACGAGGGCACGGCCCCGACCGGTCAGTACACCCTGCCGCCACCGGAGGCGGCCGAGGACCGGGACTGGACGACGACGATCTCGACGAGCGCGGGTGACATCGCGGTGACGCTCGACGGCGCCGCCGCCCCGCAGGCGGTCGCGAGCTTCGTCTCGCTCGCGGAGCAGGGCTACTTCGACGGCACGAGCTGCCACCGCCTGACGACGTCCGGCATCTACGTGCTGCAGTGCGGCGACCCGGAGGGGACCGGCATGGGCGGGCCCGGGTACAGCTTCGGCCCGGTCGAGAACGCCCCGACCGACGACGTCTACCCGGCGGGCACGCTCGCCATGGCACGCCAGGGCGGCAACGGCGACTCCATGGGCTCCCAGTTCTTCCTCGTCTACGAGGACTCGACCATCCCGTCCGACGCGGCGGGTGGCTACACGGTGTTCGGCACCATCACGTCCGGCCTGGACGTCGTCCAGGCAGTCGCTGACGCGGGGACCGCGGACGGATCCGGCGACGGATCCCCCGCCACCCCGGTCACCATCGAAGGAGTTGAGACCCAGTGAGCGATCCCGCGAAGAACGAGGCGAGCACGCCGGACGCGGAGCCCGTGGAGACGGGCGCGAGCGAACGGGTGGAGGCGACCGAGGTGGAGAGCACCGAGACCGGCACGGACGACACGAGCACGGCGAGCCAGGCGGAGCAGGCCACCGAGGCCACGGCTGAGCCCGACACCACGGAGCCCGAGGCCACCGCGGACGCAGAAGGCACGGCGGACGCAGAGGGCACGGCAGACGCAGAGGGCACCGCAGACGCGGAGGCCGCCGCACCGACCGAGGCCACGGATGCCCCCGAGGCGGCGCCCGTCGCCGACGAGACCCCTGTCGCCGACGAGCCACCGGTCGCCGACGAGCCACCGGTCGCCGATGAGCAGCCCGAGGCGGAGCAGCAGCCCGTCGCCGAGGAGCCCGAGGCGGCGAGCACCGCGTCGACGGAGGAGG
This sequence comes from Cellulosimicrobium terreum, assembly GCA_014803435.1. GTDB lineage: Bacteria > Actinomycetota > Actinomycetes > Actinomycetales > Cellulomonadaceae > Cellulosimicrobium > Cellulosimicrobium terreum. The sequence goes on from JACYFD010000005.1 coordinate 360,189, forward strand.
CCGCGGTCGAGCCCGTCGAGGAGTCGACGCCGGAACCCGCCCCCGAGGTGACGGCGGAACCCACGCCGGCACCGTCACCGGCACCGCGACCGGCCCCCCGCCCCAAGCCGTCGGCGGTGCCGCACCCTCCGCGCAAGCCTGCGACGTCGCCCGCGGCGGACGCCGCCGCCCCGACCGCTCCGGAGGCGCCGGCAGTCCCGGCGCTCGCCGACGACTCCGCGGCCGCGAAGGCTGCGGCCGGGTTCGGTCGGGTCGGCGAGGACGGCACGGTGTACGTGCGCGACGCCTCGGGCGAGCGCACCGTGGGCCAGTTCCCCGGGGTCGAGTCGGAGGAGGCCCTGCGCCTGTACGTCCGCCGATACCTGGACCTCCAGGCGAAGGTCGCGCTGTTCGAGGCGCGCCTGTCCGGGACGGACCTGTCCGTCAGCGAGATCGACCAGACCCTCGCGCGCCTGACGCAGGAGACCGCCGAGCCCTCCGCCGTCGGCGACCTTGACGGGCTCCGCGCCCAGGTCGAGGCGCTGCGCGCCGTCGCAGCCGAGCACCGCGGCCGGCTCGAGGCCGAGCGCACGGCGGCGAAGGCCACCGCGCTCGCCGCCCGCAAGGAGATCGTCGAGGCCGCGGAGGCCATCGCCGCGACCGACCCGTCGCGCATGCAGTGGCGCCCGGCGGGCGAGGAGCTGCGGGGTCTGCTCGACCAGTGGAAGACGGCGCAGCGCCAGGGGCCGCGCATCGACCGCACGAGCGAGGAGTCGTTGTGGAAGCGGTTCAGCCACGCGCGCACGGCTTTCGACCGTGAGCGACGCCACTTCTTCGCCGAGCTCGAGCAGCGCAACGCCTCGGCGAAGGCGGACAAGGAGGCGCTCGTCGCGGAGGCCGAGGCGCTCGTGTCGAGCACGGAGTGGGGTCCGACGGCCGGCGCGTACCGCGACCTGATGGCGCGCTGGAAGGCGGCCGGCCGTGCGAGCCGCAAGGACGACGACGCCCTGTGGGCCCGCTTCCGCGGGGCCCAGGACCAGTTCTTCCAGGCCCGGGACGCGGCCAGCTCGGCGACCGACGCGGAGTACGCCGAGAACCTCGTGGTCAAGGAGGCGCTGCTCGCAGACGCCGAGGCGCTCGTCCCCGTGAAGGACCTCGGCGCGGCGAAGAACGCGCTGCGGGTCGTCCAGGAGCGCTGGGAGGAGGCGGGGCGGGTCCCGCGTGGTGACCTCCAGCGCGTCGAGGGACGGCTGCGCGCCGTCGAGAACGCCGTCCGCGACGCCGAGCAGGCCCAGTGGACGCGGTCCAACCCTGAGACGCGTGCCCGCGCCGAGGGTGCGGCGGCACAGCTGGAGTCGGCGATCGCCGGGCTCGAGGCGGACCTGCAGGCGGCCAAGGACACGGGCGACAAGCGCAAGGTGGCCGAGCTCGAGAGCGCGCTCGCTGCCCGCCGGTCGTGGCTGGAGCAGGTCGTCCGCGCGGCCGAGGACTCGCGCGGCTGACGTCGACCGCCACGACCTGACAAGATCGGGGCCGCTGCTCGTCCACAGACGAGCAGCGGCCCCTTTCGCGCGCGCCGCGGTTGCGGCACGGTGTGCGGGTGAGCCCCACCAGCGCGACGTCGACGACCCCCTACGAACCCCTCGCCCGTCGCCTCGACCCGCCCGAGCCCCAGGTCGGCCTGCTCGTCCGGCCGGGCGACGTCGGAGGGTCGGCAGCGTTCCAGACCCTGCTGCGCGACGGCGCGCTCGTCCCCCTCTGGGGCGACCGGGCGGCGCCCGCGCGCGTGCCCGTGACGTCGACCCTGCGCGCGGTCGCGGTGCGCGACCTCGTCCCGGCACGGACCGTCCTCGGAGGGCTCGCTGCCGCATGGGTGCTGTGCGGCACCCCGCCCCCCGGGACCCTCGACGTCCTGTACCCGCCGGGCATGCACCGCCCGCCCCCTGTGGCCGGGCGCCTGCCCCGGCAGGCGAACGTGCTGCGGAGCGAGTCCGTCCTCGTCGCGGGCGTGCTCGTCACGGATCCGCAGCGCACGGCGCTCGACGTCGCCGGCCGGGTTCCCGCAGGGACCGCGCTGCCGGTCCTGAGCGCGTTGCGCCGGTCGGGCGGTCTGGACGTGGAGCGTGCGCTGCGTTCGCTCGAGCTCCGTTTCCGCTGGGCGGGCCGCCCTGCGGCGCGCGCCACCCTCTCGCGCCTGCTCGCCGCGGGACCCGGGCCGGTCTAGGTTGTCGCGTATGGCCCCTGCGAAGGCAGCACCCGTAGAGCTCGACGTCGACGGACGGACCGTGCGGGTGACGAGCCCGGACCGGGTCGTCTTCCCCTCGCGCGGTGTGACCAAGCTCGACGTCGTGCGGTACTTCCTCTCCGTCGGTCCCGGGATCCTCGGTGCGCTCCTCGACCGTCCGACCACGCTCGAACGCTGGCCCAAGGGTGTGTTCGAGGGGGCACGGATGAGCACCCGCACCGACAACAGCGGCGACGCGTTCTACCAGAAGCGGGTGCCGAAGGGGGCACCGGACTACGTCCGGACCGCCCGGATCGCCTTCCCCAGCGGTCGCACGGCCGACGAGGTCTGCCCGAGCGAGCTCGCCGTCGTCGCCTGGGCCGCGAACCTCGGGACCCTGACCTTCCACCCGTGGCCGGTGCGCGGCGAGGACGTGGAGGCGGTCGACCAGCTACGGATCGACCTCGACCCTCAGCCGGGGACGGACTTCGACGACGCGGTGGCCGTCGCACCGCTCCTGCACGAGATCCTCGACGAGCTCGGCCTGCCGGGGTATCCCAAGACGTCCGGGGGGCGCGGGATCCACGTGTTCGTGCCGGTCGCCCCGGAGTGGGACTTCGTCGCGGCACGCCGTGCCACCATCGCGATCGGTCGCGAGCTCGAGCGTCGTCTGCCCGAGCAGGTCACCACGAAGTGGTGGAAGGAGGAGCGCGGCGCCAAGATCTTCGTCGACTACAACCAGATGGCCCGCGACCGGACCATCGCGTCCGCCTACTCGATCCGGTCGAACGCGCGCGCCACCGTCTCGGCCCCCCTGCGCTGGGACGAGCTCGGGGACGTGCACCCCGACGACTTCGACGTCCTGTCGATGCCCGCACGGTTCGCCGAGGTCGGCGACCTGTTCGCCCCCTTGCGTGCGGACCGTGACGACCCCGGCGCCTCGCTCGAGCCGGCGCTCGAGCTCTCGCGCCGGGACGAGGCCGAGCACGGTCTCGGCGACCTGCCGTACCCGCCCGAGTACCCCAAGATGCCGGGCGAGCCCAAGCGGGTCCAGCCGAGCAAGGACCGGGACCGCCCGGCGGGATAGCCCGAGGCAGCCCGCTCTCAGCCGACCCCGGGCGCGCCCGGCAGGATGCCCCCGAGGTCGTACCGCACCGGTTCCTCGAGCTGCTCGTACGTGCACGTCGCGGGCTCCCGGTCGTCGCGCCACCGGCGGAACTGGGCCGTGTGCCGGAACCGCGAGCCCTCCATGTGGTCGTACGCGACCTCGAGCACCCGCTCCGGCCGCAGCGGCGTGAACGACAGGTCCTTGCCGGCGCTCCACCGTGACACCGCTCCCGGCATCCGCTCCCCCGCCGGGTTCTCCCACCCCGACCAGGGGTGCGCGTCCGCGTCCGCCGTCCCGGTCTCGACCACGAGCGGCGCGAGCTCCGCCACGAGCTGGGCCCGTCGTGCCATCGGGAACGACGCCGCGACGCCGACGAACTGCAGCTGCCCGGCGTCGTCGTGCAGGCCGAGGAGCAGCGAGCCCACGAGGGGCTCCGCGGGCGTGGACGTCTTGTGCAGCCGGTACCCCGCGAGCACGACGTCGGCCTCCCGGCCGTGCTTGATCTTGAGCATCGCGCGCTTGTTCGGCTGGTAGGTCCCGTCGAGCGGCTTTGCGACGACCCCGTCGAGACCGGCGCCCTCGAACGTGTCGAACCACGTCCGCGCGAGCTCGACGTCGCGCGTGCGGGGGGTGGCGTGCACGGACGGTCCGGCGAGGCCGAGCCGGTCGAGCACCTCGTGCCGGTGCGCGAGCGGCGTCCCCGTCAGGTCGTCGTCCCCGAGCGCGAGCACGTCGAACACGACGAGGCTGGCGGGCGTCTGCGCCGCGAGCAGCTGGACCCGCGACGCCGCGGGGTGGATCCGCTGGCTCAGCACCTCGAACTCCAGCCGCCCGTCACGTGCCAGGACGATCTCGCCGTCGACCACGCAGCGCTCGGGCAGGACCGCCAGCACCGCCTCCACGAGCTCCGGGAAGTACCGGTCCATGGGTCGGGCGTTGCGGCTGTCGAGCCGCACCTCGTCCCCGTCGCGGTAGACGATCGCCCGGAAGCCGTCCCACTTCGGCTCGTACACGTAACCGCCCGGGGCCGCGTCCGGCTCGGGGACCTCGGGGACGGACTTCGCGAGCATCGGCAGCAGCGGCGGCATCACGGGCAGGTCCATGCGCTCGATGCTGCCACCCGCACCGGGAGGCCGCCGCACGGGCGCGCGGGAGGACCGGCCCCAGGTGCCGCTCAGACGGGCAGCGGCGGGTGCTGCTCCGCGCGCGCGCCGGTCAGCCGGTAGACGTCGAACACGCCGTCGACCTTGCGGACCGCGGTCAGCACCTGGGCGAGGTGACCGGGCTCGGCCATCTCGAAGACGAAGCGGGACAGGGCGACCCGGTCGCCCGACGTCGAGACCGTGGCCGACAGGATGTTCACGTGGTGGTCGGACAGGACGCGCGTCACGTCGGACAGGAGCCGCGCACGGTCCAGCGCCTCGACCTGGATCTGGACGAGGAACATCGTGTTGCTGCCCGTGGTCCACGACACGTCGACGATCCGCTCGGGCTGGCTGCGCAGCCCGACGACGTTGTTGCAGTCCGCCCGGTGCACGCTCACGCCCTGCCCGCGCGTCACGAACCCGATGATCTCGTCCCCTGGCACGGGGGTGCAGCACTTCGCGAGCTTGACCCAGATGTCGTCGACGCCCTTGACCATCACACCCGGGTCGCCGGTGCGCACGCGCCGCGCCGTCTGGCCCGGTCGCGCGGTCTCGGCGACGTCCTCGACCGTGCCCTCGTCCCCGCCCATCGACTGCACGAGCTTCGACACCACGGTCGCGGCGGACGCCTGCCCCTCACCGATCGCCGCGTACAGCGCGGTGACGTCGGCGAACCGCATCTCGTTGGCCAGGGCGACGAGCGCCTCGTGCGACAGCAGGCGCTGGATCGGCAGGTTCTGCTTGCGCATCGCCTTCGCGATCGCGTCCTTGCCGTGCTCGACCGCCTCCTCGCGGCGCTCCTTCGAGAACCACTGGCGGATCTTGTTGCGGGCGCGCGGGCTCTTCACGAACGCGAGCCAGTCGTGGCTGGGGCCCGCCGTCTCCGACTTCGACGTGAGCACGTCGACGACGTCGCCGGTCTCGAGCGTCGAGTCGAGCGGCACGAGACGCCCGTTCACCCGGGCGCCCATCGTCCGGTGCCCGACCTCCGTGTGCACGGAGTAGGAGAAGTCGACCGGGGTGGACCCGGCGGGCAGCGCCATGACATCACCCTTGGGCGTGAAGACGTAGACCTCCGCGCCGCCGATCTCGAAGCGCAGGGAGTCGAGGAACTCCGCCGGGTCGGCGGTCTCGCGCTGCCAGTCGACGAGCTGACGCAGCCACTTCATGTCGTTCGCGGCAGGGTCGTTCTTGTCGGTCTTCGCGGCCGTCTTGGCCGTCTCCTTGTACTTCCAGTGCGCCGCGACGCCGTACTCCGCACGCCGGTGCATCTCGTGCGTGCGGATCTGGATCTCCACCGGCTTGCCGCCGGGACCGATGACGGTCGTGTGCAGCGACTGGTACATGTTGAACTTCGGCATCGCGATGTAGTCCTTGAACCGCCCCGGCACAGGGTTCCACCGCGCGTGCAGCGCCCCGAGCGCCGCGTAGCAGTCCCGGACGCTGTCGACCAGGACGCGCGTGCCGACGAGGTCGTAGATCTCCGCGAAGTCGTGACCTCGCACGATCATCTTCTGGTAGATCGAGTAGTAGTGCTTGGGCCGTCCTGAGACGGCAGCCTTGATCTTCGCGCCGCGCAGGTCCGCCGTGACCTGCTCCCGCACGACCGCGAGGTACTCCTCGCGCGCCGGGGCACGCTCCGCGACGAGGTGCACGATCTCGTCGTACACCTTGGGGTACAGGGCCTGGAACGACAGGTCCTCGAGCTCCCACTTGATGGTGTTCATGCCGAGCCGGTGCGCGAGCGGTGCGTAGATCTCCAGCGTCTCGCGCGCCTTGCGCCCGGCGGACGCCGACGACACGTACTTCCACGTGCGCGCGTTGTGCAGCCGGTCCGCGAGCTTGATGACCAGCACGCGGATGTCCCGCGCCATGGCGACGACCATCTTGCGCACGGTCTCCGCCTGCGCGGCGTCGCCGTAGGTCACCTTGTCGAGCTTGGTGACACCGTCGACCAGCATCGCGATCTCGTCGCCGTACTCGTCGCGCAGCTGGTCGAGCGAGTAGTCGGTGTCCTCCACCGTGTCGTGCAGCAGCGCGGCCGCCAGGGTCGAGCCGTCGAACCCGAGATCGGCAAGGATCGTCGCGACGGCGACCGGGTGCGTGATGTAGGGGTCGCCGCTCTTGCGCAGCTGACCACGGTGCGCCCGCTCCGCGGTCTGGTACGCCCGCTCCAGCACCGACAGGTCGGACCGCGGATGGTTGGTCCGCACCGCCTGCAGCACGGGCTCGAGCGCCGGGCTGCCCGACGTGCGCCCGCCGAACCGCACGAGCCGCGACCGCACACCGCGCGAGGCCGGACCCGTCGGCGCCTTGGGGGCGGGCGCCGTGGGCTCGTCAGACGCGCGTGGCGTCCTCGTGTCCTCGCTCATGCGCGCCTCCCTCCAGCTCGTGCCGACCACGATGGTCAGGCCTTCCGCCTGTTCGCCCGGGCGGCCGGAGAGGCAATCCTACGACTCCACGTGGAGCAGAGTCGTCACCTCACGACCAGCGAGCCGCGATCGTCCGCCCAGTCCACCGAGCTCCATGAGGAACGCGAGACCGGTCACGACGCCGCCCGAGCGTTCGACGAGCTCTGCTCCCGCAGCGGCTGTCCCGCCGGTAGCGAGCACGTCGTCCACCACCAGAACACGCGACCCCGGTGCCAGTGTTCCCGCCCGGAGCTCGATGGTCGCGCTGCCGTACTCGAGGTCGTACGTCACGGCCTCGGTCGGCGGCGGGAGCTTGCCCGCCTTGCGCAGCGGGACGAACCCCACTCCCAGGTGCGTCGCGAGCGGCGCACCCAGCAGGAACCCGCGCGCCTCCATCCCCGCGACGAGGTCGATGCCGCCGCCACCGACCGTCTCGGCGGCATCGGCGAGCGCGGCGACCACGTCCCGGAACGCGTCGCCGTCCGCCAGGAGACCGGTGATGTCACGGAAGGTGATGCCCGCGCTCGGATAGTCCGGCACCGAACGGATCAGTGAGAGGACCCGGGCGCCCTGGCTGGCCGACAGACCCGCGAGGCCGACGGCGCGCACGCCGTCGGCCTCGTGGACCGCTGGTTGCTCGTCGCTCACCGGTTCGGGCGCCGACGGCGCGGCTGCGCCGCGTTGCCCTGGTGCCCGCCCGGCTGGAGCTGACGGTGCCCCGCGGCGACCCCCGCCGCAGCCAGCGCGGCGTCGTCCGAGCCCGCCTCGCCGAGCTCGGCGAGCGTGGACTCGCGCTGCTCCAGGATCTTCGCGGTGTGGTCGCGGATCGGCTGCTCCCGCTCACGGAACGCGACCTCGAGCGGCGTCGCCAGGAAGATCGACGAGTAGGCGCCGACAGCCATGCCGACGAACAGCGCGAGCGCGATGTCGCGCAGCGTGCCCGCACCGAGGAGGAACGCACCGATGAAGAGGATGCCCGCGACCGGCAGCAGCGCGACCACGGAGGTGTTGATGGACCGGACCATGGTCTGGTTCACGGCCAGGTTCGCGCGCTCGGCGTACGTGCTGCGCGTCTGGTCGAGGACACCCGCGGTGTTCTCGCGGACCTTGTCGAAGACCACGACGGTGTCGTAGATCGAGTACGCGAGGATGGTCAGCACGCCGATCACCGTGGCCGGCGTGATCTCCCACCCGATGAGCGCGTAGATCCCGATCGTCAGCACGAGGTCGTGGAACAGCGCGATCACGGCGGCAGCGGCCATGCGCCAGTTCCGGAAGTAGACCGTCATGACGAGGCTCACGAGCAGCAGGAACACGACGAGGCCGACGAGAGCCTTCTGCGAGACGTCCTGTCCCCACGTCGGGCCGATGAACGCGCTCGTCACCTCGCTCACGGCGACCCCGTAGGCGTCGGCGAGACCGGAAGCGACGTCCTGGACCTGGTCCTGGGTGAGCTCAGCGGTCTGCACCCGCACCGTGCTGCCCCCGACGGTCGTGACCCGGGGGACCTCCTCCGGCGCGACCGCCGCGACGGCGTCGATCGCGGGCTGCTGGTCGGTGTCCGAGACGCTCGACACCGTGAACTCCGAGCCACCACGGAACTCGATCCCGAGGTTGAGACCGTCTCCCGCGACGCGCACGCCGATCACGCCGAGCGACAGGACGACCGCGATGATCGCCGCGAGGAAGTACCTCTTGCGGCGGCCCACGATGTTGTAGGACCGGCGCCCTGTGTAGAGATCGTTGCCCCACTGGGCGAATCCGATGGCCATCAGTGCTTCTCCTCGTTCTGGCCGTCCGACGACGGGGCGTCCACCGGCGCGTCCTCGACGTCGTCCGGCGTGTCCGCCGCGGCTGCGGCACGCCGCTGGGCGGCCCGTCGCTCGGCGATCGTCATGCGCGCGTCACCGGACGCTCCGACGCCGGCCCCGACGGTCTCGCGGACCGGGGCGTCGCTGGTCGACTCCGTGGGATCCGGCACGGTCGCCGGCTGCGAGATGCCGGCACCCGTCGTCCCGGCGTCCGTGCGGGCCGCGCTCGGCTCGGTCACGACCCGACCTCGCCCGGCGTAGCGCGTGGTGTTCACGCCCAGCCGGCGCGGGTCCAGGCCGGACGCGGGGTGCCCGTTCGCGAAGAACTTGGTGCGGGCGAGGAGGCGCATGAGGGGGTGCGTGAAGAGGAAGACGACCACGAGGTCGATGAGGGTCGTGAGACCCAGCGTGAACGCGAAGCCTCGCACCCCACCGACGGCGAGGAAGTACAGGACGATGGCAGCGACGAAGTTCACGGCGTCGGAGGCGAGGATCGTGCGTCGTGCGCGCTCCCAGCCGGTCTCGACCGCGGAGTTCAGCGTGCGACCGTCGCGCAGCTCGTCGCGGATGCGCTCGAAGTACACGATGAACGAGTCCGCGGTGATACCGATCGCGACGATCAGACCGGCGACACCCGCGAGCGAGAGCCGGTAGCCGATCGTCCAGGAGAGCAGCGTGATGATCCCGTAGGCGAGCAGTCCGGCGATGCCCAGCGAGGCGACCGTCACGAGGCCCAGCACGCGGTACTGGAACAGCGAGTAGACCACGACGAGCACCAGGCCGATCGCGCCTGCGAGCAGGCCCTTCTCGAGCTGCTCGGAACCGAGCGTCGCGGAGATCTGCTCCTGGCTCTGCACCTCGAACGTCAGCGGGAGCGAACCGAAGTTGAGCTGGTTCGCGAGCGTGGCCGCCGAGTCGCGCGTGAAGTTGCCCGAGATCTCGGCCTTGCCGTCGGGGATCGGGTCGTTGGCTACGGGCGCCGAGATGACGAGACCGTCGAGCACCATCGCGAACTGGTTCTGCGGTGCCGGCAGCGACACGAGGCGCGTCGTGACCTCGCGGAACGCCTGGGTGCCCTGCGAGTCGAACTCGAGGTTGACGACCCACTCGTTCGTCACGACGCCGTTCTGCCCGACGCGCAGGCCGGAGCCGGCGTTCGAGATGTCCGTGCCCTCGATCTCGACGGGGCCGAGGATGTACTTGGCCGTGCCGTCGTCGGCGCACGACACGAACGCGCTGTCGGTCGGGCCGCTGTCGCCGCCGACCAGGTTCTCCGGGACCGTGCAGTCGAGCGCGTCGAACTGCTCCTGCAGCTCGGGCGTGATCTGCGCGGTGTCGCTCGGGTTCTCCGGTCGCGCCGTCTCGTCCGCCGCGCCGTCGTCCGTCGTGACGTCCTCGTCGGTCGCCGCGTCGTCGGTCGCGCCGTCCGTCGCAGCGTCGTCGGTGGGCGCGTCAGCGCTCTCCTCGGTCGTCGCGTCCTCGGCGCCCTCGTCCGTGGCGGCGTCCTCGGCGGTCTCGTCCGCCGGGGTCGCGGTGGGAGCCGCGACGGCGAGGACCGGCCGGAACCGCATCTGCGCGGACTGGCTGACGAGGTCGATGGTCTCCTGCGACGGCTCGCCCGGGATGCCGACGACGATGTTGCCGCGCCCCTGGCTCGTGATCTCCGCCTCGGAGACGCCCTGCGCGTCGATGCGCTGCCGGATGACGTTGATCGCCTGGTCGATGTCCTCGGCCGTGGGCTCTGAGCCGTCGGTCGTGACCGGCGCCAGGATGATCTGCGTCCCGCCCTCGAGGTCGAGCGCGAGTCCGGGGGTCAGGCTCGCGCCACCCGGGTTCTCCTCGGTCTTCGGGGAGATCTTCGTCCCCGCGAAGAGCGCCCCGAAGAGGACGATGATGAGGATGCCCAGGGTGACGAGGGTCCGAACGGGCCTGGCTCGTCGTGTGGTGGTGGCCAACTGTCTGTCTCTTCTCGTGCGCGTGCGGGGGCAGCAGCCGTGCCGTCCGCGTCAGTCGTCGGCCGCGGACGGCCGACGGATGGTCACTTCGTGGTGTCGGTGCCCTCGTCACGCCGTCCGGACTCGTCACGCCCCGCGTCATCGCTGATCGCGTCGTCGCGAGTCGTCGGCTGGTCGAGCCCGGACAGGTCGTCGGGGATCACGACGTCCTCGGCACCGTCCTTGGTGGTGCCGGAGGAGATGCTAGCGGTCGAACCGTAGGCGGCCGCACCGGCCGTCTCGTCGACGCCCTCGGCGGGCTCCTCCTCGGTCTCCTCGACCGGCTCGTCGACGCGCTTGGCGATGGCGGCACGCAGCCAGCGCGACTGCTGGCCCGGGATCGACTCGATGGTGATGATGTCCGCCTCGTCATCGACGTCGACGATCGTCCCGAACATCCCGGAGCCGGTCATCACCTCCTGCCCCGGAGCGAGCTCGGACCGGAAGTTCTGGGCCTGGCGCTGCTGCTTGCGCGTCCGGCTGGTCATGAGGAACATCGCGCCGGCGGCGAGGGCGAGGATGAGGATGAAGCTGATATCCATGACGGGGTCTCACGTGTCCTGTTCTGTGCGGGATCTGCGCGGCAGTCTAGGCGTGCGCGCACGGTTCACCAACGAGCCGTATCGCTGCGGAGTTCCGCCCGCTCGGATCCCGACCAGTCTAGGGCCTCGCCACGGTGGCCTGTGACGCAGGCCACGGGCCACTCCCGTCATCCGTCGAAGAGCGTGCCCTCGGTTCGCGGGGGCGTCAGCCCGAGGTGGGCCCACGCTGCCGGCGTCGCGACGCGACCACGCGGGGTCCGGCCGATCAGCCCTTCCCGCACGAGGTACGGCTCGGCGACCGTCTCGACCGTCTCCGACTCCTCCCCCACGGTCACCGCGAGCGTCGCGAGCCCGACGGGGCCGCCGCCGAACCGGGTGCACAGCGCCGTGAGCACCGCCCGGTCGAGCCGGTCCAGCCCGATCGGGTCCACCTCGTACACCTCGAGCGCCGCCCGGGCCGCGCGCAGGTCCAGCGTGCCGTCGCCCCGGACCTGCGCCCAGTCCCGCACCCGGCGCAGGAGCCGGTTCGCGATGCGCGGCGTGCCCCGGGACCTGCTCGCGATCTCGCTCGCCGCATCGTCGGCCAGCACGACGCCGAGCAGCCCGGCCGACCGGGTGAGCACCCGCTCGAGCTCGGCCGCGGAGTAGAAGTCGAGGTGGCCGGTGAAGCCGAAGCGGTCGCGCAGAGGCGCCGGCAGCAGCCCCGCGCGGGTCGTCGCCCCGACCGCCGTGAACGGCGGCAGGCTGAGCGGGATCGCGCTCGCCCCTGCTCCCTTGCCGACGACGACGTCGACGCGGAAGTCCTCCATCGCCATGTAGAGCAGCTCCTCGGCCGGTCTCGCCAGGCGGTGGATCTCGTCGATGAACAGGACCTCGCCCTCCTCGAGCGAGGAGAGGACGGCCGCGAGGTCGCCGGCGTGCTGGATGGCCGGGCCCGACGTGACGCGCAGCGACGCCCCGAGCTCGGCCGCGATGATCATCGCGAGGGTCGTCTTGCCCAGGCCGGGAGGTCCCGACAGGAGCACGTGCTCCGGAGCGTTCCCGCGGGCGAGCGCGGCCTGCAGGACGAGCGACAGCTGGTCGCGCACGACCTGCTGCCCGACGAACTCCTCCAGGCGCCGCGGTCGCAGCGCCGCCTCGGCCGCGCGTTCCAGGTCGTCCGCGCCCGCGGCGACGATGCGCTCGGAGACGAACTCGTCGTCCTGCCCTCCGACGTCGAGGCCCACCCTGTCGAAGTCCACCACGCGTCAGCTCCTGGGTCCGCCGAGGACGCGGAGCGCGGCGCGCAGCGCACCCGCGATCTCGTTCGCCTCCACCGAGGCGACCCCCGCCTCGGCGAGGACCGTCGCGACGGCGTCCTGCGCCGCCTTGAGGTTCCACCCGAGACCGACGAGCGCCTCGACCACCTGGTCGCGGCGGTCCTCGGCCGCGGGGTGCGGCGCGCCGACGGCGTCGACGGACCCGGCCTCGGGCCCGGTCGGCGCGCCGAGCCTGTCGCCGAGCTCGAGCGCGATCCGCTGCGCGCCCTTGCGGCCGATGCCGGGCACCCGCATCAGCGCGGCGATGTCCTCCCCGGCGACGGCACGTCGCAGCGCGTCGGGGGTGTGCACCGCGAGCATCGCGAGCGCGAGCCGCGGACCGACCCCGCTGACGGACTGGACCTTCTCGAACACCGCGCGCTCGTCGTCGTCGACGAACCCGTAGAGGGTGAACGCGTCGTCGCGCACGACGAGGGCCGTCGCGACCCGCGCGGACTCCCCTGCGCGCAGGGTGGAGAGGGTGGCCGGGGTGGCGTGCACCAGGTACCCGACACCCCCGACCTCGAGGACGGCCCGGTCGAGCTGGACGCTCGCCACCGTCCCGCTCAGCGAAGCGATCACGCGGCGGTCTCCGATCGTCAGGTGCGAGAAGGTCGGGTACGAACAGGTGTACGACGGATCACTCTAGCGCCGGGGGCGGACACGCCCTACGCGCGACGACGGCGCGCCGTGGCCTCCGCCGCGGCCCAGGTGCGCTGCGCGGACGTGAGCTGCTCGTGCCGCTCACCGCCCTGGAGCGCGCCCGAGGGGCGCCAGAGGTGGCAGATCGCGAGCGCGAGCGCGTCGGCGGCGTCGGCGGGCCGGGGCAGCTCGGCCAGGCCGAGGATCGAGGCGACCATGCGCTGCACCTGCTCCTTGCCCGCCCGGCCGCTGCCCGTCACCGCGGCCTTGACCTCGGACGGCGTGTGCAGCGCGACCGGGACGCCGCGGCGCGCCGCGGCGACCATCGCGAGCCCGGCGACCTGCGCCGTGCCCATGACCGTCCCCACGTTGTGCTGGGCGAAGACGCGCTCGACGGCGACGACGTCGGGCACCTGCTCGTCGAGCCACGCGTCGAGCCGCTGCGAGATGCGCAGGAGCCGCAGGTCGACGCTGAGCTCAGGGTCCGACCGCAGCACCCCGACGGCGACCATCTGCGCCTTGCGGCCAGGCAGCGAGTCGACCACGCCGACGCCGCACCGGGTCAGGCCAGGGTCCACTCCGAGCACGCGCACGCCGCTACCCTCCCACGCCCCGGCGACAGGACTCCGTGCGACGCGCGACGAGGCTAGTCGTCGTTCTCGAGCTCCGCCATGACCTCGTCGGACGCGTCGAAGTTCGCGTACACGTTCTGCACGTCGTCGCTGTCCTCGAGCGCGTCGATGAGCCGCAGGATCTTGCGGGCGCCGTCGGCGTCGACCTCGACCTGCATGGAGGGGTGCCAGATCGAGTCGGCGGAGTCGTACTCGATCCCCGCCTCCTGGATCGCGGTGCGCACGGCGACGAGGTCGGTGGCCTCGCTCAGCACCTCGATGACCTCGCCCTGGTCGGTGACGTCCTCCGCGCCGGCCTCGAGCGCGGCGAGCATGACGTCGTCCTCGCCGACGCCGTCGGCCTTGGGCACGACGACGAGCCCCTTGCGCGAGAACAGGTAGGACACGGAACCGGGGTCGGCGAGGTTCCCGCCGTTGCGCGAGAACGCGGTGCGCACCTCTGCCGCGGCGCGGTTCTTGTTGTCGGTGAGGCACTCCACGAGCACGGCGATGCCGTTGGGGCCGTAGCCCTCGTACATGATCGTCAGGTAGTCGACGGCGTCCGCGCCCTCGCCGGAGCCACGCTTGAGCGCCCGCTCGATGTTGTCGTTGGGGACCGACGACTTCTTGGCCTTCTGGACGGCGTCGAAGAGCGTCGGGTTCCCCGCGAGGTCACCGCCGCCGGTGCGCGCGGCGACCTCGATGTTCTTGATCAGCTTCGCGAAGAGCTTGCCGCGCTTGGCATCGATCGCAGCCTTCTTGTGCTTGGTCGTTGCCCACTTGGAGTGCCCTGACATGCGTACTTACCCCTTCGCGATCTTGACGAACAGCTCGTGCACGCGTGTGTCCCCGGAGATCTCCGGGTGGAACGACGTGGCGAGCAGCGATCCCTGCTGGACTGCGACGATCCTACCGGCGGCAGAGGCCGGCAACCCCGGGGAGCTCGCGTCCGGGATGCGCGCGAGGACGCGCACCCGCGGTCCGGCCTCCTCGACCCACGGTGCACGGATGAAGACCGCGTGCACGTCGCCCACGTCCTCGAACGGGAGATCGGACTCGAACGAGTCGACCTGCCGGCCGAACGCGTTGCGCCGCACGGTCACGTCGAGCCCGCCGAGGGTGCGCTGGTCGCTCGTGCCGTCGAGGATGCGGTCGGCCAGCAGGATCATGCCCGCGCACGACCCGTAGACGGGCAGCCCGTCCCGGATGCGCGTCCGCAGGGGCTCGTCGAGCTCGAAGATCCGCAGGAGCTTGTCGATGGTCGTCGACTCGCCGCCCGGCAGCACGAGTCCGTCGACCTGAGCGAGCTCCTCGGGGCGTCGGACACCGACCGTGCGAGCCCCGGCGGACTCGAGCGCGGCGCGGTGCTCGCGCACGTCTCCCTGCAGGGCCAGTACCCCGATCGTGGTCGTCACGAGGGGTGATGATACGTGGGCCGATAGGGTCGTCGCGCTGGTCGCGGGGGTGCTGGGCGTGACGACGTTCCTGCGTGCGCTCCCCACGGGTGTGGTGGACACCGCGGGTCGTCCCGGGTCCGCTGCCCTCGGCTCGGGCGAGGTGCCGGGCGCGGCGGACGTCACGGTCACGTCCGGCGAGCCGTACTCCGTGTGGGCGGTCACCGTAGGCGGAGACGAGCCGTTCGACGTCGACGACGTCACGGTCGCGTGCGACGGCGGCACCGGGCCGACGGTGTCGTTCCCGGCGGTCTCGGGCAGCTCGGGCGCGGGCACCTACACCGCCCGGACGGTCGCGCAGCTCATCGCGCCGGCGGACGGGACGTGCACGGTCGCCGTCGCGGCCGGCCCCGGCAGCAGCGCGGGCCCGGGCGGGTCCACGTTCGTCGTGACGGAGGGGTGGCGCTTCGGCGAGCTCGTCGCGACCGTCGGCGGGACGATCCTGCTGTGGTTCGTCGCGATCGGCGGCGGCGTCGTCGGGCTGGGCCTCCTGGTCGGCGGCATCGTGTGGCGGTACGTGTCCCGACGCGTCTGACGGTCCCTACGGGTCGGACTCGTGCACCTGCTCCCGCGCGTCAGTGCTCGCGCGCGAGACCCAGGTGGCGGATCACGCCGTCCCACCCGGTGAGCAGCGGCTCGACGAGGTCCACGAGGCCGGCCGGGAAGACCTCGATCTCGACCTGACGCAGCTCCGCCAGGGACCACCAGCGGAGCTCGTCGACGACGTCGAGCTCGATGTCGGTCCAGCCGTCCCTGCTCAGGGCGTCACCCTCGGCCACGTCACCGTCGAGCCGCGCGAGGTAGAACACCTCGTCCTGGCGGCAGTGCCAGCGGTAGAAGTCGAAGATCGCGCTGCGCGTCCAGACCGGTCCCGCGAGCGCGCTCGGGTCGAGCACCAGGCCCGTCTCCTCCTGCACCTCGCGCACCGCGGCGGCGAGCTCGTCCTCGCCCTCGTCGACGCCACCCCCGACGGTGAACCACCACGACCGCTCGGGCTGGTCGACGTCGTGCCCACGGACGAGCAACAACCGGTCGGCGGCGTCCACCAGCAGGACCCGGGCGGCGCGGCGGAAGTACAGCCCGTCGTCCCCGAGCACCCATTCGGGGCTCGGGGACGACGGCGTACCGGAGGTCACCAGCCGCGCTCGGCCAGGCGGTGCGGCTGCGGGATCTCGTCGACGTTGATGCCGACCATGGCCTCGCCGAGGCCGCGCGAGACCGTGGCGATCACGTCCGGGTCGTCGTAGAACGTGGTCGCCTTGACGATCGCCGCCGCACGCTGCGCCGGGTTGCCCGACTTGAAGATGCCCGAGCCGACGAACACGCCCTCCGCGCCGAGCTGCATCATCATCGCCGCGTCGGCGGGCGTCGCGATGCCGCCCGCGGTGAACACGACGACGGGCAGCTTGCCGGTCGCAGCGACCTCCTTGACGAGCTCGTACGGCGCCTGCAGCTCCTTGGCGGCGACGAACAGCTCGTCCTCGGGCAGCGACGTGAGGCGACGGATCTCGGCGCGGATGGTGCGCATGTGCGTCGTCGCGTTGGAGACGTCGCCCGTGCCCGCCTCACCCTTGGAGCGGATCATGGCCGCACCCTCGGTGATGCGACGCAGCGCCTCGCCGAGGTTGGTCGCCCCGCACACGAAGGGCACGGTGAACTGCCACTTGTCGATGTGGTTCGCGTAGTCGGCCGGCGTGAGGACCTCCGACTCGTCGACGTAGTCGACGCCGAGGGACTGGAGCACCTGCGCCTCGACGAAGTGGCCGATGCGGGCCTTGGCCATGACGGGGATCGACACCGCCGCGATGATGCCGTCGATCATGTCGGGGTCCGACATGCGGGAGACGCCGCCCTGCGCGCGGATGTCGGCGGGGACCCGCTCGAGCGCCATGACCGCGACGGCACCGGCGTCCTCGGCGATCTTCGCCTGGTCGGGCGTGACGACGTCCATGATGACGCCGCCCTTGAGCATCTCTGCCATGCCGCGCTTCACCGTCGCGGTGCCGACGGAGCCGGCCCCTGCGGCGGCGGTCGAGGCGCCCGGGGCGCTCGCGGTAGGAACGTTCGGGTCGGACACGTTGGTCACCGGTATCTCACACTCTCGGTTCGAGGGAACGTACGGCCGAGGCGGTCGCGCGGTCGTACGCCGCACCGCCGCACGGTTGCGGGCACATGCTCGCACACAGCCACGATCTTACGGCCGGGCGTCCGCAGCCGGTCCCGACCTCAGGAGCCTCCGGTCGCGAGCTCGGCCGGTCGGCCCAGCCCGGGGGGCCACGAGTCGTCGAGCTCGACGGTCGCCGGCATGGGCGCGTGGCCGGCGAGGTGGAGCAACCGCACCCACCACTTGTGCCGGACGCGCTGCGCCTGCGCGACGGCCTCGTTGTGGAAGCGCCGCGCGAGCTGGGCGCGGTACCACGCCGCGGCGAGGTTGCCGAGCAGCTCGTCCCCCGACGGTGCGCCACGCAGCTCCAGCACGTCCTCGGGGTCCTCGAACGCCGAGCGCAGCGTCGCCGAGAGGTCGGACTCGGCGAGCGCTCGCGACGGGGCCATGCCTCCGAGCAGGAGCCGCGGTGGACGCCCCTCCCCGTCCACCGGCTCCAGCCCGGGCACGCCGAGCTCGAGGCGACGGGAGTCGACCTCGTCGTCGAGCACCGCGTGCGCGGCCTCGGCGAGCAGCACGGAGCTCGCCGGGTCGAGCTCGCCCGACGCGGCGAGGTCGACGACCGCCGACGCGCGGCGCACCAGCTGGGCGTCCAGTGCGAGCCGTGACGCCATGACCTTGCGGTGGAGCCGGTCGAGCCGCGACGCGGAGACCCACAGGACCCAGCCGACGAGCAGCAGGACGGCGACGACGAGAACCGTCGTCTCGGACCACGTCACGAGCGCGCCTCCGTCTCGTCGAGCAGGTCGGGCTCGACCCGTACACGCCCGAGGAGACGACCACCCCGCCGCGAACGCGGGTCCTCGTGGACCGGGATCACCGCTTCGGACGCGGCAAGGACCGTCTCGTAGACGGCCAGGATCTCCGCGGTCACGGTCGACCAGTCGAACCGGCGGACGAACGCGCTGGCCCGTCCACGGTAGGTGTCGCGGCGCTCCGGGTCCCCGAGCACGTCGAGCACGGTCGCGGCCAGCGCCGCGCCGTCTCCGACGTCGAACAGCGCCCCCGCGGCACCGTCGTCGAGCACGCGACGGAAGGCGCCGAGGTCGCTCGCGACGACGCAGGCGCCCGCGCTCATCGCCTCGACGAGCACGATGCCGAAGCTCTCGCCTCCCGTCTGCGGCGCGATGTACAGGTCGACGGAGGCGAGCAGGCTCGCCTTCTCCTCGTCGCTGATCCCGCCGAGGAACTCGACCGACGACGCGGACGCTCCGAGCGACGCGATCGCCTCGTCCCTTCCGGCGTCCCCACGGCCGGCGACGAGGAAGCGCGCGCCAGGCACGTGCGCGAGGATCCGCGGGATCGCGTCGGTCAGCACGGGCAGGCCCTTGCGGGGCTCGTCGAGCCGCCCGAGGAACGCGATGGTCGGTGCGTCGGACGTGCCCGTCCAGGCGGGGTCGGGCGTCGCGGTGGCGAACGTGTCGACGTAGACGCCGTTGGGGATCACGACGGCGTCGCCCCCGAGGTGGTCGACGAGCGTGCGCCGCGCGTCCTCCGACACCGCGATGCGCGCGTCGATCTTCTCCAGGCCCTGGCGCACGAGCGGGTAGGCCACCTGCAGCGCGCGCGAGCGGACGAGCGAGGTGTGGAACGTCCCGACGATGGGTCCCTGCGCGATCCACAGCGCGCTCATGGACAGCGACGGGTTGACGGGCTCGTGCAGGTGCAGGACGTCGAACCGGCCGGCGTCGAGCCAGCGCCGCACCCGACCGACCGACCGGGGACCGAACGTCACGCGGGCGACGGACCCGTTGTAGCGCACCGGGATGGAGCCGCCCACGGGCGTCAGGTAGTCGGGCACCGGGGTGTCGTCGTCCGCCGGGGCGAGCACCGAGACCTCGTGACCTTGCGCGATGAGCGCCTCCGCGAGGTCCCGCACGTGGAACTGCACGCCGCCCGGCGCGTCGAACGAGTAGGGGCAGACGATGCCGACGCGCAGGCTCATGCGGTCCGCTCCAGGTCCGACTCGCCGGCGACGGCGCGCGTGCGGGCGTACCGCTCGGGGTCGAGGTCGTCGACGAACACCTTCTGCAGCATGTGCCAGTCCTCGGGACGCTCGCGGATCGCGATGCTCAGCGCGTCGACCCAGCCCTGGGTCGCGACAGCCACGCGCTGGGACCGCGGGACGTCGGCGGGGACCTCGACGCGGGGGAAGAAGCGGATGACCAGGCCCCACGGGCTGCCTGCCGCACGACGACGCGCACCGCGCAGCCGTTCGTAGTAGACGCCCGCGGGGACGAGCGGGGTGCCCGTGCTGACCGCCAGCGCGGCCGGACCGGCGGCGACGCGCGCCCGCTCCCCGAAGAGCTCGACCTCGATGCCTCGCGAGGTCAGGTCACGGTCCGCGAGGAGCGGGATGATCTTCCCGGGACGGCTCGCGCCCCGCACGAGGTCGCGGAACACGTCCCCGTCGCCGAGGGCGAGGATCTCGAGGCCGATCGAGTTCCGGAACGCGAGGAACTCCTGGAACAGCTCCTCGGGCTCCAGCCGTTCCGCGACCGTGAGCACCGGTGCAAGGTGCCGCGTGGCGTAGGCGCCGGCAAGGTCCCAGTTCCCCTGGTGGGACAGCGCGAGCACCGGGCTGCGGTCGCCGTCCAGGTGCTCGCGCAGGTTCTGCTCGCCGACGACCCGGACGCGGGCGGCCACCTGCTCCGGTGTCCAGGCCGGCAGCGTGAACGCCTCCCGGTAGTACCGCATGTACGACCGCAGGGCGGTGCGGGACAGCCGACGCAGCTCCCGCGGAGCCAGTCCGGGCTGCACGCGCGCGAGGTTCTTCTCGAGCTGACGCACCCCGCCGCCGTGCAGCACCCAGGTGACGTCCGCGACGACGGTGAACAGACCACGCAGCAGCGGGTCGGGGACCTTGCGCGCGTTGCGCCAGGCGAACGTGAAGGCCTTGCCGGTGTCGAGCCCCATCCTCAGCGTGCACCTTCCGTCTCGTCGGTCTGTCCGTGCGCGAGCGCGATCGACTGCGTGCGCACCGTCGCGACGCGCTGGACGATCGTGACGGCGCTCGCGAGCGCGAGCAGCCCGAGGACGACCACGAGCACGGCGACCGGGAGCCCCAGGCCCACCAGGCCGGCCGCGACGAGAGCGGCGACGAGCCGGTCCGCGCGCTCCGCGATGCCGACCTGGGCGGTCATCCCGACGCTCTCGGCGCGGGCCCGCGCGTACGGCACGACGGCGCCCAGCGCGAGGCAGGCGAGGGCCACCCCGGTCCCCCAGGCCGCGAGGTCGGCGGTGAGCCGCGCGTCGTCGGCCCGCACGAACCACAGCGTGAGCCCGACGAAGATCGCGGCGTCCGCGAGGCGGTCGAGGGTCGAGTCGAGGAACGCGCCCCAGGGCCCGGACCGGCCGGCGCGGCGCGCCATGACGCCGTCGAGCACGTCGGAGAACGCGAACACCATGACGACCATGGTCCCGGCGAACAGGTGGCCGGTCGGGAAGAGCCACAGGGCGCCGGCGACGACGCCGAGGGTCCCGACGACGGTCACGGCGTCCGGGCTCACGCCGAGACGCAGCAGGAGCGCGGCGAGGGGGG
Organism: Cellulosimicrobium terreum; assembly: GCA_014803435.1. GTDB lineage: Bacteria > Actinomycetota > Actinomycetes > Actinomycetales > Cellulomonadaceae > Cellulosimicrobium > Cellulosimicrobium terreum. The sequence goes on from JACYFD010000005.1 coordinate 381,113, forward strand.
TGAACAGGCGCGTCGTGAGCGCGCGCAGCCGACCGAACATCAGGCGTGGTCCTCCGGTCCAGGTCCCGGCTCCGGCCAGGCGGCGGCGAGCTTGGCGCGCGTGTCCGCGAGGAGCTCGGGCACCGCCTTGGTCTGCGCGACGATCGGGAGAAAGTTCGCGTCCCCCGCCCACCGCGGCACGACGTGCTGGTGCAGGTGCGCGGCGATGCCCGCACCGGCGACCGCGCCCTGGTTCATGCCCAGGTTGAAGCCGTCCGGTGCGGACACCGCGCGGACCACCCGCATCGCGGTCTGCGTGAGGTGCGCGACCTCGACCGTCTCCGCCTCGGTGAGGTCGGTGTAGTCCGAGACGTGGCGGTACGGCACGACCATGAGGTGCCCGGGGTTGTACGGGTACAGGTTGAGCACGACGTACGCGACCTCGCCGCGCGCGACGATCAGCCCGTCCTCGTCGGTCGTCGACGGGATGCGGCAGAAGGGACACTGTCCCGTCGTGTCGTCGGCGGGCTTGTCCTGCCCGCCGATGTACACCATCCGGTGCGGCGTCCAGAGCCGGTCCAGCCCGTCGTCGAAGCGCGGGTGGTCCCCCGGCGGCTCTACCGTCGGACCAGGTTCACCTGCCGTGCCGTCCCCCACGGTCGTGTCGTCCCCCACGCGGCGTCAGACCTGCACGCGGTCGCGCACGGCCGTCACGATGCGATCGATCGCCTCGGCGACCGGCACGCCGTTGTCCTGGCGGCCGTCGCGGTAGCGGAACGACACGGCACCTGCCTCGACGTCCTCGCCGCCCGCGATGAGCGTGAACGGCACCTTCTGCGTGCTCGCGGTGCGGATCTTCTTGCCGAACCTGTCGTCGGAGTAGTCGACCTCGGCGCGGATGCCCTGCGCGCGCAGCTGCGCGACGACGTCGGCCAGGTAGTCGTTGAACGGCTCCGCGACGGGGACCGCGACGACCTGCACCGGCGCGAGCCACGCCGGGAACGCGCCGGCGTAGTGCTCGAGCAGCACGGCGAAGAACCGCTCGATCGAGCCGAACAGCGCGCGGTGGATCATCACCGGGCGCTGGCGCGAGCCGTCGGAGGCGGTGTACTCGAGCTCGAACTTCTCGGGCAGGTTGAAGTCGAGCTGGATCGTCGACATCTGCCAGGTGCGACCGATCGCGTCCTTCGCCTGGACCGAGATCTTCGGCCCGTAGAACGCGGCGCCGCCCGGGTCCGGCACGAGGTCGAGTCCCGACGCCGTGGCGACCTCCTCGAGCGTGCGGGTCGCCTCCTCCCACGTCGCGTCGTCCCCGACGGACTTCTCGGGGTCGCGCGTCGAGAGCTCGAGGTAGAAGTCGTCGAGCCCGTAGTCCTTCAGGAGGTCGAGCACGAACGTCAGCAACGAGGTCAGCTCGTCCCGCATCTGCTCGCGCGTGCAGTAGATGTGCGCGTCGTCCTGCGTGAAACCACGGGCACGGGTCAGCCCGTGCACGACGCCCGACTTCTCGTACCGGTACACGGTCCCGAACTCGAACAGCCGCAGCGGCAGCTCGCGGTACGAACGCCCGCGCGCGTCGAAGATGAGGTTGTGCATCGGGCAGTTCATGGGCTTGAGGTAGTAGTCCTGCCCGGCGCGCTTGACGTTGCCGTCGTCGTCCACCTCCTCGTCGAGGTGCATGGGGGGGTACATGCCCTCGGAGTACCAGTCGAGGTGGCCGGAGGTCTGGAAGAGCTTCGCCTTGGTGATGTGCGGGCTGTTGACGAACGAGTAGCCCGCCTCCACGTGCCGCTTGCGCGAGTACTCCTCCATCTCGGAGCGGATGATGCCGCCCTTCGGGTGGAACACGGCGAGGCCGGAGCCGATCTCGTCGGGGAAGGAGAAGAGGTCCATCTCGCTGCCGAGCCGACGGTGGTCGCGACGCTCGGCCTCGGCGAGCCGCTCGAGGTGCGCCTTGAGCTCGTCCTTGGTCGGCCAGGCCGTGCCGTAGACGCGCTGCAGCTGCGGGTTCTTCTCCGAGCCGCGCCAGTAGGCGGCGGCGGAGCGCATGAGCTGGACACCGTTGCCGATGAGCCGCGTCGAGGGCAGGTGCGGGCCGCGGCACAGGTCCTTCCAGACCACGGTCTCGCTCTCGCGCCCTGCGCCGCGGACGTTGTCGTAGATCGTCAGCTCGCCGGCGCCCACCTCGACGGACACGCCCTCACCCGCGGCCTCGTCGGCATTGCCGCCTCCCTTGAGACCGATGAGCTCGAGCTTGTACGGCTCGTTCGCGAGCTCGGCACGGGCCTCGTCCTCGGTCACGACCCGGCGGCGGAACGTCTGCCCTTCCTTGATGATGCGCACCATCGCCTTGTCGAGGGCCTTGAGGTCCTCGGGTGTGAACGGCGTCTCGACGTCGAAGTCGTAGTAGAAGCCGTCGGTGATGGGCGGTCCGATGCCGAGCTTCGCGTCGGGGTTGACCTGCTGCACGGCCTGCGCGAGCACGTGGGCCGCGGAGTGACGGAGCACGGCGAGCCCGTCGGGAGAGTCGATCGTGACGGCCTCGACCGCGTCACCGGGAGCGAGCGCGGTGTCGAGGTCCTTGAGCACACCGTTCACGCGCACGACGACGACCTCGCGACGTCCGGCGAACAGCTCGGTGCCCGTCGTCGCCGTCTCCACCGTGACGGTCCCGGTGTCGGGGGCGGTGGTGACTGGTGGCTGGACGACGTCCGACACGTGCTGCTCCTCGCAGGCGGTCAGGGGCCACGCGGCGCCCTGACGATCAGTCCCCCGGGCACCGGCGAGGGACGCCGAGCGCACGGAGGGGCGCCGTCGTCGACGGCGCCCCTTGATCGTACCGACCCGCGCCCGAGGGACGAACCGGATACCCGGCCCGCCGTCCGCGGTGCGTCGTCCGGTCGCGCTACTGGTCGTTGGCCTGCTTGGCCTTCTCGGCCAGCGCGTCGACCTGCTTGTCGACGGAGTCCGGTGCGACGCCCTTGATCGCGCCCGCCACCTGGTCGATCCGCTCGTCGGTCGCCAGCTCCTTCGCCTTGCCGGCGAGGTCGCCGAGGCCGCCGAACCCACCGCTGCCCGACTGCTCAGACATGACTGCTCCTTCGCGTGGGGTTGCGGAGCGGGTCCGCCCCGCACCGTCCACGCTACCCACGGGGGTACCGCCCCGCCACGGGGACGAGGACCGTCGCGCTCCGACGGTCCGCCGCGCCCGGTCAACCCTCGTCGACGACCTCGCGACGCAGGACCTGGCCGATCAGGGTGGCGCTGAGCGCGTTGGTGGGATCGCCGAACAGGCGGTGGATCGGCATGTCGCCGATCATGGTGAGGACGGTCGGGTTGGTGAGGAGCCCACGCGTGACGTCGGCCCGGTCGGTCTCCTCGACGGCCGCGAGCAGCTCTGCGCCGAGGCTTGGGTGCTGCATCCACTCGCGCAACGTCGAGGCGGCGGTGAGCGTGACCAGGGCCGGCTCCCCCGTGCGTTCGACGACGACCCGTGCACGCAGGTCCCGTGACGACGCACCGAGCTCGATGACGTGCTGACCGGCACGGACGTGCCAGCAGCCCGCACCCTCGTCCCAGTGCGCGAGACTCCTCCGGTCGAGCGCGACGGCGACGTCGCGCGACTCGCCGGGAGCGAGACGCACCTTGCCGAAGGCGACCAGGCGTCGCAGCGCCTCGCCCGCCGAGGGGTCCGGTGTCGCCGCGTACAGCTGCCACGTCTCCACGCCGTCACGACCGCCGGTGTTGGTGAGCGTGAAGCGCAGCGCCAGCTGGTCGCCGTCGCTGTCGTCGACGACGACCAGGTCGCTGTGCTCGAAGGTCGTGTAGCCGAGCCCGTGCCCGAAGGGATAGGCGACGTCGGAGCCGCGACGGTCGTACCAGCGGTAGCCGACGAGCAGGCCCTCGGCGTGCAGCGCCCGATGGTCGGTCGCGGGAAAGCCGGGCCACGTGGGAGTGTCCTCGACAGAGAGCGGGATCGTCTCGGTGAGCCTGCCGGAGGGACTCACCACGCCGAGCAGCACGTCGGCGAGCGCCCCACCGCCTGCACAACCCGGTAGCCAGGCATGGAGGATCGCCCCCACCCGTCCGCGCCACGGGAGGGTGAGGACCCCACCCGAGTTCAGCACGACCGTCACCGGCTTCCCCGTCGCCGCCACGGCCTCCACGAGCGCGTCGTGGTCGGCCGGCAGGTCGATCGTCGACCGGTCGTGGCCCTCCGTGTCGGATCCTGCTGGGGCCCCGACGACGATGACCACGGCGTCGGCGATCGCTGAGGCACGCACTGCGGCGTCGCGTGCCGCGACGCGGTCCGCCAGGTCAGCCGTGGGGTCGAGGAGGTAGCCCGGCTCGTAGCCGAGCGTGCCGCTCCACCCGTGACGCAGGGCGTCGAGCAGGTCGTCGCCGGTGCTCCCGGCGGAGACCTCGGCACTGCCACCGCCCTCCCTGCGCAGGGACGCCGCGAGCTCGCCGACGACGAGCAGGCGGCCGCCGCACCCCAGCGGGAGCGTGTCGTCCTCGTTGCGGAGCAGGACGAACGACTCCGCCGCGGCGCGGCGGGCGAGCGCCTCGTGGGCCGCCCGGTCCGGTTCGACGCCTCCCGTCGCGTCCTGTGCCCCCCACCGACGTGCGACCCGACCCAGACGTTCTGCCGCACGGTCGACCGTGGTGCGGTCGAGGCGACCCTCCGTCACGGCGGAGACGATGCTCCGGTGCGCCGACGGTGCCGGCCCCGGCATCTGCAGGTCGAGTCCCGCCGCCACGGCGTCGACGGTGTCGTCGACCGCGCCCCAGTCGGACACGACTGCCCCGTCGAACCCCCACTCCTCACGCAGGACCTGGGTCAAGAGCCACGGGTGCTGTGCGGCGTGGACACCGTTCACACGGTTGTAGGACGCCATGACCATCGCAGGGGCGGCGGCCGTCACGACGTGCTCGAACGCCGGCAGGTAGATCTCGCGCAGCGCCCTCTCGCCGACCTCTGCGCTGACGCGCATGCGATCCGTCTCCTGGCTGTTCACGGCGAAGTGCTTGACGCACGCGCCGACGCCCCGGGACTGCACGCCGCGCACGAACGCGGCGCCGAGACGCCCTGCGACGTACGGGTCCTCGGCGTAGTACTCGAAGTTCCGTCCGCCGAGCGGAGACCGCCTGATGTTGACGGAAGGTCCCAGCAGCACGTGCGCACCAGCCGCTCGTGCCTCCGCACCGATCGCGCTGCCGACCTCCTGGAGGAGGGCGGTGTCCCACGACGAGGCGAGAGCGACGGGCGCCGGGAAGCTCGTCGCGGGGACCTTGCCGGAAAAATCGGGCAGATTCATCGCGAGCCCGCTCGGGCCGTCGGACAGCACGAGGGCAGGGCGGTCCGCTCCCGGCCGTGTGCTGGCCATGGCAGCACCGACGAGGAACGACGCGGTGGTCTCGAGGTCCGCCCCGTGCGAAGGGCTGAATGGGCAGGGCACACCGTGCGACGTCGTCATCTCAGGCCGCTCCCGCTTCGATCATCAGTGCACGCTCCTGCGGGTCATGGATGTTCCAGCGTCGCGGCGCCGACGGGTCGTGCGCAGCCGAGCGCACCGGGCACTCGAGCTCGGTGACTCCCGGCCCGACGTGGACGGGCGCCGACCCGTCCGGCATCCGGACCTGCCCGCGGGCGCCCGGTGGCACCTCCACGGTGAGCAGGAAGCGCCCGTCCTCACGACGCCATGCCGACCGGACGACGCCGTGCGGCGACAGGTGCGACGCCGCCGCGTGCGTCAGGCCGCCGCCGGGGACGGGAGCGAAGAGCACCTCCTCGTACCCGGGCGCTGCGGGTGCCAGCCCGGCGACGACCCGGTGCACGAAGTCGACGACGGCGCCCAGCGCGTAGTGGTTGAACGACGTCATCTCCCCGGGGTTGACCGAGCCGTCGGGCAGCATGCTGTCCCAGCGCTCCCACACGGTGGTGGCGCCCATCGTCACCGGGTAGAGCCACGACGGGCAGTCGGTCTGCAGGAGCAGGTGGTACGCCGTGTCGGCGTGCCCGGTCCGGACGAGGGCGTCGCACACGAGCGGCGTCCCGACGAAGCCTGTCGTGATGCGGTGGTGTCCCTCCCGGACCTTCTCGACGAGCCGGTCTCCTGCCGGCCCGAGCTGGTCGGCATCGAGGAGGTCGAAGCAGACCGCGACCGACAAGGCGGTCACCGTGTCGCTCACGACCCGGCCCGACGGTGACACGTAGGTCCGTCGGAACGCGCTCCGGGCGCGCGCCGCCACACCCGCGTACCCCGTGGCACGCTGCGTGTCGCCGAGGATCTCGTACGTCCTGGCCACGAGGTCTGCCGACCGCGCGTGGTAGGCCGTCGCCACGAGGTACGGGTCCGTCGCCGAGTCGCCCGGCGCCTCCGGTGGTGCGGCCGGGTCCAGCCAGTCGCCCAGCTGGAAACCCTGGTCCCACAGGCCGGTGCCGCCGGTCAGCGCGTCGACCTGGTCGACCCAGGCACTCATGCTCTCGACGTGGTCGTGCAAGATCCTCACGTCGCCGGTCCTCTCGTACAGCGTCCAGGGGACGATCACGGCGGCGTCGCCCCACGCCGCGGACGGGTCCCCGGGAAATCCGCACTCGAGCCACGGATGGAAGTTGCGCACCGTGCCCTGGGCTCGCTGCTCCGCCGCGAGGTCGTGCAGCCAGCTCAGCAGGACCCCGGTGCTGTCGTGGAGGAACGCCGCGGCCGGGGCGAACGCCTGGATGTCTCCCGTCCACCCGAGGCGCTCGTCGCGCTGCGGGCAGTCCGTCGGGAGGTCGACGAAGTTTCCTCGCATGCTCCACACGACGTTCTCGTGGAAGCGGTCGAGCAGGGCGTTCGACGACTCGAACCACCCCGTCCGGCGCATGTCGGAGTGGACGACGAGCGCCTCCACGGTCGTCGCGTCTTCACCTTCCGGCCAGCCGTCGATCTCCACGTAGCGGAAACCGTGCAGGGTGAACCTCGGGGTCCAGGTCTCCTCGCCGCCGCCAGCGAAGACGTACGTGTCGACCGATGTCGCGGTCCGCAGCGGACGGACGCCGAGCTCGCCGCCCTCGAGCACCTCCGCGTGGTGCAGCCGAAGGACGTGACCACGTCGTGCCGTGGCGGTGAAACGCACCTTGCCCGCGATGTTCTGGCCGAAGTCGAGCCGCACACGTCCGTCCGGGCGTCGTTCGACCACCGTCGGTCGCAGCACGTCCACGACACGGACCGGCGGTCCGGGCGGCGCCTCGAGCACGTGCGAGAAGTCCTGCCGCGGGATGCGCTCGACACTCTCCCACCCACGGTCGTCGAAACCTGGTGCGCTCCATCCCGTGCGCTCGGTCCGTGCGTCGTGCGTCTCCCCCTCGTAGAGCCCGGTCGCCGTCACGGGCGCCGGGGTGGTCCGCCACGTCAGTGGCAGCCGCTCGACCGTGCCGTCGGGCAGCAGCGCCTCGACCTGCACCAGTGCCGCCACGTGCGAGCCGTAGACGTCCCACAGTCCGCCGTTGAAACCCAGGCGACCGCGGTACCACCCGTCACCGAGCCACAGCCCGACGACGTGCTCGCCTCCGGCCCCGACCAGAGTGTCCATGTCGACCGTCTGGTAGCGGAGCCGGTGCTCGTAGCTGCTCCAGCCAGGGGCCAGCTCGACGTCAGAGGCGCGGCGCCCGTCGATCTCGAGGTCGACGACCCCGTGGGCCGTGACGTAGGCCCGGACCCGGGTGGCCGTGGGGGGCACGGAGAAGCGTCCGCGCAGCAGGTGGGCGGGACGCGGACCGTCCGCCACGGCGGAGAGGGAGGGTGACACGAAGTCCTCCGCCCAGTCCTGCGGGTCGAGCCCCGCCTCGACGGTGAGCGGTGCCGACCACTCCGTGCGCGTGCCGTCGCTGAGTTCGGACCGCACCCGTACGTGCGCGCGCTCGCGGCTGCGCAGCGGCGCGGCGGGCCACGGGACGAGCGAGGTCAGCCGGTGCGCTGCGTCGAGCTGGACGACGTCCTCCCTGTCTCGCCGGACCTCGATCTGGTACGTCACCTGCTCCACGCCGCTCCCGCACCCGGCGACGCGCCAGCTGAGACGCGGACTGCGCTCGTCGATCCCGGTGGCGTCGGAGCGGTGCTCGGCGCGCAGGTCGACGATCTCGGGCGTCATCCCTTCACCGAGCCCGCCGTCAGACCCTTCATCACCCGCTGGTTGAGGAAGAGGTAGATCGCCAGGGTGCCGAAGACGTTCAGGCAGATCGCGGCGAACGTCGGCCCGTAGTCGACCTGGCCGAACTGGCCGCGGAAGTTGAGGAGACCGACCTGGATCGTGCGCAGGTCGTCACGGTTGGTGAAGGTCAGCGCGATCAGCAGGTCGTTCCAGATGAAGAAGAACTGGACCAGCGCGACGGTGAAGATCGCGTTGCGCACGAGGGGCAGGCCCACGGAGAAGAACATGCGGAGGACGTTGGCGCCGTCGAGAGTGGCGGCCTCGAAGATCTCTCGCGGCACCCCGCGGAAGAACGTCGCCATCATGAACACGGTCAACGGCAGGCCGATCGCCGTGTAGGTGATGATGAGCGGCCACAGCGATCCGGTGAGGCCGATCTTGAAGTACATCGTGAACAGGGGAAGCAGGATCATCTGGCCCGGGACCATGATGCCGGCGAGGAAGAGCACCAGCACGGACGAGCGGCCCTTCCAGACCATGATCTCGAGCGCGAAGCCGGCAGCGACCCCGAAGAGGATCGTCAGGGCCAGGGACGGGAACACGGCGAGCACGCTGTTGCGGGCGTACGTGCCGAGGTTCCCCTCGGTGATCGCCGCGACGTAGTTGTCGAGATTCCCCCAGTTCTCCGGGAGAGCGAAGGTCGGGTTGTCGAAGAACTCGGGCTGCGTCTTGAGGGAGCCGAGGACGAGCCAGACCAGCGGGTACACGACGATGATCAGGACGACGGCCGTGACGGCGATCGTCCAGACGGAGTGCCAGACGCGACGCGGGGACCGGCGGCGTCGGACCGGCGGCCGCGTGACCGACGCGGTGGGAGCCGGAGCAGGGGTGAGTGTCTGGGACATGTGAATCAGGCCTTCGTCAGGTCGCGGCGGCTCGAGCGGAAGATGAAGAGGGTCACCACGAGGCAGAGCATGGTGAGGAGCAGCGCGATGGAGCTGCCGAACCCGTACTCGCCGTAGCCGAAGGACGTCTGGTACATGTACAGCGTCAGCGGGGTGGTCTGGTTGCCGGGCCCGCCGTTCGTCAGCGCGAGCACGGAGTCGAAGACCTTGAGCGTGCCGTTGATCGAGAAGATCACGGACGACAGGAGCACCGGCAACGACAGCGGCAGCACGATGTGACGCACCAGCCTCGGTCCGGACGCGCCGTCGAGGCGCGCGGACTCGAGCGTCTCCTCGGGGATGTCGACCAGTCCGGCGTAGAGCAGAACCGCGTAGAAGCCCATCGAGCGCCAGGTCTCCATCGCGATGATCACCCAGAACGCCGTGGACCCGGAGGCGAACCAGTCGACGCCGCCGATGCCGACCGCGTCGAGCAGCGCGTTGACCGGCCCGGTCCGCGGGGCGGACTCGAACAGCTGCTGGAAGAGCAGCGCGACCGCGACCGTCGGCAGGACGACCGGGAAGAAGACGAGGGTCCGGACGATCCCCGACGCCCTCCGCAGGATGAAGACGTAGAACAGCGAGAGCAGGTACCCGGTCACGACCTGGACCACCGTGAGGACCAGAGCGAACCGCACGGTGAACCAGAGCGCGTCCCGGACGCTGGGGTCGGTGAAGAGCTGGGAGAAGTTGTCCAGGCCCACCGGCTCGAATCCGGTGATCGCGTTCCCCTCGAAGAAGGTGTAGCCGAGGGACCACACCACCGGGACGAGCATGACCGCGGTGTAGATCAGGAGCGCGGGACCGAGCAGCAGCGCGATGGCACGCCGGTCGCCGAGTACGTGTCGCATGGGTTCTCTCTCTTCGGTGCTGCGGAGGGCCCCGCTGACGTGCCGGGGCCCTCCGCGATGTGTCAGGTCGGCCGGAGCCGGGTCAGCCGAGGTCGGCCTGCACGGCCGCCATGTAGTCCTCGGGGCTCATCTCACCGGTGACGAGGAGCTGCGCGTTGGACGTCGCGGTGGTCGTCGCCTTCGGGTCGAACAGTGCCTCGAACCACAGGACGGTCGTGTCTGCGGACGCGATCTGGTCCTGGACCGTTCCCGTGAGGGGCTCGGTCTCGACCGACTCGTCCGCCGCGAAGCCGGAGATGACGCCCTGCGCCTCGAGCGACTGGGTGCCGAAGTTGTCACCGATGCAGCCCAGCCACTCCTTCGCACCGTCGTCGAAGGCGTCCTTCGACATGGCGAGCGGGACACCGATGTTGGCGGCGAGCTGCGTCGAGTCGCCGGCGCCGCCGTCGACGTTCGGGAACGGGACGAATCCGATGCCGTCGGCGCCGAGCTTGTTCTGGGCCGGGTCGTTGAAGTTCGCGAGGGCCCAGCTGCCCATGTAGAACATGCCTGCCTTGCCGCCGAGGAACTCGTTCATCGCCGTCGTGTAGTCGATCGACCCCACGGACGGTCCGAACCCGCCCGCCTTGCCGAGCTCCGCGACCTCGGCAGCGGCCTCGACGTACTCCGGGTCGGTCAGCTTCGCCTCGCCGTCGGCGACCTTCTGCATCGCGTCGGGGCCGAGGGAGCGGTAGATGTAGTTGCCGATCAGGCGCGTGAGAGGCCAGCCGTCCTTGCCCGCTGCGGACAGCGGCGTGACCCCCGCGTCCGCGAGCTGCTCCGACGCGACGACGAGCTCGTCCCACGTCGTCGGGACGCTGATCCCGTTCTCGTCGAAGACTGCCTTGTTGTACCAGATGCCCTCGACGTTGAACTCGACCGGGAGGACGTACACCTCGCCGTCGTACAACGCCTCGATCGTCGAGCGTGCCGCCGGGATGATCGCGTCGGACTTCCCGAGGGCGTCGAGCTCGGCGCTGATGTCGACGAGCTGGTCCGACCCGTGGATGTCCTTGATGACCTGCGGCGAGTTGCCGGTCGCGAACAGGGTAGGCAGTGCGCCCTGGCCCGCCTGCAGCTGGAGCTGCTGATCGAAGCTCGCCTGCGGCTGGGTCGTCACCGTGAGCTTCGCCGACTCCTCGGGTGCCGCGCACTGGTCCTCGCTCAGTGCGGTGAGGGTGTCCTTGACCGCAGTGTTCTCGGCGAGCGAGAGGTAGTCGAACGAGCCGCTCGAGCCACCGCCCTGGGCGCCGTCGTCGTCGCCCGACGAGCAGGCCGTCAGGGTGAGCGCGAGGGCGGCCACAGAGGCCACCGCCAGCGTCGCGCGACGCTGCGTCAGAGAGTTCATCACTTCCTCCTCGAAGTAGTCGCTCCTCGTTGAAGCGCTTCAACCAGAGACGTTAGAGTGCAGCCGTCAGTCCGAGCAAGCCGCTCGATCGGCCATATTCCAGGCCGCTGCTGGCGCAAACGCCGCGACGTGCGGTTATTCAGGCGGCGAATGAAGCGGATCAAGAACCGCTATGCTGCGGCAGCAGGAACGGATCAGGGAGACAACGGTGACCAGCACGGGAAGACGACGGACGCGCCCGTCGATCGGCGACGTCGCGACTCTCGCGGGGGTCTCGCTCGGCACGGTCTCGAACGTGCTCAACCATCCGAGCAGGGTCGCTGCGGCGACGGCCGACAAGGTCGTCCGTGCGATGTCGATGCTCGACTACGTGCCGGACGGCGTCGCCCGCTCTCTCGCTGCGGGATCGAGCCGCACCATCGGCATCGTCCTGCCGGACCTGAGCAACTCGCTCTTCGTCGACGTCGCACGGGGGGCCGAGGCCGCGGCGGAGGCCGCGGACCACACCCTCATGATCGCGAACAGCGACACCCGGCTCGAGCGTGAGGCCCGGTACCTGCGGACCTTCGGGCAGGCCCGCGTCGCCGGTGTCCTCCTCGCCCTCAACGACGAGGAGCACTACGCTGCCGTCGCCGGCGAGGCCCCCCGGACGGCGCCGACCGTGATGCTCAACCTCGCCGTGCCCGCCTCCCGGTCCTGCAGCGTCTCGGTCGACAACCAGCAGGGTGGCAGGCTCGCCACCGCGCACCTCGCCGACACAGGACGGCGTCGGCTCGTGTTCGTCGGGGGCCCCGAGGCCCTGGAGCCGGTGCGTCACCGCGCCCAGGGGTTCGAGCAGGTGGTGCGCGAGCGCGGGGTCGAGCACGTGCGGACGATCAGTCCCGCGGGCGTGAACCGCGCCGACGGCTGGGAGGTCGGCGGGGCGCTGGTCGACGACGTACGGTCCGGTCGGGTCGACGGGATCGTGGCAGCCACGGACCTTCTCGCCGCCGGGATCCTCCACGCCTTCTCGACGTCAGGCGTCGAGGCGGGCGTCGACGTCGGGGTGGTCGGCTACGACAACAACCAGGCCGCCTGGGACAGCCCCATCCCTATCACCACGGTCGCACAGCCCGGCGAGGAGATGGGGCGGCTGGGCGCCGAGCTGGTGCTCGAGGAGGCGGGTCGAGAGGTCGAGCACCACCATCGTTCGGTCGTGCTCGAGCCCTCGCTCGTCGTCCGGGCGAGCACGGCCCCGCCCCGCTGACGACTCAGCCCCGAGCGGGCCGCCAGGACCGCGCGATCTCTGGCGGGAGGTCGTCCACCCTCGCTCCGTTGCCGAGGTCGAGGGCCGCGCCCCAGACCTCCCGGGCACGTAGCGCCGGCGTCTCGGCGACCTCTGTCCTCGCTCCGTCGACCGTCCCGACGACACTCCAGCGCTCGGGCTGGAGGTCTCGCCACTCGACGCTCAGGTGCACCGCCGCGTGCGCGTGCAGGTTCCGGAGCGCGGCCGACGGAAGTGTCGCACCGTAGGCGACCCGCGCCGACGGGGCGGCGACGACCTCCTCGTCGGGCAGCTGCCGACCTGTCCGGACGACCTCGAGAAGCTGGGCCAGCGCACGGGCTCGGTACCCGACCTGCGCCACCACGTGCCGTCGGGACCAGCCCGGCACCGCGGACGGCGCCGACAGCTCTGCCTCGGACAGCTCGCCGAGCTTGCGGGAGAAGAACGCGGTACCGCGGCGGGCCAGCAGGAGATCAGCCCTGATCCCGGGATCCGTCACCCGGTCGTCGCGTGCGGGCACCGCTCACCCCCGACTTCCCGGCAGCAGTCGGTCCTGGTCCGGCAGGTACGTCCGCTGGAACTGGAGCCGCTCGACGATCGGAGCGTCCGAGAAGCGGAAGAGGTCGAACTCGTCGACGGCCTCGAGAGACCACGCGGTCCACGAGGGAAGGACGAACAGGTCACCCTTGACGAGGTCACGTCGGACACCGTCCATGACGACCGTCCCGGTCCCCTCGAACACCTGCCACACCGACGAGCCGACCTCACGTCGGGTGGGGGTGGACGCGCCGGCGCGGAGCCGGTGGAACTCGCACCGCATCGTCGGCAGCACGTCCCCACCGTTGGTGGGGTTCGTGTACTTGACGGCGGCGTGACCCTGCTCGACCGTCGCGGGATGCCCCTCGTCCTCGAGGGCGAGCTGCTCCCGGAGCGCGGCGTCCGTGTGCTCCCAGCGGTACGCGCCGATCGGCGTCGCGACCTGCGACTCCTGCGACGACAGCGGCGTGAGACCAGGGTGCGCCCACAGCCGCTCGGACCGGGAGATCCGAGGTGACGCCTCGTCGGTCACGCGCTCGGAACCGAACTCGAAGAACCCGAGGTCGAGGTCGTGCGCGAACGGCACGTCGAGGCCGTCGATCCACGCCATCGGCCCGTCGGTGTCGTTGTGGTGGCCGTGGAAGTTCCATCCGGGCGTCAGGAGCAGGTCCCCGCGGCTCATGCGGACCGGGTCGCCGTTGACGACCGTCCACACCCCCTCGCCCTCGACGACGAACCGGAACGCGTTCTGTGCGTGCCGGTGCTCGGGAGCGGTCTCGAACGGTCCGAGCCACTGGATCGCGCACCACAGCGTGGGCGTGGCGTAGGCCGTCGGTGCGAGCCCCGGGTTCGCCAGCCCGATAGCCCGCCGCTCGCCACCGCGCCCCACCGGCACGAGGTCGCCCGCGCGCCGGGCGATGTCGAGGAGCTCGGACCATCGCCACACGAACGGCACCGCGGACGGTGTCGGGTGCAGCGGCATGAGGTCGTTCGTCTGCGTCCACAGGGGCGCCATGCTGTTGCGCTCGAAGTCGGCGTACAGACGGTCGAGCTCGGGGCTGGGCTCGGGCTGGCCAGGGTCGCCGGGCCGGGCGAGCCGCGCGGCCTGGTCCTGGGCGCTCACAGCCGCCCCCCGGACCGGACAGCCGCACCGTGGGCTCCCGCGCGGCCCTGCGGCCGCGCCGCGTACGGCACCGCGGTCGCGCCCGACACCCCGACCTCGAGCACCCCGATCGAGCCGATCTCGAGCCGGACCCGGTCTCCGTGCTGCAAGGGACCCACACCCGCGGGCGTCCCGGTCAGGACCACGTCGCCCGGTTCGAGCGTCATGACGGACGACGCGTAGGCGATCAGCTCGGCGACGGAGAAGAGCAGCTCGGCCGTGCTCGTGCGCTGACGGAGCTCACCGGCGACCCAGCAGCGCAGCTCCAGGTCGTCCGGGTCCGGCACCTCGTCGGCCGTCACGAGCCAGGGCCCCAATGGGGTGAACGTGTCGAAGGACTTCCGGGTCGACCGGTCCTCCGTCGACCGCAGACTGATGTCGAGCCCGCAGGTGTAGGCGAACACGTGCTCCAGCGCGTCCTCGGTCACGACGTGGCGGGCCGTGCGCCCGATCACGAGCGCGAGCTCGCCCTCCTGGTCGGTGCGCTTGTCCGCGTAGGGCAGCTCGACCGTCGCGCCCGGTCCGACGACCGACGTCCCCGCCTTGAGGAAGACCCCGTAGTCGGCGATCGACTTCTGCTCCGACATCTCGACCTGATGGTCGAGATAGTTCACGGGCGCGGCCACGATCTTGCGCGGGCGGGCCAGCGGCGCTGACAGCCGCGAGCCGTCGAGGGCGGACGACGGCAGCACGGAGAGGTCCAGTCCCCGCAGGTCGGGCAGGCCGTGTCCTGCCTCGAGCCAGCCTCCCCACGGACCGGCGGCTCCGCTCGTCGTCCCGACGACGGCGCTGACGTCGACGGCACGGTCTCCGACGAGGACGACCGGGATCCGGCCGTCCAGCACTGCAAGTCTCATGATGGTCTCCGAGGGTTCGGTCGCTCAGGCGGGCGAGAGGGCGGGTGCGGCGACAAGGGTGCCGGCGAGGGAGTGCGCGTAGAGCCAGTCGGTGTACTCGGTGAGGTCACCGGCCCGCTCCAGCAGCGCGTTGCGCAGGAGCCGTGCGGTCCCGCCGACGTGGCAGACCTCGCCGAACAGCCGGGCACGCCGCTGCACCTGCGTGGTTCGGGGCACGCGGGCCTCGGTGAACCCCTCCACGACCGTGGGCCAGTCGGTGCTCGCCGGGTCCTGCTCCGCCAGCAGGAGCTCGAGCGTCCGCGCGTCCTCCAGGGCCTGGCAGCATCCCTGGGCCAGGTACTGGAGCATCGGGTGCGCAGCGTCCCCGACGAGGACGACACGCCCAGCGCCCCAGCGCTCGGCGGGCTCGCGGTCGAACAGGGGCCAGCGCCGCTGACGCCCGACGTGCGCCACGGCCTCTCGGACCCGGGGATGGCACGCCGCGAAGACGGCCTCGAGCTCGTCGGGCGTCCCGTACTCGGACTCGCCCCGGTCGAAGCCAGGAGATCGGAACGTGGCCACCACGTTGAGGACGCTGCCGCCGCGGAGCCGGTACTGCACCACGTGCGCGTCCGGTGCGACCCAGCACACGACGTCGTCGAGACCGCTCTCGTGCGGGACCTCCTCGACGGGGACCGTGCCGCGGTACGCGACGAAGCCGGAGGCGACGACCTCGTCGCCCACGACGTCGTCCCGCAGCACGGACCGCAGCCCGTCCGCCCCGAACGTGACGTCGCCCGCGAACGTCCGGCCGTCGACGGCGCGGGCGACCGTCCCGCGGTCGTCCTGGGAGACCCCGGCGATCGTGGTACCGGTGACGAGCTCGACCCCGGCCTCGCGGCACGCCTCGAGCAGGACGGCGTGCAGGTCGGTGCGGTGGACGACGACGTACGGTGCGCCGTAGCGCTCCTGGAACCGCTCGCCCAGGTCGAGCGTCGCCAGGTCCGCGCCCGTCATCGCGTCCCGCAGGACGAGACGCGACGGCTCGACCCCCACCGCTCGGACGGCGTCGAGCAGCCCCCAGGAGTCGAGGATGCGGGTGGCGTTCGGCCCGAGCTGCAGGCCGGCGCCGATCTCGCCGAACTCCGGGGCCTGTTCGACGAGGGTCACCGGGCGGTCGCTGCGCCGCAACGCGAGTGCGGTCGCCAGACCTCCGATCCCACCCCCGACGACCACTGTCGTGCCTGCTGTCGTCCCTGTCGGGATCACTGCGTCGTGAGCCATGCCCGGGAACCTAGACGCGACCGGCGCGGGTGCGCGAGGATGTTCCGCTGTGAGGAACACCAGGACCCATCCCCCGCTCCCCGAACGCCCTGCGAGCGCCGTCGAGTCGCTCGACCGCGGTCTGCGCCTGGTGCAGATGCTGAGGGACTACGGGAGCCTGCGGGTCGCCGACGCCGCCCAGCACCTCGGTGTCTCGCGCTCCAGCGCCCACCGCCTGCTCCAGACTCTCCTGTTCCGCGGCTTCGCGGTGCAGGACGAGTCGCACGCGTACCTGCCCGGGCCCTCGATGGACGCGGGACCGGCACGCCTCGCCTGGACGAAGGACTTCCGGCGACTGTGCCAGCCGCACCTGGAGGTCCTCTCCCGACGCAGCCGGGAGTCCGCGAACCTCATGATCCGCGTGGCCCGCAACGTCCGCTTCCTCGGCACCGTCCGAGCCCGCACGGTGGACGCCACGCACGACCGCGACGGTGTCGTGATGGCGGCGCACGAGGCGTCGGGGGGCAAGGCGCTCCTCGCCGAGCTCTCCGACGACGAGGTCCGCGCGCTCTACGGGACGGCCCGGCCGGCCGCGCTCTCCCCGACCGATCTCGCGCGGCTCCTCGCCGATCTCGGCGGCGTGCGGGCGAACGGGTTCGCGGTCAACGTCGAGGAGACCGAACGAGGCGTCGCAGCGGTCGGCACGGTGATCCACGACCGGTGGGGGGCGGCGGTCGGCGCCGTGACGATCTCGACCCGCGCGGACCGGTTCCTCGAACGGCTCCCCGGGACGCTGCTCCCCCTCCTGCTCGACTCCCGTGCCCAGATCGAGCGCGACCTCGCGGAGATCGACCTCGGGTAGCGGAGCACGCGGCGGGTAGGCAGCGTCCGCTTCAACCGGCGGTGGGTCGGTCCAGGCCGGCCGCCGCACGCTGCACGATCCCGCGGAGGTACTCGTGCTCCGGGTCGTGGTCGTTGACCGGGTGCCACCACATCGCCTCGACGAGGGACCCGAGGTCGACCGGCAGCCCGACCTCTCGCACCCCAGCGTCAGCCGGGAGGGCACCGGCGAGCCGTTCCTGGAGCAGCGCGAGCCGGCCGCTGCCCCGCACGAGCGCCGGGACCGTGAGGAAGTGCTCGGTGACGACCTCCACCCGGGGCTCCACCCCGGCCATCCGCAGGCGACGCGCCGCGGGCGTCGACGCCGTGGGGCTGTGGAACGTCATCACCCAGGGCAGGGCGCGCAGCTGCTCCTCGGTGAGCTCGTCACCCACGTCGGTGTTGGACTCCGCCACGACGCACACCCAGCGGTCCTCGAGGAGGTCGGCGTGCGGGATGTCCGTGATGAAGCCGTGCGGCAGCAGGATCAGGTCGGAGCCGAGCAGCGAGTGCATCGCGTCGTCGATGATGCTCGGCGTGTTGGCCGCGAAGCGCAGCCGCATCCCCGGGGCCTCTGCGGCGAGGAGCGCGGCGACGGGCGCACCGAGGACGGCGACGCTGTAGTCGCTGGCCACGACGGTGACCTCACGCGTCGAGGTCATCGGGTCGAACACCGGCTCGGCGGCGAAGACCCGCTCCACCCCGGCGAGCACCGTGCGGGTGCGTTCGCGCAGCTGGAGCGCGAGCGGGGTGAGGAAGTAGTCGTTCCCCCGGCGGCTGAGCAACGGGTCGTCGAAATGGCGACGGAGCCGGGCGAGCGACGCGGAGAGGGCCGGCTGGCTCAGACCGAGCTGGCTCGCCGCCTTCGTCACGCTTCGGTGCTGCAGCAGGGCGTCGAGCGAGACCAGGAGGTTGAGATCGAGGTTCGCGAGGTTGGAGACGCGGGGTGAGCGACCCGGTTGTCCGGGTCCGGCCGCATCGACGCGGCTGATGGGCGACATACGCACATCATGCCTTGCCGTCATGTCGCCCGACGGCGAATCGTCAGGGCATGACGACACGCGACGGCGCGACGGACCTGCTGGACGGGCTGCGGGACAAGATCGTCCTCGTGACAGGGGCCGGGCGGGGCCAGGGCGCCGCCGAGGCCCGGGAGCTGGCCCGTGCCGGTGCCCACGTGCTCGCCGTCGACCTCGACGACGCACCGGGTGAGGACCTCGGCGACGCCGAGTACCGGCGCCTGGACGTCACCGACCCGGACGGGTGGGCCGCGCTGACCACCGACGTGGAGGAGCGTCTCGGTCGTGTCGACGGGCTCGTGAACAACGCCGGAGTCACCCGGCGCGCGAGGCTCCGGGAAGTCTCCGTCGCCGAGGTCGAGCACGTCCACGCGGTGAACGTCGTCGGCCCGTTGCTGGCGATCCAGCACTGCACCTCGCTCATGCGGCCGGGGTCCTCGATCGTCAACGTCGGTTCGGTCGCCGCCCTGACCGGGCACGTCCCCGTCGCCTACACGATGAGCAAGTGGGCCCTGCGCGGCCTGACGAAGGTCGCCTGCCTGGAGCTGGGCCCGCTCGGCATCCGGGTCAACTGCGTCCATCCCGGCTACATCGAGACCCCGATGACGGCGTCAGCCCCGGACACCTTCCGGGCGGCGAACGTGGCCGAGACGCCGCTGGGCCGGACCGGGACGGTCGACGAGGTCGCCGGGCTGGTCTCGTTCCTCGTGAGCGACCGGGCGTCGTTCATCAGCGGCGCCGAGATCGTCGTGGACGGCGGCATGACGGCCCACGGCGGCGTGCGGTCGATCGCCGACCGCCTGGCGTCCACCGTCGGGCCGGCGACGCCGTGAACCGGCCGGCACGACGACCACCCCATCAGTTCCACTGATGGGGTGCATAGGCAACATCGGCTTCCCTGATGAATGGACCGGTCGCAGAGTTGTCACAGGCCGCGCGGCGCAGCGCAACTCCTCAGGTGCGCAGGAGCGCCGCGCGGACCGGTGCCGACCGAACCGAGAGGACGTTCGATGACGAACACGCTGGCCCACCTGGCCCACCTGGAGATCACCTCCCCCGACGTCGAGGGCTCCGTCGCCTTCTTCGAGAAGAACTTCGGCCTGCGCGCCGTGAGCCGTGACGAGGACGGGACCACCTACCTGCGCTGCTGGGGCGACTACTACCCCTACAGCCTGATCGTCACCCCCGGAGACGAGCCGGCCCTCGCCAACATGGCGTGGCGCACCGCGAGCGCCGAGGCGCTCGAGGAGGCCGCCGCACGCGTGCAGGCGAAGGGGATCGAGGGGACCTGGTTCGACAAGCGTCAGGGCCACGGCCGCTCGTTCCAGTTCACCGGCCCGTACGGCCACACCATGGAGCTGTACTGGGACGTGCCCCGGCACGCCGCACCGGCCGAGCTCGCCTCGATCTTCCCGGACCGCCCGGAGAAGCGCAGCTCGCACTCGGCGGCGCCGCGCTTCCTCGACCACGTCACCGTCGCGTCGTCCGACGTCAAGGGCTTCGCCGCCTGGTACAGCGAGGTCCTCGGCTTCCGCATCATGGCGTACACGGACATCGAGCACGCCGACATCACGGTCTTCTCCGTCCTCACCACGAACGAGAAGTCCCACGACCTCGGCGTGGTGCTCGACTCCTCGACCCGCGGCGGTCGTGTCAACCACATCGCGTTCTGGACCGACTCGATCCAGGAGCTCCTCGTGGCGGCCGACGTCCTCATGGAGAACGGCACCCACATCGAGTACGGCCCGAGCATCCACGGGATCGGCGAGCAGTCGTTCCTCTACTTCCGTGAGCCCGGTGGGATGCGCATCGAGCTCAACACCCACGGCTACCGCAACTACGTGCCGGACTGGCGCGCGAACACGTGGACGCCCGACCTCGGCTCCAACAGCATCTACCGCAACTCGGCGATGCCCATGTCCATGACCGAGTGCTTCCCGCCGGACGCCGGCAAGCCGTCGGCCACCGAGGAGGGCGTCGTGCCCGGCACCGAGGACGAGCTCGTCAACCCGTACGCCCGCGAAGGTCGGGGCTGACGCCGATGTTCGCGTACTTCCCCGGGAACTACGTGTGGAACCTCTCCGTCAACCTCGCCCTGGAGATGGGAGCGCGGATCGGTGAGATCGACGCGATCTGCCGACCGCTGCTCGACGCCGCGACGCGCGGTGAGGACGCCGGGACCGTGGAGCTCATGGCCGGCTGGGAACGCCAGGGCGACACCCTGGTCGAGCTCGCCGGCGAGGACGAGGCGAAGGGTCGCCTGCTGTCGGCCGGTGAGAAGCTGGGTCGCGCGGCGACCTACTTCCTCACGGGCGAGCGCATGCAGGCGGCCGGGCACGCCCCGCGGGCCGCGCTCTACGCGAAGTTCCTCGAGACCTTCGCCAGGGGCGTCACGCTCGCCGGCGAGAACGTCGAGCGGGTCGAGATCCCGTACCAGGGGACGGTCGTCTCGGGTCTGCTGACCCGGGCCCTGGAACCTGACGGCACGGTGCGTCGGGGCGCGTCCCCGATCCTCGTCCAGGTCAACGGCCTGGACAGCACCAAGGAGATGCTGTTCCGGACGGGGCCGGCCGCGAAGCTCGCGCGCCGCGGGGTCGCGAGCCTCTGCATCGACCAGCCGGGCACGGGCGAGGCCCTGCGCCTGCACGGGCTGCACGCGGTGCCCGAGGCCGAGCAGTGGGCATCGGTGGTCCTCGAGTTCCTCGCCGCGCGCGAGGACGTCGACGCCGGGCGGATCGGGATCCTGGGCGTCTCGCTGGGCGGCTACTACGCCCCGCGCGCGGCCGCCTTCGAGCCCCGGTTCGCGCTCGGCGTGGCCTGGGGCGCGAACCACGACTGGCGCGCGGTGCAGAAGGCACGACGCGACCGGGAGGGGGAGCGACCGGTCCCGCACTACTGGGAGCACGTCCGGTGGGTGTGGGGTGCGAAGGACGACGCCGAGTTCTTCGAGATCGCCGAGCGCGTGCACCTCGACGGGATCCTCGACCGCATCGAGGTGCCGTTCCTCGTCACCCACGGGCAGCACGACAAGCAGATCCCGCTCGACTACGCCTACCGCACGTACGACCAGCTCACCTCCTCCCCGGACAGGGAGCTCGTGGTGTTCACGGACCGCACGGGCGGCACGGCGCACTCGAGCGTCGACAACGGGTCGGTCGCGACCGACGTGATCTCCGACTGGGTCGCCGAACGACTGGGAGGGCGGACGAGGTGACCACACCCACGACGGCCACGGTCGCCCTCGACCCCTCCGACCCCGCCGGGGCCGTCGCCGCTGCCGCGGCGCGCTGCTCCAACTGGGGTCGGTGGGGCGCCGACGACGTCCGAGGCACCCTGAACCTCGTGACGGACGAGCACCGGCGCCACGCGGCGACGCTCGTGCGCCGCGGGCACCCCTTCTCGCTCGCGCAGCCGTTCGACATGGACGGCCCGCAGAAGGGATGGCGCCGGCGGACGAACCCCGTGCACACCATGCTCGACACGGGCGTCGAGGCGGAGCTGGGCGACCAGGGCCTGCCCCACGGGATCGGCGGCGCGGACGACGTCGTGGCCATGCCGCTCCAGTGCTCGACGCAGTGGGACGGTCTCGGCCACATCTTCGACCACGGCCGGGCCTGGAACGGTCGGCGGGCCAGCGAGGTCGTCACCTCGGCGGGCGACCGGGTGACCGGCATGGAGACGGTGGCGTCGGACTTCACGGGCCGCGGCGTCCTGCTCGACGTCGGGCGTCACCTGGGCGCGACGTCCGGTGGTGAGCTGCCCGACGGGTTCGCCATCCTGCCCGAGCACCTCGACGCCACCATCGCGGCGCAGGGTCCGACGTCGCAGGTAGGTCCCGGCGACTTCCTCGTGGTCCGGACCGGACAGTACGGTCGGGCCCGGCGTGAGGGCTGGGGAGACTACGCCGGCGGCGCCGCACCCGGGCTGTCGTTCACGACGGCGTACTGGATCCGCGAGCACGACCTGGCCGCCGTGGCGACGGACACCTGGGGCTTCGAGGTGCGCCCCAACGAGTTCGACGCGGCCTTCCAGCCGCTCCACCAGGTGGTGATCCCGCACCTCGGCCTCTTCCTGGGCGAGATGTGGGCGCTCGAGGAGCTCGGTGCGGACTGTGCGTCCGACGGCGTCTACGAGTTCCTGCTCACCGCGCCGCCCCTGCCGATCACCGGAGCCGTCGGCTCGCCGATCAACCCCATCGCTCTGAAGTAGCGCTCCCCCGGCGGTGCTCTGGCGCCGGTCGGGACACACACCATCGAACGACCTGGAGATGAGGCAACGATGCCCGCAGTACGCTCTGTCCTGATCATCGGAGGTGGCGCCGCCGGCAGTGCCGCCGCGATCCTGCTCGCCCGCGAGGGTGTCGCCGTCGACCTCGTCGAGGAGAGGCCCGACGTCCCGGACGTCGGCTCCGGCATCACGCTGCAGGGCAACGCCCTCCGGGTCCTGCGCGAGCTGGGGGTGTGGGAGGAGATCCGCACCGCCGGGTACCCCTTCGACTCGCTCGGCATCAGGCTGCCGGACCCCGCGGCGACGCTCGTGGCCGAGATCCCGGACGTCCGCACGGGTGGCCCCGACCTGCCGGCGACGCTCGGGATGCCCCGCCCTGTCCTCGCCCGTGTGCTGCTCGACCGTGCGGCACGCGTCGGCGCCAAGATCCGGTACGGGACCGTCCCGACCGGGCTGAGCCAGGACGACGACGGAGTGGACGTCACGTTCGCCGACGGGTCGAGCGGTCGCTACGACCTCGTGGTGGGGGCGGACGGCATCCACTCGTGGACCCGGCGCACCCTCGGGATCGACGAGGAGCCCGTCAGCTCGGGCATGGGGATCTGGCGCGTGCACGTCCCGCGACCGGAAGCGGTCGAGCGTACCGACCTCACGTACGGTGGACGCTGCTACATCGCCGGCTACTGCCCCACCGGGGAGAGGACGATGTACGCGTACCTCGTCGAGGACGTGCGCGACCGGTCCGGCCTGAGCCACGCGGAGCAGATCGAGATCTTCCGCGACCTCGCGTCGTCGTACGGCGGAGCGTGGGACGACGTGCGGCAGAGCCTCACGCCGGACACGTTCATCAACTACGCGCGCTTCGAGTCCCACGTCGTCCCCGGTGACTGGCACCGCGGTCGCGTCGTCCTCGTCGGTGACGCGGCGCACTCGTGCCCGCCGACGATCGCCCAGGGTGCGGCGCAGGGTTTCGAGGACGCCGTGGTGCTCGCCGGGCTGCTCGTGGCCGCCGACGAGCTCGACGAGACGCTCCTCGCCACCTACGTCGAACGTCGGCGTCCGCGCGCCCAGACCGTCGTGGAGGCGTCCGTGCAGGTGGCTCGCTGGATGCTCGACCAGACCCCGCCCTCCGAGGCCGACGTGCCCGGGCTCATGCGTCGCATCTCGACTCTCGTGACGGAGCCGGCATGAGGTTCGCCCGCTACGAGCTCGGCGGTCACGCGCACGACGCCGTCGTCGTGGGCGATCCCGGAGAGGAGCGACTGCACGTCCTGCGCGGCGCGAGCACCGTGCTCGACCTCACCGCTGCGGGTCGACCCGCCGCAGCCGAGGCCGGCGCATGGGCGGTGCGGTGGTCATCGCCCGTCGCGCTCCGCGACGTCCGGTTGCTGCCGCCGGTCCAGCCGCCCTCGGTCCGGGACTTCGTGGCGTTCGAGGAGCACGTCGAGGGCGTGGTCCGCAGCGTGTCAGGAGGCGGCGACGTACCGGACGCCTGGTACGACGCCCCGACGTTCTACTTCACGAACCCGCACTCGATGGTCGGCGCGCACGACGACGTCGAGGTCCCTCCGGGCTGCGAGGTCCTCGACTTCGAGCTCGAGGTGGCGGTGGTCGTCGCCGGCGCGGGCAGCAACCTGTCCGCGGCGTCGGCGCGCGAACACGTCTTCGGGTACACGGTCTTCAACGACTGGTCTGCCCGGGACCTGCAGAGCCGCGAGATGCAGGTGAACCTCGGCCCCGCCAAGGGCAAGGACTCGGCTTCGACCCTGGGCCCCTGGATCGTGACCGGTGACGAGCTCGAGCAGTACCGCGACGACGAGGGCTACCTCGCCCTCGGTCTCGACGCCTCCGTCGGCGGGCGACCCGTGGGCCACGACCTGCTGTCGAACGCCGGGTGGACGTTCGAGGAGATGATCGCCTACGCCTCTCGCGGGAGCTGGGTACGACCCGGCGACGTCCTCGCCTCCGGTACGTGCGGCAACGGTGGCTGCCTGAGCGAGCTGTGGGGCCGTTCGGGCGAGCAGGTCCCGCCCCCGCTGGCCCCCGGGGACGTCGTTCGCCTCGAGGTCGAGGGCATCGGCGCCGTCGAGAACCGGGTCGTGGCGGGCCGCGACCTGGCCACCCTGCCCGTGGTGCCCCGCGCCCGCGCACGCGACCGTCGCCGCGCGCGACCGACCACGACGCCTGTCCCGGCGGCCACCCCCACGACGGAGGTCCGATGACCAAGCTCACCCCCGACGCGCACGAGGCGCTGGCCGGCGTCCTGAGCGACGGCATGACCATCGCGGTCGGCGGCTTCGGGCTCTGCGGCGTGCCCTTCGACCTCGTCCTCGCCGTCCGTGACTCCGGCGTGCGCGACCTGACGATCGTCTCCAACAACATGGGCGTCGACGGTGTGGGGCTCGGCGTCCTGCTGGAGAACAACCAGGTCAGCCGGGTCCTCGCCTCGTACGTGGGCGAGAACAAGCTGTTCGCCCGACGCTTTCTCGACGACGAGCTCGATGTCGAGCTCGTCCCTCAGGGCACCCTCGCGGAGCGGCTGCGCGCGGGCGGCTCCGGCATCCCCGCCTTCTACACCCCGACCGGCGTGGGAACGACCGTCGCGGAGGGCCGACCTGCTGCGGAGATCGACGGGCGGACCTACCTGCTCGAACGCGCGATCCGTGCCGACCTGGCCCTCGTCCACGCGCACACGGGCGACGCGGCCGGCAACCTGCGGTACCGGCTCACGGCTCGGAACTTCAACCCGCTCGTCGCCGCAGCCGCCCCGGTCACCGTGGCCTCGGTCGAGCACTACCTCGACCCAGCCGTGGACGGCTACATCGACCCGGACGACGTCGTCACCCCCGGTGTGTTCGTCACGTCGGTCGTCCGGACCACCCACGACCGTCCGATCGAGAAGCGCACGGTGCGCGAACGACAGCCCGGCGACCCGACCCCGCACGCATCCCACGGAGGTTCCTGACATGGCCTGGACCCGCGACCAGATGGCAGCACGCGCCGCCAGCGAGCTCCGGGACGGCGACTACGTGAACCTCGGGATCGGCATCCCGACGCTCGTGGCAGCGCACGTGCCGTCCGACGTCCGCGTCACCCTGCAGAGCGAGAACGGGCTCCTCGGGATCGGGCCGTTCCCTCTCGACGGCGACGAGGACCCCGACCTGATCAACGCCGGGAAGCAGACCATCACGATGAACCCCGGAGCGAGCGTCTTCGACTCCGCGACGTCGTTCGCGATGATCCGCGGCGGGCACATCGCCGTCGCCATCCTCGGGGCGTTGCAGGTGTCGGTCCGCGGCGACCTGGCGAACTGGCAGGTCCCCGGTTCGATGGTCAAGGGCATGGGCGGTGCGATGGACCTCGTGGTCGGTGCGCGTCGGGTCGTGGTCCTCATGGACCACGTGACCCGGGACGGCTCCCCCAAGCTCGTCGAGGAGTGCTCCCTGCCCTTGACCGGCCAGGGCGTGGTGGACCGTGTCATCACGGACCGCGCGGTCCTCGACGTCGAACGGGACAGGTTCGTGCTCCGCGAGCTCGCCCCTGGCGTGTCGCTCGACGAGGTCCGGTCCTCCACCACGGCGGAGCTGCGCGACGGCCGCGGTCACGCGCTCGCCGTCGTGGGGGCACCCGCGTGAGCAGGCCCGGAGCGCGCGACGTCGTCGTGGTCGGCGCGGCCCGGACCCCGCAGGGTCGGCTGCGCGGGCAGCTCGCGTCCGTCCCGGCGACCGAGCTCGGAGGTGTCGCGATCCGCGGCGCCCTCGACCGGGCCGGGGTCGACCCCTCCGTGGTGGACGCCACGGCCATGGGGCACGTGCTCCAGGCCGGCACCGGGCAGAACCCTGCCCGACAGGCAGCACGACGTGCCGGTGTCGGCTGGGACGCGCGCGCGGTCACGGTGAACACCGTCTGCCTGTCCGGCCTCACCGCGATCGTCGAGGCCGCCCGCTGGATCCGGCTCGGCGAGGCCGAGGTCGTCGTCGCCGGTGGGATGGAGTCGATGAGCCGGGCGCCCCACCTCCTGCCGGGGTCCCGAGAGGGCTTCGCCTACGGTGACGTCGGGCTCGTCGACCATGCGGGCCACGACGGCCTCACCGATGCCTTCGACGCCGTCACGATGGGCGAGCTGACCGAGCGTGCGACGTCCGCCGCACCCGTCTCCCGGGTCGTCCAGGACGCCATCGCGGCCCGCTCCCACCGCCAGGCCGCGCGAGCCCGGGCCGACGGGACCCTGACCGCGCAGATCGTGCCGGTCACCGTCCCGGCGCGCCGAGGAGAGGTCACGGTCGCCGACGACGAGGGGGTGCGGCCGGAGGCGACCGGCGAGACCTTGTCCGCGCTCCGGCCGGCCTTCTGCCCGGGCGGTTCCATCACGGCGGGCAACGCCTCCCCGTTGTCCGACGGCGCGGCGGCGACCGTCCTGACGACCCGGGCACGCGCGGAGATCGAGGGGTGGCCCGTCCTCGCGACCCTGCGCGCGCACGCGGAGGTGGCCGGCCCGGACAACTCGCTCCACCTCCAGCCCGCACGGGCGATCACCGCGGCGCTCGAGACCCAGGGGTGGACCCTGGACCGGCTGTCCACGATCGAGATCAACGAGGCCTTCGCGGTCGTGGTCGCGGCGTCCGCACGAGCACTGGACCTCGATCCGGCAGACCCTCGGCTCAACGCCGACGGCGGCGGCATCGCTCTGGGGCACCCGCTCGGGGCCTCCGGCGCGCGCCTGGTGGTCCACGCCGCGCACGCGGTCCGGCGCACCAGGGGTCTCGCAGCAGTCTCGCTCTGCGGGGGTGGTGGGCAGGGCGCGGCCCTGCTCCTCGAAGGCTGACCACCGTCCGTCCTCCTCGGTGTGCAGCACGCCCGTGTGCTGCACACCGCTGTGCCGTACGCCTCGACGTGGAGGTGCACGGAGCATCACCCGTACGTCCCGATCGAAGGAGATCTCATGACGAACGTCGCCGAAAGCCTGCCCACGACCGCGCGCCGCGCCGGCGCCCGACAAGCGGTCCCCCTGCTCGCGGCCAGCTGTATGCCGGTGCTGGGCTCGGTCCTCATCACCCCTGTGCTGCCGCAGATCTCCGCGCACTTCGCCGAGATCCCCGGCGCAGCGGTGCTCGTCCCGATGATCATCGCGGTGCCGGCGCTGATGATCGCCCTCTTCGCCCCCTTCGCCGGGCAGATCGCCGACCGGCTCGCACGCAAGAGCCTGCTCCTCGGGGCGCTCGTCGCCTACGCGGTCGTCGGCGTCGCACCGGCGCTGATGGACGACCTGCACGGCATCCTCGCCACCCGGCTCCTCCTCGGGATCTGCGAGGCCGCGATCATGACCGTCGCGACCGCGCTCATCGTCGACTACTTCCCCGACGAACGGCTCCGGAACCGCTACCTCGGGCTCCAGGCGGTCGCCACGACGCTCGCAGCGACGGTCTTCATCGCCGTCGGCGGAGGTCTCGGAGCGATCGGGTGGCACACGCCGTTCTGGATCTACACGGCAGGCCTGGTGATCGCCGTCCCGGTGGCGCTCCTCCTGTGGGAGCCGACTCGCGAGCGACCTGCCGCGACCCCATCGAGCGAGCTCTCCGCTGCCCTGCCGCGCATCCCGTGGCGCGACCTCGCCGTGCCCCTCCTGGTCACGCTCGTCGGTGGCCTGACGTTCTACGTCCTGATCGTCGAGATCAGCTACCTCGTGGTGGGAACCGGGGTCGCGGCGGAGGACACCGGCACGATCGGTGCCGTGGCTGCCGGGGCCTCCCTGGCGACGGCCGCCGGCGGGCTCACCTTCAGCCGCGTCGCGGGCCTCACCCCGTCACGGCTGCTCCCGACCGCCTTCGGCCTGCAGGCCGTCGGCATGGTGGTCGTCTGGCTCGCGCCGGGTGGACTCTGGGCCGTCGTCGCCGGAGCGGTGATCGCGTCGGCGGGGTCCGGGCTGCTGCTCCCGACCCTGGTGGTGTGGGTGATCGCCAGCCGGCCGTTCGAGCAGCGCGGACGGGTCTCCGGGTTGTGGAACTCGGCGTTCTACCTGGGGCAGTTCCTCGCACCGCTGGTCGCTGCCGGGATGTCCACGGCACTGGGTGGGCTGCCCGTGGCGATCGGCGCGGTCGGGGTGCTGGCGTTCCTCGTCGCGCTCGCGCTCGTCGTCCGCGCCCGTGCCCACGCTCCGGTGGCATCCGCCGACGTCTGACGCCGGTCGTGTCGTGCTCGACGCGCGCGGTCCCGCGAACCTGTCCGGTTCGCGGGATCGCGCGCCCGTCATCGGGACGGTCTCGGCACGTAGCGCGTCGGTACCGTGCTCGCACGGACGAGGGCACGCAGGTCTTCCAGCTCGCCGGTGACGATCCCGGCGGCGCGTGCCTGGACGAGCACGTTGCCGATCGCGGTCGCCTCGACGGGTCCCGCGAGGACCGGGAGACCTGACCGGTCGGCGGTCGCCTGGCACAGCAGCGCGTTCTGGGCCCCGCCACCGACGACGTGGATGGCGTGGATCGGTCGCCCGGCGAGCCGTGCGGCGTCGTGTGCGGCGTCGGCGAACGCCTGGGCGAGACTCTCGACGATGCTGCGGACGACCTCACCCCGGGTGGCCGGCACCGGCCGGTCGTGCTCCCGGCACCATTCGGCGATGCGGGTGGGGATGTCCCCGGGGGCGAGGAAGCGCGGGTCGTCGACGTCGAAGACGGTGACGGGGGTCGAGACGGCCGCTGCCGCGTCGAGGAGCTGGTGCAGCGTGCTCGAGCGCTGCTCGACGGTCGCGGCGCGGTCCCAGGTCCGGATCGACTCGGACAGCAGCCACAGGCCCATGACGTTGTGCAGGAACCGGGTGCGCCCGTCGACGCCGCCCTCGTTGGTGAACCCGGCGAGTCGTGCCTGTTCGGAGACGACGGGCGAGTCGAGCTCGAGCCCGACGAGGCCCCACGTCCCGCAGGACACGAAGGCGACGTCCCTGTCGTCGGCCGGGACGGCGACGACGGCGGAGGCGGTGTCGTGAGAGCCGACCGCGACGACGGGCACGTCCCGCCCGACGAGGGTCGCGACCTCGGGCGAGAGACGACCGAGGCTGGTACCCGGGTCGACCAGCGGCGGTAGGACACGCTCGGGGATCCCGGCACGACGTGCGAGCTCGAGGTCCCACGTCCCTGTGCGGGGGTCGAGCAGCCCTGTCGTCGAGGCGTTGGTCCGCTCGGCCACCCGTGCACCGGTGAGCCAGTAGGTGAGCAGGTCGGGGACGAGGAGCATCTGGTCGGCGACGTCGAGGATCGTCCCCTCCGTCGCGAGCTGGAAGATCGTGTTGAACGGAAGGTGCTGCAGCCCGTTGCGAGCGTAGAGCTCTGCCGGCCCCACTCGCGCGTGCACGTGCTCGACCCCGACCAGAGCCCGCTCGTCCCGGTAGTGGTACGGCAGGCCGAGGAGACGCCCGTCCCGCAGCAGCCCGTAGTCGACCGCCCACGAGTCGATCCCGATGCTCTCGATCTCTCCCGGGTTCTCCCGCTCGGCGGCCGTGAGGCCGTCGAGCACGTGCCGGTACAGGCCGAGGAGGTCCCAGTGCAGGCCGTCGCGTGTGCGGACCGGCTCGTTGGGGAACCGCGCGACGTGCCGCAGGCGCAGGTCCGGGCCGTCGAGGTGCCCGACGATGACGCGGCCGCTGGTGGCACCGAGGTCGACCGCCGCGACGGCACCGGACCGACGCCTCATCGCAGGAACGCCGCTGCGACGCCCGAGTCGACGGGCACGTGCAGGCCGGTCGTCTGGGCGAGGTCCGGACCGGTCAGCGCGAAGACGGCGGCGGCGACGTGCTCGGGGAGCACCTCGCGCTTGAGCAGGGTGCGCTGCGCGTAGTACGCGCCGAGGTCCTGCTCGTCGACGCCGTATACCGCGGCGCGCTTGGCGCCCCAGCCGCCGGCGAAGATCCCGGAGCCGCGCACGACACCGTCCGGGTTAATGCCGTTGACGCGGATCTGGTGCTCGCCGAGCTCGGCCGCGAGCAGCCGCACCTGGTGCGCCTGGTCGGCCTTGGTCGCGGAGTACGCGATGTTGTTGGGGCCGGCGAACAGCGAGTTCTTGGACGCGATGTAGACGATGTCGCCGCCCATGCGCTGCGCGATCATGGCGCGCGCGGCCTCGCGGGCCACGAGGAAGGACCCCTTGGCCATGACGTCGTGCTGCAGGTCCCAGTCCTTCTCGGTGGTCTCGAGCAGCGGCTTGGAGATCGACAGCCCCGCGTTGTTGACCACGAGGTCGACCCCGCCGAACGCCAGCGCCGCGGCGTCGACCATCGCCGCGACGTCCTGCGCCGAGGTCACGTCCGCGCGGACGGCGACCGCGACGTCGTCCCCGCCGAGCGAGGCCGCGACCTCCTGGGCGCCGTCGAGGTTGAGATCGGCGACGACGACGCACGCGCCCTCGGCGGCGAGCCGCTCGGCGATCGCGCGGCCGATGCCCGAGCCCGCACCCGTGACGAGCGCGACGCGCGTCGCGAGCGCCTTCGGCCTGGGCATGCGCTGGAGCTTGGCCTCCTCGAGCGCCCAGTACTCGATGCGGAACTTCTCGGCCTCGTCGATGGGCGCGTAGGTGCTGATCACCTCGGCACCGCGCATCACGTTGATCGCGTTGACGTAGAACTCGCCGGCGACGCGCGCGGTCTGCTTGTCGCGGCCGAACGAGAACATCCCGACGCCCGGCACCAGGACGATCGCCGGGTCGGCACCGCGGATCGCGGGGCTGTCGGCCGTCGCCTGACGGTCGTAGTAGCCCTGGTACGCCTCGCGGTACTCGGCGTGCAGCGCGGTGAGGCGCTCGACGGTCTCCTCGACGCCCGCGTCGGCCGGGAGGTCGACGACGAGCGGGCTGACCTTGGTGCGCAGGAAGTGGTCGGGGCAGCTCGTCCCGAGCGCCGCGAGCCGGCCCAGCTCGGTGCGGGCGACGAAGTCGAGGACGACGTCGCTGTCGGTGAAGTGGCCGACCTGCGGCGCGTCGGTGGACGCGAGGCCGCGGATCACGGGCGCGAGCGCCGCGGCCTTGGCGCGCCGCTCGCCCTCGGGCAGCGCCTCGAACCCGGGGCGCACCGCGCCGAACGGGTGCCGACCCTCGGCGGCGAGCGCCTCGGTGCGCGCCGCGACGAACTCCTCGGCACGGCGGATGATCGACAGCGAGCGCTGCTCGGCCTCGTCGCTCGTCGCGCCCCACGCGGTGATGCCGTGGCCGCCCAGGATGCAGCCGATCGCCTGCGGGTTCTCGGCCTTGATCGCCGCGATGTCGAGGCCGAGCTGGAAGCCCGGACGGCGCCACGGGACCCACACGACGTCGTCGCCGTAGATCTCGCGCGTGAGCGACTCGCCGTCCGCCGCGGTCGCGACCGCGATGCCCGCGTCGGGGTGCAGGTGGTCGACGTGCGCGGCGTCGACGAGGCCGTGCATCGCGGTGTCGATGCTCGGGGCGGCGCCGCCCTTGCCGTGCAGGCAGTAGTCGAACGCCGCGACCATCTCGTCCTCGCGCTCGACGCCCGGGTAGACGCCGACGAGGGCGCGCAGCCGGTCGAGGCGCAGGGCCGCGAGGTTCTTCTCGGTCAGGGTGCCGAGGTCGCCGCCGGAGCCCTTGACCCACAGCAGCTCGACGGGCTCGCCCGTGACGGGGTCGGTCGCGGCGCCCTTGGCGGACGTGTTGCCGCCCGCGTAGTTCGTGACGCGCGGGTCGGCGCCGAGCCGGTTCGACCGGGCGACGAGGTCGGCGACGGCGTCCGCGGCCGTGGGACGGGTGGTCTCGCTCGTGGTGGTCATGCTCATGCTCCCCATCCGGCCTGCGCGCCACCGACGCGCTCGGCCTCGATCTTCGCGGCGTAGCCCGAGGCGGCGTAGGCCTGCATCGGGTTCGGGTCGAGACCCTGCTCGACGCGCAGGTCCGCGAGCAGCGGCCGCACGTCGGTGTTGTACGCGTCCATGAGGACGCCGTTCGCGCCGAGCACGTCGCCCGCGCGCTGGGCCGCGTCGAGCGCGGCCGCGTCGACCAGCAGCGCCTTGGCGGTGGCCTCCTGCACGTTCATGACCGAGCGGATCTGCCCGGGGATCTTGGCCTCGACGTTGTGGCACTGGTCGAGCATGAAGTTGACGCCCGAGTCGGGGCGCAGCACGTCGGCCTGCACGATCTCGTGCATGATCCGGAAGAGCTGGAACGGGTCGGCGGCGCCGGCCATGAGGTCGTCGTCGGCGTAGAACCGCGAGTTGAAGTCGAACGCGCCGAGGCGGCCCTGGCGCACGAGCTGCGCGACGATGAACTCGATGTTGGTGCCGGGCGCGTGGTGGCCCGTGTCGAGCACGACCTTGGCGCGGTCGCCGAGCGCGAGGCAGTGCAGGAGCGACGTGCCCCAGTCCGGGATGTCCATCGAGTAGAACGCGGGCTCGAAGAACTTGTACTCGAGCACGAGCTGGTGGTCGTCATCGAGGGCCGCGTAGATCTCGGCGAGCGACTCGGCGAGGCGGTCCTGACGCGCGCGGATCGAGTCCTGGCCCGGGTAGTTGGTGCCGTCGGGCAGCCAGAGCTTGAGCTCCTTCGAGCCCGTGGCCCGCATGACGTCGACGCACTGCAGGTGGTGGTCGACGGCCTTCTTGCGCACGACGGCGTCGGGGTGCGTGAGCGACCCGAGCTTGTAGTCGTCGTCCTGGAAGAGGTTCGAGTTGATCATGCCGATGCTCACGCCGTGGTCGGCCGCGTGGCGGGCGAGGGCCTCGTAGTCGTCGACGAGGTCCCACGGGATGTGCAGGGACACTCGCGGCGCGATGCCGGTGAAGGCATTCACCTGTGCCGCGTCGGCGATCTTCTCGAACGGGTCGCGCGGCGTGCCGCGCGACCCGAACACCTTGAAGCGGGTGCCCGAGTTCCCGAACGCCCACGACGGGAGCTCGATGGTCTGCGCGCGCAGCGCGCTCCGCGCCGCCTCGGTCCGGGCGACGCCGCCCTCTGCTCTCGTCATGCTTCTCTCCTGTCAGCCTGCCACGGGTCGACGGCGCGTCCTCGTGTCGCCGACGATGACAAGGTAGACGGGATTGAATCGGTTCACAAGTTCGCCGGCACCGAAACGCGGACCTGAGAGACCTTGACCCTGAATCGATACATCGAGACCCGGAGCCCGTGCGCGCCGCCCGGCTCCGAGCGCTCGCCGCCGTTATGCTGCCTCTGGGTCCACCGGCGATCACGCCTCACCCTGCACCACCCCGACGAGCGACCGAGAGGACGACGTGCTCCGGACCACCACCTCGACCCGACGCAGCTCGATCGGCGACGTCGCACGGCTCGCCGGCGTGTCGGTCGGGACGGTCAGCAACGTGCTCAACCGTCCCGAGCGCGTCGCGGAGCGGACCCGCGAACGCGTGCAGGACGCGATCCAGCAGCTGGCGTTCGTGCCGAACGCGTCGGCGCGCCAGCTGCGTGCCGGCTCGATCACCACCGTCGGCGCGATCGTCCTCGACATCCGCAACCCGTTCTTCACCGAGGTCGCGAGGGGCATCGAGGACCGGCTGGAACGCTCCGGGCACACACTCATGCTCGCCAGCTCGGACGACGACCGCGAACGGGAGTCGCGCTACCTGCGGCTCTTCGAGGAACAGGGCGTGTCCGGACTCCTGGTCGTCCCGTCAGGGGACGACGTCTCCGCGTTGCTGACGCTCTCCGCACGAGGCATGAACGTCGTCCTGCTCGACGCGACCTCACCCGTGTCCGCGCTCTCCTCGGTCGCGGTCGACGACCTCGCGGGCGGACGCGCAGCCGGTGAGCACCTGCTCGGCCTGGGCCACGACGAGATCGTCGTGCTCAACGGCGCCCACAGCATCCGTCAGTGCAGGGACCGATCCGCCGGCGTGCGCGACGCCGTCGAACGACACAGGCTCGCGCCCTCACGCGTCCTGCGGGAGATCACCCTCGCGAGCCTCGACGCGGCCGGCGGCGCAGCGGCGTTCGCCGCGCTGCTCGACGCCGGCCAGGTGCCGCGCGCGATCTTCTGCGTCAACGACCTCGTCGCCATCGGGGTGCAGCGGGAGATCCGGCGACGGCGACCAGAGCTCCTCGGCACGATCGCGATCGTCGGGTACGACGACATCGAGATCGCCGCCGAGCTCGCCACCCCGCTGACGTCCGTCCGTCAACCGACGCACGAGATCGGGTACCGCGCGGCCGACATCCTGCTGGCCCGGGACGCCGAGGGCGGAGCGGTGCACGAGCACGTCGTCTTCCAGCCGGAGCTCGTCGTCCGCTCGACGAGCGTCCCGGCCTGACCTCCGGTCACGACGGCGAGCGCACCCACGCCGCGCCGCGCGCGTTCACGAGCGTGCCGTCGGGTCGTTCCACGACGACGAGGAGCACGGCGTCGCAGCCCGGGCACCGGACCACGCCGCCCATGGCGCTGAGGTGCACGACGGCGCGCGCGAGGACACCCGTGTGCCCGCACGACGCGCAGCGGAGCAGCGCGAGGGTGACGTCGGCGGCGTAGACCGCGCCGAGCGCACCGGCGACGGCGGAGCCGTCGAGCGGGGCATCGGCGTGCCCGGTGCCGTCGCCGCGTCGAGGGGTCCGCTCGGGCTCACCCATCAGCCACCTCCGAAACGTTCGGTCCGGACCCGGGCGGGCGCGTGCCCGAGGCCGGTGAGCAGGGTCGCGGCGGACTCGACGAACGCCGTCGGGCCGCACACGAAGACGGTCGGCGCATCACCGGGCCCGAACCCGGGCGCGACGAGGTCGTCCACCGCCAGGCGCACGGTGCTCCTCGGCCACGCCGGTGGGGCCGTGCGCGTGAACGCCCAGCGCACCTCGACGCCCGCGACGGCCCGGTCGAGCTCGTCACGACCGATGGCGGCCTCCGGCGTCCGCACGGAGCACACGAGCAGGAACGGCGCGACCGAGCCGGAGTCGCGACGCGCCCGCACCATGGCGAGCAGCGGGACGACCCCGGACCCGCCCGCGACCAGCAGCACCGGCGCCGGGTCGGACTCGTCCCAGACGAAGAACCCGCCGAGCGGCCCGCGGACCTCGACCCGGTCCCCCGGCCGGACGTCGTCGACCAGGTACGGCGAGACCTCGCCGTCCGGGACCCGGTCGACGACGAGGTCGACCCGCTCCGCCCGGCCCGTGGCGGCGAGGGAGTACGACCGCGTCGCCTGGTAACCGTCCGCGGCCGTCAGGCGCACGTCGACGTGCTGCCCGGGGGACGGCGCCGCGAAACCGGGGGCGGCGAGGGTGATCGCGCGCGCCGTCGGCGTCAGCGCGTGCGCGTCCACGACCGTCGCGACGTGCCATGCGGTCATGCGTACCGCTGCTCGAGCCACGGGTCGCCGTAGGCGTGGTACCCGTTGATCTCCCAGAACCCGAGGTCTTCCTCGGCGAGCATCTCCAGGCCGCGCAACCACTTGGCGCTCTTCCAGAAGTACAGGTGCGGCACCAGCAGGCGGGCCGGGCCGCCGTGGACCGGGTCGAGCGGCTCGCCCTCGAACTCGAACGCGACCCATGCCTGGCCGTCGAGCAGGTCCTGCAGCGGGAGGTTCGTCGTGTAGTCGCCGTAGGAGTGGGCCATGACGAAGTCGGCGCTGGTCTCCACGTCCTCGAACAGCGTGTCCAGCGAGACGCCGCGCCACGTCGTGCCGAGCTTCGTCCAGTGCGTGACGCAGTGGATGTCCGTCGTGACGTCCTGCGCGGGCAGCGCCATGAGGTCGCTCCACGACCACCGGTGCTCCTCGCCGGTCTCGGTGCGGAGCTCCAGCTGCCACCGCGCCTCGTCGACGTTCGGTGTCGGACCGGCCGAGAGCACCGGAAAGTCGTCGGTGACGAACTGACCGGGCGGGACCTGCGCGCCCGGATCGGCACGACGACCGCCGAACCCTCGCGTGACGATTCCCATGGCCGCGCCCTCCCGTCTCGTCCGGACCCGTCAAGTTGACCGCGACGGGACGGATCGCGCGACCCGAGGACGCGGCTCCCGAGCACGTGGGGCTAGAGGATCTCGCGGCGCGTGAGCGACCGGAACGCGAGCGCACCCGGGGCGATGGGGAGCCAGAAGGTCGCCAGGCGGTACAGCACGACCGCCGCGAGCGCCGTCGTACCGTCCAGCCCGACCCCGGTCAACGACGCGACGAGGACGGCCTCCACCGCGCCGACTCCTCCCGGCACCGGGGCCGCGGTGGCCACGGTGCCCGCGGTGAGGGAGACGAGGGCGACTGCCACGAACGTCGTGTCCCCGCCGAACGCCCGCACCGAGAAGAACAGGCAGACGGCGTAGCCGAGCGGGAGGAGGACGACGCCGCCCAAGAGCGCCACCATCTTGGACGGGCTCGACACGACGCCGTGCATCGCGGTGACGGCGGACCGGGCGGCCGGAACGACGGTCCTGCGGACGAGCCGGCGCACGGCAGGCAGGACGAGCACGACGCCGACGACCACGACGACGCCCGCGCCGACGAGCGCCAGCGTCCGGCCCGACGGGAGGCTGTCGAGCTCGCGGGTGAGCGCGTCCGTGCTGCCCGCCCACAGCGCGAAGGTCACGAGGAGGGTGAGGTGCGCGCACAGCACGGCCGCCTCCTTGGCGGCGGACGCGGACACCGCGACCGGGGTCGCGAAGCCTCGTCGCTGCAGGTACCGCACGTTGAGGCCGACCTGCCCGACACCCGGCGGGGCGAACGTCGCGACGAAGGACGACGCGAGCGCGACCGCGGAGGCCTGCCCGACGGGCACCCGCCCGGGCGTCCCCCCGGCCAGGCCGAGCGCGGCACCCAGGTACGTGGCGGCGGAGGCGAGCAGGACGGGGGCGAGCCAGACGGGGTCCACGTCCCGGACGGCGTCGACCAGGCTGGGGAGGTCGGCGAGCTGGGGGGCGAGGAAGTACACGGCCACGACCAGCATGGCCCCGGCGACGAGGGTCCTCGGCCTGAACCGCTCGATCTTCTCGTAGACCGGCTTGTCCACCCCGGTCACGCGGCACGTCTCGGTCGCCACGGACTCCAGCGTGGTCCCGCTGTCCTTGAGCAGGGCACGGGTCGCCGCGGTGAGCGCGGCGGGCACGAGCCGTCCCACCGCCGGTGCGAGCGCCGCGGGACCGAGGACGGCCTGCGCGGCGGCGACGGCGCGCCCGGGGCCGACGACCGCGCTCGTGGCGGCGAGCAGCTCGGCGACGTCCCCGGCGAGCACCGCGTCCGGCGCGCCGGGCTCGCCGTGCTCGAGGTCGGTCACCCACACCACGCCGTCCGGGGCGAGCAGGAGGTGGCGCAGCGTGAGCTCGCGGTGCGCGACCCGGGCGTCGCGCAGGCGCGCGACCTCGCCCCACGCCGCGCGGAGCACGTCGTCGGTCAGCCCCGCCGGGTCGACGTCGTCCAGCGGTCGACCGTCGACCAGGTCGCAGGCCAGCAGCGCCTCCCCCTCGCGTGCGCGCACGACGGCGCGCACCGCCGGCACGTGCGCGCCGTGGGCCGCGGCGAGCAGGCGCAGCAGCGCCTCGAGCGCGACGGCGCGCGTCGGGGACGCCGAGCCCTCCTCGTCGACGCCCGTCCGCAGCCGCAGCCGCTTGTACGCGAGGCCGACGCGCTCGCGCTGCCAGGTCCTGCGGTCCATCACCGTGACCCGCACGCGCCCGCCGGCGGTCCGAGCCTCAAAGGTGCCCTGCGGACCGGCCGGGCTGGGGACGTGGACGTCGGTGACGTCGAGCCCGCCCGCCGCCAGCGCGACGCGGACACCGTCGGCGGTCAGCTCGCGGCGGGTGCGACCGACCACGACGGTGACGAGCAGGCCGACGAGCCCGCCGACACCGACGGCGAGGACCGCGTCGAGCGGGCCCGACGGCCGCAGCACCGCGTCGAGGACGACGAGCAGGCCGACGAGAGACCACCAGGCCCTGGCCCAGCTCCGCGCCGGGCGCAGCGCGGCGAGCACCGCCGCGAGCCCGGCGACCGACCCCAGCCCCGGCCCGAGGTCGCCCAGCTCGGGGTACGGGGTGCCGACGTCGGGGGCAGCGTGCCGGGACAGCACGGCACCGTGGACGAGGGAGAAGGCCACGAGGGCCGCGACGATGGCCAGCGCACCGGTGAGGAGCAGCCGCAGCCGGCGCCTGACCGCGAGGACGACCGGGGTCACGACGGCGCTGACCAGGACGACGGACTGCGCGACGAGGGCGAGCACGAGCAGGATGCGGGACGGCACGTGACCCGCGACCTCGCGGGCGTCGAGCGCGATCCCGATCGAGGTGCGGTCCGCGACCGCGGACAGGAGCAGGCCCAGGAGGACGATACCGACGAGCACGACGATGGCGCGCAGATCGCCGGCGTCGACCCGGACGACGACGTCCCGGTACTCCGGCGCCGCGGTGTCCCCCCGCTCGGGCGCGGCGTCGGGCGCGGCCCCCTCGGTCGCGGTGCGCTCCGACGTCATGGCAGACACCTTGGCACCGATGACCGGCGCGGGCACGCGTGACGCGGGGACGTCGCCCGGCGGGTGACACAGCAAAGGCCGCCTCCGCGCTGCGGAGACGGCCTCTGCCGGTGCTGTCGACCGGTGGGCGATACTGGGTTCGAACCAGTGACCTCTTCGGTGTGAACGAAGCGCGCTACCACTGCGCCAATCGCCCGGTGCGTCGACGATACTAGCCTGAACCGGACCGGATGCGAAAACCGTACCGGGCGTGCGCCGGCGTCCTTGACGTCACGGGTCCAGCCGCTCCCGTCGGCGCCGCTCGAAGAGCTCGCGCGCGGCGAGAGACACCGTCCCTGCCTGGATCTCGACGCCGTCGAGCCAGGTCACGGGCTGCACGTTGCGGACCGAGCCGGTGAGCAGGAGCCCCGCACGCCCGGCCGTCACCTCGTCGAGCACACCGAACGGCAGCTCGCCCGGGCGGGCCTCGCGTACGGGGAGCCCGTCCTCGGCTGCCCACTCCAGCAGCAGCTCGCGGGTGATCCCGGCGAGGCAGCCCGACGACAGGAGCGGGGTGACCAGCTCGTCGTCGCGCTCGACGAACACGTTCGCGCCGGTCCCCTCGCAGAGCTCGCCCGTGGTGTTGGCGAGGAGCGCCTCGTCGCCGCCCTTCGCCACGGCGTCGGCGAGCGCGACGACGTTCTCCGCGTACGACGTCGTCTTGAGCCCGGCGACGGCGGAGCGCTCGTTGCGCGTCCAGGGCGAGCGCACCGCGCGACCACGAGCCACGATCGTTGCGGGACCGGCCGCGACGACGACGGTCTGCGCGCCGGGGGTGCGTCCCGACCCGAGCGGACCGATCCCCGCGGTGAGCGTGATGCGCAGGCGACCGACCTCCCCGGCACCGGCGTCGGCGCGGGTGCGCGCCTGCGCGAGGACCTGCGCGACGCCGTCGCGCACGAGGGCCTCGTCCGGCGCCTCCAGGCCGAGGCCCGCCGCGGACCGGCCGAGGCGGCGCAGGTGGCGCGTGAGCGCGAACGCCTGGTCGTCGAAGACGGCGCACGTCTCGAACACGCCGTCCCCGACCGTGATCCCGTGGTCGACGGCGCTGAGGCTGGCGTCGCCCGGCCCGACGAGGCGGCCGCCAGCCCACACGACGAGGTTCTCGGACGGTGCGGACGGGGATCCCGGGGTCGGCAGCGACGGCGTCATGGGTCCAGTGTGCCGGAGGCGAGCCCGACCAGGCGGCGCGCCTTGAGCTCGGTCTCCTCCCACTCGCGCGCAGGGTCGCTCCCCCACGTGATGCCCGCGCCCGTGCCGAACCGCAGCACGCCGTCCGCCCACCAGAACGTCCGGATCCCGACGGCGAGGACTGCCTCGTCGCCGTCGACCCAGCCGACCGCCCCGCAGTACGGGCCGCGCGGGGCCGTCTCGAGCGCGGCGATGATCCGCAGAGCCGACGACTTGGGCGCGCCGGAGACCGACGCCGGCGGGAACGTCGCGTCGAGCACACGGGCCCAGCGGTCGGGTGCGACGAGCACGTCGTCAAGCACCCGGCCCCCGACGCGGCTGACGAGGTGGGCGAGACCGGGGTGCTCCTCGACGGCGAGGAGGTCCGTGACCTCGACCGCCCCCGGCTCGCACACGCGCTGCAGGTCGTTGCGCACGAGGTCCGTGATCATGACGTTCTCGGCGCGGTCCTTCGCGGTGAGACCCGCGGGGGTCGTCGCCGTGCCCTTGATGGGTCCGGAGGTGAGCACGCCGTCGCGCAGCTCGAGGAACAGCTCCGGGGACGCGCTGACGACCCACACCGGGTCGACGCCGTTGCTCGCCGGCACGTGCAGCACCCCGGCGTAGGGGGCGGGGTTGCCCCGTGCCAGCCGACGCGCGAGCGCCTGCGCGTCGGGCTCCCGGCCGTCCTCGGCGACGAGGGGGGCGCGCAGGACCCGGCAGACGTTCGCCTGGTACACCTCGCCCTCGCGCACCTGCGCGCGGACGCTCGCGACGGCGGCCTCGTAGCCCGCCCGGTCGAGCGAGCTCGTCCACGTCGTGGGCGACGGGCCCCGCCAGCCCGGCCCTTCCACGTCGTCCAGGTCGACGGCCTCCGGGTCGAGCCGCTCGGCGAAGCGCCACGCACGCGCCCGCCCGCCGTCAGCGGGCGGGTCGAAGTCCACGACGACGAACCACGGGCCGTCCGCTCGGAGCCGCTCGGGAGCGCGACGCACGTCGACGCACTCAAGCACACCGCGGGCGGCGCGGCCGGCGAAGCGCGCGACACCGGCGCCGTTCGTCGTCGTCCCTGGTCCTGGCACGGGGCCACGCTACCGACCCGGCACAGGTCCGGAGGTCTCGCGGCGCACGGCTCCGGGAGGCCGTCAGCGAGCCGGTTGGACGTCGGGCGCTCCGGTCGACTAATGTCTGGGACGCGCCGGAACGCCGGGGACACCGCAAGGACGTCCTCACCAGGTCTGGTCGCGCGGATGTGGCTCAGTTGGTAGAGCATCACCTTGCCAAGGTGAGGGTCGCGGGTTCGAATCCCGTCATCCGCTCGGAGGCCCACTTCTCGTCCCGATCTCCTCGCGGGGCCGGGCGGGAGTGCAGGTCGCGGTGGAGTGGCCGAGAGGCGAGGCAGCGGCCTGCAAAGCCGTACACGTGGGTTCGAATCCCATCTCCACCTCACAGCAGCACCAGCAACACCCAGCACGACCATCGGGCGATTGGCGCAGCGGTAGCGCGCTTCCCTGACACGGAAGAGGTCACTGGTTCGATCCCAGTATCGCCCACCAGCATGCACGCACGAGGCCGTCCCGGAACGCTCCGGGGCGGCCTTTCGCGCATCCCGGGCCGGTCCGCCCCGCGACGGGCCGCGCGCAGGTCAGGACGGGCGGGGCGCTCGCCGGGATGCGGTCCGGATGCACGGATCGTGCCGGAAGTCGGCTAGTATGTGGGACGCGCCGAGAGCACTGCTCCCGGCCGCGCGGATGTGGCTCAGTTGGTAGAGCATCACCTTGCCAAGGTGAGGGTCGCGGGTTCGAATCCCGTCATCCGCTCGGATACCCCCTCTCTGCACGGCTCTCTCGGGGGCGGGAGAGCGGACGTGTCTCACGGTGGAGTGGCCGAGAGGCGAGGCAGCGGCCTGCAAAGCCGTCTACGTGGGTTCGAATCCCATCTCCACCTCGCGAGCATCACCATCAGCAACGCAGCAGCAGGCATGAGCACGGCATCAGCACGGGGCGATTGGCGCAGCGGTAGCGCGCTTCCCTGACACGGAAGAGGTCACTGGTTCGATCCCAGTATCGCCCACCAGCACAGCACGAGGCCGCTCCGGACACCGTCCGGGGCGGCCTTCGTCGTCGGATAGCCTCGCCGCCATGACTGACGCGAGCCTGCCGACCGACGAGGACCTGCGGACCGGCGAGCCCGACGTCCTGCCCCTGGGCCGCGCGCCCCGCCCCACGACCGGGCCCGAGCTGGCCGAGCGCGCACGGGCCGCGCTGGTGGAGCAGGTCGCGGGAGATCTCGGGCCGGGAGCCGTCACGCACCTCGACGTGGTGCGGGTGAGCGCGACCGTCGACGGACCGGACGTCCCGACCCTCGACGTCGACCTCACCGGGGTCGTCGTGCGCAGGGCGGCGTCCGACACCACCACGGAGCGGGCGAGCGTCCGCCCGGGTGCGACGGACCTCGCGTCCGGCCGGCGCGAGAACGGTGTGATCCGTCACGTTCGCGTCGACGCCCACCCCGTCACGGTCGAGGGCGTCCCGGTCGACGTCGAGCTCTCCGCGGACGACGTGCCGTTCCGCTGGGTCGAGGGTGCTGACGGGTCGCTCGGTGTCGAGGCGGTCGAGCCGTCGGTCGACGCGCCGCTGCGCGGTCACGTGCGCGTCGCGGCGCCGCGGGCCGCGCTCGTCGCGACCGCTGGTCGGCTGATCGGAGAGGCGCTGCGCGAGGCGGGTCTCACCCTGTCCTCGTTCGACGTCGAGATCGGGTCGACCGGCCCACGCTCTGCACACGGGTCCGGGTTCGCGCGCGTCCGCAAGGGCATCCTGTCGGCGAGCATCCGTGCGCAGGCGAGCATCGAGGTCGACGGGGCGATGGTCCTCACCGTGCGGGAGCTGAGCCTGTCGAGCCGCAACCCCGTCGTCGCGGCCGCACTCCTCGCGGCGCGCAAGCACGTCGACGAGGCGCGGGGCCGGACGGTCGACCTCGCGGCCGAGCTGCCCCCGGGCATCCGGATCGTCGACGTCAGGCTCGACGTCGACGACGCGCTCGCGGTGTCGGCCCGGTTCGCCTGACCCTGTCGCCCGACCCTGTTTCGCCCGACCCTGCCGGGCCCGCTGATGGCCCGACCCCGCCGGCCCGACACCGCCGGCCCGACACCGTCTGGGGCGCTCAGTCCCGACGACGCGGCCGGGGCGTGCCGTGCAACGGCCGTGCCGTGCCGGGGTCCTGCGGCCACGCGTGCTTGGGGTACCGGCCCCGCAGCTCCGCGCGCACCTGGGGATACCCCTGGGCCCAGAACGACGCGAGGTCGGCGGTGACCGCCGCGGGCCGGCCCGCCGGGGACAGCAGGTGCAGCAGCACCGGCACGCGGCCGCCGGCGAGGCGCGGAGCCTGCGTCCAGCCGAACGTCTCCTGGAGGCGCACAGCGAGCACCGGCTGCTCGGCCGCGTAGCTCACGGCGACACGCGACCCGCTCGGCACCTCGAGCCGCTCGGGCGCGAGCTCGTCGAGCCGTGAGGCCTCGGGCCAGGGCAGCAACCGGCGCAGCGCACCGGTCAGGTCCACGCGTCGTCCGCGGGCGACGGCAGCCAGGTCGGGTCCGAGCCAGCCGTCGAGGCCGTCCAGGAGCGCGTCGTCCTCGACGTCGGGCCACGGCTCTCCTACCGCGCCGTGCAGGAAGCGGAGCCGGTCGCGCAGACGGACGGCGCCCTCGGACCACCCGAGAGCGTCCAGGCCGTCGCGGCGCAACCCGTCGCGCACCGCGACGACGAGCGCGTCGGCGGGCGGGTCGCGCCACGGTTCTCGCGTGAGCTCGATCGCCCCGAGCGACACGACCTTCGAGGTACGCACGCGTCCCGATGCCCACTCCACGATCCCTGCCGTGCGCTGCTCGGCGCCCGCCGCCGCCCGCGCGGTCGCCTCGTCCACGGGTGCCGCGGACCGCACGACCGCGTCGGCGCGGCCCGCGGTGCGGTCCACGTCCGCGACGGCGAGCCAACCCATGCCCTGCAACGGTGATCCTGGCGGCAGGCGGGCGCCGGCGCCCGACACCAGCAGGTAGGACTCACCGCCGGGGCGCAGGCGCGCGACCCGGTCCGGATGTGCGAGCGCGACGACGTACCCGACGGCGGCGTCGTCGGTCATGCGGGCCCCGCCCCCGGTCGCCTCGGGACGAACGCCGTCCGGAGCGCCCGTCCCGTCGCCGGCGTCGCGCGCGACACGCTCGAGCCGGTCCCGCTGCGCCGCCCAAGAGCCCGAGCCCGGTCCCCCGCGGCGCAACCCGCGCAGCGCCGCCGGCAGGTCGGCCCCCGGCACGCGCACGTCCTCCGAGAGCAGGGCGACGACCTCCGCCGCACGCCGGGC
This sequence comes from Cellulosimicrobium terreum, assembly GCA_014803435.1. Classification (GTDB taxonomy): domain Bacteria; phylum Actinomycetota; class Actinomycetes; order Actinomycetales; family Cellulomonadaceae; genus Cellulosimicrobium; species Cellulosimicrobium terreum. The sequence goes on from JACYFD010000005.1 coordinate 425,545, forward strand.
GCCGACCTCCGGGACGGCGTCGAGCAGCGCCCGCGCGCGACGCGGGTCGGCGGGCACCGCGGCGATTCGCCGCCCGAGGGGGGTCACCCCGTCCGGCCCGACGGCGCCCAGCCCGCCGAGCACGGCGCGCGCCGCGGCGAAGGCGGCGGGAGGGGGCGGGTCCAGGAGCGCCAACCCGGCGCCGTCGGGACTTCCCCAGCAGGCGAGCTCGAGCGCGAACCCGGTCAGGTCGGCAGTCCGGATCTCGGGTTCCGGGTGCGGGGCGAGACGGGCGTGGTCACCCTCCGACCAGCACCGGTACACCGCCCCAGGGCCCTCGCGCCCCGCACGACCCGCACGCTGCTCGGCACCCGCGCGGCTGACCGCGACCGTCACGAGGCCCGGCAGCCCGCGCCGCACGTCCGTGCGCGGCTCGCGCGCCAGCCCGGCGTCAACGACGACGCGCACGCCCGGCACCGTGATCGAGGACTCCGCGACCGCGGTCGAGACCACGACCCGACGCCGCGGCCCGGGCTCGAGCGCCCGGTCCTGCTCGCGCGGCGGCAGTCGACCGTGCAGGGGCCGCACGTCGGCGTCGACACCCGCGAGACCGCGGGACACGAGGTCCACCTCACGCGCGCCCGGGACGAACACGAGCACGTCGCCCGTGCGCTCCGCGAGGGCACGGCGCGCCGTCGCGACGACGTGGTCGCAGAACACGCGGGCCGTGCCCCGGGCGTCGGTCCGCGGTCCGCGCGCGGGGCACCAGACGACGTCGACCGGGTGGAGCGCGCCGGCCACCTGCACGACCGGGACCGGGCCCGTGTCCGTCCCCGTGCCGGCAGCGAGCGCCCGCGCGGTGCGCCCGGCCTCGACGGTCGCGGACATCGCGACGAGCGCGAGGTCGTCGCGCAGGTTCTCGCGCACGTCTGCGAGCAGGGCGAGCGCGAGGTCGTCCTCCAGGTGACGTTCGTGCACCTCGTCCAGGACGACGGCGGCGACACCGGGCAGCTCGGGGTCGTGCTGGAGCCTGCGCACGAGCGTGCCCGTCGTGACGATCTCGACGCGGGTGCGCCGCGACGTCCGCGACTCGCCGCGCACGGTGTACCCGACGGTCCCGCCGAGCTCCTCGCCGAGCAGCGACGCGAGCCGGCGCGCCGCCGCCCGTGCGGCGAGCCGGCGCGGCTGGGTCACGACGACGCGGCCCTGCGTCGCGGCGGCGAGCGCCGGCGGGACGAGCGTCGTCTTGCCCGTGCCTGGCGGTGCCTGCACGACGGCGGCACCGACGTCGCGCACGGCGGCGACCACCTCGGCCAGGTGCCGTCCCACCGGGAGGTCGGGCGGGGCGGCGAGGAGTCGGGCGATCGGGTCCACCTCCGTAGTGTGCCCGCGCGCGCCCTTCCCCGGGCGGGCGGCCCCGGCGTACGGTCGAGAGCATGTGCCGGAACATCACGACCCTGCGCGGTCTTCAGCCCCCTGCCACCGAGGAGGAGGTCGAGGCGGCCGCCCGTCAGTTCGTCCGCAAGGTCACGGGGATCGCACGGACGAGCCCGGCGACCGAGGAACCCTTCGAGCGTGCCGTCGACGAGGTCGCTGCGATCGTGGCCCGACTCCTCGACGACCTGCCCGAGCGCCGACAGCCCCCGACCACCGTCCCGCCCCTGCGGCGCGAGGAGGTCAAGGCACGCATCGCGGCGCGCGAGGCCGCGGAGCGCGAGCACGAGCGGGCGCACGCCCTCGGGCTCGTGCACGAGCACTAGGCCCGTCCCCTAGGCTCGTCGTCGTGGACGGCGGACCTGACCAGAGCGCTCACGACCCTCGCGCGACGAGCGGCGGCGGCGTGCCGCGAGAACCTGTCAGCGCGGCCATGCGCCGTGCCAAGGCCGACGCGCGCTCGGCGCACGTGACGATCGGGCAGGCGAGCCAGGACCCGTCCGGACGCGTGACGATCGAGTGCTCGTGCGGGATGTTCCTGACGAACGGTCCCGACTGGACGGTGGACGAGCACATCCGGCTCCACCGCGCCGAGGCGCGGTACCTCGCGCTCAGCGCCGTGGCTCCGGCCGGCATGCCGCGGCTGGTCCCGGTCGGCGCAGACCGGCTCCCCCGCGCGCTCTGAGCCGCGGGCGAGGCGCCTCGCGGGGCTACAGCTCGTCCGGGTCGTCCCAGGAGGTCCCCGACGACGCGCCGTCCATCGGCCGCCGCTCCGCCTCCGACAACGAGTGCGGCGCCCGCTTGGCGTCTCCGCCGGTCAGCACGTCGCCCTTCTCGCCCTGAGCCTCGCGCCGCGGCGACAACCGGGCCGAGGCGATGTCCGACTCGTTGAGGTCTGCCCTGGTGCGCGATCGGTGAGTACCCATGTCTCGGGTCTACCAGTCGTCGGGGCGCCTCGCACGTGCGGAGCCGGGCGTGGCGCATCGTCGCTTGGCATACTTTTTCCCCCAGGTGCCCGTCCCCGGCGGGCCCAGCAGGCGCCGGCCGGGCCGGCCGTCGCCCTCCTGGTGACCCTCCTGGACGACATCGGGTGCCGTGGCATGGAATCCTCTGAGGCATGCAGACCTGGCCCGGCCACCCCTATCCGCTCGGCGCGACGTACGACGGGACGGGCACCAACTTCGCCCTCTTCTCCGAGGTCGCCGAACGCGTCGAGCTCTGCCTCCTGCGCGACGACGGCACCGAGCGACGCGTCGAGCTCGAGGAGGTCGACGCGCACGTCTGGCACGTCTACCTCCCGGGCAAGGGCCCGGGGACCCGGTACGGCTACCGCGTGCACGGGCCGTACGACCCGGAGAACGGGCACCGCTGCAACCCCTCCAAGCTGCTCCTCGACCCGTACGCCAAGGCGATCGAAGGGCAGATCGACGGCGACGAGGCGCTCTTCTCCTACCACTTCGCGGACGCGGCGCCGCAGGTCGACGACGCGGGCCGTCCCGACGACACCGGCGAGACCGACCATGCCGACGACCGCGAGGACGGTCCTGACGAGGACCGGGACGAGGGCCGGGACGAGAGCCCGGACGGCCGGGCCGGTGCGAGCGACGGCCCGCAGACCGGCGCCGGGAGCTCGGTACCGCCGCGCAACGACGACGACTCCGCGCCCCACACCATGGTCTCGGTGGTGGTGAACCCGTTCTTCGACTGGGGGCACGACCGGCCGCCGAACCGCGACTACCACGACAGCGTCATCTACGAGGCCCACGTCAAGGGCATGACGATGCTCCACCCCGACGTGCCCGAGGAGCTGCGCGGCACGTACGCGGGCATGGCGCACCCGTCCGTGATCGAGCACCTCGTGACGCTGGGGGTCACCGCCGTCGAGCTCATGCCGGTGCACCAGTTCGTCAACGACCCGACGCTCGTCGCCAAGGGACTGTCGAACTACTGGGGCTACAACACCATCGGCTTCTTCGCCCCGCACAACGGCTACGCCGCCTACGGCGAACGCGGCCAGCAGGTCATGGAGTTCAAGTCCATGGTCAAGGCGATGCACGAGGCCGGGATCGAGGTCATCCTCGACGTCGTGTACAACCACACGGCCGAGGGCAACCACATGGGTCCGACGCTGAGCTTTCGGGGCATCGACAACAAGGCGTACTACCGGCTCGTGGACGGCGACGAGGCGCACTACTTCGACACGACCGGCACGGGGAACTCCCTGCTGATGCGCTCGCCGCACGTGCTCCAGCTCATCATGGACTCGCTGCGCTACTGGGTCACCGAGATGCACGTCGACGGGTTCCGGTTCGACCTCGCGGCCACGCTCGCGCGGCAGTTCCACGAGGTCGACCGCCTGTCGGCGTTCTTCGACATCGTGCAGCAGGATCCGGTCATCTCCCAGGTCAAGCTCATCGCCGAGCCGTGGGACCTCGGCTCCGGTGGCTACCAGGTGGGCGGCTTCCCCCCGCTGTGGACCGAGTGGAACGGCGACTACCGCGACACCGTGCGCGACTTCTGGCGGGGCGAGTCCTCGACGCTGCCCGAGTTCGCGAGCCGGCTCACCGGGTCCTCCGACCTCTACGAGCACAGCGGACGCAAGCCGATCGCGTCGATCAACTTCGTCACCGCGCACGACGGCTTCACCCTCAACGACCTCGTCTCCTACAACGAGAAGCACAACGAGGCCAACGGCGAGGGCAACAACGACGGGGAGAACCACAACCGGTCGTGGAACTGCGGCGTCGAGGGGCCGACGGACGACCCGGACGTCCTCGCCCTGCGCGCGCGCCAGCGCCGCAACTTCCTCACCACGCTCCTGCTCTCGCAGGGCGTGCCCATGCTGGCCCACGGCGACGAGATCGCCCGCACCCAGGGCGGCAACAACAACGGGTACTGCCAGGACGGCGAGATCACCTGGATGGACTGGAGCGGGGTCGTCGGTGACCCGCGCCTGCACGACGACGAGCAGGACGCGGCCGAGGCGGTCACGACGGACGTCGCGACGGACGAGCGGCGCGCCCTGCTCGACTTCGCGCGCCGCGTCGTCTGGCTCCGCCGGGACCATCCCGTGCTCCACCGGCGCCGGTTCTTCGTCGGCCGCGGCCCCGAGGACACCGCGGACGACCCCGCGCACCTGCCGGACATCGAGTGGCTCGACATCACGGGCGCCCGGATGGACTCGCAGGACTGGGCGAACTCGTTCGCGCGCTCGGTCATGGTCTTCCTCAACGGGGACGCGATCCCCGAGACCGACCGCCGGGGCGAACCCATCGTCGACGACTCGTTCCTGTTCCTGCTCAACGCGCACCACGACGTGCTGGAGTTCACCGTGCCCGGAGCGGAGTACGGGCCCGAGTGGTCCGTCGTCCTCGACACCGACGGCGCGGTGGACGTCGGCGACGAGCTCCGTCCCGGTGCCGTCGTGCCCGTGACGGGTCGCAGCGCGATCGTCCTGACCCGGCCGCCGCTGCGATGACGGCCCCCGTCTCGACGTACCGGCTGCAGCTGGGCGCCGACCTCACGTTCGACGACGCCGCGCAGCAGGTCCCGTACCTCGCGTCGCTCGGCGTGACGCACCTGTACCTGTCCCCCGTGCTCCAGGCGGCTCCCGGGTCGACGCACGGCTACGACGTCGTCGACCACGCGCGCGTGAGCGACGTCCTCGGGGGGCGGGACGGCCTCGACCGGCTCGCCGCGACGGCCCGCGCCGCCGGCCTCGGGATCGTGCTCGACGTCGTGCCGAACCACATGGCGGTCCCGACTCCCGCGTGGCACAACGGCGCGCTCTGGTCCGTGCTGGAGCACGGCCCGGGCTCGCCGTACGCGCACTGGTTCGACGTCGACTGGTCTGCCGGTGACGGCGCCGTGCTCATGCCCGTCCTCGGTGCGCGGGTCGGCGACGTGCTCGCCGCGGGCGAGCTCACGCTCGACGAGGTCGAGGTGCCGACGGCCGACGGGTCCGGGCCCCAGCGAGTCCTGCGCTACTACGACCACGTGTTCCCGGTGCGCGAGGGCACCCAGGACCTGCCCCTGGCCGAGCTCGTCGAGCGACAGCACTACCGGCTCGCCTACTGGCGTGTCGGCGACGAGGAGCTCAACTACCGCCGCTTCTTCGACGTCGGGACGCTCGTCGCGGTGCGTGTCGAGGACGAGCGGGTCTTCGACGCGACGCACGCGCTCCTCCTCGACCTCGTCGCGACCGGGACGGTCGACGGCCTGCGCATCGACCACCCGGACGGCCTGGCCGACCCGGCGCAGTACCTCGAGCGGCTCGCCGAGCGCACGGACGGCGCATGGGTCGTGGTCGAGAAGATCCTCGCGGGCGAGGAGCAGGTCCCGTCGGACTGGGCGACCGTCGGCACGACCGGGTACGACGTCGCGTGGCGGCTCCAGCAGCTGTTCGTCGACCCGGGCGGGCGGGCCGGCCTGGACGCCGTGATGAGCCGCCTCACCGGCGCCGCACCCGGTGGGCTCGCCGACGTCGTGGAGCAGGCCAAGCGCGAGGTCGTCACCGGGCCTCTCTACGCCGAGGTGCACCGGCTCACCGACCTGGCCGCGGAGATCTGCCACGACGACCCCCGCCTGCGCGACCACACGTGGCGCGGGCTGCACCAGTGCCTGCGCGAGCTGCTGGTCGCGTTCGACCGCTACCGCGCGTACGTCGTGCCGGGCGACGAGCCGCGCCACGAGGCGGTCCGCGTGGTGGAGGACGCCGCCCGGCTCGCGCGCACCCTGCTGGGCCCCCAGCGCGGCGAGACGCTCGACGTCGTCGTGGACCTCGTGCTGGGGCGAGAGGTGGGCAGCGCGGGACGACGGCGCGAGGCCCGCCGCGACGAGCTCGTCGTGCGGTTCCAGCAGGTGTGCGGCGCGGTGACGGCCAAGGGCGTGGAGGACACCGCGTTCTACCGCTGGACCGAGCTCGTGAGCCTGTGCGAGGTCGGTGGTGAGCCGGACCGCTTCAGCCTGGACGTGCACGACTGGCACGCGTTCGCGCGCCGGTTCGTCGAGCTGACGCCGCACGCGCTCACCGCCGGCTCGACGCACGACACGAAGCGCGGCGAGGACACGCGCGCCGCCACGGGCGTCCTGTCGGAGGACGCTCCCGGCTGGGCGCGCCTCGTGGCGCAGGTGCGCGACGCGAGCGCGCCCTACCGCGGCGTGCTCGTCGACGGCCTCGCGGAGAACCTCCTGTGGCAGACGATCGCCGGGACCTGGTCGCCCGAGCTGCCCCCGGAGCACGCCGCGATCGACGCGGCACGGCTCACGGACTACCTCCTCAAGGCGCTGCGCGAGGCGAAGGTGCGCACGTCGTGGACGAGCCCCGACGACACGTACGAGCAGTCCGTGCTGGAGCTCGCGACGCGCGCCCTGGGCGACCCCGCGGTGCTCTCGGCCTTCGACCGCTGGTCCCGTGACCACGCGCAGGAGCTGCGGGCCGCGAGCCTCGGCACCAAGCTCGTCCAGCTCACGGCTCCCGGTGTGGCGGACGTCTACCAGGGCAGCGAGTCGTACGCGCCGACCCTCGTCGACCCGGACAACCGCCGGCCCGTCGACACCGGCGACCTCGTCCGCCGTCTCGGTCGGCTCGACGCCGGTGCCGCACCACGCACCCTGGCGGACGAGAAGCTGTTCGTCACCTCGCGCGCTCTGCGCGTCCGCAACGCCCTGGCGGAGGTGCTGGTCGGGTCCGGGGCCGGCTACTCCCCCGTGGCCGCGTCGACCCCGTGCGCGCTGGCGTTCTCCCGCACCCTGGAGGGCGACCCGCGGCTCGTGACGGTGGCGACGCGGTTGCACGGCACGGTGCGCCGCCTCGGCGGGTGGCAGGACCACGTCGTCGCGCTCCCCGCCTCCGCGGCGCCGGGTCGTGCCCCGCTGTGGCGCGACGTCCTGACGGGCCGGAGCTACGCGCCCGGGGCCGTCCCCCTCGCCGACCTCCTCGCCGACCTGCCGGTGGCGCTGCTCGTGACCGACCCCGGCGTCGACGGGGGCGCGCCGTGACGGCCCCAGCGCCGCAGGGGACACCCATGATCCCCGTGCCCGGGCCGCGACCGGTCGTGTGGGCGCCCACGGCGCGCACCGTGGACCTGCTGCTGCCCGTCGAGGGCACCGGGAGCTTCGACGACGCGTGGCGAGCCCCGCTGCGGCTCATCGGTGCGCACGTCCCCGGCTGGTGGGGGTACGACCACGAGATCGAGCCCGGGACCGACTACGGGTTCTCCGTCGACGGCGGCCCCGGGCGACCGGACCCGCGCTCGCCGCACCAGCCGTACGGCGTGCACGGCCCGAGCCGCACGTTCGACCCCACGTTCGCGTGGACGGACGGCGCCTGGCCCGGCCGCGACGTGCGCGGCGAGGTGCTCTACGAGCTGCACGTCGGGACGTTCACCCCCGAGGGCACGCTCGACGCGGCCGTCGAGCGCCTCGACGAGCTCGTGGAGCTCGGCGTCGGTGCGGTCGAGCTCATGCCCGTCGCCGCGTTCGGCGGACGCTGGGGGTGGGGGTACGACGGCGTGCACCTGTACGCCGTGCACGAGCCGTACGGCGGCCCCCGCGCCCTCCAGCGGTTCGTCGACGCCGCGCACGCGCGCGGGCTCGCCGTCGTGCTGGACGTCGTCTACAACCACCTGGGCCCGTCCGGGAACTACCTCCCGGAGTTCGGTCCCTACTTCACGGACGCGCACACGACCCCCTGGGGGTCGGCCGTCAACCTCGACCGCCCCGGCAGCCGCGAGGTCCGCGAGTGGGTCGTGTGCAACGCGGAGCGCTGGTTCGAGGAGTTCCACGTCGACGCGCTGCGCCTCGACGCCGTGCACGCGCTGGTCGACGACTCGCCGACGCACGTGCTCGTCGAGCTCTCGCGCCGGGTCGGGCGGCTCGCGGAGGAGCTCGGACGGCCGCTCACGCTCGTGGCGGAGTCGGACGAGAACGACCCCGCCACGGTCGCAGGGGCGGAGCAGGGCGGGCGGGGCATGCAGGCCCAGTGGGCGGACGACGTGCACCACGCCGTGCACGCCCTCCTGACGGGCGAGCGTCAGGCGTACTACGTCGACTTCGGGTCGGTGGCGGTGCTGCGCAAGGCGCTCACGGGCGTGTTCGTCCACGACGGCACGTACTCGACGTTCCGCGGCCGCACCTGGGGCCGTCCGGTCCCGGCAGGCGCCGACGGGCACGCGTTCGTCGTGAGCGCGCAGAACCACGACCAGGTCGGCAACAGGGCGCGCGGCGACCGGCCGTCCGCCGTGCTGGACGCCGGTGGTCTCGCCGTCGCCGCCGCGCTGGTCCTCGTCTCCCCGTTCACGCCGATGCTCTTCATGGGCGAGGAGTGGGGTGCGACGACGCCGTGGCAGTACTTCACCGACCACGACGACCCCGAGCTCGCACGATCGATCCGCGAGGGCCGCGCGGCGGAGTTCTCCGGTCACGAGTGGTCGGACGGGACCGTGGTCCCGGACCCGCAGGACCCGGCGACCCGCGACGCGAGCGTGCTCGACCGGTCGGAGCGCGACGTGGCTCCGCACGCCCGCCTGCTGGCGTGGTACCGCACGCTGATCACGCTGCGTGAGCGCGCGGACGTCGGCTCGGGCGACCTGTCGGTGGTACGGCTGCACGGGCCGGGCGGCGCGCACGACGACGCGGCCGCGGAGGAGGCCAAGGTCGGCACGCCCGACGACGGCCCGGCCTTCGTCGTCGACCGCCGCACGGTCGCGCTCGCGGTCAACCTGGGAACCCGGACCCGGACCCTGCGCCTCGCGCTCGGCGGGACGCCCCGCCTGCTCGCCGCGTGGGACCCCGGCACCCGCGTGACCGGCCGCACGGTCGACCTCCCGGCGCGTTCGGCCGCCGTCGTCGCGTGGCGGTGACTACGCTCACGCGCATGGCCTCAGACTCTCGCAAGCAGTCGAAGAAGAAGAAGAGCACGACGCCGTCAGCGACGAGCGACGGGTGGGCGGCTCCGCCGACCGAGGTCCTGCGCACGCCGCGCGGGTTCGACCTCGCGACCTTCGACCGCCGCTCGACCCCCGGGTTCGACGGCGGCAAGGCCGCGGGCCGGGCGGTGGTCGCCGGGCACGCCGCCGAGCTGTCCGACCTGCAGGAACGACTGTTCGCCGAGGGCCGCAGCGGCGGCTCCCGCTCCGTGCTTCTCGTCCTCCAGGGCATGGACACCTCGGGCAAGGGCGGGATCGTGCGGCACGTCGTCGGCCTCGTCGACCCGCAGGGGGTCGCGCACCGCGCGTTCGGCGTCCCGACGGCGGCGGAGCGCAAGCACCACTTCCTGTGGCGCGTGCGTCGGTCCTTGCCCGAGCCGGGCTACATCGGGGTGTTCGACCGGTCCCACTACGAGGACGTGCTCGTCGCCCGGGTCGCGTCCCTCGCCCCGCCGGAGGAGATCGAGAAGCGCTACGACGAGATCAACGCCTTCGAGGAGAAGGTCGTCGCGTCCGGGACCCCGATCGTCAAGGTCGCGCTGCTCGTCTCCTACGAGGAGCAGCGCGCACGCCTCATGGAGCGGCTCGAACGCCCCGACAAGTTCTGGAAGTACGACCCGAGCGACGTCGACTCCCGGTCCAGGTGGCCCGCCTACCAGGACGCCTACCAGGCCGTGCTGGACCGCACGAACACCGAGCACGCGCCGTGGCACACCGTCCCCGTGGACCGCAAGTGGTTCGCGCGGCTCGCGGTGAGCGAGCTCCTGCTCGACGCGCTGCGCCGCCTCGACCTCGGGTGGCCGCCCGCGGCCTTCGACGTCGAGACCGAGAAGCGTCGGCTCGCGGCGACGTGACCAGTGCGGGTCAGATCTCGTGCCCGACGAGCGCGCGACCGTCCTCGGCGAGCGCACCGAGCCGTGACAGCGCCCGGTAGTACTTCTTGCGGTAGCCACCGCGCAGCATCTCGTCGGTGAAGAGGCCCTGCTCCCCGGTCCCCGCGAGCAGGACCGGCACGTCGCGGTCGTAGAGCCGGTCGACGAGCACGACGAGGCGCAGCGCGGCGGACTGCTCGGTGACGGGGTGCACACCCGTGAGCGCGACCGCCTCGACGCCGTCGAGCATCGCGCCGTACCGGCTCGGGTGCACGTGCACGAGGTGGGCGAGGACGTCGTCGAACGCGTCGAGCGTCGCACCCGGGACGCGTGCGGCCGCCGCGCGCACGGCCTGCTCGGGGACGGGCGCGGAGTCGGTGACGACGGCGCGGTGGCGGTAGTCCTCGCCGTCGACCCGCAGGACCTCGAATCGGGCCGCGAGCGCCTGGATCTCGCGCAGGAAGTCCTCGGCGGCGAACCGGCCCTCCCCGAGCGCCTCGGGCAGCGTGTTGGACGTCGCGGCGAGCGCGACGCCGCGGTCGGCGAGCTCGCGCAGGAGGCGTGACATGAGGACCGTGTCGCCCGGGTCGTCGAGCTCGAACTCGTCGATGCACACGAGCTTCTTCGTCGCGAGCGCCTCGACCGTGGCCCGGAAGCCCAGTGCACCGACGAGGTTCGTGTACTCGACGAAGGTGCCGTACGCACTGACGTCGAGGCCCACGGCGTGCGCGAGGGACGTGAGCAGGTGGGTCTTGCCGACGCCGAACCCGCCGTCCATGTACACCGCGGGGGCGGTCGTGCGGCGGGCGAAGAGGCCCTTCCGGGCAGGCTTCACGACGGCGGCCGCGACCTCCTCGAGCCGTGCGACGGTCCGCGCCTGGCTCGGGTGGGCCGAGCTCGCCCGGTAGGTCGCGAAGCGGGCGCCGGCGAAGTGGCGCGGCGGGACGAGGTCCGCGAGGAGACGGGCGGGCGGCACGGACGGCCGGATGTCGGACAGGGCGCGCACCCCGGTCGCTGGCGCTGGATTCACGAGGATCCAGCCTACGCCTGCGGCTACCGTGACCGGTGTGACCTCTGCCACGACGCCCCGGGACGACCTGCCGACGCTCGACGTGCTCCTGCCCGCGCCGCGGCGGATCGCACCCGACCACCGCGAGGACGACCTCGCGGCGCTGTACGCGTACGACCGCCCGTCCCGCGGTCCGGCGGTCGTGCGCGCGAACATGGTCGCGGGCGTCGACGGCGCCGCCTGGGGGCACGACCACCGCTCGGGCTCGATCAACGACGACGCCGACTGGCGCGTGTTCCGCGTGCTGCGCGCGCTCGCCGACGTCGTCGTCGTCGGTGCGGGCACCGCACGCGCCGAGGGCTACACGTCGCTCGACCGCCCCCGTGGGCTCCGGCACCTGCACGACGGACCGCTCGAGCTCGCGGTCGTGACCCGTTCGGGTCACGTCCCCGCAGCGCTCGCGAGCTCGGCCCGCCCCCCGTTCGTCGTCACCGGGAGGGCGGGGGCGCACGTGCTGCACGGCGTCGTGCCGCCTGAACGCGTGATCGTCGCGCCCGGGGCGGGCGCGGAGGTCGATCTCGTGGCGGGCCTCGCCGCCCTGGCGGACCGGGGGCTGTCCCGCGTGCTGACCGAGGGCGGTCCGACGCTGCTGGGCGACCTGCTGCGTGCGGACCTCGTCGACGAGCTGTGCGTGACGACGACGCCGAACGTCGTCGGACCGGGGCCGGGGCGCATCGTCGCCGGTCCCCCACCGGCGGGGAGCAGCGCCATGGCGCCGCGCGACGCACGCCTGGCGCACCTGCTGCACGCGCCGCAGGACCGCCCCGGATCCCCCGCCGGTACGACTCTCGCGCGGTGGATCCTCCCGCTAGGCTGACCGCGTGACCGACACGATCCTCGTCCTGACCGAAGACACGCTGAACCCCGCCGACGTCCAGCACATCCTGTCCCTGCACGGCTCGGAGGAGGGCGCCGAGACGTTCGCCTACCGCGTCCTCGTCCCGGCGGACACGGAGCGCAACGTGATCTCGGGGATCATCGACCACCTGAGCGTGGGCGAGCTGAAGGAGGCGTGGGACGAGGTCCTCGGGCGCGAGCCCTCGCCGGTGGAGGCGACCGCGTCGGCGGCGGAGCAGCTCGAGCGCAGCGTCGCCGAGCTGCGGGACGCCGGCCGGACCGCGGACGGCGCCGTCATCGACGACGACCCGCTGCCCGCGCTGCGCACGGCCGTGGGTGCGGGCGACGTCCGGGAGGTCGTGGTCGTGACCTACCCGCACGCGGTGGAGGACACGTTCCACACGGACTGGGCCTCGCGCGCGCGTGAGGAGCTGCACGTACCCGTGCTGCACCTCTACTCGGGGACGAGCGAGCTCGGCTGAGCCCCTCCGCCCGCGGACGGGACGGCGGGGCTCAGCGCACCTGGTGGCCGGCGCGACGGATCGTCGCGCGGGCCAGCTGGTCCATCGAGTCCAGGTACACCGGGTCCGCGAGCAGGTCGTGGTCGACGGCGACGACCGACAGCTCGGTGCAGCCGAGGACGACCACCGAGGCGCCCCGCTCGACGAGGCGACCGGCGACGGCACGGAACGTGTCGACGTCGACCGGGCGGCCGGCCTTCACCTGCTCGTAGATGATCTGCGAGACGAGCGCCTGGTCGTCGGCATCGGGGACGAGGGTCGTGACGCCGTGGTCGGCGAACGCGTCCTGGTACACCCCCGACGCGGCGGTCCCCGCCGTGGCGAGCAGGCCCACCGTCGTCAGGCCGGGCACCCGGTCGCGCGCGGCCTCCACGGTCGTGTCGATGATCGAGACGAACGGCACCTGCACCGCGTCCACCACCTGCTGGGTGAAGTAGTGCGCGGTGTTGCACGGCATGACGAGGAACGAGACGCCGAACGCCTCGAGCCGCCGGGCGTCGCGGGCGAGCACCGGTCCCGGGTCCGCGGTGGAGCGGCCGAGCACGAACTCGGTGCGGTCCGGGATCGTGGCGTGGTTGAGCACGACCATGTCCACGTGGTCCTGGTCGCGCTCGGCCGCGGTGAGCTCGACGACCAGCTGCAGGAAGTACGCGGTGGCGAGCGGGCCGACCCCGCCGATCACGCCGACGGGATCCTTCTCCGCCGGGCCCCGGTCGTCGGTCACGCTACTGCGCCCCGTCCGACGCCCCCGCGTGGGCGGCTGCGCGCGCCGCGGACGCCGGGTAGTACTGCGCGAACTTGCGCACCTGCTTGAGCTCGGACAGCCGCACCCACAGGTCCCGTCGCCACGAGCGGTCCCGCGAGTACTTCAGGGGATGGGCGACGCGCCGCACCTTGCGCAGCCGCTGGGCCACCCTGGCGTCGCCGCCGGCACGGACGTACGGCCGCAGCACCATGCGCGGGACGATCCGGTACAGCACGGGGACGCGGCGAGGGTCGGGCACGCGCCCGCCCTGCAGGTGCTCACCCACCCAGTACGTCGCCGGGTTGATCCCGCTCGCCGTGAGGTAGTAGTTCGACCGACCCGTGCGCGGGTTGAGCTCGAAGAAGTACCCCTTGCCGTCCCGCGGGTCGACCTTGATGTCGAAGTTCGCGAAGCCGGTCCAGCCGAGGTGCTCGACGAGCGTGCGCGCGTCCGCCTCGATCTGCGGCAGAGGACCCGTGAGGATCGCCGCCGGGTTGCCCAGCGTGCCGGGCGTGTGCTCCTCGAGCAGGACGTGCCCGCCGTGCGCCATGCGCACCTGCCCGGACTCGTCCGAGAAGGTCGTCATGATCCGCATCTGCGAGTCGTTGCCCGGGACGAACTCCTGGACGACGAACGCACCGCGGTACCCGGCGTCGCCGGCCGCGCGCAGCAGCCACTGCAGCTGCGCGCGGTCGGCGAGCTCGTGCACCTTGCGCTTGCCCGCGAACTGGGTGTGGTGCCAGGCGACGTTGTCACCCGGCTTCGCGACGATCGGGAAGCGCAGGTCGAGGTCGCCGACCTCGTCCCCGCCGTGCCGGACGACCGTGCGCGGGTGCGGCACGCCGAGCTCCATGCACAGCTCGGAGAACCGCTGCTTGTCCATGACGCGGTCGAGCAGGTCGACGCTCGTGTACGGCACGATCGCGACGTCCTCGATCTTCGCCCGGTGCTCCGCGAGCGCGCGGACGTACCAGTCCGTGCACGTCACGACCATCACGGGCGCCTTGACGCTCGCGGCGACGTCCCGGATGGTCCGGACCATCACCTCGGGGTCGTCGAGCTGCGGCTCGACGACGTTGCGCAGGATGGTCGAGTACCGCATGTTGCGCGTCGAGACGATCGACACGACCGTGGAGCGGACTCCGTACGCCTCGTGGAAGGCGCGGACGAGGCTGTACGCACCGGCGTCGCCACCCAGGACGATCGGGTGGACGACGGCCGGGCGTGCGACGCGTCGACTCACGCGTCGCCTTCGCGCGTCTCGCTCCGATCCGCGGACCACTCGGTGTGGAACACGCCGGGCACGTCCACGCGCCGGTAGGTGTGCGCGCCGAAGAAGTCGCGCTGGGCCTGGATGAGAGCGGCGGGCAGGCGCTCGGCGCGCACCCCGTCGTAGTACGCGAGCGACGAGGAGAACGCGGGCGTCGGGACGCCGTTCTGCGCGGCCCCGGCGACCACGCGGCGCCACGCGGCGAGGCCGTTGCCGACCGCGCCGGTGAAGTACTCGTCGGCGAGCAGCAGGGGGAGCTGCTCGTCACGCTCGTACGCCTCAGTGATGCGGTTGAGGAATCGCGCGCGGATGATGCAGCCGCCCCGCCAGATCCGTGCCATGGCGCCGCGGTCGATGTCCCAGCCGAACTCCTCGGACGCTGCCGCGATCTGGTCGAAGCCCTGCGAGTACGCCACGACCTTCGACGCGTACAGCGCGAGCCGCACGTCCTCGACGAACGCGTCCCGGTCCGTGACGTCCCACTCCTGGGTCTCGGCGGGCAGCGCGGCACGACCGGCCTCGCGCTGCGGGACCGACCCGGACAGCGCGCGGGCGAACGTCGCCTCGGCGATGCCCGTGATGGGCACACCGAGGTCGAGGCCGTTCTGCACCGTCCAGCGGCCGGTGCCCTTCTGCTCCGCCTGGTCCAGGACGATGTCGACGAAGGCCTGGCCGGTCGCCGCGTCGACGTGCTGGAGCACGTCGGCCGTGATCTCGATGAGGAACGACTCGAGGTCGCCCGTGTTCCACTCCTCGAAGATCTTCCCGATCTCCGCGGCCGACGCGCCGAGCCCCTGCTTGAGCAGGTCGTACGCCTCGGCGATGAGCTGCATGTCGGCGTACTCGATGCCGTTGTGCACCATCTTGACGAAGTGGCCGGCGCCGTCGGGCCCGACGTGCGTGCAGCAGGGCGTGCCGTCGACCTTCGCGGAGATGTCCTCGAGGATCGGGCCGAGGCTCGCGTAGGACTCAGGCGTCCCGCCGGGCATGATCGACGGACCGTTGAGCGCGCCCTCCTCGCCACCGGAGACGCCCGTCCCGACGAAGTGCAGACCCTTCGCGGACAGCGCCTTCTCACGGCGGATCGTGTCCGGGAAGTGCGCGTTGCCGGCGTCGACGACGATGTCGCCCTCCTCGAGCAGCGGCACCAGCTCCTCGATCACCGCATCCGTCGCCGCGCCGGCCTTGACCATGATCACGACCTTGCGGGGGCGCTCGAGCGAGGCCACGAAGTCGGCGGTCGACTCCGACGGCACGAAGTCGCCCTCGTGGCCGGCCTCGGCGATCAGGGACTCGGTCTTCGCGTAGGTGCGGTTGTGCACCGCCACCGTGTAGCCGTGCCGGGCGAAGTTGCGTGCCAGGTTGCGGCCCATGACCGCGAGCCCGGTCACACCGATCTGTGCGCGTGCTGCCATCTGATTCCCTGCTCCTCCAAGACGGGTACCGGTGCGGCCGTGCGCCTTCGCGTCCCACGCGACGGCACCCGTTCTCGACCGCTGGTGGGCTGGGCGAGTCCTTGTCGAGCGCTGGTCGAGCGGCACCTGACCGGTACGGGCGGATACGCGGACAGCCTAGTCCCCCGGCGATGGCGCGCCGGGACCTGGCCCACCATGCGGTCACCACGTCCGAGCGGTCACGATTCGATGACGGCCCGACGCGCCGTGACCGCGGTTCAGCCCCGGACGGGCTCTCGGCTCGTACGGTGGGGCCGTGACCACCGCGCGCACGACGGACGTCCCGACCGAGTTCCGCGCAGCGCTCGACTCGATCGGCGGCCGGCGCGTGCGCCCCGAGGTGAGCCTGCGCGAGGTGCCCGCGCCCCGACGCGTCGCACCGTTCTCGGTGGCCCTCACGGGCGAGGTCGCCGGTGAGCAGGACGACGACCCCGAGCTCGCCTCCGGACGCTTCGTCGTCCTGTACGACCCGGCGGGCCAGGAGGCGTGGCAGGGGCGGTTCCGCGTCGTCACGCTCGTGCGGGCGACGCTCGAGGCGGAGATGGCGGGCGAGGAGATGCTGGCGCAGGTCGCGTGGAGCTGGCTCGCGGACGCGAAGGCCGACGCCGGGGCCCCCTCCCGTGCCGACGGGGGCACCGTGACGCGCACCGTCTCGGAGAGCTTCGGGGCGCTGGCGGGCCGTCGGGACGACGTCGAGCTCGAGATCCGCGCCTCGTGGACACCCCTGACGGCGGATCTCGGGACCCACCTCGCCGCCTGGTCCGAGCTCCTGTGCACCGCGGCCGGGCTGCCCCCGCTCCCCGCCGGCGTCACGCCCCTGCCGGCGCGACGCAATACCGTGGGCCCATGAGCTCGGCCCCTGCACCCGACCCACGACAGCTCGACGGTCACTCTGCGGCTCCTCCGCCGGCCGACCCGTCGACCGACACCGGCACCGGCACCGGCGACGACGCCGCGACGACGGCGCCCGTGGTCGTGCCCCTGACCGAGCCGTCGGACGGTGTCGGGCCGGTCGTCGACACGCCCGCGGCGTTCGCCCGGGTCGTCGAGGCCTTCGGCGCCGGGCGCGGACCTGTCGCCGCCGACGCCGAGCGCGCGTCCGGCTACCGCTACGGCCAGCGGACGTACCTGGTCCAGGTCCGGCGCGAGGGCGCCGGGACCGCGCTGATCGACCCCGTCGGAGTCCCGGACCTGTCGCCCCTGCGCGACGCCGTGGGCGACGCCGAGTGGGTCCTGCACGCCGCCTCGCAGGACCTGCCGGGGCTGGCCGAGCAGGGGATCGTGCCCGCGCGCGTCTTCGACACCGAGCTCGCGGCGCGCCTGCTCGGCCTGGAGCGCGTGGGCCTCGCCGCCGTGGTCGCCGAGCTGCTGGGGCTCGGGCTCGCGAAGGAGCACTCGGCGGTCGACTGGTCGACGCGCCCCCTGCCCACGGAGTGGCTGCGGTACGCCGCGCTCGACGTCGAGGTGCTCGTGCCGCTGCGCGAGATCCTCGGCCGACGTCTCGAGGAGGCGGGCAAGGCGGAGTGGGCCGCGCAGGAGTTCGAGGCGGTGCGCACCGCCGGACCGCCCGCACCCCGGCCCGAGCCGTGGCGACGCACGTCCGGGTCCCACACGCTGCGCGACGCACGCAAGCTCGCCGTCGTCCGTGGTCTGTGGTCCGCGCGGGACGCCAACGCGCGGAACCGCGACATCGCGCCCGGCCGGGTGCTTCCCGACCGCGCGATCGTCGCCGCGGCCGAAGCGCTGCCGCGCACCGCAGGCCAGCTCGTCGAGCTGGCACCCTTCGCGGGCAAGGGCACGCGGCGCCGGGCCGCCTACTGGCAGCGCGCGATCGACGAGGCGCTCGCCCTGCCCGCGAGCGCCCTGCCGTCGGTCCGCGGGCCGCGGACCGACGCCCCGCCCCCGCCGCGGGCGTGGGCCGACCGCGATCCCGCTGCGGCTGCCCGGCTCGACGCGGCGCGCGCCGTGGTGCAGGACGAGTCGGACCGGCACGGCACGCCGCTCGAGAACCTGCTGCAGCCGGACGCGCTGCGCCGGCTGTGCTGGACCCCGCCGGTCCCGGCCGACGCCGAGGGTGTCGCCGCGTTCCTGCGCGGGCGCGGGGCCAGGCCGTGGCAGGTCGACCTGCTCGCGGAGCGCCTCGCGGCGGCGTTCGCGGGCGCGTCGGACGGCCCGGCGGCCCGGTAGGGTCGACGCCGTGCCCGACACGAACCTGACGATCCGGACAGTCACCGACCGCACCGCGTGGGACGCGGACGTGCTCGCCCTCGGCGGCCACCCGCTGCAGCTCTGGGGCTGGGGCGAGGTCAAGGGGGCCGGGGCCTGGCGACCGCACCGGCTGCGCGTCGTCGCGGCCGACGGGACGCTCGTCGGCCTCGCCCAGGTGCTGGCCCGCCCCCTGCCCGCCCAGTTCAAGGCGCTCAGCTACGTGCCGCGTGGACCGGTCGTGCTGGGCGACGCGGACGGGACGACCGACGACGCGCTGCGCTCGGCGGTCACGACCGCGGTCGTGCGGTGGTGCCGCGAGCACGTGGGCGGCGTGGGGGTCACGCTCGAGCCGGACTGGGAGGCGGGCACGGCGCTCGACCTCGCGGACGCCCGGCCGGCGGTCAACCCGGTGCTGTACCCGACGACGCTCATCCTGGACCTGACCCGGTCGGACGACGAGCTCATGGCCGACATGGCGAAGAAGACGCGCCAGTACGTGCGCAAGTCCCAGCGCGAGGACCTCGAGTTCCGTGCCGTGACGACGGCTTCCGAGCTGGACGCGTGCCTCGCGATCTACCGCGCGACGGCCGAGCGTGCCGGGTTCGGGCTGCACGGCGACGACTACTACCGCCTCGTCGCCTCCGAGCTCGGCGAGCACTCCCCCGTGTTCGCGGCGTTCGCGCGGACGCACGACGACGGCCCGCACGACCGTCCCGTGGCGTTCGTGTGGTTCGCGGCCTCGGGACGCACGTCGTTCGAGCTCTACGGCGGCATGGACGACGACGGTCAGCGCCTGCGCGCGAACTACGGGCTCAAGTGGCACGCGATCGGGGCGATGCGCGAGCGCGGTGTGGTCCGCTACGACGTGAACGGGCTGCTCAACGACGGGATCTCGACGTTCAAGAGGGGTTTCGCGAGCCACGAGGACGAGCTCGTGGGGAGCGTCGACGTGCCGTTCTCGATGTGGTACTCGGCATGGAACAAGGGCCTGCCGACGGCGAAGAAGGTCGTGCGCCACCTGCGCGGCAGCCACTGAGCGGCACCCACCCGACGCACGACGAGACCCGGTATCGCCCGTTGGCGATACCGGGTCTCGTCATGTCGTAGCATCGTGGTCGTGCATTACTGATACTCGCGGTAGCGTGTATCACGTCGGGCGGCGCCGCTCCGGACGCCGCCGTCCCGACCATCTGACCCGGCCCGAACGGCCGGACCACCCGACCGGATGGAGTTGTCATGACCCGCACCCAGGCCGCACGAGGTCGCGCCGTGCGCGACGTCGTCTTCGTCGAGGGCGTACGCAGCCCGTTCGGCAAGGCCCGCCCCGACGGGATCTACGCCGAGACCCGCGCCGACGACCTCGCCGTGAAGACGATCCGCGAGCTCGTGCGCCGCCGCCCCGAGCTCCCGCTCGAGCGGATCGACGAGCTCGCGCTCGCCGCGACGACGCAGACGGGCGACCAGGGCCTGACGCTCGGGCGCTCCGTCGCCGTGCTGGCCGGTCTGCCGAAGACCGTCCCCGGGTTCGCCATCGACCGCATGTGCGCGGGCGCCATGACCGCCGTCACCACGACCGCGGCGAACATCGCGGTCGGTGCGCAGGACGTGACGATCGCGGGCGGCGTCGAGCACATGGGCCACCACCCGATGGGCGAAGGCGCAGACCCGAACCCCCGCTTCGTCGCGGAGAGGCTCGTGGACTCGTCCGCGCTCGTCATGGGCGCCACGGCGGAGAACCTGCACGACCGCTACCCGCACCTGACCAAGGAGCGCGCCGACGCCTACGGCGTCGCGAGCCAGGCCAAGTACGCCAAGGCGCTCGCGAACGGCGACATCTCGCCCGACCTCGTGCCGATCGCGACCCGGTCGACCGAGCTCGGCTGGGGACTCGCGACCGCTGACGAGCTGCCGCGCCCCGGCACCACCGTGGACGCGATCCGTGACCTCAAGACGCCCTTCCGCCCCGGCGGCAAGGTCACGGCGGGCAACGCCTCACCGCTGACCGACGGCGCGACCGCGTGCCTGCTCGCCGCGGGCGACGTCGCCGACGAGCTCGGCCTGCCCGTGCGCATGCGCCTGGTGTCGTTCGCCTACGCCGGCGTGGACCCCGAGGTCATGGGCTACGGCCCGGTCCCCGCGACCGAGCGCGCGCTCGCGTCCGCCGGCCTGACGATCGACGACATCGGCCTGTTCGAGATCAACGAGGCGTTCGCCGTCCAGGTGCTCGCCTTCACCGACCACTTCGGCCTCGCGGACGACGACGAGCGCGTCAACCAGTACGGCGGCGCCATCGCGGTGGGGCACCCGCTCGCGTCGTCGGGCGTGCGCCTCATGACGCAGCTCGCGCGACAGCTCGCCCAGCACCCCGAGGTCCGCTACGGCCTGACGACCATGTGCGTCGGGCTCGGCATGGGGGGCACCGTGATCTGGGAGAACCCGCACCACGCCGACTACTCCGGCCACACCGCCGGCGCGCCCGCCGAGCACGAAGGAGACCGCTGACCATGAGCGCCACCACCGAGAACTCCTCCGCGAACGCCACCGGGACGCCCGCGCCGCGCGGCGAGCGCGTCACGCACTCCCTGGTGCGCGACGTCGCGCTGCCCGGCGGCACGGGCACGCTCGCGCTGCTCACGCTCGACAACGGGCTCGACCACACCAAGCCGACGACGCTCGGGCCCGGAGGGCTCGCCGAGCTCCGCACCGCGCTGGAGGGCCTCGCGCAGCGCGCGGCCGACGGTGAGATCGTCGCCGTGGCCGTGACGGGCAAGCCGTACTTCCTCGCCGCCGGCGCCGACCTGACGCTGGCCGCGGCCGTCGCCACGCGCGACGACGCGCTCGGGCTCGGCCGTGCAGGACACGCCGCCTACACGATCCTCGGCGACCTGCGGGAGAAGACCGGCGTCCCGACGTTCGCGTTCGTCAACGGCCTCGCACTCGGCGGCGGGCTCGAGATCGCGCTCAACTGCGACTACCGCACCGTCGCGTCCGACGCCGGGGCGCTCGCCCTCCCCGAGACCGGCCTCGGCCTGGTCCCCGGCTGGGGCGGGGCGTACCTCGTGCCGCGCCTGCTCGGGGTCGAGAAGGCCATGGACGTCATCCTGACGCGCCCCGCCGCGAACAAGCCGTTCAAGGCCAAGGAGGCCTACGAGATCGGCCTCGTCGACGCGCTGTTCGACGCGCCCGACTTCCTCGAGTCCTCGATCCGCTGGGCCGAGTCGGTCCTGCGCGGGGACGTCGTGGTGGAGCGCCGCGACCTCGACCCGCAGCCCGTGTGGGACGCGGTCGTGGCCGGGACGCGGCAGCGGCTCGACGCCGTCGTCGCCGGCTCACGACCTGCGCCCTACCGTGCGCTCGACCTGATCGCCGCCGCCCGGACGGCGTCGAAGGCCGACGCGTTCGTCGCCGAGGACGACGCGCTGGCGGACCTCATCATGAGCGACGAGATGCGCGCGAGCGTCTACGCCTTCCAGCTCGTGTCGAAGGGCAAGCGACCGCAGGGCGCTCCGGACCCGAAGCTCGGCCGCCCCGTCACGCGCGTCGGGATCGTCGGCGCCGGGCTCATGGCCGCGCAGATCGCGCTGCTGTTCGCCCAGCGCCTCCAGGTGCCGGTCGTCATGCGCGACCTCGACGCCGAGCGCGTCGAGAAGGGCCTCGGCTACGTCCGCTCGACCGTCGAGAAGCTCGTCGGCTCGGGTCGCATGTCGCGCGACGTCGGCGCCCGGATCGTCGGGTCCGTGCACGGCACGACCGAGCTGGGCGACTTCGCCGGCTGCGACGTCCTCATCGAGGCCGTCACGGAGATCCTGCCGCTCAAGAAGAAGGTCTTCGCCGAGCTCGAGAGCGTCGTGGGCCCGGAGACGATCTTCCTCACGAACACCTCCGCGCTGTCCGTCACCGAGATGGCGGCTGACCTGGAGCACCCCGAGCGCGTCGTCGGGATGCACTTCTTCAACCCCGTCGCCCAGATGCCGCTGGTCGAGATCATCCAGGCCGCGAAGACCGACGGCGCCGCGCTCGCCACGGCGTTCGCCATGACGAAGAAGCTCCGCAAGACGGCGGTGCTCGTGGCGGACCGTCCCGGGTTCGTCGTGAACCGCCTGCTCATCCTGCTCATGGGCAAGATCGTCGAGGCGGTGGAGAACGGGACGTCGGTCGAGGTCGCGGACCGCGCGGTCGCGCCGCTCGGGCTGCCGATGCCGCCGTTCGCGCTGTTCGACCTCGTCGGGCCCGCCGTCGGGCTGCACGTCCTCACGTCGCTGCGCGAGGACCTCGGCGACCGGTTCCCGGTCTCGCCCGGCCTGCAGCGCATCGTCGACGAGCACATCCCCGTCGTGCTCGACGCGCCCCGGGGTCTGCCCAAGCCGGTCGACCCGGCGATCCAGGCGGCCTTCGGCAGCGGGACCGCGGGCGGAGAGGGCGCGCTCGACGAGGCCGGTGTCCTCGACTCCGTGCTCACGGCGCTCACCCAGGAGATCGGGCTCATGCTCGACGAGGGCGTGGTCGCGAGCCCGTCGCAGATCGACCTGTGCATGATCCTCGGCTCGGGCTGGGGCTTCCACCTCGGCGGGATCACGCCGTACCTGGACCGGACGGGCTACTCCGAGAAGGTCCTCGGCCGGCGCCTCCTGCCCGACGGCGTCGCGAACGTCCCCGCCTGACACCGTCCGTTGCGCCGAGCGGGCGATCTGGAACAGGTCGCCTGCTCGGCCGGCAGACGGGTGGTCAGTCCCAGGTGAGCCGGACGACCTCGAACGCCGCGGCGTGCTCGACACCGAGCCGTTCCCCCGCCGGGCGGGTCATCGACGCGAGGAACTGCGCCGGGTCGAAGTCCGCCCACCCCAGGCCGTCCAGGTAGGCGGCGTGCGCGGCGAGGGACGCGACGCCGGCGTCGAAGGTCGCGGACACGTCCACCGCGTGCGCCGCGAGCGGCGAGCCGCCGACCCACACCTGCGTCACACCGCCCCAGGGTTCCAGCCCCTCGTCCTCGACCTGGTCGCGGAAGACCCAGCGGTTGCCCGCGTCGCGCACCGCGTCGATCACGGCGCGGCCGGTGGCGATGTGGTCGGCCTGGTTCGGCACGCCGTTGCCGAACGTCTCGCGGTGGTTGCCGGTGATGACGACGTCGGGCCGGTGGACACGCACGACACGCGCGATCTCGCGGCGCAGGGGGACGCCGTACTCCAGCACGCCGTCGGGCAGCCCGAGGAAGTCGACCTCGTCGACCCCGACAAGGCGCGCCGACTCGACCTGCTCCGCCTCGCGGACGCCGCGCGCGACGTCGGGGTCCATGCCGTCGATGCCCGCCTCGCCGCTCGTCACCATGCAGTAGACGACGCGCTTGCCCTGCCCGGTCCAGCGCGCGACGGCAGCCGCCGCGCCGAATTCCATGTCGTCGGGGTGCGCGACGACCGCGAGCGCCGTCGACCAGTCCTCGGGCAGCGGGGTCAGCGGCGGGTTCAGCGGTGCGGGTCCGTCAGGTTCGCGCGCGGGAGTGCTCATGCGGCCACGCTAGGGCTCCGCTCCCCGGAGCGCGACGCCGAGAGGTGAGCATCCGCCCCTGGATCGGCCCGATCCGGGGCGGATGCTCACTTCTCGGCGACGGGTTCGAGACCATGGTGGGCGGACCAGCGCGCGGCTGCGGCGGTGGCGCCCGCCTCGATCAGCGCGACGAGCTCGGGGCGGTCGGGCACCCGGAACGAGACGTAGCCGCCGCGGCCGCCGGCGACCGGGCGCCCGTACGCCTTGGCAGCGAGGTGCCCGTCGGGCAGGAGCCGCACGGTGATCGTCTGCAGCTCGAAGACCTCGCCGCGCCGCTCGTCGGTCCAGCGCAGCTCGTCCGGGACGGTGACGTTGATCGCGAGGGCGCCGACCTCGACGTCGGAGTGGTTCGTCATGCCGCCATCCTCGCCGGTCAGGCGTCCTCGACGTCGTCCTCGTCGTCCACGTCGACCTCCGCGTCCTGCGTCGAGGTCACGCGCGGGTCGACGAACAGCCGCGCCTGCTCGGCGTCGACGATCTGGCGCGCGAGGGAGGCCTCCGAGGTCACGTCGCTGCTCGCGACCTCCTCCGCGAGGTCGCTGCGCCGCGCGTAGGCGTCGAACAGCCGCGCCTTGGCGCCGAGCATCACCACGAGGTGCTCGTCGACCGAGTCCGGCGTGAGAAGCCGGTGGACGTGCACGGTCTCCACCTGACCCATGCGGTGGGCGCGCGCGACGGCCTGCGCCTCGGTCGTGGGCTTGGTCTGCGGCTCGCACAGCACGACGACGGACGCCGCCTGGAGGTTGAGGCCCACTCCCCCGACCTGGACCTGGCTCACGAGCGCGCGGGCCACGGGCGACGCGGTGAAGTCGTCGACGATCTCCTGGCGGTGGCCCGGCGGGACGGATCCGTCCAGCGGTCCGACGGCGAGGCCCCCCAGCGCGGCCGCGACGAGGTCGAGGACGTCGCGGAAGTAGGAGAAGACGAGCACCTTGCGACCGTTCTGGGTCGCCTCCTCGACGATCTGGACCAGTCGCCGCAGCTTCGCGGAGTCCTCGGGGAACTCGACGGCGTACGCGGCCCGGCGCATCGCCATGAACGCACCGTCGGCGACGGCGGACCGGTACGCGGCGCCGTCGACCCGCCCGAGCGGCTCCCACTCGTCCACCTGGACCAGTTCCGGCAGCTCCTCGAGGACGTCCTCGGCGTTGCGCCGCAGGTAGACGGGCGCGACCGCTCGGCGGAACGCGTCCGGCCCCGCCGCACCGGCCGCAGGGTCGAGGCTCCGCGCGAGGTCGGGCTGCAGGTAGGCCACGAGGTCCCGGAACTCCGCGACCCGGTTCTCCATCGCCGTACCGGTGAGGAAGAGCACCCGTTCCACGTGCCCGGCGAGCGCCGCGACCGCCCGCGAGCGGCCCGCTCGCGGGTTCTTCACGTAGTGCGCCTCGTCGACGACGAGCACAGCGGGCACAGCAGGTGCAGCGGGCGGCGCGGCACCGAGGAACGACGCCGCACCCGCGGCCCGGAGCCCGGCGAACGAGGTGATCGCGACCCCGCCGCCCGACCGCCACGCCGCGGCCCGGTCCGCGCGGTCCTCGCCGTGCAGCACGTGCACCGCGAGGTCGGCGTGCTCGCCCAGCTCGCGGGACCAGTTCGTGACCACGCTCGCCGGGCACACCACGAGCGCGTGGGTCCCCCCGGTCGCCAGCACGTGCCCGATCACCGCGATGGCCTCGACCGTCTTGCCGAGGCCCATCTCGTCGCCGAGGACGACGCGGCGCTGCGCGAGCGCGAACCGCGCGCCGAACGCCTGGTACCCACGCAGCGAGACGTGCAGGAGCGACTCGTCGAGCGGTTCGGCGCGGATCTGCTCGACCAGGGTCGCGGGCAGCCTGCCTTCCGCGGCGGCGAGGTCGCGGTGCGTGGGCGCGACGGCGTCGAGGAGCGCGTAGTACGCGGCGGACCGCGCGCGGAAGTCCTCCCACGCGTCGTACGGCTGTGCGGGGACGGCGAGCAGTCCCTCCGGGCCGGCGATGCGCCGCGCCGAGGCGACCAGGCCTGTGCCCGTGGCGTCGTCCGTCATCGCGCCGAGCGTCGCCACGGCTGCGTCGGCCCGACGCCGGCGCTCGCCCCACGTGAGCAGCCTCCGCCACAGGTCGGTGGCGTTCCGGGCGTCGGCGCGCACGCGGGCGTGCTCGCCCAGCAGCCGTTCGGCGTCGGGACCAGCGCCGGTCCACGCGTCCTGCGCCTCGGCGAGGGTGTGCACGGCCTGGACGAGGCGGGTTGCGACCGGGTCGGTGGGCGTCAGGTCGATGCGGAAGCGCAGCGAGTCGCGGACCGCGTGCGCGACCTGACCCGCCGCGTCGAGCAGGTGCGCCGACGTCTGCGGGCCGATCCCGGAGATGCGCTCGAGCCCGGCAGTTCCGAGCCGCATCACCTCCCCGACGCTGCGGACCTCCGCGGCGTGCAGCGGGCCGAGCAGCAGGCGCTCGCGTGTCACGGACCGCAGGTCGTCGACCCCGACGGTATCGAGCCGGGCCGCGACCTTTGTCTCTCGGTACGCGTCGAACGCGACCAGCACCTGCTCGCGCGCGGCCTCGGGGGCCGAGGCGAACGCGGTCAGCAGCGCCGCGACGTCGTCGGAGGCGGCGACGACGACCCGGGCGCGGGCCGGACTCGTCCGCTCGACCGTCCCGGCGGACGAAACCGTCACGTCGTAGGGCGGGCGTGGTCGGCGAGCCGGGCAGCGACGGTGGTGACGTCGTCGACGTCTCCCGCGGCAATCGCGATGACGAGGTCGTAGGCCGCGTCCTGAGGCATGGCCAGGCGGTACCCGTTCAGCGCGTAGAAGAGACGGACCGCGACCCAGCCCAGGCGCTTGTTCCCGTCGATCAGCGCGTGATTCTTGGTGACCGACAACAGCAGAGCCGCCGCCTTCTCGTGCAGGCCGGGGTACGCCTCGACCCCGAACATCGACGCGCTCGGACGAGCTAGCGCCGATGACAGCAACCCGTAGTCACGTACCGCGGGCCGCTGGCCCAGGAACGCCTCGGCGACGGCGAGCAGGTCGTCCTCGTCCAGGTAGACGACCACGGCTACTGCGCGAGCCGGTCAAGAAGCTCGCGGTCCTCCTCGACGATCTGCGCGATGAGCCGGTCGCGCAGATCGCGCCGTTTCGCGTCGTACTCGACCACGGCGGTGGCGACGGCGGCGTTCGCCGAGATCCCCTCGCGACGCGTGATCCGTTCGAGAGCGGCCTGAGCCTCGTCGTCGAGCCGCAAGGTCATCGCCATGGGAGCCTCCAGAGATCAGTGATACCAGCACGGTACCACCGCATCCGGGCGCTCAGTAGGTCAGTAGGCCGTGGGCGCGGAACTGGTCGCGCACCCGGTCGGTGAGCTCGGCCGACGGCGCGGGCGTGTCCGCCAGCTCGTACGTGCGGCCGATCGCGTCCCACTTGTCGCGGCCCATCTGGTGGAACGGCAGCACCTCGACGCGCGCGACGGTCCCGGGCCGGATCGCGTTCAACGACGCCGCGTAGGCCGCGACGTTCTCGACGTTCGCCACGTCGTCGGTCAGTCCCGGGACGAGCACGAACCGGACCCACACCACCGGCGCCGGGCCCGTGCGTCCGTGCTCGGCGATCCGGCGCCCGAACCGCAGCGTCGGCTCGAGGTCCCGGCCCGTCACGCGGCGGTACGTCCCCGGGTCGCCCGACTTCACGTCGAGCAGCACGAGGTCGGTGTCGTCGAGCATCGCGTCGGTCGCGTTCGTCCCGAGGAAGCCGGACGTGTCGAGCGCCGTGTGCACGCCCAGCTCCTTCGCGCCGCGCAGCACGCGGGCCGCGAACGCGGGCTGCATGAGAACCTCGCCGCCGGACAGCGTGAGGCCCCCGTGCGTCGCCCGGAAGATGGGCAGGTAGCGTCGCACCCGGGCCAGGAGCTCGTCCGCGGTCACCGGCTCGCCGTCCTTCATCGCGAACGTGTCGGGATTGTGGCAGTACAGGCACCGCAGCGGGCACCCGCCCAGGAACACCGTGAGCCGCGTCCCCGGCCCGTCCACGGCCGTGACGAGCTCCCAGGAGTGCACCGAGCCGAGCTCGCCCGCGCGCATCGCGGCGATCCTGTCGGCCCGGCCCACGTCCGCAACGCTCAGCCCGTCCAGACCCGCGCCCGCACGACGGGCGGATCCCGGGCCCGACGACGCCCGGCCCGTCGGGGCGTCGAGGGACCCCGCGTCGTCGGGCAGGGCGTCAGGACGGGCGGGCACCGGCGACGAGAGGTCGACGGTCATGTCGGTCTCCTCTACAGCGCGCCGTGGAAGGTGCGCGAGAGGACGTCGAGCTGCTGCTCGCGCGTGAGCCGGACGAAGTTCACCGCGTAGCCGGACACGCGGATCGTCAGCTGCGGGTAGCTCTCCGGGTGGTCCATCGCGTCCAGGAGCGTCTCGCGGTTCAGCACGTTGACGTTCATGTGATAGCCGTTCGACCCGGTGTAGGCGTCGAGGAGGCCGGCCAGGTTGGCGACCTGCTCGTCCGTGGTCCGCCCGAGGCCGCTCGGCACGACCGTGTTGGTCAGCGAGATGCCGTCCTGCGCCTCGTCGTACGGGAGCTTGGCGACGGACAGCGCCGACGCGAGCATGCCGTGCGTGTCGCGCCCGTTCATCGGGTTCGCCCCCGGGGCGAACGGCTCGCCCGCGCGGCGACCGTCGGGGGTGTTCCCCGTCGCCTTCCCGTACACGACGTTCGACGTGATCGTCAGGACCGACTGCGTCGGGACCGCGTCGCGGTAGGTCGGGTGCGTGCGCACCTTCGCCATGAACCGCTCCACGAGGTCGACGGCGATCGCGTCCACCCGGTCGTCGTCGTTGCCGAAGGTGGGGAACTCGCCCTGCGTCACGTAGTCGACGACGAGGCCCCGCTCGTCGCGCACCACGCGGACGGTCGCGTGCTTGATGGCCGACAACGAGTCCGCCGCGACCGACAGGCCGGCGATGCCGCACGCCATCGTCCGCAGCACGTCCTTGTCGTGCAACGCCATCTCGATGCGCTCGTACGCGTACCTGTCGTGCGACCAGTGGATGCAGTTGAGCGCCTCGACGTAGGTCGCGGCGAGCCAGTCCATCGTCGCGTCGAACCTCGCCAGGACGTCGTCGTAGTCGAGCACGTCGCCGTCCACGGGCGCCGCGACGGGCGAGACCTGCTTGCCCGACACCTCGTCCCGACCGCCGTTGATCGCGTAGAGCAGCGTCTTCGCAAGGTTGACGCGAGCGCCGAAGAACTGCATCTGCTTGCCGACCCGCATCGGGGAGACGCAGCACGCGATCGCGGCGTCGTCACCCCACGCGGAGCGGATGAGCTGGTCCGACTCGTACTGCACCGCGGACGTGTCGATCGAGACCTGCGCGCAGTAGTCCTTGAAGCCCCTGGGTAGGTCGGGGCTCCAGAAGACCGTCATGTTCGGCTCGGGAGCGGGCCCGAGGTTGTACAGCGTCTGCAGGAAGCGGAACGAGCTCTTGGTCACGAGCGGACGACCGTCCTCGCCCATCCCGCCGATCGTCTCGGTGACCCACGTCGGGTCGCCGGAGAACAGGGCGTCGTACTCGGGCGTGCGCAGGAACCGCACGATCCGCAGCTTGATGACGAAGTCGTCGATGATCTCCTGCGCCTGCGACTCGGTGATGCGCCCGGCCTCGAGGTCGCGGTCGACGAAGACGTCGAGGAACGTCGACGTCCGCCCGAGCGACATCGCGGCGCCGTTCTGCTCCTTCACCGCGGCGAGGTAGGCGAAGTAGAGCCACTGCACGGCCTCGCGCGCCGTGGTCGCCGGGCCGGACACGTCGTAGCCGTAGGACGCCGCCATCTCCTTGAGCTCGCCGAGGGCCCGGATCTGCTCCGCGTGCTCCTCGCGCTCGCGCACGACGGTCTCGGTGAAGGGCTGGGTGTCGAGCTCGAGCTTGTCGAGCTTCTTCGCCGCGACGAGCGCGTCCACGCCGTACAGCGCGACGCGCCGGTAGTCGCCGATGATGCGGCCGCGCCCGTAGGCGTCCGGGAGGCCGGTGATGACGTGCGAGCTGCGGGCCGCGCGCACGTTCGGCGGGTAGACGTCGAACACGCCCTGGTTGTGGGTCTTGCGGTAGTCGCTGTAGACCGTCGCCAACGTCTCGTCGACCTCGTAGCCGTACGTCTTCAGGGCACCCTCGACCATGCGCCAGCCGCCGTTCGGCATGATCGCGCGCTTGAGCGGCGCGTCGGTCTGCAGCCCGACGACGATCTCGTGCGCCTTGTCGATGTAGCCGGGCGCGTGCGCCGTGATGCCCGCGGGAGTGTGCGGGTCGACGTCGTAGACGCCCATCTCCCGCTCCTCGGGAAACATCGCGGAGAGGGTCGACCAGATGCCGGTCGTGCGCTCCGTCGGCCCGGCGAGGAACGAGGCGTCGCCCGCGTACGGGCGGTAGTTGCGCTGGATGAAGTCCCGCACGTCCACGTGGTCGCGCCACGGTCCGTCGACGAACCCCTCCCACGCCGGGACCTGGGCCGTGTCGGCTGAGTCGCCGGCGCCGTCCGCCGTCATGCCACGTGCTTCGGAAACGCTGGTCATCGGGACCTCCCTCGTGCCTGACGGCGCTGCTCGCGGCGTCACCTTCAGGCTAGGTCGGCAGGACCTCGACAGGCAGGCTTCCCGCCCCGCCGGGGACCTTGGTCCCGAAGCGGACGGCACTGCACGGATCCGCGGGATCCTGCGGATCTCAGGGAGCGGCATGGTTTGCGGAGATCTCCTTGTGACGATCTTCACAAGCCCTGGGCGTGCGTCGTCGAACGCTCCCGCGAGGGTCGCGCTCCACCGCCGCGTCGACCGTGCGGCCAGATGTGACCTCCCCGCAACACCGACGACCCCGTAACCGTGTGACACTTCCGGGGTGAAGCGGACCATGGGTGTCGAGGAAGAGTTCCTGCTCGTCGGCGCGGACGGCAGGCCCGTCGCGAAGGCGGCCGAGGCGCTGGAGGCGTCGGGCGACGGCGACGAGGGCGGGACCGGCTCGCTCGAGTCCGAGTTCATGGAGGAGCAGCTCGAGACGGCGACCCATCCGCAGGCCGAGCTCGAGGACCTCGCCAAGGAGATCCGCGCCGGTCGCTCGCGCGCCCAGCTGGCCGCGGACCGGGTCGGTGCGCAGGTCGCCGCCCTCTCCACGTCACCGCTGCAGTTCGAGGGCACCACGGTGGGACGGCTGCGCTACCTCGAGGCGCGCGCCGCCTTCGGCCTCACGGCCCGCGAGCAGCTCACGTGCGGCTGCCACGTCCACGTCGCGGTCGCCGACGACACCGAGGGTGTCGCGGTGCTCGACCGCATCGGTCCCTGGCTGGCCACGCTGCTCGCGCTCAGCACGAACTCGCCCTACTGGCAGGGCGACGACAGCGGCTACGCGAGCTTCCGCTCCCAGGTCTGGTCCCGCTGGCCCACCTCCGGACCGGCCCGCGCGTTCGGCTCGCCCGAGGCGTACCAGGACGCCGTCGCGGCGCTCGTCGCGACCGGGACCATCCTCGACCAGAACATGGTCTACTTCGACGCCCGGCTCTCCTCGCGCTATCCCACGGTCGAGATCCGGATCGCGGACGTGTGCCTGGATCCTGACACGGCCACCCTGATCGCGGCGCTCGCGCGAGGTCTCGTCGAGACCTCGGCCCGCGAGGCGGCGGCCGGTCTTCCCGCTCCCGAGCTGCGCACCGAGCTCCTGCGCACCGCGTCCTGGCGGGCCGGGCGGTCCGGCCTGACCGACGGCCTCGTCTCCCCCCACACGTGGCGGCCCGCACCCGCGCACGACGTCGTGGGCGAGCTCGTGGCGCACGTGCGCGAGGCCCTCGTCGACGCGGGCGACCTCGATGTCGTGACCGAGCTGCTCGGTCGCCTGTGGTCCCGGGGCAACGGCGCCGCTCGTCAGCGCGAGTGGTTCGTCGAATCCGGCGGGGACCTGTCCGCGGTCGTGCGGCGCGCTGTCGAGGTCACGCACTCCTGACGGCGGGGGGCGCGGACGACGCCGCGCGCTCGAGCGCCTCGAGGGTCGACGCCCCTGTGACGTCCGGCTCCGCCCCGCCCGCCCACGCGTGCCCGTGCGAGACCCACGCGGTCCGCACGCCCGCTGCCCGGCCCGCCGCGACGTCGAGATGGGCGGCGTCGCCGACCATCCAGACCTCCCGACGGTCGATGCCGCCCGAGCCGGTGCGGTCGAGCGCGATCTCGAGCAGGCGCGGATCCGGCTTCGCCACCCCCTCCTCGTCGGAGACGACGATCGCGTCCACGTGCGGCTCGATCCCGCAGCGGGCGATCTTCCCACGCTGCTGCGCGGACGTCCCGTTCGTCACGACGACCACGCGGTCGCCGTCGGCACGCAGCGCGTCGACCGCGTCGAGGACGCCCGGGTACGCCTCGACGTGCTCGAGGATCCCGAGCCGGAAACGCTCCACCACCGCGTCCAGTTCCTCGCCCGGCCACCCGAGCCGGTCCCCGACGACGCGCGCCACGGCCCGCTTCGGTGCGTGTCCTCCGCCGTCGGCCGCGACGATCGCCGCGACGTCGGACTCGTCGCCGCCCGCGTCCCGCACGGCGCGGGCCGCCCATGCCGCGAACGCGGCGTCGCGCGTGACCAGGGTGTTGTCGAGATCGATCAACCAGAGCATGGGCCGGACCCTAGCGCAGGAGACCGTCCGCGCGAGATCGGTCGCTCGACGTGAGATCGGCTCGACGAAGGGCCGGTCTGGCGACGACGTGCCGATCTCGGACCCGTCGAGGTCGGGACGAGCGGCTCAGTCGCGCCCGAGCTCCGCGAGACCGTCGAGCACGTCGCGCGCGACGTCGGCAGCCGTCAGGCGGAACGCCGTCACGACCTGGTCGCGGTTCGCGTGGTCGAGGAACTGCGCGGGCAGACCGATCGCGTGGACCGGCGTGCGCACGCCCGACTCGAGGGCGCGCTGCGCGAGCAGAGAGCCCACGCCACCGTCCGCGACACCGTCCTCGATGCTCACGACGAGGTCGTGCTCTCCCGCGAGCTTGACGAGCGCGGTCGGCATCGGCAGGACCCACGTCGGCGACGCGACCGTGACGTCGACGCCGTGCGTCGTGAGCGACCCGGCCGCATCCAGCGCGACGCGCGCCATCGAGCCGAGACCGACGAGCAGGACGCGGCGACGCGGTG
The DNA here is from genome assembly GCA_014803435.1 of Cellulosimicrobium terreum. GTDB lineage: Bacteria > Actinomycetota > Actinomycetes > Actinomycetales > Cellulomonadaceae > Cellulosimicrobium > Cellulosimicrobium terreum. The sequence continues at coordinate 458,532 of JACYFD010000005.1, forward strand.
CGCCGTCCGTCCGGGCTGCGTCGGGCACCGGTGCGTCCGTGCCCGACCCCGCAGCGTCCGCGGGCACCGCGAGCAGGTCCACGCCGTCGATGGTGTCGAGCGCGGGCAGCGGGTCGACGAGCGCACCCTTGGGGTAGCGCACCACGGTCGGGGCGTCGTCGACGTCGACGGCCTCGCGCAGCGCGGCACGCATCGTCGCCTCGTCGCGCGGGGCGGCGAGCCGCAGCCCGGGGACGATGCGCAGCATCGCCATGTCCCACATGCCGTTGTGGCTCGCACCGTCGTCGCCGGTGATCCCGGCGCGGTCGAGCACGAAGGTCACGCCCGCCTTGTGGAGCGCGACGTCCATGAGCACCTGGTCGAACGCGCGGTTGAGGAACGTCGCGTAGACCGCCACCACGGGGTGCAGGCCGGCGAACGCCATCCCGGCGGCGGAGGTCGCGGCGTGCTGCTCGGCGATGCCGACGTCGAAGGTGCGCTCGGGGAACGCCTGCGCGAACGGCTTGAGACCCACGGGCTCGAGCATGGCGGCGGTGATCGCGACGACGTCGGGCCGGCGTCGGCCGATCTGCACGATCTCGTCGGCGAAGACGCTCGTCCAGCCGAAGCGCGACGGCGCGACGGGCAGGCCCGTCTCGGGGTGGATCTTGCCCACGGCGTGGAAGCGGTCCGCGACGTCCTGCTCGGCGGGCGAGTACCCGCGGCCCTTCTCGGTGATCGCGTGGACGATCACGGGCGCGCCGAATGCCCGGGCCTGGCGCAGCGCCCGCTCCATCGCGTCGATGTCGTGGCCGTCGATCGGCCCGATGTACTTGATGCCGAGGTCCTCGAACATGCCCTGCGGCGCGACGACGTCCTTGAGGCCCTTCTTGAGCCCGTGCAGCCACTCGTACGCGAGACGTCCGGGCGCTCCGGTGCGGTGCAGCGTGCGCTTGCCCCACCCCAGGAAGCTCTCGTAGCCGCGCGTGGTGCGCAGCGTCGACAGGTGGTGGGCCATGCCGCCGATCGTGGGCGAGTAGGAGCGGCCGTTGTCGTTCACGACGACGATCAGCCGGCGGTCCTGCGACTCCGCGATGTTGTTCAGGGCCTCCCACGCCATGCCACCGGTCAGCGCCCCGTCGCCGATGACCGCGACGACGTGCCGGTCGGTGAGCCCCCGTACGACGTTCGCCTTCGCGATCCCGTCGCCCCACGACAGCGCGGTGGACGCGTGGGAGTTCTCGACGACGTCGTGCTCGGACTCGGCGCGCGACGGGTAGCCGGACAGGCCGCCCTTCTTGCGCAGCGCGGAGAAGTCCTGGCGACCCGTGAGCAGCTTGTGCACGTAGGACTGGTGGCCCGTGTCGAAGACGAACGTGTCCGTCGGGGACGAGAAGACGCGGTGCATCGCGAGCGTCAGCTCGACGACGCCGAGGTTGGGCCCGAGGTGCCCGCCGGTGCGCGACACCGACTCCACGAGGAACGCCCGGATCTCGACGGCGAGCTCGCGGGCCTGCGTCGGGGTCAGCCGTTGCACGTCCTCGGGAGTGGCGATCGTGCTCAGCAGGCTCATGCAGTGCTCCGTTCCGTTCCCGTCGACCAGCCCGACAACTCTAGGCTCTCTGGGCTGCTGTCCCGCGCACCGGTGCACGGGAGGACGAGACCTTCACGCCATTGACGCACACTCGCGCGGCGACCGCACGGTCCTGCCTGCCGATGTCCGGGCCGCACACGAGGGGACCGACGATGTCACGGAACTCTCTTTCCGCCCTGCGGATATCGAGAGCCGGCGCCGTAGGATGGTGCCATGCGCTTCCTGCCCGGACAGACCCCCGCGACCGACCTCACGTACGGCGACGTGTTCCTCGTCCCGTCCCGCTCCGAGGTCACGTCGCGCTTCGACGTCGACCTGTCGTCCGACGACGGCACGGGGACGACGGTCCCGCTCGTCGTCGCCAACATGACGGCGGTGGCGGGCCGCCGCATGGCCGAGACCGTCGCGCGCCGCGGCGGGATCGCGATCATCCCCCAGGACGTCCCGACCGACGTCGTCGCGGACGTGGTCGCGGACGTGAAGTCCAAGGACCCGGTCATCGAGACGCCCGTGGTCGTGGGACCGCACGACACCGTGCACACGGCGCTCACGCTCATCGGCAAGCGTTCGCACGGCGCGGCGGTCGTGGTCGACGCCGGTCGACCGGTCGGCGTCGTCACCGAGGCCGACTGCGGTGACGTCGACCGCTTCACCCAGGTGCACCAGGTCATGACGACCGACCCGCTCGTGCTCGACGCGGGGGTGCTCGACGGCGGTCGCGCGGGGCTCGAGGCCGCGTTCGACCAGCTGCACGGCGCGCGCCTCAAGGTCGCGCCGGTGACCCGCGACGGCGAGCTCGTCGGAGTCCTCACCCGCAAGGGTGCGCTGCGGTCCTCGGTCTACACCCCGGCGCTGGACCGGAACGGACGCCTGCGCATCGGCGCCGCGGTCGGCATCAACGGCGACGTCGCCGCGAAGACGAAGGAGCTCCTCGCCGCGGGCGTCGACGTGCTCGTCGTCGACACCGCGCACGGGCACCAGGCGAAGATGCTCCAGGCGCTCGACGCCGTGCGCTCGGTCGACCCGGACGTGCCCGTCGTGGCGGGCAACGTCGTGACGGCCGACGGCGTGCGCGACCTCGTCGCGGCCGGCGCGGACATCGTCAAGGTGGGCGTCGGCCCGGGCGCCATGTGCACCACGCGCATGATGACCGCCGTCGGGCGCCCGCAGTTCTCCGCGGTCCTCGAGTGCGCCGCGGCCGCCCGCGAGCTGGGCAAGCACGTGTGGGCCGACGGCGGGGTGCGCCACCCGCGCGACGTCGCCCTCGCGCTCGCCGCCGGCGCGTCGCAGGTGATGATCGGCTCGTGGTTCGCCGGGACGTACGAGTCCCCCGGCGACCTGCACGACGACGGCACCGGCCGGCTCTACAAGGAGAGCTTCGGCATGGCGTCGGCCCGCGCCGTCGCGGCACGCACCGCGGGTGGCTCGCCGTTCGACCGCGCGCGCAAGGGCCTGTACGAGGAGGGCATCAGCTCCGGGCGCATGTTCCTCGACCCGCAGCGCCCCGGCGTCGAGGACCTGCTCGACGAGATCACGTCCGGTCTGCGGAGCTCTGCGACCTACGCAGGTGCCGTGGACCTGGCCGAGTTCGCCGAGCGCGCCGTCGTCGGCATCCAGTCCGCCGCCGGATACGCCGAGGGGATGCCGCTGGCGACGAGCTGGTGACCGTCGAGACCCGGGACGTCCCGTGACCGGAGACCGGCCCGCCACCACCGCCCGCGCTCAGCTCCGCGCGCTCGCGGCGGACCCGACCTTCCCCGGTCCGTGGCGCCACGCGCGCGGGACGCTCGACACCACGGACGCCCGTGCTGCCGCGGTGCTCGTCCTCTTCGGCGTGCTCGACGGCCTGCCGAGCGACCACGACGCGCAGGCGGCAGCCGTCTCCCACGACCTGGACGTGCTCCTCCTCGCCCGGGCCACGACGCTGCGCTCGCACGCCGGACAGGTCGCCTTCCCCGGTGGACGGACCGAGCCCGGCGAGTCGGCCGTCGAGACGGCCCTGCGCGAGTCCGTCGAGGAGACCGGCCTGGACGCGCAGGGCGTGGAGGTGCTGGGGTCGTTCGCACCGCTGCCCATGCCGGTGAGCAACCACCTCGTCACGCCGGTGCTCGGCTGGTGGGCCAGGCCGACCCCGGTGCGGGTGGTCGACGACGCGGAGTCCGCGCACGTGTTCCGCGTCCCGGTGGCCGACCTGCTCGACCCACGGCGACGACGCACCGTGACCGTCCGTCGGGGTGCCCGCGAGTTCTCCAGCCCGGGCTTCTTCATCGAGGCGGACGGTCGTGAGCACGTCGTGTGGGGCTTCACCGCCGGCGTGCTCGACGCCGTGTTCGACCGGCTGGGGTGGACCGAGCCGTGGGACACGACGCGGACGGTCGACGCCCCGCTGTGAGCGGCCGCGGCCGGGTCACCGCCCGGTAGCATCGGCCGATGCCCTCCATGCCCACGGCTGAGGTCGACGTCACCGTCGGGCTCGCGCGCGCCCTCCTCGTCGAGCAGCACCCCGACCTCGCCGACCTGCCGCTCGTCCTCGTCGCCAACGGCTGGGACAACGTCGTGATGCGCCTCGGCGACGATCTCGCGCTCCGGCTGCCGCGCCGCGCCGCCGCCGCGACGCTCGTGGAGAACGAGCAGCGCTGGCTCCCCATGCTCGCCCGCAGCCTCCCGGTCCCCGTGCCGGCGCCCGTGCGCGTCGGGCGCCCGTCGCACGGTCTCACCGCTCCCGCCTACCCGTGGTCGTGGAGCGTCGTGCCGTGGTTCGACGGCGTCGCGGTGTCGACGCTGCCCCCGACCGACCGCAGCGCGCTGGCCGAGCCGCTCGCCGACGTCGTCGCGGCCCTGCACGTGCCCGCCCCGCGCGAGGCGCCCGTCAACCCGTTCCGCGGCGTCCCGCTCGCCGCGCGCGACACCGCACTGCGCGGGCGGCTCGCCCCCGGGTCCGTGCCCGGTGCCGGGCGCCTGCTGGACCTGTGGGCGCGCCTCGTCGGCACGCCGGTCTGGGACGGCCCCGCCGTCTGGCTGCACGGCGACCTGCACCCGGCCAACGTCGTCGCCGTGGCCGGGAGCGCCGCCGAACCCCGGGGCGCGGCGCGCCTCGCAGCGGTGGTCGACTTCGGCGACGTCACGAGCGGCGACCCCGCGACCGACCTGGCGACCGCGTGGCTCACGTTCGACGCACCCGCACGCGCCGTCTTCCGGGACCGCGTGACCACGCTGAGCGGGACCGAGGACGAGACGTGGGACCGTGCGCTGGCGTGGGCGGTGCTCTTCACCTCGATGCTGCTCGCGCACTCGGACGACGCCCCGCACCTCCGGGCCATCGGCGAGCACGCGCGGGACCAGGTCCTCGCGGACGCCGGAGCGACGGTCAGCCGGACGGCCAGCCTGTGACGGTGGCGAACGAGCGCCGCACCATCTCCTCGAGGACGTCGAGGTCGACGTCGTCCAGGTCCTTGACGTAGAGGCACGACCTGCCGGTCGTGTGCGGCCCGAGGCGCGCGAGCAGCTCGGTGTGCTCGTCGACCCCGTCCGCGAGATACACGGTCGTCGCGGCCTTGCGCGGCGAGAAGCCAGCCGCCGCCATGTCACCCTCGCGGCCCGACCCGTACCGGTAGTGGTACGCACCGAACCCGACGATTGACGGCCCCCACATGCGCGGCTCCTCGCCCGTGACCCGCGTCATCAGCGCGGCGAGCCGCAGGCCGTCCCGACGCCGGACCGGGTGCTCGACCGCCTCGAGGAACGCCTGGACGTCGACCTCCGTCGGTCGGGTCGTGCTCTCGCTCGCAGCCATGCCTCCCAGCCTGAACCGTCGACGCAGGACGCACAAGGCCCGGTCAGCCGCTCTGGGGTGGTTCGTGCGGCACCAGACCGATGAGCGTCCGCGAGAGCACGGGCCGCGCTGCCACGGCCGGGTCTTCGCCGGAGAACGCGCCGGCGAGCCAGAGCGCGGCGAAGCCGTGCACCACCGACCATGCGGCGCGTGCCACGACCGGTTCGGGTGCCGCCCGGCGTAGCGCGCCGCCGCTGCGCTCCTGCGCCGCAAGGAGCTCCGTGTCGTCGTGGACCAGTCCGTGCCCGAACATCACGGCGAAGTGCCCGGGGTGCGTCACCGCGAAGTCGACGTACGCCAGCCCGGCGGCGAGCAGACCAGGGTCCGCGTGCTCGAGGGCGAGGGCGAGCCGGTCGTGGCCCTGGGTCGCGAGCGCGGTGAGGACGCCCGCCTTGTCCCCGAAGTGGTGGGCTGGTGCCGCGTGCGAGACGCCCGCGCGCCGCGCGAGGTCGCGCAGGCTGAGCGCCGACGGCCCGTGCTCGGCGACGACCGCTGCCGCCTCGTCGAGGAGCACGTTGCGCAGGTCTCCGTGGTGGTAGGGCATGACGCTCCAATCTAGTCGTTGACAAGATACCGGATTCGGTGGTGAGGTGGCCGCACCAGAACTTGTCAGCGTCAAGATTGGATGTCCGTGTCCCTCCCGCTCCCCCTCGTCCTCCTCGTCGTCACCGCCGTGACGCGGGGCCTCGGCGCCCTCGGCGTCGACGTCCTCGACGACTGGCGCACCGCCCTGTGCTGCGGCCTCGCCGCGCTGTTCCTCGTCACCGCCTCGGGACGGCTCGTCCCGCACGTGCGGCACGACCTCGAGGCGATGGTGCCGGCGCGACTGCCGGCACCCGCGCTGCTCGTCGCCGTCACCGGGGCGCTCGAGGCGCTCGGCGCCGTCGGGCTGCTCGTCCCCGCCACCTCGAACCTGGCCGCCGGATGCCTGGCCCTGCTCCTGGTCGCGATGACCCCGGCCAACGTGTGGGCCGCCCGTCAGGGCGCCAGCCTCGCCGGTCGCCCCGTCACACCGGTCGGGCGCCGTATGGCCGAGCAGGTGCTGTACCTGCTCGCATGCGTCGCCGTCGCCTGGCTCCCCGCCTGATCCGCGATCAGTGTCCGTCGCCCCCGCCGGGGACGACGACGGGCGCCCACCCCGTGAGGGTGAGCGCCCGTCGTGCGTCGTCAGGCGACCAGCGAGCGCAGCACGTACTGCAGGATGCCGCCGTTGCGGTAGTAGTCCGCCTCACCGGGCGTGTCGATGCGCACGACGGCGTCGAACTCCGCGCTCGTCCCGTCGGGCTTCGTCGCCGTGACCCGCACCGTGGAGGGCGTCGTGCCCTCGTTGAGCGCGGTCACGCCCGCGATGTCGAACGTCTCCGTGCCTGCGAGGCCGAGCGACTCGGCGCTCTCGCCGGCGGGGAACTGCAGCGGCAGGACGCCCATGCCGATGAGGTTCGAGCGGTGGATGCGCTCGAAGCTCTCGGTGATGACCGCCCGGACGCCGAGGAGCGCGGTGCCCTTCGCGGCCCAGTCGCGGGAGGAACCGGAGCCGTACTCCTTGCCGCCGAGGATGACGAGCGGCGTGCCCTGCGCGGCGTAGTCCTGCGCGGCGTCGTAGATGGTGTCCTGCGCGCCGGACACGAAGTTGTACGTGTAGCCGCCCTCGACGCCCTCGAGGAGCTGGTTGCGCAGGCGGATGTTCGCGAACGTGCCGCGGATCATGACCTCGTGGTTCCCGCGGCGCGAGCCGTAGGAGTTGAAGTCACGACGCCCGACGCCGTGGTCGGCGAGGTACTTCCCGGCCGGGGAGTCGGCCTTGATGGCACCCGCGGGGCTGATGTGGTCGGTGGTGACCGAGTCGCCCAGCTTCGCGAGCACCCGGGCGCCGGAGATGTCCGAGACCGGCGACGCCTCGGCGGCCATGCCGTCGAAGTACGGGGGCTTGCGCACGTAGGTCGACTGCTCGTCCCACTCGAACGTGTCGCCCTCGGGCGTCTCGAGCGCACGCCACCGGTCGTCGCCCGTGAAGACGTCCGCGTAGTCCTTGGTGAACATGTCGCGGTCGATCGAGGAGTCGATCGTCGCCTGCACCTCCTCCGGCGTGGGCCAGATGTCGCGCAGGAAGATCGGCCGGCCCTCGGTGTCGCGGCCCAGGGGGTCGTGCTCGAAGTCGAACTCCATGGTCCCGGCCAGCGCGTACGCGATGACGAGCGGCGGGGACGCGAGGTAGTTCATCTTCACGTCGGGGTTGATGCGACCCTCGAAGTTGCGGTTGCCCGAGAGCACCGAGACGACGGCCAGGTCGTGCGTGTTGACGGCCTCGGAGATCTTCTCGTCGAGGGGGCCGGAGTTGCCGATGCACGTCGCGCAGCCGTAGCCGACGAGGTGGAAGCCCAGCTTCTCCAGGTACGGCCACATGCCGGACTTCTCGTAGTAGTTCGTCACGACCTGCGAGCCAGGCGCCATCGACGTCTTGACCCACGGCTTGGCCTCGAGGCCGGCCTCGACAGCCTTCTTCGCGAGCAGCGCGGCGGCGAGCATGACCGACGGGTTCGAGGTGTTGGTGCACGACGTGATCGACGCGATCGCGACGGCGCCGTGGAACAGCTCGAACTCCACGCCCTCGGAGTTCGTCACGGGGACCGTGCGACGGACCTCGGTGTGGGTCGAGGGCGAGTCGGACGCGGGGAACGACTCCTTCTCGGCCTCGTCGACGAAGTCGATGACTTCGGGCGCGTAGGTCGGCAGGTCACGTGCGAACGCCGACTTGGCGTTCGAGAGCTCGATCCGGTCCTGCGGGCGCTTGGGGCCGGCGATCGACGGGACCACCGTCGACAGGTCGAGCTCGAGGTACTCGGAGAACACCGGCTCCACGTAGCTGCCGGACGCCGGGTCGAGCCACAGGCCCTGCTCCTTGGCGTACGCCTCGACGAGCGCGAGCTGCTCGTTGCTGCGGCCCGTGAGGCGCAGGTAGTCGACCGTGACGGAGTCGATGGGGAAGATCGCGGCGGTCGAGCCGAACTCGGGGCTCATGTTCCCGATCGTGGCGCGGTTCGCGAGCGGGACCTGGGCCACACCCTCGCCGTAGAACTCGACGAACTTCCCGACGACGCCGTGCTGGCGCAGCATCTGGGTGATCGTCAGGACGACGTCCGTCGCGGTGACGCCCGCGGGGATCGAGCCGTTCAGCTTGAAGCCCACCACGCGCGGGATGAGCATCGACACGGGCTGCCCGAGCATCGCGGCCTCGGCCTCGATGCCGCCGACGCCCCAGCCGAGCACGCCCAGGCCGTTGACCATCGTGGTGTGCGAGTCGGTGCCGACGCACGTGTCGGGGTAGGCGCGCAGCACGGGTGCCTCACCGTCCACGGAGACCTCGCGGGTCATGATCGTGCGGGCCAGGTACTCGATGTTGACCTGGTGCACGATGCCGGTGCCCGGGGGCACGACCTTGAAGTCGTCGAACGCGGTCTGGCCCCAGCGCAGGAACTGGTAGCGCTCGTGGTTCCGCTCGTACTCGATCTCGACGTTGCGCTCGAACGCGTCGGGACGACCGGCGACGTCGATCTGCACCGAGTGGTCGATGACCATCTCGGCGGGCGCGAGCGGGTTGATCCGCGACGGGTCGCCGCCGAGCTCGGCGACGGCCTCGCGCATGGTCGCGAGGTCCACGACGCAGGGGACGCCGGTGAAGTCCTGCATGATCACGCGGGCGGGCGTGAACTGGATCTCGGTGTCGGGCTGTGCGTCGGGGTCCCACGACGCGATCGCGCGGACGTGGTCTGCCGTGATGTTGGCGCCGTCCTCCGTGCGCAGGAGGTTCTCGGCGAGGATCTTCAGGCTGTACGGGAGGCGCTCGACACCCTCGACGGCGGACAGCCGGAAGATCTCGTACCCCTTCCCTCCGACGTCCAGCGTTCCCTTCGACCCGAACGTGTCGACGCTGCTCACTCGTAGCTCCTTCGTGGCGAGACGGTGGCACGAATGCCATGGTTCAGGGGGCTTCGCCCAGACTACGCCGGGCGATCGGCGGCTGATCCGGCCCGGCACCGGACGCGGGCACGGGGGCGTGCACACGTCCGACGGTGCTCGGACCAGCGCCGCGACCAGCATACCCCATATATCTTGACGTCAAGATATATGGGTCAGCGGGTGAGGACGGCGACCGCCTCGAGGTGGTGCGTGTGCGGGAACAGGTCGAAGGCCCGCAACCCGTGGAGCGCGTAGCCGTGGCCGGAGAAGTAGGCGAGGTCGCGGGCCAGCGCGGCCGGGTCGCACGCGACGTAGACGACCCGCCCGGGGCGACGCGCGACGATCGCGTCGACGACCTTCCGGCCCGCACCCACCCGCGGCGGGTCGAGCACGACGACGTCGGCGGCGTCGTCGTCCGCCGCGAGCACCCGCTCGACCGGACCGTGCCGCAGCTCGATGTGGTCGAGCCCGTGCGCGTTGCGGCGGGCGTCACGCACGGCGCGCTCGTCGCCCTCGACGGCCAGCACGGCGCCGTCGGCGCCGACCGCGGCCGCGAGCGGCGCGGTGAAAAGCCCGGCACCCGAGTAGAGGTCGAGCACGCGGGCGCCCGAGACGTCGCCGACGCCGTCGAGGACCGCCTGCGCGAGCGTCGCGGGCGCGCGGTGGTGGACCTGCCAGAAGCCGTCGGCCGCGACCCGGTAGCCGTGCTCGCGCCCCGCGATCTCGACGTGCTCGGTCACGGACCGTCGCGCGTTGGGTCGCCCGTCGAGCGCACCGGCGCGCCACGGCTCGCCGTCGACCAGGAGGACGGGTGCGGTCCCGTGCGGCGCGACGAGCTCGAGGCGGGTGCCGGGGCGCCACGTGCGCGTGAAGACCTTCTCGTGCGCGGCGAGCCCGACGACCTCGTCGGTCGCGAGCGGCATGGCCTCGAGCGCGACCACCTCGTGCGAGCGGAAGCGATGCATCCCCGCCCGTCCGGCGCGGTCGGCCACCAGGTCGATGCGCGTGCGGTAGCCGAGGCCGCCGTGCTCGTCGTCGCCCGGCAGACCCTCGACCTCTACTTGAGGGTGAATGTCGTCGAGCTCGACGCGCGCGAGACGCCGCAGCTGCTCGGCGAGGACGTCGCGCTTCCATCGCCGCTGGGCGGGCAGCGCGACGTGGCCGAGCTCTCCGCCGCCGACCCCGCCAGGGCCGGCCTCGGGCCACGCGGAGGGCACACGGTCGGGCGAGGCCTCGAGGACCTCGACGGCGTCCGCACGCCAGAACTTCGCGTCGTCGCCGCCCTCGGTCACGCGGGCCCGGACCCGTTCGCCGGGGAGCGCGTGCCGGACGAAAACCACACGACCGTCGTGCCGCGCGACGCAGTGCCCACCGTGCGCGACAGGACCGACCTCGAGCTCCACCTCGACCTCGACCTCAGGTCGAGAGTTCGTCCGCGGCGACTGCCGCGTCGTGCGCGGCGGACGACGCCGGGCGGACCGGTCGGCGGGGCGGTCGGCGGGCACGGCGGGACCACGCGAGGAGGACGGCATGGATCCAGTATCCCGGACGCGCGCCGTCCTCGTGCTCCGGCGGCTGACCGGGACCGCTCAGTAGCGCGTGAAGCGCTGCCGGAAGCCCTCGCCCTCGAGCCCGGTCTGACCCTCGGTCGAGGAGAGCTGCCACGGCACGGAGGCCACCACGACCCCGGGCGTGAACAGGAGCCGCCCCTTGAGCCGCAGCGCGCTCTGGTTGTGCAGCAGCTGCTCCCACCAGTGGCCCACGACGTACTCCGGGATGTAGACGACCACGAGGTCGCGGGGGGACTCGCGGCGCACCGAGCGGACGTACGACAGCACGGGCCGGGTGATCTCCCGGAACGGTGAGTCGAGCACGCGCAGCGGCACCGGCAGGTCGAGCGCCTCCCACTCCCGGGTCAGCGCCTCGACGTCCTCCGCGTCGACTCCCACCGAGACGGCCTCGAGCACCGAGGGACGGGACGCGCGGGCGTACGCGAGCGCCCGCATCGTGGGCTTGTGCACCTTCGACACGAGGACGATGGCGTGCACCCGGCTCGGCAGGGCACGCGCGGACATGAGCTCGTCCCCCAGCGTCAGCTCGTCGCGCACGGTGTCGTAGTGCTTGCGGATCGCCCGCATGAGGACGAACACGGCCGCCATCGCGAGGATGGCGATCCACGCACCGTGGGTGAACTTGGTGACGAGGACGATCACGAGGACGGTGCCCGTCATCGCGAGCCCGATCGCGTTGACGACACGCGAGCGACGCATGCGCGACCGCTCCTCTGGCTGGTGCGCGGTGCGCAGCTCGCGCGTCCAGTGCCGCACCATCCCCAGCTGCGAGATCGTGAAGGAGACGAACACGCCCACGATGTAGAGTTGGATGAGCCGCGTGACCTGCGCGTCGAACGCCCAGATGAGCACGATCGCCGCGACGGCGAGCGTCACGATCCCGTTGGAGAAGGCCAGCCTGTCACCGCGGGTGTGCAGCTGGCGCGGCAGGTACCCGTCCTTGGCCAGGATGGACCCGAGCACCGGGAAGCCGTTGAAGGCGGTGTTCGCGGCGAGCACGAGGATGATCCCGGTCACCGCCGACACGAGGAAGAACGCCGGCGGGAAGCCCCGGAACACGGTCTCGGCGAGCTGCCCGATCACGGGGTGCTGCACGTAGTCCTCGGGCAACGCCTGGCCGTCCAGGGAGAGCTGGGCGTGCGGGTCCTCCGCGTAGTGCACCCCGGTCGCGCCCGCGAGGAGCAGGATCGCCATCATCATCACCGCGGAGATCCCGCCGAGCAGCGCGAGGGTGGTCGCGGCGTTGCGCGACTTCGGCTTGCGGAACGCGGGCACGCCGTTGCTGATGGCCTCGACCCCGGTCAGCGCCGCACAGCCGGACGCGAACGCACGCGCCACGAGGAACGCCCCGGCGAGCCCCATGAGGCCCTGGTCGAACCCGCTCTCGGCCACGAGGTCGAAGTCCGCGCTCTCGGCCATGCCCAACGACCCGGTCGCGTAGCGGAAGAACCCGACGACCGCCGTCGCCCCGATCGCGAGCATGAAAAGGTACACGGGGACGGCGAAGAACGTGCCGGACTCCTTGACCCCCCGCAGGTTCATCACCGTGAGGAGCACGACGAGGACGATCGCCAATGTGGTCTCGTGACCGCGCAGCGCGGGGATGGCGCTGGCGGCGTACTGCGCGCCGGAGGAGATCGACACGGCGACGGTCAGCACGTAGTCGACGAGGAGCGCGGACGCGACGCCCACCCCTGCCGACGGCCCGAGGTTGACCGTCGCCACCTCGTAGTCGCCGCCGCCCGACGGGTAGGCACGCACGTTCTGGCGGTACGACGCCACGACCGTCACCAGCACCGCGACCACGGCGAGGCCGACCCACGGAGAGATCATCGTGGCCGTCAGTCCCGCTATCGCGAGGGTCAGCAGGATCTCGTCCGGCGCGTACGCGACCGACGAGAGCGCGTCCGAGGCGAACACGGGCAGCGCGATGCGCTTGGGCAGCAGGGTGTGGCCCAGGCGCTCGCTGCGCACGGGTCGTCCCAGCAGGAGCCGTTTCGCGGCGTCCGCAATCTCCGACACGAGGCCACATGCTATGCCCGCTGGCGCGCGCCCGCCGTCGCACCGCACCGGTGCCGGTCCCGGCGGCCGTCCCACGGTCGCCGCGCGCCCCACAAGCGGTAGCGTTCGTCCCGTGCACTTCGTGATCATGGGCTGCGGCCGGGTCGGCGCGACCCTCGCCCTGTCTCTCGAGTCGAACGGCCACTCCGTCGCGGTCGTCGACCAGAACCCCGACGCGTTCCGGCGCCTGCCGCAGGACTTCACCGGACAGAAGGTCACGGGAGTCGGCTTCGACCGCGACACCCTCGTCCAGGCCGGCATCGAGGACGCCTACGCCTTCGCAGCGGTCTCGGACGGCGACAACTCGAACATCCTCTCGGCCCGCGTGGTGCGGGAGACGTTCGGCGTCGACAAGGTCGTGGCGCGGATCTACGACCCCCAGCGCGCGGAGATCTACCAACGGCTCGGCATCCCCACCGTCGCGACCGTGCGCTGGACCGCGGACCAGGTCCTGCGCCGCATGCTCCCGCTCGGCGCGACGGACGAGTACCGCGACCCCTCCGGCCACGTGCGTCTCGCCCAGCTCGACTACCACCCCACATGGGTGGGTCGCACGGTGCGCGCCATCGAGTCCGCCACCGGCGCTCGCGTCGCCTTCCTCAGCCGGTTCGGCGACGGGCTGCTCGTCACCGACCGCACCGTCCTCCAGGAGAACGACGTGCTCCACGTCCTCATGACCGAGTCGGACGCGCCCGCCGTGGAGCGGGTCCTCACCCACGCACCGAAGGTGGAGGCCGACTGATGCGGGTCGTCATCGCCGGTGCGGGGTCGGTCGGCCGGTCGATCGCACGTGAGCTCCTGAGCCACGACCACGAGGTGACCCTCGTCGACAAGCAGCCGGGCGCGATGCGCGTCGCGCAGGTCGCCGACGCCGACTGGCTGCTCGCCGACGCGTGCGAGCTCTCGTCGCTCGCCGCGGCGAAGGTCGAGGACTGCGACGTGATCGTCGCGGCCACCGGGGACGACAAGGCGAACCTCGTCGTGTCCCTCCTGGCGAAGACGGAGTTCGGCGTGCCGAGGACCGTCGCGCGCGTGAACAACCCGAAGAACGAGTGGATGTTCGACGAGTCGTGGGGCGTCGACGTCGCCGTCTCGACGCCGCGCATCATGACGTCGATGGTCGAGGAGGCCGTCGCCGTGGGCGACCTCGTCCGGATCTTCACGTTCCACCAGTCGGGCGCCGGGATCCTCGAGGTCACGCTGCCCGCCACGTCCCCGCTGGTGGGACGACGGGTGGGCGACGTCACGTGGCCGACGGACACGGTCCTCGCCGCCGTCGTCCGCGGTGTGCAGCCCATCTCGCCCAGCGTAGACGACACCCTCGAGGTCGGCGACGAGCTGCTCATCGTCACGGGGAACCAGGCGGACGAGGACGCGTTGTCGCGACTGCTCGTCTCCGAGGAGGACGACCTCGAGCCGCAGGCCGTGCCTGCGGCCCCGGACGTGACCGAGCACGAGGACGTGCCCGCGCCGGAGGACGTGCCCGGGACCCAGGCCGAGCCCGACGGAGCGCCGTAGCGCGGATCAGGCCGCAGGTGTCCCGGGTACCGGCGCGGGACGTCGGACCAGGGCCCACGTGAGCCACAGGACGAGCGCCCAGAGGGGCAGGCCCATCACGAGCCGGGCCGTGCCCAGCCACCCGACGGCCTCGTGGGTGTAGAGCGGGACCTGCACGGCGAGCCGCACGGCGAAGAGCCCGACCCACAGCCAGGTGGCACCGACGTAGCGGCGCACGAGCGGCCGGTTCGAGCGCCAGCCGTCCGCCCACGCGGCGAACCCGCCGGGGACCGTGGCCTGCCCCTGCGCCCCGGTCGGCGCCGCGGCTCCGGCCGCCGGCTCGTCGCGCTCCGGCTCCGGCTCCCCCTGCGCCGTCGACGGACCCTGCCCCCCGAACCCGCTGCGGAAGGCCTCGACGACGACGCCCACGAGCGGCCACCGGACCAGCAGGGAGACGAGGAGCACGACCAGGTAGACGGCGTTGGTCCACAGCCCCCACGCGAAGTAGTCCTCGGCGTCACCGGAGCGCCAGGCCCACACGACCCCGATCAGGACGCCCAGCACCCCGCCGACGGCCTGCGTCACCGGGGTGCGCTGGACCAGCCGGACCGTCACGGCGACGAGGGCCACGGCGATCGCCGACACGAGCGCGGCCCGGAGGTCGCGCGACGCCACGAAGACCACGACGAACACGAGCCCGGGTGCCACGGACTCGACCATGCCGCGCACGCCCCCGACCGCCTCGGCGATCGAGAACTGCTCGCCGACCAGGGCACGCATCCCCCGTGCTGGGCCGTCCTCGGCCGCACCGACTCCGTCGACGACGGAGTCGACGGAGTCGACGGTGTCGACCGGTTCGACGCCCGGCTCCGTGGTGCGCCTGTCGGCGTCGCCCGTGACAGGGTCGTGCGGGGGCTGGGTCGTCATGGTCGGTTCCTCGTCGGTGGCGTCGCGGTGTCGTCGTTCGGCTGCACGGTCGCTCGCGCGTCACTCACCGGGACGAGGCAGGAGCTCGTAGCGCGGGTTGAACATCGTCCGTCGCCCGTCGACCTCGCACACCAGACCCTCGGCGCGAGCGCGACGGCCGGGCTCGATCCCGGCGATGCGCCGACGCCCGAGCCAGACGAGGTCGATCGCGCCCGACCCGTCGTAGAGCTCGACCTCGACGGTCGGGACGCCCTCGCGCGGACGCAGGACGACGGAGCGCAGGACGCCGGAGACCGTCGCACGACGACGGTCCGGCAGCTCGGAGACGGCGCAGCACCCCCGCTGACGGGAGGCCTCGGTCCGTTCCTCGACCGCGGCGACCTCGTCCTGCGACGCGAGCGCAGCCTGCAGCGCCTCGCGGATCGTCGGTGCCATGTCAGTGGATCTCCGTGATCTCAGGTCCGCGCCGGGTGGGGTCGAAGGTCGGCGTCTGCGGTGCACCCACCGGTCCGTCGGGCGCGGTCGGCGCCGGCGCCTTGCCGGGCAGGTGCAGCGTGAGCAGGTCACGCGGGGGGCGGGGGCTCTGGTCGCGCACCACGACGATGTTCGAGAACACGGACTCGAGGAGCCGCGCCTCCTGCTGGTCGACGGCCGCCTTGCCGGTCAGCACGCCCCGCAGGAACCACCGCGGGCCGTCGACCCCGACGAACCGGGCCGGCCGCACGCCCTGACGACCGTCGGGCGACGTCGCGGGGAGCCGCGCGATGAGCTCACGTCCGAACGTGCCCGGAACGTCGTCCACGGTCCCGCCCTGCTTGGTCACCGACGCGGCGATCTCACCACGGATCTCGTCCCAGATGCCCTCGGTGCGCGGGGCGGCGAAGGCCTGGACCTGGAGGCCCGAGCCTGCGACGGCGACCGCGACACCCGTGATGCGCTGGGTCTTCTTGTCGACCTCCATGCGCAGCTCCATGCCGGGTACACCGGGGAGCCACACCGCGCCGAGGTCGATGCGCGGGCCCCGTTCGCTCACCTGGGAGGAGTCGTACGGGCCGCGGTCGGAACCGTCCTGCGCCCCCGTCTGCGACGGCGGACCGTCTGGCTGGACGTCGACGGTGTCGGCCGAGTCCACGGCGTCGACCGCGTCGGCACCGGGCGACGCGTCACCCAGCGGCTCGGCCGGCTGCGACGACGGCTTCGAACGGCGGAACAGACCCACGGACGTACTCCTTCACCTACCCGGCCGGGGTGGCCGGGGCTCGACTGGGGGGCGGGTGCCCTGGTTCAACACTAGCCCGCTCCGGGACCACCTCCCGGCGGACCGTCCGTCCGCGTGCGACCGGTGCCGGCGTCCGGCTCAGTTCGCGGCCGACCAGCCGCCGCTCGACCCGAAGCCACCGGCTCCGCGGTGCGACCCCGGGAGCCGCTCGGCCTGCACGAACCGCGCGCGCTCCACCTTCTGCACGACGAGCTGGGCGACGCGGTCGCCGCGGTGCAGCTCGATCGCCTCGTTCGCGTCGGTGTTCAGGAGCGTCACCTTGATCTCGCCCCGGTAGCCGGCGTCCACCGTGCCGGGCGCGTTGACGACGGTGAGGCCGTGCCGTGCCGCGAGACCGGACCGGGGGTGGACGAACGCGGCGTACCCGTCCGGGAGCGCGATGGCCACGCCCGTGGGGACGACCGCACGCTCACCCGGATCCAGCCGGACGTCGACCGTCGTCACCAGGTCGGCGCCCGCGTCCCCCGGGTGCGAGTACGCGGGCAGCGGGACGTCGTCGAGCAACGTGATGAGGACGTCGACGTCACCGATCGCGGTCGTGGGCGCGGCGTGGGAGGGCTGCTGGTCGTCTGTCGGCACCCGGCGAGCCTAGTGGCCGTCGGGCCGGACGCGCGATCGGCTGCGACCCACCCCCGGCGGACTGCGATGATGGAGCCATGGACGACGCGCTGACGAACGACTCCGCGGGGCTGACGGATCCCCTGCCCACGCCGTCGGCTCCCGGGTTCCGTGAGCGTGTGCTGCCCGGTCCGGGCGGATGGGCCGCGGCTCTCGGGTTCGCGGTGGTCCTGGGGATCGCGCTGTGGCCGGCGAGCGCCCCGCTCGCGATCGCCGTGGGCCTGCTCGCGCTCGTCGCGGGTGTCGTGGCCCTCGCCCTGACCTCTCCGGTGGTCGAGGTGGCGGACGGGACGTTCCGTGCGGGCCGCGCCCACCTCCCGGTCGAGCTGCTGAGCACGGTGACGACGCTCGACGCCGACGCGATGCGGGTGCAGCTCGGGCCGCGGCTGGACGCCCGCGCCTACGTGTGCCTGCGCGCCTGGGCCCGCACCGGGGTGCACGTGCTCCTGGACGACCCGCTGGACCCGACGCCCTACTGGCTCGTCTCGACCCGGCGCCCCGAGGCGCTGGCCGACGCGCTGCGCGTCGCAGGACGCGGGTGACCTGACGAGCGACGGCCGCCGCCCCCGGTGGGGCGACGGCCGTCGGATGCGTTGTGGGCGCGGGTCAGGCAGCGCACTCCGAGCAGATCTGCTGCCCGTTCTTCTCGTACGCGAGCTGGCTGCGGTGGTGCACGAGGAAGCAGCTGGCGCACGTGAACTCGTCCGCCTGACGCGGCAGCACCCGGACGGAGAGCTCTTCGCCGGACAGGTCCGCGCCGGGCAGCTCGAATCCTTCGGCCGCCTCGGTCTCGTCCTCGTCCACAACGCCCGAGCTCTTGTCCGAGCGACGAGCCTGCAGCTCCTGGAGGGAGTCCTCGCTCAGCTCCTCCTCGCTCTTGCGGGGGGCGTCGTAGTCTGTTGCCATCTGTGAGGTCACTCTCCGGAAGGTCGTCGTTCGTCGCGACTGCGCGCCTTCGGGGCACCGACGTCCGCCGGGCGTGCGAAGGAGCACGGTGGGATCTGGTGTCCCGTGACGTGACGTGCTCCGAGATCGTCGTCGCACGTGCACGCTGATCAATGCGCGGCACACCGGTTTTGTTCCCGGCGGGCCAACGGATTGTGCCCTATTTCCGGACGCTGCGCACCCTGTGGGGCACGGATCGGGACGTGTCGTGGCTCACGGCCTCGCACAGGGCTCTGACCTGCACCGGAGCAGCGCGCGGACCGTGCCGCCAACGCACCGTCACGACCCCGCCGGCACGGGGGCTGCCAGCTGCGAGCCGGCGTCCGGCCAGCGGTCAGCCGGCGTCCGCGCCGAGCTCCTCGAGCAGCCCGACGAGCTCCTCGACCGGCCCCGGAGGCCCGGCGACCGTCATCTCCTGGTCGGCCGCTCGGCCCCGCAGGCCGATCACCGTCGCACCGGCCTCCTGCGCGACGAGCGCGCCCGCCGCCATGTCCCACGGGTTGAGGCCACGCTCGTAGTAGAGGTCGATCTCGCCGCTCGCGACGAGGCAGAGGTCGATCGCCGCGGAGCCGAGCCGGCGGATGTCCCGCACGCGCGGCAGCACCCCGACGAGCACCTCGGCCTGCGCCCGACGCCGGTCCGCGTCGTAGCCGAACCCGGTCCCCAGGAGGCACAGGTCGAGGCTGCGCCGACCGCCCACCATCAGGGGCGCACCGTCGAGCGTCGCCCCCGCGCCGAGCCCGGCGGTCCAGGTACGGTCGTCCACGACGGAGTGCACGGCCCCGGCCACGAGCGTCCACTCCAGCGGGTCGACCGGGCCGACGACGGCCGCGACCGAGACGGCGTACGACGCGACGCCGTAGAGGTAGTTGACGGTGCCGTCGATGGGGTCGAGGACCCAGGTGATGCCCGAGGTGCCCTCGCTCGATCCGTCCTCCTCGCCGAGGATCGCGTCGTCGGGTCGCGCGGCCGCGAGCTCGCGGCGCAGGAACGCCTCGGTCTCGCGGTCCATCCGGGTCACGACGTCCACGGCGTTGGACTTGGTCGCGGCGACCTCGACACGGTCGGGTCGTCCTGCGCGGATCGCCGCGCCTGCCGAGCGCGCCAGCCGGTCTGCGAGCTCGCGCAGGCTGTGGACCGTGACGTCGTCGGGCAGGCGGGGGTCGTCGATGAAGTGCACGTCCTACATCCTGCCCGACCCGGCACCGGTGCGGCGACCCTCCCACGGGCCGGGTGCCGACCATCCGAACCGCAGCGACACCAGCCGGAAGCCGAACACGAGGGCGAGCACGCCCGCCTGGGACAGCGGCCCCAGCGCCCCGACGTGCCACAGCACCGCCGTGAGCACGGCACCGACGAGCGCGGGGATCGCGTAGAGCTGCTTGTCCTGGAAGATGAGCGGCGCCTCGCTCGTGAGCACGTCGCGCAGCACTCCCCCGCCGACGCCCGTCAGGACGCCGACGAAGACCGCCGCGAGCGCGCCGACGTCGTACTCGAGGCCCTTCATCGTGCCCGACAGCACGAACAGCGCGAGCGCACCCGCGTCGAGCACGATGATCGAGCGGCGGAGCCGTTCGAGCCGCGGGTGCCAGAAGAACGTGATGAGCCCGGCCGCTCCGGCGGCGGCGACGAGGCGCCAGTCGGAGATCCCGACGGGCGGGATCGCGCCGATGAGCACGTCACGCAGCAGCCCGCCACCGAGACCGGCCGCCCACGCGAGGACGAGCACGCCGATGAGGTCGAACCGTTTGCGCACGGCCGCGAGCCCACCGGACAGCGCCGCGCAGAAGACGCCCCCCAGCTCGAGCGCCCCGCCGGGCACGAGGTCGAGGATCACCCGCGCATCATCCCAGGGTCACGGCCGGGGCGCCGGTCGATCTCCGACACGATCGGCGACACGATCGGCGGCGCACCGTGAGCGGTGCTGCGCGCGAGCGCCGGAGGATGGCACCCTCGAGGAGGGCACGCGCCGTCGTCGGGCGCAGCGACACGGGAGGACCCATGGACGAGCTGGAGCTGGTGAGACTGCACGAGGACGGGGAGCGCCTCGTTCTCGGCGGGACGGGTGGCGCCCAGTACTCGGTGGCGATCACCGAGGCGTTGCGCGCCGCCGTACGACGTGACCGACCGCACCTGGAGCATCTGCGGGCCGAAGGTGAGAGCCGGCTCGCGCCGCGCGAGATCCAGGCGCGCCTGCGAGGTGGCGACACGGTCGAGGAGGTCGCGGACGCGGCCGGCCTGCCGCCCGAGCACGTGCGCCGGTTCGCCGGTCCGGTCGAGGCGGAGCAGGACTACGTGGTCCGGCGCGTCCGCTCCTCCCGGGAGGGCCGGGACGACCACGACCCCACCCTGGGCGAGCTCGTCGAGGGCAGGCTCACGGCGCGCGACGTCGACGTGGCGGGCGCCCGATGGTCGGCGACCCGGACGCTGGGGTCGCCGTGGATCGTGGAGCTCGCGTTCGAGGCGGGCTCCGGCGGCCGGACCGCCCGCTGGACGTACGACCCGTCGACGCGCGTCCCGCACGCGCTGGACGACGAGGCGCGATGGCTGTCGGAGCCGGAGTCCGCGCCGGACCCGGTGCCGGGCACCGCCGCGGTGTTCGACGTCGACGCCGGGCCGCGCGGTCCGCGCGCGGCCCAGGCCGCGGAGCCCGACGGGACGGGTGAGCTCCTCGACGACCTGAGCCAGCGCCGCGGGGTCCGCGCACGGACCGCTTCCGAGGCGGTGCCCGGTCAGGAGCCGTTCGAGGGCTTCGGCCCCACGCGCTCGGCCGGTCCGGCGGGCGGAGCCGGCGACGACCGTCAGGACACCCGGGTGGGCACCGTCGTCCCCCTCCAGCGCATCACCCGCGGTGAGGTCCCGCCGGGACCGACCGCCGGGTCGCCGCCACCGGATGCCGGTCAGGCGGCGCCGGCCCGCCCGCCCGCGGACGACCCGCCGCCCGCCGTGGACGAGCCCCCACGACCGCGCCCGGCCGACCCGCGAGAGGCACGGAAGGGCAAGAACCGGTCGCGGGCGAAGGTCCCGAGCTGGGACGAGATCGTCTTCGGGGCACGGCCCGAGGGCTGAGCGGGCGCCTCAGCCGGGGACGTCGAGCGACAGCCGGTCGTCGGGCACGAGCGCGCGGGCCACCTCGGTGGTCATGCGGCGCATGTGGTGACGACGGCAGAGCACCTCGTAGGCGACGTCCGCGTCGGGGCCGACGTCTCCCACGACGACCTGCTCGCCCTCGACGACCATCCGCCCGCCCACGGTGCGCGCGTTGTGGGTCGCGCGTGCGCCGCACCAGCACAGGGACTGCACAGGGAGCACCTCGACGCGGTCCGCGAGCTCGATGAAGCGCATCGAGCCCGGGAACAGCCGGGTGCGGAAGTCCGCGGTGATCCCGAACGCGAACACGTCGATCTCCGCCTCGTCGACGAGCCGCGCGAGCTGCTCGACCTGCGCGGGCGAGTAGAACTGCGCCTCGTCGCACACCAGGTAGTCGACCGGCTCGTCCTCACGCATGACGCGTTCCCAGAAGTCGGTGTCGTCGGCGACCTCGCACGCGGCGACCTCGAGCCCGAGCCGCGAGGAGAGCCGGTGGGTCCCCGCGCGGTCGTCGCGCGAGAAGATCAGTCCGCGGCGACCCCGGGCCGCGTGGTTGTGGTCGAGCTGCAGGGCGAGGGTCGACTTGCCGCAGTCCATCGTGCCGGAGAAGAAGACGAGCTCGGCCACGGTTCCTCCTTGTCGTTCGTCTGTCGGGCGACTCAGTGGTGGACGAGGAGCGGGACGCGCATCTCGGTCTCGGTGAGCGAGCCGTGCACGCCCACGAGCCCGAGCGATGCCGGGGTCTGGGTCTGCGAGTCCACGACGGTCGCGCGCCCGCGCATCGCGACGACCACGTCACCGGTGGCGGCGACGGCGCCGGGACGCGGGTCAGGACCGAGCAGACCGCGCGCGAGCAGGTCGTCACGCTCGAGCACGAGCGCATGCTCCCTGAGGACGTCGCGCCAGCGGGCGGCGACGTCGCCCGTCCTGCCCGGCTCGGTGTAGACGTGCACGGCCCGCGGCTCGCCACCGACCAGCCGGACGTCCCGGGCCAGGGTGGCGTCCGTCGTGGCGTCCCAGCGCAGGGCCGGGTCGACGTCGACCATGCCGTGGTCCGCGGTGACGAGCAGGAGCGTGCCGCGGGGCAGGGACCGCGCGAGCCGCGCGAGCTCGCCGTCCGCGGCCTCGAGGGCGTCCCCCCACTGCCACGACCCGCAGCCGTGGTGGTGGCCCACCTTGTCCACGTCCGCCCAGTACAGGTAGACCAGGCCCGGCCGTGCCAGCGCGCGGACGGCCGCGTCGACACGCTGCGCGAGCGACTCCGCAGCCCGGTAGGTCGCGCCCCGCAGCGCGGCGAGCGTCATGCCGGACCCGGCGAACCGAGCCGGGCCGGTCGAGCAGACCGCGACGCCCGCACCGGCAGCGACCTCGAGCAGCGGCGGCTCGAGCTGCAGCTCCTGGGGCGGCGGCGCCCCGTCCCACGAGACCATGTTGGCGAGCCCGCCGGTGTCGGGGTTGCGCTGGGTGTACCCGAGCATCGACGTGCGCCCTGGCGCGGTGCCGGTGCCGAACGCACCGATCGCGGCCGCCGTCGTGCTCGGGAACGTCGACGTGAGGCCGCGCGCCTCGGGGAGCAGGGACCGCAGGAACGGTGCGTGCCCGGAGCGCTCGGCCAGGTTGCGGTGGCCGAGCCCGTCGACGAGCACGACGCACACGCGCTCGGCGTGCGGCAGCCCGAGCGCGCTCCGCGCCACCTCGCTCCGCTGGCGCGTGGCGGTGGACACGTCGACGCCCAGGGCGCCGAGGGCGCCGGGCAGGACGGCGGCGAGGCCGCCGGTCCCGTGGTCGGGGGCGAGGAGCCCTGCGGGGAGCGCGTTCACCTCGGAGTGCGGTATGCGGTCGCTCGGGAGAGCGCGCGGGCGAAGTCGACGGCGGCGCGCACGGCGGCGCTCCCCTCGGCCTCCGCGCTGACGCGCACCACGACGTCGTCGGGCGTGATCTGCCCCGTCAGCCCGTGGTCGGCGTCGCACGACGGATCCGGGCACTGGGCGGGCTCGAGGTCGACGCGCGACACCGCGCCCCAGCCGAGCGCCAGCGTCACCTCGAGCGGCGGCGTGCCGGCGTGGTACGACTGCGGCTCGGCGACGACATGGGTGAGGGAGACGGACCGCACCTCGGCCAGCGGGACCGACTCGGTCGTGGCCGCGGCCGAGGCAGAGGGGTTCTCGCTGTCCGCCGGGTGGTCGTCGACGTGCGACGTCACGAGCCGGCTCGGGGTGAGCACGAGGACGGTGAGGTGTCGGCGCACCTCGGACGCGTCGAACGTCGTCTCCGGCAGGACGAGGTGGGAGACGATCTCCTCGCCGGCGACAGCGACGTCGAGGACGTCCGCGACGAGCTCGGGGTAGTACCCCGCGCGATGGAGCTGGGCGGTCAGGTCGGTCCAGGCGTCGGGGGCTGCAGAGGGCACCCGCGCATTCTCCCACCTGCGCGCGGGGTGGGGCCAACGACGACCGGTCATCCCGGCAGCGCGCGCCGCAGCGCGTCCGCGCGCTGGGCGTCGGCGAGGCGGACGCGCGCGCTGAGCACGGTCGCCCGGCGCTCCGACACCACGACCGGGTACAGCTCGAGGCTGCGCACCTCCGGCAGGTCGTCGGCCAGGACCGACACCCGGGCGAGCACGTCCTCCAGGGCGGCCGTGGCCACGACGGGCGTGCCCATGTACCCGAAGAGCCGCGGGGCGGCCCGGACGGACCTCACCATCGTGGCGACGTCGACGTCGGTGAGCGGCGGGACAGCGTCGGCGACGTCCGCGAGGAGGTCCACCGCGTCCCCCGCCAGCCCGAAGGAGACGACCGGGCCGAACAGCTGGTCCTCGGCGGACCGGACCACGCACGCCACACCCGTCTCGACCATCGCCTGCACCTCCAGCGACCCGTCCGCCGACCCGGGCAGCGCCGCCGCGAGCGTGCTGCGCATCTGGGCGACGGCGGACCGCAGGTCGGCCTCGTCGGCCAGGCTGAGACGGACCCCGCCGAGGTCCGCGCGGTGGCGCAGCGCCGCGGCCGTGCTCTTGAGCGCGACGGGCCAGCCCACGTCGCGCGCTGCGGCGACGGCCTCGTCCGCGGTGCGCACGCGGCGAGACGGGTGCACCTGGATCCCGTAGCAGCCGAGCAGCTGGGCGACCGCCTCGGGCCCGAGCTCGACCTCGACGGCGTCGTCCGCCTCGGCGAGCGCGCGCGCCACGAGCGCGCGCGCGGCCCGTGTCGACCGGGCGTCCACGCCCGTCGGCGCGACCGTCGTGCCGTGGTCGGCCTCGCGCCACCGTGCGTACTGCACGACGGCGCCGAGCGCGGCGACCGCGTCCTCGGGCGTGGAGTACGCCGGGACGTGCCGCACGGGGGCGTCCCGGTCGTCCTGGTCGTGCGGGTCGGGGGCCGCGAGCTCCGCCGTGATGCCGTGCAGCCCGAGCATGCTCGCGACGGTCGTGCGACCGGTGCGGGCGGCCGCGCCGGCGATCGCCTCGGAGACCTCGGCACGACGCGGGCGGGCGACCGGCACCTGGACCGCCACGACCACGTCGCACGCGTCCGGCTCGTACAGCGCGCCGACGGCGGTGCCGATCTGCTCGTGCGTCGCGTCCTCCGGCAGGAAGTCCGAGCGGGCCACGACGAGTCCCGCGGAGGCGACGGCCTCGGCGACGAGCGCGGCGAGCGACGCGGAGCTCGCGAGGATCCCCACCCGTCGTCCCGTCGGCAGCGGCTGGTGCGCGAGCAGCTGGGCGATGTCGATCATGTGGTGGGTGTTCTCGGCACGGATGACGCCCGACTGGCGCAGCATCTCCTCGAGCGTGCGGCGCGGGGCGCGGGTCGAGCGCACCGCGTGGCCGGGAGGGACGACGTGGCCGCTGCGTCCGGCCGTGACGACCACGACCGGCTTGACGGACGCGAGCCGCCGCGCGATGCGCGAGAACTTGCGAGGATTGCCGATCGACTCGAGGTACAGGCAGACGACCTGCGTGGACGGGTCCTCCTGCCAGTACTGCATGAGGTCGTTGCCGGACACGTCGGCGCGGTGCCCGGCGGACAGGAACGACGAGACGCCAAGCCCGCGTCGCGTCGTCGTCGCGAGCAGCGTGACCGCCATGGGGGCGGACTGGCTGAAGAGGCCGACGACGCCGGGCAGGGGGACGTCGTCGGCGAGCGTGGCGGCGAGCGCCGGCCGGGCGGGGTCGGTCCCGCGCCGGAGGAGGCCGTAGCTCGCCGGGCCGACCACGCGGAGCCCGGCGGTGTGCGCGGCGCGCAGGAGCTCGCGCCGCAGCGCGAGCCCGTCGGGCCCGGTCTCGGCGTAGCCGGCGGACAGCACGACGACGCCCCGCACGGCGAGCCGGGCGAGGTGGCGGACCGCGTCGATGGCCTCGCGCGGCGCGAGCGCCACGACCGCCAGGTCGACGGGTCCTGGCACCTCGGCCAGGTTCGCGTGCGCACGGACGTGGTCCGCGCCGTCGGGCACCGCGTCCGTGTCGAGGCCCGTGACGTGCACGACCGCGCAGCTCGAGCGGGCGAGCGCCACGAGCGCGCGGCGGGCGAGCACGTGGTCGATCCCCGCGACGTGCCCGGCGCCAGGTCCGACGAGCACGACGCTCGACGCCCCGAGGAGACCCTGCATGCTGCGTGCCTCGGCCCGGTGCTCGCGGTCCGCCATGACGGCGCGCGACCGCTCCGTCGGGTCGAGGTCGACGCTCACGAGGACGAACCCGTCGTCCATGTGCTGCTGCACGCGGTACCCCGCCTCCCGGAAGACGCCGAGCATCCTGCCGTTCTGCGGGAGCACCTCGGCCGTGAACCGCCGCACGCCGCGCTCGCGCGCAGCGGCGGCGACGTGCTCGAGGAGCACGGACCCGAGGCCCCGCCCCTGCGCCGAGTCGGCGATGTTGAACGCGACCTCGGCCTCGTGCGCCGAGGTCCGGTCGAAGCGTGCGACGCCGACGATGTCCTCGTCCCCGTCGTCGGGCTCGTCCGGGTCGTGCACCCCCTCGTCCGCGCCGCGGGGGCGGACGGCGACGATCGCGACGCGGTCGTGGTGGTCGACGCGGGTGAACCGCTCCAGGTCCCGGGCCGAGAGGCGCTCCATCGGCGCAAAGAAGCGCAGGTACGTGGAACGTTCGGACTGCGCGACGTGGAAGCGCTGGAGCGCGTCGGCGTCGTCCGGGCGGATGGGCCGGACGTGGGTGGTGCTGCCGTCGCGCAGGACGACGTCCGCCTCCCACTCGACGGGGTAGTCCCCCGCGGCCTGCGTCCGGGCGTCCTCGCTCACTCCCCCAGGCTATGCGGTGGGTCCGACGGTGCGCCTGCGCCACCCCGCGCCCGCCAGGACGGACAATGGCCTGCGGGACGCCATGTCGTACGCGTCGGCTACCCTCGCGTGCGGTGGCCGACCTGCACGAGCAGACGCCGCCCGAGATCAGCTGCACCCCCCGACCGGCAGGAGCCCGCACGACCATGGCGCGCAAGCCCTCGACCCCCTCGCTGGACCCGGCCGAGGTGAACGAGACCATCGTCGACGTCGACGTGACCACGGAGATGGAGACGTCGTTCCTCGAGTACGCCTACTCCGTCATCTACTCGCGCGCGCTGCCGGACGCCCGGGACGGTCTCAAGCCGGTGCAGCGCCGGATCCTGTACATGATGGCCGACATGGGGCTGCGGCCCGACCGCGCGCACGTGAAGTCCGCGCGGGTCGTCGGCGAGGTCATGGGCAAGCTCCACCCGCACGGCGACAGCGCGATCTACGACGCGCTCGTGCGCCTCTCCCAGGACTTCTCGCTCCGCCTGCCGATGGTCGACGGGCACGGCAACTTCGGCACGCTCGACGACGGCCCGGCCGCCTCCCGGTACACCGAGGCACGTCTCGCACCACCGGCGCTCGCGATGACGACGAACCTCGACGAGGACGTCGTCGACTTCGTGCCGAACTACGACAACAAGCTCAGCCAGCCCGAGGTGCTGCCCGCGGCGATCCCCAACCTGCTGGTCAACGGCGCGTCGGGCATCGCGGTGGGTATGGCGACCAACATGGCGCCGCACAACCTCGTCGAGGTGATCGCAGCGGCACGCCACCTCGTGGCCCACCCGGACGCGGACCTCGACGCGATCGGGCGGTTCGTCCCCGGTCCGGACCTGCCGACGGGCGGGAAGATCGTGGGGCTCGACGGCGTCCGGGACGCCTACCGGACGGGTCGCGGGTCGTTCCGCACGCGCGCGACGGCGCGGGTCGAGGACGTCACGCCGCGGCGCAAGGGCATCGTCATCACCGAGCTGCCGTACCTGGTGGGCCCGGAGAAGGTGATCGAGAAGATCGCCGAGGGCGTCAAGGCGAAGAAGATCCAGGGCGTGTCCGCCGCGACGGACCTCACGGACCGCGCGCACGGCCTGCGGATCGTGGTCGAGATCAAGACCGGGTTCAACCCGGAGGCGGTGCTGGAGCAGCTGTACAAGCACACGCCGCTCGAGGACTCGTTCGGCATGAACAACGTCGCGCTGGTCGACGGCCAGCCCCGCACGCTCGGACTGCTCGAGCTGCTGCGCGTGTGGGTGGACCACCGCATCGACGTGGTGCGCCGGCGCTCCGCGTTCCGCCTGCGCAAGCGGACCGAGCGCCTGCACCTCGTGGACGGCCTCCTCGTCGCGATCGTCGACATCGACGAGGTCATCCAGGTCATCCGCACGTCGGACGACACGGGCATCGCGCGCACGCGCCTGCAGGACGTGTTCGACCTGTCGCAGCCGCAGGCGGACTACATCCTCGAGCTGCAGCTGCGGCGCCTGACGAAGTTCTCGCGCATCGAGCTCGAGAAGGAGCAGGAGCAGCTGCGCGCGGAGATCGCCGCGCTGCAGGAGATCCTCGGCGACGACGTTCGGCTGCGGAAGGTCGTCTCCGACGAGATGGCCGACGCCGCGACGACGTACGGCACCCCGCGGCGCACGGTTCTCCTCGAGTCCGCGGGCCAGACGGCGACGACCTCCGCGGCCGTCCCGCTCGAGGTCGCGGACACCCCGTGCTGGGTCCTGTTCTCGGCGACGGGCCTGCTCGCGCGCACGAGCGACGAGACCGAGCCTGCTCGCTCGGGGTCGCGGTCCGCGCACGACGTGCTGCGTGGGCGCGTGCGCACGACGGCGCGCGGCGACGTGGGCCTCGTCACCGACCGGGGTCGCATGGTGCGGGTGTCCGTGCTGGACCTGCCCGCGCTGCCGCCCACCGACGGCGCGCCGAGCCTGTCGGGCGGCGTCCCGCTCGCGGAGGTCGTCGGGCTCGAGCCTGGCGAGCAGGCCGTGACGATCACCTCGCTGGCCCCGGACGCTCCCCCGCTCGCGCTCGGGACCGCACAGGGCGTGGTCAAGCGCCTGGCGCCGGGCGACGTGCCAGGCAACCGCGACGCGTGGGAGGTCATCGCCCTCAAGGACGGCGACGTCGTGGTCGGTGCGGCGCCCGCGACCGACGACGACGAGCTGGTCCTCGTCAGCTCCGACGCCTCGCTGCTGCACTTCGACGCCGCTGCGGTGCGCCCCCAGGGTCGTGCGGCCGGTGGCATGGCCGGCATCCGCCTGGCGGCCGGTCAGCGGGTCGCGTTCTTCGGTGTCGTCCCGGCCGACGTCCGCGACCTCACCGTCGTGGTGACCGTGTCAGGATCGTCCGACGCGTTGGCCGGCACCCAGACGGGCGCCGCGAAGGTCACGCCGTACGAGCTCTACCCCGTCAAGGGGCGGGCCACGGGCGGGGTCCGTGCGCACCGGTTCCTCAAGGGCGAGGACGCGCTGATCCTCGCCTGGGTCGGTCGGGGTCCCGCGCGCGCCACGGGCGCGGGCGGTCAGGTCGCCGACCTGCCGGACGTCGACCAGCGACGCGACGGCTCGGGAACCCCGCTGGCCGCTCCCGTCAGCGCGGTCGGATGAGGGGACGCTCCCCTGACGACCTGGTCCACGCGTGGGAGCTCGAGCTCGCGACGACAGGTCGCGTGCAGGTCGCCGCGTCGAGGGGACGCATCGCGCTGCTCCTCACCGGCGCGGTCGCCTTCGTGGCCATCGGCACGTGGATGCTCGGCGACGGCCTGGGTGCGAGGATCATCGGCATCGTCGCGATCGCCTTCTTCGGTACGTGCCTGGTCATCCTGGCGGTGCGCCTCGTCCGGCCGGAGGTCCTGACCGTCACGCGCGACGGCCTGTCGTCAGGGCGCACCCGCCTCGGGTGGGGCGAGGTCGCGGTGGTCGGCATGTACGTCATGCACCGCAACCGGATCCTGGTCCTGGTCCTCGCCCCGCAGGCGGCGGTCGGTCGGGAGGGATTCTCCGCACCAGTGGGACGCATGGCCGCGCTCACGCGCCTGATCCCCGAGCCGCACGTCGCACTCCGCGGTCCCTACGCGGACGTCCCGACGCTGGTCACGTGGCTCGAGAGCGTCCGCCGTCGGGCGGTGTGACGCCGACCTCGGTCGCCGCACCAGCCGCCTCGCGGACGCCGTCGCGACGTGCGACGCCCAGGACGAGCAGCGCCTGACCGACCACGTAGGTGAGCATGACCCAGAACCCCTGGCCGGGCACGTCGTACCAGGGCGCGAACGCATCGAGGGCGATGAGGGCGTCGGAGACGAGGAACACCGCACCGCCCACCGCCGCCCACCGGCCGACGCCCGTCGCCGTCACGGCCATCGCGACGAGGCACGCGCCGTAGACCAGCACGGGAGCCAGCAGCGCTCCCGCGCCCGGCGCGCACGCGACGACGAGCCCCACGAGGACGACGACGTACGGGGCAAGAGCGAGCGGTCGGCGCAGCACGGAGTCCGCCCGGTACGGCCAGAAGGCGAGCGTGTACGTCACCTGTGCGCACAGGAAGAACCCGACCATGACGAGGAACGCGGCGTCTGGGCCCGCGAGTCGCGGCGCAGTGTCCCCCAGCCAGGAGAACCCGAGCGCGAGCAGCGTGAGACGAACCAGCAGGGACCGTCGAGGCCGCCCCCGCGTCGCGAGCCACAGGCACGCCGCGAGCGCCGGCATGAGGAGACACTGAGTCACGTCGGCGAGGACGCTGAGCCCGGCGAGCTGCGCGCCGAGGTGAGCGACCGTGAGCAGCCCGAGCAGAGCCCATGCGGCGATCATCTCGGGACTCCTCCAGGTCGGTCACCGGGACCGTCTCCGGCGAGACGACCCTACCCGCCGTGCCGTCCGGTCGTGACTCGGTCGCGACGCCGGCGCGCCGAGAGCCCGCCCGTCGCCACGTGCCGGCCCGACTGGTCCGGGCGGTGCTGCCAGAGCAGCTCGACGCAGCGGTCGAGTCCCACGCGGTAGGCGTCCAGGAGGGCTGCGGGATCCTTGAGCTTCGGTGCGGACAGGCCGCTGTGCTCCGGTCCGGCGTTCCGTTCCCGGATCGCACGCCGTCGCGCCCCGTCCCCGAGCAGGAGCAGAAAGTACCGCACGGTCAAGAGGTCCGTCACCGCGTGCCACGCCGCCCGGGGTTCGTCCGACGCGAAGTAGATCGAGAGCCGATTCTCGATGACCTGGCCGTGGGCGCGCATGTCGAGGTACACGGCCTCGAGCTGCTCCCGCCGTTCCTTGAGCTCGGGTGCTGTCTGCCGGTCGGCGAGCGGCACGCCGTGGGCGGCACGCCAGAATGCCTGGAGCGCGAGATACAGAGTGTTCGCCGTCGATGCCATCTCCTGGGCGAGCGTCTCGCGCAGCGACGCGACCTCCCGTCTCGCCTGGGCCCGTTGCGTGACGAACGTCGCGACGCCGAGCGCCAGGGCGGTGGTCAGGACGGGTCCGAGCACGGCGAGCGCGACCGACTGCGGGAAGCTCTGTGCGGCGTCGTCCGCGGCGGCGAG
This sequence comes from Cellulosimicrobium terreum, assembly GCA_014803435.1. Lineage (GTDB taxonomy): Bacteria > Actinomycetota > Actinomycetes > Actinomycetales > Cellulomonadaceae > Cellulosimicrobium > Cellulosimicrobium terreum. The sequence goes on from JACYFD010000005.1 coordinate 489,696, forward strand.
CACGAGGGACCGCACGTCTGCGACGACCACGACTCCTCCGGATGAAGTGGGGAGCATCTCCACCGTCCACTGTCGCAGTCGTGGGTCACCGGGGCCAGGCGTGTCCAGGAGATTCACCCGGAGCGATCGACGGACGCACGACCGTGTCCATCGCCTCCCGGCAGCGGGCCATGAGCCCGGCGATGTCGGCGGGTGCTGCTCCCCGAGGGTGCTCGGCTGGCAGGATCCTCAACCGGATCGGCGGCCGGGGGCGCCACCATGGTCGTCGCCCGTAGGTGAAGACCATCGGCACGACCGGCACGCCCAGACGGCAGGCGTACGCGAACGCGCCGCGCCGGAACGGCCGCAGGGTCGTGTCGTACATGAGCAGCTCGCCCTCGGGGAAGAAGTGGACGCCCTGACCGGCCCCGACGGTCCGGCGCAGCCGCGCCTCGAACGCCGAGAGCTCGCCGGGCCCTCGGGGCAGCGGGACGGCGAGCAGGTGGCTGACCAGGACGCCGGCCACGGGGAGGTGGAAGTTCTCGGGCTGGGAGACGACGGCGGCTCGCCGGCCGCGGAACTGCCCGGCGACCCACGGGCCGTCCAGGTAGTGCACGTGGTTGGCGATCGTGACGACGCCGCCGCGCTCGGCCGCGAGGTGCTCGCGCCCCGTGACGCGCAGCCCGTGGACGACGTACCCGTACCCGCGCACGACGGCCATGGCGACGTCGAAGAAGACCGCGTCGAACCGGCTCCAGAGCTGCGGCGTCGCAGGCCCGCGCTCGGGGTCAGTGCTCATGCGGGTGCCCACGCGCCCTGCCCTCGGTGTCGTCCCGGTCGACCGCCACGGGACCCGCCGTGCCCTGTCCGTCGACGACCGCCTGGCGCAGCATGTCCTCGATCTGCGGGACGCACACGTCGAGCGCGTGCTCCGTGCCGACCTCGGCGTACGCCGGGCCCATCCGGGCTCGCTCGTCGTCGTGCTCGATCCAGTAGTCGATCACGCGCGCGAGATCCCCGGCGTCCCCGGCGCGGAAGAGGCTGCGCTCGTCGAGCGCGAACTGCCCGGTCGCCGACGCGCGGGAGTCGGAGATCACCGGGACCAGGCCGGTGGCGACGGCCTCGAGGCAGCCGACGGCCTCGATCTCCGCGTCGGCCGCGTGCACGTACAGGTCGCTCATCGCGAGCACGTCCCGGAGGTCGTCCTGGGCGAGGAACCCGAGCGTCGGCGGGTGCGGCAACGTCGCGCCCTGCTGCGCGTACCGGTCCGCGAGCGGGCCGCGACCGGCGAGCACGAGCTGGATGCGGTCGGCGTGCCGGGAGCGCCGCACGGCGTCGATGAGGACGTCCTGCCGCTTCTCGCGCGACAGCCGCCCGGTCATGGTGATGACGAACCTGCCGGCCAGGTCGGCGCTCTTGGGCAGGCTGCGCGGGACGAAGCGCGGGTCGACGCCGTTCGACACCACGTGCAAGGAAGCCCGGTACCCGTGGGCGCGCAGCTCGTCGGCGATGAACCTGCTGGGGCAGTGGACGTGCCCGAACCGGTCGTAGAACGGCCGGAACACCGCGTACACGACGTCGTTCAGCGGCCCTACCCGCCCCACGCCGAGGCTGTACGTCACGTTCTCCGGCTGCACGTGGAACGCGGCCGTGGACGGGACGCAGAGGGCGTCGGCGAGCCTCTTGACCCGGGAACCGAGCCAGAACGGCGACATGATGTGCGCGACGTCGGCCCAGCCCAGCGCGTCGCGCAGCACGTCGTCGTCGGGCTTGGCGAGCACCCAGCCCTGGCCGGCGATGACCCGGTTGAAGCCCGGGACGCTGAGCGGATCGAGCCCGTAGTGCACGACGTCCGCGGCGGTCTCGGGGTCGACGTGCGGCGCCCGGGCCGCGGCGCCGCGGCAGCACGCGACGCGCACCTCGTGGCCACGCCCGCGCAGCGCGTCCGCGAAGCGCCGGGCCGAGATCGTGGTCCCGTTGGTGGGATCGGTGAACTGGTCGATGACGAGCAGGACGCGCACGCGCGGCTCCCTTGTGGACGCTCGACGGACGGCCCGCGCCTGTGACGGGATGCCGTCAGGCTAGGGGATCACCGGCGACCGGGCCCGGACCCGCTGGGTGCGTGTCGTGTCGCCGTCGTCGTTCCGTCCGGTGACCGGAAAGCTGGCCATCGAGAACCAGGGATGTTGTGCGTGACGACCTGTCTCAGGCGTTCGCAAGCTCGCGGTCGTCGTCTGCCACCGGCTTCTGGTCCTCGTAGCGGCGCACGACGCGGCTCACGGTCGACCGCGACGCCGAGACCTGCTGGGCGATCTCGCGCTGGTTCATGCCCTGGCGGGCGAGCACGACGATGCGGCGGTCGCGTTCGGCGGTCGGGTCGTCGGCGAGCGAGACGTCGTCAGCCTCGGTCGTCGCCGCCTGCGCGCCGCTTCCCGGGCGGGCGAGGTCGAAGACCTCGACGCGCCGGGTGTGACCCGTCACGGCCGGGGGCTCCACGGACTGCGTCGCGCCGGTACCGTCCGGGGCGGGCTGCTCCCAGGGGAGCGGCTCGGTGCGCGCGAACACTTCCTTGACCCGAGCCGAGAGATCGGGAAGCGCCTCGAAGGCGGTCGCGGGCACGTAGGGCTTCTCGACCGGTTCGACGGCGGCGGCCTCGACCGCGCGGACCTCGGTGTCGCGCACCGACTCCCGTGCGAGGGTCTCCAGGCCGCGCGCCTCGGCGGGCGCGGCGGTCCGGGCGGCGAGGACCGAGGGCTCCTCGGCCGGCCCACGGGCGGTGCCACGCTTGACGGAGCTCGCCCCGATGAGGTCGAGCCGGTTGCCGTGGCGCTCTGCGGCCTCCAGGCGGTCGACCCAGACCTGCATGCGACGCTCGAAGTCCTCGACCGTCAGCAGCTTGAGAGCAGCGTCGCGGGCGGCGCGCTGACGCTGGTGGGCGGCCCTCACCTTGCGCAGGTCCGCGGACGAGCCCGCGCTGTCGACCCGTGCGTCGCGCCACTGCTCCATGGCGGTGACGTACCCGTGGACCCGCGTCTCGCGGCGGCGCTCGTCGAGGGTGTGGCCCGTGACCATGTGCCGCTCCCCCACGAGGGCGAGGTGCCACATGAGCGCGGCGACCAGCGGCGGCACGAACCGGAACACCACCATGTACGGGGTGCTGTCGGTCGGGACGGCGATCTCGTGGAGCGCCGCGAACACGCCCGAGGTGCCCGAGAGGACCCAGGTGAGCGTGAGGAGGATGCCGTACGGGCGGCCCTCGAGCGCCGCGTTGCGCGCCATGAGCGCCACGGCGACGAGGCTGACCTCGAGGAAGCCCGCCAGGCCATACGCCTCGAGCGGCGACATGTGCGCGACCTCGAGACCGAACAGGACCATGCCGCTGTAGGCCAGGGCGGTGGCGATCGTCGCCGCGACGACCACCGCGACCATCGGGAGGTGCCTGCCGCGGTAGCGAACCTGCTTCGGGGATCCGCCCGAGCCGGTCTGGTCCTGCTGTGTCACGTCATCCTCCGAAAAGTGGTGTGGGCGCACATATCCCAACACTCAGGACAGTCCGCGTCAATGCACCGGAAGGATTCGCCATGCGATCGTGACCAGCGACGACGCCACGGTGACGTGGGGTCAGCCGTGGACCGCCCGGACAGCGAGCGGCACGCACCGTGCGAGCCTCACCCGCTCGACACCGGAGGACTCAGACGTTGAAACCCAGGGTGCGCAGCTGCTCGCGGCCGTCGTCGGTGATCTTCTCCGGGCCCCACGGCGGCATCCAGACCCAGTTGACGCGGAAGCCGTCCACGAGGCCGTCGAGCGCCTGCGCGGACTGGTCCTCGATGACGTCGGTCAGCGGGCACGCCGCGGACGTGAGCGTCATGTCGATGACGGCGTGGTTGTTCTGGTCGATCTGCACGCCGTAGATCAGGCCGAGGTCGACGACGTTGATGCCGAGCTCGGGGTCGATGACGTCGCGCAGGGCCTCCTCGACGTCCGCCACGGTGGGGGGGCTCGGTGCGACGCCCTCGGGCGCGCCGGTCTCGGTGCTCATCGGTTCTCCTCCGTCGTGGTCGCGGCAGTTGCCGCGGTCGTGTGGTCGAGCGCGCCCGAGGTGACGAGCGAGTCCCGCAGCGCGGCCCAGCCGAGCAGTGCGCACTTGATGCGGGCAGGGTACTGCGAGACGCCGGTGAACGCCGTGGCGTCCCCCAGCTCGTCCTCGGCGGCGTCGTCGATGCCCTTGCCGCGCGAGCCCATGAGCTCGCGGAACGTCTCTCCGAGGTGCTCCGCCTCGGTGACGGGGCGGCCGGTGACGAGCTCGGTGAGGACGGACAGCGACGCCTGCGAGATGCTGCACCCCTGCCCCTCCCAGCTCACGCGCTCGACGACCGGCACCTGGCCGGGCGCCGGCGCGCCGAGCTCCACGCGCAGGGTCACCTCGTCACCGCAGGTCGGGTTGACCTGGTGCGACTGGCCGCTCGCTGCGCCGTCGGCCACCTCGACGAGGCCCCGCCCGTGCGGGGTCTTCGCGTGGTCGAGGATGACCTGCTGGTACATCTGATCGATCGAGCTCATGGGGTCCTCTCAGTCCACCGAGAAGAACGCGCGGACCCTGCCCAATGCTTCCCGGAACGCGTCGACGTCCTCCCGGGTGGTGTACACCGACGCGGACGCGCGGGCCGTGGCCGCGATGCCGAACCTGCGGTGCAGCGGCTGTGCGCAGTGGTGGCCGACGCGCACGGCGATCCCGGCGTCGTCGAGCACCTGCCCGACGTCGTGCGCGTGCACGCCGTCCACGACGAACGACACGACCGCGAGCCGGTCGACCGCCTCGCGCGGACCGACGATCCGCACCCCCGGGATCTCGCCGATCCGCAGCAGCTCGGCGGCGAGCTCGTGCTCGTGCGCCGCGACGCCCGCCATGCCGAGCTCGTGCAGGTACTTCGCCGCCGCCCCGAACCCGACGACCTGCGCGACGGGCTGCGTGCCCGCCTCGAAGCGCTGGGGTGGTGCCATGTACGACGACTCGGTCATCGTGACGACCTCGATCATCGACCCGCCGGTCGTGACCGGCGGCAGCGCCTCGAGCAGCTCGCGCCGCCCGTACAGCGCGCCCACGCCCGTCGGGCCGAGCATCTTGTGCGCCGAGAACGCGGCGAAGTCGACGCCCAGCGCGTGCAGATCCACCGGCAGGTGCGGGACCGACTGGCACGCGTCCAGCACGGTGAGCGCGCCGACCTCGCGCGCCCGCGCCACGATCGGTGCCACCGGCGTGATCGCCCCCGTCACGTTCGACACGTGCGTGAACGCGACGACGCGCGTGCGTTCCGTGATGACCGACCCCGCGTCCTCGACCCGCACCCGACCGTCGTCGTCCACCTCGAACCAGCGCAGGACGGCGCCCGTACGGGCCGCGAGCTCCTGCCAGGGGACGATGTTCGCGTGGTGCTCGGCCTCGGTGACGACGATCTCGTCGCCCGGGGCGAGCGCGAAGCGGCGCGCCGCGTCTCCCCCACGACCGAGGGTGGCGTTCGAGATCGCGTAGGTGACCAGGTTGATCGCGGCCGTCGCGCCCGAGGTCCAGACGATCTCGCCCGGCCGTGCGCCGACGAACGTCGCGACGTCGCCGCGGGCGTCCTCGAACGCCTCCGTCGCCTCCTCCGCGAGCTGGTGCGCGCCACGGTGCACGGCGGCGTTGCGCTCCTCGTAGAAGTCGACCTCGGTGTCGAGGACGACCTGCGGCTTCTGCGACGTCGCCGCGGAGTCGAGGTAGACGAGCGGACGACCACCGCGCACGGTGCGCTCGAGCAGCGGGAAGTCCGCCCGCACCGCGGCGAGCTCGCCCGCGGTCAGGCGTGCCGGTGCGCCGGCGGGCCGCTCGGTGCTGCGCGCGGTGGTCGTCATGCTCGTCTCCTCGGTCGTGCCGCCAGGATCAGGCCGACGCCGCCGAGGCGGACTCGACCGAGCCGGGCAGGAAGCGGTCGTAGCCCTCCTCCTCGAGGCGCTCCGCGAGCTCGGAGCCACCCTCCTCGGCGACCTTGCCGTCGACGAAGACGTGGACGAAGTCGGGCTTGATGTAGCGCAGGATCCGCGTGTAGTGCGTGATCAGCAGGATGCCCGCGTCGGTGCTCGCGTGGACGCGGTTGACGCCCTCGGAGACGATGCGCAGCGCGTCGACGTCGAGGCCGGAGTCCGTCTCGTCGAGCACCGCGAACTTCGGCTTGAGGAGCTCCATCTGCAGGATCTCGTGGCGCTTCTTCTCGCCGCCGGAGAAGCCCTCGTTCACGGAACGGGCCGCGAACGACTCGTCCATGCGCAGGCCCTCCATGGCGACCTTGACGTCCTTGACCCAGTGGCGCAGCGCCGGGGCCTCACCGTCGATCGCGGTCTTGGCGGTGCGCAGGAAGTTCGAGACGCTCACGCCGGGAACCTCGACGGGGTACTGCATCGCGAGGAACAGGCCCGCACGAGCGCGCTCGTCGACCGTCATCGCGAGGACGTCCTGGCCGTCGAACGTGATGCTCCCGCCCGTCACCTGGTACTTCGGGTGGCCGGCGATCGAGTAGGCGAGCGTGGACTTGCCGGAGCCGTTCGGCCCCATGATGGCGTGGACCTCGCCGCTGTTGATCGTCAGGTCGACGCCGCGCAGGATCGGCTTCGGCCCTTCCTTGGTGTCGACGCTGACGTGCAGGTCGCGGATCTCGAGTGTGGACATTCGTGGTTCTCCAAGACGTGTGGTGATGAGTTCGGGGGCGGCCGGTCGTGCCGGCCGTGCTGACCGTGCGGGCCGCGTGGAGGTCAGCCGGGACCGACGGTCCGGTCGACGTCGACGAGCACACGCTCGCCGTCGACGGTCACCGGGTAGACGGGCACGGGACGTATCGCAGGAAGTGCGGTGGGCTGTCCGGTCCGCAGGTCGAACTGCGACCCGTGCAGCCAGCACTCGACGTAGCAGCCCTCCACCTCGCCGTCGGACAGGGACACGGCCCCGTGCGAGCAGATGTCCGAGATGGCGTGCCACCCGCCGTCGCCGTCACGCACGACAGCGACCTCCACGTTCGCCCCGTCCGTGGCGGCGAGCTCGACACGCAGCGCCTCCTCCGGACCGAGGTCGGTGACGGAGCAGGCGAGCTGAGCGGTCATGCCGCGCCTTCGGCGGCCCCGGCCGGAGCGGCGGCACCCTCGATGACGGACATGGACTTGCCGAGCTCGCGCTCGATCGCCTCGAGCAGACGCTCCTCGACGGACGCGACGCCGATCTCGGCGATGAGCTCCGCGAAGAAGCCGCGCACGACGAGCCGACGCGCCTCGCCCTCGGGGATGCCGCGGGCCTGCAGGTAGAACAGCTGCTCGTCGTCGAACCGGCCGGTCGCGGACGCGTGTCCCGCGCCCTCGATCTCGCCGGTCTCGATCTCGAGGTTCGGCACCGAGTCGGCGCGCGCGCCGTCGGACAGCACGAGGTTGCGGTTGAGCTCGTACGTGTCGGTGGCCTCTGCCTCGGCGCGGATGAGCACGTCGCCCACCCACACCGCGTGCGCACCCTCGCCCTGCAGGGCGCCCTTGTACGTCACGCGCGACTTGCAGCGCGGCACGGCGTGGTCGACGAAGAGGCGGTGCTCCTGGTGCTGGTCCGCGTCCGCGAAGTACAGCCCGACCATCTCGACCTCGCCGCCCTCGGCGGTGAACTCCGCATCGGGCGTGAGGCGCACGACGTCGCCGCCGAGCGTCACGACGACGTGCTTCAGCCGCGCGTCGCGACCGATCCGGGCGCGGTGGGACGAGGCGTGGACCGCGCCGTCCGCCCAGTCCTGCACGGACACGACCGTCAGGTGCGCGCCGTCCTCGACGACGACCTCGACGGTCTCGTTGAGGGTGGCGGTACCGAGGTGGTCGATCACGACGACGGCCTCGGAGTGCCGCTCGGCGCGCACGAGGAGGTGGCTCGCCGTGGGCGTGCTCCCGGACCCCTCCACGCGGACCGACGTGACGGTGGACGCCACGGCGTCCTTCGGCACGGTGACGACAGTCGCCTGCTCGAACGCGTTCCAGGCGGTCACGGCGGTCCGGTCGCCCGGCTTGCCGGCGGTGCCCAGGCGCGCGTCGTCGCGACCGACGATCTCGACCTGGACCTCGGGCGCCTCGACCACGGTGACGCGGACGTCACCGCCCCCGCTCTGCCCGACGAGCCGCTCCTCGAACAGCGGCGCGAGCCGCGGGACCGGGGAGAAGCGCCACTCCTCCTCGCGCCCGGTGGGCACGGGGATGTCGGCGAGGTCGAACGACGTGAGCCGCTCCGCGCGCGAGCCCTGGGGCACGACGCCGTGGGCGTGCGCGCCGTCGGCCGTCGCGCGCGAGTGGTCGGTGGAGAGACGGTCCCCGGACAGGGCGCCGGTCTCCTCGGTTGTGGTTGTCGTGGTCATATCAGCCGACGGACCCTTCCATCTGCAGCTCGATGAGGCGGTTGAGCTCGAGCGCGTACTCCATGGGCAGCTCGCGCGCAATGGGCTCGACGAACCCGCGCACGATCATGGCCATCGCCTCGGTCTCCGCCATGCCTCGGGACATGAGGTAGAACAGCTGGTCCTCGCTCACCCGCGAGACCGTCGCCTCGTGCCCCATGGACACGTCGTCCTCGCGGACGTCGACGTACGGGTAGGTGTCGGACCGGGAGATCTGGTCGACGAGCAGCGCGTCGCACAGCACGGTCGAGGCCGAGTGCTCGGCGCCCTCGAGCACCTGGACCAGGCCGCGGTACGACGTGCGGCCACCACCGCGCGCGACCGACTTGCTCACGATGGACGACGACGTGTGCGGGGCCGCGTGGACCATCTTGGCGCCCGCGTCCTGGTGCTGGCCCTCCCCCGCGAACGCGATCGACAGCGTCTCGCCGCGCGCGTGCTCGCCGAGCAGGTAGATCGCCGGGTACTTCATGGTGACCTTGGAGCCGATGTTGCCGTCGACCCACTCCATCGTCGCGCCCTCGGCCGCGGTCGCCCGCTTGGTGACGAGGTTGTACACGTTGTTCGACCAGTTCTGGATGGTCGTGTACCGCACGCGGGCGTTCTTCTTGACGATGATCTCGACGACCGCCGAGTGCAGCGAGTCGCTCGAGTAGATCGGCGCGGTGCAGCCCTCGACGTAGTGCACGTACGAGCCCTCGTCCGCGATGATCAGCGTCCGCTCGAACTGGCCCATGTTCTCCGTGTTGATGCGGAAGTAGGCTTGCAGCGGGATCTCGACGTGCACGCCCGGCGGCACGTAGACGAACGAGCCGCCCGACCACACGGCCGAGTTGAGCGCCGCGAACTTGTTGTCGCCGGACGGGATGACCGTCCCGAAGTACTCGGCGAACAGCTCCGGGTGCTCGCGCAGCGCGGTGTCGGTGTCGAGGAAGATGACGCCCTGCTTCTCGAGCTCCTCGTTGATCTGGTGGTAGACCACCTCGGACTCGTACTGCGCCGCGACGCCCGCGACGAGGCGCTGCTTCTCCGCCTCGGGGATGCCGAGCTTGTCGTACGTCGCCTTGATGTCCTCGGGCAGGTCCTCCCACGAGGCGGCCTGCTTCTCCGTCGACCGCACGAAGTACTTGATGTTGTCGAAGTCGATGCCCGTGAGGTCGGAGCCCCAGTTCGGCATGGGCTTCTTGTCGAACAGGCGCAGCGCCTTGAGCCGCGTCTTGAGCATCCACTCCGGCTCGTTCTTCAGCGCGGAGATGTTGCGCACGACGGCCTCGGACAGGCCGCGCTGCGCCGTGGCGCCCGCGCTGTCGGTGTCGTGCCAGCCGTACTCGTAGGCACCGATCGAGGCGATGATGTCCTCGTCGCTGCGCTTGTCGTCGACGGGCTGCGCCACGCCGGCGGCGTCCTGGGTGGGAGCGCTCATGTCATTCCTTCCACTGTCCGCGGTGCGGAGGGGGGCGGTCGGTTCGGTCAGGGTGTCAGGGGGTGTCGAGGGTCTCACGTGCGGGGACGGGTGGTACGGGGATGTTCGTCGTGCATGCGTGCGCGCCACCGGCCAGCGTGGACAGCCGCTGGACGTGCGAGCCGATGAGCCGCGAGAAGAGCTCGGCCTCCGCCTCGCAGAGCTGGGGGAACTCCTGGGCGACGTGCTGCACCGGGCAGTGCCCCTGGCACAGCTGGACGGCCAGGGTTCCCGGAACGGGACGCACGCTCGACGCGTACCCGTCGTCCGCGAGCGCCGCGGCGAGCTCGCGCGCCCGGCTCTCGACGTCGGGTCCGTGCACACGCGGCGCGTAGCGGGCCTCGACCTCGGCGAGCCGTCCGCGCGCGAACTGCTCGACCGCGTCGTCCCCCGCCGCGTCGCGCAGGTACCGCAGGGCCTGCGTGGCGATGTCGGCGTAGGTCCCGGTGAGCTCGCCCTGCCCACCCGTGGTCGCGACGTAGCGCCGCGCGGGCCGACCGCGCGTGCGGGCGTGCGGGCCGGCGTCGTGCACGGCGACGAGGTCGTCGTCCTCGAGGAGGCCCAGGTGGCGGCGGACCGCTGCCGGGGTGAGCCCGAGGGTCGCGCCGAGGTCGGCGGCGCTGACGGGCCCGGTGGAGGTGACCAGCTCGAGCACACGCTCGCGAGTACGTCCGTCGTGCTCCTCGGTCATGGCTCACCTCCGCTCCGTGACGCCGGGCACACCGCGTTCAGGGTGCGCATATAGAGAACATCGTTGTTCCCTAATTGCCTGTGCGCAAGCAAGGCCACCCTCAGACCGGGCCTCGTGTGACCAACCAGACACGGTCCCGGACCCCGTCCCGACAGGGGTCGCGACGCCGGCCGACCGCTACGATCGCCGGGTGCCCGACCCCGCCGCACCCGCCGTGCTCGTGCGCGACCTCGTGAAACGCTACGACGGTCGCGCCGTCGTCGACGGCGTCGGGCTCGTCGCCGAGCGGGGCGCGGTCACTGCGGTGCTCGGCCCGAACGGCGCCGGGAAGACGACGACGGTCGAGTGCTGCGAGGGGCTGCGCAGCCCCGACTCGGGTCACGTGCGCGTCCTCGGCCTCGACCCCGTGGCCGACGTCGCGGCGCTGCGGCCGCGCGTCGGCGTGATGCTCCAGGACGGCGGACTGCCCACCGGGGTCCGCGCGGGCGAGATGCTGCGCCACGTCGCCTCGATGTACGCCCGGCCGCGCGACGTCGGCGAGCTCACGGAACGCCTGGGGCTGGAGAGCTTCTCGCGGACGACCGTCCGCCGCCTCTCGGGCGGGCAGCGCCAGCGTCTCGCCCTCGCCGCCGCGGTCGTCGGACGGCCCGAGGTCGTGTTCCTCGACGAGCCCAGCGCGGGGATGGACCCGCAGAGCCGGCACGCCGTCTGGGAGCTGGTCCGCGAGCTGCGTGCGGACGGCGTCGGCATCGTCCTGACGACGCACCTCATGGACGAGGCGGAGGACCTGGCCGACCACGTCTACGTCGTCGACCAGGGCGCCGTGATCGCGTCGGGGACCACGCGCGCGCTGCTGGCGGGCGACCAGGGCGCACCCGAGGGTGCGTCAGCCGACCGCACGGTCCGTGTCGAGGCCGACCCCGGCCTGGACCTCGGCTCGCTCCTGCCGACGCTGGACGCGGCGGGGGCGGGTGCGGGTGCGGGGTCGCTCGACGGCGCGTGGAGCGCCACCGAGACCGCATCCGGGTCGTACACGCTCGTCGGGCCGGCCGACCCCCACGCCGTCGCCGCCCTCGCCGCCTGGCTCGCCGACCGGGACGTGCTCGCCTCGAGCGTGACCGTCGGCCGACGCACGCTCGAGGACGTCTTCCTCGACCTCACCGGACGGCACCTTCGATGACCGAGCACACCTCGACCCGCGCCTCGACCACGACCACCACGCCCGCCGGGACCGCGCAGCTCGCCGCCCCGGCGTGGCGCCGCGTGCTCGCCCAGACGGCGTTCGAGTCGCGCATGATCCTGCGCAACGGCGAGCAGCTCCTCGTGACGATCGCACTGCCCGTCATGCTGCTGCTCGGCCTCGTGCTCACGTCCTTCGTCGAGCTCGACACCGACGGCGCCACCCGCGTCGACTTCGTCACCCCGGGCGTCCTCGCACTCGCCGTCATGTCGACGGCGTTCACGTCGCAGGCGATCGCGACCGCGTTCGACCGGCGCAACGGGGTGCTGCGACTCATGTCGACCACTCCCCTGGGACGCGGCGGGCTGCTCGCCGGCAAGGTGCTCGGTGTCCTCGCGGTCGAGGTCGTCCAGGTCGTCGTGATCTCGCTGGTGGCGCTGGGTCTCGGATGGTCGCCCGACGTCACCGGGATCCCCGGCGCGCTGCTCGCCGTGCTCCTCGGGACGGCGGCCTTCACGTCGCTCGCGATGCTCCTGGCCGGGACGCTGCGGGCCGAGGGCGTGCTCGCCGTCGCCAACCTCGTGCTCGTGCTGCTGACCGTGGGGGGCGGCGTGCTCGTCCCGGCCGAGCAGCTGCCCGGTGTGCTCCAGCACGTCGCCCTGCTGCTCCCCTCCGGCGCTCTCGGCGAGGCAATGCGGGGCGCGCTCCTGGACGGGAGCGTCCCGCCCTTCTCCGTCGTCGTCCTGCTGGGCTGGACCGCGGCGCTCGGCTGGGGGGCCGGCAAGCTCTTCCGCTGGCACTGACCCTCGACCTGGGCCGCTGGGCCACCTGTCGCCACGTGCCGCCGCTACTGCCCCCGTGGGGTCTCGCCGGGCTCCCCGGCGACGTCGATCGGGTCCACGGCCGCCGCGATGTCGTCCGCCGCGTCGGCGACGTCTGCCTCCACCGCGGCCCGCTGCGTCGGGGTCTGCGTCTCCCGGGGGTCGTACCAGTCCGTGAGCGCCGGGTCGTCGGTGTCCAGCCAGTCGCCGGCCGAGGGCTGGTGCGGCTCGGTCGCGCCGGCCGCGAACACGAAGTCGTCCCCGTGCTCCTCGATCGCTTGCGTGACACCGAGCCGGATGGCCTCGCGCGCGTACCGGCGACGGAGAACCAGCGGGTCGCGGGCGAGGTCCTTCGCCCACGCGACCATGACCAGCATAAGCACGAACGCGAACGGCAGGGCCGTGACGATGACGAGCGCCTGCAACCCGTCCAGCGCCTGCTGGCCGCCGACCAGAAGCATGACGATCGCGATCCCCGCGAGACCCAGACCCCACGTGACGGTGACCCCGTGCGAAGGTTCCGGACGACCGCGCTGCGTCAGGCTGCCCATCACGAGAGACGCGCTGTCGGCGCTCGTGACGAAGAAGATGACGATCGCGATCATCGCGACGATCGCGGTGACCCCGCTGAGCGGGAGCTGGTCGAGCAGCTGGAAGAGCATGTCCTGGGGCGAGTCCGCCCCGCTGATCCCCGCACCCTCCTGCTCGAACCGCATCGTCGTCCCACCGACGATGCCGAACCACACGAGCGTGATGAGGCTGGGAGCGAGGATCACCGTCGTGACGAACTCCCGCAGGGTGCGGCCACGGCTGATCTTCGCGACGAAGATGCCGACGAACGGTGTCCACGAGACCCACCATGCCCAGTAGTACGTCGTCCACGTGTCCATGAACACCTGCGCGTCGTCGCTCGTCGCCGAGCTCTGGGCGAGCAGCGTGAAGGTGTCGCCGACGAAGGTCGCGAGCGCGCTCGGGACGAAGGCGAGCAGGAACGCCGTCGGGCCCACGACGAGCACGAACAGGCCGAGCAGCCCGGTCATGACCATGTTCGTGTTCGACAGCGCCCGGATGCCGCGCTTGATGCCGGACACGGCAGAGACGATGAACACGACGGTGAGCACGCAGATGATCGCGACGATCGAGCCGTTGCCGAGCGGGCCGATACCCGCCACGAGCTCCAGCCCACGACCGATCTGCAGGGCGCCGATGCCGAGCGAGACGGCGGTGCCGAACAGCGTGACGATGATCGCCGCGACGTCGATCACCGCGCCGGCCCACCCGTGCGTCCGCGCGCCGAAGATCGGTTCGAGGAGCGCGGACATCAGCGGGCTGCGCCCCTTGCGGTACGCCGCGTACGCGATCGCCCCGCCGACGAGCGCGTAGTACGACCACGCCATCGGACCCCAGTGAAACATCGTCTGCGCGGTCGCCGCCATCATCGCCGGGTTCGACCCGGGCGAGAGGTCCGCGAACGCGGGCGGCAGGTCGAGGAAGTACGTGAGCGGCTCGTACGGGCCGAAGAACAGCAGGCCGATGCCCATCCCCGCCGCGAACAGCATCGCGATCCACGACGTCCGCGAGAACTCGGGCTTCTCGTCGTCGCGGCCGAGCCGGATCGACCCGTAGCGCCCGTACCCGAGCCACAGCATGAACCCGAAGACGACGACGGTCAGCAGGGAGAACATCCACCCGAACGAGCTCGACACCCAGCCGAGCGCCGCCGCCGAGGCCACCGTGAGCGAGTCCGTGGCGACGATCCCCCACACGATGAACGCGCCCGTGAGCAGCCCCGCGACGACGAACACCGCCCGGTCGGTCGAGAAGTCCTTGCCGGTGTCCTCCACCCCGATGCCCGGAAGCAGCGCGGGGTGGGACAGGGACGGGCTCGTCGTCTCGCGCAGGACGCGCCGCGGCGGGTCCGTCACACGACGCACCAGCCGACGCGTCCGGGACTCGTCGCGCTCCTGCCCGGTGCGCTGCGCTGCGGCGGGATCGGGCGGGGTGCGTTGGTCGACCATGGTCCGCCACGCTATCGAGGCACCAGGGTCCACGCCCGGCGACAAGTCGGTCCCACCTCGCCCGGTGCCGCCGATCTCACACCCTGCCCGACGCCGCGCGGCCCGGTCCGACGGTCGGCGCCCGATACCGTAGTGGGGTGACCAGCACGAGCCCGACGATCCCCCGATCCGGCCGCCCGGACCGACTGGCGCCGCTGCGCCGCTGGACCCGGCCGGTCCTGCTCGCCAACCTCGCCGCGCAGATCGGCATCATCGTGACGGGCGGTGCCGTGCGCCTCACCGGCTCGGGGCTCGGGTGCTCCACGTGGCCGCAGTGCGAGCCCGGCCAGTTCACGGCGACGTTCCACCCCGAGACGACCTACCACCAGTTCGTCGAGTTCGGGAACCGCACGCTCACGGGCGTGCTCTCGATCATCGCCGTGGCGGTGCTCGTGCTGGTGTGGACGGACCGGTCGCGTGCGCTGTCGTACCGGCTGCTGGGCGTCGTCCCCCTGGTCGGGGTCGCCACGCAGGCCCTGATCGGGGGCGTCATCGTCCTGCTCCACCTGCACCCGGCGTGGGTCTCGGTGCACTTCGTCGTGTCGGCCGCCCTCGTGTCCGTCTCCCTCCTGCTCCTGCACCGTTCGGGCGAGGGCGACGGCCCGGCGGTGGCGACGGTCGCACCGCGCACCCGTGCGCTCGCCTGGGCCCTGGCGGTGCTCACCGCGGTCGTCGTGGTGCTGGGCGTGGTCGTCACGGGTGCCGGCCCGCACAGCGGCGACGAGGAGGTCGGCTACCGCCTCGCGGTGGACCCCGCGCTCATGAGCAGGCTCCACGCGGCCGCCGTCTGGGTCTTCGTCGCGGTCCTGGTCGTCTACCTCGTGAGCGTCCGTCGCGCCCCGCAACAGGTGCGGCGTGCGGCCTGGATCCTGCTCGTGATCACGCTCGCCCAGGGCCTGATCGGGTATGTGCAGTACTTCACGGGGCTCCCCGCGCTGCTCGTCGGGCTGCACATGCTCGGCTCGGCGCTCCTCGTGGCCGGTACGACGCGCGTCCTGCTCACCACGCGCACGCGTGCGTGACGGCCTGTGACAGTGCGGTGACAGTGCCGTAGCAGCGGCGGGCACACCGTCACAGGGACGTGCAAGGACGCCGTCCCATCCTGGTCGAGAACCCACCGACCAGGAGGCACCATGACCATCCCCGCCATCGAGGCCCGAGGCCTCGTCAAGGTCTTCGGCGACAACCGCGCCGTCGACGGCGTGGACCTCACCGTCCAGACCGGCACCGTGTACGGCGTCCTCGGCCCCAACGGGGCCGGCAAGACCACGGCCGTCCGGATGCTCGCGACCTTGCTGCGCCCGGACGCCGGCGAGGCCCGCGTGTTCGGGCACGACGTCGTCACCGAGGCGCAGGTCGTCCGTCAGCTCATCGGGATGACCGGGCAGTACGCGTCCGTCGACGAGAACCTCAGCGCGACCGAGAACCTCGTGATCTTCGCGCGGCTGCTCGGCCTGTCCGGCAGCGCCGCGCGCGCCAAGTCCGCCGAGCTGCTCGAGGCCTTCGGCCTCAGCGCCGCGGCCGCGCGCCCGCTCAAGCACTTCTCCGGCGGGATGCGCCGTCGGCTCGACCTCGCAGCCAGCCTCATCGCGCAACCACCGCTCATCTTCCTCGACGAGCCCACCACCGGGCTCGACCCGCGCACCCGCGCACAGATGTGGGACACCATCCGCGAGCTCGTCGCGAGCGGTTCCACCGTCCTGCTCACCACCCAGTACCTCGACGAGGCCGACCAGCTCGCCGACCGCATCGCCGTGATCGACCAGGGTCGTGTCGTGGCAGAGGGCACCGCCGACGAGCTGAAGGACACCGTCGGCAGCCAATCCCTGCAGCTGACGATCGCCGACCCGGCCGACGTCGCGACCGCCGTCGTGCTCGTGGAACAGGTGTTCGGCGCCCCCGCGACCCTCTCGCCCGAGGCACGACGCGTCACGGTCCCCGTCACGGGACCGGGCGCCGTGACCGACCTGCTCGTGCGCCTGCGCGAGGAGCAGATCGACGTCTCGGCGCTGAGCATGGACAAGCCGAGCCTCGACGAGGTCTTCCTCACCCTCACCGGCCACGGCGTCGAGGACGCCGACCTCGCCAGCACCGCACGAGAGGCGGCGGCATGACCATGACCACCACGACCATTCCCGCACCCACCTCGTCGTCGGCGCCAGCACGAGCGATGATCCAGGCCGGTGCCGAGCGCGAGCTGTCCAACCGCACGTCGGCCCGCCAGGCGTTCGAGCACACCCTCACCATGGCCCGTCGCGGCCTGCTCAAGATCCGCCGCACGCCCGAGCAGCTCTTCGACGTCACCCTCATGCCCATCATCTTCACCGTGATGTTCACGTTCATCTTCGGCGGTGCGGTCTCCGGCGACGTCACGAGCTACCTGCCCGTGATCATCCCCGGCGTGCTCGTCCAGACCGTGATCTCGGCGTCGACCGTCACCGGGACGCAGCTGCGCGAGGACATGGACAAGGGCGTGTTCGACCGCTTCCGGTCCCTGCCCATCGCCCGCATCGCCCCGCTGACCGGCGCGCTGCTCGCCGACACCGTCCGCTACACGATCGCGACGGTCGTGACCTTCGCGGTCGGCTACGCGCTCGGGTTCCGTCCTGAGGCCGGGTTCGGCTCGATCGTCCCCGCCGCGCTGCTCGTCATCGTCTTCGCCTGGTGCATCAGCTGGATCTTCGCCTTCTTCGGCGTCATCGCCCGGTCCGCCTCGAGCGTCCAGGGCATCTCGATGATGGTCGTCATGCCGCTGACCTTCCTGTCCAACGCGTTCGTCCCGGCGGACACGATGCCGGGCTGGCTGCAGGGCTTCGTCGACGTCAACCCCGTCTCCCACGTCGTGACGGCGGTGCGAGAGCTCACGGCCCTGGGCACGGTCGGCTCGGACGCCATGTGGTCGCTCGTCGGCGCCGCGGCGGTCGTCGCCGTGTTCGCCCCGCTCACGGTCCGGGCCTACATGCGCAAGGCCTGACACACCGCGCCGCACCGTCAGGCGTTCTCGCCCCGCCCCTCGGACCGCTCGAGCACCTCGAGCACCCGGGGGGCGAGGTCGTCGTGCCTGACGGCGTCGACCTCCTCCCGTGCCCGACGCACCACGTCCTCGCCCGCGGTAGCCCGCACGAGCCCCCACACGGTGTCGTGCCGCAGGCACGGCAGGTCCTGGCGGGACCCCATCCGCTCGGCGAGCGCGATGAGCAGGGCGCCGTGCGCGACGTCGGGCCCCATGGTCCCCCCGGGGCCGACGGCGAGCTGCGCGCCGAGCGCGACCACGACCGTGCCCATGACCGGCAGGTCGGAGAACGTCGGCCGCCGGTCCCGCTCGACGCCCATCCGTTCGCGCAGGCGCGCGGCCGCCTCCGCAGCCCGGGGCGAGCCCGCCGCCACCAGGTGGGCCGTCCAGGCCGCGACGACCATGAGGTACCAGGGCGACATCCGCTCCGTGACGTCGAACCCGCTGGCGGCCTGCTCGTACAGCGCGAGCGCCGCATCGATGTCGCCGCGCAGCGCGGCGACCTCCGCGCGAGCCATCGACACCGTGGAGCGGACGTCCGCGGGGGACGTCGGCCGCGACGCACCCTCCATCGCCGCAAGGGCGCGCTCGGCGCGATCGAGCTCGCCGATCGAGACCGCCGCCGACAGCTCGACCCAGTCGAGCTGCTGCAACGCCCCCGCGGCGCCCAGTGCGACGAGGTCCGGCCGGGCGAGCCGCGTCCAGCGCTCAGCCTCGGCCGCGTCGCCTGCCTCGCTCGCGCACGAGGCGAGGAACATCGTGCTCATCGCTCGCGACATCACGTCCCCCCGCGCGACCGCGAGCTCATGCGTTCGCAGGGCCCACACCCTCGTCTCGGCCATGCGGCCATCGTTCTCGGTCGTCTGCGCCGTCATGAAGCAAGCGAGCAGGACGACGACAGGGTCCTCGTCGTCCCGCAGGCGCTCGAGCATCGCCGGGAGCTCGCCAGGGCTCCTCAGCAGGAGAAGGCCGACGAACGCGCGCGTGCGGTGGCCCACCCCGTCCCGTCGCAGGAGCCGGCGCAACCGGCCGAGCGAACGTGCCGAGCTCTCGGGACGCCCGAACGCTGCGCTGGCCGCGCCCACGGCGAGGGCGAGCACCGTCGCCTGCACGTCCTCGTCCGGGACCGTCCAACCCGTGACCACCTCGAGCACCGTCCCGGTCAGCCCGGCTGCCTGGTCCTCGGCCCCCCGCATCGCCCAGACCGCGGCGAGCGCGACGAACACGCGGACCACGACCGCGGGGTCCTCCGCCCGGACCGCCTGTCGCAGTGCGAACAGCAGGTTGTCCTGCTCCCCGTGCAGCTCGGCGAGCGCCGCGACCTGGTCGCCACCGACCAGGTCCTCGGCCCGTCGCTGCGCCAGCCGAGCAGCCCACCGCCCGACGGCACCGCGCGCCTCGTCCTCGATGCCCGACTCCGCGAGCCGGAGCGCCCCGAACTCGCGCACCGTCTCGAGCATGCGGTAGCGCGTGCCGCTCTCGAGGTCGGTGACCGTGAGGAGCGACTGTGTGACCAGACCGTCGAGCGCGTCGAGCACCTCCCAGGGACCCATCCCCGCGACCTGGGCGACCTCCTGCGCGGTCGCGGCGGTGAAGCCGTCCGGGAGCAGGCACGTGCGCCGCAGGAGGTCCTGCTCGTCCGGGTGCAGGAGCTGCCAGCTCCACTCGATGACCGCTTCGAGCGTCCGGTGCCGCTCCGGAGCGAGACGGTCCCCGGAACGCAGCAGCGTGAAGCGTTCGTCGAGGTGGCGTTCGACGTCCTCGACGCTCAGCGTGCGCACCCGCGCAGCGGCGAGCTCGATCGCCAGCGGCAGCCCGTCGAGCCGGTCGCAGAGCCGGGCGACGACGTCGACGGGGAGCGATGCACCGGGCCGGGCCGCCCGCGCACGATCGGTGAAGAGCCGCACGGCGGGCCCACGGCCGTCGTCGGCCTCCAACGGCGCGAGGGGGAACACCTGCTCCCCCGGCACGCGCAGCGGTGCCCGGCTCGTGGTGAGGACGCGCAGACCGGTACGGGCCGCGAGCAGCTCCGAGACCCAGCGCGCGGCACCCCCGGCGACGTGCTCGCAGTTGTCGAGCACCAGCAGCGTCGCGCGACCACGCAGCCGCTCCTGGACCTGGGCTGCGAGCTCGGGCACCGCGAGGCGGTCGACGAGCCGGCCCGTCTGCCCCGGGGACGAGATCCCGAGGCCGTCGGCCAGTGCGACGAGCACGTCGGCGTCCTCGCGCACCCCGGCGAGCTCGACGATGGCGACCAGGTCGCTCGAACCGTCCGTGCTCGCATACCGCGCGACCTCGTGCACGACACGGGTCTTGCCGAGCCCTCCCGGGCCGAGGACCGTGACGAGCCGGGACCGGGCGAGGGAGTGCGCGATCGCCTGGACCGCCTCGTCCCGTCCGACGAGCGGGTCGGGTGCGGCGCGCACGCCGCGGACCTCCACGGGCCGCGGGGTCGGCGGTGCAGCGGGCTGCCGCACTGCCGTCCTGCTCGACATCGCGGAGACCGGTTGGGCGCTGAGGTCCGCGGCGGCGCGCTCGAGCGCCGGCCCGGGGTCCGTACCCAGGTCGCGGACGAGCGCGTGCCGCACGCGCGTGTAGGTGGCGACCGCCTCCTCGCGGCGGCCGGTGGCGACGAGCGCCCCCATGAGATCCAGTGCGGCCGCCTCGTCGGTCTCGTCCCTGTCGAGCGCCTCGCTCGCGAGCCGCACGACCGTCGCGTGGTCACCCGCGCGGGCAGCCGCGGCCCGCCATGCGTTCGTCAGCTCGTCGCGGAGCCGTGCCGCCTCTGCGCGCAACGCGTGCCCGACGGCATCGGGCACCTCCGCACCCGGCTCGTCCCCCTCCCACAGCTCGAGCGCCGCGCGGACCGTGCCCGCGACGTCGGCCGCCGCGCCCGTCCCGTCGGCCGAGGCGGACCGGGCGACGGCCAGGGCGTGTCGCGCCCGGTCGAGGTCGCTCGGCACGCCGAGGGCGTACCCGCCTGCGCGCGAGACGAGGACCCCCGGCGCGCTGTCCCGGCGCAGCCGCGACACGAGGCTCTGCAACGCGGCGCGCGGGTCCCGGGGCGCACCAGGCCCCCACAGGTCGTCGACAAGTGCTCCGACGCTGACCTGGCGGCCGCCGGCGAGCGCGAGCGCGACGACGAGTGCCACCGCACGCGATCCTCTCGGGGCGACCGGTGTACCGCCGGGGCCGGGCACGCGCACGGGTCCCAGCACACGGACCAGCGGTACGGGAGGTTCGGGAGGAGCTCCGGCTGGTTCCAGGTCGGCCACGTCGAGGAACACTAGTCCCCCGACCCTGCGTCGTCCGGGACGGCCACGGGGAACCGCAGCGGCGTCCATCCCAGCGGGAGCAGACCGGGGACGTCGGCCCGCGCACGGTCGGCCGCGTCGGACCACCCCTGGGCAGCGAGCGTCCTGGCCGTGCCGACGGCGCCGCGCGCCACGCGGAAGCCCACGTCCTCGATCCGTGCGTCGGGCGCGCTGCCCCGACGTACGGAGGCCCGCACGCTCCACGGTGGATCGGCCCAGCCGCCGCCCCGCAGGCTCCGGTACTCGCCGTACCGCGCGGTGTCGGCATAGTCCCAGCACCACTCCCACACGTTGCCGAGGGTGTCGAACAGGCCGAGGTCGTTCGGTGCCTTGCGCGCGACGGGCTGTGGTCCGTCGACCTCCTCGGACGTCCAGGCGATCTGCGGCAGCGGACCGTAGGTCGGTCCGTGCACCCCGGCGCGACACGCGTGCTCCCACTCCGCCTCCGTCGGCAGGCGAAAGCCGTCCGAGGCCACGTCCCACCGCACGTCGCGACCCTGGACCACGTAGGCAGGGGGAAGGCCCTCGATCGCGGACGCGAGGTTGCACCAGCGCACGGCCTCGAACCAGGTCACACCGTGGACGGGCGCCTCGACGGAGCCCGTGCCTCCCGTCGACCCTGCGGTCGTGTCGACCGCGCGGTGCTCGGCGACCGTGACCGGAGAGCGACCGAGATCGAAAGCCGCGAGATCGACGACGCGGTGCGATCCGGACCGCGCGTCCATGAGCTCGATCCGTCCCGCCGGGACCCGGACCAGCGTCGGCACTCAGCCGCCGCGGCGCTCGGGCCAGGGTGCGTCCGCGGGGCGCAACGACGCCCAGCCGCCCGCGCGGGAGGCCGCGGCCGCGAGCAGCCCGACGACGGCGGACGGGTTGTGCACGTCGCCGCGCAGCACCGCCGCGACGGCCTCGTCGAACGGGACCCAGCGCAGCTCCATGTCGAGCTCCTCGCCCTCGCGGACGAACCGCTCGCTCTCCGGCACCGGCGAGAGGTCGCGGGCGAGGAAGACGCGCAGCGCCTCGTTCGAGCCGCCGGGCGTCGTGTAGTAGTCCACGAGCACGTCCCAGCGTGCGGCTCTCAGGTCCGTCTCCTCCGCGAGCTCGCGGGCCGCGGCGAGCCGCGCGTCCTCGCCGTCGACGTCGAGCAGGCCGGCCGGCGGCTCCCACAGCTCGCTCCGCACGGGGTGACGGTACTGGCGCAGGAGCAGGACACGGTCGTCCTCGTCGAGCGCGACGACGGCCACCGCACCGGGGTGGTCGAGGTACTCGCGCGTGACCCGACCGCCCTCCCCGAGGTCGACGTCGTCGGACCGCAGGTCGAAGATCCGGCCCGGGTGCACGACCCTCGTCGCCGTCACCGGGCGCGGCGTGGCCACGTCGACGAGCGGTCGGTGCTCGTCCGGACCGGCAGGTCCGGCTGGGCCTGCCGGAACGACGTCGCCCATCAGTCGGCCTGGCCGTTCAGAGCGGCGGCGACCAGGCCTGCGAACAGCGGGTGCGCGCGCGTGGGCCGGGACTTGAACTCGGGGTGCGCCTGCGTGCTCACGTAGTACGGGTGCACGTCCGCGGGCAGCTCCACGAACTCGACGAGCGAGGAGTCGGGAGAGGCACCCGAGACGACCAGCCCCGCCTCCTCGAGCCTCGCCCGGAACGTGTTGTTCACCTCGTACCGGTGCCGGTGCCGCTCCGAGACGCGCTCGGACCCGTATGCGGTGGCGACGACCGAGCCCGGCACGAGCGCCGCCTCGTACGAGCCGAGACGCATCGTCCCGCCCAGGTCGCCGTCGCCGCCGACGATGGCGAGCTGCTCCTCCATCGTCGCGATCAGCGGGTTCGCCGTGTCCGGGTCGAACTCCGTCGACGACGCGTCGGCGATGCCGAGGACGTTGCGCGCGTACTCGATGACCATCGACTGCAGGCCGAGGCAGATCCCGAGCGTCGGGACCTTGTTCTCGCGCGACCAGCGCAAGGCGCCGAGCTTGCCCTCGATCCCCCGCACGCCGAACCCGCCCGGGACCAGCACCGCGTCGACGCCGTGCAGCGCGTCGTCCGCACCAGCAGGCGTCTGGCACTCGTCGGACGCGACCCAACGGATCGTCACCTTGGCGTCGTTCGCGAACCCGCCTGCCCGCAGCGCCTCCGTGACGGACAGGTACGCGTCCGGGAGGTCGATGTACTTGCCGACGAGCGCGACCTCCACCCGGTGCGCAGGCTGGTGCACGCGCTCGAGGAGCTGGCTCCAACCGTCCCAGTCCACGTCGTGGAACGGCAGCCCGAGGCGCCGGACGACATAGGCGTCGAGGCCCTCGGAGTGCAGGACACGCGGGATGTCGTAGATGCTCGGCGCGTCGACCGCGTTCACGACCGCCTCGTTGTCCACGTCGCACATGAGCGCGATCTTGCGCTTGACGGGGTCGGGGACGACGCGGTCGGCACGCAGCACGATGGCGTCGGGCTGGATGCCGATCGAGCGCAGGGCAGCGACCGAGTGCTGCGTCGGCTTGGTCTTGAGCTCGCCGGACGGGCCGATGTAGGGGACGAGCGACACGTGGAGGAAGAACACGTCGTCGCGACCCAGCTCGTGGCGCACCTGGCGGGCAGCCTCGAGGAACGGCTGGGACTCGATGTCACCGACGGTCCCACCGACCTCGGTGATGATCACGTCGACCTCGGGGCCGGCCTGTGCGCGCATCCGCGACTTGATCTCGTCGGTGATGTGCGGGATGACCTGCACGGTGTCGCCGAGGTACTCGCCGCGTCGCTCGCGCGCGATCACCTGGGAGTACACCTGCCCGGTGGTGACGTTCGCGGTCGACTCGAGGTCCACGTCCAGGAACCGCTCGTAGTGACCGATGTCGAGGTCCGTCTCGACACCGTCCTCGGTGACGAAGACCTCGCCGTGCTGGAACGGGTTCATCGTCCCGGGGTCCACGTTGAGGTACGGGTCGAGCTTCTGCATGGTGACGCGCAGGCCGCGCGACCGGAGCAGTCGGCCGAGGCTCGATGCCGTGAGGCCCTTGCCGAGCGAGGAGGCGACGCCGCCGGTGACGAAGACGTGCGCGGTGCGGTGCTCGGAGCGAGCGCCCGATGCGTTGAGTCGGGAAGAGGGCCGGTTCAGATGGTCTGCCACGGAACTCAATCCTAACAGCGGGTCCGACGTCGGCACGCTGGCCGCGACGTGCGCCTCGCCATGTGCCGTCCACCGACGCGGTCCCGAGCCCGCTCAGCCGGGCGTGCCGCCCCGACGGACGACGCCGAGGAGAGCACTGCGGTCCCCCACGAGCGACACCCCGACCACGACCCCGCCCGCGACCACCGCGGCGAGGACCCCGACGCCCACCGCGGCGAGCCAGCCCGCGTCGTCGGGCAGGAGCGCGCGCGACAGCACGGCCCCGAGGACCGCCCCGACCGCCGTCCCCGCACCGACGACCCCGAGCGTGCGCACGACCCCCCGCGTCGCCTCGGGACCTGCGACCCGACGCACCGCCAGGAGGAGACCGAGGCCGGCGACGGCCATACCGGTCGTCGTGGCGAGGCCGAGCATCGACAGCACACCCACCTGGTCGCGCACCCCCGTCACGAGGGGCAGGACGAACGCCGCCACGGCCACCACGAACCAGCCCGACACCGTCACGGCCACCGCGACACGCTGGCGGTCGATCGTGTAGAGGGCTCGTGACAGGTGCAGGATCAGGGCGAAGCCGACGATCCCGGGCGCCATCCACGCGACGCCTGCACCGAGCCCGGCGACCGAGGTGCGCGCGACGGCGTCGAACACGACCTCGACCGATCCGGCTGCCGCGACGAGTGCGGCGACGCCCAGCCCGGAGACGACGACCAGGGCACGCGTCGTCGACGCGAGGAGACGGTGGAACGCGTCCTGCCGGCCGTGGGCGACGTGCTCCGCGAGGCGCGGGAACGCGCTCGTCGCGAGCGGGAACGCGAGCACCGCGTACGGGAGCAGGTAGACCTGCTGAACGAACGTGTACGTCGGGAACGTCTCCTGCGGACCGAACCTCAGCGCGGCGCCCATCGCGGCGAGCACGGAGAGCTGTTGCGCGACGAGCGCGCCCACGCCCGCGAGCGCGAGGTTGCGCGCCCGCACGCCCTCACCGTTCGGGAACCGGAGCGTCGGGCGCAGACGCGTCCCTGTCCGCAGCACGGGGCCGACGAGCGGGATCGCGAGGACCGCGACTCCCAGCGTCGTACCCCAGCCGAGCCAGGCGACCGCCTGACCGGACAGGGCTGCGACGTCGGCCTGGTTCCCGTCCGCCAACGCGACGAAGACGAGGTACACGGCGATCACGGCGAGGCTCGACAGCAGCGGGGAGAACGCCTGCCAGAAGAAGCGCTTGTGCGCTTGGAGCACCCCGCCGAGGACCACGGCGATCCCGTAGAGCGGGACCTGCAGCGCGAAGACGCGCACGAACGTCGCCGTGACGTCGACGAGCTCGGGGTGCTTCGCCATGAGGACGGCGGCGATCGGCCCGGCGAGCAGCGCGAGCAGCGCCCCGAGCGGCACGAGCACGAGCAGCGTCCAGCCGAGCACGGCCGAGGCGATCCGCGAGACGTCGCCCTGCGCGCGGCGCGCGATCGGCCCGGCCAGCAGCGGCACCACCGCGCCCGCGAGGGCTCCGCCCGCCGCGACCTCGAACAGCACGTTCGGCAGCACGTTCGCCGACGCGTAGGCGGTGCCGACGCCGGTGGTCCCCAGCGTGGACGACAGCACGAGCGAGCGGGCGAACCCGACGAGCCGGCTCGCGATCGTGACGACCGTGATCATCGCTGCCGCGCCGGCGAGCGTGCCCGTGACGGCACGCAGGCGCCCCGCGCGACCGGCGCGCTCCGGTCCTACCGGCTCGGCGGGCGGCGTGACGGGCGGCCCGAGGTCGGTCAAGCGCTCTCGCCCGCCGCGCGCCGGCCCCACGAGTCGACCTGGCGCAGCACGTCGTTGCCCTCGATGACCCGCGAGAAGCTCACCCGCTCGCTCGCGAGGGTCAGACAGACGACTCCCACGAGCGCGGCGACCCGGACGGCACGCGGCGCACCCGTCACGACCTGCATCCCGACGACGGCCCCGAGCGCGTTCGCCCCGCAGTCGCCGAGCATGTCGTGCTCGGCCAGGTCCGGCCCGGCAGCTGCGGCGCACGCGCCGAGGACGGCACCGGTGGTGGCACCTGCCGCCGTGGGGGCGAGCAGGACGGTCGCGGCCCCTGCCGCCTTGAGCGCACGACCCGGCCGCAGGTCGAGAAGGTTGAGCAGGTTGGCCGACCCGGCGACGAGCGCGCCGTCAACGGCGGCATCGACGAGTCGGCCGAGCCCCCGCCCGCGACCGGCGAGCGTGGCCGCGGCGAGGGACGTGGCGCCGATGCCGAGGACCTTGAGCCCGCCCGTCGTGAGCGTCCCGTGCGCGAGGGCGCCCAGGTGGCCGCGCAGACCCTTCGTCCGGGTGTCGGTGTCCTCGGCGAGGTCGTCGACGAGCCCGAAGGCACCCGCGCCGACGGCGGCGACGAGGCCGGCGGTGCGGGCCCGGCCGCTGTCCGCAGCCACGAGAGCCCCCGCGGCCAGGCCCGCCGCGACAGCGGGCCCCTCGAGCAGGCTGATCGGCTCGCCGCGATGGTTCGTCCGGGTCCACCGGGCGGCGCCACCGGGAGGCCGTCGCTCGAGCGCGCGGCGGGTCGACGCCGTCACGAGGCCGGCGACCGAGACGGTGGCGAGAGCCCTGCCGAGTCGTGGCATCATCAGCCTTCCTCGGCGTCGGTGCCGGCGTCGGGCGCCGGCTCGCCGTCGGGAAGGTCGACCGCGGGCGGCAGGACCGCCGTCGCCGACTCCTCGAAGCCGAACTGTCCCACCTCGCCGGCGATCCGTGCGGCGACGGCGAGCGGGACGTTGATACGGCCCGGCTCGGCCTCCACGCCGCTCACCGTGGACAACCGCTCGGCCAGCTCCTCCTGCCCCCGCACCAGCGAGACCAGGTCCCCGCCCTCGGTGGTCGGGCCGACGATCACCGCGGCGTCGGCGACGTCCTGCGCGGCCACGGCGATCGCGACCTCGCTCTCGAGCACCGCTTCGTCGGGCGCCGCCTCGGGCTCGTCGGCCGAGGCGGAGGTCGCCGCCTGCTCGGGCGCGGGACCGCTGACGAGCACGACCGAGTCCGCGGGGAGCGTCTGCTCGCTCACCACGTCCATGAGCTCGAACCGCTCGAGCAGCACCTCCAGCTCGGTCGCGCCTTCGCTGCGCGCTTCCGTGTCGTCCTCCGCTGAACCGGTGAGGGACAGTGCGAGGGCTCGGGCGAGGCGCTGGTCGGGGGTCGCGTCGTCCGCGATCTCGCCGAGCTTGTCGCCGAGTCCGTCCGCGACCGTCTCACGGGCGCTCTCGTCGTCGGGGCTCGTCCAGGAGTCGGTGAGCCGCACGTGCGCGACCACCGTGGCCCCCGACTGCTCCAGCACCGCGGTCAGGTCCTCGTCGCGCCCCGGGTCGGCGCCGTCGAGGTCGACCAGGGCGACGCGGCGGTCGGTCAGGGCACCGTCGACGAGCTGCGGTCCGGCGGCGTCGATGTAGCGGGAGTCGTTGTCTAGCGACACGTTCGCGTCGTCGAGCTGGTCGCGCAGCTCGTTGCGCTCGGTGCGCAGCTGCTCCACCTGCCCGGTGAGCTGGTCGCCGATGGCGCCCTGGAGCGGCCCGGCCCCGAGGATGATCCCGACGGCGAGCGCGAGGAAGACCGAGATCAACGAGACGATGTGGTACCTGAAGTCGATCACTGTGCGGTGGTGTCCTTCGATGTGTGCGGCAATCGTGCGTGGTCGCGGGTGTGCGCTCCGGCGCCGGAGCGGCTCAACCGCCGGAGAACAGCGTCCCGATCCAGGAGGTCAGGTCGTCGATGCGTGCGCCCACCAGCCCGAAGAACGTCTGGCCGGCCGCCGTCGACCACAGCGCGGCCGCGACCGCCAGGACGCCGGCGAGCGAGAGCAGCGTGAGCTGGACGTTGGAGATGCGGTGCCGGTAGAGCCGGGACACGCCCTTGGCGTCGACCAGCTTTCCCCCGACGCGCAGCCGGGTGAGGAACGTGCTCGCCATCCCGGCGCGGCCCTTGTCGAGGAACTCGACCAGCGTCGCGTGCGTCCCGACCGCCACGATCACCTCGGCTCCCTTGTCGTCGGCGAGCAGCATGGCGATGTCCTCGCTCGTCCCGGTGGCCGGGAAGACGACGGGATCGACGCCCAGCTCCTTGACCCGCTCCAGCCCCGGCGCCTTGCCGTCCCGGTACGCGTGCACGACGATCTCCGCACCGCAGCTC
Organism: Cellulosimicrobium terreum; assembly: GCA_014803435.1. Classification (GTDB taxonomy): domain Bacteria; phylum Actinomycetota; class Actinomycetes; order Actinomycetales; family Cellulomonadaceae; genus Cellulosimicrobium; species Cellulosimicrobium terreum. Next base: position 517,957 of record JACYFD010000005.1, read on the forward strand.
AGGGCGCGGTCCGACACGGAGTCCATGTCACCGACGATCATCTCCGGCTTCCACCCGGCGTCGAGGATCGCGTCGGCCCCGCCGTCGACGCCGATGAGCACCGGGCGGTACTCCTTGATGTACGGGCGGAGCGTCGCGAGGTCCTCGCGGTAGTGGTACCCGCGCACGACGATGAGCACCTGCCGACCGTCGATCTCGGTCCGGATGTCCGGCACGCCGACGCCGTCGAGCAGGAGCTCGCGCTCGCGGCGCAGATAGTTCATCGTGTTCTCGGCGAACGACTCGATCTCGACGGAGAGGTTCGCGCGCGCCTCCTCGAGGCTCTCGGCGACCGTCGCCTCGGTCTGCACGACGCCCTCGGCCACGAGGTCGTCGCCGAGGTACACCTTGCCCCCGTCGAGACGGATGTCGCGACCGTCGGGGATCGCCATGATCGCCGGACCCAGGTCGTCGACGAGGACGATGCCCGCCGCGACCAGGATGTCCGGCCCGAGGTTCGGGTACCGCCCCGAGACTGACCGGGCCGCGTTGAGCACGGCCACGGGCTTGGCCGTGACGAGCGCGTCCGCCGCCACGCGGTCGATGTCGACGTGGTCGATGACCGCGACGTCGCCCGGGTTCAGCCTCTTCGTCAGTGCCTTGGTCCGGGCGTCGACACGTGCGGGACCGAGCGTGTCGGACCCGGTGTCCGTGGACGTTGATCTGCGCAGGGTGAGCCTCATCGTCGCCTATCGTCCCACGACCGAGGACTCCAGAAGCTCGACCGCGTGCCGACGTGCCGCGTCCGACTCCTCCTGACCCGAGAGCATGCGCGCGAGCTCGGTGACCCGGTCGTCGCCCACCACCTCGTGCACCCCCGTCACGGTCACCGCTTCCTGCCCCTCGGCACCGTCTCCCCCGTCGGTCGACTTGGTCACGACGAGCTGCGCGTCGGCGAAGGCTGCGACCTGCGCGAGATGTGTCACGACGACCACCTGGGCGGTGCGCGCGAGGGCGGCGAGCCGACGACCGACCTCGACGGCCGCTCGTCCGCCGACACCGGCGTCGACCTCGTCGAACACGAAGGTGGGGAGGGCGGTGGTGCGGTCCCCGTCGTCGAGACCGATCGTGGCGAGGGTCACCTCGATCGCCAGCATCACTCGCGAGAGCTCGCCTCCGGACGCCCCCTTCCCGAGCGGTCGCGCGGGCGCGCCAGGGTGCGCCTCCAGGAGGAACGTCACCACGTCCGCGCCCCACGGGCCCGGCTCGTCGGCCGGGCTCACGTCCACGACGAGGCTCGCACCGCTCATCGCGAGCCCGCGCAGCTCGGCGGTCACCGACTCCGCGAGCGCCGACGCGGCATCGGTCCGAGCCGCCGTGATGCGCCGGGCCAGGTCGTGCAGGTCCGCGTCGAGCTCGTCGCGTCGCACCGTGGCGGCGCGCAGGCGCTCGCCCCCGTCGTCGAGGTCGAGCAGCCGCAGTCCGGCGTCGCTCGCCCACGACAGCACGTCGTCGACGGTCGCGCCGTAGCTGCGGGTGAGGGTGCTCAGCTGGGCGAGCCGGCCGTGCGCCGACTCGAGACCGGCCGGGTCGGCCGCGAGGTCCTCGACATAGCCCGACAGGTCGGTCGCGACGTCGGCGAGCACGTACCCGACCTCGGCGAGCCGCTCGACGTGACGTCCGAGCACCGGGTCGGCGTGAGCCGCACCCTCGAGAGCGCGGCGGGCTCGCTCGACGGAGGCGACGGCCGCCTCGGCCGAGCCCTCCGTGTCGGTGGCCTCGTCCCCCGCGACGGCATCGTGCGCCAGCTGGACCGCCGCCCGCAGCTCCTCCACGTTGTCGAGGCGGGCGACCCGGGCGGCGAGGTCGACGTCCTCGCCCGGCTGCGGGTCGAGGCGCTCGACGTCGGCGAGACCGAGACGGAGCTGCTCCGCCTCGCGCGCACGCTCGCTCGCCCTGGTCTCGATGTCGTCGATCTCGGTCTGCAGCGCCGCCCGCTCCGCCCACGCGCTGCGGTAGCGCCCGAGCAGCGCCGCATGGTCCGTCCCCGCGAACGCGTCGAGCGCCTCGCGCTGCTTCGCGGGGGTGCGCAGCCGCAGCTGGTCCGACTGCCCGTGGACGGTCACCAGCTCGTCGGCGATCTCGGCGAGGACCGCCTGCGGCACACCACGTCCTCCCAGGTGTGCCCGCGAGCGCCCACCGGCCGCGACGGTCCGGAGCACGACGACCGTCCCGTCGTCGTCGACCGCTCCGCCCGCCTCGTCGACCCGCCGCGCGACGTGCGGCCGGTCGGTGACGCGGACACGGCCCTCCACGACGGCGGTCGTCGCACCCGGCCGCACGGTCGCCGGGTCCGCCCGCCCGCCCATGAGCAGCCCGAGCCCGGTCAGCACCATCGTCTTGCCCGCACCGGTCTCGCCGGTGATGACGGTCAGCCCAGGTCCGAGCGGCACGCGTGCCGACCGGATGACCCCGAGGTTCTCGATGACGATCTCCTCGAGCACGCTCACTCCTTCTCTGACGTGTCGTCGGTTGCGGCCGCACGCTGACGGTCATGCGCGCGCAGGTCCGCCCGATCGCGCCACCCCACGACGGGCAGGTTGAACTTGGACACGAGCCGGTCCGTGAACGGCGCGGTGCTGAGGCGGGCGAACAGCAAGGGGTGGGCGCCGCGTCGCACCTCGACGCGGGACCCGTTCGGCAGGTCGATGCGACGGCGACCGTCGCACGTCAGCACACCCGGGGACGCCGACCGGTCCAGCACGTCGACCGTCACCGTGGACCGCGGCCCGACCACGAGCGGCCGCGCGAACAACGCGTGCGCGGCGAGCGGGACGACGAGCACGGCGTCGATCTCCGGCCACATGACGGGGCCTCCCGCCGAGAACGCGTGCGCGGTCGAGCCGGTCGGGGTCGACATGACGAGGCCGTCGCACCCGAACGACGAGAGTCCACGCCCGTCGACGCCGAGCGCGACCTCGATCATCCGCTCGCGCTGGGCCTTCTCGACGGTCGCCTCGTTGAGCGCCCAGCCCACCACCGGCTCGTCCGTGCCCGGGAGGTGGACGCGCACGTCGACCACCTGCCGCTCCTCGACCGTGTAGTCGCGTGCCGCGAGCCGCTCGACGGCGGCGTGCAGGTCCTCACGCTCGCTCTCCGCGAGGAAGCCCACGTGGCCGAGGTTCACCCCGAGCAGGGGCACCTCGGTGCCGTGCGTGAGCTCGGCCGCCCGCAGGATGGTCCCGTCGCCCCCGAGGACCATCACGACCTCGGACTCCGCCACGCCTTCCCGCACCCGCGTGACGGCCATGTGGTCGCCGAAGGCCTCGGCGAGGTCGTCGTCGTGCAGGGTGACGCTGAAGCCGGCGCGCTCCAGCTCGCGGACCGCCTCGCGCAGAGCGACGACCGCCTCCGGGCGGCCGCCGTGGGTGACGATCAGGACTCGACGGGTCACGAATCTCCTCCAGGGTTGTCGACCGGGCGCCCCCTCCCGGGGGCAGGTGCGTCAGCGGTGGCCGCGACGAGAACGACGGGTGCCGTACCGCCCGGCTCTGGAGCCTCCTCGACCGCGCGCCGGGCGGCCAGCTCCAGCCGTTCCTCCGTCACCTCGCGCGCCCCGCCGGACCGCAGCCACCAGAAGTACTCGCGGTTGCCGCTGGGTCCGGGCAGCACGCTCGGGACGACGGCGACCGGCAGCAGTCCGGCCAGCGCGGCGTGCTTCGCGACCGAGACCACGACCTCCACGTGCAAGGCTGCGTCGCGCACCACCCCGCCACGCCCGAGCCGTTCCCGACCGACCTCGAACTGCGGCTTGACGAGCAGGAGCAGGTCCGTGCCTGGTCCGACGACGCCGGCGACGGCGGGAAGCACCATCGTGAGCGAGATGAACGACAGGTCACCCACCACGAGGTCCGGCACCTGGCCCACGTCCTGGGGCGACAGGTCGCGCACGTTCAGTCCCTCGCGGACGAGCACGCGAGGGTCCTCCCGCAGCTCGGGACGCAGCTGGCCGTGCCCGACGTCGACCGCGACGACCTCGCGGGCGCCACGGCGCAGCAGGACGTCGGTGAACCCGCCGGTCGACGCCCCCAGGTCCAGGCACCGGGCGCCGAGCGGGGACGGCGCCGTCGGGGCGCCGAGGACACCCGCCGCCAACGCGTCGAGCGCGCCGGCCAGCTTGAAGGCCGCCCGCGAGGCGTAGCCCGGGTCGTCCTCGTCGGGCACGACGACCAGGACGTCGTCGGGCCCCACCGGCGTGGACACCTTCGCGACGGCCGTGCCCGCACGCCGCACGCGGCCCGCGGCGACGAGCTCGGCCGCGTGACGTCTCGAGCGCGCGAGCCCGCGGCGCACGAGCTCGCCGTCCACGCGCGCGGCGGCGCCATCCACCACGGTCAGTCCTCCGTGCGAGCGAGCTCTGCGACCAGTGCGTCGTGCACCGACTCGAGCACGACGACGTGCTCGGCCGTGGGCGCGTCCTCCAGCCCGGCCAGCCGGGCGAGCGCCTCCTCGACCCCCGGCGCCGGGTCGTGTCCGGCCACGACGGCACGGGAGACCTCGCCCGCACCCGGGGTGATCTCCGCCATGCTGCCTCCGCTCCTCGCGCCAGTCCTCGAGCCCACGTCGTTCCGGCCCCACGGTACCGTCACGTGCCCACCGTCCCCGGCGATCGGGGGCGCGACACCCCCATGGGGCCGGTGTCAGTGGCTCCCCACCGCGAGGTCGGGCACGGTACCGGGGTCCAGCGCGAGCCCCGCATCGACGGCAGCCCACGCTGCGGCAGCAGCCGCACGCGCCGTGTCGATGCCGACCTCTCGCTCCACGTGCAGGTCGAGCGCCCCCCCGTGCACCCGGGCGGCGTCGCTCCCGCACCGCCACCATCCGTCGGCCTCCTGTCGGGGCGCGGGGTGCGGCTCCAGCAGGCACCGCAGGTCCTCGCCGAGGAAGTGCGGGCGCAGGGCAGGCTCCGCGAGGATCGCGTCGCGCGCAGTGCTGACGCCCGTCAGCACGTGCAGCCCGGCGTACCCTCCCGCGCGGGCACCGGCGAGGTCGGTGTCCAGCCGATCACCGATGACCAGCGGGTCCCCCGCCCCGGCGCGCTCGACGGCGAGCCGGTACATCGTGGGAGACGGCTTGCCCGCACTGTCGGGCTCCACCCCGGTCGCCGCGCGGACCACCCCGACGAGAGACCCGTTGCCGGGCGCGAACCCTCGGGCCGTCGGGAGCGTGAGGTCGAGGTTGCTCGCCACGTGCCACGCACCGCGCTGCACGGCGTACGCCGCCTCGGCGAGCTGCTCCCACCCGACCTCGGGCGCGAAACCCTGCACGACGGCGACCGGGTCCTCCTCCGCGGAGTCCACGACCACGAGACCGGCAGCACGTACGGCCGTCACCAGGCCGGCACCACCGACGACGAGGACGCGCGCACCGGGCTCGAGTCGCGTGCGCAGCAGCGCGGCGGCCGCCTGTGCCGCCGTCATCACGTCGTCCGCACCCGTGGGGATACCCAGGTCCGTGAGCTGTTGCGCGACGGACTCCGGCTCGCGGGACGCGTTGTTCGTCACGAACACCAGGTGCATGCCCCGGTCGCGCGCGCCGACGAGCCCGTCCGCGGCGTGCGGGATCGCGTCGTGCCCTCGATAGGCGACCCCGTCGAGGTCGACCAACGCCAGGCGGTAGTGCTCGGCGAGGGGGACGTCGCTCCCGAGAAGCCCGAGGCTCACCTCTCGCCCTCGCCAGCCGGCGCAGCGTCGTCCGCCACGTCGGCACCCGGTGCGGCGTCGTCCTCCTCGAGCTCGGCGAGGTCGTACACGACGACGTCGTCCTCGGGCCCGTCGAGGGCGTCACCGAGCAACGCGGCGTCGAGGCCGCCGAGAAGGCTCGCGGCCTCCTCCGTACGACCCGCGAGCTCGAGCACGGCGGCCCGTGCCTGCACCACGCGGGCGCCCAGCTGACCTACCCGCCCGGCAGCGGGGACGTGGTCGAGCACGGCCAGGGCGGCGTCCAGCTCCCCCAGGTCGACCCGGGCACCGCTGACCACGATCGCGAGCTCGGTGCGCGCGACGTCGTCGAGGGTCGCCGCCTCTTCGCTCGCGGCGAGCGCGAGAGCGCGCTCCGGACGCCCCAGCCCACGCTCGCAGTCAGCCATCACGGCGAGGTGCTCCGACGACCCGTTGAGCCGTCGGACGGTCCGCAGCTCACGGAGCGCGTCGGCATAACGACCCGTCCGGTAGGCGGTCAGTCCCGCCGCTTCTCGCACGACGTCGACACGACCCGCACGACGGACCGCCGCCTGAGCGTGCTCGTAGGCGAGCTCCGGGTCCGAGTCGATGAGCCGCCCGGCCATGATCAGGTGCTTGCCCACCAGCTCTGCGGTCTCCTTGCTGAGCGTGCGCAGTCGACCACGTGCCTGCCGGTCGAGCTGGGAGAACTCGACGTCCTCCGCCACCGGCGGGCCCGCCGGGTGGCGAGGGGCCGGCGCGCTGCGCTGCTCCGCACGGTCACGGCCCGCACCGCCACGGGGCGCGTGACCCCGGCCGTCACGTTCCTCACGTGGGCGACCCTGCGGCGGACGACCACCGGAGGAACGACCGGCGCCACCGGAGCCCGAGCTTGCACGAGAGCGTCCGTCGCGGCTCGGGTACTCGCTGCGCCGTCCGGACGACCCGCCACGACCGTCCGTCCCAGCACCGCGCCGTGGAGCGGACGAACCCTGACGGTCCGCGGACGGCGCGCGCCGATCGGACGACGGCGCACGCCGGTCGGACGCGTCGCCGCGAGACCCGTCGCCGGATGGGCGGCGCTCAGGCGTCGGAGCGTCGTCGTCGCTACCTCGGGTCTTGTCGTTCACCAGGTGTCCCTCTCGTGCGTCTGTCGCGTGCGGGTCGTGCTCTCGCCCGTGCGCTCGTCATCGTCCCAGAGACCGACGCCCTACGGCAGCCGGAGGCGCTCCCGAGAACAACTGCCTCGGAGCGCACCTGGGTCGGGAAATGCCGAAGGCCCACCCCGTGTGGGGTGGGCCTTCGGTGAAGGGTGTCCGGCGGCGTCCTACTCTCCCACCCCGTCTCCAGGGCAGTACCATCGGCGCTGAAGGGCTTAGCTTCCGGGTTCGGT
>JACYFD010000006.1 GCA_014803435.1 Cellulosimicrobium terreum
ACCGAACCCGGAAGCTAAGCCCTTCAGCGCCGATGGTACTGCCCTGGAGACGGGGTGGGAGAGTAGGACGCCGCCGGACACCCTTCACCGAAGGCCCACCCCACACGGGGTGGGCCTTCGGCATTTCCCGACCCACCCCTAGAATGGCGGTCATGTCCACCATCTCTCGTGACGAGGTCGCGCGCGTCGCCGCGCTGGCCCGCATCGATCTACGACCCGAGGAGCTGGATCGCCTGGCCGGCGAGCTCGACGTCATCGTCGATGCGATCGCCAAGGTCAGCGAGGTCGCGACGCCAGACGTCCCGGCCACCAGCCACCCGTTGCCCCTGACGAACGTGTTCCGGGACGACGAGCCGGTGCCGGCCCTGCCCGTGGCCGACGTCCTCGCCGCAGCGCCCTCCGCGGAGGACGGCCGTTTCGCCGTCCCGCAGATCCTCGGGGAGGAATGATGACCGACGACCTGACCCGGATCTCCGCGGCCGGCCTCGCGGGACTGCTCACCTCGGGCGAGGTGAGCAGCGTCGAGGTGACGCGGGCGCACCTCGACCGGATCGCCGCTGTCGACGACGCGGTGCACGCGTTCCTCCACGTGGACGCCGAGGGCGCCGTCGCGACCGCGCAGGACGTCGACGATCGTCGTGCGGCCGGTGAGGAGCTGCACGCGCTCGCCGGGGTCCCGATCGCCGTGAAGGACGTCGTCGTCACGCAGGGGATGCCGACGACCGCGGGGTCGCGCATCCTCGAGGGCTGGGTGCCGCCGTACGACGCGACCGTCGTCGAACGCATCCGCGCGGCCCGTCTGCCGATCCTCGGCAAGACCAACATGGACGAGTTCGCCATGGGTTCGTCCACGGAGCACTCCGCCTACGGCAACACGTGCAACCCGTGGGACCTCGGGCGCATCCCCGGCGGGTCCGGTGGTGGGTCCGCCGCGGCGGTAGCCGCGTTCGAGGCGCCGCTCGCGATCGGTACCGACACGGGCGGGTCCATCCGTCAGCCGGGCGCCGTGACCGGAACCGTCGGCGTCAAGCCCACGTACGGGGGTGTCTCCCGCTACGGGCTGATCGCGATGGCGTCGTCCCTCGACCAGGCCGGTCCGGTCACCCGTACCGTCCTCGACTCCGCCCTGCTCCACGAGCTCGTCGGCGGGCACGACCCCCGTGACTCGACCTCGATCCGCGAGCGGCTGCCCGCGATCGTCGAGGCGGCCCGGCAGGGTGCCGCCGGTGACCTGACCGGCGTCCGTGTCGGTGTCGTGAAGGAGCTGAGCGGCGACGGCTACCAGGAGGGCGTGAGCGCCCGCTTCGCCGAGTCGCTCGACCTGCTGCGCGGGCTCGGTGCCGAGGTCGTCGAGGTCTCCTGCCCGCACTTCGAGTACGCGCTGGGTGCCTACTACCTGATCATGCCCAGCGAGGCGTCGAGCAACCTCGCGAAGTTCGACGGCATGCGGTTCGGCCTGCGGGTCGAGCCCGCCGACGGTCCGGTGACCGCCGAGCGGGTCATGGCCGCGACACGCGGGGCAGGCTTCGGGGACGAGGTCAAGCGCCGCATCATCCTCGGCACCTATGCGCTGTCCGCCGGCTACTACGACGCCTACTACGGCAGCGCGCAGAAGGTCCGCACCCTCATCCAGCGCGACTTCGTCTCCGCGTTCGAGCAGGTCGACGTCCTCGTCTCGCCCACCGCGCCCACGACGGCGTTCCGGTTCGGCGAGAAGCTCGACGACCCGCTCGCGATGTACCTGAACGACGTCGCGACGATCCCGGCGAACCTCGCTGGTGTCCCTGGCATGTCGATCCCCGCCGGGCTGTCCGACGACGGGCTTCCGGTCGGGTTCCAGGTGCTGGCGCCCGCGAAGGCCGACGACCGCATGTACCGGATCGGCGCAGCGCTCGAGGCTGCGCTCGAGAGCACGTGGGGCGGCTCCTTGCTCGACCGCGCACCCGCGCTGCCGACCACCGCGCCGGCCACGGCCACGACCGAGCAGGAGGGCTGAGTCCATGGTCGAGTCACAGACCACCACCGTCGGCGGAGTCGGGCTGGTCGACTACGCCGACGCGACGCGTCGTTACGACCCCGTCATCGGGATCGAGGTCCACGTCGAGCTGGGCACGCTGACCAAGATGTTCTGCGCGGCCGAGGTGAGCTTCGGCGCCGAGCCCAACACCCAGGTCACCCCCGTCTCGCTCGGGCTCCCCGGTGCGCTTCCCGTCGTCAACGGCAAGGCCGTCGAGTACGCGATCCGGATCGGGCTCGCGCTCAACTGCGAGATCGCCGAGACCTGCCGGTTCGCCCGGAAGAACTACTTCTACCCGGACGTGCCGAAGAACTTCCAGACGTCGCAGTACGACGAGCCGATCGCGCACGACGGCTGGATCGACGTCGAGCTCGAGGACGGCACGGTCTTCCGCGTCGACATCGAGCGTGCGCACATGGAGGAGGACGCCGGCAAGAACACGCACGTCGGAGGCGCCACCGGCCGTATCCACGGCGCCGAGTACTCCCTGGTCGACTACAACCGTGCCGGGATCCCGCTCGTCGAGATCGTCACGCGTCCGATCACGGGCGCGGGGGACCGGGCTCCCGAGGTGGCGCGCGCGTACGTCCAGACGCTGCGTGACATCTTCCGCGCGCTCGACGTGTCCGAGGCACGGATGGAGCGTGGCAACGTCCGGGCCGACGTCAACCTCTCGCTGCGCCCGACCCCGGACTCCCCGCTCGGAACGCGGACGGAGACCAAGAACGTCAACTCGTTCCGCTCGGTCGAGCGTGCCGTGCGGTACGAGGTCTCGCGTCAGGCCGCTGTGCTCGACGCCGGCGGCACGGTCGTCCAGGAGACGCGTCACTGGCACGAGGACACGGGTGTCACGACGTCAGGCCGCGTGAAGTCCGACGCCGAGGACTACCGCTACTTCCCCGAGCCCGACCTCGTGCCCGTCGCGCCGCCGCGCGAGTGGATCGAGGAGATCCGGGCGGGTCTGCCCGAGCTCCCCGTCGCGCGCCGTCGGCGTCTGCAGGGGGAGTGGGGCTATGCGGACGCGGAGATGCGCGACGTCGTCAACGCGGGGGCGCTCGACCTGATCGAGGCGACCGTCGCGGCGGGCTCGAGCCCGGCCGGCGCGCGCAAGTGGTGGATGGGTGAGCTCTCCCGGCGGGCCAAGCAGGACGAGGTCGAGCTCTCCGCGCTGGAAGTGAGCCCGGCGCAGGTCGCCGAGCTCCAGGGCCTCGTCGACGCGGGTCGGATCAACGACAAGCTCGCGCGCCAGGTGCTCGACGGCGTGCTCGCCGGCGAGGGCGACCCGGAGCAGGTCGTCGTGGCCCGTGGGCTGGAGGTCGTCTCGGACGACGGCGCGCTGCTCGCCGCGATCGACGAGGCGCTCGCCGCGCAGCCCGACGTCGTCGAGAAGGTCCGGGGTGGCAACCTCGGTCCGGTCGGCGCGATCATCGGTGCCGTCATGAAGGCGACGCGCGGCCAGGCGGACGCCGGCCGGGTGCGCGAGCTCGTCCTCGAGCGGATCGGCTGACGTCGTGACACGGGGGCCGGTGCTGCTCGGCGAGATGATGCGGCTGCGTCCGATCGAGGCGCGGGACGCGGCTCGGATGTGGGAGGCGCTGCAGGACCCGGAGTCGAACCGGCTCACGGGGACGACGGAGACCTTCGACCGCGCCCAGATCGACGAGTGGGCGGCGACGATCAGCGATCGTGACGGCCGGTACGACTGGGCGATCACGTCCGGTGCGGTGCGCGAGGGTCGGCTCGTGAGCGACGAGATGATCGGTGAGATCGTCCTCAACGGGATCGACGAGCACGCGGGGTCCGCGAACCTGCGGCTTGCGCTGCTGCCGAACTACCGTGGTCGCGGGTACGGCCGTGAGGCGATCTTCGAGGTCCTGCGGTTCGCGTTCGACGGCACGACCGACGTCGACGCGCGGCGGCACGACGGACCGCACCTGCACCGCGTGAGCCTCGACGTCCTGAGCATCAACCCCCGGGCGCGGATGCTCTACGAGTCGCTCGGATTCCGCGAGGAGGGCCGGCTGCGGGACGTGTACCGGGACGGCGACGGCTGGGCCGACGCGACCGTCATGAGCATCCTCGAGGACGAGTTCCGGGCCGGTGTCGGCCCGACCTGAGCATGATGGACGGGCTCTCCTCAGGAGCCGGTTCGACGACGGGCCCGGCAGCTTCGGCTGCCGGGCCCGTCTGCATACCCGGGCATGCGACGTCGGCAACGGTTGACATCGCGGAACCTTCCGGCGTACATTCGTTGAGCGGAAACGAACTTCCGCAAGACGGAAGTTACGCCGGCCAGAGGTCCAGACTCCTGAGGGGTGGGCACGCAGCGATGACGCTGGACGAGTTCAACGCACTGACGCAGCACCAGGCACGTGACGTCGTCCTCGCCTGCGCGCACGTCGCCCGGTGGGCCGACGAGGTCGCGGCCGCCCGTCCCTTCGCGAGCGTCGGCGACGCCGCGCGTGCCGCACTGACGGCCGCCGATCCGTGGACGGACTCGGAGGTCGACGCCGCGCTCGCGCGTCATCCGCGGATCGGCGAACGAGCCGCGGGCGAGGACTCGGACGCGCGCATGTCGCGTTCGGAGCAGTCCGGTCTCGACCTGTCCGACGACGTCACCACGCGCCTTGCCGACGGGAACCGTGCCTACGAGGAGAAGTTCGGGCACGTCTTCCTGATCCGTGCCGCCGGGCGCAGCGCCGAGGAGATCCTCGCGCAGCTGACCGAACGGCTGGGCAACGACGCCCGGACCGAGAGGGCCAACGCGGCCCGCAACCTGCGCGAGATCGCCGCGCTGCGGCTGGAAGGAGCGCTGGCAGCATGACCACGCACGCCAGCCACATCACCACACACGTACTCGACGCGGCCCGCGGTAGGCCCGCCGAGGGGATCGCCGTCCGCCTCGAGGCGGCTCCGGCGATCGCGGAGGGGACGACGGGGCAGGGCTGGACCCTGGTGGCGTCCTCCCGCACGAACGACGACGGACGCGTTCCCGAGCTCGGGCCCGCGTCTCTCGTCCCCGGTACGTACCGGCTCGTGTTCGACACGGCCGACTACTTCGACCGGCTGAACACCGTGTCCTTCTACCCGGAGGTCGTCATCGTCTTCCGGGTGGCGAGCGCCGAGCAGCACTACCACGTCCCCGTCCTGCTCAGCCCGTTCGCCTACTCGACCTATCGAGGGAGCTGACATGAGCGAGACCCTGAGCAACGAGCGGACTGCGCCGACAGATGAGGCGCAGACCGCGCCGGGGGGCGGCATCGTCCTGGGCGACAACCAGTGGGGCAAGGCGGAGGTCCGCCTCGTGCGCGTGGACCGCGCGACGCCGCGCCACGAGATCACCGACCTGAACGTCTCCTCGCAGCTGCGGGGCGGTCAGGAGGCCACGCACCTGGAGGGCGACAACTCGAGGTGCGTCGCCACCGACACGCAGAAGAACACGATCTACGCGTTCGCCCGCGACGGCGTCGGGGCGATCGAGGAGTTCGCGCTCCGGCTCGGCACGCACTTCGTCGAGGACTTCGAGTGGATCACGGGTGGCCGCTGGGAGATCGAGCAGTACTCCTGGAACCGCATCGTCACCGCCGACGGCGAGCACGACCACGCCTTCGTCCGGGACAACCAGGAGACCCGCACGACGGTCGTCCAGCGGGACGGGGACGAGGTCTTCGTCGTCTCGGGGCTCACCGACCTCGTCGTGCTCAAGTCGACGGGCTCGGAGTTCCACGGCTTCCCGCGAGACCGGTACACGACCCTCGTCGAGACCGACGACCGCATCCTCGCGACGTCGGTGACGTCGCGCTGGCGGTACACCACGACCGACGTGGACTTCGACGCGGTCTACGCGAAGGTCCGTGCGATCCAGCTCGAGGCGTTCGCGACGACGCACTCGCTCGCGCTGCAGCAGTCGCTGTTCGCGATGGGCAAGGCGGTCCTGGAGGCGGTGCCCGAGATCGCGGAGGTCAAGTTCTCCATGCCGAACAAGCACCACTTCCTCGTGGACCTGGCGCCGTTCGGGCTCGACAACCCGAACGAGGTGTTCTTCGCCGCGGACCGTCCCTACGGGCTGATCGAGGCCACGGTCCAGCGCGAGGGCGCGTCGACGGAGCCGCGTGCCTGGGCGACCGTGACCGGCTTCTGCTGATCACGATGCGACGACCACGCGCCCAGCAGTGCGACGCACGTCGTGCGGCACTGCTGGGCGCGCAGCCGCTCGGCGCGCCGCTCTCAGGAGCTGGTGGTGACGAGCTCGCGCGTCAGCTGGGCCGCGACCCGGTGCAGCACCGGGACCGCGCGCTCGCCGAACTCGTAGGTCACACGGGCCGCAGGTCCGGAGACCGAGAGCGCGGTCGGCGTGGGGGTGCCGGGGACCGGCACCGCGAAGCACCGGACACCGAGCTCCTGCTCGCCGTCGTCGATCGCGTACCCGCGCTCGCGGATGGCCGCCAGGTCGACGAGGAGGGTCTCGACGTCGGTGATCGACAGGTCCGTCGCCGGCGGCATGCCGACCCGGCCCACGATCTCCCGCACCGTCTGGTCGGGCAGCTCGGAGAGGACGGCCTTGCCCACTCCGGTGCAGTGCGTGAAGACGCGGCGGCCCACCTCGGTGAACATGCGCATCGAGTGGCTCGACGACGCCTGGGCGACGTACACGGCCATGTCGCGGTCGATCATCGCGAGGTTCGCCGACTCGCCGAGCTCCTGGGCGAGCCGCTCCAGGTACGGGCGGGCGCCCGCGCCGAGCTGGCGGCCCGCCGACTCGCCGAGCCGGATGAGGCGTGGGCCGAGCGTGTACCGGCGCGAGGGCGTCTGGCGGACGTATCCCTGTGCGAGCAGGGTGCGCAGGAGCCGGTGGATCGTCGGCAGCGGGAGCCCCGTCTGCTGCGCGAGCTCGCTCAGCCCGGACTCGCCGCCGTAGTCGGCGAGCAGCTCGAGCAGCTCGATCGCACGGTCCACCGACTGGACGCCGCCCGCCGGCTTGTTGCCGGGTCCTGCGCCGGTGCTCTGCCGTCCGCTCTCCTGAGGCTCCGTCGCCGCGGAGGTCTGGGCCATCTCACACTCCTGTCCGTGAGCCTCGACCCGGCGACGGGCGAGCCTCGTGTCCCTGGCACGCGTGGCGACGAGCCACGACGCGCCACACTTCCGCATCACGGAAGCATTCCCTCAGCATACGAGAAGAAGGAACAATGATGTCCGATCTGCAGACCGGCACGGCACAGACGTCGGCCCCCGGCACGGTTGGCGCCGTCGCCACGAGCCCGAGCTACTCCATCACGCTGCGCGTGGAGGCGCCGAGCGGGCTGCGCACGGCGAGCGACATCGTCGCGGCAGTGAGCGCCACCGGCGCATCGATCACCGGCGTCGACGTCTCCGAGTCCGGTGCCGACCGCCTCGTCGTCGACATCACGGCAGACACGGTCGACACGGCGCACGTCGAGCGCATCCGTGACGCCCTCGGGGCGATGGACGGCATCACCGTGCGTCACGTGAGCGACGCGACGTTCCTCATGCACCTCGGTGGCAAGCTCGAGGTCAACCCCAAGGTCCCGCTGCGCCACCGCGCCGATCTGGCCCGCGCCTACACCCCCGGTGTGGCGCGCGTGTGCCTCGCGATCGCCGAGCGGCCCGAGGACGCGCGCCGCCTGACGGTCAAGCGCAACACCGTGGCCGTCGTCACCGACGGGACCGCCGTCCTGGGCCTCGGCGACATCGGGCCGGCCGCCGCGCTGCCCGTGATGGAGGGCAAGGCGGCGCTCTTCAAGCAGTTCGCGGGCGTCGACGCGTGGCCGGTCTGCCTCGACACGAAGGACACCGAGGAGATCATCCGCATCGTCAAGGCGATCGCCCCGGTGTACGGCGGGATCAACCTCGAGGACATCTCCGCCCCCCGGTGCTTCGAGATCGAACGTCGCCTGCGCGACGAGCTCGACATCCCCGTGTTCCACGACGACCAGCACGGCACCGCGATCGTCGTGCTCGCCGCCCTGACGAACGCGCTGCGCGTCGTCGGCAAGTCCATCGGGGACGTGCGCATCGTGGTGTCCGGGGTGGGCGCCGCCGGTTCGGCGATCATCTCGTTGCTCCAGGGGCAGGGCGCGCGCGACATCGTGGCGTTCGACCGCAAGGGGGCGCTGCACACCGGCAATGCGGGCGACGACGAGAACCGCCGCCGGCTCGCCGCGACGACCAACGCCGAGGGCTTCGACGGCACGCTGCGCGAGGGTCTCGCGGGTGCGGACGTGTTCGTCGGGGTCTCGGGCCCCAACATCCTCACGGGTGACGACATCGCGACCATGGCGGACGACGCGATCGTCTTCGCGCTCGCCAACCCGACCCCGGAGGTCGACCCGCTGGCCGCGGCCCAGCACGCGACCATCGTCGCGACCGGTCGCAGCGACTACCCGAACCAGATCAACAACGTGCTGGCGTTCCCCGGGCTCTTCCGCGGGCTGCTCGACGCCGGCGCGCGCGAGATCACGGACGAGATGCTGCGCGTGGCCGCGGTCGCGATCGCCGACGCGGTCGAGCCGGGCCAGCTCAGCGCGAGCTACATCGTGCCGAGCGTGTTCGAGCCCGCGGTCTCGGCATCGGTGGCGCGGGCCGTCGCCGAGGTCGCGGAGCGCGGTCGCGCGGAGCAGGCTCGTCCGGAGACGGCCCCGACCCACGGGCGCTGACCGCAGTGACCGCACCCACCCGACCCGACGCCAGCCCAGAGAGGACGACACCATGACCAGCACGACCGCGGCCACGGTCCACGGACCCGAGGTCGACCGTTCCGCCGAGATCCTCACCCCGGAGGCGCTCGCCTTCGTCGCCGAGCTGCAGCGTCGGTTCGGGGGCCGCCGCGACGAGCTCCTCGCCGCGCGCTCCACGCGCCGCGAGGAGGTCGCCCGGACCGGTCGGCTCGACTTCCTGCCCGAGACGGCGGACGTCCGCGCGGCCGACTGGACCGTCGCGACGGCGCCGGCGGATCTCGTCGACCGGCGCGTCGAGATCACCGGGCCGCCGACGCCCAAGATGGCGATCAACGCGCTGAACTCGGGCGCGAAGGTCTGGCTCGCGGACCTCGAGGACGCGTCCACGCCGCACTGGAGCAGCGTCGTCGGCGGCCAGGTCGCCCTGCACGACGCGACCCGGCGCACCCTCGCGTTCACCTCGCCGGAGGGCAAGGAGTACGCGCTGCGTCCCGAGACCGACGACGACCGGCTGGCTGTCATGGTCGTGCGACCCCGCGGCTGGCACTTCGACGAGGTGCACGTCGAGGTCGACGGAGCCCCCACGGTCGGGGCGCTCGTCGACTTCGGCCTGCACTTCTTCCACAACGCGACGGAGCTCCTCGCCCGCGGGTCCGGCCCGTACTACTACCTGCCGAAGATGGAGTCGCACCTCGAGGCGCGGCTGTGGGACGACGTCTTCACGTACGCGCAGGAGACGCTCGGGATCCCGCACGGCACGGTCCGCGCGACGGTGCTCATCGAGACGATCCCGGCCGCGTTCGAGATGGACGAGATCCTCTACGAGCTGCGGGACCACGCGTCGGGCCTCAACGCCGGGCGGTGGGACTACCTGTTCTCCGTCATCAAGTACTTCCGCGACTCGGGCCCGTCGTTCACGCTCCCGGGCCGTGGGGACATCACGATGACCGCGCCGTTCATGCGCGCCTACACCGAGCTGCTCGTGGCCACCTGCCACCGCCGCGGGGCGTTCGCGATGGGCGGCATGGCCGCGGTCATCCCGAACCGCCGCGAGCCGGAGGTCACGGCGCAGGCGTTCGACAAGGTCCGCGCGGACAAGCAGCGCGAGGCCGGCGACGGGTTCGACGGCTCGTGGGTCGCGCACCCGGACCTCGTGCCCGTGTGCCGCGAGGTGTTCGACGCCGTGCTGGGGGATCGCCCCAACCAGCTCGACAGGCAGCGTCCGGACGTCGAGGTCACCGCCGAGCAGCTGCTCGACGTCTCCTCGGCGGCGGGTGACATCACCGACGCGGGGCTGCGCAACAACCTCTACGTGTCGGTCGCGTACGTCGCCGCGTGGCTCGCCGGCAACGGCGCGGTCGCGATCCACAACCTCATGGAGGACGCGGCGACCGCCGAGATCTCGCGGTCGCAGGTGTGGCAGTGGGTGCGGTCGGGCGCGGCGTACACCGCAGGGGAGGGCGTCGGGACCGTCGTCACCGCGGACCTGGTGCGTTCGCTCCTCGCCGAGGAGACCGCCCGGCTGCGGACCGACGTCGGGGCGGACGAGTACGACGCCGGCCCGTACGAGCAGGCCAGGGACCTCGTGGAGGGGATCGCGCTGGGCGACGACTACGTCGACTTCCTCACGCTCCCCGCGTACGAGATCGTCGTCGCGTCCGAGGGGGCGACCCCGTGACGGCCGCCCCGGTGGAGCGGAGCGCGCGCACGGCAGGGCGCTCGCTCGACGACGCCCTGGACGCCGAGCTCGACCGCCGCCTCGACGCGGTCGACGACCTGCTCGAGTCCGCCTACCCGGGCGACGACGGGTCCCGCCAGCCCGTGCACACCGTGTACGTCCCGGGCGACCGCTACGACCGCGACCTCCCGAGGCGATGGGGCGACGAGGCGCGTGCCGCGGTGAGCGCCGCCGGCGGCTCGGGGCACCTGGTGCGGGCGCTCGGGATCGACCCGGGGCTCGGGGTGGCGGCTCTCGTGGACGCGAAGCTCGTCGCCGAGCCGATCGAGGACCTGCGGATCGACTTCGAGGACGGGTACGGCAACCGTGGCGACGACGCGGAGGACGCGGCAGCCCTGTCGGCCGCGGGCGAGCTGGTCGCGGCGGTCGCCGCCGGCTCCGGCCCGGCCTTCGTCGGGATCCGCATCAAGTCGTTCGAGCGGGCGACCCGCCGCCGTGGCGTGCGGACGCTGGACGTCTTCACGACCGGGCTCGTCACCGGGCTCCGCGAGCTCGGCGGCTCGTCCGGCAGCTCCGTCGGCGTGCGGGACGACCTGCCCGCCGGGTACGTCGTGACGCTCGCCAAGGTCTCCGCGGTGGAGCAGGTCGAGGCGATGGTCACGGTGTGCGAGCGGCTGGAGGCCGCGCTCGGGCTGCCGGCTGGCCGGGTGCGCTTCGAGATCCAGGTCGAGACCCCGCAGGCGGTGCTCGGGCCCGACGGCGCCGCGACGGTCGCCCGGATGGTGCACGCGGCGGGGGCACGCGCCGTCGGGCTGCACTACGGCACGTACGACTACAGCGCCTCGCTCGGCATCGCGGCCGAGCTCCAGTCGATGGAGCACCCGGCTGCGGACCACGCGAAGGCCGTCATGCAGCTCGCGGCGGCGGGCACGGGCGTACGCCTGTCGGACGGGTCGACGAACGTCCTGCCGGTGGGGGACAACCGTGCGGTCGGCGCGGCGTGGGTGCTGCACGGCAGGCTCGTCCGCCGGTCGCTGGAACGCGGCTTCTACCAGGGCTGGGACCTGCACCCTGCCCAGCTCGCCAGCCGGTACGCGGCCACGTACGCGTTCTACCGGCGGGCGGCACCGACGACGTTGCGGCGCCTGCGCGACTACGTGCGCGTGCTCGACGGCGTCGCGGCGCCGGGCGAGGTGGCGGTCCTCGACGAGCCCGCGACGGCGAAGGCGCTCGCGTGGTTCCTGCTCCGGGCGCTCGACTGCGGAGCCCTCAACGCCGCAGAGGTCGATGGCGGCGGTGCGGACGGTGCGCTGCTCTCGCGGGCTCGCCTCGAGGCCCTGCGCGACGCGCGACCAGGGAGCTGACGCGGCCGGACGACACCTCGCTGCCGAACCCCGGGTTGCGCACCGATCGACGGTCTGATCGGTGCACAACCCGGGGTTCGGCAATCGCACAGGGGTTGACGAGGCCCGGATCCCGGCCTACGCTTTCACATAGCAGAAGAGAACTTCCGCTAGACGGAAATCAAGGTTCGACGACGACACCCTGAGGAGACGTGACGATGGCTGAGGCCGGCACCGCGAGCTGGACGGTGAACTGCTCGATCCTGCTCACCGACCTGCCCCTCCTGGAGCGCCCCGCCGCCGCAGCGGCGGCCGGCTTCCGAGGCATCGAGCTGTGGTGGCCCTTCGCCACCCCGACCCCGGCCGACGACGAGGTCGACGCGCTCGTCGGAGCGATCGAGTCCGCCGGCGTGCAGCTCACCGGACTGAACTTCGACGCCGGCAACATGCCGGGCGGCGACCGCGGGCTCGTGTCCTGGCCCGCCCGGTCGGCGGACCTGCGCGCCAATCTCGACGTCGTCACCGCCATCGGCGAGCGCACCGGGTGCCGTGCGTTCAACGCCCTGTACGGCAACCGCCAGGAGGGCGAGACGCCGGAGGCGCAGGACGAGCTCGGGGCCGAGAACCTCGCGCTCGCTGCCCGCGCCGTCGCGCGCATCGGCGGCACGGTGCTCCTCGAACCCGTCAGCGGCATGCCGACGTACCCGCTCAAGACCGCGGCCGACGTCGTCGCCGTCCTCGACCGGGTCGCCTCCGAGCACGGCGAGACGAACCTCGGCCTGCTGTTCGACGTCTACCACCTCGCCGTCAACGGTGACGACGTCGACGCGGCACTCGCGGCTCACCGCGAGCGCATCGCGCACGTCCAGGTCGCCGACGCCCCCGGGCGCGGCGAGCCCGGGTCGGGCGAGCTGCCGATCGAGCGCTGGGCCGCGGACCTGCGCGCCGGTGGCTACGACGGCTGGATCGGCCTCGAGTACAAGACGGACGCCGCGGACCCGTTCGCGTGGCTCGCAGCCTCCGACCGCTGAGCCGCACCCAGAACCTCAGACCTCAGACCTCAGACTCTCCGACCAGACCCGAGGAGCACACCATGGCCTCCATCGCCTTCATCGGACTCGGCATCATGGGCAGCCCCATGGCCGTCCACCTGCAGAACGCCGGCCACGACGTCGCGGGATACAACCGCAGCCCCGAGAAGACCCGGCCCCTCGTCGAGGCGGGAGGCCGCGCCGCCACCTCGGTCGCCGACGCCGTCTCGGGCGCGGACGTCGTCGCGATCATGGTTCCCGACTCGCCCGACGTCGAGGCCGTCCTCACCGGGGACGACGGCGTCCTCGCGAACGCGAAGCCTGGGGCGCTGGTCGTCGACTTCTCCTCGATCCGTCCCGACGTCACGGTCGCGCTCGCGAAGCAGGCGACGGCCGCGGGCCTGCGCATCGTCGACGCACCGGTGTCCGGGGGCGAGCCGGGCGCGATCAACGCCGCGCTGTCCATCATGGTCGGCGGGACGCGCGAGGACTTCGAGACGGCGAAGCCGTTCCTCGACGTCGTCGGGAAGACGGTCGTGCACGTGGGTCCGAACGGCTCCGGCCAGACCGTCAAGGCGGCCAACCAGCTCATCGTCGCGGTGAACATCCAGGCGCTGGCCGAGGCGGTCGTCTTCCTCGAGGCGTACGGCGTGGACACCGACGCGGCGATCGAGGTCCTCGGCGGAGGGCTCGCCGGCTCCGCCGTCCTCAACCAGAAGGCGCGCAAGATGCTCGACCGCGACTTCGGCCCCGGCTTCCGCATCGACCTGCACCACAAGGACCTCGGCATCGTGACGTCCGCCGCCCGCGAGGCCGGCGTCGTCGCTCCGCTCGGCGGGCTCGTCGCCCAGCTCATGGCCTCGGCCCGGGCCAACGGTGACGGCGGGCTCGACCACTCGGGCCTGTTCCGCGGCGTCGAACGACTCTCCGGGCGCGACAGCGCGACCGGTACCGACCAGACCTCCTGACCGTGCGGCGTCGGGCCGACGACGACCCGACGCACCCCATCCCAGCAAGGAGCGAGACCATGCCTCGTATGCGCGCGGTGGACGCCGCCGTGGCCATCCTCGAGATCGAGGGTGCCACCCAGGCCTTCGGCCTGCCCGGTGCCGCCATCAACCCCTTCTACTCCGCGATGCGTGCCCACGGCGGCATCGACCACGTGCTCGCCCGTCACGTCGAGGGCGCGTCGCACATGGCCGACGGGTACTCCCGGGCCCGCCCGGGCAACATCGGCATCTGCATCGGGACCTCCGGTCCTGCGGGCACCGACATGATCACGGGCCTGTACGCCGCGTCGGCCGACTCGGTCCCGATCCTGTGCATCACGGGCCAGGCGCCGGTCGCCAAGCTCGACAAGGAGGACTTCCAGGCGGTCGACATCGCGAGCATCGCCGCTCCGGTGACCAAGATGGCCAAGACGGTCCTCGAAGGCGGCCAGGTGCCGCAGGTCTTCCAGCAGGCGTTCCAGCTCATGCGCTCCGGTCGGCCCGGTCCGGTCCTGATCGACCTGCCGGTCGACGTGCAGATGACCGAGATCGACTTCGACCCGGCGACCTACCAGCCGCTGCCCGTGCTCCGCCCGTCGGCGACGCGCGCGCAGGCCGAGAAGGCGATCGACATGCTGCTCGCCGCCGAGCGCCCGATCCTCATCGCGGGCGGCGGCATCATCAACGCGGGCGGCGAGGAGCTGCTCGTCGAGCTCGCCGAGACCCTCGGTGTCCCCGTGATCCCGACCCTCATGGGCTGGGGGATCATCCCCGACGACCACGAGCTCATGGCCGGCATGGCCGGGCTCCAGACGTCGCAGCGCTACGGCAACGCGAACCTGCTCGCCTCCGACTTCGTGCTCGGCATCGGCAACCGCTGGGCCAACCGGCACACCGGCGGGCTCGACACGTACCGTGAGGGCCGCACGTTCGTGCACGTCGACATCGAGCCGACGCAGATCGGGCGCGTGTTCGCCCCCGAGTACGGCATCGTCTCCGACGCCCGCGTCGCGCTCGAGCTGTTTCTCGAGGTCGCCCGCGAGCGCCACGACGCCGGCACCGCGCGCGACTACTCCGGGTGGGTCGGCGAGTGCTCCGAGCGCAAGCGCACGCTGCAGCGCAAGACGCACTTCACCGAGATCCCGATCAAGCCGCAGCGCGTGTACGAGGAGATGAACAAGGCGTTCGGTCGCGAGACGCGCTACGTCACCACGATCGGTCTGTCGCAGATCGCCGGCGCGCAGTTCCTGCACGTCTACGAGCCCCGCCACTGGATCAACGCCGGCCAGGCGGGCCCGCTGGGGTGGACCGGACCGGCGGCCCTCGGCGTGGCGAAGGCGCTCGCCGACGACCCGGCGGAGCAGGTCGTCGCGCTGTCCGGCGACTACGACTTCCAGTTCATGATCGAGGAGCTCGCCGTCGGCGCGCACTTCAACCTGCCGTACGTGCACGTCGTGGTGAACAACTCCTACCTCGGGCTCATCCGCCAGTCGCAGCGCGCGTTCGACATGGACTACCACGTGGACCTGTCGTTCGAGAACATCAACTCCCCGGAGCTGGGCGGGTACGGCGTCGACCACGTCAAGGTCGCCGAGGGCCTGGGGTGCAAGGCGATCCGGGTGACGGACCCGGAGGAGCTGGCGGAGGCGTTCGCGAAGGCGCAGACGATGACGGCGGAGTTCCGCGTGCCGGTCGTGGTCGAGGTCATCCTCGAGCGCGTGACGAACATCGCCATGGGGGCGGCGGCGCTCGGCTCGGTCAACGAGTTCGAGGACCTGGCGCTCTCGGCGGACGACGCGCCCACGGCGACCGCACTGCTCGACTGAGCGCGCGCCACGTGTCGACGAACTGCACCGACGAGCAGGAGGATCAGCCGATGAGCACGACACCCGACCACACGTTCGACCTCGTCGTTCGCGGCGAGCGCGTGCTCGTCGACGGCGCGGAGCAGCCCTGTGAGGTCGGCGTGCGCGACGGTGCGGTCGTCGCGGTCGAGCCGCTCGGCGCGGGGCTCGACGGCGCGCGCGTCGTCGAGCTCGCGCCCGGGCAGGTCCTGATCCCCGGGCTCGTGGACACGCACGTCCACGTCAACGAGCCGGGTCGCACCGAGTGGGAGGGCTTCGCGTCGGCGACGCGGGCCGCCGCCGCGGGCGGCGTGACGACCATCGTCGACATGCCGCTCAACTCGATCCCGCCCACGGTCGACGTCGCCGCGCTCGAGATCAAGCAGAAGGTCGCACGCGACCAGGCGTCCGTCGACGTCGGGTTCTGGGGCGGCGCGGTGCCGGGGAACACGTCCGACCTGCGCCCCCTGTGGGACGCCGGCGTGTTCGGCTTCAAGTGCTTCCTGCTGCACTCGGGCGTCGACGAGTTCGGCCACCTCGAGCCGGACGAGCTCGAGGCCGACCTGGCGGAGATCGCCGGCTTCGACGGCCTCATGATCGTGCACGCCGAGGACTCGCACGTCATCGACGCGGCACCGCCCGCGCACGGCGACCACTACGACACGTTCCTCGCGTCGCGCCCGCGCGACGCCGAGAACACCGCGATCGCGCACGTCATCGACGCCGCCCGCCGGACCGGCGCCCGCGCGCACGTCCTGCACCTGTCGAGCTCCGACGCGCTGCCCATGATCCGCAGCGCCAAGGCGGAGGGCGTCCGGCTGACCGTCGAGACCTGCCCGCACTACCTGGCGCTCGCGGCCGAGGAGATCCCCGACGGCGCGACGCAGTACAAGTGCTGCCCGCCCATCCGGGAGGCCGCCAACCGCGACCTGCTCTGGGAGGCGCTGGTCGACGGCACCATCGACATCGTGGTCTCCGACCACTCGCCCAGCACGCCGGACCTCAAGGACCTCGACACCGGCGACTTCGGCACGGCGTGGGGCGGCGTGTCCTCGCTCCAGCTCGGCCTCGCGATCGTGTGGACCGAGGCCCGACGCCGCGGTGTCCCTTTCGAGCGCGTCGTGCAGTGGATGTCCGCCCGGCCGGCCGAGATCGCCGGACTCACGCGCAAGGGCGGGATCGTCGTCGGGCACGACGCCGACCTGGCCGTCGTGGAGCCCGACACCACGTTCGTCGTCGACCCCCACGCCCTCCACCACAAGAACCCCATCACCCCGTACGCGAACCGAGCGCTGTCCGGCGCGGTCGTCGCCACGTTCCTGCGTGGCGAGGAGGTCACCCCCGACCGGCCCACCGGACGCCTCCTGACGAGAGGAGACTCCTGATGTCCCACGTACCCGCACCGCTCGCCGCCTTCCAGGCACTCCCGGACCTCGCGTCCCGTGCGCTGGGCGGGAGCGTGGTCTGGGCCAGCGACGAGCTCTTCGCCCAGCGCGAGAACCTCATCCGCCCGGGCGCGCCCGCCTTCGACGTGAACGAGTTCGGCCACAAGGGCAAGGTGTACGACGGCTGGGAGACGCGCCGTCGCCGCGACGGGCTCGAGTCCGACGCCGCGATCGTGCGGCTCGGTGCCGCGGGGATCGTCCACGGCGTCGTGGTCGACACCGCGTGGTTCCGCGGCAACTACCCGCCCTACGTCTCGGTCGAGGCGACGTCGGTCGAGGGCTACCCGTCCGTCGACGAGCTGCAGGACGCGCAGTGGACCACGATCGTCGCCAAGCAGGACGCCACGGGTGACACCCCGAACGTCTACGAGGTCTCGGACCGCTCGCGCTGGACCCACGTGCGCCTGACCATCTACCCCGACGGCGGCGTGGCGCGGTTCCGCGTGCACGGCGAGGTCGTGCCCGACCCGCGCTTCCTGACCGGGACGATCGACCTCGTCGCGGCCGAGAACGGCGGCCGGCTCGTCGAGACCTCCGACGCGTTCTACTCCTCGCCCGCCAACATCATCCTGCCGGGCAAGGCCGCGCACATGGGGGAGGGCTGGGAGAACGCCCGGCGCCGCGGCCCGGGCAACGACTTCGCGGTGTTCGCGCTCGCGCAGCGCGGGGTCGTGCGCCACGTCGAGGTCGACACGACGTACTACGTCGGCAACGCGCCCGGCGCGGTCCGCCTCCAGGTGCACGACGCCGGTCCCGTGCCCGCCGAGGGTGCGGGTCTGGACGACGGTGCACCGTCGGGCACGTGGTCCGACATCCTGCCGAAGGCGGACGTCCGCGCGGACACGCGCCACCGCCACGTGATCGAGGGCGCGCCCGCGGCGACGCACCTGCGGCTCGACGTGTACCCCGACGGCGGGCTCTCCCGGCTGCGGGTGTGGGGGGAGCTCACCCCCGAGGACCTCGCGGCAGCGCGACTCCGCTGGTGGGAGTCGCTCCCGCAGGCGCACCGGGACGCGATCCCGGGCGAGGCACCGGCCTGACGGTGCCCTAGCGAGCGGCGCGGCCGCGCTCGAGGTCCTCGAGCGCGACGCGCCGCTCGGTGGCGTGGTCCACGACCCGCTCCGGGTAGTCGCGCGGCTGCTCGGTGAGCCGCCACGGCTCGTGCACCGCGGCCCCCTCGACGCCGCGCAGCTCCGGGACCCAGCGCCGCACGTAGTCGCCGTCCGGGTCGAACTTCTTGCCCTGCGTGACCGGGTTGAAGATGCGGAAGTACGGGGCCGCGTCGCGGCCCGTCCCTGCGACCCACTGCCAGTTCAGCTGGTTCTGCGGCACGTCGCCGTCGGCGAGGTGGGCCATGAAGTGCTCGGCCCCGCGCTGCCAGCGCACGTGCAGGTCCTTGACGAGGAACGACGCGACGACCATGCGGACGCGGTTGTGCATCCACCCCTCGGCGAGGAGCTGGCGCATGCCCGCGTCGACGAGCGGGTAGCCGGTCCGGCCGGCGGACCACGCCGCGAGGAACCGGTGCTCGTCGGTGCCCGTGGTCCACGCGTCGTCGGGCACGACGCTGCGCAGGGAACGTCGCGCCGCCCCTGGGTGGTGGAACAGGCCGTCGGCGTGGAACTCGCGCCACGCGAGCTCCGAGCGGAACGTGAGGACGTCGTCGGACGGCGCGCCGTCGTGCAGGGCCTCGCGCAGGTCCGCGAGCAGCGTGCGCGGGTGCACCTCGCCCCACTTGAGCGGGATGGACATGCCCGACGTCGCGGGCCGGTCCGGACGGTCGCGCCCGGTCGCGTAGCCGGCGAGGTGATCGGCGAGGAACGCGTGCCACCGCCGTCGCGCGGCCCGCTCCCCGGCGGCGGGGAGGTCGGCGTCGGTACCCGGGTCGGGCGGGACACCCTCCGAACGGACGTCCGCCCACGGCACGTCGCGCGGGCGGGGCGCGGGCCCGGGCCATCGGTGGGACACCCACGCGTCGCGGAAGGGCGTGAAGACCTGGAAGGGCGTGCCGCCCTGCGTCGTGAGCCGGCCGGGGGAGACCGCGTACGGCGAGCCGGTGCGCACGAGGTCCGTGCCGGCGTCGGACAGGACCCGCTCCACCACCTCGTCGCGGGCCAGCCCGTACGGCTCGAACGACGCCCCCACGTGCACCTCGTCGGCCCCGACCTCGCGGGCGAGCGCCGGCACCACCTCGCGGGGGTCGCCGTGGCGCACGACGAGCCGGCCGCCCGTCGACTCGTCGAGGGCCGCAAGGCTGCGCGCGAGGTACGACCGGCGCGGCGCACCGGCGCCGTCCCAGAGCCGGGGATCCAGCACGTACAGCGCGACCACCTCGTCGCCGGTGTCTCGGGCGGAGTCGGCCGCGGCGACGAGGGCAGGGTTGTCCGCGAGACGCAGGTCGCGGCGCGACCACCAGATCGACGGCACCCGGTCACGCTAACGGTCGCCGCGCGTGCTCGCCGGTGGGAGCATCGATCGCATGAGCGCGCGGGGCGGCGGCGAGGGGGCGTCCGAGGTGGAGCCCGGCGCCGGTGCGCCGACCGGGCCGCGGCCGGGCGAGGGCCCTGCGGCAGGGCACATCGAGGGGGACCACGCGTTCTTCGGTCAGCCGCGTGGGCTGTTCACGCTCTTCACCACCGAGATGTGGGAGCGGTTCAGCTACTACGGGATGCGCGCCATCCTGCTGTTCTACCTCACGGACACCGTCGCCAACGGCGGTCTCGGGATCGACGACACGACGGGGCTCGCGCTCGTGTCGATCTACGGGACGAGCGTCTACCTGCTCTCGGTCGTCGGGGGCTGGCTCGCCGACCGGCTGATCGGCTCACGACGCTCCGTGCTGTACGGCGGCATCATCATCGCGGCCGGGCACGTCAGCCTCACGGTCCCCGGCGTCGGCTTCTCCATGATCGGCATCGCTCTCGTCGCGCTCGGCACCGGCCTCCTCAAGCCCAACGTGAGCTCGATGGTCGGCGAGCTCTACGCGCGCGACGACCCGCGCCGGGACTCGGCGTTCTCGATCTTCTACATGGGCATCAACATCGGGTCGTTCGTCGCGCCGTTCCTCGTCGGCGCCGCGCGCGCCTGGGGCGGGTACCACGCGGGGTTCGCGGTGGCGGCCGTGGGCATGGCGGTCGCCCTCGTGTTCTTCGTCGCCGGCGGGCGGTACCTCGGCAAGGCCGGCGCGAACGTGCCGAACCCCATCCGGCCCGAGGAGCGGGGCGCCGTCGCGCGCATCCTCCTGCTGATCGCGGCAGGCGTCGTCGCGGTCGCGCTGGTGGCGCTCCTGGTCTCGGGGGGGTTCGGCGTCGGGACGTTCATCGACACGATGTCCTACCTCGCGTTCCTCGCGCCGATCGTCTACTTCGTCGTGATGTACCGCTCGCCCAAGGTCACCGACGCCGAACGACCCCGCGTGCTCGCCTACATCCCGCTGTTCGTGGCCGCGATGCTGTTCTGGATGATCTTCGAGCAGGCGGCCACGACGCTCTCCGCGTTCGCGGCGGACCGCACCGAGCTGAACCTCTTCGGCGTCAGCATCAGCCCCGAGTTCTTCCAGTCCGTGAACCCGCTGTCGATCATCCTGCTCGCCCCGGTCTTCGCGTGGATCTGGCTCAAGACCGGCGACCGCCCGGCGACCGCCAACAAGTTCGCGATCGGCCTCACGCTCGCGTCCCTGTCCTTCCTCGGGCTCGCGCTCGCCTCGGCGGTCGTGGGTGACGGAAAGTCTCCCGCGTGGGTGCTCGTCGCGGTGTACGTCGTGCAGACGCTCGGCGAGCTGTGCCTGTCGCCGGTCGGGCTCGCCGCGACGACGCTGCTCGCTCCGCGCGCGTTCCGGTCCCAGGCGATGGCCGTGTGGTTCCTCGCCCCGGCCGCCGGGCAGGCCATCACGGCGCAGCTCGTCGAGGCGACCGAGGGCACGTCGGACACGCTCTACTTCGGCGGGATCGGTGCCGTGACGCTCGTGTTCGCGGGTGCGCTGTTCGCACTCGCGCCGTGGGTGACGCGGCACATCCGGCACGCGGACGAGCTCGAGGACGCGCGCACGGCCACGGCCTGAACCCGGCCAGGCGGCGTCCTCGGCGTGATCAGCGGAGCCAGGGAGCCCTGCGGACGAGGGGCGTGGCGGCCCACCGACGGCCGAGACCCCACGTGTCTCCGGCAAGCGTCGTGGCGAGCACCGCGAGGAGCAGGATCACCAGGACGTGCTGATCGACGACCGGGTTGTTCGAACCGGACGTCAACGGCCACTGAGAGAGCCAGAGCAGCGCGAAGAGGATCCCGCCGGAGACGGCTGCGACCCGCAGGCCGATCCCGAGCAGCAGCGCGACCCCGACCCCGAGCAGGCCGAGCATGAAGAGCCAGTCCGTCACCGGGCCGGCGATCGAGGCCAAGGATCCTGCGAGCGGACCCTGGGCGCCGTGCTGGAGGTAGCCCTGCGTGGGTGCCGCACCCTCGACCCAGGCGTTCTCGGCCGGCGTCGCGTACCCCAGGCCGAAGAGCTTGTCGGCGAAGGGCCACAGGAAGACGACCGAGGTCCCGAACCGCGCGAGCGCGAGCGCCCGACGGGCGCCGCCGCGCGTGACGACGGACTCCTGGACGATCGGACGGCTGACGCGGTCCCGGGCGACGGCGGTGCTCGTCCGCGCGGCGGCGGACGTCGTGGACGTAGACATGGAAGAGCCTCTCGAGAGTGTCGGGTGCGACGCGCCGTACGGGCGCGCGCCCTACCTGCCGCACGACGCCTTGCCCCCTGGTCAGGTGCGGCGTGCGGTCGTCCCGCGGATCTCGCTCGCTCACCCTGGCGTGTGACGGCGGTGTCGTTCAACCCTTACGCACGGATTGCGGTGGTTTCACGTACGGGTTCTCCCGAACCGTGCGAACCCTGCCAGCGGAGAGGACCACGAGGCGGACGGGCTGCTCGGGGCGTCGTCGCGCGGGCGTAGGGTGACCCGGCGCGGCCGAGCCCCCGGCGGTCGCGGTGACCCGTCGAAGGAGCTGACCCGCAATGAGCCGTCCCCTGCGCTCTCGGACGTCCACCCACGGCCGCAACATGTCCGGGGCGCGTGCCCTGTGGCGTGCGACCGGCATGGGATCCGAGGACTTCGGGAAGCCGATCGTCGCGATCGCGAACTCGTACACGCAGTTCGTGCCCGGCCACGTCCACCTCAAGGACATGGGCGACCTCGTCGCGTCGGCGATCCGTGAGGCGGGCGGCGTCTCCAAGGAGTTCAACACCATCGCCGTCGACGACGGCATCGCGATGGGCCACGCCGGCATGCTCTACTCGCTGCCCAGCCGCGACCTCATCGCCGACTCGGTCGAGTACATGGTCAACGCGCACTGCGCCGACGCGCTCGTCTGCATCTCCAACTGCGACAAGATCACGCCGGGCATGCTCAACGCGGCGCTGCGCCTGAACATCCCCGTGATCTTCGTGTCCGGCGGGCCCATGGAGGCCGGCAAGGCGGTCGTCGCGGACGGCGTCGCGAGGACGAGTCTCAACCTGATCAACGCGATCAACTACTCGGCCGACGAGAACGTCTCGGACGAGGCGCTCGCGCAGGTCGAGGAGAACGCGTGCCCCACGTGCGGCTCGTGCTCGGGGATGTTCACCGCGAACTCGATGAACTGCCTCACCGAGGCGCTGGGCCTCTCGCTGCCCGGGAACGGTTCGACGCTCGCCACGCACGCCGCGCGCAAGGAGCTGTTCCTCGAGGCCGGGCGGACCATCGTCGACCTCGCGCGCCGGTACTACGACGACGAGGACGACTCCGCCGCCCCGCGCTCGATCGCCACCAAGGCCGCGTTCGCCAACGCCATGGCGCTCGACGTCGCGATGGGTGGCTCGACCAACACGGTGCTGCACGTCCTCGCCGCCGCACAGGAGGGTGAGATCGACTTCGACCTCACCGACATCGAGCGGATCAGCCGCCAGGTGCCGTGCCTGTCGAAGGTCGCGCCGAACCACCCGGACTACCACATGGAGGACGTGCACCGCGCGGGCGGCATCCCCGCCCTGCTCGGCGAGCTCGACCGCGGGGGGCTGCTCGACCACGACGTGACCTCGGTGCACACGCCCACGCTCCGCGCATGGCTCGACGACTGGGACATCCGCGGCGGCAAGGCCACGGACCGCGCCGTCGAGCTGTTCCACGCCGCGCCCGGGGGAGTGCGGACCACGCAGGCGTTCTCCACGCAGAACCGGTGGGAGTCGCTCGACACGGACGCCGAGACCGGCTGCATCCACGACGTCGAGCACGCGTACACCGTCGAGGGCGGCCTCGCCGTGCTGCGCGGCAACATCGCCGAGGACGGTGCGGTCTTCAAGACCGCCGGTGTGGACCCGGACGTCTTCCACTTCGTGGGGAAGGCGCTCGTGTGCGAGTCGCAGGACGAGGCCGTCGAGAAGATCCTCACCAAGCAGGTCGAGCCCGGGCACGTCGTCGTGGTGCGCTACGAAGGTCCTGCGGGCGGGCCGGGCATGCAGGAGATGCTCTACCCGACGTCGTACATCAAGGGCCGCGGCCTCGGGAAGGTCTGTGCGCTCATCACGGACGGCCGGTTCTCCGGCGGGTCGAGCGGCATCTCGGTGGGCCACGTCTCACCCGAGGCCGCTGCCGGCGGCACGATCGGCCTGATCGAGGACGGCGACGAGATCGAGATCGACGTCGACACCCGTCTCATCCGTGTCAACGTCCCCGACGCGGTGCTCGCCGAGCGCCGCGCCAAGATGGAGGCGTCGGAGAACCCGTGGCAGCCTGTCGACCGCGACCGATACGTCTCGCCCGCGCTGCAGGCCTATGCCGCGATGGCGACGTCGGCCGACCGGGGGGCCGTGCGCGACGTGTCGCTCATCAAGCGTCGTTGAGCTGCAGTCGAGGAGAACGGGGGTCCGGCGGGTCAAGGGCGGGACGTCCCGGGTCTTCCATCCGCCCGCTCGTCCCTCGCGGGCTCCCGCCAGGCCCGCCACGACCCGGCACGTCCCGCCCCTGACCTGCCTCGCTCGTGCCGTGCGGAAAGCGGTTGTCTCGTCGTTGACATCCGCGGTGTGAGCGTTAACACTGGGTGGGCCCTGCGACGTCCGCGTGACCGGCAGGGACACCACGTGCTGCCCTGCGAAGGGCGGTTGTATGGCGATGACAGCGTTGTTTTCGTTGAAAGGGGGAGTGGCCGTCGGGTTGTCGGCGGCAGAACGTACCGCTCGCTCGACGCGACGTCGCGCTCCGGGCAGCACAGCACGTCTCACCGTGGAGGCTTCATCTTGAGTACCGCACGCCAGACCCTCGCCCTCGACCGGCGCCGATTCCTGCAGGCGGGTGCGGCCGGTGCGCTCGCGCTCGCACTTCCCATCCCGGCCCTCGCGCCGCGAGCCGCAGCCGCGGTCCGTCCGGCGGCTGTCGTCCCGGGCGGCGCGTCGCTCGCGACTGTGCCGCTGGGCCAGGTGCGGCTGACCTCGAGCCGGTTCCTCGACAACATGAACCGGACCGCGGCCTACCTGCGCTTCGTCGACGCGGACCGCATGCTGCACATGTTCCGCGTGACGTTCGGGCTGCCGTCGAGCGCGACCCCGCTCGGCGGGTGGGAGGCGCCCGACGTCCAGCTGCGCGGCCACAGCATGGGTCACCTGCTGTCAGGACTGGCACTGTCGGCGGCCAACAGCGGGGACACGGACCTGATCGCGAAGAGCCGCTACCTCGTCGCCGGGCTCGCCGCCGTCCAGGCCGCCGGGCCGGCCGCGGGGTTCACGCCCGGGTACCTGTCCGCGTTTGGGGAGCAGACGTTCGTCGACCTCGAGAGCGGCAAGGTCCCGTGGGCGCCGTACTACACGATCCACAAGATCATGGCGGGGCTGCTCGACCAGCACGTGCTCCTGGGCGACGTCCAGGCGCTCGAGGTCGTGCGCGGGATGGCCGGCTGGGTCGACGCCCGCACGTCGCCGCTGAGCCGCGAGGCGATGCAGAAGATGCTCAACGTCGAGTTCGGCGGGATGAACGAGCTGCTCGTCAACCTGTGGAAGGTGACGGGCGACCCGCTCCACCTCGAGCTCGCGCAGCGCTTCGACCACGACACGGTGTTCGTCCCGCTCGCCGAGCGTCGCAACACGCTCGCGGGGCGTCACGCCAACACCGACATCCCCAAGGTCGTCGGCGCGGCCGAGGAGTACGCCGCGACGGGTGACGCCCGCTACCGCACGATCGCCACCTACTTCTGGGACCAGGTGGTGCACCACCACACGTACGTCATCGGCGGCAACAGCAACGCGGAGTTCTTCGGCGAGCCCGGCCAGATCGTCTCGAACCTCGGCGAGAACACGTGCGAGAACTGCAACAGCTACAACATGATCAAGCTGAGCCGCGCGCTGTTCCTGCAGGACCCGGGGACCTGCGAGTACATGGACTACGTCGAGTGGACGCTGCTCAACCAGATGCTCGGCGAGCAGGACCCGGACTCGGCCCACGGCAACGTCACGTACTACACCGGGCTGTCCCACACGGCGTCGCGCAAGGGCAAGGACGGTCTGGTCTCCGACCCCGGCTCCTACTCGAGCGACTACGGCAACTTCTCGTGCGACCACGGTTCCGGCATGGAGACGCACTCGAAGTTCGCCGACTCCGTCTGGTTCACCCAGCAGGACGTCGCCTACCTCAACCTCTTCATCCCCTCGACGTTCACGTGGGAGGCGAAGTCGGTCCGACTCACCGTCGAGACCGAGTACCCCTATGCCGAGCGCGTCCGGGTCCGGGTCGAGGGCACCGGCGCGTTCACGCTCAAGGTGCGCGTCCCGGGGTGGCTCGAGAACTCCTCGCGCGAGCCGCAGGTGACGGTCAACGGCACCCCGGTGGACGGCCAGGTCCGACCGGGGACCTACGTGGCGATCGACCGCACCTGGGCCGACGGCGACGTCGTCGAGCTCGAGCTGCCGATGGACACGACGTGGCTCCCCGCGCCGGACAACCCGGCGGCGCACGCGCTCACGCACGGCCCGCTGGTCCTCGCCGGCCGCTTCGGCGACGACCCGCCCGCGAGCCTGCAGATGGCCGACCCGACGACCCTGGCGCCGTCGGGCACCGGTCTCGACCGCACCGTCGAGGTAGGGGGACGCACGATCACGTTCAGCCCCTTCCTCGACCTGCACCACGAGCACTACAACGTCTACTTCCTCCTCCCGCCGACCACGACAGCCCCGGAGCTGGTCACGTCGTTCGGGTTCGACGAGCCGTCCGGCGCGCCGCAGGACGCGACGGGACGCTGGGGTGCCGGCGCCCTCGTGGGCGGGGCGGTCCGTGAGGCGCACGACGGCGGGTCGGCGGTCCGGCTCGACGGCGCGGGCGGGCACGTCGTGCTTCCCGCGGGGCTGCTCGGCGGGCTCTCCGAGCTCACCGTGTCGGTGTGGGTGAAGATCGACACGCTGGTCAACAACTCGCGGGTCTTCGACCTCGGGTTCAACGCGAACACGTACCTCTTCCTCAACCCGCGCACGGGCAGCAACAAGGCGCGCCTCGGGATGAAGCTCAACGGCATGGAGGGCGAGGACTTCGTCGACAGCTCCGCCGGGCCGCTCCCGGTGGGGGAGTGGACGCACGTCGCGGCCGTCGTCGGGTCCGAGATGAAGCTGTACGTCGACGGAGAGCTCGTCGGCACCAACCCCGCACCGAAGACGCTCGCGCTCGCGCTCGGGGCGACCACGCACAACTACCTGGGCAAGTCGCAGAACGTGAAGCACCCGTACCTGCCCGGCGCGGTCGACGACTTCCGCCTCTTCGGGCGGGCGCTCACCGACGAGGAGGTCGCCGCCCTCGCCGGCGTCCCGTCGGACGACGTGTCGTTCACCGCCGAGGTCTCGACGCGGACCATGGGCGGGACGGTGTACGTCGCCGTGCGGGCGACGAGCACCGAGGAGGTCCCGGTCGACGTCACGCTCGAGACGCCGTACGGCAGCAGGACGTTCACGGGCGTGGCCCCCGGCCGGTCCGCGTACCAGTCGTTCGGCTCGCGGCGCGCGGACGTCCCCGCGGGCGAGGTGACCGTCACGGTGAGCAAGGACGTGGGCGACGGACGGCTGACGTCGTCGCAGACGCTCGACTACGACGCCGTGGGCTGACCCGGTCCAGCCAGGATGCCCGACGGCGGCCGGCGCGTTCGCGCGTCGGCGCGCCGTCGGGCGGGCGGGTTCCTAAGGTGAGGGGATGACCACCACCGAGGGAACCCCCGACCTCAAGCCGCGATCCCGTCAGGTCACCGACGGGATCGAGGCGACCGCCTCGCGCGGGATGCTGCGCGCCGTCGGGATGGGTGACGCGGACTGGGGCAAACCCCAGATCGGCATCGCGAGCTCGTGGAACGAGATCACGCCGTGCAACCTGTCGCTCGACCGCCTCGCGCAGGGCGCGAAGGAGGGCGTGCACGCCGGCGGCGGCTACCCGCTGCAGTTCGGCACGATCTCCGTCTCCGACGGGATCTCGATGGGCCACGAGGGGATGCACTTCTCGCTCGTGAGCCGCGACGTGATCGCCGACTCGGTCGAGACCGTGATCCAGGCCGAGCGGCTCGACGGGTCCGTGCTGCTGGCCGGGTGCGACAAGTCGCTGCCCGGCATGCTCATGGCTGCCGCGCGCCTCGACCTCGCGTCCGTCTTCCTCTACGCGGGCTCGATCATGCCGGGCTGGGTCAAGCTCGAGGACGGGACCGAGAAGGACGTCACGCTCATCGACGCGTTCGAGGCCGTCGGCGCGTGCGCGCGCGGACTCATGAGCACGGGTGACCTGGACCGGATCGAGCGCGCGATCTGCCCCGGCGAAGGCGCGTGCGGGGGCATGTACACCGCGA
This sequence comes from Cellulosimicrobium terreum, assembly GCA_014803435.1. Lineage (GTDB taxonomy): Bacteria > Actinomycetota > Actinomycetes > Actinomycetales > Cellulomonadaceae > Cellulosimicrobium > Cellulosimicrobium terreum. The sequence goes on from JACYFD010000006.1 coordinate 27,873, forward strand.
ACACCATGGCGTCGGTCGCCGAGGCGATGGGGATGTCGCTGCCGGGGTCCGCCGCCCCGCCGTCGGCCGACCGGCGGCGCGACCAGTTCGCGCACCGGTCGGGCGAGGCCGTGGTGAACCTGCTGCGCCTCGGCATCACCGCGCGCGACATCATGACCAAGGAGGCGTTCGAGAACGCGATCGCCGTCGTCATGGCGTTCGGCGGCTCGACCAACGCGGTGCTGCACCTGCTCGCGATCGCGCACGAGGCCGAGGTCGAGCTCACGCTCGACGACTTCGACCGCGTGGCCGCCCGCGTCCCGCACCTCGGCGACCTCAAGCCGTTCGGCCGGTACGTCATGAACGACGTCGACCGGATCGGGGGAGTGCCCGTCGTCATGAAGGCGCTGCTCGACGCCGGGCTGCTGCACGGGGACGCGCTGACCGTGACCGGCAGGACCGTGGCGGAGAACCTCGCCGACATCGACCCCCCGGACCCCGACGGCAAGATCCTGCGCGCCCTCGACAACCCGATCCACCACACCGGCGGGATCACGATCCTGCACGGCTCGCTCGCCCCCGAGGGCGCCGTCGTGAAGTCCGCCGGGTTCGACGAGGACGTCTTCGAGGGCACGGCGCGCGTGTTCGAGCGTGAGCGCGCGGCGCTCGACGCGCTCGAGGACGGGACGATCACCGACGGGGACGTCGTCGTCATCCGCTACGAGGGGCCCAAGGGCGGTCCGGGCATGCGCGAGATGCTCGCCATCACGGGCGCGATCAAGGGCGCGGGCCTCGGCAAGACGGTCCTGCTGCTCACCGACGGCCGGTTCTCCGGCGGGACGACGGGCCTGTGCGTCGGGCACGTCGCGCCCGAGGCCGTCGACGGTGGACCGGTCGCGTTCGTGCGCGACGGCGACCGCATCCGTCTCGACGTCGCGAGCAAGACGCTCGACCTGCTCGTGGACGACGAGACGCTCGCGTCGCGCCGAGACGGTTGGGCGCCGCTTCCGCACGCCTACACGCGCGGCGTGCTGGCGAAGTACGCGAAGCTCGTCCAGTCGGCGTCGCGCGGGGCGATCCTCGAGTAGCAGGTCCCGCACGGCCCGACGACGTAACCGGGACCCGTGACACGTGCCGGTGGTCCGTGGCACCGTGGTGTGTCGCAGGGCACGCTGAGCGTGCCGGGAGCGTGCCACGAGGAGGGGCCATGAGCGAGGTCGTCACCGTCCGCGCGTTCCAGGAGTCCGAGGGCGCGCAGGACTGGCGCGGGCTCGCCCGTGGCGCGTCCGCGACGTTCCGTACAGCGTCGCTGCGTGAGGGCGCCGCGCTCGTCGAGCGGATCGGCGCGCTCGCCGACGAGACAGGCCGCCGACCGGACGTCGACCTGAGAGCGCGCGCCGTCGTCGTCCGCGTCCTCACGCCCGACCTGTGGGCGCTCACCGAGCGGGACCTCGCGCTCGCGCGCCAGGTCTCCGTCGCCGCGCGGGAGCTGGGGCTCGCGCCTGACCCGTCCGCGGCGCAGGAGGTCGACCTGACGATCGACACGCAGGACGTCGACGCCGCGCGGCGGTTCTGGTCGACCGCGCTCGGGCACGACCTCGCGGGCGACGCGGACGTCATCGACCCGCACCGGCGCTGGCCGTTCGTGTGGTTCCAGGACATGGACGCGCCCCGGCCGCTGCGCAACCGCGTGCACCTCGACGTGTTCGTCCCGCGCGAGGTGCGGCCGCGCCGCCAGGCCGCCGTGCTGGAGGCAGGCGGTCGCGTGGCGAGCGAGGAGTTCGCTCCCCAGTGGTGGACGCTCGCAGACCCGGAGGGCAACGAGGTGGATCTCGAGGGCTGGGACACGTTCCCGTTCGAGGTCCCCGAGCCGTGGCTCACGCCCGACGCGTTCCTCGCGGCTCCGGACGTCGGGGACTGGCGATTCCTCCAGGGCGTCAGCGCCTGCTGGACGGGTCCGTGGGCGGACCTCGTCGAGCTCGTCTGCCGGACGGGTGCACGTGCCGACGACGCCGGCCTGAACGCCTACGTCGACCTGCGCCCCGACGGGGTCACCGTGCGCCTCGGACCGCCCGACGAGGGCTGGGTCGCGCGAGCCGACCTCGCGCTCGCCCAGCAGGTCCAGGCCGCGGCGCGCGAGCTCGGGCTGACCGCGGACCCGGCGACCGTGCGCGACGTGCAGCTCGCGTTCGACGCGCTCGACGTCGCAGCGGTGCAGGACTTCTGGGCGGCAGCCCTCGCCTACACCAAGCGTGAGGAGACGGACCTGTACGACCCGCTCCTGCGCGGACCGTCCATCTTCATCCAGCAGCTCGACGAGCCCCGCGAGCAGCGCAACCGGATCCACGTGGACGTCTTCGTCGCGCACGACCAGGCGCAGTCCCGCGTCGACGCCGCGCTCGCGGCGGGCGGGCGGCTCGTGCGCGACCGCTCGCCGCACTGGTGGACGCTCGCCGACCCCGAGGGCAACGAGGTGGACGTCGCCGTGTCCCTCGGCCGCGACGAGGAGTGAGCGCGAGAGTCGCGGAGCACGAGCGTGCGCCCGGATGACTCGCTAGCGTGAGCATGGCTCGTTCGACGGCGAGAGGGCTCTCAGCCGGCGACAGGCGACGACGTCATGAGGACCAGCCGAGGACCGAGGAGACGAGCATGGCCGACGACCGGATCACCGCCCGCGAGTTCCACGACAGCGACGGGGTCGAGGGCTGGCGCGTCCTGCTGTCGACCGCGCAGACGCTGTACCGCACGGGGTCGTTCACGGCGGGTGTCGCGCTCGTCGACGCGATCGGCGAGCTCGCCGAGAACGCGAACCACCATCCCGACGTCGACCTGCGCTACGGCACGGTGACGGTTCGCCTCACGTCGCACGACGTCGGTGGGCTGAGCCGGCGCGACGTGGACCTCGCCCGGCAGATCTCCGCCGCTGCGCGCGAGCTGGACCTGCGCGCCGACCCTGGCGCCGTCCAGGAGCTCGAGATCGCGGTGGACGCGCTCGTCGGGTCGGACGTCCAGCCGTTCTGGCGCGCCGTGCTCGGCTACGACGAGGGGGCGCCGGAGCTGCCCGCGCCGGCGGTCGCCGACCCGACCACCCACGCACCGGCCTTCTGGTTCCAGCAGATGGACGCGCCCCGGCCGCAGCGCAACCGCATCCACGTGGACGTCATCGTCCCGCACGACGTGGCCGAGTCCCGCGTGACCGCGGCGATCGCCGCGGGTGGGCACCTCGTCTCCGACGACCGCGCACCCGCGTTCTGGGTGCTCGCGGACACCGAGGGCAACGAGGCGTGCGTCTGCACCTGGCAGTCGCGCGACTGATCCCGAGGCCCAGCGCCGGTCTGGCAACCTGGTCCCATGCATCCCCCACGTCGGACTGCCGCGCTGCCCGTCCTCGTTGCGCTCTCGGTGGTTCTCGCCGGGTGCACGCCCGGCACAGGGACGGACCCGGAGGAACCGGCGCCGAGCACCAGCACCTCGCCGCCCGCGACGCAGAGCCCGGACGAGGAGGCGTCGGCCGAGGAGACGCAGGACGACGCGTCCGAGGAGGCGGCAGAGGATCCGCTCGCGGACCGTCCGACGCAGGCGCCGGACCAGCAGGTCGCCGCAGGGACGGTCGCCGAGGGTGCTGCCGCCGAGGCGAGCGGCGAGGGCAGCGCGGAGGTGACGTTCGAGCGTGACGGCGACTTCGCCGTCGTCGTGCACCTCGACTGCGGCGACTGCGCGGGGACGCGCGCGTTCATGGCACCGACCGACGTGACGCCGTACCCCGGCACGCTGGCCGAGAGCTCCGGCGCGTACCTCATGGACGTGTTCGAGGACAGCGCGCCGGAGCAGTCGGTATGGCTCGAGACGGACGGCGCGTGGTCGCTGAGGTTCGAGAGCTGGAACGACCTGCCCGTGACGACCGGTGCGCAGTCCGGGACCGGCTCGACGGTCCTGCTGATCGACGGCGGCACGCCGGAGGCGGAGGTGACCTGGGCCCCCGCGGGGGAGGGCGACACGTTCCAGGGGCGGTTCTTCGGCGTCGACCGGGCGGCGGCGCGCATGTTCGGCGACTCGGTGGCCTTCACGGACGTGTTCGAGATGCCGTTGCCGGGCGTGCTGGCGATCACGACCGACGGCGAGTGGAGCGTCACGCCGCAGGGCTGACCCGCGCCCGGGCGGGTCAGGCGCGCGCGACGACCAGCTCGTCGTAGCCGGGCACGAGGACGCGTCGCTTGGCACGGCGGGACACGATGCGCAGGGGTGCGCCGTCGTCGTACAGCGTGTGCAGGAGCGCGGCGATCTCGGCGCGCGCGAGCGCGGCGCCGAGGCACAGGTGCCGGCCCGCGCCGAACCAGAGCTGGCGGGTCTCGCGCACGTAGGGGCGGTCCGCCCGGAACCCGCCCGCAGCGACGTTCGCCGACCACGTCAGGATCATGATGCGCTCGCCGGCACGCAGGCTCCGGCCGGCGACCTCGACGTCGGCGCTCACGCCACGCCCGATGACCGACGCCGGACTCGTCACGCGCAGCCCCTCGCGCACGGCGTTCTCGACGGCGTCGGGTTCCCCGGCTCCCCGCACGACGGGATGCTCTCGCTCGGCCGCCATGAGGCGGAGCAGCCGGTGCTGCTCGCCGGTGTCGACCAGGAGAGCGGTCGTGCGGGCCATCGCGGACGCCGACGTCTCTGTGCCCGCGACCATGAGGAGGCTCGCGAGCCCGGTCGTCTCCTCGAGACCGAGACCGAGCTCGCGGCAGCGACCGAGGAGACGGTCGGCGGGGGCGTGCCGCCACCCGTCCGGGACGCCGCGCGTGAGCTCGGCGACGATCTCCTGCGCCGCGGCGACCTGTTCCGGGGCGAGGTACGTCGACCCGGCGCTGCCGAGCGCGATGCTCGCGAGCCGCTCACCCGTCGCGAAGGCCGCCAGCGCCTCGTCGTCGGGGACGTCCGCGTCCGTCGGCTCGGCGGCGTCCACGTCAGTGGCTCCGGCCCGCGGGATGCCCAGCAGCGAGATCATCATCCGGCCGACGAGCACGCGGGCGAGGCGTCCGACGTCGACACCACCCCCCGCGCGCAGCATCGCCCGCGCGTCGGCGAGCGGGCCGGACCATGCGCCGTCGACCAGCGCGGCAGCGCCGGCCTCGGTGAACAGCTCGCGCGAGCGCGTACGCAGGTCGTGGTGGCCGGGCCCATCGAACAGGTCGAGCACCCAGTCCCCGAGGATCTGCGCCCACAGGTGCCCGACGCCGCCCTCGCCCACGATCGTGAAGTGGCGGTGGTCGGTGAGGACCTGGCGCCCGACGACCGGGTCGGCCGTGACCCAGCCGAGCCCGGGAACCTTGCGCAGCCCCGCGCGGTCGCCTCCGCGCGGTCCGGCGACCGCGCCGCCCGCCAGGAGGACGGCGGCCATGGCCGGCCGCGCCGCGACGAGGACCGCCAGCTCGTGCCGCGTGGTGGGCAACGCTGCGCGCGGTCGGGCGGTCGTGGGCAAGGCCGTCGAGGTCGGGGTCACCCGGTCAGTGTGTCGCACCGTGGACGGCCCGACCGTGGGACCACCCGCCCGTGGACGGGTAGTTCACCCCATCGGGACGGGCGGACGGACGCCCTCCGCACGCCCCGTTGTGGCTACTGTGTCGCGGGTGCCAGACAACCTGCCCGGGACGGCGTCCCCACTGCCGCTCGACCGGCCGGCCCCCGCCGCCGTGATCGCCGCGGTGGGCGTCCACCTGCCCGAGCGGACGGTCGACGTGCGCGAGGCCGAGCAGGCGCTCGCGGCGCGCTGCCCCGGCGCGGCGCCGCGCGTGCCGATGGTCTCGCGGCTGACCGGGGTGCGCCGGGTCCACGTCCTGCCCGACGACTGGGACGCGTCCGACCTCGCGGTCGCGGCTGCGGAGAAGCTCCTCGCGGCGCAGGGGATGGCTCCTGCCGACGTCGACCTGCTGATCTTCGCCGCGGCGAGCCAGGACATGGTCGAGCCTGCGACGAGCCACATCGTCGCCGCCAAGCTCGGCGTGCGGGCGCCGGTGATGGACGTCAAGAACGCGTGCAACTCTGTGCTCAACGCGATCGAGGTCGCCGAGGCGCTGATCGCGGGTGGCCGGTATGCGACCGTCCTGGTGGCGTGCGGCGAGGCGCCGTCTCGCGCCGTGCGCTGGGACGTCCCCGACCGGGCGACCTACCTGCTGTCGGCGCCGGGATACACGATGTCCGACGCCGGTGCCGCGGTCCTCGTCCGCCGGGCGGTCGCGGCCGACGTCGAGGCGCGCGCGGCCGACGGCGGACCAGCCCCCCGGGGGATCCTCGCGAGTGCGTTCGGCGCGGAGTCGAGCCACTGGGACGTGGGCATGCTGCCGGGTGGCGGGACCGCGCACCCGCGTGACCTCGAGCGCACGTACTTCGAGATCGACGGGTCGCGTCTGCGCGAGGCCTTCCTCGCCCTCGGGCCGGGCGTGGTGCTCGACGCCCTCGACCGGGCCGGAGTGATGTGGGACGACGTCGCGCTCGTCGCGGTCCACCAGGTCGCGGTGTCCTACCTCGACGACGTCCACGCCGCGCTCGGCCTGCCGACCGGCAGGACGCTCGTCACGGTCGCCGACCACGGCAACGTCGCGTCCGCGACGCTCCCGCTCCAGCTCGCCACGGCGCTCGAGACGGGGCGCGTGGGTCCCGGGGACGTCGTCGTGCTCGTAGGCCTGGCCGGGGGGATCAGCATCGGCGCGACGGTGGTGCGGTTGTGAGGCTCGCCGTCGTCGTCCCGGCGCGCGACGAGGCGCATGGCGTCACCGCGACCCTCTGCGCGCTGTGGGACCAGGAGGACCCGGACTTCGAGGTCGTCGTGGTGGACAACGGGTCCTCGGACGGGACGGGCGACGTCGTGCGCAGGTTCATCAGCCGGAACGGGCTCGCGCGCTGGCGTGTGGTGGACGAGGCGCAGAAGGGCACCGGCGCCGCCGCGGACACCGGGATGCGGGCGGCGATCGCCGCGGGCGCGACCCACCTCGCCCGCACCGACGCGGACTGCCTGCCCCTGCCGGACTGGACGCGGCGCGTGCGGGCGGCGTTCGCCTCCGGCCACGACCTCGTCGCGGGCCGCCTCGTGGCCCGCACCGACGACCGTCCGGTCTCGCGCGTCCAGCAGGGCGTGCTGTCGGCCGCGGTGAGCGTCGCGAGCACGTTCGGGCGCTTCCGCCCCGGCAACCAGGACCCGTCGTACCTCGGCCCGTACGTCATGGCGCCGGGCTGCAACATGGCGATCACCGCGGACCTCTACGAGGCCGCGGGCGGGTTCCCACGCACCGCGATCGAGGACCTCCACGAGGACCGCGCACTGGTCAACGAGGTCCGGCGCCTCACCACGCGCTACGGCGCGCACCGCGAGGTCGTCGTCCGCGCGTCGACCCGCCGCGCGCACGAGTGGGGACTCGTGCGCACGCTCGGCTGGTACGCGGACCACCGCTACCGACCCGAGGTGGTGGACATCCGATGACGGGCCTCGCCACGGCGATGCGCTGGGAGGAGCGGGTCCAGCGCGGTGCGCACCCGCTCGTCTACCCGGCGATCCGCGGGCTGCGCCGGATCGGGCCGGTCGTGCGCGTGCCCGGGATCGGCGTCGTGGTCTCCGACGCCGCGACGGCCCGCGAGGTCCTGCTCGACACCGAGCGCTTCACGAAGGTGGGTCCGGGCTCGCCGTCGGACCTCTGGACGCCCGTGCTCGGACCGTCGGTGCTGCTCAACATGGAGGGCGTCGACCACGCGCGCCTGCGGCGTGCGTTGTCGGGACTGTTCACGCCGCGCGCGGTCCGGGAGCTGGTCGCGGCGAGCGTGCCGGACGTCCTCGCCGGGCTCGCGCCGCGGCTGCTCGCGGGAGAGCGCGTCGACCTCGTCGCCGAGACCGCGACCATGGCGGGCACCGTGATCTGCGCGATGACGGGGCTCCCGCCCACCGATGCCGCCGTCCGAGACGCGATGACCGCCGCGCAGTCCGTGGTCGGGATGGTGCGGCTGCACCGCCGCAGCCTGACGACCACGCAGGTCGCGCACGCGCGGGCCGTGCTCGCGCGGCTCTCGGAGCCGGCGCGCGACGCCTACCGCGACGGCGACCCCGCGACCGTGCCCGGCCGCATGCGTGAGCTCGGGCTGACCGAGGCGGAGGCCATGGGGGCGGTCGGGGCCTTCGTGCTCACCGGGACCGAGACGATCCAGTCGTTCGTGCCGCGTCTCGTCGCGCTCACCGCCGACACCGGGTGGCTCGACCGTCTCCTCGCCGCGGACCCGCAGGCCCAGGGTGACGCGGGTCGAGAGGCAGCGGCCCGGCGCTCCCGTGTCGTCGAGGAGGCGCTGCGCGTCACCGCCCCGACGCCGGCGATGCTGCGTGCCGTGCGCACCGAGGCGAGCGTGGGCGACGTGCCCGTGCACCCCGGGGACCGGGTCGTCGTCGCGACGGTCTCGTGCTGCAAGGACGCCGGCCCCTTCGACCCCGACACACCCGTCGGTCCCGCCGTGCGGAACCTGTGGTTCGGTGCCGGGCCGCACTTCTGCCTCGGGATGCCGCTCGCCATGGCGCAGGTCGACGCCGTTCTCGACGCGCTGCGCCCCGTCGCCGTGGCCGGGCGCACCCTGCGGGTGGTCGACCGCGCCACCTCGCGCGGCGTCCTCATCCCCGCGTACCGCTCGCTCGTCGTGCAGGCGGGCTGACGGTCGTGGCCGACACCGACACCGACACCGGCCCCCGCCACCTGCTCGCCCCCGTCCTGGCGCGCGGGGAGCCCGGGCACGCGTCTGCCGGCGACGTCGCGCTCCGGTACTGGACCCGGCCCGGCCGGAACGGGCGACGGGGCACGCGCGTGCGCGAGGACGTGACGTACGCCGACCTCGCCCGACGCGTGACCGCGACGGCGTCGGCGCTCGCGCGCGACGGCCTCGCCCCCGGTGACCGGGCGCTCTTCTCGGTCCGGCCGCGCCCGGAGGGGGTGGTGCTCGCGTTCGGCCTCGTGCGCGCGGGTGCGACGGTCGTGTTCGTCGACCCGGGCTCGACGCCCGAGCTCTTCACCGCGCGCGTCGACGCAGCCGGTCCCGTGCTCGCGACCACCGAGTCGCTGCTCTACGCCGTCTCACGGGGACCGCTGCGCCGGGTCGCGCGGTCGCGCGGGCTGCTCCTGCCCGACTACGCGAGCCTGCCCGTGCGCCACGTGCACGCCGGGCCGTGGCTGCCGGGCGTCCCGCGCGGCTCGCGCTCGGCCCGCTCGCTGGCGTCCGCACCTGCGGGTGCGTCCCCGCTCCCGCCCCTGGACCCGGCACGCGAGGCGCTCGTCGTGTTCACGTCCGGCACGACCGCCCGGCCCAAGGCGGTCGTGCACTCCGCCGGTTCGCTGCTCGCCGGGACCGACCTGCTGCGCGACGTCTTCGAGCTCGAGCCCGGCGACGTCGTGCACACCGACCAGATGCTGCTCGGCGTCCCCGCCCTGCTGGCCGGCGCGACGTGGTCCGTCCCGGCGGACCCGCCGGGCCGGGACGTCGAGACGTTCGCGCGCCAGCTCGACGGCGCAGCCGGTACCTATCTCGTGCCCGCCGACGTCACCGCCCTGCTCGACGCGATCGAGGCGGGCCGGGTCCCCCGGCAGGGACCGCGCGTCGCGCTCGTCGGTGGCGCTCCGGTCACCCGAGCCCTGCTGGAGCGCGGGGCGCGCGTCCTGCCGGGGACCCGCTGGGTCGCCGTGTACGGGATGACGGAGATCCTGCCGGTCGCGGTCGTCGAGGCCGCGGACAAGCTCGCGCACGACGGCGGAGGTGACCTCGTCGGGCGTCCGCTGCGCGGGACCGGCGTGCGCCTCGACCCCGTCGGCGACCCGGACGACGAACGGGTCGGCGAGCTCGTGCTGTCCGGGCCCTCGCTCATGGCGGGCTACCTGCACGACCTCGACGCTCCCGCGTGCGGCGCCGGGCCGCGCGTCACCGAGCACCGGACCGGCGACCTCGCCCGGATCGACGACGACCGCGGCATCGTCCTGGTCGGGCGGACGCGCGACATGATCATCCGCGGCACGACGAACATCTACCCCGGACTGTTCGAGCCGCGCGTGGCGGCGCTCGACGGGGTCGGCGAGGCGGTCCTCGTCGGGGTGCCGCAGATCGACGGCGACGAGCAGGTCGTCCTCGTCGTGACGTCGACGGGCACGCCGACCGGGCGCGCGAGCACCGGCCCGCGGTCCGACGGCGAGGCGTCGGTACGGCTCGACCCGCACCACCCCCTCGTCGACCGGGTGCAGGCCGCGCTGCCCGCCGTCCTCGACCACGACGCGCTGCCGGACCACGTCCTGCACGCCGACCGTGTCCCGCTCGCGGGACGCTCCCGCAAGCCGGACCGGCTCGCCCTCGCACGCGCCGCCTCCGGCCTGGTCGGCGCCGAGGACGGGTAGCGCCCGCGAAAAGCACTGGGCTGCGCGCCCGGGCACGCGGCAGGATGGCCGCGTGGACTCCGGCACCGACCTCGCCCGTCGCTACCACGACCAGGTCGTCGCGCCGCTCGTGCTCGGGCGCTGGCCCGGGTTGCCGCACGCCGGCGCGCGGCTCGGCAGCGGGTCCGACGTGCTCGGCCTGGACGACGAGACCTCGCGGGACCACGACTGGGGGCTGCGGCTGACGCTGCTCGTCGACGAGCGGATGGTCGAGCCGGTCGACTCGCACCTCGACGCGAACCTGCCGGACACCTTCGAGGGCCACCCGACCCGGTTCCCCACGACGTGGCACCCCCACAGCCCGCACCAGGTCGAGGTCGCCTCGCCGGCGGCCTTCGTGACGTCGCGCCTCGGGGTCGACGCGACGCGACCGCTCGACGTGCAGGACTGGCTCGCGCTCACCGGCCAGGCCGTGCTCGAGATGACCGCGGGCCCGGTGTTCACCGACTCCGACGGCCGGCTCGCCGCCGCCCGGGAGCGCCTCGCGTGGTACCCCGACGACGTGTGGCGCCACGTCGTCGCGGTCGACTGGGTGCGCCTCGGGCAGGAGCTGTCGTTCGTCGGGCGCGCTGGGGACCGGGGCGACGACCTGGGTTCGCGGGTGGTCACGGCACGGCTCGTCCGGGTCGCGATGCACCTGGGCTTCCTGCTCGACCGGCGCTGGCCGCCGTACGCGAAGTGGTTCGGGACCGTGTTCGCCGACCTCCCGCGGGCCGGTGCGGCCGCCCCGGCTTTGCGCGACGCCCTCGCGGCCGACGGGTGGCAGGAGCGCGAGGCCGCCCTGGGCCGGGCGCTCGAGATCCTGCACGCCGTCCAGGGCGACGTCGGGCTACCCGTGGCCGCACGCGCCGTCGAGCAGTACTGGGGACGGCCGTACCTCGGGGTCGGTCCCGTGCCCGAGGCGGTCGTCGCGACGATCGTCGCTCCGGAGGTCCGAGGCCTTCCGCACGGGGTCGGGTCGGTCGAGCAGTGGGTCGACGGCGTCGACGTCCTGATGCCCCCCGGGCTCCGGCTCGCCGCTGCGCGAGCCGCGACGGGCCGGGTCGGGCAGGGTGGGGAGCAGCCCGCCTGACGCGAGAGGACCGACCATGACCCAGCCGCCTGCACGACCCGTGCACGCACCGACGACGGACGACGCCGCGCCCCGCGGCGGGTGGTCGGGCACGGACGGCCCCGACGGCCGGGACGAGGCGGTGGACGCCCCGTGGTGGACGCGGGCCGTCGTGTACCAGGTGTACCCGCGCTCGTTCCAGGACACCGACGGCGACGGGATCGGCGACGTCCCGGGGATCACGCGGCGCCTGGACCACCTCGAGCGGCTGGGCGTCGACGTCGTGTGGCTCTCACCCGTGTACCGCTCGCCGCAGGCGGACAACGGGTACGACATCAGCGACTACGAGGACGTCGACCCGCTGTTCGGCTCGCTCGCGGACCTCGACGCGTTGATCGACGGGCTGCACGCGCGTGGCATGAAGCTGGTCATGGACCTCGTCGTCAACCACACGAGCGACGAGCACGCGTGGTTCCGGGAGAGCCGGTCGTCTCCGTCATCCGACAAGCGTGACTGGTACTGGTGGCGGCCCGCCCGTGCCGGCATGGAACCCGGCGCGCCCGGCGCCGAGCCCACCAACTGGCGCTCCTTCTTCGGCGGCAGCGCGTGGCGGTACGACGAGGCGTCGGGGGAGTACTACCTGCACCTGTTCGACCCGAAGCAGCCGGACCTGAACTGGGAGAGCTCCGAGGTCCGGGAGGCGGTCTACGCGATGATGCGCCGCTGGCTCGACCGCGGGGTCGACGGGTTCCGCATGGACGTCATCAACCTCATCTCCAAGGCGGTCGCGCCGGACGGCTCGCTGCCCGACGGCGAGGTGCGCTGGGGCACGTACGGCGACGGCGGCCCGCACTACACGGACGGGCCGCGTGTGCACGAGTTCCTCGCCGAGATGCACCGCGAGGTCGTCGGGCCGTACCTCGCCCGTGGCCGCGAGATCCTCACGGTGGGGGAGACGCCGGGCGTGACGGTCGAGCACGGGGTGGGCTACACCGACCCAGCCCGGCGCGAGATGGACATGGTGTTCCAGTTCGAGCACATGGGCATCGACCACGGCGAGTCCCGCTACGACCCGCGCCCGTGGCGCCTCGCGGACCTCAAGGCGACGCTCGGGCGCTGGCAGGCGGGACTCGCGGAGCGCGGCTGGAACGCCCTGTACTGGGACAACCACGACCAGCCGCGCGTCGTGTCGCGGTTCGGCGACGACTCGCCGGAGCACCGCGTGGCGTCCGCGAAGGCGCTCGCGGTCCTGCTGCACCTGCACCGCGGCACGCCGTACGTCTACCAGGGTGAGGAGCTCGGCATGACGAACGCGCACTTCACCCGGGTCGAGCAGTACCAGGACGTCGAGTCGCTCGGGTACTACCGCGAGCTCACGGGCCGCGGGGGCGCACCGCGGCGGCGCACCGACGACGAGATGCTGGCCGTGCTCGCCCACGCGAGCCGCGACCACGCGCGCACGCCGGTGCAGTGGGACGCGAGCTCGGACGCCGGCTTCACCACCGGCACCCCGTGGCTCGAGGTCAACCCGAACCACGCGGAGATCAACGCCGAGGCCGCGTGGGCCGACCCCGGCTCGGTCCTGCACCTCTACCGCCGCCTCGTCGCGCTCCGGCACGAGCTGCCGGTCGTCGCGCTCGGCGACTTCCGGATGCTCCTGCCCGACCACGACGCGATCTACGCGTTCACCCGCACGCTCGACGCGCCGTCGGGCGAGGGCGACGACGTGGACGGTGCCTCGTGGCACCGCGACGAGCTGCTGGTGCTCGGCAACGTCTCGGGGACACCGCAGGACGTCCCGGGCGAGGTCACGACCGGCTGGGAGGACGCGGAGATCCTCCTCGCCACGCACGGTCCCGTGCCCGACGGCGCGGGGCCGGGCCCCGGCGTCGGGCACCGGGCGCTCCGGGCCTGGGAGGCGGTGGTCCTGCGGCGACAGGGCGGAGCCACGAGATGAGGTGAGCACTCCCCGCTACGCACCAAAGATCCCCTATGCTCCTCGCAGCCGGCGAGGACGCCGGCACGGCCGCGAGCGCGGTCCTGGACCGACTCCGAGTGGGGGCGTACGGGTGCAGAGCACGGCGGAGGTTCCCGCGATCGAGACGCGGGCGCTGCGCAAGACGTATCGGAGCAGGCGGGGTCGCGCGGTCGGCGTCGAGGGGCTCGACCTCGTCGTCCCGGTCGGCGGTGTCCACGGGTTCCTCGGACCGAACGGGTCCGGCAAGACCACGACGATCAGGATGCTCCTCGGCCTGGTCCGGGCCGACTCGGGCACGGCGCGCATCTTCGGCCACGAGGTCCCGCGCCACCTGCCCGACGTCGTCGGCCGCGTGGGAGCGATCGTCGAGTCCCCGAAGTTCTTCCCGGCGTTCAGCGCGCGGCGCAACCTCGACCTGCTCGCCGCCGCGATCGGCGCGCCCGGCGGCCGCGTCGGCGAGGTTCTGGAGGAGGTGGGTCTGTCCGAACGTGCTCGTGACCGGTACCGCGGCTACTCCCTCGGTATGAAGCAGCGACTTGCCATCGCCGCGACGCTGCTCAAGGACCCCGACCTGCTGATCTTCGACGAGCCGACCAACGGGCTCGACCCGGCGGGGATCCGCGAGATCCGCGACACCATGCGCGGACTCGCCGCCCGCGGCAAGACGGTGCTCGTGAGCAGTCACATCCTCGCCGAGGTGGAGCAGGTCGCCGACACGGTGTCGATCATCGCGCGCGGCCGGCTCATCGCGAGCGGACGTGTGGCCGAGCTGATCGGTGCCGGCGGCGCGTCCGTGCGCGTCGGCGTGGCGGACCCGGCCCGCGCGGCGGCGGTGCTGCGCGCGGCGGGATTCGTGGTGCGTGAGGACGGTCGTCACCTGCTGGCCGACGGGGTCGCCGACGCCGCGCAGGTCACGCGCACGCTCGCCGCGCACGACCTGTGGGTCACCGAGCTCGTGCCGGTCCAGGCGGGGCTCGAGTCCGTGTTCCTCGAGCTCACCGCGCGCGACGCGGCGACGGGCTCGCGGCACGACCGCCGCGAGGGCCGCAGCGCCGCCGCCGAGGGGGTGACGGCATGAGCCGCCTCCTGCGGGTCGAGCTCCGCCGTCTGCGCGCTCGCCGGCTGGTCCGGTGGGCCACGGCCGGGACCATCGCGCTCGCGCTCCTGACCGTCGTCCTCGCGTTCACCCAGAGCCTGCCGACCTCCGACGCCGAGCTGGCGCAGGCCGAGGAGAGCTACCAGTGGGCGCTCGACGACTGGGAGCGCAACGGCGACGACATTGTCGCCGAGTGCGAGGAGATGGAGGCGGGCGACCCCACGGGTGCGGACTACGGGTGCGACCAGATCACCGCCCCGACGCTCGAGAACTTCCTGGCGCCGGTCCCGACGTTCGAGGGGGACGACGAGATCTGGCCCGCCTCCGGTCGCTCCACCGTCGCCGGGTTCGCGCCGATGCTCGTGCTCTTCGCGCTGCTGGTCGGGGTGACGTTCGTGACGGCGGAGATCTCGACCGGCGCGATCGGGCTGTGGCTCACCTTCGAGCCGCGGCGCCAGCGGGTGTACTGGTCGAAGGCCACGGCCGCGATGGTCGGCGTCCTCCCGGTCGTCGCGATCTCCTACCTGGTCATGGCCGGTGGCGCCTACGGCGCGTACGCGCTCAACGGCCAGATCGGCGACGTGACGGGCGAGACGTGGTCCGTGCTCGGCGCGGTCGGTGGACGCGTCCTCGTCGCCGCGGCGGGGGTGGCGGCTGTCGGGGTGGCGCTCGGCACGGTGCTCAAGAACGCGGCGGCGGCGCTGGGGGCGGTCGTCGTGTGGGTGGGCGTCCTCGAGAACGTCGTGGCCGCCACGCTCCCGGAGCTGCAGCGCTGGCTCGTGCGGACCAACCTCGCGGCCTGGACGGACGGGGGGACGAGCTACTGGGTGAACCGCTGCACGTCCGACCCCACGGGCGGGATGACGTGCGACAGTGTCGAGCGCGCAGTCAGCCAGACGCAGGGCGCGGTGTTCCTTCTGGGGGTCGCCGTCGTCCTGTCGCTGCTCGCCGTGCTGGTGTTCCGCCGTCGCGACGTCTCCTGACCGCCGCGTCGCCCGAGGCGCCCGTCCCACCCCGTGAGACGGGCGCCTCGGCACGTGACATCCCCGAAACATGCGCGTAAGGTCCCATGACGTGCAGACGATTCTCCTTGTAGTACTTCCTGAGCGCGCCGGCTGAAGCCACGCCCACAGGCTTCGTCAGCGCGCTCACCCCTCGTCCAGCCCGGCATCCCGGGTTCGAGGGGTTTTTTGTTGCCATCACAACAGCACAGCACAGCACGGCGCGACCGGCCCACCACAGCCACCGCGACTGCCGGACCGCGAGACCCGCGATCACCGGCAAGAGCCCGCGCGACCAGCACGACCGCACCACCACGGTCCGCTCCGGTACCGGCGGCGCACCCCTCGCGGGTGCCCGCCGGGCCGAGGCCACGACACGCAGGAGACACCATGGCCCAGGGTCCTACCCCGGCACCCCCGCGACCGGGTGCCGCGGCGCCCGCCGCGACGCCGAAGCCCGCCCCGTCACCGGCGACGGTCGCCCCGCGCGGTGACGTCCGCCGCGCACCGGTCCGGCCCGCCCAGCCGACGCAGCCCGGCGAGGAGATGACCGGCGCGCAGTCGATCGTCCGCTCGCTCGAGGAGGTCGGGGCGGAGGTCGTCTTCGGCATCCCCGGTGGTGCGATCCTCCCGACGTACGACCCGCTCATGGACTCCCAGCGGCTCCGGCACATCCTCGTGCGCCACGAGCAGGGCGGCGGGCACGCCGCGCAGGGCTTCGCCCACGCGACCGGGAAGGTCGGCGTCACCATGGCGACGTCCGGGCCGGGGGCGACGAACCTCGTGACGCCCATCGCCGACGCGAACATGGACTCCATCCCGCTCGTGGCGATCACCGGCCAGGTCGCCGCCGGCGCGATCGGCACGGACGCCTTCCAGGAGGCGGACATCGTCGGCATCACGCTGCCGATCACCAAGCACAACTTCCTCGTCACCGACCCGGACGACATCCCGCGCACCATCGCGGAGGCGTTCCACATCGCCTCGACCGGCCGCCCCGGTCCGGTGCTCGTCGACATCGCGAAGTCCGCGATGCAGTCGCAGACGACGTTCTCGTGGCCCCAGGACCTGCACCTGCCCGGCTACCACCCGGTCACCAAGCCGCACAGCAAGCAGATCAAGGAGGCGGCGCGCCTGCTCGCGACCGCCCGGCGGCCGGTGCTCTACGTGGGCGGCGGAGTCGTGCGCGCCGACGCGTCGCCCGAGCTCCGCCGTCTGGTCGACCTGTCCGGCGCGCCCGTCATCACGACCCTCATGGCGCGCGGCGCGGTGCCCGACACCCACCCGCAGAACCTCGGGATGCCCGGCATGCACGGGACCGTGCCCGCGGTCGCCGCGCTGCAGAAGGCGGACCTCATCGTCGCGCTCGGCGCGCGCTTCGACGACCGCGTGACGGGCAAGCTCTCCAGCTTCGCCCCGCACGCCGCCGTCGTGCACGCGGACATCGACCCCGCGGAGATCGGCAAGAACCGCGACGTCGACGTCCCGATCGTCGGCGACCTCAAGGAGGTCCTCGCGGACCTCGTGCCCGAGCTCGAGCGCGAGCACACGGCGAAGGGCAAGCCCGACGTCGCGGCCTGGTGGCACCAGATCGACGACTGGCGCGAGACGTACCCGCTCGGGTACACCGAGCCCGACGACGGACACCTCGCCCCGCAGCACGTGATCACGCGGCTGGGCGAGATCTCCGGGCCCGAGTCGATCTACGTCGCGGGTGTGGGCCAGCACCAGATGTGGGCGGCGCAGTTCATCCGCTACGAGCACCCGCGCACGTGGCTCAACTCGGGCGGCCTCGGCACGATGGGCTTCTCCATCCCGGCCGCGATGGGCGCCAAGGTAGGGCGCCCGGACGCGACGGTCTGGGCGATCGACGGCGACGGCTGCTTCCAGATGACCAACCAGGAGCTCGCGACCTGCACGATCAACGAGATCCCCATCAAGGTCGCGCTGATCAACAACAGCTCGCTCGGCATGGTCCGCCAGTGGCAGACCCTGTTCTACGACAAGCGGTACTCGAACACCGACCTGCACACCGGCCACGGCACCGCGCGCGTCCCCGACTTCGTCAAGCTCGCCGACGCGTACGGGTGCGAGGGCATCCGGGTCGAGTCCGCGAGCGAGGTCGACGCCGCGATCAAGCGCGCCATGGAGATCGACGACCGCCCGGTGGTCATCGACTTCAACGTCTCGCGCGACGCCATGGTGTGGCCGATGGTCCCCTCCGGCGTGAGCAACGACGACATCCAATATGCACGCGGCATCTCGCCCGCGTGGGATCGGGAGGATTGAGCGGAATGAAGCGGAAGTTGAGGGCTGCAGCGAAGCAAGGCACTCGGCTGCAGCGGAGTGCAGCCTCGATCCGACCCACGTTCCTGGAGGACTGACGTATGTCCCGCCACACCCTCTCCGTGCTGGTCGAGAACAAGCCCGGCGTGCTGACGCGCGTCGCGGGGCTGTTCGCGCGCCGCGCGTTCAACATCCACTCGCTCGCCGTCGGGCCGACGGAGCACGACGAGATCTCGCGCATCACGGTCGTCGTCGACGTCGAGGACCGACCGCTCGAGCACGTGACGAAGCAGCTCAACAAGCTCGTCAACGTCATCAAGATCGTCGAGCTCGACTCGTCGGCCTCCGTCCAGCGCGAGCTCCTGCTCGTCAAGGTGCGTGCCGACGGCGCGAACCGCACGGGCGTGCTCGAGGTCGTCAACCTGTTCCGCGCCAAGGTCGTCGACGTCGTCCCCGACGCCGTGACCATCGAGGCGACCGGCACGGACGAGAAGCTGGACGCGCTGCTCGGCGCGCTCGAGCCCTACGGCGTCCGGGAGATCGTGAAGTCGGGGACCGTCGCCGTCGGCCGTGGTTCGCGCTCCATCACCGACCGAGCGCTGGAACGCGTCGTCCGGTCGGCCTGACCATCACCTACCCTGCAGATCAAAGCACCGCAACGAAGAACGAGGAGATCCACCGTGGCTGAGCTGTTCTACGACGACGACGCCGACCTGTCCATCATCCAGAGCAAGAAGGTCGCGGTCGTCGGCTACGGGAGCCAGGGCCACGCGCACGCGCAGAACCTGCGCGACTCGGGCGTCGAGGTCGTCATCGCGCTCAAGGAGGGCTCGAAGTCGATCGCGAAGGCGACCGACGAGGGCTTCGAGGTGAAGACCGTCGCCGAGGCCGCGTCCTGGGCCGACCTGGTCATGATCCTTGCGCCGGACCAGCACCAGCGTTCGATCTACAACGACGAGATCAAGCCGAACCTCGCCGCCGGGAAGACGCTCGCGTTCGCGCACGGCTTCAACATCCGCTTCGGTTACATCGAGGCTCCTGAGGGTGTCGACGTGATCCTCGTCGCTCCCAAGGCGCCGGGTCACACGGTGCGCCGCGAGTTCGTCGCGGGCCGTGGCATCCCGGACATCATCGCGGTCGAGAAGGACGCGTCGGGTCAGGCCTGGGACATCGCGCTGTCGTACGCGAAGGCGATCGGCGGCACGCGCGCCGGCGTCATCAAGACGACGTTCACCGAGGAGACCGAGACCGACCTGTTCGGCGAGCAGGCCGTCCTGTGCGGCGGTGTGTCGCAGCTCGTCCAGTACGGCTTCGAGACTCTCTCCGAGGCGGGCTACCAGCCGGAGATCGCGTACTTCGAGGTCCTGCACGAGCTCAAGCTCATCGTCGACCTCATGTGGGAGGGCGGCATCGCCAAGCAGCGCTGGTCGGTCTCCGACACGGCCGAGTACGGCGACTACGTCTCCGGCCCGCGCGTCATCGACGCACGCGTCAAGGAGAACATGCAGGCCGTCCTCGGGGACATCCAGTCGGGCGCCTTCGCCCAGCGCTTCATCGACGACCAGGACGCCGGCGCGCCGGAGTTCCACCGTCTGCGCGAGCAGGCCGCCCAGCACCCGATCGAGAAGGTCGGCAAGGAGCTGCGGTCGCTCTTCGCGTGGAAGCAGCAGGACGCGGACTACACCGACGGGTCCGCCGCGCGCTGACCCGACCGCCGCGCCTCGCGCGGCAGCGCACCACCTGACGGGCGGGCGGCACGGTCCTCGACCGCGCCGCCCGCCTGTCGGCGTCGGCGTCCTCTGGCATGATGCCGACATGGACGACGACGCCACGAACGCCACGCCCGGTCCTCACGCCGCCGCCGACGAGAATCCCGAGCAGGCGGGCGAGATCCTGAAGTTCTGGGAGGCTGCGCGGCCGAGTGCCGGGATCGGCCGGATCGGCGTCGTGATCGGCACCGGTGTCCGGGAGAGCGTCCCCCCGCCGGCCTGGTCGTTCGGTGACAACCCGGAGCTCGCCGACACGTTGCTCGCAGCCGTCCTCTCGGGGGCCAAGACCGCGACGTCGTCGTCCCTGTGGGAGTACGGCGACGACACCCCCGTCCCCGAGAAGGACGAGCTGTCGATCCTGCTCGACGGCGCGGGGCACCCGCGGGCGCTCGTGCGGACGACGTCGGTCGAGGTCGTCCCGTTCGACCAGGTCGACGACACGTTCGCGCTCGCCGAGGGCGAGGACGACGGTTCCCTCGAGTCGTGGCGGGAGGGGCACCGCCAGTACTTCGCACGGGTCCTGGGCCGCGACGTCCCGGACGACATGCCTGTCGTGTGCGAGCGGTTCGAGCTGCGGTACCCGCACTGACGGGCTGCCTCCCCTGGACAGGGGGAGAGGTGGGTAGCGGCCGGCCGTGCCACGTTCCGTCCGGCCGCCACCCGTCGGGGTAGGTGAGAGGAGCTACCCCGAGACCGTGGGCATGACGACCCGGGCGTGGTCCGGCCGTCCTGCGGAGCCGAGCAGGAGCGCGCGCACCTCCTGCGCGGCGACCGAGCGGGCTCCCCGCAAGACGGCGAGCTCGGGTACGGCGCTCGTGACGATCGATCCGGTGGACTGCTCGGTGTCGCGCAGGATCCGTGCCGTCGCCTCGGCGAGCGCGACGCCGCCGGCGACGCCGGTGGGACCCCCGATGACCACCGCGTCGGGCTCCATGATCGCGACCACCGGCTGCAGGACGACCGCCACGCGGGCCGCCAGGTCCGCGACGAACGCGGCCACCTCGGGGGTCGACCGGTGTTCGGCGAGGGCGGAGACCACCTCGTCGTAGGGAGTGGTCGCGGTGACCCCGGGCACCTGTACGCGGGTCGCCACCTCGACGACCCGCAGACCGCCGACGAGGTCCTGCGCGGTGGCCGAGTCGTCGATGCGTCCAGCCGCCACGGGGAGGTACCCGATCTCACCCGCGCCGCCGGCCGTGCCACGGTGGACCCGGCCGTCGACCCACGACCCGAGGCCGATGCCCTCGGCCAGCCACAGCAGGCTGAAGGTGGCGTCGGTACGGCCCGCGTCCCGCTCGGCGATGGCGGCGAGGTTCACGTCGTTCTCGATGCGGAACGTGACGCCGAGCTCGTTCTCGAGGTGCGCGCGGAGCCCGCGCCGGGGCCAGCCGGGCAGCTCGCCGACGAGCGTGAGGTCACCGCTGCGGGGGTCCGGTGCCGCCTGCAGCCCGAGGACCACGCAGGCGACACGTTCGCGGGGGACCGCCGCGGCGGCGCACGCGTCGCGCCATGCCGTCCGGACGTCGTCGAGGGCGCTGCGCCCGGGGCCGGCCTCGACGAACGTGTCGCCGAGCGGCCGGCCGAGCGCGTCCACGACGCCGGCGCGCACGCCCGTGGGCAGGACGTCGAGGGCGAGGCCGGCGACGACGTCGGTCCGCGCGGCGTACGTCACGGCCTGGGGGCCGCGGGAGCCCTGCACGACGCCCGTCGGCTCGATGAGCCCGGAGCTCTCGAGGCGTGCGACCATCTGGGAGGCGGTGGGTCGCGAGACACCGGTGCGGTCACCGATCTGCGAGCGTGTCATGGGCCCCTCGTCGAGGAGCAGCTCGAGTGCGGCGCGGTCGTTGATCGTCCGCAGCAGCCCGGGGGTCCCGGGGACACGGGGTGCGCTCGGCACGGTCATCGACGCATCCTCGTCCTCGGTTTAATAAAGTTTACTAATGGTGCCTTACCGGGTCCTTCGCGTGCAACTCGGACGCGCCCGTCGCGGTGCGTCCGAGAAGTGAGACCGGCGTCCCGAGGCGTGGTTCGCGGGCGTAGGGTCGGGAACATGACGCGCACCATTGATCTGGCAGTCGTGGCCGGCGACGGCATCGGGACCGAGGTCGTCGAGCAGGGCCTGGCCGTGCTCGAGGCCGCTGTCGCAGGCTCGGACGTGAAGGTCACCACGACGCCGTTCGACCTGGGTGCGCGCCGCTGGCACGCGACCGGCGAGACGCTGACGGACGCCGACCTCGAGGCGATCCGCGGTCACGACGCGATCCTGCTCGGCGCGATCGGCGACCCGAGCGTCCCGTCCGGCGTCCTGGAGCGCGGCCTGCTCCTCAAGCTCCGCTTCGCGCTCGACCACTACGTGAACCTGCGCCCGGGCAAGCTCTACCCGGGCGTCGCCTCGCCGCTCGCGAACCCCGGCGAGATCGACTTCGTGGTCGTCCGCGAAGGCACCGAGGGACCGTACGTCGGCAACGGTGGCGCCCTGCGCGTCGGCACGCCCCACGAGATCGCGACCGAGGTGTCCGTGAACACGGCGTTCGGCGTCGAGCGCGTCGTGCGTGACGCGTTCGCCCGTGCCCAGGCCCGCCCGCGCCAGCACCTCACGCTCGTCCACAAGCACAACGTCCTCGTGCACGCCGGCCACCTGTGGCGCCGCACGGTCGAGGCCGTCAACGTCGACTTCCCGGACGTGACCACCGACTACCTGCACGTGGACGCGGCGACGATCTTCCTCACGACGAACCCCGCACGCTTCGACGTGATCGTCACGGACAACCTCTTCGGTGACATCCTCACCGACCAGGCCGCGGCCATCACCGGCGGCATCGGCCTCGCGGCCTCGGCCAACATCAACCCGGACCGCACGGCGCCGTCGATGTTCGAGCCCGTGCACGGTTCCGCACCCGACATCGCGGGCCAGGGCAAGGCGGACCCGACCGCCACGGTGCTGTCGGTGGCGCTGCTCCTCGACCACCTCGGGCTCTCCGCCGAGGCCACGCGTGTCGAGGCCGCCGTCGCGGCCGACCTGCTCGAGCGCGGAGCCGAGCGCGGCCGAGTACGTTCGACGGCCGAGGTGGGCCGCGAGCTCGCCGCTCGCGTCGCCGGCTGACCCTCGCCCGGTGCTCCGGCACCGGCAGGGCCGCAGCCTCGCACCTCGGTCGTCCCGCCCCAGGTCCGGAATCCCCCCGTTCCGGCCCGGTGGCACCCACCGACCCGCCCTCCGGGCCGTCGTCGTCGTACCCGTGCGACGTCGTCGTCCCGCGAGAGTCGTGGAAAACTAGGCGGAGAGCACCGGGTCACCAGGTGAAAGGCCACACAATGAGCACCCCGCTTGCAGCGCAGCACGTGCCGTCCACCGCGGACGACGACCTCATCGCCCTGTTCGACGTCCGTCGCAGCGACTCCCCGATCCCGGCGGCCGAGCGCGAGGCGGCGCTCGCCGCGCCGAAGTTCGGCACCGTCTTCACGGACCACATGGCGCGCATCAGCTGGAACGCGACCGATGGGTGGATCGACCGTCGCATCGAGAAGTACGGCCCGCTGCAGCTCGACCCGGCCACCGCCGTCCTGCACTACGCGCAGGAGATCTTCGAGGGGATGAAGGCCTACCGTCACGACGACGGCACGGTCTGGACGTTCCGCCCCGACGCGAACGCGGCCCGGTTCGCCCGCTCGGCCCACCGGCTCGCACTGCCGGCGCTCGCGGTCGACGACTTCCTCGGGTCGATCACGGCGCTCGTGCGCACCGACGTCGACTGGGTGCCCACGGGCGAGGAAGCGAGCCTCTACCTGCGGCCGTTCATGTACGCCTCCGAGGCGTTCCTGGGCGTGCGCCCCTCGGCCGAGGCCGAGTACCTCGTCATCGCGTCCCCCGTCGGTCCGTACTTCTCCGGCGGCGTCCAGCCCGTCTCGATCTGGGTGGACCGCGAGTACAGCCGCGCAGGTGCCGGCGGCACGGGAGCCGCCAAGTGCGGAGGGAACTACGCCTCGAGCCTGCTGCCCCAGGTCGTCGCCCAGCAGAACGGCTGCGAGCAGGTCTGCTTCCTCGACTCCGGCACGCAGACATTCCTGGAGGAGCTCGGCGGCATGAACGTGTTCGTCGTGCGCGCCGACGGGTCGGTCGAGACGCCGGAGCTCTCCGGCTCGATCCTCGAGGGGGTCACGCGCTCGTCGATCATCCAGCTCCTCGGCGACCGCGGGCACGACGTGGTCGAGCGTCGCATCCCCCTGACCGAGCTGCTCGCCGGGATCGCGGACGGGTCGGTGACCGAGGTGTTCGCGTGCGGGACCGCCGCCGTCATCACGCCGATCGGGCGCCTCGCCGGCTCCGACTTCGACCACACCATCGCCGACGGCGGAGCGGGGGAGCTCACCATGGCGATCCGCACCGAGCTCACCGACATCCAGACCGGCCGCGCTGCGGACCGGCACGGCTGGCTGCGTCGCCTCGCCTGACCGGCCGGCGTCGCGCGGCGATGCGGGATCGGGTTCCGTCGACCCGTCAGGCAGGTGCCCGCACGATGGTGCGCCCGGCCACCCCGGCGAGGAGCGACCACACGGCGATCCCGATGAGCAGGTTGATGAGCCCGGAGAGGGCTGCCGCCTGGGTGTCGGTCGACCACGCGAACGGCAGCACCGCGATGACGACGATGAGCAGCGCCATGATCCAGCCGAAGAACGCGCGCGGCCGGGGCGTGCTGAGGATGAGTCCGTGCAGGAGGGCCGCCGCGAGCAGCGCGAGGATCGCTCCGTCGATCGCCCACGCCGCCTGCCGCGAGTCGATCCCGAAGATGTCGGGCGGCGGGACGAGCTCGATCGCGAAGATCCGCTCGAACACGATGACCCCGATCAGGCCGATCAGCGCTGCGACGACAGCCGTGGCCGCGGCACCGGCCCAGAACCGTCCCGCCTCGACGGCGAGGCGCGGGTCCGCGGGGCTGACGGGCCGCTGCGGCTCGGGGAACGTCGCCTGGGGGTCGTGCGTGGGCTGGATGGCAGGCGGCTGTACCGGCGGTTGCCCGTACCGCCGTGGCTCGGGGCGCTGCGGGTCGTACCCTCCGGGGTTCGGGTCGCTCATCGTCACTCCTCGGTCGTCCGGTCGACGTCCTCGGGCGGGCCTGCGGCCGCCCATGAGACGGACGTCCTGTCCATCCTGTCGGAACGTGTGGCACCATGTGCTCTGTGACACACCTCGCCTCCCAGCTCATTATCGAGTAGCGCGTCCGGACGCACCGACCGGACGCGCTAGACCTCCCGCACCCTCGGGGGGTCTTTTTGTTGCCGGGCCCACCCCCGCTCGGCGACCCGGACGCCGGGCCCTACGCCTCACGAGGGCTCAGACCCGGCATCCTGGGGAGCGTCGTCGTCGCTCGCACGACGCACGGCCAGGCACCCATCGCAGCACCACCCGACGAACGGCAGGACGAAGCACCATGACCTCGGTGACGAACCCCGTGACCGGCCCTCGCAGCCCGCTGGTCTTCCACGTCTACGACACGACCCTGCGCGACGGTGCGCAGCAGGAGGGCATGAACCTCTCCGTCGCCGACAAGCTGGCCATCGCGCCGCTGCTCGACGACCTGGGCGTCGGGTTCATCGAGGGCGGTTGGCCCGGTGCCGTGCCCAAGGACACCGAGTTCTTCCGGCGCGCCGCGAAGGAGCTCGACCTCAAGAACGCGGTGCTCGCCGCGTTCGGTGCGACACGCAAGGCGGGCCTGCGCGCGTGGGACGACCCGCAGGTGCGTGCCCTGGTCGACTCCGAGGCCCCGGTCGTCACGCTGGTCGCCAAGTCGGACGTGCGCCACGTCGAGCGTGCGCTGCGCACGACGCCCGACGAAGGGCTCGCGATGATCACCGACACGGTGGCGTTCCTCGCGGGCGAGGGGCGCCGCGTCGTCCTCGACGCCGAGCACTTCTTCGACGGCTACCGGCACGACCCGGCGTTCACCCGGGCCGCCGTGCAGGCAGCGTTCGAGGCGGGTGCCGAGGTCGTGGCGCTGTGCGACACGAACGGCGGGATGCTCCCGACCTGGGTGGGCGAGATCGTCGCCGAGCTGCGCGACGCCGTCGGGCTCGCGCACGGTCGGGACGCGCACCCGGGGGACCGCCTGCTCGGGATGCACGCCCACAACGACTCGGGCTGCGCCGTCGGGAACACGCTCGCCGCCGTCGAGGCCGGCGCGGCGCACGTGCAGGGAACCGTCAACGGGTACGGCGAGCGGACGGGCAACGTCGACCTGCTGACGGTCGTCGCGAACCTCCAGCTGAAGCACGGGCTGCGCACCCTCGCAGGCGACGGGCTCCAGGACGCGACCCGCATCGCGCACGCGGTCTCCGAGATCACGAACATCTCCCCGTACGCGCGTCAGCCGTACGTCGGGGCGAGCGCGTTCGCGCACAAGGCCGGCCTGCACGCGAGCGCGATCAAGGTCGACCCGGACCTCTACCAGCACATCGACCCGACCGTCGTCGGGAACGACATCCGCATGCTCGTCTCCGACATGGCCGGGCGCGCGTCGATCGAGCTCAAGGGCCGCGAGCTCGGGTTCGACCTGTCGGGCCAGGGCGAGCTGCTCACCCGCGTGACGAACCGGGTCAAGGACGACGAGGCGAACGGGTACACGTACGAGGCGGCCGACGCGTCGTTCGAGCTGCTGCTCCGCGAGGAGCTCACCGGCGAGCGGCCGCCGTACTTCAAGGTCGAGAGCTGGCGCACGATCGTCGAGCGCGCCGGGTCGCGCGGCACGGAGGCCACGGCCGAGGCGACCGTGAAGCTCCGCGCCCGCGGCGAGCGCATCGTCTCCACCGGCGAGGGCAACGGCCCGGTCAACGCCCTCGACCACGCCCTGCGGCTCGCGCTCACCCGGGTGTACCCGGAGATCGAGGCCTTCGAGCTCATCGACTTCAAGGTCCGCATCCTCGACACCGAGCAGGGCACCGACGCGATCACCCGCGTGCTCATCGAGACGACGGACGGGTCGACGTCCTGGTCGACCGTCGGCGTCGGCCCGAACCTCATCGAGGCGGCGTGGGAGGCGCTCACCGACTCCGCGATCTTCGGTCTCATCCACGCGGGCGTCGATCCCCGCTGACGGCGTTGCGGGCGGGCCTCTGTTGCCGGGCCTCTGCGGGCGGTGTCGCGGGTCTTCCATCCGCGGTCCCCGTTCCTCGGACCGCTCCCGCCAGACCCGCCACGACCCGCGACCCCGCCCGCTCCGGCCCACCCGCCCGGCCCGACGGCGGCCCCTGGGGCCCGCCGTCGGGCTTAGGCTGGGCGGGTGCGTGGTGAGTACAAGGTTCCCGGTGGCAAGCTCGTGGCGGTCGACGTCGAGGTGGAGGACGGCAGGCTCGCCCGTGTCGCGGTGAGCGGGGACTTCTTCCTCGAGCCCGACGACGCGCTCGAGGACATCGACGGCGCGCTGACCGGGATGCCGGAGACGGCGAACGTCGCGCAGCTCGCGAGCGCGGTCCAGGGCGCCCTGGACGACGACGTGACGATGATCGGGTTCTCGCCCGACGCCGTGGCGATCGCGGTCCGCCGCGCGCTGGGTCACGCGACGGGCTGGCACGACCACGAGTTCGAGGTGATCCATGAGGGTCCCGAGGACCCGGCGATGCACCTCGCGCTCGACCAGGTCCTGACCGAGGAGCTCGACGCGGGACGACGCGGCCCGACCCTGCGCATCTGGGAGTGGGCGTCGCCCGCGGTGATCATCGGGTCGTTCCAGTCGCTGCGCAACGAGGTCGACCTCGAGGGCGCGGAGCGGCACGGTGTGACGGTGGTCCGCCGGATCTCGGGCGGCGGCGCGATGTTCGTCGAGCCAGGCAACACGATCACGTACTCCCTCTACGTGCCCGCGTCCCTCGTCGAAGGGCTGAGCTTCGAGCGGTCGTACGCGTTCCTCGACGACTGGGTGCTGGGCGCGCTCGCCGACCTCGGCGTCCAGGCGACGTACAAGCCGCTCAACGACATCGCGTCGCCCGCGGGCAAGATCGCGGGGGCGGCCCAGAAGCGCCTGCGCGGGGGAGCGGTGCTCCACCACGTGACGATGGCCTACGACATCGACGCGGACAAGATGACCGAGGTGCTGCGCATCGGCCGGGAGAAGCTCTCGGACAAGGGCACGAAGAGCGCGAACAAGCGCGTCGACCCGGTGCGCTCGCAGACCGGGATGGCGCGCGAGGACGTCATCGAGGCGTTCACGGCGCACTTCCGCGCGCGCTACCGGACCGTCGACGGCGCGGTCACGCCGGACGAGCGGGCCCAGGCCGCCGAGCTCGCGCGGACCAAGTTCTCGACGCCGGAGTGGACCGCGCGCGTCCCCTGAGTCAGCCCTGAGGCGGTCGCGGCCCGAAGACGGCGGTCCCGACGCGCACGATCGTGGCGCCCTCGGCGACCGCGAGCTCGAGGTCGCCGCTCATGCCCATCGACAGCTCGCGCGCGTCGCGCGTCAGCGGGTCCCCGGACTGCACGACGGCGTCGCGGACCTCGCGCAGCCGCGCGAACCCGGCCCGGACCTCGGCCTCGTCGGTCGAGCGGGCCCCGATCGTCATGAAGCCCGTCAGCCGCAGCCCGGGCAGGGCTGCCACGTCCCGGGCGAGGGACGGTGCGTCGTCGGGTACCACGCCGGACTTGGCAGCCTCGCCCGAGACGTTGACCTGGACCATCACGTCGAGCGACACCCCGTCCCGCACGCAGCGCGCCGAGAGGGCGTCGGCGAGGTCTGCCGAGTCGACGGTCTGCACGGTGGACGCCGTGGTGAGGACCTGGTTGATCTTGTTGCGCTGCAGGTGACCGATCATGTGCACGGTGACGGCGCCCGACGCGACGAGGTCGGCGAGGTCGGGCGCCTTCGCGACCAGTTCCTGCACGCGGTTCTCCCCGACCAGCTCGACCCCGGCATCGACGACGGCGCGCACGGACTCGGCAGGCTGCGTCTTGGTCGCGACCAGCAGCCGCACGTCGGAGGGGTCTCGCCCCGCGGCCCGGGCAGCGGCGTCGACGCGGTCCCGCACGGCGCGGACGTTGGCACGCAGGCTCGCGACCGGCGCGGTCGCGTCGGGGGAGGGGGCGGGCATGCGGCCAGTCTAGGTCGCGCGCCCTGCGTGCCACGCGTGGCCGACGGGCAGTCAGGGGCGCGTCAGGGGGTTCCCCGATCCCGCGGGAGCCACGGACGGGGGATCATGGGACGGTGAAGACGCTGCTCAACATCATCTGGCTCGTGTTCGCGGGCTTCTGGCTCGCGCTCGGCTACGTCGCGGCGGGCATCGTCTGCTGCGTGCTCATCGTCACCATCCCGTTCGGCATCGCGTCGTTCCGTATCGCCGGGTACGCGCTGTGGCCTTTCGGGCGGACGGTCGTGGACAAGCCGCGGTCGGGTGCCTGGTCGACGATCGGGAACGTCATCTGGGTGGTCGTCGCCGGGATCTGGCTCGCGATCGGTCACGTGGTCACCGCGATCCCGCTGTTCGTCTCGATCATCGGCATCCCGTTGGGGATCGCGAACCTCAAGATGATCCCGATCTCGCTGCTGCCCCTCGGCAAGGACATCGTCCCGACGGATGCGCCCTACACGGCCTACGAGCAGCCGAGGTAGCACCCCGGTCTCGCGAGCACCGGGGTACTACCTCGCAAGGGGGGCGGTGGTCGCGCCCGTGAGGCGGACGAGGTCCGACGGGGCGAGTCCGACGTCGAGGCCGCGCCGCCCGCCGGAGACGTACACGACGTCGAACCCGAGGGCGCTCTCGTCGAGCACGGTCCGGTGTCGCTGCTTCTGGCCGAGCGGGGAGATGCCGCCGACGACGTAGCCGGTCGCCCGCTCGGCCGCCGCGGGCTCGGCCATGGTCGCCTTCTTGCCGCCCGCCGCTCTCGCGAGCGCCTTGAGGTCGAGCTGTCGGTCGACGGGCACGATCCCGACGACGAGCGGGCCGCCGTCGACCACCGCGAGGAGCGTCTTGAGGACCCGCTCCGCCGGGACGCCGATCGCCGCCGCGGCCTCCAGGCCGTAGCTCAGGTCGCTCGTGGGGTCGTGCTCGTACGGGTGCAGCGTGTGCGCGACCCCCTCGCGCTCGAGGAGCACGACGGCGGGCGTACCGGCGTGGGACGACGTCGACTTCTTGGCCACGACATGATTCTGCCCCAGCACGCGTGTGGGCGGGGCGGCGTAGCGTCGGATGGGTGACGACGTCGAGGCAGGCGCTGCGGGGCGCGAGCGGGGTGGTCGACGTGCGGCCGGCGAACGAGGCGACGTGGGAAGACCTGGAGGCCGTCTTCGGCGACCGCGGGTACCCCGCGGTGTGCTTCTGCCAGCGGCAGGTCCTCGGCGACCGGGTCTGGTACCGGACGCCGCCGGAGGAGCGGGCCCGCCTCCTGCACGAGCAGACGAGCTGTGGCGACCCGGACGCACCGGAGACGAGCGGCCTCGTGGTCTACGTCGATGGCGAGCCCGCCGGCTATGTCGCGGTCGGGCCGCGGCCCACGTTCCGGCGCCTGCGGGGGAGCCCGGTGCCGTGGAAGGGCCGTCCGGAGGGCAGCCCGCAGGACAAGGACGACGGCGAGGTGTGGTCGGTCGCGTGCTTCACGGTCCGGGCGGGGTTTCGTGGCCGGGGCCTGACGTACGACCTCGCGCGCGCGGCGGTCGCCTTCGCGCGGGACCGCGGGGCCCTCGCCGTCGAGGGATACCCGATCCTCGACCCGTCGGGGGCGCCGATCACCTGGGGTGAGAACTCGGTGGGCAGCGTCCAGGCGTTCCGCGCCGCCGGGATGGAGGAGGTCGCACGGCCCACGACGCGTCGCCGGGTCATGCGCCTGGACCTGCGGCCCCAGGCCTGAACGGCGCGGGAGGCGTCGCGGACGTCAGGGCCCGGAATATTCGCGTGCACGTCGACCCGTCGCTGGTGTGTGCTCGTGGCGTGACGATCGTGACGGACGTGCCGGCAGCGGACGACCTCGCCGAGGTGCTGGGCGAGCTGCGGACCTGGCAGGACGACGACGCGCCGCTGCAGTTGCACCCCGGGGACGTGGGGTGGCACTGGCGCCTGGGCGGGCAGGAGACCGTGGCGGCGCTGCGGACGTGGCGTCGGGACGGGCGTCTCGTCGCCGTCGGGCTGTTGGACGGTCCTGACTTGCTGCGGCTGGGGATCGCGCCGGAGGTCCACCGGGACGAGGAGCTCGCGCAGCGGCTCGCCGACGACGCGGCGCGACCCGAGCGCGGGGTCCTGGGCTCCGGTGAGGCCACGGTCGAGTCCCCGGTGGGGGCGCTGGTCGGCGACCTGCTGGGCGATGCCGGCTGGTACGCCGACGACCCGTGGGCGCTGCTGCGGCGCGACCTGGCCGCACCGGTCGAGGACCCCGGCATCCGGGTGGAGGCCGTTGGGCCCGACCGTGCCGGGGACTGGGCCGAGGTGCTCCACTCGTCGTTCGGCACCGCGGTGCCCGCGCCCGAACGCTGGCACACGATGGCGTCCGGCCCGCTCCACGTCGACGCGCGGTGCCTCGTCGCCTACGACGACGCGGGGAGAGCGGTGGGGGTCGTGGGCGTGTGGACGGCCGGACCGGGCAGGCCGGGGCTGATCGAGCCCATGGGTGTGCACCGCGACCACCGTGGTCACGGCTACGGCAGGGCGGTCACCCGGGCCGGGGCGCACGCGCTCAGAGAGCTCGGTGCGTC
This sequence comes from Cellulosimicrobium terreum, assembly GCA_014803435.1. Lineage (GTDB taxonomy): Bacteria > Actinomycetota > Actinomycetes > Actinomycetales > Cellulomonadaceae > Cellulosimicrobium > Cellulosimicrobium terreum. The sequence goes on from JACYFD010000006.1 coordinate 59,129, forward strand.
GAGCGCGCTCGTCGCCACGGCGAGCTCCAACGTCGCTGGTGTCGCCACGTACGAGTCCGCGGGGTTTCGACACCTGCCCGAGCGGCGGGACCGTCGCCGCGACGATCCACAGTCCACGTGAGGGCCTCGACGGGGCCGGGCCCCACCCTCTAGCCTGCTCGACGTGACGCAGGGGGACGTCGCGGCCGCACGCGGCCGCGCGGACACGGGAGCACGCCTCGCCGTGCGCGCGGGGCGCGCCGACGACCCGCGTGCGGTCCCTTCTCGTCCCGACCACGGACCAGGACGAAGGAGCGGACACCCATGGACGAGGCCACCACCCGCAAGGAGCGCTACGAGAACGGCCGGGCGCTGTTCGACGCCATCGACGGCGGGTCCGGCGCCGCCGTCGTCGACGCCCTCGTCGACGTCTCCCCGGAGCTCGAGCACCAGATCTCGGCGTGGGCGTACGGCGAGATCTACGCGAGGCCCGGCCTGGTGCCCCGGGACCGGCAGCTCGTCACGCTCGGCATGCTCACCGCGCTCGGAGGCTGCGAGCCGGAGCTCGAGATCCACGTCAACGCCGCGCTCGGCGTGGGCCTCACCCCGGCCGAGATCGTCGAGGCGCTCCTCCAGTCGGCGGTCTACTGCGGGTTCCCGCGTGCGCTGAACGCCACGCTCGTCGCGAAGAAGGTCTTCCGCGAGCACGGCCTGCTGCCCGTCGGGTGAGCTCCGCCGGCCGACCGGCCGGTCGGGCCGTGACTACACCGGGCCGACCGCGAGGACCGTGATCACCGGCGCGCCCGCCTCGTCGCTCGCGGCGAGGTCGACGGTGGCGGTGATCGCCCAGTCGTGGTCGCCCGCCGGGTCGTCGAGCACCTGCCGGACCAGCCACGTCCCCGGGGGCACGACGCCGCCGGGCGCGTGGGCCGACGTCGGACCCTCGTGGCCGGCGGGCAGCTCGGCCCCCGGCTCGAGGACCTGGAAGAGCGTGGTCCCGCGGGCGGAGGGCCCGATGCCGACCGCGTCGTCGCCCTGCGCCTCGAACAGGGGGTCGAGCGCATCGCCCCACGCGTCGGCGTCCCACCCGTCGCCCAACGAGGCCAGCGTCCGGTAGTCCTCGCGCGCCGCGAGCTCGACCCGGCGGAACATCGCGTTGCGCACGAGCCGTCGGAACGCGCGGACGTTGCCCGTCACGGGCCGGGCGGGCGCCTCCTCGCCCGTCCCCGCCAGCGGACCGTCGCCGACGAGATCGTCCGCGTCGTCGTCCACCGGCCGGGACATGCGCTCCCACTCGTCCAGCAGCGACGAGTCGGTGCCGCGGACGAGCTCGCCCAGCCACTCGACGATCTCGTGGACGTCCTCGGTGCGGTGCTCGTCGGGGACCACCTGCCGCAGCGCGCGGTACGCGTCCGCGAGGTACCGCAGGACGACGCCCTCGGTGCGCTCCAGGCCGTAGACCGATACGAACTCGGCGAACGTCATGGCGCGCTCGACCATGTCGCGCACGACCGACTTGGGGGAGAGCTCGGCATCGGCGACCCACGGGTTGGACTGCTTGTACGTCGCGAACGCCGGTGCGAGGAGGTCTTCGAGCGGCTTGGGCCACGTGATCTCCTCGAGCAGCGCCATGCGCTCCTCGTACTCGTACCCCTCGGCCTTCATCGCGGCGACGGCCACGCCCTTGGCGGTGTTCTGCTGGGCGTAGAGCACCTGGCGTGGGTCGTCGAGCGTGGCCTCGATGACGGAGACGAGGTCGAGCGCGTGGGTCGGGCTCTCCACGTCGAGCAGGTCGAGGGCGGCGAGCGCGAACGGCGACAGCGGCTGGTTGAGCGCGAACTCGCGCGGGACGTCGACGGTCAGGCGCACGCTCGGCCGGTAGCCGGCGGGGCGCGAGGAGTCCGGGACCCGGACCCTCTCGACGATCCCCGCGACGCGCAGCGAGCGGTAGATGCGGAACGTCTGGCGCACGTGCTCGCGCCGCTGGGCCTCGGTGTCGTGGTTGGCGAGCAGCAGGTGCCGCATCGCCTCGACGGGGTCGCGCTGGGGGTTGGTGTCGTGGCGGCCGCCCTGCTGTTCGGGCCGCCCGTGTCCCTGCGAGCGCGCGAGCACGTTGAGGACCATCGCGTGCGTCACGCGGAAGTGGCTCGACAGGGGCTCGGGCTCGGCGTCACGCAGGCGCTCGAACGTGGCGTCGGTCCAGTTCACGGAACCCTGCGGGGCCTTCTTGCGGACGATCTTCTTGAGCTTCTTCGGGTCGTCGCCGGCCTTGGCGAGCATCTTGCGGTTCTCGACGACGTGCTCGGGCGCCATGACGAGCACCTCGCCGAGGGTGTCGTAGCCGGCGCGCCCGGCGCGCCCGGCGATCTGGTGGAACTCGCGCGCGGTGAGGTGGCGCATGCGCTCGCCGTCGAACTTCACGAGGGACGTGAGGAGCACGGTGCGGATGGGCACGTTGATCCCGACCCCGAGCGTGTCGGTGCCGCACACGACCTTGAGCAGCCCGCGCTGCGTGAGGCGCTCGACCAGGCGGCGGTACTTGGGCAGCATGCCCGCGTGGTGGACGCCGACGCCGTGCCGCAGGAACTTGCTGAGCGTCTTGCCGAACCCGGTGCCGAACCGGAAGTCGCCGAGCTCGGTGGCGATGGCGTCCTTCTCCGTGCGTGAGGCGATGGTCGTCGACAGCAGCGACTGCGCGCGCTCGACCGCGTCCTTCTGCGTGAAGTGCACGACGTACACGGGCGCGCGGTGGGTCGTGACGAGCTCGTCGATGACCTCGGTCAGCGGCTCGACGACGTAGGAGAACGTCAGCGGGACGGGGCGCTCGGCCGTGGTGACCTCGGCGACGGGCCGTCCGGTGCGCTCGGTGAGCTCGTCGACGAACCGGGTCGTGTCGCCGAGCGTCGCGGACATCAGCAGGAACTGCGTGCCGGTGAGCTCGAGCAGCGGCACCTGCCAGGCCCAGCCGCGCTGCGGGTCGGCGTAGAAGTGGAACTCGTCCATGACGACCTGGGAGATGGCGTCCTCGGCCGTGTCGGTCGAACCGATCGGCCCGCTGCCCGCCTCGCCGCGCCGCAGCGCGAGGTTGGCGAGGATCTCGGCCGTGCAGCAGATGATCGGGGCGTCGGCGTTGACCGCGGAGTCGCCCGTCATCATGCCGACGTTCTTCGACCCGAACGCGGCGACCAGCGCGAAGAACTTCTCGCTCACCAGGGCCTTGAGCGGCGCCGTGTAGTACGTGCGGCCCCCGCGACCGGACCGGTGCGCAGCGAGCGCCGCGAACTGCGCGCCCATCGCGACGAGCGACTTCCCGGATCCGGTGGGTGTGGCGAGGACGACGTGGGACCCGGAGACCAGCTCGATGAGGGCCTCGCTCTGGTGCGGGTAGAGGTCGAGACCCTGCTCGGTGGCCCACGTGGTGAACCCCTCGTACAGCGCGTCCGGGTCCGGGGCCGCGCCCGTGGGTGCGGGGACGTGGGCGAGCAGCGTGGCGGTCCGGCCGGTCGTGGTGGTCACGCCCCGAGTCTCTCAGGTCCGGCCTCCCGCAGGTTCGCTCAGATTCCACCCGTCGCGGGCTTGATAGCGCTGTCAACGTATGTCAGGGTGAGCGGTGGTCGGCACAGCCGCCGGCCCCCGGGCGATTCCCACGAGGTCGTGGAGCACGAAGGAGTGACCTGAATGCGGGTACAGAGCGTCGTACGGACGTCGATCGATCGAGCACAGCCACCCGGCGCGAGAGCGCCGCGACGCGCCGTCGGTGCGGCGGTCGCCGCGCTCACGATCGTCGGCTTGACCGTCCCCGGGCTGGCCACCTCGGCGACGGCGGCCCCCTCCGACCCGGCAGCGACGGAGTCCGACGCCGCCGCTGCCGCCGTCGAGGGCCCGCTGGTCGACTACGTGAACCCGTTCATCGGCACCAAGGACGACGGGAACACGTACCCGGGCGCAGCCGTGCCGTTCGGCATGGTCCAGCTCTCACCCGACAACGGGCACAACGTCGGCTACGACTACGACCGCACGGCCGTGCGCGGCTTCTCGCTCGTGCACCTCTCCGGCGTCGGCTGCGGCCTCGGCGGCCCGCTCCCCGTCCTGCCGACGACCGGTGACATCACGTCGACCGACTACGCGCAGTACGAGCTCGGGTTCTCGCACGACGACGAGGACGCCTCGCCCGGCTACTACCGCGTCGGTCTCCAGGGCGACGACGGCACGATCGACGCCGAGCTCACCGCGACCGAGCACGCCGGTGTCCAGCGCTACACGTTCCCCGAGACCGAGCAGGCCAACGTCCTGCTCAACGCCGGCCAGGCGCTCAACCGGGTCACCGGATCGACCGTCCACGTCGTCGACGACCACACGGTCGAGACCGAGATCACCGTGCGCGGGTTCTGTCAGGACACCGAGCCGCAGACCATCTGGACCCGTACGACGTTCGACCGCCCCTTCACCGCCCACGGCACGTGGGACGGTGACACCGTCACCGCGGGGTCCGACGAGTCGACCGGCGGCGAGGGTCGTCGCGGCGCGTACGTCACGTTCGACACCACGGGCGGCGACCTCGACGTCGAGGCCGTCACCGCGATGAGCTACGTCGGCCCCGACGGTGCCGCGGCGAACCTCGCCGCGGAGACGGGCACGTTCGACGACCTGCACGACGCCGCGCGCGGGGCCTGGGAGGAGCGCCTCGGCCTCGTCCAGGTGGCCGACGGAGCCGAGGACGACCTGCGGACGTTCTACTCCTCGCTCTACCGCAGCTTCCTCGCGCCGAACGTCGGCTCGGACGTCGACGGGCGCTACCGCGGCTGGGACCAGGAGGTCCACACCGCTGGCGTCGAGGGCGAGCCGGGCACGTACTACCAGAACTACTCGCTGTGGGACACCTACCGGACGCAGCAGCAGCTGCTGTACCTGCTGGCTCCGCAGGAGTCCGCGGACATGGCGCTGTCGCTCGTGCGGCAGGGCGAGCAGAACGGCTGGCTCCCCCGTTGGGGCTACGGCACGGTCGAGACGAACATCATGACCGGTGACCCGGGCACGGTGTTCCTCGTCAGCGCCTGGAAGCAGGGGCTGCTGGCCGGTCACGAGGACGAGGCGTACGCGGTCCTGCAGCAGAACGCCGATGGGGTGCCGCCGGCCGACTCGCCGGACAACGGGCGGGCGGGCAACGTCGAGTACATCCGCGACGGGTTCGTCCCGCACGAGCCGTCGCGTCGCGGAGACCCGGGCGACTACGACCTGCAGCACGGCGGAGGCGCGACCATGGAGTACGCGCTGTCCGACGCGATGCTCTCGACGATGGCCCGTGGTCTCGGCCACGACGAGGACGCGGACCGCTACGCGGCACGCGGCCAGAGCTTCCGCAACGTGTTCGACCCGCGCACCGGCAACTTCCGGGCCCGCAACGCCGACGGGTTCTTCGTGGGAGACCCCGACCCGGCGCAGTCCGACGGGTTCCACGAGGGCACGGCCGTGCAGTACCAGTGGCTCGCGCCGCAGGACTTCCCGGGCCTGTTCGACCTCATGGGCGGGGTGGAGGCCGCGGACGACCGTCTGGACGACTTCTTCGCCTACGACCAGCTCCTCGAGGACCCGGCGCACGTCGCGAGCGAGGTCTGGGTCAACGGCACGTACGACTACTACGGCTGGAAGACCTACAACCCGAACAACGAGCCGAACCTGCACGCGCCGTACACGTACCTGTGGACGGGGCAGCCGTGGAAGACGACGGACGTCGTGCGCGCTGCGTCGACGCTCTTCACCGACGGCCCTGACGGCGTGACCGGCAACGACGACCTCGGCACCATGTCGGCGTGGCACGTCCTGTCCTCGCTCGGGGTGTACCCGATCGTCCCGGGTACCGACATGTGGGGTCTGACGACGCCGCTGTTCGACGACGTGACGATCACGCTCGACCCGGACGTCTTCGGCACCGACACGCTGCACGTCACCGCGGACGGCGTCTCCTCCGACACGCACTACACGCAGTCGGTCTCGCTCGGTGGCGACGACCTCGACCGCGCGTGGGTCACCGGTGACGAGCTCACCTCGGCCGGCACGCTCGACGTGACCGTCGGCTCCGAGCCGTCCGACTGGGCCACCGACCCGGCCGCGTCCCCGGGCGCTGTCGTGCCCGCGGACGGGACCGCGGAGCGCCTGTTCGTGGGTGCCTCGCCGCGCCAGCCGGTCGTCGCACCGGGTGGCGAGACGCAGATGTCGGTCCAGGTCGTCGCCCAGGGCGAGGGCACCAAGGAGGGCACGCTCGAGGTGTCGTCCGACGACGCCGTCCAGGCCACCACGGACCTCGCGGACTGGACCGCGGTGTCCGACGGCCTCCCGGCGACGGTCGAGGGCACGATCACGCTCGCCGCACCTGCGGACGCCGAGCCGGGTCTGCACACCGTGCAGCTCGTCGTGCGTGACGACGCCGGGATCGAGACCACCCGTGAGGTGAAGGTCGTGGTCTCGGGCGAGTCGTGGATCGCGGAGACGTTCGACAACGTCGGCATCGGCGACGAGGGCGTGGGCAACGCGGACCTCGACGGCCTCGGCTACTACCTGCTGCGCGGAGCGCTCGCGGACGCGGGTGCCGTGCAGGGCCTGGAGCTCACCGTGCCCGGGACGGACCTGACCTACACCCTCGGCGCTCCCGCCGCGGGCGAGCCGGACAACACCCTGGCGAACGGCCAGGTCCTGGAGGTCCCCGAGGAGCTGCGCTCCGCGCGTCACGTCTCGGTGGTGGGGACCGCCACGAACGGCACCCACGGCGGCGACCTGGTGCTCGGGTACGCGGACGGCACGACGTCCACGGCCTCCGCGCGCCTGAGCGACTGGTGCACCGGCTCCCCGGAGAAGGACAACATCCTCGTCGCCAAGGCGGGCGCACGCGGTGACGGCACGGGCACCCAGAACATCGGGTGCGGCCTCTACGCCACGTCGCCGATCGCGATCCCCGAGGGCAAGGCACTCACGTCGATCACGCTGCCCAGGGACAAGCAGCTGCACGTGTTCGCGATCGCGACCGACGCGACGGGTGCGGAGCCTGCGCCGCAGGTCGAGGTGACCGCGCAGGCGCGCTGCCTGGCCGGCAAGGCCTTCGTGGCCGTGCGGGCGACGAACACGGGCGAGGAGACCGCCGCCATCGACCTGGCCACGGCCTACGGTGCCAGGTCGTTCGCGCAGGTCGAGCCGGGCAAGAGCGCCTACCAGTCGTTCGCCGCGCGGGCGACGGAGGTCGCGGCGGGCGAGGTGACCGTCACGGTGACCGCAGACGGGGCCGAGCCCCAGCAGGTCACGGCCGCCTACGACGGGGCGAGCTGCTCCTGATTCACCCATGACGGTGCGGGCCGACCGGCCCGCACCGTCACGTCCGGTCCGTGCCGTCCACGCAGGGATCACCTGCTCGTCACCCGACGCTGGCAAGGTCGCCGTGACGGAGCGCGACCAGCACGACCCGCACGATCAGCACCCACCGAGCACGAGGACGACATGAACCACATCTCTACCGGGACCCGACGCCTGCGTGGCGGCGGGCTCGTCGCCGGGACCCTCGCGGCCGCGCTCGCGGTCGTCGGGCTCGCGCCTGCGGCCTCAGCGGCGCCCGAGGCGCCGACGACCACGGCCGAGGACCAGGACCTCGCCTCTCTCGTCGACGTGTTCGTCGGCACGGAGGGCGACTTCGGCAACGACATGCCGGCCGCGCAGGCGCCGAACGGCCTGGCGAAGGTCAACCCGCGCACGATGCCTGGACGCAACAACACCGGCTACGACTACGCGCAGCCGCAGATCTCGGGGTTCACGCACACGAACCTCGACGCGGTCGGCGGGTCCGGTGCCGGTGGTGACATCCTGGTCGTCCCCACGTCGGGCTCCTACACCGCGCGCCCGGACACGAGCACGTACGCGCACACGTTCTCCCACGACGACGAGGACGCCGGCCCGGGCTACTACTCCGTCGGGCTGGGCAACATCGCGGGCACCGACGGGGCGATCAAGGCCGCGAGCGGCACGATCGACGCCGAGGTGGCGGCGACGACGCGCTCGGGCGTGCACCGGTACGACTTCCCCGACGGTTCGACGCCGAGCCTGGTCCTCGACCTGTCGACGAACAACACGAGCCGCATCGCGTCGTCTCTCGACGTCTCGACGCTCCAGGACGGCCGCACCGCGATCAGCGGGAGCTTCACCGGCCACTTCTACAACGCCGACTACCAGATGTACTACTACGCGACGACGACGCAGCCCGTCGCCCGGGTCCAGACCTGGGGCGACGACAAGGCGCTGACCGACGCGAGCGCCCAGGACGGCACGGACACCGGCGCGATCCTCACGTTCGACGCGGACGATGCGGACGACGTCGGGCTCGAGGTGACGATCTCCCCGGTGAGCGCCGCGCAGGCGAAGGTCGACCAGGCGAACGAGCTCGGCGACCTCGGGTTCGACGAGGTCCGGGACCGCACGCGTGCCGAGTGGAACGCGCAGCTCGGCAAGGTCGAGGTCTCGGCCTCGGTCGCGACCGACCCGACGGGTGACCTGAAGAAGCTCTTCTACACGCACCTGTACCGGATGTTCGCGATGCCGATGAACGCCACGAGCACCTCGGGCACGTACCGGGGTGTCGACGGCGTCGTCCACCGCGCACAGGGCTTCACGTACTACGACTCGTGGACCACGTGGGACGACTTCCGCAAGTTCTCGGTCATCGCGTACATCGATCCCGAGACGTACCGCGACATGGTGCAGTCCCTGATCTACCTGTACGCGGACGCGGAGGCCGAGGGCTCCGGCAGCGGTATCGGCAAGCTCCTGCACACCGTCCCGACGGTGCGGTGGGAGCGGTCGTCCGTGGTGATCGCCGACGCGCTCGGCAAGGGCTACACCGGCTTCGACCGCCTCGACGAGGCGTACCCGGCACTCCAGCGCCTCGTGGGCGGGTACAGCGACGCGGACCGCGAGCGCGGCTACATCCCCGGGAACCCGGGATCCTCGGTCCAGCTGGGCTACGACCAGTGGGGCCTGTCGCTCGTCGCCGACGAGCTGGGCCTCACGGACGACGCGCAGGAGCTGCGTGAGCAGGCCGCACTGCCGATCGAGAACCTCATCAAGCCCGGCGCGTGGACGGCCGGCGACGGCACCGAGGTCGGCGTGCTCATGCCGCGAGCGGCGGACGGCTCCTGGCAGAGCGCGAACCTCGAGAAGTTCGAGACCGCGGGCCTCTACCAGGGCACGCTGTGGCAGTACAACTGGTACGACGCCTACGACATGGCCGGCCTGATGGACGCGATGGGCGGCACCGAGGCGGCACGCCTCGCGATGCGGCACATGTTCGGCGAGGACTCGGCCGTCGACGACGGCTCGAGGATGCTGCACTCGAACGCGAACGAGATCGACCTCCAGGCCCCGTACCTCTTCAACTACGTGGGTGAGCCCGCGCTGACGCAGAAGTGGACGCGCGCGATCTACACGAAGGAGACCTGGAACCGGTACATCGGCACCGGCTCCACGAGCTTCTTCCCGAGCGGCGGCGGCGAGTTCACGCCGCCGATCAGGACGAAGGTCTACCAGCTCGACCCGCGGGGCATGCTCGCGACGATGGACAACGACGCGGGCACCATGTCCACGATGTTCGTCGGCGCGGCGATCGGCCTGTTCCCCGTGACAGCAGGCTCGGACGAGTACCAGATCGGCTCGCCGATCTTCGACACGGCGACCATCCGCCACGACGACGGCACGGCGTTCCGCGTGACCGCGCAGGGCGTGTCGGAGGACGCCTTCTACATCCAGTCGGCCACGCTCGACGGCGCCGACCTCGACAACACCTTCGTCGACTACGCCACGGTCGTGGGCGACGGCGACCTCACGTTCGCCATGGGCGAGGAGCCCAGCGACTGGGGCACCGACACCGAGCCCGCCTACTCGGCGAGCACGGCAGCCGAGGGCCCGGACTCCGACGCCTACCCGGTGTCCGCGGACCCGGCCACGGTGCAGGCCGCCGCGGACGGCGACGTCGACGCCTCCGTGACCCTCACCCTCGGTGGCGGCGCGGCCCTCGCGGCCGAGCCTGGCACCGAGCTCGTCGAGGAGGGCGACGCGAGCGTCGAGGGCCTTCCGGCGGGCGTGGACGCGACCGTCACCGTCGTGTCCCCGACGACGCTCACCGTCGCCCTCGCCGGCACGGCTGCCGAGGAGGCCCGCTTCCACGTCCGCCTCGGCGACGCGGCCCTCGCGGACGGTGTCGCCGCGAAGGCGCTGAGCGGCCAGGGCGTCTCGCTGCGCTCGCCCCTGCGGCTGTCGGTCGCCGGTGCCGAGCGCGCCGACCTCGCCGACCTCGTGAAGGACGCCGCCGCCGTGCGCAAGGGGAACTACTCCTCGGTGTCGTTCGCGCGTCTGACGGCCGCGCTCGACCGTGCGCAGGACCTGCTCGCGGACGACGCGTCGTCGAGCGTCGACCTGCGGTTCGCCACGGACCGCCTGTCGGCCGCGATCGACAGGCTCGACATCACCGGTGGCGGATACCGGGTCCTGGAGGGCGAGAGGTCCGAGGGCTGGTCCGGCGGCGAGCTGTCGAACGAGGCGAACAGCTCGTCCGGCAACCTGGGCGGTGTGCGGTCGGGGTCGTGGATCCAGTACCAGGACATGACGTTCGACGGCGACGCCCTCCCCGGGTACGTGACGGTGGACTACGCGACGAGCTTCGGGTCCGGTGAGGAGCCGAGCACCGTCGTCGTGCACGCTGGCGACGTCGACGGTCCGGTCGTCGCGACCGTCGACCTGCCCGGCACGGGTGGCTGGGGGAACTACCAGGAGGTCACGACCGAGCTGGACGACGCGCAGGCGCTGGCCGACGCGGGCGCGGTGACGTTCGAGTTCCTCGCCCCGGACGGTCGGAGCTGGGTCGGCAACTTCGACCTGTTCCGCTTCAGCGAGGACGACCCGGCGCAGAACCCGGACCCGGGCGCCTCTGCCGCGGTCACGGTCGAGTCGGAGGACTGGACCGAGAACTCCGGTGGCGGGCTCAAGAAGGAGTCGTCCACGTGGTCGAGCGGCCCGGTCACCAACGTCGGCGGCACCGCGGACGGCGACTGGCTCGCCTACGGGCAGGTCGACCTCGGTGACCTTCCGCTCGGTGAGCTGTCCGTGCACTACGTGCACAACTCCGGCCGGTGCGGGACGGACTCGGCGCTCGAGGTCTACCTCGACGAGTTCGACCCGGAGAACCCGGGCGAGCCGTTCGCCCGCGTGCCGCTCGCGACGACCGGCTCGAGCTGGACGACGGACGGTACCGCGACCGTCGCCCTGCCCGAGACCGTCTCGGGGACGCACGAGGTGTTCGTCCGTCTGATGACCACGCCGGACGCCGCGCACCCGTACGTCGCCAACCTCGACAGCATGACGTTCGCACCGGGCGGGCCCACCGACGTCCTCGTCGAGTCGGAGGACTGGACCGAGAACTCCGGTGGCGGGCTCAAGAACGAGAGCTCCACGTGGTCGAGCGGCCCGGTCACCAACGTCGGTGGCACCGCCGACGGCGACTGGCTCGCGTACGGGGAGATCGACCTCGGGTCGGCGGCGCTCGACCAGCTGTCGGTGCACTACGTGCACAACTCCGGTCGCTCCGGCAACGCCTCGGCGCTCTCGGTGTACCTCGACGAGTTCGATCCCCAGAACCCGGGCGAGCCGTTCGCCACGGTGCCGTTGCCCACGACGGGCTCGAGCTGGACGACCGACGGCGTCGCGACGATCGACCTGCCCAGCCCGGTGCGCGGCTCCCACGAGGTGTTCGTGCGCCTGTCGACGCAGGCGTACGCGAACCACCCGTACGTCGCGAACCTCGACAGCATGACCTTCTTCACCGACGCCTACGACGTGGAGGTCCCGGAGACGGACACCGCCGCGCTGGCGGCGGCGGTCGCCGACGTCGAACACCTCGAGGGCGAGGGCGATCGGTACGGTCGCATCGACTTCGGCGTGTTCGTGCGGGAGCTCGACGCGGCGCGCGCGCTGCTGGAGGCGGGCGACGCCACCCAGGAGCAGGTCGACGACCAGGCGCGTCGTCTGGCGCTCGCGGCCGGGCAGCTCGTGCCGGTCGAGGAGGAAGTGGAGCTGGTCTCCGTCGAGGTCAGCGCGCGCTGCCTCGCCGGCAAGCCCTACGTCGGCATCCGGGCGACGAACGTCTCGGACGGGCCGGTGGCGATCGAGCTGTCGAGCGAGCTGGGCTCGCGGTCGTACGAGGCCGTGAAGGCTGGCGCGAACGCGTACCAGTCGTTCGCAGCGCGCTCGGTCACCGGTGACATCGAGGTCACCGTGACCGCGGCAGGAGCCGACGGGGAGCAGACGGTCGAGCAGACCGTCACGGTTCCCCGCTGCTCCTGACCTGACGGGCCCGCCTCACGGCGGCGTCGTTCGCGACGCCGCCGTGGCGCGGGCCCGTCGAACGTCACGACAGGTAGGAACACGCACGACGACTCGAAGGGGACGACATGACAGGGACGACGATGTTCCGAGGGCGCGGCGACGCTGCCGCGCCGATCGACCGGCGGAGGCCGGTCGTCGCGACGCTCGCCGCGCTCACCACGCTCGCGCTCCTCCTCGTGGGAGCGCTGCAGGCGCCCGGTGCACGCGCGGACGAGGGGTTCACCCCGACCGCAGTGGTCGGCACGGACACCACCTGGCGCTACCTCGACGACAACACCGACCCTGCGGCAGGTCTGAGCGACCGCACCGCCTGGACCGACCCGGGCTTCGACGACGCGGCCTGGAACACCGGGACCCCGGGCTTCGGCGCGGTCAACGGCACGGCGTCGGGCATCGGCGGCGGCAACACCATCGAGACGCTGCTGGGCTACTGGATCACGCAGGCACCCAAGAAGGTCGTGCCGGCGTACTTCTTCCGCACCACGGTCACACTCGACGCGGCGGCGCTCGACGGGGCCACCGGCCTCGCCGGGACGCTCGTGTACGACGACGCGGCGACGGTCTACGTCAACGGCGAGCGGGTCTCCGGGTGGGGCGACTCGATGATCACGCGGAACCTGCAGTACCAGGACAGGGCGGGGGCGACCGCGCCGTTGCGCACGGCCGTCATGATCCCGGCGGGGCTGCTGGTCGCGGGCGAGAACACGATCGCCGTCGAGATCCACCAGTGCAACGAGACCAGCTCGGACGTCTTCTTCGCGCTCGACCTCGCGACGACCGACAACCCGTCGATGCCCTTCCCGTCCGACGTCCTCGACCGCGAGTACGCGTCCGACTCCACGCCTGACGCCCCGGGCGGCGGCGACTGGTTCACGTGGATGCTGCGCGGGTTCGACGACCTGCGGGAGAACCACCCCGAGGTCTTGTCGCCCAACGAGCCGGGCGAGCCGACGAGCGCGAACGACCTCGGCTCGCTCGCGCGCAACAACGCCTACTCGGCAGGTGACGCCCAGGTGCGGCGCGCCCTGACGGACGGCGCCGGCTCGCCGTACGTGACGATGGCGGACGGGCTCGGCAGCCAGCTCGGGCCGATCTACCGCACCGCGCTGGACGCCGGCGAGCTGCCCAAGACGAAGGCCCTGCTCGCGGGGCGCGTCGAGGAGTCCGTGGGCAACCACGAGCCCGCGAAGGCGGCCTACAGCTACAAGCGTCCGTTCGTCCGGCTCGGCTTCACGGCCGACGGCGGTCACGTCAATCCGTTCGACTCGTCCGGAAGCTACGAGGGCCTGCGGAACAACGGCTCCTTCCCGAGCGGGCACACCAACCACGGCTACTCGCAGGGGACCGTCCTCGCGACGCTCCTGCCCGAGCTCGGCCCGCAGATCCTCGCCCGCGCGTCCGAGTACGGCGACAACCGCCTCGTCCTCGGGTTCCACTACCCGCTCGACGTCATGGGCGGCCGTATGACCGGGCAGAACATCGCGCAGCTGCGCTGGTCCGACCCCGAGTTCCGCGACCTCCTCGAGCAGGCGCGCGCCGAGCTCGTCAGGGTCCTCGAGGACGGGTGCGGCGACGTCCTCGCGGCCTGCGTGGCCGGACAGGAGCAGTACCTGCCGACCGACGAGGCGCTCGACGTGTACGCCGGTCGCATGACGTACGGCTTCCCGCTCGTCGGGGACACCGGGCGCGAGGTCGAGGTGCCCGACGGCGCCGAGGACCTCCTGCGCACGACCTTCCCCGACCTCACCGGCGACCAGCGTCGCCTCGTCCTCGCCTCGACGTCGATCGACTCGGGCTACGCGCTCGACGTCGAGGGCCCGGGGGAGTGGCAGCGGATCGACCTCGCCGCGGCGATGGCCGCAGACGTCAGCGTGAACGACGACGGCACGCTCACCGTGGACGGCGAGGTCGTGGGCGATCCCACGACCCCCACCGACCCGCTGGTCGAGGTCCAGGCCTCCGGTCGGTGCCTCGCCGGCGAACCGTACGTCGCGGTCCGCGCGCTCAACGTGTCGGACGGCGCGGTGCGCGTGGTGCTCGACACGGGCGCCGGGTCGCGCACGTTCGACGCCGTCGCGGCGGGCGCGAGCGCGTACCAGTCGTTCAAGGTGCGCGACGTCGCGGGCGACGTGCCCGTGTCCGTGACCGCCGACGCCGGGCAGGAGACACGGACGCAGACGCAGGAGGTGGCCGTACCGGTCTGCTGACCGCTACCGTCCCAGAAGGACCGAGCAGGAGGCACGAGCGGCATGGACGGCGACCAGGACGGCGAACGACTCACGAGCTACCAGGACAGGCCGGCGTTCCACGCGCAGGACCCGGAGCGGTGGCGGTCCTGGCTCGCCGCGCACCACGACGACGCCGAACCGGGCGTCTGGCTCGTGACGTGGCGCCGGGGGAGCGGTCACGAGGTCCACGGGTACGAGCCGTGGATCGAGGAGGCTCTCGCGTTCGGGTGGATCGACGGCCAGGCGTCGACCGTCGACGACGCACGGCACGCCCTGTGGTTCACGCGCCGCCGACGGGGCAGCCGCTGGACCCGGCTCAGCAAGGAACGGGTCGCGCGCATCGAGGTCGACGGCCGCATGACCGACGCCGGTCGCGCGGTCGTCGACGCCGCGAAGGCCGACGGGTCGTGGACCCGGCACGACGACGCCGAGGCGCTCGTCGTGCCGGACGACCTCGCCGCGGCGCTCGCATCCTCAGCGGGCGCGCGCGAGCGGTTCGAGGCCTTCGCCCCCGGGGTCCGACGCTCGATCCTCGGCTGGATCGTCGAGGCGCGCAGGCCCGAGACCCGCGCACGGCGCATCGCCGAGACCGCGGCTGACGCCGCGCGCGGCGTCCCGGCGCACCAGCCGAGGCGTTAGCGGTCCAGCTCGTCGGACCGGTTCAGCCGAGGTCCCACAGGAGCCGGTAGAACGCGATGCGCTCGGCGTCGGGGGCGATGCCGTACCCCTCGTAGACCAGGTGGTCGAACCCCGGGCCGTAGTTCCACTCCGTGCTCCATGCGGCGACGACGAGGTCGGCCCAGCGGTCCGCCACCCCGAGCGAACCCAGGTCGACGTGCGCGGCGAACGTGCCGTCGTCGTGCAGGAGCGTGTTGGGGGCGCACGCGTCCCCGTGGCACACGACGAGGCTGTCGACGGCGGGCGGGTCGTCCAGGCGGGACCGTGCCTCGGCGGCGGTCAGGTCGCGGTGCTCGGGGAACCACTCGTGCGGGCCGCCGCCGCGGGCAAGGCGCGCGTCGGCGTTCTCGACCCGGTCGGCGACCGCCCAGGTGAACGGGCACTCGTCGACGGGCAGCGCGTCGTGCAGGACGCGCAGCCCGCGGCCGATCGCGACGGCGGCCGTCGCCGGCTCGGCGACCCATCGCGCGTCGACCGCCGACGTGCCCTGAAGCGCCTCGGTGACGAGCCAGTCGCCGTCGGCGTCCGTGCCCTGGTCGACGACGCGAGGGACCGCGGCCCGCCCGCCCGCCCAGGCGAGGCGCGTCGCCTCTGCGACGAGGTCGAGCTCGGGCGTCCCGGCGGCCACCCACTTGACGAAGCGCGTCGGCCCGGACGTGTCGACGGGACCGAGGCGGAACGTCAGTCCGCCGAGCTGGTTGCGCCACACGGGGGTCACGACGTCGCCGCCCGCGAGCGCGCGCACCGCGTCCGGGACGGTGACGGCACCGGTCGGTGCGGCGGCGACAGGCAGGTGGGTCACGCGAGAGATCCTCGCACGACAGGGGCGGGCCGCATCAGGGTGCCGGGTGCGCCCTCTCTCCGGACGGGGCGCGGGCGTCCCACGGCGGGACGGACCGCCACGCCCGCGACCGCGGAAGGGGAAGAACGATGACGACCGTCATCACGACTCTGCCGTCGTGGCCGCGCGTGCGGCGCGGTGCGAACGGGCACCCCGTCCAGTCGCTCCAGCACCTCCTGCGGCACCGGGGTCACGACCTCGCCGTCGACGGCGTGCTCGGGCCGCTCACCGAGGCTGCGGTGCGCGCGTTCCAGGAGTCTGCGGGCGTCGACGTCGACGGCGTCGTCGGGGCCGACACGTGGACCGCGCTCGTCGTGGAGGTGCGTCGCGGGAGCGTCGGTCAGGCGGTCCGCGCGGTCCAGCGCGAGGCCGTCGCGCGCGACCTGTCGGGTGGCCTCGAACCGGTGCTCGTCGTGGACGGGCAGTCCGGACCGGCGACGCAGGAGTGGGTGCGCGGGTTCCAGGGCTCGCTCAACGCCGGGTTCCCGGAGGTGCTCGTCGACGCCGTCGTCGGCCCGGTCACGTGGCGCTGCCTCGTCAGCGGGATGCTGTCCCGCTGAGCGTCTCGCACACCGTGAGCAGGCGGGCGCGCAGACCGGCGCCACGCTCGGCGAACACGCGCTGGTGGCGCACGTACTCGGCCTTGCCCTCGGGCGTCTCGATCGCGATCGGCGCGAGGCCGTAGGTGGACACGTCGTAGGGGGACGCCTGCATGTCCACGACGCGCACGTCGCGCGCGAGCTCGAACGCGTCGAGCAGCACGTCCCCTGGTGCGGCGGGACCGAGCTTGAGCGCCCACTTGTACAGGTCCATCGTCGCGTGCAGGCAGCCGGGCTGCTCCATGGCCGCCTGCGTCTCGCGCGTCGGGACCGACCGGTTGAGGGGGACGGCCTCGGGCGTGAAGAAGCGGAACGCGTCGAAGTGCGAGCACTGCACGGGGTGGTCCTCGACGACCCGGTCGGTGCCCTCGTGGCCGAGGCGCAGCGGCAGCGGGTGCCGGTGGTCGCGACCCGCGGCACGGTCGCGGTAGACCATCGCCCACTCGTGCAGGCCGAAGCAGCCGAACCGGCCCGCTCGCGACGCGGTCGCCGAGAGCAGGCCGTGCAGGTAGCGCACGGTGTCGCCGCGGTCGGCGAGGAACGCGGGGACGTCGAGCGTGACCCCGTCCTGCGTCTCGCGGTACCAGCGCCACGAGGTGCGCTCGTCGTACGGGTCGGGGACGGCGCCGTCGGGCGCGCCCGTCCGTGCGACCGGGGGAGCGAGCACGACGCCGGCCCCGGGGTGCCAGCGTCGCAGCTGTGCGGGCCGGGTCGGGTAGTAGGTGAAGAGGAAGTCCTCGATCGCGTGCTTCGCCCCGGACTGCCGCCGCTGCGTCCACCCGGCCGTCGCCGCGTCGGCTCGCGCGGTGTGCGCGTCGGAGAGCGCGCGCCACGTCGGCGCGGCCAGGAGCGCGGGGAGAACTGCCCATTCGGCGGGGGACCGTGACCGGCTAGGATCAGGCGCCGTCGGGAGTTGAGTCACCCTCCCAGGCTACAAGCGGGGTGACGTGGTCTTCGGCAGACAGTATCTTCGTGCCGCCGACCGCGGCACGTCCGAGCATGCGGCGTGGCCGCGGAGGAGATCATGACGCAGCCCCCGGCGGGTCACGACCCGTACCAGTACGACCCGTACCGTTCGCCCGACGGTCCCCCGCAGGGTGGCGCACCGGACTCCTATGGTCAGCCGCCGGCGCCCGGTGGCTACGAGCCCCAGCAGCAGCCGTACGGCTCGCAGGACCCGTACGGGCAGCAGCCCTACCCCTCGCAGGGGCAGTACGGGTCCCAGCAGCAGCCGCAGCAGCCGTACGGATCCCCGCAGGGATACGGGACGCAGCAGCAGTACGACCCGTACGGATCGACGGGCGCCGCGCAGCAGTCCCCCTACGGCTACGCGGCGTACACGGCGCCGACGTCGACGACGAACGCTCTCGCGATCACCGGGTTCGTCCTGGCGTTGATCGGCGTCCTCGGCTGCTGGATCCCGGGTGTCAACATCGTCACCGCGCTGCTCGCCGTCGCCGGCCTCGTGCTGGGCATCGTGGGCCTCGCCCAGGTCAAGAAGGGGAAGTCCGGCAAGGGCTTCGCGATCAGCGCGATCATCATCGCCGTCATCGCGGTGCTGGGCACCATCCTCACCTGGGTCCTGCTCGCCGTGTGGGCCAACAGCGTCTCCGACAACTACGAGGCCGCGACGGGCGGCGCGAGCGACGAGATCGTGGCGAACGACCTCGGCGTCGAGTACGGCGCTTTCGAGGCGGTGGAGGAGTTCGAGGGCTACTACGAGACCTCGCTGCCGGTCACGGTGACCAACAACTCGGACGAGTCCAGCTCGTTCGACTTCGACGTCCAGGCCCTGGACGCGAACGGCGAGCTGATCGAGTCGGACTTCGTCTACACGGACACGCTCTCGCCCGGGCAGTCGCAGACGTTCCAGATCTTCGAGTTCGTCGACGCCGACAACGTGGAGGCGATGCAGTCCGCCACGTTCGAGGTCGTCGACGCGAGCAAGTACTGACCGCTCACTCCGAGCGGGCGAGGTACTCCTTCGCGAGCCGCCTCGGTGCCCGCGCCAGCCACGCGTCCTGCACGAGCTCCTCGAGCTCCGGCACCTCGATCAGATCGAGCCGGCCGAGCACGATCGGGTAGCCGTCGAAGTGCGCGGTCGTGAAGAACGTGGCCGGGTCGTCGCCGACGAGAGCGAGCTTCTCGCCCTCGTCGGCGACGCGGAACGCGACCGGCGGCTCGTCCGGTGCGGCGTCGCCCAGCTCGTCGTGGTCCCTGGCCCGCAGCGGCCGCTCCCACACGAACAGCACGCCGTGCACGCGCCACGTGCGTCCGTCGGCAGCGGTGTCGGGCAGGACCGCGGCGATGCGGTCGACGTCGTCCCAGGTGGCCATGCTCCACCGTACGACTGCCGTGCCCGACCGACAGGTCAGAAGGGTGCGACCTTGCGCGCCGGCGGGAAGATCTCGTCGAGCTCTGCGAGGTCCTCGGGCGACGGGCTCCACGCGCCTGCCGCGGCGTTCTGACGCACCTGCTCGGGCGTCGTCGCGCCCGCGATCACGCTCGACAC
Organism: Cellulosimicrobium terreum; assembly: GCA_014803435.1. Classification (GTDB taxonomy): domain Bacteria; phylum Actinomycetota; class Actinomycetes; order Actinomycetales; family Cellulomonadaceae; genus Cellulosimicrobium; species Cellulosimicrobium terreum. The sequence continues at coordinate 78,377 of JACYFD010000006.1, forward strand.
CTGCGGCCGTGCGAGCAGCCAGCCGAACGCGACCTGCACCTCGGTGATCCCGCGCACCTCGCAGAACGCGTGCAACCGGTCGAGCGCCTCCCACGGGGCCGACTCGAGAAGGTGCGGCTTGGCGCGGACGAGGCGGCCGTCGTCGGGCCGCGCGCCCGCGGCGTACTTGCCGGTGAGCAGCCCGTTGGCGAGCGGGAAGTACGGCAGGACCCCGAGGCCGTAGGCCGCCGCGGCGGGCAGCACCTCGAGCTCGGCCCCGCGGTCGATCAGGTTGTACTGGTTCTGCGCCGAGACGAACCGCGTGGTCCCCGCCGCGCGCGCCGTGAACTCGGCCTCCGCGACCTGCCAGCCGGCCCGGTTCGAGTGGCCCACGTACCGGACCTTGCCCTGGTGCACGAGGTCGTCGAGCGCGGACAGGGTCTCGTCGATCGGGGTGAGCGGGTCCGGCGTGTGGAGCTGGTACAGGTCGAGGTAGTCCGTGCCGAGCCGCCGCAGCGACCCCTCGACCGCCTTCATGACGTAGCGGCGCGAGCCGCGGGCGCCGAGGTCCGGGCCGTTGAGGCCGCGCACGTCCATGCCGAACTTCGTGGCCACGACGACGTCCTCGCGGCGCGAGCCGAGCGCCCGGCCGAGGAACTGCTCGCTCAGGCCCGGCTCGGCACCGTAGTTGTCCGCCGTGTCGAAGAACGTGATCCCCGCGTCCAGTGCTGCGTGCACGACGTCGCGGCTGCCCTCGAACGTCGTCGTCGCCGCGTTCGTCCGGCCCAGGTTGTTGCACCCCAGCCCGACGGCGGACACAGCCAGACCCGACCGCCCGAGGCGACGCGTGGCAGGGCGGGGAACGGCGGCGTCGGGTGCGGAGGTCGAGCTCGTCATGCGTCGAAGGCTACCGGCGACGAGTCGGAGCCGACTCGCTCCGCCACACCCCGGACCACTGCTCGGCGCCGTACTGCTCGAACCGTCCCACCTCCGTGAAGCCGAGCGTCGCCGCGAGTCGCATCGAGCGTTCGTTGGCGGACTGCGTGCGGAGCGTGACCGGCACGCCGGGGTGCGCGTCGGCGAACCAGCCGAGCACCGCTGCGCACGCCTCGGAGGCGTACCCGTGTCCCCAGAACTCCGGGAGGAACAGATAGCCGAGATCGACCGAACCGCCGTCCGGGCGTCGGGGGCCCGGGCCGTCGTCGTCTCCGTGGTCGAGCGTGACGATGCCGACCATCGACCCGTCGAGGTCGACCACGAGAAGGCCGGGACGCCGTGGAGGTACCTCCGGCAGGGCGTCCTCGAACTCGTTCCGTGATCGATGGCCGCCGATGTAGGTACCCACCTCTGGCGCGGTGAACAGGTCGACGACCGCCTCGCGATCCCGGGCTTCGGGCTCGCGGAGCACGAGCCGCTCGGTCCTGATCTCCGGCGGCGGCCACACGAGGGTTGTCCGGTCGCCCATCCGCGCAGACTATCGAGGGTCGTCGGAGGACGGGGAGCCTGGGGTGCCCGTAGCGGTCGTCCACCGCGCGACGTCGGTGAACAGGCGCTCGAGCGGCCCGCGGCCGAACGCCCAGCGCCACGCCGTGGCGACCACGAGCGTCACGAGGACGAGGACGAGGAGCGGACCGTTCGTCGTCTGCTCGTAGGCCGCCTCGCCCCAGAGCCACAGGACGACGATCTGCGCGGAGTACACGGTGAGCGCCATCGCGCCGACGGCGGCGACGGGTGCGAGGGCCCACCGTCCGATCCGTCCGGCGAACAGGCACAGCCCGAGCACGGCGACGGCGAAGCCGCCCGACCCGACGACCTCGGGCAGGGTGTCGGTGTGCGGCCCGGCGAGCCAGAGGTACGCCGTCGTGGGCCACGGGTCGGTCCATGCGAGCGCGTCGGGCCGGAACGAGCTCGACCACGCGGACGCGGCGTCCTCCACCGCCTGGGCGCCGCCGAGCGGGGCGACGACCGCCGCCGACACCCCGTACCCGAGCACGGTGGCGAGGAGCCCGCCTCCCACCATCCCCAGGCGCACGAGCGACGAGGACAGGTCGAGACGGCCGATCGCCATCCCCGCGAAGACGTACGCCATCCAGACGACGGCGGGGTAGTGCCCCGACAGGAGGAAGTCGGTGAAGGCTCCGGACCCGTCGTCGGGCAGGTGCAGCCCGGCCCGGGCGAGGGCCTCCGGCCCGTAGTACGCGAGCACCGGCCCGACCACCGCGACCGTCCCCGCAAGGATCGCGAGGCGGCCGGAAGACCAGCGCAGGAACGGCAGCGCGAGGACGAAGTAGGCGGCGTAGAACCCGAGGATGAGCAGCACGCGCGTCCCCAGCAGGTCCAGCAGGCCGACGAGCGCGAGCAGCAGGACGGCGCGCACGAGGATGCGCGTGCGGACCCGGGCGAGGGCAGCCCCCGCCACCGGCGTCCGACCGCCCGAGACGAGCGCGAGCGACACCCCGGCGACGAGCGCGAACAGGATCGACGAGCGCCCGTGGGACACGTCCAGGAAAGCGGCCATGCCGCCTGCGTCGACGCTCGTGAAGCCCACGTGCGCGGTGAACATGCCGAGCACGGCGAGGCCGCGCGCGACGTCGACCCCGGTGACCCGGCCCGGCCCGCCGACGAGCAGCTCGGCATGGCGGGTCCAGGACGACGGCGCGGCGGGTGCGGTGACGTCGGCTGCCATGCGTGCGATTCTCCGGTGCCACGGCCCTGAGCGCGACGTCCGCCACGCCCTTCTCGCGACCACGGCGCCCAGAGTGTGAGAACGGGGTCGAGAACGTGCGGTGTCCGGCCTACCGTGCGGGTATGACGCACACTCCCATCCACGGCGACGAGGCCGGACCCCGCAGCGACGCCCCCACCGGGGCGACCGGGTCCAACCCGTCCAAGGAGTCCGAGTCCTACACGCACGGGCACCACGAGTCCGTGCTGCGCTCCCACCGGTGGCGCACCGCGGAGAACTCCGCCGGCTTTCTCCTGCCGCACCTGCGCGAGGACATGGCAGTGCTCGACGTCGGCTGCGGACCCGCGACGGTCACCATCGACCTCGCGGCCCGGGTCCCCTCCGGTCGGGTCGTGGGCGTGGACGCGTCCGCGGCCGTGCTCGACAGCGCGCGCGAGCTCGCCGCGCAGCGCAGCACGCCGAACATCGCGTTCCAGCAGGCCAACGCCTACGAGCTGCCGTTCGCGGACGACACGTTCGACGTCGTCTACGCCCACCAGCTCCTGCAGCACCTCTCGGACCCGATCGCGGCGCTGCGCGAGATGCACCGGGTCGCGAAGCCGGGCGGTCTCGTCGCCGTGCGGGACGCCGACTACGCGGCCATGACCTGGTACCCCGAGTCCCCGGGCCTGACCGAGTGGAACACGCTGTACCACGAGGTCACGCACGCCTACGGGTTCGAGGCCGACGCGGGTCGTCGCCTCTTCGCGTGGGTGCAGGAGGCCGGGTTCGACCCCGCGGGCATCGTCCCGACCGCGAGCACCTGGTGCTACGCGACGCCCGAGGACCGCACGTGGTGGGGCGGGCTGTGGGCCGAGCGCTGCGTCGCGTCGAACTTCGCGGTCCAGGCCCAGGAGTCGGCGCTCGCCGACGACGTCGCGCTCGAGCAGCTCGCGCAGGACTGGCTGCGGTGGGCCGAGGAGCCCGCCGGCTGGTTCGCGGTCCTCAACGGCGAGGTCATCGCCCGCGCCTGACGGCGGGCGCGGATAGTCTGGGCCCGTGCGCATCGCGAGATTCACCACCGGAGACGACCCCCGCTACGCCCTCGTCCAGCAGGAGGGGGACCGCACGTATCTCGCGGTCCTCTCGGGTGACCCGCTGTACATGCCGGTCACGCCGACGGGGGAGCGGGTCGAGCTGGGCGACGGCGTCCGCCTCCTCGCGCCGGTCATCCCGCGGTCCAAGGTGGTCGCCGTCGGCCGCAACTACGCCGACCACGCGAAGGAGATGGGCACCGAGGTGCCCTCGCGCCCGCTGATCTTCCTCAAGCCCAACACGTCCGTCGTCGGGCCGGACGACCCGATCGTCCTGCCCGACTTCTCGCAGGAGGTCTCCTACGAGGCCGAGCTCGCCGTCGTCATCGGCCGGCTCGCGAAGGACGTGTCTCCCGACGCCGCGTCGTCGTACATCCTCGGGTACACGGTCGCCAACGACGTCACCGCGCGCGACGCGCAGCGCACCGACGGGCAGTGGGCCCGAGCCAAGGGGTTCGACTCGTCCTGCCCGCTCGGTCCCTGGATCGACACGGACCTCAACCCCGAGGACATCGGCGTGCGCAGCCGCGTCAACGGCGAGGTCAAGCAGGACGGCCGCACCCGCGACATGGTGTTCGACGTCGCGTACCTCGTCTCGTACATCTCCGAGGCGATGACGCTCCTGCCGGGAGACGTCATCCTCACGGGCACGCCTGCGGGCGTGGGGCGCATCGACGTCGGCGACCGCGTCGAGTGCGAGGTCGAGGGCATCGGCGTCCTCGCCAACCCGGTCCTGCGTCGCTCCTGAGCTCCCGCGCCTCGCCCCCGCACCGGACGAGATCCACTACAGCGACTTGTCCTGCGTCGCCAACCAGGTCACGATCGCCCGGTTCGTCTCCTGCGCGCGCTCCTGCTGGATCCAGTGCCCGCTGTCGAGCATGACGACCTCGACGTTCGGCACGAAGTCCGTGAGGCGCTCCGCCGGCCGCACGTCGTCACGGACGCCGTGGATCATCAGGGACCGGTGGTGGACGATCGGATCCACCTCGGCCAGAGCGTGCCAGTTGCGGTCGAGGTTGCGGTACCAGTTGATACCGCCGGTGAATCCCGAGCTCGTGAACGCGGCGACGAAGACCTCGAGCTCGGAGTTGCTCATGACCGGTTCGCCCGTCGCAGTCTCCGCGAGGGCGAGCTCGATCATCGCCATCCCCGGCGCAGGAGGGGCGGGGATCCGGTGCGTTCGGTAGAGGTTGCGGATGAACCGTTCGGTGTTGGCGTCGAGCACGGCGTCGGCCACGCCTTGATGTCGGGCGAAATGGACCATGTAGAAGTCGCTGCCGAGCACGGCCTCCATCGTGTCGAGCCAGGGCGCGTCCCCGCGCGCCTGGTACGGCAGGCTCAGGTTGACGAGCCGGTCGACGCGCTCCGGATGCAGCAGAGCGAGTCCCCACACGACCATGGCGCCCCAGTCGTGGCCGACGAAGTCCGCCGAGTCGTATCCGTAGTGGTCGAGCAGCGCGACGAGGTCCCCCGTGAGGTGCTCGAGATCGTAGTCGGTCACCTCGGTCGGTCGGGACGAGCTCCCGAAGCCCCGCTGGTTCGGAACGATCACGTGGTGGCCTGCGGCGACGAGCGCCGGCACCTGCTCACGCCAGGACTGCGCGAGCCCCGGCCAGCCATGGCACAGCACGACGGGCCGACCAGCGTGCTCACGACCAGCCTCGAACACCTCCAGCTCGATGCCGTTGACGGGGATCATGACGGACTCGGGAAAGCTGGACAGGGTCATCTGGGGCTCCTTCGGTCAGGCCGACCGCAGAGACGGATCGGTCGGTGTTCTCGACCCTAGGGAGAAACGTGGACAGTATCCGTCCGCGTTGGCTGGCAGACTCGAGGCGTGCGAGACGATCCGACCGGGCGGGCGCTGAAGCTGCTCTCGCGGCTGCAGACCCTTCGGCTCCAGCAGGCCGGCGAGCTCGCGGCGACCCTCGGAGTCACGGAACGCACGGTGCGTCGCGATCTCGATCGACTCCGCGCCCTCGGGTATCCGGTCGATGCCGTCGCGGGACGCTACGGGGGCTATCGGCTGGCAGCCGGGGCGCATCTGCCGCCGCTGGTGCTCGATGACGAGGAGGCCGTCGCGGTCGCCGTCGGGCTGCGTTACGCGGCGGAGGCGGCGATCGACGGCATGGCGGAGACGTCCCTTTGCGCGCTGACGAAGATCGAGTCGCTCCTGCCGCAGCGGCTGCGCGGCCGGGTGTCCGCGCTGAGGTCCGGTGTCGCGTCGATGCCGCAGACCGAGGGCGACCTCGTCGATCCGGAGGCGCTCAGCGTGCTTCCCGCCGCGTGCCGCGACCACGAACAGGTGCGCTTCGGCTATCGGCGAGGTGACGGCGAGGACGGTGAACGAGTCGTCGAGCCGCACCGGCTCGTCACCGCAGGCCGTCGCTGGTACCTCGTCGCGTGGGACCGGGACCGCGACGACTGGCGCACGTTCCGGCTGGACCGCCTGCGTGAGCCCCGGACGACGGGTCGTCGGTTCGCGCCGCGCGAGATCCCCGGTGGCGACGCCGCACGCTTCGTCGCGCGCGCGATCGGTTCGGCGCCTCGCGACACGGAGGCGACGCTCGTCGTCCGGGCCACGTCGGCCGAGCTGGAGGGAGTGCTCCGGTGGGTCGAGCACACCCACGTCGAGCACCGGGCCGGGTCGACCGTGATCCGGGTCTGCGGCGAAGACCTCGGCCGGCTCGCACTGACCGTCGCCCGCATCGCCCTCGCCGCGCCCCTGACCGTCGTCGACCCGCCGGAGCTCGAGAGCCTCGTCGGGCGGCTCGCCGTCCACCTCTCCGCACCACCCACCCAGGAGGAGCGATGACCGCCTCGGATGCACAGCCACCCGTCTCCGACCACCCCGCGACGTGGAGGTTCGACTACCCGGTCGTCCACGCCGAGAGCCGGGCGCAGTGGCGCGCCTGGCTGGCGGACCACACCGGGTCGACCCGGGGCGTCTGGCTCTGTTCCTGGCGCAGACCCACCGGTCGGCCGCGCTGCCCGTACCCCGATGCGGTCGAGGAGGCCATCTGCTTCGGATGGATCGATTCGACGAACACCGTCCTCGACGAGGACCGAAGTCTCCAGCTCTTCACGCCCCGGCGGCCCAAGAGCGCCTGGACCCGGCTGAACCGCGAGCGTGCCGCCGGGATGGAACAGCGGGGCCTCATGACCGAGGGCGGAAGGCTGGCGATCGCCGCCGCGGTCGCCAACGGCTGGTGGACCATCTCTGACCAGGTCGAGGACCTGGTGGAGCCGCCGGAGCTCACGGCGGCTCTCGACGAGGACCCCGGGGCTCGACAGCACTGGGACCGTTTTCCGCCGAGCGCTCGCAAGCAGATGCTCTGGTGGATCGCCAGCGCCGCCCGCGACGCGACGCGAGACCAGCGGATCGCGCAGGTGGTCGCTGACGCCGTCGACGGTCGACGTGCGCGGGGTTGACCGACGGGGTCTTAGGCTTGAGCGCGTGATCCCCGCACCTGGTTCCTCGCCCGTCCGTGTCCGCTTCTGCCCGTCACCGACGGGGACCCCGCACGTCGGGCTGATCCGGACGGCGTTGTTCAACTGGGCGTACGCGCGGCACACGGGCGGGACGTTCGTGTTCCGCATCGAGGACACCGACGCGGCACGCGACTCGCAGGAGAGCTACGACCAGCTCCTCGACGCGCTGCGCTGGCTGGGGCTCGACTGGGACGAGGGCCCCGAGGTCGGTGGCCCGCACGAGCCGTACCGGCAGTCGCAGCGCGCAGACCTCTACCAGGACGTCGTCGCGCGCCTGGTCGCGGGCGGGTACGTGTACGAGTCGTTCTCCACCCCGGAGGAGTCCGACGCGCGCAACGCCGCCGCCGGGATCAAGACCAAGGGCTACGACAACTTCGACCGCACGCTCACGGACGAGCAGAAGGCCGCCTTCCGCGCCGAGGGGCGCGAGCCCGTGCTGCGCCTGCGCATGCCGGACGAGGACATCACCTTCACCGACCTCGTCCGCGGGGAGATCACGTTCAAGGCGGGCTCGGTGCCGGACTACGCGCTCGTGCGCGCCAACGGCCAGCCGCTCTACACGCTCGTCAACCCCGTCGACGACGCGCTCATGGGGATCACCCACGTGCTGCGCGGCGAGGACCTGCTGTCCTCGACCCCGCGGCAGATCGCGCTGTACCAGGCGCTGCTGGAGATCGGCGTCGCGACCGTGATGCCGGAGTTCGGCCACCTGCCGTACGTCATGGGCGAGGGCAACAAGAAGCTGTCCAAGCGCGACCCCGAGTCCAACCTGTTCCTGCACCGCGAGCGCGGGTTCACGCCCGAGGGCCTGCTCAACTACCTCGCGCTGCTCGGCTGGTCCATCTCGCCGGACAACGACATCTTCTCCCTCGACGAGATGGTCGCCGCGTTCGACGTGCACGACGTGCTGCCCAACCCCGCCCGGTTCGACCTCAAGAAGGCCGAGGCGATCAACGCGACGCACGTGCGCATGCTCGCGCCCGAGGACTTCCGCGACCGCCTGGTGCCCTACCTGCACGCCGCGGGTCTGGTCCCGGCCGACTCGTTCGCCGACCTCTCCCCGCGCGACCGCGACCTGCTCACGGCCGCCGCACCGCTCACCCAGGAGCGCATGGTCCTGCTCGGCGAGGTCGTGGGGATGCTCGGCTTCCTCTTCACCGCCGACGACGCGCTGGAGGTCGAGGAGGACGCGCGCAAGGGCCTCAAGGAGTCCGCGGCTCAGGTGGTCGACGCCGCGATCGCCGCGCTCACCCCGCTGGACGACTTCACCGCCGAGCCCCTCCAGGCCGCGCTCAACACCGCGATCGTCGAGGACCTCGAGATCAAGCCGCGCCTCGCGTTCACGCCGCTGCGCGCCGCCGTGAGCGGACGCCGCGTCTCTCCGCCGCTGTTCGAGTCCATGGAGCTGCTCGGCAAGGAGTCGACGCTCGCGCGCCTCGCGCGGCTGCGGGCCACCCTGTGACGGCGGTGACCACCGCGACGGTGGAGGGTGTCCTGTTCGACGTCGACGACACCCTCGTCGACACGCGCGCCGCCTTCGCCGAGGCGATCGCGGCGTCGTCGCGCGTCTGGCTGCCGCGCCTGCCCGCCGCACGCTACGACGAGGTCCTCGCCCTGTGGCGCGCGGACCCGAACGGCCACTACCGCGCCTACACGCGCGGCGAGGTCGACTTCGAGGCCCAGCGGATGGCCCGCGCGAACGAGCTGCAGGCGACGTTCGGGGGCGAGCTGCTCGACGACGTCACGTACCTGGCCTGGAGGGACGTGTTCTGGGGTGCGTTCGAGACGGCCTGGACGGCGTTCGACGACGCCCGCTCGGTGGTCGACGAGCTCGCCGCGGCCGGTGTGCGCGTCGGGTCCCTGTCCAACGCGCGGGTCGACCTGCAGACCCGCAAGCTCGCCGCCGCCGGGCTCGCCGACGTGCCGCTCCTCGTCGGGGTCGACACGCTCGGCTTCGGCAAGCCCGACCCGCGCGTGTTCGCCGAGGCGTGCCGCCTGCTCGGCACCGACCCGGCGCGCACCGCCTACGTGGGCGACGAGCTCGACGTCGACGCCCGCGCTGCGCTCGCGGCCGGTCTCGTCGGCGTGTGGCTCGACCGGCCCGGGACCCGCCGCGGCGGGCCGCACCCCGAGGACCCGGCTGCGGCCCGCGCGTCGGGCGTCGTGGTGATCTCCGGGCTGGCCGAGCTGACCGGGTCGCTCGTGCCGACCCGCTGACCCGCCGGCCTACCCGCGGACCGTCCGGCACGGGGCGCCGTCGAGCCAGAACTGCTCGGGGACGGGGGACGCGAGCGACCCCGGGCTGCCGATGAACCCGATCGTCACGGGGCTGCCCGCGCGCGCGTTCCATCGCATGGCGCCAGCGGTCACGGTCTCGCCGTCCTGGGACCAGCCCGCGCTCCACGCCTGTGCGGTCACGCGCTGGTCGCCGACCCACGACCACGTGAGCTCGGACCACTCGAGCGGTCCGTGGGTCGGGCGGATCCAGATCTGGCTGGTGAAGCCGCCCGGCCACGACCCGTGCTCCGTGTACGACACCTCGCACGTCGGCGCCACGACCTCGCCCTGGCCCTGGTCGGCGAGGAACGACGCGACCCACGTCAGGGCCGAGTTCCAGTTGACCGTGATCTCGTTGCTCGCCCACGAGGTGATGTCGTCGACGTAGCAGGTCTGGGGCGCGCACCCGTCCGGGAACAGGCCCTGCATGGTTGGGTCCCAGGTCGGCGCGTCCGAGTTGGGACCGCCGGCCACGGAACCCGCAGGCGGGTGCGGCAGGTCCGGGTTGAGCTGCGCCGCGAACCAGCGCGAGTGCTGGTTCTGCGAGGACACGTCGCCGTAGCCGGTCACGTAGGACAGGTTCAGGGCGTTGCGGCCGAGCAGGTGGTCCATCGACTCCACGACGGCGTCCCGGTACGCGACGTCGCCCGTGAGGTCGAACGCCGCGCCCAGCACCACCTGCGCGTTGAGCACCGAGCTGTTGGAGCCCCACACATACGTGCCGTCGTCCTCGCCCGCGTACGCGGCGCCCCACGGGCCACCCTGCTGCACGGCGAGGATCGTGTCCGCGCCGTCCGTCACGAGGTCGCGGGCCGCGGCACGGACCGGGTGCGCGTTCGGCACCGACGCGAGGTCGATCAGCCCGAGCGGGCCGACCTGCCCCCAGCTGAACCCGCCGGGCCCGATCGTGTCCGCCGCGTCGTCGAGGTGGTCGCCCACGTAGTCCGCGAAGCTCGCCTCGTCCGTCGTCAGGTACAGCTCGACCGCCGCCCAGAAGAACTCGTCGGTGACGTCCGCGTCGTCGTACGGGCCGCCACCGTCGGCGCCGTCCGCCGCGGGGGCGTACAGGTCCGGGGTGGCGAGGGCCGCGTCCCAGGCGGTGCGGGCGTCGGCCAGGAGCTCGTCCGCGTAGTCCGCGTCGTAGGACGCGAACAGGCGCGCACCCTGCGCGGCGGTCGCGGCGAGGTTGAGCGTCGCGGCCGTGGACGGGCGGTGCAGGTAGCGCGTCTGCGCGTCCTGGTGGGGTAGGAGCGGCAGGCCGGTCCAGCCCTTGTCGTGGATCTTGTGGTGGGCCATCCCGGCAAGCGGCTCGCCGGCCGGGACCATCATCGACTGCATGAACTCGAGCTCCCAGCGCGCCTCGTCGAGCACGTCGGGCACGCCGTTGTCCGCCTCCGGGATGGCGAGCGTCCCGTCGGCGAGAGCGCCCGCGTCGCGGGTCGGGGCGTGCAGCGAGCGCTCGTAGGTGGCGAGCAGCTGGGCGGTGGCGATCCCGCCGTTGACCACGTACTTGCCGTGGTCGCCCGCGTCGTACCAGCCGCCGACGACGTCGAGCGTGTAGTCGCACGTCCACGGCTCGTCGTACGGCTGGACCGGGTCGTCCGCGGGCTGGCACGGCACGTCGCGGTCTCCCTGGTTCGTCGCGCCGTCGGCGGGGGAGACCACGTGCCCGGCGGGGCGGGCGTAGTCCTCGCCGACGAGGTCGGCGTCGATCTCGGTGCCTGACCGTGCGAGGTAGAAGTAGTCCAGCGCGTCGTACCGCAGGTCGGCGTAGGCGGCGGTGCCGACGTCGAACGCGTGGGACGTCTCGCCGTCGGTCACGAGGGTGTAGGTACCCGCCGGCAGCGACCCGAGGTCGATCGTGTGGACGTTCTCGCCGGAGGCGTCGTCCGTGCCCGACGGCGCGGTGGTCCCCTCCGCGACGACCGCGTCCCCGTCCCGGACCTCCCAGGCGACGGGGTCGACCGCGTCCGTCACCAGCGTCGCGCGCTGCGGGCCGTCGGTGAGGTACCCGACCTGGTTGACGCGCACGCGCGGGCCCGTGTCCGGGGCGTAGGGCGGCAGGCTGCTGCCCGAGACGAGCGAGACGGTCTCGAGGCAGAAGGTCCACGCCTGCGCCGCGCCGCCGAGCTGGAACGCCATCTGCGTCTGCGGGTAGGACGCGGCGCCGCCGTCGTCCGGGCCGGGGAGGGTGAACGCGAGCTCGCCGCTCGTCCCCGACGCCTCGCCGTACGCGGTGTACGGGTCGACCTGGAGCCCGACGACGGCCCGGACCGGCCCGCTGCCCGTCCCCGTGTACGTCGCGACGTAGTCGCCGGCCGGTAGCTCGAGATCGTTGATCCCGAGGATCGCGTCGTAGGTGCCGACCCCACCGGGCACGGCCACGCACGCCGCGCCGGTCGCGACGTCGATCCCGGTGTCGCGCGAGTACCACCACGGGTCGGAGCCGTCGGTGAACTCCGTGCGGGGCAGGTGCTCGGTCCCCGCAGGGACGAGCGAGACGTCGTCGAGGCAGAACGTCCACGCGGCGTCGTGCCCGCCGAGCTGGAACGCGACCTGGGCCTGCGGCTCGTCGGCCGCGACGTCGAACGTCAGGGTGTGGGTGCCCGCGGCCTCGCCGGGGGCGAGCGCGAGCGTGCCGTACGCGTCGTAGGGCGCGTAGTCCTGCGCGACGTTCGCGCGCACGGGACCGGCGCCGGACGTGGTGAAGGTCAGGGACCACTCGCCGGCGGGCAGCTCGACGCTGCCCTGGCCGACGATGTGCGTCCACGGGTCGCCGCCTGCGGGGACGTCGGCGCACAGGACGCCGTCCTCGACGCTCGTCGTGACGTCGGGCGTCGACCACCAGGCCCCGCCGCCGTCGTCGAAGTCGCCATCGACGACGTCCGCGCCGGCCGGTGCGGCGAGCGGGATCAGCAGGGCGGTGGTGGCGGCGGTCGCCAGCAGTCGCAGGAGTCGGGTGCTGTGCACGAGGGAGTCCCTTCGTCGTCGTTGACGAGGCCGTGGAGGAGGATGTGGAAGCGCTCCCAGGGCCGGTTCGTCGAACGTAGCACGGCGCTGGCGGCCGGTCGGGGGGGAGCGCTCTCGGATTCGTGCTGGCGGGTGGGCTCAGGTGAGGAGGAGGACCCCGACCAGGGCCGTCCCCGTGACGACGAGCGCAGAGGCAGCGCCCAGGACGAGGGTGCGGCGGCCCGTGCGGAGCAGGCGCGGGAGGTCGACGCCCAGGCCCATCGCGAACATGGCCGCGACGAACGCGACGGTCGTGACGGTCGCCGCGGCGTCGAGCACCGGGGCGGGCAGCAGCCCGAGGCTGCGCACCGCGACGGCGACGACGAACCCGACCACGAACCACGGGACCGGGGCCACGCGCCGCCTGCGGTCGGCCTCGGGCGAGTTGCCTGCGATGCCCGACGTCGCGCCACCGCCCGACCCGCTCGTCCCCCGGGCTGCGGCGCGAGCCGAGACGATGCCCGCGACCATGACGATCGGCGCGAGGAGCGCGACCCGGGCGAGCTTGGCGACGGTCGCGGTAGCGAGGGCCGTGGCGGACACCGCACCGGCGGCGGTGACCACCTGCGCCACCTCCTGGACGCTCGCGCCGATCCAGAGCCCGGCGCGGTCGCCGTCGAGGCCGATGACTCCTGCGAGCCAGGGCAGGACCACGATCGCGAGCGTGCCGTAGACGGTGACCAGCGCGAGGGCTCCCGCCACGGCGTCGTCGTCCTCGCGCACCTGGCGCGGCGAGCGTCCTGGCCGCGCGACCACGCTCTGCATCGCGGAGATCGCGGCGGCACCGCAGATCGAGAACCCGGTCGCGACCAGCAGGCCGGTCGTGCGCGGTACCCGCAGGAGCCGTGCGAGCGCGAGCGTCGCGGAGAACGTCACGGCGAGCGTCGTCGTGACCACGACCAGGCCCTGCCACCCCAGCGCGAGCACCTCCGGGATCGACAGCTGCAGGCCCAGGAGCACGACGCCGGTGCGCAGCACGTTCGACGACGTCCACGCGATCCCCGGCCGCAGTGCCGCGACCGCCGCCGTGCTGCGCGCGCCGCGGACCCGACCGATGACGAACGAGCCGACCACCGCTCCCAGCGCGAGGGCCACGACGAGCGGCGAGACGGTCGGGACGGTCCGGGACGCGAGCAGCACCGCGAGGGTCGCGAGCGTGACCACGGCGAGGCCGGGCAGCACCCGGCGGACGCGTGCGGTCCGCGACGGGTGCGTCGCGACGGACGGGCCGGCGGCGGGTGTCGCGGCCGGCGTCGTCCGGGTGCTGGTGCTGGTCATGCTCCCAGCGTGCTCGGCGTCTCGTCGTCGCGGAAGGCCGAGTCCCTTGGCGAGCCATAGGATCTGCCTATGGCAGACACCGGCCGGCTGGACCGGACCGCGATCCGTGCGCTCGAGCTGCTCGTCGCGACCGACTCCCACGGATCGATCAGCGCGGCGGCACGTGCCCTCGGCGTCTCCCAGCCGACGGCGTCCGCGGGGCTGCGGTCGCTCGAGCGCAGGCTCGGGCTGGAGCTGCTCGAGCGCACGACGCGCGGCGCACGCCTCACCGAGACCGGCCGCGCGACGGCCGCCTGGGCGCGCGAGGTGGTCGAGGCCTCCGACCGGTTCGAGCGAGCGGCCAGGGCGCTGCGGGAGGCGCCCACGGCCCGCGTGCGGGTCGCCGCGAGCCTCACGGTCGCCGAGTACCTCGCGCCGCGCTGGCTCGCCCGGCTCGCCCTCGCCGCGCCCCGGGGCAGGACCGTCGGGACCGGCGTCACCGGGACACCTGACGTCGAGCTCCTGGTGCGCAACTCGAGCGACGTGACGGATCTCGTCCTGGCTGGCGACGTCGAGCTCGGCTTCGTGGAGAGCGCGACGCTGCGGCGCGGCCTGCGGAGCCGGACCGTCGCGCACGACGAGCTCGTCGTCGTGGTGGGGCCAGGGCACCCGTGGGCCCGCCGCAGTGCGTTGCGGGTGGACGAGCTCGCCGCCGGAGGGCTCGTGGTGCGCGAGCGCGGCTCGGGGACGCGCGAGACCCTCGAACGGGCGCTCGACGCGCACGGGACGCGGCTGCCCGACCACCTGCCCCACCTGGGGTCCACCGCCGCGCTCAAGACGGCGGCGCAGCACGGGGGAGCGGTCGCGGTCCTGTCGAGCCTCGCGGTGGCCGACGACGTCGCGCACGGCACGCTCGTCACCGTCGCCGTACCCGGGCTCTCGCTCAGCCGGCGGCTCCGGATGGTCTGGAAGGACGGCGTCGCCCTCTCCGCCGGCGCTCGGCAGGTCGCCGGGGCGGCGACGAACGCGTAGCTCGGGGCGCGACCCCGGCACAGGTTGCCGGCGGCTGGAGCACCGCGCAGGGTGGGCCGATGCGCACCCTCGACATCGGCACCCACGTGCCGGCCTCCGTGATCGGCCTCGGCACCTGGCAGTTCGGCTCGAAGGAGTGGGGGTACGGCGACGACTTCGCCGAACGGGCGGCCCAGATCGTGCGCCGGGCGCTGGACCTCGGGGTGACGTTCTTCGACTCCGCCGAGCTCTACGGGTTCGGCCGCAGCGAGCGGATCCTCGGCGAGGCGCTGGGCGAGCGCCGCGAGGACGTCGTCGTCGCGACGAAGATCTTCCCGCTGCTCCCGGTGGCGCGCGTGGTCCAGCAGCGCGCTGTCGCGTCCGCTGACCGGCTCGGGGTGCGCCGTCTGGACCTCTACCAGGTGCACGCGGCGAACCCGGTGGTCCGCGACGGGACGACGATGCGCGGGATGGGGTCGCTGCAGCGCACCGGCCTGGTGGACCAGGTCGGGGTCTCCAACTACTCGCTCCAGCGCTGGCACGAGGCGGAGGCTGCGCTCGGCGGACCGGTGGCGACCAACCAGGTGCAGTACTCGCTGGTGCACCGCGAGCCGGAGGACGAGCTGCTGCCGTGGGCGCGGGAGCAGGGTCGCGCGGTGATCGCGTACAGCCCCCTGGGGCAGGGGGTGCTCTCCGGTCGCTACACGCCCGAGCACCGTCCGCAGAACGCCGTCCGGCGGGCGAACCCGCTCTTCACGCCAGAGAACCTCGAGCGGCTCGTGCCGCTGCTCGACGTGCAGCGGGAGGTCGGCCGTGCGCACGGCCTGACGGCGTCGCAGGTCGCGCTCGCGTGGGTCGTGGCACGCCCCGGGGTGCTCGCCATCCCTGGGGCGTCGAGCGTCGAACAGCTCGAGAAGAACGTGGAGGCGGGTTCCGTCCGGCTCGCCGACGACGAGATGGCCGCGCTCGACGACGCCTCGGCCGCGTTCCGGCCCGTGACCGCACGGTCGAGGGTGCGCGGGTCCGTGCGCCGCCTGCTCGGCCGGGCTGCCTGAGCCTCATCGCACGCTCGAGTCCCAGCGCCATCGCGTACGCAGCGGGCGTCCGGGGAGCTCGACCCGTCCCGTCGCCCAGAGCAGGAGGTCGTCGGCCGCTCTCCCGGCGGGTGGGTCCGCGGCGGCGTCGGCGACGGCCACGACGTCGGGGAACAGGCGGTCGAGGACGCGCTCGGCCAGGCCGTCCGGGAACGACGGCGCGACGCCCGTGAGCCCGAGCGCGATGTCGTGACCGTGCACCAGGACCTCGACGACGCCCATCGCGGCGAACCCCTCGGGGTCCGAGAGCCCGTGCGGGTGGTGGGCGCGCACGTGCGCGGGCCGCGTCTCGGCGAGCGTGGCGAGAAGCTCGGCCCCGCCGAGCAGCGACTCGGTGAGCCCGGCGGTCCCCGCCGCGTGGTCGACGTGGACGAACTCCGACTCGCCCCTCGGCCCGACGAGCGGGACGTAGGCCAGGCGGGGGAGCGCCGCGAGCTGGAGCGCGTAGGCGACGAGGTCGTCGACCACGTGCTCGGCCGTCGTCCAGCACGACCATCGCACCGGACCGGCCTGCGCGTCGAACGCGTCGGGGGGATGGGGGGCGAGGAGCCCGGCGAGCCACGACGCTGCCGACCGGACGTCGTCGCCGGTGACGGGGGACGCCGTCCGGACGGTGGCGTCGCCGACGCGGCCCTCAGGGCCGTCGGTGTCGTGCTGTCCGGTTCGTCTCACCATGGGTCGACCGTGCCAGATGTCGCGCGCGCTCGCCGACCGTCCGGTGAATTTGGCGTCAGGGTGCTCGTCGGGTAACGTTCTCTGCCGGTAAGACCTCCGCAGGAGGGTGCAAGGGGACGGGTCTCGATCGGTCCTCAAGCCCCGCAGATCCTGGGCGGTCATACCCCCTTGGGGTATGGTGTAATTGGCAGCACGAGTGGTTCTGATCCACTTAGTCTAGGTTCGAGTCCTGGTACCCCAGCGAGGAGCTTCGGCTCGTGCACCGAGCGGTGAGAACCGCGAGGAGCATGAGGTAGAGTTCTCACCGGTGAAAGGCCCGGCAACGGGCCGAGAACCACCAGGCCCCCATCGTCTAGCGGCCTAGGACGTCGCCCTCTCACGGCGGTAACACGGGTTCAAATCCCGTTGGGGGTACATCAGGAGGCCCGGTCATCTCACGATGACCGGGCCTTCGTCGTTCTCCGGCCACCCTGGTGCCACCGGGTGCACATGCCGGGTGTGACGTACGTCGCTATGCTCGCGACCATGGTCCGCCTCATCATTCGCCTCCTCATCCTGCTGGCCTCCGCTGCGCTGGGGCTGCTCGTCGCGTCATGGATCATCGACGGGGTGGAGGTGACCGCGTCGGGGTTCATCATCGTCATCGTCGTGTTCACGATCGCCCAAGCGATCCTGTCGCCGTTCATCGCCAAGACGGCGGCCCGCTACGCGCCGGCCTTCCTCGGCGGGATCGGCCTCGTCTCCACCTTCGTCGCGCTCCTCGTGGCCTCGCTCATCGGCGACGGGCTCGTGATCTCGGGCGTGGTGAGCTGGATCCTCGCCACCCTCGTCGTCTGGCTCGTCACGGCGCTCGCGACGTTCCTCCTCCCGATGTTCTTCCTGAAGGAGAAGGCCGAGGAGCGGCGCAAGGGTGACGGCGCGGGCCCGGCCGCTCGCGCCGTCGGCGGCTGACCCACCTCGAGGTGCGACGCCGTCAGGGTGCCTCGTCGCGCCCCGGGCCCGGCTCGTAGGGCTTGGGCAGAGGAGGTGTCAGGCGCTGCGGCGGGTGCACGACGGGCACGTAGGTCGCCCGGTGCTCACCGGAGACGGCCCACCCGCGCTCCTCGTCCTCGTCCTCGTCGGCGCGTCCCCGCACGGGGATCGGCTGGGTCTGGCCGCTCCCCCTGCGACCGGGTCGGGGCGAGGCCTGACCGGGTGCCTCTCCGGTCGCCTGTCCGGGCACCACGACCACGGGGGGCGCGCTGCGCGAGGACGCGGTTCCGGGTGCCGCCTGGTCGGTCGGCGGGTGCTCCCACGCGTCGGCCGGGTCGACCGGCGGCCGGTCCCAGGCATCACCTGACGGGGGGCCGTCGTACACCACCGGCTCGGACGGGACGGCGGGTTCGCGTGACGTCCTGCCCGGTGCGGCGGCCGCGGCACGGTCGGGGGCGACCGGGACCGTGGCGGGAGCCGTACCCGGTCGTGCGCTGGGTCCGCCGGGGCCGAAGAGGGTGTCGCAGATCCGGCGGTACGTCGCCTCGGGCCGCGCCACCCAGTCGATCCTGCGCAGCGCCTGGTCCTGGCCCGCAGACTCCAGCAGGAACTGGCCGTAGCCGAGCACCCGTCCGACGAGCGAGCGTCCGTAGTTCATGTCGGTGACCTTGGTCAGCGGCATCATCGCGACCTTGTGGGTGATCAGCCCGTACAGGAGGAGCAGGCGCTTGTCCGTGGCGACGAACCACTCGTTGCGCCACTCGAGGACCTTCCACACCAGGCGCGCGACGAGGAGCAGCCAGAGCCACCACAGGACGAGCACGCCGTCACCGACCGAGGCTCCCGCCCGCACCACCAGCCAGGCCACGAGGAGCATGGCGACGAAGGTCGTGAGGAAGGGCTCGACGAGCATCCCCCAGTGGTGGCGCGTCGCGACGACCACGCGCTCGCCGTCGAGCACGTAGCGGTCGAGGATGCGGCCACGCGGACCGCTGCGCCCGGCCACGGCTCAGTCCAGCAGCGAGCTGAAGAACTGTCCGATGGCACTGAACGCGCCGACGATGACGTCCCAGACGCCTTCCAGGATGTCGGCCGCCCGCTCGGGGCTCGTGATGATCGCGTAGACGGCGAAGATCACCAGCGCCCAGATCAGGATCGCCTTCACCTTCGGATGCATCGGGGACTCCTCGCAGGTCGACGGACGGTGCTTCTCACGTGCCCCCCGCACCTGCCGCGCCACCTGGTTCGCACCCGACGGCACGGCCGGCAGCGTTCAGCATGACAGCAGACGGTGCCATTTTGACAGGGCGCGTCCCGTTTGCGGCCCACGGCGCGCCGGGAGCCGGGCAGGCGGGACACGCGCGCGTCGAGCAGGCCTCTCACTCCCCGGCGCGGCGCAGGACCTCCGTCAGGCGGTTCGCCGCGGCGACCACGGAGCCCGAGTGCAGCCGCCCGGGCTGGCGCGTGAGGCGCTCGACCGGACCGGAGATGGACACCGCCGCGACGACGCGGCCCGACGGTCCGCGCACCGGCGCCGACACCGAGGCGACCCCGAGCTCGCGCTCCGAGACCGACTGGGCCCAGCCGCGGCGTCGGACGCCGGAGAGGATCGTCGCGGTGAACTTGGCCTCGCGCAGCCCGCGGTGCAGGCGGTCGGGCTCCTCCCACGCGAGGAGGATCTGCGCGGCGGACCCGGCGTGCATGGTCAACGTCGCCCCGACGGGGATGGAGTCGCGCAGGCCCACGGGGCGCTCGGCGGCGGCGACGCAGATCCGGTGGTCGCCCTGGCGGCGGTAGAGCTGCGCGCTCTCGCCGGTGTGGTCACGCAGGGCGGTGAGCACGGGGTTCGCGGCGGCCAGGAGCCGGTCCTCGCCGGCGGCGGTCGCGAGCTCGTTCAGGCGCGGGCCGAGGACGAACCGGCCCTGCATGTCGCGCGCGACCATGCGGTGGTGCTCGAGCGCGACGGCGAGCCGGTGCGCCGTCGGACGGGCGAGTCCGGTGGCCGTGACGAGCTGGGCGAGGGTGGCCGGTCCGGACTCCAGGGCGCCGAGGACGGAGGCCGCCTTGTCCAGGACGCCGACTCCGCTAGTATTGTCCATAGGTCGATATTGACGTCTCACGCACTGAGATGCAAGTCCGCGCGAGATGTTCCACCCGCTGGACGGTTCCGCCACCGGGTGAACAAAGGGCGGACGATCGACCCCTACGGCTCCTCGTGCCCCCGCGAGAGCAGCCGGGTCTGACGACAGGAGATGAGCAACATGGCCGGCACGCTGGCGGAGAAGGTCTGGGACGCGCACCTGGTGCGACGCGGCACCGACGGGTCGCCCGACCTCCTCTACATCGACCTCCACCTCGTGCACGAGGTCACGAGCCCGCAGGCGTTCGAGGGCCTCCGCCTCGCCGGTCGCCCCGTGCGTCGCCCGGACCTCACCATCGCCACGGAGGACCACAACACGCCGACGCTCGACATCGACCTGCCGATCGCGGACCTCACGAGCCGCACGCAGATCGACACGCTGCGCACCAACGCGCGCGAGTTCGGCGTCCGGATCCACTCGCTCGGCGACGCGGACCAGGGGATCGTGCACCAGGTCGGCCCGCAGCTCGGGCTGACCATGCCGGGCCTGACGGTCGTGTGCGGCGACTCGCACACCTCGACGCACGGGGCCTTCGGCGCCCTGGCGTTCGGCATCGGCACCTCCGAGGTCGAGCACGTGCTCGCCACGCAGACGCTGCCCCTCGCGCCCTTCAAGACGATGGCGATCAACGTCGACGGCGAGCTGCCCCCGGGCGCGACGAGCAAGGACATCATCCTCGCGATCATCGCCAAGATCGGTACCGGCGGCGGTCAGGGCTACGTGCTCGAGTACCGCGGCGAGGCCATCCGCTCGCTCTCCATGGAGGCGCGGATGACGGTCTGCAACATGTCGATCGAGGCCGGCGCCCGCGCCGGGATGATCGCGCCCGACGACACGACCTTCGAGTACCTCGCGGGACGCCCGCACGCTCCCGAGGGCGCCGACTGGGACGCCGCCGTCGACTACTGGCGCACGCTGCGCTCCGACGACGACGCCGTCTTCGACACCGAGGTCACCCTCCGCGCGTCCGACCTCGAGCCGTTCGTCACCTGGGGCACCAACCCCGGGCAGGGCCTGCCCATCTCGGCGAACGTGCCCGTCCCGGAGGAGATCGCGGACGAGAACGAGCGCGTCGCCGCCGAGCGCGCCATCGAGTACATGGGTCTGACCCCGGGGCGGCCGCTGCGCGAGCTGGCGGTCGACACGGTCTTCATCGGGTCCTGCACCAACGGCCGCATCGAGGACCTGCGCTCGGTCGCCAAGGTGGTGCAGGGCAAGCAGAAGGCCGAGAGCGTGCGCGTCCTGGTCGTCCCGGCGTCCGCCCGCGTGCGCCTGCAGGCCGAGGCCGAGGGCCTGGACAAGATCTTCCTGGACTTCGGCGCCGAGTGGCGCAACGCCGGGTGCTCGATGTGTCTCGGCATGAACCCCGACCAGCTCACCCCGGGCGAGCGTGCGGCGTCCACGTCGAACCGCAACTTCGAGGGCCGCCAGGGCAAGGGCGGGCGCACCCACCTGGTGTCGCCGCTCGTCGCCGCCGCGACCGCCCTGCGCGGCACGCTGTCCTCGCTCTCCGACCTCGACCTCCCGGCCGACGTCGACATCACGTCCTTCGACGGCACGCCGCTCGCGCCGCTCGACCCGCACGTCCTCGTGCAGGTCTGACCGACCGACGCCAGCCTGAGCCCGCCGCTGCCCCCGAAGCTCCCGAAGAGGTTTCCATCATGGAGAAGTTCACGACCCACACCGGCGTCGGCGTCCCGCTGCGCCGCAGCAACGTCGACACCGACCAGATCATCCCCGCCGTCTACCTCAAGCGCGTGACCCGCACGGGCTTCGAGGACGCGCTGTTCGCGGCGTGGCGCGGCGACCCGTCGTTCATCCTCAACCAGGACGCCTACAGGTCCGGCTCCGTGCTTGTCGCCGGCCCCGACTTCGGCACCGGCTCGTCGCGCGAGCACGCCGTGTGGGCGCTCAAGGACTACGGCTTCCGCGTCGTCCTCGCCTCCCGGTTCGCGGACATCTTCCGTGGCAACTCCGGCAAGCAGGGTCTGGTCGCGGGGATCGTCGCGCAGGAGGACATCGAGCTCCTCTGGAAGATCCTGGAGACCAACCCGGGCACGGAGGTGACCGTCGACCTCGTCGCGCGCACCGCCTCCGCGCAGGACGTCACCGTGCCCTTCCAGATCGACGACTACACGCGCTGGCGCCTCATGGAGGGCCTCGACGACATCGGTCTGACCCTCAAGCACGAGGAGGAGATCTCCGCGTTCGAGGCGACGCGCGCGTCGTGGCGGCCGAAGACCCTGCCGGCGAAGACGCTGCCGAAGGTCGAGATCGAGGCTGCTCGGCCCGTCGGCTGATCAGCGCGGCGGGGTCTGGCGGATCGAGTCCAGGAGCGACGCCGGGGTCGCGGTCTCCGGGTTCCAGCGGGACTCGACCCACCAGGTAGCGCCTGCTTCCGCGAGCGCGGCCAGCTGGTCGGCCGCCGCTGTGCGGTCGGTGGGCAGGACCCCCTGGACGACGACCTCGTACGGGCGGTCCGCGATGCCCAGCTCGGCGCGGCGAGCGGTGAGCCACGCGACGAGGGACGTGACGTCGTCGGGCGTGGGGACGTCGAAGCCGCGCTCGCCGCGCAGCTGCAGGACGATCCCGTCGTGGCGCAGCGTGCGGTCGAGGGAACGCACGGGCGGGCGGTCGGCGTCCCAGACGCCGACCGGCCACACCGGTAGGTGGCGACCGACGTGGGGACGGTCGACCGGGCGGGGGAGGAACTGCATCTCGCCCGTCTCCAGTCGGGTGCCGGAGAACGCGAACGGTTCACCCGTCCACGCGCGGTCGAGGAACGCGAGCGCGTCGTCGAGCAGCTCGGCCCGCTCGCGCAGCGGCTGCGGCTGGTCCGGGACGGCGGAGAACCCGCCGTCGTCCAGGACGCCCACGCCGACCGGCAGGACGAGCCGTCCAGCTGACAGGTGGTCGACGGTGAGAGCCTGCCGCACGACCTCCCACGGCTTGCGGCGGGGGAGCGCGAACACCATCGCGCCCAGCGTGATCCGCTCGGTCCGGACCGCGGCGGCGGCCAGGACCGCCCACGGGTCGAACGTGTCGACCGCCATGATGCTCATGCCGTCCCACGAGAAGAACCCGTCCCAGCCGTGCTCCTCCGCGGCGACAGCCATGGCGACCACCTCGGTCGCCGTGCCGAAGCTGCCGACGACCCCGACCTTGATCCCCGTCTCCTGCTCGTTGCCCGCCATGGACCCGACGCTAGCGGGCGGCACCGACGCTCACGCCGTCGGGCTCTGGTCCGGCGCGGGACCGTCGGGCGGGACCGGCGGTTCGTCGGGCGCGGCCGAGAGGTCGAGGCGCCGGATCCGCCTGTTCGCGACGTCGGTCACGGTGAGGCGGTGCCCGGCGACGTCGACGTGGTCGCCCACCACCGCGAGACGTCCGAGCTCGGCGATGACGAAGCCCGCGACGGTCTCGTACGGCCCGTCCGGCAGGTCGATGCCCGTGCGGCGCCCGAGCTCCTCGATGGTCTGCCCCGCGTCGAGGCCCGTCGTACCGCCCTGCTCGTCGGTCGTGACCGGCTCGGCCGGGTCGTACTCGTCCCGGATGTCGCCGACGAGCTCCTCCACGAGGTCCTCGAGAGTGACGATCCCGTCGGTGCCGCCGTACTCGTCGACCACCACGGCGATGTGGACGCCCTCGCTGCGCATGCGGGACATCGCGGGCAGGACGGTGTTCGTGGCCGGCAGCTCGAGGATGGGGCGCAGGACGTCGCGCACGCGCAGCACGGCACCTGTCGCCGGGTCGGTCGCGGGACGGTCGGGGTGGTCGCGACCCAGCAGGTCGCGCACGTGGAGGAACCCCACGACGTCGTCGAAGTCCTCGCCGGTGACCGGGTAGCGCGAGTACGGGCCGGACGCGACGATGCGCACGGCGTCAGCGAGCGTGGCGTCCGCGGCCAGGAACGCGACGTCGCCCCGCGGCGTCATCGCCTCCGCGAGGGAGCGCCCGCCGGCGTCGAACACGTCGTCCAGGATGCGGCGCTCGTCCTCGGGCAGCGCCTCGTGGTCGAGCACGAGCTGGCGCAGCTCCTCCTCGCTCATCTCCTCGCTGCGCGCCGACGGGTCGCCGCCGAGCAGCCGCACGACGCCGTCCGTCGAGCGGGACAGCAGCCAGATCACCGGTCGCATGGCGGTCGCGAACCGGTCGAGCGGGGGAGCGACGACGAGCGCGACCCCGGCCGAGCGCTGCAGCGCGATGCGCTTGGGCACGAGCTCGCCCAGCACGAGGGAGAGGTACGCGACGAGCAGCGTGAGCACCACCAGCGCGACCGTCGAGGCGAGCGACTCGGGCAGCCCGAGGCCCTCGAGCACGGGCGCGAGGTCCGGGGCGAGCGTCGACGCGCCGTACGCGGCGGAGAAGAACCCGGCGACGGTCACGCCGATCTGCACCGCGGCGAGGAACCGGTTGGGGTCGCGCGCGACCGCCGCGACGCGCGCCCCGCGGGCCGACTCCTTCTCCATCTGCGAGACCTGGCTCTCGCGCAGCGAGACGAGGGCGATCTCGGTGCCCGCGAAGACGCCGCCGACGAGGACGAAGAACAGGACGAGTGCGATGTTGGTCCAGGTGCCGGAGTCCATCACCCCATCCAATCAGCCGTCCTGGACCTCACGCGTGCGCGCGACGGTGGCGCAGCACGTGCACCAGGTGGACGACGGCGACGACGACCGCCCCGACGACGGCCCCGACGACCGCCGAGCCGAGGGTGTCGACGAGCCATGCGAGGAACCCACCGACGCCGGGCACGCCGTGCACGCCCTCCTCCAGGTGGTGCAGGAGGTCGTACGGCGCGTGCCAGCCGAGGTCGTCGGCGCCCTGGAGCAGGATGTGACCGCCGACCCACAGCATGGCGGCGATCCCGACCGTCGAGATGACCGACATGACCTTCGGCATCGCCGTGACGAGGCCGCGGCCGAACGACTGGACCCAGGACGTCTCGCGCCTCGCGAGGTGCAGGCCGATGTCGTCCATCTTCACGATGAGGGCGACGACCCCGTAGACGAGCAGCGTGATGAGCAGCGCCACGACCACGAGGATGATCGCGCGCGACCAGAAGCCCTCGCTCGCGACCTCGTTGAGCGAGATCACCATGATCTCGGCGCTGAGGATGAAGTCGGTGCGCACCGCGCTCGACACGACGGTGTCCTCGTCGACGGCCTTCTTCGCCGCCTTGTCGTCGACGACCTCGGCGTGCCGGCCGGAGATCAGCTCCCACACCTTCTCCGCACCCTCGAACGCGAGGTACGTCCCGCCCAGCATGAGCAGCGGGGTGAGGAGCCACGGGAGGAACTGGCTGAGCAGCAGGATCGCCGGGAGGATGAACAGCAGCTTGTTGCGCAGGGAGCCCGTCGCGATGCGCTTGATGACGGGGAGCTCGCGCTTCGCGGCCAGGCCCTCGACGTACCGGGGCGTGACGGCCGTGTCGTCGATGACGACGCCGGTCGCCTTCACGCTCGCGCGACCCGCCGCGGCGCCGATGTCGTCGACGGAGGCGGCGGCGAGCTTCGCGAACGCCGCGATGTCGTCGAGCAGGGCGGCGAGGCCGATTGCCATGGATGCTCCGTCGTGTCGTGTCTGTGCGGACCGGCCGGCGTGGCCGTCCGCGAGCCGCGATGTCGTGCGTCGACGCGGCTGCACGGCATCGTAGCGACTCGGCGGCTCAGCGATGGTGGGCGATCACGACGTTGACGAGGCGGGGTGGGCGGACGACGACGCGGGCCACGTCCCGGCCGTCGACCGCGCGGTCCACGGCGGGCAGGGCGAGCGCGCGCTCGCGCAGGGTGACCTCGTCGACGTCCACGGGCACGACGACGCGCCCGCGCACCTTCCCGTCGACCTGCACCACCGCCTCGACCGTGTCGTCGACCAGCAGCGTGGCGTCGACGGTGGGCCAGGCGGCGTGCGCGACGGACGGCGCGTGGCCGAGCCGTTCCCACGCCTCCTCGGCCGTGAACGGGGCGAACATCCCGAGCAGCACCGTGACGGTCTCGGCCGCCTCGCGGACGGCCGCCGCGTGCGCTCCCGGGTCCTCCCCGGGCAGGGGTCCGTCCGTCGCGGCACGACGCGCCGCCGTGACCAGCTCCATGAGCCGGGCCACCACGACGTTGAACCTCGACCGGTCGAGGAGGCCCTCGGCGTCGTGCACCGTGCGATGGGTCGCGCGTCGCAGGGCGTGCGTACGCGTCCCCAGCAGTGCGGCCTCCGGCCGTGCAGGCTCCGGAGGTACGGCCCTCGCCGGACCCACGCCGTCGACCAGCCGCAGGACGCGCTCGCAGAACCGGCGCATCGCGGCCGGGTCGACGTCCGCCCAGTCGACGTCGTCCTCGGGCGGCCCGGCGAACACCATCGCGAGGCGCACCGCGTCGACACCCCACCGGTCGAGCTGCGCGCCCAGGTCGACGCCGTTGCCCAGCGACTTGCTCATCGCCCGGCCGCCGTTGGTCACCTGCCCCTGGTTGAGCAGTGTCGCGAACGGCTCGACGACGTCGACCATGCCCAGGTCGTGCAGGAACTTCGTGACGAACCTGCTGTACAGCAGGTGCAGGATCGCGTGCTCGACCCCACCGACGTACCGCGCGGCCGGCATCCACCGGCGCGTGTCGTCGGGGCGGAACGGGAGATCGTCCGACGTCCCGGACGCGCCCGACGAGCCGAGCGAGCAGTACCGCAGGAAGTACCACGACGAGTCCACGAACGTGTCGAGCGTGTCCGGGTCGCGCTCCGCGTCCTGCCCGCACCGCGGGCACGGCACGCGACGCCAGGCTTCCGCGGCCGGTGAGGCGAGCGGCGACCGCCCGTGGGGCAGCAGGTCCCCGCCCGCCAGGTCGGGCAGCCGGACGGGCAGCTCGTCGTCGGGCACGGGGACGACGCCGCACGTCGCGCAGTGCACGACCGGGACCGGGGCGCCCCAGTACCGCTGGCGGCTGACCAGCCAGTCGCGCAGGCGGTACGACGTCGCGGGCTCTCCCGAACCCTCGGCCTCCAGGAGCGCGATCGCGTCCTCGACGGACCCCCACGTCTCGCCCGGGCCCGATGGCAGGCCGTGGGCCGCGGCGAACCGGGCGTCTCGCTCGTCGTGCGCCGGAACACCCATGACGACACCCGTCCCGTACCCCGGCAGGACGTGCGACCCCGCCCACACCGGCAGTCGTACGCCCGTGACCGGGTGGCGCGCCCACGCGCCGAGGAAGACGCCGCGGGCGCTCGCGGTCGACGCCGAGCGCGCGATGTCCCCGGCGTCCTGGGCCTCCTGGCGCAGCTGCGCGAGGTCGTCGCCGCGGTCCGGCGCGCACAGCGCGGTCGCGACCGGGCTCTCGGGCGCGACGGCGAGGAACGTCACGCCCGGCAGGGTGTCGGGCCGGGTGGTGAAGGTGGTGAGCACGGTGGCCGCGGCGTCGGGCGAGTCCTCGTGGCCGTCGACGACGAACCGGACCTCCGCCCCCTCGCTGCGGCCGATCCAGTTCCGCTGCATCGTCAGCACGCGCTCCGGCCACGCGTCCTCGAGCCCGGTCATGTCGTCGAGCAGCCGGTCGGCGTACGCCGTGACGCGCACGAACCACTGCGTGAGCTCGCGCCGGACCACGACGGCGCCGCAACGCTCGCACCGGCCGCCCACGACCTGCTCGTTCGCGAGCACCGTGTGGTCCGTCGGGCACCAGTTGACGGGCGCCGTCGCCCGGTAGGCGAGGTCGTGCTCCAGCAGCCGCAGGAACAGCCACTGCGTCCAGCGGTAGTACTCCGGCCGGTGCGTCTCCAGGCGCCGCGACCAGTCGAACGAGACGCCGTAGCGGCGGGCGGCCGCGGCCTGGACCTCGATGTTGGCCTCGGTGAACACGGCCGGGTTCTCGCCGCGCCGGATCGCGGCGTTCTCCGCGGGCAGTCCGAACGAGTCCCACCCGATCGGGTTGAGCACGTCGAAGCCGCGCAGCCGCCAGTACCGCGCGACGACGTCCTCCAGCGCGAACACCTCGGCGTGGCCCATGTGCAGGTCCCCGGAGGGGTAGGGAAACATCGTCAGCAGGTACCGGCGCGGGCGGGCGCCGTCGTCTCGGGCACGGAACGTGCCGTGGGTGTCCCAGTACTGCCGCCACCGTTCCTCGGCAGCGGCGGGCGGGGTCGGGATCGGGGTCGTGCGCATGGCGGGTTCTCCTGGGGACGGTGGGCTCGTCGTCGGGCACTCGCCGTGCCACCGGGAACCGTCACCGGGACGCGCGACGTCCGCCGCGCTGAGCGTGCCCGCCCGGCGGGCTCAGCGCGGCCGGAGAAGGAGGAGCCGCATGCGTCGCATCACGGCCATCGTCACCCCGCCGAGACGCCCGGTCAACCCTCCGATGTCCAGAACGTCACGTTCGGGTGTGGCGGACGTCGCGCTGTCCCGAGGATGTTCACGTGCCGTGCGCCAGTAGGCTGGCCCCATGGCATCCCACTACGACGTCGTCGTCCTCGGTGCAGGTCCCGGTGGTTACGTGGCCGCGATCCGTGCAGCCCAGCTGGGCCTGCAGGTCGCGGTCGTGGAGGAGAAGTACTGGGGCGGGGTGTGCCTCAACGTGGGCTGCATCCCCTCCAAGGCGCTCCTGCGCAACGCCGAGCTCGCGCACATCTTCCAGCACGACGCCACGACATTCGGCATCTCCGGTGAGGTCAGCTTCGACTTCGGTGCGGCGTTCGACCGCTCGCGCCAGGTCGCAGAGGGGCGCGTCAAGGGCGTGCACTTCCTCATGAAGAAGAACAAGATCACGGAGTACGACGGCCGCGGCACGTTCCGCGACGCGCACACCATCGACGTCGCGCTGTCCGACGGCTCGACCGACCAGGTCACGTTCGACAACGTGATCATCGCGACCGGCTCCAAGGTCCGCCTGCTCCCGGGCGTCGAGCTGTCCGAGAACGTCGTCACGTACGAGAAGCAGATCCTCACGCGCGACCTGCCGAAGTCGATCGCCATCGTCGGCGCCGGCGCCATCGGCATGGAGTTCGGTTACGTCCTCAAGAACTACGGCGTCGACGTCACGATCATCGAGTTCCTCGACCGTGCGCTGCCCAACGAGGACGCGGACGTCTCCAAGGAGATCGCCAAGCAGTACAAGAAGCTCGGCGTGAAGCTCCTGACCTCGACGGCGGTGCAGACGGTGCAGGACAACGGGTCCTCCGTCACCGTCTCCTACAAGGGCGTCAAGGACGACAAGCCGGGCTCGATCGAGGTCGACAAGGTCCTCATGGCCGTCGGGTTCGCCCCGAACGTCGAGAACTTCGGCCTCGAGAACACCGGCGTCCAGCTCACCGAGCGCGGCGCCATCGCGATCGACGACGTCATGCGCACCAACGTCGAGAACATCTACGCGATCGGTGACGTCACCGCGAAGCTGATGCTCGCGCACGTCGCCGAGGCCCAGGGCGTCGTCGCGGCGGAGACCATCGGCGGCGCCGAGACTCTCACGCTCGGCGACTACCGGATGATGCCGCGCGCGACGTTCTGCCAGCCGCAGGTCGCCAGCTTCGGCCTCACCGAGCAGCAGGCGCGCGACGAGGGCTACAAGGTCAAGGTCGCGAACTTCCCGTTCATGGCGAACGGCAAGGCGCACGGGCTCGGCGACCCGACGGGCTTCGTCAAGCTCATCTCCGACGAGACCTACGGCGAGCTCCTCGGCGGCCACCTCATCGGCCCCGACGCGTCCGAGCTGCTGCCCGAGCTCACCCTCGCGCAGAAGTGGGACCTCACCGTGCACGACGTCGCGCGCAACGTCCACACGCACCCCACCCTCTCCGAGGCGGTCCAGGAGTCCATCCACGGGCTCGCGGGGCACATGATCAACTTCTGATCGATCGTCCGGCTGCCCGACGGCGGCCGGCCAGAGGCCCGGTTCCGCGGAGTCCCGCGTGTCCGGGCCTCTCGGCGTTCACCCGGAACGGCTGTCTCGTGCTGCCGCCGCTGATCGAGACGCGAGACGCCGTGGGTGGGCGGCCGACGGTGTGGCGGTTCTCCTCGAGAAGTGCGGTGTCTCCTTACCGTATACAGGTCGAGTCTTGCTGTAGACGGTAAGGAGGTGATCTGGTGTGCCGGTCCTGACGCTGGAGACCGCTCGCGCTGCTGGCCTGCGCACGGACGAGGTCTATCGCATGGCTCGGAACGGTGAGCTCGAGCGGATCGGGCGTGGGGTATACGTCCGGCCGGGCGAGCTGGACCCTGTCGTGGAGTCGCTCGCGGGCGTGACGGCGGTCAAGCCCGCCGCGACGACGTGCCTCACCAGCGCTCTGGTACTGCACGGGTTGAGTGACGAGATCCCTCTGGCGACGGACATCGCTCTGCCGCGCGGCACCCGGTTCCCCGCGGGCTTCGAGCACGTGGCGTGGCACGCCTTCGACGTCGCGACGTTCGAGGTCGGGCGCGTCTCCATGGCCGAGCATCCGGACCTGTGGGTGTACTCCACCGAGCGGACCATCGTGGACGCGTTCCGGCTCGCGCATCTCGAGGGTATCGACCAGGCCAACGAGGCGTGACGACGCTGGGTTCGGCGTCCGGGCAGCTCGCCTGCTGAGCTGCTTCGTACCGCGGAGCGCTTTCCGCGAGCCGTCGCTGCCCTCCGGCAGACACTCCAGGTGGTGCTGTGAGCCCCAACCCGCCACGCGAGACGCCGGCAGGTCGTGCCTACAACGACTTGCGCAACCTCGCCAAGTCACAGGGCCGCGACCCGGCCGAGTACCTCGCGCCGTACGCGCTCGAGGGCTTCCTGACCCGCCTCGCTGCCTCAGATCGCACGGACGACTTCGTGCTCAACGGTGGGTGCTGCTCGCGGCCTTCGCCGCGCCTCGGCCCACCCGGGACATCGACCTGGCGGCGTCAGGACTCCCGAACGACGTCGACGACGTCGAGCGTCGGGTGCGCGAGATCGTGACCATCGACGTGGTCGACGGACTGGAGTTCGTCACCGACGGGGATCCGCAGCGAGATCATCCGCGACGACGCGGACTACAGCGGTGTGCGCGTCCATCTCCTCGCCGCGGTGTCGAAGGCGCGGATCCCGATCCACGTCGACGTCAACTTCGGCGACCCGACCTGGCCCGAGCCGCAAGCGACGTCCGTGCCGCTCCTCCTCGGCGGCGACGTTCAGTGCTGGGCTACCCAGCTGCGATCAAGGTGGTCGCCGACCACCGGCACGTCGCGCTACGCAGCCTGGCGGAGACCCTCGAGGGCATGAGTGAGATTGCCCAAGTGCGATGGGTTGCATGGCGTCGCAAGCAGCGCTCGGCGGACAGCACACCGGAGCGTTTTCACACCTTGCTCGACGAGGTGGAGGCCTTCGCCGACCCGATCTTGGGACGCGGCATCGACGGACTCACCTGGCATCCCCGTCGTGGACCGGCACGACGGCGCGCCGACGGGGACGACCCCCGCCGGCGCGCCGGCGCCGAGCACGTCAGCCGCAGGCGACCCCGTTGAGCGTGAACCCAGCCGGAGCGGGATGGGAGCCCGCTGTCGCTGTCGCGCCGTTGTAGCCGAACGTGACGGACTCACCCGGGGCGATGCTGGACTTCCAGGCCGGGTGGGTGGCCGTGACCATGGTTCCCACCTGGTCGACCGTCGCGCTCCAGCCGGGCTCGTCGACGGTCTGGCCGCCCGGGTAGGTGAACGTCACCGACCAGCCGTTGACCGCGGCCAGGGACGTGTTGGTCACGGTCACCGCCGCGGTGAATCCGGTGCTGTTGCCACCCCAGGACGAGGGTGCGTAGTCGACCGTGCAGCCGCCGGTGGGGACCGGCGTCTCGTCGTCGTCCAGGGTCGTGAACGTGACGGACCTGGTGCCCGAGACGGCGCCGGTGCGGTCGTTGCGCGACCGGACGTCCACCGTGTGCTCCGTGCCGGGTTCCAGCCCGGTCAGATCGACCATCGGTGACCCGTCGGTGCTCGCGATCACCGCACCGGTCCCGGGGTCGAGGACGTCGTACCCCGTGACGCACCCGGACTGCGCGGCACCCCACATCACGTGCGCGCTGGTGGCGGTGATGCTCATGGCCATCGGGGCGCCCGGCGACCCCGGTGCCTCGTCCGGGCAGACGGGATCCGTCGGTTCGCCGCCGCCGTCGTCCCCGATACCCGTGATCTCCCCGTCACCGCCGTCGAACGCGACGTCGGAGCAGCTGTAGAAGTTCTCGTTGCTGTCCGACCGGACCCAGTGGGTGAAGATCATGTGGTCGCCGGAGCGGTCGGCGGGGAGCGTGACGTCCCAGTAGTAGTAGTTCAGGGCACCCGGCCCGCCGGTGTCGGGCGGGTTGGTCACCGAGTCGACCAGCTCGAGGTCGCTCCACGCGAGCGGTCCCGACGGGTCCCAGCCCTCCTCGGTGACGTACACGTCGAAGCGACCAGGGTGCTCGGCCCAGTTGTTGTGCTGGAACTGGTACGTCTCGCCAGCGGTCAGGTGCGTCGTCGGCCAGTCGTCCCGCACGGCGTTGAACCCGGTGAAGTCGTACGGTCCGCGACCGCCGCCGTCGCAGATCTGTCCGTCGGGGATGTACCCCGCGGTCCGACCCGCGCCGTTCGAGTCGAGGTTGCCGAACCAGTTGTAGAACGCCGAGCTCCCGCTCACGGCGTAGGCGTTCGCGCACGCCGGGTTCTGCGGGTCGACCTGGCCGTTCCCCGTCTGGCCGTCGACCCAGCACAGGTACTGGCGGCTGCCGGGGAACACCTCGGCGCCGTGCGCCTCGGCTGGGGCGGGCGGGCCGGCCGCCACGAGGCCCGTCGCGCCGAGGACCACGGCTGCGGCCCAGGCTGCTGTGCGTCGCATGTCAAGCTCCTTCGCTCGCGGACGTCGAACACGACGACGATGGCCGACGCCGGCCCCGCGGGGTACCGCCTAATCGATTCAGCCCGGGGTTGCGAGGTTCGACGAGCGGTGGGCGTGGGGGAGAGACGCCGCCGTCTAGGGTGGGCTCGTGCCTGACTCCGAACCCGACCTCGTGACCTTGCCCCGCCCCGACGTCGCCACGGCGTCGGACGCACTGACCGCCGTCGAGATGTGGACCGACGGCGCGTGCAAGGGCAACCCCGGCGTCGGCGGGTGGGGCGTGCTCATGCGCTCGAAGGGTCGCGAGAAGGAGCTCTTCGGCGGCGACCCCCTGACGACCAACAACAAGATGGAGCTGACCGCTGTCATCGAAGGGCTGCGTGCGCTCACCCGGCCGTGCGACGTCACGCTCCACGTCGACTCGACGTACGTCATGAACGGGATGAAGTCCTGGATCGTCGGCTGGAAGCGCAACGGCTGGCGCACCAAGGACAAGAAGCCGGTCAAGAACGTCGAGCTCTGGCAGGCGCTCGACGTCGAGGTGGCGCGCCACGAGGTGCGCTGGGTCTGGGTCAAGGGGCACGCCGGCGACCCGGGCAACGAGCGCGCCGACCAGCTCGCCAACCGCGGCGTCGTCCTCGCACGGGAGGGCGCGGAGTCCGCGTGACCTCGAGGCTCACGCGGCGTCGTCGGGCCTGACCGGGGAGGATGGCCCGAGGGGACGACCCGACCCGAGGAGGAGACCCATGACGCTGCCTGCCACGCCCACGCGCGAGTTCATCACCGGCCTGCCGAAGGCCGAGCTGCACCTGCACCTGGAGGGGACGCTCGAGCCGGACCTCAAGCTGCGCCTCGCACAGCGCAACGGCATCGACATCGGCCAGACGACGGTCGAGGACGTCCGTGCGACGTACGCCTTCGACTCGCTGACGAGCTTCCTCGCCGTGTACTACCCGGCGATGGAGGTGCTGCAGACGGCCGACGACTTCTTCGAGCTCGCCGACGCGTACCTCGCGCGTGCCGCCGCGGACGGCGTGCGGCACGTCGAGATGTTCTTCGACCCGCAGGCGCACACGTCCCGCGGCGTGCCGTTCGAGGCGGTCGTGACCGGCTACCACCGCGCGGCTGCCGAGGCGCCCGCCAAGCACGGCGTCGACGCGCACCTGATCCTGTGCTTCCTGCGCGACATGCCGGCCGAGAGCGCGGCCGAGACGCTCGAGGCCTCGGTGCCGTTCCGGGACCGGATACTCGGAGTCGGGCTCGACTCGGACGAGCGGGGCAACCCGCCCCAGAAGTTCGCGGGCGTGTTCGCGCGGGCGCGCGAGCTCGGCTACCGCCTGACGATGCACTGCGACATCGACCAGGTGGGCAGCGTCGACAACATCCGGACGGTGCTCGAGGACATCGGCGTCGACCGGGTCGACCACGGGACGAACGTCGTGGAGGACCCGGCGCTCGTCGACGTCGTGCGCGAGCGCGGCCTCGGGCTGACGTGCTGCCCGGTCTCGAACTCGTTCGTGACCGACGACATGAAGGCGACCGAGATCGCCGGGCTGCTGCGCGCGGGCGTGCGGGTCACGGTGAACTCCGACGACCCGGCGTACTTCGGCGGGTACGTCGTCGACAACTACGTGGCGCTCGCCGACGCGGCCGGGCTCACGGCGGCCGAGGTGGTGCAGCTCGCGCGCAACTCGTTCGAGGCGTCCTGGCTGGGAGCCGCCCAGCGTGCCGCGTTCCTCGCCGACGTCGACAGCTACGTCGCCGGGTACGGCACGACCGCCTGAGCGTCCGTCCCGACCGTGCGGCGCGGTGGTGGTCACGAGGGAAATCCTGCAGACGCGTACCGGCGGGTAACGTGGCATCCACGGTCGAGCCTGGTGCAACGCGGATGGCTGTCTCACGATGCGACCGCACCGGGTCGGGCGAGTCGGCGATCACGACCCCTCGGGTGAATAATCCACCCGGACCACCAACTGCTGTCGAGAGGGCGATCTGAGCTCATGAACGATGTGCTGTACGTGAACGGCGGGACGCCGCTGGACGGGACCATCACCGTGCGGGGCGCGAAGAACTTCGTGTCCAAGGCGATGGTGGCGTCGCTGCTCGGTGAGTCGCCGAGCGTCCTGCGCAACGTCCCGCAGATCCGCGACGTCGGCGTCGTCACCGGCCTCCTCGAGCTGCACGGCGTGTCCGTGAAGTCCGACCCCGACGCCGGGATCCTCGATCTCGACCCGTCGAACGTCGAGTCGGCGCACGTCGCGGACATCGACGCGCACGCCGGTTCCAGCCGCATCCCCATCCTGTTCTGCGGTCCGCTCCTGCACCGGCTGGGAGAGGCGTTCATCCCCGACCTCGGCGGTTGCCGGATCGGCGACCGGCCGATCAACTACCACCTCGACATCCTGCGCCAGTTCGGCGCCGTCGTCGACAAGCGCGAGAGCGGCATCCACATCCGTGCGCCGCGCCGCCTGCAGGGCACCAAGATCGCGCTGCCCTACCCGTCCGTCGGGGCGACCGAGCAGACCCTGCTCACCGCCGTGCGCGCCGAGGGGATCACCGAGCTCGCGAACGCCGCGATCGAGCCCGAGATCATGGACCTCATCGCCGTCCTGCAGAAGATGGGCGCGATCATCTCGGTCGACACCGACCGCGTCATCCGGATCGAGGGCGTCGACCGACTCGACGGGTACAACCACACCGCGCTCGGCGACCGCATCGAGGCGGCCTCCTGGGCCTCCGCGGCGCTCGCCACGGGCGGCGACATCACCGTCAAGGGTGCGACGCAGCCCGAGATGATGACCTTCCTCAACACCTTCCGCAAGGTCGGCGGACGCTTCGACGTGCAGGACGACGGCATCCGGTTCTGGCACCCGGGCGGCGACCTGACCTCGATCGTGCTCGAGACCGACGTGCACCCCGGGTTCATGACCGACTGGCAGCAGCCGCTCGTCGTCGCGCTCACCCAGGCCAAGGGGCTGTCGATCGTCCACGAGACGGTCTACGAGAACCGGTTCGGCTTCACCGAGGCGCTGCGCGGGATGGGCGCCACGATCCAGGTCTACAAGGAGTGCCTGGGCGGGCGCGCGTGCCGGTTCGGGCAGCGCAACTTCCACCACTCCGCCGTCGTCTCCGGCCCGACGCCGCTCTCCGCTGCCGACATCGAGGTCCCCGACCTGCGGGGCGGGTTCTCCCACCTCATCGCCGCGCTCGCCGCGAAGGGCACCTCCACGGTGCGGGGCATCAGCCTCATCGACCGGGGCTACGAGAACTTCCAGGACAAGCTCGTCGCGCTCGGGGCGGACGTCAGCCGCGACTGACCGACCGGGACGGGGAGCCGGACCGGTCACCGTCCCGCACGTCGTCGGCACGTCGTGACGCCTGTCACGAGGCGGCGACCGGTGCCCGTGACAGGCTGGTACCCGTGCGCAGCAGACCCCGGACCTTCCTCGACGTGTGGTCCCGGCGGACCGCGCCCGAGCGGTTCGACGCCTACACGCGCTGGTCGCTGTACCTGATCTCGGCCACCGAGCCGCTGGCTGCCCTGGTCCTCGTCGGGACCTCGCCGGACTTCTCGGTCGTGCCGTTGCGGGTCTGGCTGGTCCTCGTGCTCGCGCACACGGTGGTGTGCGTCGCGATGCTGCGCGTCGGGATCGCCCACTTCCTCGGCGGACCGGTCGTGCGGCGAGGCCTCCTGGCGGCGCTCGCGGTGCTGTCCGTCGCGGTGGGCGTGGCCGGGTTCCTCACCTTCCCGGTGACCGGTCCCGGCGATGCTGCGGTCGCGACCCGGTACTACGCGTTCCTCCTCGGGGTCGGGTTCGGTGCGCTGGCGGTGGTCCCGCTCCTCACGTTCCTGCGTCTCGCGCTGATCGGGGTCGCGCTCTCCGTCGTGGCGGGGTGCTCCGTCTGGGTCGGGACCGGGCCCATCAGCCCGACGACCGCCGGCATGGCGTTCGGCCTCTTCCTCGCGACGGTGCTCATGCTCGTCGCGATCCTCGGCTCCTACCGCATCTCGGTCTGGATGCTCGGCGTCGTGTGGGAGCAGGAGCGCAACCGCGTCGTGCACGCCCGCCTCGCGGTCGCCGAGGAACGGCTGCGCTTCTCCCGGGACCTGCACGACGTGTTCGGTCGCACCCTGTCCGTCGTCGCGGTGAAGAGCGAGCTCGCGGCCGAGCTCGCCGCACGGGGGCGGCCGGGCGCCGAGGAACAGATGCTCGAGGTGCGTCGCATCGCCCAGGACGCATTGCGCGAGGTGCGCGCCGTCGTCGTCGGATACCGGTCTGCCGACCTCGCGGCCGAGCTCGCCGGCGCACGCAGCGTGCTGCGCTCCGCCGGGATCGACACCACGGTGCACGGTGAGCAGACGCCGGTCGGCGAGCACGCGCAGGAGGCGCTCGCGTGGGTCGTGCGGGAGGCCGTGACGAACGTCGTGCGGCACTCGGACGCGTCGTCGTGCACGATCACGCTGCACCGCGACAGCACGACCAGTGTCGTGGAGGTCGTGAACGACGGCGTCCCGGCGACCGCGGTCGTCGGGCGCGGATCGGGCCTCGCGGGACTAGCAGAACGGCTCGACGGCGCGCGCGGCACGCTCAAGACCTGGACGGACGGGGACCGGTTCGGCCTCGTCGCCCGGATCCCCGACCCGCAGGCGCGCCCGGGCCCGGTGCCTGGCCCTGCACCCGCCGCCCCCCGCCTGCCACGCGACCGCACCACCACCGAGGACCGCCCGTGATCCGCATCCTGCTCGCCGACGACGAGAACCTCATCCGCGACGCCGTCGCCACGCTGCTCGACCTCGAGGACGACCTCGAGGTCGTCGCCCAGGCGGCCTCCGGTCCCGAGGCCGTCGCCGCGGCGACCAAGCTCGAGCCTGACGTCGCGGTGCTCGACCTGCAGATGCCCGGCCTCGACGGCATCGAGGTGGCCCGCCGCCTCGCCCACGACCTGCCCGGCTGCGGCGTCGTGATCGTGACGAGCCACGGCCGTCCCGGCTACCTCAAGCGCGCTCTCGAGGCCGGCGCACGTGGCTTCCTGCCCAAGTCGGTCTCCGCCCGCGTGCTCGCACGCGTCGTGCGGCAGGTGCACGACGGCGGCCGGTACGTCGACCCGGAGCTGGCGGCGGAGGCCGTCGCTGCGGGGGAGAGCCCGCTGACCGAGCGCGAGGCCGACGTGCTGGAGCTCGCCGCGGGCGGCGCGCCGGTCGAGGAGATCGCGCAGCGTGCGCACCTCGCACCCGGCACGGTGCGCAACTACCTGTCCTCGGCCGCGTCCAAGCTCGGTGCGGCGAACCGGCACGAGGCCGTGCACGTCGCCCGTCGTCACGGCTGGATCTGAGGTCCCGGTAGGCTCGGGTCTCGTGCCGAACCTGCCCGAGATCCCCCGTGCCTATCGAGGGGTGGCGTCCGTCCTCCGCCCGATCCTCTTCGCGATCACCCGGCGGGACTGGCAGGGCGCCGAGAAGCTGCCCGCGACCGGGTTCATCGCTGCCGCGAACCACGTCACCCAGGTCGACCCGGTCACGCTCGCGCACTTCCTCTACGACCAGGGCCGCGCGCCCAAGATCACCGCGAAGTCGTCGCTGTGGAAGGTCCCGGTGCTCGGCAAGATCCTGACGAGCACCGGCATGATCCCGGTCCACCGGGGGACCTCGGGCGCGGCCCAGTCGCTCGTCGACTCCACGACGCAGCTCGACGCCGGCGAGTGCGTCGTGTTCTTCCCCGAGGGGACGCTCACCCGTGACCCCGGGCTGTGGCCGATGGTCGGCAAGACCGGCGTCGCGCGACTGGCGCTGAGCAGCCGGGCGCCCGTCGTGCCGATCGCGCAGTGGGGCGCGCAGGACCTGCTCGCGCCCTACGGCAAGCTGTTCAAGCCGATCCCGCGCAAGCAGGTGCACGTCCACGTCGGCACTCCCGTCGACCTGTCCGACCTGTACGACCGGCCGCAGGACACCGCCACGCTGCGCGAGGCGACCAGCCGGATCATGGCGGCGATCACGTCGCAGCTCGAGGTGATCCGCGGGGAGCGTGCGCCCGCTGAGCCGTACGACCCCCGCAAGAACCGCGCGACGGAGGAGAACGCGTGAGCGCCGTCGCAGCAGTCCTCGGCTCCGGGAGCTGGGGCACCACCTTCGCCGCCGTCCTGGCCGACGCCGGGTGCGAGGTCCGGCTCTGGGGCCGCGACCCGGAGGTCGCGGAACAGATCACCACGTCGCGGCGCAACGAGAAGCGACTGCCCGGGATCGAGCTGCCCGCCGGGATCCAGGCCACGACCGACGCGGCGCAGGCCCTCGCCGGTGCCGACCTCGTCGTCGTCGCGATCCCGTCCCAGGTGGCCCGCGCGACGCTCACCGAGCTGCGGCCGCTCGTCGCACCCGACGCCGACGTCGTCTCGCTCATGAAGGGCGTCGAGCTGGGTACCGACAGCCGGATGAGCGAGGTCGTCGTCGAGGCGCTCGGCATCGCGCCGGAACGCGTCGCCGTCGTGTCGGGACCGAACCTCGCGCGCGAGATCGCGCACCGGCAGCCGACCGCGACGGTCGTCTCGTGCGTCGACGAGGCCGTCGCCCGCCGTGTCGCAGCGGCCTGCTCATCGGCCTACTTCCGCCCGTACACCAACACGGACGTCATCGGTGTCGAGCTGTGCGGCGCGGTGAAGAACGTCATCGCGCTCGCGGTAGGGATCGCCCAGGGCCGGGGCTTCGGGTACAACACGACCGCCACCGTCATCACGCGGGGTCTCGTGGAGATCACGCGCCTCGGGCTCGCGCTGGGCGCGCAGGTCGAGACGTTCTCCGGCCTCGCCGGGATGGGCGACCTCGTCGCGACCTGCTCGTCGCCGCTCTCGCGCAACCACACGCTCGGCAAGCACATCGGCCAGGGGATGAGCCTGGACGAGGCGGTCGCCGCGACCGGTGGGACCGCGGAGGGCGTGAAGTCGTCGCGCTCCGTGCTCGAGCTCGCGCAGAAGGCCGGCGTCGAGATGCCGATCACGGCGGGAGTCGTCGCGGTCCTGCACGAGGGCATGCCCGTCGACGAGATGGCACGAGGGCTGCTGTCGAGGCCGCAGAAGTCCGAGGGCGTCGCCTCCGAGCGCTGACGCGGCGAGGTCGGTCCGGGTCGTCGCCCGGCGGCGCGGCTCAGTCGTCGTCGCGCACGTCGACGACGACGCGGGCCGGGTCCTCGAGCGCGAAGGCCCGGAAGGGGCGCGGCTCGCCGTCGACACCGACGAACGCCTGGGTCAGGCCCTCGAAGACGCCCAGCAGCGTGACCTCCGCGACGACCCCGCCGTCCGGTCCGGGCACCGGGTCGGGGCCGGCGTACTCGTCGACACCGGTGTCCATCGGGTATCCCGTCCCGGAGACCATGACCTGCAGGTACGCGTCGCCGGCGACGTCGACCACGTCGCCCTTGCCGTCGCTCGTCGGGGAGCCGACGTACTCCACGCGCCACCCGGGCGAGCCGGTCCCGTCGAGCTCCAGGACGACGCGGTCGTAGCCGTCGTGGCGAGCGGTGCGCACGTCCGTGACCGTGAGCAGCGCGTCCGCGGACGGGTCCTGGGTGTCTGGGTCGGTGTTCGCAGGGAACGGGTCGGGCGTCTCCGCCTCGGCATCCCCGTCCGCATCTGAGCTGTCGGGGCCGTCTGAGCCGGTCGACCTGTCTGACGTCGAGGGCCCGTCGCCGGCGTCACCTCCCGCGCAGGCTCCGGCGAGCGCGAGCACCGCTGCGCACGCGGTAGCAGCCAGTGCGAACCGTGCCGCGCGCGTCGCTCCCATCCGTCGATCGTAGGTGCTACCTCGACGGCTACGCTGGGTGGATGTCGTGGTGGGGGACGGTCGCGGGGCCCGTGCTGGTGGTGCTGCTCGTCCTCGGGATCGAGCGGTTCGTCGCCGGCTCGGGGATGTTCGGCGAGCTGGTCGCGATCCCCGACCCCGACCCCGAGCGCCGGGACGTCACGGACTGACCGTGCCCGCCCGGGCGCCACGCAGTGCCTGGTCCAGGTCGCGCCACAGGTCCTCGACGTCCTCGATCCCCACGGACACGCGCAGCAGGTCCTGCGGGACGGTGACCGACTCGGTCGCGAACCGGCGGCGGCGTTCCAGGCTGGACTCGACGCCGCCGAGGCTCGTGGCCGGCACCCACAGCCGCACCGCCGCGACGACGGCGTCGGCGGCTTCCGGTCCACCGTGCGGGCGCACCCCCAGGATCGAGCCGAACCCGTTCATGAGGCGGGCGGCGCGCTCGTGCCCGGGGTCGTCGGGCAGGCTCGGGTGTCGAACCTCGAGGACGTCGGGGTGGTCGGCGAGCCGGCGTGCGAGCTCCGCGGCGCTCGCCTGCGAGCGTTCGACCCGGAGCGCGAGCGTGCGCAGACCGCGCAGGGCGAGCCAGACCTCGAAGGGTCCGGGGATCGCGCCGTGCAGCGTCCGGTACGCCTGCACGCGCCGCGCGAGGTCGTCCGTGGCCGCGACGACGGCGCCGAGCACGACGTCGGAGT
Organism: Cellulosimicrobium terreum; assembly: GCA_014803435.1. Taxonomy (GTDB): domain Bacteria; phylum Actinomycetota; class Actinomycetes; order Actinomycetales; family Cellulomonadaceae; genus Cellulosimicrobium; species Cellulosimicrobium terreum. The sequence goes on from JACYFD010000006.1 coordinate 119,318, forward strand.
GGCCTGCGAGGTACTTCGTCACCGAGTGCACGACGAGGTCGGCACCGAAGGTGAGCGGCTGCTGGCCGAGGGGCGTCGCGAACGTGTTGTCGACGGCGGTCAGGACACCGCGCTCGCGGGCTGCGGCGAGCACCGCAGGCAGGTCGGCGACCTCGAGCATGGGGTTCGTGGGGGACTCGACCAGGAGCAGCGACGCCCCCTCGAGCGCCGCGACGACCTGGTCGGTGTCGGCGATGTCGACCCGGAGCACGGTGACCCCGGCGCGCTGGGCGAGGTCGTCCGCGAAGCCGAGAGTCACCTGGTAGGCGTGCCGGGGGACGACGACGGTACCCCCGGCGGGGACGAAGGAGAAGATCGCAGCGATCGCCGCCATGCCCGAGGAGAAGGCGACCGCTGGTCGGTCGGCGCCCTCGAGCGCGGCGAGCGCCTCCTCGAACGGGTGCCACGTCTCCATGTCGATCCGCCCGTACAGCATCTCGCCCGGCTGTTGTACGCCCTGGGAGACGTAGGTCGACGACAGCACGACAGGCGGGTTGACGGGTGCCCCCTGGGTGCGCGCCGGGCGTCCGGCGGCGACGGCCACCGTCGCGGGGGAGAGGGTGTCGTCAGCCAGGTCCTGCCTGCTCATGTCGTGCGCGGTCATGGCCGCAGGCTACGCCCTCCGCCGACCAGGCGATCCGGACCGCCCGGCAGCGGCAGGGCTACTCGAGAGGGCCCAGGAGCGACTGCGCGATCGTCGAGTGCGCGGACTCGTCGTCGGACGGGTGGAAGAGCCCGGCCAGCACGTCGCGGTAGAGGCGGCCCAGCTCGTTGCCGGCGAAGTAGCTCGACCCGCCCGCGACGCGCACGGCCTGGTCGACGACCTGCTTCGCGGTCTCCGTGGCCCGCACCTTGAGACCGGCCGTCGCGCGGAACCAGCCTGCGCCGTGGTCGACGAGCGCGTCGAGCTCGCCGGCGACGGTGTCGATCTGGGGCCAGACGCCGTCGAGCGCGAGCGCGGCGTCGGCCAGGCGCCACCGGATGTCGGGGTCCTGGGCGAGCGACGCGCCGTCGTTCTTCATCGACGTCCGGCGACGCGCGGCCGCGACGGCGAGCTCGAGCGCGCGGTCGGCGATCCCCGTGTACACGGCGGCGAGCAGCGTCTCGAAGGTCGTGAAGATCCCGACGACGAGCGGGTCGAGCGTCGGGCCGGGCGCGATCCGCCGCACGACCCGGTCGGCCGGCGCCGGCGCCCCGTCGAGGACCGTCGAGCGTGACTGCGACGCGCGCATGCCCAGGGTGTCCCAGTCGTCGAGGATCTCGACCCCGCCCCCGTCCCGGGACACGAAAGCGTGCACGAGGAGCGGGCCGTCGTCGGGCCTGTCCTCGGACCCGGCGTCGAGGCCGAGGACGCCGAGGCGCGTCCACCCGGGGGAGTTGGACGTGAAGATCTTGCGGCCGTGGAACGTGTAGCCCCCAGCGCCGTCCGGGCGGGCCTCGGTCCGCGACCCGAGCAGGACGAGGTCGTTGCCCGCCTCGGAGTACCCGAAGCCGAACACCTCACCGCGCACGGCCTCCTCGAGCAGCCAGTCGAGCGAGGAGTCCCCGCGCTCGTGCAGGTACCGCGCGACGCCCGTCCACACGTGGTGCATGTTCACGGCGAGCGCCGTCGCGGGGGCGGCACCCGCGAGGCGTGCCTGCTCGCGTGCCGTCTCGCGCAGGCCGAGGCCGGCACCGCCGAAGGACTCGGGGACGAGCGCGCGCAGGTATCCGGACGCCGCGAGGTCCGCCATGTCGTCGGCGAACCACGTGTTGTCGCGGTCGTGGCCCGCGGCGCGGGAGCGGACCGACGCGAGCAGCTCGTCGTCGAGGAGGCGGCGGGCTGTGGGGAAGGGGGCGACAGAGGCGACGGGGGCACGGTCGGGCATCGAGGATCCTCGGGTCGGCAGACGACGGTGGGCAGCCGGCGGGCCGCCCGGGACGATCGTCTCGTCCCCACGTGCCCGCCGTCTGCCCACCGTACGTCCGTGCTGGTCCCTCCTGGGTCAGCCCACTGGTCAGCCGTCCCGCGACGGTGCGGGCTCCGCCGGGCGCCCGCCCAGGTAGAGCTCGGAGAGCTGCGGGTCCGCGAGGAGCTCGGGCGCCGGCCCTGTGATGTGCACCCGTCCGAGGTCGAGCACGCAGCCGATGTCCGCAGTCTCCAGCGCCCGGCGCGCGTTCTGCTCGACGAGCAGCACCGCGACCCCGGCGTCCCGCATCCGCACCACCTGCTCGAACACGGTCGACGTCGTCTTGGGGTCCAGCCCCATCGACGGCTCGTCCAGGAGCACGACCTGCGGGCTCACCATGAGCGAGCGAGCGAACTCGACCTGCTTCTGCTGCCCGCCGGACAGCAGGCCGGCGAGCTGCTTCCACCGTTCCCCGACGATGGGGAACAGCTCCTGCACGAACGCGACGCGCTCCGCGATCAGCGCCTTGTCCTTGATCGTGTAGGCGCCGAGCAGGACGTTCTCCGCGACCGTCATCTCGCGGAAGACGGAGTGTCCCTGGAGCACGTGCGCGAGCCCGGACGTGAGCATCTCCTGGGGGCCCTGCCCGGTCACGTCCGCGCCGTTCACGCGGATCCGTCCCGAGCGCGGGACGAGCAGCCCGCTCGCGACCTTGAGCACGGTCGACTTGCCGGCTCCGTTCGGACCGACGAGGCACACCACCGTGGCCGGGGGAACCTTGATCGTCAGGCCGCGCAGGACCATGGCGGCACGCCCGTAGCCGGCCTGGATGTCCTCGAGCTCGAGCAGGTACTCGGGCGCGCCGGGGCGGGCGGCGGACTGGTCAGACACCAAGGTAGGCCTCCAGGACTCGGGGGTCGGACTGCACGACGTCGGGGGTGCCCTCGGCGATCGGCCGACCACGGTCGAACACGATGACGTGGTGGGACAGGCTCATGACCAGGTCCATGTTGTGCTCGACGACGAGGAACGTCTTGCCCTCGGCGTTGAGCTCCTGCACCAGGGTCGCGATGCGGCCGATCAGCGCAGGGTTCACGCCACCGGCCGGTTCGTCGAGCATGATCGTGTCCGGGTCGCCCATGAGCACGCCGGCGAGCTCGAGCAGCTTCTGCTGCCCGTAGGAGAGGTTCCGTGCCTCGACGTCCTCCAGGTGGTCGATGCCGACCCGGACGAGCAGCGCGCGCGCCTTGTCGATCTCCTCGGGGTTGCGCGCACCGGCGAGGAGCTCGCGCACGCCCGACCTGCGGACCGCGACGAGCAGGTTCTCCAGCACGGTCATCCGCGGGAAGACCCGGCACAGCTGGAAGCTGCGCCCGATCCCGGCCCGCGCGATCTTGTGCGGCGCCTTGCGCGTGATCTCCTCGCCCCGGAACGTGACCGTGCCGGCGTCCGGCTTGATCATGCCCGTGACGCAGTTGAAGAACGTCGTCTTGCCCGATCCGTTGGGGCCGATGAGCGCGTTGATCTTCCCCTCGTGGAACGTGACGTCCGCGTCGCGCACGGCGTGCACCCCGCCGAACGACTTGGTGAGTCCGACAGTCTCGAGGTTGCGCGTGGTCGGGGGTGCGTTCGTCGTCGTCATCGGTCGCCCTCCTCGTCTCGGTGCGGACCCGTCCGAGGACGAGGGGCCTCGTCCTCTTCCGGCTCGGACGTCGTGCCCGACGCCGCGCGGTTGCGTTCCAGCAGATCGGCGGCGCTGATCTCGCGGATCGAGGACGCCTGCGGGCCGAAGCGCCGGACGAGCGCCTGGGCCGCCGGGATGATGCCGTCCGGCATGAACAGGACGACGAGGCCCAGGAGCAGGGCCGTGGCGACGAGGTGGAACTGGGTGTCGCCGAACTCGAGCTTGAAGTACTCCAGGCCGACTCCCACGACGGCGGCACCGAGGAGTGGGCCGTAGAGGTGGCGGACCCCGCCGAACAGGGCCATGAGCACCATGTAGGAGCCGAGCATGATGGAGAACTGGAAGATCGGGTCCAGGTCGCCGAACCAGAGGGCGTACATGCCGCCCGCCAGGCCGGTGAAGGTCGCCGAGACGACGTAGGCCACGAGCTTGTAGTTGCGGGTGGGGACACCGAGCGCCTGGGCCTTGTCCTCGTCCTCGCGCACGGCCTTGAGGCCGGTGCCGAAGCGTGAGCGGTCGATGACCCACCACACGAGCAGCATGACGGCGAGCAGTGCGGCGAACAGGTAGAAGAACACGCGGTGGTGCTCGGGCCGCAGCAGGTCGGGGAAGGGTCGAGGGACCACGAGGCCGTCGGACCCTCCGGTGAACGTCCCCCAGGCCTGGAAGACGAGCAGGAGGATGAGCACGAACGAGATCGACACGATCACGAACGACGCCCCGCGCACGCGCAGGGCAGCGATGCCGAGCGGGATGGTGATGATCAGGACCATCAGCCCCGCGAGGAGCCATGCGACGAAGCTCGGGAGGCCGAGGTCACGGATGAGGATGCCCGTGCCGTAGGCGCCGAGGCCGAAGAACGCGGCGTGGCCGAGGGAGACGTAGCCCGTGAACCCGCCCATGAAGTTCCAGGCGGTCGCGGTGCAGGCGTAGCTCGCGACGACGATGCCGGCCGACAGGATGTAGGCGTTGGGCGCGAGCGCCGGGAACGCGAGGACGAGGGCGACGCCGACGGCGAGCGCGACGAGCCGCGCGACGCGGCCCCACGGGCGGCGGGTCGCGGGCGAGCCGGACGTGGTGAGGGCACCGGCGTCGTCGGGCACGCTGCCCGGGCCTCCCGCGGACGTGCCTGCGGGCCGACCCGAGGGACGGGTGTCAGAAGCGTTGGGCAAGGCGACCTCCGAAGAATCCCTGGGGGCGCAGCATCAGCGTCGCGAAGAGGGCGACGTAGAAGATGGTCTGCGCCCACGTCGTGCCGAGCGGCACCTGGAGCAGGCTCTGCCCGATGCCCAGGACCATGGCCGCGATCGCGGCTCCCGGGATCGAGCCCAGGCCGCCGACGACGATGATGGCCATGAGCGGGCCGATCCAGTGCCAGTGCAGCGACGGGTAGATCGTCGCGTCGAGCGACAGCGCGGTACCGCCGATCGCCGCCGTCGCGAGGCCGAGGCCGAAGCCGAAGCCGGCGACCCGGTCGGTCTTGATCCCGACGAGCTGGGCGGCCTCCCGGTGCTGGATCGTCGCGCGCAGCGCCTGACCGAACTTGCTGTGCTTCATGATCAGGTACAGCAGGGCGAGCGAGATCGCGGCGAGCCCGAACGCGACGAGCTTGACGACGGCGATGTGCGCCCCGAAGAACTCGACGCTCTCCCCGGAGTAGGGGAGCTGGATGCGTCGCTGCGTTCCGCTCCAGACGAACCCGATCATGCCCTCGATGAACAGCGCCACCGCGAAGGTGAGGAGCACCGACATCATGGTGAGCGTCGAGGGTCGCAGCCGCGTGATGAGCAGACGCTGCATGCCGACGCCCACGAGGAAGAACAGCGGGACGGTGACGACGAGCGACAGCAGCGGGTCCATCCCGGTCTGCTGGTTGAAGTACCAGGCGAGGTAGGCGGCCAGGATGAGGAACGCCGAGTGGGCGATCATCACGACGCGCATCACGCCGAAGTAGAGGGTGAGACCTGCTGCCAGGAGGGCGTAGAGCCCTCCCAGCAGCACGCCGAGCACGAGGCTCTGGAAGAGGAGCGATCCGGTCACGTGACGATCACCAGGCCGGCTTGGGGTAGATGAAGTCGGCCTCCTTGGCGTCCTGCGGCAGGACGATCTGGATCTCGCCGTCGACGTACTGCTGGATGAGGTGCGCGCCCTGCGGCTTGCCCGTCTCGTCCCAGGTGAGCGGGCCGACGACGGTCTCCACCTCGTTGGTCCGCAGCCACTCGATCAGCTCCTGCTGGCAGTCGCCCTGCTCGGCGCAGCCCGCGGCCTCGACGGCTGCAGCCACGACCTGACCGGTCGTGTAGGCGTTGGCCTCGTCCTCGCCGGGCGGGTTGCCGTGGAGCTCGGTGTACCGCTCGACGAAGTCGACGTTGGACGGCCAGCTCGCGGTCTCGGTGTAGCCCGTGGGCGAGAGGATGCCCTCGGTCTTCGACCCGATCGCGGTGGAGAACTCCGGGTTGGTCGGCGCGGTGGAGAACGCGGCGAGCTGCGGCTGGTAGTCGAGCTGCTGGAGCGCGACGATCAGGTTGACCGCGTCCTGGTACTGCGTGCCGCCGATGACCATGTCCGCGTCGGAGTCGTCGATCTTCGCGGCGATCGAGGCGAAGTCGGTCGTGTTGGGCGGGTAGACCTCGTCGACCACGATCTCGAGGCCGCCGGCCTCGAGCTTGTCGCGGAGCCCGTAGGCGGTGCCCTGGGCGAACGGGTCGTCCATGGAGGCGACCGCCACCGTCTGGGGCCGCTCGCCCTCGGGCATGTCGAGGATGTGGTCCGCGAGGTAGTTGTAGTGGTCGTCCGCGATCGCGGGAGCGGCGTAGAAGAGGTTCTCGAAGCCCTGCTCGAACACCTCGTTGGCGGCGCCTGCCGGTTCGACGAAGAGCATCCCGTACTCGTCGGCGACGCGTGCGCTCGGGACCACCAGGCGGGTGGAGAACGGCCCGAAGACGAGGTCCACCTCGTCCTGGGCGATGAGCGCCTCGTAGTCCTGCACCACACGGTCCGCGTTGGACTGGTCGTCGAGGATCTTCAGCTCGACCTGGCGCCCGAGCAAACCCCCGTCCTCGTTGACGAACTCGGCCCAGGCCTCGTACCCGCGCTGCACGCCCTTCCCCGGCTCGGAGAAGTCGCCGGTGAGGGGGAGCGAGATGCCGATGACGATCGGGTCGTCGGACCCGCCGCCCTCGCCACCGCCCTCCTCGCCGGAGCACGCGGTGAGGACCAGGGCCAGGGCGGACAGGCCTGCGGCTGCGGCGAACGCGCGGCGGCGGGCGGTACGTGGGGACAAACGTGGGGACATGGGATGAACTCTCCCTACCTCGTCGTAGTGAAGATCTGAGTCGTGCGGACCGTACTGCGATGTACGTAAGCGCTTTCGTAAGCGCTTTCGTCAGAGTACGCTGTCGACGTCGCATGTGGCAAGCGTCACAGCGTGGCGGGGGTGTCCCAGTGCCGGGACGCCCCGCGTACCGACGATCGGAGCAGGAGTGCGGGGAGAGAGACGCTCGACGGGGGGCCGGAGCGCGCCGCGGCTCGTGGACGTCGCGGCGCGGGCAGGGGTCTCGCTCGCGACGGCGTCCCGGTCGCTCTCGGGCAGCGTGGGCGTGTCCGACGAGGTCGCCGCGCACGTGCGCGGGGTCGCGGAGCAGCTGGGCTACATCGCGAACCTGCACGCGCGCACCCTCGCCGGGGGCAAGACGTCGGTCGCCGGCCTGATCGTCTACGAGATCGACGACCCGTACTTCGCCGAGATCGCGAGCGGCGTCGTCCGCGTCGCCGGCGAGAACGGGTGGAGCGTGCAGATCGGCCACACCGAGCGCGAGCCCTCCGCGGAGGCGGCCCAGGTCCGTCTCATGCGTGCCCACCGGGTCGGCGCGATCGTCGTCGCCGGGTCCGGCTACGTCGACCCGGAGATGGAGCAGGAGTCCGGGCGCGAGCTCGCAGAGTTCGAGAGGTCCGGCGGGCGCGTCGTCGCCGTCGGGCGTCATCACGTGCGGTGCGACGCCGTCCTGCCCGACAACGAGGCGGCGGGCGAGACGATCGCGGAGCACCTGCTCGACCTCGGCCACCGGCGGCTCGCGGTCGCGGCCGGGCCCGCGCACCTGACGACGATCGCGGACCGGCTCAGAGGCGTGCGCACCGCGGTCGCGAGGCACGGTCTCGACCCGGGAGCGCTGCCCGTCGCGCACGCGCCGTTCACCCGGGAGGGCGGCCGCGACGCGACGCGAGAGCTGCTGGACGCGCACCCGGGGACCACCGCCGTGCTCGCGCTCAACGACGCGATGGCGACGGGCGTGCTGTCGTTGTTGCGCGAGCGCGGAACCTCCGTGCCCCGCGACGTCTCGGTCACCGGGTTCGACGACATCCAGGTGGCCCAGGACCTCGCGCCCGCGCTCACGACGGTGCGCCTGCCCATGAGCGAGATCGGTGCGGCCGCGCTCGACCTGGCGCTGCGCCCGCCCTCGGCGCGACCACGACGCCGCGCCACGGGTCACGAGCTCGTCGTGCGCGACTCGACGGCACCACCGGTCCGGCAGGACTGAGGCAGGGGCGCACGCGGTCTCCCGCGCACGCCCCTGCCCCGTCGGACGTCGTGCTGCTACCCGCAGGTCAGAGCCGCGTGGTCGACCACCTGCTCGGACGTCACCTCCTGCCCGTCCACCGTGGCCGTCGCCGAGACCGTGACCGCACCCGCCTCCACGGAGGCGGAGCGCACCGCGAACGACTGGTACGCGTTGCCGCCCGGTGCCACGTCCTCGACCGTCCGGTTCCCGAACGCGGTCGCGAGGGTCACGTCAGCCGGCGCGTCCGACAGGTTCGTCGCACGGACCGCCAGGTAGGCCTTGCCTGCGAGGCACCGCGGGGCGACGGTGACGTCGACGGCGATCTCCGCCGCGTCGTCGTCGGTCGTCACCACGAGGTCGCGCATGCTGCCCGTGTTGTCGAACGAGCCGAACCCGACCCGGCCCGCTGCGAACGTGGTGTCGTTCGCGGTCAGGAGCGGGGTGTCGAGCCCGTCGACGTACACGGCGATGTCGCCGCTGTCGGCGCAGCGCACGACGCGCACGTCGTGCCACTCCTCGTCCGTGATCGCCGGCGGTGCGCCGACGGTCCCGTCCCACTGGTCGTCGATCCGCTCCCGGTCCTTGCCGTCGACCTTGAAGATGCCGTTGTGGGCGTAGATCGTGTTGTCCTGCGAGAGGTGCGTGTAGTAGTACTCCGTGTCGGACTTCCACCCGAAGACGACGATGATGTCCCGGTTGTTCACCGAGGCGGGTGCGTCGAGCCTGACCTCGCCCGTGAGGTCGAAGGAGCCGAGCTCGGGGCCTTCCGTGAGGACCGCGTACTCGAACGGACGACGGATGCCGTCGGCCGGGTCCGTCCCCGCCTCGGCGAGGACGATCGCGTCGCCGGGGAACTCCCACTTGTCGGGAGTGCGCGGGGCCCAGCTCTCCGCCCCCATCACGTCGGTGATCTGCTCGCCCGCGGGCACGCACGACGGCGGCGGGGGCGGCTCGGTCGGCACGGCGCCGAACAGCGCGTACTGCGCGGCGACCTGCTCCGGCGTCGCCGCCGTGTCGAGGAACATGAGGTCGTCCATGCGTCCGTCGAACGGGTTCGCCTCACGCGTGTTCTGCGGGAAGCTGCCACCGATCTTGATCCCTCTCGGGTCGGTCGGCGACGTGGCGCCCGCGCCCCAGGGGTTCGAGGCCGTGTACTCGCCCTCGAGCTCCTCCCCGTTCATGAACAGCTTCATCTCGCCGCCGGCGAAGTCGAACGTCGCCGCCAGGTGGACCCACTCGCCACGCTGCAGGATCTGGTCCCACGGCATGTCCGCCGCGAACGTCCACGAACCGCCGCCGTCCACGCGGCGACCCAGCGCGACGACCTTGAGCTCGCCGCCGACCGTGATCACCTCGAGGAGCGCGCGCACCCCGTGGCCGTCGGAGTCGCCGGTCAGGACCCCGGCGAGGCCGATCGCGTTGTACCGGTCGTCCGGGTTCGCCGTCCCCGAGTTGAGCGCGGGGTGCTCGCCCGTCGGCTTGAACCACCCCATGACCGAGGCCTGGTCGGCCGAGGCGAACGCGCCGAGCGACTCCACGCCGTCGGCGTCGTACACCCCGGCCTTCCAGTCGTCGTTCGACGACTGCGTCGGGCTCATCTGCTGGGTCTGCAGCGCCTCGTCCGCGCCCGGGTAGGCACGGTCCGCGACCCGCTGCTCCACGCCGCCGTTGATCAGCGAGATGTTCGTCCCCGACCAGCCCTGGTCGGACTCGACGGTCGGAGAGCCGTCGACCGGGTGGTCGAAGTCGTAGTGGGCCACGAGGTTCGGCGCGAGCTCCGGCAGGGCGAACGGCGACGACGCGCCGACGCGGTGGGCGCCGGTGACCTTCCAGATCTTCCCGTTCGCCTTCGCGATCAGGTAGAGCTCGCCCTCGGCGTCGGAGCCGAAGCGCAGGTCGACGCGCTGGTCGCCAACCAGCTCCTGGAACGTGGTCTCGGCCCCGTCGGCGAACACGCGCAGGTGCTCGATGTCCGCCAGGTCGTCGATGTCACCCTCGTTGCGCACCATCTCGTCGGCCTCGGTGCCCAGCACCCAGCCCCGCACGAGGTCCGTGAACAGGTAGCGGCCCTGGAGCTCGGGGATGTCGCCGCGGTAGACGAACCCGCCGTTGAGCGCGACGCCCGCGTCACCGGTCTGACCGGGGTCGCGGTTGTGGTCGTACGAGGCCACGGGGTAGGTGAAGCCGTTCTCGGCGTCGTCCGCCGGCAGGGGGAAGATCTGGCGGTTGTCCGCCAGGAACGAGCCCTCACGCACGGACCAGCCGAAGTTGTCCCCGGGCTCGACGGCGTAGACGGACTCGACCTGCCACTCGCCGATGTGTCCCATGTACATCGTGTGGTCGCCCTCGGGGTCCCAGCTGATGCGGTGCGGGTCGCGCATGCCGACGGCGTAGATCTCGGGCAGCGCACCCGGCGTGCCGAGGAACGGGTTGTCGTCGGGGATCCCGTACTGCCCGTTGGCGCTGTCGTCGCCGAGCGGGTCGATGCGCAGGATCGTGCCCTGCGGCGTGGCCAGGTTCTGCGGGTTGCCGTTGCCGACGCCGTTGCCACCGTCACCGGCCAGGATGTACAGGTTGCCGTAGTCGGGGTCGCCCTCGGCGACCGTGGGGTTGAACGCGATCTGCTGCACCGTGTGCACGCGCCCGTTGAACGGCACCCGCAGGATCTCGCGGCTCGTGCCCTCGAAGACGTCAGCCGAGGGGTCGGTGGCGGTCCACTCGGTGACGACGCTGTGGAACCCCGTGCTGCCGTAGCCCGGGAAGTCCGGCGTGTTCTCGGTCAGCGCGCTGCCGCCCTCGGTGTGCACCGTGTAGAACTTGCCGTTCTCGGCGAAGTCCGGGTGGAACTCGGCCGAGCCGAGGCCGGTGCCGAGGCCGGCGCTGTTGTGGAAGTTGTCGATGAACGCCTCGCGGACGTTCAGGTAGGGCGTGTGCTCGCCCGTGTCCTTGTCGACCGTGTAGAGGATGGCGTTGTTGTCCGGCACCATCAGGCGCCCCGAGCCGTCGGGGATCTCGTCGAGGTGCGTGATGCGGTTGTGCCGCACGAGCCGCTGGTCCTGGGTCGCGGGGGTCGTGTGCGACTCCGGCAGCTGGGCGAGCTCGGTCACCTCGATCCCGAGGGTCGAGGGCGCCGGGTCGGGCAGCGGGTTGAGCAGCGGCGCGGTCGGCTCCGTGCCTCCAGCGGCGCAGTCGCCCGGGTTCCCCGTCGCGATGGCGAGGTTCTCGCCGGCCGTGTCGACGGCGACGTCGTCGAGCATGAGCTTCCCCGTGCTGCTGGCGCCGTTGATCCAGAAGAACCGGTCGAGGGCACCGGCGACGGTCTGGCGGAAGCCGAACAGCTGCTCGGTGCCCTCGGGCAGGCGGGTGATCTCCTCGTACGGGCCGCCCTGGCTGTAGACCGAGACCTTGTCGCTCGCGTTGTCGGCGACGATCCAGACGCACTGCCAGGTGTCGCGCGACCAGACGCCGGCGGGTTTGAACGCGCCAGCGTCCCGCACGAGCATGACGTCGTTGTTCTGGTTGTTGACGTAGGCGCGGCTGTTCACGTAGTCCGACGGCGCGTCGACGTCGGTGAGGCCGAACGAGGTGTCCACGCTGCCGGTCCGCATGAACCGGAAGAACAGGGTGCCGGTGTCGCCCGCGGCGATCTCCGGCACGGCGCGGTAGGCCCGTTGGCCGCCCCCGACCAGCTCGAGGACCTGGTTGTTCGCGTTGAGCGGGTCGGCGACGACCTGAGCGGCCGCCGAGGCCGTCCAGCCGTCCTGGCCGCTGAGAGCGCTGCGCTCGTACGTCTCGAAGCTCAGTGTCTCGGTGAAATCCTCGGCGGCCACCTCTGCGGCTGCGGGCGGCACGAGGAGCGTGCCCCCCAGCGCGGTCGCGAGGGCGACCGCGAGCGCGGTCCTCCCGCGACGACTCGAACGCATAGACGTCATCGTCTGCTCCACTTCGTCGGATCCTGCCTGCCGCGACCACGGCGCCGCCGGTCCTGCGCGACGTCGGCGAGATCCGGGCCGTGCGGCGTCGCGGCCGCCGGTCCGTCATCCCGTGTCGTCTCGATGTGCACGTCGGCGTGCACATCTCCGCAGGCTATGGAAAGGGCTTTCCGGATGTCAAGGGTTCTCGCCGCGCAAGTGTCGGGGCACGCGGAAGGACCCGGCGGCACGTGCCGCCGGGTCCTCTCGCCGCAGGTCAGCCGACGAGCGCCACGACGGGCTCGTCGGGGTGGGGGAGGATGCGCCGGAGCACGTCGGCGAGCGTCACGACACCGACCAGCCGGTCGCCGTCCATGATCATCGCCAGCTGCTCGCTCGTCTCGCGCATCCTGGCGAGCGCCGCGTAGACCGTGGTCCCGGACGCGAGCACGAAGCCCGGGCGCGCGAGACCGTGCACGGGGCTGTCGTCGGGCTCGAGCAGCGTGTCCCGCACGTGCACCACGCGCGGCACGACGCTGCCGTTCTCCACGAGGATGCGCAGGTGCCCCGACCGGGCCGACGCCGCGCGGACGTCGGCCGCGGTCGCGTGCGACGGGACCGTCGTCGGGCCCGCGCTCGCGGGGACGAGCGCGTCCACCGTGAGCGTCTCGAGCTCGAGCGCTCCGGAGATCTGGACGCGGTACGACGCCTCGAGCGCGCCGACGCTCGCGGAGTGCTCCACGAGGTGCCGCAACGTCGCCGGGTCCTGCCCACCACCCTCGACGTTGTCGACGGGCTCGACGCCCACGGCCCGCACGCAGCGGTTGGCGAGCGAGTTGAGCCCGCGCAGCAGCGGGCGGAAGGCGGCCATGAACGCACGCATCGGCAGCGCCAGGAGCGTCGCCGAGCGTTCGGGGTGCGCGATCGCCCAGGACTTGGGTGCCATCTCACCGACGACGAGGTGCAGGAACGTCACGATGATCAGCGCGAGCACGAACCCCGCGACGTCGGCCACCCACAGGGGCGCGCCCCACGTCTCGAAGACCGGCGTCAGCCAGTGGTGCACGGCGGGCTTGGTGATGGCACCGAGCGCGAGCGTGCACGCGGTGATGCCGAGCTGGGCGCCCGCCATGAGGAGCGTCAGCTCGTTCGAGCTGCGCAGCGCGGCACGGGCGGAGCGCGAGGTCGCCGCGGCGTCCTCGAGACGGTGGCGCTTGGCCGCGAGGAGCGCGAACTCGACGGCGACGAAGAAGGCGCTCAGCGCGACGATCAGGACGGTCACGCCGACGACGACCCAGGGGTTGCTCATCGGTCCTCCTCCGTGGTGTCGGCGGCCGGCGACGGCGCCCCGTGGGTCTCGGTGAGCGTCACGCGCACCCGGGCCGGCACGTGCCGCTCGACCTCGAGCACGTCGACGTCCAGCCTGCGGTGCACGGGCTCGTCGTGGACGAGGTCCGCGGGGTCGTCGGGCAGGTCGACACGCACGCTCTCGCCCGCCTCGGGCAGGCCGCCGTGGTGGGAGATCAGCAGGCCGGAGACGGTCTCGTAGTCCCCTCGCGGCAGGTCGTGCCCGATCGCACGCTCCGCCTCGTCGAGGTGGACGTCGCCGCCCATGACCCACACGTCCTCCCCGGTCAGGTCGACCGTCCCGGTCTCGGTGGTGTCGTGCTCGTCGGTGATCTCGCCGACGACCTCCTCGGCCAGGTCCTCGACCGTCAGGACGCCGGTGAAACCGCCGTACTCGTCGATGACGCACGCGAGCTGGTTGCGCGTGCTCGTCAGCTCCGCGAGCGCGTCGGGGAGCGACATGAGCGTCGGCAGGACGACGGGCTCGCGCATGAGGTCGGTGACGGGCGCGGCGTCGGGCAGCGTCGTGGCGAGCACGTCGGCGAGCTGGACGACGCCGAGCGGCTGGTCGTCGTCGTCGACCACCGGGTAGCGGGTGTGCTCGCGGGCCATGAGCTCGCGCACCTCGCCGACGGTCGTCCCGGGACGGACGGTGCCGACGCGCGAGCGCGGGATCATGGCGTGCTCGACGTCGCGCTGGGGGAAGTCGAGGATGCGGTCGAGCAGCACGGAGAGCTCGTCCGGCAGGTCGCCGCTCTCGCGCGAGTCCGCGACGATGTGCTCGAGGTCGCGCGCGGTCGCGGTGTTGTCGACGTCGTGCACCGGCTCGATCTTCAGGACGCGGAGCAGCGCGTTCGACGCCTTGTCGAAGATCGCGATCAGCCAGCCGAAGATCGTCAGGTACAGCGTCGTGGAGCGGGCGAGGCGGCGCGCGAGCGGCTCGGGCCGTGCGATCGCCAGGTTCTTGGGGAACAGCTCGCCGAAGAGCATCTGGACGACGGTCGACAGCGCCAGGGCGAGGATCGTGCCCACCGCGACGCCGACGCCGGTCGGCACGCCGACGCCGCCGAGCATCGTCCCGATGGACTCGCCGACGAGGGGCTCGGCCACGTAGCCGACGAGCAGGCCTGTCACCGTGATGCCCAGCTGGGCGCCGGACAGGACGAATGAGGTGCGCCTCGTCACGGCGAGCGCGCGCTTCGCGGACTCGTCGCCCGCGTCGGCCTGGGCACCCAGCCGCGACCGGTCGACCGTCATGTACGCGAACTCCTGGGCGACGAAGTAGGCCGTCGCGGCGGTGATCGCGAGGATCACGAGGAGTCCGAGGAGGAGGGAGAGGAACGTCATCACCAGGCCCGCACCGTCCTCCGGTCGTCACGGACGCGGTGTCGCGTCCTGGCGATGCCGGGGCCGGTGCGGCCGGGACTATGGTCGGGGTCGTCGGCCGCGGGGGCCTCGAGAGTCATCTCTTCCACGGCACCCCCAACGCCGGGCAGGCCCGGAACGTTCCCGTCGGGCAGGAGACCGTCCTCACACCGGCCGGCCACGGGCGCCGACGGGCCCACGACGGCGGCGTCCGCCGTCCGGTAGGGTCGTCCGCGATGTCCAGCCAGCACCCCGGTGAGCCCGTCCCGGCACCTGCACCCGCACAGCCGCACAAGCTGCGCGTCCTCGTCCTGTTCGGCGGCCGGTCCGGCGAGCACGCGATCTCGGCCGCGACCGCAGCGGGCGTCCTCCGCGTGATCGACCGCGACAGGTACGACGTCGTGCCCGTGGGCATCACGCCGGACGGCGAGTGGGTCGTCGCGGTCGACGAGCCCGAGCGGTGGGAGATCACCGACGGGCGGCTCCCGCGCGTCGAGGCCACGGGCGAGGAGGTCGTGCTGTCGCTCGCGACGGGACGGCGTGAGGTCCGCGTGCTCTCGCCGGGTCAGATCCCGCGCGAGCTGGGTCAGGTCGACGTCGTGTTCCCGCTGCTGCACGGGCCGTTCGGTGAGGACGGCACGGTCCAGGGACTGCTCGAGCTCGCGGACGTGCGCTACGTCGGTGCGGGAGTGCTCGCCTCGGCGGTCGGCATGGACAAGCACTTCATGAAGCTCGTGCTCGCGGGGCAGGGCCTGCCCGTCGCGCCGTACACCGTGATCCGGCCGGGTGAGTTCGAGCGCAACCCCGACGCATGGACGCAGACCGTGGCCGGCCTCGGGCTGCCCGTGTTCGTCAAGCCGGCACGAGCGGGCTCGAGCCTCGGGATCTCCAAGGTCGACGACCTCGCCGACCTGCCGGCCGCGATCGCCGCCGCGCAGGTCCACGACCCCAAGGTGCTCGTCGAGGCGGGCGTCGTCGGGCGCGAGATCGAGTGCGCGGTCCTCGGCGGCCGTGCGGGGGAGCGGGCGCGCGCGTCCCTGCCCGGCGAGATCGTCGTCACGGACCCCGCGCACGACTTCTACGACTTCGAGGCCAAGTACCTCGACGAGTCCGGGGTGCAGCTCATGTGCCCGGCCGACCTCCCTGCGCACGTCGAGGCCGAGGTTCGCGAGGTCGCGGTGCGCACGTTCGAGGCGGTCGGGGCCGAGGGCCTCTCGCGCGTCGACGTCTTCGTCACCGCTGACGAGCAGGTCGTCGTCAACGAGATCAACACGATGCCCGGGTTCACGCCGTTCTCCATGTACCCGCGCATGTGGGAGCGCTCGGGGCTGGCGTACCCGGACCTCGTCGACGAGCTCCTCACGCTCGCGCTCGAGCGACCCACCGGTCTGCGCTGACCCTTGCCGGTTCAGCCGGTTCAGCCGGCGGAGTCGGCGCCCACGCACGCCCGGGTCTGCGGGACCTCGAGCACCGCGGGCGCGAGGTCGGCGACGAACGACGTCGAGTGCCCCGCCGTCACCGCCGGAGGCACGACGACCTGGACCGCGGGGTCGCGCCCGTAGGTGGTGAAGGTCCAGGTCCCGTCGTCCTCGACCACCAGCCAGTCGACGGTCCCCGCGGTCGACTCGACGCTCTGGCACGGGGTCGTCGTGGGGCCGGGGACCTCGACGCCGCAGCGCAGGGTCACCGCCGCACCGGCCTCGCCCCATGCGGTCGTCGCCTGGCTCGTGGTCCCCACCTGGTCCAGGCCCTCGCCGAGGTTCTCGGGGACGGCAAGGACGACGTCGGCGCACAGCGGGTTCGCGGCGTCGTCCGCGACCGGCACCGCGATGCGGGGCGCGCAGGCCGCGGTTCCGAGCACGACGAGCGCCGCGAGAGCGACGGCGACGGGACGGCGGACGACCGGACGGTTGGCGACGAGGTGGATCGGGGCTGGCACGCGACTACGGTAGCGGTCGCCGGGCGGGTCCGGTCACGCGGATAGGGTGACGCGGTGACGAAGTCGAAACCGCTGGTCCGCGACGTGTCCGAGGAGGCGCTCCTCGCCGAGATCTTTCCTCTGCTACCCACGGCCTCGACGACGCTCGTCGGCCCGGGCGACGACTGCGCCGTCGTCGCCGCGCCCGACGGCCGGTACGTCGTGTCGACCGACGTCCTCGTCGAGGACCGGCACTTCCGGCGACGCTGGTCCACCGGGTACGACGTCGGGTGGCGGGCCGCCGTGCAGAACCTGGCGGACATCGCCGCGATGGGTGCGCGTCCGGCGGCGCTCGTCGTCTCGCTCGTCATGCCGGGCGACCTGCCCGTGGACTGGGTGACCGGGCTCGCGCGCGGACTCGCGGCGGCCTGCACACCCCAGGGTGCCGCTGTCGTCGGGGGCGACCTGTCCGGCGGCGACCAGGTCGTCGTCGCCGTGACCGTGCACGGCGACCTGGAGGGTCGGGCCCCGGTGCTCCGCTCGGGTGCGCGTCCCGGGGACGTCGTCGGGCTCGCGGGGACGCTGGGGCGCGCTGCCGCAGGCCTCGACCTGCTCGAGATCGGTCGCCCCGAGGACTGGCTCACCGACGCCTACCTGCGGCCCGACCCGCCGCTGGCGGCCGGACCGCGCGCCGCCGACGCCGGGGCGACGGCCATGATGGACGTCTCGGACGGCCTGCTGCGCGACGCCGGACGCATCGCCCGCGCGAGCGGCGTGCGGATCGACCTCGCGGGCGACGCGCTCGAGCCCGACCGGGCGGAGCTCGAGGGCGCCGCGAAGGTCGCTGCCGCGGAGGGCGTCAGTGAGCGGGCGGTGGCGGCGGGGGAGCGCGGGTGGCGCGTCGCCGTCGACGACTGGGTGCTCACGGGCGGCGAGGACCACGCCCTGCTCGCGACGTTCCCCGCCGGGACCGTCCTGCCCGAGCCGTTCCGCGCGATCGGCGTGGTGCTGCCGGCGCCGACGTCGGGCGCGGGCGTCACCGTGGACGGGGCCGCCGGGCGCGCAGCGACGGGCTGGGACCACTTCAGGGCGTGACCCTGTGTGACCCGGTGTGAGCGTGGAGTCGCCGCAGGTCAGCGATCTCAGGGCTCGAGGGTCAGCTGCGGCGGTAGCGCACGACCGTCAGGTCCTTGCCCCCGAGGTCGTCACGACGCTCGACGCCGTCGGGTGCGAAGCCGTGCCTGCGGTAGAACCGGCGGGCGCGCTCGGCGTCGGCCAGGACCCAGAGGGTGACGACGGTGCCGGGGGAGACCTCGGCGAGCATGGTCCGCATCAGGTCGCGGGCGACCCCTCGTCCCCAGGACTCGGGGTCGAGGTAGATGGCGTAGATCTCGAGATCGCCGGGCTCGGCGTCCTCGTCCCGACCGGGGCCGAGGGTGGCGAACCCGATGGTGCGGTCGTCCGCGTCCGCGAGCCATGTCCGGCCGCCCGGTACGGAGAGGCTGTCGGCCCAGTGCTTCTTGCGCTGGTCGGCGTCGAGGGAGGCGAGGTACTCGTCGGGGACGATGCCCGCGTACGCCCCCCGCCACGACGCCACATGGACCGCTGCGATGGCGTCCGCGTCCGCCGGGCCGGCCGGTCGGATCGTGACCTCGCTCAGTTCCGTCACCATGGGCAAAGCCTGCCACCGGGCCGTCGATCCGCCAAACCGGTTCGTCCCGATCTCCAGGAGATCTTCGCAACCGGCGCGACCCGGGTACGCAGGGGGTGCTCGCTCGCCCGTCCCGGGCGGAGCGGAGACGACGAAACGCCCGCCGGGAGAACCCGGAGGGCGTTTCGACGTCGTCCTGCGGCTCCGCTCAGGCGGGGCGCGTCACCTTGCCGGCCTTGAGGCACGAGGTGCAGACGTTGAGTCGCTTGGGCGTCCCGGCCACCACGGCACGAACACGCTGGATGTTGGGGTTCCAACGGCGCTTCGTGCGGATGTGGGAGTGCGAGATGCTGTGCCCGAAGCCCGGGCCCTTGCCGCAGACGTCGCAGTTGGCAGCCACGGTTTCTCCTGATCGTCGTGCACGTCGCGCACGCAGCGGCGACGTCGTGAATGGTCTGGGGGTGGTCGACCCGGCGAACGCGCGAATGCGGCCCGGGCAACCTCGTCAGGGTAGCCGATCCGAGGGCCTTCGCTCAAGTGCGGGCGGATCGGACCCGTCCTGACCCCTCCTGACCCTCCCCTGACCCGAGCTGACCCGAGGTGCGCGAGCGCGGCGCAGCGAACGGCACCGGGGCGTGGCCGCGGGCTACGGTGGGCCACGAGGATCGGCACGAGGGTGCCGGACGGAGGCGGAGAAGGAGTACCCGAGACGTGGGAGATGCCGTGCGGACGATCGACTCCGGCGTCGTCGTCGCCTGGTTCGAGCGAGCTGTCGACGCGTTCGCCACCGCGCGGCACGACATCGACCGTATCAACGTCTTCCCGGTCTCCGACTCCGACACCGGGACCAACATGTACCTCACCCTCCTCGACGGGCTGGAAGCGCTCGACGCCGTGCGTGGCGGGCCGCTCGACGTCGTTCTCGCGCGCGCGGCGCGTGGCGCGCTCGTGGGCGCACGCGGCAACTCCGGGGTGATCCTCAGCGAGTACCTGCGCGGTCTGGCGACCGCGCTCTCGGGGCGCGAGCGAGCCGACGGTCCGACCTTCGCCGGTGCGCTGGCCCGCGCCGCCGCCGGCGCGCGGGCGGCGGTCGCCCGGCCGGTCCCGGGGACCTTCCTGACGGCCGCGGACGCAGCGGCCGCCGCCGCGCGCCGCGCCACCGCCTCCGCGACCAGACCGGGGACCGCGAGCCTGGTGCCGCTGCCGGAGGTGGTCCGTGCCGCGTGCGACGCCGCCCGGACCGCGGCCAGGCGCAGCCCGGACGAGCTCGCGGTGCTCGCCCGCGCCCAGGTGCTCGACGCCGGGGCCGTCGGTCTCGTCCTGCTGCTCGCCGCCCTGGAGCACGCCGTGAGCGACGACGGCAGCACGGCTGGCACGGCTGGCACGGCTGGCACGGCTGGCACGGACACCGTCGTGTCGGTGGTCGACGCCATGATCTCGGGCATGGTTCCCGTGGACCGCTCGATCGCCTCGACGACGCTTCCTGACGCCCGCGACCCGGGCGGCGCGCACACCTGGGACGACGAGCCGGCAGGCGGGGAGTTCGAGGTGATGTTCGTCCTCGACCCGGCGGCGTCGGGACGCGCCGAGGGAGCGCCCACCGTCCTGGACGTCTCCGCGGTGGACGCCCTGCGTGACGAGCTCGACCGCCTGGGCGACTCCGTCGTCGTCGTCGGCGGCACCGGCACCGGCGGCTCGCCGGACGGCGCGGTCTGGCAGGCGCACGTGCACACCGACGACCCGGTGGCGGCCGTCCGAGCCGGCCGACGGGCCGCGGCGGCGGTCGCCGGGGGCGACGACGTGCCGCGCCAGGTCCGGGTGCGTCACCTGCACGCGCCGCCCGGGACGTGGACGGGCGCGCCCGGCGTGGTGGCCGTGACCCAGGCGCCGGGGCTCGTGGTCGAGCTCGCGCGCGCGGGCGCGCTCGTCGTGCTGCGGACCGGCCCGCCGGTGCTCGGTGGGGGAAGCCCGGGCGTGGAGCCCGAGACGCTGCGCCGGGCTGTCGTCGACACCGGTGCGCCGCGCGTGGTGGTGCTGCCGGGCGAGGTCCTGCCCGTGCCCGCCGTCGATGCCCTGCGCGCCTCCGCCCGGGCGCACGGCGTGGCGCACGTCGACGTGGTGGGCACGCCGACGGACGTGCACGTCGTCGTCGCGCTCGCGGCGCTGCAGATGGTCCCCGCTGACGCCTCCGCGACCGAGCACGTACGGGTCGTGGCGGACGCCGTCGCACGCGCGCGCGTGACGCGGTGGGTCGTTCCGGAGCACGGGGTGGCGGACGCGGACGTCGCGGACGGCGGGCACGTCGACGGTTCGGGCTGGCTCCGCGCCGCCGCCGGTGACGTGGTGACCGTGCTGGCCGACGACGGGGTCCCGGTCGACGGGATCGAGCGTGTCGTGCACGACACCGGTGCCGAGTGCGTCCTGCTCCGCTCGGGGCGCGTGGGCCGCGAGGTCGTCGTCGCGGTCGAGGGGGCCGAGGCAGCGAGCGGGCAGGGTGCGAGCGGGCAGGGTGCGAGCGAGTGGGCGGCGTCGTGACCGGTCGACTCGACGAGCCGCTCGCCCGCGCCCTCGGACCGCGCAGCGCCGCCCCGCTCGAGAAGCTCGGGGTGCGCACGGTCGGCGACCTGCTCGGTCACTACCCCCGGCGGTACGGGGACCCGGGCACGCCCACCGAGCTGGACGGGCTGACGCTGGGCGAGCACGTGACGATCGTCGCGCAGGTGCGCAGCGCGACCGTGCGGCGCATGCGCAACCGCCCCGGCGCGATCCTCGAGGCCATCGTGACCGACGGTCCGCGTCAGCTCTCGCTCACGTTCTTCGCCAAGAGCCCCAAGGCCCTGACGTACCACGAGCACCGCCTGGCGCCCGGTCGGCTGGGGCTGTTCACCGGCGTCGTCGGCGACTACCGCGGCAACCGCCAGCTCGCGCACCCGGACTACCGGATCATCGGGATGGACGACGACGCGGAGGACACCGAGAGCGCGCTGCTCGAGGCGAGCCGACCGATCCCCATCTATCCCGCGAGCGCGAGCATCCCGAGCTGGAAGATCCAGCCCGCGGTCCGTACGGTGCTCGACCCGCTGCGCGAGGAGGACGTCCCCGACCCGGTCCCGGCGACCCTGCGCGAGCGGCACGGGCTGGGTTCGCGGCTCCAGGCCCTGCGTGACGTGCACGAGCCGTACGACGAGGAGCAGTGGCAGCGGGGCCGCGACCGGCTGCGCTACGAGGAGGCGTTCGTGCTGCAGGTCGCGCTCGCGCAGCGCCGCGCCCGGGCGGCCGCCGAGCCGGCCACCGCACGCCCTCCGCGTCCCGCCGACGCCCCGGGGATCCTCGCCGCGTTCGACGCCGACCTCCCGTTCACGCTCACCGCGGGACAGCTGGAGGTGGGCGAGCAGATCGCCGCGGACGTCGCCCGTTCCCGGCCCATGCAGCGGCTGCTGCAGGGGGAGGTCGGCTCCGGCAAGACCGTCGTCGCCCTTCGCGCGATGCTCCAGGTCGTCGATGCCGGGGGCCAGGCCGCGCTGCTCGCCCCCACGGAGGTGCTCGCCGCCCAGCACGCGCGCACCCTGCGCGCGCTCCTCGGCCCGCTGGCCGAGGGCGGGATGCTGGGTGGGGCCGAGGGCGGGACGCGCGTGACGCTCCTGACGGGTTTGCTCGGCGCCGCCGCGCGCAAGCACGCGCTGCTCGACGCCGCGAGCGGTGCCGCGGGCATCGTCGTCGGGACGCACGCGCTGCTGTCCGAGAACGTCCAGCTCGCCGACCTCGGGCTCGTCGTCGTCGACGAGCAGCACCGGTTCGGCGTCGAGCAGCGTGACGCCCTGCGGGCCAAGGCACGTACCAGCCCGCACCTGCTCGTCATGACGGCCACGCCGATCCCGCGGACCGTCGCGATGACCGTCTTCGGCGACCTGGAGACCTCGACGCTCACGGAGATCCCCGCCGGGCGGTCCGGCATCACGACGCACGTCGTTCCGGCGGACAACGAGACCTGGACCCGGCGCACCTGGGCCCGGGTGCGCGAGGAGGTCGACGCCGGCCACCGCGCCTACGTGGTCTGCGCGCGGATCCACCCGGACGCCCCCGCGGCGCCGGGCGACGACTACGACGAGGTGCCGGACTTCCTCCTGGAGGAGCCCGGGGCGCTCGACGGCGGCCCACCGCGGCCGCCGCTGCGTGCGGTGCTCGAGGTCGCCGAGGAGCTGCGCGCCCTGCCGGAGCTCGCGGGCGTCGAGGTCGGCGTGCTGCACGGCCAGATGCCCCCCGCGGACAAGGACGCGGCGATGGCACGGTTCTCCTCGGGCGAGGTGCAGGTCCTCGTCTCGACGACGGTCGTCGAGGTCGGCGTCGACGTGCCGGAGGCGACCGTGATGGTGGTCAACGACGCGGACCGGTTCGGCATCTCCCAGCTGCACCAGCTGCGCGGCCGGGTCGGTCGTGGGTCGGCACCCGGGCTGTGCCTGCTCGTCTCCACCGCTCGACCCGGCACCCCGGCGGCCACGCGGGTCGAGACGCTCGCGCGCACGACCGACGGGTTCGAGCTCGCGGCGGTCGACCTCGAGCTGCGCAGCGAGGGTGACGTGCTCGGCGCCGCGCAGTCCGGACGGTCGAGCTCGCTGCGCCTGCTGCGGGTCGTGAAGGACGCCGAGGTCATCGCCACGGCACGGTCGGACGCGGCCGACGTCGTGGCGCGCGACCCGGACCTTGCCGACCATCCCGCGCTCGCCGCGGCGATCGCGGACCAGCTCGACCCGCGGCGCGAGGAGTTCCTCGAGCGCGCCTGACGGGACCGCTCCGTCACCTGGTCAGACGGGTCAGGAACTCGTTGACCTGCGCAGCGACTCGACGTCGGCGTCCGTCAGGAGCGGTGTCCGCACACCGGGCACGTCCGCCCGGAACCCGCCGTCGACCGAGGCCAGGTGGCCCTGGCCGCCCGAGACGCTCCATGCTCGCGTGACCGTCCCGACGTCGTCGGGCCGGTCCACGGCGGTTTCTGCCCCGGTCGTGAAGAACACGACGTCATCGCCGGAGACCGGGAGCCGCGGGTCGGTCGTCTGCCCGTCGCCCGTGCAGGTCTCGCGCACCTGCAGCTCGTCCCCGGCCGGGATCTCACCCCGGACGACGTCACGGACCTCGACGTCGTAGACGGTCGTGCGGACGCCGTCGACGACCTCCTCGCGGACCGCGTCCACCCCGCCGACGAAGATCCCGTCGGCGGCCTCGGAGAGTGCCGCGGCATCGGCAAGGAAGGCGTAGTCGGCCTGGGCGTCGCACGGCGTGTCCGATGCCGCGTGCCGACCGTTCCCTGCCGAGCACCCGGCGAGGGCGCCGAGGGCGAGCACCGCCAGCGCCGACCTCGTCGGCACGGATAGGCTCGATCGCATGACGCGGATCATAGCCGGGCGGTTCGGCGGTCGGAGCCTGGCGGTCCCGCCACGGGGGACACGGCCCACGAGCGACCGGGTGCGGGAGGCGATCTTCTCGCGCCTGGCGCACTACGGGGTGCTGGAGGACGCGCGAGTCCTCGACCTGTTCGCGGGGTCCGGCGCGCTCGGCCTCGAGGCGGCGAGCCGCGGCGCGTCCTCGGTCACGCTCGTCGACTCTGCGCGCGTGGCGGCCGACGTCGTGCGACGCAACGTCGACGCGCTCGACCTTCCCGGGGTGCGTGTCGTCCAGAGGCCGGCGCAGACCTACGTCGACTCCCTGGCCGGCGTGCCGGAGGGGTCCGGTCTCCACCTCGTGCTGGTCGACCCGCCCTACGACCTCGGCCGCGAGCCGCTCGACGAGCTGCTCGCCGGCCTCGCGGTGCCGGGCGTCCTCGACCCTGCGGCCGTCGTCGTCGTCGAGCGTTCGCGCCGCTCCCCGGAGCCGTCCTGGCCCGACGGCTGGGAGGTGCTCGCGCGCACGGACTACGGCGATACCGCCGTGTGGTTCGCCGGCCCGCAACCTGACGAGGACGACTGACCCGTCCGCAGGTCCGGGCTCGTCCGGAGGTTCAGGCCGGGGGCGCGTACCGCTCGTCGTCGTCGAGCAGCCCCACCGGCAGCGCGCTCATCGCCGGCACGTCCGCAGGGTCGACGAGGGGCACGAGGTCGTGGTCCGCGGCGTCCAGCAGCCGTCGGGCCGCGCCGTCCCGGGCGAGCGTGCCCTCGCCGTCGCTCAGGTTCTCCGCGAGGAACACCCGCAGGGGGCCGCCCGGGACGGTGGCCGGCGGGTCGGCATGCTCCGGGGGAGCGTCGACGGGGAGTGCGACGAGGACGAGCGCCGGCACGCGCTCGCCCCCGGGGCCGTCACCGGGCTGGAAGTACGGGACCGCGACGGCGCGAGCCCCGAGGCGTGCGTAGAACCGCAGCCGGGCGGAGGGGTCGCCGTGCGCCTCGCTCCCCGCGTGGTGGTCCGGGTGCTCGACCTCGGCGACGACGAGCTGCGGGTCCAACGCGCGCCACCGGTCGAGAGCCGAGGTGACGAGGAGCCCGCCGACGCCACCACCGCGTCGCCCGGGGGCGATCGCGAGGTAGAGCACGAGCAGCACGCGTGGACCGGGAAACCACTCGCCGGTGATGCCGGCGACGACCAGGCCGTCCTCGACGACGCCGAGGCTGCGCAGTCCGCCGTCGTCGTGGCGCGCGAGGAACCGCTCCGCGGGGACGAGCTCGACGGACGGGAACGCGTGGGAGTAGACGTCGCGGTGCAGCGACCGCACCAGGTCCGGCGTGTCGAGCGGGACGACCGTGGGAGACGCCACGAGCCTCATCCTCACCCTCGGCGCGTTGGCGCGCACCTCCCCGGCGGGCGTCCGCGACGACTCGCCCGGCGCACCGTGGCACCGCGGCGAGCGCGGTCTCGTGTACTACCGTGACGACGTGACCACAGCAGTCTGTCCTGGGTCGTTCGACCCGATCACCCTGGGCCACCTCGACATCGTCCGTCGGGCGAGCTCGATGTTCGAGGACGTGGTCGTCGCGGTCGCGCGGAACGCGACGAAGACCGCGTTGCTGGACGCGGACGAGCGCGTGTCGCTCGCGCGCGCCGCGGTCGCGTCGGCGGGGCTCGACGGGGTCCGGGTGGACGTCGTCCCGGGTCTGCTCGTCGACTTCTGCCGCTCGGTCGGGGCGACGGTCGTGGTCAAGGGCCTGCGTGGCGGCGCCGACTTCGACGCCGAGCTGCCGATGGCGCTCATGAACCGGCACCTGGGCGGGGTCGAGACCGTCTTCGTCGCCGGTGACGGCGCTCTGAGCCACGTCGCGTCGTCCCTCGTGAAGGACGTCGCACGCCACGGTGGGCCGATCGACGACCTGGTGCCCCCGGGGGTCGGCGACGCGCTGCGCGCGGCGCTGTCGCGCGGCGGGACCGTGGCGGGGAGGTGAGCCGGCGGTGAGCACGACGGGCAGCACGACGGTGCGGGACAGGACGGAGAGGACGAAGAGGATGACGACGACGAGCGACACGCACGGGACGACGGGCCACGACGAGGACGGTCGGGCGCCGTTGCACGCGATCCTGGACGACCTCACGCACCTGGTCGAGTCGGCCCGGGCGATGCCGATGTCCTCCTCGGCGCTCGTGCCTCGTGCGGAGGCGCTCGGGCTGGTCGACGAGCTGCGCGAGGCCCTGCCGGAACAGCTCGCGCATGCCGACGAGGTGCTGGCCGAGGCGGACCGGGTCCTGCGGGACGCCCACCGGCAGGCTGAGGAGGTGCTCGCGACGGCGCGTGCCCGGGCGATCGAGCTCGTGCAGACGGAGCAGGTGGTCGTCCAGGCGCAGTCGCGCTCCCACGAGATCGTCGAGGAGGCGCGCCTGCGCACCGAGGAGCTGCGTCGCGACGCGGACGACTACTGCGACCGGCGGCTGGCCGAGTTCGAGTCGGACCTGGGCAAGGTGCTCGGTCAGGTGCAGGCCGGACGGGCCAAGCTGGCGGACCGGCTCGACGGCACGCAGCCGGCGTCGGCGGTGTTCCCCCCGGTCCGGACGGACGGCTAGCCCGCCGCACGACCCGGCCGACCCGGTCGACCTGGTCGACACCTCGGGCTGCGCGCTGTGGCGTATCGGACAGGACTGTGTGGCACAGGGGTCCGCGCGTGACGTAAGATTGTTCTTTGGCCAGCCGATTCCGGCGCCATCTCGTATCGCTGTACCCCCATCGTGTACCCCTCAGAAACCCCTCAGACCCTCCTGGAGCGCGCCATCACCGCGGACAAGACGTCGCCCCTCGTGCTCGACACGCACGAGCTCGGTCGGCGACCCGGAAGCCTGCGTGAGGTCCGCCGGACCGTCACGGCTCCCGCGCACCTCGGGACCACCGTCATCGGCATCCCCGAGGGCAGCGACCTGGACCTCGACCTGCGGCTCGAGGCGGTCATGGAGGGCGTCCTCGTCTCCGGCTCGGTGTCGGGGCACGCGGTCGGGGAGTGCGCACGGTGCCTCGACACGGTGCACCAGGACGTGACGGTCGAGCTCGGTGATCTCTTCGCCTACCCTGAGCGGGCGAAGGCCGCGCACGACTCCGGCGACGACCTGGAGGACGCCGAGGACGTGTACGACCTCGACGGCGACCAGGCCGACATCGAGCCCGCGCTTCGGGATTCGGTCGTCACTGCACTACCATTCAGTCCGGTGTGCCGTCCGGACTGCCCCGGACTGTGCTCCGAGTGCGGAGCGCGACTGGCGGACGACCCCGGTCACGCCCATGAACTTGCCGACCCCCGTTGGTCGGCGCTGGAGAGCATGTTCGACTCCTCGAACGTGTCCGACGAGACGAAAGAGAGCTAGCCGTGGCTGTTCCGAAGCGCAAGATGTCGCGCAGCAACACCCGTGCGCGTCGTTCGCAGTGGAAGACCACCGCCGCGAACCTCACCACCTGCCCGCAGTGCAAGGGCGACAAGCTGGCGCACACCGCGTGCCCCACGTGCGGCACCTACAAGGGCCGCCAGTACGCCGAGGCGCTGCGCTCCGAGCACGCAGGCTGAGACACGTGGCACCGGCTGCACCGGCAACCGGTCTTCTCGAGAGGCTCGGGGTCCAGCTGGACCCCGAGCTTCTCGTGCTTGCACTGACGCACCGGTCGTTCGCGCACGAGAACGGTGGGATACCCACCAACGAGCGGCTCGAGTTCCTGGGAGACACCGTGCTGGGTCTCGTCGTCACGGAGACGTTGTACCGCCGGCACCCGGACCTCTCCGAGGGCGAGCTCGCGAAGATGCGCGCCGCGACGGTGTCGCAGAAGTCGCTCGCGGTGATCGCACGCACCCTCGGGCTCGGCCGGTTCGTCCTGCTCGGCAAGGGTGAGATCCGGACCAAGGGCAGCGAGAAGGACTCGATCCTCTCGGACACGGTCGAGGCCCTTCTCGGGGCGGTCTACCTGAGCCACGGCCTCGAGGCCGCCCGGGAGCTCGTGCTGCGCCTCGTGGAGCCCCGCCTGTCGGCGGCGGCGGAGCTCGGCGCGGGGCTCGACTGGAAGACCTCGCTCCAGGAGGCCGCAGCGGCCGCGGCCACGGGCGTCCCCGTCTACTCCAGCGACGCCGTCGGGCCCGACCACGCGCGCGTGTTCACGTCCTACGTCCACCTGGACGGACGCCTGTACGGGACCGGCCAGGGGACCGCGAAGAAGTACGCCGAGCAGGAAGCCGCCGAGCGTGCGTACCGCGTGCTCGCGGACGAGCGGGCGGCCCGGGCCGCCGCGACCGACCAGCCCGACGGGACCGACCGCGCCGCAGCGGACCGGGGTGCCTGAGCTCCCCGAGGTCGAGACCGTCCGTGACGGTCTCGCACGGCACGTCCTCGGTGGCGTCGTCACCGACGTGGAGGTGCTGCGCGACTACAGCGTGCGTCGCCACGACGGCGGTCCGTCGGGCTTTCGTGACCAGCTCCTCGGGCAGCGGCTCGACGCGGCCGTGCGTCGCGGCAAGTATCTCTGGTTGCCGCTCGTCCCGGCACGAGCTCGGGGCCAGGCCGAGGGTGACGACCGCCCCGCCGCCGCGCTGCTCGCCCACCTCGGGATGTCGGGGCAGCTCCTCGTCCGCTCCGGTCCGGGACTCGGCGAACGGGTGCCGCACCTGCGCGTGCGCGTCGTGCTCGAGCCCGAGGGTGCGGGTCCGTCCGGGGCGCTCGCACTCGACTTCGTCGACCAGCGCACGTTCGGCCACCTGTCCGTCCAGGACCTCGTCCCCACGCCGGACGGCGCCCCCGGCGGCCTGGGGTCCGGCCTCGCGGCCGTCCCCGCTCCGGTCGAGCACATCGCCCGTGACCTGCTCGACCCCGCCCTGCGTCGCGACGACGTGGTCGCGGCGGTCCGGCGTCGGCGGACCGGTGTGAAGCGCGCCCTGCTCGACCAGACGGTGGTGTCCGGCGTCGGGAACATCTACGCCGACGAGGCTCTCTGGCGGGCACGGCTGCACTACGCGCGCGCCACGGACACGATGCGCCGGACCGAGGTCCTCCGCCTGCTCGACGCCGCGGCCGAGGTCATGGGCGAGGCGCTCGTCCAGGGCGGCACCAGCTTCGACGCGCTCTACGTGAACGTCAACGGGCAGTCCGGCTACTTCTCCCGATCGCTCGCGGTGTACGGGCAGGAGGGCGAGCCGTGCCCGCGCTGCGGGACGCCGGTGCGACGCGACGAGTTCATGAACCGCTCGGCGTACACCTGCCCCCGCTGCCAGCCGCGACCGCGCAACGGCCGCTGGTAGCAGTGCTCAGCGGGGGACGACGTTCCGGAGCGGGCGGCCTGCGACCAGCGCGTCGAGGTTGGCGTCGACCAGCTCGGACGCCCGCTGAGGGCGGGTGCCCGCCACATGAGGCGTGAGGACCAGACGGGGCGCGTCCCAGAGCGGCGAGCCCGCAGCGAGCGGTTCGGTCTCCGTGACGTCGAGCGCCGCCCCGCCGAGCCGCCCCTCCTGCAGCGCTGCGACGAGCGCACCCTCGTCCACCGTCGTGCCGCGACCCACGTTGACGAACACCGCGTGGTCGGGGAGCTCGTCGATCCGTGCGGCGTCGAACGCGTGGTGCGTCGCCGGCGTCGCCGGCAGGATCGAGATCAGCACGTCCGTCCGCGCGAGGACGTCCGGCAGGTCGTCGTCCGTGACGACGGGGAAGCCGTGCCGCTCGCCGCGGCTGCTCGCGACGCCCGTGACGTCCGCGCCGAGCGCCGCCAGCAGCGGGGCGAGGCGGGCCGCGATCGAGCCGAAGCCCCAGACGGTGACGCGTGCACCGTCGAGCGTGAACCGGCCGGCCGTCGTCGGGTCCGACTGCCCGCGGACCACCGTCGTGTCCCAGCGGTGGTCGCGCTGCGCCGCGCCGAGCCCGGGCAGCCGCCGCACCATGGACAGCACCAGGGCGAGCGCGTGCTCCGCGACGGGGCCGTCGTGGAGCGAACGCCCTGACGTGATCGTCACCCGGGGCCCGAACCCGGCAGCCAGCACGGCGTCGGGACCGGCAGCGAGCGTCTGCACCCACCGGAGCGAGGTCAGCCGCCGGGCCGCGTCGGCGAGGTTGTCCGGTGTGTTCGCCCAGACGACGAGCACCTCGGCGTCGGTGTCAGCCGGGGGGAACGGGGACGCGGCGTCGTACACCACGACCTCGTCGTCCGGGCCGGGGCGCACGTCGAGCCGGATCGTGTCGGGAACGAGGATCTTCACCGTCGCCTCCGGGGCGGTCGGGTTCTTGGCGGGCTCCGCGAACGTACCAGCCGCGCGGGCGCCGACCTCCCGGGGGCGCGACCTGCCGCGCAGCGCTATCTTCCAGATGACGCCGTCGTCCTGACGACGGCACCGTCCTGAGCGGTCCGGCAGCGGGCCTCGGAACGCGGGAGGACCCATGAACGGCAACCAGGTCGAGGAGCTTCGGGGGGCCGTCGGTCAGCTGATGACCCGCGCGCTCGAGGACCTGCGCACGCTCGTCGCGATCCCGTCCGTGGCGGACGAGCGCCTCTACCCCCGCGCGGAGTGCGAGCGCGCCGCGGGCTGGGTCGTGGACGCGTTCGCCGCGGAGGGCCTCGAGACGCGGCTCGAGACCACGCCCGACGGATCGCAGGTCGTCCTCGGCCACCGCCCCGGGCCCGACGGCGCCCCGACCGTCCTGCTCTACGCGCACTACGACGTGCAGCCCCCGCTGGACGACGCCGCCTGGACCAGCCCACCTTTCGAGCTCGCTGAGCGCGACGGGCGCCTGTACGGGCGTGGCGCCGCGGACTGCAAGGGGAATATCGTCACGCACCTGACGGCGCTGCGAGCGTTGCGCGCTCTGGACGGCGACGACTACCCCGTGGGGATCCGGCTCGTCGTCGAGGGCTCCGAGGAGCAGGGCACGGGCGGCCTCGACCAGTGGGTCGAGGCGAACCCCGGTGCGCTGGCCGCGGACGCGATGCTCGTGCAGGACACGGGCAACGCCGAGCTCGGGCTGCCGACGCTCACCGTCTCGCTGCGCGGCGCGGCGAACGTCGTCGTGCACGTGGAGGCGCTCGCGGGGGAGATCCACTCGGGCATGTTCGGCGGCGCCGCACCGGACGCGCTCGCCGCGCTCGCCGCGATGCTCGCGAGCCTGCGCGACGAGCGGGGGGACACGACGATCGACGGAGTCCCCGACCCCGTCGCCCGGGGCACGTGGCCGGGCGTCGAGTACGACGCTGACCAGTTCCGCCGGGATGCGGGCGTGCTCGACGGCGTCGAGCTCGTCGGGAGCGGCGCCGTGGCGGACCGGCTCTGGGCGCGTCCGGTCGTGACGATCCTGGGGATCGACGCACCGAGCGTCGTCGGCTCGGCCGCGGCGATCCAGCCGCGCGCGTCCGCTCGCCTCAACCTGCGTGTCCCGCCCGGCGCGGACGCGGTCCGGTTGCAGGACCTGCTGGTCGCGCACCTGGAGGCGCACGCGCCGTGGGGGGTGCGGGTCACCGTGGAGCGCGACGCCGCCGGGCAGCCGTTCCAGGCGCGCACGAGCGGGCACGTGTTCGACACGTTGTCCGGTGCGCTCGCCGACGCGTACGGGCACGAGACCGTCACCGCCGGGCAGGGCGGGTCGATCCCGCTGTGCAACGTGCTCGCGGGGCAGTACCCGGACGCGGCGATCGTGCTGCTCGGCGTCGAGGAGCCCGCGTGCCTCATCCACGCCCCGAACGAGTCCGTCGCGCCGAGCGAGATCGAGAGCCTCGCGGTCGGTGAGGCGCTCTTCCTGGCCCGGCTCGGGTCCCGCTGACCGGGGACCGCTCAACGGGCCGTCGTGGTCTCCTGGTCGACGAGCCACCGGTAGTCCGGCCGCTCGAGCAGCTCGGCGTGCGTCCCGCGCGCGACGACGTGCGCGGGTCCGTCCGGCTCGTCGTCCGGCCGCGCGAGGAGCAGCACCTCGTCCATCGCCTCCAGCGCGCCGAGCCGGTGGGTCGCGACGACGACCCCGCGGCGACCGGGGCCCGACCGCGTCGTCGCCACGAGACGGCGCACGAGCGCGTCCGCCGTCGCGGGGTCGAGGTGCTCGGCCGGCTCGTCGACCAGCAGGAGCGGCGCGGGCGCGAGCAGCGCCCGGGCGACGAGCAGTCGGCGTCGCTCGCCGCCGGACACGTCCGTCGCGTCCGGTCCGAGAACGGTGTCGACGCCGTCGGGGAGGGCCTCGAGCCAGCCATCCAGACCGACCTCCTGCAGCGCGGACCGGGCCTCGGCCGGCGTGACGTCGCCGCGGGCGACGCGCAGGTTCTCGAGGACGGTGGTGTCGAAGACGTGTCCGTCCTCGGCGACGAGCACGACGCCCCGGGCAGCGTCGGCCCGGGGGAGCGACGCGACGTCCGTGGCGTCGAGCGTCGCGCGCCCGTCGAGGGCGGGGAGCAGCCCGGCCGCTGTCGCGAGGAGCGTCGTCTTGCCGATGCCGGACGGACCGACGAGCGCGACCGCGCGACCTGGGCGCAGCGTCAGGTCGACGCCCGTGACGACGGGACGCCCGCGCCGCTCGTCGGCCTGCCAGGCGCACGCGACGTCGTCGAGCACGAGCTCGGTGTCCGCCGGAGGCGATCCGTGGGGGACCTGCGCGACCGGCGCACGCTCGTCGCCGGCGCCGAGCAGCGACGTCACCCGTCGGGCCGCCTGACGCGAGCGGTGCAGCTGGACGGCAGCGGCCGGGAGGGCGTTCGCGGCCTCGAACACCGCGAGGGGCGTGAGCACGACGACGGACAGCTCCTCGGGCGAGAGCGTGCCCGCCACGACGGCGGGGACTCCCAGGAGGATCGCGGCGAGCACGGCGAGGCCGACCGCGGCGACGGCGAGCCCGGCGGCGACCCCGGCGGTGCGGGCGCCGTCGTCGGCGGCGTCGGCGAGGTCGCGGTCGGCGGTCCGCAGGTCGTCGAGGCGACCGGGGAGGCGACCGGAGACCGCCAGCGGACCGGAGGCCTCCAGCACCTCCAGCGCGGTTGCCGTCATCGCGGCGCGTGCGGCTGCCCCGCGCGACTCGACCTCGCGCGCGGACCGGGCCGAGAGCCAGGGTGCGACGACGGCCGCGAGCACGAGGCACAGGGCGAGCGCGGCACCGGCCGCCGGCAGGAAGGCGGCGACCAGCGCGACGGAACCGACGGACACGAGGAGCGCCACGCCCGCCGGGACGAGCGCGCGCACGACGACGTCCCCGACGTCGTCGACGTCCGCCCCGACCCGCGCGAGGAGGTCGCCACGGCGCAGCCGCACGAGCGCCGCGGGCGAGCCCTCGGCGAGCGCGGTGTACAGGTTGGCGCGCAGCGCCGCCATGCCGCGCAGGGCGACGTCGTGCGACGCGAGGCGCTCGAGGTACCGGAACACGCCGCGCGAGATGCCGAACGCCCGGACCGCGACGACGGCGACCGAGAGCGTGAGCACGGGCGGCATCTGCGACGCGCGGGCGATGAGCCAGGCCGCGACCGCGGCGAGCGCGACCGAGCTGCCGAGCGCGAGGGCGCCGAGGGCCACGGCCCGTGCGACGCGGGTCCAGCGCACGTCGAGGAGGCGCACGGCCCGCCACAGCGGGTCCGAGGAGAGGCGCTCCCGCAGGCGGGTCATGCGTCCACCGCCTCGGTCGCCTGCGTCCGAGGTGTGGCGGACGGGTGTGCGACGGCTCCGTTGAGCGCCGCAGAGGTCACCTCGACGACGCGGTCCGCCGCCCGGACGAGCGAAGGGCGGTGCGCGACGACGACGACCGTCCGGCCCTGGTCGCGCCACGTGCGCACGGCGTCGAGCACGACCTGCTCGCCGCGCGCGTCGAGATGGGCGGTCGGCTCGTCGAGCACGACCAGCGGCGTGCGCGCGGGGTCGCCGAGCAGCGCGGCAGCGAGCGCGACACGCTGCCGCTGACCGACGCTCAGCCCGGTACCGCCCCGACCGACGTCGGTGGCCCAGCCGTCGGGAAGAGTCGCGACGACGTCGTCGAGCCCGGCCGTGGCGGCCGCTCGTCCGAGCGCGTCGTCGGTCACGTCGAGACCGTCCGTCACGGCGTCGCGCAGGTTTCCCGGGGCGAGCACTGGGCGCTGGGGGAGCCATGCGACCTGGGGCCAGTAGGTCGTGAGGTCGACGTCGGCGAGCGGGACCTGCTCGCCGTCGGGCGCCGTGAGGACGACGTCGCCGTGATCGGCCCGGACGAGCCCGAGGAGCACGAGCACGGCCGTCGTCTTGCCCGCCCCGCTCGGTCCGGTGAGCGCGACGACGCAGCCCGGCGACCCCTGGGGACCCGGTGGTCCGGCGACCGGCAGCTCGAGGTCGAGCCCCGCGGGCGCGAGCACGCCGCGGTCGCCCGCCCGCACGCCGACGCCGCGCAGGCTGATGGTCGTGCCGGCGAGGCGCGGCGCCTCGCGCCGGCCGGGTCGGGGTGCGGGCTCGTCGAGGATCTCGAACGCCTGCTGCGCGGCGGCGATCCCGTCGGTCGAGGCGTGGAAGTGCAGGCCGACCTGGCGCAGCGGGAGGTACACCTCGGGCGCGAGCACGAGGACGGCGATCGCCGGCTCGAGGTCCATGCCGCCGTGCACGAGCCGGAGGCCGACGCCCACGGCCACGATCGCGACCGACAGGGTCGTGAGGAGCTCGAGCACCATGCCCGAGAGGAAGGCGATGCGCAGCGTGCCCATGGTCGCGCGGCGGTTTGCCTCGCCCAGCGCCCGGACGCGACGCTCCGGCCCCCGGGCGCGCCCGAACGCGAGGAGCGTGGGCAGACCGGCGAGGAGGTCGAGCACCTGGGCGCCGAGGCGCTGCATGACGACGAGCCGGCGTTCGGACGTCCCCGCCGTGAGCTGTCCGACGAGGACCATGAAGAGCGGCACGAGAGGGATCGTCACGGCGATGATCAGGGCGGACACCCAGTCGAGTCCGAGCACGACGGCGAGCGCCGCGGGTGTCACCGTCGCCGCCAGCAGCAGCTGGGGGAGGTACCGGACGAGGTAGGGCTCGAGCGCGTCCAGCCCGCGGGTCGCGAGGGTCGCGACCGCCGGTCCTCGACCGCTCGCGAGCCAGCGCGGGCCGAGGGCCGCGGCGTGCTCGACGAGCTGCTCGCGCAGCTCCGCGACCGTCCGCGCGGACGCACGGAGCGCGAACCGCTCCTGGGCCCAGGAGGTCGCAGCCCGCGCGCCTACGACCGCGGCGAGCAGACCGAGGGGGCCCGCGACGTCGGGCAGGTCGGCCGTGCCCTGGATCGCCGGGGCGAGCACGGCCGCGAGCAGGACGGCCTGGGCCACGACCAGCGCCGCGGTGACGAACCCGAGCGTCGCGGTGAGGACGACATACCCGCGCGCCGCGCGGGCCTGGCGCAGGAGCCGCGGATCGAGCGGTCTCACGTGCCGCGCGTCCCGTCGCCGGGGCCCGCCGAGCCGTCCCGCGAACCGAGGTCGCGTCCGGCCGCGCCGCCCGACGACGCCCCGCCGAACGCCGCCTCCCGGACCTTCTTGAGCGACAACCCGGCCGGGGCCGGGATGTCCGTCGTGGAGAGCCGTCGCCGGAACACCCAGTACGTCCAGGACTGGTACGCGATGACGAGCGGCGTCAGGACCACGGCGACCCACGTCATGACGGTCAGCGTGTAGTCGGTCGACGACGCGTTGTGGATCGTCAGCGAGTTCGCCGGGTCGGTGGCGGGCATGACGTCGGGGTACATGGAGCCGAAGATCAGCACGACGGCGGCCACGATCGTCACGGCGGAGGCGCCGAACGCCCAGCCCTCGCGCGCCCGCGCGTTCATGACCAGCGTGGCGACGAGTCCGCCCGCGGCGGCCAGGACCGCGATCCACGTCCACGGCACCGAGTACGCGACCTGCGCCCAGACGGCCCAGCCACCTGCGAGGACGAGGGCCGCGATCCCGTACGTCCTGGCGTGCTGCCGCGCGCGGTGCCGGATCTCGCCGTCGGTCTTGAGCGCGACGAACACCGCGCCGTGCAGCAGGAAGAGGCTCAGGGTCACGAGCCCGCCGAGGAGGGCGAACGGCGACAGCAGCGAGAAGAACCCGCCGACGAACTGGTGGTCCGCGTCCAGCTCGACGCCGCGCACCAGGTTGGCGAACGCGACTCCCCACAGCACGGCGGGCACCCACGAGCCGACCTGGATCGCGACGTCGCAGCGCCGGGCCCACTGCGGGTCGGCGATCTTGCCGCGGTACTCGAACGCGACGCCGCGCACGATGAGCGCGACGAGGATGAGCAGGAGCGGCAGGTAGAAGCCGGAGAACAGCGTCGCGTACCACTCGGGGAACGCGGCGAACGTCGCGCCCCCGGCGGTGAGGAGCCACACCTCGTTGCCGTCCCAGACGGGGCCGATGGTGTTGATGAGGACGCGGCGCTCCTTCTCCTTGTGCTCCTTGTCCCCTCGGGGCAGGAGCGAGACGAGCATGCCCACCCCGAAGTCGAAGCCCTCGAGCACGAGGTAGCCCGTCCACAGGACGGCGATGAGCAGGAACCAGACGACGGCGAGGTCCACGGCGGTCTCCAGGGTTTCTCGGTCGCGTCAGTACGCGAAGGACAACGGGCGGTCGGCTCCGTCGGAGCCGTCGTCGTCGCCGGGTGGTTCCTGCGCCTCGGGGGACTCGTCGCGCACGGACAACGGGACCCCTTCGATCGCGTAGCGCCGCATGAGGGTGAACCACACGACGGCGAGCGCGCCGTAGACGAGCGTGAAGACGATCATCGAGGTGAGCACCATGCCCGGGCTGACGACCGTCGACACCCCGCGCTCGGTGAGCAGCCGGATCTGGTCGATGCCGGTGGGGTTCGGTGCGACGACCCAGGGCTGCCGGCCGACCTCGGTGAAGATCCAGCCGAACGAGTTCGCGAGGAACGGCATGGGGATCGCGATCAGGGCGACGCGGGAGAACCACACGTTGTCCGTGACCCGACCGCGGCGCGTGAGCCACAGCGCCATGAGCGCGAGGGCGATCGACCCGGCGGCCATGCCGATCATGAGGCGGAACGACCAGTAGGTGATCGCGAGGTTCGGGTGGTAGGTCACGGGGTCGCCGGACGCCGTCACGTCGCCGTAGCGCTCGGTCATCTGCTCCTGGACGTCGTCGACGCCGGGCAGGTAGCTCTCCGGGCCGGAGAAGTGGCCCGTGCCGAGATAGGAGGCGAGGCCGGGGATCTCGATGAGGTGGGTGACGCCCTCGCACGAGTTCGACAGGTCGCCGATGGTGAGGATGGAGAACGCGGCTCCCTCGGAGCCCTCGCACAGCGCCTCGGCGGACGACATCTTGCCGGGCTGCTGCTCGTACATGATCTTGCCCTGCACGTCGCCGGAGACGGCGACGCCGATGCCGCCGACGAGCATCGCGATGACGCCGAGGGTCACCGCGGGGCGGTAGACGTCGCGCGCGAGCTCGACGTTCTCGGCCTTCCGCGTGCGCACGAGGCGGACCATCCACCACGCGGCGACGGCGGTGACGAACGTGCCGGCGGTGAGCATGGTCGCGGTGATCTGGTGCGGGAACGCCGCCAGGAGCGTGTTGTTGGTGAGCACGGCCCAGATGTCCGTCATCTCCGCGCGGCCGGTCTCGGGGTTGTACTCAGCCCCTACCGGGTGCTGCATCCACGAGTTCGCCGCCAGGATGAAGAAGGCGGAGAGGTTGACGGCGATCGCGACCGCCCAGATGCACGCGAGGTGCACCTTCTTGCTGAGCCGGTCCCACCCGAAGATCCACAGGCCGAGGAACGTCGACTCGATGAAGAACGCGGCGAGCGCCTCCATCGCGAGCGGCGCGCCGAACACGTCGCCCACGAACCGCGAGTACTCGCTCCAGTTCATCCCGAACTGGAACTCCTGCACGATCCCGGTCACGACGCCGAGCGCGAAGTTGATGAGCAGGAGCTTGCCGAAGAACTTGGTCAGGCGCAGCCAGCGCTCGTTCCCCGTGCGGACCCAGGCGGTCTGCATGATCGCGACGAGCGGCGCGAGGCCGATCGTGAGCGGCACGAAGATGAAGTGGTAGACGGTCGTGATGGCGAACTGCCACCGGGCGAGTGCTAGGGCATCCACGTGCGCTCCTCAAGGGTGCCGACTGGGCCGACGGGGGTCGGGACGGGCGACGCCGGACGTGAGATCCGGGAGGAGTCGTCCCGGTCCGACGGTAGGCCCAATCTGCACCACCTGCCCGGCATACGGCGACCCCGAACCGCCGGAACGGCGCCCCTTGTGACACTATTCACAAGAGTTGACGCCTCCGTGCGGCGGCGATCCGGGCCGAACGTGCACGCCGGCGTCGGTGCGTCCTGGCGTGGGACGCGAGCCCCCCTGTGCGATACTGGCCGAGTCACGCGGGCACCGCATCGCTCGCTGACGAACACGAGCTCGCAGCACCGCGGACCGCGGCAGTCGGCGCGCCGCCCCGGGTTTGAAGGGACCCGGTCGGCAGGCGCCCGCGCCGTCCACGCGTGCAGCGACAGTGACCGACGACTTCCGTCGCCGGACGACGCGCTGCGGTGCGCTCGTCCCGAGTGACGACCGACCGCCCCGAGGGGCCGTACGGTGCGGGCGGCCCCAGTGGCACAGGAGCACGACGCGTGACGCTCGACAGCAACCCTGACAGCACCTCATCGACCTCGACGACCTCTGCGGACGCGTCGACCGACACGCCGGCGCGCAAGCCACCGCGCCGCCGGGCGACGCGCAGCGCCGCGCCGCCCCAGGCCCCCGTGGAGCCCTCGGCGCCCGAGGGAGCTGCGGCGCCCACCGAGCGTGTCGTCGCCGCAGGTCCCGCCGAGCCGTCGTCTCCCACGACGGTCGCCGCGAGCGACGACGCGCCCGCCGCCCCGGCCGCGCGCAGGTCCCGTCGCAGCACCCGTGCGACGGGCGGCGCCGCGGCCGCGAAGCAGCAGCCGACGAGCGACGGCACGACCACCCCGGCAGGTGGCGACCCGGTGCTCGACGTCCTCTCCGAGTTCGGGATCCGTGAGACGGCGACCGACGCCGGGCAGAAGCCCGCCGTGACCCCCGAGGTCGCCCTCGACGCCGACACGATCCTTGCGGGCAAGCAGACCGCTCGACGCAGCCGGTCGCGGGCGTCCGCGGCGAAGGCCCCGAGCGACGCGCCGACCGCGGCCGAGGCCCAGCCGGTGGCCGCCGAGGCGGACGCCGTGCCGGACGCCCCGAAGAAGACGCGCGCCCGTCGTGCACCGCGTCGTGCCGTGGCCGAGGCCCCGGCCGAGCCCGCCGCCGAGCCGACCTCGGACGCGGGCGTGGAGCCCGCCGCCGTGACGGAGCCGACCGACCTGGCGGCCGGGAACGCCGTCGAGGAGACCACCGACGCGCCCGCGACGAAGCCCGCGAAGAAGAAGCCCGCACGCAGGGCGACGAAGAAGTCCGCAGCCGTGGAGACGGCGGAGCCCGCCGGGGAGCCCGCGCCCGCCGAGCAGCCCGCACCTGCCCAGAAGCCCGCCGGCGCCGAGCCGTCGGGCGAGGCGGACAGGCCCGCTCGCTCGCGTGCGACGGCACGGACCCGGACGTCGGACGACGCGGCACGGACCCCGGACGCTCCCGCGGTCGGCACCCCCCGGCTCGCGACGACGGCACTGCTGTTCCAGGCGCCGGACCCGGCGCGGGCACCGCGTCGTCCGCGCCGGGCCCAGAGCCCGGCCGGTCCGCCGCGCCACGTCGAGCCCGCCGTCGAGGAGAGCCCTGCCCCCACCGGCGGCACCACGCGCAGCGACACCACGCGCAGCACGAGCACGACAGCGGCGTCCGCCGCGAGCGTGCCTGCCACCGAGCAGGGCGCACCGACGACCGGTCGGGGGTCTCGCAGGTCGCGCGGCAACCGTGCGCCGGCCCCCGAGGTCGCCACGACCGCGGTGGTCGACACCGCTGAGACGGCCGAGTCCGCCGCGACGGCCGGCATCGCGGAGACGGTCGACGCTGCCGCGACCCTCGACACGGTCGACACGGCACCCCTGACGGGTGCCGACCTCGCCGCCGCGCAGGAGGTCGAGCTCATCGAGTCCGAGCTCGCGGCGGAGGGCGTCGAGCTGCCGGAGCTCGAGCCGCAGACCGAGGGTCTCGAGCCGCTCGACGAGGCCGAGGGCACGCCGGACGACGACGAGGCCCCGCGCCGACGTCGTCGGCGTGGCGGCCGTGGTCGCCGTGGACGCGCCGGCGAGAGCCGTGAGGCCACCGACACGGCGGACGAGTCGGAGGCAGGCGCTGTCGAGGACGGCGGCGAGCCTGCTGCTGCTGTCGACGGCACCGCTCCCGAGGACGGCGACGGCACGACCGACGCTGACGCGGGCGCGGCCGAGGACGACGACGAGGGCAGCTCGAGCCGTCGGCGCCGCCGGCGTCGTCGGGGTGGTCGGGGCGAGAGCGCCGAGGCGCCGTCGACCCGCGGGCGGCCGCGCGAGCGCAGCCTCGCCGACGAGGTCACCGCGCTCAAGGGATCCACGCGGCTCGAGGCGAAGCGTCAGCGCCGCCGCGAGGGTCGCGACGCCGGACGCCGCCGCCAGATCATCTCCGAGGCGGAGTTCCTGGCGCGGCGCGAGTCCGTCGAGCGGTCGATGGTCGTGCGCGAGCAGGACGGCCGCACGCAGATCGCGGTCCTGGAGGACGGTGTGCTCGTCGAGCACTACGTCTCCCAGCAGTCGCAGGCCTCGATGGCGGGCAACGTGTACCTCGGTCGGGTGCAGAACGTCCTGCCGAGCATGGAGGCGGCGTTCGTCGACGTCGGCAAGGGCCGCAACGCCGTCCTGTACGCCGGAGAGGTGAACTGGGACGCTGCCGGGCTCGACGGGCAGCCGCGCCGGATCGAGCAGGCCCTCAAGTCCGGTGACCCCGTGCTGGTCCAGGTCACCAAGGACCCGATCGGGCACAAGGGTGCGCGCCTCACGGCGCAGATCACGCTCGCCGGCCGGTACCTGGTCTTCGTCCCCGGGGGCGGCATGACGGGCATCAGCCGCAAGCTGCCGGACACGGAGCGCAACCGTCTCAAGAAGATCCTCAAGGAGGTCGTCCCCGACGGCGCGGGCGTCATCGTGCGCACGGCGGCCGAGGGCGCCAGCGAGGACGAGCTGCGTGCCGACGTCGAGCGTCTGCGCGGGCAGTGGGAGCAGATCGAGAAGAAGTCGAAGAGCGCGTCCGCACCGGCCCTCCTCCAGGGTGAGCCGGACCTCGCGATCCGCGTCGTCCGCGACATCTTCAACGACGACTTCAGCTCGCTCGTCGTCCAGGGCGAGGGCGCATGGTCCGAGATCTCGTCGTACGTGGAGGAGCTCGCACCCGACCTGCGCGAGCGCGTGTCGCGGTGGACGGGAGATCCCGAGGCCACCGACGTGTTCACGGTGCACCGGGTCGACGAGCAGCTCTCCAAGGGCATGGACCGCAAGGTCTGGCTGCCGTCGGGCGGGTCGCTCGTCATCGACCGCACCGAGGCGATGACGGTCGTCGACGTCAACACGGGGAAGTTCACCGGCTCGGGCGGGACGCTCGAGGAGACGGTGACGCGCAACAACCTCGAGGCCGCGGAGGAGATCGTCCGTCAGCTCCGGCTGCGCGACATCGGCGGCATCATCGTCATCGACTTCATCGACATGGTGCTCGAGTCCAACCGCGACCTCGTCCTGCGTCGCCTGGTCGAGTGCCTGGGCCGGGACCGGACCAAGCACCAGGTCGCCGAGGTCACGTCGCTCGGCCTGGTCCAGATGACGCGCAAGCGCGTCGGCCAGGGCCTGGTCGAGGCGTTCAGCTCGACCTGCGAGCACTGCCACGGTCGCGGGTTCGTCGTCCACACCGACCCGGTGGAGCGCAACGGCGGGAACGGTCAGTCGCACGGCTCCGGCTCGTCCGCTCCCGGTGAGGACCCGGCCGACGGCGCACGCCGCTCGCGTCGCAAGCGTGGCGGGGCAACCGCCACGAAGGAGGTGGCGCCGCACGCACCCGTGCCGGTCCTGCCCGAGGTCACCTCCGAGGCGCGGGCCGCGGTCAAGGCGACCCTCGCGACGATCGCCGCGGCTGCTGCCCACGCGCACGAGCACGGCGACGAGCACGAGCACGCCCACGAGCACGTTCAGGACGAGCACGCCCAGGACGAGCACGCCCAGGACGAGACGGTGGCCGCCGTCGACGTGGTGACCGCCGACGTCGCGTCCGTCGAGGACGCGCCGGTCGAGGACGCGCCGGAGTCCGAGGCGTAGCAGTGCCGACGACCGACCGCCCCCTCTCCGTACCGACGTACGGCGAGGGGGCGGCGGTGCGTCTGCGCGGGTGGCGTGCGCCGGATCTCGCCGACCTGCGCGAGTGGATGCGCCCGCACCACGAGTGGCACCGGTGGGACGGGCCGTACTTCCCGGTGCCGGACGACGCCCAGGCGGACGCCTTCGTCGCCCGCCTGGCGACGGCGTCCGCGGCCGAGGCCCGTGACCCCCTCGGTTCCGCGGTCGACGGGCTCCCGCCGCGCCGCGTCGTCGTGGCCGACTACCTGTTCTCGGCGACCGACTGGGTGCGGCTCGACTACGCCACCTGGTCCGGGAACGCGCCCATGCTCGGCGTCGGACGTGCGCTCGGCTTCACGGAGGAGGGCCGGTTCCGCCAGGCCCGCGTCGTGGACGGCGTCCGCCACGACTCCGTCGTCATGGGCGTCCTGCGCGACGAGTGGGAGAGAGCGGCCGCGCAGGATCCGTCGCGCTAGACGCTGCGTCGTGACGCCGACCTGCGGCCGGCCGCGTGGTGCGATTGTCTGGGACCCATGAACGAGTCGGTGCGCGGTCAGGTCCCCGAGCCGCTGGACACCTCGCCGGCGGTCCTGCGCGACTACGCGCTGCTCGCCGACGGTCGCCGCGGGGCGCTCGTCGGACCAGGCGGCGAGGTCGCCTGGATGTGCGCACCCCGGTGGGACTCCGACGCGGTGCTGTCTGCGCTCCACGGCGGACGTGGCGCCTACCGGGTGGCACCGACCGGCCCGCACGTGTGGGGCGGGCACTACGAGGAACCCGGCCTGGTGTGGCGGAACCGCTGGGTGACGACGGGCAGCGAGGTGGAGTGCCGCGACGCGCTCGCCTACCCGGGGGAGCCCGGTCGCGTCGTCCTGCTGCGCCGGGTGTCCGTGGTGGCGGGCTCCCCGGCACCTGTGGCGGTCGGGCTCGACGTGCGAGCGGGGTTCGGGAGACACCCCATGCGAGACCTGCGGCGTGACGACGCGGGCACGTGGACCGCGCGGACGGGGGACCTGCACCTGCGGTGGTCGGGCGGAGCCCGCGCGCGGGTCGTCGACGGGCACCTCGTCCTGGACCTGCATCTCCTGCCTGGTGCCCACCACGACCTCGTGCTCGAGGTGGGCGACGTCCTGCCGGACGCACCGGTGGACGC
Source organism: Cellulosimicrobium terreum (assembly GCA_014803435.1). Taxonomy (GTDB): domain Bacteria; phylum Actinomycetota; class Actinomycetes; order Actinomycetales; family Cellulomonadaceae; genus Cellulosimicrobium; species Cellulosimicrobium terreum. Next base: position 162,428 of record JACYFD010000006.1, read on the forward strand.
GAGCCGCGCCTGGGGGGACACCGTCGCTGCCTGGCGGGCGGCGGTCCCCGACCGGGGTGCGACGGCGGCCCCTCGGGACGCCCGGCACGCGTACGCGGTGCTGCGCGGGCTGACGCAGGAGGGTGGCGGCATGGTCGCGGCCGCGACACTCGGGCTGCCGGAGCGCGCGGAGGCGGGCCGCAACTACGACTACCGCTACGTGTGGCTGCGCGACCAGGCCTACGCGGGGCTCGCCGCTGGCGCGGCCGAGCCGCTGCCCCTGCTCGACGACGCCGTGGCCTTCACGACGGCACGCGTGCACGAGCACGGCGCCGATCTGGCACCTGCCTACCGCGTCGACGGCTCCCGCCTCCCGGACCAGCAGGAGCTCGGCCTGCCGGGCTACCCGGGTGGCCGGGCGATCGTCGGCAACCACGTGAACCACCAGTTCCAGCTCGACGTGCTCGGGGAGGTCCTCCAGCTCTTCGCGTGCGCGGCACGTCATGACCGCCTCGACGCGGACGGTCTCGTTGCGGCGACTGCGGTCGTCGGGGCGGTCCGGGCACGCTGGGACGTTCCCGACGCCGGGATCTGGGAGCTGCACGACGCGTGGTGGACCCAGTCGCGGCTCGCGTGCGTCGCCGGCCTGCGGAGCCTCGCCCCGGTCCTCGACGCTGCCGCGGGGCGCTCGGCCAGGGATCTTGCGGGCACGATCCTCACGGAGACGGACCGTCGCTGCCTCGGCACGGACGGCGCCTGGCGCCGCAGCCCGCAGCACGCCGGTACGGACGCGTCTCTGCTGCTCGCGCCCGTCCGCGGGGCGACGGATGCCGACGACCCGCGTGCGGTCGCCACGGTGCGACGGGTTCTCGCCGAGCTCGCCGACGACCACTTCGCGTACCGGTTCCGCCACGACGAACGTCCGCTCGGCGAGGCCGAGGGCGCCTTCGTACTCTGCGGGTTCACGACGGCGATGGCTCTGGCGCAGCAGGGGCAGGAAGTGGCGGCTGCCCGGTGGTTCGAGCGCAACCGGACGGTGGTGGGCCCGCCGGGACTGCTGGCCGAGGAGTTCGACGTCGAGCAGCGTCAGCTCCGGGGCAACCTCCCGCAGGGGTTCGTCCACGCCGCCCTGCTCGAGGCCGCGACGCGCCTGGGGGAGTCGTGACGCGGCGCGGTCGGCTCGAGGTCGTGACGGGGCCGATGTTCGCGGGCAAGACCGAGGAGCTGCTGCGCCGGGTGCGCCGCGCGCAGGTCGCGGGCCGCCGGGTGGAGGTCGTCGGGCACTCGCTCGACACCCGACGGGGGAGCGGCACGGTCAGCGCTCACTCGGGGGAGTCGGTCCCGTCCCGCACGGTGTCCGACGTCGCCGCGCTCGCCCGCGTCGTGGCGGAGGTCGAGGCGACGGGCGGACCGCTCGACCTGCTGGCCGTGGACGAGGCCCAGTTCTTCGGCCCTGCCCTGGTGGACGTGGTCCAGCGGATCGCTGACGCCGGGACCGTCGTGGTGGTCGCCGGGCTGTCCGTGACGTTCGACGCCCGGCCGTTCGAGCCCCTGCCGACGCTCGCCGCGCTGGCCGAGCGGGCGGACCACCTGACGGCGGTGTGCTCCGTGTGCGGCGAGGACGCCGCGTTCCACGTGCGCACCGCGGCGGTCGCACCGCGGGTCGCGGGCAGGGGCACGACGCCGCCCGGCGATCCTCGGACACCCACAGCGCGGCACGTGGGCGGCGCGGAGTCGTACGAGGCCCGCTGCCGCGCGCACCTCCCGCACGCGCCGTGGCGCACGCCGGGCGGAGCGTGAGACGTGTCAGGGCGGCGGCCGAGGTGCGTGGCGGTCACGTCCTGGTCGGGGACTGACGCGCCCGGGCTGCGCCTGGCATAGTGCCGCCATGGGTTATGACCTCTCGGGCCGCCTCGTCGTCGGTATCGCCTCGTCCGCGCTGTTCGACCTCACGGAGTCGGACCGGGTGTTCCGGACCGAGGGCGAGGCCGCGTACCGCGCCTACCAGGAGGAGCACGTCGACGACGCGCTCGACCCGGGTACGGCGTTCGGGTTCGTGCGGCGGCTGCTCGCCCTCAACGACCTGTCCCCGTCACCGGACGACCCGCTCGTCGAGGTCGTCGTGATGTCGCGCAACTCCCCGGAGACCGGTCTGCGCGTCATGCGCTCCGTCCGCCACCACGGCCTGGACATCACGCGGGCGGTCTTCCGCCAGGGGCGCACGCCCTACGAGTTCATCCGGCCGCTGCACATGGATCTCTTCCTGTCCGCGGACGAGGAGTCGGTCCGCGCGGCCGTGGACCAGGGGCTGCCCGCGGGCTACGTCCTCGACCCGACGTTCGCCGACGAGCCGGGCGACGACCTGCGGATCGCCTTCGACTTCGACGGCGTGCTGGCCGACGACTCCTCGGAGCGTGAGTTCCGCGACGACGACCTCGACGCGTACCGCCGCCGCGAGGCCGAGCTCGCGCACGTGCCGCTCGCGGGCGGTCCGCTGCGCGACCTCCTCGTCGCGCTCCACCGCATCCAGGCCGTCGAGCGGCGGCGGCACGCTGCCGAGCCCGGCTACGCACCGCGCGTGCACGTCGCGCTCGTCACGGCGCGCTCGGCACCGGCGCACGAGCGCGCCGTCGCGACGCTGAAGTCGTGGGGCGTGGACGTCGACGACGCGTTCTTCCTCGGCGGCATCGACAAGGACAGCGTGCTCGAGGTGCTGCGGCCGCACATGTTCTTCGACGACCAGCGCGGCAACGTCGACGCGGCGCGGCGGGTCGCACCCAGCGTGCACGTCCCGTACGGCGCCCTGAACCGCGTCGCGAGCAGCCCTGAGCCCGCGTCGCCGGACGTCCTCGCACCGCCTGCGCCGCTCCCCGTCCCCGGGGTCGTGCGGGTCTCCGCGGTCGCTCGCGCGGCCCGCCCTGCGCTCGACGCGTCGGCGGAGCCGGTCGGTGACGGAGCGGCGTCGGACGACCAGGCGGTGCCCGGTACGACCACCGTGGCCGCCACGGGCACCCGCGAGCTCCCGGTCCTGCACCGGGTGCCGGAGCTCACGGTGCTCGGCCGGTCGCAGCCCGAGGACGCCGAACCGGGGGAGGGGTCGCGTCGCGCGCGCCGGGCAGAGGCTCGCGAGGACGGGTCCGGCGCCGCCGCGGTCGGCTCGGAGAGCACCCCGGGCGCAGGCGGCTCCGTGGGCGGGAGCGGGGGCGTCGAGGACGTCGTCGCCCTGCCCACGCCGAAGCCGCTGCCGGTCCGCACGTCGTCGTTCGCCCGGCACCGCTGACGGTCTCCTGGACGCTGCCGACCGGCCCCGCGCGTGGACGCTCAGCGCGGCGCGTCGTCCGGACGGTCCTCGACGAGCGGGACGAACGTGTAGGAGCCGTGCTCGCTCGTGCGGACCTCGGTACCGGCCGCGCTGCGTTCGACCAGAACCATGGTGTGCCGCACGGGGACGACCAGGCGACCACCGGGGGCGACCTGCTCGACGAGTGCGACGGGCAGCGCGTCCGCAGCCGCCGAGACGAGGATGCGGTCCCACGTCCGTCCGGGCCGTCCCAGCACGCCGGGACGCGCGAGCTCGAGGGTGGCCCAGGCCGTCCCGTCCGCGGCCACGTCCGCCGCGGCCACGTTCGCCGCGCCCCAGGCCGCGAGCTCGGGGATCCGTTCCAGCCCGACCACGACGCCGCCCGGCCCGACGAGGCGGGCGAGAAGCGCCGTCGTCCATCCCGAGCCGGCGCCCACGTCCAGGACGTCTGCTCCGCGCGGCACCTGCAGGAGGCGGAGCATGGCCGCGACGGTGGACGGCTGGGAGCTCGTCTGTCCGTGCCCGATCCCGAGCGGACGGTCCTGCCCGGCCCAGCGCCGTTGCTCGCGAGGCAGGAACCCGCGCCTGTCGACCGCGCGCATCGTCGCAGCGACCTCGTCCGGGGCGCCGTCGTGCGAGCGGTGTCCTGGCACGGGCACACCTCCCGTCTGTCGGTCTGCCGTCCAGCCTGACACCGGACCACCGCGGTCGCACGACGCATTTGACCTGCTCCCCACAGGTCCGTAGTCTTGAACGTCGGCGCGTCATGGGCGCGCCGGTCCCGTGTGCCCACGGACGATTCGCACTCGCACGCCGCGGCGTGGTCGGAGTCATCCAAGCCGAACTCGCCGTGACGAGCACGCCAAGACTAGGAGAGATGAGCAGCAACGTGGTGTACGCGATCGTCAAGGCCGGTGGCCGCCAGGAGAAGGTCTCTGTCGGCGATATCGTCGTGGTGGACCGAGTGTCCGCCAAGGTCGGTGAGTCCCTGCAGCTGCCCGCTCTCCTGCTGGTGGACGGGGAGAAGGTGACCACCGACGCGGCGAAGCTCGCGAAGGTCAAGGTCACCGCCGAGGTCGTGCGGGACGAGAAGGGTCCGAAGATCACGATCCTGCGGTACAAGAACAAGACCGGTTACCGCCGCCGCCAGGGTCACCGTCAGCAGCTGACCCGCCTCAAGGTCACCGGCATCAAGTGATCTTCCGCGGCAGGCGGCGCGGACCACGGTCCCGCTGAACGCCTGTCGTCCGGCACCCTCCTCCTCAGCACGAAAGCAGGTTCGTCATGGCACACAAGAAGGGCGCGAGCTCCTCGCGCAACGGTCGCGACTCGAACGCCCAGTTCCTCGGCGTCAAGCGCTTCGGCGGTCAGGTCGTCAAGTCGGGCGAGATCATCGTCCGCCAGCGCGGCACGCACTTCCACCCCGGTGAGAACGTCGGCCGCGGCAAGGACGACACGCTGTTCGCCCTGGCCGCCGGTGCCGTGCAGTTCGGCACGCGCCGCGGCCGCAAGGTCGTCGACATCGTCGCCGCCGAGGTCTGAGCACACCAGCAAGAGCTTTACGCAGGAGGGGCGCACCGACGCGGTGCGCCCCTCCTGCTGTTCCGGTTCGGCCCAGCATGGTCCGCGCCCCTGCGAGAGGATCTGACCATGGCCACGTTCGTCGATCGCGTCGTGCTGCACGTCTCCGGTGGAGCGGGCGGCAACGGCTGCGCGTCCGTGCGCCGGGAGAAGTTCAAGCCCCTCGCCGGCCCCGACGGCGGCAACGGCGGTGACGGCGGCACGGTGCGCCTGGTCGTCGACCCGCAGACCACCACCCTCCTCGAGTTCCACCACTCGCCGCACCGCCATGCGCAGTCCGGCACGCAGGGCATGGGCGACGACCGTGACGGCGCCAACGGCGAGGACCTCGAGCTGCGCGTCCCTGACGGCACGGTCGTCAAGACCCCGTCCGGTGACGTCCTGGCGGACCTGGTCGGCGCCGGAGCCGAGTACGTGATCGCCCCCGGTGGGCGCGGAGGCCTCGGCAACCGCGCGCTGTCGTCGCCCCGGCGCAAGGCCCCCGGGTTCGCGTTGCTGGGTGAGCCCGGCGAGGAGCACGACGTCGTGCTCGAGGTCAAGACCATCGCCGACGTCGCGCTCGTCGGCTACCCGAGCGCCGGGAAGTCGTCTCTCGTCGCCGCGATCTCGGCGGCCAAACCCAAGATCGCCGACTACCCGTTCACGACGCTGGTGCCCAACCTCGGTGTCGTGCAGGCCGGCTCGGCCCGCTACACCGTCGCCGACGTGCCCGGCCTGATCCCCGGCGCGAGCGAGGGCAAGGGCCTCGGCCTGGAGTTCCTGCGGCACATCGAGCGCACCGCCGTGATCGTGCACGTGCTCGACTGCGCGACGCTCGAGCCCGGCCGCGACCCGATCAGCGACCTCGACGTGCTCGAGGGTGAGCTCGCGTCGTACGCCGGCGACCTCGGCATCGAGGGCGGGCGGGTGCCGCTGATGGAGCGCCCGCGGATCGTCGTGCTCAACAAGATCGACGTGCCCGAGGCGCGCGAGCTCGCCGAGCTCGTCAAGCCGGACCTCGAAGCACGCGGCCTGCGCGTGCTTGAGATCTCGACCGCGAGCCACGAGGGCCTGCGCGCCCTCACCTACGCCCTCGCCGAGCTCGTCGAGAAGGCCCGCGCCGACGCGCCTGCGCCGGAGCCGACGCGCGTCGTGCTGCGACCCAGGGCCGTCGACGAGGCGGGGTTCACCGTCACCCGCAAGGGCGGGGAGACCGACTACTGGTTCCACGTGCGCGGAGCCAAGCCGGAGCGCTGGGTGCGGCAGACGGACTTCTCGAACGACGAGGCCGTCGGGTACCTGGCGGACCGTCTCGCCCGGCTCGGGGTCGAGGAGAAGCTGTTCCGCGCGGGCGCCGTCGCGGGCGACGAGGTGCGCATCGGCAGCGACCTCAACGCCGTCGTCTTCGACTGGGAGCCCACGCTCATGACGGGCGCCGAGCTGCTCGGCGGACCTCGCGGGTCGGACAACCGGCTCGACGAGTCCGTGCGCCCGACCCGCGTGGAGAAGCGCCGCGAGCACCACGAGCGCATGGACGCCAAGGCCGAGGCGCGCCGCGAGCTGTGGACCGAGCGCGAGGCCGGCACCTGGACCGACCCGGACGTCGACTGACCGACGCACCCGGCGTCCTGCTCCGTGAAATCCGCAGCGCCGGGGCGGGCCGGGCGGCGATGATGGGTCGGTGAACCCTCTGTCCTCCCGGTCGCAGGTCGCCACCGCGCACCGCGTCGTCGTCAAGATCGGGTCGTCGTCCCTCACGGGCCCTGACGGCCACCTCGACCTCGGCGCTCTGCGCGCGCTCGTCGACGTCCTCGCGGCGCGGCGGTCCGCCGGCGGCCAGGTCGTGCTCGTCACGTCGGGCGCGATCGCCGCGGGGCTCGGCCCGCTCGGACTCACGGCGCGCCCGCGCGACCTCGCGACCGCGCAGGCGACGGCCTCGGTCGGGCAGGGGATGCTCGTCGCCCGCTACACGGAGGCGTTCGCGGCGCACGGGCTGCGCGTCGGCCAGGTGCTCCTCACGGCGGAGGACACGGTGCGTCGTGGGCACTACCGCAACGCGCAGCGGTCCCTGGAGCGGCTGCTCGACCTCGGTGTCGTCCCGGTGGTCAACGAGAACGACGCCGTCGCCACCGACGAGATCCGCTTCGGCGACAACGACCGCCTCGCCGCGCTCGTCTCCCACCTCGTGCGTGCCGACGCGATGGTGCTGCTCACCGACGTCGACGGCCTGTACGACGGCCCGCCGTCCCGCGCGGGGACGCGGCGCATCCCCGAGGTCCGCTCACCCGCCGACATCGCGGGGATCGAGGTCACCGCCCGCGGGAGCGCCGTCGGGACCGGGGGGATGCTCACCAAGCTCGAGTCCGTGTCCATCGCGACCGGCACGGGCATCCCGGTCGTCCTCACCACGGCGGCGAACGCCGCACCGGCCCTCGCCGGGGACCCGGTCGGCACGTGGTTCGTGGCGACGGGCAAGCGCACCACGCGTCGACGCCTGTGGCTCGCGCACGCCGCGCGCACCCGCGGTCGGCTCGTCCTGGACGACGGCGCGGTGCGGGCCGTGCAGGGCGGTCGCGCGTCGCTGCTCCCGGCGGGGATCACCGCCGTCGAGGGGGAGTTCGACGCCGGTGACCCGGTCGAGCTCGTCGCGCCCGACGGCCACGTGGTGGCCCGCGGGCTCGTGGCGTTCGAGTCGCGCGACATCCCCGGGCTTCTCGGCCGTACGACCAGCGACCTGCGCGACGAGCTCGGCGCGGGGTACGACCGTGAGGTCGTGCACCGCGACGATCTCGTCCTGGTGCGGCGCCGGCCACGCTGAGCGGACCCGTCACCTGCTCGGCGGGTCCGGACTGCGGACCACCCTCCCCGGGGCCGGGTCCGCGGTCGTAGGCTCGGTGGATGACCACCACCGATGACGCGCCCGCCGTCACGCCCCTGGCGGCCGCCGGCGCGTCGGCCGGCGCATCGACCAGCCAAGAGCAGGACGTCGCGACGGCTGTCGAGGACGTCGCACGCCGGGCGAAGACGGCGTCGCGCGCGCTCGCCACCGCCAACCGTGCGACCAAGGACGCGGCGCTCGGCGCGCTCGCCGACGCGCTCGTCGTGGCGACGGACGAGATCGTCGCCGCGAACGCGGACGACCTGGACCGCGGGCGGGCGAACGGGATGGCTGCGGGCCTCCTCGACCGCCTCGCCCTGACGCCCGAGCGGATCGTGGCGATCTCCGACGCGCTGCGCGAGCTCGCGGGCCTGCCGGACCCGGTCGGGGAGGTCGTGCGCGGCTCGACCCTTCCCAACGGTCTGCGGCTGCGCCAGCTGCGCGTCCCGATGGGTGTCGTCGGCATGATCTACGAGGCCAGGCCGAACGTCACGGTCGACGCCGCCGGCCTCGCGCTCAAGAGCGGGAACGCGGTGATCCTGCGCGGCGGCTCCGCGGCGGCGAGCTCCAACGAGGTGATCGTCGCGGTGCTCGCTCGCGCTCTCGAGGCCCAGGGCCTGCCGGGCGATCTCGTGCAGTCGATCGACGCCCACGGGCGCCGGGGGGCGGTGGCGCTCATGCACGCGCGCGGGCTCGTCGACGTCCTCGTGCCCCGCGGGGGCGCGGACCTCATCCAGACCGTCGTGCGGGAGTCGACCGTCCCCGTGATCGAGACCGGCGTCGGCAACGTGCACGTCTACGTCGACGCGAGCGCCGACCCGACCATGGCGCTCGAGATCCTCCTCAACTCCAAGACGCAGCGCGTCGGGGTGTGCAACGCGGCCGAGACCCTGCTCGTCCACGCCGCCGCCGCGACCGAGCTCCTCCCGGTGGCTCTCGCCGCGCTGGGGGAGGCCGGCGTCGTCGTGCACGGTGACGCGCGCACGGTCGAGCTGGCACCTGCGGACGTCGAGGTGCTCCGGGCGACCGACGAGGACTGGGCGACCGAGTATCTCGCCGCCGAGATCGCGGTGCGGGTCGTCGACGACCTCGACGCCGCGATCGAGCACGTGCGCACCTGGTCGTCGGGGCACACCGAGGCGATCGTCACCCGGGACCTGCAGGCGTCGGAGCGGTTCGTCGCCGAGCTCGACTCCGCGGCGATCATGGTCAACGCCTCGACCCGGTTCACCGACGGCGGCCAGCTCGGCCTGGGCGCGGAGATCGGGATCTCGACGCAGAAGCTGCACGCACGCGGTCCCATGGGCCTCGCCGAGCTGACGACGACCAAGTGGGTCGTGCACGGCGACGGTCACGTTCGTCCGTGAGGCCCGCTGTGCCCGGAAGTACCTGCTACCGCCAGGACCGGGCCTCACCGTGACCGTGAGAGACTGGTCCGCGACCGGCACCCGGCCGGTCGCCGTACCACCCGGACCGCCGCGACACGCATCGAGGCCAGGCCCGGAACCGGATCTTCCAGGAGGACGTCGTGATCACTGCCGTCGTGCAGGCCGCCGAAGAGGGCGCCGGAGTCGTGAACGAGCTGCCGCTCCCGCCGCTGGCCTTCGGGCTGCTGGCGTTCGGCGGGCTCGTGGCCCTGCTGCTCGTGACCTACGCGTTCCGCAGCGTCGGCACGCGGCACTGACAGCCGGACCGCACGGGACGGGAGCCGTCGCCGACAATGAGCGACCGATGACCGCGCGCAGGCCCCGGCTCGGGGTGATGGGCGGGACGTTCGACCCCATCCACCACGGCCACCTCGTCGCGGCCAGCGAGGCCGCCGCGCGGTTCGACCTCGACGAGGTCGTGTTCGTCCCGACGGGACGACCGTCGTTCAAGAAGTACCAGTCCGTCAGCCCGGCCGAGCACCGTTATCTGATGACCGTGATCGCGACGGCGTCCAACCCCCGCTTCACGGTGAGCAGGGTGGATGTCGACAGGCCCGGGCTGACGTATACGGTGGACACCTTGCGCGAGCTGCGCGAGGACCGGCCGGAGATGGATCTCTACTTCATCACCGGTGCCGACGCGATCGAACAGATCCTGACCTGGAAGGATGCCGACGAGCTGTGGAAGATGGCACACTTCGTCGCAGTCTCGCGCCCGGGTCACCTCCTGAGCGTCGACGGCCTTCCTCCGGGCGTCGTGAGCACGCTGGAGGTCCCGGCCCTCGCGATCTCGTCGACGGACTGTCGTCGACGAGCGGAGTCCGGCCAGCCGGTCTGGTATCTGGTGCCCGACGGCGTGGTACAGCACATCGCCAAGTACGGTTTGTATCGAGGTCAGCACGATGAGTGACAACGGCAGCAACATGCAGCCCGTCCGCCCCCTCACCCGACGCGAGATCCGCGAGCGTGAGCAGGCTGCCGCGGCGCAGCGCGCTGCGCAGTCGGCGGGCGCGGGCGCACCGGCCCAGCCGGCCGCGGCCCCCGCCGGGCCGCCACCGTCGCGGCGCTCGATGCGCGAGACGACGGGCCCGGCGGACCAGCCTGCTCAACCGTCCGTGGTGCGCCCCCCGTCCATGTCGGGCGGCATGCGCGGCCTGGACGAGACCGGCCGGCTCACCCCGGTGCAGGAGACAGCCGAACGGGTCATGGTCCGGCCCCCGGCCACCCCCACGCCACCGCCGGCTCGCACCGGCTCCCGCCCCGCCCCGAGCGTGGTGACCCGTGCACCCGGAGCGTCCGGACCGGTCCGGCCGCCGACCCCCGTGCGCGGAGCCACCGGTGCAGGTGCGGTTCCCGTCGCCCGCGTCAGCGCGCGTACCCCGCAGGAGCCGGCCGCGCCCGCGCAGCCGCAGTCGCAGCCCCAACGGCTCTCCGCGTTCTCCGCTCCGCCGACGAGCGGATCGACGACCCCCCGGTCCCCGGGCACCCCGGCGCCCGCACCCGCGACGTCGCCGTGGTCGAGCGGGCCGACGGCCGCCACCGCGCGGTCCGCGGCACCCGAGCGCCCGACGGTGTCGCCGGAGCCCCCCCAGGAGACCTCCGTTGCCGCCCTCCCGTGGTCGGCGATCACGTCCGGCGGTGCGCCGGAGCGTGCGACGGTGCCCGCGGCGACGGCACCGGACGACCTGTTCCCGCGCGTGCACGCGGCGCGCGACGGCGCGGGCCCGGACGCCGACGAGGACGAGGCCGAGGACGTACGCGGCCCGTCGTACACCTGGCTGCACTACCTCATCCTCGTGGCCGTGGCGTTCGTCCTCGGCCTCCTCGTGTGGAAGCTCATCTCGAGCGACGCCCCCGCACCGTCGAGCGCGGCGGCAGTCGTCGTGGTCGGCCCTGGCGCTGTCGCTCCCACCGACCCCCCTGGAGTCGTCCGCTGAGCGGTCGACCGTTGAACGGAGACTTGTGACTGCAACCGATCGGGCCGTCGAGCTCGCCATCATCGCCGCGCGCGCCGCCTCGGAGCGCAAGGCGGAAGAGATCATCGCGCTCGACGTGAGCGAGCAGCTCGTCCTCACGGACGTGTTCCTCATCGCCTCGGGCACGAACGAGCGCCAGGTGTCGGGAATCGTCGACGCGGTCGAGGAGGCGATGTTCACGGCCGGCTCGAAGCCGATCCGTCGCGAGGGCAAGCAGGAGGCCCGCTGGGTCCTGCTCGACTTCGGGGACGTCGTCGTGCACGTGCAGCACGCAGAGGACCGCGTGTACTACGCGCTCGAGCGGCTGTGGAAGGACTGCCCGGTCGTCGAGCTTCCCGAGGACGCGCGCGGAGGCGACGGTGCGGCCGACCGCGCCGGTGACACCGCCAGGGACTCCCTCGGGAGCGGCGACGGTGCGATCCGGCTGTCGGGGGAGCCCCTGGCGTGAGCGCCGGGACGATCGTCCTGCTCCGGCACGGTCGCACCGCGTACAACGCGTCGCTGCGCCTGCAGGGTCAGGTCGACATCCCTCTGGACGCCGTCGGGCAGTGGCAGGTCGAGCAGGGGGCCAAGGCCCTCGCGAGCGCCCACTCCGCCACGCGCGTCGTGACGTCCGACCTCGTCCGCGCGGCCGACACCGCGCGCGCGTACTGTGCCGCGACCGGCGTCGAGCCGACGTTCGACGAGCGCCTGCGTGAGCGCGGCTTCGGGGAGTGGGAGGGCCTGACCGGCGACGAGATCGCCGCGCGCTGGCCCGAGGAGTACACGGCCTGGCGCACCGGCGCCGAGCCTGCACGGGCCGGCGCCGAGTCCAAGGCCGGCGTCGCCGTGCGGATGGTCGCGGCCATCGACGAGCACGCCGGGCAGCTCGACGCCGACGACACGCTCGTCGTCGTCTCCCACGGCGCCGCGATCACGCTCGCCGTGACCGCCCTGCTCGGCATGGACCCCGCGAGCTGGCGGGGCGTCGCCGGTCTGCACAACGTGCACTGGTCGCACCTGCACCGCTCCGCGCCGGCCGCGACGCCTGCCTGGCGGCTCGTCGCGCACAACGTCGGGGCCGGCCTCCCGCTCGACGAGTGGAACGCTGGACCGGATTGGAACTTGGAGCCGTCTTCTGCGTAGACTAGCGACGCTCCGCGGGACGGGAAACCGTCCGGGGGAGCAGGATCTCTCGTAGATCCACGGGGCTGTGGCGCAGCTGGTAGCGCACCTGCATGGCATGCAGGGGGTCAGGGGTTCGAATCCCCTCAGCTCCACCTCTACAGCGGGGCGTCGTTCGTCGACGCCCCGCTTTTCTGTGTCTGGGGTTCGACGCCGTCCCTCGTCGGCTGTCAGGCCCGGCACAGTACAGTCGGACCGCGGGCGCCGTAGCCGGTGTCCTGGCCGACGATCGTCGGCTCCACATGTTCCCTGAGGTGAACGGAGCTCGGATGTCGGGCCGGACGAACGTGCTCGCCGTACTCTCGGACGCGCTGGGCGCGGAACGTGCCCATCAGGTGCTGACCCGGCTCGACAGCTACTCGAACCTGCCCCACGCGATCAAGGGCGTCTCGGGGCTGCCGAGCGACCCGGCGCTGGAACGGGCGGCGCTGCAGGTGTTCGCGGACCCTGCGCTCGGGGCCGTGCGCGGTCTCGACCCGGCGGTCTTCGCAGAGGACTCCCCGCAGGCGCTCTGGGCCCTCCTGGCGCTGGCGGCACGAGCTGACTCGTCCATCCTCGATCGGCTCCCCGCCGAGATCGCCGAGCCGCGCGCAGCCAAGCTGGCGACCATCCGCAGGGCGGTCGCGAAGCACGACGCGGGGCTCCGGATCGCTCCTGCATCGCCCGCTGCACCAGCGGCAGCCGATGGCCCGGCGCTCCCCGAGAAGGTGGCGCAGGTGGCGAAGTGGCTCGCCGCGCACCCGGATGCCGATCCGCAGCTGTTCGCCGCGCACCCGAAGCAGCGGGCGGCCGAACGGCGGGTCGGGCTCCGTGCCCTGGGATCGTCGGCCTCTCCGGCGGCGCTCGAGGTGCTCGCAGGGTACGCGCGCGACAGCTACCCCGACGTGGAGCTCGCCGAGCTGCACCGCGCGTGGGGACGGTTCGATCGACGGGTGTTCGCCGCGACGATGTTCCGTCCCGGGAGCTCCGTCCTGCGCCTCGACACGTGCTCGACCGTCGAGGGCATCGGCGCGGTGCAGGGACTCGAGGGCCTCGACGTGCTGGTCCCGCGCGACGTCGACCTCGCTCCGCTGGCGGAGTGCTCCGACCTTCGCTGGCTGCGCGTGCATGCCACCGGAGAGTCAGGGCCGACGAGCATCGAGACACTGGTGCGGCTCCCCGCGCTGACCGAGCTCCACCTCACCGGCGCGACGAGGAGTGCCGATCTCACCGTCCTGCGGGAGTCGCGTGTCGAGCGGTTGTACGTTCACCTCGACGGTGCTGACGGGACGTTCCTCACGCGCATGCCGCAGCTGCGGTCGCTCAAGCTCTCGGGAGGGTCGGACCCGGAGGACGCCACGTACGAGCACGACGAAGTCCCTGCACCGCGGCCCGCGCACCCTGGGCTTGTCGACGTGGTGCTGCAGCTGGTCGCCGACGGCGTCCGGGTGGTGGTGTACCGCCATGAACGCACCTGGGTGTCCCGACTGACGGCCGCCGTCCCGGCCGGGGTCTTCGTCGTCGAGCGCAACGGCTTCGTCGGCCTCACCCGCGACGAGAGTGCCGTCGAGGGCCTCGGCCGGAGGCTGTTCTCCAACCTCGTGCCGTGACCGACGGCCCGGGTGCCGGGCGAGACGGTCCGGTGCCGGTCATCGAGGTCGAGCCGAGCCTTGACGCCGAGCCCGGAATACGGTTTCCTTACCAGAAACCGGTTTCTCGCGATGCTCAACGCAGAGCACGCGCATCTCGACGAGGAGATCCATGTCACCGATCGGGCGGACCCTCCGCACGTCGCTCGCGGTCCTGACCGCGACGGCTCTCACCTTCACGTCCGCTGCCTCGGCTGTCGCCGTCGGCCCTGACACCGCCCTCGACGCGAGCGACCTCGCGCCCGGCAGCTACACCACCGTGGTCGACACCGGGACCGACTTCACCATCCGCGCGACCGCCTCGAAGGCGGTCACCGTCGACGCCACGGACCGTGTCTCCGACCGCGGGGACGCCTTCACCCAGCGCATCAAGCTCAACGGGTCCGGCACGGCGGACGCCCGGTCGCTCCACTTCACCGTCGGCGCCGACGACGTACCCACCCAGGTCGTCGTCAACACCCGCAGCGGTGGCAGCGGCGATCGCGCGCTCGCCCTCTACGACGCGAGCGGGGAGATCGCCCGCGTGGACGCGCTCGCCGACGACGCGACGGTGCCCGTCGCGACCGCGGTGATCGACATCGACGCCGCCGGCGACTACTACCTCGCCTCACCGAGCTCCGGGGTGAACGTCTTCTCCGCCCAGCTCGGCCCCGTCGACCTGGGTGAGCGCGCGCCGTGGGCCGACGCCGCGGCCCCGACGGTCGACGCCGTCGGCGTCGACCCCGGCGACCCGGGCACGCTGCTCGTGGACTACACGGGCCTGCTCGGCGCCGGGGGAGGCGACGTCGCCCGTGCCACGCTCTACGACGCGACCGGGGCCGTCGCCGACCAGGCCCTGTCCGTCGCCGACGGACCGGGTGGGACCGTCGCGCTCAGCCCGCCGACGTCGGGCGACTACGAGGTCGAGATCTCGCTCACCCGCTACGCCGAGGACACCCCGCTGACCTCGATGAGGGTCGCGGTCGAGGACTTCTCCCTGCCGCTCGCCGGCCCGGAGATCGCCTCGGCCCTGACGACCGCCGTCGCAGGCGACCAGGGGACCGTCACCGTCGAGTGGTCCGAGAGCCCCGAGGCCGAGAGCTACTCCGTGCAGACCAGCCAGGACGGCACGACCTGGGCCACCGCCGTCGACGGCGTGGCCGGGACCACCGCGGACGTGCCCGGACTGACCACGGGGGCGATGTACCAGCTCCGCGCGGTCGCGCACCGCGGCACCGACGAGGCCGCCGGAGCGCCGTTCGAGGTCGCGGTCGCGACCGAGGTCGAGCGCTGGGCGACGACCGAGGTCGGCTCCAACGCCAACACGGGCGGTGCCGTGACCGACAACGGTGACGGGACCATCACGTTCGACGCGAAAGCGAGCACGACCAAGCTCGCGTCGTCCGAGGACGGGTTCCAGTACTTCTACACGAAGATCGACCCGGCGACCGAGAACTTCACGCTCGACGCGACGTTCCGGGTCGACGACTCCGCGACCAAGGACAACCAGTCGGGCTTCGGCATCCTGGCCGTCGACTCGATGGTCCCGG
This sequence comes from Cellulosimicrobium terreum, assembly GCA_014803435.1. GTDB lineage: Bacteria > Actinomycetota > Actinomycetes > Actinomycetales > Cellulomonadaceae > Cellulosimicrobium > Cellulosimicrobium terreum. The sequence goes on from JACYFD010000006.1 coordinate 177,870, forward strand.
GCTCGGGCTCGGACCGGTACTTCAACTCGGCCGGGGCCCTGGTCACCCGCTACGGCGAGGGCACCGCGACGGTCGTCGACGGTATGCCGGGCGCCCGCTTCGTCGAGGGCTACACGGGTGCGACCGACGACGCGACCGCCGGGACGCGCGACAGCAGCGGCTCGCAGGTGTTCGACCCGACCTACCGGGCCGACGCGACGGGGCCGAAGTTCACCGACGGCGACGTCTACGAGCTCACGCTGCGGAGGTCGAACACCGGGTTCCATGCCATCTGGCACAAGGACGGGACGGATCTCGAGGTCATCGACTACGACCCCGACATGCTGCTCCAGCAGGACCCCGACGCGCTCTACGTCGGCATGGTCGTGGCCCGCAAGATCGTCGTGACCGTGACCGACTGGGACTTCACCACGATCGCCCCCGAGGACGACGAGGCCGCGGTCGATCCGCCGACCACCTACATCCCGGCCGACCTCAGGGTCGACGTCACCTCGACGACGCCGGAGGACTCGATCGACGTGCCGCTCGTGTCGAGCATGTACGGCACGGGTCAGATCCTCGACGCCGACGGGAACGTCGTCGTGGACGACGTCGCGCTCGCCCCGGGCGAGCGGGTGCTCGTGCCGCTCGACCTGGCGCAGGGGGAGAACTCCTTCACCGCCCGTCTCCTGCCCGACGCGGAGCAGCCGCAGCTCGACGAGTACGAGGCGATCGAGTCGACCGACCCGGTCGACGTGCCGCTGGAGTTCACGGTCAGGAGGTATGGCGAGCCGGGTCAGTCGATCCGGGTGGCCCCGGACGGCACGCCTGACGGCGACGGCACGCTCGCGTCGCCGCTCGACCTCCACACTGCGGTGGCGTTCGCGCAGCCCGGGCAGCAGGTCGTGCTCGCCGGCGGTGCCTACGTGCTGGACCGCAAGGTCGTCGCCGAGCGGGGCCGTGACGGCACGCAGGGCGCGCCGATCACGCTGATGTCGGAGCCCGGCACCCGCGCGACGCTCGACCTGTCGCAGTCACCCGACGGGGGACTGGTCCTGCGGGGCGACTGGTGGCACGTCTACGACCTCGAGATCACCGGGTCGCTCGACAAGGCCAAGCCGATGCTGGTCGAGGGCAACCACAACGTCGTCGAGCGCGTGGAGTCGCACCACAACGCCGACACCGGGATCCAGATCTCGGGCCGCAGCGCCGAGCCGCCGTCGATGTGGCCGTCGCACAACCTCGTCGTCTCCTCCGAGGCGCACAACAACGCCGACGCCGGTGGCAACGACGCGGACGGTTTCGCCGCCAAGCTCACCGTCGGCGAGGGCAACGTGTTCCGGCACAACATCTCCCACCACAACATCGACGACGGCTGGGACCTGTACGCGAAGTCGACCACCGGGCCCATCGGGACCGTCGTCGTCGAGGACTCCGTCGCGTACGACAACGGCTGGCTCGAGGCGGACCCCACGCGGACCGGTGAGGGCAACGGGTTCAAGCTCGGCGGTGAGTCGATGCCGGGCGACCACCTCCTGCGCAACTCGATCAGCTTTGGCAACCTCGCCACGGGCGTGACCTCGAACTCGGGTCCGGACATCCGGCTCGACGACGTCACCTCGGTCGCCAACGAGCGCGGCGTCCGCCTGGAGACCAACGCGAGCACGACGGCCTACCAGGCGAACGGCGTCATCTCCTGGCAGAACCCGACCGTCGACGTGCTCGCCCTCGAGCAGGACGACACGTCCCTGGTGACGGACCCGTCCAACCACTGGAACCTCGACGGGACGTCGACGGCGGACCCGTCGTGGTTCGTCTCGAGCGACGTCGACGGCGTGCGGCCTGTGATCGCCGCCGACGGCTCGGTCGACATGTCGGGCCTGCTGGAGCCGACGGACGCCGCGCCGTCGGACACCGGCGCCCGGCTCGGCCCCGTCGAGGCACCGACCGTCATCGACCTGCTCCCCGAGGTCACGACGCCGCTGGAGAACGTGGAGGCGCCGTCGATCAGCGGGAATCCGGTCAAGGGCTCGACGCTCGTCGCGGGCGCAGGTACCTGGTCGCGCGACGACGTCGAGACCACCCACCGGTGGCTGCGCGACGGAGAGCCGATCCGGCGTGCGGACGACGACACCTACCGGGTCACGCGCTCCGACGTCGGGCACGAGCTGTCCGTCGAGGTGACGGCGACCGTGGCCGGTCAGGCGCCCGTCGTCGCGGTGTCGGAGCCGGTGCTGGTCGATGGCGGGAAGCCGGGTCACGGGCACGACGTGCCCGGGTGGGTGCAGGACGTCGTCGACGCCCTCCTCGACTGGCTCGCGCACCTCCTCGGGCGTCCCTGACCGTCCGACGACGGTCGCGGTCCGTCCCGTCCGGTCGACGCCGAGCGGGACGGGCCGAGACGCCGGATACCGTCGACTCGGTCGTCCTCACGTGCGGGCCCCGTGCGGTCCGCGTGCGTGACGGCCCGCCTCAGGGCACGACGTAGCCCGCCGCGCGGAACAGCTCGTACCACTCGGCGCGGGTGAGCGGGAGGTCGGAGCCCTGCGCGGCGCCGGCGACCCGGTCGGGGCTGGTCGTGCCGAGCACGACCTGCATCTGCGCGGGGTGGCGCGTGATCCACGCCGTCGCGATCGCGATCGGCGGGACGTCGTACTGCGCGGCGAGCCGGTCGATCACGGCGTTGAGCTCGGGATACTTGTCCGAGCCCAGGAAGACTCCGGTGAAGAACCCCGCCTGGAAGGGCGACCACGCCTGGACGGTGATGTCGTGCAGACGGCAGTAGTCGAGGATCCCGCTGTCGCGGCTGATCGACTGGTCCAGGGCCTGCATGTTCGCCGCGACACCCTGCGCGACGATCGGCGCGTGCGTGATCGACAGCTGGAGCTGGTTGGCGACGATCGGCTGCTCGACGTACCGGCGCAGCAGGTCGATCTGCCCCGGCGTGTGGTTCGAGACGCCGAACGCGCGCACCTTGCCCGCAGCCTCCAGGTCGGCGAACGCGCGCGCGACCTCCTCGGGCTCGACGAGCGCGTCGGGACGGTGCAGCAGGAGGATGTCGAGGTGGTCCGTGCGCAGCGCCTCCAGGGAGGCGTTCACGGACTCGACGAGGTGCTCGTACGAGTAGTCGAAGTACGGACCTTCGCGCACGATCCCGGCCTTGGACTGGATCACCCACTCGCCGCGCTCCGCGGGGGAGAGGTCCATCGCCTCGGCAAAGCGCCGCTCGCAGCCGTGCAGGTCGCCGCCGTACACGTCGGCGTGGTCGAGGAACGTGATACCCGCGTCCCGGGCCGTGCGGACGAGGGTGCGGACCTCGTCGTCGGACTTGTCCTGGATCCGCATGAGGCCGAGCACGACGTTCGGGACGACGAGGTCCGTGCCGGGGAGGGTGAAGGTCTTCACGGTGCTGCTCCGTTCGGTTGTCTGGTCAGGTGACGTGAGCGTCGGTCGTGAGAACCGTCCAGGATCCGAGAGGACGCTGCTGCACGGGGACCTCCGCACGGGTCGAGGGATAGGAAGGAGCCTAGGAACGGATAACCTAGAAGTCCAACAACTGTCGATCGTCAATTCCAGAAGGATGAGTGGTCAATGGATCTGCGGCAGATGGAGTACCTGGTGGCGCTCGCGGACGAGCGGCAGTTCACCCGCGCCGCGGCGCTCACGGGCGTGTCGCAGTCCGGGCTCTCGGCCGCCATCCGCAGCCTCGAGGACGAGCTCGGGTCGAGCCTGTTCACGCGCACGACCCGCCGCGTGGAGCCGACCGAGGCCGGCCTCGCGCTGCTGCCGCACGCTCGCTCCATGCTCGCGCAGGCGGCTGCCGCGCGCGACGCGGTCGTCCGGGTGACGCACGAGCTCTCGGGGTCGTTGCAGGTAGGTTCGGAGCAGTGCCTCGGGATCGTCGACGTCGCCGCTCTCCTCGAACGCTTCCACCGCCGCTACCCGTCGGTCGAGGTCCACTTCGCCCAGGCCGGCTCGCACGAGCTCCTCGCGCGCCTGCGCGAGGGCGAGCTCGACGTCGCGTTCGTCGCGACGTCCGAGCGCCTCGGTTCGCTGTCCCAGACGGAGCTCGGTGCCGAGCCGCTCGTGCTCCTGTGCCCGCCCGAGCACCCGCTGGCCGGCCGGGGCCGGGTCGACTGGGCAGACCTCGTCGGCGCGGACTTCGTCGACTTCGACCCCTCGTGGGCGGCCCGTCCCGTGAACGACGCGGCGTGCGCGGAGCACGGCGCGCACCGCCGGGTGCGGTTCACCGTCAACGATGTGCACACCCTGCTCGAGCTCGTCGACCGCGGTCTCGGGATCGCCATGGTGCCGCGGCACGTGGCGGCGAAGCCACAGGCGGCCCGTCTCGTGACGGTGCTGCTCCCTGAGGCGGACACGCCGCCCTGGGTCGTGTCGGTCGTGACCGGGCACCGCGGACAGGGCGTGGCCGCTGCTCCGCGGCTGCTCGAGCTGCTCGCGGTCACGGACCCCGTCGGGGACGCCGCATGACGCGGCCGGCACCGAGTGCCGGGATCGACGGCCCCCTCTTCCCGCTCCGCAGCGTCGTGCTCGGGGCGTTCGTCCCGACGCTCGTGCTGGAGATCGGCATCGGCGCGATGCTCCCGGTCGTCGCGGTCACGGCGACGGGCCGTGGCGCGAGCCTGACGGTGGCCGGCCTCGTGACCGCGCTCCTGCCGCTCGGCAAGATCCTCTTCGACCTGCCCGCGGGGTCGCTCGCGACGCGACTCGGCGATCGGGTGGCCATGCTGATGGCGGGCGGCGTGGCCGCCGTCGCGTTCACGACGGTCGCCCTGACGAGCGCGCTCTGGGGCCTCGCCGCGGGCGTGCTCGCCCTCGGCGCTTCATCCGCGGTCTTCAACCTCGCCCGGCAGTCCTACCTCACCGAGATCACCCCGCCCCTGCGGCGCGCACGAGTCCTGTCGACGCTCGCGGGCGTCCACCGCATCGGCCTGTTCATCGGCCCGTTCGCGGGCGCCGTCGTCATCGCGGCGACCTCGGTGCGCGGCGCCTTCTGGCTCGGGGCGGGGTCGGCGCTCGTCGCGGTGGCCGTCGTCGCCGTCGTGCCCCCGGAACGGGACGAGCGGGACACCGGCGCAGGACGAGCCGCCCGGCCGCGCGCGAGCATCGCGCAGGTCGCGCGCGACCACCGGCGCCTGTTCGCCACGCTCGGCGTCGCGATCCTCCTCGTCGCCGCGGTCCGCGGCGCCCGGCAGACCGTCATCCCGCTGTGGGGCGAGCGCCTCGGGCTCGACGCCGAGGTGACGTCGGTGATCTTCGGGATCTCCGGTGCCCTCGACATGCTGCTGTTCTACCCGGCGGGCAAGGTCATGGACCGCTTCGGTCGGCTCTGGGTGGCGGTCCCGTCGATGCTCACCATGGCCTTCGCCCTCGCCCTGGTGCCCCTCGCGCACACCGCACCGGCGCTCGCCGTCGTCGCGGCACTGCTCGGGATCGGCAACGGCATGGGATCAGGGATCGTGATGACGCTCGGGGCGGACGTCGCACCGGCGGACGTCCGTCCCACCTTCCTCAGCGTGTGGCGGCTCTTCCAGGACACCGGTGACGCGCTGGGCCCCCTCCTGCTCGCCGCGGGCGCCGCGCTCGGGTCCCTCGCCGCCGGGATCTGGGCCGCCGCCGCGCTGGGTGGGGTCTCGACCGTCGCGCTGCGGCGCTGGGTGCCGCGCTACTCGCCGCTCGCGGACCTCACGCGCGGCCGGGCGCCAGGCGCCGGTGCCGAGAGTGCCGGTGTCGAGGCTGCCGGCGCGCCCGGCCGGCAAAAGACCGAGACGTCCCCGACCCGTCCGCTCTAGCGTCGGTGCCATGACCGACGACGCGTTCACCGACCCGTTCGACCATCACGTGACGCAGGACGGCCGGGTGCGCGTCGCCCGCGGCGGACGCGTCGTCGTCACGGTCGCGGGTTCCGCGGCCGACCGGCTGGTCGCCACGCTCCGGCGCGCGCAGGACCGCGGCGACGAGCACGAGGTCCAGCTCCTCCTCGCGCGCGCCACGGGGAACTACCGGCGGGGCAACGAGCGGCGGCCGCACCGACCCTGAACGCGACGGGCCGGTGGGCGGGTGTGTGACGCACGCCACCGCTCCGGGTGGCCGAAGCATGTCACGCGAGCACGGGGACGGGTGTCCTCATGGCACCGGCGCGACCATCCGCGCCGCCGACCGGGAGGACAATCACCATGGCTCGCATCTCGCTGGACCCGCCCCGCACGCTGCTCAACAGGGCGCTCGGCGCGTTCTCGCGCCGTCGGTACGGCGCCGTGCTCGAGCCGCTCGGGGCGGTCGGGCACAACGCCCGCGTGACGACGACCTACTGCATGCTCGAGGCCGGCGCCGCCCGGTGGCGGACGCTCGACCCGACGTACGCGGCGCTGGCCGTCATGGCTGCCGCGGTCGAGATCGGCTGCTCGTGGTGCGTCGACTTCGGGTACTGGGAGTCCGAGCACGCCGACGTCGACCCCCGCACGCTCCATGACGTCCCCCGCTGGCGCGAGAGCGACGTCTACTCCGACGTCGAGCGCCGCGTGCTCGAGTACGCGCAGGCAGTGACGGCGACGCCCCCGACGGTCACGGACGACCTGGCGGGCGCGCTGCGCGAGGACCTCGGTGACGCCGCGTTCGTCGAGCTGACCGCGCTGGTCGCGCTCGAGAACCTGCGCAGCCGGGTCAACGCGGCGCTCGACCTGTCGAGCCAGGGTTTCAGCGACCGGTGCGAGGTGCCGCAGTCGCGGGCGCTGCGGGCCGTCGGCGCGTCGGGCAGGCTGGGGGAGTGAGCGACGACGCGACCGAGGAACTGGGTCCGTCGTCGGACCCGCTCGTCACGCCGTTCGCCCGCCATCGGCGTCTGCTCTTCACCGTGGCGTACGAGATGCTGGGTGCCGCCGCCGACGCCGAGGACGTGGTCCAGGAGACGTGGCTGCGGTGGTCCGCCCACCCTCGGGACGACGTCGTCGACGCGCGCGCCTATCTCGTGCGCATCGCGACGCGCCTGGCGCTCAACCGGCTGCGGACCCTGCGCGCGCGGCGCGAGACCTACGTCGGGCCGTGGCTGCCGGACCCGCTCCTCACCACACCCGACGCCGCGCTGCAGGTGGAACGTGCCGACGACGTGTCGATGGCGATGCTCGTCGTCCTGGAGACGTTGAGCCCGCTCGAACGCGCGGTGTTCGTGCTGCGCGAGGTCTTCGCGCTCGACCACGAGGAGGTGGCCCGCGTGCTCGACCGGTCGCCCGAGGCCGTCCGCCAGACTGCCCACCGTGCGCGCGAGCACGTGCGTGCGCGCCGCCCCCGGTTCGCGCCGCCCGACCAGCAGCAGCAGGAGGCGACGCAGCGATTCATGGAGGCGTGCTTCACGGGCGACGTGGCCGCTGTGGTCGAGGCGCTCGCTCCGGACGTCGTCGTCGTGACCGACGGGGGCGGCCGGGTGCGGGCGGCGATGCGCCCGGTACGCGGGGCGCAGAAGGCGTCCCGCTTCCTCGTCGGGCTCGCCGGGAAGCCGGAGATGGCAGATCTTGCGTTCGAGCCCGCGGAGATCAACGGCGCGCTGGGCGTCGTGTGGACGGCAGCCGGCGTGCCGGTCATGGCGGGCACCGTCGAGTACGTCCAGGGCCAGGTGGCGCGCGTGCTCGTGTTCCGCAACCCCGAGCGGCTCGCCGGACTCAGACGAGCGTGACGACCCCGAGGGCGCCGACAGCGATGCCGAGCGCGAGGGACACGCCGATGAGCACGGTGTGCACCGTGAGGAAGCGCGTGGGGCGCCCGGCGGCGTCGCGCGAGCGCGGGTCCTTCGCGATCCGCTGCCAGAAGCGGGGCCAGATGACGACGTTCCACACGCCTGTCAGCACGAGGACGAGGGACCAGACGAGGGGGAGCTCCACGGTCCGAGCATGCCAGGTCCCGGCGGCCGGTCCGGACCGTGGTCGCCGCTGCGCCGCGCCCTGACGTGTGGGATCCAGCACATCGACGGCGGCGATCGCTGAGGTTAGGCTCTCCTACGGTCACCCGGGTGGTGATCGGTCGCCCGGCAGCGTGCCGGTCCCCGACCCGTGGACGAACCGAGGAGCCGACGGTGGCGAACTTCAAGACGGCCAAGCCTGCCGATGCGCACGTCCTGACGCTCGAGGTCGTCGGGTCCAAGCGCGTCAGCCCGCACGTCGTCCGCGTGACGCTCGGCGGCGAGGGCATGGACCACTTCACCCCGATGGGCTACGACCAGTGGTTCCGGCTGTTCCTCCCGCGGCCCGACCAGGAGGCCCTGAGCCTGCCCACGCGCTCGTCGGGCCTGTGGTACGTGCAGTACCTCGCCACGCCCAAGGCGCGGCGGCCGTACGTCCGCAACTACACGGTGCGCACGGTGCGGTCCGACCTGCGCGAGATGGACGTGGACTTCATCGTCCACGGCGACGAGGGCCCGGCCTCGCGCTTCGCGCTGACGGCCGAGCCGGGCGACCGGGTGGGCCTGCTCGACCAGGGTGTCGGGTACAACCCGCGCGTCCCGCACGACTGGACGCTCGTCGTCGCGGACGAGACCGGGCTGCCGGCGGCTGCGGGCATCTGCGAGTCCCTGCCCGACGACGCGCGGGGACTCGTGCTCGTCGAGCTCCCGGACCTCGCCGACGTCCAGGACTTCCGCGTCCCGGCCGGGGTGGACCTGCGGTGGATCGCGCGGACGGAGGTCGAGCAGGGGGACGCCTCCGGCACCGCCGCCGACGACCACGCGATCCCAGGACGCCTCGCGCTCGACGCGGTGCGCGCGGCCGACCTTCCGTCGGGCCCCGTCTACGCCTACGCCGTGGGGGAGTCCTCCTTGGCGACCGGCGTCCGCCGCCACCTCGTCAACGACCGCGGGGTGCCGAAGTCGCACGTGGACTTCGTCGGCTACTGGCGCCACGGTCACGCCGCGTCGTCCTGAGCGGACCTGCCGCGCGTCGTCGGGCGGCAGGTCCGTCGGGTCAGACCTTGCGCAGCTGCTTGAACATCGGGCAGTCGAACGGGTCGCGCGCCGACAGGCCGACCTCGTTGAGGTACCGGATCACGATCCCGTAGGACTGCGCGAGGCTCGTCTCCGTGTACGGGAGGTTGAGGTTCGCGCAGTGCTCGCGCACGATCTCGCGCGTACGCACGAGGTGCGGGCGGGGCATGCTCGGGAACAGGTGGTGCTCGATCTGGAAGTTGAGGCCGCCCATGAGGATGTTCATCCACCAGCCGCCCCGGATGTTGCGCGACGTGAGGACCTGCTTCGAGAGGAAGTCGAGCTTGCTGTTCTCGGGGATGATCGCCATGCCCTTGTGGTTCGGTGCGAACGACGCGCCCATGTAGACGCCGAAGACGGCGAGCTGGACGCCGAGGAACGCGAACCCCATGCCGAGCGGCAGGACCCAGAAGATCGCGGCGACGTAGAGGGACAGGCGCAGCGCGATCGTCACGAGCTCGCCGACCCGGACGCGCAGGTCGCCGCGCGCCCTGCCCCCGGCGAGGAGGGAACGGATGGCCGTGACGTGCAGGTTGAGGCCTTCGAGCGTGAGCAGCGGGAAGAACAGGTAGCCCTGGTACCGGTTGATGACGCTCTTGAAACCCTTCGCCTCGGCCGCGTCCTCGTCGAGGAAGACGATGACGTCGGGGTTGATGTCCGGGTCCTTGCCGCGGTGGTTGGGGTTCGCGTGGTGGCGGGTGTGCTTGTTCATCCACCACGAGTGGCTGATCCCGACGACGCCGTTGGCCAGCACGCGCCCGAGACGGTCGTTCGCCGGTCCGGACGTGAAGACCTGACGGTGCGACGCCTCGTGGGCGATGAAGGCGAACTGCGTCATGATCAGGCCGAGCGCACCGGCGATCAGGAGCTGGAACCAGGAGTCGCCCAGCAGCACGAACCCGGCGACGGCTCCGCCGAGGGCAACCGTGAGCACCGTGAGCATCCACAGGTAGTAGGCGTGCGTCCGGTGCAGCAGTCCGGCGTCGCGCACCGTGCGGGACAGTGCGCTGTAGGTGCTGGTGACGGCGCTGCCGTCCTCCGTGCGGGGGCGGGTCGCCCGGAATCCGGGGCGTACGGCGGCTGAGGTCACAGGTCCTCGCAGGTGGTCGTGGTCGACTTCCCAGCCGCGGAGGTGAGCGTGTGCTCGTGGTGCAGATCACCCCACCCTACGGGACCGTAGGTTGTGCACGCGAGGCCGACGCGTGAAGAAGCGGTGCGCGAGCCGGAGCGGGTTCGTCGGGTCAGGCCGCGAACCGGAACGTCTGGCGGTACTCGGCGGGCGTGATACCCACGGCGCGGCGGAAGTGGTGGCGCAGGAGCGCCGCCGATCCGAAGCCGCACCGCCGCGCGACCTCCTCGAGGTCGAGCCGGGTCTCCTCGAGGAGCGACTGCGCATAGGTCACGCGCTGGGAGGTGAGCCACGCGAGCGGCGTCGTCCCGGTCTGCGCGACGAACGAGCGCGCGAACGTGCGCTCCGAGGTGTGCGCCCGGTGTGCGAGGTCGCGGACGGTGAGGGGCTCGTCGAGGTGCTCGGTCATCCACTCGAGCAGCTCGGCGAACGAGTCCTCCTCGCACTCGAGCACCGGGCGCTGGATGAACTGACGCTGCCCGCCGTCTCGCTGGGGCGGCACGACCATGCGCCGCGCGATCGTGTTCGCGACCCCCGCTCCGAGCTCGCGGCGCACGAGGTGCAGGCACGCGTCGATGCCCGCAGCGGTCCCCGCGCTCGTGATGAGGTTCCCGTCGTCGACGAACAGCACGTCGGGGTTGATGTCGAGGCTCGGGTGGCGGCGGCGCAGCTCGTCGGCGTGCATCCAGTGCGTCGTGACGCGGCGCCCGTCGATCACCCCCGCCGCGGCGAGCACGAAGACGCCCGAGCAGACGCTCAGGACGAGCGCTCCGCGCGCCGTCGCGCGCCGCAGCGCGTCGAGCACCTCCTCGGGGTAGTGCGAGCCGATGCGGATCGCCGGGACGACGACGAGGTCGGCGTCGTCGGTCGCGTCGAGGTCGTGGTCGGGCACGACCTGCGCCCCGACGGAGGTGCGCACGGGCCGCCCGGCGACGGGGCCGCAGACGCGGAAGTCGAAGCGCGGGACGCCGGCGTCGGTGCGGTCGAGGCCGAACACCTCGCACACGACGCCGAACTCGAACGGGGCCAGGCCGTCGCTCACGACGGCCGCGACGGTGCGCAGCATGCCTCGCACCGTACGCCTTTGGCAGTATCTTGTCGAGAGGTGTCAGGTCTGCCACTGGTCCGCGTCCGCGCTGGTCGCGAAGGTGGAGACATGGACATTCTCTGGGGTGCGGTGGCTCTTCTCCTCGTCGTCGGAACCACGACGGTGGCGCTCGCGGTGCGTAGCGACGACCCGTCGCGACCGTGGTTCCCGGCCGGCACGGACGTCCGTGTCCACGGCGAGCAGTGGGACCGTGACGCGCGACGTCTCGACGCCGATCTCCGGGCGGCCGCCTCCCGTCTCGACGTCGGGGCCGGGGTGCCGGTGGACCCGCACCAGGTGGCGGCCGAGATCGTGCTGCGCCGCAAGGTGCCGAACCCGGCGGTGCGCGACGGCGTCCGGGGTGTGCCGGTCCCGCACTGACGCACGACGGCCCGGACCTCGTGGAGGTCCGGGCCGTCGTCGCAGGAGGAGCGTCAGCTCAGGCGCGGGTGCCGATCGCGTCCACGTCCGCCCCGCCGGTGAGCTGGTCGAGACCGTCGAGCTCCTCGGCCTCCCACGGCGCCTGGCCGAGGCTCGGGATCATGGTCGCAAGCTCCGGGCGCCACTTGGTGAAGCGGTTCGGGAAGCAGCGCTCGAGCAGGTCGATCATCGCCGGGACGGCGGTCGAGGCGCCCGGGGAGGCGCCGAGCAGGCCCGCGATGGAGCCGTCGGCCGCGGTGATGACCTCGGTGCCGAACTCGAGGACGCCCTTGCCGTCGGCGTCCTTCTTGATCACCTGGACGCGCTGGCCGGCGGTGATGGTCTCCCAGTCCTTGGGGTGCGCCGTCGGCATGAACGCCTGGAGAGCCGTGAACTTGGTCTCCGGGCTCGCGACGACCTGACCCACGAGGTACTGCGTGAGGTCGAGGTTCTTCAGCCCGGCGCCGAGCATCGAGCCGAGGTTGTGCAGGCGCAGCGACGTGAGCAGGCCCAGGTACTTCCCCTTCTTGAGGAACTTGGGGCTGAACCCGGCGTAGGGGCCGAACATCAGGTAGCTCTTGCCGTCGACCACGCGGGTGTCCAGGTGCGGGACCGACATGGGCGGCGATCCGACGTCGGCCTTGCCGTACACCTTCGCGTGGTGCTGCGCGACGAGCTCGGGGTCGTCGGTGCGCAGGAACTCGCCGCTGATCGGGAAGCCGCCGTAGCCCTTGGCCTCGGGGATCCCGGCCTTCTGCAGGATCGGGAGCGCGCCGCCACCGGCGCCGACGAACACGAACTTCGCCTCGACCGTCGAGCGTCGGTCCGCGGCGTTCCAGGAGCGGTCCTTCACCGTGAGGCGCCAGCGCCCGTCCTTGGTCTTCTTGAGGTTCTTGACCTCGTGCTCGAGGAAGAGCTGCGTACCGCTCGCGACCAGGTGGTCGACGAGCTGCTGCGTGAGGGCGCCGAAGTCGACGTCCGTGCCGCTCGTCGCGCGCGTCGCGGCGATCGGCTCGTCGCCGTCGCGCTCGGCGACGAGGAGCGGTGCCCACTGCGCGACGACCGCAGGGTCGTCGGAGAACTCGAGCTCCGAGAACAGCGGGTGCTCGCGCAGCGTCTCGAACCGGCGGCGCAGGTAGTCGACGTTCTCCGCGCCGCGGACGAACGTCATGTGCGGCGTGCGGGAGATGAAGCTCGCGGGCTGGGGGAGCGCGCCCGTCGTGAGCAGGTGGTGCCAGAACTCGCGCGAGACCTCGAACTGCTCGTTGATCGCCACCGCCTTGGTGATGTCGATCGAGCCGTCCGGCCGCTCGGGCGTGTAGTTCAGCTCGCACAGGGCGGCGTGGCCGGTACCGGCGTTGTTCCAGGGGTTCGACGACTCCTGCGCGACGGCGTCCAGACGCTCGTAGATGCGCACGGTCCAGGAGGGTTCGAGGACCTTGATGAGGGCGCCCAGGGTGGCACTCATGATGCCGCCGCCGATGAGGGCTACGTCGATCTGGTCTGCGTTGCTTGCGGGGTTGCTCGCTCGACTCGACACCCTTCGATCCTACGCTTGTGAAAAGGTGCACTAAGTGTGCGATGCGTCACGGGCGTGCGTCACATTCTCCCGGGACCAAGGTCCCGCACGCCGACGTGGTATCGCAGTACTACGTCGCCGTCGGGGAGTACGGAGAGGGCCAGGGGCCGATCTCCGGGAGGGCCGTGCGCTCGCCCGCACGCCACGCGTGCGGAGCGGTCTCCGGCATGCGGCCCGCGAGCCACGCCGCGAGGTCGAGGAGTGAGCCGGACACCGTGGTCTCGGTCTCGGTCTCGGTCTCGGTCTCGGTCTCGGTCTGGACCACGGCCTGGGTCGGTTCGGGTGCGGCGGGGGTGACCTCCACGGTGACGCCGTGGGGCAGGCGGTCGGCGAGGAAGTCGAGCAGGTGCGTCGCGAGCGCCGGTGACCACGTGCCGGTCCCGATCCCCGCGTCGAGGTCGACGGCGTGGAGACGGACCTCGCGCCACCATGCGACGAGCGCGTCGACGACGGTGCCGTCGCGGTAGGAGACGGGCGCGTCCCAGGCGGCCGAGCCGGGCGCCGGCCACGCGGCCTCCAGCCGCTCGGCGAGCGCCTCGAGTGCCGCGACGTGCTCGACGACGGTGCGCCCGGCCCCGGCCTGGATGCCGGCCTCGCGGCCTGCCGCACCGCCGTCGTACACCTCGACGAGCTCGCCCGCCGCGGCGCGCTCGGCCTGGCGTGCCATCGCCTCGCCGATCGCCGTGATGTGCGCGAGGACGTGGCTGCGCGACCAGCCGGGCAGCAGCGACGGTGCGGCCAGCGCGGCGGTGTCGAGCGCGCCCGCGGCACGCGTGACCGCGGCGAGGGCGGCCCGCGCGTCGCCGCGGACGGCCTCGACGTCGGGTGCCGGTCGGGCGTCGGGGATGTCGGTCACGGCCACAGGAGCTCCTTCGTCCAGCGGGGGGACGGTTCACCGTCGGGCGACGGTGGTGTCGTCGAGGTGGTGTAGCGCAGGCGGGCCTGGCCGTCGGACGGCGACGACGCCCAGAACTCGACCGTCGTGGCCTCGAGCGCGTACGCGGTCCACGCGTCGAGCACGAGCCCGGGCTCGGCGCGAACACGGGCGAGGGCGGCGTCCCACGCCGCGCGGTACGACGCTCGCGAGGAGAGGGGCGTGCTCTGCTGCCCGGCGAGCGCCGTCGCGCGTGAGAACTCGGACCGGGCGAGGAAGTCGCCGGCCGAGGCCTCTGCCCCGAGCGGCACGACCGGGCCGCGCACGCGCACCTGGCGGCCGCGCTCACGCCACAAGAAGGTCAGTGCGGCGTGCGGGTTCTGCTCGAGCGCGATCCCCTTGGGGGAGTCCGATCGCGTCGCGAAGGACCAGCCGCCGGGCCCGACGTCCTTGAGGATCAGGGTCCGGGCGTCGACGCGGCCGCCGGCGTCGGCCGTCGACAGGGTCGCGGCGTGCGGGGCGGGCGAGCCCGCGTCGATCGCGTCGTCGAGCCAGTCGAGGAACAGCGTCACGGGGTCGCCGGGTGCAGCGTCGACGTCGAGACCGGGCAGGTCGGGGCCGAGCACCGGCAGGGCGCGCAGGCGCTCCCGCAGGGTCGGTCGTTCGGGCTCGGCGGTCATGCGTGCTCCCGTTCGTCGGGGACGGTCGAGTGGGCTCGGCGTGCCGGGCGGTCGGCCGGGTCCGCGCCGAGCAGCGCGACGAAGCCCCGGACCGCGCCGGTCATCGCGTCGGGGTCGTCCAGCCCGCGGGCGAGGACGTACCCGCCCTGGACGATCGCGACAGCGGCGAGCGCGCGGTCCCGGGCCGCGTCGTCGGGCAGGCCGTCCTCGCGCAGGACGGCGGCGACGAGGTCGACCAGGCCGGCGAAGTACCCGCGGACCTCGGCGGTGAGCGCGGCGTCGTCCATGACGGCCTGGTCGCTCACGAGCCGGCCGACCCTGCAGCCGGCGAGCGCGGGCCGGGGGCGTTCGAGGTAGCGGACGAGCCGGTCGAGAGCGGTGCCGGACCGGTCGAGGTCGTGGCGCGCGGCGTCGAGCGCGCTGCGGGTGGTCGCGTGGACCGCCGCGCTCGCGAGCTCGTGCTTGGTGGGGAAGTGGTGGTAGAGGCTGCCCTGTCCGACGCCGCTCGCGTCGAGCACCTGGCGTGGGCTCGTGGCGCCGACGCCCTGTGCCCAGAAGAGCTCCTGTGCGGCCGTCACGAGCCGGTCGCGGGCGGTGGTCGCGGTCATGCGGTCACCATACCTACCTCTAGGTATGGTGTCGATCGACGGTGCAGCCCGCGGACGGGAGCGCGTGGTCGTACCGTGGTCCTGTGACGGTCCAACGGCGTGTGCTGGTGGTCGCGATCCTCGCGTCGTTCGTCTCGTTCCTCGACGGCTCGGTGGTCAACGTCGCGCTGCCCGCGATCTCCGACGAGCTCACCACCGGCCCTGTCACGGGGCTCGCGCTGCAGCAATGGGTCGTCGACGCCTACCTGATCACGCTCGGGTCGTTCATCCTCCTCGCCGGGTCGTTGTCCGACGTCCACGGCCGGCGTCGCGTCATGGCCGTGGGCCTCGTCGGCTTCGCGGTCACGTCGGTCGCCTGCGCGCTCGCACCCGACGGGTTGTTCCTCGTCGTGGCGCGCGGCCTTCAAGGGGTCGCCGGTGCGCTGCTGGTCCCGAGCTCGCTCGCGATGATCATCTCGACGTTCGACGGCGCGCGGCAGGCTCGCGCGATCGGCTCCTGGACCGCGTGGACGAGCACCGCCTCGCTGATCGGTCCGCTCCTCGGCGGGGTCCTGATCGACGCGATCTCGTGGCGCTGGGTGTTCTGGATCAACGTCGTCCCCGTCGTGGTGACGCTGTGGCTCCTGCGCGGGGTGCCGCGCTCGGCCGCGGAGGAGCCGGGGGCAGTGGCGACGCGACGGATCGACGTCACCGGTGCGACGCTCGCCGCCGTCGGGCTCGCCGGGACGGTGTTCGCACTCATCGAGCAGGGCCGGTTCGGGTGGGCGAGCCCGATCGTGTGGTTGCCGGCCGTCGTCGGCGTCGCGTGCCTCGCCGCGTTCGTCTGGTGGGAGCTGCGGGCGCCGGACCCGATGCTCCCGCCCCGCCTCTTCCGCGTGCGCAACTTCGCGTGGGGCAACCTCGCCACGGCCGCGATCTACGGCGCGCTGTACTTCGGCGGGTTCGTCGTGACGCTCTTCCTGCAGCAGGTCGGCGGCTACAGCGCGACCGCCGCCGGGCTGGCCCAGCTGCCCGTCACGCTCGTGCTGCTCGCCCTGTCCACGCGCTTCGGTGCGCTCGCGGGTCGGTACGGGCCGCGACTGTTCATGACGGTGGGGCCGATCATCGGAGGCGTGGGCTACCTGCTCCTGCTCACGACGACCGACGACGCCGTGTACGTCACGCAGGTCCTGCCGGGCCTGCTGCTCTTCGGCCTGGGCCTCGCGATGACGGTCGCCCCCCTCACGTCCGCAATCCTCGGCTCGATCCCGGCGGCCGACGCAGGCATCGGGTCCGCCGCGAACAACGCGGTCTCCCGTGTCGCAGGACTGGTCGTCATCGCTCTCGCCGGCATGATCGTCGGGGGCGCGCTGGACCTCGACGGGTTCCACCGCTCGCTCGTCGTCACGGCGGGGCTGCTGATCCTCGGCGGTGTCGTGAGCTGGGTCGGGATCCGCAACCAGAACCTCCGCGACGATCCGACCGCGGGGACGTGACCGGGCGCGGGGCGCTGGTGCGGGGACCCGCCTGGCGCACCCGTCTCGCGTCGGCTCAGGAGACGGTCTGCAGGTCGTGCGTGGAGGTGTTGAGGCGCCGGGCGCCGCCCGGCACGTCGGGCGGGAATGCGACGACGATGTCCTCGATCCGGACGCCGAACCGTCCCGCCAGGTAGATGCCCGGCTCGACGGAGAAGCACATCCCGGATTCGATGGGGCGTTCCTCGCCCTCGACCATGTACGGGGGCTCGTGCGTCGTCGTGCCGATCCCGTGGCCCGTGCGGTGCACGAACTGCTCGCCGTACCCCGCGTCCGTGATCACCGAGCGCGCCGCGCGGTCGACGTCCTGGCACGTCGCGCCCGGTCGGACGGCGTCGACGCCGGCCTGCTGGGCACGTCGCACGATCTCGTAGACCTCGCGCTGGGTGGCGAGCGCCGCGGCGTCGGCGCCGCCGTCGACCTGGACGGTGCGGCTCGTGTCCGACCCGTAGCCGTCCCGCAGCCCGCCGAAGTCCATGACGACCATGTCGCCGGGCGCGACGACGCGCTCGTCCGCCTCGTGGTGCGGGTCGGCGCCGTTGGGACCGGCGCACACGAGCGTGAAGTCGACCTGCTCGTGGCCGTGCTCGCGCAGGAACCGGTCGAGGTCCGCAGCGATCTCGGTCTCGCGCCGTCCCGCGAACTGCACCTCCAGGATCTGGGCGAACGCGGCGTCGGCCGCCGCCCCCGCAGCGGCGAGCCGTTCGACCTCGGCGGTGTCCTTGACGGCGCGCAGCATCGGCAGGGCCTCGGTGAAGGCGACGTACCGGGAGCGGGGGAGCGTGCGCTGCAGGCCCAGCACGTGCAGAGCCCACGTCGAGTCGGACACGGCGTAGGTGCCGTCCGCGACGAGCAGGTCGGCGGCCGTCGCGTGCTCGTCCTCGCCGTCACGCCACGGGACGACGGCGAGCCCCTCCACCCCGGCGCCGCGCAGCAGGTCGCCGCGCTCCAGCAGCGGCACGACGACGGCCGCCGCGCCCGCGCCGCCCGGCCCGGACGTCGGTGCGGCCGGGATGGAGAGCAACGTCAGCCGCTCCGTCAGCGCGGTCGGCGTGTACCCCGTGAAGAAGGCGAGGTCCGGGCCGGGCGAGACGAGCAGGCCGCTGAGCCCGGCGTCGCGTGCCTGGGCGGCGGCCCGCTCGCGTCGCGCCGCGTACACGTCGGGACCGAACGTCGCACCCACGCCGCTGCTCATGCTGCCAGCGTCGCACCTCGGACGGCGAGCGGCATCCGCGAGGTGGAGCCCTGCTCAGACGCGGACGACGACCTTGCCCCGCACGTGGCCCGACGCGCTGCGCTCGTGCGCCGCGGCCGCGTCGGCCAGGTCGAAGACCTCGGCGACCTCGGGGCGCACCACCCCGGCCTCGCCGAGCCGGGCGAGCTCCGTGAGGTCCGCGGAGTCCGGCCGAACCCACACGTAGTGCCCGCCGAGCTCGTCGCGCGCCCGCGCGTCCGTGATCGAGGCGACGGTGCCGCCGTCGCGCAGGACGTCCGGCACGGAGTCGAGCGCGTCGCCGCCGACGTAGTCGAGGACCACGTCGACACCCTCGGGGGCGAGCGCGCGCACCCGCTCCGCCACACCCTCGCCGTACGTCACAGGCTCTGCGCCGAGCCCGCGCAGGTAGTCGTGGTTGCGCTCGGACGCCGTGCCGATCACGCGCGCACCGAGCGCCCGCGCGACCTGCACGGCGAACGACCCGACGCCGCCGGCGGCGGCGTGCACGAGGACGACGTGCCCGGAGCTGACGCCCGCGCGCCGGATCGTCTGGTACGCCGTGAGGCCGGCGAGCGGTACGGCGGCTGCCTCCTCGAACGACCACGCTGCGGGCTTGCGCGCGAGGGTCCGGACGGGCGCGGCGACGAGCTCGGCGAACGTGCCGCCCGACACCTCGCCCCCGACGACGTCCTTGCGGACGTACCCGAACACCTCGTCGCCCACCTGCAGCTCGGGGGTGTCGAGGCCGACCTGCTCGACGACGCCGGCGACGTCCCAGCCGGGGACGACCGGGAAGACGGCGTCCAGGACCGGGTCGAGGTAGCCCTGGCGCACCTTCCAGTCGACCGGGTTGACGCTCGCGGCGTGCACGCGCACGAGCACGGAGTCGGGACCGACCTTGGGGGTGGGGAGCTCGGTGAGCTCGAGGACCTCGGGGCCGCCGTAGCGGGAGTACGTGATGGCTCGCATACGGGCGGCAACGGCGAGCCGCCACGTTCGATTCCCCGGAGGTGTCAGCCCTCGAGCGCGCTCGGGTCCATGTAGAGGACCTCCCACTGGTGGCCGTCCGGGTCGGCGAAGCTCCGCGAGTACATGAACCCGCCTTCCTCCTGCGGGTCCTTGACCGCCGTCGCGCCCGCGGCGAACGCGGCGTCAGCGACACGGTCCACGGCCTCCCGGCTCTCGGCGCTCAGCGCGTTGATGACCTCGGTGGTCGCCGTCGCGTCGGCGATCGCCTTGTTCGTGAACCGTGTGGCGAACTCCTTCGTGAGGAGCATCACGTAGATCGAGTCGCTGATGACGATGGACGACGCGTTCTCGTCCGTGAACTGTTCGTTCACCGAGTAGCCGAGCGCCGTGTAGAACGCCTTGGACGCGTCGAGGTCGGTGACGGGCAGGTTCACGAAGATCTGGGTGCTCATGGCTCTCCTCGATGGGTCCGGTCGGTGGTCCGACGCTCTCGTGGGGGTAGACGTCCCGCTCGGCGTGAACTCATCGCTGCAGGTGGCGGCGGCGCGGGGGGTGTCGCCGGGACGTCGGGACGGATAGCCTCCGCCCAGGAGGTCGTCGTCGTCCCGGACCTCGTCCGGACGTGTCCCGGGGAGGGAGCGGTCGGCATGGTGGACGAGCTGCTCGGGAGGGGCGACGAGCTGGCGCGGCTCGGCTCTCTCGTCGCGGCGGCACGGGACGGGGTCGGAGGGGCGGTCGTCGTGCGCGGGGAGCCGGGGATCGGCAAGACGGCCCTGCTGGTCCGGGCCACCCGAGACCTCGACGGCGTCCGGATCGCGCGCGCCGACGGCTACGAGGCCGAGTCCTCGTTCGCCTACGCGGCGCTGCACCGGTTCGTCGATCCGTGGCGGCGTGAGGTCGACGCGCTCGGGGCGCCGCACCGCGGGGTGCTGCGCACGATGCTCGGGCTCGACGCGGAACCGGCACCCGACCGCTTCGCGGTCGCGCTGGGCCTGCTCGAGCTCCTGGCGGCCGTCGGCCGTGACGGTCCCCTCGTCGGGGTCGTCGACGACCTGCACTGGCACGACGCCGAGTCTGCCGCGGTCCTCACGTTCGTCGCCCGGCGGCTCGGTGCCGAGCCGGTCGTCCTGCTCCTCGCGTGCCGGGCCGACGAGCGCTACGACCCGCTCACCACCGGGATCCCCGCGATGCACCTCGGCGGCCTGGACGACGAGGCCGCGGCCCGGCTGCTCACGTCGCGCACGCGCGAGGACGTCGACCCGCTCGTCGTCGCGCGCGTCGTGCGGGCCACCGGGGGCAACCCGCTCGCGCTCGTCGACCTCGCGAACGACCTCACGGCGCACGAGCTGCACGACTCGGGCGTCGGCGAGGAGCCGGTGCCCGTCGGCCGTCATCTGGAGCAGCACTACCTCGAGCAGGTCCGGGGTGCCGATGCCGCGGTGCAGACCTGGCTGCTCGTCGCGGCCGCCGACTCGACGGGCGACCTCGACCTCGTCGCCAGGGCGTGCCTCGTCCTCGGTGTCGACGCTGGGTGCGGGGTGCGCGCCGAGGACCTCGGCCTGGTCGAGCTCGGGACGACGGTGCGCTTCCGCCACCCGCTCGTGCGCGCCGCCGCGTACGGGGCGGCGATGGCGAGCGAGCGTCGGCGCGTGCACGCCGCGCTGTCGGAGGCGGCCGACTCCGTGGGCACACCCGAGCTCGCGGCCTGGCACGCGTCGCGCGCGACGGTCGGCGTCGACCCACGTGTCGCCGACCGGCTCGAGGCGGTCGCCGACGCCGCGGGTGCCCGCGGCGGGTTCGTGTCCCGCGCACGCGTCCTCGGTCGCGCCGCCGAGCTCACGCCGGCCGGCCCGGATCGGGACCGTCGGCGTGTCTCCGCGGCCGAGGCCGCGGTGGCCGCCGGGGCCGCGCAGATCGGTGCCGCTCTGCTCGACGACCTCGACGACGCCCACCGCGCGACCGACAACGGGTCGGGCGACCTGCCGGACCCGACCCTGCGTGCCCGGATCCTCGCGGCGAGGGTCGCGCTCGGCGTGTTCACGGGCGACCGGGCCGTCGTCGTCCGTGCGACGGCCGACATGCTCACGGCTGCCGGCCTGCTCCACGGGATCGACCCGGCGCGCGAGCAGGACCTGCTCGTCCGGGCGTTCGAGCACGCCGTGATGTCCGACCGCTCGCTGCGCGGGACGACCCTGGCAGAGCTCGGTGAACGGCTCGTCGCCGGCGCCGAGGTACGACCGGGCCCGACCGCCGACGTGCTGCGCGCCCTCGGAGCCCTCGTCCTGCACGAGCACGAGGACGCGGTACCTGCCCTGCGGGCAGGTGTGGCGTCGCTCGACGTCCTCGGGACCCCGGTACCCATGGGGTTCGCGACGGCAGGCGTCGCGATCACGACGGCACTGTGGGACCTGCACGCCCGCGACGACTGGCTCGACCGGATGATCCGGGCGGCCCGCGACGCCGGGTCGCTGCAGATGCTGGACACGAGCCTCTGGATGGCCTCGCTGGCCGAGCTCAGCGGTGGGACCCCGCGACGGGCGGCCCAGCACGTCGCGCACGTGCGCGAGCTGCGCCGCGCGATCGGCTACGACGGCGAGCACGTCGTCAACGTCGCGTACCTCGCGTGGGTGGACACGCCGCGCGAGCAGGTCCTGCGCGGCGCGGCGACCGCGCGCGACCTCGGGTTCGGCGGTGTGGAGGCGTCCGCGCTCGGGGCGCTCGCGGTGCACGACCTCGCCGAGGGGCGCTACAGGGACGCGTACGCCACGCTGAGCCCGCTCGTCGAGGAGCCCTTCCTCCAGCTCACGCCGCTGCAGGTGCCGGACCTCGTGGAGGCGGCGGTCCGGGGCGGGCACGCCGCGGATGCGGCACCGCACGTGGAGCGGCTCGAGCGGATGGCCGCGGCCAACGGCTCGCCCTGGTGCCGGGGTGCTGCGCTGCGTTGCCGCGCGCTGGTGAGCGAAGCCGACGTCGCCGTGCCGCTCTACGAGGAGTCCGCGCGTGCGCTCGACGGCGTCGGCGCCGTCGTCGACGCCGCGCGGTCCCGGCTCCTGCACGGCGAGCTCCTGCGCCGGCGACGTCGCCGTGCGGAGGCCCGCGACCTGCTGCACGCCGCAGAGGCGGCCTTCGAGGTGGCGGGCGCGACGGCGTTCGTGCGGCGCGCGCGGGCGGAGATCACGGCGACCGGGCTCGAACGTGGGGACTCACGCGCCGCGGGCACGTCCCCGCTGACCGTGCGCGAGGAGACCGTCGCGCGTCTCGCGGCCGACGGCGGGACGAACGCCGAGATCGGTGCGACGCTCTTCATCAGCGAGAACACCGTCGACTACCACCTGCGCAAGGTCTTCCAGAAGCTCGAGGTCTCGTCGCGCCGCCAGCTGCGCGCTCGCCTGGCGGAGGGCGTCGCCTGACGGACTACGTGCGACGCGTGGTCCGGTGCGTGCGGTGCGCGGGGATGCTCGACCTGTCCGAGCACGCGAGAAAGGACGTGTCATGACCGACATCGAACGACCGACCAGACCTCCCGAAGCAACTGGTGGCGCGAAGCCTGACACCGTGGTCCTCGTCCACGGGCTCTGGATGACCCCCCGCAGCTGGGAGGGCTGGGTGGAGCACTACGAGGCGAAGGGGATGCGCGTCCTCACGCCGGGGTACCCGGGCTTTGAGATCGAGGTCGAGGCGCTGCGGGAGAACACGCAGGTCATCGCCGACCTCACCGTCCCTGAGACTGTCGACCACCTCGCCGGCGTGATCGAGGCGCTCGACGCGCCGCCGATCATCATGGGCCACTCGTTCGGCGGGACGCTCACCCAGCTCCTGCTCGCACGCGGGCTCGGCGCGGCCGCGGTCGTCGTGGACTCGGCGCCCACCGAGGGGGTGCGCGTCAACCCGCCGTCGCAGGCGCGCTCGCTCTTCCCGGCTCTGCGCAACCCCGCGAACCGGCACCGTGCGGTCGGCTTCACGCCCGAGGAGTTCCACTACGCGTTCACGAACACGCTGTCGGAGGAGGCGTCACGGGAGGTGTGGGAGCGGTACGCGATCCCGGCACCGGGCTCGTGGGTCTGGGACTACGGGCTCATCGCCAACTTCAAGCCCGGGCACCAGGAGACCTGGGTCGACTACGGCGCGGACCGTGCCCCCCTGCTCTTCATCGCGGGGGAGAAGGACCACATCATGCCGCCCTCGGTGAACCGGTCGAACGCGAAGCACTGGGAGAAGTCCCCGGCGCTGACCGAGTACGTCGAGCTTCCCGGGCGCGACCACTGGACGTGCGCCGCCCCCGGCTGGGAGGCGGTCGCCGACCGTGCGCTCGACTGGGCGCTGGAGCACGCCCGGGTCGCGGCGCCGGGTACCTGACCGTCCCGGGCGGCGGTCGCGGCCGCCGCCCGGGCGGACGGAGCTAGACGAGCACGTCGCCGTCGCGCGCGACGACCCGGCCGCCGGCGACGACGAGCGTGCGCCCGGGGGCGCGCACGACGGCGTCGGGGACGTTCTCGGCGTCGACGAGCACGACGTCCGCGGGGGCGCCGACGACGAGGTCGTGCACGTCGCGCCCGACGAACCGGGCCGCGTCGGACGACGCGATGCGCGCCGCGGTGACGAGCTCCTCGTCGTGACGGAACCGCGAGAGCCGCGCGAGCTGCGTGGTGAGGGCGAGCAGGTCACCCGTGCCGTACGGGGACCACAGGTCCCGGATCCCGTCGGTCCCGAGCCCGACGGCGACTCCCGCCTCGCGCAGCGCGTGCAGCGGCAGGGGCGCGGCGCCGATCGGCGCGACCGTCGTCATGGTGATGCCCGCCTCGCCCATCGCGGCGACGAGGTCGGCCTGGCGTGCCGGCGCGAGCTGCCCGACGGCGAACCCGTGCGCCACGTTCACCCTCCCCTGCAGCCCGGTGCGGAGCGTGCGGTCGACCATGAGCTCGATCTGGAACGCGCCGAGCTCGCCGCCGTCGTGCAGGTGCACGTCGATCCCGACGCCGCGACGCTCCGCGATCGCGAACAGCCCGTCGAGCTGGCCCACCGGGTCGCGGTCGATCGACGCCGGGTCCAGCCCGCCGACGTGCTCCGCGCCCGCGGCGGCCGCCGCGTCGAGCAGGTCGAGCACGCCCGGACGCCGCAGCACGCCGTCCTGCGGGAACGCGACGACCTCGGCGTGCACCGCGCCGCCCAGCTCGGCGAGCGCCTCGCGGACGATCTCGATCCCGCGCAGCCCGAGCCCGAGGTCGACGTCCACGTGGGTGCGGATCGCCGTCGTGCCGTGGCGCAGGAGCTCGCGCAGCACGGCCAGCGTGACGTCGACGCCCGGGATCCCGAGCTCGTCGCGGTGCGCGCGCTCGTGCGCGATGCGCCCCTGCGTCGTCGCCTCGCCGCCGTAGCTCACCCAACCCTTGCCCCACCAGCTCTTGTCGACGTGCGCGTGCGCGTTGACGAGCCCGGGCAGGGCGAGCAGCCCGCCGCCCTCCACGACCCCGTCGCGCGGGTCGTCGGCCCCGGTGGTGCCCGACGACGCGGGCGCGGCCGGCTCGTGCGGCGTCACCCGGGCGATCCGCCCGTCCGCGACGTGCAGGTCGACGCGCTCGCCGCCCCACAGGCGGACGTCGCGCAGAAGAGTCAGGACAGGTGCCGTGGGTGTGCTCACCGGTCGATTCTGCCGGACCGCGGTCGACGGATCGGCGTGCGGCGAGGATCCGTGCTCGGTCGACGAGCTGCGAGCATAGGTGTCGGTCACCTCGCCATGTTCTCGTGTGCCTCCCACGCATGAGGAGACGCACCCTCGATCACGTCGTCGGTGCCGGCCCGTACCGAATCTCGAATCTCTCGTCCGGTGGGAGCGCCAGGGTGCGCGCGGACGCCGCGAGCGCAGTCGCGCCGAAGCGGTCCAACCGATCGGCTGCCGTATCGAGGTACCAGCGCCGCAGCACCGCGCAGACCTCGTCGTCGTCATCGTCGGACAGCCAGAGCGGGTTCTCGTCGGCGATCAGGTCGTCGACCCATCGCGAGCTCGCGTCCGCGAGGTAGGCGTCTGCGACAGGGTGCTCGGGCCAGGACGCCAGGGCCGTCGGTAGATCGCCGAGGATCGCCGCGTAGGTCTCGAAGGGAGCGCTGGACCCGGCCCTGGGTGTGGTGACCCGGTCGAGCCACCACGCCTCGACGAACCGGCGCACCACGCGCGCCTCCTCGTAGGGCCACTCCCGCCAGTCGCCGCGTGCCAGGCAGTGCTGCGCCGGCCACGTCGCCTCGACGGTCCCGTCCGCGAACCCGTGCGCGATCTGGGGCAAGAGCCGCCGCACCAGCGCGGCGTGATCCGTCACCGAAGTGGGGTGCTTGTGCATGAGCGAGACCAAGGTGCTGTCATCGATCACTGCGCCCGGGACGGCGAGCGGAGCGACATCCGGTTCCGCATAGCAGTGAAGGCACACGTTGTCCGGCGAGCACACGGACGCGCCGAAGGCGAGATCGATCTCGGCGAGCGCAGCTCGCAGGCGTGGGGTCACGGCACGCATCCTTGCACCGATGCCGGCCGATGCTCGTGCACGAAAGGAACCGCCCGGAGATCACGTCTCGTCCGGTGAGGGAAGTCGTCCGGACCGCGGTGCGAGGACGACCACTGCGGTCGGCGTCGGGCGCCGGGCGGCGCGCGCGTCGAGCGACTCGTCGTAGGTGCGGAAATAGGCCCACAGGCGCTCGCGTTCCGCGCCCTGGGCCGCGAACGCGTGCACCGCGCGGCACCCGTCCTTCAGGTCGACCGTCGTGTCGGGGTGGGCCTGCAGGTTGAGCCACCACGCCGGCTCCGGTGCCGCCCAGCCGTCCTGGCGAGCGTCACGAGGTTCTACCCGTCCTCGACGTACGCCAGATCACGGCGTGCTCGTTCCCGGTCCGTCGGCCCACGGTGTGCAGCAGGAGGGTCCCCCAGCGCGCGGGACCGGGCGGCCACAGCCCGCGGCGTCGGCCGGTCCGGCGGTAGAGCGCGCGGTGCACCACCCAGGCGGTGCGGACGAACCAGCGCGGTGGGATCCGCGACGGCTTCTGCGGTCCGGACGTCGCGGCGTCGGACATGGTCATGGCTCTCCTCGTCCCGGCGCGACGTCGTGCTCCACCACGACGCCGTCCGGCGTCTTGTCG
This sequence comes from Cellulosimicrobium terreum, assembly GCA_014803435.1. Taxonomy (GTDB): domain Bacteria; phylum Actinomycetota; class Actinomycetes; order Actinomycetales; family Cellulomonadaceae; genus Cellulosimicrobium; species Cellulosimicrobium terreum. Next base: position 204,036 of record JACYFD010000006.1, read on the forward strand.
CGTCGCCAGCCCTTCCACACGGGGTGGCGCAACTTGCCGAGCGGGGTGTCGTTCGGATCGCCCCCGTCGCCCGCGGACTGGCCCGTCCAGTCCCCGTAGACGACCTCTCCCACACGCCGCGGCGAGACCCACCGCGCGTCCGCGGCGTCCTCGCGAGGCACGCCGACCGCGGCAGGCGTCGTCCGCTCGATCCGCCCGAGCTCCGTCACGAGGTCGCGCCGCTCGGCGTCCGTGAATCCCGACCCGACGCGGCCGACGTAGACGAGCCGGCCGCCGTCGGGCACGGCGAGCAGGAGCGATCCCATGAGGTGCGACCGGTCCGCGTGGCCCGGCCGCCAGCCCACGACCACGACCTCCTGCGACCGGGCGTGCTTGAGCTTGAGCCACTGCTGCGAGCGCCGCCCCACGACGTACGTGCTCTCGCGCCGCTTCGCGACGACACCCTCCAGGCCGAGCCGCTTCGACGTCGCCATCGCGGCGTCGAGGTCGCCGTCGAACGCGGGCGGGACGTGCACGGGCGCGACGGCGTCACCGAGCACGTCCAGGAGGACCTGGCGCCGCTCGTCGTACGGGACCTTGGCGAGCGATCGCCCGCCGGTCTCGAGGACGTCGAACACCATGAGGTCGACCGTCACCGTGCGCCGGGCGGCCGCGACGTCCCCCGGTTTGGCGATGTTCGCGCGGTGCTGCAACCGGCGGAAGCTGGGCCGCCCCTTCGCGTCGAGCGCCACGATCTCGCCGTCGACCACGAGCGGCAGAGCCTCGGCCGGGACCTGTTCCGCGAGCGCCTGCAGCTCGGGATACGTCACGGTCATGTCCTTCCCGGACCGGCTGACCAGCCGCACGGCCCCACCGGACACCACGGCCAGCGACCGGAACCCGTCCCACTTCATCTCGAACGCCCACGCCCCCGCGTCACCGACGAAGTCCGACGCCCGCCCGGGCGCCGCCAGCATCGGCCGCCAGTCGGTCCGCGCCCGCGAGGGCGCAGCGGACGCCGAACCCGCGGACGACGCCGAATCTGCGGACGACGACGAAGCGGAGGGCGGGGAGGGCGCGTCCTCCCCGCCCTCCGCGTCCCGACTCCGACCACGACCACGACCACGACGAGCACCTTCCGCACCCCGAGGAGCCATGAGGTGGATCAGCCAGTTGTTCTCCTCGCCGCCCCTCTGCCCCGCGTGCCCGCCGGTGTGGATGAGCGCGAGGCGGCGTGTGCCGTGCTGCTCGCCGTGCAGCGTGACGATGACCTCCTCGCCGTCGCGCCACTTCTCGAGCTCGTACGTGCCGGCGTCCCAGATGGTCACGTCGCCGGCGCCGTACTCGCCCTTCGGGATGGAACCCTCGAACGCCCCGTAGGCGAGGGGGTGGTCCTCGGTCTGGACCGCGAGGTGGTTCTTCTTCGGGTCGGTCGGCTCGCCGCGCGGCAGCGCCCAGCTCACGAGGACGCCGTCGTGCTCGAGGCGGAAGTCCCAGTGCAGGCGGCGCGCGTGGTGCTCCTGGATGACGAAGCTCATGCCGTCGGTGGGCCCGGGAGCGTCCGCGGGGACGGGTTCGGGGGTCTTCGCGGCGTCGCGCATGGAGCGGTACTTCTTCAGACGGTCGTCTCCCGCGCGCTCGAACGTCGCCATCCGTTCGGGGGTGGGCTCGAGTGCCGAGAGGTGGCCGGCGGTGAGGGCTGCGAGCGGGTCGCCGAGGGTCCGCACGCGCTCGACGACCTCGTCCGCCTCGAGGTGGCGCAGGTCGGGGTCGTCGAGCTCGTCCCACGTGCGTGGTGCCGCGACCGTCGGGCGCTCGCGGCCGCGCAGCGAGTAGGGCGCGATCGTCGTCTTGTTGCCGTTGTTCTGGCTCCAGTCGACGAGCACCTTGCCGCCGCGCAGCGACTTCTTCATGTCGCTCACGACGAGGTCCGGGTGCTCCGCCTCGAGGTAGCGCGCGAGCTCGTGGGCCACGGCGGAGACGGCGGTCGCGTCCTGCTTGCCGTCGAGCGCCGCGTACAGGTGGATTCCTTTCGACCCGCTCGTCACGGGCAGCGGTTCGAGGCCCATCCCCTGCAGGATCTGCCGCGCGAGGCGCGCGACCTCGGCGCACTCGGGCAGACCGGCGCCGGGACCGGGGTCGAGGTCGAGCACGAGGCGGTCGGGGTCCAGGTGGACGCCCGTGCGGCCGAACTGCCACTGCGGCACGTGCAGCTCGAGGGACGCCGTCTGGCCGAGCCACGTGAGCGTCGCGAGGTCGTTGACGAGGACGTAGTCGTTCGCGGAGTGCTTGTGCTCGATCCGGCGCGTGCGCACCCACGACGGGACTCCTTGCCCCGCGTTCTTCTGGAAGAACACCTGTCCGTCGACGCCGTCGGGCCAGCGCTTGCGCGTCGCGGGACGGTTCGCGCAGTGGGGGAGCATGACGTCTGCGACGGCGGCGAGGTAGGCGAGGACGTCGGCCTTCGTCGTGCCCGTGGCGGGGTAGAGCACCTTGTCGAGGTTGGTGACCTTGAGGTGGTGCCCGCCCACGGTGACCGTCTGGCCCGCTGTTCCCGCCATGCCGCCATCGTGGCGCGGGCGGCACGTTCGCGCTCAGCGGAGCGGGCGCGGGAACTCCGTGGCCGGCCCGCTCGTGGTCCTGGGTGGGTGGTCGCACGGGCTGCCCGCGCCGACGAGAGGGAGAGCGTGGCCCAGATGACGACCGCCGACGTACCGCTGCCCGCGGACCTGGGTCCGCGCGTGCGCGAGTTCCGCCGGCTGATCATGACGTACAAGTTCGGCATCGACGAGGTGATGACGAAGATCACCGTCCTGCGCGACGAGTTCCGGCACATCCACGACTACAACCCCATCGAGCACCTCGGCTCACGGCTCAAGTCGATCGAGTCGATCCTCGCCAAGGCGCAGCGCAAGGGCATCCCCCTGACGCCCGACGGCGTCCGGGACAACATGTTCGACGTCGCGGGCGTGCGCGTGACGTGCAGCTTCGTCTCGGACATCTACCGGGTGCGGGACATGCTGGTCGGGCAGCGCGACCTCACGGTGCTGGAGGAGCGCGACTACATCGCCCACCCGAAGGGCAACGGCTACAAGAGCCTGCACCTCATCGTCAAGGTCCCGGTGTTCCTCTCGGACCGGGTCGAGGACGTCGTGGTCGAGATCCAGCTGCGGACGATCGCCATGGACTTCTGGGCGAGCCTCGAGCACAAGATCTACTACAAGTACCAGCGCGACGTCCCGGGCCATCTCACGGACGCGCTCAAGCTCGCGGCCGACGTCGCGGCGACGCTCGACACCACGATGGAGCGCATCCACGACGAGGTGCGCGGCCTCGACGGTGTGTCCGAGCCGCCGGAGGCGACGGACGACATGGTCTCGCCCCGCGAGATGGTCGAGTCCTTCATGCGCACCGCCCAGGTCGCGGACGAGGCGTTCCACGAGCGCCGCCACGACGGCTGACCTGCCGCGACCCTGTCAGCCCCCATGGTGCCCGTGCCGGGGCCCTGACCCCTGGTCGGCGTCCGGCGCGGTCCCGGGGTGCCCGTCGTGCTCCGGCACCTCGCCCGCCGACCCGCCCGGCTCGACGACGACGAGCTGGCCCATCATGCCCTCGTCCTCGTGCCGCAGCATGTGGCAGTGGTACATGTACGGCACGTCGGGGTCGGTGTAGTCGTCGAACCGCATCAGCAGGCGGTAGGTCCGGCTGGGTTCGAGGTAGATCGTGTCCTTGGGGCCCGCGAGCACGGGAGGCGGCGGCTCGCCGTCGATGTCGAGGATGCGGAACTGCACGTCGTGCACGTGGAAGCTGTGCGGTACCGGGTGGGCGTTGCGCACCGTCCAGATCTCGGTGTCGCCCACGGTGACGGTCTCGTCGATCCGGCTCATGTCCATGCGGCGCCCGTTGATCTCGCGGTCCGCGAGCTCGAACGTCCGCTCGACCGAGGCGTCCTGCGCGTGCAGCGCGTCGTCCGCGGCGCGGCGCGAGGGTTCCCACGCCGGCTCGGGTGACGGCGTGAGCTCGTCCGCGGCGCGCAGCTCGAGGACGTCGAACGACTCCTTGCCGCCCATCGCGAACGACGCGGCGACGCCGCCCAGGTCGGCCGGGAACGAGTGCAGGCGCGTGGTCTCGCCGGGCGTCGTCGTGACGACCACCTCCGCGCGCTCGCCCGGGGCGAGCCGCACGCGGTCGAGCCGGACCGGCGCGTCGAGCAGGCCGCCGTCGGTCGCGACGAGGTCCATCGCGCGGTCGGCGAACCCGAGCTGGTACGTGCGCGCGGTCGAGCCGTTGAGCAGGCGCAGCCGCACGCGCTGCGTCGTGACCTCGTGGAAGGCGCCGACGGTGCCGTTCGTCATCACGACCTCCCCGAGCATGCCGGGCTCGCCACCGCCGTCGTCCAGCTCGAGCCTGCCCTCGTCGTCGAAGTCCTTGTCCTGCACGACGACCGGGACGTCGTCGACGCCGTACGTCGAGGGGAGCGACGCCGACGCCGTCGTGTCGTCGTCGAGGAGGAACAGCCCGGCCAGACCCCGGTAGACGTGCTCCTCCGTCGTGCCGTGGGGGTGCGGGTGGTACCAGAGCGTCGCCGCGGGCTGGTCGATCTCCCACGTGGGACGCCAGGTCTGCCCCGGTGCGACCTCCTGGTGCGGGCCGCCGTCCATCGCGGCGGGCAGGTGCATGCCGTGCCAGTGGACGCTCGTCGGCTCGTCGAGGGCGTTCGTCACCTCCACCGCGACGCGCTCCCCGCGCGCGGCGCGCAGCGTCGGGCCGAGGTAGGCGCCGTCGAACCCCCACGTCGGAGTCTCGACTCCGGGCAGGAACGACGTCGTGCCCTCCTGGGCCGTGAGCGAGAAGACGCGCGTGCCGTCGACGACGCGGGACGGGGCGAGGGGCGGGATCGCGAGCTCGGTCGTGAACTCCTGCTCCTGGACGGGGTGGACCGACGGTGCGAGGGCACAGCCGGCGAGCGTCGAGAGCGACGCGGCGAGGCCGAGCATCCCGGACACGGCCCACCTGCGGGCGCGGCGACGCCGGAGGGAGCTCATCGGGAGACCCCTGCCCGCGCCCGTCCGCGCTGCACGGCGGCCGCGGCCGCCCCGGCCACGAATCCCCAGAACGTGTCCAGCGCGAGCGCCGGGACCAGGGTCCAGACGGGCCGGCCGCCGTCGAGCCCGACGAGCGCGGACACGACGGTCCCGACGACGCCGAACGTCGCCCCGGCGAGCGTGAGGGTGAGGACCGGGCGTGCGACGCCGCCGAGCCCGACGACGCCGATCCAGACGGCTGCAGTCAGCCCGAGGATCGTCAGGGCGCGGGGCGCACCGTAACCGAGGCCGAGCAGGCCGGTGAGCGGCCACAGCAGGGCCATCGAACCGAGGCCGAGCACGACCGGCCAGGAGAGCCGGCCGGTCTGCCGGGTGTGGTCGTCGGGGGGCGCGGGACGTGAGGCTGTCATGGGCACGACGATGCCGAGGACACCGGGTGCGCCACATCCGTCCCTGGTCGTCCGTGCCCCTCGCAGTCCGGCGACGACCGGTGTCGCCCGGGGGCGACACCATCCTGAGACCGCAGGCTGATGCCTCGCGGTGCGACGCTCCGTACGCTGGCGGGATGAGAGCGCGACAGCCGGGCGTGGACCCGCGCCTCACCGACGGCGTGCTCGCGGTCGCGATGACGCTCGCGATCTCCGTGGTGATCGCGGCGGACTTCGACGGGCCGGGGGAGTCGGGGCCGCTCGCATACGTGTTCGCCGTCGGCTTCGGGGTGCTGGTCGCGGTCCGGCGGTGGGCCCCGCGCACGATGCTCGTGCTCACGGTGCTCGGCGTCTTCGCCTACTACGCGCTCGGACTGCCCGTGATCGGGATCGCCCTGCCCGCGGTCGCCGCGCTCTACTCCGCGGCCGAGCTCGGCCTGACCCGCTGGGCCGTGGGCGCGGCGGCGGTCCTCGTCGCCGTCTCCGCGTACTTCCGCGTCTCGGAGGGCCAGCCCGTCACCTACCTCTACGGCTACGAGCTCGTGACGAACGTCGCGCTGGTCGCCGCGGCGATCGCGCTCGGCGTCGCGGTGCGGCTCACGCGGGCCGCGCGCGAGCAGTCCGAGCGGGTGCGCCTCCTCACGGCGGCCGAGCAGGCCCAGGCCGCCGACCGCCGGGTCGAGGCCGAGCGGGTGCGCATCGCGCGCGACCTGCACGACGTGCTGGGACACCACCTGTCGGTCGTCGCCCTGCACGCGCACGTCGCCGACGAGGCCGTCGGGCGGGACGACGCCGCGGCGCGCGCGGCGCTCGGCCAGGTCGGGGACGCCACGTCGGCCGCGCTGCGCGAGCTGCGAGCGACGGTCAAGGTCCTGCGCGACCCGCTGCCCGAGCCCGCGCCGCGCGGGTCGACGTCGCTCGCGGGCCTCGACCTCCTCGTCGGGCCCGCGCGCGACACGGGCCTCGACGTCGTGCTCGACGTCGACGCCGAACCGGGCGCGCTGGACGGCGCGATCGACGCCGCCGCCTGCCGGATCGTCCAGGAGTCCCTCACGAACGTGCTGCGCCACGCGGACGCGCGGCGCGCGACGGTCAGCGCCCACGTCGTAGGCGGCCGCCTGGAGCTGCGCATCGTGGACGACGGCGCGGGGTCCGTCGGCCGCGCGGGCGACGCGGCCGGGGCCGGGACGCGCGGTCCAGGACAGGGCCTCGCGGGCATGCGCGAGCGCGCGACGCTGCTCGGTGGTCGGCTCGACGCGCACGACGGCCCCGACGGCGGGTTCGTCGTCTCGGCCGACCTCCCGGTGAGGCTGGCACCGTGACCCCCGACGTGACCCCCGACGTGATCCGCGTCGTGATCGTCGACGACCAGGAGCTCGTGCGCGCCGGGCTCCGGGCGCTCGCGATCCACGACGGAGACATCGAGGTCGTCGCCGAGGCGCGGACGGGCCGGGAGGGCCTCGCCCGCGTCCGGGAGCTGCGGCCCGACGTCGTGCTCATGGACGTGCGGATGCCGGAGATGGACGGGCTCGAGGCGACTCGGGCGATCGTCGCCGATCCGGCGCTCGACGACCTGCGGGTCCTGGTCCTCACGACGTTCGACGAGGACGAGCACGTGGTCGAGGCGATCCGGGCCGGTGCCGCCGGATACCTGCTCAAGGACGTCTCGCCGGTGGACCTGCGGGCGGCGATCCGTGTCGTCGCCGACGGCGGCTCGTTGCTGTCGCCGACGATCACGGCGTCGGTCATGCGCGTCGCGGCCGAGGGCACGCCGCGCGCCCTCGACGCGGGCAGGCTCGCCGGGCTCACCGCGCGCGAGCTCGAGGTCCTGGAGCAGGTCGGCCGAGGCCTGACCAACGACGAGATCGCCCGCGAGCTGTTCCTCAGCCCCGCGACCGCCCGGACGTACGTGAGCCGGCTCCTCGCACGGCTCGACGCGCGCGACCGCGCCGCGCTCGTCGTGCTCGCGTACGAGACGGGGCTCGTGCGTCCGGGCGGCTGAGTCGCGCTCAGGTCCAGCGGAAGAAGCGCGACGCGACGAGCGAGCACACGACGGCGGCCGCGCCGAGGGCGACGAGGTGCCCGGCCTCCACCGGCTGTCCGGCCCACGCGTCGCCGAGCGCCTGGACCGCCGCCCCGAACGGCAGCGCCTCCCCGGCACGGGCGACGGGCTCGGGCAGGTTCGACACGTCGCCGAACATGCCGCCCGTCGCGCCGAACGCGAAGAACACGACGAGCCCGATGGCGAGGGCGGAGTTCGGCGTGGGGGAGACCGCCGCGACGAGCATCCCGGCCGCGTACATCGCCGCCGCCGCCAGCACGAGCACGCCGAGCGCGATCCACGGCGACGCCGGCAGGTGCGCGTCGAACACCGTGGTCGCGACGACGAGCGCGAGAGCGACACCGAGCGCGGTCTGGGCCGCGCTCACCACGACCTGCGCGACGAGCACCATCGCCGGTGACGCCGGTGTGACGGACAGACGCTTGAGGACACCCGTGCGGCGGTAGGCGGCGAGGAAGCTCGGCATGTTCACGACACCGATGATCGCGACGACGATCGCGAGCACGACCGGCACGACGAAGACGTCGAACGCGGTGCGGCCGCCCGAGTCGGGGATGACGATCTGCGTCGCGTCGCTGATCCCGTACATGACGAGGATGAGGAGCGGCATGCCGAGCGGCATGACGAGCCCGGCCGTGTCGCGCACGACCATCCTCGCCTCGGCGACGACGAGCGCCGCCCACGCGCGCGGACCAGGTCGTGCCGTGGCCCGCCCGCCCATCCCCGTGGTCGTGGTGGCCGTCGTGGTGCGGACGGTGGTCATCAGGCAGCCTCCTCGGTCGTGGCGGGGGTGGTGCCGTCGCCCAGCGAGCGACCGGTGAGCGCGAGGAACGCGTCGTCGAGCGTCGCGCGCTCGAGCCGCGTCTCGGTCGCCACGACGCCCGCGTGCACGAGCGCGGTGCTGACCTCCTGGAGCAGCTCGCCCTGCCCGGTCACGACGACCTGCTCGCCGCGCACCTGGACGCCGTCGACGCCGGGCACGCGGTCCAGGAAGCCGGGCGTGAGCGGCGCGGCGACACGGAAGCGCACGCGCTGGTCCAGGCCTGCGCCCACGACGAGACCGGCGGGGGTGTCGTGCGCGACGACGCGGCCGGCGTCCAGCAGGGTCACCCGGTCGCACAGGCGCTCGACCTCCTCCATGAGGTGGGAGACCAAGAGGACCGTGACCCCGTCGTCGCGCAGCCGCTCGACGACGTCCCACACCTGCCGGCGCGCCTGCGGGTCGAGTCCCGTGGTCAGCTCGTCGAGGATCACGACGCGCGGGGCGCCGACGAGCGCGAGGACGATCGCGACCCGTTGCTGCTGACCGCCCGAGAGCTTCTCGTAGCGCACGTCGCGCTGCTCGCCGAGCCCGAGCGTGGCGATCAGGTCGTCCGGGTCGCGCCCGGCACCGTAGAACGTCCGGTACAGGTGCGCGAGCTCCCGCACCGTGAGCGCCCCGTGCAAGGAGCCCGACTGGAGCTGGACCCCGAGCACCTGGCGCACCGCCGCCCTGTCGTAGAACGGGTCGAGCCCGGCGACGCGCACGGAGCCGCCGTCGGGTCGGCGAACCCCGGCGACCATCTCGACGGTCGTGGTCTTGCCGGCGCCGTTGGGGCCAAGGATCCCCAGGATCTCGCCCTCGGCGGCGGCGAGGCTCACCCCGTCGACCGCCGCCGTCGTCCCGTGCTTGCGGCGGTAGCTCTTCGTCAGGTCGCGTGCGTCGACGGCGGTCATCGGCCCGTCCTTCCGGTCGTCGTCGGTTCGTGTCCCGCGGCTGGTCCGCGAGCAGCTCCGACGCTACGGAGCGCGACGGGCGTGGCGCGCCTGCCGGTCGTCACCGGTGCCGACCATGACTTCCGGCACCTGGCGACAGGCCCGACCGTCCGTAGGGTGGGGGGATGCGACGCATCGACCCGGAGGTGCTGGCCGGCATCGCGATGCTGGTCGTGGTGCTCGGGATCGGCGCCCTCGTCCCGATCGCCGCACCCGGGGCGCTGCTGCTGCCCCTCGGGGCATGGCTCGCGGCGTTCGCGGTGTTCGTCGTCGTCACCGGGTGGCTCGTGCTCGGCGCGGGGTTCGGCACCCGGCTCGCCTACGCGCTGCTCGCCGCCCAGGTCGTGCTCGTCGCGGTCCTGGTCCTCACCGCCCCGGGCGCCGGCTGGCTCCCGATCCTGCTCGTCGCCGTCGCGGCCGTCAGCGTCTACGCGGTCCCGATGCGCGTGACGGCTGTCGTCGTGGTCGTGAACGTCGTCGTCGTCGCCGTCTCCGTCGGCCTGCGCGGGTCGGTGACCGACGCCGTGCTGAGCGGGACCATCTACCTGCTCATCCAGGTCGCCAGCGTCGGGTCGACGTTCGCGCTCCAGCGGGAGAGGCGGATGCGCGAGCAGCTCGCCGCCGCGCACGTCGAGCTGCGTGCCGCCGCCGTGCTGCGCGACGTGTCCACCCGCTCCGATGAGCGCCTGCGCATCGCGCGAGAGCTGCACGACGTGCTGGGCCACCAGCTCACCGTGCTCGCGCTCGAGCTCGAGACCGCGAGCCACCAGGAGGGCGAGCAGGCACGCGAGCACGTGCTGCGCGCCAAGACGGTCGCACGCGAGCTCCTGGGCGACGTGCGCGCCACCGTCGGGGAGCTGCGGCGCCGTGCACCGGGCCTGCAGGAGGCGATCGAGTCGATGGTCGAGCGCGTGCTCGCGCCGCGCGTGCACGTGCGCGTGGCGGACGACGTCGCGGTCGACGAGGAGCAGACCGTCGTGCTCGTGCGCGCCGCGCAGGAGGTCGTGACGAACACCATCCGCCACGCCGACGCCACCGAGCTGACCGTCGAGGTCGCCGTCGCCACCGACGGCCGGGTACGTCTCGTCGCGCAGGACGACGGTCAGGGTGCCCGTCGCGTCGAGCCCGGGAACGGACTGCGCGGGATCACCGAGCGCGTCGAGGCCCTCGGGGGGACCGTGCGCGTCGACGGCGCGTCGGGCTTTCGCGTCGAGGTCACGCTCGCCCACGCTGTCATCCACGCCCAGCAGAGGATCGCGCCTCGCGAGGTCGTGCGGTGATCCGCGTGCTCCTCGTCGACGACCAGACGCTCGTGCGCCAAGGAATCCGCAGCCTCCTGGAGATCGCACCCGACATCGAGGTCGTGGCGGAGGCCGAGGACGGCATGGCGGCGCTCGCGGCGGTGCGCACGCACGCGCCCGACGTCGTCCTCCTCGATCTCCGCATGCCCCGCCACGACGGGATCTGGGCGCTCGAGGCGATGCGGGAGAGCGGGACCGACATCCCGGTGCTCGTCCTCACGACGTTCGACGACGACGAGCTGGTGCTGCGTGCCCTGCGCGCCGGCGCTCGCGGCTACCTCCTCAAGGACGTCACGCTCGAGCAGCTCACGGGAGCGGTCCGCACGCTCGCCGGCGGCGGGACGCTCGTGCAGCCGTCGATCACCGACCGGCTCCTGCGTGCGGTGCGGTCGGGTGCCGTGGACCCGGAGGACGACGACGACGGCGTCCGGGTCCAGGACCTCACGGAGCGCGAGCTGGAGGTGCTGCGGCTCGTGGCGGCCGGGTACTCCAACCGCGAGATCGCGCACGGCATGTTCCTCGCCGAGGGGACGGTGAAGAACCACGTGTCGACGGTGCTGCTCAAGCTCGGCGCGCGGGACCGCACGCGCGCCGTGCTGCGGGCGCTCCACCTCGGGCTCCTCGGCTGAGGACGCTCAGTGGAGGGTCTCGACGCCGATCCGGACGACGTCGCCCACGTCCACCTGTTCCGCCCGGCGCACCGCGGCCTTGACCGGGAGCACGTACGTCTTGCGGCCGGCGTCCGGGAAGACCGAGGTCGACCAGCGCGAGCCACCGAGCGTCACCTCGACCTTGACCGATCCGAACCCGGCGGGCGGCAGGGGCAGCTCGGCGATCTCGTCGCTCACGTCCTCCGGCAGCGCTGCGAAAACCCAGCTGTCCGTGCGTGCCTCCCAGCGCCACAGCTCTGCCTCGAACTCGAACCGGGTCCCACCACCGGTGCCCGTCCCTGCCATCTGCCGTTCCCCCGTCGTCGTCACCCGGACATCCTCCCGCGGGCCACCCACACGCGGACCGGGGTAGCGCGCGGGCGTGCCGCACGCCACCATGGACGGATGAGGGCCATCTGGAAGGGCGCCATCACGTTCGGGCTCGTCAACGTCCCCGTCAAGGTGTACTCCGCGACGCAGGACCACGACGTGCCGCTGCACCAGGTGCACGACAAGGACGGCGGGCGGATCCGCTACCGGCGCGTGTGCGAGATCGACGGCGAGGTCGTGCCCTACGAGAACATCGCGAAGGCGTACACCGACGGTGAGCAGACCGTCGTGCTCACGGGGGAGGACCTCGACGTCCTGCCCGCCGAGCGCAGCCGCGAGATCGAGGTCGTCGAGTTCGTCCCGAACGACCAGATCGACCCGCTGCTGCTCGACCGCAGCTACTACCTCGAGCCGGACTCGTCGTCCAACAAGGCGTACGTGCTCATGCGCCGCACCCTCGAGGAGTCGGACCGCACCGCGATCGTGAAGTTCGCGCTGCGTCAGCGCACGCGCCTGGCCGCGCTCCGGGTCCGGGACGACGTGCTCGTCATCCAGACGCTGCTGTGGGCCGACGAGGTGCGTGACGCCGCCTTCCCGTCGCTCGACGACGAGGCGAAGGTCACCGACAAGGAGCTGGCGATGTCGTCGCAGCTCGTCGCGAGCTTCGAGGCGGACTTCACGCCCGAGGAGTACGAGGACGACTACCAGGTCCAGCTGCGTCAGCTCATCGACGCCAAGCTCGAGAAGGGCGACGCTCTCGACGCCGCCGAGACGTTCGGCGAGCAGGCGGAGGAGGGCGAGGGGGCCGAGGTCATCGACCTGATGGAGGCGCTGCGCAAGTCCGTCGCGTCGTCCAAGGGCGGCAAGACCAGCAAGAGCGGCACGGGCAAGAGCGCGTCGGGCTCGTCGGGGAAGGGCGCGTCGTCCGGTTCGACGTCGGCGGGCAGGTCCGGCACGAAGAAGAGCTCCTCGGGGTCCACGAGCAAGAAGTCGTCGACCAGCACCCGCAAGAAGGCGTCCGCCTGAGGCCTGCGCCCAGGGTGCGGTCGCCCCGGCACGGGTGCAGGATCGCGGGAAGGGCTCCCGCGGTCCGGTTCACTGGGGCCGGACGGCGGGTACCGCATGAGGTGTGCGGGCGGGAGGCGCCGGTCGTCGCTGGGGCGGTCGGCACCTCTTGTCGGCTCAGGTGCGGCTGCCGGAGCGCAGGGCGACGATCTCGGCGACGAGCGCGAGCAGCTCGTCGACGTCGTCACCGCGCCGCGGGGCACGGAAGTCGACCTCCGCCGCGCCCTCGTCGTCGGGCGCGATGCTCAGCGCGGCGTGCGCGTAGAGGCCGTCGCTGAGCAGGACGACCGCACGAGCGACGACCGGGTCGCCGACCTCGTCGAGGACCGCGCGGGTCCAGGCGTCGTGCGCGCCGTCCAGCGCGGCACGGGCGTGCGGGTACGCGCCCTGGGCGAGCCGCGTGACCGCCAGGTAGACGAGCTCGAACTCGGAGTCGACGACCGTCGACGTGCGCAGGAGGTGGTCGACCGGGCCGGCGGGGGCGGCACGCATCGCCGCGACGTCCGCGTCGGTGAGCTCACGGAGGTGCTCGACGAGGCCGTCGACGAGCGCGTCCTTGGAGCCGAAGTGGTAGAGCAGCCCACCCTTGGACACGCCGGCGCGCTCGGCGACGGCGTCGAGGGTCGCGGCCCGTTCGCCCTGCTCGACGAGGAGTGCGGCGAACGCGCGCAGGACCTTGGCGCGTGCGGCGGGGGGCGGCGGCATGAGGACGAGACTAGTGGTGCCGGGGACGGGTGGTGCCGAGCGTCACAGCCTCGACGGGACGACGGTGGCCCGCCGGATCGTTACTATACCGTCTGGACGGTAGGAAGTTCGGCGCCCTCGCGCCGCCCCGGCCGTCCGTTCTCGTGGAAGGACCTCTCGTCGTGCCGACGACCCACATCCAGACCCCGACGGCGCGCGACACGGCACCCGCGGTGCGTCCCGGGCCCGCCCGTGGTGCCGGCCGCCGCTGGTTCGCGCTCGCCGTGCTCATGCTCCCGGTGCTGCTCGTGTCGATCGACAACACCGTGCTCAGCTTCGCGCTGCCCCAGATCTCCGAGGCGCTGCGGCCCAGCGGGACCCAGCTGCTCTGGATCATCGACATCTATCCTCTGGTGCTCGCGGGGCTGCTGGTGCCCATGGGGTCGTTCGCCGACCGCGTGGGTCGTCGCAGGCTGCTCCTCGTCGGCGCGGTCGGGTTCGCCGCGATGTCCGTCGTCGCCGCCTACGCGACGAGCGCGGAGACCCTGGTCGCGTCCCGCGCCGGGCTGGGCTTCTTCGGCGCCATGCTCATGCCGTCGACGCTCTCCCTCCTGCGCAACGTGTTCACCGACCGCGAGGAGCGTCGCCTGGCGATCGCGGTCTGGGCCTCCGGCTTCGCCGCCGGCTCGGCGCTCGGGCCGATCGTGGGCGGCTTCCTGCTCGAGCACTTCTGGTGGGGCTCGGTGTTCCTCCTCGCGGTGCCCGTCCTCGTGGTCCTGCTCGTCCTCGCGCCGGTCTTCGTGCCCGAGTCGCGCGACCCCGCGCCCGGCCGCGTCGACCCGCTCTCCATCCTGCTCGTCATGTCGACGATGGCTCCGGTCGTCTACGGGATCAAGCTGCTGGCCAAGGAGGGCGTCACGGTCCTCGCGGTGGGCAGCGTCGTCGTCGGGCTCGTTGCCGGGACGCTGTTCGTGCGGCGTCAGCTGCGCCGCCCCGACCCCATGCTCGACGTCCGGCTGTTCACGCGCGGGTCGTTCTCCGGGGCCGTCCTGGTCAACCTGCTCTCCGTGTTCTCGCTCGTCGGGTTCCTGTTCTTCGTCTCGCAGGACGTCCAGCTCGTGCTCGGCCTCACGCCGATGCAGGCCGGGTTGGCACTGCTGCCCGGGCTCGCCGTGATGATCACGGCCGGCCTGCTCGTGGTCCGGGTCGTGCGGCGGGTCCGTCCGGCGCACGTCGTCGCTGTCGCCCTGCTCTTCTCGGCGACCGGCTACGCGCTCGTCGCGCTGGGCGGCGGCAGCAGCGGTCTGGGTCTGCTCGTCGTCGCGTTCGCGGTGCTCTCCCTGGGTGTCGGTGCGGCGGAGACGGTGTCGAACGACCTCATCGTCTCTTCCGTCCCCGCCGAGAAGGCGGGGGCGGCATCGGCCATCTCGGAGACGGCCTACGAGGTCGGTGCAGTGCTCGGCACCGCGGTGCTCGGGAGCATCCTCACGGCGTCGTACCACGCGAACGTCGTCGTCCCCGCGGGGGTCCCTGCGGGTGACGCGGAGGCCGCGGCGCAGACGCTCGGCGGCGCGACACAGGTCGCGGCGACCCTGCCCCAGGGGCAGTCGCAGGCGCTGCTCGACTCCGCACAGGCGGCGTTCGGCAGCGGCGTCGGGGTCACGTCGCTCATCGGCGTCGTGCTGATGCTCGGAGCGTGCGCGCTCGCGCTCGTGACGCTGCGCGACGCGCGGTCCTGATCCGCCGCGTCGCGCGGCGCCGCAGGTCGCGGAGAGTTGGCGGACGCGTCCCGGATCGGCAAAGGTGGTGGCGATGACCCGACCGCACCGCACCCCGCCCCGGTGGCTCCGCCGCACCCTCGTCGTGATCGCCCTCCTGGTGCCGTGCGTCGTGTGGGGCGTGACGACTGCGACGACCCAGGCGAGCCTCGGCCCGCACGAGGCGCGGTACGAGGTCACGACGGACGGGTTCGTCGTCATCGACTTCGGCCCGCTCGGCACCCTGCAGATCGACTCGCCGCTGCCGCTCGGGCTCGGCGCGGACGTCACCGTCGAGGAGATCCCCGCCGACCTCGTCGCCGTGGGCCAGGCGGACACGCTCGAGGGCCTGTCGCACGACCTCGACGCCTACCTGCGGTTCTTCGCCTCGCCCGGGACGACGATCTCCTCCGTGGCGCGCGCCCTCGTCGTCGACGCCCTGCAGCGCACCGGTCTCGCCGTCGTGGTGGTCGGGGCGGCCGCGCTCGGGCTGCGGCTGCTGCTCGGCGGGTCCCGGCGCCAGGAGCTGTCGGCGAGGCTCGCCCCCCGCACGTACGAGATCACTGCCGGTGTTCTGGTGGTCGTGCTCGTCGGCGGCACGGTCGCGGCCAGCGATCCCGGGACGACGGCGGGCACGTCCCGGCCCGCGTCCGCGGTGTTCGCCGGGACGCCGCTGGAGGGTGCGCGCATCACGGGGCGGCTCGCCGGCGTCGTCGACACGTACGGCGGGATCGCGCTCGACCTGTACCGGGAGAACGAGGAGTTCTACGCCCGGGCGGACGCGAACCTCGTGCAGGCCTGGGACAGGCGAGCCACGGTGCAGGACCTCCTGACCGGGACCGGGACCGGGTCCGGCACCGAGTCCGCCGACGAGCCCGCTGACGAGTCCGCGGACGAGCCCACCGCCGGGGACGGGTCCGAGGAGACGGACGGGTCCGCGTCCGCCGCCGACACCTCGCCGGCCGCCACACCTCCGGCCACACCGGACGACCAGCTCGTCACGATGCTGATGATCAGCGACCTGCACTGCAACACCGGCATGTCGCCCCTGATCCGGACGGTCGCTGAGCGGTCGGGCGCGAGCATCGTCCTCAACGCGGGTGACACGACGATGAACGGGACGAGCGTCGAGTCGTTCTGCGTGGACTCCTTCGCGTCCGCGGTGCCCGACGGCGTCACGACGGTCGTCGCGGACGGCAACCACGACAGCGTGGAGACCGCCGCCCAGTGGCGTGCGAACGGCGCGATCGAGCTCGACGGGGACGTCGTGGAGGTCGACGGGGTCCGCATCCTCGGTGACCGCGACCCTCTCGAGACCCGGCTCGGCGAGGAGAACATGCCCGCGCGGGAGGAGTCGCCCGAGGAGTACGCCGCGCGGCTCGCAGCGGCCGCGTGCGAGCAGCAGGACTCGGGCGAGCCGATCGACCTCATGATGATCCACACCCCGAGGATGGGGAACGACGCGCTCGACTCCGGGTGCGTGCCGTCGCTCCTGGCAGGCCACATGCACACGCGCTCCGGGCCGGAGCCGGCCGGGGCGGGCGTGCTGTACGTCAGCGGCAGCACGGCCGGCGCCGTCGCGAACCAGCTGCGGATCGGTCCGCTCAAGGGGACCGCGGAGATGACGGTCCTGCGCTTCGACCCGCAGCAGCGGCGGATCGTCGACTGGCAGCTCGTCCAGGTGGGGACCGACGCCTCGGCGCGGGTCTGGCCGCGACTCGCGTGGCCCGCGCCGGTCGTGCCCGAGGAGAGCGTCGACACCGACGCACCCGGTGCGGGCGAGCCGACCGACCCCACGGCGGAGGACCCGGCCGAGGGCGCGACCCAGGAGCCCGACGCGGGGTGACGCACGTCCGGGCGAGAGCCGCGGTGCGCGCGCGTCGGTACGTCGCGGGCGAGACGAGGCGGGGCAGGATGGTGCCATGAGCAGGTCGACGCGGTGGATCGTCGTGGCGATCGTGCTCGCGCTGGTCGTCGTCCTGCTCGCGCCCTTCGTCTGGTCAGAGATCACGACCAGGCAGGCGCCGCCGCAGCTCGGGCTCGAGACGTCCGGCGAGCCGTCGGACACGGTGGAGCCTCCGACCCCGGGCCCGTTCGAGGTCGACGGGACGTGGGTCGTCGAGGCAGGCTCGGAGTCCGGGTTCCGTGTCCAGGAGACCGGGCCCGGTGCGACGGAGGAGCCCCTCGTCGGGAGTACCGACGAGGTGACGGGGAGCGTGACCGTCCGGTCCGGGGAGGCGGTCTCCGTCGAGATCACGACCCGCACCGCGTCGATCACGACGGGTGACCCCGTGAGCGACCTGGTGTTCTACCAGGCGCTGGAGGTGGACGCCTACCCCGCCGCGATCTTCACGCTCACGACGCCGATGCCCGTCGACGAGCTCGCCGGGACGACGGAACCCGTGGAGCTCGTGGCCAGCGGGACGCTCACGCTGCGCGACGTGACCGCCTCGGTCGACGCGACGGTCGAGGCGCAACGCTCCGGCGACGGGGTCCAGGTCACCGCGGCCA
The DNA here is from genome assembly GCA_014803435.1 of Cellulosimicrobium terreum. GTDB lineage: Bacteria > Actinomycetota > Actinomycetes > Actinomycetales > Cellulomonadaceae > Cellulosimicrobium > Cellulosimicrobium terreum. The sequence goes on from JACYFD010000006.1 coordinate 221,603, forward strand.
TCCCCGTGCGCCTCGCCGACTACGAGCTCAGCGTGCCGCCGGACCTGCCGGTGCAGGTGGCGCCGGACGCGACGGTGGAGGTCCGGCTGCAGCTGGTGCGCGCGGCGGAGGCGGCCGACGACGGGGCCGCGGCCGGGGGGTGAACTAGGGTGGGCGCCGTGGACCACCCCGCCGACCTCACGCCTGTGGGGCAGGACTACCTGAAGGTCGTCTGGTCTGCCCAGGAGTGGTCGCAGGACCCGGTGACGACCAAGATGCTCGCTGACCGGATGGGCGTCGGCGCCTCCACCGTCTCGGAGACGGTGCGGAGGCTGAGCTCCCAGGGCCTGCTCGTGCACGCGCCGTACGGGGCCATCGAGCTGACGGACCGCGGCCGATCGCTCGCGCTGGCGATGGTGCGCCGCCACCGGCTGATCGAGACGTACCTCGTCTCGGAGCTGGGGTACGGGTGGGACGAGGTGCACGACGAGGCCGAGGTGCTCGAGCATGCGGTCTCGGACCTCATGGTCGAGCGCATCGACGCCCGGCTCGGTCGGCCGACGCGAGACCCGCACGGAGACCCGATCCCGAGCGCGAGCGGCGAGGTGGTCACCCCGCCCGCGGTCCCGCTGTCGGACCTCGTCGTGGGGGACCGGGCCGTCGTCGGGCGCATCTCGGACGCCGACCCGGACGTCCTGCGGTATCTCGCCGAGCTGGGCGTGGGCCTGGACACCGCGGTCGAGGTCATCGAACGGCGTGAGTACGCGGGCACGCTGACGCTGCGGTGGCCGGGTCCGACGGCGCCGGCGCAGCTCGGCCTACGGGCGGCGGCTCACGTGTGGGTCGTGCGCAGCGCGCGCCCGACCGCCTAGACTGACGCGGTACCCCCTGCATGCCCGTCGTCGACGTCGCCGACTGGATCGAATCGATTCGAGGATCCGGGCCGTCGAGAGACACCCCGGGTCGGCACGACGACCGGAGACGCCATGACCGACACCCCAGGACGGGCCGACGCACGTCCGGCCGACACCACCGCCGCGACGCCCCCCGCGTCGGGCCGGACGCCCTCGGCCACCCCCGCGCTGCTCGCGCTCGCCATGGGCGGGTTCACGATCGGCACCACCGAGTTCGCCACGATGGGGCTCCTGTCCGACATCGCGACGAACCTCCAGGTGTCCATCCCGACCGCCGGGCACGCGATCACCGCGTACGCCGTGGGTGTCGTCATCGGCGCGCCGCTGCTCACCGTCCTCGCGGCCCGGTTGCCGCGCAGGACGCTCCTCCTCGCCCTGATGGCGTTCTACACGCTCGCCAACATCCTCTCCGCGACCGCCGACAGCATCGAGGCGCTCGCCGCGGGCCGCTTCCTCGCCGGGCTGCCCCACGGGGCGTTCTTCGGCGTCGGTGCGGCGGTCGGGGCCGCCGTCGTCGGCCCGGGTCGTCGCGGGCACGCGGTGGCGATGATGATGACCGGCCTCACGATCGCGAACGTCGTCGGCGTCCCGCTGTCCACCTTCGCGGGCCAGCAGCTCGGGTGGCGCGCCGCGTTCGTCCTCGTCGGTGTCCTCGGGCTCATGACCCTCGCGGCGCTGTGGTGGCTCGTGCCGGCGGACGCCGGGAACGCGAGCTCGAGCGTGCGGCGCGAGCTCGGGGCGCTGCGCAACGGGCCGCTGTGGATCGGGTTCGTCGCCGCGGCGATCGGGTTCGGCGGCATGTTCGCGGTCTACTCCTACGTCGAGCCGACGATCACCCGCGTCACCGGGCTCTCGACGGGAGCCGTCCCCCTGGTGCTCGCCGTGTTCGGCATCGGCATGACGGTCGGGACGCTCCTCGGCGGGCGTCTCGCCGACCGGTCCGTCATGCGCACGGTCTACCTGGGCTTCGGGACGACCGCGGTCACGCTCGCCCTGTTCGCGCTCACCGGTCAGCACCCCGTGCCTGCGGTGCTCGCGCTCTTCCTGCTCGGCGTCACCTCCCAGGTGCTCGGGCTCGCGCTGCAGACCCGGCTCATGGACCTGTCGCCCGCGGCGCCCTCCCTCGGCGCCGCGCTGTGCCACTCCGCGCTGAACGTCGGCAACGCCAACGGCGCGTTCCTGGGCGGCCTCGTCATCGCCGCCGGATGGGGCTACCTGGCCCCGGCCTGGACGGGTGTCGCGCTCACGCTGCTCGGCCTCGCGGTCCTCCTGCTCTTCGGCCGGCGCCCGGCGGGCGTCGTCGTCTCGTCCGAGCCCGGCGCTGCCGTGCGCGACGCTGCCGTCGTTCCCGACGCCGCGACGGCCGAGGTGCGCACCACCGGGTGATGGCGAGGACGGGGCGTGCCCGTGCCTCACAGCCGGGACCCAGCGGCTCGCGATAGGTTGTGACGTGCGCGCACCGCCGTGCGCGCACGTCACTGCCCCGGCCTGAGCCGGTGACCCACGAGGAGCGTCCTGCGTGAGCAAGAGCGCCACAGTCGGTGCGAACACCGCGATGCCGTCCGAGCCGTCCGACGACGAGCGTGAGGTGCTGCCCGAGGGGGGTCCGCGTCCCGTCAGCGCGAGGACCATGGGGTGGCTTCTCGTCGTGCTCGGAGCGATCGGGCTGGTGGCGTCCGCCGCCCTCGCGATCGAGAAGTACCTGAAGCTCGCCGACCCGAACCACGTCCCGTCGTGCAGCCTGAACATCTTCCTCGACTGCAGCGACGCCATGGGCTCGTGGCAGGGTTCGCTGCTGGGCTTCCCCAACCCGCTGCTCGGGATCGCCGCGTTCCCCGTCGTCGTCGCGACCGGCGTCGTCGTCCTCGCCGGCGCTCGCCTGCCGCGCTGGTACTGGCTCGCGCTCCTCGGCGGGACGACCCTCGGGCTCGGGCTCGTCGTCTTCCTCGTGTGGACCACGCTCTACGCGATCTCGGCGATGTGCCCGTACTGCATGGTCGTGTGGGCGGTGATGCTGCCGCTCTTCTGGTACCAGGTGGTGCACGCGGTCCAGGAGGGGTACCTGCCCGCGAGCGAGGGCGTGCGGCGCACCGTCGTCGGCAACCGTCACCTGTTCCTCGCGATCGGCTATGTCGCCCTCATCGCGTGGGTGCTCCTGATCAAGGGACCCCTGATCCTCGCGAGCCTCTGACCAGCAGCTGCGCTCAGCGCCAGGTCGGCGGGGCGTCCTGCGGAGGCTGCTGCCCGTAGGCGGGCTGCGCAGGCGCCTGCTGCTGCTGGTGCCCGCCGGCGGCCTGGTGCGACGACTGGGTCGTCGCACCGGGCTGACCCGCGGCGATCGGGTTGGCCACGACCGCGGTGCCGTACGCGCAGACCTCGGAGAACGACTGCGCGATGTCCCCGGTGTCGAAGCGCATGCCGACGACGGCGTTCGCGCCGCGCCGCTGCGCCTCCTCGACCATGCGGTGCATGACCTCCTGGCGGGACTCGTACACCAGCTTCGTGTACTCCTTCACCTCGCCACCACCCATCGCGCGGAACCCGGCGACGAAGTTCGCCCCGATGTTCGCGCTCCGGACGGTCATGCCCATCACCTCGCCGAGGACCGCGTCGATGCGGTAGCCCGGGATGTCATTCGTAGTCACGACGATCACGTCGCACATCTTGCCACCGACGCGGGCGCGCCGTGGAACCGTCCCGCACGCCGAGCGGCCGCCGTCGGGCCGCAGACGCCCGGCCGGTACCGCCCGTGCCCTCGGTAGACTCGGGCCCGTGACCACGCCTGCCACCCCAGCGACCTTCCCCGAGACGGCTCCCGCCCACGACGCGACGTCTGCCACCGGCGTCCCGACCTTCCGGTACACCCCGGCCCTCGCGGAGCAGATCGAGCTCAAGTGGCAGGAGCTGTGGGAGCAGCGCGGCACCTTCTACGCCGCGAACCCCGACGGTCGGCTCGCCGACGGAGCGGGCGACGGCCCCGGGGGCGCGAGCCCCTACTTCATCATGGACATGTTCCCGTACCCGTCCGGAGCCGGCCTGCACGTCGGGCACCCGCTCGGGTACATCGCGACCGACGTCGTGGGCCGGTTCCGGCGCATGTGCGGCGACAACGTGCTGCACGCGCTCGGGTACGACGCGTTCGGGCTGCCGGCCGAGCAGTACGCCGTGCAGACGGGCCAGCACCCGCGCACGACGACCGAGGCGAACATCGTCAACATGCGCCGCCAGCTGCGCCGGCTCGGGCTCGCGCACGACTCGCGCCGCACCTTCGCGACCATCGACCCGGAGTACGTGCGCTGGACGCAGTGGATCTTCCTGCAGATCTTCGACTCCTGGTACGACGTCGACGCCGAGCGTCCCGACTCCGAGCGTCCCGACGCGGGCCCCGAAGGCCGGCGCGGGCGCGCACGCCCGATCTCCGAGCTGGTGGCCGAGTACGCGGCCGGGTCGCGGTCCGTTCCTGGCGACGTCGACGGCGTGCCGGAGGGCGCGGACTGGGCGTCGCTGACGGACGTGCAGCGCCGCGCCGTGATCGACCCGCAGCGCCTCGCCTACGTGGACGAGTCGCCCGTCAACTGGGCGCCCGGCCTGGGCACCGTCCTCGCGAACGAGGAGGTCACCGCGGACGGCCGCTCCGAGCGCGGCAACTTCCCGGTGTTCCAGCGCAGCCTGCGCCAGTGGAAGATGCGCATCACGGCGTACGCCGACCGTCTCGCGGACGACCTCGACCTCATCGACTGGCCGGAGAAGGTCACGGCGATGCAGCGCAACTGGATCGGGCGCAGCTCGGGCGCCCTCGTGCGCTTCGCGGTGCTGGGCTCCGCCGACGGCGCCAACGACGTGGCCGCGGGGTCCGGCTCGCAGGTCGAGGTGTTCACGACCCGCCCCGACACGCTGTTCGGCGCGACGTTCATGGTGGTCTCCCCGGAGCACCCGCTCCTCGACGAGGTGCCGGCGCACTGGCCGGACGGGACGTCGTCGGCCTGGACCGGCGGGCACCGCAGCCCGATCGAGGCCGTCGCCGCGTACCGGCGTGAGGCCGCCGCGAAGACCGCTGTCGAGCGTCAGGCTGACGCCGGCAAGAAGACCGGCGTCTTCACCGGGCACCTCGCCGTCAACCCTGTCAACGGCGCGACGATCCCCGTGTTCACGGCCGACTACGTCCTCATGGGCTACGGCACGGGCGCCATCATGGCCGTCCCCGGCGGTGACGAGCGCGACCACGCGTTCGCGGAGGCGTTCGGGCTCCCGGTCGTGCACACGGTCCGTCCCACGGACGGCTTCCCCGAAGGGTTCACCGGTGCCTGGACGGGCGACGGCGAGATCGTCGCGTCCTCCAACGACGAGGTCTCGCTCGACGGGCTCGACGTGCCCGCCGCCAAAGAGGCCATCACCGGCTGGCTCGTCGCGAAGGGCCTCGGCGAGAGCACCACGACGTACCGGCTGCGCGACTGGCTGTTCAGCCGGCAGCGCTACTGGGGCGAGCCTTTCCCGATCGTGTGGGACTCCAACGACCAGCCCGTCGCCATCCCCGACGCGATGCTGCCCGTCGACCTTCCCGACGTCCCCGACTACGCGCCGCGCACGTTCGAGCCCGACGACGCCGACTCCTCGCCCGAGGCCCCCCTCGGCCGCAACGACGACTGGGTGCACGTCACGCTCGACCTCGGTGACGGTCCCCAGCAGTACCGGCGCGACACGAACACCATGCCCAACTGGGCGGGTTCGTGCTGGTACTACCTGCGTTACCTCGACCCGACCTGGACCGGGACGCGGGGTGGGTCGCCCACCGACGAGCAGAGCGTCGTCGACCCGGAGCTCGAGCGCTACTGGATGGGACCGGAGCACAACGGCTCGGCGGGCCGCGCCGGCGGCGTCGACCTGTACGTCGGCGGCGTCGAGCACGCCGTCCTGCACCTCCTCTACGCGCGGTTCTGGCACAAGGTGCTCTACGACCTGGGCCACGTGTCGAGCGTCGAGCCGTTCCACAAGCTGTTCAACCAGGGCTACGTCCAGGCGTACGCGTTCACCGACGCGCGCGGCCAGTACGTCACCGCGGCGGAGGTCACTGAGGAGCCCGCGACCGACGGCTCCGGCGAGGTCGTGTACCGCTGGAACGGCGAGGTCGTGCAGCGCGAGTACGGCAAGATGGGCAAGTCGCTGAAGAACGTCGTGACCCCCGACGACATGTACGCCGAGTACGGGGCGGACACGTTCCGGGTCTACGAGATGTCCATGGGCCCGCTCGACCTGTCGCGCCCGTGGGAGACGCGCGCCGTCGTCGGGTCGCAGCGGTTCCTGCAGCGGCTGTGGCGCAACGTGGTCAGCGAGGACACGGGGGAGACCGTCGTGTCCGACGAGCCGGCCGACGCCGCGACCCTGCGGGCCGTGCACCGCGCCATCGCGGACGTGCGCGCCGAGATGGAGCACATGCGCCCCAACACGGCGATCGCGAAGCTCATCACGCTCAACAACCACCTCACGTCGCTCGACCGGGTGCCGCGCGAGGCCGTCGAGCCGCTCGTGCTCATGACGGCGCCCGTCGCGCCGCACGTCGCGGAGGAGCTGTGGGAGCGCCTCGGCCACGAGGGTTCGCTCGCGCACGCGCCCTTCCCGGCCGCGGACGAGAAGTACCTCGTCGAGGACACCGTGACGTGCGTCGTGCAGGTCAAGGGAAAGGTACGGGGTCGGATCGAGGTGTCGCCGTCGATCTCGGAGGAGGACCTCACGGCCGCCGCGCTCGCCGAGCCGAACGTGGTGCGTGCGATCGACGGCGCCCCGGTGCGCAAGGTGATCGTGCGGGTCCCGAAGCTCGTCAACGTGGTGATCTGACCCCCGATGGCCGGCACGTCGTCCAGGAGGCGCGTCCACGTCGTCACGGACTCCACCGCGTCCCTGCCCGCAGGCGTCGCGGAGGGGCTCGACGGGTTCGAGGTCGTCCCGCTCCACGTGGTGGTCGACGACGAGTCGTTCCTCGAGAGCGTCGAGATCGGCCCCGACGACGTCGCGAGGCACCTGGTCGACGGTCGGCACGTCTCGACGTCGCAGCCCGCACCTGAGGCGTTCGCCGACGCGTACGCGCGGGCGGCGGACACCGGCGCACGCGAGGTCGTGTCCGTGCACCTGTCCGGCGACCTCTCCGGCACGGTGCACGCGGCCGCTCTGGCGGCGAGCCGCGCCGCCGTGCCCGTGCGCGTGGTCGACTCGCGGACCGTCGCGATGGGCCTGGGCTTCGCCGCGACCGCGGCGGCGACCGCGGCCGGCACGGGGGCGGACGCCGACGCGGTGGCCCGCCGTGCGCTCGCCGTCGCCGACTCGAGCCGCGCGATCTTCTGCGTCGACTCGCTCGAGCACCTGCGCCGGGGTGGCCGGATCAGCGCCGCCGCCGCCACGCTCGGCACCGTGCTCGGGGTGCGACCACTTCTCGCCGTGCGCGACGGCCGCATCGAGGTGATCCAGAAGGTGCGTACGCGGGCCGCGGCCGTGGAGCGGATGACGACCGTCGCCGTCGAGTCGGCGGCCCGACGAGCGCTTCCCGCGCTGGCCGTGCACCACGCGGGCGACGCCGAGGGCGCCGACCGCCTCGCGGACGAGCTCGCCGCGCGCAGCGGTCTCGAGATCACCGTCTCGCCCGTGAGCGCCGTGCTCGGCGCGCACGTCGGACCGGGCGTGCTCGCGGTCGTCGTCGCGGACCTCGCCGGGCCGCTCGCCGACCGGGCCGACTGACTCCCGGCCGGCTCCCGCAACCGGGCCGCCTCGGGACGCGTCTGACCGCAACGGTCCTGGCCATCCACAGGACGACCGTGCGTCGCCCGGTCCACAACCCGGCCGCCCGGCGCGGCGCGCGAGAGCGACGGGCACCTAGCGTCCGGCGCGTGAGCACACCACGGCACGAACCGGGTGACCGGCCGGCACGGCCCCGTCGGCGCAGCGACCCTGCGGTGCGTCGACGGCTACGAGCACTGACGGCCCGCGAGCAGGGCGGCCCCGTCACGCGCGGGGGGCGTCCGGCGCTCGCGTGGCACCCGGAACCGTCGGGGGAGACCGGCGCCGACGTCGCTCGCGCGCACCCGGGCGCACCCGGATGGCTGCCGGCACGCCCTGCCGCCGAGCCGGAGCCCGACCGGGACCGGTGGACGGCCGACGACGTCGCGCCGCCCGCGGAACCGGCCGCACACGGTGCCACCGAGCGCGTCGCGGAGGACGACCTGCGCCGTCGGGCCGCCCGACGCGTCGCCGACGCGTACGCGGCGACGCACGGGCACCCGACCACGCACTCCGGGTTCGACCCGCCCGGTGAACCCTCGGCCCGTCGGTGGGCCACGGCCCCGCGCGTGGCCGTGACAGCACTCGTCGTGGTCCTCGGGCTCGGCGCGGTGTGCGCCGCGACCGTCCTCGCGGACGGGGACGACGCCGTGCGCACCGTCGCGTCGGTCGACGACGACCCCGGGGCGACGGTCGGCACCCTGCCCGTGGACGAGGCCGGCGAGCCCGCGGAGGAGACCGTCGCGGTCGCCGACGGGAAGGCCGGGAAGGAGCTCGGCGAGGAGAACCAGACCGAGGGTGGTGTCGCCGAGACCGTGGTGGTGCACGTCGTCGGACAGGTCGCCGACCCAGGACTGGTCACCGTCGACGCCGGTGCACGCGTCGCGGACGCGATCGCGGCGGCGGGCGGGGCCGCGCGCGAGGCCGACCTCGCCGCGCTCAACCTCGCGCGCACCGTCACCGACGGTGAGCAGATCGTGGTCCCGCGGCCGGGCGAGGCGGTCGCCGCGGCCCCGCCACCGGGCACCGACGCGGCTCCGGGCGGACAGGGGGCCCAGGTCGTGGACCTCAACACGGCAGACGCCTCGATGCTGGACGAGCTGCCGGGGATCGGCCCCGTGCTGGCCGAGCGGATCGTCGTCTGGCGGACAGACAACGGGCCGTTCACCAGCATCGACGAGCTCGGCGAGGTCAGCGGGATCGGCCCGGCCGTCCTCGCCGACGTGCGCGACCTCGTGCAGGTGTGACGGGACGATCGGCGGGCCGGACGACGGATCTCCGCCTCGCCCCCGCCGCCGTCGTCGTCTGGTGCGCCGCGGCGCTCGCGGTGGGTGCTCCGCCGCAGCGCGTGCTCGTGGTGGCACAGATCGTCGCGGTCGCTGTCGCGGCGGTGGTGACCGGACTGCTCGTGCGCCGGCTCGCCAGGGCGTGCTCGAGTGCGTGCGGGGGGCCGTGCGGGGCGAGCTGCCGGAGGGCGCGCAGGACCCGGTCGAGGTCGGCGGGCGCCGCCATCCTGGTGCTCGGCTGCCTCACCGCCGTGCTCCTGTCGACCGGCGCTCAGCTCACCGCACGTTCGCGAGCCGGGGTCGACACCCTCGCCACGGCGGGTGCGACCGCGACCGTGACCGCGACGGTGCGCTCCGCCGTCGAGCCGCTGACCAACCCCTGGACCGGAACCGCGGACCGCAACGAGGTGCAGGTCGAGCTCGAGGACGTCGTCGCCCGCGGTGTGCGCACGACGGCGCGCGGACCGCTCGTCGTGGTCGGACCGGGCGCGACGTGGGACGGCGTGGACTACGGCGCCCGGGTGGTCGCCACGGGCAGGCTCGCGGTGCAGGGCGACCGGACGGTGCTCCGTGTCGACGGTCCTCCCGCCGTCGTCGCGCCGCCGCCCGCGCTCCTGCGCGGCGTCGCGACCCTGCGGTCGAGCCTGCTCGACGTGACGGACGGGCTCGACCCGCAGGCGCGCGGCCTCGTCCCGGGGGTCGCCGTCGGGGACACGTCGCGGCTCGAGCCCGGTCTCGACGAGGACATGCGCACGTCCTCGCTCACGCACGTCACGGCCGTCTCCGGCGGGCACTTCGCGATCGTGGTGGCGTGCGTCGCGGCGCTCTGCGTGGCCGTGCGCGCGCCACGCTGGGCGCGCGTGGTGGTGACGGGGACGGCCACCGCCGGGTTCGTGCTGCTGGTCCATCCGGAGCCGAGCGTCGTGCGAGCGGCGGCGATGGGCCTCGTCGGGCTGGCGGGGATCGCGCTCGGCCGGCCCTCGCGCGCGATCGTCGCGCTCGCCGCCGCAGTGATCCTCCTCGTGGTCGCGGACCCGTGGCTCGCGCGCTCCTACGGGTTCGTCCTCTCCGTCGCCGCGACCGCGGGACTCGCTCTCGGTGCAGCACCCCTCGCCCGCCGCCTCGCGCCCTGGTGCGGACGCGTGGTCGCGCACGCCGTCGCGATCCCCGTTGCCGCGCAGGCCGCCTGCGCGCCTGTGCTCGTCCTCCTCGACCCGTCGGTCAGCACCTACGCGGTGCCCGCCAACCTCGTGGCCGCGCCTGCGCTCGGGCCGGCGACGGTGCTCGGTGTGCTCGCCACGCTCGTCGCGCCCGCGTGGCCCGGCGGTGCGACGGTCCTCGCGTGGCTCGCCGGGAGGTGCACGTGGTGGATCGCGGCCGTCGCCCAGGTCGCCGCCGACCTGCCGGGCGCGCGGGCGCCGTGGCCCGGTGGGTGGGGAGGCGCGGCGCTCCTCGCCGGTGCGACGTTCCTCGTCGTCGTCGCGATCTCCCGTTCTGGCCGGCGCGGTCCGGACGACGACGCGCGCCGATCCGGCACCCGGCGTGGGTCCGTGCTGGTCGTCGCCGTGGCGGTGGTGACAGGGCTCGTCCTCGTGGTCTCGTTGCGGGCCGTGCGGTCGGCGGGCGCGGACGTCCCGGCGGACTGGCTCGTGGTCGCGTGCGACGTCGGCCAGGGCGACGCGCTCGTCCTGCGCTCCGGTCCGGGCTCGGCCGTGGTCGTCGACGTCGGCCCGTCGGGTGACGCCGCCGCACGGTGCCTCGACACGCTCGGCGTGCGGCGGATCGACCTGCTCGTCCTCAGCCACTTCCACGCCGACCACGTCGGGGGTCTGGGCCCGGTCCTTGCCGGACGCACCGTGGACAGGGCGCTGGTCACAGGGTCGGACGAACCGGCGGCCCAGGCGCGGTCCACCCGCCGCGCCCTCGCCGACGCCGACGTCCCGGTCGAGGTTCCCGAGCCCGGTGCCACCGGTGCCGCGGGAACCCGGCCCGTGCACTGGGAGATCTTGCAGGTCGGCGGCTCCGGGCAGGGCGCGAACGACGCGAGCATCGCGCTGCGTGCCGAGGTCGCCGGCCTCGACGTCGTGGCGCTCGGAGACCTCGAGGACGCCGGCCAGGAGGAGCTTGCCGCCACGCTCGCCGCGCGCGACGGCGGAGGCGGGGTCGACGTGGTCAAGGTGGCGCACCACGGGTCGGCCGTGCAGTCGCCGCGGCTCGCGCAGGAGCTCGGCGCGTCGGTGGCCCTCGTCAGCTCCGGGGAGAACACCTACGGGCACCCGACGGACGCGGCGATCGACCTGTACCGCGCGAACGGCGCGACCGTGCTCCGGACGGACACGTGCGGTCCGGTCGCGCTCGTCGTGCGTGACCGTGCGCTCGCCGTCGGCGGGTGCGGATGAGCGTCGGCGGTCCGTGGCAGGCTGTGACCATGCCTTCCGCGCCGCCCCGGTCCGCCGCCCGAACCTCGGGCCCGACGACGACGTGGGACGACGTCCTGCTGGCCCCGCTCGTGCTCGTGCAGGGCCCGGAGTCGCTGCTCGCGGAGCGCGCGGTCGACGGCGTCGTCGACCTCGCGCGCGCCCGGGACCCGCAGGTCGAGAAGGTCGAGATCGAGGCGGCGACCTACCAGGCCGGCTTCCTCCAGGTCGCCGCGAGCCCGTCGCTGTTCGGCGAGGCGAAGGTCGTCGTCGTCTCCGGTGCGGAGGCTGCCACGGAGGACCTCGTCGCCGACGTCGTCGACTACGTCCCGCGGGCCGACCCGGACACGACGCTCGTCGTCGTCCACGGCGGGGGCGTGCGGGGCAAGCGCATGCTCGACGCGATCCGGTCCAGCGGCGCGCCTGTGGTGGCGGTCGACGCGATCAAGAAGGACGCGGACAAGGTCGCGTTCGTCACGGCCGAGTTCCGGCGAGCCCGGCGACGCATCGACGCGACCGGTGTCCGCGCCCTCGTGGAGGCGCTCGGCAACGACCTGCGCGAGCTCGCCTCCGCGTGCTCGCAGCTCGTGACGGACACCGACGGCACGGTCACCGAGCAGGTCGTGGACCGGTACTACGGTGGCCGGGTCGAGGCCACGGGCTTCAGGGTCGCCGACGCGGCGGTGGCGGGCAACGCGGGCGAGGCGGTCGCGCTGCTGCGGCACGCGCTCGCGACCGGCGCGGACCCCGTGCCGCTCGTCGCGGCGCTCGCGATGAAGCTCCGCGCCCTCGCCAAGGTCGGTGCTGCCCGCGGTCGCGGGGGAGCGACGGCGAAGGACCTGGGCATGGCGCCCTGGCAGGTGGACCGTGCTCGGCGGGAGCTCGCAGGCTGGACGCCCGAAGGGCTCGCGACCGCGATCAGCGCGGTGGCGCAGGCCGACGCGGAGGTCAAGGGTGCAGGACGCGACCCGGTGTTCGCCGTCGAGCGGGCGGTCCTCACGATCGCGCGCAGCCGCGGACGCTGAGCCGGGCGGCCGCTGAGCGGCCGCTGAGCGGTCGCCGGGTGGTCGCCTGGGGACGCGCGAGGGGCGCCGGCCCGATGCAGGCCGGCGCCCCTCGCGGAGTGCCTGTGGTCGCCTCAGGGGCGACTCGTCGTTCAGAGCGCGTTGACCGACTTCGCGATGGCCGACTTGCGGTTCGCAGCCTGGTTCGCGTGGATGACGCCCTTGGAGACGGCCTTGTCGAGCTTGCGCGACGCGGAGTCGAGCGCGGTGCTCGCCGCTTCCTTGTCGCCCGCGGCGACGGCCTCGCGCACGCGGCGCACGTACGTCTTGAGCTCGGACTTGACTGCCTTGTTGCGCAGGCGAGCCTTCTCGTTCGTGCGGATGCGCTTGATCTGGGACTTGATGTTGGCCACGTGTGGACTTTCTGGTGTGTTCGCCGAAGCGAGCGGATAGGTCGTAGAGGGCGGCTCCAGCTCCGGGACTGGGGTGGGGAACCCGTGGAGAGGTGCTGGGGCTGTGCCCGCCGACCTGGGCGGACACGCGACCTACGAGATTACCAGGCCAAGCCTCCTCGATCCAGTCGGCTCAGTGGGCTCAGTGGGCTCAGCGGGCGCCCGGATTCGCACGGGTGATGCCGGCGACGACGTCGTCGAACACCCGACGCCCGACGACGGCGCCCTCGCGGCGGACGCGGGCCGGGTCGACGCGGATCACCCGGTCGAGCCGGACCTCGCTCGCGCGACCTCTCGCGTCCCAGGGGCCGGAGCCGATGTCGAGCCAGTACCGACCCCAGCGGGCCTCGTCCTGCGCGTCGCGCGAGTGGTCCTTGCTCGTGAGCATGACGGCGAGCAGCCACGCACCGTCGGTACCGACGAGCAGCACCGGGCGGTCCTTGCCCTGCGCGTGGTCCTCCTCGTACGGCACCCACGTCCACACGATCTCGCCGGGGTCCGGGTTCCCGTCGAGGCGGGGCGAGTACCGGGGGCGCACGACGCCCGCGTAGTCGCCCGGGTACGTGCTCACCGAGCCTCGTGCCGAGCTCCGGGCCGGCCGGCTCGGTCGTGAGATGCCGTGCACGACGGCGCGTGCGGTGTCGGCGAGACGTCCCAGCCATCCTCTGCGTGCCACGCGCGCAATCTACACGCGCCGCGGCGACGGGCGGGCGTTACCTGGTGGACACACCGTCGTGACGCGCGAACAGCCAGACCGACCTAGTGTGCGGACATGGCGGACCTGTTCGACGACTACCCGGTGGCGCGGGCCTGGGACGAGATGCTCGACCGCGACGGCACGCTGCGCCCGCGCTACGAACGGGTGCACGCGACGATGACACGCCTGACGGCGGAGGAGGTCGCCGCCCGTGCCGATGCGCTCGCGCACGCCTACCTCGCCCAGGGCGTCACCTTCGACTTCGCCGGTGAGGAGCGCCCCTTCCCGCTCGACGTCGTGCCGCGCGTCGTGGAGCCGGACGAGTGGGACGTCGTGACCCGGGGGGTGGCGCAGCGGGTGCGTGCTCTCGAGGCGTTCCTCGCCGACGTGTACGGCCCGCAGCGAGCGGTCGCCGACGGTGTGGTGCCGAAGCGGCTGATCCTGTCCTCGTCGGAGTACCACCGCGAGGCGTGGGGGATCGAGCCGCCGAACGGCGTGCGGGTGCACGTGGCCGGTGTCGACCTGATCCGCGACGAGGCGGGCGGGTTCCGTGTCCTGGAGGACAACGTCCGTGTACCCAGCGGCGTGAGCTACGTCATCTCCAACCGCCGGGCCATGGCCCGCACGTTCCCCGAGCTGTTCTCGAGCCTGCGCGTGCGACCCGTCGTCGACTACCCGCAGCGCCTGCTGACCGCGCTCCTCGCGGCCGCGCCCGACGGCGTCCCCGACCCGACGGTCGTCGTGCTCACGCCAGGGGTGTACAACTCCGCCTACTTCGAGCACTCGCTCCTCGCCCGCCTGATGGGCGTCGAGCTCGTCGAGGGCCGGGACCTGTTCTCGACCGGCGGGCGCGTGTACATGCGCACGACCGAGGGCCGCCGCCGCGTCGACGTCATCTACCGCCGCGTGGACGACGAGTTCCTCGACCCCGTGCAGTTCCGGGCCGACTCGGCGCTCGGTGTGCCCGGCCTGCTCACGTGCGCCCGGCTCGGCAACGTCACCCTCGCGAACGCCGTCGGCAACGGGGTCGCCGACGACAAGCTCGTCTACACCTACGTCCCCGACCTCGTGCGGTACTACCTCGGCGAGGAGCCGGTGCTCGCGAACGTCGAGACGTGGCGGCTCCAGGAGCCCGACGCGCTCGCCGAGGTTCTCGACCGGCTGGACGAGCTCGTCGTGAAGCCGGTCGACGGGTCGGGCGGCAAGGGGATCGTCGTCGGCCCGGCGGCGAGCCGCGCCGAGCTCGACCTGCTCCGCTCGCGCCTGCAGGCCGACCCACGGGGGTGGATCGCGCAGCCGGTCGTCCAGCTGTCGACGACGCCCACGTTCGTCGACGGCGCGTTCCGGCCCCGGCACGTGGACCTGCGACCCTTCGCCGTCAACGACGGGAACGACGTCTGGGTCCTGCCGGGCGGGCTGACGCGCGTCGCGCTCCCGGAGGGTCAGCTCGTCGTCAACAGCTCCCAGGGTGGCGGCTCGAAGGACACGTGGGTGCTCGCTCGCGACGAACGCCGGGTCGACGGTATGGCCGCCGACGCGGCCGACCGGGCGGGGTCGGACCCGCGGACCGCCGCGGCCGCCCCCGGTGTGCCGATCGCGACCAACCCGGCCGACGACGTCAGCAGGTCGGCACACGGCGCCCAGCAGCAGCAACAACAGCAGCAGCAACAGCACGAGCAACGGGAGGTGCGCGGATGCTGAGCCGGATCGCGGAGTCGTTGTTCTGGATCGGTCGGTACGTCGAGCGGGCGGACGACACGGCACGCATCCTCGACGTGCACCTGCAGGCGTTGTCGGAGGACCCGTGGGCGGAGGAGGACCTCGCGTGCCGATCCCTCCTCGCCGTCATGGACCACCCCGCGCCGACCGACGGCACACCCGTCGACGGCGCGCACGTCCTGCGTCTGCTCGGGCACGACCAGCTCAACCCCTCGTCGATCGCCGGTTCGCTGGTCGCGGCACGGGAGAACGCGCGGCGCGCCCGCGAGATCGTCTCGACCGAGCTGTGGGAGTGCCTCAACACGACGCGCAACCAGGTGTTCGGCACCATCCGGAACGCACCGGCGCACGAGTACTTCGGCTGGGTCCGCGAGCGCGCCGCGATCGTCGCCGGCCTGATGGACTCCGCGACGAGCCGCGACGAGACGTGGCAGTTCATGATCCTCGGCCGCTCGATCGAGCGCGCCGACATGACGGCACGCCTCGTCACGACGCAGGCGCGGCTGGGTGCCGCCGGCCCGGGCTGGACGACCCTCCTGCGCTCGTGCGGCGCGCACGAGTCGTACCTGCGTGCGAACCGGGGGCTCGCGTCCGACGAGCGTGCGGCGGGGTTCCTGCTCCTGGACCGGTTGTTCCCGCGGTCGATCGTGCACGCGCTCGAGACCGCCGAGGCGTGCCTGCGGGATCTCGGTCCGCTCGAAGGACGCCACGGCGTGGCGGACGAGGCGCGTCGTGAGCTGGGGATCGTGCGCACCGGGCTCGAGTACGGCAGGCTCGTCGACCTGCTCGGCGAGCTGCCCGAGTCGATGGAGCAGGTGCAGCTGGCGTGCTCGCGGGCCTCCGACGCCGTGCGTGCCCGCTACTTCCCGAGCGGAGCCGTCACCACCTGGGTCGGGGAGGCGCTGTGAGCACGGTCCTGCACGTCGTGCACACGACGACGTTCGCGTACCCGAGGTCGGTGACCGCCTCGTACAACCAGGCGCGCATGACCCCGGTCTCGGGCGCGGGGCAGCGCGTGCGCACGGCCGCGGTGGGCGTGCGCCCCACGACGTGGTCGCACGACTACGTCGACTACTGGGGCACCACGGTGACGGCGTTCGAAGTGCTCGAGCCGCACGCGCGCCTCGCGCTGCGCGCCGAGTGCACGGTCGAGATCGAGGCGCAGGAGGCGCCCGCCGAGACCGTCCCCTGGACGGTGCTCGGAGGGGAGCGCGTGCTCGACGGGCATGCCGCGTTCCTCGCCGACACGTCGACCACCGCGGTGCCCGACGACGTCGCGGCCCTCGCGCTCGACATCGCGGGCGGGATGGACCCGCACGACGCGGCGGAGGCGATCTGCCTCGCCGTGCGGGACCGGATCGAGTACGTGCCGGGGGTCACGACCGCGCACACCCCGGCGGGGGAGGCGTGGGCGGCCCGGCAGGGCGTGTGCCAGGACATGGCGCACCTGTGCGCGGGGGCCCTGCGCAGCGTGGGGATCCCCACGCGCTACGTGTCCGGCTACCTGCACCCGGACGAGGACTCCGTGATCGGGCAGACCGTCGCCGGGGAGTCGCACGCGTGGGTCGAGTGGTGGACCGGGAGCTGGTACGGGTTCGACCCGACGAACCGTCGACCGGCCGGCGAGGACCACGTGGTGCTGGGTCGAGGTCGGGAGTACCGGGACGTCGCACCGCTGAGCGGCGTGTACGCGGGCGCGGGCGACAGCGAGCTCGCGGTGACCGTCGAGACGACCCGGGTGGGGTGAGCCGTCAGGGGGTGATGCGCTCGCCCAGCGCCGTGGCGAGGGCGTCGGCGTCGCCCTCGACCGTGATGCCCGCGCTCGTGGGCTCGACCCGGCGCCACAGCACGAGCGCGAGCTCGCGGGCGGGCCCGGTGACGCGCACCACGGGCTGAGGGGGTGCGGTGTCGAGGTCGCCGGGTCCCCCGAGGACCCAGCTCCGGTCGGCGTCGGTCGCGACGAGGTCGACGGGCCGCTCGAAGGGCGCCGCGCGACCGAGACGGACCTGCCGCGGTGCCATGACCGTGACGACCTCGTCGACGGTGTCGGCCCACACCGCCGGCGCGACGTCGTCGACCGCCCGCCCGGCTGCCGCCCGCAGGTCGTGCAGGTGGACCAGCGTCTCGTGCACTTGTCGTCGGTGCCAGAAGCGGACGGTCGACCCCGGGTCGTCGCTCTCCAGGAGCGTCCACGCGCGCGCGTCCGGCTCGAGCTCCGCGAGCGTCGCGCGGAGCTCTGCGGCGTGCTCGGCGTAGAACGGCGCGAGGTCGAACGGCCCGCGCCCGAGCGCGGTCTCCTGCCGGCGGCGAGCCTGCGCCGCCGCCCAGTGATGGATGCGCCCGACGTGCTCGACGAGGTTGCGCACCCGCCACCGCCCGCACGCGGGGACGGGGGCCTGCGGGTCGGCACCCGGCACGTCGGCGAGGAACGCGTCCTGCAGGCGTGCGAGCAGCACGAGGTGGTCGAGGGCTTCGTCCATGGCCAGAGTGTGCACCCCACCGCCCACGCGGACCAGGCCGTGAGCACGGTGTGGTGTCAGGCAGCGAGCAGCGCGTCCACCTCGCGCAGGAAGGCGTCGAGGTCGTCGGGCGTGCGGGAGGTGACGAGGGTGTATCCGCCCTCGTCGTCGCGCACGACCGGGCGGTCCACCCATGCGCCGCCCGCGTTGAGGACGTCGGTCTCGAGCGAGGGGTAGCTGGTGAGGGTCTTGCCCTCCACAGCGGCGGTCTCCACGAGCGCCCACGGGCCGTGGCAGATGGCCGCCACCGGCTTGCCCGCGGTGGTGAACGTCCGGACGATCTGCATCGCCTCGTCCTGGAGCCGCAGGGCGTCCGCGTTGAGCGTGCCACCAGGGACGAGCAGCAGGTCGTAGGACGCGGCGTCGGCGTCGGCGTAGGCGAGGTCCGGTGTCACGCTCCGCCCGGGGTCCTTGTCGCCGACGAGGGTCCGGACGTCGTCGACGGAGACCGCGGCGACGTCCACCTGGGCGCCCTCGGCGCGCAGGTGCTCGAGGGGCACGACGAGCTCGTCCTGCTCCACGCCGTAGTTGGTGACGATCGCCAGGACGCGGCGGCCGGTCAGGTCCGTTGCGGGCACGGTGGTCTCCTCTGGTCGGGTGGCCGGGCCGGACGGTGGTCCGGACCGGCCCTCTCACGCTAGGTCGCCCGGCGCGCCCACGCAGCGTGGGACACTGGGGTATCCGTGTCCGGCCCACCGGCGGACGCGACCGATCGCCTCGATCGATCGACGTGACCGACGAACCGACCGACGAACTGACCCAGGAGCGCACCCGCGTTGTCCCCGATCCCCAGCGCCGAGCTCGGCACCCGCATCCAGGCGGCCTCGACGCCGCCGGAGCTGATCCGCAACTTCTGCATCATCGCGCACATCGACCACGGCAAGTCGACGCTCGCCGACCGCATGCTGCAGCTCACGGGCGTCGTCGAGCCGCGGGCCATGCGCGCGCAGTACCTCGACCGCATGGACATCGAGCGCGAGCGCGGCATCACGATCAAGTCGCAGGCCGTCCGCATGCCGTGGGCGCACGTCGCGGGCGAGGGCGCCGGCGCCGAGCTCGTCCCCTACGCGCTCAACATGATCGACACCCCGGGCCACGTCGACTTCACCTACGAGGTGTCGCGGTCCCTCGCGGCGTGCGAGGGCGCGGTACTGCTCGTCGACGCGGCGCAGGGCATCGAGGCGCAGACCCTCGCGAACCTGTACCTCGCGATGGAGAACGACCTCGAGATCATCCCGGTCCTCAACAAGATCGACCTCCCCGCCGCGCAGCCGGAGAAGTACGCCGAGGAGATCGCGAGGCTCGTCGGCGTCGACCCGGCGGACGTCCTCAAGGTCTCCGGCAAGACGGGTGTCGGCGTCGAGGCGCTGCTCGACCGCATCGTCGAGCGTGTCCCCGCCCCTGTCGGCGACCCCGCCGCACCAGCCCGGGCCATGATCTTCGACTCGGTCTACGACACGTACCGCGGGGTCGTGACGTACGTGCGCGTCATCGACGGCAACCTGAACCCGCGCGAGCGCATCGTCATGATGTCGACGCGCGCGACGCACGAGCTCCTCGAGATCGGCGTCATCTCGCCGGAGCCCATCGTCACGAAGGGCCTCGGCGTCGGCGAGGTCGGCTACCTCATCACGGGCGTCAAGGACGTGCGCCAGTCGAAGGTCGGCGACACGGTCACCAACCTGGCCAAGCCCGCCAGCGAGGCGCTCGGCGGCTACTCCGACCCCAAGCCGATGGTCTTCTCCGGCCTGTACCCCGTGGACGGGTCGGACTACCCGACCCTGCGCGACGCGCTCGACAAGCTCAAGCTCAACGACGCCGCGCTCAACTACGAGCCCGAGACCTCTGTCGCGCTCGGGTTCGGCTTCCGCGTCGGGTTCCTCGGCCTGCTGCACCTGGAGATCGTGCGCGAGCGCCTCGAGCGCGAGTTCGACCTCGACCTCATCTCGACCGCGCCGAACGTCGTCTACGACGTCACGCTCGAGGACGGGACGACCGTCAAGGTGACCAACCCCTCGGAGTTCCCCGGCGGCAAGATCAAGGCGGTCAGCGAGCCCGTCGTACGCGCGACGATCCTGGCGCCCAGCGAGTTCGTGGGCACGATCATGGGCCTGTGCAACGAACGTCGCGGCCAGATGCTGGGCATGGACTACCTGTCGGAGGACCGGGTCGAGCTGCGTTTCACGCTGCCGCTCGCCGAGATCGTCTTCGACTTCTTCGACCAGCTCAAGTCGCGCACGCGCGGGTACGCGTCGCTCGACTACGAGCCGACGGGTGACCAGGTGGCGGACCTCGTGAAGGTCGACATGCTGCTCCAGGGCGAACAGGTGGACGCCTTCAGCGCGATCGTGCACAAGGACAAGGCATACGACTACGGCGTGATGATGACCTCCAAGCTCAAGGAGATCATCCCGCGCCAGCAGTTCGAGGTGCCCATCCAGGCCGCCGTCGGCGCCCGTGTCATCGCGCGCGAGACCGTGCGCGCCATGCGCAAGGACGTCCTCGCCAAGTGCTACGGCGGCGACATCAGCCGTAAGCGCAAGCTGCTCGAGAAGCAGAAGGAGGGCAAGAAGCGCATGAAGAACATCGGTTCCGTCGAGGTTCCCAAGGACGCCTTCATCGCCGTGCTGTCCTCCGACGGCGTGGGCGGCAAGGAGTCCAAGGACAAGTCGAAGAAGTGACCTCGCGGTGAGCCCTGCACTTCCCGACGGCGAGCCGGTGCCCGACGACGGCGCTCTGCCCGCGTGGGTCGGTGCCCTGGGCGCGGTGACCGACGGATCTCCGTCGGGCGCCCAGCCGCGCGGCGCGTTCGGCGTCTACCTGCACGTGCCCTTCTGCTCGGTGCGCTGCGGGTACTGCGACTTCAACACCTACACGGCGTCCGAGCTCGGGGGCGGGGCCAGCCAGGCGTCGTACGCGTCCACGGCCCTGCGCGAGATCGACCTCGCCGCGCGCGTCCTGCGCGACGCACGCGTGCCGGAGCGGCAGGTCTCGACGGTGTTCGTCGGGGGCGGCACGCCCACCCTCCTGCCCGCCGGGGACCTCGCGCGGATGCTCGACGGCGTCCGCGCGGCCTGGGGGCTCGCGCCCGGCGCCGAGGTGACGACCGAGGCGAACCCCGACTCGGTGACGCCCGCATCGCTCGCCGAGCTCGCGGCCGCGGGGTTCACGCGCGTGTCGTTCGGCATGCAGTCCGCCGTCCCGCACGTCCTCGCGACGCTCGAGCGCACCCACGACCCCGAGCGCATCCCCGACGTCGTGCGCTGGGCGCGCGAGGCCGGGCTGAAGGTCTCGCTCGACCTCATCTACGGCACGCCGGGGGAGAGCATCGACGACTGGCGCGCCAGCCTGGAGACGGCCCTCGCCACCGGCGTCGACCACGTGTCGGCCTATGCGCTCGTCGTCGAGCCGGGCACCAAGATGGCGGCTCAGGTGCGGCGAGGCGAGATCGCCCTGCCGAGCGACGACGACCAGGCGATGAAGTACGAGCTTGCCGACGAGCTGCTGACCGCCGCCGGGCTGACCTGGTACGAGGTGAGCAACTGGGCGCGCACCGACGACGACCGCTGCCGGCACAACCTCGCCTACTGGCGCGGCGACGACTGGTGGGGGATCGGCCCCGGCGCGCACTCCTACGTCGCCGCAGCCGGTCCGACGGACGAGCGCGGTCCGACGGACGAGCGCGTGGGCGTGCGGTGGTGGAACGTCAAGCACCCCCGCCGGTACGCGGCGCTCCTCGAGTCCGGCTCGAGCCCCGCCGCGGGGCGCGAGCTCCTGACCCGCGAGGAAGGGCTGCTCGAGCAGGTCATGCTGCAGGGGCGCCTGCGCGAGGGGCTCGACCTGGCGGTCCTCTCGCCGGCGGGGCGACGCGCCGTCGCCGGCCTGGTCTCGACCGGGCTGCTCGACGGGCGTGCAGCGATCCGTGGCCAGGGTGTGCTCACGCTGCGTGGACGCCTGCTCGCGGACACCGTGGTCCGCACGCTCACCGCCGCCTGAACCCGCCGGGACCGCGTCCGCGACGCCTGTCGCGGCACTCCGGCGCACGTCCCTGCGGCGAGTCCTGTGGCGCTGCGTCGCGAATCCCGCCAGTCTGGGTCCGGGTGAGACGACTGCGAACGAGGAGACCGGGATGAGCGAGAACCCGACGGGCGGACCCCCGCGCGACGAGAACGACCCAGCCAACCGTCCGGCGTCGGGCCCGGACGAGCCGACGCAGGAGAACCCCTACGCGGAGCTCCCGCCCGACGGACCGGTCGCGCCGCGCACGTCCGGCGACCCGGCCGGCCCGGGTCCGGAGCCCGCCGCGACCGGCGGTGCCGAGCCGCCGTCGGCGGACCCCGGCCCGCCGTCGTACGGCGCACCGCAGCAACCGTCCTACGGCGCGACGCCGCCTCCTTACGGCCCGGGCGGGGACCAGGGCGGACCCGGGTACCCGCCGCCCGGCGGACCCGGCTATCCGCCGCCGGGCGGGCCGGGGTACCCGCCCGGTGGGCCGGGGTACCCGCCGCCCGGGTCGTACCCGGGGGGGTGCGGGGGAGTACGGGGCGTCCGGGACGACGCTCTCCGTCGGTGACGCGATCTCCTTCGGCTGGCGCAAGGTCATCGCCAACCTCGGTCCGTGGATCCTGGTCGCGCTGATCTTCATCGCGGTGAACATCGCCTGGAGCTGGATCACCGGCGGGTTCGACCAGTTCCAGGACCAGTACGACTTCTCGGACACGAACGCGTTCGCCGTCACGGGCATCACGTTCACGAGCATCCTCTTCGGGATCATCGGCACGGTGATCGGCTACCTGATCACGGCGTTCTTCACGCGTGGTGCGCTCGACGAGGTCGACGGGCGGCGCCCGCCCGTCGCGGCCTTCTTCCGGGTCGGCAACGTCCTCAACGTGATCCTCGCGGCGCTGATCGTGGGCATCCTGACCTTCGTCGGGTTCGTCCTGTGCATCCTGCCCGGGTTCGCCGTCCTGCTCTTCTCCGTGTTCGTCTACTACGTGGCGCTCGACCAGGGCACCGATGCGATCACGGCGGTCCGGACGAGCTTCTCGCTCGTGGCGAAGAACTTCGGCCAGATGTTCCTGCTCCTGCTCGCACTCTTCGGGATCAACATCCTCGGAGCGATCCCGTGCGGCCTGGGCCTGTTCGTCACGATCCCGCTGAGCTATGTGGCCGTCGGCTACGCGTACCGCCGACTCACGGGTGGCGTGCCGGCCTGACCCTCGACCCGTGCCGGACGAAGAGCCCGGCACGGGTCGACGCGTCAGCGGCCTGCGTCGAGGCCTCGTGCCCAGCCGAGGTCCACGGAGCGTCCGGCCCGAGGCGCGTCGTCGCCCGCAGCCTCGTAGAGGTGCACCAGTCCCGAGGTCACGACGGGCTCGACCTGCTCGTACGGCAGCACCCCAGTGACGAGGAGCATGCACGCGCCGTGGCCGAACATCCACAGCTCGTGGGCGAACCCGACGACGTCGAGGTCGGCGTGGAACCGCCCGGAGCCCACGGCGCGCCGCACGGCCTCGACGAGGTGCCCGAGCGTGGCGTCCGCCGCCCCCGAGTCGGGCAGCGGCAGCGAGCCGTCGAACATGAGCGTGTACAGCTCGGGGCTCTGCCGGGACGACGCCGTGTAGGCCGCCCCGGCGGCAGCCAGGTCACCGACCGGGTCGTCGGTCGCCGAGTGCGTGGCCAGGCGTGCGGCGAGCCGGGTGAACCCCTCCTGACGCACCGCCCCGAGGAGGCCGGACATGCCGTCGAAGTACGTGTAGACGGCCATGGTCGACACCCCGGTCCCGGCGACCACCCCGCGCAGGGTGACGGTCTCACGGCGGACGAGCATGCCGGCGGCGCGCTCGATGAGGAGCTCGCGGACTTCGGGACGAGGAGGGCGGACCACTAGACCATTCTATATCGCCGCTATAGAATAGCGGTGATATCGAATCGAGGAGGTTCGTCATGTCCGTCCGGCTGCTCAACCCGCCCGCGCTGCCGCAGCCCGAGGTCTACGCCCAGGTCTCGGTCGCGGAGGGCTCCAGGCTCGTGTTCGTCTCCGGACAGGTGGCGCGCGACGCCGACGGCAACCCCGTCGGCAACGGCGACCTGGCGGCCCAGGCCGAGCAGGCCTACGCCAACGTGCACGCCGCCGTCACGGCCGCGGGGGGGTCGTTCGCCGACATCGCCAAGCTGACGGTCTACGTCGTGGACTGGGAGCGGGCCAAGATGGCGCAGCTCGCCGAGGGTGCCGTGCGAGCGTCACAGCGCCTGGGCTTCGATCTCGTCCGCCCCATCACCCTCCTCGGCGTCGCGGCCCTGGGCGAGTCCGACCTGCTGATCGAGGTCGAGGCGGTCGCGGTCCTGTCCTGACCCCCGGGTCGGGTCAGGGTGCCGTCACGAAGTCGATGAGCTCCTCGACGCGACCGAGCAACGACGGCTCGAGGTCGGCGTAGCTGCGGACGGTCCCGAGGATCCGCTGCCACGCGCGCGCGACGTCGGCCTGCGACTGCGCCGGCCAGCCCAGCTCGCGCAGGATCCCGCGCTTCCACTCCGTCCCGCGCTCGATGACCGGCCACCGCTGCAGACCCACCCGCTCGGGCCGGACCGCCTGCCACACGTCGACGTACGGGTGGCCCAGCACGAGGACCGTCCCGCGCGGGACGGACCGCAGGACGTCGTCGGTGATGCGCTGCTCCTTGCTGCCCGCCACGAGGTGGTCGACGAGGACCCCGACGCGACGGTCCGGCGTCGGGCCGAAGTCCGCGAGCGCGTCGGCGAGGTTGTCCACCCCGTCGAGCAGCTCGACGACGACGCCCTCGACGCGCAGGTCGTCGCCCCAGACCTTCTCGACGAGCTCGGCGTCGTGCTTGCCCTCCACCCAGATGCGGCTTCCCCGGGCCACGCGTGCCCGTTGCCCGACGACGGCCCGCGAGCCCGACGCCGTGCGTGCGGGCGCGGCCGGGGCGCGTGACGTCACGGGCGCCACGAGCTCGACGGGTGCGCCGTCGACCCAGAACCCCGGGCCCAGGGGGAACGTCCGGGTGCGGCCGCGACGGTCTTCCAGCACGACGACGTGCATGCCGCCAGACTTCTCGACGCGCACGACGGCGCCGACCCAGCCGGTCTCGACCTCCTCGACGACGAGCCCGCGCTCGGCCGCCTGCGGGCGTGAGACAGGACGGGGACGGTGGTGAGCGGTCGGGGCCGTCCCGAGGACGTCCGACCCGTAGCGGTCGAGAGGCACGCCCACACCCTAGGGTCGACCTGCGGCGGGACATCGGGTGCGACACGCGCGGTACGGGTGGTAGGACGGAGCGGTGAGCGACAGCCCCGCCGGAACCCCTGCGCCGGACCCCCGCCGGTGGCACGTGCTCGCCGTGTGCCTCGGCGCGGGCTTCATCACCACGCTCGACGTGTCGATCGTCAACGTGGCGCTGCCGTCGATCGAGCAGTCGCTCGACGCGACCGCCACGCAGCTCCAGATCGTGGTCGCCGGCTACACGCTCGCGTTCGGCCTCGCGCTGGTCCCTGCGGGGCGTCTCGGCGACGCGGGTGCACGACGGACGCTGTTCATCGTCGGGATGGCCGGGTTCGCCCTCATGAGCCTCGCGTCGGGGCTCGCGCCGAGCGGTGCGTGGCTCGGTGCGGCGCGACTCCTGCAGGGGGTGTTCGCCGGGCTGATGAACCCGCAGGTCGTGGGACTGATCCAGCAGTCGTTCTCCGGGTTCGAGCGGGGCCGCGCGTTCAGCATGTTCGGTGCGTCGATCGGGGTGTCGACGGCGATCGGTCCGGTCCTCGGCGGCCTGCTGATCGCGGCGGCCGGCACGGCGGACGGTTGGCGCTGGGTCTTCCTCGTCAACGTGCCCGTGGTCGCCGTCATCCTGCCCTTCGCGTGGCGGCTGATCCCGGCCCAGGCGGCGCGACGGCCGGGGACGCCGAGACGGCTGGACCCGGTCGGCCTGTCCCTGCTCGCCGTGGTGACCGTCGCGGTCATGCTGCCGTTCGTCACGACGACCGGCGTCGACGACGACCCGGCGCGCTGGTGGTGGATCGCCCTCGCCGTGGGCGTGGGGGCGCTCGCCCTGGTCTGGGAGCGCCGCTACCAGCGCCGCACCGGCGCGGCCGTGCTCGACCCGGGCGTGCTCGGTCGCCGCTCGTTCCGCAACGGTGCGGTGCTGGGCATGGTGTACTTCGGCGGCTTCACGGGGATCTTCCTCGTCATCACGCTGTACCTGCAGGACGAGGTCGGCTACACGCCGCTCCAGGCGGGCCTCGTGAGCCTGCCGTTCGCGGCGGCGTCGGGCGTGAGCGCGTGGTTCTCGGGGCGCGGCGTCGGGCGCTGGGGACGGCGCATCGTCGTGCTCGGGCTGGTCCTCGTGCTCGTCGGGGTGGTCGCGAGCGACCTGGTGCTGCGGCTCGCGGACCCGGCCTCGGTGGGCGTCGCGCTCGCCGCGACGCTGCTGGTCGCCGGGACCGGCAGCGGGCTCGTGATCGCGCCCAACCAGACGCTCACGCTCTCCGAGGTCCCGCTGCCGAGCGCCGGGGTCGCGGGCTCGATGCTCCAGGTCGGCCAGCGCATCGGTTCCGCGGTCGGCATCTCCGTCATCCTCTCCGTCTACTACGGCGGCATCGCAGGCGGCGACGGCGCGGGCGACGCAGCGGGCCGGGCGCTCGTCGTCACGGCGGCGCTGGTCGTGGTGGCGCTCGTCGTCGGGCTCGTGGACCTGCGTTCGCGCGGAGCGGACGCTTCGAGGCGGAGGCACGCGGACGCGTAGGATTGGCACTCGTGGGTCGAGAGTGCCGGACCGTCGGCGGGCACGTCGAGGAGCACAGGAGGTGGACGTGAGCGAGGAACGTCGGCTCGAGGTGCTGCGCGCGATCGTGGAGGACTACGTCCTGACGCGCGAGCCCGTGGGGTCACGCGTCCTCACCGAGCGCCACGGACTGGGTGTGTCGCCCGCGACCATCCGCAACGACATGGCGGCGCTCGAGGACGCCGGGTACATCGCGCAGCCGCACACGTCCGCCGGTCGCGTCCCCACGGACAAGGGGTACCGGCTGTTCGTCGACCGGCTGTCGGGCGTCAAGCCGCTGTCCGGGCCCGAGCGGCGCGCGATCGAGACCTTCCTGTCCCAGGGCGTGGACCTGGACGACGTCATCGCGCGAGCGGGCCGGCTCCTCGCCCAGATCACCGGGCAGGTCGCGGTCGTGCAGTACCCGTCGCTGCGGCGCTCGGGCCTGCGGCACCTGGAGCTCGTGCCGGTCGGGGCGTCCCGCATCCTCGTGGTGATCATCACGGACACGGGCCGCGTGGAGCAGCGCACCCTCGAGGTCGTGTCGGTCCCCGACGAGGGCACGCTCTCGGAGGTCCGCGCGCGGCTCAACGCCGCCGCCGCGGGCAAGCGTCTCGCCGAGCTGTCGACCGGGCTCGCGGAGGTCGCCTCGAGCTTCGGGCCCGACGACGCCCCGCTCGTCGCCGCGGTCGCCGGCCTCGTCGCGCAGACCCTCGCGGAGGAGAGCGAGGAGCGTCTCGTCCTCGCCGGCACGGCCAACCTCGCCCAGGTGGGGATGCGGTTCGAGCATGCGCTGCGGCCCGTCCTCGAGGCGCTCGAGGAGCAGGTCGTCCTGCTCGGGCTCCTCACCGAGATGGCGGCGGACTCCGGCGTGAGCGTGCGGATCGGCCACGAGACGCGGCTCGAGGGCCTCGTGGAGACCTCCGTCGTGACCACGGGTTACGGTAACGACGGGGACACCGTGGCGCTGGTGGGGTCGATCGGCCCGACCCGCATGGACTATCCCGGCACCATCGCGGCCGTCCGCGCCGTCGCCCGCTACCTGTCCCGGGTCCTCGGGACCTGAGCCGACCCAGCACGGACCACGCGCGGCCACGCGCCGCGACACCACCAGGACCACCGACCCGAACGGCTCGAACCCCGTCCGGCACCAGCAGAGAGTGACGTGTGAACGACTACTACGAGATCCTCGGCGTTCCGCGCGACGCGAGCCCGGAGCAGATCAAGAAGGCCTACCGCCGGCTGGCGCGCGAGCTGCACCCCGACGTCGCGGGCGAGGAGGCGGGCGACCGCTTCAAGGACGTCAGCCGTGCGTACGAGGTGCTCTCGCACCCCGAGAAGCGCCAGCAGTACGACCTGGGCGTCGACCCGACGGCGCCCGGTGGCGGTGCAGGCGGCCCGATGGGCGGCGGCTTCGGCTTCCAGGACATCTTCGAGACGTTCTTCGGCGGGGGACAGGCGCAGTCCGGTCCCGTCCCGCGTGCGCGGCGCGGCCAGGACGCCCTCGTCCGGCTCGACATCGAGCTCGCCGAGGCCACGTTCGGCGCCACGCGCGAGCTCCAGGTCGACACGGCCGTCGTGTGCGGGACGTGCGGCGGCACGTGCTGCCGCCCGGGCACGAGCCCGCGGACGTGCGAGGTGTGCCACGGCCGCGGCACGGTCCAGCGGGTCGCCCGCTCGTTCCTCGGCCAGGTCATGACGAGCTCGCCCTGCGCCGCGTGCCAGGGGTTCGGCACCGTCATCCCGGAGCCGTGCGCGGAGTGCTCGGGCGAGGGCCGCGTGCGCAGCCGTCGCTCGCTCACGGTCACGGTCCCGGCC
Organism: Cellulosimicrobium terreum; assembly: GCA_014803435.1. Taxonomy (GTDB): domain Bacteria; phylum Actinomycetota; class Actinomycetes; order Actinomycetales; family Cellulomonadaceae; genus Cellulosimicrobium; species Cellulosimicrobium terreum. The sequence continues at coordinate 249,950 of JACYFD010000006.1, forward strand.
GGGGTCGACACGGGCACCCGGATCAAGCTGACCGCGCAGGGCGAGGTCGGCCCCGGGGGCGGCCCGGCGGGCGACCTGTACGTGGAGATCCGTGAGCGCAACCACGACACGTTCGTGCGCCGCGGCGACGACCTGCACTGCACCCTCGAGGTCCCGATGACGGCGGCGGCGCTCGGCACCGTGCTGGAGCTCGAGACGCTCGACGGCGCACAGGAGATCGACCTGCGCCCGGGGACGCAGCCGGGGCAGATCGTCACCCTCAAGAACCTCGGCGTCGGCCACCTGCACGCGAGCGGGCGCGGCGACCTCAACGTGCACATCGAGGTCCAGGTCCCCACGGGGCTGGACGAGTCGCAGGAGGAGCTCCTGCGCTCGCTCGCGACCATGCGCGGCGAGGAGCGGCCCGAGCCGCGGCTGTCCGCGGCCCACCCCGGTGTCTTCTCGCGCCTGCGCGACAAGCTCTCCGGGCGCTGAGGGCCGACCGTGAGCGCACCCGTGTTCCTCGCCGAGACCGGCCTGGCCGCCCTGGTGCCGGGCGACCGCTACGTGCTCGACGGCGTCGAGGGCAGGCACGCGGGCGTCGTGCAGCGCCGCGGCCCGGGGGAGCGCGTCGACGTGTCCGACGGTGCGGGTCTGCGGCTGCGCTGCGTGGTCGAGAGCACCGACGCGCACCTCGTGACCCTCCTCGTCCAGGAGGTTGGGACGGAGCCGGAGCCGGCGGTGGTCCTCACCCTGGTCCAGGCGCTCGCGAAGGGTGACCGCGACGAGATGGCGATCGAGGCCGCGACCGAGGTCGGGGTGGACGCGGTCCTCCCGTGGCAGGCGGAGCGCTCTGTCGTCGTGTGGCGGGGGGAACGCGCGGCGAGGTCGCGCGCCCGCTGGCTCGCGACCGTGCGCACGGCGACGAAGCAGGCCCGGCGTGCACGCCTGCCGTCCGTCGAGACCGCCGTCGACTCGCGCGGGCTCGCGGACCGTGTCGCCGAGGTCGTCGCAGCCGGGGGGCGCGCGATCGTCCTGCACGAGGAGGCCACGACGCCGCTCGCCGATGTCGAGCTCCCGGTTGCCGGTGCGGGCGTCGCGCCCGTGGTCCTCGTCGTCGTGGGGCCGGAGGGCGGGATCTCGGAGCGCGAGCTGGAGTCGTTCGTGGCCGCCGGTGCGCTGGCCGCGCGCCTGGGCCCGCACGTCCTGCGGACCTCCACCGCGGGCCCGATCGCGATCGCGCTCCTCGCCGAACGGCTCGGCCGCTGGGGCACCGACCAGGTCCCGGGTCGCGCGTGAGCGCGGCTGCTGGACTAGCCTCGGGCGCATGACGAGCCCGACGGACACCACCGACTGCCTGTTCTGCAAGATCGTCGCGGGCGAGGTCCCGGCCGACGTGGTCGCGACGACCGAGCGCTCGGTCGCGTTCCGCGACATCGACCCGAAGGCGCCGGTCCACGTCCTGGTCGTGCCGCGCGACCACCATGGCGACATCGCGCAGCTCGCCGCCGCGGACCCCGCGCTGCTGAGCGACGTCGTCGCGCTGGCCGACGAGGTCGCGGGCGAGCTCGCCGACGGGCAGTTCCGCCTCGTCTTCAACTCCGGGCCACGTGCCGGGCAGAGCGTGTTCCACGTGCACGGGCACGTCCTCGCCGGGGCGACGCTCGGCTGGACCCCGGCCTGAGCGCCCGCAGCGAAAGGGCGTGTGTCGTTCCCCGGTGCTCGGTACGATGGACGAGCCTCACGGCAACCCGACCACGGCCTGAACGAAGGAGCGCAGCGGCGCACGCCGGCTCATGACATCACTCCCACGAGACCCCGCACCCGACCCCGCGACGGGGCGGGTCGCCGAGCACCGGGTCGAGCACCGCATCGTCATCCCTGACCACGTCCCGATGGTCGCCCTCCTGGGCAGCCGCGACTCGGTGCTGCGCGCCCTCGAGGGCGGTTTCCCCACGGTGGACGTGCACGTGCGTGGCAACGAGATCGCCGTCACCGGACCGGCCGGCGACGTCGCGCTCGCCTCCCGGCTCCTCGACGAGCTGGTCGGGGTCGTCGAGGCAGGCACCCAGCTCACGGCCGACGTCGTGACCCGCTCGATCGGGATGCTGACCGCGGCGACGGCCTCCCGGCCCGCGGAGGTCCTCACCTTCAACATCCTGTCCAGCCGGGGGCGCACGATCCGTCCCAAGACCGTCGGGCAGAAGCACTACGTCGACGCGATCGACGCGAACACCGTCACGTTCGGCATCGGTCCCGCGGGCACGGGCAAGACGTACCTCGCGATGGCCAAGGCGGTGCAGGCGCTGCAGTCCAAGCAGGTCTCCCGGATCATCCTGACGCGTCCGGCGGTCGAGGCGGGGGAGCGGCTCGGCTTCCTGCCCGGGTCGCTCACGGAGAAGATCGACCCGTACCTGCGCCCGCTGTACGACGCGCTCCACGACATGATCGACCCCGACACCATCCCGAGGCTCATCGAGGCCGGGACCATCGAGGTGGCACCCCTGGCCTTCATGCGAGGTCGCTCGCTGAACGACTCGTTCATCATCCTCGACGAGGCGCAGAACACGACGTCCGAGCAGATGAAGATGTTCCTCACGCGCCTGGGCTTCGGCTCGCGCATGGTCATCACGGGCGACGCGACGCAGGTCGACCTGCCCGGCGGGACGCAGTCCGGGCTGCGCATGATCGAGGACGTGCTGACGGGTGTCGACGACGTCGAGTTCTGCCGGCTCACGTCGTCGGACGTGGTGCGCCACCGCCTCGTGAGCGACATCATCGACGCCTACGAACGCTGGGACGTCTCCAGCACGGGCCACGGGGCCGGGCACCGGGCACCGCACGGACGCAGCCGGACCGACGAAGGGCGTGGTGGCCGATGAGCATCGAGGTCAACAACGAGACCGAGGCGCAGGTCGACGAGGCCGAGTTCGCCGCCCTCGGACGCTTCGTGCTCGACGCCATGCGGGTGCACCCGCAGAGCGAGCTGTCGGTCCTCTTCGTCGACACGGACGTCATGACCGAGCTCCACGTGCGGTGGATGGACGAGCCCGGTCCGACGGACGTGCTCTCCTTCCCCATGGACGAGCTGCGGCCCGGGCGCGACGGCGAGGTGTCGGGTCCGGGTCAGCTCGGCGACGTCGTGCTGTGCCCGGAGGTGGCGGCGCAGCAGGCGGTGGCGGCGGGACACTCGACCGCCGAGGAGATGCTGCTGCTCACCACGCACGGCATCCTGCACCTGCTGGGCTACGACCACGCGGAGCCGGAGGAGGAGAAGGAGATGTTCGCGCTGCAGCGCAAGCTGCTCCTGACGTTCCTCGCAGACCGGTGAGCGGCGAACCGGTCGCGCTCCTCGCCGCGCTGACGATCGCCGCGGCGCTGCTCGCAGCCGCGCTCAGCGCCGGCGAGTCGGCGGTGCTGCGCGTCACGCGCGCCGCGGTCGCCGAGGCCGGCGGTGACGGGCCCGGCGACGGGTCCGCGACCGCGACCGCGGCGAACCGGGCTCGCCGGGCGCTGGCGCTCCTGGTCGACCCGGCGGCGACGGCGCGGTCCGTGGGTTTCGTGCGCGTCGTCGCCGAGATCGTCGCGGTCACGTCCTCGACCCTGCTGGTCGCGGCGTGGCTCGAACCGTGGTGGCAGGTGCTCCTCGTCGCACTGGCCGTGAGCGTCCTCATCGCGCTCGTCGTGGTGCGCATCAGCCCGCGCTCCCTGGGACGTCGGCACGCGGTACGGGTGCTGCTCGTGCTGTCCGGGCTCCTGACGGGCGTGGTCGCCGTGACCCGGTGGCTCACCCGCCTCGCCCCCGCGCCCGACTCCGGCGCCCACGCGCGCGAGCTGCGGGACATGGTGGACCGTGTGAACGAGTCCCAGGTCATCGAGGAGGAGGAGCGGGAGCTCATCCGCTCCGTGTTCGAGCTCGGGAGCACGCTCACGCGCGAGGTCATGGTCCCCCGTACCGACATGGTCACCACCGCGCGCGACACCTCGCTGCGCAAGGCGCAGGCGCTGTTCCTACGGTCCGGCTTCTCGCGCGTGCCCGTCACGGGCACCTCGGCCGACGACCTGGTCGGTGTCGCCTACCTCAAGGACGTCGTGCGGGTCCTCGACGCGGACCCCGGGTCGGGGGACCGGCCCGTGGGAGAGGTCGCCCGCGAGGCGATCTTCGTGCCCGAGTCGAAGCCTGCGGACGACCTTCTGCGCGAGATGCAGGCGTCGGCCTCGCACATCGCCATGGTCGTCGACGAGTACGGCGGCATCGCCGGCCTCGTGACGATCGAGGACGTGCTCGAGGAGATCGTCGGCGAGCTCACCGACGAGCACGACCGCCCCGAGCCGGAGGTCGAGGACCTCGGCGACGGACGGCTCCGTGTCCCCGCGCGCCTCGGCGTCGAGGAGCTGGGAGAGCTGTTCGACATCGAGCTCGACGACGACGACGTCGACACCGCGGGCGGTCTCCTCGCCAAGGCGCTCGGCAAGGTCCCGCTGCCCGGCTCGTCCGCGCAGGCGCACGGGCTGCGCCTGGAGGCGGACCGCGTCCAGGGTCGTCGCAAGCAGCTGGCGACGCTCCTCGTCTCCCGCGGTGAGCAGGCCCGCGCGCGAGACGACCAGCCGACGACGCGGGACGCCGCACCCGGCGACCGCGACACCCTCACCCGAACCACGAAGGACAGGACCCCGTGACCTCCTCCACCCCCGAGCACCGTTCAGGCTTCGTCTGCCTGGTCGGACGGCCGAACGCCGGCAAGTCGACCCTGACGAACGCGCTCGTCGGTCAGAAGGTCGCCATCACCTCCGGGCGGCCCCAGACGACCCGGCACACGATCCGCGGGATCGTGCACCGCCCCGACGCACAGCTCGTCCTCGTGGACACACCGGGACTGCACCGTCCGCGCACGCTCCTCGGCGAGCGGCTCAACGACCTCGTGCGCGACACGCTGACCGAGGTCGACGTGATCGCGTTCTGCCTGCCCGCGGACCAGAAGATCGGTCCCGGCGACAAGTACATCGCGAACCAGCTCGCCGAGGTCCGGCGCGGCCGGCACCGCACGCCCGTGGTCGCCGTCGTGACGAAGGCCGACCTGGTGGAGCGGGCGGTGCTCGCGGAGCACCTGCTCGCCGTCGACCGGCTGGGCGAGCAGGCCGGCGGCTGGGCCGACATCGTGCCCGTGTCGGCACGCGAGGGCTTCCAGGTCGACGTGCTCACGGACGTGCTCGCATCCCACCTGCCCGAGGGGCCGGATCTCTACCCGGACGGGGAGCTGACCGACGAGCCCGAGTCCGTCATGGTCGCCGAGCTCGTGCGCGAGGCCGCGCTCGAGGGGGTGCGCGACGAGCTCCCGCACTCGCTCGCCGTGCAGGTCGAGGAGATCCTGCCCCGGGAGGGCACCGGGGACGAGGCGACGGGACGCCCGCCGCTGCTGGACGTGCGGGTGAACCTGTTCGTCGAGCGTGACAGCCAGAAGGCGATCGTCATCGGCCGCGGCGGGGCACGGCTGCGGCACGTCGGTACCGAGGCGCGACGCGGCATCGAGGCGCTGCTCGGCGCGCGCGTCTACCTCGACCTGCACGTGAAGGTCGCCAAGGACTGGCAGCGCGACCCCAAGCAGCTGCGCAAGCTCGGGTTCTGATCGTGGCCACCGACCGCGCCGAGCCGGGCCCGCCCGCCGCGCGGCGTAGGATTCCCCGGTGATCTTCCGGACCGCCGCCACCACGGCCGCGCTCGCGATCGTCCTCGCGGTCCTCGGCGCGGTCACCGGGCCGCAGTGGGACCCGGTCCCCGTGACCGAGCATCTCCAGCCCGCGACGTCGGACACGACGATCGGTGGTCAGCCCGTGGGAGGCACCGACCCGGTCGGGACGTACGAGGTGCGGGAGACCGAGGTCACGGTCCAGCTCGACGGAGCGACCGTGTCGGCGCTCGTCCGCGAGCCCGCCGGTGCCGAGGGCGACCGGCCCGGCGTGGTCTTCGTGCACGGTGCGGGTACGGGCACGTCGACCCAGGCGTTCGTCGACATCGCCACCGAGCTGGCGAGCGCGGGCGTCATCACGCTCGTGCCCGACAAGCGGCTCGACACCTACACGACCCGGCATCGCGACTACGAGCAGATGGCGCGCGACTACGAACGCTCGCTCGATCTCCTGCGGGCGAGGCCGGGCGTCGACGCCGCGCAGGTCGGCCTGTACGCGGAGTCCGAGGGGACGTGGATCGCGCCGGTGATGGCCGTGGACGACTCCGACGTCGCGTTCCTCGCGCTCGTGTCAGCGCCGGTCGTGCCCCCGCGTCAGCAGGCGGCCTTCGCCGTCGACAGCTACCTGCGCAACACGGACGTGCCCCACGGGGTGTTCCGGGCGATCCCCCGAGCGGTCGGCATGGCCATCCCCGGGGGCGGCTTCGAGTACGCGGACTTCGACGTCGAGCCGTTCCTGGAACGGCTCACCCAGCCTGTGCTCGTGGTGTACGGGACGGCGGACCCGTCGATGCCCGTCGAGCAGGGGGCGAAGCAGGTCATCGACGCCGCCGCTGCGAACGGGAACGACGCCGTCACCGTGCGCTACTACGGCGGCGCGAACCACGGGATCAAGGTGGACGACGAGCTGGTCCCCGAGTTCCCCCGGGACCTCGCCGCGTGGGTCCAGTCGCTCCCGGACAGCGGGACGGCGGCGCCCCAGGTCGCCGGCGCCCAGCCGGAGCAGCAGTTCGTCGCCGGTGCCGTCCCGACGCCGCGCTGGCTCGGCAACGGCGACCTGCTCGTCGCCCTCGTCGTGGCGGCGTTCGTGCTCCTCGCCGTCGGTCCGCTCGTGCGGCTCGGCGGTATGGTCGTCGCGCGCGCCCGCCGGTCGCCGGGAGCGCCGCGCCGTGGACTCGGTCACGGCTTCCGCGTGCCGCTGCTCGGGCTGGGGCTGGGCGCCGCCGCGACCACCGTCGGGCTCGTCGTGTACCTGGTCGCCGTCGCTCGTCTCGCCCTCGACTACGAGAAGGACGCGTGGGTCGTGCAGGGCGGGTGGATCGCCGTCCGGCTGCTCGGCCTGGCGACGCTCGTCGCGGCGGCGATGCTCCTCAACCGTGCCGCCGAGGTGCGCACCGCGCGCCGGGCACCGGCGGACCACGCACGTCCCGTGGTGCCCGCCGGCCGGGTCGTGGCCTCGGCCGTCGCGCAGGGCGCGACGGCGCGGGTCATGCTCTGGTGCGTCGTCGTCGGTGCGACGGTCCTGCTCGTCGTCCTGGCCTACTGGGGCGTCTACCAGCTGGGCATCTGACCCCGCTGCGCCCGGCGCCCGGCAGCCGTAGCCTGGACGGGTGAGGCGCCGTCGGCACGAGGGCGACGGGACGACCGGGGACCGAGGGCGGGACACCGGGTCGTGGACCGAACCTGCCCAGGTCGCCGCGGTCCGGTTCGAGATCGTCGACGACGACGTCCCCGCGAGCCCGGACGCAGACCCTCCGGAGGAGCCCGACGACCTGACGCCGGAGCCGGTCGGTACGGCGTCGTCCGCCCCTCGCCGGCGACGGTACGCCCACCCGGTCCCGTGGGTGGCGGCAGCGGTCGCGGTCCTGGTCGGCGGGTCCGCGCTCCTCACGAGCGTCCTGGAGTCCGAGGAGAGCGTCGACGTCGCCGGCCTCCCCGGGGGGCTCCACCCGATGGGCGAGCCGCCCCGGGAGCGGTGGAGCGTGCCGGTCGACCCGCGCGGCGGCGTGATGGTCGCGCCAGGCGCGGTCGTCCTGCTCTCGGACCGGCTCACCGCCTATGCGGTGGACGACGGCCGGACCCTGTGGGAGTCGGAGCCCGTGGACGACCTCTCGACGTGCATGCCCCGCGTCGACGGCGTCCCCCGCGGCGTCCTCGTGTGCGTCGTGTCGATCCAGGGCGAGCCGGGCCGGGCACGGGTGACGACGGTCGAGTCGACGTCGGGCCGGATCGTCGGGGACCGGGTCGTCGACGCCGTGCGGTCCGCCGTGGCCCCGGTCGGAGACACGGACCTGGTCCGTGCCCACTGGTCGGGGGACGACCTCGTCGTCGTGCGGGAGGACGCGGCGACGGGTGAGCCCCGCTGGGAGCGCACCGTGCCGAGCTCGTCGGGGACCAACGGGCGGCTCGGGTACGACAGGGGAATCGACGGGGTGCTGCTCGGTGCCGGCGGCGGGGCGATCTCCGTCTCCGCGCCGGGGTTCGCCGCCACGTTCGCCCTCGACGGTCGCGAGCTCGCGCGGGGTGAGGTGTGGACCATCTCACAGCTGCGCGACGGCCGGTACGCCGGCAACGAGTACGGCCGTGGGACCGCGACGGTGTTCACGCGCGACGGCGAGCCGTCGTTCCAGGTGCGTGGACGGCTCCTGGACGCGCCGATCGACGACGGCTCCGCGCCGGGCGTCCTCGTCGCGAACACGTTCGGCGCGATCGCCGGCCTCGACGCCGCGACAGGGTCGTCGTTGTGGACGCTCGGGGGGACCGGGTTCCGGGGGGTGGTGCGGATCAGCGGGCTGCTCGTGATCCAGACGGACACCGCGTTCCGGGGCGTCGACGTGACGTCGGGCGAGGAGGTGTGGTTCGTCGAGCTCGACGCGCCGGCTGGACCCTGGCCGGTGTTCAGCGACGGGGAGTCGCTGTTCCTCACCGAGGGGTCGCGTGGTCGGGGCCGGGCGACGGCCCGGCTGGTCTCCGTGGCGCTCGAGGACGGGACCGTCCGGTGGCGCTCGTCCCTGCCCGACGACGTCTACCACGTGTTCGCCGCCCAGGGGATGCTGTTCATGCTCAGCGCCGAGGAGCTGACCGCCGTCTCGTGAGACTGCCGCGTGGCCGCTTGAGCCGACGGGGCGAAGACGGTAGAAACGGTCGGGGCATGAGCCCGCGCGCGTGCGTCCGGCACGACGCGACAGCGTAGGGAGTGGTACATGACCAACGAGACCGGAGCCGTGCACGACCCCGAGATCGAGGCGGCCGGTGCCGAGCGGGAGCCGGAGGTTGACGGCGAGCCCACCGAGGCCGCGCCCGACGTCACGCCCGCCGGGTCGACGCACGACCCTGCACCACCGAGCCCTTTCGCCGGCATCCCTGTCAGCGACTTCGTCCGCGACGGCGTCGCCGCGCTCCTGCTGCTCGTCTCGTTCGCGCTCCCGTGGAGCCTGGACGGCCGGGCGTCGGGCAAGGTCGACGTCGTCCTGATCACCCTCCTGTCGCTGCTCTCCCTCGCGCTGCCGTACCTGGCGCGCATCGGGGTGCTCCCTGCGACCTGGACCGTGCACTCGACCCGCCGCGCGCGGCTGCTCGCGAACGCGCCGTACGGCGTTCTCGTGGCCGTCTACCTGGTGATCGACGTGCTCGGCGGCCTCGACGTGATCGACACGCGGGGCGGTCTCGGCCCCGCCGTCGCGCTCGGCCTCGCCGGCGCCGTCCTCGCGGCCCAGCCGCGTCAGTGCGAGCTCGGGCCGGACGACGAGGACCGGGACGTCACGGACAGCTGGCTGCGCATCCTGGTGGTCCTCGCCGGCGTGCTCGTCGTGACCGTGCTGCTCACCGTGGTCCTGACGATCGTCAGCCTGGGCGGGGGCCTCGCGTTCGTCCTGCAGGTGCTGCTCAACGCGGTGCTCGTGCTCGCGCTCGCCGGCCTGCCGGTGCTCGGGACGTGGAAGCGCGCCGAGGGAGCGCGCCTCACCCTCGTCTCGCTCGGTCTCCTCGTGGCCCTGGCGTTCCTCCTCGGCTCCGGCGGAGGTTTCCTGTTCTCCATCGAGAGCACGCACGCCGGTGCGTTCGGTCTCGTCCTCGTCCCGGCGCTCGCCGCGGTCGCAGCGGCGCCTGCCGTCCGACGTGCCATGGTCGCCGAGCAGCCCACCACGTCCTGGGTCGCCGTCGCGGTGCGTGCCCTGGACCTGGCGGCGGTCGTCGCCGGCTACATCGCGCTGTCCGGCGTGATCACGCTCGTCAGCGGCCTGTCCGGTGCGAGCGTCGTGCTGAGCCTCGTCCTCGGGGTGCTCGCCGCTGCCGTCGCCCTCGTCGCACGCCGTTCCCTCGCGCGCGACGCCGCCAACGGCCGCCTGCTCGCCCTCGGCGGCGCCGGTGCGGTGGCGCTGCTGGGCATCGTCCTGCTCGTCGTCGTCTCCGGCGGCGTCCCGAACCTGCTGCTCGCGTTCGGCCTCCCGCTCCTCGTCGTGTACGCGCTCGTCGTCCCGGCCGAGGTCCGGGAGTACTTCGCCGAGAACCGCCCGGGCGCGACGGCCGCGGCACCCCAGAGCGCCTACGTCTGGCAGGCACCCGCGCCGAAGCCGGTGCGGGCACCGGCCCACCCCGGCTACGGACCCGCCGGCTACGGACCCGCCGGCTACGGGGCGGGCGAGCCGCAGGCCCAGCAGTGGGCTCCGCAGGGTGGTCACGACGCGACGCAGGTGATCGGCGTGCAGACCGTCGAGCCGCAGCGCACGGGGTACGCGGCCCAGCCGGGGCTCGCGCACGACGGCGGACCCGAGACGGCCGTCCTTCCCCCGTACTCGGGGGAGCAGCCGACGGCGCCGGGGCAGTACGCGCAGGAGGGCTACGGCCAGCAGGGTCACGGCCAGCAGGGTTACGGCCAGCAGGGTTACGGCCAGCAGGGCTACGCGCAGGAGGGCTACGGGCAGCAGTCCTACGCACCCCAGCAGCCCTACGCGCAGCCCGAGCCCACGCCGGCACCGCAGTCGTACGCTCCCGCACAGCCGGTGGGGTTCACCTCGGAGCAGGCGCTCGACCCGTCGACGCCGCTCGAGGTGCTCGCGCAGATCGTGCAGGACGCCCCGCACCTGCGACCGCAGGTCGCGGCGAACCCGTCGACGTACCCGGCGCTGCTCGACTGGCTGGGCAACCTCGGCGACCCCGCCGTCGACGCCGCGCTGCGCAGCCGCCAGGGCTGACCGCGCGTCGGGCGCACCCTGCGCCGGGCACCCGAGACAGCGACCCACGGTTCGAGATGGCGACGTACGACCGGGAAGCCGGTCGTACGTCGCCATCTCGGGGACCGTCGTCCCGGTCGGGTGCTCGGTGAGTGGATGTCGTGGGCGCATCGTCGCGTGCGGGGTACAGTGACGGTGTGCACCTGATGCGGCAGCTCCTCCTTCGTTGCCGCGGCGAGGCTCTCTAGCCGGTTCCTCGTCGCGGTGGTTGGTGTGCCGGCTGACACCGATCAGGACGACCACGAAGGACCCATGATGAACGCCTCCGCCCCTGCCTCCGCCCCCATCGACGCCGACGCCGCACCGCAGGCGAACGCCCAGCAGTCGTCGGGGATGCCGATCCAGAAGTACCTGCCGTTCCACCGGCAGATCGACGTGACGCTCCCGGGCCGCACCTGGCCGGACCGCCGGATCACGACCGCCCCGCGCTGGTGCGCGGTCGACCTGCGCGACGGGAACCAGGCGCTGATCGAGCCGATGAGCCCCGAGCGCAAGCTGCGCATGTTCGAGCTGCTGGTCGAGATGGGCTACAAGGAGATCGAGGTCGGCTTCCCGTCCGCCTCGCAGACGGACTTCGACTTCGTCCGGATGCTCATCGAGGAGGACCGCATCCCGGACGACGTCGTCGTCCAGGTGCTGACCCAGGCTCGCGAGCACCTCATCGCCCGCACCTACGAGTCGATCGCGGGTGCCAAGCAGGCGATCGTGCACCTGTACAACTCGACGTCGATCCTGCAGCGCGAGGTCGTGTTCCGCTCCGACGAGGACGGGATCGTCGGGATCGCCGTCGACGGCGCGAAGCTCTGCAAGAAGTACGAGGAGACGGTGCCGGGCACGACCGTCTACTACGAGTACTCCCCGGAGTCCTACACGGGCACCGAGCTCGAGTTCGCGGCCCGCATCTGCAACGAGGTCCTCGACGTCTTCGAGCCGACCCCGGACCGCAAGGTCATCATCAACCTGCCCGCGACGGTCGAGATGGCGACGCCCAACGTCTACGCCGACTCGATCGAGTGGATGAACCGGCACCTGAACCACCGCGAGAACGTCGTGCTGTCGCTGCACCCGCACAACGACCGCGGCACCGCCGTGGCCGCCGCGGAGCTGGGCTACCAGGCCGGCGCCGACCGCATCGAGGGATGCCTGTTCGGCAACGGCGAGCGCACCGGCAACGTGTGCCTCGTGACGCTGGGCATGAACCTGTTCAGCCAGGGCGTCGACCCGCAGATCGACTTCTCGGACATCGACCACGTCCGCCGCACCGTCGAGTACTGCAACCAGCTCGGCGTGCCCGAGCGCCACCCGTACGCCGGCGACCTCGTCTTCACGGCCTTCTCGGGCTCGCACCAGGACGCCATCAAGAAGGGCTTCGACGCGATGGCCGTCCGTGCGGAGGCCGAGGGCTCGACGGTCGACGACCTCGTGTGGGCGGTCCCGTACCTGCCGATCGACCCGAAGGACGTCGGCCGGTCGTACGAGGCCGTGATCCGGGTCAACTCGCAGTCGGGCAAGGGCGGGATCTCCTACCTGCTGCAGTCCGAACGTCACCTGGACCTGCCCCGCCGCCTCCAGATCGAGTTCTCCAAGGCCGTGCAGACCCACACCGACGAGCACGGCGCCGAGGTCACGGGCGAGGACATCTGGCGGATCTTCTCCGATGAGTACCTGCCCGTCGAGCCCGGGTCCGGGCTCGATCAGTGGGGGCGGCTCAAGCTGCGCGGGACGCGTGCCGCCTCGACCGAGGACGGCCCGGACACGCTGAGCATCGACGTGGTGGACCGCGGCGAGCAGCTGACGCTGGAGGGGACCGGCAACGGTCCCGTCGCCGCGTTCGTCGACGCGATCGCCCAGGTCGGGACCGACGTGCGCGTCCTGGACTACGCCGAGCACGCACTCTCCGAGGGGGGCGACGCGACCGCCGCGGCCTACGTCGAGTGCCAGGTCGGCGACGACGTGCTGTGGGGGGTGGGCATCGACCCGTCCATCACCACGGCGTCCCTCAAGGCGATCGTGTCCGCCGTCAACCGCGCGGAGCGCACCGGCTCGTAGCCGATCTGTCCTCACGCAGTCCGGGGGAGGTCCCTCGGGCTGCGCGGGGACGACGGCGCGTCGTCCTCCCGGTCGCTCGTTCCTCGCGACCTCCCGCCAGACCCGCCACGACGTGTCGTCGTCCCCGCTCCGCACGCTCGTCCTGCCCGTGACCCCGAAGAGCTGCACCCCACGCGAGCCGCACCGGAGCGTGGGCGGGATGACGGACAATGGGGGCGTGGTCCTGTACCGAGACGAGGCGATCGTCCTGCGCACCCAGAAGCTGGGTGAGGCGGACCGGATCGTCACCCTCCTGACGCGCGAGCACGGCAAGGTGCGTGCGGTCGGCAAGGGTGTGCGGCGCACGTCGTCCCGGTTCGGTGCGCGCCTGGAGCCGTTCATGTTCGTCGACGTCCAGCTGTACGCGGGCCGGGCGCTCGACACGGTGACGCAGGTCGAGACGGTAGGGCCGTACGCGCGCCGCATCTGCGAGGACTACGGCCTGTACACCGCGGGCACGGCGATGCTCGAGACGGCGGAGCGTCTCGTCTCCGACGAGCGCGAGCCCGCGGTCCAGCAGTTCTGGCTCCTCGCCGGAGCGCTGCGTGCGCTCTCGGAGCACGCGCACGCGCCGGGGCTCGTGCTGGACTCGTACCTGCTGCGCGCGCTCGCCGTCGCAGGGTGGGCACCGTCGTTCACCGACTGCGCACGCTGCGGCGAGCCCGGACCGCACCGCGCGTTCGCCGTCGCTCAGGGTGGCGCCGTGTGCTCGCGCTGCCGCCCCCCGGGGTCGACGTCGCCCGCCCCCGAGACCTTCGACCTCCTGGCCGCGCTGCTCGCCGGCGAGTGGGAGGCCGCGGACGGGTCCGACACGCGGCACCGCAGGGAAGCCGGCGGTCTCGTGGCCGCGTACAGCCAATATCACCTGGAGAGAACGTTGCGATCACTGCGCATGGTGGAGCGGGACGTCCCCGTGGCGGACGCGGGAGCGGGCGCCTGATGGCGCGGCCACGGACCGACGTCGTCCCGCCCTACCCGCATCCTTCCGGGGCTCGGCCGCCGGCCATCCCTCGGCAGTTCGTGCCGAACCACGTCGCCGTCGTCATGGACGGCAACGGGCGCTGGGCGAACGCGCGCGGCCTGCCGCGCACGGCGGGGCACGAGGCCGGGGAGGCGGCACTGCTCGACGTCGTCGCGGGTGCCGTCGAGATCGGCGTGAAGCACGTCTCGGCGTACGCGTTCTCGACGGAGAACTGGAAGCGCTCGCCCGAGGAGGTGCGCTTCCTCATGGGGTTCAACCGTGACGTGATCCGGCGCCGCCGCGACGAGATGGACTCGTGGGGGGTGCGCGTGCGCTGGGCGGGCCGTCGGCCGCGGCTGTGGACCTCGGTGATCAAGGAGCTCGAGATCGCCGAGGAGCAGACGCGCGGGAACGACGTGTGCACCCTGACGATGTGCGTGAACTACGGCGGGCGTGCCGAGATCGCCGACGCCGCGGCGGCGATCGCCCGTGAGGTGGCCGCGGGTCGCCTCGACCCGTCGAAGGTCACCGAGCGCACGGTGCAGCGATACCTGGACGAGCCGGACCTGCCCGACGTCGACCTGTTCCTGCGCAGCTCGGGCGAGCAGCGCACGTCGAACTTCATGATCTGGCAGGCCGCGTACGCGGAGCTGGTCTTCCTGCCCGAGCCGTGGCCGGACGTCGACCGGCGCCACCTGTGGCGCGCGGTCGAGGAGTTCGCGCGGCGTGACCGCCGGTACGGGGGAGCCGTCGACACCGTCGGTTCGGCGGGCTGAGACCGGCGGACTGAGACCGACTGGCGGACTGAGACCGACCGGCGGGCTGGGACCGGCCCACTGGGCCGCAGGCGGTCAGCGGGTCGTGCCGTCCTCGGGGGGCAGCTCGCGGACGAGAGCGTCGAGACGGTCGGCGAGCTCTGCCGGCCGGCTGAGGGCGACGAGGTGCCCGCCCGCCATCTCCTGCACGGGCAGCCCGAGCCGTTCCTGGGCGACCCGGCGCTGGAGCTCGAGCGGGAACAGGCGGTCGTCGCGACCCTGGAGCACGACGGTGGGCACGTCCGGCCACGTACCGGCCGGCCACGGATCGGCGAACGACCGTGCGGAGGGTGCCCGGTCGTCGTCGGCGAGCACGCGCGCCCTGACGTCGGCAGGCACGTCGTGGAAGAAGTCACGGTCGGGGTCGAACGGGCCGAGCCCGGCCGACTCCCGCGCCGCCTCGTGGCCGGTCGCCTCCCACCAGGCCGCTCCCGTCTCCCCGGGCAGCGGGATCATCGGGTTGAGGAGGACGAGGAGCCGGACCCGGACGCGGGCGGCGACCAGCGGACCGACATAGGCACCCATCGACTGCGCGACGACCACCGGTGGTCCGTCGGACCCTCCGGCGTCGTCGAGCGTGGCGAGCGTGATGTCGGTGAGCGCCGCCCAGTCGTAACGCTCGTCGTGCTGAGGCAGGTCGACGGCCACGGGACGGTGCCCGCGCCTGGTGAGCTCGGGGACGAGGAGGTCCCAGTACCCGG
Source organism: Cellulosimicrobium terreum (assembly GCA_014803435.1). Taxonomy (GTDB): domain Bacteria; phylum Actinomycetota; class Actinomycetes; order Actinomycetales; family Cellulomonadaceae; genus Cellulosimicrobium; species Cellulosimicrobium terreum. Next base: position 265,412 of record JACYFD010000006.1, read on the forward strand.
GATGGCCCCCCGCGCCGGGGACGAGGAGAAAGGTCGTCATACCCGCAGGACCGGCCGGGGCCGGAGGACTCATCGGTCGTCGGTCGCGCTCGCGTCGACGACGGCCCGGGCGTTGCCGGACCGGGCGGCGCCGGACCGGCGTCGGGCGAGGACCAAGAGCGCGACGGCGCCCACGACGACCAGGGCGAGGGCGGTGGCGACCCAGGGGGAGCCGGTGGCGGCGGCGAGGGCGGCGGTCCATGCCGCCCAGCCGACCGTCGCGTAGATGGTCGCGTGGATCGCGCACCCGAGGAGCATCGCGGGCAGGTACCGCCCGAAGGGCATCCGGACCACGCCCGCCGCGGCGTTGACGACGGTCTTGGTCCCGGTCGCGAGGAACGAGGCGGGAACCGCGACGAGCCCCCAGCGCTGCAGCACCTCGACGCCACGTGCCGTCGAGCTCCCGGAGAGCCAGACGTGCGCCCGGGCGACCCAGGGCCGGACCGGGCGCGTGCGGTCCAGGGTCCAGACGGTCACGAGGCGTGCGACCCAGTACGTGGCCTGGGTGCGGACGAGGACGACGGCGAAGAAGAACGCGAACAGGGCCGCGAACGGTGCGTCGTCGAGCGCTGCGGGCACGCTCAGTCCTGCCCGGGCACCGCGGGTCCTGCGGCCGCGCACACCGCGCACGTGCCGAACAGCTCGACGGTGTGCTGGATGTCGGTGAACCCGTGGGCGTCGCCCACGCGCGATGCCCAGGCCTCGACGGTCGGGCCGTCGATCTCGACCGTGCGCCCGCACGTCCGGCACACGAGGTGGTGGTGGTGCTCACGGCGCTCGCAGCGCCGGTAGAGGTTCTCGCCCTCCTCGGTCCGCAGCACGTCGACCTCCCCGCCGTCCGCGAGGCTCTGCAGCGTGCGGTAGACGGTCGCGAGACCGACGGTGTCCCCGCGCGAGCGCAGGAGCTCGTGCAGTTGCTGGGCGCTGCGGAAGTCGTCGAGCTCGTCGAGCGCATCGGCGACGGCGGTGCGCTGGCGGGTCATGCGCTGCACGAGTCACCTCCGGCGGCCGAGCCTGTGCGGACCCGCGCGGGCGGGGAGTCGATGTCGAGGTCGTCGGGGATGTCCGGGTGGGGGTCGTGGGGGGTGCGCGGGCGACGGCGCAGCACGAGCGGACGGACGAGCGCGACGAGCAGGTAGGCCCCGAGCGCGAGCACCACGATCGTCGCACCGGGGGACAACGGGTACCAGTAGGTGATCGTCAGACCGACGAGGCACACGACCACGCCCACGACCGACGCGACGAGCATGGTGCGCCGGAACGAGCGCGTGAGGAGCTGGGCGACGGCGACCGGGACGATCATGAGTGCGCTCACCAGCAGCAGCCCGACGACGCGCATGGCGACGGTCACGGTGAGGGCGGCGACGACCGCGACGGCGATGTTGAGCGTGCGGACCGGCAGGCCCGACGCGCGCGCGAACTCCTCGTCGTGGCTGACGGAGAAGAGTGCGGCGCGCAGGCCGATGCCGACGAGCAGGATGATCGCGCCGAGCACGACCGTCAGCACGAGATCGGCCGACGTGACCGTCGAGATCGAGCCGAACAGGTACTGCATGAGGCTCCCGGCGGAGCCTCCCGCGATGCCGATGAGCAGGACGCCGCCGGCGATGCCGCCGTAGAAGAGCATGGCGAGCGCGAGGTCGCCGCTCGTGCGGCCGCGCTCGCGCACGATCTCGATCGCGACGGCGCCGACGACGGCCGCGACGACCGCGCCGGGGATCGCGAGCGCGTCGTCCGGCACGACGCCCATGGCGGCACCCACGAGCCACCCGAGCGCCACGCCCGTGAGCGCGACGTGGCCGATCCCGTCGCCGAGCAGCGCAAGACGACGCTGGACGAGATAGGTGCCGACGACCGGGGCGCTGACACCGACGAGGAGCGCGGCGAGCAGCGCCCGCTGCATGAGCGGGTCGGTGAACATCAACGAGAGCTCGTCGATCATGAGTCGGTCCTCGATCCGTGACCGGCGGTCCGGTCGGGGTACAGGGTGTCCTCGAGCCCCAGGCTCGGGCCGGTGGCGACCTCGTCGGGCTGGTGCGGGTGCAGGTGCTGGTGCGAGGCGCTCGCGTGGGACGCCGACGGGCGCGGCGGCGCGCCGTCGTGCACGACGCGGCCGTGACGGAGCACGACGGCCCGCTCGACGAGGGGCGCGAGGGCGCCGAGCTCGTGGAGCACGACGAGCACGGTCAGCCCGGAGCCGACGAGTCGGGCCATGGTGGCGGCGAACGCGTCCTGGCTGGGTGCGTCGACGCCGGCGACCGGCTCGTCGAGGACGAGCAGGTCGGGCTCGCGCACGAGCGCGCGGGCGATGAGCACGCGCTGCTGCTGCCCGCCGGAGAGCTCGGACGTCGTGCTGCCCGCGCGGTCGGCGAGCCCGACGAGCTCGAGCGCCGCCTCGGACCGGACCCGCCAGTCGCGCGGCAGGCGCAGCCGGGTGCGGCTCAGCAGGCCGGAGGCGACGACCTCGGACGCGGTCGAGGGCATGCCCGACGGCGCGGCGACCCGCTGCGGCACGTACCCGAGCCGAGGCCACGGCACGCGCGGACCGAGCGGCTCACCGAAGAGCTCGACGGAACCCTCCGCGAGCGGCACGATCCCGACGAGCGAGCGGACGAGAGTCGACTTCCCGCTCCCGTTGGCACCGAGGAGGGCGACGACCTCTCCGGCCCGGACGTCGAGGTCGATCCCGCGCAGGATCTCGCTGCCGCCGAGGGTGACCCGCACGCCGCGGGCGGAGACGAGCGCGCCGGGCGACGACGAGCCGGACGGTGCCGCACTCATGCGCACACGAGCCCGGAGGTGAGCGCGTCGAGGTTGGACTCCATGACCTCACGGTAGTCCGTCGCACCGTCGGCGAGGCTCTCGATCGGGTCGAGCACGGCGGCGTCGACGCCGAGGTCGTCCGCGAGCGTCTGGGTGACCTTCGGGCTGGTGAGGGTCTCGAAGTAGAGCGTGGTGACGCCCTCGGCGCGCACGACGTCGCCGACCTCACGCAGGCGCGCCGGCGAGGGCTCCGCCTCGGGATCGATCCCGGAGATGCCGACCTGGGAGAGGTCGTAGCGCTCGGCGAGGTAGCCGAACGCCTCGTGGGAGGTGACGAGCGTCGCGCCGGCGCAGGGTGCCAGCGCCTCGGCGTACTCCGTGTCGAGGTCGCCGAGCGACGCGGTGAGGGCGTCCGCGTTGGCGGCGTACTCGTCGGCGTTCTCGGGGTCGACCGCCGCGAGCTCCGCGGCGACCTCGTCGCCGACGGCGGCGAGCCTCGTCGGGTCCAGCCAGAAGTGCGGGTCGAGCGTGCCGTGGTCGTGCCCGTCGTCAGCGTCGTGCGCGTCCTCGCCGTCGTGCGCCCCCTCGTCGGGGGCGTCCTCGCCGTCGGGGTGCGCCTCGAGGTGGGCAGCTCCGGCCGCGTCGACGACGTGCTCCGGGGCGCGCTGGGTGACGCCCTCGTCGACGGCGGGCTGGAAGCCCGAGAGGTAGACGACGAGGTCGGCGTCGCCGATCGCGCGCACCTGGGCGGGGGCGAGCTCGAGGTCGTGCGGCTCCGCGGCGGGCGGGGTGAGGTTGTCGACCGCGACGTGGTCGCCGCCGACCTGCTGGGCGACGTACTGCAGGGGGTAGAACGACGCGAGCACCTGGAGCTTTCCGTCGTCGGCGTCGTCGGCGCCCGCACCCGCGGACGAGCACCCGGCGACGAGCGCGGTGCCGGCGAGCGCGGCGAGGGTGGCGGCGGCGACGCGTGCACGACGGCGCGGGGCGGGGGAGATCGGCATAGGGACCAGTCTCCGCCTTAGTGAGAATGAATGTCAAAACCGTTCGGGGTGGCTCGCGTCACGCGGGGTACGCTGGTCGGTCGGCGCCCGTCCGGGCGCCCGTCCCACCCGTCCAGCCCCCACGAGCCACGTGCGGGGCCGTGAGCACCAGGAGTGATGACCGTGGCCGCAGCGCCCTCACCGACCGCCCGACTCGACGCCGTCGTCTCCCTCGCCAAGCGGCGCGGGTTCGTCTTCCCCTCGGGTGAGATCTACGGAGGTACGCGCTCCGCCTGGGACTACGGGCCCCTCGGGACCGAGCTCAAGGAGAACATCAAGAAGCAGTGGTGGCGCTCCACGGTCACGAGCCGTGACGACGTCGTCGGACTCGACTCGTCCGTCATCCTGCCCCGCCAGGTCTGGGTCGCCTCCGGCCACGTCGGCGTCTTCACGGACCCGCTCACCGAGTGCCTCTCGTGCCACAAGCGGTTCCGCGAGGACCAGATGATCGAGGAGTTCGAGGAGAAGAAGGGCCGAGCGCCCGAGGGCGGCCTCGCCGAGATCGCGTGCCCCAACTGCGGGACCCGCGGGCAGTGGACCGAGCCGCGCGACTTCAACATGATGCTCAAGACGCACCTCGGCCCGGTCGAGGACGAGTCGGGGCTGCACTACCTGCGCCCCGAGACGGCGCAGGGCATCTTCGTGAACTTCGCGAACGTGATGGGTGCCAGCCGCAAGAAGCCCCCGTTCGGCATCGGACAGATCGGCAAGTCGTTCCGCAACGAGATCACGCCGGGGAACTTCATCTTCCGCACGCGCGAGTTCGAGCAGATGGAGATGGAGTTCTTCGTCGAGCCCGGCACGGACGAGGAGTGGCACCAGTACTGGATCGACGCGCGTACCGACTGGTACGTCGACCTGGGGATCGCGCGCGACAACCTGCGGCTGTTCGAGCATCCGAAGGAGAAGCTGTCGCACTACTCGACCCGCACGGTCGACATCGAGTACCGCTTCGGCTTCTCGGGGTCCGAGTGGGGTGAGCTCGAGGGCATCGCGAACCGCACGGACTTCGACCTGAAGACCCACGCGGAGCACTCGGGGAAGGACCTGTCGTACTTCGACCAGACGAAGAACGAGCGGTGGGTCCCGTACGTCATCGAGCCGGCCGCGGGTCTCACCCGCTCGCTCATGGCGTTCCTCGTCGAGGCGTACAGCGAGGACGAGGCACCCAACGCGAAGGGCGGCGTCGACAAGCGCACCGTCCTGCGCCTGGACCACCGTCTCGCGCCCGTCAAGGCCGCGGTGCTCCCGCTGAGCCGCAACGAGCAGCTCTCGCCCAAGGCGAAGGACCTCGCGACGGAGCTGCGCAAGCACTGGAACGTCGACTTCGACGACGCCGGCGCGATCGGCCGCCGCTACCGCCGCCAGGACGAGATCGGTACGCCGTTCTGCATCACGGTCGACTTCGACACGCTCGACGACCAGGCCGTGACGATCCGTCACCGTGACTCGATGGCGCAGGAGCGTGTCGCTCTCGACAAGGTCTCCGAGTACCTGGGCGGGCACCTGCTCGGGGCCTGACGGACGACGGGATCGACGGAAGACGACGGAGGGGGCGGCGCCACGGCGCCGCCCCCTCGGTCGTCGAGGTCAGCTGCCGACCGTGCGGTTCCCGCGTCCGAGCACCACGAGCACGACCCCGACGACCATCGCGATGACGCCGCCCCAGGTCAGGACGCCGCCGACCGCTCCGAAGATGCCGGTGAGGCCGAGGACGAGCGCCGCGAGCCCGGCGATGATGAGGACGAGCCAGAGAGCCATGGAGCTTCCTTTCGTGCGGGGCGCGGCGGCGAGGCCGCTCGGCGCCCCGGGGACGAGCGGAGGGCGGGGCTGCTGCCCCGCCCTCCCTGTGCCTCCGTCAGGCGGAGATCCCCCTGCTGCCGCGCGCTAGATCTTCTTCGCCGCGCTCTTGCCCCGGTTCAGCACCGCGATCACGAGGCTCACGACCAGGATCGCGATCCCGATCCAGAGGAGGATCTTCGCGGCTTCGATCGCCACACCGAGGATGAGCAGCACGACGCCGACGATCACGAGGATCAGCCAGAGAGGCATGATGTTCCTTTCGTCCATATGTCGGCCGAAATGCCGACCAGAGGACCTCACCACGGTCGGCGCGTGCTCGCACGTCGAGAGGCCTGTGCGGGGCGGGTGCGAGAATAGCCGGGTGAGCATCATGACCGAGCAGCAGCCCGCGGCGACGGGCACGCGTGTCCTTCCGCCCCTGCAGATCGGGCCCCACACGATCGACACCCCCGTCGAGCTGGCGCCCATGGCGGGCGTCACCAACACCGCGTTCCGCACCCTTTGCCGCGAGGCCGGGGCGAGCACGGGCGAGCACCCGGGCCTGTACGTCGCGGAGATGGTGACCAGTCGCGCGCTGGTCGAGCGCAACCCCGAGGCGCTGCGGATCGTGACGTTCGGCGAGGACGAGCGCCCGCGCTCGGCGCAGGTGTACGGCGTCGACCCGGCCACGGTGCGCGAGGCCGTGCGGATCATCGCCGCCGAGGACCGGGCCGACCACGTCGACCTCAACTTCGGCTGCCCCGTGCCCAAGGTGACGCGCCGCGGCGGGGGAGCGGCGCTGCCGTGGAAGCGGGACCTGTTCACCGCGATCGTGCGCGAGGCCGTCGCGGCCGCTCGTCCGTACGGGGTGCCGGTGACGGTGAAGATGCGCAAGGGCATCGACGACGACCACCTGACCTACCTCGAGGCGGCGCTGATCGCGCAGGACGCCGGCGTCGCGTCGATCGCGCTGCACGCGCGCACCGCGGCCCAGCACTACTCGGGCACCGCGGACTGGTCGGCGATCGCGCGGCTCAAGGAGACGGTGAAGCACGTGCCCGTGCTGGGCAACGGCGACATCTGGTCCGCCGAGGACGCGATCCGGATGGTCACCGAGACCGGGTGCGACGGCGTCGTCGTCGGGCGCGGCTGCCAGGGCCGCCCGTGGCTCTTCGCGGACCTCGCCGCGGCCTTCGCCGGTCGCCCGGAGCGCGTGCAGCCCGGTCTGCGCGAGGTCGCCGACACGATCTACCGGCACGGCGAGCTCATGATCGAGTTCTTCGACGGGGACGAGGGCAAGGGCATGCGCGACCTGCGCAAGCACATGGCCTGGTACCTCAAGGGCTACCCGGTGGGCGGCGATGCGCGCCGCGCGCTCGCCCTGAACTCGACCCTGGCCGACCTGCGCGGCCTGCTCGACGCGCTCGACCTCGACGCGCCGTACCCCGGCGAGGCCGCCGAGGGGCAGCGCGGTCGCGCCGGGTCGCCCAAGCAGCCGCACCTGCCCTACGGCTGGCTCGACTCTCGCGAGCTCGACGGCGCGTTCGCCGAGCGGCTGCGCGACGCCGAGCTGAGCGTCTCCGGCGGCTGACCGGCCCGGTTCCTGCGGCAGGGGGTGCGAGATGCGGTTCGCCGGCAGTGCGTCGTGGCGGCTGTCCGTGTCCTCGGGCGGCCTCGACGACCTCGTGTGGTTCCGGGACGCCCTCCGGCTCGACGGGGGCGACGGCGGTGACGAGCTGCTCCCGCCGCCGCTGGTCCACCGCCCGCCGGACCGCTCGTCCCTCCTGCCCGACGCCGCGCGTCCCCTGGCCGCGGCACGCTGGGCCGGGTGGTGGAGTGCGGCGGTCGTGCACGAGGCGGCGGGCCAGGTCGAGGAGTCGCCCCGGGGTGAGGCGCCGTTCCTCGCGTGGGTGCGCGAGCGCGCGACGCAGCACGAGGCGATCGGCGCCCCGCCCGACTTCGTGGCGCTCGCGGACTGCCCGCCGTTGCGGTCCGCCGTCGTCGACCTCGTCGAGGAGGCGCACCGGGCTCGCGCCGGGCGGGAGGTCGCAGCCGGTGCGGGGCGTGAGCTCGATGCCGGGCCGTCCGCTCGGTCCGCCGGGGAGATCGCCGCGGACGTGGCCCGCGAGCGCGGGGTGCCGGTCGGCTCGGTGCGCGGAAGCGTTGATCCTGGTCGACGTCGTGGGTACCTGGTGGAGGGCCGTCGCACCAGGTGCGGTGGTGTGCTCACCCGCCTGCCTGGACGACGAGGGGACGTCCGAGACGGTGCTCCGGGTCACCTTCGAGACCGGGACGACGGCGCACGGCTGAGATGTCTCGCCGCGCCAGCCCCGCTGGCCAGGGGAGACGTCCCGGTCGGGCTCGTTCGCGCCATTGCCCGGATCCGCACCGGGCGATCCCAGGGGCTCGCGCGTTCGGTGGACGGAGTGATGGCAGGGGCGTCGACATCGGGACCCTGGGGTTCGACGGACCCCGGCGATGTCGGAGATCCGGGGGCACCACGGGATCGAACCCGGCTGGACGCCGGACGGCGTGGCACCCGGAGGTGGCCACGCCGTCCGCCGTCGGGCGCACTGGTCAGTGGCCGCGGACCCAGACGGTCGTGTCGGACGGGACCCGCACCTGCGGGTCGGCGGACCGGTCCGTCACGAGCGGTCCCGACGCCACGAGGACCTCGCTCCCGTGCGGCAGCACGACGGGGTCGCTCCCGAGGTTGGCGAGGACGACGACGTCGCGGTTGCGGAACGCGACGACGGACGTCGACCCGGCGTAGGCGTCCACCCACGCGAGGGTGCCCGTGCCGAGCGCCTCGGCGCGCCGCACGGCCAGGGCCCCGCGGTACGTCTCGAAGGTGGAGCCGTCCACGCCGCGCTGGGCGTCTGCCGCGTAGCGGGCGTAGGACTCGGGCTGGGGGAGCCAGGTCTTCCCCGTCGGGCCGAACCCGAGACCGGGCGCGCCCGCGGACCAGGGGAGCGGGATGCGGCACCCGTCGCGGCCCGCCTCGGCGCCCTGCGTGCGGAAGAACGCGGGGTCCTCGCGCACGTCGTCGGGCAGGGCGGTGTGCTCGGGCAGGCCGAGCTCCTCGCCCTGGTAGAGGTACGACGACCCCGGCAGCCCGAGCATGAGCAGCGAGGCGGCGCGGGCGCGGCGCAGGCCGAGGTCCTCGTCGGGCTGCGGCTCGTGGGCGAAGATGCCGTTCGGCCGCAGACCCGGGTCGGTGAGACCCAGGCGAGATGCGTGCCGCACGACGTCGTGGTTGGACAGGACCCACGTGGTGGGGGCCCCGACCTCGTCGTTGGCACGCAGCGAGGCGGCGACGACGGTGCGCAGCGGTGCGGCGGACCAGGGCGTGGTGAGGAAGGAAAAGTTGAAGGCCTGGTGCATCTCGTCCGGTCGCACGTAGCGGGCGAGGCGGGACAGGGGCTCGACCCAGGCCTCGGCGACGAGGGCCCGGTCGCCGTCGTACCCTGCGAGCACGCGGTGCCACGCGCGGTAGATCTCGTGCACGCCGTCCTGGTCGAACATCGGCCCGGAGTTGCCCGCACCTGTGGAACCGTCCTCGGGCGCGCCCGGGTCGGTGCCGTCCTCGGCCGCGGCGCCGCCCGGCCCCTCGGAGCCGTCGACCATCGAGACGGTGCCGTCCCAGTCGGGCAGCCCGTCGGCCTTGATCATGCCGTGCGCCACGTCGACGCGGAACCCGTCCACACCCTTGTCGAGCCAGAACCTCAGCACGTCCTCGAAGTCCGCGCGGACCTCGGGGTTCTGCCAGTCCAGGTCGGGCTGGGAGGAGTCGAAGAGGTGCAGGTACCACTGCCCGGGCGCCTCGTCGGTCGCGCCGGTGACCTGGTGCGCGCCGGCGCCCGCGGTCACGCGGGTCCAGGCGGGCCCGCCGAAGATGGACTGCCAGTTGTTCGGGGGGAGCTCCCCATGGGTGCCCGCACCCTCGCGGAAGACGTACCGCGCCCGCTCCGGGGACCCCTCGACCGAGGCCAGCGCCTCCTGGAACCACGCGTGCTGGTCGGAGGTGTGGTTGGGGACGAGGTCGACGATCACCCGGATGTCGCGTGCGTGCGCCTGGGTGAGGAGCTCGTCGAAGTCGGCGAGCGTGCCGAACAGCGGGTCGACGTCGCGGTAGTCGGCCACGTCGTAGCCGGCGTCCTTCTGGGGCGAGCGGTAGAAGGGGCTCAGCCAGACGGCGTCGACGCCCAGCTCGGCGAGGTGGTCGAGCTTCGAGGTGACGCCGGGCAGGTCGCCGATCCCGTCGCCGTCGCCGTCCGCGAACGAGCGCGGGTACACCTGGTAGATCACGGCGTCCCGCCACCACTCGGCGGCGCCGGCCGGTCCGCCGTGGACGAGATCGCCGGTGGCGAGGAGGGTGTCGTCCGTGGTGGCGGGCGGGGTCGAATCGATACGAGTCATCGAGCTGGAGTCCTCACGTGCGGTCTCGGGGTGGTGGGTGGAACGGGTGCGCCGACTCCGCTGTCGAGTGTAAGCGCTTGCGGTCAGGTCGTGGAGGGTCGACGTCGGGCCCGTCGGTCCGGGTCGACCCAGCGGCGGGTCGTCGGTCGGAGACGTCCGTGCGCGTCAGGCGGTGGGCGCTGCGCCGGTCGACTCGCGCACGATGAGCTCCGTCTGGAACAGCAGCTCGGTGCGTGGTGCTCGGTCACCCTGGATCTCGGTGAGGAGCGCGCTGATCGCCGCGTGCGCCATGGACGCCACGGGCTGGCGCACCGTGGTCAGCGGCGGATCGGTGAAGCCGATGAGCGGGGAGTCGTCGTACCCGACCACGGAGACGTCGTCCGGCACGACGAGGCCGCGGGCACGGGCGGCGCGGATCGCCCCGAGCGCCATGAGGTCGGACCCGCACACGATGGCCGTGTGTCCGGACGCGATGAGCTCGCCGCCGGCGGCCTGCCCGCCCTCGACCGTGTACAGCGTGGTCACGATGTGCTCGCGCGCCTCGTCGACGTCCGCGGCGAGCCCGTGCCGGACGAGAGCCTCCACGAACCCGGCGACCTTGCGCTGCGCCGGGACGAATCTCTCGGGTCCGATCGCGAGGCCGATCCGGCGGTGCCCGAGCGACACCATGTGGCGCACCGAGAGCTCGGCGCTCGCGACGTCGTCGGGGGAGATGAACGGCGCGTCGACGCCCTCGGCGAAGCCGTTGACGAGGACGATCGGGATGCCTCGCGAACGCAGCCGCTCGTAGCGCTCGTGGCTCGCCTGGGTGTCGGCGTGCAGGCCGGACACGAACACGATGCCGTCGACACCGTGGTCCATGAGCATCTCGACGTAGTCGTCCTCCGTGGTCCCCCCGGGGGACTGGGTGCACAGCAGCGGCGTGTACCCGTGCTCGGAGAGCATCGACTCGATGGTCTGGGCGAACGCCGGGAAGACGGGGTTCGTCAGCTCCGGGACCACGAGGCCGACAAGACCCGCAGACCGGGTGCGCAGCGTGGACGGGCGCTCGTAGCCGAGCACGTCGAGCGCCGCGAGCACGGCCTGGCGCGTCTCGCTCGCGACCCCAGGCTTGCCGTTGAGCACGCGGGAGACCGTCGCCGTGGAGACGCCGGCCTGGGTGGCGAGATCGCTGAGACGGGTGCGCACGTGTGGAAGCGTAGGCGACACCGGACCTCCTCGTCCTGGTCGTCCGGTCCGGGAGCCGCTGGTCCACGTGGACGAGCGGGCCGACCGGGGAGGTGGATGGCGCCGTCGGGCACCGTTGTAAGACGTTGCATGAAAGTTACCGCAACGACTTGCACTCTGTCATCCGGCGCTCTACGGTCATCGCATCAGGGCCAAGGTCGGTGCGATCCGACGGCGGCCATCGCACGTGCACACCCTGGGAGTGACCTCTGATGCGACGGAGCATCCTTCTCGCCGCCGCGCTGACCACGACGCTGGCGCTCGCCGCCTGCTCGTCCGGTGGGTCCGGCGACGAGACCACCGACGAGCCCAGCGCGCAGGACACGGCGTCCGGCGGTTCGCTCACCGTCTGGGTCGACGAGACCCGACAGGACGCCGTGACCGCGGCGGCCGAGTCCTTCGAGGAGGAGTCCGGCACGACCGTCGACGTCGTCCTCAAGAACTTCGAGGAGATCCGCGCCGACTTCCTCGCGCAGGTCCCCACCGGCGAGGGGCCGGACATCACCGTCGGCGCCCACGACTGGCTCGGCGAGCTCACGACCAACGGCGTCGTCGCCCCGCTCGAGCTCGGCGACAAGGCCGCCGAGTTCGAGGACGTCTCGATCCAGGCGTTCACGCAGGACGGTCAGGTCTACGGCCTGCCCTACGCGATCGAGAACATCGCCCTCATCCGCAACACCGCGCTCGCGGACGCGGCGCCGGCGACCTGGGACGACGCGATCGCGGCGGGCGAGGCAGCCGGGACGAAGTTCCCGATCCTCGTCCAGTCGGACGGCGACAAGGGCGACCCCTACACGCACTACCCCTTCCAGACGTCGTTCGGCGCCCCGGTGTTCGAGCAGAACGAGGACGGCAGCTACTCCTCCGAGCTCGCCATGGGCGGGCCCGAGGGCCAGGCGTACGCCGAGTGGCTCGGCGAGCAGGGCAAGGCGGGCAACCTCAGCCAGGACACGACGTACGACATCGCCGTCGAGGCGTTCAAGAAGGGCGAGTCGCCCTTCATCGTCGGCGGCCCCTGGATGATCGAGTCGTTCGAGGGGCTCGACCTCTCGATCGACCCGATCCCGACCGCGGGTGACCAGCCCGCACAGCCGTTCGTCGGGGTCCAGGGCTTCTACCTGAGCGCCGAGAGCGACAACGCGATCGTCGCCAACGACTTCCTCGTGAACTACATGTCGAGCGAGGACGCGCAGACCGCGCTGTACGAGGCGGGCGGCCGTCCGCCGGCGCTGACCGCCGCGTCCGACGCCGCTGCGGCGGCCGACCCGATCGTCGCGGGCTTCCGCGACGTGGGTGCCGAGGCCGTCCCGATGCCGTCGATCCCCGAGATGGCGTCGGTCTGGAGCTTCTGGGGCGTGACCGAGGCGGCGATCGTCAGCGGTGCCGACCCGGTCCCCACCTGGGACAAGATGATCTCCGACATCCAGGGTGCGATCGACGCCTGACCCGTCGAACGCACGGACGCCCGCCCCTCCGCGCGAGTGGCGGGCGTCCACCGGTCCCGGCCCTCTCGACGCCGTCGCGCACCGCGTCGCCGTCGCTGCACCTCTCGGAGGAACGATGTCTGCCCCCCAGGTCACCACGACCGACGCGAGCGTCGGGACGAGCGACGGTGTCGAACCACCCGACGGCCCGCGCACGGTGCACCGTCGCGACTCGTCCCACGCGCGGAACTACGGCCCGGGCTTCTTCGCCAAGCTCGCGCTCATGGCTGTCGTCGACGCGCTCGGCGTCTACGTCGTGTGGTCCGCCTGGACCGCGGGGTCGTACGGCGTCCTCGCCGCGTCGCTCGCTCTGCTCGTCGCGGCGAACTGGGTGTACTTCTCGCGGCGCGCGCTGCCGCTGAAGTACATCCTGCCCGGGCTCGCGTTCCTCCTCGTCTACCAGATCTTCGTCGTCGCCTACACCGGCTACGTCGCGTTCACCAACTACGGGACCGGGCACAACGGCACCAAGGAGCAGGCGATCGAGGCCCTGCTCGTGCAGAACGAGCGCCGCGTGGAGGGCTCGCTGTCGCTCCCGCTGACCGTGGTCGAGGACGGTGACACGCTGGGGTTCGCCGTCGTGGGAGCGGACGGCACGGTCGAGGCGGGTACCGCCGAGCAGCCGCTGTCCGTGCAGGACGACGCCACCGTCGACGACGGCCGGGCGACCGCGGTCCCCGGGTTCACGGTCGTGGACCGGCAGGAGATCCTCCAGCGCCAGGACGAGGTCACCGACCTGCGCGTCCCGGTGTCCGAGGACCCGGAGGACGGGTCGATCCGCACCACGGACGCGCGCACCGGCTACGTGTACACCTCCGTGCTCGAGTACGACGCGGCGTCGGACACCATGACCGACACGTCCACCGGGACCACGTACACCCCGAACGACGACGGCCAGTTCGAGGCGGCCGACGGCACGACCCTGGCGGTCGGCTGGCGCGTACCGGTGGGCTTCGCCAACTTCTCCACGGCCTTCTCCGACAGCCGGTACGCCGAGCCGTTCGTCAAGATCCTCGCGTGGACCTTCGTCTTCGCGATCGGTTCGGTCGTGACGACGTTCCTGCTCGGGCTCTTCCTGGCGATCGTTTTCAACGACACGCGGCTGCGGGGCCGGAGGTTCTACCGGACGCTGATGATCCTGCCGTACGCCATCCCGGGCTTCCTCGCCGCGCTGCTGTGGTCGGGGATGCTCAACACCCGGTTCGGGTACATCAACCAGGTCCTGCTCGGCGGCGCCGAGATCCCCTGGCTCACCGATCCGTTCCTCGCGAAGCTGTCGGTCCTCGCCGTGAACCTGTGGCTCGGCTTCCCGTACATGTTCCTCATCTGCACGGGTGCGTTGCAGTCGCTGCCGTCCGACGTGATGGAGGCCGCCAAGATCGACGGCGCGGGACGGTGGCGGACCTGGCGGTCCATCACCCTGCCGCTGCTGCTCGTCGCGACGGCGCCGCTGCTCATCTCGTCGTTCGCCTTCAACTTCAACAACTTCACCCTGATCTACATGCTCACCGGCGGCGGTCCACGGTTCGCCGACGCCTCGGTGCCGCTCGGGCACACCGACATCCTGATCTCGATGGTCTACTCGGTCTCGGGCGTGGACGGGTCGGCCTCGAAGGACTTCGGTCTCGCGAGCGCACTGTCGATCGTCATCTTCGTGATCGTGGGCACCATCTCCGCCCTGGCGTTCCGGAGCACGCGCAAGCTCGAGGAGTTCAGCTGACATGGTGACGACCCCGTCCACCTCCGTTCCCACCGCGGCGCGCACCCCGCGCCCGCTGCCGGCGCGCCAGCGCATGAGCCCGCGCCGCTGGTTCACCGAGCTCGGCTGGCGGCACGTCGTCGGCGTGGTCGCCGTCGTGTTCGCGGCGTTCCCGCTCGTCTACGTGCTGTCCGCGTCGCTGTCCGAGGGCGGCACCCTCACCGGGTCCAACACGCTCTTCTCCGACGTGAGCGGTGCGAACTACGCCGAGCTCGGCACCACGATGTTCTGGACGTGGATGGCCAACACGCTCGTGATCGCCGTCGCGACGTCGGTCGGCACCGTCCTCATGGGAGCGGCGGCGGCGTACGCGTTCTCACGATTCCGGTTCGTCGGACGTCGTGGCGGGCTGACCTCGCTCCTCATCATCCAGATGTTCCCGCAGATGCTCGCCTTCGTCGCGATCTTCCTGCTCCTGCTCGGCCTCGGGGACGTCGTGCCGGCGCTCGGCCTCAACAGCAAGATCGCGCTCATCGCGGTGTACCTCGGCGGCGCGCTCGGGGTGAACACGTTCCTCATGTACGGGTTCTTCAACACGGTCCCGCGCGAGCTCGACGAGGCGGCGAAGATCGACGGCGCGACGCACAGCCAGATCTACTGGACGATCATCCTGCGGCTCGTGGCCCCGATCCTCGCGGTCGTCGCGCTGCTGTCCTTCATCAGCACGTTCGGCGAGTTCATCATCGCGCGCATCGTGCTGAGCTCGGAGAGCCAGTGGACGCTCGCGGTCGGGCTGTACGGCTGGGTGTCGTCGCTGCGCGAGGCCAACTGGGGCCTGTTCACCGCGGGCGCGGTCATCTCCGCGCTGCCCGTGCTCGCCCTGTTCCTCTACCTGCAGAAGTACATCGTCGGCGGGCTCACCGCCGGGTCGGTCAAGGGCTGAGGCGGTGCCCGGAACGCCTGGGGCACCAGGGGTGCCCGACGCCGCGGCACCTCTCCCGCACCACGACGGGTCCGCGCTGTACGTCCCCGCGGGCACGCCCGCCCTCGGGGAGACCGTCGAGGTCCGCGTGCGTGTCCCGCACGTGGCCGGGGTGACCGGCGTCTGGCTGCGCACCGTCCGCGACGGCGAGCCGCGCATGTCCCCGGCGCGGCTCGACCGCTCCGACGAGCACGACGACTGGTACGTCGCCGACGTCCTGGTCCACAACCCGGTGACGAGCTACCGCTTCTTCCTCGAGACCGCCGGCGACGAGACGCCGGGCGGAGCGGGCGGCTACCGCTGGCTCAACGGGCGCGGGGTGTGGGACCGCGACGTGCCCGACGCCGCGGACTTCCGCCTCACCGTCCACGAGCCGGCCCCGGACTGGATGTCCGACGGCGTCGTGTACCAGGTCTTCCCCGACCGGTTCGCGCGGTCCGCCGCGGCCGACGACCGCCCGCTGCCGGCCTGGGCCGTGCCCGCCGCGTGGGAGGACGAGCCCCTCGGCTCGGGACCGGACGTCGGCGTCCAGCACTACGGGGGCGACCTCGCGGGCATCGAGGAGCGCCTCGACCACCTCGTCGCCCTCGGCGTCACGACGCTGTACACGACGCCGGTCTTCCCGGGGAGGTCCAACCACCGCTACGACGCGAGCACGTTCGACCACGTCGACCCGCTCCTCGGGGGCGACGCGGCGTACGTGTCGCTGGTCCGTGCCGCGCACGCGCGCGGGCTGCGCGTCATGGGCGACCTGACGACGAACCACACGGGCGCCGGCCACGAGTGGTTCACCCGGGCCGTCGCGGACCCCGACGCCCCGGAGCGGGACTTCTACTACTGGACCGACGGCGACCCGGGCTACGTCGGCTGGCTCGAGCACGCGTCCCTGCCGAAGCTGTCGTACGGCTCGGCCGAGCTGGGGGCGCGCATGATCGACGGCCCCGGGTCCGTCGTCGGGCGCTACCTGCGCGAACCCTTCGGCCTCGACGGGTGGCGGATCGACGTCGCGAACATGACCGGTCGCTACGGCGCGGAGGACCGGACGCTCGAGGTCGCGCGCACGCTGCGCGCCACGATGGCGGCGATCAACCCCGACGCCGCGCTCGTCGCCGAGCACTTCCACGACGCCACGGGCGACCTCACGGGCGAGGGCTGGCACGCGAACATGAACTACTCGGCGTTCACGCGGCCGGTGTGGACGTGGTTGTCGCCGACCGACTCCTCGGTGCCGTACCTCGGGCTGCCGGTGCGCACGCCGCGGCGGGGCGGACGGTCCGTCGTCGCGACGATGCGCGACTTCGACGCCGTGCACCCGTGGCGCGTCACCGCGTGCCAGTGGAACATGCTCGGGTCGCACGACACCCCGCGCCTGCGCTCCATCGTCGGCTCGCGCGAGCTCGTGGAGGTCGCGGCGACGCTCCTGCTCACCTACCCGGGCACGCCGGTGATCTTCGCCGGCGACGAGGTGGGGCTCACGGGTCTCAACGGCGAGCACGCGCGCGCGACGATGCCGTGGGACGACGACTCGTCGCGCTGGGACTCCGCGACCTTCGAGCTCTACCGCTCGCTCATCGCCGTGCGCCGCGGGTCCGACGCGCTACGACACGGTGGCCTGCGCTGGGTCCACGCGGACGACGACGCGCTCGTCTACCTGCGCGAGACGCCCGACGAGCGTGTCCTGGTCGCCGTCGCGCGTGCCCCGTGGCCCGGCGTCCGGCTGCACCCCGCGGTGGTGGGTGGTGCGCGCGAGGTCGAGCACCTGCACGGCACGCTCCCGCTGTCCGTGGCGGACCGTGACCCGAGCACTTCCGACGCCGCGTGGTCCCTCGCGGGCGACGGCCCCGGAGTTGGGGTCTGGCGGCTGCACTGAGGCGGATCCTCACGTCTCGGCACTGTCGACGCGGGTACGACCCGCGTGCCAGGATCGCTGCGTGTCCGCCGAGCGCATCGCGATCCTGTCCGACGTCCACGGCAACCTGTCGGCGCTCGAGGCGGTGCTGGCCGACGCCATGTCGCGGGGCGTGACGCGGATCGTCAACCTCGGCGACATGGTCGGCAAGGGGCCGCGGGGGAGCGCGGTCGTCGAGCGGTGCGTCGAGGTCTGCGACGTGAACGTGCGCGGCAACTGGGAGGACTTCCTGCCGCGGACCGCTGACGACGGCGTCCCCGAGCACGTCTGGTGGCGTGACGAGCTCCGGCCGGACCAGCTCGACCTGGTCGGCGGCCTCCCGCTGAGCCACGACCTGCTGCTCAGCGGGCGCCGGGTCCGGCTGTTCCACGCCTCGGCGGCGAACGTGCACACCAAGGTGCACTTCCACCACACGCCCGACGAGTTCGCGGGCATGTTCGCCGCGACCGACCTCACCGGACCGGGACCAGAGCCCACGGTCGTGGGATACGGCGACGTGCACGACGCCTACGTCGAGACGTACGGCGGTCGGACGCTGTTCAACACGGGCAGCGTCGGCAACCCGCTCGACGAGCCCACCCCGGTGTACGCGATCCTCGAGGGCGTGCCCGACTCGCCCGAGCCCGCGCCGTTCTCGCTCCAGCACGTCCGGGTCCCGTACGACGTCGAGGCCGAGATCGCCGTCGCCCACGAGATCGGCATGCCGACGGCCGACGCCTGGGAGCGCGAGCTGCGTACCGCGGTCTACCGGGGCACCGCAGCGGTGCCTGCCGAGAAGTGAGCATCCGCCCCTGATCTGCCCGAAAGAGGGGCCGACACCCACTTCTCGACGGATCCGCGAGCGGTACGGGGCTCGGGCAGGCGGTGCTCGTTACGCTGTGCCCGTGCAGACGTTCGAGCAGGAGGCCTTCGACCCGACCGTGGTCGGGTCGTTCCCACGGCCCGCGCCGGGGGAGGAGGGGACGGCGTCGTACACCGACGCCGACACCGAGCGCTGGTTCGTCGAGCAGCCCAAGTCGAAGGCGCGCACGCCGTTCGAGCGGGACCGTGCGCGCGTCGTGCACTCGTCGGGGCTGCGCCGGCTCGGCGCGAAGACGCAGGTGCTCGGTCCCGGCAGCGACGACTTCGTGCGTACACGGCTCACGCACTCGCTCGAGGTCGCTCAGGTCGGCCGCGAGATGGGCCGTGCGCTCGGGTGCGACCCCGACCTCGTCGACACGGCGTGCCTCACGCACGACCTCGGGCACCCGCCGTTCGGGCACAACGGGGAGCGGGCGCTCGCCGACGTCGCGCGCGACATCGGCGGTTTCGAGGGGAACGCCCAGACGTTGCGCCTGCTCACGCGGCTGGAGCCGAAGATCTTCACGGACGACGGCCGGCCGGTCGGTCTCAACCTGACGCGGGCGAGCCTCGACGCGAGCGTCAAGTACCCGTGGCGGTTCGGCCAGGGACCGGCGAAGCCCGACGGCGGGTCGACGCACAAGTTCGGTGTGTACGCCGACGACGAGCCGGTGTTCGACTGGCTGCGCCTCGGAGCGCCCCGCGGTGTGCGGTGCATGGAGGCGCAGGTCATGGACCTCGCCGACGACATCAGCTACTCGGTGCACGACGTCGAGGACGCGGTCGTGGGCGGGCGCCTCGACCTGGGACGGCTCCACGACCCGTCCGAGCGGGCACGCGTGGCCGAGCACGTGCGCGCCTGGTACGGCGCGTGGCACGACCCGGACGCGCTCGACGAGGCGCTCACGCGGCTGCTCGAGACCGGTCACCTCGTGACCGACTTCGACGGGTCGCGCCGCTCCCTCGCGCAGCTCAAGGACGCGACGAGCCAGCTCATCGGCCGGTTCAGCGGGGCGGCGCAGGACGCGACGCGCGCGCTGTTCGGCGACGGCCCGCTCACCCGGTACAGCGCACGCCTGGTGGTGCCCGACGAGACGGCCGACGAGATCCTCGCGCTCAAGGGTGTCGCCGTCACCTACGTCATGGCCCCCCGCGAGCGCGAGCCGCTCTACCAGCGTCAGCGCGAGGTGATCGCCGACCTCGTGGGCGTCCTCGCCGAGCGCGGGCCCCTCGCGCTCGAGCCGTCGTTCGCCGCGGACTGGGACACGGCGACCGACGACGCGGCACGGCTACGGCTCGTCGTCGACCAGGTCGCGTCGCTCACGGACGTCTCCGCGATGCAGCTGCACGCACGGCTCGTCCCTCCGCGCGACTGATCCCCGGCCGGAGGCTCAGGCCTCGGACCTGTCGGCGATCCACGCGTCGCTCGCGCGCTGCACGTCCTGCGCGGTCACGGACTCGGCGACCGTCACGAAGTACCAGCGGTGGCCGAACGGGTCGCGCACGGCCGCCTGCCGGAAGCCCTCGAACCAGTCGCCCGGTTCCGCGGTGCTGACGGCGCCGGCCGCGACGGCGCGCGCGTGCGCCGCGTCCGTGTCCTCGACCGGGATGCTGAACGACGCGTGGGTCGGTGCGTCCTTCTCGGGCGCGACCGAGTCCGGCGGGAACGCCTCGGCGACGGTGAACGTCGAGCTCCCCGCGGCGGTGGTGAGCCGCAGGTCCGAGTGGACCACGACGTCGCCCGCGGTGATCGTGTCGATCACCTCGGCGCCGAGCGCCGCCTCGTAGAACGCGATGGCCTCGCGTGCGCCGCGCACGGTCACGTTGGGGTGCAGTGCCGACATCTCCATGGTGGTCCTCCTCGATCGATGGCCGCGGGCGCGTGCCCGCAGGACGATCCTCGTGTCGGAGGTCTGTGCCAGTCTTGGAGGAATGCGACAGGTGTTCGAACACTCGAGATCTTCGGCGGCCGGCCGGCGTCCGACGACGTCTGTGCGCGGCCTCGTCGACCCGGCCGCCGCCCGCCGCGCCTTCGAGCTCGTCCGCATCGACCCCGCTCCCGACCTCACGGACCTCGTCGAGCGGCACTGGGTCGTGCGCTGGGACCTCCCGCCGAGCGAGTCGTTCACGCAGGTGCTCGTGCCGCACCCGGTGGCGAACGTCGTCGCCGAGAAGTCGGGCTACGCCGCGCACGGCATCCCGCCCGGGCTCTTCGCGCGCACTCTCGAAGGGTCGGGCGCCGTGGTCGGCACCAAGCTGCGCCCCGGTGCGTTCCGCGTCCTGCTCGGCACCCCGGACGCGGTCCGCCCCGGGGTCGTCGTCCCGACGGAGACCTTCCTCGGCCCGACGGCGCACCGCACGGGGACGTACGCGCAGGCGCTCGCGGTCGCCCGGGAGGACGAGGAAGCAGTCGCCTGCGTCGAGCCGCTGCTGCGGGCCCGCGCCGAGCGCGCCCGGACGGTCCGTTCCGGCCGCGACCTGGCACGGATCGGGGCGGCGTTCACCGCGCTCGTGAGCGGCGACCTCGGGCCCGGCGCGGGCGTGGAGGAGCTCGCCGACGCCGCGGGCACCTCGACACGCTCGCTCCAACGGCTCTTCGCGACCTGTGTGGGCGTGAGCCCCAAGTGGGTGCTCCAGCGTCACCGCGTCCACCTCGCCGCCGACCTGCTCGCGGCCCACCCCGGACAGGACCTCGCCGGCCTGGCGACCACCGTCGGGTACTACGACCAGGCGCACTTCGGCACCGACTTCGCGCGTGCGACGGGGACCACTCCCGCGGCCTACGCGCGTCGCTGTGCGGCATCGCTCGCAGCCCTGGCCGTCGGGGCGGGCGCTGCGCCCGGCGTCGTCCACGGGTCGCCCGCCGGACCTGCCGAGGACGCATAGACTCAGCGTCGTGGCTGGCCTGATCCGACGCGAGGACGTGGACGCCGTCCGCGACCGTGCACGGATCGAAGAGATCGTCTCTGCGCACGTCACGCTCAAGCCTGCCGGCGTGGGATCGATGAAGGGCCTGTGCCCGTTCCACGACGAGCGCTCCCCGTCCTTCCACGTGCGCCCGGGCGTGGGCCGCTGGCACTGCTTCGGCTGCGGGGAGGGCGGCGACGTCATCTCGTTCGTGCAGAAGATCGACGGGCTCACGTTCACCGAGGCCGTCGAGTACCTCGCGGACCGGGTCGGGGTCCAGCTCCGCTACGAGGAGACCGGCAAGGGCGGGGGAGCCCCGCGCCCGCGTGAGGAGCCAGGCCGGCGTCAGCGCCTGCTCGAGGCCCACAGGGTGGCGGCCCAGTACTTCGCCGAGCAGCTCGTGGGCCCGGGCGCTGGGGCGGCGCGTGCGTTCCTCGCCGAGCGGAGCTTCGACCGGGCCGACGCGGAGCACTTCGGGGTCGGCTACGCGCCGACGGGCTGGGACAACCTCCAGCGGCACCTGCAGGGACGCGGGTTCACGCAGGCCGAGCTCATCGCGTCCGGGCTCATGAGCCAGGGGCAGCGCGGGATCTACGACCGGTTCCGCGGACGCCTCGTGTGGCCCATCCGCGACGTCACCGGCGAGATCGTCGGCTTCGGCGCTCGCCGCCTCTACGACGAGGACCAGGGGCCCAAGTACCTCAACACCCCCGAGACCTCGCTCTACAAGAAGTCGAACGTGCTCTACGGCATCGACCTCGCCAAGCGGGAGATCGCGAAGACCAAGCGCGTCGTCGTCGTCGAGGGATACACCGACGTCATGGCGGCGCACCTGTCCGGCGTCACGACGGCCGTGGCCACGTGCGGGACGGCGTTCGGCAGCGACCACGCCCGCATCGTGCGCCGTCTGCTCGGGGACACGACGGCGGGCGGCGGGCTGCAGCTCGCGTCGGGCACCTCCCTGGGTGGCGAGGTCGTCTTCACGTTCGACGGGGACGCTGCCGGACAGAAGGCCGCGGTGCGGGCGTTCGGCGAGGACCAGCGCTTCTACGCCCAGACCTTCGTGGCCGTCGAACGTAGCGGGATGGACCCGTGCGAGCTCCGCATGGCGCGTGGTCCTGACGCGGTGCGGGCCCTCGTCGACGGACGCCAGCCCTTGTTCGAGTTCGTCATCCGTACGACGCTCGCCGAGTTCGACCTCGACACCGCCGAGGGTCGCGTGGGCGCGCTGCGCGCCGCCGCCCCGATCGTCGCCGGCATCCGCGACACCGCGCTGCGGCCCGAGTACGCCCGCATGCTCGGCGGCTGGATCGGGATGGACGCCGAGCGCGTGCGCCGTGAGGTCGCCGCGGCCGGCAAGCGGAGCGCTC
This sequence comes from Cellulosimicrobium terreum, assembly GCA_014803435.1. GTDB lineage: Bacteria > Actinomycetota > Actinomycetes > Actinomycetales > Cellulomonadaceae > Cellulosimicrobium > Cellulosimicrobium terreum. The sequence continues at coordinate 287,876 of JACYFD010000006.1, forward strand.
CCGCGCCCGCCCGGCAGGCGCGCACGGCGCCCGGTGCCGCGAGCCCTGACGACGGCGTGCCCGGGCCGGGCACGGTCCCGCCGGTGCCCGCGCCCGACCCGCGCGACCCGGTCGCCCGCCGTGAGCGCCTCGCGCTCGTCGCGGTCCTGCAGTACCCGACGCACGTGCCCGCGTCGTTCGACGCCCTCGACGAGGACGCGTTCTCGGTCCCCGCCTGGCGTGCGGTGCACGCCGCGGTCCGCGCCGCAGGCGGGGTGAGTGAGGGCGCAGTCCTCGGCGACGGGCGCTGGGTGGAGGCCGTGGTCGAGCAGGCCGGAGAGCCCGTCCAGGGTCTTGTCACCGAGCTCGCCGTCGCGCCGCTCCCGGAGGACCGCGAGAACGTCATGCCCGGGTACGTGGCGGGCGTCGTGCGAGGCCTCGTCGACCTCGGCCTGACGCGTCGCATCGCGGACGCCAGGAGCAGGCTCCAGCGCCTCGACCCCAGTGCCGAGGCCGCGGCCTCCCAGGCCGCGTTCGCGGACCTGCTCGCGCTGGAGGCGGAGCGTCGGACGCTGCGCGACGGCGAGCTCGCCTGATCCGGCCGATGGGGGAAAGCGCTCAGCCCCCGACCTGTCTGTGCAGGTCAGGGGCTGAGGAACTGGCTCCCGCGGTAGGACTTGAACCTACGACCGTCCGATTAACAGTCGGATGCTCTGCCAGCTGAGCTACGCGGGACCGGCCCGGTTCTTCACCGAGCGGCCGGAGAAAACTCTAGCAGGCTCAGAGGGGTAGTCCGGACGCCGACCGCACCCGGCTCTCGGCGGCGTCGACCCGCGCGGCGACCTCGGGATCGTCGAGGTCGACCCCGGCCTCGGCGACGACCTGGGAGAACAGCCTGCCGTCGACGTCGCGCCGCACCGCGACCCGGGCCGTGCGACCCGCCGCAAGCGTCACGGTCTCGGAGAGCACGACGGACGACTGCACCCGCTCGCGCAGCGTCTGCGCGAGCGCGGTGCGCCGGGGGTCGGCGATGGCGAGCGCGAGCAGGTCCGCTCCGTCGACCCACGTGACAGCGATCGTGGACGTCTCGGGGGAGTAGGACGCACGGTCGACGTCCGCCCACGGACGCGCCGCCGCCTGAGAACCGTCGTGGCCGCACGTCACGAGCCGGGCGCGCGTCGCGACGGCCCACGACCCGTCGACGAGCTCGGCCACGGCCAGCACCTTGTCGCCCGGCCCGAGGTCGAGCGCGCGCCGGACGTCGTCGGGCAGGGTCGGACGGCGGAACCAGGACATGGGCCCACGGTAGTCGCTGCTGGGGGCGGACCACGCGCCGTCGACGGCAGGTCGGCACGGAGTCACGTCAGGACGACGGTCGTCGTGTCGGCGGCCGGTGCCAGGATCGGGGCATGGTCCACGGGGGCGGTGTCGATCCGATCGGTACGGTGCGGCGGACGATCGGGCGGGACGAGCTGGACGTTCTGCTCTCGCTGGTGCTCGACCACGTCGACCCGGACGCCGAGGGCGTCCCCTGGCGGCTCGTCGGCACCGCCTCTGCCCTCGCGCAGGGCGTCGCCCTTCCGGTCGGCGACGTGGACGTCCTGGTCGCCTCCCGGGGCGACGTCGACCAAGCCGCTGCTGCACTGTCGGGATACCCATGCTCCGAGCCCCCGCGCTGGCTCCCCGACGCGCAGCAGTACTTCGTCCGGTTCGTGATCGGGCAGGTCGAGGTCGAGATCAGCACCGTGGAGCAGGCCGTCGACACCGACACGTCGGAGTGCGCCGGGCGCGGACCGTGGGAGCACCACGTCCCCGTCGGGTTCGGCAGGCACGTCCTGTCCGTGGTCGGCCTCGAGCTGCGGCTCGTCTCGGAGATCGTCCGCGAACGCCCCGACCGGTACGTCCCGCTCCTCGAGCACCTGCGGTCCTGCCGCGCCGACCTTCCCCTCGTGCACCGCGCGATGCGCGACCGCGGGGTCGATCCCGCGGTGCGTGATCGCGTCATGGACCGCCTCCGCGACGTGCCGGGCGGTATGCTCACCCGCGCGCCCCGTTAGCTCAGCTGGTCAGAGCAGGAGACTCATAATCTCTCGGTCGCGGGTTCAAGTCCTGCACGGGGCACCGATGATGGCGCGAATGCCCTCCGACGCTCTGCCCCGCGCCCGGTGTCGCGACCTCGTGGATCCGGTCTTGGCGTCGTGCGCGGTCATTCGACCCGGTCGGGTTCCCGTGCCGGGCGCGCACCGCGGTCGAGGTCGTGTTCGACGGCCCGCCGAAGCCGCGGCCCGAGGGGGCGTTCGACGAAGCGGTGCACGAGGTAGGCGAGCCCGATCATGGTGAGGGTCACGAGGGCGAACGTCACGGTCGCGCTCAGGTGCGGGTGCAGCTCCGCGATCATCCAGCGCCCCCAGGACGAGTGGATCAGGTAGAGCGGGTACGTGAGGGCGCCCAGCAGGGTCAGCCAGCGCCAGGAGAGCCGGTTGAGCGGTGAGAGTGCGAAGATCGCGACGACCGCGAAGCAGACGACGATCGCCGTCCAGTATGTCCCCGGCCCGAGGGTGATGTCGGTGCTGTTCGCGATCCGCAGCGACTGGCTGCGACCGGAGAGCGCGCCCGCCAGCATGACGTCGAGCCCGAGGACGAGCCACAGGACGGGCGAGCGTGGCTCACGCGTCAGCAGGAAGAGCACCATGCCCCCGGCGAACAGCGGCGCCTCGGTGGCCACGAGCGCCTCGGAGACGAGGTCCGACCCGTTGTGGAGCGCGAGCGCACCGGCGATCGGCCAGAGGGCCGCGAACGCGATGAGCCGGTTGCGGGTCAGCCCGCCGAGCGCGAGCAGGATCGCGACGATGACGTAGAACCGCAGCTCGGCCCACAGGGTCCAGTAGACGGACTCCACGTCAGGTGCCCCGAACGCGCGCTGGACCATCGTGAGGTTGAGGGCGGCCTCGGGCACGTCGATGTCACGCCGGCCGGGTGTGACGACGGCGAGCAGCACGATCATGAGGACGACGGAGAACCAGTAGGCGGGAAAGAGGCGACCCACGCGGGACGCGGCGAACGAGCGCACGCCCTTGCCCCACGCGCTCATGAGGATGACGAATCCGCTGACCACGAAGAACAGCTGGACGCCGAAGGAGCCGAAGACGGCCCAGCGCTGGGTGTCGGGGAAGACGACGTCGGTCGGCTCGCCCCACGCGCTGTGGTTGAGCGCCGCGTAGTGGTAGACGAGGACGGCGAGCGCGGCGAAGAACCGCAGCCCGTCGAGGGCCGCGAGCCGTGGTCGGCGCCTCGCCGCGGGGTCGACGACCGTGCCGTCGTCGGTCGTGGGGGTGGGGGTCGAACCGGCGCTCCGGGCCGACCCGGGGGTCGACGTCGTCGGCGGTGTCGAGGTAGCCGTCGTCTCTGCCATCGCGCTCGACGTTACCAAACCGTGATGTGAGCGCGCTTCAGATGATGATAAAGGTGCGAACCGGGCCCGACGCTGCCAGAGTGTCCGGGCCGGACAGACCGGCATCGCGTCGGGGGCGACGCGCAGCACGACGAAGGAGGACTCTGTGGCATCGAACGTGGGCTCTGCGGGCAAGGCTGCTGCGCGGGAGGCACGGGGGAGCAAGACCCTGGAGACGCTGGCGAGAGCCGGCTATGCCGTCAGCGGTCTGCTCCACCTGCTCGTCGGTTTCCTGGCGGTGCAGGTCGCGACGGGGTCGGCGTCCAGCTCCGAGGCCGACCAGTCCGGCGCCCTGTCGAAGGTCGCCGAGACACCTGGAGGGGTCGCGGTGCTGTGGTTTGCCGTCGTGGCGTTCGCAGCCCTCGCCGTCTGGCAGGTGCTCGTCGCCGCATCCGGTGCCGTCGAGACGTCCGACCGGCTCAAGTCGGCAGGCAAGGCCGTCCTCTACGCGGCGCTCGGGGTCCTCGCCCTGCAGTACGCGACCGGGTCGGGCAGCGGGTCCGGCCAGGAGGAGAGCTTTACGGCGACCCTCATGGCGAATCCCGGAGGGCAGCTCCTCGTCGGTGCCGTCGGGGTGGGGATCATCGCCTCCGGCGTCTACCACGTGGTGAAGGGCTGGCGGAAGAAGTTCCTCGAGGACCTGCGCAGCAACGCCCGGGGGCAGCTCGGGAACGCGGTCGTCGTGCTGGGCCGCGTCGGCTACATCGCCAAGGGGATCGCACTGGGTGTCCTCGGCGCCCTGTTCGTCACCGCGGCGCTGCAGGCCGACCCCGAGAAGGCCGGCGGCCTCGACGACGCGTTCGGCACGATCGCGTCGCAGCCCTTCGGTGTGGTGCTCCTCGTCGCCGTGGGCGTCGGATTCGCCGCCTACGGGCTCTACTCGTTTGCCCGCGCACGCTACGCGCGGATGTAGTCGCGGCAGGCACCCGGCGCGGGTCGCGGCGGGTGCGGAGCGCGGGACCACCCGTGAAATGATGGGGACATGGCGATGAGAGAGATCCGCACCATCCCCGACCCCGTGCTCCGCACCCCGTGCGACCCGATCACCACGATCGACGACCGGGTCCGCTCCCTCGTCGCCGACCTCGTCGACACGGTGGACCACGAGGGGCGCGCGGGTCTCGCCGCGAACCAGATCGGCGTCGGCCTCCGGGCGTTCTCCTGGAACATCGACGACGAGGTCGGCTACGTCCTCAACCCGCGGATCGTCGAGCTCTCGGAGGACTTTCAGGACGGCGACGAGGGCTGCCTGTCCGTGCCGAACCTCTGGTACCCGACGCGACGCGCCTGGTACGCGCGCGTGATCGGCACCGACCTCGACGGCAACGAGGTGGTGGTGGAGGGCACCGAGCTCATGGCGCGCTGCCTGCAGCACGAGTGCGACCACCTCGACGGCATGCTCTACCTCGACCGCCTGGACCGGGCGGTCCGCAAGAAGGCCATGCGCGCCCTGCGCGAGCAGCTCTGACCGGACCCGGACGCGTCCGGACTGCCGCCACGCCCGGGTTCCCCCTCGCGTCGCGCGCCGTCGTCGGGCAAGATGGGCGACGGAGAGGCTGCACGAGGCCGACACGTGCTGTGGTGCCACCCGGTGAGGGACGTTGGGGAAGACGGAACCTGACCTAGGGAGGCAGACATGGCTGGTGCGATCACGCGCGGTGTCCTTTTCGTGCACTCGGCGCCCCGTGCCCTGTGCCCGCACATCGAGTGGGGCGCGGGCAACGTCCTCGGCGTGCGTGTCGCGCTCGACTGGACGGAGCAGCCTGCCGCTCCCGGCCTCTACCGCGGCGAGCACTCCTGGCAGGGAGCCCAGGGCATGGGCGCCCGTCTCGCGTCCGCGCTGCGCGGCTGGTCGCACCTGCGGTACGAGGTGACGGAGGAGCCCAGCCACGGCGTCGACGGCGGCCGGTGGTCCCACACGCCCGATCTCGGGATCTTCCACGCCGCGACGGACGTGCACGGCAACGTCGTCGTCCCGGAGGACCGGGTGCGGGCCGCTCTCGAGCAGTCGCACGACCCGTGGGCGATGCGCGAGGCGCTGCACCTCGCGCTCGGCAAGGCCTGGGACGACGAGCTCGAGCCGTTCCGCTACGCCGGTGCCGGTGCACCCGTGCGCTGGCTCCACCGGGTGGGCTGAGCCCCCCCGACGCACGTGGGCCGCCTCCCCTGCAGGGGAGACGGCCCACGTGCGTCTTGTGGTGTGGTCAGGCGTTCGTCACGACCAGCGCGACGTTGTGCCCGCCGAAGCCGAACGAGTTGTTGATCGCGACGACGTCGCCCGCAGGGAGCGGCGACGGGGTGTCGCGGACGAGCGGGACCTGCAGCTCGGGGTCGGGGTTGGCGACGTTGATCGTGGGCGGCGCGACCCGGTCGGCGACCGCCTTGATCGTGAAGATCGACTCGAGCGCACCGGCGCCGCCGAGGAGATGCCCTGTCATGGACTTGGTGGCCGAGAGCTGGACGTGGTCCGCGTCCGGCCCGAGGAGTGTACGGATGGACCGGGTCTCGGTGAGGTCGCCGACCTTGGTGGACGTCGCGTGGGCGTTGACGTGCACGACGTCGCGGCCGGTCGCCCCGGCCTCCTCCAGAGCACGACGCATCGCGGCGACCTGGCCACGCCCGTCGGGGTCCGGCGAGGTGATGTGGTAAGCGTCCGAGGAGAGGCCGACACCGGCGAGCCGTGCGTAGACCCGCGCGCCGCGTGCAGCGGCGTGCTCGGCGCTCTCGAGCACGACGACCCCGGCACCCTCGCCGAGCACGAACCCGTCGCGGTCGATGTCGTAGGGTCGCGACGCGCCCTGCGGGTCGTCGTTGCGCAAGGACAGCGTGCGCGACGCGGCGAACGCGGCGATCGGCATCGGGTGGATCGTCGCCTCGGTCCCGCCGGCGACGACGACGTCTGCGCGACCCGAGCGGATCATGTCGACGCCGTAGCCGATCGCCTCCGCACCGGACGCGCACGCCGAGACGAGCGCGTGCGCACCGGCGCGCGCGCCGAGCTCGAGCGAGACGTAGGCCGTGGGGGAGTTCGGCATGAGCATGGGGACGGTCATCGGCAGCATGCGGCGGGCACCGCGCTCACGCAGCGTGTCCCAGCCGTCGAGCATGGTCCAGATGCCGCCGATGCCGGAGGAGACGACGGTCCCGAGCCGGTCACCGTCCACCTCCGGGCTGCCTGCGTCCGCCCAGGCCTCGCGCGCGGCGACGAGGGCGTACTGGGCCGAGGGGTCCATGCGCTTGGTCTCGGGGCGCGTGAGGACCTCGCTCGGCGGGACCTTGATCGTCGCCGCGAAGGTCAGGGGGATCTCGTACCGCTCCGCCCAGTCGTTCTCGAGCGTGCGCGCTCCGGACTCACCGGCGAGCGCCGCGGCCCAGGTCGTGGGCACGTCTCCACCGAGCGGGGTCGTGGCGCCGAGGCCGGTGACGACGACTACTGGGGCGGGCATGGTGGCTCCTTGCGTGGGACGGACGGGTGCGGGCGGGCGGGCGGGTCGACGCGGACGTCGACCCGCCCGTGGCCTGCAAGAGGCCCTGCGGGCAGATCCCGCAGACGGCTCGGCTCAGGCCTGCGCGTTGGTGATGTAGGTCACCGCGTCGCCGACGGTCGTGAGGTTCTTGACCTCCTCGTCGGGGATGCGGACCCCGAACTTGTCCTCGGCGTGCGTGACGATCGTCATCATCGACAGCGAGTCGATGTCGAGGTCGTCCGTGAAGGACTTCTCCGACGCGACGGCGTCCGTCGGCAGACCGGTCTCCTCGGCGACGATCTCGGCGAGGCCGGCGAGGACCTCCTGCTCGGTGTGGGCCATGGTTTCTCCTTGTCGTGGGGCCGGGGTGCCGGTCCCGGTGGTGGTGCTCGGGCGATGCGGACGACTGCCCGAGATGTGCGGCGTGCAGGTACACGTCCAGGTGCTGCGGGGACGATTCTTCCCTACGGCAGGACGACCACCTGCGCGGCGTAGACCAACCCGGCGCCGAACCCGATCTGCAGGGCGAGATCGCCGGGGCGCACCTGACCCTCGTCGAGCAGGCGGCGGGTGGCGAGAGGGATGGATGCGGCCGAGGTGTTGCCGGTCTCCGCGATGTCGCGACCGATGGCGACCGTCTCCGGGAGCTTGAGCTGCTTGACCAGCTGGTCGATGATGCGCATGTTCGCCTGGTGCGGCACGAACGCCGCGATGTCACCCGGCGCCACCCCGGCCTCGGCCATGGCCTTCGCGGCGATCGGGGCCATCTGGAAGCTGGCCCACTTGAACACGCTCTGGCCGTCCTGGCGCAGCGTCGGCCAGCCGAGCGACGGGTCCTCGCGCAGTTCGGACCAGGCGTGCGTCTGGCGGATCGCCTGCGACTTGCCGCCGTCGGAGCCCCACACGGTCGGCCCGATCCCCGGTGTGTCGGACGGGCCGACGATCGCGGCCCCCGCGCCGTCGCCGAGCAGGAACGAGATCGACCGGTCGGTCGGGTCGATGAAGTCGCTCATCTTCTCGGCCCCGACGACGAGCACGTACCGGGCGGTGCCGGACCGGACGAGGGCGTCGGCCTGCGCGATCGCGTAGGCGTAACCGGCGCACGCCGCGGAGACGTCGAACGCCGCCGCGGGGGTCGCGCCGAGCCGGTCCGCGAGCACCGCGGCGGCGGCCGGCGTCTGGTGGAAGTAGGTGACGGTCGAGACGATCACCGCGTCGATGTCCGAGCCCTGCATGCCGGCGCGCCCGAGCGCGTCGCGGGCAGCGACCTCCGACAGGTCGAGGACGTCGACGTCCGCGCCGGCGCGACGTCGCGTGACGATGCCGGTGCGCTGGCGGATCCACTCGTCCGAGGAGTCGATCGGGCCGGCGACGTCGTCGTTGGTCACGACGTGCTCGCCGCGCGCACCGCCGATCGCGAGGATCCGCGAGTGCGCCGGCCCCGTGGCCTGACGCAGCGTCGCGGGGCTCACTCGGAGGCCCCGGCGGACGAGTGGCGTGCGATCAGGTCGCGCGCCGTGTCCACGTCGGCCGGGGACTTCACGGCGACGAGCTCGACACCTGGGAGGGTGCGTCGTGCGAGCCCGGTCAGGACCCCGCCCGGGGCGAGCTCCAGGACCGCGGTGACGCCGAGGTCGGCGAGGGTCTCCTGGCACAGGTCCCAGCGCACCGGTGCGGCGATCTGGGCGGTGAGGCGGCGCACGACGTCCCGTGCCTTGCCGTGCGTGCTGCCTTCGAGGTCGATGCGGCCGTACGGCTCACCGTCGGCGTTCGACAGGAAGGCGACACGCGGGTCCGCGACGTCCCACGCGGCGGCGACGGGCTCGAACTTCTCGAGCGCCGGCTGCATGAACGGCGTGTGGAACGCACCGGCGACCTGGAGAGGGATGACCCGGGCCTTGGCGGGTGGAGCCTCGGCGAGCCGGACGAGGTGCTCGAGCGCCCCGGCGGCGACGACCTGCCCGCTGCTGTTGACGTTCGCCGGCCACAGGCCGGCTGCCTCGATCGCCGCGAGCACCTCCTCCGGGTCCCCGCCGACGACCGCGCTCATGCCGGTGGGCTCGGCCGCGGCCGCCTCCGCCATGAAGCGCGCGCGGTGCGCGACGAGCCCGACGGCGCCGGCGTCGTCCAGCACGCCGGCCACGGCCGCGGCCGCGAGCTCGCCCACCGAGTGGCCGGCCGTCACGTCGACGACCTCGGCGGCGTCTCGGCCGGCCAGGATCGCACGCAGGGCCACGAGCGACGACGCGACGATGAGCGGCTGGGCGACCGCCGTGTCCCGGATCGTCTCCGCGTCCGACGTCGTGCCGTGGGCGACGAGGTCGCTCTGGGCGGCGTCGCCGAGAGCGGCGAGCTGGTCGGGGACGCCGGGGAGCTCGAGCCAGGGCGCGAGCATTCCGGGGGACTGGGAGCCCTGTCCAGGGCACAAGACGGCGAGCACCTGTCAACTGTGCCAACGCGCGGCCCGTTACCCACACCACGACCCGCACCAACCTTGGGGAGAGCGCTTGTGAGGAACCTACAAGGCGCCCATCTCAGCGTGCGGCGGCGACCTGACCCAGGGCCAGCGCCACCTGCAGCACGAACGACTCCCGCGCGTCGAGCGGGTCCCAGCCGGTGATCTCCGCGACCTTCCGCAACCGGTAGCGCACCGTGTTGGGGTGCACGTAGAGGGATCGGGCCGCGGCCTCGAGCGAGCGCCCCGTGCCGAGGTAGGCCGACAGCGTCTCGAGGACGGAGCCCGTCGCCTCCGCGAGCGGGCGGTACGCCTGCGCGACGAGGGTCCGCCGCGCCGTCGTGTCCCCGGTGAGGACGCGTTCGGGCAGGAGGTCGTCGGCGAGCACGGGCCGCGGGGCCTGCGGCCACGCGGGCGCGGCGCGCATGCCGGCGAGCGCGGCCTGGGCGGACCGGCCGGCCTCGTCGAGACCAGGGACCGTGGGGCCGATGACGACCGGGCCGGGCGCGAACCGCGGCAGGAGCGAGGCAGCGGCGGCCTGCAGGTCACCCTCTCCGCCGAGAACGAGGACGAGGCGGTCGCCGTGGATGCCGACGAGGCCGTCGCCGGCGGCGCGCCGCGTCGCCCGGCGCAGCTCCGCCGTGCGGACCTCGTCGAGCGCCGCCGTCGTGGTTCCCGCCATGACGAGCGCCGAGCCACGGCCGCCCCACCCGAGCGCCGAGACCCGTGAGCGCAGGGAGTCGTCGCCCTCGCCACGGATGAGCGCGTCCACCACGAGCGCCTCGAGACGCGCGTCCCACGCCCCTCGGACCTCCGCGGCGCGCGCGTAGACCTCCGCCGCGGAGAACGCGACCTCGCGCGAGTAGCGCAGCACCGCCTCGCGCAGGTCCCGCTCGCCCCCGGGGGCGGCGAGCTGGTCCGAGTGCGCCTCCACGACCTCGACGACGATGCGGACCAGCATCAGCGTGTTCTGCAAGGAGATCGAGCGCGTGAGCTCCGGCGGTGCCGCCGCGAAGATCTCGCTCACGCCGTGCGGCGGCGCCTGCGGGTCGGCATACCAGGAGACGAACGCCGTGATGCCCGACTGCGCGACGAGCCCGACGTAGGACCTGTCCTCGGCCGGCAGGTCGCGGTACCAGGGCACCTCGTCGTCCAGGCGGCGCAGGGCTGCCGCCGTGAGCAGGCCGCTGCCGTCGCGCAGGCGCTGGAGGTTGTCCGCGTTGCCCGGTTGACCCGGGGCGCCCGGTGGTCGAGAGGTGGCCGTCACGCGCCGAGCATACCGGCCAGCAGTTGTGGAATCCCCACAAAGCCCGGACGAGCGGACGCGCCAGGGTCCCCGCTCAGGGTGTGGACCGGGCACAGCCGATAGGGTCGGCGCATGGCCATCCTTCCCCGCCTCCGCAAGCTCCTCCGACGCCAGACGTCCGCGTCGACGGTCGGGATGCGGCGGCCACGGTCGGGGGAACGCCGTGGCGACGTCGTGCACGAGGACGCCCTGCGGGCGATGCTCGTCGACGACCCGAACGACGAACGGGCGTTCCAGGCCCTCGCCGAGCTCGTCCGGCGTCGCGCCGCGGAGGGGCCACGGCCGGACGACCCGCTGGCCGCACCGGTCGACGAGGTGGAGAAGCAGCGCGCCGCGGACCTCGCCGTGTGGGCCCTCGCCGAGGAGCTGGCCGGCCACCCCAAGGGCTGGTTCCCGCTCATCGAGCTCGGGCGGCTCTCCCTCGAGGACGACCAGGAGTCCGCGCTGCGCCGGTTCGCGACGGCCGCCGAGCGCGAGCCCACCGGCCGGGCGCTGGCCCGCTCGATGGAGGTGCTGCGCGACGCCGGCCTGCCGGCGGAGGCCGTCGGGCTCGGGGTCGGGCACTGGCGCACGCGGGAGCACGTGCCCGAGGCGGGGCGGCAGCTGGTGCTCGCCGCGATCGAGGCGGGTCGCCCGTTGGACGCCCGTCTCCACCTGGACGCGCTGGCCGCGTCCTCGGACGTCGCACCGGGGGTGCTCGCCGAGCTCGAGCGGGCGGTCGCGGCGGCCGAGCAGGACCGGGCAGGCGCGTAGCCGCACGCAGACGAGACGCCGACGGCCGGCCACCCGTGCGGGTGACCGGCCGTCGTCCTACCGGAGCTGCCGGCGGATGCCGGCGATGCTGATGGTCAGGAGTCGCCACCCGCGTTGCCCGAGGTTCCCGCGGTGACGTCCATGAGGCGGTACTTCTCGATCGCCTCGGCCGCAGCCTCCGGACGGACCTTGCCCTGCTTCGCGAGCGCCTGGAGCGTGCGCACGACGACGGACGGGCCGTCGATCTTGAAGTGGCGGCGTGCCGCGGCACGGGTGTCGGAGAAGCCGTAGCCGTCCGCACCCAGCACCGCGTAGTCGCCGGGGACCCACTGGCGGATCTGGTCCGGCACGAGGTGGTCGAAGTCGCTCGTGGCGACGAACGGACCCTCCGCACCCTGCAGCTTGGCCGTCAGGTAGGGCACGCGTGCCTCGGCGCCCGGGTTCAGGAACGCGTCCTGCTCCGCGGCGAGACCGTCGCGACGCAGCTCGTTCCAGCTCGTCACGCTCCACACGTCGGCTGCGACGCCCCAGTCCTCCTTGAGGAGCTGCTGCGCCTCGAGCGCCCACGGCACACCCACGCCGGAGGCGAGGAGCTGGGCCTTGGGGGCACCGTCGTCGGTGAGGTCGGACACCGCGAGACGGTGGATGCCGCGCAGGATGCCCTCGACGTCGACGTCCTCGGGCTCGGCCGGCTGGACCATCGGCTCGTTGTAGACCGTCAGGTAGTACATGACGTTCTGGTCCCGGCCGTCGGAGCCGTCGCCGAACATGCGCTCGATGCCGTCGCGCACGATGTGGCGGATCTCGTACCCGTACGCGGGGTCGTACTGGACCATCGCGGTGTTCGTGCCCGCGAGGATCGGCGAGTGCCCGTCCGCGTGCTGCAGGCCTTCGCCCGTGAGCGTGGTGCGACCGGCGGTGGCGCCGATGATGAACCCGCGCGTGAGCTGGTCTCCCGCTGCCCAGAACTGGTCGCCGGTGCGCTGGAAGCCGAACATCGAGTAGAAGATGTAGACCGGCACCATGATCTCGCCCTGCGTGGCGTAGGACGTGCCGACGGCCTGGAACGCCGCGGCGGAACCGGCCTCGTTGATGCCGGTGTGCATGATCTGCCCGGTCTCGGACTCCTTGTAGCTCAGCATGAGCTCGCGGTCCACGGCGAGGTAGTGCTGGCCCAGGGTGTTGAAGATCTTGGCCGACGGGAAGATCGAGTCGAGGCCGAACGTGCGAGCCTCGTCCGGGATGATCGGCACGATGCGCTTGCCGATCTCCTTGTCCTTGATCAGGTCCTTGAGCAGGCGGACGAACGCCATCGTGGTGGCGATCTCCTGCTGACCGGAGCCCTTCTTGAGGATCTCGTACGTCTTGTCGCCCGGGAGCGTGAGCGGCGCCGGCGTGGAGCGGCGCTCGGGGACGAACCCGCCCAGCCGCTTGCGCCGGTCCAGGAGGTACTGGATCTCCGGCGCGTCCTCGCCCGGGTGGTAGTACGGGGGCTCGTAGGGGTTCGCCTCGAGCTCCTCGTCGGTGATGGGGATCCGCAGCGAGTCGCGCAGGGTCTTGAGGTCGGCGAGGCCGACCTTCTTCATCTGGTGCGTCGAGTTGCGGCCGGCGAAGGTCGAACCGAGGCCGTAGCCCTTGACCGTGTGCGCGAGGATGACCGTCGGCTGGCCCGTGTGCGCGCGCGCTGCCGCGTAGGCGGCGTAGAGCTTGCGGTAGTCGTGCCCGCCGCGCTTGAGGTTCCAGATGTCGTCGTCGGTCATGTTCTCGACGAGCTGCTTGGTCCGTGGGTCGCGGCCGAAGAAGTGCTCGCGGATGAACGCGCCGTTCTCCGCGCGGTACGTCTGGTAGTCACCGTCGGGCGTGGCGTTCATGAGGTTGACCAGGGTGCGGTCCTTGTCCGCGTTGAGCAGGACGTCCCACTCGCGGCCCCAGATCACCTTGATGACGTTCCAACCCGCACCGCGGAACTGCGCCTCGAGCTCCTGGATGATCTTGCCGTTGCCGCGCACCGGGCCGTCGAGGCGCTGCAGGTTGCAGTTCACGACGAACGTCAGGTTGTCGAGCTGCTGCTGGGCCGCGAGCTGGAGCATGCCGCGCGACTCGGGCTCGTCCATCTCGCCGTCGCCCAGGAACGCCCAGACGTCCTGCTGGCTCGTGTCCTTGATCCCGCGGTTGTGCAGGTAGCGGTCGGTCCACGCCTGGTAGATGGCGCTCGCCGGGCCGAGGCCCATGGAGACCGTCGGGTACTCCCAGAAGTCCGGCATGAGACGCGGGTGGGGGTAGGACGGCAGCCCGCCCGCGGGGTGGGACTTCTCCTGGCGGAACCCGTCGAGCTGGTCCGCCGAGAGGCGGCCCTCGAGGAACGCACGCGCGTACACGCCGGGGGAGGCGTGACCCTGGAAGTAGATCTGGTCCCCGCCGCCCGGGTGGTCCTTGCCGCGGAAGAAGTGGTTGAGCCCCACCTCGTACAGCGTCGCGACGGACGCGTAGGAGGAGATGTGCCCCCCGACCCCGATCCCGGGTCGCTGGGCGCGCGTCACCATGACGGCCGCGTTCCAGCGGATCCACGAGCGGTAGCGGCGCTCGAGCGCCTCGTCGCCGGGGAAGTAGGTCTCCTCGTGCACACCGATCGTGTTCACGTAGGGCGTGTTCATGGACGTCGGGATGGCGACGTTGCGCTCCCGGGCCCTCTTGAGCAGGTTCAGCAGGACATAGCGGGCGCGCGGGCCCCCACGGTCGTCGATCAGGCCGTCGAGGGACTCGACCCACTCGCCGGTCTCGGCGGGGTCGATGTCCGGTACCTGGCTGAGCAGGCCGTTGATCAGCGGTCCGGTCTCGTCGTACGAAGCCACCAGCAACCTCATATCTCGTCGGATGCCGGACGCGGTCGCGCGGTACACGCCGTCGTCCGTCTCGGAGCCACTCCGGGCACGCGGCCGTGGCCGCTGGTGGCGACCGCGCCTCTTCACGAGACCAGGGTGGTTCACCCATTGTGTTCTCATCCCGCCGTGAAGTCACACCAACGAGTGGTCAAGGCGGCGTGATTTCCGCGACACGTCGCCGTGTCCGTCCCGCGGCATGCCGGGCAACGCCGCGCGCGGTGGGCTACCTTTGCCAGACAGATGGCCGGATCGACGGTCGGGCCGAGCATGGACGAGGAAAGGAACGACACGACTGTGACGGACACGGCAGGATCCCGCGATGTGGACCGACTGGGGTTCGCCCCCGGGAACGTGGTCCAGGAGTTCGGGTGGTCCGACGACGTCGACGACGACCTGCGGGCCGACATCGAGGAGCGGGTGGGCTCGGAGCTCGTCGACGAGGACTACGGCGACGTCACCGACGGTGTCGTCGTGTGGTGGCGCGAGGACGACGGCGACCTGACCGACATGCTCGTCGACGTCCAGACCGTGCTCGACGACGGTGGGACGATCTGGGTCCTCACGCTCAAGCCGGGTCGCGACGGGCACGTGGGGCACGACGTCATCCAGGAAGCGGCGACGACCGCAGGCCTGCACGCCACGAGCACCTTCGCCATCGCCAAGGACTGGTCGGCTACGCGGCTCGGAACCCGTGGCCGCGGTCGCTGACGGAGCCCCGGCCCCGGACTTCACGCTCCCGGACACGCACGGAACGCCAGTCCACCTGGCCGACCTGCGCGGGGGAGCGGTGCTGCTCGTGTTCTACCCGTTCGCCTTCTCCGGCACCTGCACGGGCGAGCTGTGCGAGCTGCGCGACAACATCGAGGACTTCGAGACCGCGGGCGTGACGCTCCTCGGCATCTCCTGCGACTCGGTGTTCGCGCAGCGGGCATGGTCCGAGCAGGAGGGGTTCACCTTCGACCTGCTCTCCGACTTCTGGCCCCACGGCGAGGTGGCCCGGGCCTACGGCGTGCTCGACGAGGCGAACGGTCTCGCCCTGCGCGGGTCGTTCCTCGTCGACGCCGACGGGATCGTCCGGTGGTCCGTCGTCAACCCGCGCGGGCAGCGCCGCGACCTCGACGGGTACCGGCGCGCGCTCGAGCTGCTCTGACGTCAGGCGCCGCGGCGGGCTGTGGGGCCTCGGCGAACCGGTAGGCTGTGCACCGCCGTTTCCGGGCCTGTAGCTCAGCTGGTTAGAGCGCCACGCTTACACCGTGGATGTCGGGGGTTCGAGTCCCTCCGGGCCCACCACTTCCGGTCCACCCCGCTGTCCCTGAAGCTGTCGCCTGCTCGATCGAGACGCCCTCGAAGATCGTCACCGTGAGCAGTCCGGTCTTCTGACCGACGCGCGATGTCAGGGAGCTGGCGATGCCGAGATCCGGGTCGGCAGAGATCCGTTCGGACACACCGCGCCCTCGCGGTATCCGTCGGTCACAGAGCCGGTCGACGTCACGATCAACTGGCCCGCGACGTGGAGAACGGTCGTCACGACGTTCTCGACGAGCGTGGCTCCCTGGCCTTGGAGCAGGCAGTCGACCCCTGCGCGAATGTCGTCGTCGTGAACGAGTCGGTGGCGCATTCCGCCGCAGCCGTTCCGAACTATCCGTGAAGTCCTGACTGGTCACCTGGGAAGCAGCCCGACGAGCACGGCACCGACCGCCCGTTGCACCTGCAGGTCCTCACCCGGAGCCCGACGGGACCTCTCCCGTCGTGGCGTTCTCCGACCTGGACCTGTTCGCCCGGTTCGGGCTGCCGGCCAGCCGCGGCACGGTGACCGGTGGTGTGGGTGGCGGCGGGCAGGATGCGGTCGTGCACCTGGTCCTCATGCGAGACGACGCCACCGGAGGATCGGGCTCGCGCCTGCGTCGGGCGGACGCGTCGGGACGGCAGCTGGGCGAGCCCCAGGTGGTCGACGGCGCAGCCCTGCCCGGGGTGGTCGCCACGGACGAGCGGGTCGTGTGGGACGACACGAACCGTTGGTACCTCACGCTCCTGACGTCCGGTGCCAGAGTCGACCGCGCGTACGACCTGCGCCTGTCCCGGGCGATCCTGCGCCGCTCCGCCCTCACCGCGGCGACGCCGTACGCGGCGCGGGCGGCGGACGCGTGGGACGCGCTCGCCGCGTCGCCCCCGGCACCCGCCGGACCCGACCCGACGCTGCCGCTCCGCCCGGACGCGTTGTTCGACGTCGTGGACCACGGAACCCGCGGCCGGGACGGGACCGGGCCCGCGCCGTCGGGCCTCGACCCGTTGCCCGAGCTCGTGGACCAGCTCGCCGCGGTCGCGGCCGCCGACGGCACTGACTCCACGGGTCGCCTGCGCCTGCTCCTCGCGGGCGAGTCAGCCGGCGCCCTCGTCGCGGCGGAGATGCACCACGCCGGGCTGCCGTGGCGCGCGGACGTGCACGACGAGATCCTCACGGACGTCCTCGGGCCCCGGCCGCGCCCCGGTGATCGCCCGGCCCGGATGGAGGAGCTCGCCCGGCAGGTCCGGGCGGCGATCGACGCGCCGCCCACCCTCAACCCGGACTCCCACCCGGACCTCCTCAAGGCCTTGCAGTACGCCGGCGTGGGTGTGCGGTCGCTGCGCAAGTGGGACCTCGAGCGCGTCGACCACCCGGTCGTCGGCCCGCTGCTGGAGTACAAGAAGCTGTCGCGGCTGCTCACCGCGAACGGGTGGTCCTGGCTCGACACGTGGGTGCGTGACGGTCGGTTCCGCACCGAGTACGTCGTCGGCGGGGTCGTCACCGGGCGGTGGTCGTCGAGCGGAGGGGGCGCGCTGCAGCTCCCACGGCAGGTCCGCCGGGCGGTCGTCGCGGACCCGGGGTGGAGGCTCGTCGTCGCCGACGCCGCCCAGCTCGAGCCGCGTGTGCTCGCCGGTCTCGCGCACGACGAGCGCATGGCCGAGGCGGGCCGTGGCGTCGACCTGTACGCCGGGATTGTCGCGTCGGGCGCCGTGGCGAGCCGTGAGCACGCGAAGGTCGGCATGCTCGGCGCGATGTACGGGGGGACGACGGGCGACAGCGCCCTCGTGCTCCCCGGTCTCGCACGCGCCTTCCCGGCGGCGATCGACCTCGTCGAGCGTGCGGCTCGCGCCGGCGAGCGCGGCGAGGTCGTCACCACGCGGCTCGGTCGCAGCTCGCCGCGACCCGGGGAGGCGTGGCACGAGGCACAGTCCGGCGCGTACGCCGCCGACGACGGGACCGGCGCCGAGGCGCAGTCACGAGCGAGGTCGCAGACGCGTGCGTGGGGCCGCTTCACGCGCAACTTCGTCGTCCAGGGGACCGCGGCCGAGTGGGCCCTGTGCTGGCTCGCGTCGATCCGCCGCCGCCTGTGGGAGCTCCCCGTCACCGACGAAGAGGGTCGGGTCCGGGCGCCGTTCCAGGGGCGGGCCCACCTCGTCTTCTTCCTGCACGACGAGGTGGTGGTCCACGCTCCGGCCGAGCTCGTCGACGCCGTGGACCGCGAGGTCCGTGAGGCGGCGGCCGAGGCGGGGCGCCTGCTCTTCGGCGACTTCCCGGTCGACTTCCCCCTGAGCGTGGCCGTCGTCGACGACTACGCGCAGGCGAAGTAGCCGGGAACGGCGGGATAGCCTGCCGACATGACCCCCGACGCCGTCGAACCCGCCCCCGGTACGGCCCGCGAGCAGGTGCCCCCGACGCTCGGCGACGTCGTGCGCGTCCTCGACGCGCTGTACCCGCCGTCGACCGCGGAGGACTGGGACGCCGTCGGGCTCGTGGCGGGAGACCCGGCCGCGCCGGTGCGCAAGGTCCTGTTCGCCGTCGACCCGGTCGAGGAGGTCGCCGAGGAGGCGCTGGCCTGGGGCGCGGACCTCCTCGTGACCCACCACCCGCTCTTCCTGCGGCCCGTGCACTCCGTCGCGGCGACGACCTTCAAGGGGTCGCTCGTGCACCGGCTCGTCCGCTCGGGCTGCGCCCTGCACGTCGCGCACACCAACGCCGACGTCGCCGAGCGAGGCGTCGCCGACGCGCTCGCGGACGCCCTCGACCTGCTCCATCGCGTGCCGCTCGTGCCGCACGCGCCCGCCCGACCCGACGACGCCGCGCCGGGCGGGCACGTCGCGGTCACGACGGGCACCGGCCGGGTCGGGCGGCTCGGTACGCCGACCACCCTGCGGGAGCTCGCCCAGCGCGTCGCGGAGGTGCTTCCCGCGACGGTGCAGGGCGTGCGTGTCGCCGGCGACCTCGACGCCAGGGTCGAGACGGTCGCCGTCGTCGGTGGGTCGGGCGACGCGTTCTTCGACGCCGTGCGCATGAGCGGCGCGGACGTCTACCTCACGTCCGACCTGCGTCACCACCCGGTCTCGGAGCTGCGCGAGCGTGCCCGCCTCGAGGGCGGCGCGCAGGGGACGCCGTTCCTCGTGGACGTGCCGCACTTCGCGTCGGAGTGGCCGTGGCTCCGCTACGCTGCGCAGGACCTGGTCCGCGCGCTGGGTGAACGCGGGACGACCGTCGAGACCCGCGTCAGCACCATCGTCACCGACCCGTGGACGGCCCGGATCGACTCCGCCGCCGGCGCCCGGACGACGACCCAGGACCCGCCGAACAGCTGACCCCGACCGCCCCGGTCGCACGAGAGGACCAACCACGTGGCCACCGCACCCCCCGCCGACCAGCTTCGCCTGCTCGACGTCCAGGAGCTCGACACGCGCGCGCAGCAGCTCACGCACCGTCGCAGGAACCTGCCCGAGCACGCCCGCATCGCGGAGCTCGACGCCCAGCTCGCGGACCTGAGGGCACTGCTCGTCGACTCCCGCACCGCGGCGTCGGACCTGCGACGTGAGCTCGCCAAGGCGGAGACCGACGTCGAGCAGGTCCGGACGCGGGCGTCGCGGGACCAGGCGCGACTCGACTCCGGCCAGGTCGGCGCGAAGGACGCGCAGGCCCTCGTCTCGGAGCTCGAGTCGCTCGCACGGCGCCAGTCCGCGCTCGAGGAGGTCGAGCTGGACGTCATGGAGCGGCTCGAGGCGCACGAGGAGGCGCTCGGTCGGCTCGAGTCCGCCGAGGCGGAGCTCGTCGCTGCGCGCGAGGAGGTCGTGGTCGAGCGTGACGCGCGCTTCGCCGAGATCGACGACGAGGTGACGCAGGTGGCGGCGAGCCGGTCGGAGGCCGTCGCCGGCCTCGACGCCACGCTCCTCGCCCTGTACGAGCGGGTGCGCGACCAGAACGGTGGACGCGGCGTCGTCGCGCTGCGGGGGCGGCGGCTCGAAGGGCTCAACGTGGACCTCGCGCCCGCGGAGCTCGCCGCCGTGACGTCCGCCGGACCGGACCAGGTGGTCCGGCTCGAGGACTACGGGCACATCGTCGTGCGACCGGAGGTCGCCGGCGCGTGAGCGCTGGCGCTCCGGAGGTCGGGCCGTCCGGGGCGGCGGTGCGCTTCGACGCCGCTCCCGCGCTGACGGTCGTCCTCGTGCGCCACGGACAGACCGCGCTGACCGTCGCGGGCGCGTTCAGCGGCTCCTCGGTCCCGGGCCCGTCCCTCACGGCGCGCGGTCGCACGCAGGCGGCGCAGGCCGCCGACCTCGCCTTCCGGATCGGACGTTCCGCCTGGAGCGACCTGCCACGCCCGTCGACGCTCGTCGCGTCGCCGCTGGTGCGCGCGCAGGAGACCGCGCGGGCGCTGGGCCGTCGCCTGGGCCTGCCCGTGACGACCGACGCGCGGTTCGCCGAGGTGGACTTCGGCGCCTGGGAGGGGCTCACCGCGGGGGTGGTCGACGAGCGCTGGCCCGGGTTGCGTCAGCAGTGGTACGAGTCCGGCACCGTGGCCGCGCCGGGAGGCGAGTCCGCGGCGGACGTCGGCGCGCGCGTGCGGGACGGCCTGCACGACCTCGTCGGCGCGCAGCTCTCGGGCGCGCCGCCGGACGGCCGGACCGTCGTGGTCGTAGGGCACGCCGTGCAGGTGCGTGCGGCGATCGGCGTCGCCGTGCAGGCACCACCGTCGCAGTGGTCGCGGTTCCGGGTGCCGCCCGGCTCGGTGAGCATCCTGCGGCTGTGGGCGGACGGATCGAGCGAGCTCGTCGCGCTGGGAGTGCCGGGCGACCTCTGACCGCGGTACTACTTCGCGCGACCGTGGTACTACCTCGGCCGGGTCGTGGTCACGACACGACGAGCTCGAGCGTGAACCGCCCGCGACCCTCGTCGAGCAGGGTGGAGTCGAGCACGGCGGTGCCGACGAGCTCGTCCGCGGCCTTCGCGAGGTCGTCGACCGACGCGACGCTCCCCGCGCGCCGCACCAGGTGACCGGTGAGCACGCCGCGCGTGTGCTTCGCGTTGTGCGAGACGACGGCGCGTCGCCCGCCCGCCTCGCGCAGCACGCGGACGGCGACCCAGGCCGCGGCGTCGTCGCCTGTCGTGCGGGGCCGCCAGGCCGCGATGTACGTGGCCGACCGGCAGTCGACGACGACGTCCCCGGCCGCGCGCGCGTCGAGCGCCGTGCCCAGGTGCGAGCGCCACGCCGCCGCGAGCCTCCCGACGCCCGGGAGATCGACGCCCATCGAGAGGCGGTAGGCCGGGACGCGGTCGACGGGGGAGAGGACGCCCCACAGGCCCGACACGATCCGCACGTCGACGGCCGCTCTGCGCGCGGCGTCGCCCCCGCCGGCGAGCGCGCCGGCGAGGTCGGCCGCGCCGTAGAGGACGCCGGTGTACACGTCCGCGGCGGGCGCGGCGGGCGCGTCCCTGAGCCCGACGTTGCGACGCACCTCGTCCGCGAGCCCGGGGCTCACCCCGAGCAGCTCCCGTGCGTCCGGTCGCGCGCTCGCGGCGACGAGCGCGGCGAGGACCCGCTCGCGCTGTGGGGTCAGGTCCGGCGAGGTGAGCGCGTCGACGTCGACGGGCGGGGCGCCGTCGGGCGCGGGGGTCTTGCCCTCGGACGGGGGGAGCAGCACGAGCACCGGGTCACTCTACGGGGACGCCACGCCCGCGGACGCGCGGCGGCCCGGTCGGCGCCGCTAGGCTCGCGTGATGGCACAGGTCAAGATCTACGGGCTGCGTCGGGTGTGGGGAGAGCGGCGGGAGCAGGTGTCGGATGCGCTGCACGCGGCGCTCGTGGGCGCCTGGCAGCTGCCGCCCGACAAGCGGTTCCACCGGTTCCTGCTCCTCGAGGACGGCGACCTCGTCACGCCGCGGTCGGACGCCTACCTCGTGGTCGAGGTGGTGTGCTTCACAGGACGGACGCGCGAGGCGAAGCGCGCGCTGGTCGCCGCGATGTACGACGACGTCGCGCCCGCCCTCGGCCTGTCCGCGGACGACCTCGAGCTCGTGATCCTCGAGAGCCCGCGGGAGAGCTGGGGCATCCGGGGTGTCAGCGGCGACGAGCTGGAGCTGACGTACCGCGTCGACGTCTGACGTGTGAGGGGCTCGCCGCCCTGCCGAACCCCGGGCTGCCGCCTGATCGAGCCGGTGAAGGGGTGGCAACCCGGGGCTCGGCGTCCGCGGTGCGCCGTGCGGACGGTACCCTTGCCGGTGCGGACGAGTCGGTCGGACGGCCGCGTCGGGACAGGTCGTGAGGCCTTTCCGCCGAGGAACGTCCGGGCTCCGTAGGGCAAGGTGGTGGGTAACGCCCACCCGGGGTGACCCGCGGGACAGTGCCACAGAGAACAGACCGCCACGCGTCGACGGCTTGCCGGAGGCGCGGGGTAAGGGTGAAACGGTGGTGTAAGAGACCACCAGCGGACCGGGTGACCGGTCCGGCTCGGTAAACCCCACCTGGAGCAAGGTCAGACAGGGAGCGTTCGAGGGCGGCCCGCCCGAGCTCCCGGGTAGACCGCTGGAGGCGTGCGGCAACGTACGTCGTAGATGGATGGCCGTCACCCGCGCGGGGGCAACCGCGCGCGGGGACAGAACCCGGCGTACAGACCGACTCGTCCGCCCTAGCCCGGTCGGGGCCGCTCAGCGCGCCCCGCGCACGAGAGCGCGCTGGTACCGGCGGCGATACCAGCGCTGGGCGACCAGGATCAGGGGAAAGAGTCCACGCCATCGGCCCCGGCCGGGACGGGTCAGAGAACGCAACGTCAGGCTGACGTTCCCGTCGTCGTCCCGGTGGACGATGAACGCCTCCTCGCCTGCGACAGGGTGACCCTCCAGCGTCCCGTAGGCGAGCGCGACCCGGCGGTGGGTGGCCAGCGTCACGACGATCTCGACGGGTTCCCGTACGCGGGCGGGCCCGATGCGTGCGACGAGCCAGTAACGCTCCCCTCGATGTGCCACGCGTCCTGGCTCGAGCAGCGGGTCGACAGCGAACCCGCTCCGGGTCTTGATTCCCCACGTGAGGACCGCCGCCGACGCCTCGTCCCAGAGGTCGGCCCCGGTGCCCAGCCGGACGGTGTGCTCGTACGCGCGCCATCCGTCGGGTGGTTGCCACGGCTCGACGGCAGGTGCCGTGCCGCCGACGACACCGTAGCTGAAGGCCCGCCGGCACAGGCGGTGCTCTGTCAGCGTCACCAGGTCGTCGGCGCGGCCTCCAGAGCGAGCGATGGCAGACCTGACGGCGGTCACCTCGGCAGGGGTGAGCGTGAACGCGGCGCTGGTGCCGGTGTCGCTCACGTCCCAGACGAGCTCACCGCGCGAGCTGACGCCTGAGCAGCCGATGCTGAACGGCGCGAGCGCCAGCGCGATGTCGAAGTCCTCGTCGACGCGTGGGTCGAGGGTGAGCGAGTCGTCGCCGTGGCGGTTCGTGGCCAGGCGACGTTCGGCCGCTCGGACCGACGCGTGAACCTCCGTCGGCCATTCGTCGTCGGAGCCGACGTCGACGTACACACGGGCCAGGCGGCCGCGTTGAGCCAGCAGCGCGCCCCGGACCGTCGCCTCGACGGTCGACCGGGCTGCGTCGTCGCTCACCACGAACCAGCGCGCGTCGTCCTCAGCAGTCCTGCCCACGCGGCACATCCTGCCGCACGGCCCGTTACTCCGCTCACGCCCGCTCACGGCCCGCTCACGGGCCGACCACGACGAGACTAGGCTGGACGCAGAGCCCGTCCCCGAAGTCCAGGAGCGCACCGCCATGTCTCAGCACGTCCCGATCGCCTACGTGATCGCCGGTTCCGAGTCGACCGGGGGCGCCGGCATCCAGGCGGACCTCAAGACGTTCCAGGAGCTCGGTGCGTACGGCGTGGGGACCCTCACGTGCATCGTGTCGTTCGACCCGAAGAACGGGTGGGCGCACCGGTTCGTCCCCGTGGACCCGCAGGTCATCGCCGACCAGTTCGAGGCCGCCGTCACGACGCACGCGCCGTCGGTCGTGAAGATCGGGATGCTCGGCACTCCCGCGACGATCGACGTGGTCGCGACGTCGCTGCGCTCCCGCAGCTGGGAGCACGTCGTGCTCGACCCGGTCCTCATCTGCAAGGGCCAGGAGCCGGGCGCAGCGCTCGACACCGACACGGCGCTGCGCGAGCAGGTGCTGCCGCTCGCGACCGTCGTGACGCCGAACCTGTTCGAGACCCGCACGCTCGCGGGCGTGGAGTCCATCACCACGGTCGACGAGCTGGTAGACGCCGCGCGGCGGATTCGCGACCTCGGCCCGCGGTACGTGGTCGCCAAGGGCGGGGTCGAGCTGCCGGGACCGGATGCCGTGGACGTCCTGGTCGACGGCGACGACGTGCACGTCCTGCGCGCGCCGAAGATCGGCGAGGAGCGGGTGAGCGGCGCGGGCTGCACCTTTGCGGCGGCGATCACCGCCGAGCTCGCGAAGGGCGCGGAGGTCGTCGACGCCGTCCGGGTCGCCAAGGACGTCACGACCCGGGGGGTCACCGACCGGCTCGCGTCGCACGCGCCGTTCGACGCCGTGCGTGTCGGGGCCCAGCGCGCAGCCGGCTGAGCCGGTCGACGATCACCCAGCGGACGGGTTCACACCCAGGGTCGGTCAAGGAATACTCTCGTACCCGTGAACGACCTCTCACCGACGCACCCACCGTCAGACAGCCTTCCGGTCACCACCGGCATGGCGCTCTCCGACGACGCGGGCCGCGGCCTCGCCCGGCACGACGTCCCGGCGCCTCTGCGCGAGGACGTCCGCCTGCTCGGCGGACTGCTCGGCACCGTCCTGCAGGAGACGGGGGGCACGGACCTGCTCGACGACGTCGAGCGACTCCGCGAGCTCGTCATCCGCGCGTACGACGACCCGACGGGCGACGCGCTCTCCCGCGCGGAGGCGCTGGTCGAGTCGCTCTCGATGGAGCGTGCCGAGCAGGTCGCCCGCGCGTTCACGTGCTACTTCCACCTCGCGAACCTCGCGGAGGAGTACCACCGCGTCCGGGTCCTGCGCGAGCGTGAGGCCGAGTTCTCGACGCGCGACGTGACGCCCGACGACTCGCTCCCGGAGGCCTTCGACCGCCTCGTCGAGGAGGTCGGACGCCCGGAGGCGCTCCGTCGCCTGCGGGCGCTCGAGTTCCGTCCGGTCCTCACGGCGCACCCCACGGAGGCGCGGCGCCGGGCCGTGTCCGGCGCCGTCCGCCGCATCGCGACGCTGCTCGACGAGCGCGGCTCGCAGCGCCTCGGCGGCGCCTCCCTCGTGGAGAACGACCGCCGGCTGCTCGCCGAGATCGACACGATGTGGCGCACGGCACCGATCCGCGAGCACAAGCCGACGGTGCTGGACGAGGTCCGCACCGCGCTCGGCGTGTTCGACGCCACGATGTTCGACACCTTCCCGGCGGTCTACCGCCGGCTCGACGACTGGCTGCTCGGTGACGAGGCGGGACGCGAGGAGCCCTTGGTGCGCCCGTTCGTCAGCCTCGGCACGTGGATCGGGGGCGACCGGGACGGCAACCCGAACGTCACCGCCGAGGTGACGCGGCAGGCGGCGGCGATCGCGGCGGACCGCGCCCTGGCGGCGCTCGAGCAGCAGACCCGGTCGGTCGGTCGCAAGCTCACGCTCGAGCAGGACGGCACCCCCGCGTCGGACGGGCTGCGGGCCCTGTGGGAGCGGCAGCGTCGCCTCTCCGAGGCCATGACGGTGTCCGCCTCGGAGGCCTCGCCCCACGAGCCGCACCGCGCAGTGATGCTCGTGGTCGCCGACCGCATCGCCGCGACCCGGGCACGCGACGCGGACCTCGCCTATGCGGGCCCGGAGCAGCTCGAGTCCGACCTGCGCGTCGTCCAGGACTCGCTCGTCACCGCCGGCGCCTCGCGCGCCGCCTACGGCGACCTCCAACAGCTCGTCTGGCAGGTCGAGACGTTCGGGTTCCACCTCGCGGAGCTCGAGATCCGTCAGCACTCGCAGGTGCACGAGGCCGCGCTCGCCGACATCGCCGAGCACGGCGTGCACGGCTCGCTCGCGGACCGCACGCGCGAGGTGCTGGACACCTACCGCGCGCTCGGCTCGATCCAGGCCCGGTACGGCCAGCGCGCCGCGCGCCGCTACATCGTCTCGTTCACGCAGAAGCCGGAGCACCTCGCCGCGGTGTACCAGCTCGCGGAGCACGCGTTCGACGGCGCGGACGAGGCCCCCGTCATCGACGCGATCCCGCTCTTCGAGACCTTCGCGGACCTCCAGAACAGCGTCGACATCCTCGAGGCGATGCTCGAGCTGCCGCAGGTGCAGCGCCGCCTCGCCGAGAACGGGCGTCGCGTCGAGGTCATGCTCGGGTACTCCGACTCGTCGAAGGACGTCGGCCCGGTCGCGGCGACGCTCGCCCTGCACGACGCGCAGCGCCGCATCGCGCAGTGGGCGGAGCGCAACAACCTCACGCTGACCCTGTTCCACGGGCGCGGGGGAGCGCTGGGACGCGGGGGCGGCCCCGCCAACCGTGCTGTCCTGGCCCAGCCGCCGGGCTCGGTCGACGGCCGGTTCAAGCTGACGGAGCAGGGCGAGGTGATCCTCGCGCGCTACGGCGACCCGACGATCGCGTCGCGCCACATCGAGCAGGTCGCCGCGGCGACCCTCCTCGCGTCCGCCCCGTCGACGGAGAAGCGCAACGCCGAGGCCACGGAGCGCTACCGCGACCTGGCTGCTGCTCTCGACGAGTCGTCGCGCCGCCGGTTCCACGAGCTCGTCCGGGCGGACGGGTTCCCGCAGTGGTTCGCCGAGGTGACGCCGCTCGAAGAGGTCGGCCTGCTGCCCATCGGCTCGCGCCCGGCGCGACGCGGGCTGTCGGTGTCCTCGCTCGACGACCTGCGTGCCATCCCCTGGGTGTTCTCGTGGTCGCAGGCACGCATCAACCTGGCGGGCTGGTACGGCCTCGGGACCGCCCTGAAGGAGTTCGGGGACCTCGAGCTGCTGCGCGAGGCGCACCGGGAGTGGCCGCTGTTCGCGACGCTCCTCGACAACGTCGAGATGTCGCTCGCGAAGTCGGACGAGCGGATCGCCGAGCGCTATCTCGCGCTCGGTGACCGTGACGACCTGGCGCAGGCGATCCTGGACGAGATGCGGCTGACCCGCGAGCAGGTGCTCGCCGTCACGGGCAGCGCCTGGCCGCTCGCGGGCCGTCGGGTGCTGGGGCGCGCCGTCCAGCTGCGCAGCCCGTACGTCGACGCGCTGTCGCTCCTGCAGGTCCGTGCGCTGCGTGGGCTCCGCGCGGGAGCAGAGGGGCCGGTGAAGGACGAGCTGCAGCACCTGCTGCTCCTGACCGTCAACGGTGTCGCGGCGGGCCTGCAGAACACCGGCTGACCGCCGGTCAGGTCGTGGCGACGGCCGTCGACGCGGCGCTGGAGGGCGCGCGTCGGCGGCCGTCGTGCATCCTGGGTAAAGCCTTGGCCAGGGAGCTCCCATTTTGCGGCATCCGTGGGGTACGCTGATTCGGATCGTTCGTGATCGACCGATCTCAGGGACGCGATGACGCGGACCTGAGGCAGGTCGAGGCAGTCCACGGTGACGAGAGCTCTGCGGGGGCGTTGCGTCGAGCAGGCGGCGCAGCCTCGGCGGTCGACATGTCGACCGACGGGGTGATGGGGCGGACGAAGGGGCGGGGCGGTGCTGGTGCAGGAGACGGGGCACAAGGCGGGGGAGACCGACACCGGAGGAATCCGGGTGATCGAGGAACCCGACCTGAGCGTGGTCGACATGTGGGGCGAGATCGACGTCGCCCTACGGAGCGAGGCGAGCGCCGCACTGGCGAACGCTCTCGAGCGGGACGTGCCGGTCGTCATCGACACGTCCAAGGTGACCTTCATGGACTCCACGGGGATCGCGTTCCTCGTGCAGTTCTACACGATCGGCTCCGAGGAAGGCCTCACGGTGACGTTGCGCAACCCGCCACCGGTGGTGACGGACGTGCTGCGGATGCTCGGCGTCGACGCGATCTTCGGGGTCGACCGGCACGAGGTCACCACCTCCTGACCGACCTTGGGCGACCGAGCCCTGCGCCGGACCAGTCCCCTCAGGCCTTGTCCTGCGCGGCGCGGCGCGCATCGTCGGCGGCGAGCGACGCTGCGCCGACGATGCCGGCCGCGTTGCGCAGCTGTGCGGGCACGATCGGCGCGCGCAGGTGGAGCAGCGGCAGGAACTTGTCGTGCTTCTTGCTCACCCCGCCGCCGACGACGATGAGGTCGGGGGAGAGCAGGTCCTCCACGACGCCGAAGTAGCGCTGCAGCCGCTCGGCCCACTGCTCCCAGTCGAGGTCGTCACGGTCCTTCGCGGCGTCCGAGGCTCGCGTCTCGGCGTCGTGACCGTCGATCTCGAGGTGCCCGAGCTCCGTGTTGGGCAGCAGGTGGCCCTCGACGACGACGGCGCTGCCGATCCCGGTCCCGAGGGTCGCGACGAGCACCACGCCCTCCGCCTCGCGGGCCGCCCCGTACCGGACCTCGCCCACGCCCGCGGCGTCGGCGTCGTTGACGGCGACGACGTGGCGCCCGGTCTCGCGCGCGACGAGCGCGGGCAGGTCCACGCCGGTCCACGAGGAGTCGAGGTTCGCGATGGACCGCACGACGCCGTGCTGCAGGGGAGCCGGGAACGCGACGCCGATCGGGACGTGCGTCGGCAGGTCGTACTCGTCGACGAGCTGGGCGATGACCTGCGCGACGGCGTGCGGCGTGGAGGGCTGCGGGGTCGGGATGCGGTGCCGCTCGTCGGCGAACTCACCGGTGTCGAGGTCGACCGGCGCGCCCTTGATGCCGCTACCACCGATGTCGATGCCGAAGGCGAGCCTCACGTCGTCCGCCGAGCCGGACCGGTCCTTGGAGTGGGTGTGCGCGTTCATGGCAGTGTGAGGATCTCCGCTCCGTCGTCGGTCACCAGCAGCGTGTGCTCGAACTGAGCCGTCCGCGAGGTGTCTGCGGTGACTACGGTCCACCCGTCGTCCCAGGTGCGCCACTCGGACGAACCGAGGGTGAGCATCGGCTCGATGGTGAAGACCATGCCGGGCTCGATCACGGTGTCGTGCAGGGGCGCGGCGTCGTAGTGGGGGATCACGAGGCCCGAGTGGAACGCGCGGCCGACGCCGTGGCCCGTGTACTCGCGCACGACGCCGTAGCCGAAACGCGCCGCGTACCGTTCGATCACGCGGCCGATCACGTTGACCTCGCGTCCCGGCGCGACCGCCTTGATGCCCCGTGCAAGAGCCTCGCGCGTGCGCTCGACGAGCAGCACGGAGTCCTCGTCGAGGGTGCCCACCGGGAACGTCGCGTTCGTGTCCCCGTGCACGCCGTCGACGAACGCCGTGATGTCGACGTTGACGATGTCGCCGTCGACGAGCTCGGTCGAGTCCGGGATGCCGTGGCACACGACCTCGTTGACGGAGGTGCACAGGGACTTCGGGAAGCCGCGGTAGCCGAGCGTCGACGGGTAGGCGCCGTGGTCGAGCAGGAACTCGTGCCCCACCCTGTCCAGCTCGTCGGTCGTCACGCCGGGCGCGACGTGACGCGAGACCTCGACGAGAGCTTGGGCCGCGACCCGGGAGGCGACGCGGATGCGCTCGACCGTCGCCGGGTCGTTCACCTCGCTGCCCGTGAACGGCTGCGGACCGGGGCGACCGACGTACTCGGGCCGACCGATCGTCGCGGGGACCTCGCGTCGCGGTCCGACGACGCCGGGGACGAGCGGCCCGCGGCGGGCGGTGGGGGCGGGGGTCGTTGCGGACATGAGGGACAGTCTACGAATCTGAGGCAGGATCGGAGCATGAGCGACGCACAGAACGACCAGCCCACCTCGGACGACGGCTACTACTACGACACACGGACCGGTGAGGTGCACCGCGGACGCGCCGGGTCCTGGACGCACCGCATGGGGCCGTACGGCACCGCGGAGGAGGCGCAGCAGGCTCTGCGCACCGCCCGCGAGCGCAGCGAGGCCTGGGACGCCGAGGACCGTCGCGAGCGCGGCGAGTGAGCCATGCCCCGACGCCGGGTCCGCGGCGGGCGCTCGCCGGGCGGCTGGGCCTCCTGCTCGCGGGGCTCGCGGTCGGGGCGCTGACGTTCCTCGTCGCGCTGCAGGTGCGGGCCGGGACCTCGGGGAGCCCGACGACGTCCCCGGAGACGGTCTCGGCGCCCGCACCGACGACCCTCCCGCCCGCGACGGACGAGCCGGCGCCGGACGAGGCCGCGGATGACAGCGCGGTGCCCGCCGCGCAGCCGCTCGACGGCCTGACCGTCGCGGTCGACCCCGGGCACAACGGGGGCAACGCGGGCAGTCCCCTCACGGTGAACGCCCCGGTGCCGGACGGTCGCGGCGGGACCAAGGCGTGCAACACCGTCGGCACCTCGACCGACGGTGGCTATCCCGAGCACGCGTTCGCGTGGGACGTCTCGTCCCGCCTCGCTGCGGACCTGACGGACCTCGGCGCCACGGTGGTCCTGACCCGGCCCGACGACGACGGGGTCGGTCCGTGCGTGGACGCGCGCGGCCGGTTCGGGCAGGAGAACGACGCCGACGTGCTCGTCTCGGTGCACGCGAACGGGTCCGACGACAGGAGCCTGCACGGGTTCTTCGCGATCGTCGCGGACCCACCCGTGCACGACGCGCAGGGCGCACCGAGCCGCGCTCTCGCGGAGGCGCTGGTCGACGCGCTCGCAGACGAGGGGTTCGCGCCGTCGGGCGCGTTCGACGACGCGATCTCGCGGCGTGCGGACCTCGCGACCCTGAACCACGCGGAGGTCCCCGTCGTCATGCTGGAGCTCGGCGAGATGCGCAACGCCGACGAGGGCGCGCTCATGGAGACCGAGGCGGGACGGCAGCGGTACGCGGACGCGCTCGCCGCGGGCGTCGTCGCCTGGGACGAGGGGTCGCGGTCATCGTGAGCGACAGGCGCCCGTCAGCTCGCGAAGCTGTGGGCGTCGTCCGGGAAGCTCCCGCCGCGCACGTCGGCGGCGTAGTCGGCGGCGGCCTGGCCGAGCGCGGCACCGATCTCGGCGTACCGCTTCGCGAAGCGCGGTGACCAGTCGGTCATGCCGGCCATGTCGGTCCAGACGAGCACCTGCCCGTCGCACTGCGCTCCGGCGCCGATCCCGATGGTGGGCACGCGCAGGATCTCGGTGATGCGCGCCGCGACGTCCACCGGCACCATCTCGAGCACGACGGCGATCGCACCCGCCTCGGCGACCGCCAGCGCGTCCTCGCTCAGGCGCTCCGCGGCGTCGTCGCCGCGCCCCTGGACACGCGGGCCGCCGAGCAGGTTCTCCGACTGCGGGGTGAAGCCGAGGTGGCCGACGACGGGGATGCCCGCGTCGGTGAGCGCGCGCACCTGGGGCACGACGCGGCGTCCGCCCTCGAGCTTGACCGCGTTCACGCCGGTCTCCTTGAGGAACCGCACGCCCGTCGCGAGCGCCTGCTCGGGACCGGCCTCGTACGAGCCGAACGGCAGGTCCACGACGACGAACGCGCGCCGGGCGGCGCGGGCGACGGCGCGTGCCGGGGGGATCAGGTCGTCGACCGTCACCGGCAGGGTGGTGGCGTGCCCGTGCATCGTGTTGCCGATCGAGTCCCCGACCAGCAGCATGTCGATGCCCGCGTCGTCGAAGATCCGCGCGGTGACGGCGTCGTAGGCGGTGAGCATCGTGATCTTCTCGCCACGGGCCTTCGACTCGGCGAGGTGGTGCACACGGACGCGGCGCGGTGCGCCGCCCTGGCCGGTGGACGACACGGGCGGGGTGTGGGCGGACATGGGGCGACCTCTCCTGGGTTCGGAACTCGCGCGCGTGGGCCGGGCCCCGGCGCGGGTGGGCGTGCGGTTCAGTCGAGCGGCTCGCGCCACCGGGACGTGATGGGCAGGCGGCGGTCGCGACCGAACGCGAGCGCGGTCACCTTGGGGCCTGGCGGGTACTGGCGCCGCTTCCACTCGGCCCGGTCGACGAGCGTGACGACCTTGTCGACCACCTCGGGGTCGAACCCTCTCGCGAGCAGCTCGGCGCGGCCCTCCGCGTGCTCGATGTAGGCGTCGAGCACCTCGTCGAGCAGGTCGTAGGGAGGCAGGGAGTCCTGGTCGGTCTGGCCGGGGCGCAGCTCCGCGGAGGGCGGCTTGGTGATCGACGACTCGGGGATCGGGGGGATCTCGCCCGCGTCGAGAGCGGCGTCGTTCCGCCACCTCGCGAGCGCCCACACGCGAGACTTGTCCACGTCCTTGAGGGGCGCGAAACCGCCGATGCTCCCGGCGTCGTAGATGGTCGCGTACCCGGTGGCGAGCTCGGACTTGTTGCCCGGCGCGATGACGAGGTGGCCCTCGCGGTTGGAGATCGCCATGAGCACGACCCCGCGCACCCGCGCCTGCAGGTTCTCCTCCGCGACCCCGTCGAGCGACATCTCGCCCTGGAACGCCGCCACCATGGGTGCGATGGGCTGGACCCGGTAGTCCGCACCGAGTCGCTTCGCGAGGTCGGCTGCGTCGTCCTTGCTGTGCTCGGACGAGTAGGTCGAGGGCATGGAGACGCCGACGACGTTGGTCCCGCCGATCGCGTCGGCCGCCATCGTGGCGGTCAGCGCCGAGTCGATGCCGCCCGAGAGCCCGAGGGCGACCGAGCGGAAGCCGTTCTTGCGCACGTACCCGGCGAGGCCGGCCACGCACGCGCGGTAGACCTCCTCGTCGGCGGTGAGCTCGGGGGAGACGGTCCCCCGCGGGGCGGTGCCGTCGTCGGGCAGGTCCCACACGAGCAGGTCCTCGACGAACCGGGGCGCCCGGGCGACCAGGTCCCCGGCACGGTCGAGGACGAACGAGCCGCCGTCGAACACGAGGTCGTCCTGCCCGCCCACGAGGTTGACGTACGCCACCGGCGCGTCCACCTCGAGCGCGCGGCGCGCGGTCAGGTCCGTGCGGACGTGCCCCTTGCCCTCCTCGTAGGGCGAGCCGTTGAGCACGGCGAGCAGGTCGAGCCCGTTGCCGGCCTCGTCGAGGGTCGCCATCTCGGCGACCGGACCCCCGTCCTGCCAGATGTCCTCGCAGATCGCGATGCCCACCCGTCGCCCGGCGACCTCGACGACGGTCGTGGTCTCGCCGGGCGCGAAGATGCGGAACTCGTCGAACACGCCGTAGTTGGGCAGGTGGTGCTTGTCGTAGGCGGCCTGCACGGCGCCGTCGCGCAGCACCACGGCGCGGTTCGTCGGGAGGTCGCGCGGCGACCCGGACGCCTCGCGCTCGGCGGCACCAGCGCCGCGCGGGCTCCCGGCCGTGCCCACGGTGCCCAGCACCACGGTGGTCCCGCCGAGACCCTCGGCCGCGAGCTGCGCCGCGACGTCGGCGGCGGCGTCCCAGGCCGCGCGGCGGAACGACGCACGCAGCGCGAGGTCCTCGATCGGGTACCCCGTGAGCGTCATCTCCGGGAAGACGACCAGCTCGGCACCCGCGGCAGCGGCCTGTCGGGTGCGTTCCAGGACGAGGGCGGCGTTGCCCTCGAGGTCGCCCACGCACGTGTCGACCTGTGCCAGCGCGACGCGCAGATCAGCCATGCCGCCCAGCCTAGGGGACTGCGCACCGGGAGTGGTGAGCCGCGCACGACGGCGAACGAGACACCTGTCACGTCCGCGCCTCGGTCCGTGTCACCCATTCGTCACACGGATCAGGCAGGATGGGCCCATGGACAGGCAGCAGGAGTTCGTGCTCCGCACGGTCGAGGAGCGCGACATCCGCTTCATCCGGCTCTGGTTCACCGACGTGCTCGGGATGCTGAAGTCGGTGGCGGTCGCACCGGCGGAGCTCGAGTCCGCCTTCTCCGAGGGCATCGGGTTCGACGGGAGCTCGATCGAGGGGCTCACCCGGGTCTACGAGGCGGACATGATCGCCAAGCCCGACCCCACGACGTTCCAGGTGCTCCCGTGGCGCGGTGAGCGCCACGGCACGGCGCGCATGTTCTGCGACATCCTCACGCCCGACGGCGAACCGTCGCTCGCGGACTCGCGGAACGTCCTCAAGCGCGCGCTCGCCAAGGCCGGCGACAAGGGCTTCACGTTCTACACGCACCCCGAGGTCGAGTTCTACCTGTTCAACCAGCCGGCAGACGCCGACTCGCCCCTCGTGCCGGTGGACCAGGGCGGATACTTCGACCACCTCGCCCGGGGGTCGACGCACGACTTCCGTCGCGCGGCGATCACGATGCTCGAGTCGATGGGCATCTCGGTGGAGTTCTCCCACCACGAGGCCGGACCGGGGCAGAACGAGATCGACCTGCGCTACGCCGACGCGCTGACGACCGCCGACAACCTCATGACCTTCCGCACGGTCGTCAAGGAGGTCGCGCTCGAGCAGGGCGTGTTCGCGTCGTTCATGCCCAAGCCGATGGCCGACCAGCCGGGCTCGGGCATGCACACCCACATGTCGCTGTTCGAGGGTGACCGCAACGCGTTCCACGAGCCGGGTGCGCAGTTCGAGCTCTCGAAGACCGCCCGCCAGTTCATCTCGGGCCTCCTGGTCCACGCGGCGGAGATCACGGCGATCACCAACCAGTACGTCAACTCGTACAAGCGGCTGTGGGGCGGCGCGGAGGCGCCGAGCTACGTCTGCTGGGGCCACAACAACCGGTCCGCGCTCGTGCGCGTGCCCATGTACAAGCCGGGCAAGGGCAACTCGAGCCGGGTGGAGTACCGCGCGCTCGACTCGGCCGCCAACCCGTACCTCGCGTTCGCCGTCGTGCTCGCGGCGGGGATGAAGGGCATCGAGGAGGGCTACGACATCCCCGAGGCCACCGAGGACGACGTGTGGGAGCTGACGGACGCGGAGCGTCGCGCGCTCGGCATCAAGCCGCTCCCGCAGTCGCTCGACGCCGCCATCTCCGTGATGGAGACGTCGGAGCTCGTCGCCGAGACCCTGGGCGAGCACGTGTTCGACTTCGTGCTGCGCAACAAGCGCCGCGAGTGGGACGACTACCGCGCCCAGGTCACGCCGTTCGAGCTGAAGCGGTTCCTCCAGGTCTTGTGAGCTCCTCGACGTCGAGGTCGGGCGGTCTGGCCGGCGGCCGCCGCCCGACCGTCACGAGCCGCCTCGCGCGGCACGGGTTCGCCGACATCACCCGGTCGGCGGGCCTGCTCGACGACGCCGACCTCGCCCGCCTTCTCGACCGTCCGGGCAGCGACCGGGGTGAGGCGTCGGAGGAGGACCTGCTCGCCGCGTTCGGCGGTTGTGCGGACCCCGACCTCGCGCTGCTGCAGGTGGTACGGCTCGCGTCGTCCGTGCTGCGCGACGAGACGCACGCGGCCCTGGCGCGGGAGTTCCTCGTGCCGGGCGCGCCACGCGACCGGCTCCTCGCCGTGCTGGGGGCGTCGGTCGCGCTGGGCGACGACGTGGTCCGGCGTCCCGAGCTCCTGCGCCTGCTCGCCGACACGACGTCGGGCACCGGGGTCGACGCCCGGGAGGTCCGGGCGGAGGCGCTGCGCGCCGTCGGCGCCGATCCGGACGCGGCCGTGCCCGTCGCCGCAGAGCCCGGCCCGGCGACCGTCGACCGGCTCCGTCGCTCCTACCGGGAGAGGCTCCTGCGGATCGCGGCGAGCGACCTGACGTTCGCCGACCCGCTGTCCCGGATGCCAGGCGTCGGTGCGGCGCTCGCCGACCTCGCCGCGGCGGCGCTCGAGGGTGCGCTCGCCGTCGCGCGCAGCGAGCTCGACGACCACGGCGCGGGGGTCCGCCTGGCCGTGATCGGCATGGGCAAGTGCGGGGCCCGCGAGCTCAACTACGTCTCCGACGTCGACGTGATCTACGTCGCCGAGCCGGTCGACGGGTACGACGAGTCGTACTCGAGCAGCGTGGGTGCACGGCTGGCGACAGGTCTCGCCCGGGTGTGCTCCGGGACGTCGGGCGAGCCGGCGCTGTGGCCGGTCGACGCCGCGCTGCGCCCCGAGGGCAAGCAGGGCCAGCTCGTGCGCACGCTCGCGAGCCACGTCGCCTACTACGAGCGCTGGGCCAAGACCTGGGAGTTCCAGGCACTGCTCAAGGCGCGGGCGCTCGCCGGGGACCGTGAGCTCGGCCACGCGTACGAGGAGGCGATCTCCCCGTTCGTCTGGGCGGCGGTGGGTCGCGACAACTTCGTCGAGGACTCCCAGGCGATGCGCCGCCGCGTGGAGGACAACGTCCCCGCGGCCGAGGCCGACCAGCAGCTCAAGCTCGGCAAGGGCGGCCTGCGGGACGTGGAGTTCACCGTCCAGCTGCTGCAGCTCGTGCACGGCCGCGCCGACGAGTCGATCCGTAGCCGCGGGACCCTCACCGCGCTCGCCGAGCTCGCCGCCGGGGGGTACGTCGGGCGGGAGCACGCCGCCCGGCTGGGCGTCTGCTACCGGTTCCTGCGCGCGCTCGAGCACCGGATCCAGCTCGTCCGGCTGCGTCGCACGCACCTGGTCCCGACGGACGACGACGAGCTGCGTCGGCTCGCCCGTTCCCTCGGGATGCGGGCAGAGGGCGCCCAGGGCCTGGTCGAGCGATGGCGCACCACCCGGCGCGAGGTGCGGGCGCTGCACGAGGAGCTGTTCTACCGGCCGCTCCTGCCCGCGATGGCCCAGCTCTCGACCGACGAGGTGAGCCTGGCGCCCGAGGCCGCCAAGGCCCGCTTCGCGGCGATCGGGTACCGCGACCCGACCGGGGCGATGCGCCACGTCACCGCGCTGACCGAGGGCGTGACCCGCCGGGCCGCGATCCAGCGCCAGCTCCTGCCGGTCATGCTCGGCTGGTTCGCCGAGGGTGCAGACCCGGACGCCGGGCTGCTCGGTTTCCGCACGCTCTCGGAGAAGCTCGGCGCCACGCACTGGTACCTCCAGCTGCTGCGAGATTCCGGATCCGCGGCCGCGCGGCTCGCGCACCTGCTGTCGAGCTCTCGCTACCTGTCGGACGCGATGGCCCGCTCGCCCGAGTCGGTGCGGTGGCTCGCGTCCGCGAGCGACCTCGAGCCACGCGGAGAGCACCGACTCGTCGCCGAGGCCGACGCCATCCTCACCCGGGCGCAGGACGCGGAACCCGCGACCGTGAGCCTGCGCGCGCTGCGTCGCCGTGAGCTCGCGCGGACGGGCGCCGGGGAGCTGCTCGGGCTGGTCCCGCACGTCCGGGCGGCTCGCAGCATCTCGGACGCGGCCGACGTGGTGCTCGTCGGCGGGCTCCGGATCGCGGAGTTCGTCGCCCGCGGGGAGCTCGGGTACGACGCGCAGGAGCCCGCGTCGGCCCCCGCACGGCTGCTCGTCGTCGCCATGGGTCGACTCGGGGGCCGCGAGATGGGCTACGGCTCGGACGCCGACGTCATGTTCGTCCACGAGCCGGTCGACGGGGCGAGCGACACCGACGCGCAGGCCTACGCCAGCGGGGTGGCCACACGGTTGCGGCAGCTGCTCTCCGCCGTCGGGCCGGAGCCCGCGCTGCCCGTGGACGCGGACCTGCGGCCCGAGGGCCGCAACGGCCCGCTCGTGCGCTCGCTCGCCTCCTACGGCGAGTACTACCACCGTTGGTCGAGCATCTGGGAGGCGCAGGCGCTGCTCCGCGCCCGGCCCGCAGCCGGCGACCTGGATGGTCTCGGTGCGGCGTTCGACGCGATGATCGACCCGGTCCGCTACCCCCCGGGCGGCCTGGACGCCGGTCAGCTGCGGGAGGTACGACGCATCAAGGCCCGCGTCGAGTCGGAGCGGCTGCCGCGCGGCGTCGAGGCGTCGCGGCACCTCAAGCTCGGCCGCGGTGGAGTGGCCGACGTCGAGTGGGTCGTCCAGCTCCTGCAGCTCCAGCACGCGCACGAGCTGGCAGGGCTCCGCACGACGTCGACCGTGGACGCGCTCGCCGCGGCGGTCGAGGCGGACCTGGTCACGACCGACGACGCCGAGGTGCTGGGCGAGGCCTGGCACCTCGCGTCCCGCCTGCGCAGCGCTCTCGTGCTGTGGTCCGGACGGTCCGGAGGCACGGGCGCCGACGTGCTCCCGCACGACCGGCAGGCGCTCTACGGCCTCGCGCGCGTTCTCGACCTCGACGGCGTCGACACGGGCGCGGAGCTCGAGGACCTCTACCTGCGTACCGCGCGCCGGGCCCGGGCGGTCATGGAACCGCTGTTCTACGGCGAGGACTGACCGTCGCCGCGGGCGACGTTCCTGGCGCTGCGGGCACGCACGTGTCACCGTGTACCGCGACGCCGTGGGCGGCCCCGGCATCTCGCCCTGGGCCGCCCGCCTGACGAGGGGGAGAAGTCCATGGGCGACACCACGAGCGCCGGGCACGAGACGTACGACGCGATCGTGATCGGAGCCGGCTACTCCGGCCTGGCGATGCTCCACCACCTGCGCGAGACCGGGCTGTCCACGCTCGTCGTCGACGGCGCGGACGGTGTCGGCGGGACGTGGTGGGCGAACCGCTACCCCGGGGTGCGGACCGACTCGGAGTACTCCGCGTACGCGTTCTCGTTCTCCACCGCGGTGCGTGACGAGTGGGAGTGGACCGAGCAGTACCCGCGCGGCGAGGAGATCCTCGCCTACCTCGAGTTCGTCGCCGACCGGCTCGACCTGCACCGCGACATCCGGCTGAGCACCACCGTCGAGCGTGCCGAGCACTCGGACGTCACGAACCTGTGGACCCTCACCCTCACGGACGGGACCCGGCTGCGGGCGACCTACCTCGTGTCGGCGACGGGCTTGCTCTCGCGCCCCGTGCTCCCCGACATCCCCGGACTCGAGACGTTCGCCGGGCAGGCATACCACTCGGCCCGCTGGCCGCACGAGGGCGTGGACGTGTCCGGGCAGCGCGTGGGACTGATCGGCGTCGGGGCGTCGGGGATCCAGATGCTGCCGGAGCTCGCGGCCCAGGCCGCTCACGTCACGGTCTTCCAGCGCACCCCGAACTACGTCGTCCAGACGACGAACCCCGCGGTGACCGCGACCGAGCTCGCCTGGCTGCGCGAGAACTACGACGCGGTCTTCGAGCGTGCGGCCAGGCACCCGTTCGGGGTGCCGATGGAGATCCCCACGAGCTCCGCGCTCGACGTCGACGCCGACGAGCGTCGTCGCGTGTTCGAGTCGAAGTGGGAGGCCGGCGGGTTCCACTTCGCCATGGAGTGCTTCACCGACCTTCTCTCGAGCCCCGAGGCGAGCGAGCTCGCGTCCGAGTTCATCCGCACCAAGATCCGCGAGCTCGTCGTCGACCCGCGCACCGCCGACACGCTGTGCCCGACGACGTACTCGTTCATGGGCAAGCGCCCGCCGACCGGTCACGGCTACTACGAGGCCTACAACCGGGACAACGTCGAGCTCGTCGACGTGCTCGCGTCCCCGATCACGCAGATCACCCCGCGGGGCGTCGTCGTCGACGGCGTCGAGCACGAGGTCGACGTCCTCGTGCTCGCCACGGGCTTCGACGCGATGACAGGCGCGCTGACGGCCATCGACGTCGTGGGCCGGGAGGGCGTCACGCTGCGCGACCGCTGGTGCCGGGACGGGCTGCTGACGTACCTGGGGATCTCGGTCCACGGGTTCCCGAACCTGTTCATGTCCGTCGGGCCGCAGACCCCGCTGTCCAACCTGCCGGTGCCGATCCAGCGCGGGTCGCAGTGGCTGGCCCGCGCGCTGTCGTTCGCGCGGGAGAACGGCGTGGAGCAGCTCGAGGCGACGCGCGAGGCCGAGGACTGGTGGCGCGCAGAGACCGAGCGCGCTGGGCACGCCACGGTCATGTACGCGGAAGGGCGCAAGGCGGGCGCCTGGTTCCTCGGCGGCAACGTCCCGGGCAAGCGTGAGGAGATGGCGGTGTACCTGGGCGGTGGGCACGTCTACCAGGACTACTGCGCCGAGGTCGAGGCGGAGGACTACGCCGGGCTCCGGCCGGCGTCGGCGCTGCCGTCGGCCCACGTGCCGACAGGTGCTCCCGAGCTCGCGGTCGCCGCGACAGCGGGCTGACCCGCCACCGTCCGCTCGGGCTCGCACGGGACGAGGAAGGCCCCGAACCCCCCAGACGGGGATTCGGGGCCTTCGAGCGACGACAGGATCAGATGTCGTAGTAGAGCTCGAACTCGTGAGGGTGCGGGCGCAGACGGATCGGGTCGATCTCGTTGCTGCGCTTGTAGTCGATCCACGTCTCGATGAGGTCCGGCGTGAAGACGTCGCCCTGCGTGAGGAACTCGTGGTCGGCCTCGAGGTTGTCCAGCGCCTCGGCGAGCGAGCCGGGGACCTGCGCGATCTGCGCGTGCTCCTCAGGCGGCAGCTCGTAGAGGTCCTTGTCGATCGGCTCCGGCGGCTCGATGCGGTTCTTGATGCCGTCGATGCCGGCGAGCAGCTGGGCGGCGAACGCGAGGTACGGGTTGGCCGACGGGTCCGGCACGCGGAACTCGACGCGCTTGGCACCGGCGGACGAACCGGTCACCGGGATGCGGATGCACGCGGAGCGGTTGCGGGCCGAGTAGACC
Source organism: Cellulosimicrobium terreum (assembly GCA_014803435.1). Taxonomy (GTDB): domain Bacteria; phylum Actinomycetota; class Actinomycetes; order Actinomycetales; family Cellulomonadaceae; genus Cellulosimicrobium; species Cellulosimicrobium terreum. The sequence goes on from JACYFD010000006.1 coordinate 327,928, forward strand.
AGGTTGACCGGAGCCTCGTAGCCCGGCACCAGGCGGTGGTAGGAGTTCACCGACGGGTTGGTGAACGCGAGCAGCGACGGGGCGTGCTTGAGCAGACCACCGATGTACCAGCGCGCGATGTCGGAGAGACCGCCGTAGCCCTTCTCGTCGAAGAACAGCGGCTTGCCGTCCTTCCAGAGGGACTGGTGCGAGTGCATGCCCGAGCCGTTGTCACCGAAGATCGGCTTCGGCATGAACGTGACCGACTTGCCGGCCTCGAAGCCCACGTTGCGGATGACGTACTTGAACTTCATCAGGTCGTCGGCCGCGTGCAGCAGGGTGTTGAAGCGGTAGTTGATCTCCTGCTGGCCGGCAGTGCCCACCTCGTGGTGCGCGCGCTCGACGTCGAGACCGACCTCGCCGAGGGAGGCGACCATGTCGTCGCGCAGGTCCGCGAAGCGGTCCGACGGCGAGACGGGGAAGTAGCCGCCCTTGTAGCGCGTCTTGTACGCGAGGTTGCCACCCTCCTCCTCACGACCGGTGTTCCACGCCGCCTCGACCGAGTCGAGGTAGTAGAAGCTCGAGTGCTGGTTCGTCGCGAAGCGGGCCTCGTCGAAGACGTAGAACTCGGCCTCGGGCGCGAAGAACGCCGTGTCCGCGATGCCGGTCGAGCGCAGGTACGCCTCGGCCTTGGCCGCGATGTTGCGGGGGTCGCGCGAGTACGGCTCGCCCGTGAACGGGTCGACGATGGAGAAGTTCACGACGAGCGTCTTGTGCTTGCGGAACGGGTCCACGAACGCGGTCTTGACGTCCGGCACGAGCTTCATGTCCGACTCGTGGATCGCCTGGAACCCGCGGATCGACGATCCGTCGAACATCAGGCCGTCCTCGAAGGCGGCCTCGTCGAACTGTGCGACGGGGATGTTGAAGTGCTGCATGATGCCGGGCAGGTCGCAGAACCGGACGTCGACGAACTCGACGCCTTCGTTCCGCGTGAAGGCGATTGCCTCCTCCGCGCTGTTGAACATCCGTTTGCTCCTTGATCGGGTGGTGCCGTCGGACTGCGCGGCGTCGAGCCGCTGACGTGGCGCACACGAACTTAGGCCGCGGCGGTTTCCTCGCCGTGTACCTGTTGTTTCGGTCGTGTTACGTCCAGCGCGCCCATGTGACGTTCGTGCTACGCACGTGCCGTCGACAGGCGTGCCGCAGCCGGTGGCGTTCCGGTGCGCCGATCGCACCCTACCGCTGACCGTCCGGGCGCTGCGTCGAGGGTCCATCCTGCGACACGTAGGCTGGTCCCGTGGTTTCACGCGAAGACATGGGTTCGTGGCTCGAGGGCGGTCCGGGCGGCAGTCAGGAGGGCCGGGGCGCGCGCCTGGGGCTCCCGCCCGAGGGGCCGGGTTCGCTCGCTCGGCTCGGCCGGCGTGTGGTCGCGCTCGTCATCGACTGGACGTTGGCGACCCTCGTCGCGTTCCTGTTCTTCCGACCCGCCGCGCACGGCTTCTTCGAGGGCATCTCGGCTCTCCCGGTGTGGTCGCAGCCGCTGATCTTCGCGCTCGAGAACCTGCTGCTCGTGAGCACGCTCGGCTTCACCGTCGGGCACCGGCTGCTCGGCATGCGCGTGCACCGGATCGACGCACCGGCGCGCATGGTCGGCGTCGGCCGGGCGCTGCTGCGCACCGTCCTGCTGTGCCTCGTCGTGCCCGCGGTGGTCTGGGACTCGGACGGCCGCAGCCTGCACGACAAGGCTGCCGGCACCGTCCTCGTCCGTACCTGAGGCTCAGCGCCCCTTGAGGCCCTTGCGGTCGGGCCGGGCGCGTGTCGGGTCGATGCCCTTCGGGATCGGCAGCCGCACGGCGCCGAGCGCGCGCAGGCGCTTGGAGATCTCGGCGGTCTCGGGCTTGGTGAGGGTCGGCTTGAGCTTCTGCACCGTGCGGGGGAGTGCTCGCAGCGCGACCTGCCCCTCGTCGTTGCCGACCTGGACCAGCGTCACGGGCACGTTCGGCAGCACGCGGTTCACGCGCTTGCGCTCGCTGTCGAGGAGTCGCTTCGCACGGTGCGGGGGACCTTCGCTGACGAGCACGACGCCGGCACGCCCGACGCCGCGGAACACCAGGTCCTGGGTGCGGGGGTCGATCGCGATGGGCTCCTCGTCGAACGTCCAGCCACGACGGATCGTGCCGAGCGCAGCGCGTGCGGCACCGGGCTGTCCCTCGATCTGGCTGTACGCGGCGCGTTCCGCGCGTCGGGTGAGGACGAACATCGCGCCCAGCGCGGCGAAGGGGACACCGACGATCAGGGTGTACACCCACTGGCCCCACCACAGGCCGATCCCGAGCGCGACCGCGAGGATCCCGACGAACACGCCGAGCATGACCCACGTGACCGCGGGGTCCTGCTTGCGCGTCATCTTGTAGGCGGACCACACCTGGTGGTACCAGCGCTGCTTCTTGGGCTTCTTCTGCTTCGCGTCCTGCTCGCCGACGGCGGGCGCGCCGGAGCTCTCCGTGTTCTTGCGGGCCATGGGGCTCAGTCTAGTGGGGCGCGCGGGCCAGCAGGCTCGCGGCCTCCTGGCGAGACGTCCTCGGCTCGGCGAGGTGCGCGAGCGGGGCGGGGATCTCCATGCCGCGGCGCGTCATCGCCTGCCCCCAGAGGCGGCCGGCGCGGTACGAGGAGCGCACGAGCGGGCCGGACATGACCCCGAGGAAGCCGATCTCCTCGGCCGTGTCGGACAGCTCGACGAACTCCTCGGGCTTGACCCACCGGTCGACCGGGTGGTGGCGCAGCGAGGGGCGCAGGTACTGCGTGATCGTGATGAGGTCGCAGCCCGCGTCGTGCAGGTCGCGCAGGGCGTCCTTCGCCTCGTCGATCGTCTCGCCCATGCCGAGGATGATGTTCGACTTCGTCACGAGCCCGGCCTCGCGCGCCCGCGTGAGCACCGACAGCGAGCGGTCGTACCGGAAGCCCGGGCGGATCTGCTTGAAGATGCGCGGCACGGTCTCGAGGTTGTGCGCGAGCACCTCGGGCCGCGACCCGTTCACCTCGTCGAGCAGCTCGGGGATCGCGTTGAAGTCCGGGATGAGGAGCTCGACGCCGGTGCCGGGGTTGAGCGCGTGGATCTGGCGCACCGTCTCGGCGTAGAGCCACGCCCCGCCGTCGGGCAGGTCGTCCCGGGCCACGCCTGTGATGGTGGAGTAGCGCAGGCCCATGGCCTGCACGGACTCCGCGACGCGACGCGGCTCGTCCGCGTCGAAGTCCGCGGGCTTGCCGGTGTCGATCTGGCAGAAGTCGCAGCGCCGCGTGCACTGGTCGCCACCGATGAGGAACGTCGCCTCACGGTCCTCCCAGCACTCGAAGATGTTGGGACAGCCCGCCTCCTCGCAGACCGTGTGCAGGCCCTCGCGCTTGACCAGGCCCTTGAGCTCGGAGTACTCGGGGCCCATCGTCGCGCGGGTCTTGATCCACTCGGGCTTCTTCTCGATGGGGGTCGAGGCGTTGCGGGCCTCGACCCGGAGCATCCGGCGGCCTTCTGGTGCGATCGTCACGGGTGTCTCCCGGTCGTCGTGTGGAGTGTGCGCCGACGGGCGAGGAGTACGGCGTCGGACTCCGGTCAGCGTACGCGAGCGCCTGCGCCGACGGTGGGGGTGCTCTCACGGGTCGGACGTGACGTCCGCGACATTCCGGTCACGTCCGCGGCGCGCACGTCCACCAGCGCGCCCTCCAGGGCGGCGACCAGCGCCGGCGCGACCTCCTCGAGCGTGACGGTCCGGCCGAGCTCGAGGCTCAGCGACGTCACGTCGGCATCCGTGATGCCGCACGGCACGATGTGCTCGAACCGCGACAGGTCGGGGGAGCAGTTCAGGGCGAGGCCGTGCATCGTGACGCCTCGCGCGACGCGCACGCCGATCGCGCATACCTTGCGCTCGCGCCGCGCACCGTCGGCCTCGACCCAGACGCCGCTGCGGCCCTCGACCCGGACGGTGGCGAGCCCGAGGTCCGCGCACACGCGCATCACCGCCTCCTCGAGCGCGCGCACGTAGGCGACGACGTCGACCGGCTCCGCGAGCCGCACGATCGGGTACGCCACCTGCTGGCCCGGGCCGTGCCACGTGATCTTGCCGCCGCGGTCGACGTCGACGACCGGGGTCCCGTCGTCGGGGCGCTCGTCGCGCCGGGTCCGCCGACCGGCGGTGTAGACATCCGTGTGCTCCACGAGGAGGAGGGTGTCGGACCGTGTGCCGTCCGCCACGGCGTCGTGGAGCGTGCGCTGGAGCTCCCACGCCTCGTGGTAGTCCGTGCGTCCCGGCATCGTCAGCAGGTCCATCGCGCCAGGCTAGCCCTCGGTGCGCGACCCGTCGGTCTCGTCCGTGGTGTCGGTGGTCACGTCGATGGTCGGGACCGGGCCCACGCGGCCGTCGGCGCCGGGATCGTCGGAGCCCGGTGCGACCGCGAGCATGTCCAGGAGCAGCTCGCGCAGCTCGGCGACCTGGGCCTCGTCGAGCCCGCGGGTCGCGAGGTCCTCCGCGGGACGTCGTCGGGCCGCCTCCAGGCCGGCGACCCGGCCGGTGTCGGTGAGGGTGACGACGTGACGACGCCGGTCCACCGGGTCGGCGGAGCGCGTCACGTAGCCCGAGCGCTCGAGCCGCGCCACGACGCGGCTCATCGTCTGCTCGGTGACGCCGGACGCCTGGGCGAGGGAGCGCTGCGACATGGGTGCGTCGAGCAGGTGCATGAGGACGGGGAAGCCCGCATGGTTGAGGTCCCAGCGCGAGAGGTGGGCGTTCCAGTCGCGCTCGATGCGTCGGGCGACCGCGAACAGCAGTCGTCCCGTCGCCCACCGACGAGGATCGGGGTCGGCGAGGTCGTCACGGCGCGATCCTGTCGGCTCGAGCTCTTCCACGTGCGTCCCTCCCCTCCGCTCCGCTATGTTACTCAGCATGCTGAGTAATCGCTGGGCGGGAGCCCTCCGCGGCCTGGTCATTCTGGCAGTGCTCGGGCTCTGGATGGGCATCGGCGCGCTCGGTGGGCAGGCGCAGGGCAACCTGAGCTCCGTCCAGACGAACGACGCCGCGGCGTTCCTCCCGGCGAGCGCCGAGTCGACCCAGGCCGCGGAGCTGGCCGGGGAGTTCACCGACGAGGAGTCGCTCCCGGCACTCGTCGTCGTCACCTCCCAGGACGGCTCGACGCTGTCGCAGGACCAGCTCGCGGCGGCCCAGGCCTACGCCGACGCGATCCCGGCCGCGCCGCTCGAGGGCACGAGCGGCGACGAGCCGGCCACCGTCGGCGACGTGTCGATCGCGGACCCGGTCGTCGTGCCGTCGGAGGACGGCGAGGCGGCGCTGGTCGTCGTCTCCCTCGACGCCTCGGTCGCCTCCGACCGCGTCGGCGCCGACGAGAGCAGCGTCAGCGAGCTCGCGGTCGGCGCGATGCGCGACCTGGTCGCCGACGACGCCGCGGACGGTGGCCTGGCCGGAACGGATCTCGAGGCTCTGGTGACCGGTCCCGCCGGGTTCGTGGCCGACCTCGTGACCGCGTTCGGCGGGATCGACACCGTGCTCCTGCTCGTCGCGCTGGGCGCGGTGCTCGTCATCCTCGCGATCGTGTACCGCTCCCCGATCCTGCCGTTCCTCGTCATCCTCACCGCGGTCCTCGCCCTGTGCCTCGCGGGCCTGGTCGTCTACCACCTCGCGGCGAACGACGTCCTGACGCTCAACGGGCAGTCCCAGGGGATCCTGTCCATCCTCGTCGTCGGGGCCGCCGTCGACTACTCGCTGCTCGTCGTGGCGCGCTACCGGGAGGAGCTGCGCACCACGCGGTCGACCGGGCAGGCGCTGCGGCGGGCCGTGCGCGCCTCCGTGGAGCCGGTCGCCGCGAGCGCGGGGACCGTCGTCGCAGGGCTGCTGTGCCTCCTGCTGTCCGACCTGTCGTCGAACCGCAGCCTCGGGCCGGTCGCCGCGATCGGGATCGTCGCCGCGTTCGTCGCGTCCATGACGCTGCTGCCCGCGCTGCTGCTCGTCGCCGGGCAGCGCTCGCGTGCGCTCTTCTGGCCCCGCATGCCGCGGTTCGCCGGTGACCACGCCGCGCACGACGCCGGTGCGGCGGACGATGCGAAGGCACCGGACGACGACCGTGTGCAGCTCGAGGACCACGGCGTCTGGTCGCGCGTCGCGAGCTTCGTCGGCCGCCACGACCGGCCGGTCTGGATCGTGACCGCGCTCGTCCTCGCCGCGTGCGCCGCGTTCGTCCCGACGCTCGACGCGAGCGGCACCGGGGACTCCGAGGTGTTCCTCACGCAGGTCGACTCCGTCGACGGCGAGGAGGTGCTCACCGAGCACTTCGAGGGCGTGTCGGCGCAGCCCGCGACCGTCGTCGCCCCGGCCGACGACCTCGACGCCGTCGTGCAGGCCGCCGAGGCCACCGCCGGCGTCGCGGCAGCGACCCCGGTCACGGACCAGCCTGCCCCCGCACCCGGCGCACCCGCGGAGGGCGACCCCGTCGTCGTCGACGACCGGGTGCGGGTCGACGTGACCACCGACGCGCCGTCGGACAGCCAGGAGGCGACCCGGACGGTGGCCGCCCTGCGCGACGCCGTGCACGACGTCTCGCCCGACGCGCTCGTCGGCGGCGCGGCGGCCGAGCGTCTCGACACCCAGCTCGCCGGCCAGCGCGACCTGCTGGTCATCGTCCCCGTCGTGCTCGCCGTGATCCTGCTCATCCTGATCCTGCTGCTGCGCTCGATCCTCGCGCCCGTCCTGCTCATGGCGGCGAACGTCCTGTCGTTCGGGGCCGCGCTGGGTGTCGCCGCCCTGGTGTTCGACCACGTCCTCGACTTCCCCGGAGCCGACCCGTCCGTCCCGCTGTACGCGTTCTGCTTCCTCGTCGCGCTGGGCGTGGACTACTCGATCTTCCTCATGACCCGCGTGCGGGAGGAGAGCCTGCAGGTGGGGACGCGACCGGGCGTGCTGCGGGCGCTCGCGGTGACCGGGTCGGTCATCACCTCGGCCGGCGTGGTGCTCGCGGCCACCTTCGCGGCACTCGGAATCATCCCGCTGCTCTTCCTCGCCCAGATCGCGTTCATCGTGGCCTTCGGGGTTCTGCTCGACACGCTGGTGGTGCGGACGCTGCTCGTCCCCGCGCTCGTGCACGACGTCGGGGACCGCGTGTGGTGGCCGAGCGCGCTCTCGCGGCGGCCGACTGCCCGCGCCGCGGCACGGCAGTCCTAGGGTCCGAGCCGGGCCGGTGCGTCGAGGGAGGTCGTGGCGGCCACGACGACGTCGCCCTCGGCCACGTCCGCCTCGTCCGACCGCTGCAGCACGATGTTCGCCATGAGCACCGAGAGCAGCGCGAGCGCGATGAGCGCGTAGCGCAGCACTGCGCGCCGCGGGACGCGTCGGGACAGGGCGCGCACGGGGGACCTCTCGGCAGGGCGGGGTGCGCACGGACGCGCAGGCCACGGGACAGGGGCTGGACCGTCGACCGGCGTCTCGTGGGTGCGTGCCCGTGGGGCGCAGACCGGTGTGATCCGGACGAACGGGCACATTCTGCCAGCATCGGCACGTCCTGGGAACCGCCCCGTCGCGGCTAGATTGAGCGTCATGGACCTCGCAGCACAGACCCGCTCGGACGACGGCACGCTCCGGGTGGCGGTGATCGGCTACGGCGGCGCGGGCCGCGGGATCCACGCGCGCCTCGTCCGCGAGGCCGGCCACGTCGTCACGGCCGTCACGGTCCGCTCGCCCGAGCGTCGTGCCCAGGCGGTCGAGGACTGGCCCGGCGTCCGGCTGCACGACGACGTCGCCTCGCTCCTCGCGGACGCCGACGTCTTCGACGTCGTGGTGGTCGCGAGCCCGACGACCCTGCACGCCGAGCACGCGACGGCCGTCGTCGAGGCGGGGGTGCCCGTGGTCGTCGACAAGCCGCTGGCGATCGACGTGGCCGCGGCGCGCGGTGTCGTGGCGGGCGCCGAGGCCGCCGGTGTCGGGCTCACGGTCTTCCAGAACCGGCGCTGGGACCCCGAGCAGCTGACGCTCCAGCAGGTGCTCGCCGCAGGCGACCTGGGGGACGTGCACACGTTCGAGCGCCGGTGGGAACGGTGGCGACCGGTCCCGCAGCAGCGCTGGAAGGAGAACGACCCCGTCGGCGGCGGGCTGCTCCTGGACCTCGGTCCGCACCTCGTGGACTCGGCGACGCAGCTCTTCGGCCCGGTGACGTCGGTGCGGGCCGAGCTCCGGTCGCTGACCACGCCGACGGAGGACGACGTGTTCCTGGTCCTGCAGCACGGCGGGCGTGGCGTCGTCAGCAGGCTGTGGGCGGGTTCCGTCGTCGGGGCGCCCGGTCCGCGCACGCGCGTGCTGGGGACGCGCGGCGCGTACGTCGTGACCACGTTCGAGAACGACGCGTCGCCGTTCGAGGTGTTCGACGACGGCGCACCCGAGGGCAGCGAGGGGTGGATCACGCACGGCCGCGAGCGTGTCGCGGTGCCCCGCGCCCCGGGTGGGCACGCGGACTTCTACCGCGCGGTGGCGTCATGGGTGCTCGACGGCGGTCCGGTGCCGGTCGACCCGTGGGACGCGGTCCGCACCGCCGAGGTCCTGGACGTCGCGCGTCGGAGCCATCACGAGGGCCGCACGCTCACGGTGTGAACCGGCCGTACGAGCCCGCCGGTGGATGTCCGTCCTGTGGATAACTCCCCGCAGCGGGTCCGGCGACGGTGAGATGGGGGCATGCCCCCTGTGACGCGTCACCCTGCCCGTGAGCTCCGGCCCGGCCGGTCACGGTCCGCGGTGCCGCAGCCGGACCACGCGGCGCGAGAGCGGGCGCTGGAGGCCCACGGCTGGACGCGTGCCGTCCGGTCCGGTCCGGTCGGGCAGGACGTCGTCGTCAACGGTGACGGGCGCAGGTGCGACGTCACGTACGTGCCCGTCCCGGCCGACGCCGCGGAGCGCGACGGCCTCGTCGAGCACCTGCGCGGGCTCGCGGAGGAGGACGAGCACCTCGTGACGGTGCGCGCGGTGCTCGAGTCCGCCGAGGGCGAGCTCGCGGTCCTGACGGACCACCACCCCGGGCTGCGGCTCGACGAGCTGGCCGCGGCACGTGGCCCGTTCGCCGCCGGAGAGGCGGTGACGGTGCTCGTGCCCGTCGCGCAGGGGCTCGTCACGCTGCACCGCAGCGGCCGCGCGCACGGTGCCCTCGACGCCCGCGCGGTCGTGGTCGAGCCCGACGGGCGCGCGGTCCTGCGCGTGCCGCTGGTCCCGGTGCCCGGCACGGGACCGGACGACGTGCGCCGCCTCGCTCGGCTCGTCGTCGACCTCGTCCCCTCGGCGGCCTCGGCGCACCCCGACGCCGTCGGCGTCGACGACCCGGGGGAGTCCGCGGACCTCGCTGCGCTGCACGCCGAGCTCGTCGCCGCGCTGCGCGACGACCCCGCGGCGCGGCCCGCCGTGGGGACCTTCGCCGCGCGGTGCTTCGACGCGGTCGAGGTCAGGCCGGTGCAGATGCCCGACCCCGCGCGCCTCGTCGCGAACGCTCTCGCGCCGGCGCGGGCACGCCGGGAGGAGACCGCGGAGACACCGTCCCGGACGCGGGCGTCGCGTCGCGCGGACCGGCCGGTTCCGTCACGACCGTCGACCGGTGCCCGGGCCGGCGGGACGAGCACGACCCGGACGGGCGGTCCGCTCGCTCGCTCCGGCCTCGGTCGCGGGCTGGTCGTCCTCGGCGGGGTCGTGCTGGGTTGCCTCGCGCTCGTCGCGGTGATGACGGCGACGGGTGGCGACGAGCCCGACGCGGGACCGGGACGAGGAGCCGTTCCCTCGCAGGCGTCGACGACGGATCCCGTCCTGGTGTCCGACGACCCGGTGCTCGACCCGCAGGACCCGGTGGGGGCGGGCCGCGAGCTGACGCGCCGCCGGCTCGACCTGCTCACGGGTGGCAGCGGAGCGCTCGACCAGGTCGTCGTGCCGGGCTCGCCCGCCGAGGCGAGCGACAGCGCGCTCCTCGCCGAGCTCGCGGACGTGGACGTGGTCGACGCGACGGCGACCGTCCACGACGCCCGGCCCGTCGGCGGGACCGAGGGCCCGGCCGTGCAGGTCGAGGTCGACTACGCGGTCTCGGCGCACCGCCAGCGCACCGGGGACGAGGAGATCGAGGTGCCTCGGACCGAGCGCACCACCGTCGTGCTCACGGTCCGGTGGACCGACGACGGGTGGCGGGTGAGCGACGTCGGCTGAGGTCCGGCCGGCTCAGCCCGCCACCACCCAGCGCGCGGCGTCGTGCAGCTCGGGGTGCGCGAACGTGAAGCCGCTCGCCTCCAGGACCGTCGGGAGGCCGCGCTGGGACCCGAGGATGTCGCTCGCGAGCTCCCCGAGCGCGACCTTGAGCGCGACGGACGGGACGGCGAGGAACGCAGGGCGGTGCAGCGCGTCGGCGAGCGCCCTGGTGATCTGCGCGTTCGTCGCCGGGTGGGGTGCGCAGAGGTTGACCGGGCCGTGCACGGGCGTCGTCAGCAGGTGGCGCAGCGCGGCGACCTCGTCGTGCAGCGTGATCCAGCTCCAGTACTGGGTGCCGGGGCCCAGACGACCCCCGACGCCGAGCCGCAGCAGGGTCAGCAGCCTGCCCAGTGCGCCGCCGTCGGGCGACAGGACGATCCCGGTCCGTGCGTGCACCACGCGCACCCCGGCGTCCTGCGCGGGCGCCGTCGCGTCCTCCCACTCGCGGGTGAGCCGCGCGAGGAACCCCTCGCCGGCAGACGACGTCTCCGTCAGCACCTGGTCGCCGCGGTCGCCGTAGTAGCCGATCGCGGAACCCTGCAGCCAGACCGGCGGCGGAACGTCCAGCCGTGCCAGGGTCGTGGCGAGCAGTCCGGTCGTGCGCGTGCGCGACGTGAGCAGCACGCGCTTGTACTGGGCGGTCCAGCGCCGGTCACCGATCCCGGCACCCGCGAGGTTGACGACGGCGTCGGCACCCTCGAGGACGGCCGGGTCGAGCACACCCGCGTCGGGGTCCCACTCGTGCTCGTCGCCGGTCTGCGGCTGCCTGCGCACGAGACGTCGGACGTGGTGCCCGTCCTCCCGCAGCCGTTCGAGGAGCTCCGAGCCGATCAGCCCGTGCGAGCCCGCCACGACGATGTCCATGGGCACACCGTACGTGGCCTCGGCACGCTCACGCACGAGAGCCCCGACCGCGGTGCGGTCGGGGCTCTCGGGACGAGCGTGGTGCTGCTCTACGGTCCGGCCGGGGTCAGAGACCGACCTCGGACTCGAACGCGCCCTCCTCGATGCGGTTCTTGATCGAGGTGAGGAAGCGTGCGGCGTCCGCGCCGTCGACCAGACGGTGGTCGTAGGACAGGAAGATGAAGCACGTCGAGCGGATGCCGATCGTGTCGTTCCCGTCCACGTCGGTCACGACGACCGGGCGCTTGGTGATCGTGCCCGTGCCGAGGATCGCGACCTGACCGACCGGGACGATCGGCGTGTCGAAGACCGCGCCGCCCGAACCCGTGTTCGTGATCGTGAACGTGCCGCCCGCGAGCTCGTCCGGGCCCACCTTGTTGGCGCGGGTGCGCGAGCCCAGGTCGGAGATCTTGCGGGCGATGCCGGCGAGGTTGAGGTCGCCTGCATCCTTGATCACCGGCACGACGAGGCCGCGCTCGGTGTCGACCGCGATGCCGACGTTCTCCGAGCCGTGGTACGTGATCTCGTCCTCGGCGAACGTCGCGTTGATCTTCGGGTACGCCTTGAGCGCCTCGACCGCGGCGAGCGTGAAGAACGGCAGGAACGTGAGGTTCGCACCCTCACGTGCCTTGAAGTCGACCTTCGCGCGGTTGCGGAGCGCCGCGACGCGCGTGACGTCGACCTCGACCGCGGTCGTGAGCTGGGCCTGGGTGCTGAGCGCCTCGACCATGCGGCTCGCGACGAGCTTGCGCAGCCGGCTCGTCTTCTCCGTGGTGCCGCGCAGCGGCGACACGGCAGGGACGGACGGCTTCATCGCGGCCGCCGGGGCGGACGGTGCAGCGGCGGGTGCCGGGCTCGACGCCGCAGCCTTGGCCTCGTCCGCACGGCGGGCGGCCTCGAGGACGTCCTCCTTGCGGATGCGTCCACCGACGCCCGTGCCCGTGACGGACGCCACGTCGACGCCCTTCTCGGCCGCGAGCTTGCGCACGAGCGGGGTGAGGTAGGTGCCGCCCGACTGCACGGCGGGAGCCGGTGTGGCACCGGGTGCCGACTGGGCCGCCGGAGTCGCGGGCTGCTGGGCCGGCTCGGTGGAGGGCTTCTCCTCCTCCTGCGCGGCCTGCGCCGGGACGTCGGCCTCGCTGGCCGGCGTCCTGGCCTCGGTCGGGGCCTCCTCCTTGGGGGCTTCCTGCTTCGGGGCCTCCTCCTTGGGGGCCTCCTGCTTCGGGGCCTCCTCCTTGGGGGCCTCCTGCTTCGGGGCCTCCGCCGCGGCAGCGCCCGAGCCGACGATCGCGAGGACCGTCCCGACGTCGACGGTCTCGTCCTCCTGGACGAGGATCTGCTGGACGGTGCCCGCCACGGGGGAGGGGACCTCGGTGTCGACCTTGTCGGTCGAGACCTCGAGCAGGGGCTCGTCGACCTCGACGGTGTCGCCGACGGACTTGAGCCAGCGGGTGACGGTGCCCTCGGTGACGGACTCGCCGAGCGCGGGGAGCGTGATCTCCTCACCGCCTCCCGACGACTCGCCCGACGCGGCGGGCGCCGACTCCTCCGGCTGGTCGGCCGACTCCTCGGCCGGCTCCGCGGCGGGCTCCTCGGGCTCAGGCTCGGGCTCCGCCTCCTGCTCGGCGGCGGGCTCCTCGGCAGCGGCAGAGCCGCCGCCCGAGCCGTCGCCGATGACGGCGAGGTTCGCGCCGACGTCGACGGTCTCGTCCTCCTCGACGAGGATCTGCTCGAGGGTGCCCGCGAACGGGGAGGGGATCTCGGTGTCGACCTTGTCGGTCGAGACCTCGAGCAGGGGCTCGTCGAGCTCGACGGTGTCGCCGACGGACTTGAGCCAGCGGGTGACGGTGCCCTCGGTGACGGACTCGCCGAGGGCTGGCATCTGCACGTTCTCAGACATGACCTGCCTGGTCTCCTTCGATCGTTGGGGTCAGTTGTGGGCGTGCAGAGGCTTGCCGGCGAGCGCCAGGTGTGCCTCTCCGAGTGCCTCGTTCTGAGTGGGATGGGCATGGACCAGGGCGGCGACGTCCTCCGGGTACGCCTCCCAGCCCACGATGAGCTGGCCCTCGCCGACGAGCTCGCCGACGCGGGCTCCGATCATGTGCACGCCGAGGACGGGACCGTCCTTGCGGCGCACGAGCTTGACGAAGCCGGTGGTCCCGAGGATCTTGCTCTTGCCGTTGCCGGCGAGGTTGTACTCGAGAGTCTCGACGGCGTCCGGGCCGAACGTGTCGCGTGCCGCGGACTCGGTGAGCCCGACGGACGCTACCTCGGGTTCGCAGTAGGTGACACGAGGGATCGACGACTCGACGATCGGCGTCGGCTCCAGGCCCGCGATCTGCTCGGCCAGGAAGATGCCCTGGGCAAAGCCGCGGTGCGCGAGCTGCAGGCCGGGGACGATGTCGCCCGCGGCCCACACGTTGTCGACGCTCGTGCGCAGGCGCTCGTCGACCACCACGAACCCGCGGTCGAGCGTGATGCCCTGCTCCTCGAAGCCGAGCCCCGCCGTGCGCGGACCGCGGCCGACGGCGACGAGCATCAGGTGGGCGTCGAACGTCTTCCCGGACTCGAGCGTCACGGTCACGCCCGAGTCGGTCTGCTTGACGCCCGTGAACCGGTCGCCGAGCGAGAACGCGATGCCGCGCTTGCGGAATGCGCGCTCGAGCGACTTCGACAGCGCCTCGTCCTCGTTGGGGACCAGGTGGGGCAACGCCTCCACGATCTGGACGTCTGCGCCGAACGACCGCCACACGCTCGCGAACTCGACGCCGATCACGCCGCCGCCGAGGACCACGACCGACGACGGCACGCGGTCGAGCCGCAGCGCCTGGTCGGACGTGATGACGCGCCCGCCGATCTCGAGGCCGGGGAGCGACCGGGACTGCGAACCCGTGGCCAGGACGATGTGGCGTCCGGTGTAGCGCGTGCCGTCGACCTCCACGGTGTCGGGCGCCACGAGCCGGCCGTGACCCTGCACGAACGTCACGCCGCGCGAGGCGACGAGACCCTGCAGTCCCTTGTACAGGCCCGCGACGACGCCGTCCTTGTAGTCGTTGACGCCCGCCATGTCGACGCCGTCGAACGTGCTCCGGACGCCGAACCGCGCACCCTCGCGCGCGCCGTCGGCCAGCTCGGCCGCGTGCAGCAGCGCCTTGGTGGGGATGCAGCCGTCGTGCAGGCAGGTCCCACCGAGCTTGCCGGACTCGACGAGCACGACGTCGAGGCCGAGCTGGGCGGCCCGCAGCGCCGTGGCATAGCCGGCGCTGCCTCCACCGAGGACGACGATGTCCGATGGCGTGCCGGATGGTGTGCCGGATGGTGAGCCGGGATCGGCCACGTGCGACTCCTTCACAGGGAACGTTCTCCGGGAGCCATCTTGGCACCTCGCGCACGCGCTCCCCAATCGAAGCGGGCCGCTCGCGCTGTGACGATGCAGACAGCGGGTGCTCGGCCGGTGCCCCGGACCCCCGTCCGCGCGGCGCCCGTCGCGGGGTCCAGGTGCTGGTCAGGGGTTCCCGGAGCCCCGTGCCGTGGGCTACGTTCTGCCCGACGAGAGCCCCGACCTGCGCCGACGCCGCGCGGGACGCCCGGGCACGCGGACGAGGGGAGCGAGCCGTCGTGGGGGGAACCGCGAGCACGGGGGGAACGACGAGCGCGGACGCGCTCGGGCAGGCGCGGCGCCGGTCGGACGCGGGCGACGTCGTCGGCGCCGTGGCCGCGCTGGCACGGATCGCGGTCGACCCCGTGGACCCCGTCGCCTGGTCGGCGGCGGACCGGATCCTGGCCCGGCTCGGCGCGGCCGCCGGCCCCGCACCGTGGGCACGTCGGTCCGTGGAGGTCGCGCTGCTCGTCTCGCACACCGGCGGACCGCTCGCCGCGGCCCTGCGGGTGGCGGGCATCGCGCACGGGCTCGACGTGCGCGTGCACGAGACGCCCTACCACTCCTACGAGCAGGAGATCGCGGACGCGTCCTCCGGGCTGTACGCGTCCGCACCCGACGTCGTGGTGCTCGTCGTCGACCAGCGCGACGTGCGCCTTCCCGACGTCTCGCAGGACCCGGATGCGGACCTCGCCCGCGAGGTAGGGAGGTGGCGGGGGATGTGGGACCTCGTCCGGGGGCGCTCCGGCGCGCTCGTGCTGCAGACGTCGTTCGTCCCGCCCCCGCACGACGCCCTCGGCGACGTCGCGGTGCGGACGCCCGGCTCCAGACGCCGGCTGCTGAGCCGGCTGAACGACGAGCTCGCCGTCGCGGGCGTCCCGGGCGTGCACGTCGTCGACGCCGACGCGGTCGTGCGCCGCGTGGGGGAGTCGGCCTGGCAGGACCCTCGGTACTGGTTCGCCGCCAAGCAGACGGTCGCGCCGGGAGCGGTGCCCGTCCTCGCGCACCGCGTGGTCGACGTCATGGCCGCGGCGCTCGGTCTGGCGCGGAAGGTCGTGGTGCTCGACCTGGACGACACGCTGTGGGGCGGGGTGATCGGCGAGGACGGGCTCGGGGGGATCGTGCTCGGGGACGGCCCCGCCGGCGAGGCCTACGTCGCGTTCCAGGAGTACGTCTCGTCCCTGCGTCGCCGCGGCCTCCTGCTGGCCGTGTGCACCAAGAACAACCCCGACGACGCGCGGCTGCCGTTCCAGCGGCACCCGGAGATGCGCCTGACGCTGGACGACGTCGTCGCGTTCGAGGCGTCGTGGGACCCGAAGCCACAGGCCCTGGCGCGGATCGCGGCGAGCCTCGACCTGGGGCTGGACGCGCTCGTCCTGGTCGACGACAACCCGGCCGAGCGTGAGATCGTGCGCCGCCTGACCCCGGAGGTGGGCGTCGTCGAGCTGCCGACGCAGCCGAGCGGGTACGTCGCGGCGCTCGCGTCGTTCCCCGGCCTGCAGTCCGCGTCGTTGACGGGGGAGGACGCGCGGCGGACCGAGCAATACCGCGCCCGCGGTCGCGCGTCGGCGCTCGCGGCCGGTGCCGGCACCCGCGAGGACTTCCTGCAGAGCCTCGGGATGACCGCGCGCATCGAGGCGCTGGACGACGTCAACGTCGCCCGGGTCGCGCAGCTGGTCGCCAAGACGAACCAGCTCAACCTCACGGGTCGACGGCACGGCGTCGCGGACCTGAACCGGCTCGCGGACCAGGGACTGGTCTGGGGCCTGCGGCTCACGGACCGGTTCGACGACCACGGGCTCGTCGGTGTGCTCGCCGCGGTCCCCGACGGCCCCGACCTGCGGATCGACACGTTCGTCATGTCGTGCCGGGTGCTGGGCAGGACGGCGGAGCGCGCGTTCCTCGCGGCGCTCGTCGGGCGGGCGCACGCGGACGGGCGGGCGCGGGTGCTCGGGGAGCTGATCCCCACCGACCGGAACGTCCCGGCCCGATCGATCCTGCCCGACGCAGGCTTCCGTCCCCTCCACGACCCGGACCGGTCCGGTGCGGACGGGGTGCGGTGGTGGCAGATCGCGGTACCGGGCGACGGCGTGTCGTCACCGTTCGTGCCCTGGTGGGCGCCGGACGGGCTGGCCGGGGGCGGGGAGCCCGTCGTCGCGGAGCGTGCCGGCACCGAGGTCGTGCACGGATGAGTCGAGCAGAGGACGGGACGACGATGGACGGGACGGCGATGGACGGGACAGCCATGGACGAGGTCGAGCAGGGCGTTGCCGAGGTGCTGCGGGAGGTCTTCGCGCAGCCGGACCTCCCGGTGAGCGCGTCGACGACGGCGGCGGACGTGGACGGGTGGGACTCGCTGGCCCACCTCGGCGTCCTGTTCTCGCTGGAGAACCGGTTCGGCGTGCAGTTCACGGACACGGAGATGGGTGCGGTGCAGGACGTGGGCGAGCTCGTGACGTCCATCCGGGCCAAGCTCTCCTGAGCGCCGTCCTCGTCGCCCCGAGGGGCGGCGCGGGGTAACCTGCCGCTTGTGTCCCGGCTCTCCCGACTGTTCTCCCGACGCCCGGCGCCCGAGTCCGACACGGGCTCGGACGGGCGTCGCGCCACCATGCAGCACCTGCAGGACTTCGTGCGCACCCGCGCGGGCGTCGAGGCCTACGTCGAGCCGCCCACGCCCGACACGAGCCCGACGATCCTCCTCATCGCGACGACGGGGGAGTGGACGCGGCGTCGCGTCCCGGACGAGCGCACGGCGTTCGACGTCGCGCGCTCCCTCGGGGTGCCCGTGTACAACGTCCGCTTCACGGGCTACCCGCAGCGGATGCGGGACTGGAACTCCCGCCAGCGCCGCCGCTGAGGCGGCCGCTGACGGGAGCTGCTGCCGACGGGAACCGTCGGGAGACGAGGATCAGCGCGCGGCGCGGGCCTCGACGAAGCCGAGCAGGGTGCGCACCGCGACCCCGGTCCCACCGACGGGCGTGTACCCGTGCGCGGACCCCTCGTTGAACGCCGGACCGGCGATGTCGAGGTGCGCCCACGGGGTGGACCCGACGAACTCCTGCAGGAACAGGCCGGCGACGAGCATCCCGCCGAACCGGTCACCGATGTTCGCGAGGTCGGCGACCTTCGACGTGAGCGACGCGCCGAGCTCGGCGGGCAGCGGCATCGGCCAGAACTGCTCGCCCGCGGCGTCGGCCGCCGCCACCACCTCGGCGCGGACGTCGTCGGCACCCATCACGGCCGAGACCCGGTTGCCGAGCGCGACCATCTGCGCGCCCGTGAGCGTCGCGACGTCGAGCACGACGTCCGGGTTCTCCTCCACCGCGGCGACGAGACCGTCCGCCATGACGAGGCGACCCTCGGCGTCGGTGTTGAGCACCTCGACGGTCTTGCCCCCGCGGATCGTGATGACGTCCGACGGGCGCTGCGCGGTGCCCGAGGGCATGTTCTCCGCGAGGCACAGCCAGCCGGTCACCGCGACCGGCAGGCCGAGCCGCGCGGCCGCGACGACGGTGCCGAGGACGGCAGCCGCGCCGGCCATGTCGGACTTCATGGCCTCCATGCCCTTCGCGGGCTTGATGGAGATGCCGCCGGAGTCGAACGTGATGCCCTTGCCGACGAGTGCGATCTTCGCCGAGGGGCGGGCGGGGGAGTAGGCGACCTTGACGAGCCGCGGTCCGCGCGCCGAACCCTGGCCGACGCCCACGAGGCCGCCGTAGCCACCCGCGGCGAGCGCCTTGTCGTCGAGGACGGTGACCTTGAGCCCCTTCGCCCCCGCATCCTTCACGGCCTGCTTCGCGAGGTCTGCGAACGCCGCGGGGAACAGGTCGTTCGGTGCGGCGTTCACGAGGTCGCGGGCGGCGTTGACCGCGTCCGTGACGACGTGCGCCCGCTCGACGGCGGACCTCGACGCCGCGCTGCGCGCTCCGGGCGCGAGCACCTCGATGGTCGTGCGCGACGACGTCCCGGCCTGCTCGCCCGTGCGGTACCGGGAGAACTCGTACGCGCCCAGGAGCGCGCCCTCGGCGACGGCGGCGAGCTCGGCGGCATCCTCGACGGGCAGCGCGACGGCGACGGACGCGGTGCCCGCGAGCGACCGCAGCGCGGCCCCCGCGGCACGGCGCAGCGACTCGCCGCCGAACGTGCCGTCGGTGCGACGGGCGCCGAGCCCGACGAGGAGGAGGACCTCCGCCTTGAGCTCCGGCCCCGCGGGGAGCCTGCGGACCTCGTCCGCGGCGCCGGTGATGCCGAGCGCGGGGGCGAGGTCCTCGAGCCCGCCGACGACCGAGCGGGGCAGGTCGCCGCCGACGATCGCGACGCCGTCGGACGTCGTGTGGGTGCCCACGACGAGGACGTCGACCTTGGCGGTCGAAGGATTCTTGCTGGATACGGTCAGTTCAGCCACACCGGTGATGCTATCCCCGGGCGCGGCGTCGATCGATCCGGCGAGGGGACGTGCGCCGGGAGCCGCGCGCGAGCAGGGCGTGATTCCGTGCGCGTGCTCAGCCCCCGGTACGCTCTGCGCGTGGTCCTTCCCCTCCTGCTCGTCGTCGTCGCGGCGTGCGTCGCGCTCGCGGGCTGGGCCGTCGTCTTCGTGGTCCGCGACCGTGCGGTGGTCCTGCGCCAGCTGTGGGGCGCGGCCGTGGTCGAGGGGCTCGTCGTCGTGCAGATGGTCGTGGTGGGCGTCCTCGGGGTGTCCGGCACCGCGCCGACGGACCCCGTGCTGCTGTGGGGATACCTCGTGACCACCCTGTTCATCCTCCCGCTCGCCGCGCTCTGGGCGTTCGCGGAGCGCACCCGGTGGAGCTCGGTCGTGCTCGCCGTCGCGGCGCTCACGGTCGCGTTCCTCGAGTGGCGTGCGTGGCAGATCTGGAACGCGTGAGGAACGCCATGACCGAACCTGGCGACGGGACGACCGTCGAACCGCCCCGGCGACCTGCCTCCGCCGGCCCCCGCGGGCGGCGCACGGGAACCGGCTTCGGCCGGGTCCTCGTCGCCGTGTACGGGATCTTCGCGCTCGCGGCCACGGCCCGCGCGGGCGTGCAGCTCCTGCGCGACTGGCACGAGGCTCCGCTCGCCTACGCGTTGTCCGCGCTCGCCGCCGCCGTCTACGTCGTCGCGACGGTCGCGCTCGCGCTCGGGGGCCCGCGGGCGCGCCGCGTCGCCTGGGCGGCGGTCGGGGTCGAGCTGGTCGGCGTCCTCGCCGTCGGCACGTTCTCCCTCGTCGATCCCGAGGCGTTCCCGCGCGCCACCGTGTGGTCCGACTTCGGCAGCGGCTACGGGTACGTCCCGCTCGTCCTGCCGTTCGTCGGGCTGTGGTGGCTCTGGCGCACGCGTCCCGGCCCCCGCGCCGACCTCTCCACCGAACCTGCCCCCGACCCGAAGGGCGTCGCATGAACCGCCGGTCCCCGTTGCTGTACTCGCTCCTGTTCGACGCGGTCTTCAAGGGCATGGACCCGGAGCGGGCGCACGAGGTCGCCTTCGACCTCATCGCACGCACGGGCCGGGTCCCGGTGCTGCGCGACGTCGTGCAGGGCGCGCTCGCGCCCTACCTCGGTCGCGGTGCGGGTGGTCCCGGGAGCGTGGAGGTGCTCGGGCGCGTGTTCCCCGCGCCGCTCGGGCTCGCCGGCGGGTTCGACAAGAACGCGCGCGCCGTGCGCGGGCTGACGATGCTCGGGTTCGGCTTCGTGGAGATCGGCACGGTCACCGCGCACGCACAGCCGGGCAACGACAAGCCGCGGATGTGGCGCGAGCTCGACGTGCGGGGCGTGCGCAACCGCATGGGGTTCAACAACGAGGGTGCGGCGGCCGCCGCGCGCCGCCTCGAGGAGCTGCGCTCGACGCCCGCCGGCCGCGCGGTCGTCGTCGGCGCGAACATCGGCAAGACCAAGGTCACGCCCGCCGCCGAGGCGGCCGACGACTACGCGACGAGCGCGGGGCTGCTGGCACCGTTCGCCGACTACCTGGTCGTCAACGTCTCGTCGCCGAACACGCCCGGCCTGCGGGACCTGCAGGAGGTGGCCTCGCTGCGGCCGATCCTCGTCGCGGTCCGCGAGGCGGCCGACGCCGCGACGAGCGCCGCCGGGGTCGCTCAGGTGCCGCTGCTCGTCAAGATCGCCCCCGACCTCGCCGACGACGACGTCGACGCCGTGGCCGCGCTCGTCTCCGAGCTCGACCTCGACGGCGTGGTCGCCGTGAACACGACCATCGGGCACGACCGAGGACCTGGTGGCCTGTCCGGACCGCCGCTGCGCGCCCGCGGGCACGCGGTCGTGGCCCGGCTGCGCGAGCGGCTCGGTCCGGACCGCGCGATCATCGGTGTCGGCGGGATCACCTCGGCCGACGACGCGCGGGACTACCTGCGCGCCGGCGCGGACCTGGTCCAGGGCTACACGGCCTTCGCCTACGAGGGTCCGCTGTGGGCGGCGCGCGTCAACCGCGCGCTCGTGCGTCATCCCGAGCCAGGCCCCCACGTGCGGGGCTCGGCCCGGCAGGCCGTCCGATGATCCGGCCGCAGTGGGTCTGGGAGCTCACCGACGCCGACGGGCGCGTGATCGAGGAGCCCGCGACCCCGGTGTTCACGACGCAGTTCGACGCCGAGCAGTGGCTCGGCGAGACCTGGCGCTCGCTCGCCGCCTCGGGCGCCACCGCCGCGCGGCTCCTGCACGACGGGACGCAGGCGACGGCCGCGATCGAGCTCCGGGCCGGCTGAGCCACCCGTCCGTGCGCGCCGCGCCGTCGGTCAGCCGGCGACGCGACGCCACGCGGCCGCGAGGAGCGGCACCGCGCGCTCGAGGTCCCCGGGCGACCGGGAGAACGTGAGCCGCAGCCGGTCGTGCGCGGAGCCGTCCGGGGTGAAGGTCGGGCCCGCGTTGACGAGGACACCCTCGGCGGCGGCGGACGCGGCGAAGGCCTGCGCGACCGGCGCGTCGAGCCCGACCCACAGGGACAGCCCGCCTGCAGGCGCGGGAACGTGCCACGCGGGCAGGGCGTCGGCGAGGAGTCCGACGAGCAGGTCCCGCTGGGCGCGGAGCATGCGCCGCCGCTCGGCGAGCACGGTGACCCGCTCCTCGAGCAGCTCGACGACCGCGAGCTGCTCGAGCACCGGCGTCGCGATGTCCGCGGACTGGCGCGTGCGCGTGAGGCGCGCCACCAGGTCGGGATGGGCGCGGACCCAGCCGACCCGGAGCCCGCCCCAGAACGACTTGGACGCGGACCCGACCGTCACCAGGTACGGCGAGGTGCCGTCCCCGGCGAGCGGCGGCGCGACGTCGGCCGGGTCGTCGGGCGTCGTGTCCAGCGACAGGTCGGTCAGGGTCTCGTCGCCGACGACCGTCACACGGTGGCGCGCCGCGGCGTCGCGCACCCCGGCGCGCTCGTCGGGCGTCAGCGTGTAGCCGGTCGGGTTGTGGAAGTCCGGCACGAGGTAGACCAGACGGGGCGAGACCTGCCGCAGGGTCGACTCGAAGAGCTCGACGTCGAACCCCGGGGCGCCCACGGTGCCGCCGCGGCCCACGGGGAACGCGACGAGGCGCGCCCCCGCACGGCGCAGCGACTCCATCGCGTGGTAGTACGTCGGCGACTGGACGACGGCCCGGTCGCCGTTCCCGAGGAGCGTCGTGGCGAGCGTCGTGATGGCGTGCTGGCCGCCCGTGGTGACGAGGATCTCGTCCGGTGAGGTGGGCGTGCCGCGCGCGGTGAACCGGGCGGCGACCGCCTCGCGCAGGACGGCGAGCCCTTGCGGCTCGTACCCGCCGTCCGCGAGGTAGGCGGGCAGTCGTTCGAGCGCCCGTCCGTAGGCGGCGTGCAGGCTCGACGGCGCGGCGGACGTCGCCTGCGAGAGGTCGGCGAGGTCGAGGGGTGCGACGTTCGTCGCGGTGAGGGCGGGCGCCGGCGCGTCACCACCGGACGCCTGGCCGGTGGCCCGGCGTCGACCGCCCCGCGGCAGGACCACGAGGGTGCCCGCGCCCGTGCGCGACCGCGCGAAGCCGAGCTCGCGCAGCCGCCGGTAGGCGGCGGCCGTCGTGGTCCGCGAGACCCCGAGGGCGGTGGCCAGGTCCCGCTCGGAGGGCAGTCTCGTGTGCGGCGCGAGCGTGCCCGCGAGGACCGCGGCCCGCAGGGCGTCCGCGAGGGCGGCGTAGGCCGGGCCGCGGGCGTGCCAACGGCCGAGGAGGCGGACCGTAGCCGCGGGGGAGAGGTGGCGGTGGACGGTGACGTCAGCGACGTCGACCGCACCGGGGGGCGCTGTCACGTGGCCACTCTCTCGCGATTGGCTATGGAAGTCGAGGCCAATCGCATCCAGGATGGCAGCCATGTCCCCCTTCCGCCGTGCGCCTCAGCTCGTCCTCGGTCTCCTCGCCTACTCGCTGTCGATGGCGATGCTCCTGCACGCGGGTCAGGGCGGGATGCCGTGGGACGTGCTGCACCAGGGGATCGTCCTCCGGACCGGACTGCCGTTCGGGGCGGTCGTCGGTGGGCTGAGCCTGCTCGCCCTCCTCGCCTGGATCCCGCTCCGACAGCGGCCCGGTATCGGGACGGTGGCGAACGTCGTGGTCATCACGGCGACGATCGACCCGGCCATCGCGCTCGTGACCCGGTTGCTCCCCGACCCGGGCGTCGCGACGAGCATCGGCCTCGCGGTCGGCGGGATCGTGCTCAACGGCCTCGCCACCGCCGCGTACCTCGGCGTGCGGCTCGGCCCGGGCCCGCGCGACGGGCTCATGACGGGCCTCGTCGCACGGACGGGCCGGTCGGTGCGGCTCGTGCGCACGACCATCGAGGTGGTGCTCGTCGTCGTGGGCTGGGCGCTGGGAGGGACGCTCGGCTGGGCGACGCTCGCCTACGCGGTCGCGGTGGGGCCGATCGTCCAGGTGTCGGCGCGCTGGTTCGCGCCGCGCGCGGTGACCACCTCGGCCACGACCAGCCCGATGCCGCGCGCGCCGTCGGGCTCCCTGGCTCCCGGCGGGCCGACGGAGGCATGCCCGACGCCCGCCCGGTGAGACGACGACGCGCGGGGCACCCGGGAAGCGGGTGCCCCGCGCGTCGCGCGGTACGGAGGTCGAGCAGGCGTCAGGACGGACGCTTGCTCGGCGCGGTCTGCGTCGTCATGCTCGGGTCGCGCACGACGACGTCGCCCAGGGTGTCGTCGATGCGGGCCAGGAGCTCGGCCGGGATGGTGACGCCGGCGGCCTTGACGTTCTCCGCGACCTGCTCGGGGCGCGAGGCGCCGACGAGGGCGGCGGCGACGTTGTCGTTCTGCAGGACCCAGGCGATCGCGAGCTGCGCCATGGACAGGTCGAGCTCGTCCGCCACGGGCTTGAGCGACTGGACGCGCGTCAGTACGTCGTCGGTCATGAACCGGCCGATGCCGCCCTTGCCCGCCTTGGCGTCCGCGGCCCGCGAGCCCGCCGGTGCGTCCTGTCCCGGCAGGTACTTGCCGGACAGCACGCCCTGTGCCATGGGCGACCAGACGATCTGCGACAGCCCGAGCTCGCGCGAGGCGGGCACGACCTCGTCCTCGATGACGCGCCACAGCATCGAGTACTGCGGCTGGGACGAGATGAGCTGGAAGCCGAGGTCCTTCGCGAGGGCGTGGCCGGCGCGGATCTGGTCCGCGGTCCACTCGGAGACGCCGATGTACAGCGCCTTGCCCTGGCGGACGATGTCGGCGAACGCCTGCATGGTCTCTTCGAGCGGCGTCTCGGTGTCGAACCGGTGCGCCTGGTACAGGTCGACGTAGTCGGTGCCGAGGCGCTGCAGGGAGCCGTTGATCGACTCCATGATGTGCTTGCGCGACAGCCCGGAGTCGTTGGGGCCGGCGGGGCCGGTCGGCCAGTAGACCTTGGTGAAGATCTCGAGCGACTCGCGTCGCTGACCCTTCAGCGCGTCGCCGAGGACCTGCTCGGCCTTCGTGTTCGCGTAGACGTCCGCGGTGTCGAACGAGGTGATGCCGGCGTCGAGGGCGGCGTGGACGCACGCGGTGGCGACGTCGTTCTCGACCTGGGAGCCGTGGGTGAGCCAGTTGCCGTAGGTGATCTCGGAGATCTTGAGACCGGAGTTGCCGAGGTAGCGATATGAGGGCATGTCTTCACCCTACGACGCCCTACTCGGGGTACGTGCCGTGCTTCTTGTGGGTCGGCTTCGGCATGCGTGCGCGGCGCAGCTGGAACGCGCGCATCACGGCGTACATGACCGTGCCCTTGGGCACCTCGCCGAACTTCGTGCGGATCCGCTTGCGCAGGCCACGCCACATGAGGAAGGCGTCGACGATGGTCAGGAGCACGATCCCGTACAGCACGACCACGGCGAGCGTGGCGAGCTCGGGCATCTGCGCCGTGAGCATGGTCACGACGATGAAGACGAGGGCGATGGGGAGGAAGTACTCCCCGAGGTTCCACCGGGCGTCCACGTAGTCGCGGACGTACCGCTTGACCGGACCCTTGTCGCGCGGGGGCAGGTAGCGCTCGTCGCCCGTCTGCATCGCGCGGTACTGGCGGTCGCGGGCCTCGCGCTGCTTCTCCTTGGCCGACTTCGCGGCGGCGCGACGGTCGTTCGGGACGAGCGGGCGCTTGTTCGCCGCCTCGGAGACCTTGCGCTTGGGCGTCGGACGACCCTTGGTCGTCGCGCCCGCACGCTCGATGTCGGCCGCCGACTCGACCGGGTCGGGGGTCGTCGGGGTCACGGGCGCGTCGGAGTCGGACCTGTTGCGGGAGAACACCCCACCAGGGTAGTCGAGTCGGCCGGGGCCTCGTACCGCCCTGACCGGTCGGCCGCGACGAGCACCCCCTCCCGCACCGTGCCGTACGGTGCTGGACGTGACGAACTCATCCACGCCCCCTGGACCCTCGACGCCCGGGCCGCTCGCGACGACGCTGCGTGACACGGTCGCCGGCCTGTTCCCCGGCCTGCGCGCCGACCTGGAGGCGCTCGTGCGCATCCCGAGCGTCTCGAACGCCGCGTTCGACGCCGCGCACGTGGAAGCCTCCGCCGCTGCGGTGGCCGACCTGCTGCGCGGCGTCGGGCTGCCCGACGTCCAGATCCTGCGGGCCCGGACGGCAGACGGGCGCGAGGGCGCTCCCGCGGTCGTCGCGCGTCGACCCGCGCCCGACGGCGCCCCCACCGTCCTGCTCTACGCCCACCACGACGTGCAGCCCCCGGGTGAGGCGTCGACGTGGGACTCCGACCCGTTCGAGCCGACCGAGCGCGACGGCCGCCTCTACGGTCGCGGCGCCGCCGACGACAAGGCGGGCATCGTCGCGCACGTCGGCGCGCTGCGGGCGCTCGGCGACGAGCTCGGCGTCGGGGTCACGGTGTTCTCCGAGGGCGAGGAGGAGATCGGGTCGCCGACCTTCCTGCCGTTCCTCGAGCAGCACCGGGACCTGCTCGCGGCCGACGTCATCGTGGTCGCGGACTCGGCCAACTGGAAGGTCGGCGTCCCGGCGCTCACGACGTCGCTGCGGGGTCTCGTCGACTGCGAGGTCGAGGTCGCGGTGCTCGACCACGCCGTGCACTCCGGCATGTTCGGCGGCCCGGTGCTCGACGCCGTGACGCTCCTCGCGCGCCTGATCGCCACGCTGCACGACGACGCGGGCGACGTCGCGGTGGACGGCCTCGTCACGGGGGAGGAGCCGGCCGTCGACTACGCCGAGGCCGACTTCCGTGCCGACTCCTCGCTCCTCGACGGCACGGTCCTCGCCGGCGGGGGCAGCATCGCCGGGCGACTGTGGACCAAGCCCGCGATCGCCGTCATCGGGCTCGACGCACCGAGCGTCGCGCGCGCGTCGAACACCCTCACGCCGCGCGCGACGGCCAAGCTCTCGGTGCGGCTGGCGCCCGGGCAGGACCCGGCGGCGGCGATGACGGCACTGCGTGCGCACCTCGAGGCGAACGCGCCGTTCGGCGCGCGCGTCACCGTGCGCGACGGCGAGCAGGGCAAGCCGTTCCTCGCACCCGCCGACTCCGCGGCGATGCAGGCCGCGCGCTGGGCGTTCGCGACGTCGTGGGGCACGGACCC
Source organism: Cellulosimicrobium terreum (assembly GCA_014803435.1). Classification (GTDB taxonomy): domain Bacteria; phylum Actinomycetota; class Actinomycetes; order Actinomycetales; family Cellulomonadaceae; genus Cellulosimicrobium; species Cellulosimicrobium terreum. Next base: position 354,467 of record JACYFD010000006.1, read on the forward strand.
GGTCGACATCGGCATCGGTGGGTCCATCCCGTTCATCGCCGACCTGCTCGAGGTCTTCCCGCAGGCTTCCATCCTCGTCACGGGCGTCGAGGACCCCGACTCGCGTGCGCACGGCGCGAACGAGTCCGTGCACCTCGGCGAGCTCGAGAAGGTCGTGCTCGCGGAGGCGCTGCTCCTCGCGCGGCTCGGCGGCGCCTGACCTCCGCGTCCGCGCCTACGCGACGGCGGTCAGTCGCGGGGCAGGCTCGCGCGCAGCTCCGCGGCGTCGGCGAGCGCGGGCCCGACGTCGGTGCGCGCGCCCTCGTCGATCGTCTCCGCGACCGCGTCGAGCTCGTCCAGGGCCGCGCGCGCCGCCGGGCGGTCGTCGGTCCGGACCGCCAGCTCGGCGAGGTAGGCGAGCGCTCGCGCGCGCTCCTGCGCCGTGGCGTCGTCGCCGGAGCGACGCAGCGCACCCTCGAGCAGCCGGCGCGCCTGTGCCGGGTCCCCGTGGGAGTCGGCCTGGACCACGGCGTCGTCGATCGCGCGTGCGACCTTGCCCGTCGGGCGGGCGCCGTACGCTTGGCGGCCGGAGTCGTCGGTCGGCCCGGTCGGGTCGACCGAGCCAGACCGGCCGCCCGGGCCGTGTCCCGTGGTGTCGACGGCGGTCGGCCGGCGCATGACGCGGATCCAGTTGCCGGCGGGGTCGACCAGGCTGAAGCCGGTCAGGCCGCCCGCGTTGGCCCGACGGCGCGGGCGGGTGATCCGGGGGAACCCCGTGAGCGGCAGCTTCCCGTAGGTGGCCCGCAGCCCTGCCGCGAACGCGTCGAACACGGGCTCGGTGTCGTCGACGACCGCGATGCACGTGCTGTAGCTGTCCTCCGGCGCGATGCCGTCCATCCCGAAGTAGTGGAGGTCGAACCCGCCGCGTCGCAGCGAGACGTACGGGTTCGGGCGGAGCTGGCGATACGTCACCTCGAACCCGAGCGCGACCCAGAAGTCCCGCACCGCGTCGATGTCGGGGCAGGGGAGCGCGGGCACCATGGTGGCGTCGAACGGGTTCGTTCCCATCCGTCCATCGAACCATCTCGACGCCTCGCGGCGGTCGCGCGGTCAGACCGTGCGGTGCGCCACGTCCATCGCGCGGGCCCAGGCCGCGACGTCGGCGGGGACGTCGGGGGAGGGAACGTCCCCGCCGAGCAGCCCGACCACGGCCGGCGCGGGCACGCGTTCGCCGGAGCCGCGGGCGAGGAACCGGCCCGCGACGAGACCCCGCGCGCACAGGTCGCCGCGACGTGCGAAGGCCTGCTCGAGGTAGATCACGCGCTCGTCCCAGCCGAGGACGCGCGTGGTGATGTCGAACCGGTCCCACAGCTGCAGGGACCGGCGGTACTTCATCGTCGACGCCGCGACGACCGGGTACCACCCCGCGTCCTTGAGGAGCGCGAAACCGCCGAGGTCGGCGATGAGGTTGCTGCGGGCGACGTCCATCATCTGCAGGTACACGCCGTTGTTGACGTGGAGGTAGAGGTCGAGGTCGCCCGGGTGCACGCGCATGCGCGTCACGGAGGCGTCGAGGACGCCCCGTCCCGGGACGGCCTTGCGCGGCATGGTGCTGGCAGCGAGGAGCTGGATCTGACGGGTCACCGTCGCAGGCTACTGTCTCGCACCTGCGGTATCAGGTATCCGCTGCCCGTCCGGGCCCGTGTGCGAGGATGCGGCCCGTGACGACGACGAGCACCACACCTCGACCCACCGGCACACCCGACACCGGAGCGACGGCCCGGCACCCGTGGCCCGTCCGCGCGTTCCGCGTGGTCGCGATCGCCGAGGCCTTCTCCTGGGCGGGACTGCTCGTGGGGATGTACCTCAAGTGGGTCGCGGGCACGACCGAGCGCGGCGTCGAGATCTTCGGACCCGTCCACGGCGGCCTCGTCGTCGTCTACGTCGCGCTCGCGCTGCTCGTCGCGGTGCGCCTGCGCTGGTCGCTCTGGACGACGTTCCTCGCCCTGGCGGCGACCGTGCCGCCGTTCTGCACGATCGTGCTCGACGTGTGGGCGCACCGGACCGGCCGGTACGCGCCGAGGACCACGCCCGCCGCTGCCTGACGCACCCGGTCAGACCGGCGGGTCCGGGTCGTACTGGATCGCCCGCCGCACGGCGCGCGCGACGTCGACGCTCTCGAGCCGCGCCACGAGGTGCAGCGCCATGTCGATCCCTGCCGACACGCCGGCGGACGTCACCACGTCGCCGTCGTCGACGAACCGCGCCTCCGTGTCGACCACGACGGTCGGGTCGATCTGCGCGAGCTCGTCGTAGTGCGCCCAGTGGGTCGTCGCCGGCCGACCGGCCAGCAGGCCCGCGGCGGCGAGCACGAGCGACCCGGTGCACACGCCCGCGACGATCGGGGTCTGCGCCCGCACCGCGCGCAACCACTCGAGGTGCACGCGGTCGGCAAGAAGGGTGCGGGTGCCCCAGCCGCCGGGGTAGACGAGCAGGTGCAGCGGACCGACGTCGTCGGCCGACCGGTCCGGCACGAGCCGCAGCCCTTTCGCGAGCCGCACGCCGGCACCGTCCCACGAGAACGTCGAGACGTGCGGCTTGATCGCGGAGTGCTCCGCCCACGCGGCCAGGACCTCGAACGGGCCCGCGACGTCGAGCTCCTCCGCCTCGTCGAAGACGAAGATCCCGACGTTCATGCCGTTGCCGGTGCTCATGGCACCCACCTCCGTGTGCCGTCCTGTCCCGACGGCGTCGATCTCCTCGCCGCTAGATGCCCGGCAGCGCGAGCATCTGGTCCAGCGCCACGCGCGCCCAGTGCGCGTCGTCGGCGTCCACGACGATCCGGTTCACGACGCGGCCCGCGACGAGCGACTCCATCGTCCAGACGAGGTGCGGCAGGTCGATCCGGTTCATGGTCGAGCAGAAGCACACCGTCGAGTCGAGGTAGTGCACCTGCTTGTCGGGGTGCGCCCGGGCGACGCGGCGCACGAGGTTGAGCTCCGTGCCGATCGCCCACGACGAGCCGGGCTCCGCGGCGTCGAGCGTCTGGATGATGAACTCCGTGGACCCGACGAGGTCCGCCGCCGTGACGACCTCGTTCTTGCACTCCGGGTGCACCAGCACGTTCACGTCCGGCACCGCGGCACGGATGTCGCTCACGTTCTTCGCGGAGAAGCGACCGTGCACCGAGCAGTGCCCGCGCCACAGGATCATCCGCGCGTCGCGCAGCTGCGCGTCGGTGAGCCCGCCGTTCGGCTTGCGCGGGTCGAACACGACGCAGTCGTCCAGCGACATCGCGAGGTTGAGCACCGCGGTGTTGCGGCCCAGGTGCTGGTCGGGCAGGAAGAGCACCTTGCCGGTGTCGGGGCCCCCGCCGGCAGAGTTCGCCTTGTCGAACGCCCAGCGCAGCGCGACCTCCGCGTTCGACGACGTGCACACCGTCCCGCCGTGACGCCCCGTGAAGGCCTTGATCGAGGCGGCCGAGTTCATGTACGTCACGGGGATCGTCGAGCCGGCGATGCCGACCTCCTCGAGCACGTCCCACGCGTCCTCGACCTGGTCGATCGCGGCCATGTCGGCCATCGAGCAGCCCGCGGCGAGGTCGGGCAGGACGACCTGCTGCGCGTCGGACGTGAGGATGTCCGCGCTCTCGGCCATGAAGTGCACGCCGCAGAAGACGATGTACTCCGCCTCAGGCCGCGCCGCGGCCTCGCGCGCGAGCTTGAAGGAGTCGCCGGTGACGTCGGCGAAGTCGATGACCTCGTCCCGCTGGTAGTGGTGGCCGAGGACGAACGCCCGCTCGCCCAGCGCCGCGCGCGCCGCTCGGGCGCGCTCCACGAGGTCGGGGTCGCTCGGCGCGGGGAGGTCGCCGACGCACTCGACGCCGCGCTCCGAGGCGAGGTCGCGACCCTGGCCCAGCAGGAGCAGGGCGGAGGGGTTCGGCTCGACGAAGCCGCCGCGCGTGGTGTCCAGCAAGGTGCTACCAGTGCTCACGGGACCATGCTCCCACACGGGCGCGGGACCGTGGCAGGGCTTTCAGCCCTGGCACAATCCCCGCATGCGCGTCCTCGTCGCCGGCACGACCGGCCCCGCCCTGCCCGACGGCGCGTGGTCGGCACTGCCCGACGGCGCGTGGCCGGCCCGACGGGACGGCCCACCCGCACCCGGCGGGGCGTCGTCGCCCCACGACGTCGCGCGGTGGTGGTCTGCCACGCCCACGGACGCCACGGTCGAGGCCGCGACGCTGGCGGCCGGGGGACCGGGGTTCCTCGACGCGCTCGCGGGCGTCGCGCCCGAGGTGCTCGCCGCGGTCGTGCCGGGGAGCCACGGCGTGGACGTGCCGGTCGCGGTCCGGCGGGACGAGCGCACGGGGACCGTCTACGCCGACGCCTCGCAGGTCCCGGCGCTCGCCGAGGACATCGAACCTGCCGGACCCGACGAACCTGCCGGACCCGCCGACGGGCGCGGCCCGACAGCGGTCCGGTCGTCCGCCGCTCTCGGTCACCTGCTCGCCCTGTCGGCGGACGCGGCCCGCACCCCGCAGGGGCGCCCGGGTCGCGTCGTGCTCGCCACCGGGGGAGCGCGGAGCCACGACGCCGGGCAGGGGTTGATCCGCGCCCTGGCCGGCGCGACCGGCCCGCGACCGGCGGCCGACGCACTGGCGGCGGCACGTTCCGCGCTGGGCGGCGTGCACCTCGTCGCCGCGGTCGCCACCGACGCCCCGCTGCTCGGGCTGCACGGCGCGAGCGCAGCGCTCGCGGCCCACGGTACGGGCGACGTCGTCGCGCAGGACCTGGAGCGTGCGCTCGGTGCCTTCGCGCACGACGTCGCGTCGGCCGTCGCGACGCTGGAGGGCCTCCCGACGGGCGGGGGGCTCGCGGGCCGGGACCTGCTCGGCACGTCGTCGTCCCGCCGGCTCGCGCAGCTGCCAGGGGCCGGCAGCGGCGGTGGGACGGGCTTCGCCGTCGCGGCGCTCGGCGGGCGGCTCGTCCCGGCGCTGCGCCTGCTCGCCGACGACGTCGGGCTCGACGCCCGGATCAGCGCCTGCGACCTCGTGGTCGTGGTGACGGACGAGCTCGGGCCGCACGAGCTCGGCGAGGGGACGGTGCGCGAGGTCGCGCGCCGCGCCGCCGCGTTCGCCGTGCCGGTCGTCGTGGTCGGGCGGAGCGTCGCCGCCGGGCGGCGCGAGCAGGCCGCGGCGGGGATCAGCGGCGCGTACGCCTGGGGCGCGACGCCGCCGCGTGCGCTCGTCGAGCGTGTCGCGCGCACGTGGTCGCGCACCTGACGCGCTCGTGGCGGACCGACCGCGGTCCGTCAGCCGAGGTCGACGGACCCGTCGGCGCGCACGGACCACGCCGGGTTGTGGGCGATCTCCCACACGAGCCCGTTCGGGTCCGCGACGTGCGCGTGGAAGACGCCGCCGAACTCGCCCTCCTGCGGGTCCTTGCGGACGACCCCGCCCGCGGCGGTCATGCGGCCGACCAGCTCCGTGACCGCGGCCCGCGAGCCGACGTTGTGCGAGAGCGTGAGACCGGTCACGCTCGGCGCTCGCCCCGGGTCGCCCTGGTCGCGGACGAACGTCGACTCCTCGAAGAAGCCGATCAGCTGCCCTGCGGCCGAGCGGTAGAAGACGATCTCGCCGGGGACGTCGAGCTGGGGGCTCCAGCCCAAGGCGCCGTAGAAGCGCCGGGCGGCGTCGAGGTCGCGCGTCGCGACGGTGATGAGGTGCAGCTCCTGGTCCATGTCCGCCTCTCGTCGCACGGGGTCTCGACGCTACGGCATCCGTGAGATCGCCGACTGCGTCGTAGACTCGGGAACACGACCGGCACGCGTGGTGTTGACGACCTGAGAAGCCGGCCACCACCGGGGCACACGTGCCCCCGACAGCGCGGAGACGAGATGAGCGAGACCACCGAGATTGCCACCCACGGCGTCAACATGACCGACGTGGCCGCGGACAAGGTCCGCACCCTGCTCGAGCAGGAGGGCCGCGACGACCTTCGACTGCGCGTCGCGGTGCAGCCCGGCGGCTGTTCCGGCCTGATCTACCAGCTCTACTTCGACGAGCGCCTGCTCGAGGGCGACGCCCTGCGTGACTACGAGGGCGTCGAGGTCGTCGTGGACAAGATGAGCGTCCCCTACCTCGAGGGCGCGACGATCGACTTCGCCGACACGATCGAGAAGCAGGGCTTCACGATCGACAACCCGAACGCGGGCAGCGCCTGCGCGTGCGGCGGCTCCTTCAGCTGACCGCCTCGATTCGCAACCAGCACCGGCCGAGCCCGGCACCCGTCACGGGTGCCGGGCTCGTTCCGTCCGTCCCTGGCCCGCTCGCCCGCGCACCCCGGTCCGTCACCGGCCCGGCGGGGCCGACGCCGCTTCAGGGACCGAGGTCGACACCCAGTGCCGCGCGGACGCGCGCGACCGCCCCGGGCAGGACGGCAAGGAGGCGGTCGACGTCGTCCGAGGTGGTCGCGCGGTCGAGCGCGACCCGGACGTTGCCCTGCGTGAGTGCTCCCATCGCCGCGAGGACGTGCGACGGCTCGAGCGTGCTCGACGTGCAGGCCGAACCCGAGCCGACCGCGATCCCGTCACGGTCCAGCTCGGTCAGCAGCGCCTCACCGTCGACGTACAGGAACGAGAACGTGACGACGTGAGGCAGCCGGTCGTCCGGGTCCCCGACGACCTCGACGTCGGGGAGCAGGGCGACCCGGGAGCGGATGCGGTCCACGAGCGCGCGTCGTCGTGCGGCCTGCGCCGCCGCGTCGGCCAGCACGGCCTGGAGCCCGACGGCGGCGGAGAAGGCCGCCGGCACGCTCACCCCGCCGGGGGCGAAGGGGTCGGCGTCCTCGGGATAGGGGCTGCGGCGTCGGGCGCGCGACCGGATCGCGAGGACGCCGACGCCCGGAGCCGCGCCCCAGTCGCCGGGGTCGGCCGCGATCGCGTCCCAGGCACCCGGCACCGGCACGTGCCCCACGGCCGCGCCCGCGTCCACCAGCAACGGGGTCCCGGTGTCGCGGAGCCCGGCGTGGACGGTGTCGACCGGCTGCAGGGTCCCGACCTCGCCGTTGGCGAGCTGCAGCGCGACGAGAGCGGTGCCTGGTCCCGTGCCGGCCGCGACCATCGCGGCGGCGTCGACCCGTCCGGTCCGGTCGACGGGCACGACCTCACGCTCGAGGTCGCCGTGCTCGGCCGCGGCCAGGACCGCGGCACGCTCGACCGCACCGACGACGACGCGGCGGCCCACGCGCCGTCGTCCTGCGGCCAGAGCGGCCACCGCGGTGTGCAGCGACGCGGTGTGCGACCCGGTGAGGTGGACCTCCTCGGTCCGCGCACCGAGCCCGGCAGCGAGGGCCTCGCGCGCGCCGTCGAGCAGGACGCGGGCGCGACGGCCCTCGGCGTGCAGGCGGCGCGGGTCCGCCCAGCCGTCGTCGAGCGCCTGCAGGAACGCCTCGCGGGCGCGGGGGTGCCAGGGGGCGCGGCCCCCGTTGTCCAGGTAGAGCCGCGCGGGACGGGTGGTGTGCGTCACAGGTGCTCCTGGCTCGGGCGGTACGGGTGTCGGCTCGACGGGGACCTGACGCCCGGCAGGTCCGGCCGGGGTCGTGGAGCCGCACGATCTCGCGAGTCCGGCGGTTCCGCCGCGCGGGCACGAGTCGTACCCGGCACGCTACCGCGCGGCACCGGTCGGACCGCTTCAGGAGCCCTGACCAGCAAGGATCTGACAGTCGCGCCCGCACTGTGCCGAACCGGGCGGGGAAGTGGCCCGGGTGTGCGACATGTCGCGCCCGGCAGGCGCGCCCGAGGGCACGCGGCGCGTGATCGCGCGCTAGGCTTCGTGTGTCGAGGACGAAGGTTCTGTGCTGGGCCCGTGGAGACGGGTCGGTTGCAGGACGTGACGTGAAAGGCCCCCCTTGCACTCGCAACCCCCAAGCCGCACACGGCGCACCATCCTGCGGGCGACGGCACTCGCCGTCGCCGTAGCGGCGGTCGCGTCCGGCTGCGCAAGCGACACCGTCCAGCGCGGGTACCTGCCCGGATACGACGACGGTGAGGTGACCGACCAGACCGCCAGGATCACGTCCTTGTGGAACGGCTCGTGGATCGCCGCACTCATCGTCGGCGTCATCACGTGGGGCCTGATGCTCTGGTGCATCGCGGCCTACCGCAAGCGCAAGGACGACCACGTGCTGCCGGTCCAGACCCGGTACCACCTGCCGCTCGAGATCATGTACACGGCCGTGCCGATCCTCATGGTGCTCGTGCTGTTCGTCTACACCGACCGTGACATGGGGGCGATCCTCGACAAGTCGGCGGAGCCCGACCACACGGTCCAGGTCGTCGGCAAGCAGTGGAGCTGGGACTTCAACTACGTCGACGAGGACGTGTACGAGTCCGGTGAGCAGGTCGCCGACGTCGCGGACACGTTGACGGAGGACGCCGCGATCGACGGCGCGCCCGGCACGTCCGAGGAGCTGCCGACCCTCTACCTGCCCGTCGACGAGACGGTGCAGTTCGAGCTCGAGTCGCGGGACGTCATCCACTCGTTCTGGATCCCCGCGTTCCTGTTCAAGATGGACATGATCCCGCACCGGACGAACACGTTCCAGGTCACGCCGACCCGCGAGGGCGTCTACGCCGGCAAGTGCGCCGAACTCTGCGGCGAGCACCACTCGGGCATGCTGTTCAACGTCAAGGTCGTCGACCGTGCCGAGTACGACGCGCAGATGGAGGCGCTCCGGGCCAAGGGTCAGGACGGCCAGCTCCCCGTCGAGGGGTACAGCCGTCAGCAGGACCCGCAGCCCGCCGCTGCAACCACGGAGGGTGAGCACTGATGGTCGCGCAGGTTGAGCAGATCCCCGGTCTGGCGCCCGGTCGCCAGACCCTGGGACGGACCGTCATCAAGTGGGTGACGTCCACCGACCACAAGACGATCGGGTACATGTACCTGATCACGTCGTTCATCTTCTTCTGCATCGGTGGCCTGATGGCCCTCGTGATCCGTGCGGAGCTCTTCGAGCCCGGGATCCAGATCGTGCAGAGCAAGGACCAGTACAACCAGCTCTTCACGATGCACGGCACGATCATGCTGCTGCTGTTCGCGACCCCGCTCTTCGCCGGGTTCGCGAACGTCATCATGCCGCTGCAGATCGGCGCCCCTGACGTCGCGTTCCCGCGCCTGAACATGTTCGCGTACTGGCTCTACCTCTTCGGCGGTCTCATCGCCTCGGCCGGGTTCTTCACGCCCCAGGGCGCGGCGTCGTTCGGATGGTTCGCCTACGCACCGTTGTCCAACACGACGTTCAGTCCAGGGCTCGGGGGAGACCTCTGGGTGTTCGGGCTCGCGCTCGCCGGGTTCGGCACGATCCTCGGTGCGGTCAACTTCATCACCACGATCATCACCATGCGTGCGCCCGGAATGACGATGTTCCGGATGCCGATCTTCGCGTGGAACACGCTGGTGACGAGCCTGCTCGTGCTCATGGCCTTCCCGCCCCTCGCCGCGGCGCTGTTCGCGCTGGGCGCGGACCGCCGCCTCGGGGCCCAGGTGTTCAACCCGGAGAACGGCGGCGCCATCCTCTGGCAGCACCTGTTCTGGTTCTTCGGCCACCCCGAGGTGTACATCATCGCGCTGCCGTTCTTCGGCATCGTGACCGAGATCCTGCCGGTGTTCAGCCGCAAGCCGATCTTCGGCTACAAGGGCCTCGTGTACGCGACGATCGCGATCGCGGCGCTCTCCGTGACCGTCTGGGCGCACCACATGTACGTGACCGGCGCCGTGCTCCTGCCGTTCTTCGCGTTCATGACCATGCTCATCGCGGTCCCGACCGGTGTGAAGTTCTTCAACTGGATCGGCACGATGTGGCGCGGCAAGCTCACGTTCGAGACACCGATGCTGTGGTCGATCGGCTTCCTCGTGACGTTCCTCTTCGGCGGACTGACGGGCATCATCCTGTCCAGCCCCGCGCTCGACTTCTCGCTCTCCGACTCGTACTTCGTGGTCGCGCACTTCCACTACGTGGTCTTCGGCACCGTCGTCTTCGCGATGTTCGCCGGCTTCTACTTCTGGTGGCCCAAGTTCACGGGCCGGATGCTCAACGAGCGGCTCGGCAAGATCCACTTCTGGTTGCTGTTCATCGGCTTCCACACCACGTTCCTGATCCAGCACTGGCTCGGCGTCGAGGGCATGCCGCGGCGCTACGCGGACTACGGTCCGTCGGACGGCTTCACCTGGGAGAACCAGGTGTCGACGGTCGGCGCCTTCATCCTCGCCGCGTCGACGCTGCCGTTCCTCTGGAACGTCTACACGACCTGGCGCAACGCGCCCAAGGTCGAGGTCGACGACCCCTGGGGCTACGGCCGCTCGCTCGAGTGGGCGACCTCCTGCCCGCCGCCGCGGCACAACTTCACGTCGCTGCCGCGCATCCGCTCCGAGTCGCCGGCCTTCGACCTGCACCACCCCGAGGTCGCGGCCATGGATCACGCGGAACCCAGCCCGAACGTCCTCGAGCAGGTCTACGGCGAGGCCGACCGTCGCGGGGAGAAGAGCGTCGCCCTCGACCGCCTGAGCGGCGCCGAGGAGTCGAGCGGATCGACGACGACGGTGATCATCGACGAGCCCCGGCCGGGCTCGTCCGACGAGAGCGAGGGTGACGCGAAGTGAAGATCGAGTACAAGCTCTTCCTCCTCGGAGCGCCCTTCTTCCTCGCCGCGGGCTTGGTGTACGCCTTCTGGAGCGGGTGGGAGCCCGTCGGCTCTGTCGCGATCATGCTCACGGCCGCGCTGGTCGCGATGATCGGTGGCTACCTGTGGCTGACCGCTCGCAGGATCGACGACCGTCCCGAGGACGACCCGGACGGGCTCATCGAACAGGGCGCGGGCGACCAGGGTGTCTACGCACCTTGGAGCTGGTGGCCGCTCGCCATCGGGTTCTCCGGCGCCGTGACGTTCCTCGGCCTCGCCATCGGTTGGTGGCTCGTCTACGTGGGCATCGCGTTCGGTGCGATCGCCCTCGTCGGCTGGGTCTTCGAGTTCTCCCGCGGGCAGCACGCGCACTGATCCACATCGCCGTGCCGATCGGCGGCTGACACACCACGGGCCCGGGCCTCCGCGAGGAGGACCCGGGCCCTGTGTCATGCCCGCCTACCGAGGACGTCGCGCGGCACCTGTTCGTCACCGCGGACTGAGTCGTCGCGCCGGCACCGGGACCAGCACGGACGCCGAACCCCGGGTCACCGCCCGATCAGCTCGTTGATCGGGTGGTGACCCGGGG
>JACYFD010000007.1 GCA_014803435.1 Cellulosimicrobium terreum
ACCAGACCCAAAAAGACCCGGCAGCAGACAATCCATACGAAGCGAACCCTCAACAGGTTCACAAAACTGGCCAAACGAAACATGATGCTGACATCATCTTCCGAAATCAACCAAAAACATCCCCAGCACAACCAGACGCCACCCGAAAAGGCAACCACCCAGCCACACCAGAAACAATTAATTGGCATTGACTATCAAGCACACTGTTGAGTTCTCAAACAACCGACACACACCAACTCAGCACCACCCGACCGGGCAGAACCTCACTTGGGGCAACTTCTCTACCTTACCAGAGTCTCTCGCCGTCTTCCACACCGATCTGATGATCGGCCAAGGATTCGGATTTGAGCTCCAGCACCCCATCTGGCGGAGCGCACGAGGCGTCCGTCCATCATAGGGGTTGATCGTCCGGGGGACCAGCCACATCGTGTCTGCTCCGAAGAGCTCCACCGTGGTGTCTGTTCCTCCCTGCCGGGCGACATCGAGAACAGTACACGGGGTGCGGCGTGGCGCCAAATCCCCGAGATCCCGCGGATCTGGCGCCACGGCCGCCCGCTCAGGACTCGACTGCGGCCACGCCCAGTGTCTTCTTGCCGCGGCGCAGGAGCGCGTGGCGTCCATGGAGCAGATCTGCCTCGGTCAGGACCGCATCCTCGCTCGTGACCTTGACGTTGTTCACGTACGCGCCCCCTTCCGCGACCGCGCGGCGGGCTGCCCCCTTGGAGGCGACCAGTCCTGAGCCGGCGAGGAGGTCGACGACGAGGTCCCCTGCCCGCGCCGTCGTCCGTGGCAGCTCCGCGACCGCCGCCGCGAGAGTCTCCTCGTCGAGCACGGCGAGCTCGCCCCGGCCGAACAGGGCCTGGCTCGCGGCGATGACCGAGGCCGTCGCCTCTGCGCCGTGCACGAGCGTCGTGACGTCCGAGGCGAGCGCGCGCTGTGCCTCGCGCGCACCTGGACGGTCGCGCACGGCGACCTCGAGCTCGGCGATCTCGTCGCGCGTGCGGAAGGTGAAGATCTTCAGCCAGCCCACGACGTCGTCGTCGGACGCGTTGAGCCAGTACTGGTAGAAGGCGTACGGGCTCATCATGTCCGGGGCCAGCCACACGGCACCGCCCTCGGTCTTCCCGAACTTCGTGCCGTCAGCCTTCGTGATGAGCGGTGTCGTCAGGACGTGGACCGCCGCGCCCTCGGTCTTGCGCACGAGCTCCACACCGGAGAGCAGGTTGCCCCACTGGTCGTTGCCACCGGTCTGGAGCGTCACCCGGTGACGCCGGTACAGCTCGTGGAAGTCGATGCCCTGCAGGATCTGGTAGCTGAACTCCGTGAAGCTGATGCCCTCGTCGGACCGCAGCCTGCGTGCGACCGTGTCCTTGGCGAGCATGGTGCCGAGCCGGTAGTGCTTGCCGACGTCGCGCAGGAAGTCGATCGCGGAGAGCTCCGAGATCCAGTCGAGGTTGTTCACGAGGACGGCAGGGTTCTCGCCCTCGAAGTCGAGGAAGCGCGAGACCTGCGCCTTGAGGCGCTCCGTCCAGTCCGCGACGGTGTCCTTGGTGTTCAGCACGCGCTCGCCGGACTGGCGCGGGTCGCCGATCATTCCCGTGGCCCCGCCGACCAGTGCCACCGCACGATGGCCGGCGAGCTGTAGGTGCCGAAGGACGACGAGCTGCACGAGGTGCCCGTGGTGCAGGCTCGGTGCCGTGGGGTCGAAGCCGCAGTAGTACGAGATCGGTCCCTCGGCCAGCGCGGTGCGCAGTGCGGCCTCGTCGGTGGACTGTGCCACCAGGCCACGCCATTGCAGCTCGTCGAGAACGTCGCTCACGTCTACTCCTTCGTCGGGTCCCGCCGCGGGCGGGTCGTCGTCATCGGCTGCTCCGGGCGGAGCAGCCGGACCTAGTGTGCCGTGCCGCGGCGAGCTGCGGTCAGGACTACCGTGCGCGGGCACTGACGCGGCGGTACGCCGAGACCGTCGGGTCGTCGGTGAGCCAGAAGCGCCAGGGGAACATCGCGCCGTCGCCGCCCAAGCCAGACACGCCGACGCGCGGCCCCGTCGCGATGGCCGGACGGAGCGGCCCGTCCGGTCGGTACAGCACCATCTCGCCGGCGGGATCGGTGAGCTCCGCCCCGTAGTGGCGCAGGTCGAGGTCGAGAGCCACGGCGAGCCGAGCCGGCCCGCGCGCGATCTGCAGGTCCGAGTCGCAGCGCCCCGCAGCCGTCCGCCGGGCGCGGGCAAGATCCGCACCCGCCACGACCTCCCCCGCCCGGAGCAGCACGGCCGACGCGCGGCCGACCGGCCCGGTCACGACGTTCACGCAGTGGTGCAGCCCGAGGTGCCGGTAGACGTAGAGCCGGCCGGGCTCGCCGTACATCGCCCGGTTCCGTTCGGCACGGCCGCGGAACGCGTGCGACCCGGGGTCGCGCTCGCCGTCGTACGCCTCGACCTCGGTGATGCGCAGCGTGACGTCGCCTGCGTCGCTGCGCCGGGTGAGGTAGGAGCCCAGGAGATCGCGGGCGACGTCGCGGACGTCCCTGCCGTACCAGCCGCGACCTGGAGCGTCCCAGGGCCCGACGGCGTCGCGCGCCACCGAGGTCTCCTCGTCGGTGGTGCTCGTCTCCGTCATGGCGCCTCCCGTCGTGGTCCGCGGCACGGATCTGGTCGATCTCCCAGCACGCAGCCTACGTGGTGGGCGCAGGGAGACCACCGGTGGGCGCTCAGGAGACGAGCCGGCCGAACCCGTCGAGGCGCACGTCCGCGCGCTCACGGCTCCGGTTGCGCGCGTAGTGCTCGCGCTCCGCGGTCATCCACGCGAGCCAGTGCTCCCGCTGGTCCTCGCCGTCGCGGTCCAGCCCGCGACGGAGCCTCAGGTCGTCGGGCGCCTCGACCCAGACACGCAGGGCCGCGACCGCGTCCGCCTCGCGTCGACCAGCGCCGCAGCCCTCCACGACGAGGAAGGGTGCGAGCGGCACGTCGTGCCACTCGGCGAACGCGTCGGACTCCCAGTCGAACCGCCGGTAGCGCCCCGCCGCACCCGACGCGAGCGGAGCCAGCACCCACGTGTCGAGGCGCTCCCACGCGGGCTCGAGGCCGCGCCAGCCCTCGTAGAGGTCGTCCATGTGCAGGACCTGCGCGGGCAGCGCAGCACCGAGCTGTGCGGCGAGGGTCGTCTTGCCCGAGCCGGCCGGTCCGTCGACCACGACCACCCGGACGCCCGACGAGAGCGCGGGGACGGCGTCGCGAGCACGACGCTCGAGATCTGCGAGGACGGCAGGCTCGGCGCTCACGCCCACCACCTTCCTGCCGACCTGGCCATCCTGCGGAGCGACCGGCGGGCCGGTGTCAGCCCTGGGCCCAGAAGCGGAACTCCGCCGAGCGCTCCGTCGCGGACTCGAGCTGCTCGGCGACGCGCACCGGGGCGGTCCCTCCGACGGCATCGCGCGACGCAAGGGAGCCCTCGACGCTCAGCACGTCGCGCACCCCCGGCGTGAGGTGCTCGGAGATCGCGGCGAGGTCGTCGTCGGACAGGTCCCACAGCTCGATCCCGCGCTCCTCGCACGCGCGCACGCACGCACCCGCGACCTCGTGCGCGACGCGGAACGGGACGCCCTCGCGCACGAGCCACTCGGCGATGTCGGTCGCGAGCGAGAAGCCCTGCGGCGCGAGCGACGCCATCCGGTCGGTGTCGAACGCGAGCGTCGCGACCATGCCCGAGAAGGCGGGCAGGAGCACCTTGAGGGTGTCGACCTGGTCGAACACCGGCTCCTTGTCCTCCTGCAGGTCGCGGTTGTAGGCGAGCGGCAGTCCCTTGAGCGTCGCGAGCAGCCCGGTCAGGTCGCCGATGAGGCGTCCCGCCTTCCCGCGCGCGAGCTCCGCGACGTCCGGGTTCTTCTTCTGCGGCATGATGCTCGACCCGGTGGAGTAGGAGTCGTGCAGGCGGACGAACCCGAACTCCTTCGTCGCCCAGAGGATGACCTCCTCGGCGAGCCTGGACAGGTCCACGCCGATCATCGCGGCCACGAACGCGAACTCCGCGACGACGTCGCGCGACGACGTCCCGTCGATCGAGTTCTCGACCGGGCCGTCGAAACCGAGCTCGGCCGCGACCGCGGCCGGATCCAGCCCGAGCGACGAGCCCGCCAGCGCGCCCGACCCGTACGGGGACCTCGCAGCGCGCACGTCCCAGTCGATCAGCCGGTCGACGTCGCGCAGCAGCGGCCACGCGTGCGCGAGCAGGTGGTGCGCGAGCAGCACCGGCTGCGCGTGCTGCAGGTGCGTGCGCCCCGGCATCGCCGCCCCGGGGTGGGCACCGGCCTGCTCGATCAGGGCGTCGACGACGTCGAGCACGAGACCCGCGATCGTCCGGGCCTCGTCGCGCAGGTACATGCGCGTGAGCGTCGCGATCTGGTCGTTGCGCGAACGGCCCGCACGCAGCTTGCCACCGAGCTCCGGACCGGCACGCTCGATGAGCCCCCGCTCGAGCGCCGTGTGCACGTCCTCGTCGTCCGGGGCCGCGACGAACGCGCCCGACGCGACGTCGTCGCGCAGGCGGTCCAGCGCGGCGAGCATGCCCTCGAGCTCGTCGTCGTCCAGGAGCCGCGCCGCGTGCAGGACCTTCGCGTGGGCCTTCGACCCCGCGACGTCCTGGCCGGCCAGGCGCCAGTCGAAGTGGGTCGACTTGCTCAGCGCGGCGAGCGCGTCGCTCGGGCCGCCTGCGAACCGGCCGCCCCACAGGCTGACGCGCTCGGTCGCGGCCGGGCTCCCGGCATCGGGCACTGGACCCTCCGAGTCGTCCGGGACGGGCGGCTGCGTCTCGCTCATGCTCACAGGCTCCCCGCGCCGAGGTCCACGCCGTTGCCGAACTTCTCGTCGCGCGCGGCAGCGAGCTTGGCGGTGAGGCCGTAGATCTCGATGAAGCCCTTGGCCTGGGACTGGTCGAAGGAGTCGCCCTCGTCGTAGGTCGCGAGGTTGAAGTCGTACAGGCTCGCGTCGGAGCGGCGACCGGTGACGGTCGCGCGGCCACCGTGCAGGACGAGACGGACGTCGCCCGAGACGTAGCGCTGCGTGTCGTCGATGAAGACGTCGAGCGACTTCTTGAGCGGGGAGAACCACATGCCGTCGTAGACGAGCTCGGTCCAGCGCTGCTCGACGCCGCGCTTGAAGCGCGCCTGCTCGCGCTCGATCGTCACGTTCTCGAGCTCCTGGTGCGCGGCGATCAGCGCGATCGCCCCTGGCGCCTCGTAGATCTCGCGCGACTTGATGCCGACGAGACGGTCCTCGACGATGTCGATCCGCCCCACACCCTGAGCGCCGGCGCGACGATTCATCTCCTGGATGGCCTGCAGGGGCGTGACGGCGACGCCGTCGAGCGCGATCGGGATCCCCTGCTCGAAGGTGATGATCACCTCGTCCGCGACGGGCGGGAACGTCGGGTCGTCGGTGTAGTTGTAGACGTCCTTGGTCGGTGCGTTCCAGATGTCCTCGAGGAAGCCCGTCTCGACGGCGCGACCCCAGACGTTCTGGTCGATCGAGAACGGGTTGTGCTTCGTCGTCGCGATCGGGAGGTCGTGCTTCTCCGCGTAGGCGATCGCCTTCTCGCGGGTGAGCGCGAGGTCGCGCACGGGCGCGATGGTCTTCAGCTCGGGGGCGAGCGACGTCGTCGCGACCTCGAAGCGGACCTGGTCGTTCCCCTTGCCGGTGCAGCCGTGCGCGACCGTCGTCGCGCCGAACTGGCGTGCCGCCCGCACGAGGTGCTTGACGATCACGGGCCGCGAGATCGCGGACACGAGCGGGTACCGGTCGAGGTACATGCCGTTGGCGCGCAGCGCCGGCATGCAGTACTCGGCGGCGAACTCGTCGCGGGCGTCGGCCACGTAGGCCTCGACGGCACCGCAGTCGAGCGCGCGGCGGCGGATGACCTCGAGGTCCTCGCCGCCCTGGCCGACGTCGACCGCGACGGCGACGACCTCGGCGCCCGTGGCCTCGGCGATCCAGCCGATGGCGACGGAGGTGTCCAGGCCGCCCGAGTAGGCGAGCACGACGCGTTCAGTCATGACGATCTCTTTCTGTCCGTGAGGTGATGGGGTCTGTGTTCCAGTGTGGCAGTGCGAGCGGGCGCGCTCAGGCGCCGGGACCGGACAGGTCCAGGAACCGTTGCGCGAGCTCGGTACCACCGTCCGGGTCGCGGGAGATCACGAGGATGGTGTCGTCGCCCGCGATGCAGCCGAGCACCCCGGGCAGGACGGAGTGGTCGATCGCCGACGCGAGGTAGTTCGCCGCGCCCGGAGGGGTGCGGAGCACGACGAGGTTCGCCGAGGCCTCGGCCGAGACGAGCATCTCCGAGCACAGCCGGGCGAGCCGGGCCGCGAGGTACTCGGGCGACTCGACGCTCTGGACCGTGCGGTCGCCGCCCTCGCCCGGAACGGCGTACACGAGGGCTCCCGACGCGCCGCGCACCTTCTCGGCGCGCAGCTCGATGAGGTCGCGCGACAGCGTGGCCTGCGTGACGTTGAGACCGTCCGCCGCGAGCGCCTTGGCGAGCTCCGCCTGGGAGTGGATGGCCGTGCGCCGGACGATCTCGGCGATGCGCGCCTGCCGTGCCGCCTTGGTCGTCGCGGTGGTCGAGGACCGATCGGCCGTCGCGTGGCTCACGAGCGCTCCAGCAGGAAAGTCAGGAGCGCCTTCTGGGCGTGCAGCCGGTTCTCCGCCTCGTCCCACACCACCGACCGCGGCCCGTCGATGACCTCGGCCGTGATCTCCTTGCCGCGGTACGCGGGCAGGCAGTGCAGCACGATCGCGTCGCCCTTCGCGTGTGCGAGCAGTGCGTCGTCCACCTGGTAGGGCACGAACGGCAGCGCACGCTCCGCCGCCTCGTCCTCGTCACCCATGGAGACCCAGGTGTCGGTCGCGACGACGTCCACCCCCGTGACGGCCTCGACCGGGTCGGCGGTGACGAGCACCGAGCCGCCGGTCTCGACCGCGATGCGCCGGGCGTCGGCGAGGATCGCCGCGGCGGGCGCGTACCCGTCGGGCGTGCCCACGCGGACGTGCATCCCGGCGGTGACGCCGCCGAGCAGGTACGAGTGAGCCATGTTGTTGGCGCCGTCGCCCACGTAGGCGAGCGTCTGCCCGGCGAGCGCCGCGGTGCCGCCGCGGTGCTGCGCGACCGTGAGCAGGTCCGCGAGGATCTGGCACGGGTGGAAGTCGTCGGTGAGGGCGTTGACGACCGGGACGCGGCTGACCGCCGCCATCTCCTCGATGCGGTCCTGGCCGTAGGTGCGCCACACGATCGCCGCGACCTGCCGGTCGAGCACCCGCGTGGTGTCGGTGATCGACTCGCGCACGCCGATGCCGGCGAGGCGCCCGTCGACGACCAGCGGGAACCCGCCCAGCTCGGCGATCCCGGTCGCGAACGAGACCTGGGTGCGCAGCGTCGGCTTGTCGAACAGCACCGCCACCGCCTGCGGCCCGGTCAAGGGCTGGCGGAAGGTGCGGTCGTCGCGGAACGCGAGCCCGATCTCGAGCACCTGACGCTGCTCGGTCGCAGAGAGGTCGTCGTCGCGCAGGAAGTGCCGCGGGGCCATGGCTCAGTCCCTCTTCTCGGTGGTGCCGGTGGTGGGGGTGTCGTCGTGACCGCCCAGGTCGAGGCCGACGAAGAAGGCCACGACGTCGCGCGCCTGGTCCGCCGACAGGATGAGCGGCGGCGCGAGCCGGATGGCGTCGGGTGCGACCGCGTTGACGACGAGACCCGCGTCGAGGGCGGTGCGTGCGACGTCGGCCGCGACGGGGCGCGTGAGCTGCACGGCGAGCAGCAGGCCGCGACCACGGACTCCCGCGACCAACGGGTTGCCGGCCCCGGCGATGCCGTCGCGCAGGAGCGCACCGACCGTCCGGACGTTCTCGAGCAGCCCGTCGCGCTCCACGACGCCGATCGTGGCGAGCGCCGCCGCGGCGGCGACCGGGTTGCCGCCGAACGTCGTGCCGTGCTGGCCCCGCCCGAGCAGGGTCGCGGCGCGCTCTCCGTAGGCGATCACCGCGCCCACCGGGAACCCGCCGCCGAGGCCCTTGGCGAGCGTGACGACGTCGGGCACGATCCCGCCGCCGAGGTCGGTCTGCTGGTACGCGAGCCACGAACCTGTCCGCCCGACGCCGGTCTGCACCTCGTCGAGGACGAGCAGCGCACCGTGGCGGGCCGTGAGCTCGCGCGCCGCGACGAGGTATCCCGGCGAGAGCGACCGCACGCCCGCCTCGCCCTGGACGGGCTCGACGACGAGCGCCGCGATCTCTCCGCGGGCCGCGACGGCCGCCGCGGAGAAGGCCTCGGTGAGCGCGGCGACGTCGTCGAACGCGACGAACTCCACGCCGCCCGGGAGCGGCTCGAACGGCTCTCGGTACGCGGCCTTCGACGTGAGTGCGAGCGCGCCCATGGAGCGGCCGTGGAACCCGCCCTCGAGGGCGAGCACCCGGGTTCGGCCGGTGCGGCGCGTCATCTTGAACGCCGCCTCGTTGGCCTCGGTCCCGGAGTTGGTGAAGAACACGCGCGATCCGGCCGGCGCGCCCGCGAGCGCGAGGAGGCGCTCGGCGAGCGCGATCTGCGTGGGCGTGCCGAAGAAGTTCGAGACGTGGCCGAGCGTGCCGAGCTGCGCGCTGACCGCCGCCGTGAGCGTCGGGTGCGCGTGACCGAGCGCGTTGACGGCGATGCCGGCGAGCAGGTCCAGGTACCGCTTCCCGTCCGCGTCCCACACGTACGCGCCCTCGCCGCGCACCAGGACGCGCTGCGGCGCGCCGAACGTGTCCATCACGGACCGGGAGTACCGGTCGGTCCACTCCTGGACCGAGCCGTGGGCCTGGACGGAGGTGCGCGCGCCCGTGTCGAGCGCGCCGCCCGTCGTGTCGACCTCGTTCATGCGGCACCTCCGGCCGGGTCAGGGACGACCATGGTGCCGTTGCCCTGTGTCGTGAACACCTCGAGCAGGAGGGAGTGCGGCACGCGACCGTCGATCACGGTCGCCGCCGGGACACCACCCTCGACGGCGCGCAGGCACGCCTCCATCTTGGGCACCATGCCGGACTCGAGGGACGGCAGGAGCTCGGCGAGCTCGGAGCGGGTGATCTGCGCGACGAGCGAGCCCTTGTCGGGCCACGACGTGTACAGGCCCTCGACGTCCGTGAGCACGATCAGCTTCTTGGCGCCGAGCGCCACCGCGAGCGCCGCCGCCGCCGTGTCGGCGTTGACGTTGAGGACCTGCGTGGGGTCCTCGATGTCGGGGGCGATGGTCGAGACGACGGGGATGCGTCCGGCATCGAGCAGGTCCTGGACCGCGGCCGGGTGCACCTCGACGACGTCGCCGACGAGCCCGACGTCGACGGGCTCGCCGTCGACGGTCGCGTGCCGGCGCTGCGCCTGGAGCAGGCCGCCGTCCTCGCCCGAGAGCCCGACGGCGTTCGGCCCGTGGGCGTTGATCAGCCCGACGAGCTCGCGCGAGACCTGACCCGTGAGGACCATGCGGACGACGTCCATCGCCTCGGGGGTCGTGACGCGCAGACCACCGCGGAACTCGCTCTCGATGCCGAGCCGGCCGAGCATGGCGGAGATCTGCGGGCCACCGCCGTGCACGACGACCGGCCGCAGCCCGACCCGGCGCAGGAAGACCATGTCCTGCGCGAACGCGGCCTTCAGGGTGTCGTCGACCATCGCGTTGCCGCCGTACTTGACGACGACGAGCGCCCCGGCGAACTCCTGCAGCCACGGCAGGGCCTCGACGAGGACCTCGGCCTTCTGCTCGGGGCGCAGGTCGGTCCGGGTGTCGAAGACGAAGTCGTCCGCTCGCACCGCCGGTGCGGGACCCAGGTTCTGGTCGCTCACGAGGAGTACGCGCTGTTCTCGTGGACGTAGTCGTGCGTGAGGTCGTTGGTCCAGACGGTCGCGGACGCCGTTCCCGCGTGCAGGTCGACCTCGACGCGCACCTCGCGGGCCGCGGCGAGGTCGACGAGCTCGCGCGGCTCGCCCACTCCCCCGGCGCGGCACACCTGGACACCGTTCACGGTGACGTCGAGGAGGAGCGCGTCGAACGGGGCGACCTCCTCGGGCACGGTGCCGACGGCGGAGACGATGCGGCCCCAGTTCGCGTCGTTGCCGAAGATCGCGGTCTTGACCAGGTTGGAGCGGGTCACGGCGCGCGCGACGGCGACCGCCGCGTCCTCGCTGGTCGCGCCGGTGATCGTCACCGCGATCTCGTGGCTCGCGCCCTCGGCGTCGGCCACGAGCTGACGCGCGAGCGAGGCGGACGCCTCGGTCACGGCACCCGTGAGCTCGTCGAGCGTCACCTCGATCCCGGACGACCCGGACGCGAGGAGGATCACCGTGTCGTTGGTCGACATGCAGCCGTCGGAGTCGACCCGGTCGAGCGTCGTGGCGGTCGCGGCGCGCAGCGCGGCGTCCGCGGTCGCCGCATCGACGACCGCGTCGGTCGTGAGGACGCAGAGCATCGTCGCGAGGCCGGGGGCGAGCATGCCCGCACCCTTCGCCATGCCGCCCACGGACCAGGACGCCGCGCCGTCGGGAGAGGAACCCGTCGCGGTCTCGCGCCGGACGTGGACCGTCTTGGCGACGGTGTCGGTCGTCATGATCGCGAGGGCGGCGTCGTCGCCGCCGGTCGTGGTGGACGCCGGGTCCTCGAGCGCGGCCGCAGCGGCGTCGACGCCGCCGAGGAGCGCGTCCATCGGCAGCCGCACGCCGATGAGGCCCGTCGAGCACACGAGGACGTCGCCGGCCGAGGTCGCGAGCACGTCGGCGACGTGCTCGGCCGTGCGGTGCGTGTCGGCGAAGCCCTCGGGACCGGTGCACGCGTTGGCGCCACCCGAGTTGAGCACCACCGCTCGGGCCCGCCCGTCGCTCACCGCCTGACGCGTCCACGCGACCGGCGCGGCGAACACGCGGTTGGAGGTCAGGACGGCGGCCGCGACGTCGATCGGCCCGTCGTTGACGACGAGCGCGACGTCCTTGGCGCCGGTCGACTTGAGCCCGGCGGCGACGCCGGCGGCGCGAAAGCCCTGGGGCGACGTGACGGTCACGGGGCGACTCCCTCGGTGGTCAGGCCCGCCGTCTGCGGCAGGCCGAGCGCGATGTTCATGGACTGCACCGCGGCGCCCGCGGTGCCCTTGACGAGGTTGTCGATCGCCGTGACGGCGACGACCCGGCCGGCCGCGTGGTCGACCGCGACCTGGACCAGCGCCGTGTTGGCACCGAGCGTCATCGCCGTCGTCGGCCACTGCCCCTCGGGTAGGACCTGGACGAACGGCTCGCCCGCGTAGGCGTCGGTCCACGCCTGCCGCACCCGGGCGTCGAGGTCCGCCGCGTCGAGCTCCGCGGCGCGCTCGGACAGGCGGGCCGTGACGGTCGCGAGGATGCCTCGCGACATGGGCACGAGCGTCGGCGTGAACGAGATGGTCACGTCGGGGGCGCCCGCGGCGCGCAGGTTCTGGGTGATCTCGGGGATGTGGCGGTGGGAGCCGCCGACGGCGTAGGGCTGGGCTGCGCCGAGGGCCTCGGAGGCGAGGAGGTGCGACCTGAGGGCCTTGCCCGCACCCGAGTACCCGTTGGCCAGGACGGCGACGAGGTCCCGTCCCTCGACGAGGCCTGCGGCGATCCCGGGCTGGATCCCGAGCGTCACGGCCGTGACGTTGCAGCCGGGCACGGCGATGCGCCGCGCGCCCGCGAGCAGCTCTCGCTGCTTCGTCTCGCTCGCGCCCGCGCCGGGGTGCTGCGTGCGGAGCAGCTCGGGCAGTCCGTACGGCCAGGTCCCTGCGTGGTCGGAGCCGTAGAAGGTCCGCCAGTCCTCGGCCGACGCGAGCCGGTGGTCCGCGCCGAGGTCGAGGACGACGACGTCGTCGGGCAGCTGCGCCGCGATCGTGGCCGACGCGCCGTGCGGGAGCGCGAGCACGACGACGTCGTGCCCCGCGAGGTTCTCCACGGTCGTGGGCAGCAGGACACGGCCGGCGAGGGATCGCAGGTGCGGCTGGTGCTCACCGAGGAGCGAGCCCGCGCTGCTGTGCGCGGTGAGCGCCCCGATCTCCACCTCCGGGTGGCCGGCGAGCAGGCGCAACGTCTCGCCACCGGCATACCCGGACGCTCCTGCAACCGCGACCTTGAACGTCATATGCAGAACTATACATACTTATGCAGGTGCGGTGCTCCCGACTACGCCGTCGCCCACACCCCGAGCTCGTTGCCGCTCGGATCCAGGAAGTGGAACCGGCGGCCACCGGGGAACTCGTACGGAGGCGTCGCCACCTCTCCCCCGGCGGCGAGGACCGCCGCGAGCGTCAGGTCGAGGTCTGTCGAGAACAGCAGGACGAACGGTCCGCCGCGCGAGATCTCGCCCGCCTCCGCGACCCGCAGCCCACCGGCCTCGTCCTGGCCCGACTCGGCGGCCGTGCGGATCCCGGCATACCCGGGGCCGTAGTCGACGAACTCCCAGCCGAACACGGCGGCGTAGAACTCCTGCGCAGCGGCCAGGTCCGTGACGGGGAGCTCGAGGTAGTCGACGCTGTGGTGGATGCCGTGCGCGTGGGTGGCCATGGAGCGATCGTCACACCCGCCACCCACACCCGGCCTAGGCTGGGGGCATGCGCGCGATCGTGGCCCGTGAGGCGGGCGGCCCTGACGTCCTCGACCACACCGAGCTCCCGGACCCGACGCCCGGTCCGGGCGAGCTGCTCGTCCGCTCAGCGGTCGCGGGCGTGAACTTCATCGACACGTACCAGCGCTCCGGCGTGTACCCGATGCCGTTCCCGCACGTCGTGGGAGGCGAGGGCGCCGGGACCGTGGTCGCGGTCGGACCCGCCACCGGCGCGACCGCCGACGACCCGGTGTTCGCCGTCGGCGACCGTGTGGTCTGGACGGACGCACCCGGGTCGTACGCCGAGCTCGTGGTCGTCCCCGCACGCAGGGCGCTGGCAGTCCCGGACGCCGTCTCCCTCGAGGACGCGACCGCCGCCGCGCTCCAGGGCCTCACCGCGCACTACCTGTGCACGTCCTCCTACCCCGTCCGGCCCGGCGACCGGGTCCTCGTCCACGCCGGCGCGGGCGGCGTCGGGCTGCTGCTCACGCAGATGCTCGTCGCGCGGGGCGGGCACGTGATCTCGACGGTCTCGACGCCACAGAAGGCGGAGCTCGCGCGCGGCGCGGGGGCCGAGCACGTGATCGAGTACACGGCCCTGGGCGACCTCACGCACGACCTTCCGGAGATCGTGCGCGGTCTCACCGGTGGCGAAGGGGTGGCTGCGGTCTACGACTCGGTGGGAAGGGACACGTTCGACGCCTCCCTCGCGAGCCTGCGCCGCCGCGGGGTGCTCGTCCTGTTCGGCGGGTCGTCGGGGCAGGTGCCGCCGTTCGACCCGCAGCGCCTCAACGCAGGCGGGTCGCTCACGCTCACGCGCCCCAAGCTCGCCGACTTCTCGGTCACCCGGGCCGAGCTGACCGAGCGCGCGTCCGAGGTGCTCGGCGCGGTCGCGGGCGGGACGCTGCACGTGCGGGTCGGTGCCACGTACCCGCTCACCGAGGCCGCCGAGGCCCACCGGGCCCTCGAGGGCCGGGGCACGACGGGAAAGGTGCTCCTCGAGACCGGTGACCAGTCGTCGCACACCGGCGAGCGCGCATGAGCTGGGACTGGGTCCCTCCGCGCCCAGGAGAGGAGAACGGGTCCGACGGCGGACCCTCGCCCGTGCTTCGACGCGCGGTGACGGTCCTCGCCGTGCTCGTCACGGGTGCCTTCGTCGCCTACTACCTCACGGTCTGGGTGGACGGCGCGCACGACCGGTGCGTCGCGGACGTCCCGGGCGTCGACCCCGACCAGGTCGTCGCGACCTGGCACTGGTGGCCGCCCCGCACGGAGTGCGGCTACGCGATCGAGGACGGCACGCTCGCCTGAAGCGCATGCAGGTGGTCCACCGGGCCGCGCCCGGATCCCACCCGCAGCGCGGCGCCCGCGCGGAGCGCACCGGTGAGCCAGTCCTTCGCGTCCCGCGCAGCCTCCGGCCAGCCTGCCCGCTGCGGTCGCAGCGCCGCGAGCGCCGCCGACAGCGAGCAGCCCGTCCCGTGCGTGTGCGGCGTGTCGACGCGCTCGGCGTCGAACAGGGTCGCACGTCCCGCCGTGCCGGGCTCGACTGCAGTGCCGGGCTCGACTGCAGTGCCGGGCTCAGCCGCGGGGCCGGGCTCGACGAGCGCGTCCGGAGACGTCGGCCCGTCCAGGTGCCCGCCCTTGAGCAGCACCGCGGCCCCGCTCGCCGCCGCGAAGGAACGCGCCTGGTCGAGGGCCGCGTCCCACGTGGTCGCGCGGTCCGCGCCGACGAGCACGGCGAGCTCGGGGACATTGGGCGTCACGACGTCGGCACGGGAGGCGAGGTCGCGCACCGCCTGCTCCGCGCCGGCGTCGAGCAGGCGATGGCCCGACGTCGCGACCATCACCGGGTCGAGCACCACCCACGGGAGCGGCGTGCCCGCCGCGCGGCGCGCCGTCGCCAGGTCGTCGAGCCACGCCGCGATCTCGCGCGCATTCGGCTCGTCGGCGACCATGCCGATCTTCACGGCGTCGATCACCACGTCGTCGGACACGGCGTCGAGCTGGGCGCGCAGGAACTCGCGCCCCGGCACGTGCACCGACCGCACGCCGTGGGTGTTCTGCGCGACCAGCGCGGTGGTCACCGCCATCCCGTACGCGCCGTGGGCGCAGAACGCCTTGAGGTCGGCCTGGATCCCCGCACCGCCGGTCGGGTCGGTCCCGGCGATCGACAGGACGCGCGGACGCGACGGCGGGGCGCCCGTCCCGGCCGGTACCACGGAAGGTGCCGGCCACGTCGAGATCGTGGGTGACGCAGAGGTTGCGGACGCGAGCGGCATCGGCGGACATCCCTTCGCTGGTGCGAGCCAGAGCAGGTTCGACGGGTGTGATCTCAGCCCCGCGGCGGGGCACCCCGTGTCGTTCGCGGTCATCCTAGACCGCGCGCGTGATCCTGCGTTCGAGCGGGCCGCGGACGGGCGACACGATCGAGTCGCCCTTCGAGCGTGTCCGTCGCGCGGGCAACCGGCTCCTCGTCGAGACGCTCGCCGACCTCCGAGTCCCTCTCAGGACTGGTGGATCGCCTCGCCCGCGATCTCGATCTGGACCTTCTTCCCGACGAGGAACCCGCCGGTCTCGAGCAGGACGTTCCACACGAGGCCGTAGTCCTCGCGGTCGAACGAGCCGGTCGCGTGGAAGCCGAAGATGTCGCGCTCGTAGGGGTCCCGGCGCGCACCGCCGTAGCGCATCGTGAGGTCGATGGGGTGTGTCACGCCGCGGATCGTCAGCAGGCCGCTGAGGAGGAAGCGGCCGGCCTCGGCCGGCGAGACGCGGTCAGCGGCGACCGTCGCGCGCTCGGGCGAGCGGTTGCGCAGCCGTGCCCACGCGAGGATCGCGTCGTCCTGCGCGCCCTGCCAGCGCACGCCCGTGCTGCGGAACTCGAGCGTCGGGAAGTTCTCGACGTCGAGGAAGTCGGCGCTGTGCAGGTGCACGTCGCGGTCGGGGTTGTGGGTCGTG
The DNA here is from genome assembly GCA_014803435.1 of Cellulosimicrobium terreum. Lineage (GTDB taxonomy): Bacteria > Actinomycetota > Actinomycetes > Actinomycetales > Cellulomonadaceae > Cellulosimicrobium > Cellulosimicrobium terreum. The sequence continues at coordinate 15,568 of JACYFD010000007.1, forward strand.
AGGCTCGTGGCGTCGATCGACGCGGCCACGACGGACCGCAGCGGGTCCTCCGCCACGACGATCGTCGCGTCGGCGCGCGTGAACTCGCCGCGGATCGGGGAGACCATCATGTGCTGGCCGACGAACCCGACCCGCTTGTGCGCCTCGTCGAGGGTGTACGTCCCCGCGTCGGGGACGCTCATCCCGTTCCACTGCCGCACGGGCCGTGTCGTCGTCATGGGTCGCCTCCGGCGTCGTCGGACGAGTCGCGACGCCGTCGTCTGCTCGTGGTGGTGAGGTGTCACCCTGAGCATCCCCGATCCATAGGTGAAAGTTCAACTATGAACGGGTGACGTTCCGTACAGCACCCCACATGTCAGCGAGTCGGCAGGTCCCCCGGCATCGGGTCGTCGTCGCCCCAGCGGGTCACGCGGAGGCGACGCCCGTCCGCGCCCGGCACGTCGCCGTCGGACCGACCTGCGCCGTCGACCGCCGCGCGGAGCGAGGCAGGCGAGTCGTGCGTGACGCGGACGAAGGCGCCGGAGTAGGCGTCGAGCTCGCCGCGTGCGATCGCGACGACCATCTCGACGGTCCGCTCGACCGGCGTCCACTGCGTGCGACCGACGTGCATGTCCATCGAGCCGGTCATGTCCGTCCGCACGACGCCCGGCGCGAGCTCGAACGTGCGCAGTCCGTGCGCGAACCCCGAGCGGTGCAGGTTCGCTCCGATCCGCAGGAGCGCCGTCTTGCTGGCGTTGTAGGCGCTCGCCCCGTCCATGTCGTGCGAGCCCGCCCCGCTGTTGAGGTCGACGACCCGCCCACCGCCGCGCGCGAGCATCCCCGGGACCACCGCTCGGGAGAGGAGGAACGGCCCTCGCACGTTGGTCTCGACGACCGCCCACCACTCGTCCGGGTCGGCCTCCCACAAGGGGACCTCGGCGTCGACACGACCCGCGTTGTTCACGAGCAGGTCGACGCCCCCGAGCGCGTCCACGGCCGCGCCGACGGCGGCAGCGACCGCCTCGGCGTCCGTGACGTCCGCAGCGAGCACGACGGCGCGCCCCGCGGTCCCGGACTCCCCGGACCCCAGCGCGGCGATCTCCTCCGCCACGCCAGCGAGCCGGTCCGCGTCGCGCGCGAGCAGAGCGACGTCGATCCCGGTGGCCGCGAGGCCCACGGCGATCGCACGGCCGATGCCGCGCGACGCGCCGGTGACGAGCGCCGTCCGCGCGGGCGGGACCGCCGGCGTCATGCCCGCAGCTCCGCCCCGACGCGCTCGTGCGCTGCCGCGACGGCACCCTCGCGCACGCGCGCGACGTCGTCGGCGGTCAACGTCCGGTCCGCCGCCCGCAGACGCAGGGAGAACGCGAGGGACTTGCGCCCCTCACCCACCTGGGCGCCGGAGAAGACGTCGAAGAGCGCGATCTCCTCGAGCAGGTCGCCCGCCCCGTCCGCGACCGCCGCGCGCAGCACCTCAGCCGGCACGTCGGCGTCCACGACGAACGCGAGGTCCTCCTTCGCGGCGGGGAACGCGGACACGGGCGCCGCCTGGACGGGGTCGTGGTCCGTCGCGGCCAGGAGCACGGTGAGGTCGACCTCGAACGCGACCGCGCGCGCCGGCAGGCCGAGGTTCTCGAGCACCTTGGGGTGCAGCTCGCCCGCGTGCCCGACGACGGTCCCGTCCACGAGCTCGAGCCGTGCGCAGCGACCGGGATGGAACGGGGCACGTGCCGTGTCCGCGACGACCGACACCGGGACACCGACCCGGTCGGCGACGAGTCGCGCCGCACCGAGCGCGTCCGTCCAGTCCGCCGCCCGACCGGCACCCCACCAGCCGGCACGCTCGCGCCGGCCCACCAGGACGCCCGCGACGTGGCGCGGCTGGTCGGGCACCGCGGCGGCGATCGCCGCGAGGTCGTCGTCGCTCGGGCGCGTGCCACCCGGCAGCGCGGGCGCCGCGGGCGCGTCCGGACGCGGGTGCGTCACGAGGCCGACCTCGAACAGCGCGACGTCGGGCAGGCCGCGACCGACGTTGCGGCGCACCGTCTCGAGCAGCGTGCAGAGCAGGTCCGTACGCAGCAGCGGCCGGTCCTCGGCGAGCGGGTTGACCAGCCGCAGCGTCCGACGTCGCTCGTCGTCGGCCCCGAGCCGCAGCGCGTCGAGCTCGGCCGTCCCGACGAACGGGTAGCTGAGCGTCTCGACGAGACCGTCCTCGGCGAGCGCGCGCGCGACCGACCGGCGGACCTGCTGCTCGTGCGTGAGCCCGCGCCCGCCGGGCGCGGCGGGAAGCACGGACGGGATCCGGTCGTAGCCGACCAGCCGGGCGACCTCCTCGACGAGCTCGGCCGGCTCGGTGAGGTCGGGCCGCCACGACGGTGGGGTCACGACGAGCGTCTCGGCGACGGCGTCGCCGTCCATCGCGCGCTCGACCGTGCACCCGATCGCCGTGAGCGTGTCCCGCACCTGCTCGGGCGTGTACGGAACGCCGACGAGACGCTCGGCCTCCGCGAGCGGGAGGCGGACCGGTGCCGGCGCGGGCACGCGGTCGAGGTCGCTCACCGCCGGGTCGGCCGTGCCGCCCCCGAGCTCGACGAGCAGGTCGACGACGCGCTGCGCGGCGACCGCGGGCAGCCGCGGGTCGACGCCGCGCTCGAACCGCTTGGCCGCCTCGCTCGACAGCTTGTGCCGACGCGACGTGCGCGCGACCGACACCGGGTCGAAGTGCGCGGCTTCGACGAGGACCGCCGAGGTCGTCGGGCCGACCTCCGACGACGCGCCCCCCATGACGCCCGACAGACCGAGCACGCGCGACGCGCGCTCGCCCTCGGGCGAGTCGGTGATGAGCAGGTCCTCGGGGTCGAGCGCACGGTCGACACCGTCGAGGGTGACGAGGCGCTCCCCCGGCGCCGCACGCCGGACGACGATCGGCGCGGCGACCTGGTCGAGGTCGTACGCGTGCAGCGGCTGGCCCAGGTCGAGCATGACGTAGTTCGTCACGTCGACGGCGAGCGAGATCGGCCGCATGCCCGACGCCGTGAGTCGGCGCTGCATCCAGGACGGGGTCGGTGCGGCTGGGTCGATCCCCCGGACGACGCGCGTGACGAAGCGGTCGCAGCCGACCGTGCCGTGGACCGGCGCGGCGTCGTCGACCTCCACGGGGAACCCGTCGGGCGTCGCGCCCGGCAGCGGGGCTGACAGCACGCCCGGCAGGCCGGGGTCGGTGAAGCGCGCCCCGGTCGAGTGCGCGTACTCGCGCGCCACGCCGCGGTAGGAGAACGCGTAGCCACGGTCGGGCGTCACGTTGATCTCGAGCACCTCGTCGCCGAGGCCGAGGAGCGCGACGGCGTCCTGGCCCGGCGTGAGGTCGGCGGCGTCGTACCCGAGCCGGGGCAGGACGATGATGCCGTCGTGGTCCTCCCCGAGGCCGAGCTCCTTGGCCGAGCAGATCATGCCGTCGGACACGTGCCCATAGGTCTTGCGGCTCGCGATGGCGAACGGACCGGGCAGGACCGCGCCCGGCAGGGCCACGACCACGAGGTCGTCGGGTGCGAAGTTGTGCGCGCCGCACACGATGCCGCGCGGCTCGCCGCCCTCGGAGCAGGGGACGCCGTCGACGTTGTGCGCACCGACGTCGACCAGGCACCAGTTGATGGTCTTGCCGTTCTTCTGCGGCTCGGGCGTCATCTCGAGCACCCGGCCGACCGCGAGGGGTCCCGTCACGGCTGCGCCGTGGATCGCCTCCTCCTCGAGACCGACGCGGACGAGGTCGGCAGCGAGCTGCTCGGCCGTGAGGCCCGCCGGCAGGTCGACGTGCTCGCCGAGCCAGTCGATGGCGACGTACGGCATCAGATCCCCATTCCGAACTGGGCGGAGAAGCGCGCGTCGCCCTCCACCATGTCGTGCATGTCAGCGATCCCGTGGCGCAGCATGAGCGTGCGCTCGATGCCCATGCCGAACGCGAAGCCCGAGTAGACGTCCGGGTCCACCCCGACGGCCCGCAGCACGTTCGGGTTGACCATGCCGCAGCCGCCCCACTCGATCCAGCCCGGCCCGCCCTTCTTCTGCGGGAACCACAGGTCCATCTCGGCGCTCGGCTCGGTGAACGGGAAGTAGCTCGGGCGCAGGCGCGTGCGCGCCTGCGGCCCGAACATCGCCCGCGCGAACGCGTCGAGCGTGCCGAGCAGGTTCGCCATCGTCAGGCCCTTGTCGACCGCGAGCCCCTCGACCTGGTGGAAGACGGGCGTGTGCGTCGCGTCGAGCGCGTCGGTGCGGAACGTCTTGCCCGGGCACGCGACGTACAGCGGCACCCCGCGCTCCAGCAGCGAGCGGGCCTGCACGGGCGAGGTGTGCGTGCGCAGGACGAGGTTCGACGGCTCGTCACCCTCGCCCGCGACGTAGAACGTGTCCTGCATCTGGCGCGCCGGGTGGTCGACACCGAAGTTCAGCGCGTCGAAGTTGAACCACTCCGACTCGACCTCGGGGCCCTCGGCGATCTCCCAGCCGAGCCCGACGAAGAAGTCGGCCACGAGCTCCTGGAGCGACTCCAGCGGGTGGCGGGCCCCGGACGGCGTTCGGCGCACGGGGAGGGTGACGTCCACGGCCTCGGTGACGAGGACCCGCTCGTCGCGCTCGGCCTCGAGCACGGCCTGGCGTGCGGCCAGCGCCTGGCTCACGCGACCGCGCAGCGGGCCGAGAAGCTTGCCCGCGACCTTCTTGTCCTCGGGGGCGAGGGAGCCGATCTGCCGGTTCGCGAGCGCGAGCGGGCTGCGGTCCCCGGTGTGCTCCGTGCGCACGCGCTTGAGGGCGTCGAGGTCGCCGGCACCGTCGATCCCGGCGAGTGCGGCGTCGAGCACGCGCTGGAGCGCGTCGGCGTCGAGCGGGGACGGGGCGGTCAGGGTGTCCGAGCCGTCGGACCCACTCGGGGGGAGAACGGCGTCGGCGTCAGGGCTGGACATGCGTGCCTTCCTGGCGGTGGCGGGTCAGCGGGGACGACGGCCCGACAGCTGCGTCACGCACGTGCGTCACGAGCGCGAGCCGTCCGGCCGGGTGCGCGGGCGCGCGCTGGGGCGCGTCGGCGTCATTCTAGGGCGCCCGTCCGGGGCCGGTCCGTCCCGCCGTGGGCGGGATCGGTGCGCGCGTCAGTCGCGCAGGCCCGTGACAGGCCTGGGAAATCGTCGATCAGCTCGCGTGCGCACCTGGCCATCCTCGCACACGGGTCCCCCGACGACCGGGCCGACGATCGCTCGTCAGCGGGCGACGCCGGCGAGCGGCAGACGGTCGAGCACGTGGTGGACCGGACGGCCCGAGGCGTCGCCGAGGTCGGACGCGACGAGGTCGAGCGTGCCCGCGACCCAGTTCGGTCCCGCGTAGACGGACAGCGCGGCCGCGGGTCCCGCGAGGGGGTCGCTCACGGGTGGCTCGGCGCGGTCACCCCCGCCCGACCGGGCCCGCACCGAGGCCCGGCGCTGCGCCTGGCGGGCACCGGCTGCCGCCCGCGCCACGGTGAGGTGCGCACGCTGCCGAGGACGCCTGTCCACGCGCACCCCCGCGTCCCCGGCCGCGATGGCGACCGCCACGCTGAGCTCACGCAGCGCGTCCGTGTCCTCGCCCCCGACGCCGACCCACGCCGTCCGCCGGTCGAAGACCCCCGCGCCGCGCAGGCGGAGCTCCAGTGGCGCGACCTCGCGCGCCACCGGGGCTAGCGCGGTGGCCAGGTCCGCCACGGCGCCCTCCGGGACGTCGCCGAAGAACGAGACCGTCACGTGCCACAGCTCCGGCGCGGTCCAGCGCACGAGGGGACCACCGTCGGGACGGCGCGCCTCCAGCGCCTGGACGCCGGCGAGGGCCAGCGCCAGGTGGTCGAGCGCCGCACCGTCCGGGTACAGGGCGGCGAAGAGCCTCACGCGGGCGACCCCCGGTGGGCGCGGCTCGACGCGTACAGGCAGACGGTGGCCGCCGTCGCGAGGTTGAGCGACTCGGCGCGCCCGCGGATGGGCACCCGCACGACGGCGTCCGCGAGCTCGCGGTCCGTCGCGGGCAGACCCCACGCCTCGTTCCCGAACACCCACGCGGTGGGACGCGCCAGGTCGACGCCCCCGGATCCCGCGACGTCGAGCAGGTCGTCGAGGTCGTGGTCGCCGGCGCCGTCGGCAGCCAGGAGGAGCAGCCCGGCAGCACGCAGCACCGCGGCCGTCTCGGCGAGCGTGACGCCCGAGACGACGGGGACGTGGAAGAGCGAGCCGGCGGTGGAGCGCACCACCTTCGGGTTGTGCACGTCGACGCTCTCGCCCGCGAGCACGACGAGGTCTGCTCCGGCCGCGTCCGCCGCACGGATCACGGTCCCGGCGTTCCCCGGATCGCGCACGGCCGCGAGGACCGCGACGAGCAGCGGACCGTCGGCTCGTGCGCTCGCCGCGCTGAGCGCGGACTCCAGCCCGGGTCGCTCCGCACGCACGACCGCGACGACGCCCTGCGCGTCCGGGCTCATCGCGGCCAGCACCTCGGCGGTGCCCACGTGGAGGAACAGGCCGGCGGACCGTGCGTCGGCGACGATCTCGGCGTAGCGCCGACCGGAGTCGGGCGTGACGTACAGGTCGCGCACGAGATCCCGGGCGTGCCGCACGGCCTCACGGACGGCTTGCGGTCCCTCGACCAGGTACTGCCCGTGCCGTGAACGCGCCGAACGCCCGGACAGGGCCCGGACCGCCCTGACCCGGTCGCTGCGAGGATTCGTCAGCGTCGGGTCGAGGGGGTCGGGCGCCGGCCGGGCGTCCGTGGCGTCGGTGCGGCTGTTCAGGCCGCGGCCTTCGGCGCGTTGACGTCCTCCGGGAGGGCGTCCTTCGCGACCTGGACGAGTGCGTTGAACGCAACCACGTCGTTCACCGCGAGCTCAGCGAGCAGGCGACGGTCGACCTCGACACCCGCGGCCTTGAGGCCCTGGATGAGGCGGTTGTACGTCAGGCCCTGGGCGCGCGACGCCGCGTTGATGCGCTGGATCCACAGCTTGCGGAAGTCTCCCTTGCGCGCCTTGCGGTCACGGTAGGAGTAGACGAGGGAGTGGGTGACCTGCTCCTTCGCCTTGCGGTAGAGGCGCGAGCGCTGGCCGCGGTAGCCGCTGGCGCGCTCGAGGGTCGTACGGCGCTTCTTCTGGGCGTTGACCGCCCGCTTCACGCGTGCCACGTGATGCTCCTTGCAGTAGTTCGGGTCGGGAAGTGGAGGCGACGGCGCTCACGACGGTGCGTGGGGCGCCGGACGGTCACTTGCCGAGAAGCTTCTTGATCTTCTTGGCGTCAGCGGGGGCGACGACGAGGTCGGCCGAGAGGCGACGCGTCTTCGAGCTCGGCTTGTGCTCGAGCAGGTGACGCTTGCCGGCCTGCTCACGCATGACCTTGCCGCTGCCGGTGACGCGGAAGCGCTTCTTGGCGCCCGAGTGGGTCTTGTTCTTCGGCATGGCTGCCGTCTCTCCTTGTGTCCGGTCGGCCGTCGCGAGACGGCCGACGTGTGCGGGCCGGGCCGGTGGGCCCAACCTCAGAGCAGGGTCGTGCGGTGCTCAGCCCGCCTTGCCGCGCGGGGCGGGCTTCGGCGTGGGTCGCGGAGCGCCAGGCTTGGGGACAGGCCGCGGGGCAGCCGGCGTGGGCGTGCTGGTCACAGGCTTCGGCGTGCTGGTCGCAGGCTTCGGCGTGCTGGGCGTGGACCTCGGCGCGCTGGTCGCAGGCTTGCTCGTCGCAGGTCTCGGGGTGCTCGACGAGGTGGGCCGGGACGTGCTCGACGTCGACCTCGTCGCCGGCCTGGGCGCGCTCGACGAGGCAGCCCTGGGCGCCGACGGCGCCGACTTCGTGGCGGGCTTCGTGGCAGCCGGGGCCGGGCTCGACGTCGGTGCGGCCGGAGCCTGCGCCGCAGGCTCGGCCGAGGCAGCCTCGACGACCGGTGCCGGGGCCGACGCCTGGGTCACCTCGGGGGCGACCTCGACCGCGGCGGTCTCAGCAGCCGCGACCTCGGTGGCGACCGGTGCCGACGGCTCGTCGCCCGGCTCGGACGGCTTCGACGCAGCGCGCTGCGCCGACTTCGTCAGCCGCGGCTCCGCCTCCTGCGCACGCTTGCGCTGCTCGCTCTTGGCGTCGGCCTTCTTCTTGACCGGGCCGAGGACCATCGTCATGTTGCGCCCGTCCTGCTTGGGCATGGACTCGACGAAGCCGAGCTCCGCGACGTCGTCCGCGAGACGCTGCAGCAGTCGCACACCCATCTCCGGGCGCGACTGCTCGCGGCCACGGAACATGATCATGACCTTGACCTTGTCTCCGGCCGTGAGGAAGCGCTCGACGTGGCCCTTCTTGGTGCCGTAGTCGTGCGGGTCGATCTTCAGCCGGAAACGGATCTCCTTGAGAACCGTGTTCGCCTGGTTCCGCCGCGCCTCGCGTGCCTTCATGTCCGACTCGTACTTGAACTTGCCGAAGTCCATGAGCTTGCAGACGGGCGGGCGGGCGTCCGGGGCGACCTCGACCAGGTCGAGGTCGGCGTCCTGGGCAAGGCTCAGGGCAACCTCGGTGCGGACGACGCCGACCTGCTCCCCGCCGGGACCGATGAGTCGGACCTCGGGGACGCGGATCCGATCGTTGATGCGAGGCTCGCTGATGTGATGCTCCTAGGAAGTCGTCGGTAGACCGCCCAGAACGAGGAAGGCCCCCGTCCCTGAGCGCAGGACGGAGGCCATCACGACGACCAGCACGGTGTTCACCGTGACCAGTCGCGCCGGACGAGAGAATGCTGGAAGCATTCCGTCGACCGGACGAAACCCGGCCTCTGTCGCGGCTTGCACCGACTGTCGAGACCCGGGTGGGATGAGATCCACTTGCGCACCTGCACGATCGCGAACCCCTCCGAACGAAGTTCGGGAGCAGTGCGAAACCATCCAGGTCGGTCAGCGAGCAATGTTAGCAGACATGCACGGTCCCGAGCGTACGCCGCGAGCGGCCGCTCCCAGCGCGACCTGATCCGATCCATCATTGGAACTGTTCCAGTCTTCATGGGTAAGGTGCACACATGGCACGCAGCACCGCACCGTCCCAGCCCTCCCCGACCGGGCACGCCCGGCACGAGGACGAGCTGCGCGCGCACGGACTGCGCGTCACGGCTGCGCGCCTCGCCGTCCTCGACGCCGTGGGCCAGCGCCAGCACGCGGACGCGGACACCGTGCTGCGCGCCGTGCGGGACTCCCTCGGCTCCGTCTCCGTCCAGGCCGTCTACGACGTCCTCAACACGTTGACCGAGAAGGAGCTCCTGCGCCGGATCGAGCCTGCGGGCCACCCGGCCCGCTACGAACGCCGCCTCGGCGACAACCACCACCACGTGGTGTGCAGGGACTGCGGCGCCGTCGCCGACGTCGACTGCGCCGTCGGGCACGCACCCTGCCTCTCGCCGAGCACCACGGCCGGGTTCCAGATCGACACCGCCGAGGTGACGTTCTGGGGCCGTTGCGCCGACTGCGCCGGCTGACACCTCCGCACCGGTCGCCCGTGGTCGACACATCCCGAGCCGGACCGTTTTCTCACGAAGATGCGTATATGCCCCCACCGCTGCGGCTACCCGATCCGCAGCACGAAGGAAGGAACACCGCATGACTGCACCGTTCACCACGACGAACGCCGGCGCGCCCGTCGCGTCCGACGCGCACTCGCAGTCCGTCGGCACCGACGGCCCGATCGTCCTGCACGACCACTATCTCGTCGAGAAGCTCGCCCAGTTCAACCGCGAGCGTGTGCCGGAGCGCGTCGTGCACGCCAAGGGCGGCGGCGCGTTCGGCACGTTCACGGTGACGAACGACGTCAGCGCGTACACCCGCGCGGCGCTCTTCCAGCCGGGGGTCTCGACCGAGATGCTCGCCCGCTTCTCGTCGGTCGCCGGTGAGCACGGGTCGCCCGACACGTGGCGCGACCCGCGCGGGTTCGCACTGAAGTTCTACACGACCGAGGGGAACTACGACCTCGTCGGGAACAACACCCCGGTGTTCTTCCTGCGCGACGGCATCAAGTTCCCCGACTTCATCCGCTCGCAGAAGCGTCTGCCCGGCTCGAACCTGCGTGACAACGACATGCAGTGGGACTTCTGGTCCCTGTCCCCCGAGTCGGCCCACCAGGTCACGTGGCTCATGGGCGACCGCGGGCTGCCGTCGAGCTGGCGCCACATGGACGGGTTCGGCTCGCACACCTACCAGTGGATCAACGCCGCGGGCGAGCGGTTCTGGGTCAAGTACCACTTCACCACCCAGCAGGGCATCGACAACCTGACGGGCGACGAGGCGGCACAGCTCGCCGGCTCGGACGGCGACCACCACATCCGCGACCTGTACGAGCACGTCGAGGCCGGGGACTTCCCGCGCTGGAACCTCTCGGTCCAGGTCATGCCGTACGAGGACGCCAAGGCGTACCGGTTCAACCCGTTCGACCTCACCAAGGTGTGGCCGCACGCCGACTACCCGCTCGTCGAGGTCGGCGTCATGGAGCTGAACCGCAACCCGGAGAACTACTTCGCGGAGATCGAGCAGGCGACGTTCGCGCCGAGCAGCTTCGTGCCCGGCATCGCGGCCAGCCCCGACAAGATGCTGCTCGCGCGGATCTTCTCCTACGCGGACGCGCACCGCTACCGCGTGGGCACCAACCACGCCGAGCTCCCGGTGAACGCGCCGCACGCCGCCGCCGACGGTGGTCACTCGTACGCGAAGGACGGCGCGATGCGCTACTCGTTCTCCTCGGCGACCACCCCGGTCTACGCGCCCAACAGCCAGGGTGGTGCGCACGCGGACCCGGCGCGCGCCGCCGAGTCCGTGGGCTGGGCGGCCGACGGTGAGCTGACCCGGTCCGCAGCGACCCTGCACCCGCAGGACGACGACTTCGGCCAGGCCGGCACGCTCTACCGCGAGGTCTTCGACGACGCCGCCCGCGAGCGGTTCCTCGAGACGATCACGGGACACGTCGGTGCCGTGCGCAGCGACGAGATCCGCGAGCGCGCGATCGCCTACTGGACGCAGGTCGACGCCGAACTCGGTGCGCTCCTGCGCGGCGCTCTCGAGGCCGAGGGCGCCCCGGTGGACGCCGGCGAGCCGGGCACGGCGAGCGAGCCCGTCCGGGTCTGACCCGCGTACGTCCCGACGGCCGCCACCGCTCACCGGGTGGCGGCCGTCGGTCGTCGCGGTGCCCCGCCCGGCCGGGTGGAAAGATGGCTCCCATGACTACGGAGAACAGCCCGGCCCAGGACACCGCCGACGACGCCGTGCGCGACATCGCGGACGTCGCCGCCGTCGAGGTCATCACCTCGGCCGCCGTGCACCTGATGAGCGCCGCGGCCGTGAAGTGCGGCCTGGCGGAGGACGCCGAGGCGCAGGGCCATCTCGACCTCGACGAGGCCCGCAAGCTCATCACCGCGCTCGCCGCGCTCGTGACCGCGAGCGCACCGGACATCGGCAACCAGCACGCCCGCTCGCTGCGTGACGGTCTGCGCTCGCTCCAGCTCGCGTTCCGCGAGGCGTCGCCGTTCCCCGACGCCCCCGGCGAGGGCCCGGGCGAGAAGTTCACGGGTCACGTGAGTTGAACAACCCTCCATCCGTCCCCGGACGGGACGGCGACCGGGACGGCGCGCACCCCGCGCCGTCGGGCACCGTCGCGGGTCCGGAGCAGCCCGACGCCGCGTCGTCGGAACCGGCCGAGCAGCCCGACGCCGCATCCCCCGACCCGGCCGAGCCACCGGACGCCGAGCCGCCCGATGCCGAGCCGCCCGACCCGGCAGAGACGGGCGGCACGGGAGTCGAGCCCGGCGAGCCCGGCGAGGTCGGCGCGCCGACGCGGCGGCGCCGACGCCGACCCGGACGGGGTCGGACGGTCGCCGTGGTGCTGCTGTCGGTCGCGCTCGCGGCGTCGCTCGGGGCCGGTGCCTACCTGTGGGTCGCGACCGAGCGGTGGCAGGAGCACAGCGCGGACTGGGAGGCGGAGGCGAGGTCGCTCGGCGAGGACGTCGCAACCCTGCAGGCCGACCTCGACGGCGTCAACGCGGAGCTCGACGCGACGCGCACCCAGCTCACGACGGCGCAGGACCGGATCACCGCGCTCGCGAACGAGAAGGCCCAGCTCGGCGACGAGAACGAGGCCTCGCAGCAGTACCTCGACTACCAGAGCCGGGTCTCCGAGGCCGCCGGCACGGTCGCCGCGGCGCTCACGCAGTGCACGACGGCGCAGGCCCAGCTCATCGGCTACCTCGACGACCGCGACGCGTACGACCCCGACGACCTCGAACGCTTCTCGGACCAGGTCGACGAGCTGTGCCAGGCTGCGGCCGACGCGAACTCCGAGCTCCAGCAGGAGCTGGAGCAGTGAGCCGGCAGCGGCTGGGTCGCGTCCTCGTGACCGGGGTGCTGGCCGGCGCCCTGGCCACGGGGTGCGGCGTGCTGCCCGAGCTGCCGCCGGACCTGCCCGACACCGTCGTCCCGTCGACCCCTCCTCTGCAGGGCGCGGACGGGTCCGAGGAGCTGTCGCCGGACGGCTTCGACGCCGTGGAACGCATGGCGGTGCGCATTCGCAACGTCGGGTGCGACGGGCTGTCGACGGGCTCGGGCTTCCCCGTCGACGCGCGCACGCTCATCACCAACAAGCACGTCGTGTCGTCGGCCCGCACCCTCCAGCTGCTCTCGTACGACGGCCGGGACATCCCCGTCGACACCGTGAGCACCGCCGAGCTGGCGGACCTCGCCGTCGTGCGCACGAGCGAGGACCTGCCCGCCTACCCGACGCTCGCCGCGAAGGACCCGACGACCGGCGACCCCGTCACCGTCGTCGGCTACCCCGAGGGCGAGCGGCTCACCGTCACCAACGGCAGCGTGATCGGGTCGGCGACCGACCCGCTGCACGAGAACCTCGGCGAGGTGCTCGTCACCGACGCCCCCGTCGAGCCGGGCAGCTCCGGGTCGGCCGCGCTGAACGAGGCCGGGGAGGTCATCGGGGTGGTGTACGCGAAGACGTCGAGCGACCAGAGCCTCCTGGTCCCGGTCAGCACGCTGCGTTCCGTCCTGGGGGACGAGTCGTCGTTCGTCCCGGTCGCGGAGTGCGTCGACTGATCCGTCGGTTCGCGCGCGTCCCGGACGGCTGCGGTCTACTCTCGGGACCCATGGGGACACACGAGAACGAGACCGACGCCGCTGCCGTCGACCCGGCACACATCACGCACGCCGCGCGCGACACGCTGACGGTCCGTCGCGTGTTCGGCGAGGCCTACGAGCGCGGGGGCACGCTCGTCATCCCGGTGGCCACCGTCTGGGGCGGGACCGGCTCCGGCTGGGGTTCCGGGTCCGGCGAGCTGGCGGGCAAGGGCGCCGCCGGGCTGCCGCGGTTCCGTCGCGGCGCGTCCGCCGATGCGGACGGCCCGGACGAGGGCACCGGTGACCAGGGCAGCGCACCCGGGTCCGGCAACGCGGACGGCGAGGCCGGCGGCGAGGGGTCGGGCGGCGGCGGAGGGTTCGGTGTCCGCGTCAAGGCCAAGGGCGTCTTCGTGGTCGACGACGACGGCGTGCGCTGGCAGCCTGCCCTCGACCTCAACCGCGTCATCCTGGGCGGTCAGGCCGTCGGCGCGGCGATCGGCGTGGCAGCAGCGCTCGCGTGGGCGATCGGTCGGCTCCGGCGCTGATCGTCCGACCGCCGCGCTCAGCCGGCGCGACCGACCCTGAGCTCGAGCCCGTCGACCCGCTCCGAGACGATCTCGCTGCGCGCGAGCGCGGCGTTGACCTGGGCGAGCACCGCGTCGAGGCCGGCGCGGTCCAGTCCGGGATCGATGCGCAGCACCACCGCGACCTCGGCGCTGCGACCGGGCTCGGCCCACGACCGCGCGAGGTGCGGGATGTCCACGAGCGCCGCCCGGATCGCCAGGTCGACGTCCGGTGCGACCGCCCCGTCCAGCACGGCAGGACGCCAGGTCTGGCCCTGGGCGAGCGCCCACACGGCAGGCCGTGGCACGAGGACGGTGACCGGGCCGGCCGGGTCGACGACCAGCAGCGCCCAGTCCTCCTTCACGGCAGACAGCCCCGCACGGCGCGCGTCCACCGGGACGGGCCTGGCGTCGGGACGCCAGGCCGCCATCGAGGCGACGGAGGTGAAGACCGGCAGCGCCCGGCGGCCGTCAGGTGCCTGCAGCGCCACGACGCCGGCTGACGCCTCCTTGTCCACGACCTGCCCGTGCTCACCCTCGGCCGACTCCCCCAGCTCGGCAAGGATCGGGACGAGGACGCGCGACCGTGCCAGCCGCGCGACGACGTCCGTCAGCGGAGCGGTGCCGGCACGGTGCGACTCCAGCGCGGCGGCGAGCGCCGGGTCTGCGGAGCCGTCGTCGCCGGCGAAGCCCGACGACGGCGGGAGCGCCTTGCCCCCGGCCCCGGAAGCGGCGGGCTCGGGCGTCGTCGGCGCGGTCACGGCCGGCCCGCGACGTCCAGCGCCTGCGGCAGCGTGAACGCGCCCGCATAGAGCGCCTTGCCGACGATCGCGCCCTCGACCCCGGCCGGCACGAGCGCACGCAGCGCCTCGAGGTCGGCGAGGCTCGAGATCCCGCCCGACGCGACGACGGGTGCGTCCGTGCGTGCCGCCACCTCGCGCAGGAGGTCGAGGTTCGGTCCGCGCAGCGTGCCGTCCTTGGTCACGTCGGTCAGGACGTAGCGGGAGCAGCCGGCGGTCTCGAGCCGCTCGAGCACCTCCCACAGGTCGCCGCCCTCCTGCGTCCAGCCGCGAGCGGCGAGCGTCGTGCCGCGCACGTCCAGCCCGACGGCGATCGCGTCACCGTGCTCCGCGATGACCTTCGCGGTCCAGTCGGGGTTCTCGAGCGCCGCGGTGCCGAGGTTGACGCGCCGGGCCCCGGTCGCGAGCGCGCGCGCGAGCGACGCGTCGTCGCGGATGCCGCCCGAGAGCTCGACCTGGACGTCGAGGCGCGCGACGACGTCGGCGAGCAGCTCGGCGTTCGAGCCGCGGCCGAACGCGGCGTCGAGGTCCACGAGGTGGATCCACTCGGCACCTCCGGACTGCCAGTCGAGCGCGGCGGCGAGCGGGTCACCGTACGAGGTCTCGGAGCCTGCCTCGCCCTGGACGAGTCGGACGGCCTGGCCGTCGGCTACGTCGACGGCAGGGAGGAGCACGAGTCGGTCGGTCACGGGGTTCTCCATCGGTGTCGGTCGTGGTGGGTCGATCTCGATCATCAGCATGGCGCATCCCTGTCGCGCGCAGGCGATGCGGGGGCGTGCGACAGAGCGTGGGGGTCAGAGCGAACGGACCCAGTTCTCGAGCAGGGTCGCGCCCACGTCGCCGGACTTCTCGGGGTGGAACTGCGTCGCGCAGAGCGGGCCGTTCTCGACGGCTGCGACGAATCGCCCGCCGTGGTCGGACCAGGTGACGAGCGGGCGTCGGACCGGCGAGTCCGCGGGCAGGTCCTGGCCCGTCGTGAACGAGCGCGCCGCGTAGGAGTGGACGAAGTAGAAGCGCTCGTCCTCCACCCCGCGGAACAGCGTGCTGCCCGCGGGGACGTCGACGGTGTCCCAGCCCATGTGCGGCACGACGGGGGCCTCGAGCCGGTCCACGAGCCCGCCCCACTCCCCCAGCCCGTCGGTCAGCGTGCCGTGCTCGTCCCCCTGCTCGAACATCACCTGCATGCCGACGCAGATCCCGAGCACCGGGCGTCCGCCGGCCAGGCGTCGCCCGACGATCTCGTGGCCGCGGACGGCCCGCAGCCCGGACATCACTGCCGCGAACGCGCCCACGCCGGGCACGACGAGCCCGTCCGCGTCCTGAGCCCGCGACCGGTCCGCGGTGAGCTCGACCTCCGCGCCGACGCGCTCGAGCGATCGCACGGCCGAGCGGACGTTGCCGAACCCGTAGTCGAGCACGACGACGGAGGGGCGCCGCGCGGACGTCGCGACGCTCATGCGCCGCCCTTCTTCGCCCGGCGAGCGGCTGCCGTGAGCAGGCGCACGGCCTTCCACCGGGAGACGGACGAGCTCGCGACGACCCCGTCGAGGTCGGCGAGGGTCGTCGATCCCGTGAGGAGGTCCTCGAGGAGCTCCGGGGCCCCGCCGAGCACGAGACCCGGGGCGAGCTGGTCGCCCGGTGCGCCGTCGGACCAGCGCGTCATGGCGAGCTGCTCACCCCGCCGTTCGACCAGGATGAGCGGCGCGCCCTTGACGAGCGTCGTCAGCGCGGCCGCCGCCTGGGCGGGGGCGTCACCCGACCGGTCCCGCAGGAGCGCGAGAGCACCGACGTCCGTCGCGACGACGTCCGCCTCGACCTGGGCGAGCGAGCACGCCGCGGCGAGCGGCTCGGCTCCGGCCACCTGCGTGATCAGCACGACCAGGTCCGGGTCGGAGGGCCCGGTCAGACCCGACAGGTCGTCGGGGATCTCGATGCCGTCCAACCCGTCGGCTGCCGCGTCGTCGTGCGTGCTCACAGGGCTCCCTTGGTGGACGGGATGCCCTCGACGCGCGGGTCGAGGGCGACGGCCGCGCGCAGCGCGCGGGCGAGCGCCTTGAACTGGGCCTCGACGATGTGGTGGGGGTCACGGCCGGCGAGGACGCGCACGTGCAGGCAGATGCCTGCGTGGTGGGCGATCGACTCGAGCACGTGGCGGGTCAGCGAACCGGTGAAGTGGCCGCCGATCAGGTGGTACTCCTGTCCCTCGGGCTCCCCGGTGTGGACGAGGTACGGCCGGCCGGAGACGTCCACCACCGCGAGCGCGAGCGCCTCGTCGAGCGGGACCGTCGCGTCGCCGAAGCGCGCGATGCCCCGCTTGTCGCCGAGCGCGACGCGCAGCGCCTCACCGATCGCGATGGCGACGTCCTCGACGGTGTGGTGGGCGTCGATGTGCGTGTCGCCGGTGGCCTCGACCCTCAGGTCGATGAGCGAGTGCTTGCCGAGCGCGGTGAGCATGTGGTCGTAGAACGGGACCGTCGTCGAGATCTCGGTCCGCCCCGTCCCGTCGAGGTCGAGCTCGACGCGCACGCTCGACTCGCTCGTCGTGCGCTCGATGCGCCCTGTACGACTCACAGCCCTGCCACCTCCACGAGGGCGTCCTTGAACGCCCGCATCTCCTCGCCGGTGCCGATCGACACCCGCAACCAGCCGTCGGGACCAGTCTCCCGGATGAGGACGCCGCGCTCCAACAATCCCTCCCACACCGCTCGCCGGTCGGCGAAGGTGCCGAAGAGCACGAAGTTGGCGTCGGAGGCCGCGACCTCGAACGACGTGCCGTCGGCGTGCCGCTGCGCGCGCAGCCAGGTGACGGTCGCGTCACGCTCGGCGCGCAGGGCGGCGACCTGGGCGAGCAGCTCGCCGGAGTGTGCGAGCGCGGCGCGGGCCACCGCCTGGGTCACTGCCGACAGGTGGTACGGCAGCCGCACGACGCGCAGCGCGTCGACGAGTTCGCTCGAAGCCGCGAGGTACCCGACGCGGGCACCCGCGAGCGCGAACGCCTTCGACATCGTGCGCGTGACCGCGAGGTTCGGGTAGCGCGCGAGGAGCTCCAGCGCGGACGGCGTCCCCGTCCGCCGGAACTCTCCGTAGGCCTCGTCGACCACGACGACGGCCGGGGCGTCGGCCCCGTCCGCGGTCGGCACGCGCACCTCGAGCGCGGCCTCGCACACCGCCTCGACGGTCGCGGTGGGCAGAGCCGTGCCCGTGGGGTTGTTGGGGCTCGCGAGCAGGATGACCGACGGCTGCTCGCGGAGGACCACCGTGCGCGCGTGGTCGGGGTCGAGCGTGAAGTCCTCGGCACGCCGTCCCACGACCCAGCGCGTGTGCGTGCCCCGCGCGTACTCGGGGTACATCGAGTAGGTGGGCGCGAACGAGATCGCGGTGCGTCCCGGACCACCGAACGCCTGGAGGACGTGGAGCATGATCTCGTTGGAGCCGTTGGCCGCCCAGAGCTGCTCGGGCGCGAGGGCCACGCCGGACTCGGCTCCCAGGTAGGCGGCGAGGTCCGACCGCAGCGCGCGGAAGTCCCGGTCCGGGTACCGGTTGAGGGTCGCGGCCGCGTCGCGCACCGCGTGCGTGATCGACGCGACGACCTGCTCGCTCGGGGCGTAGGGGTTCTCGTTCACGTTGAGCAGCACCGGGACATCGAGCTGGGGCGCGCCGTAGGGTGCGATGCCCGCGAGCTCGGGGCGCAGCGGGAGGCGTCGCTTCCCGGCGACGGAGGGTGAGGTCACCGGGACAGTCTACGAAGCCGGGAGCAGGGCGCGGCCGTGACGTCCGGCACGCGGTCACCGGATCGCAGGGGTCACCGGGTCACCCGGGTCACCGGGTCTCCCGGTCATGACGAGGTGACACGTCCGTCGTCGACCGTGACCGACACCTCGTGCAGCGGCTCGGGCGCGGGGCCGCCGAGCACGTCGCCCGTGGCCAGGTCGAACCGCGAGGCGTGGCACGGGCAGCGCAGCTCGCCGTCGCCGGGGGCGACCGTGCACCCCTGGTGGGTGCAGATCGCGCTGAAGGCTGCGAACGTGCCCTCCTCGGGCTGTGTCACGAGCAGCTCCGCCCCCTCGACGGTGACGGCCAGGGCGCCACCGACGGGGACGTCGTCTGTGCTCGCCAGCTCCTGGCCGGGCTCGACGACCGCACCGCCGCTCGCGCCGTCGGACGAGTCCGTGCCGTCCTGCGTCCCCGACGGCGGGTCGCCGCCGCACGCGGCGAGGACCGCCAGCGCCGCGCCGGCACCGGACCCGGCGAGGACCGCACGTCGCGTCGGGACGTGGGAAACGTTCAGGTGCGGCAGGTCCATGGCCGTCCTCCTCGTGCGGTGGTGCGGCAGTGATGCTGCGGACGTGCCCGCTGGGGCGCGCCCGGCCCTGGACGTCGGCGCGCGCCGGACGGCAGACGGCGGTTCAATTGAAGCAGCAGCTGGTTCTCAGCGCCACGCGACCGTGGGAGGGCGACGACGGTGACCGACGGTACTCCGCGTCCACCCGACCGCGAGGGCCACGCCCTCGGGGCCTGGGCCCTGCGCGGTCTCACGGCGGCAGGTCTCCTGCTCTCCGCGGACATCCACCTCGTGCTGCTCGTCGAGGGGTACCGCGACATCGAGGTGGTCGGTCCGCTGTTCGCGCTCAACGCCGCCGCCGGGCTGGTCCTCGGCGTGCTCGTGCTCGTGTGGCGGCACTGGTTGCCGCTGCTCGGTGCGGTCGGCTTCGGAGCACTGACGCTCGCGGCTTTCTACCTCTCGACGACGGTCGGCTTCTTCGGCGTGAACGAGACGGTCGGGGGCACGCAGCAGGTGCTGGCCGCGGCGAGCGAGTGGGTCGCGGTCGTCGCCGGGACGCTCGCCCTCGTCGTGGAGCGGAGGAGGTCCCGGCCCTCCGGGACATGAGCAGCGACCCACCACGTGGTTCCCGAGAACCGAGGAGATCGTCATGTCCACCATGCGCGCAGCAGTCGTCCGCTCGTTCACCGAGCCCTTGCGCATCGAGGAGATCGAGGTCCCGACGCCCGGCGCGCACGAGGCGCTCGTCGAGGTCGCCTTCACGGGCGTCTGTCACACCGACCTCCACGCCGCCCACGGCGACTGGCCGGTCAAGCCCGCTCCACCGTTCGTCCCCGGGCACGAAGGAGTCGGCCGCGTCGTCGCCGTCGGCGACCTGGTGACCCGCGTCGCGGTGGGCGACCTCGTCGGGAACGCGTGGCTGTGGAGCGCGTGCGGCGAGTGCGAGTACTGCGAGACGGGCTGGGAGACGCTCTGCCCGGACCAGAAGAACGGCGGCTACTCGGTCGACGGGTCGTTCGGGCGGTACATGCTCGTGGACTCGCGCTACGCGCCGATCGTCCCCGACGGTGTGGAGCTGTCCGCCGTCGGACCGATCCTGTGCGCCGGCGTGACCGTGTACAAGGGGATCAAGGTCACCGACACGAAGCCCGGGGAATGGGTGCTCGTCTCGGGCATCGGCGGTCTCGGCCACATCGCCGTGCAGTACGCGGTAGCCATGGGCCGGCGCGTCGCCGCGGTCGACGTCGACGACGAGAAGCTCGCGCTCTCCCGCACGCACGGTGCGGAGGTCACGGTGAACGCTGCGACGTCGCCCGACGCCGCAGCGCAGATCCAGGAGCAGACCGGGGGCGGGGTCCACGGTGCGCTGGTCACGGCCGTCAACGCCCACGCCTTCCCGCAGGCGGTCGGCGCGCTGCGTCGTGGGGGGACCGTCTCGCTCGTCGGGCTCCCGCCCGAGAAGTTCCCGCTCGACATCTTCACCACCGTGCTGTTCGGTCTCACGGTCCGCGGCTCGATCGTGGGGACGCGCAAGGACATGGCGGAGGCGCTCGACTTCTTCGCCCGCGGCGCGATCAGCCCGACCTACACCGTGCGTCCCCTCGACGACATCAACGACATATTCGCCGAGATGGAGGCCGGGAGGATCGGCGGCAGGGTCGTCGTGGACATGACTGCCTGACCACCCGGGCAGCGGGTCCGCCGGTGCCCTGTGCACGGTCGCGGCTCTCGTCGGCAGCTGCGCCTACGATCAGGCAGGTGAGCTCCTCCGACCCGTATGCCGACCTGCCCTTCGACCCGGTCGACGAGCCCCCGCTCGACGAGCCGCACGGCGACGAGAGCTGGGACGCGCCGTCGGGCGCAGCACCCAGCCCGACGGACCCGCCCGCACCACCCGCGCCGGCGCCCGACCAGACCGCCCGGGCAGGGGACGCCGAGGCGGCCCGGCGCGCGAAGCTCGCGATGCTGCGCGGACTGCTCGACGGCGAGTCCTTGCGCGAGGACGCGGAGACCGCGCTGCGCGCGCTCGTCGGTCGCGACGACGCACGGTTGCGCGACGACCAGTGGCGCGCGATCGAGGCGCTCGTCGCGTTCCGCCGTCGCGCGCTGGTCGTGCAGCGCACCGGCTGGGGCAAGTCCGCGGTCTACTTCGTCGCGACAAAGCTCTTGCGGGACCGCGGTGCCGGACCCACGGTCATCGTCTCCCCGCTGCTCGCGCTCATGCGCGACCAGGTCTCCGCCGCGGCGCGCGCCGGCATCCGCGCCGTGACGATCAACTCGGCGAACGTCACCGAGTGGGACGACGTGAACGCCGCCATCGCCGCGGGCGAGGTGGACGTTCTCCTGTGTTCCCCGGAACGCCTCAACAACCCGGGATTTCGGGACGAGGTCCTGCCCCGCCTCGCCGCCGACGCCGGGCTCGTCGTCGTCGACGAGGCGCACTGCATCTCGGACTGGGGACACGACTTCCGCCCCGACTACCGGCGCATCCGCACCCTTCTCGCCGACCTCCCGCCCGGCATCCCGGTCCTCGCGACGACCGCGACCGCGAACGCCCGCGTGACCGCGGACGTCGCCGAGCAGCTCGGCGTGCGCGCCGAGGCGGCGACCGGCGCCGCGACCGACGAGGTCCTCGTCCTGCGCGGCGGGCTCGACCGCGAGTCCCTGCACCTCGCCGTGCTGCGGCTGCCGGACCAGCCCACCCGGGTCGCCTGGCTCACGGAGGCGCTCCAGGACATCGACGGCTCCGGGATCGTCTACTGCCTCACCGTCTCCGCGGCCGAGCAGGTGGCGAGCCAGCTGCGGGCCTCCGGTCTCGCGGTGGCCGCCTACACGGGCCAGACCGACCCTGCTGAGCGCGAGCGGCTCGAGGGCGACCTCAAGGAGAACCGGGTCAAGGCGCTCGTGGCGACGTCCGCGCTCGGCATGGGCTTCGACAAGCCAGACCTGGCGTTCGTCGTGCACCTCGGGGCGCCCAGCTCGCCCATCGCGTACTACCAGCAGGTCGGGCGCGCCGGTCGTGGCGTGGACAGCGCGGTCGTGGTCCTGCTGCCCGGCGAGGAGGACCGGCGCATCTGGGAGTGGTTCGCCTCGACCGCGTTCCCGCCGCAGGCGCAGGTGCGTGCCACCCTCGACGCGCTCGGGGGCGGCGGCACCCAGTCGGTGGCTCAGCTCGAGACGCAGGTCGACCTCAAGCGGTCCCGGCTCGAGGGCATGCTCAAGGTGCTCGACGTCGACGGCGCGGTGCGCCGGGTCAAGGGCGGTTGGGTCTCGACGGGCGAGCCGTGGACGTACGACGCCGAGCGGTACGCCCGTGTCGAGGAGACGCGGACCGCGGAGCAGCGCGCGATGCTCGACTACGAGGCGACCGACGGGTGCCGCATGGCGTTCCTGCGTGCCTCCCTCGACGACCCCGAGCTCGATGCGGGGTGGGAGTGCGGCCGCTGCGACCGGTGCGGCGCCGTGGCGCTGCCCGCCGCTCCCGACGCCGAGGCGGTCGCCGCCGCACGGGCGGACATGGACCGGCCGGGGGTGGAGGTCGTCGCGCGCCGGCAGTGGCCGAGCGGCATGGACCGTCTCGGCCTCGATCTGCGCGGTCGCATCGCGGCGGGAGAGCTTGCCGAGACCGGCCGGGCCGTCGCGCGACTGGACGGGCTGGGCTGGTCCGGTCCGCTGCGCGAGCTCTTCGCCGACGCGACGCCCGACGGCGAGACGCCCGTCCCGCTGCGCAGCGCGGCGGCTCGGGTGCTCGACGAGTGGACGGAGCTGCGCGCGCCGGCCGCGGCGGCGTCCGGCGACGCAGACGGCGAGAGCGGAGAGGGCGGAGAGGTGGGTTCCCTGCTGGTCGACGGTGTCGTGGCGGTGCGCTCGGCGACCCGGCCGCGCCTGACGTTCCACCTCGCGAGCGGGCTCGCGGCCTACCTCGGTCGACCGCTCGTCGGCGCCGTGGGTCCCGCCGCAGGGCACGAGGAGCCCGCGCGGCACGACGTGAACTCCGCGACGCGGCTCGGCGGGGTGGCGGGACGCCTGCGCCTCGAGCTGCCCGACGCCGCCCTCGCCGGGCTCGCCGGACGACGCATCCTGCTCGTCGACGACTACACGGAATCGGGCTGGACCCTCACCGTCGCTGCCCGGCTGCTCCGTCAGGCCGGTGCGGTCGCGGTGTACCCGTTCGTGCTCGGCGTGCGCTGACCGGCCCGCGCCCGGGCCGGCGGCGCGAGCTCACCAGCGCAGGCGGAGCTCGGTGTAGGTCGTGTCCGTGAAGCCGAGCGAACGGTAGAGGGCCTCGGCGTCGGGGGTCGCGTGCAGCGCGACGGAGTCGACGTCGGCGGCACGCGCCCACTCGATCGCCGCCTCGACGCACGCACGCCCCAGTCCGCGCCCCCGCGCGCGGGCGAGCGTGCAGACGTTCGACAGGTGCGCCGTCGTCCCGCCCGGGTTGCGCGCCGACGGCGCTCCCCGCCCGATCGTCACGAGCGCGCCGGCCACGACGCAGCGTTCGTCATCGTCGCCATCGTCGTCGATGACGAACGCCGCGGCGTCGTCGGTCGCGAGCGCGCCCTCGAACCACTCGACGGCGCGCTCCTGCCAGGCGGGGTCCTCCGCGTCGGCCTCGTCCATCGCGTGCATGAGCTCGACCCGCAGCGCGACGAGCGCGGCCGCGTCCCGCGGTCGTGCCCGCCGCACCTGGACCGCGGGAGCATCAGAGGAACCGGGCACGCACGGCCTCCCCGTGCGCGGGCAGGTCCTCGTCGTTCGCGACGGCCACGATCCGGTCCGCGACGACCTCGAGAGCGTCCCGGTCGTACTCGATCACCTGGACCGCCTTGACGTAGCTGTGCACGCCCAGGCCGCTCGAGAAGTGCGCGCACCCACCCGTCGGCAGCACGTGGTTCGACCCCGCCATGTAGTCGCCCAACGACACCGGCGACCACGGGCCGACGAAGATCGCGCCCGCGCTGCGCACACGCTCGGCCAGCCCGGCGGCGTCGTCGGCCTGGATCTCCAGGTGCTCGGCGCCGTAGGCGTCGACGACCTGCAGACCGTGCTCCAGGTCGTCGACGAGGACGAGCGCGGACTGCGGGCCCGCGAGCGCCTGCGCCACCCGCTGCGCGTGCTTCGTCGCGGGGACGAGGTCGACGAGCCGGGCCTCGACCGCCGCGGCCAGCTCGATCGACGGTGTGACGAGGACGGCCGCCGCGGACGGGTCGTGCTCGGCCTGGCTGATGAGGTCCACCGCGACGTGCCCCGGGTCGGCGGAGCCGTCCGCGAGGATCGCGATCTCGGTGGGGCCCGCCTCGGAGTCGATGCCGACCACGCCGCGCACGAGTCGCTTCGCGGCGGCGACGTACACGTTGCCCGGGCCGGTGACGACGTCGACCGGCTCGCACAGCACGTCGCCGTCCTGCGGCTCGCTGCCCGAGGCTCCGTAGGCGAACATCGCGACCGCCTGCGCGCCGCCGACGCCGTACACCTCGTCGACGCCGAGGAGTGCGCACGCGGCGAGGATCGTCGGGTGCGGCAGCCCGCCGTCGTCCTTCTGCGGCGGGGACGCGACGGCGAGGCTCGGCACACCGGCCTCCTGCGCCGCGACGACGTTCATGACGACCGACGACGGGTAGACCGCGAGGCCGCCCGGCGCGTACAGCCCGACGCGCCCGACGGGCACCCAGCGCTGGCGGACCTGCGCCCCGGGCGCCACCTGGACGGTGAAGTCCTGCGGACGCTGCGCCGCGTGCACCAGCCGGACGCGCGCGATCGACTCCTCGAGCCCCGAGCGTACGAGCGGGTCGAGCGTACGCAGCGCGTCCTCGAGCACCGCGACCGGCACCCGCAGGTGCTCGGGGCGGACGCCGTCGAACCGCTCGGCGTACTCGCGCAGCGCGTCGCCGCCCCGGGTCCGTACGGCGTCGATGATCGGGGCCACCCGATGCGTGGCGTCCTCGACTCCGAGCTCGGCGCGCGGCAGCGTGTCACTGAGCTCGCGCGCGGACAACGGACGACCACGGAGATCGATTCGGGTGATCATGCCCCTGAGTCTAGGAGCGACCCGCCGTCGTGGACGAGCGGTCCCGCCCAGCGGTCACCCGCCACCTGAGAGACTGGTGCCATGGACGCCGACGCACCCACACCGGTCGAGATCTCCGACGACGTCATCCGGCTCGGCCAGTTCCTCAAGCTCGCCGGGCTCGCGGACTCGGGCGCGCAGGCGCGCGAGCTGGTCGCCGAGGGCGAGGTCCGCGTCAACGGGGAGGTGGACACGCGCCGTGGTCGTCAGCTCCACCGCGGCGACACCGTCGCCGTCGACCACCCGCAGGGGGCGCAGCGCGCGACCGTCGCCTGAGCGCTTGAGCAGTACCCGACCGTGGAACACCGGTCGAGCACGGGCGACTGCACGGCAGACTGCTCGCCATGACGGTCAGCCATGTGCTCTTCGACGCCGACGGGGTGCTGCAGGAGACCCCCGGCGGCTGGTACGCCGCCATGGAGCCGTACCTGGGCGAGCGCTCGCGCGAGTTCCTGCACGCGACGTGGAGCGACGAGATGCCGTTCCTCGCCGGCACCAGTGGTGACTTTCTCCCGTTCCTGGCCGACGCGCTCGCCGCGTACGGCGTGACCGCGCCGGCCGACGTGGTCTACGACGAGGTGTGGCTGCGCATCGAGCTCGTCACCGAGTCGATCCGCCTCGTCGAGTCGTTGCGGGCCGCCGGCTACGGTGTCCACCTCGGGACGAACCAGGAGCGGAAGCGCGGCGTCCACATGCGGACCGCGCTCGGGTACGACGACCTGTTCGACGTGAGCTGCTACTCGTACGACCTCGGCGTGACCAAGCCGCGCCCGGAGTTCTTCGTGGAGGCAGCGCGGCGGATCGACGCGGAGCCGGCGCAGATCCTGTTCGTCGACGACACGGCCGTGAACGTCGAGGCGGCACGGGACGCGGGGATGCGCGCGGTGCACTGGAGCGTCGAGCGCGGGCACGAGCAGCTCCTCGCACTCCTCGCCGAGCACGGCGTGGGGTTCTCCCCTGTCGCCGACCCCCGGGTTACCGGCCGATCACCTGCCTGAACGGGTGACAACCCAGGGTTCGGCGGCTCGTCGGGTCGCACGGACAGGTCAGGCCATGTAGGTCGAGGCCATCACCTTGTCGGGCGTGAGGCGCACGACGACGCGCTCCGGGTTGGGCTCGAGCTGCCGGTAGCGACGCGCGTAGCGCGCGACGGCGTCGGTCACCTCCGCCTCGTCCTCCACGACCTCGACCGTCCCCTCGAGAGTGATCCACCGACCGCCGTCGACCTGGCACACCGCGGCGCGCGGCAGGGAGCCGTCGACACCCCGGCGACGCGCGTTGCGAGCCTTGACCGAGGCGCGGTTGCAGGTGATACGGGCGACGCCCGCCTCGGCGTCCCACGTGAACGCGACCGGCACGACGTGCGGCGTACCGTCGGCGCGCAGCGTGGTGAGCGTCGCGAGGTGTCGCTCGGTGACGAAGACGCGCTGCTCGGGGTTGAGTCTGATCACTCGCCGAGCCTACGGTCTCGACGGCCGTGCCGGGCGCGAGGTCGTCAGGTGTCGAACCCGACGGTCATGACCGCAGGGACGGCGCCCTGCGTCAGCGCGCGGAGCACCACCAGCTCGTGCGGGACCACGGGCTCCGGGAGCGCGCCGAGCCCGAACCAGCGCAGGTCGGCTGCCTTGTCCGGCTCCTGCAGCGTCGGGACACCGCTCCAGCGCTCGGTGGCGAAGAAGAAGTCGACGCGCTGCTCGATCGCGGGACCACCCGGCTCGCCTCGGTGCAGCGCCGTCACGGGTCGCAGGTGCTCCGGGTCGACGACGATGCCGAGCTCCTCCCGCGCCTCGCGCGCCGCCGCCACGACCACGGACTCCCCTGCCTCCACGTGACCTGCTGCCGCAGCCGCCCAGTACCCGTCCCGGTACCCGGTGCCCCGGCGCAGCTGGAGCAGCACCTCCTCGCCGCGCAGCAGCAGCACGTACGCGGCGGGGACGACCCGGAACCGGTCGGCGGCCGACCCGTCGT
This sequence comes from Cellulosimicrobium terreum, assembly GCA_014803435.1. Lineage (GTDB taxonomy): Bacteria > Actinomycetota > Actinomycetes > Actinomycetales > Cellulomonadaceae > Cellulosimicrobium > Cellulosimicrobium terreum. Next base: position 42,347 of record JACYFD010000007.1, read on the forward strand.
CCCACGAGCCCGCGGGCACGCCCTCACCCGACACGTCCGGCATCCGGGTCATCCCACGAGGCAGGACGGACCGAGCAGCGCCTTGAGATCGCCGAACAGCGCGGGCGACCGCTCGACGCGCAGCGCGTCGCCCGCACGGACGACCGTCGTCTTGCCCGGCTCCTGCACCTGGACGTGGAACTCCACCGAGCCCGGGTGCGTCGCGAGCACCTCACGCAGCCGGGTGACGACCGGCTCCACGCACCGCGTGTGGGCCACCTTGACCGCGACCGGAGACTCCGCCCCGACGGTCACGTCCGGCAGCGAGACCTCCATGGCCTGCAGCTGCATCGTGTCGTCCCGGCGTCGGACCCGGCCGCGCAGCACGACGACCTGGTCCTCCGCGAGGATCGTGGAGTAGGCGAGGTACGTCTCGCCGAAGAACATCACCTCGACCGCGCCCTCGAGGTCCTCGATCGTCACGGCGGCCCACGGGTTGCCGTTCTTGCTCATCTTGCGCTGCAGCGACGTGACGAGCCCCGCGACCGTCACCGTCGAGCCGTCGGGCCGTCCCTCGTCCGCGATGAGCGCAGCGATGCCCGTGTCTGCCGCGCGTGTGAGCACGTGCTCGAGACCGGACAGCGGGTGGTCGGACACGTACAGCCCCAGCATCTCGCGCTCGAACGCGAGGCGTTGCTTCTTGTCCCAGTCCGGCAGGTCGGGGACGTCGACGGAGAACGACATGCCCGCCTCGGCCTCCGCGGCGCCGAAGTCGGCGAAGAGGTCGAACTGTCCCTCGGCCTCCTTGCGCTTGACGCTGATCACCGAGTCCACCGCCTGCTCGTGCACGACGAGGAGCGCACGGCGGGCGTGGCCGAGGGAGTCGAACGCGCCCGCCTTGACGAGCGACTCGATGGTGCGCTTGTTGCACACCACGGCCGGGACCTTGTCGAGGAAGTCCGTGAAGGACGTGAAGTCCCCCTTCGCCTCCCGCGTCGCGACGATCGCGTCGACCACGTTGCGGCCGACGTTGCGCACCGCGGTGAGACCGAACCGGATGTCGGTCCCCACGGCCGTGAAGTTCGCCGCCGAGGAGTTCACGTCCGGCGGCAGCACGGTGATGTGCATGCGGCGGCACTCGTTGAGATACAGCGCCGACTTGTCCTTGTCGTCGCGCACGCTCGTGAGCAGCGCGGCCATGTACTCGGTCGGGTAGTTCGCCTTGAGGAAGGCGGTCCAGTACGAGACGAGGCCGTACCCGGCCGAGTGCGCCTTGTTGAACGCGTACCCGGCGAACGGGACGAGCGTGTCCCACACCGCTTGGATGGCATTGTCGGAGTACCCGCGCTCGCGCATCCCGCCCTGGAACGGGATGAACTCCTTGTCGAGGATCTCCTTCTTCTTCTTGCCCATCGCGCGACGCAGCAGGTCCGCCTGGCCGAGCGAGTAGCCGGCGAGGACCTGCGCGGCCTTCTGCACCTGCTCCTGGTACACGATGAGGCCGTACGTCTCGTCGAGGACCTCCGCGAGCGGCTCGGCGAGCTCGGGGTGGATCGGCTCGATCTTCTGCAGGCCGTTCTTGCGCAGGGCGTAGTTCGTGTGGGAGTTCATGCCCATCGGCCCCGGGCGGTACAGCGCGATGACGGCGGAGATGTCCTCGAAGTTGTCGGGACGCATCTGGCGCAGCAGCGCCCGCATCGGCCCGCCGTCGAGCTGGAAGACGCCGAGCGTGTCACCGCGCCCGAGGAGCTCGTACGCCGCCGGGTCCTCGAGCTCGAGCGTCTCGATCTCGATGGGTTCCTTGCCGTTCATCACGATGTTCTCGAGCGCGTCGTCGAGGATCGTGAGGTTGCGCAACCCCAGGAAGTCCATCTTGATCAGCCCGAGGCCCTCGGACGTCGGGTAGTCGAACTGCGTGATGACCGCGCCGTCCTGGAGGCGCCGCATGATCGGGATGATGTCGATCAGCGGGTCGCTCGACATGATGACGCCGGCGGCGTGCACGCCCCACTGCCGCTTCAGCCCCTCGATGCCGCGCGCGAGCTCGACGACGCGCTGCGCCTCCGGGTCCGTGTCGTGCAGCTGACGGAACTCGCTCGCCTCCGCGTACCGCTCGTGCTTGGCGTCGAAGATCCCCGAGAGCGGGATGTCCTTGCCCATGACGGCCGGCGGCATGGCCTTGGTGAGCTTCTCCCCCATCGCGAAGGGGAAGCCGAGGAGCCGCGAGGAGTCCTTCAGGGCCTGCTTGGCCTTGATCGTGCCGTAGGTGACGATCTGCGCGACGCGGTCGTCCCCGTACTTGTCCGTGACGTACCGGATGACCTCGGCGCGACGACGCTCGTCGAAGTCGACGTCGACGTCGGGCATCGAGACACGCTCGGGGTTGAGGAACCGCTCGAAGATCAGGCCGTGCTTGATCGGGTCCAGCTCGGTGATACCCATGAGGTACGACGCCATCGAGCCCGCCGCGGAGCCACGGCCCGGCCCGACGCGGATGCCCTGCGCCTTGGCCCAGTTGATGAAGTCGGCGACCACGAGGAAGTACCCGGGGAAGCCCATCTGGACGATGACCCCGGTCTCGTACTCGGCCTGCTTGCGGGAGGCGTCCGGGATCCCCTCCGGGTAGCGGCGGTGCAGCCCGCGCTCGATCTCCTTGACGAACCAGCTCGTCTCGTCCTCGCCGTCGGGGACGGGGAACCGCGGCATGTAGTTGGCCGAGGTGTTGAACGAGACGTCGCACTGCTCCGCGATGAGCAGGGTCGAGTCGCACGCCTCTGGCAGCTCCGCGAAGAGCCGACGCATCTCGGCTGCCGACTTCACGTAGTACCCCGTGCCGTCGAACTTGAACCGGTCCGGGTCGTCCAGGGTCGAGCCCGAGTTGATCGCGAGCAGCGCCTCCTGGCTCGACGCGTCGTCCTCGCGCACGTAGTGCAGGTCGTTCGTCCCGACGATGCGGGCGCCGACGGTCTCCGCGAGCCGCAGCAGGTCCTTGGTGACGCGCGTCTCGATGTCGAGCCCGTGGTCCATGAGCTCGACGTAGAAGTTCTCACGACCGAAGATGTCCTGCAGCTCGCCGGCCGTGCGGACGGCCTCGTCCCACTGCCCGAGTCGCAGCCTCGTCTGGATCTCCCCGGACGGGCACCCGCTCGTCGCGATGAGGCCCGCACCGTACCGCTGGAGCAGGTCGCGGTCCATGCGCGGCCACTTGCCCATCTGCCCGTCGAGCGACGCCAGCGACGACGCACGGAACAGGTTGTGCAGGCCCTCGTTGTCCTTCGCCAGCAGCGTCATGTGCGTGTAGGCACCGCGCGCCGAGACGTCGTCCGACTCCTGCCCCTTCTCGCCGAACCGCACGCGCGTCTGGTCGAACCGGCTCGTCCCCGGCGTGACGTACGCCTCGACACCGATGATCGGCTTGATGCCCTTCGCCCTGGCCCGCGACCAGAACTCGAACGCGCCGAACACGTACCCGTGGTCCGTCGTCGCGATGGCCTTCTGCCCCAGCCGCTCGACCTCGTCGAAAAGGTCCCCGATCCGCGCCGCGCCGTCCAGCATCGAGTACTCGGTGTGGACGTGGAGGTGGACGAAGTCGTCGCTCTTCGTCGTGTTCGCGGTCGGCATGCGTCGATCCTAGGCGCGCTCGCCCACACGTCGGGGCTGGGTACGCGGCGCGGCGGGGTGTGCCGCTCGATGCCAGGTCGCCGGCGAAGGTCGCCGGGCGTGGGATACCTCACCCCGGCCGGTCCGGATCGTCCGCCGGGCCCGGTCAGGTCAGGCGGTGAGGGTCTTGGTGGCGTCGCGGTGGTCGATGCCGGCGTCGAGGTAGACCGGGCCGTGGACCTCGTAGCCGAGGCGCTCGTAGAACCCGGCGGCCGTCGTCTGCGCGGAGAGCTCCACGCGGACGGTCGCGCGACCGTCCGGGCCGACGACGGCGTGCTCGGCGAGCGCGAGCTGCTCCAGCGCGCGCATCACCGCCGCGCCCGCACCCGTACCGCGGGCGGACGCGGCGACCGCGACCCGGCCGACGTGGGTCTCGCCGGGGTGCGCAGGGTCGGTCAGGAGCCGGCCCGTGCCGACGACGACGCCGCTCGCCACGTCCCGCACGAGGACGTGCGTCGTGGTGGGCGCGGTGTCGAGGTCGTCGATCTCCTCCTCGACGGGAACGCCCTGCTCGTCGACGAACACCGCGAGCCGCAGAGCGTGCGCCGCGGCCAGCCCGGCGTCGTCGTGCACTCGCTCGGCCACGAACGCCGGGCGGCGTGGTGCGGCGTGGTCGCGCGCGCTCACGCGTACGCCCCGCGCAGGACCTCGAGCGCGTGCGCCAGGTCGGCGGGGTACTGCGACTCGAGCTCGAGCCACCGTCCCGTGCCCGGGTGCTCGAACCCGAGGCGCATCGCGTGCAGCCACTGCCGGGACAGCTCGACGCGCGAGGCGAGGACCGGGTCCGCGCCGTAGGTGAGGTCACCGACGCACGGGTGGCGCAGGGCGGAGAAGTGCACGCGGATCTGGTGCGTGCGGCCGGTCTCGAGGTGCACCTCGACGAGCGAGGCGGCCGGCAGCATCTCGAGCACCTCGTAGTGGGTGACGGACGGCTTGCCCTCGGCCGTGACCGCGAACTTCCAGTCGCTGCTCGGGTGCCGGCCGATGGGGGCGTCGATCGTCCCCGTGGTGGGCTCGGGGTGCCCCTGGACGAGCGCGTGGTAGACCTTCTCGACCGTGCGCTCCTTGAACGCGCGCTTGAGCGCGGTGTAGGCGTGCTCGCTCTTCGCGACGACCATCAGGCCCGAGGTCCCGGCGTCGAGACGGTGCACGATGCCCTGACGTTCCGCGGCCCCCGACGTGGAGATGCGGTAGCCGGCAGCCGCGAGCGCGCCGACGACCGTCGGGCCCGTCCATCCCGGCGACGGGTGCGCGGCGACCCCGACCGGCTTGTCCACCACGACGAGGTCGTCGTCGTCGTGCACGATGCCCATGCCGGGGACCGGCTCCGGGACCACCTCGACACCGGACGGCGCGGCGTCGGGCACCTCGACCTCGAGCCACCCACCCGCCACGAGCCGGTCCGACTTGCCGAGCTCACGACCGTCGAGGCGGACGCCGCCGTCCGCGGCCAGCTCGGCGGCGCGGGTGCGGGACACACCCAGGAGCCGGGCGAGCCCGGCGTCGACCCGCTCGCCTGCCAGCCCGTCCGGGACGGGGAGGGAGCGCAGGCTCACCGTCGCTCCTGGGGGTCGTCGTCCGACGCCTCCGTCGACGCTGTCGCCTCGGCACGTCCCTGTCGCGTCCCGTCGAGGCCGATGCCGACCACGGACAGGACGGCGATCATGACCGCGGCGCCGACGACCGCGATGTCCGCGACGTTGCCGACGAAGAACCCGGCGTAGTCGATGAAGTCGACGACGTGACCGCGGGCGAAACCGGGATCGCGGAGGAGCCGGTCCACGAGGTTCCCGACGGCACCGCCGAGCAGCAGCCCGAGCGCGACCGCCCAGGCGCGCGACCGGATACGGCTCACCATGCGCACGATCACCACGACCACGACCGTGACCACGATCGTGAGGAGCCAGGTCATCCCGGTGGCGAACGACAGCGCCGCCCCCGGGTTGTAGAGCAACCGCAGGGAGAGCAGGTCGCCCAGCACCGGGATCGGGTCGTCCCCGAGCTCGAGGTTCGTCTCCGCCCACCACTTGGTCAGCTGGTCCAGCGCGAGGACCAGGAGTGCCAGGCCGATCGTCAGGCCGACGAGCCTGCGCGGCGCGCGGACGGACGGCGTGCCCGGATCGACGGGCTCTGCTGCCTGCGGTGCCGTGGGCGGGTCGGCGGTCTTGTCGACCGAGCCGTCGACGGGCCCGGACGCGGCGGGCGGTTCTGTGTGCGACATCGGCCGCAAGTCTGCCACGCCCGGGGCGCATCGGTGACGCCGGGTCGAATCAGCGGCGCTCCTCCCGCTGCTTGGCCTCGACCGACAGGTTCGCTCGCGGGAACGCCTGGAGCCTCGCCTTGCCGATCGGCAGACCGCTCGCCTCGCAGGTCGCGTACGTCCCGGCCGCGATGCGGTCCAGCGCGTGCCGCGTCTGCGCGAGCAGGTCGCGCACGTTGTTCACGAGCGTGAGCTCCTGCTCGCGCTCGAGGGCGCTGGACCCCGAGTCGGCCTGGTCGTCCCCCGCCCCGTCGCCCGAGTTGCGCAGCAGGTCCGACAGCTCGGCGTCGGCTGTCGCGAGCTCGCTCTCCAGGCGCTCCTTCTCGTCGAGCAGCCCGGACGCCAGCTCTTCGATCTCGCGCAGAGTCCACGGGTCCTCCCCGTCACGGACGGGGAAGGACCGGACGTCCTTCGCGAGGTTGGGAAATGTCTCGCGCACGGCCGACCTGGCCGTGGTGGTGAGCTTGGTCATGGCGCCCCTCCTGGATCAAGTTCCGGAAGAGTAAGCGCAGCGGCCGGTACGCACAACACACCACGCCGACCACGGGAGGGTGGAAGGTCGCAGGTGAGGCGTACCGGCCGCGGGCCGACGTGCGTCGGGGTGACTAGATGCCGGAAGGCAGGTCGCTCGTGCGACCGCCCCCACCGACGCTGCTGCGCGGCGGAAGGGCGCTGCCCCGGTTGTCCAGGTCGCCGAGCAGGTTCTGCAGGTAGCTCTTGAGCCGCGTCCTGTAGTCCCGCTCGAACAGGCGCAGCTCGTCGATCTTGCGCTCGAGGAGCGAACGCTCCTGCTCGAGCTGCGACAGCGTGCGGTGGCTCGTCTCCTCGGCCTCGCGGACGATGCGCTCGCCCTCGGTCTTGGCCTCCGTGATGAGTCGGTCGCCCTCCTCCTGCCCGGAGCGCACGTAGTCGTCGTGCAGCTTCTGCGCGAGCTGGAGCATCCCCGTCGCGGACTCCGGCTCGGCGCCGCCCTTCTGGACGACGGCCTGGGAGATCGGAGCGGGTGCCTGCGGCTCGGGCTCGGGCGCAACCGGCGCGTCGACCACCACGGGAGCCGCGGCCGCGGACGACGCGTCCTGGCGGCTCAGCTCGGCGATCCGACGCTCTGCGGCGGCGAGCTTGGACTTGAGCTCCTCGTTCTCCTCCTGCACGGAGTTGAGCGTCCTGACCACCTCGTCCAAGAAGTCGTCGACCTCTTCGACGTCGTATCCCTCGCGGAACTTCGTCGCCGCGAACTTCTTGTTCAGGATGTCCTCTGCAGTCAGCAGTGCCATCGGTTCACCTCGTTGCGTTTGCGTGTCGGTCCGGAAGACCTCGCGGTCACCACAGTCCAAAGTAGCGGAGATTGCGGCGCCGGGTCGGCAGGGTCTGCCGTACCGCGCGCCGCGGGCTGCCGGCTCCGGTGTACCGGCAGCGCCATAAAACGGACGTAGCCGCCATGTGGAACGCGCGGACCCGTCCAGGAAAGTGACGTGCGTCTCAGATCCGAGCCACGAGCTGTGCGGCGATCGTCACGGCGAAGAACAGGATGAGGAAGCCCAGGTCGAGACGCACCTGGCCAAGCTGGAGCGGCGGGATCACGCGGCGGATCGCGCGCAGCGGCGGGTCGGTCGGCGTGTAGATTACCTCGGCGAGCACCAGCATGGCGCCACGCGGACGCCAGTCCCGGGCGAAGAACTGCACCCAGTCGAACACGAGTCGACCGATGAGCAGGAGCAGGAACAACCAGAGCAGCAGGCCGACGATGCCGGTGACGAGGTCCAAGATCACGGGCACCACTGTGCCAGACGCCGCTGCGTCCCCCGCACGCACGACACGCGCCGCCCGAGCCCCCTGCGGGACCTGTGCGGCGCGCGACGTCGCAGCGACGGCCGACGGTGAGCCGCCGGCTCAGCTCTGGTTGTAGAAGCCCGTCGTGCTCGGCTGGGGCGGCGCCTGCTCCTCGCCGGTGATCTCGACGTGCTCAGGCGAGAGGAGGAACACCTTGTTGGTGACCCGCTCGATCGCGCCGTGGAGCCCGAAGATCAGACCCGCGGAGAAGTCCACGAGCCGCTTGGCGTCGGCGTCGTCCATGTCGGACAGGTTCATGATGACGGGCGTCCCTCCGCGGAACGCCTCGCCGATGACGCGCGCGTCGTTGTACGAGCGCGGGTGCACGGTCGTGATCCGGCGCAGCTCCGACGCGGACATCGAGCTCTGCGGTACCTCGCGGGGCCCGACACCGCGGTGCAGCGGCGTCACCTGGGCCTGGTAGTCGTGCGGCACGTCCGTCCCCGTCTCCTCGTACTCCTCGACGTAGTCGTCCTGCTCGTCCTCGCCTCGATCATCTGCGAGGCCCAGATACAGCATGGTCTTGCGCAGCGCTCCAGCCATGGGCCTTGCTCCGTCCTGACTCGTCCCGTCGGTCCCACCGACCGTCGGGCCGGTTCCGCCACGCTAACCGAGCCTCGCCACGACGGCGGGCGCGACACGCCAGTCCCCGGCGAACCTCGCCCGGCGCGCTCCGGGCGCCGCATCAGGCCGTGAGCGCGACGACGCCCGCGAACCGCCCGGTCCGCTGCCCCACCCGTGTCGCGCGTCGGTGCGAGAAGAAGCGTTCGTCCTCGATGGTGCACGACGCGACGCGTCGGACGTCGAGCACGCCGCACGCCACGAGGTCGGACTCCACGCCCGCCGCCAGGTCGAGCGCCGCGGTGCCCCAGGACGTCGTGGACCAGGTCGTGGGCCGGCTCGTCGCCACGTCGTCGCGCATCGTGGCCGGGACCTCGTAGCACCGGGCGCAGGCGCACGGCCCGACGACGGCCCGTACCCGGTCGGCCCGGGCTCCGGCGTCCACCATCGCGCGCAGAGCCGCGGCCACCACGCCGTCGGCGAGCCCACGACGGCCCGCGTGCGCCGAGGCCACGACCTGCCCGACCGGATCGGCCAGGAGGACCGGGACGCAGTCCGCGACCAGCACCCCGACCGCGGCCTCGCGCCCGGCGGACCGCGCCGACGCGACGAGGACGTCCGCCGTGCCGACCGAGTCCGGGCCGACCGACGACGACCCGGCGTCCTCGCGCCCGGACGGTCCGATCGTCAGGACGGTCGTGCCGTGCACCTGGGTCGCAAGACGCACGGGTGCCCCGAGCCACCCGGACACGAGCTGCCGGTTGGCACGGACCCGGGCGGGCTCGTCCCCCACCCCGAGCCCGAGGTTGAGCGACGCCCAGGGTGCGGGCGACGCCCCACCGTGCCGCGTGGTGAAGCCCGCCCGGACCCCCGGACCGAGATCGACCTCGAGCACGGGCGGCCCGGCCGAGCCGGCACCCGGCTCGAACGCCGGCCCGGCGGGACGCCCCGTCGACAGCACGGTCTACTTGAGGAAGTCGGGGACGTCGAGGTCCTCCACCTTGCGGCGCGCCGGCTCCTCGTCGTAGATCCGGGGCGGCACCTCGACGGTCGGGTTCTGCCCTCCGGGCGTCTGACCGTTCTGGTTCGCCCCGTCCTGACCACCGACGACCGTGAACGGCGCCGGGGCAGGGACGGGCGCGCCCCCGAGGGTGGCGGGCACGTCGTCGGCGTCGCTCTGGATCGGCACCACCGGACGGGGCAGGGTGTGCGCACCCGTGGCGGGGGCCGGGACGTCGGGGACAGCCTGGCGCACGCCGGGGATCGAGCTCGACGCGGGACGCTGGGTCGCGCCCGCGATCTGACCGAGCGCACGCGAGTCGCCGCGCACCTGCGGGGCGCCACCGTCGAACCCGGCGGCGATCACGGTCACGCGCACCTCGTCGCCGAGCGCGTCGTCGATCACGGCACCGAAGATGATGTTCGCCTCGGTGTGCGCGGCCTCGTGGACGAGGCGGGCGGCCTCGTTGATCTCGAAGAGACCGAGGTCCGAACCACCCTGGATCGACAGGAGGACCCCGTGCGCGCCGTCGATGCTCGCCTCGAGCAGCGGGGACGAGATCGCGAGCTCCGCCGCCTGCACCGCGCGGTCCTCGCCACGGGCGGAGCCGATGCCCATGAGGGCGCTGCCGGCACCCTGCATGACGGACTTGACGTCCGCGAAGTCGAGGTTGATGAGCCCCGGGGTCGTGATCAGGTCCGTGATGCCCTGGACACCGGACAGCAGCACCTGGTCGGCCTGGTGGAAGGCCTGCAGGGCGCTGACGTTGCGGTCGGACATCGACAGCAGCCGGTCGTTCGGGATGACGATGAGCGTGTCGACCTCGTTGCGCAGGGCCTCGATCCCCTGGTCCGCCTGGACCCCGCGACGCCGACCCTCGAACGTGAACGGGCGGGTCACGACGCCGACGGTCAGCGCACCGAGCGCGCGTGCGATGCGGGCGACGACGGGCGCGCCACCGGTACCGGTCCCGCCGCCCTCGCCCGCGGTGACGAAGACCATGTCGGCGCCCCGCAGGACGTCCTCGATCTCCTCGGCGTGATCTTCGGCGGCCTTCTTCCCGACCTCCGGGTCCGCCCCGGCGCCGAGCCCGCGAGTGAGCTCACGCCCGACGTCGAGCTTCACGTCGGCGTCGGACATCAGGAGCGCCTGCGCGTCGGTGTTGATGGCGATGAACTCGACACCCTTGAGGCCGACCTCGATCATCCGGTTGACGGCGTTCACGCCCCCGCCGCCGATGCCGACCACCTTGATCACCGCTAGGTAGTTCTGCGGAGTTGCCACGTCAATGCCTCTCGATCTGTCGGCCTGAACCTTCACCCTCAACTAGAGGGTTATAGTTATGTCAGGTTGATGCCATGTGTCGAAGGTAGGGGTCGACCCCACCTTCATCAACGACCCGCTCGCGCGTGTCGGCATTCGTTGCGGGTCGACTTTCGTCGCGTGCCGTCCTCAGGGCGCATCCGTCCTCAGCGGGTGACCGGCATCGTCGGCGCGGACACGTCGAAGACCTTCACCTCGGCGTTCTCCGGCAGCGCCCGCAGCGTCTCCAGCACCCGGACCTTGAGCGCCACGTCGTCGGGACCGCCCCACTCGACCCGAGCGCCGTCGCGCAGCGTCATCTCGACCGTGTCCCGCGTCTTCGCCGACACCTCCGCGACGTCCGCATGGAGGTCCGCGGGGAGCGCGTTGAGCACCACGAGCGCCGACGCCAGCGCGTCCGCGCCGGCCTCGTCGAGCGAGACCTGGATCTCGGGCAGCCCGTCCGGCACGGCCTTCTCCGTCCGCACGCGCACCCCCTCGGCGTCCAGCAGCGCGAAGCCGTCGTCCACCGGGACGGCGACCACGGGCTCGCGCGACGTGAGCCGTACGTCCAGCCCGCCCGGCCACGCCCTGCGGATGGCGACGTCCCGCACGCCGTTCAGCGCGAGCACCTCGTCACGCATCGCCACCGTGTCCAGCCGCGGCAGCGGCACTCCCTGCGAGCGCCCGACGACGGCGGCGACCTCCGCGGGGTCGATCACCGTCCCCTCGCCGGAGATCGTCACGTCCTCGGGGTCCAGGCCCAGCACCGGCGAGAAGAAGGCCACCCAGCCGAGGCCCGCGACGACCAGCAGCGCCACGGTCCAGAGGGCCGCCCGGCGACGCAGCCGGTGCCGGCGCATCGCGTCCCGCTCGGCGAGCCGCTCCGTCATCCCGTGCGACACGATCCCGACGGGACCGGTCGACGGTCGCGCCGCCCGCCCGGGCACGCGCGTCGGTGCGGTCCTCGGCGCCCGGGCGGGCGTCGGTGCCGGGACGGGCGGAGGCGGTGGCGACGACTGCGACGAGCGAGCCGGCCCTGGCGGACGGCGCTCGACCTGCGAGCCCGTGCCCGCCTCCGGACCGGGACGGGCGCTGCCCGTCGGACGAGGGCGCGGCGGCGGACGCATCAGCCCGTCGCCTCCCCGCCCCGCCCGGCCGCGCGCGCGAGGGCGTCGAGCACGACGGCGCCCAGCTCGGTCACGTCACCCGCGCCCACGGTGAGGACGAGGTCGCCCGGGCGGGCGGCGTGCGCGACGTGGCGTGCCGCCGCGTGCCCGTCCTCGACCGCGACGGCGGTGCCCGCCGGCATGAGGTCGACGATCGTCCGGGCACCGACCTGCGGGTCCGGGTCCTCGCGGGCGGCGTAGACGCCGGTCACGACGACCACGTCGGCGGCACCCAGCGCGTCGGCGAACTCGCGGGCGAAGGTCCGGGTGCGCGAGTAGAGGTGCGGCTGGAAGAGCACGACGACGCGTCCGTCGCCCGCGACGGGTCGCGCGGCCGCGAGGAGGGCGCGGATCTCCGTCGGATGGTGGGCGTAGTCGTCGACGACGCGCACCCCGGCCACGGTGCCCCGCAGCTCGAACCGGCGCCCGGTGCCCCCGAACTCCCCCGCCCCGGCGACAGCGCGAGCCGGGTCGACGCCGAGCAGCACCGCCGCGGCCACGGCCGCCGCGGCGTTCAGCACGTTGTGGTGTCCCGGGACACGCAGGCGCAGCTCTGCGGGCACGACCTCGCGCCCGTCGACCGCGCCGGTGATCGTCGCCCGCGACCCCGACGCGCCGTCGGGACCGACGTCGGCGAGCCGCAGGTCGGCGTCGGGGCTCGTCCCGTACGTCACGACGCGCGCGCCGACGGCGCGACGTGCCGCGGCGAGCGCCGCCGAGCCGGCGTCGTCGGCGCAGGCGACGAGCACCCCGCCCGGCGACACCCGCGCGGCGAACTCGACGAACGCCTGCTCGAAGGCGTCGCGCGACCCGTAGTGGTCCAGGTGGTCGGGCTCGACGTTCGTCACGACCGCGATGTCCGGCGCGTAGTTCAGGAAGGAGCCGTCCGACTCGTCCGCCTCGGCGACGAGCACGTCGCCCGTGCCCAGATGACCGCCCGGGACCGGACCGTCGGCCGTCACGACGCTCCCCCCGATGGCGAACGAGGGGTCGAGGCCGGCGGCGCGGAGCACCGTCGCGATCATCGCCGACGTGGTCGTCTTCCCGTGCGCGCCCGCCACCGCGACGGACCTGCCCGACGCCATGAGCGCCGCGAGCGCCTCCGACCGGTGCAGCACCCGGACCCCGGCCGCCCGCGCGGCCGCGAGCTCCGGGTTGGACTCCCGGACCGCGCTCGAGACGACCACCGTGTCGGCGCCGGCGACGTGGGCGGCGGCGTGCCCCACCCATGTGCGCACGCCCTGCGCGGCGAGGTCGTCGAGCACGGCGGACGACGCGGCGTCCGATCCCTGCACCCGGACCCCGCGCGCGACGAGCAGCCGCGCGACGACCGACATGCCGGCACCGCCCACCCCGACGAGGTGGACGACACCCAGCTCGTCGAGCCCCAGGACCTGTGCGGGCTGCGTCATGCCGCACCCTCGACGGCCCGCGCGACGAGGTCCGCGACCCGCGCGGCGCCGTCGCGCACCCCGGCCCCGGCGGCCGCCCGTGCCATCACGCCCAGGCGGTCCCGGTCGGCGAGCAGCTCGGGCACGTGGCGCGACACCCAGGCGGCGCTGAGGTCGGCGTCGTCCACGAGGAGCCCGCCGCCCGCGTCGACGACGGGCGCGGCGTTGAGCCGCTGCTCGCCGTTGCCGATCGGGAGGGGCACGTACACGGCCGGGAGGCCGAGCGCGGCGAGCTCGCTGACCGTCCCTGCCCCGGCGCGGCACACGACGAGGTCGGCGACGGCGAGCGCGAGGTGCATCTGGGCCAGGTACTCGCGCACGTCGTGGTGCGCCGCTCCGGCGGCGGCGACGGCGTCGCGCACCGGACCGTCCTTGCCCCTGCCCGTGAGGTGCAGGACCTGCGCGCCTGCGGCGGCGAGGTCGCCGGCGGCGCCGGAGACCGCCTCGTTCAGCGACTGCGCGCCCAGCGACCCGCCCGTCACGAGGAGGGTCGGCACCACCGGGTCGAGGCCCAGGGCGGACGCCGCGGCCACGCGCGAGGCGCGTGCGTCGTCCTCGCGGGCGTGCACGAGGTCGGCGATCTCGCGACGCAACGGCAGGCCGGTCACGACGCCGCCCTTGAGCGGCGTCCCGGGGAACGTCACGCCGACCTGCGAGGCCCAGCGCGCACCCGCGCGGTTGGCGAGGCCGGGCCGTGCGTTCTGCTCGTGCACGACGACGGGGACCCCGCGCCGTCGGGCCGCGACGTACGCGGGCGTCGACACGTACCCGCCGAAGCCGACGACGACGCGCGCGCCGGTCTCGTCGATCGCTGCTCCCGCGGCCTCGACGGCAGCCTTGAACCGGCCCGGCAGGTTGACCCACTCGGCGCTCGGCCGGCGCGGGAGCGGCACCCGCGGCACGTGCCGCAGCGGGTACCCGCGGGCCGGGACGAGCTCGTCCTCGAGGCCGCCCTCGACCCCCAGCGCGGTGATCACCACACCTGGCTCGCGTGCCCGCAGCTCGTCCGCCACCGCGAGCAGGGGGTTGACGTGCCCCGCCGTCCCGCCGCCTGCGAGCACCACCGATCCGATCGTCGTCACGTGCGTCGTCGTCCTCTCGTGCGGCCGGTGCGGCGCTGCGCGCCGACCTGCCGTCTCTGGTCGTTCCTTGATGGTCGGTGGCCGGTGCGTGCCGGACTCAGCCGGCATCGGTCCGGGCTCCGCGGCGCGGACGCCTCACCGAGCGGCCCACGACCGCGAGCGATCGTCGCACGACGCTGCCACGCGCGGCGAACGCCTCCGCGGCGCCGGGCTCGGTCCGGGCGAAGGAGATCACGACGCCGAGCGCGGCCATGGTCGTGATCAGCGCGGTCCCGCCCGCCGAGACGAGCGGGAGCGGCACCCCGATCACGGGGAGGAGGCCGATGACGACGCCGATGTTGATGAGCGCCTGGCCGACGATCCAGCACGCGATCGCGGCGGTGGTGATCTTGACGAACGGGTCCTCGTGGCGGCGCACGACGCGGCTCATCGCGACGCCGAGCACGACGAAGAGCCCGAGCACGAGCAGCGTGCCGAGCAGACCCAGCTCCTCGCCGATGACGGCGAAGATGAAGTCGTTGTGCGCCTCGGGCAGGTAGCTCCACTTCTCGCGGCTCGCGCCGAGGCCGACGCCGGTGAAGCCCCCTGTGCCGAGCGCCCGCAGCCCGTGCAACGACTGGTAGCACCCGCCCTGCGGGTCCTCGCACGTGCCGTAGGTGTCGACGATGCGGCCCAGCCGGTCGCCACCCTCCTGGAGGTAGACGAAGAAGAACCCGACGACGAACGCCGCGATCGTCGCCCCGCCGGACAGGAGCCGGATGTCCGAGCCGGACACGAAGAACGCCCCGGCGACGAGCAGGAGCATCACCAGCGCCGTCCCGAGGTCGTGCCCGCCGAGCACGAGGCCGACGACGAGCAGCGCGCCCGGCACCGCGGGCACCACGACGTGCCGCCACTGGCCGAGCAGACGCTGCTTGCGGCCGAGGACGGTACCGAGCCAGATCGCGAGCACCAGCTTCGCGAGCTCCGACGGCTGGAACCGCACCGGTCCGAGCGGCAGCCAGTTCTGGTTGCCGCCGCTCGCCTCCCCGACGACGAGGACCGCCCCGAGCAGCCCGGCCACGAGGAGCAGCCCGGGCCAGGCGAGCCGCTTGTACCAGCGCGCCGGCAGGCGCGCGCACAGCACGAGCAGCGGGAGCCCGACCAGCGCGAACTGCGCCTGCCCGAGGAACGCCTTGTAGGGCGCACGGCCTGCGGCGATCTCGGTCACGGCAGAGCTGGAGAACACCATGACGAGACCGATCAGCGTGAGCAGCGTCGTCGCCCCGACCAGCAGATAGAAGCTCGTGACCGCGCTGTTCCACTGCCCGAGCCACGGACGCTCGGGCGCCGCCGGGCGCCGGGCGGGAGTGGTGCGGCGGCTCGCGGTCTGCGTCATCGGCTACCCGTGCTCGGTCCGCAGCGCCCGTGCCGCGGCGGCGAACGCGTCACCACGTGCGGCGTAGGAGCGGAACTGGTCCATCGACGCGCCCGCGGGCGCGAGCAGCACCGTGTCGCCCGCCTGGGCGAGACGGTGGGCGGAGTCGACGGCTCGGGGCATCACGGTCCCAGTGTCGCCAGGTTCGACCCGCACGACCGGGATATCGGGCGCGTGTCGGGCCAGGGCGCCCGCGAACGGCTCATCGTCGACGCCGATGAGCACGACCGCACGCAGCCGGCCCGCCTGCGCCGCGACCAGGTCGTCGAACGATGCGCCCTTCGCGAGCCCGCCCGCCACCCAGACGACGGTCCCGGGCGCGAACGAGGCGAGCGACGCTGCGGCGGCATGGGCGTTCGTGGCCTTCGAGTCGTCGACGTACGCGACGTCGTCGACGGTGACGACGTGCTCGATCCGGTGCGCGCCGGGGTGGAAGGCCCGCAGCCCGTCGCGCACGGCCCGCGCAGGGACGCCGTGGGCGCGCGCGAGGGCGGCCGCGGCGAGCGCGTTCGCGACCACGTGCGCGGGGACGGGGCCGCCACCGCCGAGGTGCGCGAGGTCGCCGAGGGTCGCCAGCTCGGCGGCGTACGAGTGCCGGTCGCGCGCGTCGGCCGGGGCGTGGAACGCCCGGTCGACGAGGACGTCCTCCACGACGCCGAGCTGGCCGCGCGCGGGTGCGCCCAGCGTGAAGCCGACGGCACGCGCGCCCTCGACGACGTCGGCCTCGCGCACGAGGGCCTCCGTCCGTGGGTCCGCCACGGCGTACACGCAGGCGACCTGCGCGCTCGTGAAGATGCGCCCCTTGTCCGCCGCGTACGCGTCGAGACCTCCGTGCCAGTCCAGGTGGTCGGGTGCGACGTTGAGCACCACGCCCGCCTCGGCCGACATGGTGTGCGTGAAGTGCAGCTGGAAGCTCGACAGCTCGACGGCGAGGACGTCGAGGGTCGGGTCGAGCGCGGCCTCCACGACCGGCGTGCCGACGTTCCCCACGGCGCGCGACGCCAGCCCCGCGGCCTGGAGGATCGACTGCAGCATCTCGACCGTCGTCGTCTTGCCGTTGGTTCCCGTGACGGCGAGCCACCACGCCGGGCTCCCGTCGGGACCGGGGACGCGCAGGCGCCAGGCCAGCTCCACCTCGCTCCACACGGGGGTGCCGAGCTCGGCGGCACGCACGAGCAGCGGGTGCGACGGCGCCCACCCGGGCGAGACGACGACGAGGTCCACGTCGTCGAGGTCGACCGCCGCGGCGTCGTGCAGGTCCGCGTCCTGCGCCCGGTCGTCGAGCGTGACGACGCTCGCGGCCCGCGGGGTCAGCGCCGCGACGGCCGCGCGCCCGGACACGCCGAGCCCCGCGACCACGACGCGCGCCTGATCGAGAGGAACCTCCATGTCCTGCCGGTCCTGCCCGTCGTGCCCGAGATCGGGGGCGTCCGCCACTAGCCGGCCACCCACTCGGCGTAGAAGATGCCCATGCCGAGCGCGGCGAACAGCCCGGCGATGAGCCAGAACCGGATGACGATCGTGACCTCGCCCCACCCGGAGAGCTCGAAGTGGTGATGGAGGGGGGCCATCTTGAAGACCCGCCGCCGGGTCATCTTGAAGAACCCGATCTGGATGATGTCCGACATCACGATGATGACGAACAGGCCGCCGATGATCGCCGCGAGGATCTCCGTCCGCGACAGGATGGACAGGCCGGCCAGCGCGCCGCCGAGGGCCAGCGACCCGGTGTCGCCCATGAAGATCTTCGCCGGGCTGGCGTTCCACCACAGGAAGCCGAAGCACGCGCCCATGACGGCGGCCGCCACGATCGCGAGGTCCTGCGGGTCACGGGTCTCGTAGCAGCGCGGGCCGGCGGACGCGAGGCTCTGGCACGTCTGGTTCAGCTGCCAGATGCACACGAGCACGTACGAGCCGAACACGACGAGCGAGACCCCGGTCGCGAGCCCGTCGAGACCGTCGGTGAGGTTGACGGCGTTGGACCAGGCGGTGATGAGGAAGTTCGCCCAGATCACGAAGAGGATCAGCCCCACCGTGACGCCCGCGAAGGCCAGGTCGAGGTTCGTGTCCCGCAGGAAGGAGATGCGCGTGGACGCGGGCGTGCGCCCGTTCGCGTTGGGGAACTGCAGCGCGAGGATGGCGAAGGTGATGCCGACCGCGCCCTGGCCCACGATCTTCGCCCGGGCGGTGAGCCCGAGGCTGCGCTGCTTCTTGATCTTCGTGAAGTCGTCGAGGAACCCGACCAGGCCCAGGCCCGTCATCAGGAACAGGACGAGCAGCGCGGAGACGCTGGGCAGGCGGCCCGAGACGACGTACGACATCGCCCAGCCGAGCAGCGTGGCACCGATGATGACGACGCCGCCCATCGTGGGCGTCCCGCGCTTCGTGAAGTGCGCGGTCGGCCCGTCCTGGCGGACGAACTGCCCGTAGTTGCGGCGCACGAGGAAGCGGATGAACAAGGGGGTGCCGAAGAGCGCGACGAGGAGGGAGACGCCCGCCGCGACGAGGACGGCGATCATGCCTCGACCTCCCCGGCGTCACGACCCGCACCCGGCGCTGCGAGCTCGTCGCCCAAGCGCCACAGGCCGGACCCGTTCGAGGCCTTCACCAGCACGACGTCCCCTTCCTGCAGCTCGTCCTGCAGCAGCGCGGCCGCGGACCCCACGTCGGGCACGAACCGTGTCTCGTCGCCCCAGGAGCCTTCCTGCGTGGCACCGTCATGGATGCCGCCCGCACCCTCGCCGACGACGACGAGCAGCTTGATGTTCAATCGGACCACGAGCCGGCCGATCTCGTCGTGAGCGACGCGCGAGCCGTCGCCCAGCTCGAGCATCTCGCCCAGGACCGCGACGGAGCGCCGGTCGCGTCCCGCCATGACGGCCAGCGCGCGCAGCGCGGCGCGCATCGAGTCCGGGTTCGCGTTGTAGGAGTCGTCGATCACGGTGATGCCGTCGGCGCGGTCGGTCACCTGCATGCGGTGCGGGCTGAGCGCGCTCGCCGCGGTGAGACGCCGCGCGACGTCGGCGAGGCCCGCGCCGAGGCAGAGCGCGGCGGTCGCCGCTGCCAGCGCGTTGGTGACGTGGTGCTCGCCGACGAGGCCGAGGGTGACCTCCGCGCGCTCCTCCCCGCCCGTCCCGTGCACGCGGAGCGTGAACGCGGCGCGACCCGCGCGGTCGATGCTCAGGTCCTCGGCACGCACGTCGGCCGCCGAGATGGTCCCGAAGGTCCGCACCTCGCCGGGCGCGACGTCGGCCATCGCGGCCACACGCAGGTCGTCCGCGTTCAGGACGGCGACGCCCCCGGGCGCCAGACCCGTGACGATCTCCGCCTTGGCCCGGGCGACACCCTCGATGCCGCCGAACCCGCCGAGGTGGGCGCTGCCCACGGTCAGCACGACCGACACGTCGGGCGGCGCGATGCGCGTCAGATAGGTCAGGTGGCCGATCCCGCTCGCGCCCATCTCCAGCACCAGGAACCGCGTCGAGCGGTCCGCCTCGAGCACCGTGAGCGGGAGGCCGATCTCGTTGTTGAACGACCCGCGCGGCACGACGGTCTCGCCCTCGGCGCCGAGCAGCTGCCCGAGCAGGTCCTTGGTCGTGGTCTTGCCCACCGAGCCCGTCACGCCCACGACCCGCAGGTCGCCCTCGGCGCGCAGCGTCGCGAGGACGTGCCGTGCGAGCTCGCCGAGCGCGGCCTGCACGTCACCGACGACGACGCACGGCACGTCGAGCTCGCGCGCCGCGAGCACGAGCGTCGCCCCGGCGTCCACCGCGGTGCGGGCGTAGTCGTGACCGTCGACGTGCTCGCCGCCGAGCGCCACGAACAGCGACCCGGCCCCGACCCGGCGCGAGTCCACCACGACCGGGCCGCGCACCCGCACGTCGGCGTCCGCGACGAGGCGTCCGCCGGTCGCTGCGGCGACCTGCGCCGCAGTGAGCTCGATCATGCGTGGTGCTCCTTCTGGTCGTGCTGCGTGTCGGTCGGTCCGGTCGTGCGCCCGGCGTCGGTGCCCGGCTCCTGCCACGGTGGCACGTCAGGGCCGCGGGCCGCGAGCGCCGCCCGCGCCTCCACCCGGTCGTCGAGAGCCAGGTCGACCCCTGCGACCTCCTGCCACACCTCGTGGCCGCGGCCCGCGACCAGGACCGTGTCCTCGGGTCCCGCGGCCGCGATCGCCTCGTGGATCGCGCGCGCGCGGGGCGCGACCTCCTGCACGACGACGTCCCGCGCCCCGGGTCCGGAGGCGGCCGTGTCCCGCGCGGCGAACGCCCCGGGGAGCACCTCCGCGCGGATCGCCGCAGGGTCCTCGCCGTGCGGGTCGTCGTCCGTCACGACGACGACGTCGGCCCCGTCCACCGCGACGGCCCCCATCGCGGGCCGCTTGCCACGGTCGCGGTCACCCGTCGCTCCGAACACCACGACGAGGCGCCCGGCGGTCGTCGGGCGCAGGGCGGCCAGCGCGAGTTCGAGCGCGTCGGTGTTGTGCGCGAAGTCGACGACGACGCGGGGCGCGTGCGGCGGCTCCGAGACGATCTCCATCCGCCCCGGCACAGCCGCGGCGAGTCCGCCGACGGAGTCGAGCGCGGCCTGCACGTCGCGGTGGTCCACACCGGCCTCGAGGACCATGACGAGGGCCAGCGCCGCGTTCGCGACGTTGAAGTGCCCGGGCAGGGACGTCGTCGTGCGCACCTGCACGCCGTCGCGGTGCCGCACGGTGAACGATGTCCGGCTCGGCCCCGGGACCACGTCGCGGACGGTCCAGTCCGCGTCGTGGGCGCTGTCCGGCACGGGCTCCGCGGCCCCGCCCGACGGGCCGACGGGGGCACCGGGCGGCGGGCCGACGCGCAGGGTGGCGACGGGGACCTGCGCCGCGTCGACCATCCGCTCGCCCCAGGCGTCGTCGACGACGACCACGCCCCGGCGCGCGTGCGACGGGGTGAACAGCGCGGCCTTCGCCTCGAAGTACGCCGGCAGGTCGCCGTGGAAGTCGAGGTGGTCCTGGCTGAGGTTCGTGAACCCCGCCACGTCGAAGACGACACCGTCGACGCGGTGGAGCGCCAGGGCGTGGGAGGAGACCTCCATCGCGAGGGTGCGCACGTCGTCCTCGACCATCGTCGCGAGCACGGCCTGCAGGTCCGCCGCCTCCGGCGTCGTGAGCCGGCTCGGCAGCACGCGGTCCCCCGACCGGGTCTCCACGGTCCCCACGAGCCCCGTGCGCCAGCCCACGGCGCGCAGCACGTGCTCGACGAGATAGGTAGTCGTGGTCTTTCCGTTGGTGCCCGTGACGGCGAAGGTGCTGAGCCGCTCGGCCGGGTTCCCGAAGACCCACGCGGCGACCGGACCGAGCAGCGCGCGCGGGTCCTCCGCCACGAGCACGGGCACGGCCGTACCGGCCTGCTCGAGCACGTGCGCGCCCTCGCGGTCGGTCAGCACCGCGTGCGCGCCACGGGCGACGGCTCCGGGCGCGAACGTCGCCCCGTGCGCACGGGAGCCGGGGAGCGCGACGAACAGCTCGCCCTCGGCGACGACGCGGTCGTCCGAGGCGACCGAGGCGACCTCGACCAGGGCCGAGGCGTCGTCGGCCGCGGTGCCGGTAGTGCCGGTGGCGGCACGGAGCTCCAGCCCGAACCGCGAGGCCAGCTCCCCCACCGTCCGGTGCACGGGCGCGGCGGGACGCAGACGGTCGATCGGGGATGTCACGAGCGCAAACCTACCGTGCCGAGCGTGCCGTCCGACCCTCCCGACGTGCACGGGGACCCCGGAGGGTCCCGCTTCACGGGACCTTCACCGCCGGTCACCGCGACATCGGTGAGGTTCACCACGTCGTGGGCAGGGGCACGTACTTCTCGGAGCTCGGGGGCACGCCCTCGTGCTCCAGCGTGAAGCCCATGATCTCGCTGAAGACCGGGGCCGCGACGACCCCGCCGTAGATCGAGGTGCGCGGGTTCTTGAGGAACACGGACACGGTGTACTGCGGGTCGTCCGCCGGCGCGACGCCGATGAAGGACGCCATGATGTCCGACAGCGTGCCGTCCGACCCGACGGCCTCCGCCGTGCCCGTCTTGCCCGCGACGCGGTAGCCCGGAACCTCGGCCGCACCGCCCGTCCCGTCCTCCACCACGGCCTCCATCATGTGCAGCACGGTGTCCGCGGTCTCCTGAGAGACCACCCGGCGCGCCTCCTGGGTCTCGGCGGGCGTGAAGACCCCCGCGGAGTCCGTCGTCCCCGCCACGAGCCGCGGAGCCGCACGGACACCACCGTTCGCGACCGTCGAGAAGACGCTCGTCGCCTGGACGGCGTTCACGGACAGGCTCTGGCCGAAGAGGACCGCGAACTCGGTCCGCCCGTCCCAGCTGTCCGCCGGGTGCAGGATGCCCGCCGACTCACCCGGCAGACCCAGGCCCGAGTACTGCCCGAACCCGAACTTGTGGAGGTAGTCGTACCGCACCTGCTTGGGGATCTTCTCCCCGGCCTGGACCGTGCCCGTGTTGGACGACTCGGCGAGCACCCCCGCGAGGGTGAGCCGCTCGACCCCGTGCTCGTGCGAGTCCTTGAACGTCTGGCCGTTGGCCGTCGTGTACAGGTAGGGGACCTCGAACTGCGTGTCCGCCTCGGCGTACCCGCCCTCGAGCGCCGCCGCCATGGTGACGACCTTGCCCGTCGACCCCGGGTCGAACACGTTCGACACGGCCCGGCTCGGCAATGACACAGCGTCCGTCGTGCGGTCGTTCGGGTTCACCGTCCCCGAGTCAGCGAGCGCGAGGATCTCGCCCGTGTCGACCTTCTCCACGACCGCGATCCCGAAGTCCGAGCCCGTCTCGTGCACGGCCCGGTCGACCGCGTCCTGCGCCTTCCACTGCACGTCCCGGGCGACCGTGAGCCGCACGTCCTCGCCGGGCACCGGGTCGACGGACGTGCACTCGCCCGTAGGGATGAGCTGGCCGCCCCGTCCGACCTCGCACTCCCGCGACCCCGGCGTCCCCGCGAGGACGTCGTCGTACGCGGCCTCGATGCCGCCCAGGCCGGCCTGGTCGGAGCTGACGTAGCCGACGAGGTTGCCCGCGACCGTGCCCGCCGGGTAGGTGCGCTCGCTCGTCGCCTCGGTGATGATGTACGCCCGAACGTCGAGGTCGGTGATCGCGCGCTGCACCTCCGGGACGACGTCGCGCTCGAGAACCTTGTAGCGCGAGGTCCCGTTGAGCTCGGCTGCGAGCTCCGGCGCGGAGCGTCCCAGCACCGGTCCGAGGAGCTTCGCCAGTCCCACCGCACCGCCCTCGGTGAGCGGCTTCCCGTCGACGACGTCGCGCTCGCGCGGCTCGAAGTCGGCGATCACCTTCTGGTCGGCGACGACGGTGTACCGGTCGACCGACGTGGCGAGCACGACCCCGTCGGAGTCCGCGATGTCCCCGCGGTGCGCGAGCATCGTCGACGACCGCAGCCGCTCCTCTCGCGCGTCCTGCGCGAGCGCCGATCCCTCGAACACCTGGACCTGCACCAGGCGGCCGACGAAGACCGTCACGACGATCGCCGTGGCGACCATCAGCCAGCGCTGGCGGCGCTCGGGGCGGCCGGGCTCGCGCGGCGGACGGGACCGGCGCGAGGGGCGCGAGGGGGGCTGCGACCCGCGCGAGCGCACCGTGGCACCGCGCGCCGGTCCGCCCGACCGGGACGCGGCGGTCGACGCGCGGGCCGCGCCCCCGGCCGCCCTGCCCGTCGAGCGCGACGTGCTCCCGCTGGTCGTGTTCCTGCCGCTCGTGGTCCCGCGGCTCGAGGTCCCGCGTGCCGTGGTGTCGCGGGTCGCGCTCGAACCGCCCGTGCGTCCGGGAGCACCGGAGACGGTCCGGGCCGCAGGACGCCCGGTCGACGGGCGCCCGGTCGACGGGCGCCCGGTCGACCGCGCTGAGGTCCCCGTGCGAGCCCCGCGTGCGGGGTCGCTCGGCGGACGTCCGCGCGTCGTCACGGCTTCGCCTCGTCGGCCGCCGTCCCGCCGACCACGGCACCGTCGGCCAGCCGCAGCATCGCCGGGTCCTTGGCCTCCTCCATCCCCAGCTTGCGGGCGCTCTCCGGCAGCGTGGCCTTGGCCTCCCACAGCTGCGCCTGGAGCGACTGCGTGTCCTCGGCTACCCGGCCCGCGTCGCGGCGCAGCTCGGACATCTCGTACGAGCCGCGCGCCATCGAGGTGTTGAGCACGAGGGCGAGGAGCAGCGCGGACCCGAGCACCGCCATGCACACGACGAGGAACGGGACCTTGGAGCGTGCCTGCAGCGGCGCGCGCACCAGCTCGAGGCGCGAGCGCGCACCGCGCTCGGCGGCGCCGCCGGGCAGGGCGGTCAGTGCCGGACGGCCGGCGGGGCGAGGGTACGCGGTCCCGGGTGCCGAGCGTGCCGGACGTGCCGCCGTGCGGCTCGTGGCCGCGGAGGTCGATGCGCTCATGTGGTCCTCTCCCCTGGTCTGCCGTGGTCCCGGCGGGGTCGTCGGTGCTGTGGTGTCGGCCGGGTGCGTTCAGCGGCCCGCAGGCGGACCGAGGCGGACCGCGGGTTGCGCTCGCGCTCCGCCTCGTCCGCCTCCTCCGCACCACGGGTCACGAGCCTCAGGTAGGGCTCGTCGTCGGCCGGCACGACGGGAAGCCCCGGAGGGGCGCTGCTGGTCGCACCAGCGGCGAGCTCACGCTTGACGATGCGGTCCTCGAGCGAGTGGTAGGACTCGACGACGACCCGCCCGCCGACGGCGAGGACGTCGACCGCTGCCGGGACGGCGCGCGCGAGTACCTCGAGCTCCTGGTTCACCTCGATCCGCAACGCCTGGAACGTCCTCTTGGCCGGGTTCCCGCCCGTCTTTCGTGTCGCGGCCGGGATGCACGCGCGCACCAGGTCGACGAGGTCGGCGCTGCGGTCCCACGGACGCTCGGCCCGGCGTCGCACGACGCCGCGCGCGATGCGCGGCGCGAACCGCTCCTCGCCGTACTCCCGCAGGATGCGCGTCAGGTCGCGCTCGTCGTAGGTGTTGAGCACGTCCGCCGCCGTCAGGCCTGCGCTCGGGTCCATCCGCATGTCGAGCGGCGCGTCCTGAGCGTAGGAGAAGCCCCGCTCGCCCTCGTCGATCTGCAGCGACGAGACGCCGAGGTCCATCAGGACCGCCTGGACGGGCGCACCGACCACGTCGGCCACGACCTCGTCGATCTCGTCGTACACGGCGTGCACGGCACGGAAGCGCTCGCCGTGCCGCGCGAGGCGTCGGGACGCACGCGCGATCGCCTCGGGGTCCCGGTCGATCCCGACGACACGTGCGGTCGGCACCTGGTCGAGCACGGCCTCGGTGTGACCGCCCATGCCGAGCGTGCAGTCGACGAGGACAGAACCCGGGGCGGCGAGCGCCGGGGCGAGCAGGTCGACGCAGCGCTGCAGAAGGACGGGGACATGACGCTCGGCGGCGTCGTCGTCGGTGCTGCCGGTGCTGCCGGGTGTGGTGGTCACGTCTTCTCCTTCCGTCGGGCTTCGCAGGTCTCGGGCTTTGCAGGTCTCGGGTAGCGGTCGCGGGACGGTCGGCGTGACCGTCCGGTCAGGTCTCCCTCCGCGTCCTTCTGGCGCCGGGGAAGTGCGTCAGAACGGGCGGGAGGAGACCTCACCGGACGGGTGCCAGGTGATCGGCAGGTTCAGAAGCGCAGCTCGGGGAACACCTCCTCGGCGGTGTCTGCGTACGCGGACTCCTGCTCGGCGAGGTACGTCTCCCAGGCCTGGGCGTCCCAGATCTCCACACGTGTGCCCGCCCCGATGACCGCGACCTCCCGGTCCAGCCCCGCATAGGCACGCAGCGGAGCGGGGATCGAGACCCGACCCTGCTTGTCCGGGATCTCGTCGCTCGCGCCCGACAGGAGCACGCGCAGGTAGTCGCGGGCCTGCTTGCTCGTCACGGGGGCCTGCCGCACCTGGTCGTACATCCGCCGGAACTCGTCCATCGGCAGCAGGAAGAGACAGCGCTCCTGCCCCCGCGTCATGACGAGCCCCGGGGCGAGCCGCGGGCGGAACTTGGCGGGCAGGATGAGCCGCCCCTTGTCGTCCAGCCGCGGGGTGAAGGTCCCCAGGAGCAGGCCGGAGGAACCGCTGATCAGGTCGTCCACGAAACCGGACATGCACCTGGCACCTCCCCTCCTGCTCCATCGTCCTCCACGGTACTCCACTTCCCTCCACCGCTCGCGTCGAACGCACCGGGTTTCACCCGCTGCACCGGTGTCGTCCCAGGTGAGGGCAGGTGGGGCAGGGTGGAGGGCAGAACTCCCCACGGCGCGTCGCCGCGTCCGGCCGCGACCTCGTGGAGACGCGACCGAGTGCGGTCCCCGGCCCACGGAGGAGCCCGCTGCCGGGGCGTCCCGGCCCGACGTCGCGGCGGTGGGCGCCGGCCGCGGGACGGCCACGGTCTGCGGGTCCCCGAACGTCTACTAGGCTCGTACCCCTGGTGCGATCGCACCCACGACCGCCCCCCGACGACGGAGGTCCCCGTGCTCCCCGACATCGCCCCTGTCGCCACGACGGACGACGACCTCCCCGGCATGGACGAGCTCGTCGAGACCGCGAGCCGGATCCGGGCGGGCATCGAGTCCGTGGTCACGGGCCGGCCCGACCTCGTGACGGTCACGCTGGCAGTGCTGCTGGCGCAGGGCCACCTCCTGCTCGAGGACGTCCCGGGCGTCGGCAAGACGACGCTCGCGAAGGCGCTCGCGCGGACCATCGACTGCCAGGCAGGTCGGATCCAGTTCACCCCGGACCTCCTGCCGAGCGATCTGACCGGCGTGAACATCTACCGCGCGGCCGACCACGAGTTCGAGTTCCGGCGCGGACCGGTGTTCGCGAACATCGTGATCGGCGACGAGATCAACCGGGCCTCGCCGAAGACCCAGTCGGCACTGCTCGAGTGCATGGAGGAGGGCCAGGTGACGGTCGACGGCACGTCGCACACACTGCCCAGCCCGTTCCTCGTCGTCGCGACGCAGAACCCGGTGGAGATGGAGGGCACGTACCCGCTCCCCGAGGCCCAGCGCGACCGGTTCATGGCGCGCCTGAGCGTGGGGTACCCCGACGCCGACGCCGAGCTGCGCATGCTGGACCTCCAGGAGACGGACGACCCGCTCGACCGCCTGCGCCCCGTCACGGACGGGGCGAGCGTGCTGCGGTTCGCACGCCTCGTGCGTTCCGTGCACGCCTCCACGGCGGTCAAGCGATACGTCCTCGACCTGGTGGGCGCGACCCGCCAGCACCCGGGCCTGCGCCTCGGCGCCTCGCCCCGCACGTCCCTGCAGCTCCTGCGGGCCGCGAAGGCGGTCGCCGCCATGGACGGTCGCGAGCACGTGCTGCCCGACGACGTGCAGTTCCTCGCCCTGCCCGTGCTCGCCCACCGCCTCGTGCTCACCACCGAGACCCGGCTGTCCGGGCAGGACGCTGGCGCGGTCGTCGCGTCGATCGTCGCGCAGACCGCCATCCCCGCGCTGGAAGCCGCCGAGCGGCGCTGACATGCGCACGCGACCCGCGATCGAGGCGCTGCGTCACCGCCGTGCGCTCGCCCGTGCCCGTCTGACCTCCCGCGGGCTCGGCCTGCTCGTCGCCGGCGCTGTGCTCGCAATCATCGGCGTGGTGCTGAACCTGCCCGACCTCGTCGGGCTGGGCGGGGCAGGGATCCTCGTGGTCGTGGCCGCCTGGTGCTGGATGACCGTTCGCCGCGTCGACCGCGGCCGCGGCGCTCTCAGCGTCGCTCGCCGCGTGACCCCGAGCCCGACCGTCCGCGAGCAGGTGACCACCGCACGGCTCACCGTCCGCGCCGCACGACAGTCGGCGACGGCCGTCGGCGTGCTCTCCCGCCTGCGGATCAGCGAGCAGGCGGCGCACGAGCTGTGCGACCGGGGAGCCCTGCGCGCCCGGGTCACGACGCACGACGACCACGTCACGGTGCGCTACCGGTTGCGCCCGACGCGACGCGGACGGTGGCCCCTCGGTCCGCTGCTGACGACCCAGGTCGACGCGCTGGGGCTGGTGAGCGCCACCCAGGAGCTCGGCGGCACCACCCTCGTCGCGGTCTGGCCGCGCACCGTCGAGCTGTCCGTGCGGGGCACCCGCGCCTTCGGTGAGCACGAGCGGTCGACGTCGGGCGCACGCCTCGCCTCGAGCGACGACTCGGTGCTGCGCGAGTACGTCTCCGGCGACGACCCTCGGCGCGTGCACTGGGCCAGCGCGGCTCGGCACGGGCACCTGATGGTCCGTTCCGACGAGAGCGCCGGGCTCCCGCCCGTCACGGTGCTGCTCGACCGCGGGCTCCTGCCGAACCCCGACCTGGTGCACGGTGCCGGCCAGGCCGTCGCCGACGGCGAGTGGGCGGTCGACCTGGCGGCCTCGATCGCGGTCGCGCTCGTCCAGGCCGGGCACCCGGTCCGGCTGGTCCCCACGACGGCGGCGCCCGTCCTTGACGACTCCGGCTTCCACGTGAGCCGCGGCGGCGAGGGGGCCGCCGACCTGCTCGACTCGACGGTCGACCTCCGGGGGCACGTCGGCATCACGGCGGCAGACCGTGCCGTGCGCGCCACCGCCGAGGCGCTGCGCACCGCCCGGCGACCGGGCGAGATGACGGTCGCTGTCCTCGGTCCCCTGGGACCCGTGTCCCGGCACGCGGTGTCGTCGTTGGCCGGTGAGGCGCCGCACTGGGCGCTGGTCGCGCAACCACCGGACCGTGGCACCGGGCGCTCGGACGCCTCCGAGACCGTCTCGTCCCTGCGCTCGACCGGCTGGCACGTCGCGCTCGTCGAGCCCGGCACGTCGATCGAGCACGCCTGGTCCCGGATCGTGGAGACCCACCGATGACGACGTCCGTCGAGACCCCCGCACGCAGGACGACGCGCGTCCTCGGGACGAGCGCGTGCGTCGCCGTCGCGACGATCGCGTCGACGTCGTCGCTCGGCGCCGTGGTCGGGCCGGGCACCTGGGTGGCGACGACGGTCCGCGCGGTCCTCGTGCTCGCCGTCGTGACCGGGCTCGTGCGGCTCGCGCTCGAGCGTTCGCACGCTGCGCGCGACGAGGTCCTGGCGCCTCCCGCCGCGCTCCTGCCGACGCTCGCCGGCGCGATCGCCGCCGCGTGGGCGCTCCTCGGTCTGTACGGCGGCCCGACGGACCGGTTCTCGCTGCTCATCGGCCTCAGCAACGTCGACCGCCTCGTCTCCCGCCTCCAGACCGCACGCGAGCTCACCGTCGCCGAGGTCGCGCCGATCGACCCGAGCCTGCCGATCGAGCTCCTCGTCGTCGGCGGCGCCCTCGTCGTGTTCCTCGTCGCCGACCTCGTGGCGGGCGGCCTCCGGCTCGGGGCCGTCGCCGCCCTGCCGCTCCTCGCACTGTGGGTGCCCGGCCTGGTGATCGCGGGCGAGATCTCGCCGGTCGCGTTCGTGGCGACCGTCGCCGCGCTCGTCGTCCTGCTCGCCCTCGACAACCCGCACCGCGCGGTGCGCCGGCTCTCCGCGACCGGCGGGCGCGGGCGACGCGGCACGACCGGCGGGCTGCGTGCGGCCGGCGTGGTGGCGGGCGCGCTCGTCGTCGCCCTCGCCGGGCTGGGCGTCGGGTCGGCGAGCGCGGACCTGCCCGGCCTCGCGTCGTCGTCGTGGTCGCGCCTGTTCTCCTCGACCGGTCAGACGGTCCGCCTCTCCGACGACCTCGACATGCGACGCAACCTCGACGAGCGCTCGGGGCAGGTCGTGCTGCGCTACGCGGTCGACGGCGAGGCCGACCCGGGTCCGTTGCGGATGTTCACCCTCACGGGGTTCGACGGGACCAACTGGCGTCGTGGCGCCGACCGCGAGGGCGAGCCCGTCGAGTCGCCGGACGAGATCCTGTGGCCCGAGGAGATCGAGCCCGGCGAACCGCTCGACCTCCAGGTCACGCTCGCCTCCCTGCGTGACACCAAGCTTCCCCTGCCGACCGAACCACGCACGCTCGACGCCACCGACGAGTGGGCGTACGACGCGGTGCGGGACGAGGTGCTCGGCGAGACCTCGACGCGCGACGGCATGAGCTACTCGATGCGCACGTACCCCCGGGCGCTGAGCGCGGACATGCTCCGGGCCGCCGGTGGCGCCGACCCCGACGACCCCAACTACCTCGACGTCCCCGACTCGGCGCACGGCCAGGACATCCGCGACCTCACCACCGAGGTCGTGGGGTCCGCGGAGACCCGGTACGACCAGGCGCTGGCGCTCCAGGAGTACTTCCGCGACACGTCTCGCTTCACGTACTCGACCGAGGTCGCACCCGGGGAGACCGGCGACGCCGTGTGGGACTTCCTCCAGGACCGCACCGGCTACTGCGTGCAGTTCGCCACGTCGATGACGATGATGGCGCGCACGCTCGGGATCCCCGCGCGGCTGGGGGTCGGGTTCCTCCCGGGGACCGCGGTCGGCGACTCCAGCTTTGCGGTCACGGGGAGGGACTCGCACGCCTGGCCGGAGCTGTACTTCCCCGGCGAGGGATGGGTCCGCTTCGAACCGACCCCGGCGCAGCAGACCGGTGCCGCTCCCAGCTGGGCGATCCCCACCGCCGACTCGCCGGGGCCCCAGACCGAGGCCCCGGACGAGGTGCCGACCAGCACGGCGACACCGTCGTCCTCTGCCTCGGACGGGCCCTCGGCACCGTCCGGCGACGTCGGCGGCATGCCCGCAGGCGCACAGGACGAGTCCACCTGGGTGCTCGTGGCGTCGACGGTCGTCCTCGTCCTCGCCCTCATCGGCCTCGGACTCTGGCTCGTCTCCCGCAGGCGCGCCTCAGCGCACCGGTACCGGGACGCTGAGGACGCGTGGACCGTCCTCCTCGAGCGGCTCGCCGGCCTCGGGGTCGTGGTGCCGCCGTCGACGACGCCCCGCGCGATGCCGAGAGTCGTCGCCGAACGCGTCGCCGAGCTGTCCGACGGCAGGTTGGACGACCGCACCGTCGAGGCGCTGGTCGGGCTGTCGAGCGCGCTCGAGTCAGAGCGCTACGAGCGCCGCGTCAGCACGTCCGACCCCACCCTGCTGCGCGAGCTCGTCGAGACGGCTGCGAGCGGAACGGCGGACGTTCTCAGCGACCATCCTGCTCGCGACGCCGTTCCCACCGCTCCTCGAGGCGGTTGAGGAAGCCGTGGCCCCCTGATCGCTTGGAGGCGGGCTGCGCACGACGGACGGTGCCGTCGCTCTCGACCGTGCCGACCGGACCCGTCTTCGGGCTTCGCGGCGCCTGGAAGACGAGGACCACGCCGGCGAACATCAGCACGAATCCGACGACTCCGAGCCAGGTCTGCGACGTCGCAGCACCCAGCACCAGGAGCAGGAGACCTGCCACCACCCCTGCTCCGGCCAGCACATAGCGCCAGACCGATCGTCGCCGCGGCGACTGGAGCGTGTTGGCCAACCGCGGGTCATCCGAGGTGAGCGCGCGCTCCATCTGCTCCAGTACCCGCTGCTCGTACTCAGACAGAGGCATGAGCACCCCGTTTCTCTGCGTTCGTCGAGTGTCACCCTCAGGATAGATCGACATCCGCAGGCGTGGTAGTCGAGCGTGCTTTTCCGGGGCCCATCGCGATGGATCTCACCCCGAACCGGCCCCGGACGGCGTCGACCGCTTCTTCGACGCGACGGCGCGCGACCCCCGATCCGGTCACGGCCTCCTCCAACGTCGGCTGCACCGCGGCGTCCGCTCGTGCCTCCAGCCCTTCTGCCCGGACGCCGACGAGGCGGACGGGCAGGCCGCGCAGATCCACACCGGCGAGCATCTCTCGGGCCAGGAGGTAGACCTCGCGGGCGACGTCCGTCGGCGCCACGAGCGTCCGCGAGCGCGTCAACGTCCGGAAGTCGCTCGTACGCACCTTGACGCTCACGGTCCGGGCGAGCAGGCCCTGCGCGCGCAACCGTCCGGCGCACCTGTCGGACAGGGTGAGCAGGTGGGCCGCCACCTGGTCCAGGTCGTGCAGGTCGTGAGGGAACGTCGTCTCGGCCCCGATGGACCGCTCGGACCGCTCGGGCCGGACGGGACGCGGGTCCCGTCCCCACGCGAGGTCGTGCAGGTGCGCGCCGGCGATCTTGCCGACCGCCGCCTGCAGGGTCGCCACGTCCGTGTCCGCGAGCTCCGCGACCGTGCGCACGCCCCAGCGCGCGAGGACCTGCTCCGTGCGCTCCCCCACGCCCCAGAGCGCACCCACCGGCAGGGCGCGCAGGAAACCTACGGTCGCACCCACCGGGACGAGCATCATCCCGTCGGGCTTGGCGTGGGTGGACGCGAGCTTCGCGACGAACTTGGTCGACGCGATCCCGACCGAGCACGTCACCCCGTGCTCCTCGCTCACCCGGCGCCGCAGGCCAGCGGCGATGACCGTCGGCGGCCCGAGCCGGCGACGAGCACCCCGAACGTCGAGGAAGGCCTCGTCGATGCTCACCTGCTCCACGATCGCCGTGACGTCGTGGAGCATCTCCATGACGGAGCGGGAGACCTCCTGGTACCGCCGGTGGTCCGGCGGCACGACGACCGCCTGCGGGCACAGCCTGCGTGCCGTCACCATCGGCATCGCCGAGTACACGCCGAACGCGCGGGCCTCGTAGGTCGCCGCGAGCACCACGCCCCGCTCCGCACCGCCCACGATCACGGGCCGACCGACGAGCTCGGGGCGGCGTGCCAGCTCGACCGACGCGAAGAACGCGTCCATGTCGAGATGGAGGATCGAGCAGCCGTCCTCGTCCTGGCCCCAGTCACGCCGGACGGAGGCCCGTGGACCGCGGCTCATCGGGACCGGCCGAGCCGTCCGACGCTCACGACGCCGCCGACCGCAGCCCGGGGAGCCGGACGAAGCCGGCCTCGGGGTCGACGAGCATCGCGACCTCGTCGCGGAAGTCCTCCGCGCACGCGAGCAGCTCGTCCGCGCGGCGTGCGTCCACCGCGTCGAACCGTCCCGCGTCGATCGAGGCACGGACCCGTGCGCCGCTCGCGAAGTACACCGACCACGCCGCGAGCCCCGGCTCGGCGTCGGCGAGCTGGTCCCACACGGACCTCGTCCGACCCCGGCGCGCGGGCCGGGACCGCAGGAGGACGATCGCAGCAGCCGCCCGCAGCGCCCCAAGGTGCGAGTGGACGAACCGCTCCGCGGGGTCGCCTGCGAGTCGCGCGGCCACGAGCTCCGCGTCCGCACGGGCGATGCCCCTGCGCACGTCCGAAGGGACGTCGACCTGCGCCCACACCTGGCCGGCGGCTGCACGGGCCACCGAGACCTCTGCCCGCCCCGACGTCGCTGCACGCTGCGCCATGCTGCACCTCCCGGTACCACTATCGAACACCTGTTCGATTCCTGTCAATGCCGGTCCACACTCGTCCGACGATGTCCGCACGGCGCCTCTCGGCCCGTACGGTGGGGTCATGGCTCGACCCTCCGACCGTCCGCGACGTGCACCAGGCTCCTCCGAGCCACCCACACCGGCACGACGCCGCAGGTCGCAGGCCGGATCGACCGCCGACGTGCGAGACCTGCCGACCGGCGAGGTACCGACGAGCACAGGCACGGCTCGCGTCGAACGAGACCGGGACCGCCCGGACGCGGTCACCCTCTTCGTGAACGGGGTTCCCAGCTCACACCTCGACCTGTCGGACCCGGGCTTCCTCGCCTTCGAGTACATGCAGCAGATGGCGGTGGTGATCGACGCGCTCCCGGCCGGTCCGCTGCGTGTCCTGCACCTCGGCGCCGCCGGCTGCAGCCTCGCGCGCTGGGTCGAGCACACCCGGCCGGGCTCGCGCCAGCTCGGCGTGGACCTCGACGCCGAGCTCCTCGTCCTCGTCCGGGAGTGGTTCGACCTGCCCCGTGCGCCGAGGCTGCGACTGCGGGCCGACGACGCACGCCACGCGCTCGGCACGCTCGGCGACGCGGCGTTCGACGTCGTCGTGCGCGACGTCTTCGCCCCCGACACGACTCCGGAGCACCTCGTCACGCTCGAGGCGGCTCATGCCGTCCGCCGGATCCTGCGCCCAGGTGGTGTCTATCTCGCGAACTGCGCCGACCGCCCCCCGCTGACCCGCGCACGACGGGAGGTCGCGACGCTGCGCGACGCGTTCCGCGGCGGCACCGACCCGTCTACCGGCGCGCTCGGCCTCGTCGCCGAGCCCGGCCAGCTCAAGGGCCGCCGCTACGGGAACGTCGTCCTGGCGGCAGTCCGGGCGGGCGCGGACGACGCGGTCGAGCTGGACGCTCCCGCGCTCACCCGGGCCGCGCGGTCGCTGGCCCAGCCCGCCCACCTCCTGACCGGCCCCGAGCTCGACGCCTTCGCGGGCTCGGCGAGCGCGTACCGCGACCCATCGACGACGGCCACGGACGCCTGAGGCCCCGACACGAAGGAGCCGCGCCCCCCGGGGGGACGCGGCTCCTTGTGGGTGGACCGTGGTGGGACGGCCCGCCGCTGCACGGTGGCAGCGGCGTCAGAGCGGACGGACCTGCTCCGCCTGCGGGCCCTTCGGGCCCTGGGTGATCTCGAACTCGACCCGCTGCGCCTCCTCGAGGGTGCGGTACCCCTGCGTCTCGATCGCCGAGTAGTGCACGAAGACGTCGGCACCGCCGCCCTCCTGCGCGATGAAGCCGAAACCCTTCTCGGCGTTGAACCACTTCACAGAACCCTGCGCCATGCTGTTCCTCTGACCTTCTGTCCGTCCGGGGACATCAGCGAGCGGACCCGTCGTCCGCCCCGTCCGTCGCACCGCGCGCCGCGCGCCGACCACCCCCAGAGGACCATGAGTCCTGCACCAGGGCCGCCGCACGCAAAGCACGTCACTGCAACGGGTCACAGTGTGGCACGGGGTGCGCCGCGCACGCCACGGTTTCACGCACGGCGATGCGGTGCGGTCCGGTCGAGCGACGACGGCTGATCCCCGTCAGTCCCCCGACTGCTGGGCGAGGAAGCGCTCGAACTCGGCCCCGAGCTCCTCGGCCGTCGGGATCGGCGCGGACTCCGCCAGGAGGCTCGTGCGGCCGACCGAGCGCGCGAACGCGTCGTACTGCTCCTCGAGGGCACGCACCACCGCGGCCACGTCCTCCGACTCCCCCACCTGGCGCTCGACCTCCTGCGTCGCCTCCTGGGCGGCCGCGGCGAGCCCGTCGACGCCCAGGTCGAGCCCGGTGAGGCGCTGGACCTGCTCCAGCGCGACCACGGCGGCCGGCGGGAACGACGACTGGGCGAGGTAGTGCGGGACGTGGACCGTGTAGCCGACGGCGTCGTGACCTGCACGACCGAGCCGCAGCTCAAGGAGCGCCGCCAGGCTTGCCGGCACCTTCACGGTCCCGAACCACGACGAGTGGTCCCCGAGGAGCTCGGGCCGGGTCGCGTGGGCCGTCACCGAGAGCGGGCGCGTGTGCGGGATCCCCATGGGGATCCCGTGGAACCCGACGGTCAAGGACACGCCCAGCCGTTCCACGACCTGTCGCACCGCCGCGGCCACGCGCTCCCACTGGGTGTCGGGCTCCGTACCGTGGAGCAGCAGGAACCCGGTCCCGTCCGCGTCCTCGATGCGGTCGATCACCAGGTGCGGCTCGTCGTAGTCGGACCAGTGGTCGGTGCTGAACGTCATGGAAGCCCGCTTGGACCGGTAGTCGAGGAGCTGGTCGGCGTCGAACGTCGCCACGCGGGTCACCTCACCCGAGCCGAGCAGGTGCTCCACCGCCAGCTCACCGGCCTTGCCCGCGTCCACGAACCCGGCCACCGCGTGGAGCAGGACGGGACCGGTGCCCGGCTCCGCAGGCGACGGCAGCAGTCGGGCGACGACGGCCTCGTCGACCTCGTAGATTCCCCGGGGGTCCAGCATGAGTCCTCCTCGTCAGGCCGTCCGCGGTACAGGACGGTCCGCGGCACTCGGCAGCGGGTTCCGGTCTCGTCAACGCACGAGGACGGCAGAACCTTCCACGGTCGTCCGGAGTGGGCTCAGCGACCCGGCAGCCGCACGACGGAGACGAAGAAGTCGTCGATCTGGCGCACGACGTCGATGAACCGGTCGAAGTCGACCGGCTTGGTGACGTAAGCGTTGGCGTGGAGCGAGTAGCTGCGGACGACGTCCTCCTCCGCCTCCGACGTCGTCAGCACGACGACGGGGATCTTGCGCAGGGCATCGTCCGCCTTGAGCTCGGCGAGGACCTCCCGGCCGTCCATCCGCGGCAGGTTCAGGTCGAGGAGGATGAGGTCCGGGGTCGGTGCGTCACGGTGCGCGCCCTGCTTGCGCAGGAACTCGAGGGCGCTGACACCGTCCGAGACCACCGACAACCGGTTGGTGACCTTGTGGTCCTCGAACGCCTCGCGGGTCATCAGCACGTCCCCCGGGTCGTCCTCGACCAGCAGCACGTCGATCGCCGTATGGCCGTTGCTCATGCAGTGCTCTCCTCGTCGTCCTGACGTTCGCCCGGCGGGGCGTCCTCGCGGGCGTCGGTGCGAGCGTAGCCGACCTGCGCGTGCACGTAGGCGTGCGCGAGCGTGAACCGGACCGTCGTGCCGTCCTCGCGCGGGTCGATCCAGATGCGTCCGCCGTGGTACTCGACGATGCGCTTGCACAGCGCCAGCCCGATCCCGGTCCCCTCGTAGACGTCCTTCGCGTGCAGCCGCTGGAAGATCACGAAGACCCGCTCGGCGTACTGCGCGTCGATGCCGATGCCGTTGTCCGCCACCGAGATCTCCCAGTGGGTCGCGTGCGCCCGGACGCCCACACGGACGACCGGGTCGCGCTCGGGACTGCGGAACTTCAGCGCGTTGCCCACCAGGTTCGCGAGGAGCTGACGCAGGAGCGCGCGCTCCCCGACGACGACCGGGAGCGGGTCGTGGTCGACGCTCGCGCGGGCCTGCGAGATCGTCTCCGAGAACTCGTCGAGAACCGACGCGAGCTCGGCCTCGAGGTCGACGTCGACCCGCTCGTTCCCGTTCCGCCCGACCCGGGAGAATCCGAGGAGGTCCTGGATGAGGCGCTGCATCCGCTTGGCGCCGTCCACGGCGAAGTCGATGTACTGGTCGGCGCGGTCGTCGAGCTGGCCGCCGTAGCGCTTCTTGAGGAGCTGGGTGAAGCTCGCGACCTTGCGCAGCGGCTCCTGCAGGTCGTGGGACGCGACGTAGGCGAACTGCTCGAGGTCGCGGTTCGAGCGTTCGAGGTCCTGCGAACGCTGCGCGAGGAGCTCGTGCGAGGTCTCGACGTCCTCGCGGGCCGCGGAGATCAGCGCCACCTGCTGCACGAGCTCGACGCGCATGTGCTCGACGTCCTGCGCGAGCTCGGCGATCTCCGCCGGCCCCGACGTCACGACCGGCCGCTCCAGGCTTCCCGAGCTCACGAGCCGCACCTGGTGCGCGAGGTCACCCAGCGGATCGGTGACCCATCGCTTGAGACAGACCCACAGGATGATGCCGACGGCGAGCGCCACGCCGACGAGCACCAGGACGCTGCCGAAGAGCACCCGGTTCCAGCGGTCGAGCGCCTCGACCGCCGCGACCCTCTGCGCGTGCAGCGCGCTGGCGTAGCTCGTCGTGTCGCTCCGGGCCTGCGCGAACAGGGTGAGCCCCTCGAGCTCGTCGTCCGGCGGGACGACGTCCGGTCCGCTATCCGCCGTCGCGGTGATCGTCGGCTCGGCGTACTCGGTGAGCCACCGGGCGACCGACGCGTTCGCCGCCTCGGCGGCTCCCACCAGCACGTCGTCCTGGTCGATCGCCTGCAGCTCGTCGGGGTCCGCGATCTGGATCGAGCCCCCCGGGCCGACGACGCGGTCGAAGGCCTCGAGCGCCGTCGGGTCGCCCGTGGCGCCGTAGCTGCGGACCGCGACCTCGGCGTCCAGGAGCGCGACGTACGCGGTGTCCGCCTGCGACACGGCGCCGAAGTACACGCCCGTGACCTCGTCCTGCAGGGCGAGGACCCGCGCCAGGGCGAGCACGGACGTCATGAGCACCGCGAGGACGACGATGCCTGCCGCGACGAGAGCCCAGCCCAACCGGCGACGCAGCGTGGCCGTGCGACGCTCGCGGGTCACCGGTCCCACTCCACGGAGTCGGCGAGGCTGGCCGACCGACCACCCGGCCGGCCGTCGTCGGGACCGCCCCACCCGACGACGAGCACCGCGGCGTCGTCGACCAGCGGACCCCCGTGCAACGTCCGGACCCGGCGGATGACGCGCTCCACGATGCCGTCCGTCCCGTCGGCGAGCGCGGTGTCGACCAGCTGTCGCAGGCCCTCGACACCGACCCGCGCGGGGCGCGGTGCGCGCGGGCGCGGGCAGCGCTCGTCGGGCCGTTCGCCGATCGCCCCGGCCACCGTCGCCTCCACGAGCCCGTCCGTGTACAGCATGATCGCCCACGGCTCGTCGAGCTCGACCCGTTGTGCCCGCCAGCCGCCGGGGACCGGGACGCCGAGCGCACGCCCGCGCGCCGGCGTCTCCAGGAGGCTCGCGCCGTCGCGCAGCACGATGGGCGCGAGGTGCCCGGCGAGGTACACGTCGGCGTGGGTGCGCCCGGGAGCGATCACGACCTGGCAGAGCGTGACGAAGACCTCTGGTCGTGCGCGCTCCGGCACGAGCACGCGCTCGAGGAGCGGCAGCACGTCGTGCGAGTCCGTGTCGGCCAGCACGAGGGTGCGCCACGCGGTGCGCAGGGTCGCGCCCAGCGCCGCCTCGTCCGGGCCGTGGCCCGCGACGTCCCCGATGACGCACAGCACGGACCCGTCGGGCCGCTCCACGGCGTCGTAGAAGTCGCCGCCGAGCAGACCGTTGCCGCCCGGGACGTACCCGACCATGACGGCCACGCGGTCGTCGCTGACGAGGGGGGTCGGCAGGAGGGCGCGCTCGAGGCGAACCGTCTCGTCCGCACGGACCTGGCTGCGGTACAGCGCCCGCTGCTGCTCGGCCGACATCCGCCGCTGCACGGCGTAGCGGACCGAGCGGGAGAGGAGGTCCGGCTCCACCCCGCCCTTCACGAGGTAGTCGTCGGCACCGGCGGCGACGGCCTGGACCCCCAGGTCCACCCCCGAGTGCCCGGTGAGCACGACGAGTGCGGGCGGGTTGGCGCCCGACCGGAGCCGCTCGACCCCGGACAGCCCCACCGAGTCCGGCAGCCCCAGGTCGAGGAGCACGCAGTCGAAGCGGCCGCCCTGAAGGCTCTCGAGCGCGTCGTCGAGCGTGCGCACCCGGTGCAGCCGGACCGTCAGGTCCGCGTCGGCGAGGAGCTCCTCGACGAGGATCGCGTCGCCGTCGTCGTCCTCCACCAGCAGGACGTGCAGCTCGTCGCCAGGTGCGAGGAGGGCACCGGGGTGGGCGTCGGGTGCGGTCACCGCACGCACCCGCCGGTTGCACGCCCGTCTCTGGCCACCATGGGGCCCGATCCTAGTAGAACGCGGGCCCGGCCTGGTCGGGACCCGCCGCCGCCGGCGACCAGCGCCTCTCGTCACGTCCGCGCCGTCGTCCGGACGGGTCGCGGTGCGCCATAATGGACGGCTGCCGGTTGCCGCACGGCTGCCACGGACGGGCCGTGACCCGCATGCGGGCCGCGGCCCCGATCTCCAGGACGACGGAAGGCGCACGTGGGACGTTCGGACGAGATCCAGCTCGAGCAGACGGTCGTCGACCGGCTGTACGCCCGGCTCGACGAGCTGCGGGAGTCGACGCGGGAGCGGCTGCGGCGAACCCGCCGGTCCGGGCCGTCCGGCTCGCCCCAGAACCGCAGCGAGCGGGACGCGTTCGCGACGCTCTACGAGGACCGCGTCGCCCAGCTGGACGCCGTCGAGGACCGGTTGGCGTTCGGCCGCCTCGACCTCGTCGACGGCGAGGTGCGCTACGTCGGCCGGATCGGCCTGACCGACGAGGAGCACACGAGCCTGCTCACGGACTGGCGCGCGCCCGCGGCCCAGGCGTTCTACCGGGCCACCTCCGCCCGGCCGGACGGCATCGTGCGCCGACGTCACCTGGTGACCAGCGCGCGCCGCGTGACGGGCCTGGAGGACGAGCTCCTCGACCTGGACGCCGCCCAGGACGTGAGCAGCTCGACCCTGTCCGGCGAGGGCGCGCTGCTGTCCGCCATGGCGGCGGGACGCACCGGTCGCATGGGCGACATCGTGGCGACCATCCAGGCCGAGCAGGATGCGATCATCCGGTCCGAGCTCGCGGGCGGTCTCGTCGTCCAGGGCGGTCCCGGCACGGGCAAGACCGCCGTGGCACTGCACCGCGCCGCCTACCTCCTCTACGCGCACCGCCGGGTGCTCGAGCGCTCGGGCGTGCTGCTCGTCGGCCCGAGCCGCTCCTTCCTGCGCTACATCGACCAGGTGCTGCCCTCCCTCGGCGAGACGGGGGTCGTGAGCACGACCGTCGCCGACCTCCTGCCCGGGGTGAGCGCACGGGCCCCGGAGGACCCCGAGGTCGCCCGCGTCAAGGGGCGGGCGGGGATGGCCGACGTCGTGCGCCGTGCGGTCCTCGCGCGCGAGCGGGTGCCCGAGCAGGACGTGCCCGTCCGGGTCGACGGGACCGACCTCGTCATCCGCAGGCGCGACGTGCGCGACGCGATCGCCCGGGCCCGCCGCACCCACAAGCCGCACAACCTCGCGCGTGTGACCTTCGTGCGGGAGATGCTCGCGCGGCTCACCGAGCAGTACGCGACCGCACAGGGTGAGCCGCTGTCGCCCGAGGACCGCACGGTGCTCCTGGAGGACCTGCGTGCCGACCACGACGTGCGCGTCACCCTCAACCTCGCGTGGTTCCCGATCACGCCCTCCCAGCTCGTCGAGGACCTCTGGGCGAAGCCGCACCGGCTCGCGCACGCCGCGCCCCAGATGTCCGCGCCGGACCGGCGCCTGCTCGCGCGGGTGAAGGGCTCGCCCTGGACCGAGGCGGACGTCCCGCTCCTGGACGAGGCCGCCGAGCTCCTCGGGGAGGACGACCAGGCGGAGCGGGCGCAGGCCGCGGCCGAGTCGGCGCAGCGCGCGCGCGACGTCGAGTACGCGCGCCAGGTGCTGAAGTCCTCGGGCGCCGACGGGCTCGTCGACGCGGACGTGCTCGCCGACCGCTTCGCGTCGTCGGGCCCCCGCCTGACGACCGCGGAGCGCGCGGTCCAGGACCGGTCATGGACGTACGGCCACGTCGTCGTCGACGAGGCGCAGGAGCTGTCGGCCATGGCCTGGCGGATGCTCGTCCGGCGCTGCCCCACCCGCTCGTTCACGATCGTCGGCGACGTCGCGCAGACGTCCTCGGCCGCGGGAGCACGCTCCTGGAGGGCCATGCTCGACCCGGTGCTGCGGGACGGCTGGCGGGTCGCCGAGCTCACCGTGAACTACCGCACGCCCGCCGCGGTCGCGGACGCCGCGCGTCGCGCCGCCCTCGCGGCCCGGCTCCCGGTCTCGCCCCTGACGTCCGCCCGCGACGTACCCGGCGCGCTGCGCCTCGTCGCGGTCACGACGACGACCACGACCGACGACGCGTGGCCTGCCGCCGACGCGCGCCCCGGCGAGCTCCCGCTCGCCCACGAGGTCGTCGACACGGTCGCGGCGGAGGTCGACGCGCTGCTCGCCGAGTTCGTCGGGGACGACTCCGGGCGCGTCGCCGTGGTCGCGGCCACGTCGCGGGTGGACGACCTGCGCACACGGCTCGGCCTGGCCGACGCCGGGCAGGACGGCCCCGTCGAGGTGCTGGGTCCGGTCGAGGTCAAGGGGCTCGAGTTCGACGCCGTGGTGCTCGTGGAGCCGGCGGAGCTCGTGCGCGGTCGGTCCGGGGCGTCGGACCTCTACGTCGCGGCGACGCGTCCGACGCAGCGGCTGGTCGTGGTCCATGCGCGACCGCTCCCCCAAGGCCTGGACGACGTCACGTCGTAGGCGGTGTCGGCGGCGTTCACGTCGTCTTGCGGGTCAAGACCAGTTTGGTCCGCAGCGCGGACGAGGAGCACCATGAGAACGTGCTACGCGCCCTCCTCCTCGAAAACCTCCACCCCCTCGCCGCGGCCAACCTCGAGGCCGCCGGGATCGACGTCACCGTCCGTACCGGTGCGCTCGACGAGTCCGAGCTGATCGACGCGCTCGACGGCGTCCACCTGCTGGGGA
This sequence comes from Cellulosimicrobium terreum, assembly GCA_014803435.1. Classification (GTDB taxonomy): domain Bacteria; phylum Actinomycetota; class Actinomycetes; order Actinomycetales; family Cellulomonadaceae; genus Cellulosimicrobium; species Cellulosimicrobium terreum. The sequence goes on from JACYFD010000007.1 coordinate 84,115, forward strand.
TCCGCTCCAAGACGAACGTCACCGCGAAGGTGCTCGAGCAGGCCCCGGACCTCGTCGCGCTCGGCGCGTTCTGCATCGGGACCAACCAGATCGACCTGGCCGCCGCCGCGACGCAGGGCGTCGCGGCCTTCAACGCGCCGTTCCAGAACACGCGCTCCGTGGTCGAGCTCGCGCTCGCCGAGATCATCGCGCTCACGCGCCGGCTCACGGAGCGCGACCGCGCGCTGCACGACGGGACCTGGGACAAGTCGGCGGACGGCGCGCACGAGGTCCGGGGACGCACGCTGGGCATCGTCGGCTACGGCAACATCGGCACCCAGCTGTCCGTCGTCGCGGAGAACCTCGGCATGTCGGTCGTGTTCTACGACACGTCGGAGAAGCTCGCCCTCGGCAACGCGCGGCGCATGGACTCGCTCGACGACCTGCTCGAGCAGGCGGACGTGGTGACCCTGCACGTCGACGGCCGCCAGGGCAACGCCGGGCTCTTCGGCGCGGACCAGTTCGCGCGCATGCGGCCCGGGTCCATCTTCCTCAACCTGTCGCGCGGGTTCGTCGTCGACTACGGCGCGCTGCGCGAGTCGATCGTCGCGGGCCGCGTCGCGGGCGCGGCCGTCGACGTGTTCCCCGAGGAGCCCAAGCGCAAGGGCGACAGATTCGAGTCCGAGCTGCGCGGCCTGCCGAACGTGATCCTCACCCCGCACATCGGCGGCTCCACGGAAGAGGCGCAGGAGGCGATCGGCCAGTTCGTGTCGTCCAAGCTCCGCGACTACCTGACGACGGGATCCACGACGCTGAGCGTCAACGTCCCCAACCTCGCGCTCGAGCAGACGACGGGGATCACGCGCATCACGCACCTGCACCGCAACACGCCCGGCGTGCTCGCGGCGGTCAACGCGACCCTGGCGGAGCACGGCACCAACATCGAGGGCCAGCTGCTCGCCACGCGCGGCGAGCTCGGGTACGTCGTGACCGACGTGGGCGCCCGTCTGGCGCCGGGTGTCGTCGAGGCGCTCGCCGCGATGGAGCAGACGATCGCGCTGCGCGTCCTCGACTGAGGACGGGCGCAGACGCCCTGGCGACGCCCGGAGCTCGGGCGACGGGCCGAAGGTCCCGCACGTCGGGGGCCGACGGCCCGCGCCCGGTCCGGGTCGCAGGTGTGACCATGAGGCATGACCGGATACACACCTGAGAACGTGGAGCTCCTCGGACCTGCCGAGTGCAGGGAGCTCGTCGACGGCACCCACGTCGCGCGGCTCGCGCTCAGCGTCGGGGGCGAGCCGGACATCTATCCGCTGACCGTGCGCACCCAGGAGGGCCGCGCAGTCTTTCGGACCGTCCCGGGGACCAAGCTGGCGACGCTCGTCACGAACGCGCGCGTCGCGCTCGAGTGGGACGGGGTGCGGCCGGATCACGCGTGGAGCGTGGTGGCCCGCGGGACGGCCGCCCGCCTCGAGACGGCGGCCGAGGTGGCCGCCGTCGAGGCGTCGCCCGAGCCGCTCGAGCCGGTCGTCGACGTGCCGACCGAGGACTGGGTGGCGGTGACGCTCGGCGAGGTGACCGGTCGCCGGTTCAGGCGACCAGATCGCTGATCGCCATCTCTCAGCCGGACTTGCGGCGGAACGTCCGCTGGACCGGCCCGTGGGTCTCCGACCCGTGCACGGCACCCGTGTTGGTCTCGCCGTCCGCGGTCCGGTGCTGCGCGGCGTTCTTGCGGTCCAGCGCCTCGCGGAACTTCGCCTTGGCCTCGTCGCTCGGCGTCTTGTCGGACGGTGTGCTCTGCTGGTCGGCCGCCATCACGGTCTCCTCGTCGTCAGGGTGCGCCGTCGGGGTCGCTGGGCACGACGGCGTCGGGCGGGTGCCCACCGCCACCCTCCCGTACCGACGAGCCGGACGCCAGCGGATATCGGGGCGGCGCGTGCGCGGTCACCGTGATCGTCGACACAGGCGGCCACCGGCTCGGGTACGGTCGTGGACGTGGAACGAGCAGCCGCCCGTGAGGCGTCGGACCCGGGGTCGAGAGAACCGCGCACGATCACCCACCGCCGCGCGGGGACGAGCGGTCTCGCCCTCCCGCTGCTCTCGCTGGGCCTGTGGCAGAACTTCGGTCATGGCGACCCCGTCGCGACGCAGCGCGAGATCGTGCTCGGCGCCGTCGACCGCGGCATCACCCACCTCGATCTCGCCAACAACTACGGCCCACCGGGCGGTGCGGCGGAGGAGACCCTCGGCCGGCTCCTGGCCCGTGAGCTGCGCGGGGTGCGCGAGGAGCTGGTCGTGACGACGAAGGCGGGCTACCGCATGCATCCGGGGCCGTACGGCGAAGGAGGCTCGCGCAAGTACCTGCTGTCGTCGCTCGACGCGTCGCTGCGGAGGCTCGGCCTCGACCACGTCGACGTCTTCTACAGCCACAGGTACGACCCGACCACGCCGCTGACCGAGACGATCGGCGCCCTCGCGACCGCGGTCCGCAGCGGGCGGGCACGGTACGCCGGCATCTCGTCGTACTCGGCCGAGCGCACCCGACAGGCGCTGCGCGTCGCAGCCGACCTCGGTCTGCGGCTCGTGGTGACGCAGGTGTCGTACTCGATGCTCAACCGGTGGATCGAGGTGCCCGACGCCTCCGGGGACAGCCTGCTCGACGTCGCGGGGGGCGCGGGCCTCGGCGTCGTGGCGTTCTCACCACTGGCACAGGGTCTGCTCACCGACCGCTACCTCCAGGAGGTCCCGCCCGGTTCGCGTGCGGCACGGGGCGGGCCGCTGCGCCGGGAGTTCCTCTCGCCGGAGAACCTCGCCCACGTCCGACGGCTCGACGCCCTTGCGCGCAAGCACGGCCGGAGCCTTGCTCAGACCGCGCTCGCGTGGGCAATGCGGGACCCCCGGATCACCTCGGTGGTCGTCGGCGCGAGCTCGCTCCGCCAGCTGGAGGAGTCGCTCGCCGCGCTCGACGTGCCGTCGCTCACGGAGTCCGAGATCGCGGCCGTGGCGGCCGTCCCGGCCGACACGGGCATCAACCTGTGGGCGTCGCGCTCGAGCGATCTCTGACCGCGTCCGCCTCGAGCGCGGCCCGGCGCTCGTCGCGCTCCACGCGCAGCGAGGTGATCGCGCTCTCGAAGTCCTCCAGGGAGTCGAACGACTGGTAGACGCTCGCGAAGCGGAGGTAGGCGACCTCGTCGAGGTCGCGCAGCGGCCCCAGGATCGCCAGCCCGACCTCGTAGGCGTCCAGCTCCGCGCTACCGCTCGCACGGATCGTCTCCTCGACCCGCTGCGCGAGCAGCGCGAGGTCGTCCTCGTCGACGGGTCGCCCCTGGCACGCCTTGCGTACACCGTTGACGATCTTCTCCCTGGAGAAGGGCTCGGTCACGCCGGACCTCTTGACGACCGACAGGCTCGCCGTCTCGATCGTCGTGAATCGGCGGTTGCACTCCGGGCACTGGCGTCGGCGTCGGATGGACGCGCCGTCGTCCGACGTGCGGGAGTCGATCACGCGGGAATCCGCGTGTCGGCAGAACGGACAGTGCATGACGATCTCCTCGTGGCGCGCTGCCGGGCACCTGGCCCGGCCCCGGCACGATCTTGCCATGCCTGCGCGCGACCACTCGATCGGCGCGTCCGGAAGTCGATCTACCGCCACCCGAGCAGGGTGGCGAGACAGACGGGGGCGGCCGTTGCCGGCCGCCCCCGTCTGGGACGCCCCCGTCCCCGTCTCGTGCGCGACTCGCCTCGCGCACCGACGTTCAGGACGCGCGACGTTCAGCGCAGTCCTCGCCTCGCCTCGCCGGCCCCCCAGCCAGCGAGCGAGGTAGGACTAACTTAGGTTGCCCTAATAGCAATGCGCAAGCCCCCGTCACTACCTCGCGACGTGGCGCGGGTCACAGTGCGCGAACTGCTTGCGACCCCGCGCCCGGCAGGCGTCAGCCGTGCGACACCGGCAGCACCACGCGCTGCCCGACCTGCAGCTCCGACGACCCCGCCCCGTTGAGCTCGCGCAGACGGTGCACGACGTCCCGGACGTCGTCGCCCGGACCGGCAACATCCTGGGCGTAGGCCCAGAAGGTCTCGCCCGCCTGCACCACGTGCACGCGCACCTCTTCCGGCTCGCCGACTCCGCCGGCGACCGCGCCACCCACCCGGGCCGCGAGCACGAGCAGCACGGCGGTGAGGAGCACCAGGACCAGCCGGCCCCGCGTCGTGAGGCGCAGCGGCGCATCGACCGGGCGCTCTCCCGCAGACCCGGGGCGTGTGGCCCCGGCGGCGATCGTGCTCATGAGTCCTCCATCCTGCGCGTGGACCGGATCGCCTTCCCCGGTCGATCCGATCCACGAGCTCCAGGAACGCCGGCCGGCACGAGCCCGCGTCGCGGACGGAGTGTCGAACACGTGTTCGTCGAACATCTGTACGACTGTCTATCACGGAATCGGCGCCTCGTCGAGAATCTGTCGAACAGGTGTTTGATCCGGAGGCCGTCCTCCCCTAGGCTGGGCACAGGTCGGTTCGCCGGACATGTCCGTGCGGCGACCCGCAGGACGAGCGGTGGACCGCGACCAGAAGGTCACCCGGAGGTCCACGTACTGACGAGGGCGGAGACGACGATGGCACCACGCGGCGAGGATGCACGGGGCGAGCTCGCGGAGGTCCGCGCCCTGCCCGACGGCTCGTCCGGCCCGGACGGTCTCACACCACGTCAGCGCCTGGTGCTCGACACCATCCGCGCCTGCGTGGAGCAGCGCGGCTACCCGCCGAGCATGCGAGAGATCGGCGAGGCCGTCGGCCTGACCAGCCCGTCGTCGGTCAAGCACCAGCTGACGACGCTCGAGCGCAAGGGCTACCTGCGCCGGGACCCCAACCGGCCACGCGCGATCGAGGTCGTCCAGCCCGACACCTCGCGACACGCCGCGCCGCACGTCGTACGCGGGCCGGACCGGGTGGAGCACGACGAGGCGCACCCCGTCCCGTCGTACGTCCCGGTCGTCGGCCGCATCGCGGCAGGCGGACCGATCCTCGCGGAGCAGGTCGTCGAGGACGTCTTCCCGCTCCCGCGCCAGCTCGTCGGCGACGGCGAGCTCTTCCTGCTGCGCGTCCAGGGGGACTCGATGGTCGACGCCGCGATCTGCGACGGCGACTGGGTCGTCGTCCGGCGTCAGAACGTCGCGGAGAACGGCGAGATCGTCGCGGCGATGCTGGACGGCGAGGCGACCGTGAAGACGTTCAAGCGCGTCGACAAGCACGTGTGGCTGATGCCTCACAACCCCGCGTACACCCCGATCGCCGGCGACGACGCCCAGGTGCTCGGCAGGGTGGTCTCGGTCCTGCGCAGCCTCTGACGCGCGTCAGAGGCTGCGCAGGATCTCAGATCCCGAAACGTGCGGCAACCGAACGCAGCGAGTCCGCCGAGGCCCGCAGCCCGGCGAGCTCCGCATCGTCGAGCGGCAGCTCGACACGCTCGGTGCAGCCGCGGCGGTCGACGAGGGACGGCAGCGACAGGCACACGTCGTCGATCCCGTACAGCCCCTGGACCAGCGAGGAGACCGGGAGGATCCGGTGCTCGTCCCCGAGGACCGCCTCGATGATGCGCGTCCCGGCCAGCCCTACCGCATAGTTCGTCGCACCCTTGCCCTCGATGATGCGGTAGGCCGACTGCACCACCTCGCGCGCGATCTCCGCGCGCGAGTCGGCCGTCAACGCCGGCTGACCGGCGAGGCCAGACCACTCGAGCAGGGGCACGCCGCCGATCGTCGCGGAGCTCCACAACGGGATCTCGCTGTCCCCGTGCTCCCCCGCGATGTACGCGTGCACGTTCTGGACGGCGACGCCGCAGTGCTGGGCGACGAGGAAACGAAGCCTCGAGGAGTCGAGCACCGTGCCGCTGCCGAACAGCTGCTGCGGTGGCAGGCCGGAGAACTTCAGCGCCGCGTAGGTGACGATGTCGACCGGGTTCGTGATCATGACGTACACCGCGTCCGGCGCGACCTCGACGAGCCCCGGCAGGATGGTGCGCACCAGGTTGATGGTCCCCTCGGCGAGGTCCAGGCGCGTCTGGCCCGGCTTCTGCTTCGCCCCCGCGGTCACCACCACGACGTCCGCATCGGCACACACGGCGACGTCGTCCGACCCTTCGACCCGTGCTGCCGGCATGAACTGGATGCCGTGCTGCAGATCGAGCACCTCGGCGTCCACCTTGGCCCGGTTGATGTCCAGCATCGCGACGGTGCGCGCCGCACCTCGCATGAGCGAGGCGTAGGCGAGCGTCGACCCGACGGCCCCCGCGCCGACGATCGCGAGCTTCGTCGTCCGGCGGCCGCTGGGCCGCGCCGAGTCCCCGGCGATCGTCCCGGCATCGGTCCAGGTGTCCGTCATGTCGCCTCCGAGTCGTGGTCCGTCGCCTCAGCCTAGGGTGGCCAGGCGGCGGAGCGCAGCCGCAGCGACCTCACGGTCCGTCGTCTGCCAGAACCCGGGCATCGAACGCGTGAGGAACGCGCCGTAGCGGGCGGTGACGAGGCGAGGGTCGAGCACCGCGACCACGCCGCGGTCCGTCGTCGTCCGCACGAGGCGCCCGGCGCCCTGGGCCAGGAGGAGTGCCGCGTGGGTCGCGGCGACCTGCATGAACCCGTTCCCCCCGGCCTGCTCGACCGCCCGCGCGCGGGCGGACTTCACCGGGTCGTCCGGTCTCGGGAACGGGATCCGGTCGATGAGCACGAGCTGGCACGACGGCCCGGGCACGTCGACGCCCTGCCAGAGCGAGAGCGTGCCGAACAGGCAGGTCGCCGGGTCCGCCGCGAACTCGCGCACGAGGGTGGGCAGCTGGTCGTCCCCCTGGCACAGGACTGGCATGTCCAGTCGTTCACGCATCGCCTCCGCCGCCGCGACCGCTGCCCGGCGGGAGGAGAAGAGCCCGAGCGTCCGCCCGCCCGCCGCCTCGATGAGCGCCGCGATCTCGTCGAGCTGGTTCTTGGTCGCGGCGTCGCGCCCCGGCGTGGGCAATCCCTTCGCGACGTAGAGGATGCCCTGGCGGGCGTAGTCGAACGGGCTCCCGACGTCGAGCCCCTTCCACGCCGGCGACGGCTCCTCGTCGCTGCCCTGCGCACCGAGCCCGAAGGTACGGGCCACGGGCTCGAACGTCCCGCCCAGGGCGAGCGTCGCGGACGTGAACACGCCCGTCCGCTCGGCGAGCAGGTGGGTGCGGATGAGGCCCGCGACGCCGAGCGGTGCTGCGTGCAGACGGCTCGCCCCCTCACCGAACCGGTCCGCCGTCCACCCGCCCTCACCCGGACGCGAGCACCACAGGACGTCGTGACCCGTCGGGTCGGCCGCCATCCGCTCGGCGACCTCGAAGAGCTGGAGCATGGCGGACTGAGCCATCTTGAGCCCCGTGTCGGGCGTCGCGGGCTTCGTCACCCCGGTCTCCGGCTTCAGCCGGCTCAGCACCTCGCGCGCGGCGTCGCGCACGGCCGCGACGGCCTCGCGCGCGCCGTCGGGCAGGCCGGCGGGGAAGCGCTCCGCGGGCAGGGCGCCGACGACCGTCCCGAACGCCTGGGACGCGGCGTCCAGCAGATCGGTCTGGGCACCGCCGTGCCGCCGCGCGAGCCGTGACGCGCCCTCGATCGCCGGGACGGACAGGTCGACGGTGGCCGCGGCGGTCACCCGGTCGGCGAGCTCGTGCGCCTCGTCGACCACGAGCACGTCGTGCTCGGGCAGCACCCCGGGCGAACCGGTCGCCGCGATGCCGACCATCGCGTGGTTGGTGACGACGACGTCCGCCTCGCGCGCGGCGGCGCGGGCCCGGTCGGGGAAGCACTCCGACAGCAGGGGGCACTTCTGACCCAGGCACTCGAGCGCCGTGACCGACACCTGGCGCCACGCCTTGTCGCTCACGCCCGGCACGAGGTCGTCGCGGTCCCCCGTCGGGGTGTCGGCCGCCCACTCGCGCAGGCGCAGCACCTGCTCCCCGAGCGCGGCGGCGCCGCTCGCGGCACCTCGCGACGTGCCGATCGCGGGGTGCTCGGCCGCTCCTGCGGCCTCCCCCGGCAGGTCGAACAACGTCGGTTCGTCGACGGGGTACCCGCCCGCGATCTTGTGCGCGCACAGGTAGTTGTGCCAGCCCTTGAGGAGCGCGATCCGCGCGGGTCGCGGCAGCCGGGACCCGATCGCGTCGGCGACGAGCGGGAGGTCGCGCGTGATGACCTGGCGCTGGAGCGCGAGGGTGGCCGTGGAGACGATGACGCGCTCGTCGGTGACGACCGCGTGCCGGACTGCCGGGACGAGGTAGCCGAGGGACTTGCCGGTACCGGTCCCCGCCTGGACGACCAGGTGCTCCCCCGACCCGACCGCCGCGGTGACCGCCTCCGCCATCTCGTGCTGGCCGTCGCGCCGGGCGCCCCCGAGCCGGGCGACGGCGAGGTCGAGGAGCTCGTCGACACCCGGGACCGGCACGCTCACGGACGCCTCGGCCTCGGTCGGGCGGGGGGTCGAGGTCGAGGCGCGAGGCACCCGCCGAGTCTACGGTCGGGCACCCACTGCCGCGGCGACCCCTGTGGACGCGTCGCCGCCCACGTCGCCTCAGGCCCCGGCGGCCGCCCCGGTGAGCTCGGCCGCGAGCGCCTGCGCGACCCGGCCCTGCAGCCGCGTGCCGTCGGGGGTGTGCTCCTCGTGGTCGATCTCACCCTCGGTGTGCACGCGGTGGACGAGGTCTCCGCGGGTGTAGGGCACGACGATGTCGATGGTGACGTCGGGCCGCGGGAGCTCGGCAGCGATCAGCTCGCGCAGCCTGTCGATGCCCTCCCCGGTGTGCGCGGAGACCACGATCGTCCGCCGCTCGCGGCCCCGGATCCGCGCGATCGTCTCGTCGTCGGCGAGGTCGGCCTTGTTGAGCACCACGACCTCGGGGACGTCCTCGACGCCAGGGATGTCGGCGAGCACGTGGCGCACCGCGGCGATCTGCCCCTCGGGGTCGGGGTGCGACGCGTCGACGACGTGGAGCAGCAGGTCTGCGTCGCCGACCTCCTCGAGCGTGGAGCGGAACGCCTCGACGAGCTGGTGCGGCAGTGCCCGCACGAACCCGACCGTGTCGGCGAGCGTGTAGACACGCCCGTCCTCGGTGCGGGTGCGGCGGACCGTCGGGTCGAGGGTCGCGAAGAGCGCGTTCTCGACGAGGACGCCCGCACCCGTGATCGCGTTGAGCAGGCTGGACTTGCCCGCGTTGGTGTAGCCGGCGATGGCGACGGACGGGATCGCGTGCCGCTTGCGCGACGACCGCTTCGTCTCGCGACCGGGTGCCATCGCGTCGATCTCGCGGCGCAGCTTGGCCATGCGGTTGCGGATGCGGCGGCGGTCGAGCTCGATCTTCGTCTCACCCGGGCCACGCGAGCCCATGCCGGCACCTGCGCCACCGACCTGGCCACCGGCCTGGCGGGACATCGAGTCGCCCCATCCGCGCAGGCGCGGCAGGAGGTACTCGAGCTGGGCGAGCTCGACCTGGGCCTTGCCCTCCCGGGACTTGGCGTGCTGGGCGAAGATGTCGAGGATCAGCGCGGTCCGGTCGATCACCTTGACCTTGACGATGTCCTCGAGCGCGCGACGCTGCGACGGTGCGAGCTCGCCGTCGACGACGACCGTGTCCGCACCGCTCGCGGACACGACACCGGCCAGCTCGGCAGCCTTGCCGGAGCCGAGATAGGTGCCCGGGTCCGGCTTCGCACGGCGCTGGACGATCCCGTCGAGCACCTGGGAGCCCGCGGTCTCGGCGAGCGCCGCGAGCTCGCGCAGAGAGATCTCCGCCTCCTGCGCCGACGCGGGGGCGCCGTCCTCGCGCGGGTCGCGACTCGAGCTCCACATCCCGACGAGCACGACCTTCTCGAGACGCAGCTGGCGGTACTCGACCTCGGTGACGTCCTGGAGCTCGGTCGACAGACCGACGACGCGGCGCAGCGCGGTGCGCTCGTCGAGCTCGAGCTGCTCGCCGTCGTGCACGGCGTGGACGGTGCCGCCCTCGGCACGCGCGGTACCCGCCCGAGCGAGGACCCGCGCCACGACGTCGTTCGCGATGTCCCGCGCCGCGCCGTCCGACCCCTGGGGAGTCGTGGTGGGGTTCGTCGGGGTCTGGGTCATGTGCCGCCTCTCGTCGTCGTCCGGGCGCACCCGCGCCCGCCGTTGGAACAAGCGTGGCACGGATTTTCGTCCCGGAGCCACCGCAATTCGAGGTGGGCACGTAGGATCTCGCGTCGTGAGCGACGAGCCAGAGCACTACTTCACCGCCCAGCCGGCGTCCGCCGCAGAGCGCCGCACCCTCGCGGTCCGCCTCGCCGGCCGTGACGTCGAGGTCGAGGTCGCCTCGGGCATCTTCTCCCCCGGTCGGCTCGACCTCGGCACGCAGGTGCTGCTGCGCAGCGTCCCGCCGCTCGACGGCTCCGTCGCCACCCACCTGCTCGACCTCGGCTGCGGGTGGGGACCGGTCGCGCTGACGATGGCACTCGAAGCGCCCGACGCGACGGTGTGGGCCGTGGACGTCAACCAGCGTGCGCTGGACCTCGTCCGGCGCAACGCCGAGCGGCTCGGGCTGGGCGGCGTGCGCGCCGTGACCCCCGACGAGGTGCCCGACGACGTCGCGTTCGGGGCGCTGTGGTCGAACCCTCCGATCCGGGTGGGCAAGGAGACGCTGCACGGGATGCTCCTGCACTGGCTCCCGCGGCTCGCGCCGGGCGCCGTCGCGCACCTGGTCGTGCAGCGCAACCTCGGCGCGGACTCGTTGCAGCGCTGGCTCGACGAGCACCTGCCGCCGGTGCTGCCCGGCGCCCGGGTCGAGCGCGCGGCGAGCGCGAAGGGTTTCCGCGTCCTGCGCGTCAGCGCGTGACGGTCGCTTCGCCCGGGAGCGGGACCGGGACGGGGCCGTCCGCCGGGTCCGCCTGGTCCGGCGCGGACCCGGGCTCGACCGCCACCGGGGCGTTCTTGCCCACGGAGCTGCCGACCGCGCCGGTGAGCGCCTCCAGGTCGATCTCACCGGAGTAGACGAGCACGGCCGGTCCGGCCAGCTCGACGCGGTCCCCGAGCGCCCGCACGCGCACGGTCCCGCCCGGGACGTCGACGAGCCAGGTGTCCGGCGAGCCGGGTCCGCCCCAGACCCGGACCGCGAGCGCAGCGGCGCACGCGCCCGTCCCGCAGGACGGCGTCTCCCCCACACCGCGCTCGTGGACGCGCATCCGGACCCTCCCGACGACGGTGCCGTCGTCGGCGACCGTCTCACCGAGCGGCACGACGAGCTCGACGTTGGTGCCGTGCGGCGGGGTCGGTTCGACGACAGGTGCCCGGGACAGGTCCGCGTCCTCGAGCAGCTCCTCGCGCGCGAGAGCGAGCACGGTGTGCGGGTTGCCGAGGTCGACGTTCAGCGCGGGCCGGGGCACGTCCCACCCGTGCACGACGACGGCCGCGTCGTGGCCGTCGTCCAGCGCGGGCCGGCCACCGGGCAGGAACCACGGACCCATGTCGACGGCGTACCAGCCGTCCTGCTCCTTGCGTACCCGCTTGACGCCCGCGCGCGTCCCGACGGCGAGCTCGGCGCCGTCGTCGAGGCTCACGAGCCCCAGCCGCTCGGCGAACGCGGCGAAGACCCGGACGCCGTTGCCGCACATCTCGGCGACGGACCCGTCCGCGTTGCGATAGTCCATGAACCAGATCGCGTGCGGGTCCTGCGCGAGCACGGCCCGCGACTCGGGCACGTGCGCGGTGGGCACCAGCCGGATCACGCCGTCGCCGCCGATCCCGCCCCGCCGGTCGGCGAGGGCACGCACCAGCTCGGGGGTGAGGTCGAGCTCGCCCTTCGTGTCCGCGAGCAGCACGAAGTCGTTGCGGGTCCCGTGGCCCTTGCTGAACCGGGTGCGCGTCATGAGCCCAGACTACGACGGACCGGGCGCTCGGTGTCCGCTTCGTCCGCTGCCGCGAGCGCCCCGGCGTCGGCCGCGGACACGACCGCGAGCGCGTCGTCGAGGAGGGTGCCCGACCGCGCGTCGAGCCAGTGCACCCGGGGGTCGCGGCCGAACCATCCCATCTGCTTGCGGGCGAGACGCCTCGTGCCGGCGGCTACCGCCTCGCGCGCCGCGTCCTCGGTGATCTCCCCGCGCAGGTGGGCCAGGACCTCCGCGTACCCGACCGCGCGGCGTGCCGTGCGCCCCATGCCGGCGGCGTCCAGCCCGCGCACCTCGTCGACGAGACCCTGGTCCCACATGTGCTCGACCCGGGTGCGGACGCGCTCGTCGAGGACGGCGCGGTCGCAGTCGAGGCCGATCTGCACGGTGGGGCGCACGTACTCCTGACGAGGCAGGTTCGCCGTGAAGGGCCGACCGGTCAGCTCGATCACCTCGAGGGCGCGTACGACGCGGCGCACGTTCGCCGGGCCGATGCTCGTCGCCGCGGCGGGGTCGAGCCGCGCGAGCTCGTCGTGCAGCACGCGCACGCCCTCGAGCTCGGCCCTCTCCTCGAGCGCGGCGCGCACCTGAGGATCGGTGCCGGGGAACTCCATGTCGTCCAGCAGGGCGCGGACGTACAGCCCGGACCCGCCGACGACGACGGCGCGCGCGCCCCGCGCCGCGATCTCGTCGAGCGCGGTGCGTGCCTGCTCCTGGTAGCGCGCCACCGACGCGTCCTCGACGGGGTCGAGGACATCGAGCAGGTGGTGCGTCACCCCGCGGCGCGCCGAGAGCGGGACCTTGGCCGTGCCGACGTCCATGCCCCGGTACATCTGGTAGGCGTCGGCGTTCACCACCTCGGCCGGTGCGCCCGGCGCACCGAGGTGCTCGGCGAGGTCGAGCGCGAGGTCGGACTTCCCGGTCGCCGTCGGACCCACGACGGCGATCACGCACCCGCCGGCCGTGGTCGTCCCCGCTCCGCCGCCCTGGTCGCGCTCCGTCTCCACCGGCGCAACGGTACCGGCCCGTCGCGGCGTCGCTCAGCGACCCGGGGCCGGGGTGCCCGCGTGCGCGGTGCGACGGCGGATGCTCCGCACCGCACAGGTCAGGTCGCCGTCGCGCTCGGCCGAGACGTCCTGGACGACGTCCCGGGCCGGGTCGACGAAGCCCTCGACGAGCACCGCCGGTCCGGACGAGCGCGGGTCCTCGACGACGACGAGCCGGGCCCCCCGACGGCACAGCTCCTCGCCCAGCGCGGTGTGGGTCCCGTCGGTACCCGGGCAGGCACCGAGCTCCACGGTCTCGACCGGTCCCGTCCATCCCGCGCCCGCGAGCGCCATCAGGGCGACGGACGCCGCCGGCCCCGCCACGCGTGGCACGCCCGGCAGCGTCGCGGCCCGGCCCCAGGCGCCCTCGACCCACGTGTCGAGGACCCCCACGGCGGCGAGCGACGCCCGTGCGGGACCCCGCGCGTCGTGCGGTCCGGGCGCGACCACCACGACCGTGCCGGGCTCCGCGTCCGCGACGAGCTCGCGCAGCGTCGCGACCACCGCCTCACGGGTGTCGCGCAGCACGGTCGCGCGTCCGGCGACACCGGGCACGAGCAGCGGGCTGCCGGGCAGGACGAGCGCGCGCAGGGTCACGTGCCCACGGTATCGGCCTGCGGCACGACGTCCCTGCCCGGCACGAGTACGGTGGACCCGTGAGGTTCTTCGGCGCGCAGGACGACGACGGGCGCGAGAGCGAGCCGGGCGGTGCACCCGACGGACGCTCCTCCGGCGGCCCGGGAGCGGGCACGTCCGGGGACGACGCGTTGCAGTCGCAGGTCGAGGACCTGCTGGCGCGCGAGCTCGGGGGCGTGATCGCGACCGACGTCGTACGGACGCCCGCCCCGCTGGCGCTGGCCCGCGTCGTCGAGTGGATCACGGACAGCGGCTACAGCTACTTCGTCGACTCCGACGGCGACGTCGGCGGGCTGTGGCACGGACGGTTGTTCTACTTCCTGATGTTCGGCGGCCACGACGAGATCCTGCAGGTGCGCGGGCAGTGGAACCGCGATCTCGCGATCGAGCGCCTCGAGGAGATCCTCGAGTTCTGCAACGAGTGGAACGCGGACCGCATCTGGCCCAAGACGTACACGCGCGTGCGCGACAACGGCATGGTGCAGGTGTTCACCGAGGTGACCGTCGACCTCGAGCACGGCGCCACCGACGACCAGCTCGACCAGCTGCTCCAGTGCGGGCTGAGCACCGGGTCCATGTTCTTCGACGCGCTGGACGAGTACTACCCGGACCCGGCGAGGTCGGCGCCGTGACGCAGGCACGCACCGGATGGTTCTCCCGGATCTTCGGCAACCGGCGGCCCAAGTCCGCGGAGTCGCTCCCGCGCGAGCGCGAGCTCCCGCGGGGCCTGACGATGCAGCGCATCGGCGACCACCTCACGCGTCGCGGGTACCACTTCCGCATCGACGACGACGGCGACATCACGGGCACCTGGGACGGGCACCGCTTCTGGTTCCTGCTGCTCGGCGAGCGCACCGAGATCCTCCAGGTCCGCGGCCGCTGGTCGACGACGCTGCCCGTGGAGTCGCGGCTCGCGACGCTGCAGGCCGTGAACGACTGGAACCGCGAGCGCATCTGGCCCAAGGTCTACGTGCGTGAGGAGGGCGGGCGGCTCGCGCTCTACGCGGAGGTGTCCGTGGACTTCGAGCACGGCGCGACGGACGACCAGCTCGCACAGATCGTCTCGTGCGGGCTGGGGACCGCGGTCCAGCTCTTCCAGGCGGTCGGCGCGCAGCTCCCTCCGGGCCTCGTCGAGGACTGAGTCCCGCTGTCGAGTCCCGGGTCCCGCTAGCGGCGAGGCCTACCGCCGCAGCATCGGGAGCCCGAGCAGCACCGGGCCCGACGCCGTGGGTGCGCCGTGCCCGTGCGCGTCGTCCCCGCCGCCGAGGCGGGCCCGCTCGCGTGCGACCCACGCGTCGCCCGACCTCGTGCGGCGCACGGCGAACGTCCCGCCGTCGAGCGCCGAGTCGGCGATCAGGTGGTAAGGGGCCGAGCGCGTGACCTCGACCGTGACGACGTCGCCCGGACGTGGGAGCCGCGCGTCCGGCAGGTCGGCCAGCCGCGGGTCGGCCGTGGGGTCGACGGACGCGTCGCCCGGAACCCCGGCGGCGACCCCGGCAGGAAGGGCGAGGTGGACGAGCCGGTTGTCGGGTGCTCGCCCGGTGAGGCGGTGCGTCGCACCGTCCTTGCGGCCCGCGCCGTCAGAGACGAGGACCTCTACCGTCCGGCCGACCTGACGAGCCGACTCCTCGCCGGCGATCCGCTCCTGGAGCACCTGCAGCCGCTCGAAGCGCTCCTGCACGACCTCCTTGGGGAGCTGGCCCTCCATCGTCGCGGCCGCGGTGCCGGGGCGCGGCGAGTACTGGAACGTGTAGGCGGACGCGAACCGGGACGCCTCGACGACGCGCATCGTCTCCGCGAAGTCCTCCTCGGTCTCCCCGGGGAACCCCACGATGATGTCGGTCGTGATCGCGGCGTCGGGCATGACGGCACGGACCCGGTCGAGGATGCCGAGGAACTTCTCCGACCTGTACGAACGGCGCATCGCGCGCAGCACGCGGTCCGACCCGGACTGGAGCGGCATGTGGAGCTGCGGCATGACGTTCGGGGTCTGGGCCATCGCGGCGATCACGTCGTCCGTGAACGCGGCCGGGTGCGGCGAGGTGAAGCTCACACGCTCGAGCCCTTCCACGGTGCCGCAGGCCCGGAGCAGCTTCGCGAACGCGCCACGGTCCCCGAACTCGACGCCGTAGCTGTTGACGTTCTGGCCGAGCAGTGTGACCTCGATCGCGCCCGCGTCGACGAGGGCGCCCACCTCGGCGAGGACCTCGCCCGGGCGACGGTCGCGCTCCTTGCCGCGCAGGTGCGGCACGATGCAGAAGGTGCACGTGTTGTTGCAGCCGACGCTGATCGAGACCCAGCCGGCGTAGACCGACTCCCGCTTGGTCGGCAGCGTCGACGGGAAGACCTGGAGCGACTCCGCGATCTCGACCTGCGCCGCCTCGTTGTGGCGCGCACGCTCGAGCAGCACGGGCAGGGCGTCGAGGTTGTGGGTCCCGAACACGACGTCCACCCAGGGCGCCTTGTCGACGATCGTCCCGCGGTCCTTCTGCGCCAGGCAGCCACCGACGGCGATCTGCATGCCCGGTCGCTGCGACTTGACGGAGGCCAGCTGCCCCAGGTTGCCGTAGAGCCGTGTCGCCGCGTTCTCGCGGACGGCGCAGGTGTTGATGACGACGACGTCCGCGCGGTTCGCCGCCTCGTCCTCGGCGCTCGCGCGGGCATAGCCGGCGTGCTCGAGCATCCCGGCCATGTGCTCGGAGTCGTGGACGTTCATCTGGCAGCCGAGGGTGCGCACGACGTACGTGCGCGGCTCGGCCGCGGTTGCGTCGGTGCCGGCGTGCGTGCTGGGGGCGGGGGCGATCGTGGACATCACCGTCCAGGGTACGGCGCGCACGACGGCGTTACAGAACTGTTGCCTGGCTGTTGCGCGATTCGGTGGCGCCCGCAACAGTTGCCCCCTATGTTCGAAAAATGGTCGATGACTCCCCCCTGCCGACGCACGACGACTCCCCGGAGGACGCGTTGACCGGTGCCGCGCCGTCGGAGGCCGAGCTCGGCGCCCCGCTCGTCGAGCTCGTCGACGTGAACAAGCACTTCGGCGAGCTGCACGTGCTCCAGGACATCAACCTCACCGTGCGCCGTGGCGAGGTCCTCGTGGTCATCGGGCCGTCGGGCTCCGGGAAGTCGACGCTGTGCCGGGCGATCAACCGGCTCGAGACGATCGACACCGGCGAGATCCGCATCGACGGGCAGCCCCTCCCCGAGGAGGGGCGCGACCTCGCGCGCCTGCGCGCCGACGTCGGCATGGTGTTCCAGTCGTTCAACCTCTTCGCCCACAAGACGATCCTCGACAACGTGACGCTGGGGCCCGTGAAGGTCCGTCGCGAGAAGTCCAAGGACGCGAAGGACCGCGCCCTCGCGCTGCTGGACCGGGTGGGTGTGAAGAACCAGGCGCAGAAGATGCCGGCACAGCTCTCCGGCGGGCAGCAGCAGCGCGTCGCCATCGCACGGGCGCTCGCGATGCAGCCGAAGGTCATGCTCTTCGACGAGCCCACGTCCGCGCTGGACCCCGAGATGATCAACGAGGTCCTCGACGTCATGGTCGCGCTCGCCAAGGAGGGCATGACCATGATCGTCGTCACCCACGAGATGGGCTTCGCTCGCAAGGCTGCGCACCGCGTCGTCTTCATGGCCGACGGGCAGATCGTCGAGGAGGCCCCACCGGAGGAGTTCTTCACCAATCCGCGCAGCGGCCGCGCCAAGGACTTCCTGTCGAAGATCCTGACCCACTGACCTACCGACCATCGTCGAGACGAACACCACACGAAGGGTTATCACGATGCGAACGCGAACCACAGGGCTGATCGCCCTGGCAGCAGTGTCCGTCCTCGCCCTGAGCGCATGCGGGGGCGACGACACCGGCGGTGACGACGCCACCGGCACGGGCGACGGGGGTGGGGACACCATCACCATCGGCATCAAGTTCGACCAGCCCGGCCTGGGCTTCAAGGACGGCGACACCTACACGGGCTTCGACGTCGACGTCGCGACGTACGTCGCCGAGAAGCTCGGGTACTCCGCGGACCAGATCGAGTGGACCGAGTCGCCGTCCGCGCAGCGCGAGACGCTCCTGTCGACCGGCCAGGTCGACATGATCTTCGCGACCTACTCGATCACCGACGAGCGCAAGGAGACGGTCGCGTTCGCCGGACCGTACTTCGTCGCCGGCCAGGACCTGCTCGTCGCCGAGGACAACACGGACATCACCGGTCCGGAGTCCCTCGAGGGCAAGAACCTGTGCTCGGTGACCGGCTCGACGTCGGCCCAGCGGATCAAGGACGAGTACGCCGCGGGCGTGAACCTCCTCGAGCAGCCCGGGTATGCCGAGTGCGTGACCGCGCTCGCGTCCGGCCAGGTCGACGCGGTGACCACCGACGACATCATCCTCGCCGGCCTCGCCGCCCAGCCCGCCAACGCGGGCAAGGTCAAGGTCGTCGGTGCACCGTTCTCGACGGAGCGCTACGGCGTCGGCATCCCGCAGGACAGCGACCGCTGCGAGGACATCAACGCGGCGATCGAGGAGATGTTCGAGGACGGCTCGTGGCAGGAGGCCATCGACTCGAACACCGAGGGGACGGGCTACACGCCGAACGCGAGCGAGAACCCGCCGACGGTCGACGCCTGCGCGTGACGGTGACGCGGCGCGGCCCCGACCGGGGTCGCGCCGCGCACTGCGTCGGAACGACCATCCCTGCGGTACGCCCCCACGGGCCGCACCGCACCGTACCGAAGGGGTGATCCCGGGTGGGTGACTACCTCTCCCAGTTCGCCACGCTCTTCGAGAGCTACGACGTGCTCGGCGCGTTCTGGGTCAACATCCAGCTCACGTTCTGGGCGGCGATCCTCGCCGTCCTGATCGGCACCGTCCTCGCACTCATGCGCATCTCGCCCGTGCCGAGCCTCCAGTGGGCAGGAGCGACCTATGTGACGCTCCTGCGGAACACGCCGCTGACGATCATCCTCGTCGCGATGACCCTCGTGGTCTGGGGCCAGCTCAAGATCACCCTGTCCGACGACTTCGCGACCAACTTCTTCCGGCTCGCGGTGGTCGGTCTCGCGATCTATCACGCGGCGTTCGTGTGCGAGGCGATCCGCAGCGGCGTGAACACCGTCCCCCTGGGCCAGGCCGAGGCCGCCCGGGCGATCGGGCTGTCGTTCCTGCCCGCGGCGCGGATCGTGATCCTCCCCCAGGCCTTCCGTGGCGCCATCGCTCCCCTGGGCAACACCCTCATCGCCCTCCTCAAGAACTCCACCGTCGCCGCCGCGGCAAGCGTCTCGACCGAGACCTCGAGCCTCATGAAGACGATGATCGAGTTCAACTCGAGCTACATCTACGCGATCTTCATGACCTTCGCCGTCGGGTACGTGATCCTCGTGATCCCGATCGGCCTGGCGACCACCACCCTCTCGCGCAGACTGGCGGTACGTCGATGAGCGCCCAGCAGTCCGTCCTGTTCGACGCCCCCGGGCCCCGCGGTCGCCGCGCGATCATCGTGGGCAACATCGTCGGCGCGATCGTCGTCGCCGGCATCGCCGCCCTCGTGCTCCTCCAGCTCGCCCGCATGGGCCAGCTCACCTGGGAGAAGTGGCAGCCCATCTTCACGGCCGACGCGTGGCAGAACTTCTTCCTGCCCGGGCTCGTGGACACCCTGCGTGCGGCAGGTCTCGCCATCGTCGGGGCGGTGCTGTTCGGCCTCCTGTTCGGCATCGGCCGGCTGTCCGTCGTCAAGCCGCTCCGCTGGCTGTCGTCGATCATCGTCGAGTTCTTCCGGGCCGTCCCGGTCCTGATCATGATGATCTTCTTCTGGATGCTGTTCTCCGCGGTCCTGAGGATCCCCGACTCGTCGTTCTACGCGGTCGTCCTCGCCCTGATCCTGTACAACGGGTCGGTCGTCGCCGAGCTCATCCGGTCCGGCGTCCACGGGCTGCCCGGCGGCCAGCGCGAGGCCGGGCTCGCGGTCGGGCTCACGCGCGGCCAGTCGCTCCGGTCGGTCGAGGTCCCGCAGGCCCTCATCGCGATGCTGCCGGCCCTGGTCTCCCAGCTCGTCGTCGTGCTCAAGGACTCCGCGCTCGGCGCGATCATCCTGTACACCGAGCTGCTGCAGGAGTCGCGCCGCCTCGGCGCCGCGTACGGCAATATCCTCCAGGCCCTCTTCGTCGCCGCGGTGCTGTTCATCGTGATGAACTACCTGCTCTCCCGGCTGGCGGAGCTCATGGCGCGCCGGCTGCGCGGCCGGACCGCCGGACCGGTCCGTGCGGGCGCACCGAGCATCGTCGCAGGAGGCGCCGGGGCGGCCGAGCCTACGCTTGAGGTGTCCGGCGTCGCCACCGGATTGCCCACCTGGGACGTCGAGGACCGGGAGGACCTCCCCGACCTCGGTGACTCCGACCGCGACAGGCGCTGAGGCCGCCGGCACCGGGCCTCGGGCGCCAGGTCTGCACGAGTCAGGCCAGGCGCGTCAGGTCTCGGCTGGACCGCCGACGTCCGACTCGCGTTCGAGCTCGCGTTCGAGCTCGCGTTCGAGCTCGCGATTGACCAGCTCGAATGCGAGGCCCGGCGGGTAGCCCTTGCGTGCGAGGGCACCGACGACACGCCGGATCCGCACGTCGCGGTCGAGGCCGACCGTCCGGCGCAGACGGGCGCGCGCGAGGTCACGCGCCGCGTCCGCCTCCGAGTCGTCGTCGACCTGCTCGAGCGCGGCGGCGGAGATCTCCGCGTCGAGCCCACGCCGGCGCAGCTCCATCGCGATCGCCCGCCGCGCAAGCCCACGCTCACCGTGCCGGGTCCGTACGAGCATCTCCGCATACGCGGCGTCGTCGACCAGCCCGACGTCCTCGAGACGGTCGAGCAGCGGGACGACGACGTGCTCCGGGTAGCCCTTGCGCGCGAGCGACTGCGCGAGCTCGCTGCGGCTCTTGGGTGCGGCGGTCAGTGAGCGCAGCACGGCCTCACGCGCCCGCTCGCCCAGCTCGGCGTCGGAGAGCTCGCCGTTCGCGATGCGCTCGGAGAGAGACGGGCGCGAGCGCCGCGCGGACCCTTCGCCCGCGCGACGCTCGGAACCGGTCATCGCGCCGTCCGTGTCGACCTCACGCCCGGCGCCGGTATCGGGCTGCCTCACCGTCAGAACGGCGACTTCTTGCCCTTGGCCGCCGCAGGACCGGCCTTGACCGGCACGGCCGGAGCCGCGCCGGCATCGGCGATCACCGGCACGCCGGCAGCCGGGTCGGCAGGAGCGTCGACCTTCGGGCCGACGCCGAGCTTCTCCTTGATCTTCTTCTCGAGCTCGTTCGCGAGGTCCGGGTTGTCGCGCAGGAACGAGCGCGCGTTCTCCTTGCCCTGGCCGAGCTGGTCGCCGCCGTAGGTGAACCACGATCCGGACTTGCGCACGAACCCGTGCTCGACGCCCATGTCGATGAGTCCACCCTCACGGGAGATGCCGACCCCGTAGAGGATGTCGAACTCGGCCTGCTTGAACGGCGGGGCCATCTTGTTCTTGACGACCTTGACGCGTGTGCGGTTGCCGACCGCGTCGGTCCCCTCCTTGAGGGTCTCGATGCGGCGGATGTCGAGACGGACCGAGGCGTAGAACTTCAGGGCCTTGCCACCGGTCGTCGTCTCGGGTGACCCGAAGAACACGCCGATCTTCTCGCGCAGCTGGTTGATGAAGATCGCCGTGGTGCCCGACGTGCTGAGCGCACCGGTGATCTTGCGCAGCGCCTGCGACATGAGCCGGGCCTGCAGGCCGACGTGGCTGTCGCCCATCTCGCCCTCGATCTCGGCCTTGGGCACGAGCGCGGCGACGGAGTCGATGACGATGATGTCGAGCGCACCGGAGCGGATGAGCATGTCCATGATCTCGAGCGCCTGCTCACCGGTGTCCGGCTGCGAGACGAGCAGCGCGTCGGTGTCGACACCGAGCTTCTTCGCATAGTCCGGGTCCAGGGCGTGCTCGGCGTCGATGAACGCCGCGATGCCGCCCGCGCGCTGCGCGCTCGCGACCGCGTGGAGCGCGACGGTCGTCTTGCCGGAGGACTCGGGGCCGTAGACCTCGACCACGCGTCCGCGCGGCAGGCCACCGATGCCGAGGGCGATGTCGAGCGCGATCGACCCGGTGGGGATCACGTCGACGGGGGCACGACCTTCCTCCCCGAGGCGCATCACGGAGCCCTTGCCGAAGTTGCGGTCGATCTGGGCGAGGGCTGCCTCGAGCGCCTTCTCGCGGTCTGCGGGTGCGGGCATGTCGTCACCTTCGTGGACGGGGCGCCGGGGTGGGCGCCGGGCTGCGGTCGGTGGGGCCGTTGCCCCGACCGGTGTGAGGTCGCTTGTCTTCGTGCGTCTGTGGTCGTTCCGGTCTGTTCTGGAGATCCGAACCGACGGTGCCGAATCTACGGGCAGCCACCGACACGCTCCGCCGGCGACCCGTGAACCTGTGGACGGACGGGCCGACCGGTCACCTCAGGGGTGCCGTCCGGAACCGTCGTGGCCACCTGTGCACAACCCTAGCCGAACACCTGTTCGATTCCGGACGGTCCTCGGCGTGTCGCACCGGGTTCTCGTCGAGCCCGGCGTCCGCGCGCGACCGCGACGTCAGGGCCCCGACCACGACTCCCCCGGCCGCAGCACCACGGCCTGCGTCCCGGGCGCCTCGCGCCGCACCGCGGCCTCGAACGCGGCTCCCGCGTGGTCCATCCACCCGCGCGGGACGTGCTGCCCACCCGGCGCGTGCAGCGTGCCCCAGTGCACCGGGATCGCGACCCGCACCCCGACCTCCGCGCACACGCGCGCCGCCTCGGCCGGACCCAGGTGCCCGCCGGACAACCGCGGCCCCCATCCCGAGACCGGGACGAGCGCGACGTCGACCCGCCCGCCGGCGCGCTCGGCGAGGTGCGCCATCCCCGGGAAGTGCTCGGTGTCGCCCACCGCCCAGAGGGTCGTGGCGTCAGCCGTGGTACCGCCCGGTCCGGGAGGGCGGACACGGACGAGGTGCCCGACCGCGGCGTTCGGCCGGTGCGGCATCGGCCGGTGTCCGTGGACGGCGGGCGCGAGCCGCACCTGCACCGCCGCTTCGGGCCATCCGGCCTCCTCGGCGCCGGCGGTTCCGACGGGTCCGCCGGAACGCGGCTGCACGGCGTGCCACCCGTCGCCGAGCCCGACGCCGCGGATCCCCCGCGCCCGCAGCCAGCGCGCGTTCGCGGGGGCGGTGAGCACCGGCACGTCGCCGAGCAGCCGCAGCGAGCCCGGCTCCGCGTGGTCGTGGTGCAGGTGCGACAGCAGCGCCGCGTCCGCCCCGCGCCAGGCCGGCTCGGCCGGGATCGCGCCGCGTCGCCGCAGGAGCCCGGCATGGCGCCGCAGGAGGGGGTCGGTGATCAGCCGCACGCCGCCCGCGTCGACCACCACCGTCGAGTGGCCCAACCACGTGACTCGCACGCCGACCCCTGCCTCCGTCACGACTCGTCCGTCGCCGTCCCCGTGCGCGAGGTGCGCGCCGGACCGCTGGGATGCACGGGGTCGCGGAGCCCCAGCTCGACGAGCCACGCGACGAGCCGCCGGTGCACGGTCTCCGCCCCGACGAGCATCCGCTCGCCGTCCACGTCGTCGCGCTCGTCGTCAGGGATCCCGAGGGCGGCGGGGTGCACGAGGAGCGCCTCGTTCTGCGCACCGCCGAGACCACCGTGCGACCCGACGAGCCCCTCGAACGCATGCACCATGCCGACCTCGTCCACGGTCGAGACGAGCACGAGGTCGCCCGCGTCCTCGAGGCGCGCGACCCGCAGCAGGTCCGCCGCGGCGCGCGAGCCGTACGGGGCGAGCGGGTCGTCGCCGGTCACGTCCCCGGTCACCAGGTCGTGCCTGCCGGCACGACCGTGCGCCAGCACGGTCCCGCCGCGCTCGGGGTCCCCCTCGTGCGTGAGGACGACGCCGACCGCCGGGTTCGCCAGCAGCCCGGGCACGAGCGCGGGCCAGACGTGGCGGACCCGGGCGCCGTCGACCCGGTCCGGCTCGCGACAGAACCACACCATGCCGAGGTTGCCGGACCCCACCACCGCGACCTCCGGAAGCTCGGGGGCCTCGACCGGGGTGCCACCGTGCCGCGCCGGCCCGGTGTGCCGGGAGCGCTCCGAGCGGTCGGGGCCGAGCATCATCCGCCCCGGGCCGTCGCTCGGGTCTCCCTCGTGCCGCAGCGCGTGCAGGGCGGTGTTCGCCGGACCCCACTCCTCGCTGTCCGGGGCCGTGGCACGTCGCCGCCCCCGGCCGTCGGCGGACGGAGTGGCCATGAGCCGTCGCACCTCGTCGAGGAACGACCGGCCGACGACCTGCTCGAACGTCGCGCCGAGCGACTGCCCGTGGTCGGACAGCACGACGATCTCGTAGCGCCGGGGCGCGGCGTCGGCGACCTGCTCCCACAGGCCGAGGACACGGTCCAGACCTTCGAGCGCGCGCAGGGACTCGGGGCGCAACGGACCGGCGTGGTGCGCGATCTCGTCGTGGTCGACGAGGTCGACGCAGACGACGGGCGCGCCGTGCAGGAGCTGCTCGGCCACGAGCGTCGTGTTGAGGTCGCGCAGGATCACGTTCGTCACGGCGCGCAGCACCGGGTACCAGCCGAGCCTCGACACGCGCGGCTCGACCCCACGTACCGACTGCTGCCACCCCTGGTAGAGCTCCTTGCACAGCTCGCCGACCGCCACGGCGACGGCGCGCACCAGGACGAACGGGCTCGCGAAGAAGTGCACGAACAGCTGTCCGGGCCCGATGCCGGAGCTCGCCCGGCTCATGACCAGGAGGGAGGTCGCGGCGTCGCCGGAGAACATCGTGGACACCGCGACGCCCTCGCCCGCGAGCAGTCCCCGCCCGTCGCTCGCGCGTGCCTCGACCGCTGCGGCGTCCACCGGCCTGTTGGTCACGACCAGGCGGCCCTCGGCGCGCGACCACCAGCGGAATGCCGGCACGAGCTCGGTCGACCCGTGCAGGATGCCGATCGTGCTCGCGGGCGTGGTCGCGGGGACCCGGGCCCACCACGACTCGAGGTGGTGGCTCCCGGACGCGAGCCAGCGCGCGAGGGTGGGCGCCAGCCCGGCCTGCAGCGCGTAGTCGAGCGTGGGTCGCGCCACGCCGTCGAGCATCACGACGAGCAGGCCTGGCCGGTCGGTGTCCGCCGGCCCGGCTGCATCCCCGCCCGACGTTCCGGCCGGGCCCGACGACCGGGCCCGGCCCGACCGACGCCGCGCGCGGCGCAGCAGGGCGCCGAGGGCGTACTCGTTGTCGCTCGCGCCCACGAGCCAGCGCCCGAGCGCCATCACGAGAGCCGCGATGATCAGCACCACGAGCGCGTCCGTCCACGACTCGCTGTGCACCCCCGGGAGGTAGGTCATCGCGAGCCAGGCGACGAGGAGCTGGGCGCCGAGCCCGGACAGGAGCGCGCCGACCACACCGGACCGGCGCGCGAGCGCGCGCAGGACGGGGCGCAGGAGGACGTCGCCGAGGGCGACGACGACCGCGACCAGCACCACCGACCAGAACGAGCTGACGGTCACGCCCGGCACCACCAGGATCGCGACACCGAGCCCGAGCGCGGTCGTGACGAGGGACCACAGCGCGCCGCGGACGTCGGACGCCGTCACGCGGGACCGACGGCGTGGAGCGTGGTCGGGCTGCGTCATGCCGCCCATGATCCGGGACCGGACCGGTCTGTGCCCGTCGGTGTGCCTGCCGGTGTGCGCGTCAGCGCGCCGGTGGGGCCTGACGGTGCTCGTCGTGCCCCCAGCGCCGGGAATCGGGCACGTCCAGCGCGTCGCACAGCGCGTGCCAGACGACGCGCGGCTCGACACCGGACTCGAGCGCCTGCGCTCCGGTCCGGTCGCCGAGCTCGGTCAGCACCTGCTCGCGCACGAAGGCACGTCCGAGGCTGTCGCCGAACACCTCGTCGACCAGGTCCCAGAACTCGCGGTAGCGCACGCGCCCAGCCTGCCATGCCCGGCGAGCCACAGCGGACGACGCGACACGCGCCGCACCCGGGACCGGTGCGGACCCTCACCCTCGCGCGGCGCGTGTGGGTGGGCGTGGTGACAATGAGCGGGTGACCGTGGACCCCCTGGAACGCTTCGCCGCGCCGACGCGCGCGTGGTTCGCCGGGGCGTTCGACGCGCCCACGCCCGCGCAGGCGGGCGCCTGGGACGCCGTGGCGACCGACCGGCACGCGCTGGTCGTGGCGCCGACAGGGTCGGGGAAGACCCTCGCAGCGTTCCTGTGGTCGCTGGACCGGCTCATGGCGCACCCCTCCCCCGAGCGCGAGCATCGGTGCCGGGTCCTGTACGTCTCGCCGCTCAAGGCGCTCGCCGCGGACGTCGAGCGCAACCTGCGCTCCCCGCTCGCCGGGATCCGCCAGGCGGCGGTGCGCCTCGGGCAGGAGGTACCCGACGTCGTCGTCGGGACCCGGACCGGTGACACGCCGGCGAACGAGCGGCGGCGCCTCGCGACGCACCCGCCCGACATCCTCATCACCACGCCGGAATCCCTGTTCCTCGTCCTCACCTCGGCCGCGCGCGCCGGGCTCGTCGGCGTCGAGACCGTGATCGTGGACGAGATCCACGCCGTGGCCGGGACCAAGCGTGGCGCGCACCTCGCGGTGTCGCTCGAGCGGCTCGACGCGCTGCTCGAGGCGCACGAACGGCCGCCCGCGCAGCGCGTGGGGCTGTCGGCGACCGTGCGCCCGGTGGAGGCCGTCGCGGCGTTCCTCGGCGGGCACCGGCCGACGGCAGAGGGTGGCCGGGAGGTCGTGGTCGTGCAGCCCCCGTCGACCAAGCGGATCGAGGTCGACGTCGTCGTCCCGGTCCCGGACCTGGCAGACCTCTCCGCCCCGGCCCGTACGACCGCGGGCCCACCCCTGCCCGACGTCTCCGGGCCTGTCGCGTCCGGCGGGCTCCCGGGGCTCGTCCCGCTCCCGCCCGGCGAGCGGGACCTGTCCGGACCCGCGACGTCAGCACCGACGACGAACGGGGACCCCCGCGCGCCTCGGCCCTCGGTGTGGCCGCACGTCGAGGAGCGCGTCGTCGACCTGGTCGCCGCGCACCGCTCCACGCTCGTCTTCACCAACTCGCGGCGCGGCGCCGAGCGCCTCACCGCGCGCATGAACGAGCTGTGGGCCGAGCGGCAGGGCGAGGACGTGCTCGACCCGGGGGCGGTGACGGCCGCACAGGTCCAGGCGCAGTCGGGTGCGAGCTCCGGGATCGAGCCGGTGATCGCCCGCGCGCACCACGGGTCGATGAGCCGCACCGAGCGCACCCGCACGGAGACCGAGCTCAAGGACGGCCGGCTGCCGGCGGTCGTCGCGACGTCGAGCCTCGAGCTCGGCATCGACATGGGCGCCGTCGACCTCGTGGTGCAGGTGGGGGCACCTCCGTCCGTGGCCTCGGGGCTGCAGCGCATCGGTCGCGCCGGTCACCAGGTCGGTGCGGTCTCGCACGGCGTCGTGTTCCCCACGCACCGCGGCGACCTCGTCCCGGCCGCCGTCGTGGCGGACCGCATGCGCACGGGTGGCATCGAGGAGCTGCACGTCCTCGCCAACCCTCTCGACGTCCTCGCCCAGCAGGTCGTGGCGATGGTCGCCGTCGACACCTGGAACCTCGACGAGCTCGCCGCCCTCGTGCGACGCAGCGCGCCCTACGCCCGGCTCGGAGACGCGTCGCTGCACGCCGTGCTGGACATGCTCGCCGGCCGGTACCCGAGCGAGGACTTCGGCGAGCTCCGCGCGCGCATCGTGTGGGACCGGGCGTCCGGCGCGCTCACCGGCAGGCCCGGCGCGCTGCGCCTCGCCGCGACCAGCGGCGGGACCATCCCCGACCGCGGCCTGTACGGCGTCTTCCTCGCCACGGGGTCCACCTCCGGGTCCGCGGCCGGGAGCGGCGGTGCGGACGGGGCGTCACCGGCGCGCGAGCGCGCCCCGCGCGGGGGCAAGCGGGTGGGCGAGCTCGACGAGGAGATGGTCTACGAGTCGCGGGTCGGCGACACGTTCACGCTCGGGTCGAGCACATGGCGCATCGAGGACATCACGCCTGACCAGGTGCTCGTGACACCGGCGCCCGGGATCCCGGGGCGACTGCCGTTCTGGAAGGGCGACTCGCCGGGCCGACCGGCGGAGCTCGGGCGCGCGCTCGGGGCGTGGGTCCGCGAGACCGACACGCTCGTCGCGACGGACCCCGACGCCGCGCGCGAACGTCTCGCCGGCGCGGGCCTCGACGCGTGGGCGAGCGACAACCTCGTCGCCTACCTCGACGAGCAGCGCGCCGCCACGGGTCGCGTGCCGGACGACCGGACGGTGGTGGTCGAGAGGTTCCGGGACGAGCTCGGCGACTGGCGCGTCGTCGTGCACTCGCCGTTCGGGGCGAAGGTCCACGCACCGTGGGCCCTCGTGCTGGCGGCGCGACTGCGCGAGCGCTACGGAGTGGACGCGGCGGCGATGCACGCGGACGACGGGATCGTGCTGCGGCTGCCGGACACGGGCGACTCCTGGTTCGATGCGGATCCCGGGGGCACCGGGAGCACCGACGGCGCCCAGGCACCGGTGCCCGCCGAGGACCTCCTCCTCGACCCCGACGACGTGCTCGACGCCGTGCGGTCCGAGCTCGGCGGGTCGGTCATGTTCGCGTCCCGGTTCCGGGAGGCGGCCGCCCGGGCCCTGCTGCTCCCCCGCCGCCGGCCCGACCGCCGCCAACCGCTGTGGCAGCAGCGGCAGCGCTCGGCCCAGCTCCTGTCGGTCGCAGCCCAGTATCCCGAGTTCCCGATCGTCCTGGAGGCGGCGCGCGAGTGCCTGCAGGACGACTTCGACGTGGCGTCGCTCGTCGAGGTCATGCGCGACCTCGAGCACGGGCGGGTGCGCCTCGTCGAGGTCACGACACCGACCCCGTCGCCGTTCGCCCAGTCGCTCCTGTTCGGGTACACGGCCCAGTTCCTGTACGACGGCGACGCGCCGCTCGCGGAGCGCCGGGCGGCGGCGCTCTCGCTGGACCCCACGCTCCTCGCCGAGCTGCTGGGCGGCGACGGTGCGAGCGCGCAGCTCGCGGACCTGCTGGACCCCGCGGCGATCGAACGCACGGAGGCCGAGCTCGCAGCGCTCGCTCCCGAGCGGCGCGCCCGGCACGCGGAGGACCTGTGGGACCTCCTGCGCCGGCTCGGCCCGTTGACCAAGAGCGAGCTCGCGGCGAGGACCCGGGAGGAGGTCCGGGACGGGGTGGGCGGCTGGTTGGCCGAGCTCGAGTCGTCGCGCCGGGTGATCGCCGTCCGACTCGCGGGCGTGCCCGACGAGCGCGCCCGGCAGTGGGCTGTCGTGGAGGACGCAGGTCGGCTGCGCGACGCGCTCGGCGTCGCGCTGCCCGTCGGCATCCCCGAGGTGTTCACCGAGCCCGTCCCGGACCCGCTCGGAGACCTCGTGCGTCGCCATGCGCGCACGCACGGGCCGTTCGCGGCGCACGCCCTGGCCGCGCGGCTCGGGCTGGGCGTCGCGGTGGTGCTCCACGCGCTGGAGCGGCTGGAGGGCGCCCGGCTCGTGGTGCGCGGGCGGCTGCGCCCGGAGTCGCTGGGCGGGACCGGCGACGACTGGTGCGACGCCGAGGTGCTGCGTGTGCTGCGGCGGCGTTCGCTCGCGGCCCTGCGCGCCGAAGTCGAACCCGTCCCGAGCGAGACGCTGGGCGTGTTCCTCCCTCGCTGGCAGGGCCTCGGCAGGCTGCGCGGTTCCGACGGGGTGCTCCGCGTCGTCGAGCAGCTCTCCGGGGCGGCGGTCCCGGCGTCGGCGCTCGAGACCCTCGTCCTGCCCGCGCGCGTCGCGGACTACACGCCCGGGATGCTGGACGAGCTGACGACGGCGGGCGAGGTCGTGTGGTGCGGCCACGCCACGCTCCCGGGCTCCGGCGGCGGCGACGGTCTCGTCAGCCTGCACCTCGCCGAGTGGGCACCGCTCACGTTGCCGGACGAGCAGCCCGTGCCGGACGGCGTGCTGCCGCAGGCGCTCCTCGACCTCCTGCGCGGGTCCGGCGGGTACTTCCTGCCGGTGCTGGCCGAGCGCGCGGGCTCCGACGTGGGACCGGCCCTCGACGCGCTGTGGGACCTCGTCTGGTCGGGGCACGTGTCGAACGACGGTCTCGGTGCCCTGCGGTCCCGGCTCGGCGCGGCCGGAGGGGCGCACCGGGCGCCGCGCGCTCCTGCGCGCGCGCGTCCGATGGCGCGATCCCGGTTCGCGGGGCTGCGACCGCCCGAGGGGGCTCGTGGCGGGTCGGCCACGGCGGCGCTGCAGACGACGGTTCGCGGCGGCGGTGGGCGCTGGTCCGCGCTGCCCGATCGCGAGCAGGACCCGACACGCCGCGCGCACGCGCTCGCGCGGGTCCTGCTCGACCGGCACGGCGTGCTCACGCGCGCGGTCGCGCCCGCCGAGGGGGTCGCCGGCTCGTTCAGGAACGTGTACCGCGTGCTCACCGAGCTCGAGGCGACCGGTGCGGCGCGCCGGGGCTACTTCGTCGAGCACCTCGGTGGCTCGCAGTTCGCGCTGCCCGGTGCCGTCGACCAGCTGCGCACAGACGGCCTGGACCGTGACCGTGCGGTCGAGTCCGGGACGGGGACCACCGGCGGCGGTACCCGGCCCGGCACCCTGCTGCTCGCCGCGACCGACCCCGCGAACCCCTACGGTGCGGCGCTCGCGTGGCCCGTGCGGCCCGGCACGGGCGACGAGGGCTCGCGCGGGCACCGGCCCGGGCGCAAGGCCGGAGCAGTCGTCGTGCTGAGCGAGGGCGACCTCGCGCTGTACGTCGAGCGGGGCGGGCGGTCCGTCCTGTCGTTCGTCGAGGGTGCGCGCCTCGACGAGGCGTGCGCGGAGCTCGTCCGCGCGGTACGTGCCGGCCGTCTCGGCAAGGTCGTCGTCCAACGCATCGACGGCGTCGAGGCGCTCGCCGGGGCAGGGACCGCGCGCACGTCGGCGGACGACGTCGCGCGCTCGCTCCTCGACGCCGGGTTCCGAGCGACTCCGCGCGGCCTGCGTGCGGCATGAGGGGCGCGCGGGTGCCATGAGCGCCGTCCAGGATCTGCGCGGCGTGCCGCGAGGACGGGCACGGGCGGTCGGGAGGAGGTGGCGGGTTGCCCGAGGGTGACGTCGTGCGGATCACCGCAGCGCGCCTGGACGAGGCGTTGGCCGGCCGTGAGCTCGTCCGCTCGGAGCTGCGCTGGCCGACGGCTGCCGAGACGGACCTCGTCGGGCGGACGGTCCTCGAGAACGCGCCCTACGGGAAGCACCTGTTCACCCGGTTCGACGACGGCTGGTCCCTGCACACGCACCTGCGCATGGAGGGCGAGTGGCACGTCGCCCGGACCGGTACGCGCTCGGCCCGCGGCTCGGGGTCGACGGTCCGGGTCGTGCTGGCGAACGCCTGGTGGACCGCGATCGGGGTCCGCATCGGGATGCTCCACGTGCTGCGGACGAAGGACGAGCACCGCGTCGTCGGGCGCCTCGGTCCGGACGTGCTCGCGGACGACTTCCTGGCGGTGGGTCTCCCGGTGGCCGTCGACCGGCTGCGCGCCGACGACGTCGCGGGCGGTCTCGGGCCGCGACACCGGGCCGAGCGGGTGGCGACCGGAGTTCCCGTGGCCGAGGCTCTCCTCGACCAGGGGACCGTCGCGGGGCTGGGCACGATCTGGATGGCGGAGTCCCTGCACGCGCAGCGCGCGTGGCCGTGGACGCCGGTGCGCGACGTCGTCGACCTGCCCGCGGTGCTGCGTTCGGCCAACGAGCTCATGGCGCGCACGGTGCGCAGCGGGTTCGACCCCCGCGACGGGTACGTGCGTCGCGTGCACGGACGAGCAGGACGGGCGTGCCACTCGTGTGGCACGCCCGTCCGTGTCGGCTCGGTGAACGACCCCCCGTTCGACCGTCCGGTGTTCTACTGTCCGTCCTGCCAACGCCCCGCACCGTCACGGGCCGACGGCTGACGGCCCGTGCTCAGCCGACCGGCTGCAGGTCCTCGCGCCGGCTCGTGCCGCCGTCTGCCTGCCGTCCGTACATCGCCGCCGCGAAGTCCGCGGGGATCGTGTCCGGGATGAGCAGGCCCTCGGCGACGGCCACCCGGTCGCTCACCTCACGCAGCACCAGCGACATCGGGACGTCGAGCGCCTCGCAGATGGACCCGAGCAGCTCCGACGACGCTTCCTTCTGCCCGCGCTCCACCTCGCTGAGGTAGCCCAACGAGACGCGCGCGGCGGAGGACACCTCTCGCAGGGTGCGGCCCTGGCGCTGGCGAGCATCTCGCAGCACGTCCCCGATCTCTCGTCGAAGAACAATCATCTGGCGACCCCCTTCCGTGTCCTTGGCACCCGGGGCAGCCGGTGCGGCTGGATCCGGGGTGCCTCTCCCGTTCGTACTCCTGGTCGTGCTCCGTACCCCACGTACCGGGGTCGTCCTACCGTACCCCGGACGCGCTCCACCGACGTCCCCGGTCCGGGCCGTCGAGCGCCCACGGGGCACGGAGTCCGACCGGCGCAGCGGCCTGTTCGCGATCACGTCCGGTCCAACGCGCCGCCCGTCGACCTTGTTCCCGGCGCGCAGGGTCTTCACCCATGCTCCTCATCCGCGCCCCTCGGCGTCGTCCGGCCGTCTGTCGTGCCGCGGGACACCACCTCGAGGGTCAGTGCGAGCGCGTGCTCGACGGCCGAGACACGCACCTGGGACCGCGACCCGGTCAGCCGGAGCTCGACCACCCGGCGAGCGCCCGGCGCGTCGACCGCGACGTACACGACGCCCGGCGCTCGTCCGCCCTGCGGGTCCGGGCCGGCCACGCCGGTCGTGGACACGCCGACGTCGGCACCGAGGTCACGGCGCACCCCACCTGCCATCGCGAGCGCGACGTCCGGGTCCACCGGACCACGACGCTCGAGCAGGTCCGGGTCGACCCCGAGGAGCGACGCCTTGAGGTCGGTCGCGTAGGCGACGACCCCTCCGCGCAGGACCCGCGACGCGCCCGGGACCTCGACGAGCGTCGAGGCCAGGAGCCCACCCGTCAAGGACTCCGCGACGGCGAGGGTCCAGCCGCGCTCGCCCAGGCGATCGAGCAGTGGCTTCGCCGACGGGGCAGAGCCCGCTGGATCGACGCCCGCCGGGACGGCGTCGGGCACGCTCACGCCCCGTCCGGCTGCTCCGTCGGCGCCCCGGGGACGCGCTCCTCGGCCATCTGCGCCGCTCGGATCGCGTCCCGTCGGATCCGCAGACCCTGGGAGAAGTACTCGACCCCGGTCACGACGGTGACGATGATCGCCGCGGCAAGGACCACCCAGGCGACGACACCGATCCACTCGGGCATGTGCGCGAGCGGCAGGAGGAAGCCGGTGATCGCGACGATCTGCAGCACGGTCTTCAGCTTGCCGCCGCGCGACGCCGGCATGACGGCGTACTTGAGCACGGCGAATCGCATGAGCGTGACGCCGAGCTCCCGCGCCAGGATGACGACGGGGACCCACCACGGCAGCTCCCCGAGCGGCCACGCCAGCAGGACGAGCGCGGTCCCGACGAGGAGCTTGTCCGCGATCGGGTCGAGCAGCTTGCCGAGGTCCGTGACGAGGTCGTAGCGCCGTGCGAGGTACCCGTCGAGCCGGTCCGACGAGGCAGCGACCACGAAGACACCGGTGGCGACCAGGCGCCACGTGACGCTGTCGCCGCCGTCGACGAGCAGGGTCCACGCGAACAGCGGGACCATCAGGATCCGCACCATCGTGACGATGTTCGCGGAGTTCCACGGGGACGGGACGTCGGTGACCACGAACCCAGCCTACGTGTGCGGGGCGTCGCTCCTGCACCGGACGGCCCTACCTCCGGCCGGTAGGAGCAGGGCGCCGGTTACGGTACGCTCCGCGCGTGCCGCGCCATCACCGAGGACGTGCCGGTCGCGCCGTCGCGCGGCCCGTCGCGCTGTGCCTCGTGGCGTTCGTGGCGCTCGGCTGCGGTGCCGTGGTGTCCGTCGGGCCGCGTGAACCATGGGCTGCTGCCGACGCGGCGGCGACCGCGTCGCCGCCCGTCACACAGGCACCGGCCGCCCCCGTGGTGGTTGCCGAGCCCGACATCACCTTCACCATCGCCGCGACCGGCGACGTCCTCACGAACATGCCGGTCAACGTCTCGGCGCGCGCCGGTGCAGGTGGTTACGAGTTCAGCCCGCTCCTTGCCGGCATGGACCGATGGGTCACCGGTGCGGACCTGGCCCTGTGCCACCTCGAGGTCCCGATCGCGCCCGCGGGCGTCCCGCCCAGCGGGTACCCGATCTACGGCGCGCCCGTCGAGCTCGTCCGCGACCTCGCCGAGCAGGGGTGGGACGGCTGCTCCACGGCGTCCAACCACTCGGTCGACCGGTCCTTCGACGGGGTCGTCGCCACGCTCGACGCGCTCGACGACGCCGGGCTCGGCCACGTCGGGACCGCGCGCACGCAGGCGGAGTCCGCCGAGCCGCAGATCTACCGGCTCGAGCGCGAGGGCCGGGTGGTGACCGTCGCACACCTCGCCGGGACGTACGGCACGAACGGTCTTCCCGTACCCGCCGAAGCGCCCTGGTCGGTGACCCCGCTCGACGTCGCGGGGCTCGTCGCGCAGGCGCGGGCCGCTCGTGGCGCCGGGGCCGACCTCGTCGTCGTGAGCATCCACGCCGGTACCGAGTACACCTCGCTCCCGAACGAGCTCCAGCTCGACGTGGCATCGGACCTGGCCGCCTCCGGGGTGGTCGACCTCGTGCTCGGCCATCACGCGCACGTCCCGCAACCCGTCGTCCACCTCCCCGGCGGACCGGACGGCCGCGGCACGTGGGTCGCCTACGGGCTCGGGAACTACGTGTCCAACCAGGACGGGGACTGCTGCGACTCCCGCACGGACTCGGGACTGTTCCTCACCGCGACCGTCACCCAGCCCGCGGACGGTCCCGCGCACGTGGCGACGGTCGAGTGGACCCCGGTCACGCTGGACCGTCTCGCGGGCCACCGCGTCCGGGCGATACGGGACGCCCTGCGCGAGCCCGACGCCGGCACGCTCGTCCCGGACGAGCTGCGCCTCCGGCTGGAGCGGGTCCGGGACGCCGTCGGGCCCGGCTCGACCGAACGAGCCGAGCCCCCGGCGCCGACGGGGCCGCCCCCGCAGGTCGTCGTGCGAGCGGCGAACCGGGCCGACTGAGCCCGGATCAGCGCCAGCCCGACTCCACGTCGGCGCCGTCGTGATAGTCCGTCGCGACGGTCGGCGTGTGACCGTCGGTGCCGTCCGCGTAGTCACGGCCGCCGGTTGGTCCACCCTGACCGCCGCCGTGCCCCGCACCCTGCTCCGCGCCGTCGGGCGCCGCCTGGTCGAACACCTCGCCCGCGGGCTCGCCCCTCAGGAGCGCGAGCGCGCCCGGCAGCTCTTCCGGCGTGACCAGCACCTCACGTGCCTTCGACCCCTCGGACGGGCCCACGA
Organism: Cellulosimicrobium terreum; assembly: GCA_014803435.1. Classification (GTDB taxonomy): domain Bacteria; phylum Actinomycetota; class Actinomycetes; order Actinomycetales; family Cellulomonadaceae; genus Cellulosimicrobium; species Cellulosimicrobium terreum. The sequence goes on from JACYFD010000007.1 coordinate 119,149, forward strand.
TCTCGCGGGACTCGAGGAGGTCCATGAGGCGCCCGGCCTTGGCGAACCCGACCCGGAGCTTGCGCTGGAGCATCGACGTCGAGCCGAACTGCGTGGTCACGACGAGCTCCGCGGCCTGCAGCAGCAGGTCGAGGTCGTCGCCGATGTCCTCGTCGACCTGCTTCTTGGTCACGACCTGCGCGACGTCCTGGCGATAGGTGGGCTTGAGCTGTCCCTTGACGTGCTCGACGACCGCGTGCACCTCGGACTCCGACACCCACGCGCCCTGGACGCGCATGGGCTTGGCCGCACCCATCGGCAGGAAGAGGGCGTCACCCTGCCCGATCAGCTTTTCCGCGCCGGGCTGGTCCAGGACGACGCGCGAGTCCGCGAGCGACGACGTCGCGAACGCCAGCCGCGACGGGACGTTCGCCTTGATCAGGCCCGTGACGACGTCGACCGACGGCCGCTGCGTCGCGAGCACGAGGTGGATCCCGGCGGCACGCGCGAGCTGCGTGATGCGCTGGATCGAGGCCTCGACGTCACGCGGGGCGACCATCATGAGGTCCGCGAGCTCGTCGACCACGACCAGCAGGTACGGATAGGAGGCGATCTTGCGCTCCGAGCCGGGCAACGGCTTGACCTTGCCCGCACGCACCGCGGCGTTGAAGTCGTCGATGTGCTTGTACCCGAACGCGGCGAGGTCGTCGTAGCGCGCGTCCATCTCCCGCACGACCCAGTCGAGAGCCTCGGCGGCCTTCTTGGGGTTCGTGATGATCGGGGTGATGAGGTGCGGGATGCCCTCGTAGATCGTCAGCTCGACCCGCTTGGGGTCGACGAGCACGAGCCGCACCTGCTCCGGGGTGGCACGCATGAGGATCGACGTGATCATCGAGTTGATGAAGCTCGACTTGCCCGCGCCGGTGGCGCCCGCGACGAGGATGTGCGGCATCTTCGCGAGGTTCGCGACGACGTAGCCGCCCTCGACGTCCTTGCCGACGCCCATGACCATCGGGTGCTCGGTCCGCCGCGCGGCCGACGAGCGCAGGACGTCGCCGAGCACGACCGTCTCGCGGTCCGTGTTGGGGATCTCGATGCCGATCGCGGACTTGCCCGGGATGGGCGCGAGGATGCGCACGTCGGCGCTCGCGACCGCGTAGGCGATGTTGTTCGACAGCGAGGTGATGCGCTCGACCTTGACCTTGGGCCCGACCTCGACCTCGTACCGGGTGACGGTGGGGCCGCGGGTGAACCCCGTGACCTTCGCGTCGACCTCGAACTGGTCGAAGGTCTGCGTCAGGGCCTCCACGACGCGGTCGTTCGCGGCCGAGCGCACCTTGTGCGGTGCGCCCTTGACGAGCGAGTCCTCGCTGGGCATGAGGTAGACCGTGTCGCCCTCCAGCATGGGCTGGACACCGCGAGGAACGGGGTTGTTGGGCGGCGGAGGCACGGGGGTGGGATCGGGTCCCACGGCGGCGAGCGCCGCGGCGGCGGTGTCCTGCGCGCCGCCGGGTGCGACGGCGGGCACCGACTCGGTGGGTGCGGTCAGGGGCGCGCCGGCGTCGCGACGCCGTCCCTTGCGGGCTCGCGCGGCCTCCTCCTCGCGCTCGAGGAGCGCGGCGGTCTCGAACGCCTCGTCACCGGCGAAGCCGCCCTCGGGCCGCTCGATCTCCGCGGCCTCGGCGGCGCGCTGCGCCTTCGTCTTGCGGGGCTTGCGCGGTCGACGCCCGGGCGGGCCGTCGCTCTCGGTGCCGTCGTGCCGCGAGACGCCCTCGGCGAGCGCGAGCCCGTCCTCGTCCGTCTCGGCGTCGTGGCGCCCGTGGTTCCCGGTGAGGACGTCGTACAGGCCGCGGAGCCGGCTCGGGATCCGGTGGACCGGCGTCGCCGTGACGACGAGCAGGCCGAAGAAGCCGAGCAGCAGGAAGATCGGGACGGCGAACCACTGCGTCAGCCCGGTGACGACGGGCGTAGCGACGAGGTACCCGACGATCCCGCCGGCGTCCTGGACGGCCTCGAACCCGTCGGCCGGCGCAGGCAGGTCCTCGGAGATGTGCACGAGCGCGCAGACGGACACGACGATGAGGGTGAGACCGATCGCGACGCGCGAGTTGGCCTGCGCGCGCTCGGGGTGGCGCATGATGCGGACGGCGAGCCACAGCAGGAGGACGGGCACGGCCACCCCGGCCAGGCCGAACGTGCCCGCGACGACCGCGTGGACGGCCTTCCCGAAGGTCCCGTCGATCCCCCACCACTCGCGGGCGGCGACGACCACCGCGAGGGCGATCAGGAAGAACGCGACGCCGTCGCGCCGGTGTGCGGGGTCCAGGTCTCTTGCTCCCTTGCCGATCGTGCGGGTCACGGCACCGACGCCGTGCGCCATGCCCAGCCAGGCGCCGCGCACGGCCCGGACGGGCCACGGAGACCTCGCGGGCGCCGCCTTGCCGCGCGCGGGTGCGCGCCGTGTGGTCGTGGTGGTGGACCGCCCGCCTGAGCGCGCGGAGCCGCGGGCCGTCGACGAACCACCGCGCGACCCGTTACCGGGCTTCGTGGTGCGGCTGGTCGCGGACCGTCGCGCCTGCGGGGACGTACGGGTCGCCATAGTGTTCCTCACACTACCCGTGGCGACCGACGACGGAGCGCAGGTCATGGTGCGTGTCCCGGCGAGCACAGACCGACGAGCAGCGACCGGCGAGCGACCGGCGAGGAAGCAGGTGGCCCATGGCCGACGACAGCGGCGCGGAACCCGCCGCCGAGAGCACACGCCCGCTCGTCGAGGTCGCCGACGGCGTGCACGTCGCGACGGCCGTCATCTGGACGACCACGTCGACCGTCGTGGTCGACGGCGGCCGCGCGCTCGTGGTGGACCCCGCCGTGACCCCGGCCGAGGTCGACGCGCTGGCGACGACGGTCCGCGCCCACGGGTGGCGCGTCGGGGCGGGGTTCTCGACGCACCCGCACTGGGACCACGTGCTGTGGGCCCGGTCGCTGGGCGACGTCCCGCGCTGGGCGACGGACCGGGCGGTCGGCGTGCTGGAGCACGACCCGGACGCGGCCCGACGCTCGGCCCAGGAGATCGCACCGGGGCACGACCTCGCCCTCCTCGGGCGGCTCGACGCCCTCGGCGCTGACGACCGGGAGCTCCCCTGGCCGACGGGGGTCCGGGTCGTCGCGCACGACGCCCACGCGCCGGGTCATGCGGCGCTCGTCGTCCGCGGAGTGTTGGTCGCGGGCGACATGCTGTCCGACGTCGAGGTGCCGCTCCTGGACGTCGCGTCGCCCGACCCGCTCGGCACGTACCGCGCGGCCCTGGACATGCTGGAGGACACGGCGCGCGCCGTCGACGTGCTCGTCCCGGGCCACGGCACCCCGGCGGCGGGGCGCGCGGCGCTCGCCGCTCGCTTCGCCGCCGACCGCGCCTACCTCGACGCGCTCGAGCACGCGGCCTCCGGACCCGGGACGCGCGTCGTCGCCGTCACGGACCCCCGCCTCTCCGGCTACGTCGCGACGTGGCACGACGAGCAGCTCGCCGCGCTGAGCGCGCGCTGAGAGCGACCACGGCGGCCCTTCGTCTCAGGCGGTGAACAGCCCGATCGCCAGGGTCACGACTCCCGCCGCCAGGACGACGCCGCCCGCCGGGAGCAGCACGACCGCACGGTTCGGCGACTCCCGACCGGTCCCGACCGCGGAGAGGAAGAACCCGCCGGGCAGGAGGATCGCGGCGACCAGCACACCGGTCGCGGCGAGCCATCGCCAGAGCCCCGTGAGATCCGTGGCCTCCGCGAGCAGGAGGCAGAGCAGGCCGAGGATGACGAGCACACCGGCGTGCGCGTGCCCGGCGCGGAAGAACGACGTCTGGAACGCCGTGGCGGGCACGCGCCGGGTGACCACCTTGACGAGGAACGCACCTCCGGACTCGATGCCGACGACGGTGAGCAGGACGATACCGGCGGTGACGCGGGCGGCGTCGGTGAGCTCGAGCACGATAGGCCTCCACGACGGTTTGACGACATGTTTACGAACATCGTTATAGAACACCGTTCGTAAACTTCCGTCAACCCGTTAGTATCGGACCCGTGGCCCGCCCCCGACTGCACGACGACGCTCTGCGCGACCGGCTGCTCGAGGTCGCGTCGCGCGCCATCTCCGAGCACGGCGAGTCCACGGTGACCGTGCGCTCGGTCGCCGCCGCCGCCGGGACCAGCCCGTCCGCCGTCTACGCGCTGTTCGGCAGCCGCGACGACCTCGTCGCTGCCGTCTCGGCGGCGGGTTTCCGGCGCTTCGCCGCGTACCTGGCCGCCGCGCCCCGCACGGACGATCCCGCGCGCGACCTCGGCGCGCTGGCTCTCGCCTACCGGGCCTTCGCCCTCGCGGACCCGCACTTCTACGCGGTGATGTTCGCACGCGGCGTGCGTCCAGGACGGGACGCACCCGCGAGCGTGGACCAGGATACGTTCCGCGTCCTGCTCGACGCGGTGCGGCGCGTCTTCGCTCCCGGCCCCGGTCGCGCCGGGCAGCACGACGCGACAAGTCACCTCGAGAACGTGGCGATGGGCCTGTGGGGGCTCGTGCACGGCCTCGTCTCGCTCGAGCTCGCGGGCCTGGTCCCGGGTGGTGACCCGGAACGCGAGGCGGGCTACGTCGCGGCGACGCGCGCCGTCGGGCTCGCGCTGGCCGCGCCCCCCACCACCTGAGCGCCGCCCGCCCCCTCGGAGGCGGGCGGCGAGCGCCGACACCGGGCCGGCGAGCACGACGGCACGCCGGCCCGGCCCGGCATCAGGACCAGGCGGTGGGTGCCGACGCGGCAGCGGCGGCGGCGCGCTGGCCCGCCGTGATCTCCCGGACGACCCGCGTCCAGAACACCAGGGCGAGCACGGCCCCGGCGGTCCCGACGCCTTCTGCGACGGGCAGGAGGCTGAAGGTCTCCGCCGAGGCGAGCGACGACGTCGCGGTCAGCTGGGCCCCGACGTTCGTCGCGAGGCCGAAGACCAACCATCCCGCCCACCACCAGCCCAGGCCCGCCAGCGGACCCCGCGCGACGCTCGCGCGCACGTCGCGGACGACCTGGTACGGGAACCAGAAGGCGACGACGGGGACGATCCACCCGAGCCATACCCAGACCCGGCTGCGGGCGTGGTGCAGCCCGGGCGAGACCGCCACGGCGATCTCGCGGCTGCGCCAGAGCCAGATGCACGTGACGATCCCGGCGGCGAACTGCAGCGGGAGGAACAGCAGCAGCCCGATCGTGTCGTATGCGGTGAACACGTCGATGCTCGGGACGCCGGAGCGCGCGGCCGCGGCGAAGACGTCCGCGGCCGAGAACGAGGTGAGCCAGACGATCACCTGGACGGCTGTCACCGCGGCCGCGAGCACGACCGTGGTCGTCGCGAGCCCACCCGGCACGTCCGGGCGCGGGGCGTATCCCGCCCACGCGGGCGGACCCCCGTAGCCCGGCTGGCCGCCGTAGCCGGGTCCGCCGCCGTGCGGGGGCGGCGCACCGTGGGCCGGCGGCCCGCCGTACGCGGGTGGTGCGAACGGCGCGCCGGGGAGCGGGTCCCCGGCAGGGTCGTGGTGGGTCAAGGCAGCCTCCTCGGGCTGGGACGGGGCGCCAGCCTAGCGGTCCCGTCGAGCCCGAGGAGCGCGCTCTCGCGTCAGGCCTCGACGACGACCGGGACGATCATCGGCCGGCGCCGCAGCCGGTTGGAGACCCAGCGGCCGATGACGCGGCGCATGATCTGCTGGAGCTGGTGCGTGTCCGTCGCACCGCCCGCGATGGCGTCCTCGAGGGCCTTGACCACGTCGGGTCGGATGCCCTCGAACACCGCGTCGTCCTCGGCGAAGCCGCGCGCAAGGATCTGCGGGCCGGCGAGCACCTTGCCGGTGGCCGAGTCGACGACGGCGAAGACGGAGATGAAGCCCTCCTCGCCGAGGATGCGACGGTCCTTGAGCTCGGCGTCGGTGATCTCACCGACGCTGGACCCGTCCACGTAGACGTAGCCGCACGGGACGGCCCCGACGACCGAGGCCTTGCCGTCCACGAGGTCGACGACGACGCCGTCCTCTGCCAGCACGACGCGGTCGGCCGGGACGCCCGTGCGCACCGCGAGCGCCCCGTTGGCGACGAGGTGGCGGACCTCGCCGTGCACCGGCATGACGTTCTTCGGCTGGAGCACGTTGTAGCAGTAGATGAGCTCGCCGGCGCTGGCGTGCCCGGACACGTGCACCTTGGCGTTGCCGCCGTGCACGACGCGCGCACCGAGCCGCGTGAGCCCGTTGATGATCCGGAAGACGGCGTTCTCGTTGCCCGGGATGAGCGACGAGGCGAGGATCACGGTGTCGCCCATGCCCACGGACACCTTGTGGTCGCCGTTCGCCATGCGGCTCAGCGCGGCCATGGGCTCGCCCTGCGAGCCCGTGCACATGAGGACGATCTCGTCGTCGCGCAGCGAGTCGACCTTCTTCAGGTCGATGAGGACGCCCTCGGGCACGTGCAGGTACCCGAGCTCGGACGCGATGGTCATGTTGCGGACCATCGAGCGACCGACGAGAGCGACCCGGCGACCGTGGTGGTGCGCCGCGTTGAGGACCTGCTGGACGCGGTGCACGTGCGAGGAGAACGACGCGACGATGATGCGCTTCTCCGACTGCGCGAACACGTTGTCGAGCACGGGCCCGATCTCGACCTCGGGCGTGACGAAGCCGGGGACCTCGGCGTTGGTCGAGTCGACCATGAAGAGATCCACGCCCTGCTCGCCGAGGCGCGCGAACGCACGCAGGTCGGTGATGCGCCCGTCGAGCGGGAGCTGGTCCATCTTGAAGTCGCCCGTGTGCAGCACGGTACCGGCGCCGGTGGTGACGGCGACCGCGAGCGCGTCCGGGATGGAGTGGTTCACGGCGACGAACTCGCACCGGAACACGCCGACCTGCTCGACCTGGCCCTCCTTGACCACGCGGGTCACGGGGGCGATGCGGTGCTCCTTGAGCTTCGCCTCGACGAAGGCGAGCGTGAGCTGCGACCCGATGAGCGGGATGTCGCGGCGCAGGCGCAGGAGGTACGGGACGGCACCGATGTGGTCCTCGTGACCGTGCGTGAGGACGATGGCCTCGATGTCGTCGAGCCGGTCCGCGATGTAGTCGAAGTCCGGGAGGATGAGGTCGACGCCGGGCTGGTTGTCCTCGGGGAAGAGGACGCCGCAGTCGATGACGAGCAGGCGCCCGTCGTACTCGAGGACGGCCATGTTGCGCCCGACCTCGCCGAGCCCGCCGAGGGCGACGATGCGCAGCCCTCCGGCAGGGAGCTCGGGAGGCAGGGAGAGTTCGGGATGGGGGTGGCTCATGTGGCCTCCTGTCGTGGCGGAGCCTGATGGGTCGAGAGCACTCGCTCCCGCTAGTTCGTGGTGGTGACGGGGTCGAGGACCCCCGCCGCGGCGAGCGCGTCGCGCATCAGCGCGACGTCGCCGGAGTCCGCGGCGACGTAGGGCAGCCGCATGGCGCGGTTGTCGGTGACGCCGATCAGCTCGACCGCGGCCTTGGCCATGACGGCCTGGAACCCGGCGCCGTTGATCGCGTCGATCACGGGCGTGACCGTGCGGAAGACCTCGAGCGCGCCGACGTGGTCCCCGGCGTCGAACCGGCGGACGACCTCGGCGAACCGGTCCGCGACGACGTGCGCGGACACGGACACGACGCCGGCGCCGCCGTGCGCGAGGAACGGCAGGAGCAGGCCGTCGTCGGCGCTGTAGAACGCGAGCCCGGTCGACGCCGTGAGCCTCGCCACGGCGTAGAGGTCACCCGTCGCGTCCTTCGTCGCCACGATCCGTTCGTGCGCGGCGAGCCGGTCGTACGTCTGCGGCGCGATGCGCACGCCGGCACGACCGGGGATGTCGTAGAGCATGACGGGCAGCTCGGTCTCGTCGGCGATCGCGACGAAGTGCCGGTACAGGCCCTCCTGGTTCGGTCGCGAGTAGTACGGCGAGACGACGAGGAGCCCGTCCGCCCCGGCGTCGGCAGCCTGGGCGGCCATGCGCAGCGCGTGGTCGGTGTCGTTCGAGCACGCGCCCGCGACGACCGTCGCACGGTCCCCGACGGCCTCGACGACCGCGGCGACGAGGTCGGCCTTCTCCGGCGCGTGCGTGGTCGGGGACTCCCCCGTGGTACCGCTCAGGACGAGTCCGTCGTTCCCGTCGTCGACCAGCCGCTTCGCGAGCCGTGCGGCCGCGTCCAGGTCGACGTCGCCGGCCGGCGTCATCGGCGTGATCATCGCGGTGAGCACCGCGCCGAAAGGGCGCGACGGTGTGGTGGGAAGGACCATGTGCACAAACTACCGTGCGACGGGCGCCCACGACCTCCATCGACCACGTGCGCACCGTTCAGGGATGCGGCGGTACGGGCCCGTGGGCGCAGGCGCAGCGGGTAGCCTGACGCTCGCGGCCGACGTCCGGCCGACACCACCGCAGACCTCTCGGAGAGACCACGACCGTGCCTGCTGCCTCCGCACCCTCCACCCTCCCAGGCGGCGCCCCGGCGCCGAACGCCCACGTGACGACCGTCGGCTACATGATCTTCGCCTCGCGCTGGCTGCAGGCACCTCTGTACTTCGGCCTGATCGTCGCGCAGGTCGTGTACGTGTGGCAGTTCCTCAAGGAGCTGTGGCACCTCATCGTCGGCGGATTCTCCGGCGAGCACATGGTCGAGGACCCCACGACGCACGAGATGGTCGCGCACGTCTTCGGCGCCGAGGAGATCATGCTCGCCGTGCTCGGCCTCGTGGACGTCGTGATGATCTCCAACCTGCTCATCATGGTCATCGTCGGCGGTTATGAGACCTTCGTGTCCCGGATCCGGCTCGACGACCACCCCGACCAGCCCGAGTGGCTCAGCCACGTCAACGCGAACGTGCTCAAGACGAAGCTCGCGATGTCGATCATCGGGATCTCGTCGATCCACCTGCTGCGCACGTTCATCGACAGCCAGAACTACACCGGTACGCAGATGATGTGGCAGACGATCATCCACCTCGCGTTCGTCGTCTCGGCGCTCGCGCTCGCCGCGATCGACCGGATGTCCCTCACGGCCCACCAGCGCGCCGCCAACGCCGCCGCGGCGGGCGAGGGGCCCGCGGACCCCACCGCGTGACGAGCCCCCCGGAGGTACCCGGTGACGGCGCGCCCGAGCCGGACGACGACGCGGCAGAGCTCGCGCACGAGGTCACCGACGCCGTCGGGACGGCGGTCGAGGACGAGGTCCGTGCCGCCGTCCGGCAGGCGGTGTCGGTGTCGGTCGCGACCGGGCTGTACGGCGTGTCGTTCGGGGCACTCGCGGTCGTCGCGGGACTCGACGTCACGCAGACGATGGCGCTGAGCCTGCTCATGTTCTCGGGCGGGTCGCAGTTCGCGCTCGTCGGCGTCGTCGGCTCGGGCGGCACCGCGGCGGCCGCCGTCGCGACCGCGAGCCTGCTGGGCGTGCGCAACGCGCTCTACGGCGCACAGCTCGGCCCGCTGCTCGCGCTGCGCACGTGGCAGAAGGTGCTCGGCGCCCAGGTCACCATCGACGAGTCGGCCGCCGTCGCGACCGCGCAGCTCAGCCGCCGCGCGGCACGCCTCGGCTTCTGGGTCACCGGGGTCGGCGTGTTCGTCCTGTGGAACCTCATGACCCTGGTCGGCGCGCTCGCCGGCGACCAGCTCGGCGACCCGGGCCGGTGGGGTCTCGACGCCGCAGCCGGGGCCGCGTTCCTCGCCCTGCTCTGGCCGCGCCTCGCCGTCCGCGCCGTCCGGCTCGTGGCCGCTGCCGCGGTCGTCGTCGCGGCCGTGCTGATCCCGATCACCCCCGGCGGTGTCCCGGTGCTCGCCGCGGCCGTCGTCGCCGCAGTAGCGGGCGCGGTCGACGCCCGCCGCCGGTCCCGCACCGCCGCCCCTGCCGACTCCCGGGAGGAGGACTGATGAGCCCCACGACCGTCTGGACGGTCGTCCTGGTGGCGTCCGCCGTGTGCTTCGCCCTCAAGCTGGTCGGGCACCTCGTCCCGGAGCACTGGCTCGCCGACGAGCGCGTGGCCCGGACGGCCGCGCTCGTCACGGCCTCGCTCCTCGCTGCGCTCGTCACCGTGCAGACGGTGGGTGCCGGGCAGGCGATCGAGGTCGATGCCCGGCTGCCCGCGCTCGCCGTCGCGGCGCTCGCCCTCGCGCTGCGCGCGCCGTTCATCGCTGTCGTCGTCCTCGCCGCCGCGACTGCGGCCGGCCTGCGGGCGCTCGGCTGGGGCTGAGCGACGCATAGGGTGATGACGTGAGCCTCTTCCGCGAGACCGCCGACGTCTCCGTCCGCCCCGCCGTGCCCGGCGACGACGTCGCCATGACCGCGATCCAGGTCGGGGCGTGGCGCGACGCGCACGACGACGTGCTCGGCGAGGACGTCCTCGACGCGCTCGACACCGTCCGCATGCGCGAGCAGTGGGCGGCGGCGATCTCGTCCCCGCCCGGCCCCGGGTTCGGTGTGCTCGTCGCGTGCGACGGGCCGGACGTCGTCGGGTTCGCCGCCGTCGGACCCGGTCAGCTCGTCGCGCTCGAGGTCGAGCCGCGACACCAGCGCGGCGGGCACGGGTCGCGACTCCTGACGGCCGCCGTCGACCGGCTGCGACGCGACGGTGCCCAGGAGGTCGTCGCGTGGGTGCTCGACGGCGACACGGCTCGCGAGGCGTTCCTCGGCGGTGCCGGGCTCGGGTCCGACGGCCGCACCCGCACGCTCGCGACGGGCCCGCGGGACGTCGTCGAGCACCGGTGGTCCGCCGCGCTGTGACCACCACCGTGCCCGTCACCGTGACCGCCGCGCGCCGCGTCGTCACACGACCGTGACACGGCCGTAGCCCGCCGTCGACACCTCGGTGCCACGATCAACCTGCATGGGGATCCTCACGCACTACTTCGCGGCGACCGACGACGAGACGGCGGCCGCCTGCGCCGCGCACCCCGACGGACCCGGTGACGACCGGGAGCCGGCACGGACCACCGTGCCCGGTACGCACGACGCGGTCCCGCTCAGCGGCCTCGAGCCCTTCGTCATGCTGGGCACGCTCGCGAGCATGCTCACCGGTCGCACGTACGGCGAGGTGACCCGCCACCCGCGCCACGGAGGTGTCGTCGCCTCGGCGGGCGACGAGGGCCCGTGGGTCGTGTCCGTCTCCGACGAGCTCGTCGGCGCGCTCGCCATGAGCACCCGCACGGTCCTGGAGCGTGTCGCCGACCGCTGGGCGACGCCGTCCGAGCGGTCACGGCGCGAGCCGGAGCAGCTGGCCGGCGCGCTGCACGAGCTCGCGGAGCTGTGCGCCCGGGCCCGCGAGGCGGGGCACCGCGTCTACTGCTGGACCTGCCTGTGACGACGCCGGTACAGCGCGGCAGCGCGCCGCAACGCCCCCCGGGCGCGCTTGCGGTCGCGCGCCGCGTCGTACGCGAACGCGAGGTGGTACCAGGCGGGCCAGCTCTCGGGGTCGGACTCGACCGCCTCGCGCCGCGGGCCGAACGCGGCGTCGGCCGCCGCGCGGTCGATGCGTCCGCCCGGAGAGCGCGGCAGGTCGTCGACGGGCAGGTCACCGGCCGCGGCGAGCTCGTCGGCCATGCGCTGCACGGTCGCCGCGAGCATGAGCTCTCGTGCCACGAGCCCCACGACGAGGAGGGGGATGATCAGCACGCCCACCCCGATGGCGACGGCCACCGGGTCGCCCGTCCCGACGAGCGCGAGCGCCCGCCCCGCCACCTGCCAGACGTACAGCGCCAGCAGGGCGAGCACGAGCACGACGCCGACCAGCGGCCGCCACGCGCCGCGCGGACGGCGCGTGCCGTCGGACCCGTCGAGGCTGCCCGGTCCGGGCGACGCGTCCGTCACGCGAGGTCCAGGACGTGCTCGAGACCGACGGTCAGCCCGGGACGGGAGCCGATCTCGCGGACGCCGAGCAGGACGCCCGGCATGAAGGACACGCGGTCGAACGAGTCCTGCCGGATCACGAGCTGTTCCCCTGCGTTGCCCAGGAGGATCTCCTCGTGCGCGACGAGCCCGCGCAGCCGCACCGCGTGCACGCGCACCCCGTCGACGTCGGCGCCACGCGCGTCCCAGCCGGACTCGGTCGCGTCCGGGCTCGGCACCACGCCCGCCTCGGCGCGCGCGGCCGCCACCGCCGCGGCCGTGTGCCGGGCCGTGCCCGACGGCGCGTCGACCTTGTCGGGGTGGTGCAGCTCGATGATCTCGACGGACTCGAAGTAGCGGGCCGCACGGGCCGCGAAGGTCATGGCGAGCACCGCGGACAGACCGAAGTTCGGGGCGATGAGCACGCCCAGCCCGGGTCGGCCCTCGGCAGCGGCGCGCGCGAGGTGGTCGGCGACGCGGCCGCGGCTCTCGTCCGTCCACCCGGTGGTCCCGACGACGGCGTGCACGCCCGCGTCGACCAGGGCGTGCACGTTGGCCTCGGTCGCGGACGGGACGGAGAAGTCGACGGCGACGTCGGCACCCGCGAGGCTCTCCGGCCCGACCTCGTCGCCCGCGTCGAGGCGGGCGACGAGCTCGAGGTCCGGCGCGTCCTCGACGGCGGCGCACACGGTCGTGCCCATGCGGCCGGCGGCGCCCAGCACGGCGACCCTGATCGGGGCCGTGCGGGCTGCCGCCGTCGTCGAGCCGGCGGTCGGGACGGAAGGGGTGTTCTGGTCGGTCACGACGATCACCCTAACCGGGGGCTTCGACCGTTCGGCACCGTGCTCAGTCGCCGAACGGGCCGACGCGCACCACCGACCGGGCGCGCGAGGCGAGGTCGACCGCGAGCTCGCGCACGTCGTGGGCGGTCACCGCCCGGATCGCGTCGAGCGACTCCTCGACGCTCAGCAGCTCCCCGTAGACGAGCTCCGCCTTGCCGAGGCGGCTCATGCGCGAGCCCGAGTCCTCGAGACCCAGCACGAGACCGCCCACGAGCTGGCCGATGCTCCGGTCGAGCTCGGACTGCGTGATGCCGTCCGCGGCGAGCCGGTCGAGCTGCTCGTGCAGCAGCCCGGTCACCTCGTCGACCTTCGAGGGCGCACAGCCGGCGTAGAGACCGAACGTGCCGATCCCGCCGTGGCCCGAGGCGAACGAGTACGTCGAGTACGCCAGCCCTCGGCGCTCCCGGATCTCCTGGAAGAGGCGCGAGCTCATGCCGCCGCCGAGAGCGGCGCTGAGGACGGACAGCGTGAAGCGGCGGTCGTCCGTCGCAGACAGGCCCGTGCCGCCGATGATGACGTTGGCCTGCTCGACCGTGCGCCGGATCGTGAGCTCGACGCCGTCGGTGCCGACACCGGCCAGCGCCGGGTCCTGCGGGTCGCGACGCGCGCGCGGCGCGGCGGCCGTGTCGAGCGACCACCCGCCGGCGGCCAGAGCCTCGGCGACCTGGTCCACGAGCGAGTCGTGGTCCACTCCCCCGGCGGCCGCGACGACGAGCGTCTGCGGCTGGTAGTGCCAGCGGTAGTGCTCCCAGACGGCGTCGCGCGGGACCGCGTTGATGGTGTCCGGCGTCCCGCCGATGGGGCGACCGAGCGCGTGCCCGGCCAGGACCGCCGCGGAGAACTCCTCGTGCACGACGTCCGAGGGGTCGTCGTCGTTCATCGCGAGCTCTTCGAGGATGACCCCGCGCTCGGTCTCGAGCTCGTCGGCGTCCAGGCGCGCGGAGGTGACCATGTCCGTGACGACGTCGACGGCCATGGGCAGGTCGGTGTCGAGCACGCGCGCGTAGTAGCACGTGTGCTCCTTGCCGGTGGCGGCGTTGGCCTCGCCACCGACGGCGTCGAACGCCTCGGCGATGTCCATCGCGGTGCGGCGCTCGGTGCCCTTGAACAGCAGGTGCTCGAGGAAGTGGGTGGAGCCGTGGTGCCCGTCGGTCTCGTCACGCGAGCCGACGCCGACCCACGCGCCCATCGTCGCCGAGCGCAGGCCCGGCATCGACTCGGTGAGCACGCGGACCCCGCCGGGCAGGACGGAGCGACGGATCGTCGCCCCGTCCTGCCCGGCGGTCAGCTCGGCGCCGGCCTGACCGGCCGGGACGAGCGGGAGGTCCCAGGGCACGTCAGGCGTCCGTGCCCTCTGCGGCAGGAGCCGCGGACCCGACGGAGTCCTCCGCAGCGTCTTCGACAACGGCGTGCAGGCTGAGCTTGCCGCGGGGGTCGATCTCGCCGATCTCGACCTGGACCTTCTGGCCGATCCCCAGCACGTCCTCGACGTTCTCGACGCGCTTGCCGCCCACGAGCTTGCGGATCTGGCTGATGTGCAGCAGACCGTCCTTGCCCGGGGAGAGCGAGACGAACGCGCCGAAGGACGTCGTCTTGACGACGGTGCCGACGAAGCGCTCGCCGATCTCCGGCATGTGCGGGTTGGCGATCGCGTTGATCGCCGCGCGGGCGGCCTCTGCGGAGGGGCCGTCGGTGGCGCCGATGTACACGGTGCCGTCGTCCTCGATGGAGATGTCCGCGCCCGTCTCCTCCTGGATCTGGTTGATCATCTTGCCCTTCGGGCCGATGACCTCGCCGATCTTGTCGACCGGCACCTTCACCGCGATGACGCGCGGGGCGTTCGGGGACATCTCGTCCGGCACGTCGATGGCCTCGGCGAGGACGTCGAGGATCGTCAGGCGCGCGTCGCGCGCCTGCGCCAGCGCACCGGCGAGCACCGAGGCGGGGATGCCCTCGAGCTTGGTGTCGAGCTGGATGGCCGTGACGAACTCGCGCGTACCGGCGACCTTGAAGTCCATGTCGCCGAACGCGTCCTCGGCCCCGAGGATGTCGGTGAGCGCCGCGTAGCGGGTCTCACCGTCGACCGTGTCGGAGATGAGGCCCATCGCGATGCCCGCGACGGCCGCGCGCAGCGGCACGCCCGCGTTGAGGAGCGACAGCGTCGAGGCGCACACGGAGCCCATGGACGTCGAGCCGTTGGAGCCGAGAGCCTCCGACACCTGGCGGATCGCGTACGGGAACTCCTCGCGGCTCGGCAGCACCGGCACCAGCGCGCGCTCGGCGAGCGCGCCGTGACCGATCTCGCGGCGCTTGGGGCTGCCCACGCGGCCGGTCTCACCGGTCGAGTAGGGCGGGAAGTTGTAGTTGTGCATGTAGCGCTTGCGCGTCTCCGGGCCGAGCGAGTCGATCTGCTGCTCCATGCGGAGCATGTTGAGCGTCGTGACGCCCATGATCTGCGTCTCGCCACGCTCGAACAGCGCGGAGCCGTGCACGCGCGGCAGGACCTCGACCTCGGCGGACAGGGTGCGGATGTCCGCGAGCCCACGGCCGTCGATGCGCACGCCGTCCGTCAGGACGCGCTGGCGCACGAGCTTCTTCTGCAGCGAGCGGTAGGCGGCGGAGAGCTCCTTCTCGCGACCGTCGAACCCGGCCTGGAGCTTGCCGACCATCTCGTTCTTGATCTCGTCGAGACGGTTCTCGCGGTCCTGCTTGTCCGCGATGGCCAGCGCGTCGCGCAGGTCCGTCGAGACCTCCGCCTCGACGGCACCGAACGCGTCGTCCTGGTACTCGGGGAAGACCGGGAACTCCTTGACGGGCTTCGCCGCCTGGGCGGCGAGCGACGCCTGAGCGTCGCACAGCGCCTTGATGAACGGCTTGGCCGCCTCGATGCCCTCGGCGACGACGTCCTCGGTCGGGGCGGCGACGCCCTCGTCCTTGATGAGGCCCCAGGCCCCGTCGGTCGCCTCGGCCTCGATCATCGCGATGGCGACGTCCGTCGAGCCGTCCGCCGCGACGACGTTGCGGCCGGAGACGACCATGTCGAAGACGGCGCGCTCCTTGTCGGAGTACTTGGGGAACGCGACCCACTGGCCGTCGATCAGCGCGATGCGGACCGCGCCGACGGGGCCGGAGAACGGCAGGCCGGAGATCTGCGTGGACAGCGACGCGGCGTTGATCGCGAGCGTGTCGTACGCGTCGTCCGGGTGGAGCGCGAGGACCGTCACGACGACCTGGACCTCGTTGCGCAGACCCTTGACGAACAGGGGGCGCAGCGGGCGGTCGATGAGGCGGCACGCGAGGATCGCGTCCGTCGAGGGACGACCCTCACGGCGGAAGAACGAGCCGGGGATACGGCCCGCGGCGTACATGCGCTCCTCGACGTCCACCGTCAGGGGGAAGAAGTCGAAGTGGTCCTTGGGGTGCTTGCCGGCCGTCGTGGCCGACAGGAGCATGGTCTCGTCGTCGAGGTACGCGGCGACGGAGCCGGCGGCCTGACGGGCGAGGCGCCCGGTCTCGAACCGGACGGTGCGGGTGCCGAAACGACCGTTGTCGATCGTTGCTTCGGCGAACTGGATCTCGGGACCCTCCACGGGTGCCCTCCCTTTCTCGAAGCGCCGCCCGGGGTGCCCTGTCGAGCAGATCCGGTTCCGTGCCCCAGGTGCGCGCGTGGCGCGCGCTCGGGCTCCGGTCGCACTCGACGCTCGGCGGTCTTCGATCGAGGTCCACGGCCGATCCGCTCCGTGCCGTGAGGCGACGTGCGCGGGTCCGTGAGCCACTACCGAGGACCGAACGAGAGGCCGGCGGCGCGTAGGTGAGTGGTGTGTCGGTGTGACGGCTTACATCACACCAGACCAGCCCGGTCCCCGCAGGGACCGGGCTGGCTCGGTGATGTCAACGACGCAGACCGAGGCGCTCGATGAGGCTGCGGTAGCGGTTGATGTCGACCTTCTGCAGGTAGCCGAGGAGACGGCGACGCTGGCCGACGAGGAGGAGCAGACCACGACGGCTGTGGTGGTCGTGCTTGTGCTCCTTGAGGTGCTCGGTCAGGTCCTTGATGCGCTGGCTGAGCATCGCGACCTGGACCTCGGGCGAACCGGTGTCGCCCTCGCTCGTCGCGTACTCGGTCATGATGCGCTGCTTCGTGGCAGTGTCGAGCGGCACGGTTCTCCTTCGGGTTCGTTGCGCGGCGCACCAGGAGGAACTTCCTGGGCTCTCTGTGTCCGCGGCCGTTCTGACGGCGCATCCATCTTACCAGCCGGACACCTCGACCCGCGCCGACGCTCCCGGTGGCACGAACGACGACGGCGCGCCCCCGGTTCTCGGGGACGCGCCGCCGGGCGACGTGACGGTGACGACCGCTCAGGCGCCGTCGTGCCCTGCCGTCCCGCCGTGGCGGAACTCGCCGGCGTCGTCGGCCAGCACACCGGCGAACCGCAGGACGTCGGGCAGCGTGAGGACGAGCTTCCCGTCGTCGAAGTGCACGCCCTGAGCGGGTGTCCACGGGTTGCTCGCACGCAGGTACGACGAGTCGTCCTGGCGCAGGAGGTAGACGAACGTCTCCGCGAGGATCCGGCTGCCCACCTCCCCGAGGAAGCTGCCGTTGCCCTCGAGCTCGGCCTCC
Organism: Cellulosimicrobium terreum; assembly: GCA_014803435.1. GTDB lineage: Bacteria > Actinomycetota > Actinomycetes > Actinomycetales > Cellulomonadaceae > Cellulosimicrobium > Cellulosimicrobium terreum. Next base: position 136,477 of record JACYFD010000007.1, read on the forward strand.
TTGAGGACGTAGTACCACAGCGGCGTCCCCCCGTCCCCGTCCGCGCGCAGCGTCCGGAGCGAGGCGACGACCTGCTCGCTGGCCCGGTCCTCGAGCTGGGCCGCGGTGAGCGGAGTGCGCCCGAACGCCTGCGCGACCGCCTCACCCGTGGGCAGGGCGAGCATGTACCCGCGCAGGAGGTTGCGCTGGGCGAGCTGGCGCTGGATCGCCTTGGCTACCGGGTCGGACTCCCCGCCGCCCTCCTTGTGGAGGTCACCGAGGCTCGGCGCCAGGAACGTGTCGATCTTCTCGGCCTTGCGGAACGGCGACGGGTCGCCCTTGTCGACGAACCGCTTCCAGTCGATCGGCCAGTTGGACGGCAGGGCGAGCCCACCGTCGGGGCCCGGGACGAGCCGCCCCCCGCCGCTCGAGAACTCGAAGAGCTCGACCAGGCTCGCGTTCCCGGGCGGCGGGCCCGTGAAGTTGACGTTGTAGTCGTAGGTGTCCCGGATCATCGAGTGGCCGAACCGGAACGCCGCGACCGCGAACTCGAGCGGCATGGCGATGGGGTGGTGCGGGCGGAACATCGGCCGGTCCTGCAGGAGCACGGCGTCGAGCACCCCGGGCTTCGTGAGGGTGCGCAGGTAGTCGTGCACGACGAGCCACTGGTAGTGCCAGCGCACGAGCTGGCTCGCCCGCTCGAACAGCCGACGCTCTCCACCGGCCTTCTCCCAGGGCTCGAACTCGCTCACCCAGTCCACGACGGCGTTGTGGAACCGGATCATCCCGAGGTGGAACTGGGCCACGACGAGGTTCTCGTCGTTGCGCCCGTCGGGGATCAGCGGCGTGCCGTCCGTCTTGCGCGGCAGGTCCCGCTGAGGGTCGGCGGGCGGCTCGACGGCGGCGAGCGGCCGGGTCCCGGTGGTGATGTCGACGAGCCGCCCGAGGCGCAGCTTGGCCGAACCGGGCACGAACGCGGCCTCGCTGCGGGTCGTGCCGTGGTCGGGCTCGCCCTCGAAGCAGGGTCCGCTGCCGTAGAGCGAGTCGAGGTTGAGCGCAGGGTGGCGCCCGTTGTGCAGGGAGCGCACGACGGTCCTCGGCCGGAAGACGCGGAACGGGACGGCGTCGACGTCGCCGAGCGCCCTGTCGCCTCCCGGTCCGGTCTTCGTGTCCGCTCCGTTGGTGTTGAGCGTGATGTCGTGGTCGATGAACTGGCCCCAGTACGTGTAGACCGCGGGCACGTGCGAGTTGAGGTCGCGCGGGGGCTGGCCCGGCACGACAGCCGGCAGCGTGACCATGCCGGTGCCGAGGTCCTTGAGCGCCTGGACCGTCGTCGCCGTCCTGCCGTTGCCGTGGGCGAGGTGGAACGACGGGAAGGCGCCCGCGACGTGCGGGAAGAGGTAGTCGAACGCGGTGGTGGAGTCGAATCGCTGCAACCTGTGGTCGCGCGCGATCCCGTGACGTGCGGCGGGGAGCACCGGCTCGTCGCTCGACGCGGGGTCCTCGACCGCGTCGTCGACGTCGGCCGGTTCGGGGGCGAGCGTCGCCCCGTGACCCGTGCTGCGGATCGTCCTGCCGATGGGTGATGACACCTCGTCGGCGGCGTCGGGGGTGACGTCGTCGACCTCGTCCTCGGCGACGACCGCCGCCGGGGTCTGCTGAGCCTCCATGGCCCGAACCTTCCTGTGGGGTGGCGATGTGCGGGCGGCGAGAGCCGCGACAGCGCGTCACGACGTGACGCGCATCACACCCGGAGGGAGGGGGCGGGTGTCGGTTCGTGACCCGACTCCCTGGAGTCAGCGCGGGCGGGGCGCGTGCGCGGCGACCGCGAGCGCGACGACCGCGACGACCGCCTGCGCGAGGACGACGGCGGGCGTCACGACCCCGAGGACCGCTGCGACCGCGAACGGCAACGCGGACAGGAGCACAAGGTCCGGGCCCTGCCGGGCGACCGCCGCGACGTTCACGGGGAACGCACCCGCCGGCGTCGCGAGCAGCGGGCCGGACCAGTCCGCCTGAGGGCGTAGCGCGCCACGCACGGCGGCGGCACCGCACCCGACGCCGACGAGTGCCCCGAGCACGACCCACGAGCTGTCAGAGGTCGCGACGGCGACAGGGACCAGACCCAGGGCGAGACACAGCGCGGCCACCGCTCCCGGGACGACGGCACGGACCAGCCGGACGCCGCGGGCGGACAGCGGCAACGAGGCGTCGAGCGCCGGGACCATGTCCGCGGCGACGGCGCCACCGGCCCCGAGGCGCGCCCCACGCGCACCCGCCGCGAGGACCACCGCGGCGAGACCCGGTCCGGCGGCGAGCACCGGTACCTGGTGAGCGAGTGCGAGGAGGGCGACGAGACCGACGAGCTGGGCCAGGGACGACGGGCTGCGCGCCAGGAGGACGGCGTCGGCCGCGACGACCGCCGCGCGGGGGCCGCGCACCAGAGCGAAGTGACGCAGACGCCGCGGACGGCGCAGCGCGGTCCCCACGTCGAGCGCGCGGCCGAGGTCGCGCGTGTCCGCCGACAGCACGGCGGCACCGAGCCGGTCCACGGTGCCGCTGCGGCCCGCGAGCGCCGCGAGCCCGAGCCTGTCCACCCGAGAGACCCAGGTGGTGACGAGCGCGACCGCACCCGCGGCGAGCACCCCGGCGAGCACGACCACGAGCACCGGGCTCGCGGAGAGGACCGGCAGGTCGACCCCCGACGCGACGCCCAGGACACCGAGCACAGGGACGAGGGCGACCGCCGCGTCGGCCGCGCCGCGCAGGACCCGGGAGCGTCCGGGGCTCGGCTGGGCGAGACCGGCTCCGGCCACCACCAGGACCCCTGCGGGTGCGCCCACGAGCGCACCGAGCAGCACCGTGGTCGTCCCTGCCCCCGCGACGAGCCCACCGAGCGCGAGGCCGACCGCCCCGACGAGCACGCCGACGACGGTCCCTGACCGGACCGACGGGACGAGCAGCCCGCGGCGGTCGACGGGTGCCGGGACCCACCAGTGCAGGCCGGCGGTGCCGACGCCGGCAGGGCCGAGGCGTGCCGCCGCGGACGCGAGCAGCGCCAGCACGACCAGCCCGACGAGCGCGTGCAGCACCCCAGGCGCGACCGGGTCTCCTCCGCCGGTCCAGGCTCCTGCCACGTCGCCGACCGTCCACGCGTCCGTCGCGCCCACGGCGTCGCCCACCGCCGACACGACGCCGACGACGATGCCCGTCGCGAGCGCGACCGACACGACGACGTACGCCACGTCGGTGACGACCTGCCCGACGCCTCGGCCGGCGTGCGCCGCCGTGACACGCGCCGTGAGGCCCCGGACCTCGCGGCCGGTGAGCTGCTCGTCGGGGTCGGTCCGCACACGCGGAGCGGCGGGCGCGCTCATCGGACCGCGGCGAGGGTGCCCGCGAGGTCCGCGCGCGCGACGGCACGGCACACGTCCTCGCCGACGAGCAGCCCGCGCGCACCCGTGCGCTCGGCGAGCTCGGGGTCGTGCGTGGCGAGGACCACGGCGACGCCCCGGGCGGCCTCGGCCGCGATGAGATCCGCGACGAGCCGCCGGGTGCCGGGGTCGAGCCGCTGCTCGGGCTCGTCGAGCACGAGGACGTCGCGGGGACGAACGAACGCCGTCGCCAGGAGGAGCCGACGACGCTGACCGGACGACAGCTCGGTGGGCGCCGCGTCGCTGCGCGCGGTCAGGCCCAGCAGGTCGACCGCCTCGTCGACCACACGACCCGCGTCCGGCACGCCGTGCCCGCGAGCGAGGAGCACGAGGTGCTCGCGAACGCTCAGCCCGGGGAAGTACGCGTCGTCGTCGCCCACGCCCGCGACCCGCGCGCGGAAGGCCCGCTCGCGCTCGTCGACGGCCCGCCCGAGCACCTCGGCGACCCCTGCGAGCGGCGCGAGCCGTCCGAGCAACGTCCGCAGGACCGTCGACTTGCCGCTCCCGTTCGGACCGACGACCGCGAGGACCTCGCCCGGCGCGACCGCGAGGTCGACGGGTGCGCACACGGGCGCGTCCCCGTACCCGACCTGCAGCGACCGGGCCGCCACGGCGGCTCCCCCGGCGCCCCCGCTCATGCGTCGGCGGCGAGCACCGTGCGGGCGCGCGTCACGTCGGCGTGCATCTGGGCGACGAGCGGCTCGATGCCGTCGAAGCGCAGGGTCGGCCGCAGGCGGTCGACGAGCTCGAGCACGACGTCCTCGTCGTACAGGTCGAGGTCCGTGCGGTCCAGGACGTACGCCTCGACCCGGCGCTCGTGGCCGTCGAAGGTCGGGTTGGTGCCGATCGAGATCGCCGCCGGCAGGCGCAGGCCTGTGTTCGTGGGGTCGGCGGCGGCGAGCTGGGGGCGCGAGAGCCAGCCCGCGTACACCCCGTCCGCGGGCACCATGCCCGTGATGTCGCCGAGGTTCGCGGTAGGGAAGCCGAGGTCCCGCCCGCGGGCGTCCCCGTGCACGACGACGCCTCGCACGTGGTGGTGGCGGCCGAGGATCCGAGCGGCCTCGCGCACGTCCCCCGCGGCGAGCAGGGCCCGCACACCCGACGAGGACCAGCGTGCGTCGTGGGCCTCGCCCGGCGCACCCTCGGTCACGGGAACACCCTGGTGCTGCCCGACGTCGTCGATGACGACCACGTCGAAGCCGTATCGCTCCCCCAGCTCGACCATCGTCGCGAGGGTGCCCGCGTTGTCACGGCCGAATCGCACGTCGTGACCGACGACGACGGTCCCCGCACGGAGTCCGTCGACCAGGTAGCGGCGGACGAACTCCTCGGGGGTCTGGCGCGCGAACTCGAGCGTGTACTCGACGAGCAGGACGGCGTCCAGCCCGGTGCCCGCGAGCAGGTCGAGGCGGTCCGCGATCCCCGTGATGAGCTCGGGGGCGTCGGCGGGGCGGTGCACGAGGGCGGGGTGGGGGTGGAAGGTCACCGCGACCGCGCTCGCCCTACGCGCACGCCCGAGCTCGGCGATCCGGCCGAGCACCTGCGCGTGCCCGCGGTGCACGCCGTCGAAGTTGCCGATCGTGACGATCGACGGGCCGAATCCCCGGGGAACCTGGCTCAGGTCCGTCCACAGGTGCACGCGCTCGCTCCTCGGTTGGGTTGATGGGATGGTGCCGCGGGGGTCAAGCCTGCCACGGCCGTGCTCACGCGGGCGCGAGCACGAGGACGGGCCGCGCGAGGTCCTTGCCTGCGCGACGTGTGTCCTCGACGAGGGCCACGAGGTCCCCGTCCGGTGCGAACGCGGCCGTGGTGCCGGCGCCGCCCGACGCCGCGACCCACTGGCCGTACGACAGCGCGGTGGCCTCGTCGGCGGTCAGCTCGCGCACCGGGAAGGTCCGCCGGGCCGCCTCGGCCATCGGGAGCGTGGCGAGCACGCCGTCGCGGTCGGCCTGCACCTCCGCGCCCTCGAGCGTGACCGCGACGTCGAGGGCATAGCCACCGACCCGGGTCCGGCGCAGCACGGTCAGGTGTCCTCCGACACCCAGCGCCGCACCGAGGTCGCGCGCGAGCGCGCGCACGTACGTCCCCGACGAGCACGTCACGGCGACGTCGACGTCCAGGGCCGGCGGTGCGTCGTCGGGCAGACCCCCGCTGCCGGGAAGGACCGGCCGCACGTCGAGGACGTCGAACCGTCGCACGACGACGGGCCGCGCTGCGAGCTCGACCTCCTCGCCGGCTCGCGCCCGCGCGTACGCGCGCTTCCCGTCGACCTTGATCGCGCTCACCGTGCTGGGCACCTGCGAGATCTCACCGGTGAGTGCGGCGACCTCGGCCCGCAGGGCGTCGAGGCCGATCGCGGACGCGTCAGAGCGCGCGACGATCTCGCCCTCCGCGTCGTCGGTCGTCGTCACGACCCCGAGCCGGACCGTCGCGGCGTAGTCCTTGTCCGCGCCGACCACGTACGTGAGGAGCTTCGTGGCCCGCCCTACGCCGAGCACGAGCACGCCCGTCGCCATGGGGTCGAGCGTGCCGGCATGCCCGACCTTGCGCGTGCCCGCGAGCCTCCGCGTCCTCGCGACGACGTCGTGGCTCGTCCAGCCTCCCGGCTTGTCCACCACGAGCAGCCCGTCCGCGGCAGTGGGTCGACGGGGCGGCCTCTCCCGTCCCGACGTGCCCGACACGGTCATCCTCGTGCCGCTCGCGCGCCGTCGAGGTCCGCGCGGGTCAGGACCGACCGGACCTCGATCCCCAGGTCGGCCAGCGGCTCGGTGCCGGCGTCGCTGCGGTCGATGACGCACAGCACGACGTCCACGCTCGCCCCGGCTCCCCGAAGCGCCTCGACGGCGTCACGCACCGCACCACCCGTCGTGATCACGTCCTCGACGAGGACGACCCGACGACCGGCGACGGTCGGACCCTCGGCCAGCTTCGCCGTCCCGTACTTCTTCGCCTGCTTGCGGACGAACAGGGCGGGCTTCCCCGTCAGCGAGCTGACCATCGTCGCGATCGGCACGCCGCCGAGCTCGAGGCCTCCCAGCAGGTCCGCATCGGCCGGGACGAGCGGGACGAGCGCCTCCGCGACCCGGGCGAGCAGCGCAGGGTCGCTCTCGAACAGGTACTTGTCGAAGTACTCCGTCGCACGGCGACCGGACCGCAGCGTGAAGTCGCCCGACAGGCGGCACACCGCGTCGACGTCCGCCGCGAGGCGCACGCCAGGGGCCGCCGTCGGCGTCGTCACTCCTCGCTCTCCTCGTCCTCCCGGTGACGGTACGGGTCGGCGTCGCCGGCGAAGCCCTTGCCCTCGCGCAGCGCGGCGAGCTCGGCGTCGCGGCGGCGCGCCTCGATGAGGGCGGCGTCGAGGTGCGCCGCGGTCTCGGGGACGGAGTCGAGGTGGAACTCGATGGTGGGCGTCAGCCGGATGCCGGTCTGCTTGCCGACCTCGGAGCGGATCACGCCCTTCGCGCTCTCGAGCGCCGCTGCGGTCCCGGCCCGCTCCTCGTCGGACCCGTACACGGTGTAGAACACCGAGGCGTTCTGCAGGTCTCCGGTCACCCGGACGTCGGTGATCGTGACGAACCCGAGCCGCGGGTCCTTGATCCGGGTGTCGAGCATCTGCGCGACGATGACCTTGATCCGGTCGGCGAGCTTCCTCGCCCGAGGGTGATCGACCATGTCAGTTCTTCCTTTCTTGCCCAGCGCTCTCGGCCACGCTTGCTGGCGAGCGGCGCTTGGGCGGCGTCTGAGGGGCGGCCCGAGCAGAGGGAGCGTCGGACCGGACGGCGGGGTGGGTCGTGGTGGGTCTGGCAGGCGACGGAGGAACGAGGTCGCCGGGTAGACCCACCCCACTGTCCGGGGAGACGCGAACCGGGGGTACCTCCGCGAACGGAAGCACCCCCGGGACCAGCGTCAGGAACGCGGCTTCTCCCGCATCTCGAACGTCTCGATCGTGTCGCCGGTCCGCAGGTCGTTGAACGACCCGAGCCCGATACCGCACTCGTAGCCCTCGCGGACCTCGGTGGCGTCGTCCTTGAACCGCTTGAGCGACTCGACCGTCAGGTTGTCCCCGATGACCTTGCCGTCGCGCAGGACACGCGCCTTGGCGTTGCGACGGATCTCGCCGGATCGGACGATCGATCCGGCGATGTTGCCGAACTTCGAGGAGCGGAAGATCTCACGGATCTCCGCGGTGCCCAGCTGGGCCTCCTCGTACTCCGGCTTGAGCATGCCCTTGAGCGCTGCTTCGACGTCGTCGATCGCCTGGTAGATGACCGAGTAGAACTTGACCTCGACGCCCTCGCGGTCTGCGAGCTCCTCGACGCGCTCGCCGTACTTCACGTTGAAGCCGATGATGATCGCGTTGTCGACCGTGGCCAGGTTGACGTCGTTCTGCGTGATCGCACCGACACCGCGGTGGATGACACGCAGCTCGACCTCGTCGCCGACGTCGATCTTGAGCAGCGCGTCCTCCAGTGCCTCGACGACACCGGACACGTCGCCCTTGAGGACGAGGTTGAGGGTCTCGACCTTGCCCTGCTGCAGCGCCTGCGTGAAGTCCTCGAGGCTGATGCGCTTGCGACGCTTGGCCAGGAGTGCGGCACGCTCGGCCGCTTCGCGCTTCTCGGCGATCTGCCGGGCGGTGCGCTCGTCGGGTGCCACGAGGAACGTGTCACCCGCGCTCGGCACGGACGCGAGACCGAGGACGAGGACCGGACGGGCCGGGCCTGCCTCCTTCAGCGGGTTGCCGTGCTCGTCGAACATCGCCCGGACACGTCCGTGCGCGGTGCCCGCGACGATCGCGTCTCCCACGCGCAGGGTGCCCGACTGGACCAGGACGGTCGCGACCGCACCGCGGCCCTTGTCGAGGTTGGCCTCGATGGCGGTACCGCGGGCACCCTTGTCGGGGTTGGCCCGCAGGTCGAGCGAGGCGTCGGCCGTGAGCAGCACGGCCTCGAGCAGGTCGTCGATCCCCATGTTCTGCTTCGCGGACACGTCCACGAACATGGTGTCGCCGCCGTACTCCTCGGCCACCAGGTTGTACTCGGTGAGCTGCTGGCGGATCTTGTCGGGGTTGGCCCCCTCCTTGTCCACCTTGTTCACCGCCACGACGATCGGCACGTTCGCCGCCTGGGCGTGGTTGAGCGCCTCGATGGTCTGCGGCATGACGCCGTCGTCGGCGGCCACGACGAGGATCGCGATGTCCGTCACCTGGGCACCACGGGCACGCATGGCGGTGAACGCCTCGTGACCCGGGGTGTCGATGAAGGTGATGGCGCGGTCGTTGCCCTCGTGCTCGTGGCTGACCTGGTAGGCACCGATGTGCTGGGTGATGCCACCGGCCTCGCCGGAGATGACGTCGGTCTGGCGGATCGCGTCGAGAAGACGCGTCTTGCCGTGGTCGACGTGCCCCATGACGGTCACGACCGGCGGACGGGCGGAGAGATCGTCGTCGCCCTCGGCCTCGAGCTCGGCGTCCAGGTCGATGTCGAAGGCCCCGAGCAGCTCGCGGTCCTCCTCCTCGGCCGAGACCATCTCGATGATGTAGCCCAGCTCGTTCGCCAGCGTGCCGAACGTGTCCTCGTCGAGCGACTGGGTCGCGGTCGCCATCTCACCGAGGTGGAACAGGACCGTGACCAGGCTCGCGGGGTTCGCGTCGATCTTGTCGGCGAAGTCGTTCAGCGAGGCACCGTGACGCAGTCGCACGACGGTCGAGCCGTTCCCACGGGGAACCTGCACGCCGCCGAGCGACGGGGCCTGCATCTGCTCGAACTCCTGGCGCTTCGCGCGCTTCGACTTGCGCCCACGCACGGGGCGCCCTCCGGCACGCCCGAAGGCACCCTGCGTCGAACCACGACCGGCACCACCGCGACCGCCGCCACCGGGGCGACCGCCGAAGCCACCGCCACCGCCGGGTGCACCGCCGGGACCACCGCCGCCACCGGGGCGACCGCCGAAGCCTCCACGACCGCCACCGCCACCGCCACCACCGGGGCGACCGCCACCGGGGGCGGGACGCTCGCCGGGACGGCCGACGGAGGTACGACCCGGCATCATGCCGGGGTTGGGGCGCGGACCGCCGGGACGAGGCGCGGGACGCGGGCCACCGGGGCGCGGGCCACCGGAACGCTCGCCGGTACCTGCCGCGGCGCCGGCGTCGGCCGGGCGGTCAGGTCGTGCACCCGGACGGGGCATGCCCTGGCTGGGTGCGAACGGGTTGTTGCCCGGACGCGGCGCGCCGGGACGGGGACCGCCCTGGCGCGGCATGCCCTGGCTGGGCGCGAACGGGTTGTTGCCCGGACGCGACGCACCGGGACGGGCGCCCTGGCGCGGGCCGGGTGCCGGCGCGTTGCCGCCGCCACGGGGCTTGGGCGAGGCGGACGGCTTCTGCGCTGCCGGACCGGGCGCGGCGCGCTGCGGCGCCGGGGCCTCGGGGACCGTGCCGGTCGCTGCTGGCTCGGCGGCAGCAGGCGATGCCTCGGGCTTCGCCGGGACCTGAGCCGCCGCAGCGGGCTCGGGTGCCCGGGTGGGCTCGGCGACCTCCGCCGGCTTGGCTGCCTCGGCGGGCTTGGGCGCCTCGGCAGGCTTGGCCGCCGGCTTGGGGCTCGGCGGCTTGGGTGCCCCAGGGCGTGCCGCAGCCGGCTTGCCCGAGGGCGCGGACGCACCGCTTCCCCCTGCGGGGAAGGCGTCGCGCAGCTTGCGGACCACCGGGGGTTCGATGGTCGAGGATGCCGAGCGGACGAACTCACCGAGCTCCGTCAGCTTGGTCATGATGGTCTTGCTCTCGACCCCGAGCTCCTTGGCGAGCTCGTAGACGCGGACCTTTGCCACAACTCTCCTGTCTCGGCCCGCCCCGGACAGGGAGGACCGTCGTTAGTGCTGGGTGCTCATCGCTGGGTGCTCATCGCGTGCCCATCGGCTTCTAACCCGCTTCCTTGTCGACGTTGCCGTGCGGTGCACGACTCAGTGGTTCTCCTCCTGCTGCCCGGACCCGATCGCGGCTCTGACGTCCGCGAGGTCGAGCGGTCCTGCGACACGCAGGGCCCGCGCGACCGATCGTCGGCGCTCAGCCGCCTCGAGGCACTGGTGCGACGCGTGAAGCCACGCGCCGCGACCTGGCAGGGCCCGCCGGACGTCCACGAGGAGCCGAGGCTCGTCGCCCACGCCGGAGCGGTCCACGACCAACCGGAGGAGTTCTGATCTCAGGTCGCGTGCCCGGCACCCGACACACGTCCGAACCGGCTCGGCACCCTGGGACTCAGGGCACGACAAGCGGTCGGGGGGCATGCTGGGGATGGGGGCTCGCGGCCCGGTCCCCGACAGTCTACCGCGCTCTCCCGGGTTCCGTGACCGGTCCGCGCCTTCGGGCACGCCGGGTCGCACGCCCGACCTAGCCCTCGGCGAGACGCCCACCTGCGGCGGGACGCCCCTCCGGTGCGTCGGTAGCCGACGCCGTGGCGCCGCCCTCGTCGGACCGGATGTCGATCCGCCAGCCGGTGAGCTTCGCCGCGAGGCGCGCGTTCTGGCCCTCCTTGCCGATCGCGAGCGAGAGCTGGAAGTCCGGGACCACCACCCGGGCCGCGCGCGCCGCCTCGTCGACGACCGTGACCGACGTCACCCGGGCGGGCGACAGCGCGTTGGCGACGAAGCGGGACGGGACGTCGTCGTGGTCGACGATGTCGATCTTCTCTCCGTGCAGCTCGGCCATGACCGCTCGCACCCGCGACCCCATCGGCCCGATGCACGCGCCCTTGGCGCCCAGCCCGGGCACGGTCGAGCGCACGGCCACCTTCGTACGGTGACCTGCCTCGCGCGCGATCGCCATGATCTCGACCGAACCGTCCGCGATCTCAGGGACCTCGAGCTCGAACAGCTTGCGGACGAGGTTCGGGTGGGTCCGGCTCAACGTGATCTGCGGCCCCTTCATCCCCCGGGCGACCTCGAGGACGTACGCGCGCAGCCGTTCGCCGTGCACGTACTCCTCGGTCGGCACCTGCTCGTGGGGCGGGAGCACGGCCTCGGTGCCCCCGACGTCCACGAGCACGACGCGAGGGTCCCGCCCCTGCTGGATGACGCCGGCGAGGACCTCGCCCTCCTTGCCACGGAACAGTCCGAGGATCTGGTCGTCCTCGGCGTCCCGCAGGCGCTGGACGATCACCTGACGCGCGGTCGCGGTCGCGATACGACCGAAGTCGGCGGGCGTGTGGTCGAACTCGGGACCGTGCTCCGGCGCCGAGCTCGTGCCGTCCTCCTCGTCCTCGGTCTCGATCGCCTCACGCGCCCAGACGGTGACGTGTCCGGACCTGCGGTCCAGCTCGACGCGCGCACGCGGGTAGGCGTCCGGCGTCCGGTGGTAGGCCGAGAGCAGGGCCTGCTCGATCGCGGCGACGAGCACGTCGAGACTGATGTCCCGCTCGCGCTCCAGCAGCCGCAGGGCGCTCATGTCGATGTCCATCGGTCAGGCCTCCTCGTCGTCGCCGCGCGAGGCGGCCGTGGGATCGTCGTTCTCGAGCTCGGGGAGGTCCGCCGTGAGCGCACGGCGCAGCTCGACCTGGACCTGTCCGCGCACCACCGTGGCGAACGGGACCGTCCGAGCCGTCGTGCGGCCGCGGGTGTCGGTCACGTCGAGCACGAGCTCGTCCTGCGCGCCGACCAGCCGCCCCTCGACGGTGCCCCCGTCGCTCAGGACGAGCCGCACCAGGCGGCCGAGCGCGCGGCGGAAGTGACGCTCCTGCGTCAGCGGTCGGTCCGTCCCCGGCGTCGACACCTCGAGGGTGTAGGCGCCGCGCAGCGCGGCGACCTCGTCCAGCGCGTCCGACACCGGTCGGGAGACCTCGGCGACGGTGTCGAGGTCGAGGCTCCCCTGGCGGTCCTCCGGGAGGTCGAGCACCACCCGCACGACGGACCGTGCACCGGCACGCGAGACGCTGACGTCCTCGAGATAGAGGCCCGCAGCCGTCACCACCGGGTCCACCGCCTGCCGGACGCTGTCGCGCAGCGCGCTCTCGGCTCCGCTCGCGGACTGACCGCCCACCTGCCCTGCCATGAATCTCAGCTCCCGTCGGCTCCCACGCCGGGCACGGATACGACCGGTGTGTTGTTGTCCGTCTCGACCGGTATCGAACCGTGTCTCGACCAGGCACCAGCGTAACGACTCGCGGACCTGGAACATGACATCATCGCCTCCGATGACTGCGTACGCGACCGCGACACCCGAAACCGCCCCCGCGCGGGGCTCCGTCCGCGCGGCGGGACCGCGCGGTGTCGCGGCCGCGCTCGCGATCGTCGCGGTTCTCGCGGGCTGCGGGCTGCGGCTCGAGACGCCCGCCCCCACGGAACCCGTGCCGGACGCGGACGAGATCGTCCGTGAGACGGCGGTCGACGACGCGCTGGCCGTCTCGACGCTCGTGGCGGACGTCACACCGACCGTCGACGACGAGAAGACGCTCGCCGTGCTCGCCCAGGCGGACGCCTTCGCCGTCGAGCACGTCGCCGCGCTCGGCGGCGTCTACGACTCCGGGCTCCCCGAGCCCGGCAGCTCCGCGTCGTCCTCGACCCCGCGCCCCGCCGTCACGACGACGACGCCCGACCCGTCCGGGGACACGACGCAGGACGGCGAGGGCGCGGGCGAGCCGGCGCCGGACGACGAGACGGGCGAGGAGGGTGGCGCCGAGGTCGACGACGAGGTCACGACGGACGACGTCGTCACCGCGCTCGTCGAGGCCTCGCAGCGCACCCGGGCGTCGGCCGACGCGACGTCGGACGGGCAGCTCGCACGGCTGCTCGTCTCCGTGGCCGCGTCCGAGCACGTCTCCGCCCGGCGGTTGGCCGCAGTCACCCGGTCCGACGCTGCGAAGGGCCTCGGCACGGCAGCGTCCGTGGTGGACGAGGCGCCCGCCGGGGTCAGCGCGGCCGACCTGGCCGCGCTCGTCGCGGCGGAGGACGCCGCCGGGTACGCCTACGAGGTGCGCGCTGCCCAGACGGACGGCAGCTCTCGCGAGGCCGCGGTCGTGCGCGCCGCGGAGCACCGCGCCCGCGCCGAGTCGTGGGCGCTCGCCGCCGGGACGGACGGCACCGACCAGGACCCGCGACGCGTCGCGTACGTGCTGCCGGACGACGACCTCGCCGTGCTCGCGCAGGGGTTGGAGACCGACCTCGCGACGTCCTACGCCACGCTGGTCGCCACGGCCACCCAGAGATCACGCGCCGTCCCCGCCGCGCTGCTCACGGACGCGTGGTCCTCGGCCGTGTCCTGGGGCGCCGAGCCGGTGCCGTTCCCCGGCCTGCCGGAGCAGGCCGGGGGCTGAGGCCCGGACGGACCGGCGGGACGACCCGCGGACCCGGGCCAGCAGGTCTCAGGCCGGCAGGTCTCAGGCCAACAGGTCCGCGACGCGCACCTCGACGTGCCCGACGGCGTCGGCGACGGGAACCTGGACCGCCGCCCCGGCACGCGGGCGGACCTCGACGACGCCGTCCGCGAGGCCACGGCCCACGATGAGCAGGAGCGGGACGCCCAGCAGCTCGGCGTCCTTGAACTTCACGCCCGGCGACACCTTGGGGCGGTCGTCGTAGACGACCTCGATGCCGCGCGCGGACAGCTCCGCCGTGAGGCGCTCGGACTCCGCGAAGACCGCCGGGTCCTTGCCCGTCGCCACGATGTGGACGTGCGCGGGCGCGACGTGCGCGGGCCAGGCCAGCCCGGCGTCGTCGTGGTTGGCCTCCGCGAGCGCGGCGAGCACGCGCGTGACGCCGATCCCGTACGAGCCCATCGTCACGACGACCTGCTTGCCGTTCTCGTCGAGGACGGTGAGGCCGAGCGCCTGGGCGTACTTGCGCCCGAGCGCGAAGATGTGGCCGATCTCGATGCCGCGCGCGAGCTCGAGCGGGCCGGACCCGTCGGGGGCGGGGTCCCCGGCACGGACCTCGGCCGCCTCGACGGTGCCGTCGGCGGAGAAGTCCCGCTCAGCGACGAGGTCGAACACGTGGCGCCCGTCCTCGTTGGCCCCGGTGATCCAGCGCGTTCCCGCGACGACGCGCGGGTCGAGCAGGTAGCGGATCGAGTGCCGCACCCGCTCGCCGTCGGGCGCCTCGTCGCGTGCGTCAGGCGCCTCGCGCGGCACGTTCGGCCCGAGGACCTGCGGGCCGAGGTAGCCCTTGACGAGCTCGGGGTGCGCGGCGAAGTCCGCGTCGGTCGCGGGCTCGACCTCGGCGGGCTCGAAGGCCGCGCCGATGCGCTTGAGGTCGACCCCGCGGTCGCCCGGCAGCCCGACGACGACGACCTCGCGGCGCCCGTCCGGGTGCGTCACGGCGAGGACGACGTTCTTCAGCGTGTCCGACGCGACCCACGCGCGGTCGTCGCGCGGGTGGTGGTCGTTCGCGAAGGCGACGAGCGAGTCGATCGTCGGAGTCCCCGGGGTGTCCTCGACGTGCGCTGCGGGCGCGCCCGCATAGTCGATCGCAGCGGGGACGGTCGTGACGACGGCCTCGACGTTCGCCGCGTAGCCGCCCGCGGACCGCACGAACGTGTCCTCCCCGATGGGGGTCGGGGTGAGGAACTCCTCCGAGCGCGACCCGCCCATCGCGCCCGACGTCGCCGCGACCACCACGTACTCCAGGCCGAGGCGGTCGAAGATGCGACGGTACGCGGCGCGCTGCGCCTCGTACGAGCGCTCGAGGCCCTCGTCGGTCGTGTCGAACGAGTAGGCGTCCTTCATGACGAACTCGCGCCCGCGGATGAGTCCGGCCCGCGGACGGGCCTCGTCGCGGTACTTCGTCTGGATCTGGTAGATCGCCAGCGGGAGGTCCTTGTAGGACGAGTACAGGTCCTTGACGAGGAGGGTGAACATCTCCTCGTGCGTCGGCGCGAGGAGGTAGTCGCCGTCCTTGCGGTCCTTGAGCCGGAAGATGTTCGGCCCGTACTCCGTCCAGCGCCCCGTCGCCTCGTACGGCTCGCGAGGAAGCAGCGCCGGGAAGTGCACCTCCTGCGCGCCCGCGGCGGCCATCTCCTCGCGGACCACGGCCTCGACCTTGCGCAGGACGCGCAGGCCGAGGGGCAGCCACGTGTAGATCCCGGGGGCGGCGCGGCGGATGTACCCGGCACGGACGAGAAGCTTGTGACTGGCGACCTCGGCGTCGGCCGGGTCCTCGCGCAGGGTCCGGACGAACAGGGAGGACAGGCGCAGGACGTCGGCAGGAGCGGTGCTCGAGCGGCGCGCGGCCGCGGCGCCGGAGGTGACGGAAGACATGCGCCCAACCCTACCGGCGGGGAGGATGGCCCCATGCCCGAGCTGCCCGAGGTGGAGGCCCTCGTCCGGTTCCTCGACGACCGTGCCACCGGACGCGCCGTCGTCGCCGTGGACGTCGCGCAGATCGCCGCGCTCAAGACGTTCGACCCACCCGTCACCGCGCTGGTCGGTGGGACCGTCACCGGCGCACGCCGGCACGGCAAGTGGCTGGACCTGGCCGTCGCCCCCGGCGTCGACGGGCCGGAGCCCGGCCCGGTGCTCCACCTGGTCTTCCACCTCGCCCGAGGCGGGTGGCTGCGCTGGTCGGACACGGCGCCCACGACGCCCGTCCGGCCGCGGCTGGGCGGCAGCGGGGGTGGCCGGATCGCGGCCCTCGCGCTGCGCGTGCGGTTCGACGACGGCTCGGGCTTCGCCCTCACCGAGGCGGGCACGCGCAAGCGGCTGGCGGTGCACGTCGTGCGCGACCCCACCGAGGTCCGAGCCGTGCAGACCCTCGGGATCGAGCCGCTCGACCCCACGTTCACCGCTGAGGCGCTGGGAGCGCTCATGACGGCGCGCAACCAGCAGGTGAAGGGGCTGCTGCGCGACCAGTCCGCGATCGCCGGCATCGGCAACGCGTACTCCGACGAGATCCTGCACGCCGCCCGCACGAGCCCGTTCAAGCTCACGCGCTCGTTCACGTCCGACGAGGTCGCGCGGCTGCACGCCGCGGTCGGCGAGGTGCTCGCCGAGGCGGTCGCCGGGTCGTCGGGCCGGCCTGCCGCGGAGCTCAAGGACGCGAAGCGGTCCGGGATGCGGGTGCACGGTCGCACCGGCGAGGCCTGCCCGGTGTGCGGGGACACGGTGCGAGAGGTGAGCTTCGCCGACCGCAGCCTCCAGTACTGCGCGACGTGCCAGACGGGCGGCCAGGTGCTCGCCGACAGGCGCATGTCGCGCCTGCTCCGCTGACGCGGACCCTCGGCACAGGGGTGAGACTCAGAACAGGACGGTCGCGAACGTGCCGACCTGCTCGAAGCCCACGCGGCGGTAGGTCGCGAGCGCGCGGGTGTTGTAGTCGTTGACGTACAGCGACACCACGGGCGGCCGCACCAGGCTGCCTGCCGGTCGTGTCCGGGCCAGGTGCACGACGGCAGCCATGCCCGGCGCGGAGAGTCCTCGACCACGGTGGCGCGGATCGACCCAGACACCCTGGACCTGCGCGACGCGCTCGGTGACGGCGCCGAGCTCGGCCTTGAACACGACCTGCGCGTGCGACCCCGCGCCCTCCGTGCGGACGAACGACCGTCCCGCGACCACGAGCGAACGGACCCGCTCCTCGTACGCGCGGCCACCGCCCTCGACGGGCGAGTAGCCGACCTCCTCGGTGAACATGCGCACGCACGCGGGCAGGAGCACGGGGACCTCGGCCGGGACCGAGCGTCGCACCAGAGGGTCCGGCTCGACGTCGGGCTCGCGGTCGATCGCGAGCGACGGCTGGTCCGCCCGGATCTCGCGCGGCGCCGGCCACGACGCGGCGAGCAGGTCCCAGAGCGCGAGGACCGCCGCGCTCTCCCCCACCACCGACGACGAGCGCCGCCCGGACCGTCGGGCGAGGGCGGCGAACGCCTCCACCGCGGCGCGACGGTCCTCGATGCTGAGCGTCGCGGGGACGACCGGAACGAGGTTCGCGCCGGCCCAGCACACGGCCTCCAGCGAGCCCTCGGCCGGGAAGCCCCAGACCTGGCCGCCGGCCGCCCGCAGACCGGCCCGACGGGCGACCTCGAGCCGTGACGCGGCGAGCGCGGAGGCGACGGGGTCGTACGCGCAGAGGGCCAGCGCCTGGGGGACCTCCGCGTCGGTCAGCTCCCGTGCTCCCCTGGCGGACCGGGGCCGCAGGGCCGGGACCGGTGGACGCCAGCGTGGCACCGTCGTCAGCCGACGGTGACGACCGGCGGGCCGGCCTGCGAGTCGTTCTCGGGGGTCATCGTCTCGGCGATGCGCAGGGCCTCCTCGATGAGCGTCTCGACGATCATCGACTCGGGCACGGTCTTGACCACCTCGCCCTTGACGAAGATCTGGCCCTTGCCGTTGCCGGACGCCACACCCAGGTCGGCCTCGCGCGCCTCACCGGGGCCGTTGACGACGCAGCCCATGACCGCGACGCGCAGCGGGACCTCCATGCCCTCGAGACCGGCGGTCACCTTCTCCGCGAGCGTGTACACGTCGACCTGGGCCCGGCCGCACGACGGGCACGAGACGATCTCCAGCTTGCGCGGACGCAGGTTGAGCGCCTGGAGGATCTGGATGCCCACCTTGACCTCCTCGACCGGCGGGGCCGAGAGGGAGACACGGATCGTGTCGCCGATGCCCTGGCTGAGCAGTGCTCCGAATGCGGTGGCGGACTTGATGGTGCCCTGGAACGCAGGACCGGCCTCGGTCACGCCGAGGTGCAGCGGCCAGTCGCCCGCCTCGGACAGCAGCTCGTAGGCCCGGACCATGACGACGGGGTCGTTGTGCTTGACGGAGATCTTGAAGTCGTGGAAGCCGTGCTCCTCGAACAGCGACGCCTCCCACACGGCCGACTCGACGAGCGCCTCCGGGGTGGCCTTGCCGTACTTGGCGAGCAGCCGCTTGTCGAGGGACCCGGCGTTGACACCGATCCGCAGGGACGTCCCGTGGTCCTTCGCCGCCTGGGCGATCTCCTTGACCTGGTCGTCGAACTGCCGGATGTTGCCCGGGTTGACGCGCACGGCGGCGCACCCGGCCTCGATCGCGGCGAAGACGTACTTCGGCTGGAAGTGGATGTCGGCGATGACCGGGATCTGCGACTTCTTCGCGATGATGGGGAGCGCGTCGGCGTCGTCCTGGGTGGGGCACGCGACCCGCACGATGTCGCAGCCCGAGGCCGTCAGCTCGGCGATCTGCTGGAGCGTCGCGTTGATGTCGGTGGTCTTGGTCGTCGTCATCGACTGGACGCTGACGGGCGCGTCGCCGCCGACCTCGACCTTGCCCACGTTGATCTTGCGGGTCTTGCGGCGCGGTGCGAGCACCGGGGGCGGGGCGGCAGGCATTCCGAGGCTGATGGGTACGCTCACGTCCCCTAGTATCCCCCGATCGGTGCTCGACGCCGCACGCCCGACCCGTGCGGGACGTCACCTGCCCGCCGGGTGCGGCACATCGTCGCGGGACCTCCACAGAACCCGGGCGTCGCGCGGCACCCGGAGTCCGGGCGCTACGTCAGCCGGACCGGATCCACGATGTCCGCGACGATGAGCACCGCGCCGACGCCGACGAGCACGACGAACATCACGTACGCGACGGGCATCATCCTCGCGACGTCCGCCGGACCTGGCCGCGGGAGCCCGCGCACGCGCGCGGCGGTCCGCTTGGCACCCTCGTAGAGCGCGTTGACGACGTGCCCGCCGTCGAGCGGCAGCAGCGGGATGAGGTTGAACACGAACAGGGCGACGTTCAGCGCCGCCAGCAGCATCAGCATGGTGACGACCCGGTCGAGGACCGGGCTCTCGGCGCCCGCGACGTCGACCGCGACGCGACCGACGCCCACGACGCTCATCACGGAGTCCTGGCCCCGCGGCGCGTCCGTGAACGCCGCCTCGACGGCCTCGCCGACCTTCACCGGCAGCGTCACGATCATCCCGGCCGTACCGCTGACCTGCTGCCACGTCGCGTCCGCCGCGGCGCCGACCCCGGCCGAGCGGCGCTCGAGCGTGGGGGTGAACCCGACGTAGCCGGCCGGCTCCGTCACCGGTCGACCCGCGTCGTCGACCACGGGCGTCCCGTCGTCCGCGACGACCTGCCGCTGGACCTCGGCCGGTGTCATGCTCAGGTCGACCTGCTCGCCGTCGCGCTCGACGACGACGGGAACGGTCTCGTCGGCCGCGCCGCGGATCATCCCGCTGAGCTGGTCCCAGGACGTGACGGCCTGGCCGTCGAACGTCACGATCGTGTCACCAGGCGCCAGACCGGCCGCGGCCGCCGGCGACGGCGCGTCCGCGTCGGTGCACTCCTGCTCCGCCGTCGTCACCGTGCCGGTCACGCAGGGCGAGACGCTGCCGACCGTGGTGGTGACCGTGGGCAGGCCGATGCCGACGAAGACCACGAAGGTCAGCACGATCGCGATGAGCAGGTTCATGAACGGGCCGCCGAGCATGACGACGACCTTCTTGGGCGCCGAGAGGTTGTAGAACGCCCGCCCCTCCTCGCCCGGACGGATCTCCTCGGTGCTCGCGTCGCGCGCGTCGGCGACGACCTGGGACATGAATCCCTGTCCCCGCGGACGGCTCCCGGCCGGCGCCGGGGGGTACATGCCCACCAGCCGCACGTAGCCACCGAGCGGCACCGCCTTGAGCCCGTACTCCGTCTCGCCCTTCGTGCGCGACCAGAGGGTGGGTCCGAACCCGACCATGTACTGGCTCACCCGCACGCCGAACTTCTTCGCGGGCACCATGTGCCCCACCTCGTGCAGCGCGATCGAGACGACGATCCCCACCACGATCACGAGGATGCCGATCAGCGTGGCCATCAGTCCCTGCTCTCCTTCGTGCTGTCCCGGGCGCACCTGGCGCCCTGACGAGTCCTCGTCATCGGCGTTCCAGCAGCTCGCTCGCGCGGGCACGCGCCCACGTCTCGGCGTCCGACACGTCGTCCAACGTCACGGCCGCCGCATCCGTTCCGCCATGCTCGGTGAGCACGCGGTCGACCGTGGTCACGATGTCACCGAAACCTGCGCGCCCGCTGAGGAAGGCGGCGACGGCCTCCTCGTTCGCCGCGTTGTAGACCGCGGGGTGGGTCGCGCTCGCCGCCACCGCGGCCCGCGCGATCCCCACGGCCGGGAAGGCGGCGTCGTCGAGCGGCTCGAAGGTCCACGACGTCGCGGCGGTCCAGTCGCACGGGGGCGTCACGATGTCGAGCCGCTCGGGCCACGAGAGCCCGAGCGCGATCGGCAGACGCATGTCCGGGGGCGACGCCTGGGCGATCGTCGAGCCGTCGACGAACTCGACCATCGAGTGCACGACCGACTGCGGGTGCACGACGACGGTGATGTCCTGGACCGGCACGTCGAAGAGCAGGTGCGCCTCGATGAGCTCGAGGCCCTTGTTCATGAGGCTCGCCGAGTTCACGGTGACCACCGGGCCCATCGCCCACGTCGGGTGCGCCAGCGCCTGGTCGACCGTCGCCGCCTTGACGGCGTCCGCCGCCCAGCCGCGGAACGGGCCGCCGGACGCGGTGAGGATCAGCCGACGGACCTCGGCGCGCGCGCCGGAGCGCAGGCACTGCGCGATGGCCGAGTGCTCCGAGTCGACGGGGACGATCTGGTCCGGACGCTGCTGCGCCGCGCGCACGAGGGCGCCGCCGGCCACGAGCGACTCCTTGTTCGCGAGCGCGAGCGTCGAGCCGCCGCGCAGGGCGGCGAGGGTCGCCGCGAGGCCGACCGAGCCGGTGACGCCGTTGAGCACGACGTCGCTCCCCCGGCCCGCGAGCTCGGCTGCCGCGTGCGGGCCGGCGATTACCTCGGGCACTCGGCCACGGCCCGCGAACGCCTCGGTCAGGGCCGCCCCGAGGGCGCCCGCCCGTGCGTCGTCGGCGACCGCGACGAGCCCGACGCCGAGCTCCGCGGCCTGGCGCGCGAGGAGGCCGACGTCGCTGCCGCCCGCGGACAGCGCCTCGACGCGGAACGCGTCCGGGTGCGAGCGGACGACGTCGATCGCCTGGGTCCCGATCGACCCGGTCGAGCCGAGGATCGTCACGGTGCGAGGTGTGGTGCGGTCGTGCATGGGCACCATCGTCCCAGTCACTCGACGCCGAGCAGGACCTCGATGGCTCGGGCGAAGAACGCGTCCACCGGACCCTCCGCGTAACCGTCGCGACCGCGCGCCCGGCCGAACGTCGCCGACCGGACCTCCGCGGTCGTGATCGGCTCCTGGCGGTCGAAGTACGCGACGAGACGGTCGCACAGGTCGTCCACGTCGTCGACGTCGTAGGCCGGCTTCCCGCGCTCCGCCGGGGCGAACTTCTCGCCGTCCGGACGGCCGAGGCGGCCGTACAGGGTGCGGGCACGCTCGGCGAGCGCGTTCATCCAGGCCTGCTGCCCGTGGGCGGCGACGTACTCCGCGCGCTGACGCGCGATGAAGGCACCCTCGAGACGGTCCAGCGCCGCGTCGACCTCGTGCGTGTCGTACCCGCCGCGGATCAGGTCGAAGACGGACGTCTGGATGTCCGTGCTCGTCAGGCGCTCCGTGGCCTTGCCCTCGTACACGTCACGTGCGTGCTCGAAGAAGTCGTCGACCTCTTCGCGGTCGTACCCGTTCCGGGTCCTGGCGACCGTCGTGAACAGCGAACTCACTCGTCCTCCTCTGCAGCGAGCTGCCCGCAGGCGCCGTCGATGTCGCTGCCGCGGGTGTCACGGATCGTCGTCGGGATGCCATGACCGCGCAATCGTGCCACGAACTCCGCCTCGACGGCAGGGTCGCTCGCAGTCCAGATCGACCCCGGCGTGGGGTTGAGCGGGATCGGGTTGACGTGCACCCACCCGCGCCCGCGCGCGTTGAGCTTCTCGCCGAGCAGGTCGGCGCGCCACGCGTGGTCGTTCATGTCCTTGATGAGCGCGTACTCGATGCTCACGCGACGACCGGTGACCTCGAAGTAGTGCCGCGCGGCGTCGAGCGTCTCGTCGACGCTGAAGCGCGTGTTGATCGGGACGAGCTCGCTGCGCAGGTCGTCGTCCGGTGCGTGCAGCGACAGGGCGAGCGTGACCGGGATGCCTTCGTCGGCGAGCTTGCGCATCGCCGGGACCAGGCCCACGGTCGACACCGTGATGTTGCGTGCCGACATGCCGAGGCCGTCCGGAGCAGGCGCCACGAGCCGGCGCACCGTGCCCATGACGGCCTTGTAGTTCGCCATCGGCTCGCCCATCCCCATGAAGACGAGGTTGTTCAGGCGCGTCGGGCCGCCCGGGATCTCGCCGTCCGCGAGGGCACGCCCGGCGGCGCGGACCTGCTCGACGATCTCGGCGATCGACAGGTTGCGCGTCAGCCCCAGCTGGCCGGTGGCGCAGAACGGGCACGCCATCCCGCAGCCCGCCTGGCTCGACACGCACAGCGTCGTCCGCTGCGGGTAGCGCATCAGCACCGACTCGACCTTGGCGCCGTCGAACAGGTGCCACAGCGTCTTGACGGTCGTGCCGCCATCGGCCTCCATGCGGCGCGCCTGCGTGAGCAGCGGGGGGAAGAGCGCCTCGGTGAGCACGTCGCGCGACGCCTTCGGCAGGTCCGTCATGGCCTCCGGGTCGCGCGTGAGGTGCGCGTAGTAGTGCGTCGCGAGCTGCTTCGCCCGGAACGGCTTCTCCCCGAGCGCGACGACGGCCTCCGCCACCTCCTCGGGCGCGAGGTCGGCGAAGTGGCGCGGCGGCTTGCCGCGCCGGGGCGGGCTCATGACGAGCGGCAGCGGCTTCGACTCCGCGGACGGTCGGACGGCCGGCTGGTCGGCCGGGCGGTCGGCAGGTCGGACAGACGGTCGGACTGGCATGGGGGTCCAATGGGGGTGGGGCGGACTGACAGGTACGGAGACGGTACGGCGACCGGGTCGCGACGCCGACGGGTTCTCAGGTGGCCAGCGTGAGCAGCACGTACACGAACGGGGCGGTGAGGAGCATGGAGTCGAGCCGGTCGAGGATCCCTCCGTGACCGGGCAGGAGCGACCCCATGTCCTTCAATTCTAGGTCCCGCTTGATCATCGACTCGGCGAGGTCGCCCACGGTGGCCGTGAGCGGGGCGAGGACGCCGAGCGCCACGCCGAGCAACGGGCTGCCGCCGAGGCCCACCACGACCCCGACGACGCCCACCGCGGTGGCGAGGACGAACGATCCGCCGAGCCCCTCCCACGACTTCTTGGGGCTCACCGACGGAGCGAGCGGGTGCCTGCCGAACAGCACGCCGGCGACGTACCCGCCCACGTCGTTGGCCACCGCGAGCAGGATGAACAGCAGGACCTTGACCCGGCCGTCGTCCTGCGCGAGCAGGAGCATGACGAACCCGGCCATGAACGGCAGGTACGCGGTCGCGAACGTCCCGGCTGCGGCGTCGCGCACCGCGGCGACGCCCGATCCGTCGATGACGCGCCACACCACGACGCCTGCCACGGTCAGCATGAACGACACGAGCAGCGCCTCGGGCCCCGAGTAGTACGAGGAGACGAGGATGCCCGCCGTACCGACGAGCAGCGGCAGGATCGGGATGTGCAGGTCCCGGCGCGCGAACGCCTGGCGCAGCTCCCACAGCGCCGCGCCCACCGCCACCACCGCGAGGAGCACGAACGGCTCCGGGCGGAACGCGAGGCTGGCCGCGACCACGAGCAGCAGCAGCACCCCGACGGCGATCGCGACCGGGAGGTTGCGCCCCGCGCGGGGACCACGGCCCGGTGCCGTCGCGGGCGCCGTCAAGGATTCGTCAGTCATGGGTGCGGTGCTCGAGGGCTCAGACCTCGAGCAGCTCGCTCTCCTTGCCCGCGAGGAGGGCGTCGATCTGGTCGACGTGCTGCTTCGTCAGGCCCTCGAGCTCCTTCTCGGCACGCGCCACCTCGTCCTCGCCGGCCTCGCCGTCGCGGACGATGCGGTCGAGCTCCTCCTTCGCCCGGCGACGCACGTTGCGGATGGAGACGCGGGAGTCCTCGGCCTTGGACTTCGCGAGCTTCACGAAGTCACGACGGCGCTCCTCGGTCAGCGCGGGCAGGACGACCCGGATGACGTTGCCGTCGTTCGACGGGTTCACGCCCAGGTCCGAGTCGCGCAACGACTTCTCGATCGCGGCGAGCGAGCTCTTGTCGAACGGCGAGACCAGGATGGTGCGCGCCTCGGTCACCGTGAACGACGCGAGCTGCTGCAACGGGGTCGGTGCGCCGTAGTAGTCGACGGTGATCTTGTTGAACATCGCGGCGCTCGCACGCCCGGTGCGGATCGCGGAGAAGTCCTCCTTGGCGACCTCGACCGCCTTGTCCATCTTCTCCTCGGCCTCGAGGAGGGTCTCGTCGATCACCAGTGCTCCTTCGTCGTTCGTCGGTCGTGCATCGGTCGTGCGTCGGTCGGTCGTGCGTCGGGCGCAGCTGCGTCCGACGGTCAGTCCGTCGTGACCAGTGTGCCAATATTCTCGCCGACGAGCGCCCGGGTGACGTTCCCCGACTCGCTCATGCCGAACACCCGCATACGCACCCCGTTGTCGCGGCAGAGGCTGAGGGCCGTGGCGTCCATGACACCGAGGTCCTTCACCAGCGCGTCGGTGTAGGTGAGGTGGTCGAGCTTGACCGCGTCGGGGTCGGTCCGGGGATCCGCCGTGTAGACGCCGTCCACGCCGTTCTTGCCCATGAGGACCTCCTGGCAGTGCGTCTCCAGCGCGCGCTGCACGGAGACGGTGTCCGTCGAGAAGTACGGCATGCCCGCGCCGGCGCCGAAGATCACGACGCGGCCCTTCTCGAGGTGCCGGATCGCGCGCAGCGGGATGTACGGCTCGGCGACCTGCCCCATGGTGATCGCCGTCTGCACGCGCGTCTTGACCCCGGCCTGCTCCAGGAAGTCCTGCAGCGCGAGGCAGTTCATCACGGTGCCGAGCATCCCCATGTAGTCGGCGCGCGCGCGGTCGAGACCTCGCTGCGAGAGCTCCGCGCCGCGGAAGAAGTTGCCACCACCGACGACGATCGCGACCTGCACGCCCTGGGCCACGGCGTCCGCGATCTCCTTCGCCACGCGCTGCACGACGTCGGGCGCCAGGCCGATCTGGCCACCGCCGAACATCTCGCCCGAGAGCTTGAGGAGCACGCGTCGGGCCGTGCCCGCGGGGTTCGCCGTCGTCTGCACCTGCTCGGCTGCCGTCATGGTCGCCACCTGTCCTTCGTCGTCGGTCGGCCCTCGGCCTCTCGCTGGTCGCCGCCCGGTGCCGTCGGCACCGGGTCGGGGTGCACGCCGGCCCGGCACCCCGGTCGCGGGGTGCCGGGCCTGCGCGAGCGCGTCAGGAACCGACGCGGAACCGCACGAACGCCTTCAGCGTGCCGCCGACGCCCGCGAGCGTCTGCGCGACGGACTGCTTCGGGTCCTTCGCGAGCGGCTGGTCGAGCAGCACGACCGACTTGAAGTAGCCGCCGAGGCGTCCCTCGACGATCTTCGCCATGGCGGCCTCGGGCTTGCCCTCGTTGCGCGAGGTCTCCTCGGCGATGCGGCGCTCGTTCTCGACCGTCTCGGCCGGGACGTCCTCGCGGCTGAGGAACTCGGGCGACATGGCGGCGACGTGCTGCGCGACGTCCTTCGCGACGGCCTCGCCGGCGGCGTCGGTCACGACGACGGCGGCGATCGACGGCGGGAGGTCCTTCGCGGTGCGGTGCAGGTAGGCCGTGATCTTCTCGCCCTCGAGACGGGCGACGCGACGCAGGACGATCTTCTCGCCCATGGTCGCGGCGGCGCCGTTGACGGCGTCCTGGACCGTGCCGTCGCCCAGCGGGGCAGCGAGCGCGGCGTCGAGGTCCGCGGCACCGGAGGCCGCGACCGCGTCGAGGACCTGGTCGGCGAAGGAGATGAACGTGTCGTTCTTCGCGACGAAGTCGGTCTCGCAGTTGACCTCGACGACCGTGGCGACCTGGCCACCGTCGACGTCCGTCACCTTGACCGCGACCAGACCCTCGGACGTGGTGTTGCCCTCGCGCTTGGCGACGCCCTTGAGGCCCTTGACGCGGATGATCTCCATCGCCTTCTCGGCGTTGCCGTCCGCCTCGTCGAGCGCCTTCTTGACGTCCAGCATGCCGGCGCCGGTGCGCTCGCGCAGGGCCTTGATGTCAGCAGCGGTGTAGTTCGCCATGATGATGGTTCCTCACTCGTGTGTCGTCACGGGTACGTGGTGTGGTGCCTGGCGGCAGCGGGGCGGGTCCCGGTCGACGCATGGTCGACGCCTGCCGACGGGCACCGTCGAGCAGGGACGGCGCGGGGCGCGCGGCGCAGTCGTGCCGCCGCGCGCCCCGGTTCGTCACTTGCTGTCGGCAGCGTCCTCGACGGGAGCAGCAGCCTCGTCGGCGACGACCTCGGCCTCGGCCTCGGCGACCGGAGCCTCCTCGGCCGCGGGAGCCTCGTCGGCGACGGCCTCGGTCTCGGCGGCAGCCGGAGCCTCCTCCGTGACCGGCGCCTCGGCGGCGACGACCTCGGCCTCGGCGGTCTCCGCGGTTGCCTCGGCGGGCGCCTCGGCAGCAGCCGCGTCACCCTGCTCGGCACCGGCGAGGAGCTCGCGCTCCCACTCGGCGAGCGGCTCGGTCTCGGAGCCGGCCTCGGCCTCGGCGCCCGAGCGACCGGAGTGGCGCTGCAGGAGGCCCTCGGCGGCGGCGTCCGCGATCACACGCGTGAGGAGCGTGACGGAGCGGATGGCGTCGTCGTTGCCGGGGATCTTGTAGTCCACGACGTCGGGGTCGCAGTTGGTGTCGAGGATCGCGACGATCGGGATCCGGAGCTTGCGCGCCTCGTCGACCGCGAGGTGCTCCTTGTTGGTGTCGACGATCCACACGGCGGAGGGGACCTTCGCCATGTCACGGATGCCGCCGAGCGTGCGGGCGAGCTTGTCCTTCTCGCGGCGCAGCACGAGAAGCTCCTTCTTGGTGAGCCCCGAGCCGGCGACGTCGTCGAAGTCGAGCTCCTCGAGCTCCTTGAGGCGCTGGAGACGCTTGTGCACCGTGGTGAAGTTGGTGAGCATGCCACCGAGCCAGCGGTGGTTCACGTAGGGCATGCCGACGCGCGCGGCCTGCTCGGCGACGGGCTCCTGGGCCTGCTTCTTGGTGCCGACGAACAGGATGGTGCCGCCGTGGGCGACGGTCTCCTTGACGAACTCGTAGGCGCGGTCGATGTACGACAGCGACTGCTGGAGGTCGACGATGTAGATGCCGTTGCGCTCGGTGAAGATGAAGCGCTTCATCTTCGGGTTCCAACGGCGGGTCTGGTGTCCGAAGTGGACACCGCTCTCGAGGAGCTGGCGCATG
This sequence comes from Cellulosimicrobium terreum, assembly GCA_014803435.1. Classification (GTDB taxonomy): domain Bacteria; phylum Actinomycetota; class Actinomycetes; order Actinomycetales; family Cellulomonadaceae; genus Cellulosimicrobium; species Cellulosimicrobium terreum. Next base: position 164,126 of record JACYFD010000007.1, read on the forward strand.
GTCACGACGGCCATGACACGACCTTTCACCGTGCGGGCCCGGGATCATCCCGGTGCACGCACGCGTCAGGCGGCCGATCCCGCAGGACGGCCGCGATTACGGTTTCCGGTGCGACCCGTGGTGGTCCGCACCCCTGGCGTCACCCGCTCCGGCTCCCACGCGCACGAGGTGCGAGCGAGACCGATGCCGGCGCGGCCCCGACCGTCCGGACGAACCGGGAGAGGCGGGGACGTGACGCGCGAAGTCGACCGAAGCCGAGAGCACATCCTCTGACGAGGATGGCGCACGCGCCGGTCGCAGCCACGAGTCTACCCGACCTCCCAGGGTGCCGGACGCACAAGGCGCAGCCCTCGTCAGCACCCGGCTCGACTCGCGGCTCGACAGCCGGCCCGACACCCGCGAGCACGGCTTCCACAGCGGCGGTCCCGCCGACGGCCGGCGTCATCCCGTCCACAGATCGGCGCACCGCGCGCACGCCGCGACCGTGAGCCCGGCAGGCTCGTGCCGTGCTCCCCCACTCGCTGCGCCGGTCATCGCGCCCCTCCACCGCTTCCCGAACGCCGGCCGCGCGGCGTCCCGCCACCGCGTGCCTCGCCCTCGCGTGCGCGGTGCTGCCCGTCGGCCAGCTCGGGACGCCCGGCGCAGGCCCGCCGGCGGTCGCCGACCCGCCCGCACGGACCCACCTGCTCGGCGACGGCGGCGTCCCGGACGACGTCGGGCCCGGGCCCGGATCCTCGACCTCGACCTCGACGGGCTGGCTCCCGCCCGTCGGCCGGCTCGGCGACCTCGACGTGCTCGACCCGTTCGACCCCCCGGTCCAGAACTGGCTGCCGGGTCATCGCGGGGTGGACCTCGCCGCCGGGGCCAGCGAGGTCGTGCGCTCGCCCGCCGACGGGGTCGTGACGTTCGCAGGCCCGGTCGCCGGCCGGGACGTCGTCGTCGTGACGCACGACGACGGGCTGCGCACCTCGCTCGAACCCGTCACCGCCGACGTGGGTCGCGGCAGCCGTGTGGCGGCCGGCGGCGTCGTCGGCGTCGTCCAGTCCGGGGCCGGCGGTCACACCGCGCGGTGCACGACGACGTGCGTGCACTGGGGCGTGCGACGCGGGGAGACCTACGTCGACCCGCTCGGGCTGCTCGGGGACCGGCCGCCGATCGTGCTGCTCCCGGGCGTCCCGTCCGGCTGACGGGCCCGCCCGCCGCCACGTCAGGCGCGCGGGAAGGCCTGCTCGTACGAGCTGCGCAGACGCTCCGCCGTCACGTGGGTGTACCGCTGCGTGGTCGCGAGCGAGCTGTGCCCCAGGATCTCCTGGACGCTGCGCAGGTCCGAGCCTCCGGCCAGCAGGTGCGTGGCCGCGCTGTGACGCAGGTCGTGCGGGGCGACGTCCTCGACGCCGGCAGCCCGGGAGAGACGGTGCACGGCGTCCCGCACCTGGCGCTGACCCCACCGTCCGCCACGGTCCCCGAGCAGCAGGGCCGCACCGGAGCGCGCGCTGACCAGCGGCGGGCGCCCGTGCTCGAGCCACGCGACGACGGCACGCGCCGCGGGCACGCCGAAGGGGACGACGCGCTCCTTGTCGCCCTTGCCGAGCACCCGCACGGTGCGCACGCTCACGTCCAGCGCGTCCACGTCCACGCCCACGAGCTCGCCCACCCGGAGCCCGGCGCCGTACAACAGCTCGGCGGCCGCCCACTCCCGCAGCCTGGCAGGCTCGTCGTCCCCGGCCGCGGCCGCCGCGGCGGCGTCGCGAGCGGCGTCGAGCATCAGTGCCGCGGCGTCGGACGCGAGGACCGTCGGCAGGGTGCGGGCGACCCGCGGGCTCGCGAGCCGCACCGCAGGGTCGACGGCGACCCGACCGTCGTGACGGGCCCACGCGAAGAGCACCCGTACCGCGGCCCCCCGCCGGGCGAGCGTGGCCCGCGAGAGCCCTCGCTCGGACAGCTCCGTCAGCCACGACCTCAGCACCGAGATGTCGATGTCGCCCAGGTCGGTGGCGCCCTCCGCCGTCGCGTGCTCGAGCAGCGACCGCACGTCGCCCGCGTAGGCGCGCACGGTGTGGCCGGAGAGCCCGCGCGCGATCGCGAGGTGGTCGAGGAAGTCCGCGAGCGCCCGCGACATCGGCTCGGGCAGCTCGCGGGGCACGTCCTCGGTCGATGGGCTCACGCTCCCAGTGTGTCGGCCCGTCCGGCGCGCTGCCACCCTCCCGGCACCTGACGAGCGAGCCCGAGGAGCTCCAGCCGCCCGAGGGACGCGAGCGACTCGGGCACGGACAGGCCGGCGGACCGGGCGACCGACCCCACGGACGCGGCCCGGCGCAGCGGCAGCGCCTCCCAGGCCCGTGTCTCGAGCCCGTCCAGGCCGTCGTAGGCACGTCCCTGCGCGGACGGTCGTTCGGGGACGGCGTCGCTCGACAGGTTCCCGGCGAGCTCGGCTACCTCTGCGGCGTCGGTCACGCACACGGCTGTGCCGTCGCGCAGCAGCCGGTGGCACCCGCTCGACGCCATGGAGGTCACGGGGCCGGGGACGGCGCCGACGGGCCGGGAGAGCTCCGCGGCCCGGGCGGCCGTGCTGAGGGACCCGGAACGCCATGCCGCCTCGACGACGACGGTCGCACGCGAGAAGGCGGCGATCAGACGGTTGCGCTGCAGGAAGCGGACCCGGCTGGGGACGGACCCGGGCGGCACCTCGGACACGACGGCGCCACCGTCCCGGAGCACCGCGTTCAGCAGCTCGGTGTTCCCCGCCGGGTACAGCCGGTCGACACCGCCGGCGAGGAAGGCCACGGTCGGGCCGGACGCCGCGAGCGCACCGCGGTGCGCCGCGGCGTCGATGCCGTACGCACCGCCCGAGACGACGGTGAATCCGCGCGTCGCGAGGCCCGCGGCGATCTCTCCCGTCACGTGCCGGCCGTAGTCGGTGCAGGAGCGTGCACCGACCACGGCGACGCTGCGGCGCGACAGATGCGCGAGGTCGGCCTCGCCGCGCACCCACACGCACAGCGGGGCCAAGGTCGCCAGCGCGTCGAGGGCGACGGGCCACCGCTCGTCGCCGGGGACGACGAGCGTGCCCCCGAGCCGCTCCAGCACGTGCAGCTCGCGTCGCGGGTCCAACCCGTCCAGACGCGGGGTCCACCGCGCGACCGCCCGCAGCAGGCGTGTCGCGGAGCTCGGCCGCCGCGGACCCTGCGGCCCTACCGCCGCCTCGGGCTCCGCGCCCCGGACCGTCGGACCCATGGCCGCCAGCACGTCGACCGACGAGGAGTCGTCCCCGACCAGGGGCGCGGCGTCGGCGCCGAGGCGGGCCAGCTCGCGCCGGGCGCCCGCCGGGTCGTGGGCCGCCTCGAACGCCCACGAGAGCGCGGGGCCGGCGCCGAGGTGGGCGACGAGCACGCGAGCCACCTCGTCGGCGGGCTCGGCGACCCGGGACCACGCCGCGCGCGCGAGCCGCTCGTCACCGAGGTCGAAGACGGGTCTGCGTGCGGACGGTGGCGCACCCGGGCCCCGGTCAGCCACGGTGGCTCCGGCTCCGCAGGGCCAGGCCCAGGCCGACGTCGGCCCGGGTCGGGGCCGCCCGGCCGGCGAGGTCCGCCACCGTCCACGCGAGGCGCAGGATGCGGTCCGCCCCACGCAGGCTGAGGATGCCGCGGTCGAGCGCGGCGTCCACGTCGCGCAGGAGTGCCGGGTCGGGGCCCAGCCGGCTGCGCAGCCAGGTACCGGGAACCTCCGCGTTCGTGCGCCACGGCGTGCCCGCGAGCCGCTGCGCCGCCGCCTGGCGGGCCGCACGGACCCGTGCCGCCACGACCTCGCTCGACTCGGGCGCCGTCGTCGCCGAACGCTCCACCCGGGTGACCGGACGGACCTCGACCTGGACGTCCACGCGGTCGAGCAGTGGCCCGGACAGGCGGCCGAAGTAGCGCCGTTGGGCGATCGGGCTGCACGTGCAGTCCAGTCCCTTGCCGACGCCCTTGCCGCACGGGCACGGGTTGGCGGCGAGCACGAGCTGGAACCGTGCGGGATACCGAGCGCTGCCGCCCGCCCGCTGGATGACGAGCTCCCCGTGCTCGAGCGGCTGGCGCAGCGTCTGCAGCACCCGCGCCCCGAACTCCGGGGCCTCGTCGAGGAACAGGACGCCGCGGTGCGCACGGGAAGCGGCCCCGGGCCTGGGGACCCCGGAACCTCCTCCCACGATGGCCGCCGGCGTCGCCGTGTGGTGCGGGTCCTCGTAGGGCGGGCGCCGCACGAGACCGTCCTGCGGGTCGAAGACCCCGGCGACGGAGTGCACCGCGGTCACCTCGACCGCCTCGGACTCGGTGAGGTCCGGGAGGATCCCCGGGAGCCGGGACGCGAGCATCGTCTTGCCAGCACCGGGTGCTCCGACGAGCAGAAGGTGGTGGCCGCCCGCCGCCGCGACCTCGAGCGCGTGCCGCGCCTCCTCCTGGCCGAGCACGTCCGCGAGGTCGCCCTCGCGGCGCATGCCACCGCGCGGTCGGGTCGGCTGCACGGAGCCTGCTGCGGCCGGAACGGCGTCGACCGTCGCGCCGTAGGACCGTGCGACCTCTGCCAGGTCCACCGCGCCCACGACGCGCGCACCGGGGACCAGCCGGGCCTCGGCGACGTCGGCCGCCGGGACGACGACGTCGCGGAAGCCCGCTGCCACGGCCGCCGCCACGGCCGGGAGGACCCCGCGCCCCGGATGGAGCCGACCGTCCAGGCCCAGCTCACCGATGTGCACGACGCCGGCCGTGTCGGCGGCGCGCAGCACGCCTGCGCCGGCGAGCGTCGCGACGGCGATCGCGAGGTCGAACGTCGTCCCGGTCTTCGGGAGCGCTGCCGGTGAGAGGTTCACCGTGATCTTGCGCTGCGGCCAGCTCAGGCCCGTCGACGCCACCGCCGCGCGGACCCGGTCGCGGGACTCGCTGAGCGCCGTGTCCGGGAGGCCGACGAGCGTGAAGCCCGGGACCGACGCGGCGAGGTGGGCCTGCACCTCGACGACGTGGCCCGCGAGCCCGACGAGGGCGACGGCTCGGGTCGTGCCGAGCCCCATCAGGCGCTCACCCCCACCAGGTGCTCCACACGAGCCGCTCCGGACCGTGGCAGCACGACCGCGACGACGTCGATGCGCACGGACCCGGCGCGCACGTCGTGCGTGGCCAGCCACTGACCGGTCAGCCGACGCAGCCGCGCCAGCTTGGCCGGAGTCACGGCCTGCGCCGGGTGGCCGAACGCGGTGCCCCGCCGGGTCTTGACCTCCACGGCGACGAGCACGTCGCCGTCGAGCGCGACGACGTCCAGCTCACCGCCCCGGCCTCGCCAGTTGCGGTCGAGCACCGTCCACCCGGCCTCGACCAGACGGTTCGTCGCAACCTTCTCCCCGTACCGACCCACGGCGTCCTTCGCTCGCATGGCTCACCTCCGCGCACAGCGTGCACGCGGAACCGTTCCGCCGGCGGACCGCAGGCGCGCCCTGGGGAGAAGGCAGCCGCGCGACGGTCCTGTGGAAGGCCAGGACCGAGCGACCGGGCCGCGCACGGCCCCCGCGGCGAGCGCCGGGGTCAGTGCGCCCGGTGCGCGTTCAGAGCTGCAGCTCCGCCTTGGCGAGCTCCTCGACGTTGACGTCCTTGAACGTCACGACACGCACCGACTTCACGAACCGCGCGGAGCGGTACACGTCCCACACCCAGGCGTCCGCGAGCCGCAGCTCGAAGTACACCTCACCGGCGGCGGACCGCACCTGCAGGTCGACCTGGTTCGCCAGGTAGAAGCGACGTTCGGTCTCCACCACGTAGGAGAACAGCCCGACGACGTCGCGGTACTCGCGGTAAAGCGCGAGCTCCATCTCGGTCTCGTAGTTCTCGAGGTCTTCGGCGCTCACGGCTCCATCATGGACCATCCCGGCGCTCCGCTCACGTCCTCGCCCGGCAGGTCGGCCTGCTCGGGCAGCCGCCAGCTGCGGCGGTGCTGGGGCGTCGGGCCGTGCTCGCGCAGCGCCGTGACGTGCGCCGCTGCTCCGTACCCCTTGTTCTGGTCCCAGCCGAAGGCGGGGTACTGCCGTGCGAGCCCCGACATCAGCCCGTCCCGCTCGCACTTGGCGAGCACGCTCGCCGCGGCGACCGAGGCGCACTGCAGGTCCGCCTTGACCAGGGTCCGCACGCGCGGCTCCACCAGGCGCTCGTCGCCCAAGGGGTCCAGGTCGAACGCCTCGAACAGGTCGAAGGCGGGCCGGCTGAGCCAGTCGTGCTTGCCGTCGAGCAGCACCGTGTCGACGTCCCCGACGTCGCGCCGCACCTGGGCGAGCGCCCGGCGCCCGGCGAGCCGGAGCGCACCGATGATGCCGTGGGCGTCGATCTCGGCCGGACCGGCGTGACCGACGGCCCAGGCCAGGCACCACGACCGCGTGGGCGGCACCAGCGCCTCGCGGGCGGCGGCGGACAGGAGCTTGGAGTCCGTCAGGCCGGGCGGACAGGGACGTGTGCTCAGGTCGACGACGGCGACCCCGACCGAGACGGGCCCGGCGAGGGCGCCCCGTCCGACCTCGTCCATCCCCGCGACCAGCGTCGCACCGCCGCGCAGGAGCGCGCGCTCCTGGCGCAGGTCCGGTCGTCGGGCACGCGTCCTCGCAGCGGCGGCGGCCGCGGGCGAGAGCGCGGACCCGACGGTCACGGCTGTGGTTCCGGCACGCCGGCGAACACGTCACCGGGGTTGCGCAGCAGACCGACGTGGGACAGCGGCCAGACCTTGACGAACGCGGTACCGACGACGTTGTCCATCGGCACGTAGCCGCCCCCAGGCTTGCCCGTGTTGTAGCGGGAGTCCTGGGAGTCCTGCCGGTTGTCGCCCATGACGAACAGCATGTCGTCGGGCACCACCCGGTCGAACGGGTCCTGGCTCGGGATCGAGCCCGGCTTGATGTACGACTCCTCGTCGACCGACACCCCGTTGACGCTCACCCGTCCCTCGGCGTCGCAGCACACCACGTGGTCGCCCGGGACACCGATGACGCGCTTGATGAGGTGCTCGCCGGTGTCCTGCGGCAGGAGCCCGATGAACGTGAGCGCGGCGCGCACGCCCTCGGCGAGAGCGCCCTCGTCCTCCTCGACGGGCGGCGGGAGCCAGCCGCCCGGGTCCTTGAAGACGACGATGTCGCCACGGTGGACGTCGAAGGCGCCGGGCACGAGCCGGGACACCATGACCCGGTCCCCCACCTGGAGCGTGTCCTCCATCGACGCGCTCGGGATGAAGAACGCCTGCACCAGGAACGTCTTGATGAGCAGGGACAGCACGAGCGCGCTGACGACGATGATGGCCGTCTCCCGCAGGAGCGACGGCCGCTTCGCCGGGCGCTCCTGCGCAACCCTCGCGGGTTCGTCGCCGGCGTCCGGGTGCGCACCGCCGGGGTCGACCGGGTCGCCGCCGCCGCCGGGGGGCGTGGACGAGTCGATCGGGTCCTGTCGCGAGCTGCGCATCGCAGCACTGTCGGTCACGCGCCTCACAATGCCATCATCCGACCCGTTCGGAGAAACGGGCCCGCCGCCGCTCGCCGTACGACGACGGGCGGCCGCCCCGGAGGGACGACCGCCCGTCGGGCGCACGCGATGGATCAGCGGGTCGGCGCGTTCTCGCGCTTCTCCTTGATCTTCGCCTTCTTCCCGCGCAGCGCGCGCAGGTAGTACAGCTTGGCGCGGCGCACGTCACCACGGGTGACGACGTCCACGGACTCGATGGACGGCGAGTGCACCGGGAAGGTGCGCTCGACCCCGACGCCGAAGGAGATCTTGCGGACCGTGAAGGTCTCGCGGACGCCGTAGCCCTGACGGGAGATGACGACACCCTGGAAGGCCTGGACGCGCGAGCGGTTGCCCTCGACGACCTTGACGTTGACCTTGAGCGTGTCGCCGGGACGGAACTCCGGGACGTCGCTGCGCAGCGATGCTGCGTCGACGCTGTCAAGCGTGTGCATGATGTTCTCCTCGCCCGCCACAGGTCGGACGCGTGCTCGTGGCCCGGTCGTTCCCGGGCAGGTTCTCAGGATGAGGACGGTGTGCTTCGCAGAGGCTTGCAGCACAGAGGGCTGCACGTGCTCTCGTCCGATCCTCCCCTGTGGCAGATGACCGGCCGGCGCACACCGACGCACCATTATGCCAGACGGTCGAGGTGTCCCTCGCGGTCGGCCCAGCCCAGCTCGGCCAGCACCCGCAGGTCGTGCGCGTCGAGGCCCGCGACGTCGAGGCCGGCGACCATGTCCGGGCGGCGGGCCGCGGTGCGCCGCAACGCCTCGTCGCGCCGCCAACGGTCGATCCGGGCGTGGTGCCCGGAGAGCAGGACCTCGGGGACCTCGTGCTCGGACCACGACGGCGGCTTGGTGTAGACCGGGTACTCGAGCAGACCGGCCGCACCGTGCGACTCCTCGACGAGCGAGTGCGGGTTGCCCACCACGCCGGGCAGCAGCCGCGCCACGGCCTCGACCATGACGAGCGCGGCGACCTCTCCCCCGTTCAGGACGTAGTCCCCGATCGACAGCTCGCTGACCTGCATCCCCGTCGCCCGGTAGTGCTCGGCGACGCGCGCGTCGATCCCCTCGTAGCGCCCGCAGGCGACGACGAGCTGCTCCGACCCGGCGAGCGACTCGGCGGTGCGCTGCGTGAAGCTGGCTCCCGACGGCGTCGGCACGACCAGGTGGGCCGAGGGGGTCGCGACGGCGTCGATGGCGCGGCCCCACACGTCGGGGCGCATGACCATGCCCGCGCCGCCGCCGAAGGGCGTGTCGTCGACCGTCCGGTGCCGGTCCGTCGTCCAGTCCCGCAGGTCGTGCACACGCAGGTCGAGGATCCCTGAGGTGCGCGCCTTGCCCACCAGCGACAGGTCCAGCGCGGCGAGATAGTCGGGGAAGATCGTGACGACGTCGATCCGCACGTCAGTCCTCGCCGTCGGCAGTGCCGTCGGCAGCGTCGGCAGCCTTGCCGGTGGCGCCGTCGCCGGACCCGGGTTCGGGAAGTGCGACCTCGAGGTTCTCGGCATCGGCCGCGAGCAGCCCGCCCGGCGCGTCGACGACGACGCGTCCGCCCGCGACGTCCACGACCGGGACGATCTGACGGACGAACGGGACGAGGGTGCGGGTGCCGTCCGGCTCGCGCAGCACGAGAACGTCGTGCGCGGGCAGGTGCTCCAGCCCCTCGACCGTGCCGATCGAGCGCCCCGCCGGGTCCTCGGCGCGCAGGCCCGCGAGCTCGTGCGGGTACCAGGCGTCCTCCTCGTCGGAGACATCGGCCTCGACGACGAGCTCGGCGCCGCGCAGGGCCTCCGCCGTGGTCCGGTCCGTGACGCCCTCGAGCTCGACGAGCAGCCGCCCCTGGTGCTCGCGCCGCGCGAGGATCGTCAGCGGCCCGTGCGTGTCCGGCCGGGTCCCGAGGACCGCACCGACGGCGAGGCGACGCTCGGGGTCGTCGGTGCGCACGTCGAGGGCGACCTCGCCCCGCAGTCCGTGGGCCTTGCCGACCCGGGCGACCGTCAGCTCCATCGTGCGCTCCTCAACTCTCGCACCCCGTCGTGGCGGGGTCCATCTGTCGTGCGGGATCGTCCTGTTCGCGCGGGGTCGTCCTGTTCGCGCGGGGTCGTGCGCCCGGTGACACCGAGACCCGGCCCGCCTGGTGGCGGACCGGGTCTCGGTGTCACCCGGGGCGGGCCCAGGGCGACGATGTCGTGCGGACGGGCTCAGCGGCGGTCGACGTCGACGACGTCGACGCGCACGGGCCCGTCGGTGGCGAGCGCCCCGACGACGGTGCGCAGCGCTCGTGCGGTGCGCCCGCCCCGACCGATCACACGGCCGAGGTCCTCCGGGTGCACGCGCACCTCGAGCAGGTCACCGCGACGCAGCGTCCGCGAGCTCACCCGGACGTCGTCCGGGTGGTCGACGATGCCGCGCACGAGATGCTCGAGCGCCTCGCCGAGCATCAGGCCTGCTCTGCGCCGGCGTCGTCGGAACCTGCCGACTCCTCGGCGGGCGCCGCGGACTTCTTCTCCGCTGCCTTCGCCTTGGCCTTCTCCGCGTCGGCCGAGACGGCCTCGACGGCGGCGGCCGGGTCGGCCTTGACGCCCTTGACCCGCAGGGTGCCCTCGGTGCCCGGGAGCCCCTTGTGCTTCTGCCAGTCACCGGTGATCTTGAGGAGGGCGAGGACCTGCTCGGTCGGCTGCGCGCCGACGCCGAGCCAGTACTGCGCACGCTCGGAGGTGATCTCGATGAACGAGGGCTCCTCGGTGGGGTGGTACTTGCCGATCTCCTCGATCACACGACCGTCGCGCTTGGTGCGCGAGTCGGCGACGACGACACGGTAGTACGGTGCTCGGATCTTGCCGAGACGCTTCAGACGAATCTTGACGGCCACTTGGGTGGTCTCTCCTGGTTCTGGTCCGGGCGAACCCGCGCACCGCCCGGTGGGGTCCGCGCAGGTGGGGGTTCAGGAACGCGGCACGCACGGTGAGAGGGGCCGGGCACGCCGAGTACCGACCCATTGTGCCAGACTCGGGACCCTGCTCCAACACCGGTCCACCGATCAGGCGGGGGCGACGACCTGCCCGCGCAGGACGACCGCGGTCGGCGCGCGCAGGACCCCGACGTCCAGGCGCGGGTCCTCCGGGTAGACCACGAAGTCTGCGGAAGCACCCTCGACGAGCGACGTGAACCCGAGGTACTCGCGCCCCTGCCAGCTCGCGGCGGCGACGACGTCCGCCGCGGGGATGCCCGCGGCGACCAGCTCGGCGCACTCGTCCGCGAGCCGTCCGTGCCCGATCGTCCCGCCCGCGTCGGTCCCGACGAGGAGCTGGATGCCCGCCTCGTGCAGCGCGCGCACCTGCTCGTGGCGGCGGGCGTGCAGACGGCGCATGCGCCGGGCGAAGAGCGGGTACCGGTCGTCGGCCTGCCGGGCGATGTCCTCGAACCGGTCGATCTGCAGCAACGTGGGCGTGACCGCGATGCCCCGCTCCGAGATCTCGTACATCAGGTCGGCGTCGATGCCGGTGCCGTGCTCGATCCCGTCGACGCCCGCCGCGACCAGCGAGGGCACGACCTCCTCGGAGAAGGCGTGCACGGTCACCCGCGCAGCCTCGGAGTGCGCGACGGACACGGCCTCGGCCAGGACGTCGTCCGGCCACAGGGGCCGGAGGTCGCCGTCCGCACCCAGGTCGCGGTCGATCCAGTCGCCCACGAGCTTGACCCATCCGTCACCGGCGCGCGCCTCGGCGCGCACCGCAGCAGGGAGGTCTGCGACGTCCTCGAGCTCGAGCCCGTAGTGCCGCAGGTACCGCTTGGGGCGTGCCAGGTGACGACCGGCGCGCACGAGGCGCGGCAGGTCGGACCGGGCCCGCACCCACCGCGTGTCGGCCGGTGAACCGGCATCGCGGACGAGCAGCACGCCGCTGTCGCGGTCCGCCGTCATCTGGTCCTGCGCGACCGCCGCGTCCACGGCACCGTCGGCACCGAGGCCGACGTGGCAGTGCACGTCGACCAGGCCCGGGAGCACCCAGCCCTCGAGGGAGACCATGTTCGTCCCGTGGGCGGACGGGCGCGTCAGGCTGACCTTGCCGTCCTTGACCCACAGGTCGCCCACCTCGCGGTCGTCCCCGACGAGGACGTGGCCGCGGACGTGCAGCGAAGGGCCTTCCAGTGCGGACATCGGTCTCCCGGTTCAGGGCGGTCGGGACGGTCGGTGGCGACCGTCGGTCGGGTCGGGCGGTCGGCTCGGGCGGTCGGTCCCGTCAGCGACCGAGCAGCTTGTCCAGCCCCGGGGGAAGCTGGAGGTCCTCGGCTGTCGGTGCGGCGGTCGTGTCCTTCTTCCCGACGCCGAACGCCGAGCCTGCCGGAGACGTGCTGCGCACGCCCTCGCCGGCCGCACGGGCCGCCGCGGCACGCTCCTGCTCGGCTCGCTTGGCGGGGTTGCCCGACTTGCCGCGCGTCTTGCGCTGCGGGACCTGCTTGCCGCGCGCCTTCTTGCCGCCCATCCCGGGCAGGTTGCCCATGCCCGGCATCCCGGGCATGCCACCGCCACGGTTCATCTGTCGCATCATCTTCTGCGCACCGGCGAACCGCTCGAGCAGCTGGTTCACGTCGCCCGTCGTCGAACCGGAGCCGCGCGCGATGCGGGCGCGGCGTGAGCCGTTGATGATCTTCGGGTTGTCACGCTCCGCAGGGGTCATCGACCGGATGATCGCCTCGATGCGGTCGACCTCGCGCTCGTCGAAGTTCTCCAGCGCCTCGCGCATCTGCCCCATGCCCGGCAGCATGCCGAGCATCTTCTTCATGGAGCCCATGTTCTTCATCTGCTGCATCTGCACCAGGAAGTCCGCGAGCGTGAAGTCCTCGCCGGACTCGAGCTTCTGGGCCATCTTCGCGGCCTCGTCGGCGTCGAACGCCTTCTCGGCCTGCTCGATGAGCGTCAGGACGTCGCCCATGTCGAGGATGCGCGACGCCATGCGGTCCGGGTGGAACGCCTCGAGGTCGGTGAGCTTCTCACCGGTCGACGCGAACAGGATCGGGCGACCCGTGACCCGCGCGACCGACAGCGCCGCACCGCCTCGCGCGTCGCCGTCGAGCTTGGTCAGCACGACGCCCGTGAAGTCGACACCCTCCTCGAAGGCCTTGGCCGTCGTGACGGCGTCCTGACCGATCATCGCGTCGATGACGAAGAGGATCTCGTCGGGGGTCACGGCGTCGCGGATGTCCGCGGCCTGCTTCATGAGCAGGGTGTCGAGGCCGAGGCGTCCCGCGGTGTCGACGATCAGGACGTCGTGCTGGCGCTGGCGCGCCGCCTCGAGCCCGTCGCGTGCGACCGCGACCGGGTCGCCGATGACGTCGTCGACCTCGGTACCGCTCTGGTTGCCGGGGTGGGGCGCGAAGACCGGGACGCCGGCCCGCTCGCCCACGACGGTGAGCTGTGTGACGGCGTTGGGGCGCTGGAGGTCGGCGGCGACGAGCAGCGGGGTGTGGCCCTGCTCGCGCAGGTGCAGCGCCAGCTTGCCTGCGAGCGTCGTCTTCCCGGCGCCCTGCAGGCCCGCGAGCATGATCACCGTGGGGCCGGTCTTGGCGAACCGCAGCCCCCGGCTCTCGCCACCGAGGATCGCCACGAGCTCCTCGTTGACGATCTTGACGACCTGCTGCGCCGGGTTGAGCGCGCCGGAGACCTCGGCCGACAGCGCGCGCTCGCGCACCGTCGCGGTGAACTCGCGCACCACGGGCACCGCGACGTCGGCGTCGAGCAGTGCGCGCCGGATCTCCCGGACGGTCGCGTCGATGTCCGCCTCGGACAGCCGACCCTTCGCCCGGAGGTTCTTGAAGGTCGATGTCAGTCGGTCCGACAGCGTGTTGAACACCGCGTCATCCTCACCAGTCGCCGGTCGTCTGCGGATCCTGGGCCGCGGGCGGCCTCCGGTTCCGTCGTGCGCGGGCCCGTCGCCCGCGAGGGACCAGCCTACCCGTGACGCACCTCGTCACCGTCCGCCGTCCCGCCCGGAGCGGGGCCGGCGAGCGCTGCGAGCCCCGCCGTCGTGAGATCGTCGACGAGCCGCGCCCGCCACGCGGTCCAGGCGCTCGGTCCCAGCGAGGCGGAGTCCGCCTCGGTGAGGGCGCGCAGCACCTGGAGGAGGTCGGCGCGACCGTCGACCGCCTCGAGGAGCGCGGCGAGCGTCGCCGGGTCGTCGGGGTCCTCCGTGACGGCGAGCCTCGACAGCGTGAGGTGGTGCTGCACGAGGCGCTGCACGTCCGTGACGACGTCGGGCTCGAACCCCATGCGCCCGACGATCGACGGCACGAGCCGGGCGCCCTCGTCCGAGTGGTCGCTCGCCCCCGCGCGCTTGCCGATGTCGTGCAGGATCGCCGCCAGCAGCAGGAGGTCGCCGCGTTCCACGTCCTTGCGCGCCCGCGCGGCCCGCGCCGCGACCTCGACGAGGTGACGGTCGACCGTGTGCCGGTGCACCGCCGCACGTTGCGGACGGTTGCGCACGCCCGCCCACTCCGGGATCCAGGTCGTGACGACCCCGGCCAGGTCGAGCGCCTCCCACACGGCGACCTGCGCCTGCCCGGAACCGAGCAGGGAGAGGAACGCGGAGCGGGCGGCCTTCGGCCACGGCTCGGGCAGCGGGGGGCACGCGGCGAGGCTCGCGACCGACACGGGCGAGAGGGTCAGGCCGGTCCGGGCGGCGGTCGCGGCGGCACGTAGCGACAGCAAGGGGTCGTGCTCGGGGTGCGCGTCCACGGCAAGGACGAGCTCGCCGTCGTGCTCGACGAGCCCGTCGCCGACCGACCGCAGCCGCGGAGCGGCCCGCCGGCCGCGGATCAGCACGGGGCGTCGCGAGGTGGACGGGCGCTGCAGGGCCTGGCGCGCGCGGCGCACGGTCGTGTCGAGCGCGTAGGAGATCTCGCGCCCGGCCTCCGCCAGGCTCGCGAGGAGCTCGTCGGGGTCGTCGAACCCGGACATGTCGGCCACCTCGTCCAGGTCCGCGAGGAGCAGGCGGCTCGTGTGGCGGCCCGTGACCACCTGGAGCGTGTCGCGGACGTCGAGCAGGTGGGCGTAGGCCCGGTCGACCGACCCGTGCGGCCGGTCCGTGAGCCACGTCGCGGCGAGCGCCGAGAGCACGACGGCGTCCCGGATGCCCCCGCGGGCCTCCTTGAGGTCGGGCTCGATGAGGTAGGCGAGCTCGCCCGACCGTTCGGCGCGCTCACGGGTCGAGGACAGGAGCTCGGGAAGTCGCCGCCGCGACGCCGAGCGCCAGTCGGTGAGCACGGCCGAGGACGCGCGGTGCACGACGAGCGCGTCGCCGGCGATCGCGCTCACGTCGAGCCACCCGACCGCGGCCGGGACGTCCTTCGACGCCACCTGGCGGCACTGTGAGAGCGAACGGACCGAGTGGTCGAGGTCGACGCCCGCGTCCCACAACGGGTACCAGAGCCGGCTGGCGACCTGGGCGATCTCCTCGGCCGTGTGCCGCCGACCGTCGTGCACGAGGACGAGGTCGAGGTCGCTCGCGGGGCCCATATCGGCGCGGCCGAGGCTCCCGACCGCCGCGAGCGCGATGCCCTCGGCGTCGACGTCGTGCGTGGCGTCGTGCCACAGCTCGCCGAGCGAGGTCGTCACGACGTCGACGACGGCGGCGCGGCGCGCGACGCCGCTGCGGCCGCGGCCGCTCATGGAGCGTGCGAGCTCGAGCATCCGCGCGCGGAGGTCCCGCACCCCCATGGGGTGCGGGACCTCCGTACCGTGCTCGGTCGGACGTTCCGTCGACCGCTCCGCCGATCCCCCCGCGACCCCGCCCGTGGCCGGGGTGTCAGCGTTCTGCGTCATCCGGAGGTCCGCCGCCTCACAGGGCGCCGGGGCCGTGCTCGCCCGTGCGGACACGGGCGACGTCCTCGACCGGCACGGTCCAGACCTTGCCGTCGCCGATCTTGCCGGTCTGCGCCGCCTTGACGATCACCTCGGTGACCGCGGCCGAGTCGGCGTCGTCCACGAGCACCTCGATGCGGACCTTGGGGACGAGGTCGACCGTGTACTCGGCACCGCGGTAGACCTCGGTGTGGCCCTTCTGCCGGCCGTAGCCGCTGGCCTCGCTGACGGTCATGCCGCGCACGCCGGCTGCCTCGAGGGCCGACTTCACGTCGTCGAGACGGTGCGGCTGGATGATTCCCGTGACGAGCTTCATGCTCGCACCTCCTTGATGACGCTGCCCTGGGCGGAGTACTCGTACGCGGTCTCACCGTGCACCGCGAGGTCGATGCCACCGACCTCGGCGTCCTCGCTGACCCGCCATCCGAGGGTCACCTTGAGGATCAGCCCGATGACGAGCGTCGTGACCGCCGAGAAGACGATCGCGACGAGCGCGATGAGGATCTGGACGACGAGCTGCTGTCCGCCGTTGCCGAAGAAGAGCCCGGTGTCGGTCGCGAGCAGCCCGATCGCGACCGTACCCCACAGCCCGGAGACCAGGTGGACGCCGACGACGTCGAGCGAGTCGTCGTAGCCGAACCGGTACTTGAGGCCGACCGCCATCGCGGAGAGCGCACCGGCGACCACGCCGAGGACGAGCGACGTCACCGGGTTGAGCGCACCGGCCGCGGGGGTGATCGCGACCAGGCCGGCGACGACGCCGGAGGCGGCGCCGAGCGACGTGGCGTGGCCGTCGCGGATCTTCTCGGTGAGGAGCCAGCCGATGATGCCGGCCGCGGTCGCGGAGGTCGTGTTGATCCACGCGAGGCCCGCGGTCTCGTTGGCGCCGAAGGCGGAGCCGGCGTTGAAGCCGAACCAGCCGAACCACAGAAGGGCCGCGCCGAGCATGACGAAGGGCAGGTTGTGCGGGCGCATCGGCTCACGGCCGAAGCCCTTGCGCTTGCCGACCAGGAGGGCGAGGACCAGAGCGGCGACACCAGCGTTGATGTGGACCACCGTCCCACCCGCGAAGTCGATCGGCGCCACCGTCGCCGCCCCGTCGGTCGAGCCGAAGATCATCGCGGCCAGACCGTTCTCGTTGCTCGAGAGGAAGCCGCCGCCCCACACCATGTGGGCGAGCGGGAAGTACGTGACCGTGACCCAGATCGCGGTGAAGGCGAGCCACGTCCCGAACTTCACGCGGTCGGCCAGCGCGCCGGAGATCAGCGCGACGGTGATGATCGCGAACGTCACCTGGAAGGCGATGTCGACGACGTTCGGATAGTTGCCGAGCGTGCTGGCGACGGCGCTGCCGTCAGGGGCCGTGATCGCGTCCTTGAGGCCGAACTGCGTGAACGGGTTGGCAAACAGCCCGCCCGTGCCGGCCTCGCCGTAGGACATCGACCAGCCCCACAGCACGTAGACGACGCCGACGACGGCCATGGCCCCGAACGACATCATCATCATGTTCAGCACGGACTTGGCGCGAACCATGCCGCCGTAGAAGAACGCCAGTCCAGGCGTCATCAGGAGCACGAGGGACGCTGAGATCAGCATCCACGCGGTGGCTCCGGTGTCCCACTCCACCATCGGTATTCATCTCCCCTCGCCAGCCGGGCGGCCGGTCGGGGTCAACGGTGGCGGGGCGTCGTTTCCGTGGGGGTGTCGCCGTGTTACAGGCGTGTGACAAGGCCTGGTCGGACGTAAACGTTCCGTTTCCGGCCGCCGTCAGTCCCCGAGGAGACCGTCCACGAACTGCTCCGGGTCGAAGGGGGCGAGGTCGTCGGGGCCCTCCCCGAGTCCGACGAGCTTCACCGGCACGCCGAGCTCGCGCTGGACCGCGACGACGATGCCGCCGCGCGCGGTCCCGTCGAGCTTGGTCAGCACGATCCCCGTGACGCCGGCCACCTCGCCGAAGACCCGCGCCTGGGTGAGACCGTTCTGACCCGTCGTCGCGTCGAGCACGAGGAGCACCTCGGACAGCGGCGCCTCCTTGGTGATGACGCGTCGGACCTTGCCCAGCTCGTCCATGAGCCCGGCCTTGTTCTGGAGCCGTCCCGCGGTGTCGACGAGCACGACGTCCGCGCCCTCGGTACGACCGTGGCGCACGGCGTCGAACGCGACCGCCGCAGGGTCGGCGCCGTCGCGGTCGGCCCGGACCGTCGGGACGCCCACCCGCGCGCCCCACGTCTGGAGCTGGTCCGCCGCGGCGGCCCGGAAAGTGTCGGCCGCACCGAGCACGACGTCGCGGTCCTCGGCGACGAGCACACGGGCGAGCTTGCCGACCGTGGTCGTCTTCCCGGTCCCGTTGACGCCCACCACGAGCACGACCGCCGGCACGGTAGACCCGTCCTCGGCCACGGTCGGCGTGGTCGCGAGGGAGCGGTCGAGCGTCGGGTCGACGAGCGCGACGAGCTCGTCGCGCAGGAGAGCGCGCACGCTCGCGGCGTCCCGCACGCCGAGCACGCGGACCTTGGTCCGCAGCGACTCGATGAGCTCCTGCGATGCGCCGGCGCCGACGTCGGCGACGAGGAGCGCCTCCTCCAGCTCCTCCCAGTCGTCCTCCGTGAGGTGGTCGCGCGAGAGCACCGAGAGCAGGCGTGCGCCGAAGGGCGACCCGGAGCGGGCGAGCCGCTCGCGCAGCCGGACCAGGCGCCCCCCGACCGGCTCCGGCTGCTCGAGGACCGGGACGACGGGCGCCGCCGGCTCGGCGAGATCGACCGGCCCACCGGGTGGCGCCTCGACGTCGGAGGGAGACGGTCCGGGGCCTGGTTCCGCGGTCGACGGCGGGGTGGGCCGCTCGAGGGTGTCCGACCCGCCGCGGCGACGGGAGACGAGCACGACGAGGGCCACGACGACGGCGACGAGGACGACGCCGAGGAGGATCCAGAGCCAGGTGAGGTCGTTCACCGAGGAAGTCTCTCAGACCGGCCGGGACGACCGCACGGGCAGGGGGTCCGGAGGGTGCTCAGGACCGGTTCCGGTCGCCGTGCACGTGGAGCGGGCGGACGGCGCGGTCGCGGGCGCGGTGCAGCACGTCGGTCAGCTCCTCCGCGTCGACGTAGGCCGGCGTGCTGACCTCGGTCGCGGCGAAGAAGTCGTCCATGTTCGTCTCGACCGGCTGGGGGATGCGGACCGAGCCGATCCGCTGGCCCTGCCGTGCGCTGCGTGACGGTCGCCCACGCCGGAGCCCGGATCGGAAGTCCCGCCAGAAGGCCCGCGGACCCTGTTCGGCCGAGGTTCCCGGCTCGGAGCGCGCGACGACGCTCGCGAAGAGGAACACGACGGCTGCCGCGCCGAGCGCGATCGCGAGCCACACGAACATCCAGACCATACGGTCCAGTATCAACGCGGGGCCGGGGCGCGCGACCGGTGTTCCCGGCGCGTCGCCCGATCGGCACCAACTCTTCACAAGCCGCCAGATTCCAACGATCCTGGACGCTGGTCCAGGTCAGATCGTCGCGTGTGCGGAGCGTCACACCGGAGAGGGTTCGGCCACCTCGCGCAGCCGCTGGCTGACCACGGTCGTGACGCCGTCGCCGCGCATGGTCACCCCGTACAGCGCGTCCGCGATCTCCATCGTCCGCTTCTGGTGGGTGATGACGATGAGCTGCGAGTCCTCCTGCAGCTCACGGAAGATCTCCAGCAGGCGACCGAGGTTCACGTCGTCGAGCGCGGCCTCGACCTCGTCCATCACGTAGAACGGTGACGGTCTGGCCTTGAAGATCGCGACGAGCAGCGCGACCGCGGTGAGCGACCGCTCGCCGCCCGAGAGCAGCGACAGCCGTTTGACCTTCTTGCCCGCGGGACGTGCCTCCACCTCGATGCCCGTGCTCAGCATGTCGTCCGGCTCCGTCAGCACGAGCCGCCCCTCACCGCCGGGGAAGACACGGGCGAACACCCGCTCGAACTGCTCGGCGGTGTCCCGGAACGCGTCGCCGAAGACCTGCTCGACCCGCTCGTCGATCTCGCGCACGATCTCGAGGAGGTCGGCGCGGGACTTCTTCAGGTCGCCGAGCTGGGTGGCGAGGAAGGCGTGCCGCTCCTCCAGCGCGGCGAACTCCTCGAGCGCCAGCGGGTTCACCTTCCCGAGGCGCACGAGGTCGCGCTCCGCGGCCTTGAGCCGCTTCTCCTGGGCCCCGCGGTCGTACGGCACGGTGGCGGGCGGCGTCTCCTCGGCGCCGTCGGGCTGCTCGGGCCCGCCCTCGGGCCGCGGTACGGGTACCGGCCGGTGCGGTCCGTACTCCTCGACCAGGGCACCTGCGTCCATCCCGAGCTCGGTCACGCTGCGCTCCTGCAGCTGCTCGACCCGCAGCTGCTGCTGCGCACGGGCCACCTCGTCGCGGTGCGCGACGTCGGTGAGGTCGCGGGCCCGCGTCGCGAGCTCGTCGACCTGCGCGCGGGCGGCGACGGACGCCACGTCCCGCTCGTCGCGGGCGGACTCGGCCGCAGCCCGCTCCTGCCCGGCTCGCTCGAGCGAACGCTCGAGCGTGTCCAGCGCGCGCGCCGCGCCGTCGTGCACGAGCCGCGCCCGCGCCGCCAGGCGCACCCGCGCCTCCTCGCGGCGCGCGGCCCGGTCGCGGGCCT
>JACYFD010000008.1 GCA_014803435.1 Cellulosimicrobium terreum
GTCGCCGGACTCACGGGCCTCGGCGAGCTTGTCGAGCGCGGTGTTCGCGCCCGTGACGTACGCCTGGTGGTGCTTGTCGTGGTGCAGCTCCATGATGCGCCCGGAGATGTGCGGCTCCAGTGCGGCGTAGTCGTAGGGCAGCTCAGGCAGGGTGTACACAGGCATGCGGATCTCCTCGTTGTACTCGGACCGGGACGCGACGTGCTCTCGCACGGGCGTCACCGGCATGGAACGACGGAGACCCGCGACCGGGACGTCCTCGGGGGACGGTCCTGGCGCGGGTCACCGTACTACTGTGCGGGAGCCTCAGGGTCGACGCTCGTCGACACCACCCTCAGGCTCGACGATGTCGCGTCCGCCGCCGATCGCGGCGCTGGCCGCCTCGACGTGAGCGTGGCTCTCGCCTTCCAGGGCATCGTGGTCGCCATGGGAGTGCGCTGCGGCGAGCTCAGCGGGCGTCACCGGCTCCACACGGTCCTCGTAGAAGAACCGCGAGAGGCGCTGCATACGCTTGTCCTGCTTGTAGCCCTTGCGCCGCACACCGCGAGAGTCGGTGGCGGGCTCGATCTCGAGCGGCGCGTGCGCCTGGTAGTTGATCCGCAGCCACCGCTCCTGCTCGTCGAGGGGACGGTGCACCTCGATGTACTCGCCGTGGGCGAACCGCACGATGCGACCGGTCTCGTGGCCGTGCAGCACGAGCTCGCGATCCTTGCGCTGCAGCCCGAGGCAGATGCGCTTGGTGATCCAGTAGGCGAACCACGGGCCCACGAAGAAGAGCACCCGGAAGACCCACGTGATCTCGTTGATCGAGAGGTGGAAGTGCGTCGCGATGAGGTCGTTCGAGCCCGCGAGCGCCAGGATGATGAAGGCCGTGAGGAAGGCGACGCCCAGTCCGGTGCGCACGGGCACGTTCCGAGGACGGTCGAGGACGTGGTGCTCCTTCTTGTCCTTGGTCACCGCGGCCTCGAGGAACGGGTAGACGAACAGGAAGGTGAACAGGATCCCGGGGATCACCACCGCGGGCAGCAGGACGTTCATCGGCACCGTGAAGTCGCCCCAGGTCACGAACTCCGCAGCGCCTGGCATGAGGCGCAGCGATCCCTCGAGGAAGAGCATGTACCAGTCGGGTTGGGCACCTGCGGAGACCGGTGACGGGTCGAACGGGCCGTAGTTCCAGACGTTGTTGATCGCCATCGTGCCACCCATGAGGGCGAGGATCCCGAAGACGACGAAGAAGAAGCCGCCCGCCTTCGCGACGTAGATGGGGAACAGCGGGAAGCCCACGACGTTCTTGTCCGTGCGGCCGCCACCCGGGAACTGCGTGTGCTTGTGCAGCACGACGAAGAACAGGTGGAGCGCGACGAGCGCGAGGATCAGCCCGGGCACGAGCAGGATGTGCACGGTGAACAGCCGCGGGATGATGTGCTCGCCCGGGAACTCGCCGCCGAAGATGAAGTACGACATGTACGAACCGATGAGCGGGATCGACTTCACGACACCGTCGGTGATCCGCAGGCCGTTGCCGGAGAGCACGTCGTCGGGCAGCGAGTAGCCGGAGAATCCGGCCGCGAGCCCCATGATCATGAGCAGCAGGCCGACGATCCAGTTGACCTCGCGCGGCTTGCGGAACGCCCCGGTGAAGAAGACACGCATCATGTGCGTGACGATCGCCGCCATGAAGATCAGCGCGGCCCAGTGGTGGATCTGCCGCATCAGCAGGCCACCGCGGACCTCGAACGACATGTGCAGCGTCGAGGCGAAGGCGTCGGACATGAGGACGCCGTCCATGGTCGCCGGCGGCCCGTGGTACGTGACGAGCGACATGCTCGGCACGAAGAACATCGTCAGGAAGATGCCCGTGATGATGAGCACGACGAACGAGTAGAGGGCGATCTCACCGAGCAGGAACGACCAGTGGTCGGGGAAGACCTTGCGCGCGAACTCCTTGACGGCCGAGCCGATGCCGGTGCGCTGGTCGAGGTAGTCGGCGGCCTTCCCGGCGGGTGTCGCCGGTGCGGCGGACTTCGGTGCGGTCGACTTGGATGCGGCGGTGCCGGTGCTGGTGCTCACTTGAGACGCTCCCAGAAGCTCGGGCCGATGGGCTCGTGGAAGTCGCTCTGAGCGACCAGGTAGCCCTCGTCATCAACGGAGATCGGCAGCTGCGGCAGGGGCCGCTTCGCTGGGCCGAAGACCACCTTGGCGCCGTCGGCCACGTCGAACGTCGACTGGTGGCACGGGCAGAGCAGGTGGTGCGTCTGCTGCTCGTAGAGGGCCACGGGGCACCCGACGTGCGTGCAGATCTTGGAGAACGCGACGATGCCGTCGTAGGACCAGGTCTGACCCGGGGGCGACTGGTCGGACTCGATGTCGCGCGGGTCGAGCCGGACCATCAGGACGACCGCCTTGGCCTTCTCGGTGATCCACTCGTGGGAGGCCATCTCCTCGGCGCTCGCCTCGGGGATGATGTGCACGACCGAGCCGATCGTCACGTCCGAGGCCTTGATGGGCCGACCGGACGGGTCGATGGCGAGGCGTGTGCCCGGCTTCCACATCGTGTGCTTGAACTTCGACACGTTCCAGTCGCCACCCACGCTGCTCACCAGCGGGACGGCGATCGTCAGCGGGAAGAGCGCGAGCGCAGAGATCACGGCGCCCTTGAGCACGCCACGACGCGCGATGCCCGAGTCGTCCGCACCGGCGGTGAGCTCGGCGATCGCCGCCTCACGCGTCTCGGCGTCGCTCGCGATGGGGTGTCGCTCGTCGACCTTCTCGTGGTCGGACATGAGCGTCTTCGCCCAGTGCACGGCTCCGAGCCCGATGCCCAGCAGCGCGAACGCGATCGCGAGACCGAGGCTGAGAGTCGACCAACGGACGCCTGCCGTGGTTCCGTCCGGCGGGACGGCGAAGTAGACGACCATGGCGGCGAGGGTGCCGATGATCGAGATGGTGAAGAGCACCACCACCTGACGCTCGGCCCGCTTCGCTGCGCGCGGGTCGCGATCGGCCTGACGGCTCTTGTGCTCGGGGAGGCCCGGATCAGGAAAACGCTCGAGCGTCCCCTGCTGCTCCCGGTGCCCGACCTCGCGGTGGGACGACTCGGGTGATCGCGGGTTCTGGTAGTCGCTCACGAGGACTTCGCTCCGATCCACACTGCTGCGCCGATCAGCAGGCCCATGCCCACGATCCACGCCCACAGTCCTTCGCTGACGGGGCCGAGGCCGCCGAGGGTCAACCCGCCGGCGGAGCCGTCACGCTGCTCGTCGAGGTACGCGATGATGTCGCGCTTCTCGTCGGGGGTGACGGTCGCGTCGTTGAACACGGGCATCGACTGCGGACCCGTCAGCATCGCCTGGTAGATGTTGCGCTCCGACGTCTCGAAGAGAGCGGGCGCGAACTTTCCCTCGGACAGCGCGCCGCCGGCACCGACCGCGTTGTGGCACATCGCGCAGTTGGTGCGGAACAGCAGCGCTCCGTTGGCGGGGTCGCCCATCGAGGCGTCGACCTGCTCGTCCGTGGGGATCGCCGGACCGACGCCGAGGGACGCGACGAACGCGGCGAGCTGCTCGGTCTGCTCCTCGTTGAACTGCGGCGGCTTGGCCTGCGCCTGCGGTCCGTCCATCTGCATGGGCATGCGGCCGGTGGACACCTGGAAGTCGACCGACGCCGCACCGACCCCGACGAGCGAGGGTGCCGTGGCCGACCCCTCGGCGTTGGGGCCGTGGCAGGTGGCGCAGTTGGCCTGGAAGAGCTTCTGGCCGGTCTCGATGTCCTCGGTGCTGGCGGTCTCGGCGTTCGCAGGTGACGGCGCGAACGCGGCGTACACGCCACCGGTGACCAGCAGCGCCAGCAGCAGCAGCACGACCGGGGCGAACCGGTGGTGTCTGCGGGCGGCGAGTGCCTTCACGGAATGATCCTCGTCTCGCAAGGTGGGGAGCAGGGGGCGGGGTGGCGGGCCGGGCCCGCCGTGGGCACGTCAGCGAAGGAGGTAGATCACGGCGAACAGCGCGATCCACACGACGTCGACGAAGTGCCAGTAGTAGGACGTCACGATGGCCGTCGTGGCCTCGTGGTGCCCGAAGTTCTTGGCCGAGAACGAGCGGCCGAGGAGGAACAGGAACGCGAGCAGGCCGCCGACGACGTGCAGGCCGTGGAAGCCGGTGGTCAGGTAGAAGACCGAGCCGTACGCGGTCGACGAGATGGTCACGCCGTGCTCGACGAGCTCGGCGTACTCGAAGACCTGGCCGCCGATGAAGAAGGCGCCCATGAGGAACGTGAGCGTCATCCACTCGTTCATCCCCCAGCGGTTCACCTGGAGGAGGGAGCCGGTGCGGACGGGCTGGAACCGCTCCGCGGCCCAGACGCCCATCTGGCACGTCACCGACGACAGGACCAGGACGGTCGTGTTGATCGTGGCGAAGGTGAGGTTGAGGTGGTCCGCGCCGGCGGCCCACTCCTCGCCGGGCATCGTGGACCTGACCGTGAAGTACATCGCGAAGAGGCCGGCGAAGAACATGAGCTCGCTGGCCAGCCACACGATCGTCCCGACCGAGACGGGGTTCGGTCGGTTGACGCTCACGTGCTGATGGGCGTGGGGGGCAGCCGTTGCGGTCGACACAGTTGCCATTATGGCCGACATCGGCCCGCTTCGTAGCACTCAGTCGTCGGGGTGGGCGCGGCGAATCTCACAATGTCTCCAGATCATCCCGACGAGACCTGCACTTGGTGACGGATCGATCTGAAGTGCCATGAAATTCTGCCCTCTTCTCCCTCCCTCGTTCCGTTGTCGGGGGCAGGGGTGCCGTGCCGGGCGCGAGCGTGCCAAGATGCCAACGACGGCCGGGACCACCTGGCCGGTGACGGCCCGAGAGGGCCGGTGAGCGAAGGGTGACGATGACGACGATGTCGACGGTGCCGACGTCCGAGACGACCACGACGACCCAGGGCGACGAGGTCACGGCCCGCACGCCGCGCGTCCTGCTCTACAGCGACGACCGGACCGTGCGGGAGCAGGTGCGCCTCGCGGTCGGTCGCCGGCTGCGTGCCGGCGGTCCCGACATCGAGTGGCTCGAGGTCGCGACCCCCGCCGCGGTGGTCACCGCGGCCGACGCGGGCGGCTGGGACCTGCTCGTGCTCGACGGCGAGGCGGACAAGGCCGGCGGCATGGGCCTGTGCCGCCAGCTCAAGAACGAGATCTACCGCTGCCCGCCGGTCCTGGTACTCACGGGCAGGCCGCAGGACGGTTGGCTAGCATCGTGGTCGCTCGCCGACGACGCGGTGCCACGCCCCTTCGACGCGATGGAGCTGCAGCGCTCGGTGCGCGACCTCCTGGGTGCCGCCGGCACCCGGTGACCCACCGCCCGAAAGGTTCCCCTCCGTGACCTCGACGCCGCACGTCCCCACCACGCCAGGCAGCACGAGCGCCCCGGCGCTGACGTGGCCGGGGCTGCTCACGGACCTCGTGGCGGGCAAGGATCTCGGGACGGACGAGACCACCTGGGCGATGGACCAGGTGATGTCGGGGGAGGTCTCGCCCGTGCGTCTCGCGAGCTTCCTCGTCGCGCTGCGTGCGAAGGGCGAGACGGTCGAGGAGCTCACGGGACTCGCCGACGCCATGCTCGCCCACGCGAGCCGGTTCACCGTCGACGGACCGGCTGTCGACATCGTCGGCACCGGGGGCGACCGCTCCCACACCGTCAACATCTCGACCATGGCCGCGATCGTCATCGCGGGCTCCGGGGTGCGGGTCGTCAAGCACGGCAACCGGGCGGCGACGTCGTCGTCCGGTGCCGCGGACGTCCTGGAGGCGCTCGGCCTGCGGCTCGACCACGGCCCGGACCGGGTCGCGCAGATCGCGCTGGACGCCGGGATCACCTTCTGCCCGGCGATGGTCTTCCACCCGTCCATGCGCCACGCCGGGGCTGCGCGCAAGGAGCTCGGCATCCCGACGGCGTTCAACGTGCTCGGTCCGCTCACCAACCCCGCGCAGCCGCCGGCGAGCGCGATCGGCGTCGCCGACGCGCGCATGGCGCCGCTCATCGCGGGTGTCCTCGCCGGTCGCAGCGGACGAGCGCTCGTGTTCCGGGGGGACGACGGGCTCGACGAGCTCGCGGCGACCGGCGGCGCGACCGTGTGGGAGGTCCGCTCCGGCGTCGTGACGGAGCACCGCCTGGATCCGGTCGCCGACCTGGGCCTCACCCCGATCTCCGTGGCGGACCTGCGCGGCGCCGACGCGGCGTACAACGCCGAGGTCGCCCGCCGATTCCTCGCCGGCGAGACCGGGCCCGTGCGCGAGACGGTGCTGCTCAACGCCGCCGCAGGTCTCGTGGCCGACGGCAGGTTGGCCGGGACGGCGGAGGGGACCCTGGCAGAGCGCCTCCGGGCAGGCATCGCCCTCGCTGCCGCGAGCGTCGACAGCGGCGCGGCACGGTCGGCCCTCGCCCGGTGGGTCGAGGTCGCCGCGTGGGACTGACCCGACGCCCGCTCGGGGTGCTCAGTCGTCCAGACCGAGGGCGAACGCCTGCTCGAGGTCCACGTTCGAGTAGGCGCGGAACGCGATGAACGTCTCGGTGCGGGTGACGCCCTGCACCTTGCTGATCCTGTCCGCGATCACGTCCGCGAGCTGGTCGTGCTCGTCGACGCGCACCATCGCGACCAGGTCCGCCTTGCCGGTGACCGAGTAGACCTCGCTGACACCCTTGAGGTCCGCGACCTGCGAGGCGACCTCGGGGATGCGAGCGGGGTCGGTGTCGATCAGGACGATGGCGGTCAGCATGGTTCCTCCGGTCGGGGGTCGACTAACTCGTGGTCGGGTTCACTGCCAGGCGACCACTCTACGGCGCCGCCGAGGGCGTGGAGCGGGTCCTCGGGGGCGCCCGTGACCCCGCTCGCCCGGGCGACCTCGCGGGCGGTGGCGGCGAGGTCCACGTGGGAGCGGGCAGACCGTACCGGGCAGGTCCACGCGCCGCGGACGTCGACGAGCCGCACGCCCGGCGACTCGAGCCACGCGAGGACGAGCTCGGCCTCGTGCGGGTGGCACGCGGGCGCGGGGGCCGGCGGTGGCTCGACCGTCTCGGCGGTCGCGACGAGCGCGTCGACGAGGGGGAGCGGATCGGCGCCGGGAGCGCTCACCCCGGTCGCCGCGAGGCGCGCGTAGCGGACGACGACGATCTCCCAGCCCCCACCCGTCGTCTGCCGCGCGGCGACGACCTGCTCGCACGCCGCCAGCGGGCCGAGTCGCTGGGCGCGCGCGGCACCGGTCAGGAACGCACGCAGGCGGTGCGTCAGCGCGCCCGCCTGCTCGTACCGCTCGTCCTGCGCGAGCGCGGCGATCCGGCGCCCGAGCTCGGTGACGACGGCAGAGGGGTCGCCCTCGAGCGCTCCGCGCAGTGCCGTGGCGACCAGCCCGTACCCCGCGTCCGGCACGGTCGCGACGCACGGCGCGTCGCAGCGTCCCAGCTCGTGCAGCACGCAGGCGGTCGCGCCCGTCGCGGCGACGATCGGGAGCCGTGGCGTGCACTGGCGGACCGGGAACGCGTCGTGCAGCGCGTCCACCGCGGCGAGCGCCTGCTGCCGGGAGGAGAACGGACCGATGTGCACGGCGGGGGGACGGACCTCGCGAACGACGGACAGGCGGGGGTACGGCTCGTGGGTGAGCCGGACCCAGGGCATGCGTTCGGGGTTGCGGGAGCGACGGTTGTACCGCGGCGAGTGCTCGGCGATGAGCCGCAGCTCGCGCACCTGGGCCTCGAGCGGGGTCGCGCAGACGACCGGCGTCACCGCGTGCGCGATGCGCACCATCTCGGTGATACGACCACGCTTCTCCGAGCGCGTGAAGTAGGACCGCACCCGACGGCGGATCGACGTCGACGTCCCGACGTACAGGACCTCCTCGCCCGGCCCGCGGAACAGGTAGACGCCCGGAGCGTCCGGAAGGCCGTCGGCGAGGTGGCGCTTGCGTCGCACGTCCTGCGGCACGGGGTCGGTCGCGCCGGCCAGGTCCTCGAGATGCGTGACCCCCAGCGGGCCGAGCCGGCCGAGCAGGGCGTGCAGGACGTCGACGGTCGCACGCGCGTCGGCGAGGGCACGGTGCTCGGGGGACACGGACGCGCGGAAGAGCGCCGCGAGAGTGGCCAGCTTGTGGTTCGGGGCCTCGTCGCGGGTCACGACGCGGCGGGCGAGCGGCACGGTGTCGAGCACCTGGTTGCCCGGCCACTCGTACCCGGCGACGCGGCACGCGGCCTTGAGGAACGAGATGTCGAACGGCGCGTTGTGCGCGACGAGCACCGCACCGCGCGAGAACTCCAGGAACGACGGCAGGACGGACTCGACACGCGGTGCGGAGGCCAGCATCGACGTCGTGATCCCGGTGAGTCGGGCGACGAACGCCGGGACGTGGTGACCGGGGTCGACGAGGGTCTGGAACTCGCCGAGCACCTCGCCCCCGCGCACCTTGACCGCGCCGATCTCGGTGATGCCGCAGTCCGCCGGGGAGCCGCCGGTCGTCTCGAGGTCGACGACGACGAACGTGACCTCGTGCAGGGGGGTGCCGAGGTCGTCGAGCGTGGGCTGGATCGGTCGGCCGTGCCCTGACCCCGCCTGGGTGGGACCGGAGAACCCAGGGGGGTCGGGGGCGAGGAGCGGGCCGAGCGACATGGCGGTGACGGTAGCGTCGCCCACCGACAGCGCGTGCCGTGAGCCCGTCCGGTGCGGGCGGGCCGGTCAACGGGTGGCGGCGGGCCCGTCCGCGTAGACGGCCTCGATCTCGGTCGCGAAGTCCTTGAGCACCTCGGACCTCTTCACCTTGAGCGACGGCGTCAGGTACCCGTTCTCCACGGTGAAGTCGGTGGTGAGCACGGTGAACTTGCGGATGGACTCCGCTCGCGAGACCGCCTTGTTCGCACGCGTCACGGTCGCGTCGAGCGCCGCCAGCACCTCGGGGTCGGTCGCGGCGTCCTCGATCGACAGGCCCTCCTTGCCGTGCATCGCGGCCCACCCGGGCAGCCCCTCCGGGTCGAGCGTCACGAGGGCGCCGATGAAGGGCTTCTGGTCCCCGACGACGACGCACTGCGAGACCAGCGCGTGCGCGCGGATGCGGTCCTCGAGCATTGCCGGAGCCACGTTCTTCCCACCGGCGGTGACGATGATCTCCTTCTTGCGACCGGTGATCCGCAGGAAGCCGTCGTCGTCGAGCGAGCCGAGGTCGCCGGTGCGGAACCAGCCGTCGACGAACGCCTCCTGCGTCGCGCGCTCGTTGCCGTGGTAGCCGCGGAAGACGTGGTGACCCTGGAGCAGGATCTCGCCGTCCTCGGCGATGCGCACCGCGCACCCGGGAAGCTGGGTCCCGACCGACCCGATGCGCGTGCTCGACGGGCGGTTGACGCTCGTGGGCGCCGTCGTCTCGGTGAGTCCGTAGCCCTCGAGGATGAGGACGCCGATGCCGCGGTAGAAGTGCCCCAGGCGCTCGCCGAGCGGCGCGCCGCCCGAGACCGCGTGCTTCGTCCGGCCACCGAGGGCATGGCGCAGCTTCTTGTAGACCAGCGCGTCGGCGACCTTGTGCTGGAGCGTGAGGCCGAGGCCCGGTCCCTTCGGCTCGTCGAGCGCGCGCGAGTACGCGATCGCGGTGGCCGCCGCCCAGTGGAAGATCTTCAGCTTGCCGCCGGCCGCGGCCTTCTGCTCGGACGAGTTGTAGACCTTCTCGAACACGCGGGGGACCGAGAGCAGGAACGTGGGCCGGAAGGTCCCGAGGTCGCCGAGCAGGTCCTTCGTGTCGGCCGTGTGCCCCAGCACCGTCCCGCCGGCCACGACGAGCACGCCGATGAACCGTGCGAACACGTGCGCGAGCGGCATGAAGAGCAGCGTGCGCCCGCCCGGCTCCTTGAAGACCTCGGGGACCGCCTCGACCGCGTTGACCGTGAGCGAGTAGAAGTTCTCGTGCGTCAGTTCCGCGCCCTTGGGGCGGCCCGTCGTGCCGGACGTGTAGATGATGGTCGCGACGTCGGCGAGGTTCGCGAGCCCACGGCGCCGTGCTACCTCGTCGTCGCCGACGCCGGCACCCGCGGCGGTCAGCGTCGCGATCGCGCCGTCGTCGAGCACGAGGACGTCCGTGAGCGTGGGCGTCTGGTCCCGGACCTCCGCGACGGTGGCGGCGTGCTGCGACGTCTCGGTGACGAGGACGCGCACGTCCGCGTCGGTCAGGATCCACTGCACCTGCTCGGCGCTGGACGTCTCGTACACCGGGACGGAGACCGCGCCCGCGGCCCAGCACGCCCAGTCCAGGAGCGTCCACTCGTACCGGGTGCGCGACATGATGCCGACGCGGTCGCCGGGCTCGACGCCGAGGGCGACCAGGCCCTTCGCGACGGCGACGACCTGGGCGTCGAGCTCGCGCGCGGTCACGGGCTCCCAGGCGTCGCCCGCGGCGTTGCGCACCTCGACCATCGTGGCGGCCGGGTCCACCGCGACGCGTGCGGCGAACAGGTCGTTGAGGTTCGACGAGGGGTCGACCTCGACGATCCTGGGGGCGGAGAACTCGTCCATGCTGGCTCCAGTGGCAGTAGTCGACGGTGGGAGAACCCTACCCATCCGCGGCGTGTGCCGCGGACCCCCAGGACTCGGTAGGCTTCAGCTGCTGTGCGCTGCCTGCGCAACGTCTGGCGCGGGCACGGAGTTCCGGCCGCGAGGCCGGTGACCAGCCAGTGACCACCAGCAGTGGGAAGCCATCACGAGCCAGTGAGGACGGGACATGCACGCGATCGGTGTGGACATCGGTGGGACCAAGATCGCGGCGGGGGTCGTCGACGACGAGGGCCGGATCCTCGCCCAGACGCGCCGCGAGACCGCGCCCGACGACGTCGCGAGCATCGACCAGGCGATCGCGGAGGTCTACGCCGAGCTGTCGGCGGACCACGAGGTCGCCGCGATGGGTCTGGCTGCCGCCGGGTTCGTCAGCCCCGACCGGACGTCCGTGCTCTTCGCCCCGAACATCGCGTGGCGCGAGTACCCCCTGGCACAGCGCGTGCGCGACCTGATCGGGGACGACGACGTCGCGATCGTCGTCGAGAACGACGCGAACGCCGCGGGCTGGGCCGAGTTCCGGTTCGGCGTCGGGCGCGACGCGACGGACATGCTCATGCTGACCGTCGGCACCGGCCTCGGCGGCGCCGTCATCGTGGAGCGCGAGCTCGTGCGCGGCAAGTGGGGCGTCGCGGCCGAGGTCGGCCACATGCGCGTGGTCCCGGGCGGGCACTACTGCGGGTGCGGGCACGAGGGCTGCTGGGAGCAGTACGCCTCGGGCACGGCGCTCGTGCGCGACGGGCAGAGCGCGCTCATCGCGCAGCCCGACCGCGCCCGGCGCCTGCTCGAGATCTGCGGCGGCGACGCCGAGAAGCTCACGGGACCCCAGATCACCCAGGCCGCCCAGGAGGGCGACGAGCTCGCCGTCGAGCTGCTCGCCACGCTCGGGCGCTGGATCGGCGAGGGCGCAGCCTCGGTGACCGCGCTCCTCGACCCCGAGCTCATCGTCATCGGCGGCGGCGTCGGTGCGGCAGGCGACCTGCTGCTGCAGCCGGTGCGCCGTGCCTTCGCCGACCAGCTCTCCGCGCGGGGGCACCGCCCCGAGGCCAAGATCGAGCTGGCGGAGCACGGCAACGAGGCCGGCATCGTCGGTGCGGCGGACCTGGCTCGTCGCTGAGGCGTCGATCCCGGGGCCGCCGACGCGGCCCCGGTGCCGACGCTAGACGACGGCGCCCGGGCCGCGGTCGTCGTCGCGACGGTGCGGCATGCGCCAGAGCAGGACGGCGAGCCCCGCGAGGAACACCCCGATCCCGACCTGGGCCACCACGACCGGGTACGGGCGCGCGACGACGAGCAGGACGAGCAGCACGAGCGGGACGCCCGCGACGACGGCCCACGCCATCGTGAGCAGCGGGTCGCGGCCGAGCACCAGGGGCGGGTCGGGCGGCACGAAGTGGCTCTCGGCCTCTTCCAGGTCCTCCACGTCGGGCGTCGTCGGCCAGTCGCGCGGCCCGGTCGGCCGGACCCAGGGCGCGACGGGGAACGAACCCAGAGCGTCGCCGGCGGAGCGGCCGGGACCCCCGGCCGACGGTGCCGGTCCGGTGCCCGCGTCTGTTGCCGGGCCGGTGCCCGGCCTCGGCCGGTCCGCGGCGTCGAGGCCGGAGAGGTCCGAGAGCTCGGCGACGATCCCGGCCCACCTGCCCTCCACGTCGAGGTCGTCGTCACCCTCCGCAGCAGCGTGCGCAGCGTCCGCGGGCGGGTCGTCCGCGGGCGCGTCGTCGTGCCCTGCTGGGTCGGGAGCGTCGTCGTGAGGCTCGGGGAGGTCGTCGGGCTGTCCAGCGCCCGGGTCGGCATTCGGTGCGGCCATGACATTCACTCTAGAGTCGGTTCCACGTCCCGCGCCGGGACGGCGAGGAGGAACGTTGTTCTACTGGTTCATGAAGCAGGTGATGGTCGGCCCGATCCTGCGGGTCCTGTACCGTCCCTGGACGCGGGGCGTCGAGAACGTGCCCGACGAGGGGGGCGCGATCCTCGCGAGCAACCACCTCGCCGTCATCGACTCGTTCATCCTCCCGCTCGTCCTCGGGCGCAAGGTGCAGTTCCTCGGCAAGTCGGACTACTTCACCGGGACCGGTGTCAAGGGGCGGCTGACCGCGGGCTTCATGCGCGGCGTCGGGACGATCCCGGTCGACCGTACCGGCGGGAAGGCGAGCGAGGCCGCACTCGACACCGGCCTGCGGGTGCTGCGTGACGGCGACCTGTTCGGCATCTACCCCGAGGGCACGCGCAGCCCGGACGGGCGGCTGTACCGCGGCAAGACCGGGGTCGCCCGGCTGGCGATCGAGTCCGGTGCCCCCGTGGTCCCGGTCGCGATGGTCGGGACGAACATCGCCCAGCCCATCGGCAAGGTCATCCCGACGCCCATGCGCATCGGCATCGTGATCGGTGAGCCGCTCGACTTCTCGCGCTACCAGGGCATGGAGAACGACCGCTTCATCCTGCGATCCGTGGCAGACGAGATCCAGTACGCGATCATGCGCCTGTCCGGGCAGGAGTACGTCGACGTCTACGCGGCGACGGCCAAGGCCCGGCTCGCGGCGGGTCACCCCCAGCCCGCGGGTCCGACGGTCGTCGCGCCCGGCGGACGCCCGGCGCCGGACGTCCAGGTTCCGGAACCGCCCGAGCCGTCCCCGGAGTCGTCAGTAGACTGAGCGCGCGCCCGTCGTCGACCGTGACGTCCCATCGCCGCCACGCAGCGGTCCGGTCCGGGTGCCAACGGATCCCGCACTACGAGAGGTTCTGAGTACACATGTCGGTTCGTCGCGTCGCCCTCCTCACCGCGGGCGGCTTCGCCCCGTGCCTGTCGTCCGCCGTCGGGGGGCTCATCGAGCGGTACACGGAGCTCGACCCCGAGATCGAGATCATCGCGTACCAGCACGGCTACCACGGCCTGCTGACCGGGACGAAGATCGTCGTGGACGCCGAGGGCCGCGCGAAGGCCGGTGTGCTGCACCGCTTCGGCGGGTCCCCGATCGGCAACTCGCGCGTCAAGCTCACGAACGCCGCGGACTGCGTCAAGCGCGGCCTGGTCGCCGAGGGCGAGGACCCGCTGCAGGTCGCGGCCGAGCGGTTGAAGACCGACGGTGTCGACGTCCTGCACACCATCGGTGGCGACGACACGAACACCACCGCCGCGGACCTCGCCGCGTACCTGCACGACAACGGCTACGAGCTCACGGTCGTGGGCCTGCCCAAGACGATCGACAACGACGTCGTGCCGATCAAGCAGTCCCTGGGCGCGTGGACCGCGGCCGAGGAGGCCGCCGGCTTCGCCGCGAACGTCATCGGCGAGCACCGGTCCGGCCCCCGCATGCTTATCGTCCACGAGGTCATGGGTCGGCACTGCGGCTGGCTCACCGCCGCTTCTGCCGCGGAGTACCGCAAGTGGCTCGACGCGCAGGAGTGGGTCCCGAGCCTCGGCCTGACACGCGAGCGCTGGGACGTCCACGCGGTGTTCCTGCCCGAGCTCGCGCTGGACCTGGAGAGCGAGGCCGCGCGGCTCCGGACGATCATGGACACGCAGGGCAACGTCAACATCTTCCTGTCGGAGGGTGCGGGCATGCACGAGATCGTCGCGCAGCTCGAGGCGGCCGGCGAAGAGGTCCAGCGCGACCCGTTCGGCCACGTCAAGCTCGACACGGTCAACCCCGGCCAGTGGTTCGCCAAGCAGTTCGCCGAGAAGCTGGGTGCCGAGAAGGTCATGGTCCAGAAGTCCGGCTACTACTCGCGCGCCGCGGCCGCGAACGCCGAGGACCTGCGCCTCATCAAGTCGATGACCGACCTCGCGGTCGAGTGCGCGCTGCGCGGCGAGTCCGGTGTCATCGGGCACGACGAGGAGCAGGGCGACCGCCTGCGCGCCATCGAGTTCCCGCGCATCGCCGGTGGCAAGGCGTTCGACGTGAACCAGCCCTGGTTCGGCGCGCTGCTCGAGGGCATCGGCCAGCCGCTGGTGCCCGCGGCACCGGCCGCGCACTGACGACGACGGGACGCGCATGACCACCACGAGCGAGCCGGAGGTCGACCTCGGGCTGGACCACTTCCGGTCCCTGGTCGCACTGCAGCAGCCGACCTGGCCGGACGAGGCAGCCCTCGTGGCCGCACGAGAGCAGCTCGCGGCCTCCGCGCCGCTCGTGGTGCCTGCCGCCGCCGACACCCTGCGCTCGCGCCTCGCCGCGGCCGCGCGCGGCGAGGCCTTCCTCCTCCAGGGGGGCGACTGCGCCGAGACGTTCGCCGAGGCGAACGCCGACCGGATCCGCAACAAGATCCGCACCATCCTGCAGATGGCCGTCATCCTCACGCACGGGGCGAGCATGCCGGTCGTGAAGATGGGCCGCATGGCGGGCCAGTACGCCAAGCCGCGCAGCTCGGACGACGAGACCCGCGACGGCGTGACGCTCCCCGCGTACCGCGGCGACATGATCAACGGCCACGCGTTCACCCCCGCGTCCCGGGTCCCGGACCCGCAGCGGCTCGTCGACGCGTACCGGATCTCCGCGGCGACGTGGAACGTGGTGCGGGCGTTCACGACCGGCGGCTTCGCCGACCTGCGCCAGGTCCACGAGTGGAACCGCGGGTTCATGCGCAACCCCGCCTACGCGCGCTACGAGACGACCGCGTCGGAGATCGACCGCGCGATCCGCTTCATGGACGCCTGCGGCGCGGACTTCGACGCCCTGCGCACGGTCGAGCTCTTCGTCAGCCACGAGGCGCTCGTGCTCGACTACGAGCGCGCGCTCACGCGGATCGACTCGCGCACGGGGGACCCGTACGACACCTCGGGCCACTTCCTGTGGATCGGCGAGCGCACCCGCCAGCTCGACGGGGCGCACGTGGACTTCCTGTCCCGCATCGCCAACCCGATCGGCGTGAAGCTCGGCCCGACGACGTCGCCCGACGACGCGCTCGCGCTCGCGCGCCGCCTCAACCCCGAGGACGTCCCCGGCCGACTGACGTTCATCACCCGCATGGGTGCCGGGCGCATCCGCGAGGCCCTGCCGCCACTGGTCGAGGCGGCCGACCGCGCCGGCATCACCGTGACGTGGGTGAGCGACCCGATGCACGGGAACACGATCACGTCCGACAGCGGCTACAAGACGCGGCGGTTCGACGACGTGCTCGACGAGGTCCGCGGCTTCTTCGAGGTGCACCGGGCCGCCGGCACCGTTCCGGGCGGCCTGCACGTCGAGCTCACCGGCGACGACGTCACCGAGGTCCTGGGCGGCAGCGAGGAGATCGACGACGCAGGTCTCGCGCTGCGCTACGAGACGCTGGTCGACCCGCGTCTCAACCACCAGCAGTCGCTCGAGATGGCGTTCCAGGTCGCGGAGATGCTGCGGCGCTGACCCCCGGACCGGCAGGGTGCGTTCGCGCCGGCGCGTGCGGGTCAGAAGATGTTGATGACGATCGTCGAGCCCTTCGGTGCGGTCTCGCCGTCGCCGCCGGCGGGGTCCTGCGCGTAGACGATGTTGAGCGGGCTGATGCCCTGCGGGTGGCGGACCTCGACCTCGAACCCGGCGTCCCTGAGCTCCTTCTCCGCCGTCTTGGCGTTGAGCCCGTAGGTGTCCGGGATCTTGACGAGCGGCGGGCCGAGCGAGACGACGATCGTGACCGTGTCGGTGCGGTGCGCGTCGGTACCCTGCTCCGGGTCCTGGCTGATGACGCGCCCGGTCGCGACGTCCTCGGAGTGCTCCTCCTCGACCTTCACGACGAGGCCCTCGTCCTCGAGGGCGGCCGTGGCCGCGTCCTTGTCGGTCCCGGTGACTGACGGGACGACGACGGGCGCGGGGCCCGACGACACGGTGAGGACCACCGGCGTGTCGTGCGGGATCTCGGCACCTGCCTCCAGGGTGGCACCGTCGTCGTCGGTGACGGCCATGACCTGGCCCGCGGGGACCTTGTCGTCTGCTGTGGTCTGCGGCTCGGCGACCGTGAGATCGGCAGCCTCGAGCGCGGAGCTCGCCTCGACCTGGGTCGACCCGACGAGGTCGGCGGGCACGGTGAGCATCCGCACGCCCTTGGACACGACGAGATGGACGGTCCCGTCCTTGCGCACGTCGTCCCCGCTCGCGGGCTCGCTGCTGACGACCGTCCCGGCCGGGACGGCGTCGTCGTACCGCTCCTCGACGGCCGGCTCGAGCCCCGCGGCGTCGAGGTCGGACACGGCCTCCGCGCGAGGTACTCCCGTCAGGCCCGCAGGCACCGTCGTGTACGCACCGGGCCCCGAGGTGAACCACCAGGCCGCCCCGCCGCCGCCTGCGGCGAGCACGAGCAGCACGACGAGCGTCCAGGCGACGGCGCGGGCCGGCCCCCGGCGCCGACCCGACGGCGGGCCGGGGAGCGTCGTCGGGACCATCAGGTGCCCGACGGCGAGCTGCTCGGTGAGGCCGGCCGCCTCGCGGTCCCGCAGGCTCAGGGTCGCGAGCGACTGGGTCCGGTCGGGGTCGTTCCATGCGTCTGCACCGTCGGGTCCGTCCGCGGGGGCCTGCCCACCGTCCGGGCCGGGGCCCGGGGCGGGGACGGGTGCCGGCGGTACGACGCGGCGCGCGAGGTCCTCGGCGGAGAGCGAGGCCCGGACGCCGCGGACGAGGACGAGCGCCGCGGCGGCGTCCACGGGACGGTCCGCGGGGTCGCGTGCGGCGAGCGCGCACACGAGGTCGTCGAGCTCCGGCCCGATCCAGGGGGCCGTCTCCGACGGTGCGGGCACGTCGTTGTTCACGTGCTGGAACGCGACCTGGATCGGGGTGGAGCCGACGTGCGGCACGGTGCCGACGAGCATCTCGTACGCGAGGATGCCGACGCCGTACACGTCGGACCGGGCGTCGCACGTCCCGGTCGTGATGAGCTCGGGGGAGAGGTAGGCGACCGTCCCGAGGATGGCACCGGTCGTGGTCGACGTCACCTCGTTGACGGCACGGGCGAGCCCGAAGTCGGTGACCTTCAGACGGCCCTCGGAGTCGATGAGGACGTTCTCCGGCTTCACGTCGCGGTGGACCAGCCCCGCGCGGTGCGCCGCGGCCAGGGCGTCGAGGACGTCCGCGAGCACGTCGAGCGTGCGCCCCACGGTGAGCGTTCCCTCGGTGAGCAGCAGGCGACGCAGGTTCGAGCCCGCGACGTACTCCATGGTCAGGTAGCTCGTGTCGCCGTCGAGCCCCTGGTCGAAGACCGCGACGAGGCCGGGGTGCGTGAGGCGTGCGGCGGCGCGGGCCTCACGCCGGAACCGGGCGACGAACTCCGCCCCTGCGGCACCCTCCGCGAGGTGCGGGTGCATGATCTTGAGCGCGACCTCGCGCTCGAGCCGGCGGTCGGACGCGAGGTACACGGTCGCCATGCCGCCGCGGGCGATGCGCGAGACGACCTCGTAGCGCCCGTCGACCAGGCGGCCTACGAGGGGGTCGGTCGTCACGGTAGCCACGGGCCGATTCTAGGCGGCGCTGCGGCGTTCGGTGGCGAAGGCGGGTGCGGGTGTCGGGAGAGTCACCGGCGCGGCGTCGTAGGCTTGCGGCGTGAACGACCAGGTGAGTGCGACGGACGGACCGCAGGACCTCGACGAGCTCGTGGACGGGTGGCTGACGCTGCCCGACGTCGCGGAGGCGCTCGGTACCGACGTCGGCAAGGTGCGGCGCATCGTCCAGGACCGTCGGCTCGTCGGCGTCCGGCGCGGCGAGCGGCCGACGTTCCAGGTGCCCGCGGCCTTCCTCGTCCCCCTGCACCTCATCGACCCGGCGAACGCCGGCCGGCCGGACCCGGACGGGCGTGTCGGGATCCTCAACAGCCTGCAGGGCACGTTCGTCGTCCTCACCGACTCCGGGTTCGACGACGCGGCGACGCTGCGGTGGCTCTTCAGCCCCGAGCCGGAGCTGGGGGAGCGCCCGATCGACGCGCTGCTCGCCGGGCGCAAGTCGCACGTGCGGAGGGTCGCGCAGACCCTGGCCTGAGACGCCGGGCCTGGGCCGACGAGGCCCGCGGAAGTCCCGCTCGGCGGTCAGGCGCTGCGGCGGACCGCCGCGCGCGCGAGCTCGGCGAGGACGTCCGCACCCGGCGCGCGCAGACCACGGTCCGACAACGCGGACGTCGCGCGCACGGTGAGCTCGTCGATGAGGGTCTCCACGTCGTCGAGCGCACCGGTCGCGACGATGATCTCGCGCACCCGGCCGACGCTCGCGGCGTCGAGGCGCGGGTCACCCAGGCGCGCGATCAGCAGCTCGCGGTCGTCGCGCCCGGCGCGCTCGAGAGCGCGCAGGACGAGCAGCGTGCGCTTGCCCTCGCGCAGGTCGTCGCCCGCCGGCTTCCCCGTCACCCGCGCGTCGCCGAAGACGCCGAGGACGTCGTCGCGCAGCTGGAAGGCCTCCCCGAGCGGGAGACCGAACGCGCCGACGGCACCGATCGCCGCGTCGTCCGCCCCGGCGAGGGCCGCGCCGAGCGCGATCGGGTGCTCGACGCTGTAGCGCGCGGACTTCGTGCGGATGACCGCACGGGCCCGCTCCTCCAGCTCGCCCGGGCGGGCGTCGTCCCACGGCAGGACCTGGGCGTGGACGTCGAGGTACTGGCCGGCGGTCACCTCGGTCTGCATGCGTCCGAACACGCCGAGCGCCCGCGCCCCGACGTCGCGCGGGACGGTCTGCGTCGCCTCGCCGAGCTCGCGGTGGCTCGCGATGAGAGCGATGTCCCCGAGGAGGATGGCCGCGTTCTCGCCGTACCGGTCGGCGTCCCCGGTCCACCCGAGCTCGCGATGGCGGGCGGCGAAGGCCCGGTGCGCCGTCGGGCGGCCCCGGCGCGTGTCGGAGGAGTCCATGACGTCGTCGTGGAAGAGCGCCGCGGCCTGGAAGAGCTCGAGCGCCGCGCCCGCACGCAGCACGGCGTCGCGCCGTACGGTGTCGGCCACGTCGCCGCCGTGCGCGCGCCACGACCAGTAGCAGAAGGCGGCACGCAGGCGCTTGCCGCCGCTGAGCAGGTCCCGCGTCGCCACCACGAGCGGCTCGCAGTCCGGATGGGTCGCCGCGAGCTCGTCCGCGAGCACCGTCACGGCCCGGGCGAGCGCGTCGTCGACCCCTGCGCGCACGTCCTCGCGGTCGAGGAGCGCGGCTCGGTCGCCGGAGGGGTCGTTGGTCGCGGTCGTCGGCGTCGGCACACCCGCAGCCTAGGCGACGACGGTCAGGCGGGTGCGACCAGGCCGCTGATGGTGACGAGGCGCTCGTCGTCGTCGTCGAACACGCCGACCGCGACCGACTGCGTCGGCTCGTCCGACTTCCCGGTGCGGACGAACGTCGTGAGGGCGGTGAGCGCGCTCGCCTCCTCGCTGGGGGACACCGTGAACCCACCGTCGTCGAGGACGCCGGCGTAGAAGTCGGTGACGTCCTCCACCGAGTCGGCGGTCCGGAGGTTGAGCGTGATCGGGACGAGGCCGTCGTCCCCCGGGGCGCCGGCCGAGCTCGCGAGGACCTCGCTGCCGGGGGCGACGGGGACGACGTCGCTCGGGAACCCCTCGGCCAGCTCGCCCACGCTCGACCGGGCGTCGAACTCCGGCAGCGCCGTCGCGGCGGAGCGAGGGAGACCGGCCGGAGCATCACCGTCGGGCGTGTCCGCGGGAGCGTCGTCGACCGGCGCGGACGCCGAGACGGACGGTTCCGGGTCCGCGACGGCGTCGCCGCCCGACGCGCCGCACCCGGCAAGAAGACCGCTGAGGCACAGGGCCGCGAGGCACGGGACCGCGAGGACCTGGACCGACGCCGGTCGTCTCCCGCCGCGGGCGCGCGCGGTCGGGGTCTCGGGTCGGAGGGGCACGGAGCACACGGTAGTCACCCACGACGCGAGGAACCAGCAGCGTGCAGGCCCGACCACAGCCCTCCCGGCGTCCACAGGCGGCGCGGGGCATGGTGACGACCTCCGCCGGGGCGGCTGGGATGTGCCCATGACGACACTGATCCGGGCCAACGGCCCCCGGGAGCTCCTCGCCTACGTCCCCTACCGCCTGGGCTACCGACCCCAGGACTCCGTCACCCTCGTCGGGCTGCGCCCACCACGGGGGCGCATCGGTCTCGTGGTGCGCGTCGACGTGGCAGACCTGGCAGACGTGACGCAGGGACCGCAGGTCGCGCGCTCGGTCGTCGGTCACCTCGTCGCGGACGGCGCCGAGCGGGTCGTCCTGGTCGTGCACTCGGACGCGCCCCTGCGCGACCCCGCGGCCACCGCGACGCGCGAGCGGGCCGCCGTCGAGCACGCACGGGAGGCGTGCGAGTCGATGCTCGGGCCGACCGACGCCTGGGTGGTCTCCTCCACCGGGTGGGCCGGGCTCGACTGCACGGTCCGCTCGTGCTGCCCGCCGGCGGGGCGCTCGCTGGTCGAGCTGGAGTCCTCCGAGGTCGGTGCGCACATGGTCCTGGCAGGTGCGGGCGTCGCGGGCTCGCGGGAGGAGGCGATGCGGATACCGCGCGCACCGGCGGTCTCGAGGCGTCGCGCGGCCCGAGCGGCGCTCGCCGCGCGCGAACGTGGTGCCCGGGCGCGCGCCGACGGTCGGCACGTGGCATGGCGCCAGGACGCCCTGGCGTCGTGGCGGGAGGCGGTGACCCTCGTGCAGCGGGCGAGCAGCGCCGCAGACCTTCCGGAGACTCTCCTCGGACGGGTCGAGGCCGGGCTGGAGTCCGTCCCGGTCCGCGACGCCGTGCTCGTCTCGCTCGTCCTCGGCGGGGACGCGCTCGCCGACGAGACGGTCCGCGGGGGAGACGTCGACGACGGCACGGCGGACGCGATCGCGACGGTCGTCGACCCGGTCCGCGGCCTGCCCCCGGAACCGCAGGTCGCCACGGTGGCGCGCACGGTCCTGGAGGCCGTCGCCGCCCACGCGGTGCGTGGACGCGGGGCACCTGCCCTGACGCTGCTCGCCTTCCTCGCGTGGTGGGACGGTGACGGCGGACGGGCGGGCGAGCGTCTGCGCGAGGCGCTCGCGCAGGACGACCGGTACCGGC
Source organism: Cellulosimicrobium terreum (assembly GCA_014803435.1). Lineage (GTDB taxonomy): Bacteria > Actinomycetota > Actinomycetes > Actinomycetales > Cellulomonadaceae > Cellulosimicrobium > Cellulosimicrobium terreum. The sequence goes on from JACYFD010000008.1 coordinate 21,534, forward strand.
TCGCGCTCCTGCTGGCGAGCGCGGTCGACGCCGGAGTGCCCCCGGGCTGGGTCCGGGCGGAGCCTTGAGGTGAGGCGTGCGGTGCGATTCCGGTACGGTCGGCACGTGCGCGGCCGCCGCGAGCGACGTGACCGCCCGCCACGGACGAGCACCACCGCACCGACGAGCACTCCCACGGAGGACCTCCATGACCGTCGTCGTCGCCCACCTGAGCAGCCCCGAGGGGCTCGAGGCGCTGGCCACCGCGGCCGCCGAGGCTGCGCGTCGTCACGTCGACCTGGCGGTCGTGGTGGGGGAGAAGGGCGGCCCTGCGGTCGAGGGTGACGAGCTCCGCGAGGTCGCGGACCAGGTCGAGGCGGGTGGCGGATCGCTGGTGCGCCAGGACGCCACGGGGGATCTTGCCGAAGACCTGGTGGCTGCGGCGGAACGCACCGAGGCAGAGCTCATCGTCATCGGCCTGCGGCGCCGCAGCCCGGTCGGCAAGCTGATCCTCGGTACGAACGCCCAGCGGATCCTGCTGGACGCGCCGTGCCCTGTGCTGGCGGTCAAGCCGCACCGTCCCGCCTCCTGAGGCGAGGGACCGTGCACGGCTGGGTGCGGGCCGGCGCGGGTGATTCCGCCGGGCCGTGAGAGGCCCGGCAGGCGTGGCGCGGGTGGGAATTTCGGCGCCGACCGGGCCGTTGGAGAGAACAGCGGCTCGTGTCGCGCCGCCTGGCGTGGCGAACGCCGGTACAATAGAGGTATCCACCAAGGACCGACAGCGACTCGCGGCCGAACCCGTGAACCTGAACGACACGTCGCCGTCCCGTCCCCGCGGTGGTCCTACCGCCCCCCATGATTGCCGAAAGGTCGGTTTGTGGCGCCCTCCACGCAGATCCCCGCACTCCCGCGAGAGTTCGAGCACCCCGCACTGCAGGACCTCCTGCGACGCGGCAACGCGAACGGCCGGGTCGACGCCGAGAGCTTCCGCACCGCGTGCGAGGAGGCGTCGATCAACGATGCCAAGCGCCTGAAGGCCGTGTTCCGCGCACTCGCCGGCGCCGGTGTCGAGGTCGACATCCCGACCGCCACGCCGGTCGCCGCCGCCGCCTCGTCCCGTTCCACGACGACGGCACGTGCCGCGGTGAAGCCCGCGACGAAGGCCGCTCCTGCTCGCACGACGAAGAGCGCGACGTCCGAGGACGACACGTCCACCGAGACCGCGCCCGCAGCGAAGCCTGCGACGAGCACCGTCAAGACTGCCACCACCAAGCCCAGGGCGACGCGCGCCACCACGGCGAAGGCGGGGACGCGCGCGAAGAAGGCGGCGACCCCCGACGTCGTGCCCGACGGCGTCGTGGTCGACGAGTCCGAGGACGAGGACGCCGCGGCCAAGACCGCGACCACCGGCTCCGAGAAGGACGAGGAGCGCGGCTTCGTCGTCTCCGACGCTGACGAGGACGACGCCCCCGTCCAGCAGGTCGTCACCGCAGGTGCCACCGCGGACCCGGTCAAGGACTACCTCAAGCAGATCGGCAAGGTCGCGCTGCTGAACGCCGAGCAGGAGGTCGAGCTCGCCAAGCGGATCGAGGCCGGCCTGTTCGCGGAGGAGAAGCTCGCGGCCGAGGGCGACGACCTCGAGCGCAAGCTCAAGCGCGAGCTGCAGTGGATCGCGCACGACGGCAAGCGTGCGAAGAACCACCTGCTCGAGGCCAACCTGCGCCTGGTCGTCTCGCTCGCCAAGCGGTACACGGGTCGCGGGATGCTGTTCCTGGACCTGATCCAGGAGGGCAACCTCGGTCTGATCCGCGCGGTCGAGAAGTTCGACTACACCAAGGGCTACAAGTTCTCGACGTACGCGACGTGGTGGATCCGTCAGGCCATCACGCGTGCGATGGCGGACCAGGCGCGCACCATCCGCATCCCGGTGCACATGGTCGAGGTCATCAACAAGCTCGCCCGCGTGCAGCGGCAGATGCTCCAGGACCTGGGCCGCGAGCCCACGCCCGAGGAGCTCGCCAAGGAGCTCGACATGACGCCCGAGAAGGTCGTCGAGGTCCAGAAGTACGGCCGCGAGCCCATCTCGCTGCACACGCCCCTCGGCGAGGACGGCGACAGCGAGTTCGGTGACCTCATCGAGGACTCCGAGGCGATCGTCCCGGCCGACGCCGTGAGCTTCACGCTCCTGCAGGAGCAGCTGCACCAGGTCCTCGACACGCTCAGCGAGCGCGAGGCTGGTGTCGTGTCCATGCGGTTCGGTCTGTCCGACGGGCAGCCCAAGACCCTCGACGAGATCGGCAAGGTCTACGGCGTGACGCGTGAGCGCATCCGCCAGATCGAGTCCAAGACCATGTCGAAGCTGCGTCACCCCAGCCGCTCGCAGGTCCTGCGCGACTACCTGGACTGAGCAGCACCGGGTCCACCGGACGCCCCGCACGGCCACCACGGCCGGGCGGGGCGTTCGTCGTTCCCGGAGCGCGCCGGCGTGCCGTTGTCCACAGACCGGGACGACCGGCCCCACGAGCGACCTGACTTCGCTAGGTTCTGGGGCAGTTCGTGCGGCGCGGCCCGGTGGGTCGTGGTGCTGGTCTCGATCGCAGGGGGTCGTATGCGTCTGGTTCTCCGTTCGCCCGTCCGTGCCCGACGGCGCGTGGCCGCGGCCGGTGTCGTCGTGGCGGTGGGTCTGGTGGTCGGTGGGTGCACGGGCGAGGAGCCGGCCGAGCCGGACCTGACGACCAGCACGGTCGAGGCCGAGCCCGAGCCGACGGAGGAGCCCGAGCCGACGCCGACCGAGACGGGCCCGGCAATGCCGGAGCGCCCTGCGGCGATGGAGAAGGACGACGCAGAAGGTGCGGCGGCCGCCGCGGAGTACTTTCTCGAGCTGTACTCCTACGTGATGACTACGGGTGACACATCCGAGTGGGAAGTCCTGTCCCTCGATTCATGCACCTTCTGTCAGGGCGCTATCGAGCAGGCTGGCCAGATCGCTCAGCGTGAGGACGTTTTCGAAGGCGGGGGTGCCGTGGCGAACGTTGACGATCCCGGCTTCTACTCTCGCGATGAAGCGACGGGCATCTTCCCGCTTGACGTCCATGTGGTCCAGGAACCCATGTCCATCCGTAGCGAGGACGGTGAAGAACTGTTCGCACAGAAGCGGACTGACGACATCTACAGGGCGGAGCTCGGCCTGAGTGACGGTGAGTGGGTCGTCGTTGAGATCTCGCTTCGCGACGCAAGCTGATGCGTGGAGTCGGGCTTTACGTTGGGCTGGCGCTACTCGGCGCATCTACCAACGGCTCACCTGACTACGAAGGTATCCAGGGGGAAGCGTCCAATAGCGAGATCGTTGTTGACGCCGCCCGCACTGGGACCAGAGGGGGAGAGGTCTACACCACGTCGGGGGACGGTGAGTCGCAGGAGCAGTACTTCGCCGCCACGCCGGCGCTGTGCGAGCTGGTGGGGACGTTGGACGGCTCGTCGACGCGGTACGACTACGCATGTGACGAGGGCATGCAGCTGGCTTACGAGGGCATCGAGTGCGATGCGGAGGAGTTCGCGCAGGGTGCGTTGTTCGTCCAGGTGCGTGAGGACGACGGGTCGTGGGGCGCGCCGGAGCTGGTGGGCGACGAGGGTTGTGTGACGCCTGCTGACCTGGTGGAGGAGGCGGCGCGGGAGTTCGCGACGTTGGAGATCGAGGCGTCGCAGATCGTGGTGCAGCCGCCGGACGGGTGGACGTTGGTGAACGTGCCGACGATCACGTACACGCAGGACACGGAGCAGGTGCTGCCGGCGACGTTGTTGGGGATCCCGGTGGAGATCCGGGCGACTCCGGAGGAGTTCGCGTGGGACTACGGGGACGGGAGCGACCTGGTGGTCACGTCCGATCCGGGTGCGGCGTACCCGGAGGAGTCGGTGACGCACACGTATGCGCAGCCGGTGGAGTCGGTGACGATCTCGCTGACGACGTCGTGGTCGGGGCAGTTCCGGATCGTGGGTTCGCCGTCGTGGACGGATGTGCCGGGGGAGGCGACGACGCAGTCGGTGGGTGATCCGTTGCGGGTGTACGAGGCGCGCTCGCGCCTGGTCGAGGACCCCGTCGGCTGATCGGTCGCCCGGAGCCGCACCACGCGACGTCGGGCCGCTCAGGAAGAGGCGGGGACAGCACGAGGCCCGGGCCGTTCCCGGCCCGGGCCTCGATCGTTCGGTGGCGTGCGCTCAGCGAGCGGCGCCCGCGCCGTGCTCGGCGTGCAGCTTGTCGGTCTCGTCCTGGACGTGGGTCGCGAGGTTCGTGTACGCGTCGGCGTGGGCCCGTGCGTGGTGTCCGCAGAAGAGGAGCTCTCCCGTCGGCAGGACCACGCGGACGTACGCCTGCGCGCCGCAGCGGTCGCAGCGGTCGGCCGCGGTCAGCGGTTCGGTGGTGGTCGTCGTAGCAGTCACATGACCATGAAACCACCTCGCACCCACTCCTCGGTGCCGGAAGGGGCGTGGTTCGCTACCCGCGTAGCCGGTCTCGTCCGGGAATACGGTCGACCGGGCGGGATCACGCGGCTCTGCCGGTCTCGCGGCATGGTGACACCAGGGCGTGGGCAGCCTCGTCTAGGCTGTGCCGCGTGACGACGACCTCCGCTGAGTCCAGCTACACCGCTCGGCACCTGTCCGTGCTCGAGGGGCTCGAGGCGGTGCGCAAGCGCCCGGGCATGTACATCGGCTCGACCGACTCGCGCGGCCTCATGCACTGCATGTGGGAGATCATCGACAACTCCGTCGACGAGGCGCTCGCGGGCAACTGCTCGCACATCCGCGTGGTCCTGCACGCCGACACGTCGGTGACGGTGGAGGACGACGGGCGCGGCATCCCGGTCGACATCGAGCCCAAGACGGGCCTCACGGGGGTCGAGGTCGTCTTCACCAAGCTGCACGCGGGTGGCAAGTTCGGCGGCGGTTCGTACACCGCGTCCGGTGGTCTGCACGGCGTGGGCGCGTCGGTCGTCAACGCGCTGTCCTCACGCCTCGACGTGGAGGTGGACCGCGGGGGGAAGACGCACCGGATGACGTTCCACCGGGGTGAGCCCGGGTTCTTCACCGACCCGAGGACTGGACCGACCCCGGACGCGCCGTTCGAGCCGTTCGTCAGCCGGTCGGAGCTCGCGGTCGTCGGCAAGGTCCGCCGCGGGGTCACCGGTACGCGCGTGCGCTACTGGGCCGACCGTCAGGTCTTCCCCAAGAGCGCGGTCTTCTCCTACGACGAGCTCGTCACGCGCGTGCGGCAGACGACGTTCCTCGTCCCGGGTCTCGAGATCACCGTGCGCGACGAGCGCGGCCTGCCGGGCACGCCGGGCGAGGAAGGCCCGCACGAGGAGACGTTCGTCCACACCGGCGGGTCGGTGGACTTCGTCGAGTTCCTCGCTCCCGACACGCCCGTCACCGCGACCTGGCACCTCACCGGCACCGGCTCGTTCACGGAGACGGTCCCGGTGCTCGACGACCGGGGCCACATGTCGCCGCAGGCGGTGCAGCGCGAGTGCGAGGTCGACGTGGCGCTGCGTTGGGGCGGGGGCTACGAGACCGAGGTGCGCAGCTTCGTCAACATCATCGCGACGCCCAAGGGCGGCTCTCACCTCGGCGGGTTCGAGCAGGGCCTGCTCAAGGTGGTGCGCAAGCAGGTCGAGACCAACGCCCGGCGTCTCAAGGTCTCGACCAGGGACGCCTCGGAGCGCATCGAGAAGGACGACGTCCTCGCGGGGCTCACCGCGGTCGTCACGGTCCGGCTCGCGGAGCCGCAGTTCGAGGGCCAGACCAAGGAGGTGCTCGGTACGGCGCCCGTGCGGGCGATCGTCTCCCGGGTCGTCGAGAAGGAGCTCGGCGCCGTCCTCACCTCGACCAAGCGCGACGAGAAGACGCAGGCGTCGCTCCTGCTCGACAAGGTCGTCGCCGAGATGCGCGCGCGCATCACGGCGCGCAAGCAGAAGGAGATCTCGCGGCGCAAGAACGCCCTCGAGACGTCTTCCCTGCCCGCGAAGCTGGTCGACTGCCGCAGTGACGACGTCGGGCGCAGCGAGCTGTTCATCGTCGAGGGGGACAGCGCGCTCGGCACCGCGCGGCTGGCCCGCAGCTCCGACTTCCAGGCTCTCCTGCCTATCCGCGGCAAGATCCTCAACGTCCAGAAGGCGTCGGTGAGCGACATGCTCCGCAACGCGGAGTGCACGGCGATCATCCAGGTGCTGGGTGCGGGCTCGGGACGGTCGTTCGACCTCGAGGCCGCGCGCTACGGCAGGATCGTGCTGATGACGGACGCCGACGTCGACGGCGCGCACATCCGCACCCTCCTGCTCACGCTCTTCTACCGCTACATGAAGCCGCTGGTCGAGGCCGGGCGGGTGTTCGCCGCGGTGCCGCCGTTGCACCGCGTCGAGGTCATCGGCGCGGGTCGCCGCAAGAACGAGTACATCTACACCTACTCGGAGGCCGAGCTCGCCGCCACGCTGAAGAAGCTCGACCGCACCGGCCGTCGGTACAAGGACGACATCCAGCGGTACAAGGGCCTGGGGGAGATGGACGCCGACCAGCTGGCGGAGACCACCATGGATCCGCGCCACCGCACCCTGCGCCGCGTCACGGCGGAGCACGCGGAGGCGGCAGAGCACGTGTTCAACCTGCTCATGGGCAGCGACGTCGCGCCGCGCAAGGACTTCATCGTCGCCGGTGCCGCAGGCCTGGACACCGCGCGCATCGACACATGAGGTGCGTCCCGGCAGGTGGGCGGCCGCTCGCTGCCCCGCGTGCGCGCCTAGACTTGCGGCCGTGACTCTCCCCGCCACCCGGACCGGCGCCCTCGCGCGCGTCGCCACCGGCCTGACCGCTCTGCTCCTCACCTCCGGCCTGCTGAGCGCCTGCGCCGAGGGCTCCGACAGCCCCGGTGCGTCCGCGACCTCGTCGGCGGCCCAGGAGGCCACGACCGAGCCGGAGGACGACACCGCGACGACGTCCGCCGAGTCCGCCGGCATCGGGTACACCGGTGAGGACGGCCGCACCGCGCTCGAGCTGCTGCAGACGGCCGACCCGTCCGTCGAGGTGTCGGGCGAGGGCGACCAGGCGTACGTCGTCGGGATCGGTGGGTACACCGCCGACGAGTCGAAGAACGAGTTCTGGGCCCTGTACGTCAACGGCGAGCAGGCTCAGGTGGGCGCCGGTGCGCTCGAGACCACGGACGGAGATGAGATCGAGTGGAAGCTCGAGACCTACTGACCCGCTGGTGGCGGCCTGCGATCGTCCTGACCGTCGCGGCGCTCGCGGTCGTGTGGCGCCTGGTCCGTGAGGACCTGGGTGCGCCGCCCAACCTGGAGCTTGTGACGGCCGCGACGTTCGTCGCGGCGGTGCTGCTGCGCTCCCGCTGGGCGTTCGTCGTGCCGCTCGTGGTGACGGTCGTCTCGGACCTCGTCATGGGGAACACGTCGATCGCGCTGTTCACGTGGAGTGCGTGGGCCATCATCGGGATCTCCGCCTACCTGGTGCGCGACACCACGGGCTGGAGGCGGATCGGCGCGGGCGCCGCGTTCGGCGTCGGCGGGTCGCTGTTCTTCTACCTCTGGACCAACTTCGGCGTCTGGTTCCAGGGCCGCGGAACCTGGTACCCCGCCGGGTGGGACGGCCTCATGGCGAGCTACGTCGCCGGGCTGCCGTTCCTGCGGACCATGCTGGTCGGTAATCTCGTCCTGGTCCCGCTCGCCGCGGCCGGCACGCTGCTCGTCGAGCGGCTGGAGCGGCACGCTCACCTTGTCAGCGGAGCTGTTCGGCCAGCGCGAGGATGATCCCGCCCGGCCCGCGCAGGTAGCAGAGCCGGTAGACGTTCTCGTACTGGACGATCTCGCCGAGCAGCTCGGCGCCGTGCCCGCGGAGACGCTCGACCGTGTCGTCGACGTCGTCGACGGCGAACATCACGCGGTGCAGACCCAACGTGTTGGGCGGCGTCCCGGCGAGGCCTGCATCGATCAGGGCCGGGGAGCGGTAGGTGGTGAGCTCGAGCCGACCTGCGCCGTCGGGCACACGCATCATCGCGATCTCCGACCGCATGTCGTCCAGCCCGACGACGCGCTCCGCCCACCGCCCCTCGATCTCTGCCCGGTCCTCGAGCTCCATCCCGAGCTCGGTGAAGAACGCCACCGCCGCGTCGAGGTCGTCGACCACGATGGCGACGTTGTCCATCCGCTGGATCGTCATCCCCCGATCGTAGGATGCGAGACTGTCGGAGCGACCCGAGCAGAGGAGACCCCCATGGCCAGACACCGGATCTTCGGGATGAGCTTCGCCCGCATCTACGCGCTCTACGTGACCAAGGTGGAGCGCAAGGGGCATGGCACGGACCAGCTGGACCAGGTCATCTCCTGGCTCACCGGCTACGACGAGGCCGGTCTGGAGAAGGTGATCGCGGACGAGATCGACCTCGAGACGTTCTTCGACCAGGCGCCCGTGTGGAACCCGAACGCCTCCCTCATCACCGGCGTCATCTGCGGCATCCGCGTCGAGGACATCGAGGACCCGCTCATGCAGAAGGTCCGCTACCTGGACAAGCTGGTCGACGAGGTCGCGCGCGGCAAGAAGATGACGTCCATCCTGCGCGGGGAGCCGACGGCCGCCCGGCAGTCCCGTTCGAGTCCTGCGCCGGGCGGCGCGAGGTGTCAGGCGCCGCGCGCGGGATCGCTCATGTCGCCCGTCCCGGGCGTGCCGTCAGCGAGGCCGTAGCGCAGGAGCACGGTGCCCGAGGGCCCGGCCGCGGGCGGTTCGAGGAGGGTGAGGTTGGTGGGGACGGCGCCGCCGTCGAACACCTGCTTGCCCACCCCGAGCACGATGGGGTGGACCCACAGGTCGAGGCGGTCGAACAGGTGCTCGCGGAGCAGCGACTGCACCAGGTTCAGGCTGCCGACGACCTTGACGTGCTCGTGCCGGTCGCGGACCTCGCGGATCGCCGTGGCCAGGTCCGGACCGAGCTGTGTCGACCCGGCCCACGACAGGTCGGGCGTGCCGCGCGACGCGACGTACTTGGGGATGCGGTTGAAGAGCGTCGCGATGTCGTCGTCCGCTCCGCCCTCCTGGTGCGGCCAGTAGGAGGCGAAGATGTCGTACGTGCGACGGCCGAGCAGCAGGGCGTCAGAGCCCTCGTAGGCAGCGTCGATCTGCGCGCCGGCGACCTCGTCGATCAGCGGCGCCTGCCAGCCGCCGAACGGGAACCCGTTCTCCGGGTCCTCCTCCGGCCCGCCGGGCGCCTGCCCGACGAGGTCCAGGGTCGTGAACAGCTCGATCTCAATGCGTCCCATGGGTCCTCTCCCGTTGAGCTCGTCACCCGGTCGTGGAGTAGACCGGCGTGCGCGGCAGAACTCATCGCGCGCGGCGCGCCAGGAAGCGGAAAGGCATCGGGGACGTCCCTGATGGCGTCTCGGGGCCAGATCAGGGCGGATACCTGATCCGCAGCGCTTGGTCCCCGGCGATCGCGGCGCTCGCCCTGGTGCGGCGCAGCCTGGGGCTCGCCGGTGTGCGGGCATGTGCTGCCGGCGATGCTCGCGGTGCTCGCCGTCGGTCCGGTCGAGGAGATCGGCTGGCGCGGCTACGCCTTGCCTCTGCTGCAGCGCCGGTTCACCCCGCTGATCGCGAGCCTGGTCCTGGGCGCGCTCTGGGGGCTGTGGCACCTGCCCGCGTTCCTGTTCAGCGGGACCGCGCAGGGAGGGTGGTCGGTCTGGCCGTTCCTGCTCGGCGCGCTGGCGCTGTCCGTCCTCATGACGGGGATGTTCAACGCGTCCCGCGGCAGCATCCTCATTCCCGTGCTCGTCCACTTCCAGCTCAACGGCCCGGCCTGGCCCGAGGGGCATCCGTGGGAGAACGACGTGTTCGCCGCGGCCGTGGTGGCGCTGGTCGTCTGGAAGCGGGACCTGTTCCTGCGTCGTGACCACGCGGCCACCGAGCTGGTTCGTCACGCCGCACGACGTACCCGACCGCGGCGCCACCCGAGCGACCGTGACGCTCGGGTGACGCCGCAGTGACGGCGATACCGGAGGCTCGACGTACGGACGGTCGTCCCGCCGGCGTCGAAGGAGCCACCCATGACCATCACTCCCACCCACCCGGGTGTCTACATCACCGAGGTGCCGAGCGGGAACCGCGCGATCACGGGTGTCGCGACGTCGATCACGGCGTTCGTGGGCCCGGCGGACCGTGGGCCCGCAAACGAACCGGTGCAGATCAGCAGCCTCGCCGACTTCGACCGCCGGTTCGGCGGCCTGGCGCGCAACAGCGGTCTCGGCTACGCGGTGCGGGACTTCTACCTCAACGGCGGGGGTCGCGCCATCGTCGTGCGGATAGCGGCCGCCGACGCGCAGACCGCGACCCTGGAGGTCGGCGACGTCACCCTGGAGGCCGCCGGACCGGGCGAGTGGGCCAACACCCTCGAGGTGGAGGTGCAGCACCTGCCCGACCCGGAGGCCGCCGAGGTGGCCGAGTCCCAGGGCGCCGGGATCGAGGGCGGCGACCTGTTCACCCTGATCGTGCGGGAGGCCCCGGGCGCGGAGCCTTCCGAGGTGTTCCGCAACGTCACCATGCTCGATGGTCCACGGCGTGTGGACCGGGTGCTGGAGGCGTCGTTGCTGGTCCAGGCCGTGGCGGTCCCGGACGCCGGCAACCCCCGTCCGCCCGCTGCCACGGTGACGGTCGCTGCGGGCGACGAGGGTGCCTCAGGATCCACGATCGTCGCCACCGACTACGCGAGCGCGGCCCTCCAGTCGTCGCGGGGAGGGATCTTCGCGCTCGAGGACGCGGACCTCGTCAACATCATCGTCCTGCCGCCTCCCACCCCCGGTGGGGCTCTGCCCGCCGCGGTGTGGCCGGAGGCTCTCGCCTACGCGGTGACGCGGCGCGCGTTCCTCGTCGTCGACCCGCCGCCGGACACGACGCCTGCCGACGCCGCGACGTTCGCGGCCGACAGCGGTCTGACAGGCATCGCCGCCCGCAACGCCGCTCTCTACTACCCACGGGTCCGGCACGCAGACCCGCTGCGCGGCGGGACGATCGGGACGTTCGCCCCGGGTGGTGTCGTCGCGGGGGTCATGGCACGGACCGACGGCGCCCGCGGGGTCTGGAAGGCTCCCGCCGGTCTGGAGGCCGCGATGACCGGCGTCGTCGACCTGGAACGACACCTCACGAACGACGAGAACGGCGACCTCAACCCGCGCGGGATCAACGCGCTGCGCACGTTCCGCGACGCCGGGTCCGTGGTCTGGGGAGCTCGCACCCTGCGAGGTGCGGACGTGCTGGCCGACGAGTACGGGTACGTGCCGGTACGACGGTTCGCCCTGTTCCTCGAGGAGAGCCTGTTCCGGGGCACCCAGTGGGTCGTGTTCGAACCCAACGACGAACCCCTGTGGGCGCAGATCCGTCTCACGGTGGGCGGGTTCCTGCAGGACCTTTTCCGCAAGGGCGCGTTCCAGGGCCGGACGCCGCGCGAGGCGTACTTCGTCAAGTGCGACGCCGAGACCACCACCCAGTTCGACATCGACCGCGGGATCGTGAACATTCAGGTCGGGTTCGCACCGCTCAAGCCGGCGGAGTTCGTCATCGTCTCGGTCCAGCAGAAGACTGCTGCGGCCACCGACTAGGAGGCATACCGTGGCCGAGTTCACCGTCAACGCCACCCGGTTCGACCCATACAAGAACTTCAAGTTCCGCGTGAAGTGGGACGGCAGGTACGTGGCCGGCATCAGCAAGGTCAGCGCGCTCAAGAAGACCACCGAGGTGGTGACGCACCGCGACGGTGCCGACCCGTCGAGCAGCCGCAAGTCGCCCGGTCGCACCGAGTACGAGGCGATCACGCTCGAGCGGGGCATCACGCACGACCCGGAGTTCGAGAAGTGGTCCGACAAGGTGTGGGGGTTCGGCGCCGGGCTCGGCGCCGAGTCGTCCCTCGCGGACTTCCGCAAGGACGTCATCCTGGAGATGTACAACGAGGCGGGGCAGCTCGCGCTGGCCTACAAGATCTACCGCTGCTGGGTCTCGGAGTACCAGCCGATGCCCGAGCTGGACGCGAACGCGAACGGCGTGGCGATCGCGATGCTCAAGCTCGAGAACGAGGGCTGGGAGCGCGATACCGCCGTCGCCGAACCCACCGAACCGACGCTCGAGGCGTGATGTCGGGCGACGGCGCCGTCCTCGCGCTCGCGGAGGCGCTGTCACAGTCGCCCCCGGCGTTGCGCGGTGCCACGCTGCTGGTCGAGGTCGGCCAGGCCGCCGACGTCGACGCGGCGAGCACGATCACGCTCGCCCGGGCGGGAGCGGTCGCCCTCGACCTGCTGCGCGACAGCGCCGGCCCGGTGCTGGCCACCGTCCTGACGTGCCCGGGCTGCGCCGAGCCGCTCGACGTCCCGCTCGTGCTCGACGAGCTCGCCGCGACCACCGCCGTCCCCGACGAGGAGGTCCGGGTCGACGGTGCTGTGGTCCGTGCCCCGACGACGGCGGACCTGGTCGCCGCGTCGTCCGCCCCCGACCCGTCCCGGGCGTTGCGGGACCGGTGCGTGCGATGGGAGTCGGACCTGTCGGCGGACCGCCGGGACGCGGCCCTGGCCCAGGTCGACGAGGTCGCCGAACGGCTCACGGGCGCGGCGGGGATCAGCCTGCGCCTGGAGTGCCCCGCTTGCGGCGCACCCGTGTCAGCGGACGTCGACCTGGTCGCCCTGCTCGACGACCGGCTGCAGGGCGACGCCCGTCGGATCGTCGCCGAGGTCGCCACGCTCGCCGCCGCCTTCGGGTGGTCGGAGGCCGACGTCCTCGCGCTGCCTGCACGCCGTCGTGCCGCCTACCTCGATGCGGCCCGGAACCCGGTGCCGTCCCGATGAGCGTCTTCGACCGGCTCGCGGCGCGGGCCACGACGACGGACGGCCCCACGGTCGTGGCGCGCCGCCCGGCACCCTTCGAGCCGGCCCGCGCCGCCCCGGGCAGGCCGTCGACGTCGGCCGCGAGGACCCGCACGGACGACGCACCGCCTGACGGCAGCACGTCCCTCGTCGACGTGACTGTCCCACCTGGCCCCCTCGCACCCGACTCCGGGACACCCGCACGGCACGACCACGCCGCGGCAGACGCCGTCCCCGGCACGGTCCGACCGCGGACGGGGGACGGGGACGGAGCGCGGGGCCGGGTCGCGTCCGGCACGGGTCCTGAGCCGCTGACGCGCCGCCCGACGTCGGGGCCGTCGTCGGGCGGCCCGGCGCCGGCGCCCGGATCGGCGTCGTCGGGACCGCCGTGGCCCGGGTCGCCATCGGGACCTGACCGCAGGATCACGCGGCTCGGCGTGCGCGGGCGGGGACCGGGGAGCGCGTACCTCGACGCCGCGGTTCCCGTCGCTCCCGGTGACGGCGCCGCGCCCGACCGTTCGAGCCCCGCTCCCACCTCGGACCCGGCGCCGTTCCTGGGACCGCACCGTCCCGGACGGACGGACCGCCAGGACCCCGGGCTGGGGGTGCGCGCAGTCCGAGGTCGCGCGGCCGAGCACCCCGCGACGCACCGGCCGGTCGCGCGCGAGGACGGCGACGACGCGAGCGGCGTGCCAGCATCCCTGCGCCACGCCTCCGCGGCGGTCCCGGTGCCCACCGGGTCCTGGGCCGCGCCCCGGACGGCGGGTCCCGATCCCGCCGTCACGACCGGCCCCGCGGCGTCGGGCCCCGCCGGTGCGGCGGTCCCGTCCGCGCGGAACCGCACCGTCTCGACCACGGACCTCCTCGCCCGGCTGGCACCTGCCCTGGAGCGCACCGGTGCTGCCGGCGCCGCCGAGGCCGACCGCCTCCGGGACAGGTCGGCGCAGCCGCTCGCCGTCACCGGGCTCGACCCTGTCGAGGTACCGGTCACCGCGGACGTGCACCTCCACGTCGGGCGGGTGGAGATCCACCACCCGCCCGGTCAGGTGCCCCCGGCACCGCCGGTCGCCCGGGCACGTGTCGACCACGCCGCCTACCTTGCCCGGCAGAAGGACCGGTGGCGGCGATGAGCAACACCCTGGCGATCGCCGCGGTGACGACGAGCATCCGGTTCCTGCTGCACGAGGCGCTGACCGGTGCCGAGCCGGCGCCCGTCGGCGGTGCCGACGTCACGACGCTCCGGCCCGCCCAGCTCGCCGACGCCGACACCGTCGGGACGGGCGCGTCGGGTCTCAACGTGTACCTGTACCAGGTCACGCCCAACCACGCGTGGAACCTGCACGACCTGCCGACGCGCCATCGCGACGGCAGCCTCGCGCGCCGTCCCACCACCGCGCTCGACCTGCACTACCTCGTCACCGCGTACGGCGACGAGGAGGCGCTGGAGCCCCAGCGGCTGCTCGCCCGCGGCGCGCTGGCGCTCGCGGCAAACCCGGTGCTCACGAGGTCGGTGATCGAGGCGGCGGTCGACACGTTCGACTCAGGGGCGACGAGCTTCCTGGACGCCGCCGACCTGGTCGACCAGGACGAGCTCGTGAAGATCACGGCGACGCCCCTGCCCCTGGAGGAGCTGTCGAAGCTGTGGGGGGTGCTCGGCACCCCGTACCTGCTCTCGCAGGCGTACACGGCCACGGTGGTGATCATGGAGGCCGCGCTGCCGGTCCGCACGCCGCTGCCGGTCACGACGCGTGCGCTGACGGTCCGGCCGTTCGGGCGGGTCCTGCTCGACGACGTCGCGGTCGACGGCGGCGGTCCCGCCGTCACCGGAGCCACGCTGGTGCTCACGGGGCGTGGACTCCTGGGTGCCCGCACCGTCGTCTCGATCGCCGGGGAGCGGCTCGAGGTCGAGCCGTCGTCGCGCACCACGCGCCTCACGACGATCCTTCCCGGCACCGTCAGGGCAGGCGTCCACGCAGTCCAGGTGGTGCACGACGAGGAGCCGGGCGCGCCGGGGGAGCCGACCCGGGTGCTGGCCCGGTCCGACGCGCTGCCCCTGGTCGTGCGGCCGGACGTCGGCACGGTGACGACGACGGCGACGCTGGTGCGAGTCCCCGTGTCACCGGGTGTGCGGGAGGGGCAGCGCGCCACGGTCGGCCTCGTCCGGCTCGACGGCGACCCTGACGTCCCGGCTCTCGTCGAGGAGCACTTCGGGCCCGTGGACGCCGCCGACGAGCCGGTCGACCTGCTGGACGTGCCCCGGGCGTCGCTCTCCCCGGGGACGTGGCTGGTGCGCGTCCTCGTGGACGGCGTCCCGAGCCTGCCGACGAGGTCGGACGACACGTTCGACGGACCCGTGGTGGTGCTGGCGTGAGCACCGTCACCGGCGCCGACGCCCGCGACCTGGTGGTGAGCGAGCTGGCGGTCGTGCGGGCCGACCTGCTCGGCCGGGATGCCGCCCCCGAGCGCGCGAGGCTCGACGCGCAGCGCGAGCGCGTGCCCGGCCCGGGCCCGCTGGACGACCTCGAGTCGGGGTTCGGCCTGAGCGCGTTCGAACGCCGGACCCTGCTGCTCGCGTGCGGCCCGGAGCTGGTGGGCGAGGTAGCGCGCGAGCTCGTCGAACGGACGGGGAGCCCGCACCTCACGTTCGGCGCCGCGCTGGAGCACCTGCCGGGCGCCCACTGGGACGCACTGGTCCCGGAGGCACCGTTGCGCCGCTGGGGGCTCGTGAGCCTGACAGAGTCGTCGTCGTTGCTCGCGGCGCCGCTGATCCCTGACGAGCAGGTGGTGCACCGGTTGGCCGGCGTCGAGGCGCTGGACGAGGAGCTGGAGCTGCGCAGCCTGCCGGTCGGAGGCCTGGCTCCGCTCGCACCGGCGCACCGCGCCGTGGTCTCGGAGGTCGTCGCCCGCTGGGAGTCCGACGGCCCGGTCGTGCTGCGCGGACCGCAGCCGGGCACCACCCGGGCGGTGGCCGCCGCGGCGTGCGCGGTCGTGGGCCTGACCCCCCGGCTCCTCGGCGGCGCCGACCTGCCGTCCGGTGTCGTCGACCTGGAGCGGCTGCTGCGCCGGCTCGTGCGCCAGACGGTGCTCGGGCGGGTCGGGTGGCTGATCGACCTGGACGCGCCGCACGTGCCCGACGCGCTCGGTCGTGCCCTCGCCGCGGGCGACGCGCCCGTCGTGCTGCTGGGAGCGTCGGGGACGCAGGCCGCCGTGCTGGAACGGCTCGGCCTGCCGGTCCTGGAGGTGCCGAGGCTCGGCGCGGGGGCACGGCGCGCGGTGCTGGCCGCGGCGTTGTCCCGGGCGGGCACCGCCGCGCCCGACGACGAGGTCGAGGCCGCCGCGGGCGCGTTCGACCTGGCGGCGGACGACGTCGACGACGTGGCGCGCGACGTCGCCTCCGGCATGCCCCTGTGGTCGGCGTGCCGGCGTCGGCCGCGCGCCGACGTCGGGAGTCTCGCGCAGGTGCGGGTCGCCCGGGCCGGGTGGGACCGGCTGGTGCTGCCCGCGGCCCAGGTCGCGCAGCTGCGCGCGCTGGTGGCGACCGTGCGGCATCGCGCCACGGTCCTGGACGACTGGGGCTTCGGGGCGTCGTCGAGCCGGGGCCGGGGCACGACCGCGCTGTTCACGGGCGACAGCGGGACCGGCAAGACGTTCACCGCCGAGGTCCTCGCGCACGACCTGCAGCTCGACCTGGTGCACGTCGACCTGTCCCAGGTGGTCGACAAGTACGTCGGGGAGACGGAGAAGCGGCTCGCGCGCCTGTTCGACGCCGCGGAGGACGGCGGCATGGTGCTGCTGTTCGACGAGGCGGACGCCCTCTTCGGGAAGCGCTCGGACGTCAAGGACAGCCACGACCGGTACGCCAACGTCGAGGTCGGGTACCTGCTGCAGCGTCTGGAGGCGTTCACCGGGCTGGCGGTCCTGACGACGAACGCCCGCAGCTCCCTGGACCAGGCGTTCACCCGACGCCTGTCCGCCGTGGTCACCTTTCCCTACCCGGACGTGGCCGCCCGTCGGCGCATGTGGGCGCAGAGCCTGCCCGACGCCGTGCCGTCTCGCGACGTCGACCTCGACCGCCTGGCGCAGGCCGACCTCTCCGGCGGTGGCATCGCCGCCGCTGCGCTCGTCGCCGCGTTCCTCGCGGCCGACGACGGCAGGGTCCTGACGATGGAGCACCTCACCCAGGCGGTGCGCTGGGAGCTGGGCAAGTCCGGGCGGGTGTCCGGTCTGCGCGACCCGCGCTGAGCACCGCGACCTACCCCCTGCCCTCCCGGGCGGCGGCACGGAGCGCGAGGTCGACCTCCGCCGCGACCGACGGCACGACGTCCTGGTCGCGCAGCCACGCGAGCGTCGCGGTGGCGCGGGTCCCGCCGAGCTCACCGAGCGAGCAGGCGGCACGTTCGAGCTCGTCGTCGGTCAGGGCGGTGTGCCGCACGAGGTGGTCGAGTGCCGCGACGGCGTCGTCCACGGGGACGAGCCCGAGCAGGTCGATGGCGCACGGACGCACCATGGGGTCGTCGAGGAGCGGGACGACGCGCCGCACCACCTCGGCGCCGCGGTCCCGACCCGCGGCGGCCACGGCGTCCTGCAGGAGGGACTCGAAACCGGCGCGGTCGGGCACGGGCACCCGTGGGTCGCCGACGTCCGCGAGGATGCCGAGGAGGTCGTCGAGCGACGACGCGTCCAGACCGGCGAGGAGCTCCCGTTCGGCATGGCGGCGCTGCCGCGGCGTGGTGAACGGGCCGAGCGGCCCGACGAGGTGGGCGAGCTCGTGCCACAGGTCGTCGCGCCGGCTCATTCGGGCACCTCGGCGGTGTCCTCCTCGTCGATGACCAGCTCGTAGACGGTGGTGGTCGCCTCGGAGCCGATGAAGTACCCGATGCCCCCGGCGAGCAGCGTCCCGACGCCGTGCCCCAGCCACGCCCACGGCCCGGCGACGTCGGCGGGGGTGTACCAGTAGGCGAACGCGGCCCCGGCGGCGGTGGCACCGGCCCAGCCCCCGGCCACGCTGAGGACCTCCCGCGTCGTGTCCTCGGCGGTGACGATGCGATAGGCGTCGTTGGCGAGGCCGATGACGATGAGCACCCGTCCGCCGTACCGGAACACTCCCCGCACCCGCCCGGACCACCGGTTGCGGATCGCGGCCTCCTCGGCGGCGGCGGCGAGCACCGGGTCGGCGGCCTCGCCCACGTTGCGCAGGGCCGCGAGGACGGTGGTCGCGCCGCCGCGGATGCGGATCTTGGCGGCATCGCGCACGACGGCGAACCGGCCGTTGCCGCTCCGGGAGAACCGGCTGTTCTCCAGGACGACCTCGCCCACCCCGTGCTGGGACGCCCGCACCTGCTCCCCGACCCGCTGCCACATGCGCGACTCGGCGGCCTGGTCGAGGAACTTGCCGCGCATGTAGCGCCGCTGCTTGGAGTTCAAGGGGGTCGAGTCGTCGATGTGAGCGGTCCGCCGGTACTCCGCCTCGACGACCGGCTCCAGGGCGGCACGCTCGCGCTCGAAGACCTCGAGCAGCTCGGCCTCGCGGAACACGATCGCGGTGTCGGCGTTCACGAGCTCGACGGGGATGGAGACGCTGCCGCCGCGGTCCGCGCCGACGTACGGCGTGCCTTCGGTCACGAACCAGGCGACGCCCCCGACGCGGCCCAGGTCGGGTCGCCACGGGAACCGGCCCTCCGTCGAGCTGCGCAGGATCTCCAGGGCGACGTCGGACGGCACCCCGGCGTTCGCCGGCCGACCGGCGGCGAGGTCGCGCGGCAGGGCCGTGCCGAACCCGGGGTGGTCCGGGTCCGCGAGCCGCCGGCCCAGCTCCTCCTCGACGTCGGCGAGCAGGGGTTCGTCGACGTCGACCAGCGCCTCCCGGTACAGCGCGAGGATGGCGTCGTCGGACAGGGTGCTGAGGTCGAGGGGCGGGGGAGCGGGCTCCGGCTCCGGCGTCGCACCCTTGGAGAAGTCGCGGGCCTGCCGCATGCGTTCGCGCTCGGCCTCCCGCTCCGCCTCGAGGGCCGCCTGGCGCTGCACCTCGTCGGGGGTCGGCGCGGGCGGCGCGACCGGCGTCGGCTGTGGCGGGCCGGGCTCCGCGAGCTCCTCGGCGAACTCGTTCGCCGTCGTGCGCGCGTCGTCCTCCGGCGGCTCGATGGCGAGCATCTCGGTCTCGAAGGTGTCCGCCTGCGGCGTCGTCGACGGGTGCTGCGCGGCGTCGATCGCGAGCAGGTTCGAGTCGCCGAAGTAGTTCTCGGGCTCGATGCCGGCGAGCGGGTTGGCGGCGGGGTCGTCGCGGTAGTGCCGGCGGAGGAAGAGCATGAAGGCGAGAGAGTCGCCGGGAAGACCGTCGAGGGGGTCGTTCGTGTCCTCGAGCAGCCAGTCGACCAGCTCGTCCATGCCGGACACCTTGCGCTCCCACGCCCGGCGCAGCCGCTGCAGCACCCCGGCGTGCTCCGGGCGGTACGGGTGGTTGAGCGCGCGGGCCCGCAGCGCGATCTCTCGCAGCGGCAAGGGGTCCAGCTCGGCGTCCGTGCCGGACGCCGGCGGGGCAGAGACGTTCCAGAACTGCCCGGCCGAGGGCACGGTCGCGGGCTCGCGCACCTTCAGCTCCTCGCCGGCCTCCGACCGACCGGTCCCCGCGTGGATCATCTCGACCAGCCGGTCGTGGTCCTCCTGCCCGACGACGAAGAACTCGGTCGGCACGTGCCCGCGCAACCCGAACACGCGGGCGACGTACTCCCGCTTCTCCTCGTCGGGTGCGGGCCGCAGCTCCAACGGCAGGAAGTCCTGTTCCATGAGGAAGTCGAAGGCCTCCTCGGGGGTGGCGAGGTGGCTCGCCCCGATCTGGACGGACTCGTACCCCTGGTACACCGTCGGCGCCCACACCCAGGCCTGCCCCCCGACCATCGAGCGCAGCACGTCGAGCGCCTGGTCCGACTGCCCGAACTCGCACCCCCGCACGATGACGCGCGTCTGGTCGTCGATCATCGTCGCGACGACGTCGCGCCGTCGCTGTCGGAACCGGGCGTGCATCCCCTCCTGGAACTCCTCCTGCAGGTCGTCGGCGTCCCACACGGTGAAGAACCGGTGGCGGGCGACGTCGCCCCGGGTGAGCGGGATCTGCATGCCTCCGGCGGCGTTCGCGTGCGTGACGACGACCAGCTCGCGCAGGTGGGCCGACCGGTCGGTCGGGACGCGACGCATCTCGGTGTAGAGCGTGTCGAACATCGCCTCGAAGCTGTGCGAGCGGATCAGCCGGTGCCCGGGGTAGTAGCGGCTGATGAACTGCTCGGCGGCCTGGCCGTAACCTCCGCCGGTGAACACGAACGCGAAGTCGAGCTCGGCGACCTCCGGCCGGTTGGACGTCGTCGGCGCGGAGGCCGGGGTGTCGACGTCCTGGGTGGGCAGCGGTTCGAGGCCGACGAACTCGCCACCGGTGGCGCCCGCGGTCGGTGCGACGAGACCCCCCGGTGTGCCGGTGGATGTCCCCGCGGCGGTGCCCAGCCGTCGGCCGTCCCGGGCTGCGTGCTCCTCCGCGGCAGTCGCACCCTGCGGTGCCCGCCCCGCGGTGGGCCGGGTTCCCGGGCGGGCGCCGAGGGCGTGCCCGAGCTCGTGCTCGACGACGTGCTCGGCCGCGAGGGTGCCGCGCCCGACCTCCGGGCCGAGGTAGACGTGCCGGCCGACGGTGAACGCCCGCGCCCCGAGCCGGGCGGCGACGCGGTCGCTGTCGTGGCCGGCGTGCACCTGCACGTCGGCGACGTCGTGGCCGAGGCGCGCCGCGAGGTCGGGGCCGAGCACCTCGTGCGCGGGACGACCGCCAGAGACGGGCAGGGCGCCCCACGTCTGCGCGGAGCGGACGTCGCCCGGTGCGGTGGCGCGCGAGCGCCGGGCGTCGCCGTCCGCGACGTCCGCCTGAGCACTCTCCCGTCCCGGCACGGCAGACGTCCGTTCAGCCGCCCACGCCGCGGGCCACGCGGATGGTCAGCAGCTCCCCGCGGCGCAGCTCGGCGCCCTCGGGTGGTTCCGTCGCGACGACGGTGCCGCCCCGCACGCCGGGGGCGTCCACCTCCTCGAACCGCACGACCAGACCGGCGTCGAGGGCGCGTCGTTCCGCGAACGCGCGCGTGCGGCCGACGACGGCGTCGACGATCACCGGCGGGATGACGATCGGCGGGCGCCCGAACCAGAACCAGGTCTCGAACCGGCCGCCGGTCACCTCGTCGGTGGTGGGCAGACGCAGCCGGGTGCTGCCGCGCTCGGAGACGGCGACGGCCTGCCCGTTGAGGTGGAGCTCGGGGTTGCGGGCGTCGACCACCGCCCAGCCGTCGAGCTGGAACCGCAGACGCAGGGGCAGCGTCCCCTGCGGGACCCGGTTCTCCCGCTGCCAGTCCAGCACCCGGTCGCGGACCTGCTCGAGCACGCCGCGGAGCGACTCCGGCGGCTGCCACACGATCCGACGGCCGTCAGCCGCGAGAGTGCCGTCGAGCGTGATCGTCTGCGTGCCGAACGACTGCTCGAGCGCCCAGTCGTTGCCGAGCGCGGGCGTCGGCCAGGGCAGGTCGACCAGGACCCGGCCGACGGGCTTGTCGTCCACGCTGTCGGGCAGCGGGGCGCCGTCGAGCTCGACGACGAGACCGGACGCGATGGAGACGGCTGCCACGACGGTGTCGTTGACGAGCTCCGTGCCGTCGCGGAACGTCACCGCCACCACGTGCAGGCCGGACGTACGCCCGACCGCGACGTCGAGCTGCGCCGACACCTGGACGAGGGCGACGCCGTCACGGGCCGAGCCGTCGAGCCCGATCGTCAGCGTGTCGCTCAGCACCCCGTCGTCGTCACGCTCGTCGAACACCGGCTGCCACGCGAACGCCGCGACCCCCGCGTCGTCGGTGCCCGCCACCGCCACCTCGGTCGCGGTCGCGGGCAGGGAGCCGGGCACGGCGGCGCCGTCGTCGGTCGCGAGGACGCGCGCCCCGTCACGGCCCCGCGCCACGACACGGGCTCGCACGGGCCCGCACGGGCTGTCGACGACGACCCGCACCAGCCGTGGCACGGTGCGCCCGCGCGATCCCACCTCCTGACCGTCACCGCCGAGCAGCCGCAGCATCCGCGTGGTCACGACCTGCGCGAGCGCGTCCTGCACGGTGCGGGTGCCGGCGAAGCCGTCGCACACGGGGTCCCACGCGACCTCGCGGGCCACGCTGAGCCGACCGGTGACGACGACGGCGGCCCCGGTGGGGGTGTCCGTGTCGTCGAGCAGGACGGAGGTCACGGTCTGCGTGGGACCTCCGCCGGGGTCGAGGGTCCACCGGACGGCCGCGACGCCGTCGGGTCCCGCCAGGACGGTCCCGGCGGCGCCGAGGACGTCGCCCGACGCGTCGTCGCGCAGGGTGCCGCCGTCGGCGGTGAACCGCACGGGCGCGCCCGCGACGGGGACCGCGCCCTTGCGGACGACGACACGCACGGCCTCGTCGAGCTCGTCGCCCGGCATGGCCTCCTGCCCGTCGCCGCCGACGAGGTCGAGCGCTGCGAGACCGGTCAGGGGCGGGAACAGGGAACGGCAGTCCGAGACCTGCGTCCACGTGCCTCCGGTGCGGTCGAGGACGGCGAGCCGGGCGCGGTGCCGCTCGGGCCCGTCGGGTGGCTGCGGGTCCGGCGAGGGGGAGTCCCACGGCCACTCGAGCGTGCCCTGCCGTGCCGTGACGCCGAACGCGAGGCGCGCCGTCCGGGCCGGTACCAGCCAGTAGTCGCCCACCCGTGGCGTCCCCTCGGCGGGGAACCGTACGACGATCCCGCCCTCCAGATCCGTCGAGGTCGTACGCAGAGGGCTGGGTCCGCCGTCCCACCGCCGCACCACGGGGGCGCGGCCGAGCGCGGCCACGGACGTCGGGGCACCGGCGTCCCACGCGACGTGCAGCACGAGCCCGACGACGGACGCCACGGTCCCGAGGAAGCCGGGCTCGCCGCGCAGCCGCCGGTCGGAGCTGGTCACCTCGACCAGCTCGCCCTGTCGGATCGACAGCTCGTCGTCGCGGCCGGGGCGGTCGGTCGTCAGGGCGGCGTCCGCACCCGGCACCGTGGACACGTCGAGGTCGAGCAGCCCGGTCACGACGGACCCGTTCTCGCGCGACCACACGAATCGCGGCGTCGGCTCGACGTCGAACACCTCGACCCGGTACAGCTGGTTCTCCAGCCGCTGGTAGCCGCCCCCGCCGACGATGCGGCACGGGTCGACGTCGTCGTCCGCCTCCTGCAGCGACGCGACCATGCGGCGCGGGTCGGCCTGCGCCGTCGGGACCTGCGAGCAGACGGTGTCGGCGGCGACCGGCTCGAGCCGCACCTGCCAGACCGTCTGCTCGCGTGCCGCGGTGTCCGGGCCCCCGAGCGCGGACTCGAGCAGCTGAGGACGCTCGTCGGCGGTGACGAGGTGGTCCCGCACGTCGAGGAACGCCGCGTACCGGCCGTCGTCGGCCGGCTCGGCCAGTCCCGGGTTCGCCGCGACGCCGGCGCCGATGGTGCGCAGGTGCGGCTGGTCCGCGAGCGGCCACGCGCCCGGCGACGCGACGGCGGGATTCGCCGGCGCGGAGGCCAGGACGCCGTCCACGTAGTAGCGGCCAGGCGTGACCGCGAGCTCCTCCCACGACGCACCGTCGGGCGGCGCGCCGTCGGCCGCCGAGACGATCGCGAACGGTCCGACGCCACCGTCGGACGGCTCGGGCCCGCCCGCCGGGCCGACCACGTCGTGCGTGCGCACCTGGTCGTGGTGCGCGGTGATCTCCGCCTGCTCGTTCCACTCGGCGTCCAGGAGGACCCTGCCCTGCTGCATCAGCACCGAGCGATAGCCGAGGCCCGGGTCGAAGGTCCACCGCGTGAGGTCTGCGTGCATGGTCAGCTCCCGAACATTCCGATCTGCATCCCGGCAGGGACGTACGGTGCGACGAGGCGACGGGCCGCGTCGAGCCGCGAGGGACGGCGAAGGTGGTGGTGCACGCCCATCTCGGCGTCGTGCTCGCCGCCGCGCCGGATCGACGCTGGCGTGCTCGCCGCGAGGGCGGCGTACGACGGCGAGCCGGGAGCCGTCGAGACGTACGACGGCGCGTCGGACGTCTCGCGGTCCGACGGCGGGACGCACCGGAAGCGGCGCGGGGTGCGCGACCCCGGGCCCAGGTAGGAGAAGCGGGCACAGCCGCGCTGGGCGTCGACGACGGTCACGACGCCGTCGCACACGCTGGACGTCAGCTCCAGCACCCGGCACCCGGCGTCGCCGCGCAGCGTCGACCCGTCGATGCTCGCGCGCGCGCCCGGCGCTTCGACGCAGGTGCCGCCGCCGGTCCCCTGCAGGCTGTCGAGCACGCAGTCGGTCACGCTGAGCCGGCCGACGGTGGGCGCGAGGTCCACCCCGGCGGCGCGACTGCGACGTAGCGTGACCCGCAGCGCGCGGTTGCCCGCCTCCGGGTCGTCCGGACCCGCGGTGGTGTCGGCCTCGACACGTATCCGGCCGGCGACCGTGCACTGGCCGAGCGTCAGCGAACCCAGGTCGCCGGGCGCCACGACGACGTCCCCCTCGACGACGAGACCGTCGAGCACGACGGAGCTGCCACCCGCGCCCGTGACCACGACGTCGCCCACGACCCTGGGTCGCAGACCCTCGGGGGAGTACACCCCCGGCACCGGGGCCTCGACGTCGCCGGAGAGCAGCTCCCGCCCGCGCCACGCCGCCGCCACCAGCACGAGCCGCGTCTCGGCAGGGACGTCGACGACGAGCCCGCCCGGGTAGGCCTCGGAGTCGCCGACCGACACGACGTGCGTGCCGCCGGTGGCCGCGGGGTCGGTCCAGACGGTGGTCGTCGTCGCGACGGCGGCAGCGACCGACGGCTCCAGCCCCGGCTCGCCCGCCCCCGGCGGCGGCACCGACCGCACCGCCACCTGGCCCTGGACGCCCAGCACGTCCGCGCCGCCACGGTCGGCGTCGCCCGTGAACGGGTCGGCGGCGAGCGTGTCCTCGTGCGTGTCGCTGCGGTCCTGGGTGCCGGCCCCGACGTCCGCCACCGCGCCGTACGCATGGTCGGTGTGCAGTGCGGCCGGGTCGGCGGGGTCGCCGTCGAGGTACGGCTGCACCCGGCCCGTCACCGCGTCGACCATGACCTGCCACCCGTCGAGCGGTGCCAGGTCCTCCACACCGCACACTCGAACCCGTTCGGGCTCGAGCGGCGGGTCGTCCTCGACGCGGACCGCGAGCGGCACCGGCTCGGCCGGCACTCCGGCTCGAGCCGCCTCGAGCGCGGCGAGCAGGCGCCGCGGACGCAACGGCACGGGCAGGTCCGCCTCGCCCGCCAGGTGCTCCACCGACTCCTCCGTCGCGGGGGCGGCGAACCACGGCTCGTCCAGACCCAGCGGGTGGGTGCGCCACCCGCCCGTGCCGGGCCGGGCGGGCGCTGCCACCGCGTCGTAGACCTGCGTCCTGAACACGAAGACGCCCACTGCCGGGATGCCGAACCGGCCACGCCCGCCGGTCGGACCGGGCTCGACCGGGCGCACCTCGCCCGTGCGCGCAGTGCGGGACAGCGCCCCCGCGGCGAGCTGCGGCGACGTGAGCTCCACGTCGGCCGCGGACCGCAACGAGACCCACGCCGGTCGGTCCGGCCGCAGGTGGTTCACGTGCGCGGTCGTGGCGAGGCGCCGGTAGAACTCGACCGCCACCGCCGGCCACCCCGTCGCGTCGCGCACCACCTGCTCCAGCACCGCGACGGTCCCCTTGCCCTGCCGGTAGGTCACCGTGTTCGCCGTCACCGCACGCCGGCCCGCCCCGGCATCACCCACGTCCTCGGGGAGCCCCGTCACCCCGACGAGGTCCGCCAGGTACGGCACCACCCACGCCGGCGCCGTCTCGACGAACCACGCGTCGTACAGGCTCTCCAGGTCCTCCTCGACGACGGCGAGCTCGCCCGCCACCGCGTCCAGCAGGGCGTGCAGCAGCCCGCCCGTGGCGGCGTCGCGCTCGCGGACGTGCGCCGGCAGCAGGCCCTCCAGGTACGCGGTGCGGTCGGCACGGCGCTCGTCCGACACGGTGAGGGGCTCGGGTGTGCTCACGGGACCACCTCCACGTCCATCAGGGCGGCGGTCAGCCGCAGCGCCTGCGCGGGCAGCAGCCGTGTGCCGTCCCAGCGGGCCTCCTCGGCCACCAGCAGGTCGTCGCCGACGGCGGTCGCCGCCGGTGCGACCAGCCGCGGCACCGTCGCGGACACGACCCCGTCGACCTCGGACGCGGTGACGAGCACCCTCGCCGCCGCCACCGGGACGGCGAGCGGGAGACCGCCGAACCTCGTCAGCAACGCCGCCGACACCGCCTCCCGCACGGCCTCGGTCTCGAACCGCGGGTCCACCTGCAGCCGGATCCGGGCACCGACGTCGAGCACCTCGCCCGCGAGCAGCACGCGCGGTGCACGCTCGTCACGCGCACCGTCGATCGTGGCCGCCAGGTCCGCGATCAACGAGACCGACGCCGGACCGCCGTCCGCCGCCAGCACCGACACCACCACGGTGTCCGTACGGCCGTCCCACACCAGGTCGGCACGCGCGCTGCCCACGCCCGAGAAGGCGCGGGCGAAGTCGCCGTAGTCGTCCACCGAGACCGCCCGGTCGAGGGTGCGAACCCGCTGCGGCGCGTTCGTCCGTGCGCTCTCCAGGTCCTCGGGCGGCGCCCAGTCCCGGGACGCCGCGAGGTTGCGCACCGTCGCGATCCCGCGCGGGCGGCGCACCGGGAGCGACACCTGCCCCGGCTCCGCGACCCCGTCCGCACCCAGGCCGATCCGGTACACCGCGCGCACGTTCTCCACCCCGGAGGGCAGCCGCGACCCGTGCACCCCGTCACCGAACGTCACGGTCGACGACGCCGTGTCGTCCTGCCGCACGACGTACACCTGGTCGGTCGGCCCCGCGTCGTGCAGCGTCTCCACCTCGGCCCAGGCGACGTCCTCCACCCGCACCTGCAGCGCCGCGGCCGCACCGGTCGCGTTCGTCGTCGTGCGCACGTACGTCAGCGACGGTCGTCGCAGCGCGAACGACGCGAACACTTCCCGCCCGTCGCCCGAGCCGAGCACGTGCTCCACCGTCTCGCCGTGCGTGGCCGCGGTGACGTTCCCGAGGACGCGCACCGTGCCCGGCCGGTAGTCGTGCACGAGCGGCGGCTCCAGCGTGAGCCTCTGCACCGGGTCGCCCGGCGCCTCGCCGCCGCCCGCCGGGCCCGTCACGGCCTGCACCGCCACCACGGTGGTGACCTCCACCTGCACCTCGCCGCCGGGACCGACCCCCGTCACCAGCACCGCCCGGTCGGCAGGGAGCGGCGGGTCGCTCACCGCGACGTCCAGCGTGTGCCCGGTGCCCGCGTCCCCCGCCCCGAGCGGGACCGGACTCGGCATCCACGTCGCCGGGAGCTCTGTGCTCACCGCGAGCACCAGCGCACCGTTGCGACGGAACTGCTCGATGTTGTGCGCCAGGTCCACCGTGACCCGGGTGAGCTTTCCCGACAGCCCGAACTTGGTCGCGCCGTCGGTGACGACCGCCGACACCTGGAACGCCTCCGTCCGACCCGGCTGGTCCAGCACCAGCCACGACCCCGGCACGACGTCGGCAGCGTCGCCGTCCAGCTCCAGCTCGCGCACGCCCGCGCGCAGCGCATATCCCGGCCACGGCACCGGCTGGTCGTTCAGCAGTGCCGGGTCGGGCGCGTTCCAGCCGAACAGCGACAACCGACGCGACAGCGAGTAGACCCGCACGTCCTCCTCGGCGACCAGGGTCCGGGACCTCCGGAAGCCGATGCGGCGGTCCAGCCGCAACCGGGTCCAGCCCGGTGCCTCCTCGGGCGTGTCGACCGCCGCGACACGGCGGAGCTCCCACCGCTCGTGGTCGTCCGAGTGCACGGCGTCGGCCGCGACGTCGCGGCGCTCGCGGCCGACGACGAGCAGGTGGTCACCGGACCTCACGGCGGGTGCCGTCGTCGTGAGCCAGATCTCCCGGGTCCCGTAGCCGAGCGGCTGGGGGACCCGGTCGTGGGCCGCGAGCTCGTTCCACGCCCCCCGGGCCTCGACCTCGTCGGAGGTCTCGAAGACCTGGGGGAGCGAGCCGGGTGCGGGGATCGTCTGCACCGGCGTGCCGGCAGGCACGATGACGGACGCGGGTGCGCCGGGCGCGGTCTCCACCTGCCAGGCGAGGTCGGTGCGGGCGGCGACGCCGGGGCGCAGCTCGTACCCGAGGGTGCGTGCGAGCTCGCGCACGGACCGGGACTCGGTGGCCGTGCGCAGCAGACCCTCGGTGGCGATGCGCTCGGTGTAGAAGGAGACGACGTCGCCCACCACGGCCCACGCGTCGAGGAGCGCCACGGCAGGGTCGGCGGTGCGGTCGGGGCTGCCGGTGCCGGAGCCGTGGGTGGCGAGCGAGCGCACCGGCTGCGGGTGCCTGCCGTCCGCCAGCGCCGCGCGGAGACGTTCGAGCGCCGCTCCGTGCGGGGCCACCCGCCAGGCGATCCGGTCCTGACCGGGCGGGTTCGACGGGACCGTCCCCGTGGCGACCGACGCGTGCTCGTCCGCATTCACGACGCACCCCCCAGCTGGACCCGGACGTGCCCGGCCTCGGGGTCGTTCGGGTCGGAGTCGCAGCGCAGCAGCTCGCGCGGTGCCATGACCAGGACGCCGGCGCGCAGGGACGCCGCGGCCTGCGCCCGGGTCGCGCCCGCCCGGGCGAAGCGGCGCAGCTCGACCCACGACACGCCGTCCACCGTCATGGCCGCGCCGACGACGTCGGACAGCCGCAGGGGCTGGCCGAACGTGAACCGGTCCGGGTGGAAGAAGCCGGGGCTGCCGTCGCGGCGGACACCGGCAGTGAAGACCTCGCGCAGCACGGCGGTGACGTCGGGTACCAGGTAGCCGTCCGCGACACAGCCGCCGAGCACGAGCTCCAGGGGGACGTGGAGCGGGCGTTCGAGCGCGACGTCGACGCCGGCCATGCGGCGCACCTCGAGCGCGGCGAGCACCTCCGCGCGCAGCACGGGGTCGTCCGCGCGGGATGCCACCGGGTCGAGGGTGACGGACTGGGCGTACCAGGAGCCGGTCCAGCGGCGCCGGGCGACCGCACGCTGCGTGCCCGGGTTCTGCTCCGCGACCGCGGCATGGTCGGCCGAGGTGACGGCACGGCGCTGGGTCCGGAACGCTGCCGGGGCGAGCTGGCGCACCTGTTCCAGCGCCTCCGGTTCACGCCCTCCGGACGCAGGCAGCGGGTTCCACGACCGCAGGTCCGCGCCGCCTGCCGGGTCGGTGCCGCCGGGGAGCAGGAGCAGGCGCACGAGGCGTCCGGGCCCGACGTCGCCGGCAGCGCCGGAGCCGACCCGGTACGTCGCGCGCGGGGTCGCACCCACGACGGGACGCCGACCGTGGCCCTGCGCGCCGAACCGCAGCCGGCTCACCCCGCCCGGCTCCGGCTCGACCACCAGGTGGGTCGCGAGCCGACCGCTGCCGAGCATGTCGTCGCGCGGGGTCCACGTCCGCAGGCCGTCGTCCAGGGCGAGTGCCGCCGCGGCCCGCCGCGGGTCCGGGGCGAGCAGGGCGGTCACGGACGACGACGGCGCGAGGACCGGGTCCACGCGCGACAGGCCGGGGCGCTGCAGCCGCGGCCGGTACGCGAGGCCGGCGCCGACGGTCGGCGGCACGAGCGCCTCGTCCGGCACGGTGGCACCGTGGTCGGCGACCACCACGTTCGCGAGCGCCGCCGCCCGCGCCGCCTCGGTCCCCGGCTCGGACACCCGCAGGGGCGCCGGCAGGGCGTCGGCCGGGTTCCAGCGGACCTCCCACACGGTGATGCCGGGCTCGAGCGGGTCACCGTGCTCCACGGCGTCCGCGGTCAGCCGGACCCCGAACCGCCGGCCGGGGTGTCCGTCACGCGGGTCGGCGCCCACGGGACGGTCCACCAGCACCAGCAGGTCGCCGGCACGCAGCAGCGGGTCGGTACCGGCGTCGGTGCGCAGGAAGGCGGACGTGGCGCCTGCGGGCAGCCAGTGGTCGTCGTCGCCCCACGCGTACAGGTCGAGGGCGTTGCGCTCGGGCCGGACCGTCAGCGGCGCGACGGTCTCGAAGACGGTGCGGCCCGCGTCGGTCGCCTCGACCGGCACCGTGGGCTCCACGGCACCCGGCGCCACGACGATGCGCGCGTCGTCGGGCAGGTCGGCCACGGGGGTGCCCACGGGCAGGGTCAGCGTGGTGTCGGTCTCCAGGGCGAGCAGGGTGCGGGCCGAGCAGCCCTCGTGGACGCGGTAGCCGAGCAGGCGGGCGTGGCGGCGCACGGACGTCCGCCGACGTGCCGTGCCGAGGTACGCCTCGGCGGCGACCGCGTCCTGCCAGGCGGCCAGCCGGTCGCCGACGGCGGCGAACAGCTCGGTCACCATGACGGCGGGGTCGGCCGGGCTGCGGTCCGTCCAGCCGGGTTGCAGCGTCGCGAGCCGGTCGAGCAGCCGGGTGCGCAGCGCCGCGTAGTCGCGGGCGAGGTAGTCGCCGGGGGCGAGCGCCTCCACCGGGGGCGCCACGACGGTCTCGACCCGGCAGTCCAGGTCGGACGGGCAGTCGACGGCGAACCGGAACGTCGCCGTCGCGAGCACGGGGTCGATGCCGTCCGGCACGCCCGTGCCGCCGGGCCCGAGGAGCCGCAGCGTGTACGTGGACAGGTCGCCCGGCGTCGTGGTCCGCACCACGAGCCCGCGCTCGCGCCCGACGTCGTCCGGCAGGCCTTGCGCGACGAGCAGCCGGTCGGCGGGCTCGACCCCGTCGAGAGGGTCGGTCGCGGGGGTGCCCGCGGTGCCGGCCACCTGGGGTGCCGGGTAGGCCCACTCGACCCCGACCGGGTTGACGTCCGGGTCGTCCCGCACGCCCCCGGCGAGGGCGACCGTGCCGACGCCCCAGCCGGCGGGGACGGGCCCGTTGAGCAGGTGCACGACGAGGGTGCGCTGGGACGGTGCGCCGGGCACGTGCCCCGGCGTGCCCGCGTGGTTGGACAGCACCTCGACGAAGTCGATGCCGTCCAGGTCGGCACGACCGCGCACGCGGGAGCGCCGCGCCTCGCGGTCGATCGTCCCGCCGAAGACCGCGACCTCGGCGGACTCGGTGACGGCCTCGGTCGCGCTCATGTCGTCCCTCCCGCGCCGCCCGCGGCAGCGGGACCGCCCACCTGGAGCGTGCGGGACTGCTCCGGCCCCGTCGCGTGCAGCGGCAGGTACGTGACGAGCACGTCCACCCGGGCGCCGGTGGTCGTGACCTGGACGTCCTCGACGCGGATCAGGTCGCCGAGCCACTGCTGCAGCGCCCCGTGCACGAGCGCCTGCGTGGTGGAGGCGAGCGCGTCGTCCGACGGCGCGAAGACCAGCCGCCCGACACCGCTGCCGAAGTCCGGGCGGTTGACCCGCTCCCCGGGGGCGGTGAACAGCACCTGCTCGACGAGGCCCGCCAGGTGCGTCTCGACGTCGGCCAGGGCGGTGCGTCCGCGAGCGTCGAGCCGCAGCGGGAACGCCACGTGACGCGGCGACCGGGCGCGGCGCGGGGCGGGCGGGGTGGTGCCCGAGGTCGTGGTGCTCATGTCGCACGCACCCGCGCAGCCGCGGACTGGGCCTGCATCGGCACTCCCGTGGGAGCGCACGTGCCGGTCGAGCCGAGGAACGCGAGGGGCACGCCATCGCACGTGACGCGTGTGGTGCCGCTCGTCCACTGGCCCGACACGTCGGGCCCACCCGCGTTCGGGGGGTGGGCGCAGCCCGCGACGGTGTACGGAGCCGTCTGCAGGACCGCCGCGACGCCGTCGAGCGTGACACGGGGCGCGCCCGCCGACGGGGTCGCGACCCCTTGGTGTGTGCACGCGACCTTCGACGCGATGGTGAGCAGGTTCCCCGGCATCACGTCACCTCCAGCGCACCGTTGTTGAGGGACACCGACGGCGTCGAGGCGCTGATGGACGCGGACCCGGCCGTGACCTCGAACCCGGAGCTCGTCGCCGTGATCTCCACGGGGACCGCGACCGCGGGCTTCTCGACCGTGAGGCGCAGGCCGCCCGCTCCCGGCAGGTCCGTCGCCTCGATCGTCACGGCGTCGGTCTTGAGGATCTTCACCTCCGCGAGGGCGGGGGCCGCGGGCACCTGCCCGGTGCCCCAGAAGCAGCCGCCGAGGATCGGCAGGTCCGGGTCGCCCGCCTCGAACTCGACCCACACGTTCGCCCCGACCGGAGGGACGAGAAAGAGCCCGACGCCGTCGCCCGCATAGGGGGAGCAGGGCATGGCCCAGCTCAGGGTCCCCGAGCCGAGCACCGCAGGGCAGGCCACCTGCACGCGGCCGAGCTGCAGCGGGTCGACGTTGTTCTCGACCGTGCCCCGGTACTTGCCGTAGAAGCGCACCAGTCCTCCTCAGACCCGGACCACGGGAACGGTCGAGCCGAAGCCCTCCCGCACGAGCGTGAAGTCCGCCGTGTAGCTGCCCCGGGCGATCCGGTGCTCCACCTTCCGCACGTACCACAGGCCGTCGTGCGACCAGCCGGCGCCCCGCATCCCGACGAGCCCGCGCGGACGCAGGACCGAGCCGTACCTGCCGCCGTCGAGCGAGCCGGTGGCCTCGACGCAGTCGATGCTCGCGTCCGTGCCGGCCTGGGCACGGGCCAGCGCGGTCGTCGCCGGCACGCCCGAGTCGCGGACCTGGCGGGTGCGCACGTCCGGCTGGTGGACCGCCCACACGGGCAGAGCGGCCAGCGGGGGGCGGAGCGACCCCACGGTGCGTACCGGGACGACGGCGCCCAGCCGTGGGTCCTGCACCTGCCCCTCGAGGAGCTCCGGCCCGAGCACGTCCTGACGGAACCGGGGCGACCCCGTCACGTTCGTGTGGGCGCCAAGGTCCACGGACAGGGCGGGCTGCGGGACCCCGATCCGCACGGGCGGCCCCCAGTACAACGTGCTCGTCCCCGGTGCCGGGCCGGGAACCATCGTCACGACGAACCCGTGATGGGCGGCGAGCACCTCCAGGTGCTCCCAGTCGGTCCCCTGCTGGGTGGGGATGCGTTCGATCGGGAGCGGCGGGTCCAGCGCCGGCGGCGGAACCACCTGCGGCACCACCCCCTGCGCAAGGTACGGGGCGGCGATCGCGCCGACCTGCAGCATGTCGTCCAGGCCGACGTGCTCGGCGGACACCTCGTGCCGGTCGAGCAGCACCGACAGGTCGTGCCCGGTGGCGCGCAGCTCCGCCGGCTGCCCCGGCCCGCCGGGAACCAGCTCCGTCTCCGTGACGATCCCGTCGGCCAGCACGATCGGTACCGCCCCCATGGTGAGCACCACCACGACGCGAGAGTTCGCGCGCACCGGGGACGTCGTCAGGACCGACGTGTCGAGTGCCGCCGTGGGACCCGACCGGCCCGCATCGAGAGTGAGCGTGAACGCCGACCGGTCGGAGTCCGACTCCGTGACCACGAGCTCGCGCACCCGTGCCGTGACGTCCGGCGGCAGCGGGACCGGGACGGTCGGGCCAGCGAGGACCGTCAGGTGCACCCCGAGCAGCGTCATCGGCCCGACACCCCCGGTTGCGGCACCACGATCTCGGTGCCGACCGCCTCCGCGTCCGTCAGCGCGTCCGGGTCGAGCGCCGCGTTCGCGTCGCACAGCCGCCAGAACCCGAGCGGGTCGCCCGTGTACCGGTAGCTCAGCAGGTCCAGCCGGTCACCGGGAACCACCGTGTGCAGCGCGGCCGGCCCCTCCACGTCCACGGGCGGCGGCAACGGGCGACGGCGGAGGTAACGCACCAGGCGGCGCGTGCCGTCGGGGGCGGTCACCTCCAGCGTGGCGGTCTCGACGTCGTCGTACCGCGACATGTCAGCTCCCCACCGACAGCTCGACGCTCGCCCCCACGACGCCCGAGACCGCCGCGACCGACGCCAGCACCTCCGCGGCCACGTGGTGCGCCACGTACAGCGCGAACCCCGGGTTCGTCGGTGCCAGGTCGTCGTAGGTCAAGGCGTCGAGCGTGACGTCGACGCTCGCCCGGACCGGGGCAAGCGCAGGGTTGAAGGCCTGCTCCCGGACCGTGACGCTCGAGACGGTCACCGGGACCACCCGACCGGGACCCCACACGAGCACCGTCAGCGGTCCCTGCGGCGGCAGGACCTCGATCGTGCCGGCCGCGAGCAGCCCCGTGTTGATCGCCACCGTCGCCGCGCTCGGGTACAGCAGCATCTCCAGCGCCGAGAGCTGCGGCAGCACGCCCGTCGTCGTCGCCACGGGGTCCGACGACTCCATGCCGTCGGTCGCGTCCAGCTCCAACGTCATCGAGATCGACTCCGTCGGTGCCCCCCAGATGCGCTGCGCGTCCACCGACGCACCACCGCCAGCAGGCGGCGTGCGGGGCCTCAGCTGGCGCGTCACCTCCTGCGGGTTGTACTGGAAGATCACCACGCGGGCGAGCGGGCTCAGCGGGTCGACGGCGACGATCGCGCCCGGCAGGACGCGCGGGCTCCCCGGAAAGCTGCTCATGGCGTCGAGCCTGCGCGGCACGCGTCACCGCCGTGTCACGCCGGTGTCACGCCGGCGGGGGGACTGGTCGTATCACCCCTCCGACGACGCCCTCCCTCAGGGCGAGGGGTCGCACACGACCCCGGCTCGTCGACAAGCCGTGTGGTCGAACGCGCAAGGGAGACGTCGTGCCGGAGCGAGCGGGCGGGCACCCGCCACAGCTGCCAGACGAACCCGTCGTGTCCCTGCACCTGCTCGGCAGCTTCTCCCTGCACGTCGACGGCGCGCCGCCCGTGACCCTGCCCGTGGGAGCGCAGCACCTCGTCGCCCTCCTGGCGCTGCGCGGACGCACGGGGCGCAGCCGCCTCGCCGGCCTGCTGTGGCCCGACACCGTGGAGCAGCGCGCGCTCGCCTGCCTGCGCACCGGGATCTGGCGGGTCAACCAGGCTGCGCACGGCCTCGTCGTCTCCGCTCGCGGCGTCGTCGAGCTGGGCCCGATGGCGGACGTCGACACCGACCGGCTCATCGAACGCTCGCGTGCCGTCCTCGGTGCCGGGACGGGTACCGATGCACTCTCCGACCCGGTGGCCGAGCCGATCGCCGATCCGCCTGCCGATCTGCTCGGCGCCCTCACGGACGTCGAGGGGGACCTGCTCCCCGACTGGGACGACCCGTGGCTCGACGCCGAACGTGAACGCCTGCGCCAGCTGCGGCTGCACGTGCTGGAAGCGACCGCCCGTCGCCTCACCGCGCTCGGCCGCTACGGGCTCGCCCTGGAGGCGGCGCTCGCGGCCGTCCGGGCCGACGAACTGCGCGAGAGCGCCCACCGCTCCGTCATCGAGATCCATCTGGCCGAGGGCAACGTGGTCGAGGCGCGCCGCGCCTACGCGGCTTGTGCCCGGAGCCTGCGCGACGAGCTCGGTGTCGAGCCGACCGGGACGACACGGGCACTGCTCGTGCTGTGACGGCCACGTGCACGCCGCGGATCCTCAGACCGAGAAGTACTTCGCCTCGGGGTGATGGAAGACGAACGCGTCTGTGGACTGCTCCGGGTGGAGCTGGAGCTCGTCGGAGAGCACCACCCCGACCCGCTCGGGGCGCAGCAGCTCCACGACCTTGCGGCGGTCCTCCATCTCCGGGCACGCGGGGTACCCGAGGGAGAAGCGGGCCCCGCGGTACTCGAGCTTGAACATCCCCTCCGCGGACGCGGGGTCCTCGTCGGCGAACCCGAGCTCGGAGCGCACGCGAGCGTGCCACATCTCGGCCAGGGCCTCGGTGAGCTGGACGGACAGCCCGTGGAGCTCCATGTACTCGCGGTACTTGTTCTCCCCGAACAGCTTGGCTGTCGCGGCCTCGACGCTCGATCCCATGGTCACGAGCTGGACGGGCAGGACGTCGAACCGCCCGGTCTCGGTGACCCACGAGCGCGGCTTGACGAAGTCCGCGAGGCACAGGTGCCGGTCGCGGCGCTGCCGGGGGAAGGTGAAGCGCAACCGCTCGGTGCCCACCTCGCCGCCGCTGCCGCCGTCGGGCCCGTCGTGGTGCGCGACGACCACGTCGTCGCCCTCGGACCACACGGGGAAGTAGCCGTAGACGACCGACGGGTCCACGACGCCCTCGGTGCGGATGCGCTCGAACCACTCGGCCAGCCGCGGGCGGCCCTCGGTCTCGACGAGCTCCTCATAGCTCGCCCCGTCCTCACCACGCCCCGGCTTCAGACCCCACTGCCCCATGAACGTCGCGCGCTCGTCGAGGAACGCCGCGTAGTCCGCGAGCTGCACGCCCTTGACCAGGCGCGTGCCCCAGAACGGCGGGTAGGGGACGGGGTTGTGCTCCGCGACGTCGGACCGCGCGGGCAGGTCCTCGACGGGCGTCTCGGTCACGGTCACCGTCGCGTGGCGACGCTTCTTGAGGGCCGGCAGGCCGACCTCGTCGCGGTCCGCCCCACGAGCGACGCGCACGAGCGGCTCCATGAGCCGCAGCCCCTCGAAAGCGTCGCGCGCGTACCGAACCACCCCGGGGAACTGGCCCGCCAGGTCGTCCTCGACGTAGGTGCGGGTCAACGCTGCGCCGCCGAGCAGCACCGGCCACCGCTCGCCGAGCCCGCGCGAGGTGAGCTCGGCGAGGTTCTCCTTCATGACCACGGTCGACTTCACGAGCAGCCCGGACATACCGATCACGTCGGCGTCGTGCTCCTCCGCGGCCTCGATCATCGCGGAGATCGGCTGCTTGATGCCGATGTTGACGACCGTGTAGCCGTTGTTCGTCAGGATGATGTCGACGAGGTTCTTGCCGATGTCGTGCACGTCGCCCCGCACGGTCGCGAGCACGATCGTGCCCTTGGACCCGCTCTCGCCCTCGATCTTCTCCATGTGCGGCTCGAGGTGCGCGACCGCCGTCTTCATCACCTCGGCGGACTGCAGCACGAACGGGAGCTGCATCTCGCCCCGCCCGAACAGGTCGCCGACCACCTTCATGCCCTCGAGCAGGTGGTCGTTGACGATGTCGAGCGCCTTCATGCCCTCGGCGAGCGCGGTGTCGAGGTCGGCCTCCAGCCCCTTGCGCGCGCCGTCGACGATGCGTCGCTCGAGCCGGTCGCCCAGCGGCAGCGCCTCCAGCTCCGCCGCCCGCTGGTCCTTGAGCGCCGCGGAGTCCACGCCCTCGAAGAGCTCCAGCAGGCGGGACAGCGGGTCATGCGTGAGGTTGCCCTCGTCGTCGTACACGCGCTTGTCCCACACGAGGTCGAGCGCGGCCTCGCGCTGGGTGTCGGGGATCTGCGCGAGCGGCAGGATCTTCGCGGCGTGCACGATCGCGGAGTCCAGCCCGGCCTGCACGGCCTCGTGCAGGAACACCGAGTTCAGCACGGTGCGCGCGGCCGGGTTCAGCCCGAACGACACGTTCGACACCCCGAGCGTCGTGTGGATCCCGGGGTAGCGGCGCGTGATCTCGCGGATCGCCTCGATCGTCTCGATGGCGTCGCGCCGCGTCTCCTCCTGGCCGGTGGCGATCGGGAACGTGAGGGCGTCGACGATGATGTCGTCCACGCGCATGCCCCAGTCCCCGGTCAGGGTCTCGACCAGCCGCGACGCGATCGCGACCTTGTGGTCCGCGGTGCGCGCCTGCCCCTCCTCGTCGATCGTCAGCGCGACGACGGCCGCCCCGTGCTCGACGACGGCCGGCATGACCCGGGCGAACCGCGACGTCGGGCCGTCCCCGTCCTCGAAGTTCACCGAGTTCACGACGGCGCGCCCGCCCACCAGCTCGAGCCCGGCCGCGATGACCTCGGGCTCTGTGGAGTCGATGACGAGCGGCAGCGTCGACGCGCTCGCGAGCCGCGACACGACCGAGCGCACGTCCACGACGCCGTCGCGACCCACGTAGTCGATGCACACGTCGAGCAGGTGGGCGCCGTCGCGCGTCTGGGCGCGCGCGATGTCGACGCACTCGTCCCAGTTCTCCGCGAGCATCGCCTCGCGGAAGGCCTTGGAGCCGTTCGCGTTCGTCCGCTCGCCGATCGCGAGGAACGACGCGTCCTGGTGGAGGTCCGTGTGCGAGTACAGGCTCGCGACGCCGTTCTCGCGCTCCGGGTGCCGCTCGGCCACGCGCCGGCCACGCACGGCCTCGACCACGAGCCGCAGGTGCTCCGGCGTCGTGCCGCAGCACCCGCCGACGAGGCCGAGCCCGAACTCGTCCACGAACTGCGTGTGCGCCGCCGCGAGCTCCGCGGGCGTCAGCGGGTACGACGCGCCGTCCTTGCCCAGCACCGGAAGCCCCGCGTTCGGCATGCACGTCACGGGCATCTCGGCGTGGCGCGACAGGTGGCGCAGGTGCTCGCTCATCTCCGCCGGGCCGGTCGCGCAGTTGAGCCCGATCGCGTCGACCTTCAGCGCCTGCAGCGTCGTCAGCGCGGCGCCGATCTCCGAGCCCATGAGCATGGTGCCGGTCGTCTCGACCGTGACCTGCGCGATCACGGGCACCGAGCGCCCGACCTCGCGCATCGCCGCGCGCGACCCGTTCACGGCCGCCTTCGTCTGGAGCAGGTCCTGGCTCGTCTCGACCAGGATGGCGTCCGCCCCGCCGTCGAGCAGCCCGGCCGCCTGCAGCGCGAACGTGTCGCGCAGGTGCGTGTACGTCGTGTGCCCGAGGCTCGGCAGCTTGGTCCCCGGCCCCATCGACCCGAGCACCCAGCGCGGGTGGTCCGGGGTCGAGTACGCGTCGGCGCGCTCGCGCGCGATCCGGGCGCCGGCCGCCGCGAGCTCGCGGATACGGTCGTCGATGTCGTAGTCCGAGAGGTTGGACCAGTTGGCGCCGAACGTGTTCGTCTCGATCGCGTCGACCCCGACCTCGAGGTAGGCGTCGTGGACGGAGGCGATGATGTCCGGCCGGGACACGTTGAGGATCTCGTTGCAGCCCTCGAGACCCTGGTAGTCCTCGAGCGACGGGTCCTGGTCCTGGATCATCGTGCCCATCGCGCCGTCCGCGACGACCACGCGCGTGCGCAGCGCGTCCGCGAAGGCCTGGGAGCGGGCGTCGGCGGGGGAGTGCGAGGTCGGAGCAGACATGCGAGCAGCGTAGACGCGTACCGCCGACGCGCGGCCGATCGTCTCACCCCCTTCGCGTCGGACGAGCGTGGGGCGTCGTCACGAATTGCCCGTGCCCGACGGCGGGCGGTCGCCTAGCGTGGACCGCATGAGCACCCCCACGAGGACCGACCCGGTCGACCCGTCCGCAGCCCCGCTCGCGCCGATCGCCGAACGGGCCGCTGCGCCGTCGGGCGTCCCGGCCGTCACCGCGGGCGACCTGACGTGGCGCCCTGCGGTCGCGACCGACGCACCCGCGCTGCTCACGCTGAAGAACGAGATCGCCGACGCCGACCGCGAGCCGTACCGCGAGTCGATCGCGGAGGTCGAGGACGTCTTCACGGCAACCTGGCGCGACGTCGAGCACGACACGCTCCTCGGCGTCGACGCCGACGGCTCGCCGCGGGCGTACGCGCTGGTCGACACCGCGCCGGGCGACGTCACGACGGTCCGCGCGTTCCTGTCGGGGGGAGTGCACCCCACGCACCGTGGACGTGGCATCGGCCGCGAGCTGCTCGCGTGGCAGGTCGCACGCGCACGCCAGCTCCTCGCCGCGAGCGGCAAGGAGATCCCGGCCCGCATCGCCCTCTACGCGGAGGACACCGACCCGGCGTCCAAGCTGCGCCTCTACGAACGGTTCGGCTTCGTCGCCCGCCGCTTCTACGCCGACCTGCGCCGCGACCTCGCGACGCCGGTCCCCGACGCCGCGCTCGACAGCACGTTGCGTGTCGTGCCCTGGTCGCAGGACCTGGACGAGGCGACGCGCCTTGCCCACAACGACGCGTTCCGCGACCACTGGGGGAGCGAGCCGCGCTCGCACGAGTCCTGGACGCACGGGCGCAGCGAGTTCGCACCGCAGTGGTCGTTCCTCGTGCTCGACGACGCCCCCGACACGGACACGCTCCTGGCCGACCCGCACACGGACCCGGAGACCGCGGCGATGCTGCGCGCCGGCGGACCGCTGGTCGTCGGCTACGAGATGGCCGCGCGCTACGACGAGGACTTCGGCGTGCGCGGCTTCACGTTCGGCTACACCGAGCTGCTGGGCGTCCGCCGCGCGTACCGCGGACGCAAGATCGCCGTCGCGGCGCTCGCAGCGGGGATGCGGGCGTTCGCCGCCGACGGGATGCAGTACGCGGTGCTCGACGTCGACACGGCGAACCCGTCCGGCGCGCACGGCCTGTACGCGAGCCTGGGCTACGAGAAGGACTCCGGGTCGAGCATGTACTCGATCGAGCTCTGACCTCGACCGCGTCCCGCGGGGTCGGGTCAGAGGGTCGACGCGGCGAGGGCGTCGCAGTCCTGGAGCGTGCCGCCCTCGTAGCCGATCGTGAACCAGCGCTGGCGCTGCTCGCTCGACCCGTGCGTCCAGGCCTCGGGGTTCACGCTGCCCGTCGCGGACTCCTGGATGCGGTCGTCGCCGACTGCGGACGCGGCGGACAGCGCGTCGTCCAGCTGCTGGTCGGTGACGGGCTCGAGGAACGTCACGCCCGTGTCGGGGTCGACCGTCGTCGCCGCGTGCCCGGCCCACATGCCGGCGAGGCAGTCGGCCATGAGCTCGATGCGCACCGAGTCGGACTCCGGTCCGGTCCCGCCGCGCTCGGCGGCATCCATCGCGCCCGTCTGCTGCTCGATGTGGTGACCCAGCTCGTGCGCCACGACGTACATCTCGGCGAGCCCGCCGTCGTTCGCGCCGAAGCGGTCCGAGAGGTCGTCGTAGAAGCCGAGGTCGATGTACACGGTCTGGTCCGTCGGGCAGTAGAACGGCCCGACGGCGCTCGTCGCGGCGCCGCACCCCGTCGAGACCTGACCGGTGAAGCTCACGACCTCGGGCAGCGCGTACTCGACGCCGGCCTGCTGCGGCAGCGCCTGTGCCCAGTACGCGTCGAGCGACTGGACCGTCGCGTTGAGGCGGCACTCGCGCGTCGTGTTC
Source organism: Cellulosimicrobium terreum (assembly GCA_014803435.1). Taxonomy (GTDB): domain Bacteria; phylum Actinomycetota; class Actinomycetes; order Actinomycetales; family Cellulomonadaceae; genus Cellulosimicrobium; species Cellulosimicrobium terreum. The sequence goes on from JACYFD010000008.1 coordinate 62,418, forward strand.
GCCTCCTGGGCGGTGCAGTCGTCGATGTACTGCGCCTGTCCCTCGCCGTACGCGCCGGAGTCGGACGCGTCATCGCCTGTCAGCCCGCTGAGGTCGATGCCCGTCTGGCTGCTGAGGAACGCGATGGCGAGGGCCACGACCACGGCGCCGATGCCGCCGCCCGCGATCAGCGGGCCGCGACCCCTGCCGCCTCCGCCGCTGCCCTTGCGGACCCGGCCGCCCTCGAACGAGCCACCCTCCTGGAACGTCACGGGCACAACCTAACCCCGGACGCGTCCACCGGCTCACGCTCCGAGCGTCCCTGGCGCACCGACCCGTAGACTCGGGTGTCGGCCCACCGCGGGCCGGTCCTGCCCGGGCGCCTCGAGCGCCGAGCCGACCGGCCGCCGTCGGCCCCCCGTGAACCCCCCGAGAGGACCCCCTGTTGATCACCGCCCACGGCGTCGAGCTGCGCTTCGGCGCCCGCGTCCTGCTGCACGAGGCCACGTTCCAGATCGCCGCGGGCGACCGGATCGGCCTCGTCGGTCGCAACGGCGCCGGCAAGACGACCCTGACCAAGACGCTCGCGGGGGAGACCCTGACGACGGCGGGCAAGATCACGCGCGGCGGCGACATCGGCTATCTCCCGCAGGACCCGCGCACCGGGGACCTCGACGTCATCGCGATGGACCGGGTGCTCTCCGCGCGCGACCTCGACACGATCGTGCGCCAGATGCGCGAGACCGAGGGCGCGATGGCGAGCCTGGACCCCGAGACGCACGAGGCCGCGATGGAACGTTACCCGCGGCTCGAGGAGCGGTTCCAGGCCGCGGGCGGGTACGCCGCCGAGAGCGAGGCGCACCGCATCACGAGCAACCTGGGCCTGGACGACCGCGTGCTCGCCCAGGAGCTCGGCACGCTCTCGGGTGGTCAGCGCCGCCGGATCGAGCTCGCGCGCATCCTGTTCTCGGGCGTCCAGACGCTGCTGCTGGACGAGCCGACCAACCACCTCGACGCGGACTCGATCATCTGGCTGCGCGACTATCTCAAGGCGTACTCGGGCGGGTTCGTCGTGATCTCTCACGACAACGACCTGCTGCGCGCGACCGTGAACAAGGTGTTCCACCTGGACGCCAACCGGGGCGAGCTCGACCAGTACAACCTCGGCTGGGACGCCTACCTGAACCAGCGGGAGACGGACGAGCGCCGCCGCCGCCGGGAGCGGCAGAACGCCGAGAAGAAAGCCGGGGTGCTGCAGGCCCAGGGCGAGAAGATGCGCGCCAAGGCCAGCAAGGCCGTCGCCGCGCAGAACATGATGCGGCGCGCCGAGAAGCTCATGGCCGGCATCGAGGGCGAGCGGCAGAGCGACAAGGTCGCCAAGCTGCGCTTCCCGACGCCGGCACCGTGCGGGCGCACGCCGCTCACCGCGGCCGGGCTGTCCAAGGCGTACGGGTCGCAGGAGGTGTTCACGGGCGTCGACCTCGCGATCGACCGCGGCAGCCGCGTCGTCATCCTCGGTCTCAACGGCGCCGGCAAGACGACGCTCCTGCGCATCCTGGGCGGCGTCGAGAAGCCCGACACGGGCGAGGTCCTGCCCGGGCACGGCCTGAAGATCGGCTACTACGCCCAGGAGCACGACACGCTCGACATGAACGTCACCGTCGTGGAGAACCTGCGCCACGCCGCGCCGGACCTCACGGACACCCAGGTGCGCTCGACCCTCGGGTCGTTCTTGTTCTCCGGGGACGACGCGGACAAGCCGACCAACGTGCTGTCCGGCGGGGAGAAGACGCGTCTCGCGCTCGCGACGCTGGTCGTGTCCGCGGCGAACGTGCTGCTGCTCGACGAGCCGACGAACAACCTCGACCCCGCGTCGCGCGCCGAGATCCTGGGCGCGCTCAAGACGTACGAGGGCGCCGTCGTCATGGTGACCCACGACGACGGTGCGGTCGAGGCCCTCGAGCCCGAGCGGGTCCTGCTGCTGCCCGACGGCGACGAGGACCTGTGGAACGAGGGCTACGCGGAGCTGGTCTCGCTCGCCTGACGGGCCGAGGATGCGCCGTCGGGCCCGGCGTCGAGCTGGGCGTCGATGAGCGCGTCCTCCTCCTCCTCCGCGGTCGGACGTCGGTCGCGCGGTGCGCGTCGCGCACGCGCCGCGTCGGGGTCCTGGGCTGCGAGGAGGTCGCCCGCGGTGAGGGTCGTGTCCTCGCCGCGACGGTCCCGGCGGTCGCGCCGGACCAGCAGCCAGAAGCCGACCACCGCGCCGAGCGCGAACACGCACCACTGGAACGCGTACGACAGGTGCGAGCCGGGGTCGGTGTCGGGCCTGGGGAGCGCCTCCAGCGGCTGTGCGGGGGCGGGCACCTCGGAACGCAGCTGACCGTACGCGCCGACGGTGCGACCGTCGGCCCAGGTTCCGCCGTCCGGGCCGGCCGCGAGCACCTGGTCGGTGTGGATCGCCTGCACCTGGCCCGCGGGCGCGTCGCGGTCCGACGACGGCTCGTCGGGTCGCAGGGTCACCGTGGCCTCGACCTGACCCTCGGGAGCCTCGGGCACGTCGCCCGCGGTCACGGCGTCCACGCCGAGCGGGACGAACCCGCGGTCCACGACGACGACGAGCCCGTCGGGAGCCGACGCGGAGGGTGACGTGACGAACGGCACGAGGACGTGGAAGCCCGGCGACCCGCCCACGGGCCGGTTGCGCAGCAGCACCGTCGCCGCGGTGTCGTACGACCCGGAGAGCGTGACCGGGCGCCACTGGTCGTCGGCGTCGAGCTCGACGCCGGGGCCGGGCAGCAGGTCGTCCACCGGGACGGGCGCCGCCGAGTAGTTCGCGTCGATCTGCTGGATCTGCGCCTCGCGGTCGACGTACCGGTTCCACTGCCAGCGGCCTGCGACCAGGCAGAGCGCGACCAGCACGACGACCCCCAGGGCGAGCGTGACCCACTGGCGCGGCGTCCGCGGCTCGTAGGTGTCGGCCGTCACGGAGCCGCCCGGCGCTCGAGCTCGTCGACGCCGACCGTGCTGCGCCAGAACGACCGTGCGCCGAGGAACGTCTCGAGGTGCTCGCGGTGCGCGTCGCACGCCAGCCACACCTTGCGGCGCTCGGGCGTGTGGATCTTCGGGTTGTTCCACAGCAGGCCCCACACGGCCGTCGCGCGGCAGCCCTTGGCGCTGCACACCAGCTCGTCGTCGGGCACGGAGTCCGGGACCGGGCGGGGCAGCGGGTCGGGCAGGGGCGCAGGCAGCGGGTCTCCGAGCGGGCCGCTCATCGGGCGGCGCCCGGGTGCTCGTCGTCGGGGCCACGGCCGATCCCGTGGTGCTCCGGCGCGCCGTCGGAACCCAGCGCGCGGTGCTCCATGGGGGACGTGTCGTAGTGGACCTGGTCACGCCCCGCGTTGGCGCCCAGCACCGCGACGTAGGGGAGGACGACGGCGGCACCCACGAGGACCCAGGTCAGCCAGCCACCGCCGACGAGGATCGCCCCGAGGAAGCACACGACGCGGATCCCCATCTGGATCAGGTACCGACGGGTGCGACGGGCCTGGTCCTGGGCGAGCGGGACCTGAGCGTCGGTGATGCTCGCGACCGCCTCCGCCTCCGCTCGCCGCCCCTTCGGCTGGGTACCTCTCGTGCTCACCTGGCCAGTCTACGTTTGTCGGGACCCCACAAACGCCCCCGGGTCTACGTGACGGTACGTGCGCGCGCTGCGCGGGCTCTGCAGGGTAGGTTCGGACCGCCCGTCCGCGGGCACCCCCCACCCGTGTCCCGCCTGAAGGAGCCCGACCGTGTCCGAATCCACCGCACCCGCCCCGCGCACCGTCGTCGTGACCGGCGCAGCCCGGGGGATCGGGCGCGCGATCGCGGAGCGCTTCGTCGCGAACGGCGACCGCGTCGCCACGGTCTACCGCGGCGGGGACCTGCCCGACGGCGTCTTCGGCGCCGTGGCAGACATCACGGACACGGCTGCCGTCGACGCCGCGTTCTCAGAGATCGAGGCCGAGCTCGGCCCGGTCGAGGTGCTCGTCGCGAACGCGGGCATCACCCGGGACACGCTCCTGCTGCGCATGAGCGACGAGGACTTCGAGTCCGTGCTGGACGTCAACCTCACCGGCACGTTCCGCTGCGTGCGGCGCGTGTCGAAGGGCATGATCCGGCTGCGCCGCGGCCGAATCGTCCTCGTGTCCTCCGTGATCGGCCTCTACGGGGGCGCGGGCCAGGTGAACTACGCGTCGTCCAAGGCGGCGCTGGTCGGCATGGCCCGCTCGATCACCCGCGAGCTCGGCGGGCGCGGGATCACCGCGAACGTCGTGGCACCCGGCTTCATCGACACCGCCATGACCGCGGAGCTCCCGCAGGAACGTCAGACCACCTACAAGGCGCAGATCCCCGCGGGCCGCTTCGCGTCCCCGGACGAGGTCGCCGGCGTCGTGCAGTTCCTCGCGTCCGACGACGCCGCCTACGTCTCCGGGGCCGTGATCCCGGTCGACGGCGGGCTCGGCATGGGGCACTGACGCGGTCACCCACCGCGCCGCACTCCACTCTCTTTCAGTACGCTCGCCTCAGCGCGCCCGCCGGTCGGGCGCACGACGGAAGGAAACCGATGGGTCTGCTCGACGGCAAGAAGCTCCTGATCACCGGAGTGCTCACCGACTCCTCGATCGCGTTCCACGCGGCGCGGCTCGCGCAGGAGGAAGGGGCCGAGGTCGTGCTCTCCTCGTTCGGCCGCCAGATGAAGCTCACGCAGGCATTCGCCAAGCGCCTGCCCGTCGAGGCGCCCGTCGTGCAGCTCGACGTCACGGACGACCAGGACCTCGCCGACCTCGCCTCGCACGTGCGTGAGCACGTCGACTCGCTCGACGGCGTCGTGCACTCCATCGGCTTCGCCCCCCAGTCCGTCATGGGCGGCAACTTCCTGTCGGCGTCCTGGGAGGACGTCGCCACGGCGCTGCACGTCTCCACGTTCTCCTACAAGTCCCTCGCGACGGCTGCCAAGCCGCTCATGACGAACGGCGGCGCGGTCGTCGGCCTCACGTTCGACGCGCAGTTCGCCTGGCCGGTCTACGACTGGATGGGCGTCGCCAAGGCGGGGCTCGAGTCCGCCAACCGCTACCTCGCGCGCGACCTCGGCCCGGCCGGCATCCGCGCGAACCTCGTCTCCGCCGGTCCCATCCGCACCACGGCCGCCAAGTCCATCCCGGGCTTCGCCACCATGGAGGACGCCTGGCCGACGCGCGCACCCCTCGGCTGGGACCAGACGACCGCGGAGCCAGCCGCACGCGCCGTCGTCGCGCTCCTGTCCGACTGGTTCCCCGCGACGACCGGTGAGATCGTGCACGTCGACGGTGGCGTGCACGCCATGGGGCAGTGACGGGCATGGCGACGACCGGGGGTGGCGCGACGGGCGGCGGCACACGTCGCCTCGTCCTGCTGCGCCACGCCAAGGCGGAGCCCGCCGGGAGCGTGGACGACGTGCTGCGTCCTCTCGCCCTCAACGGGCGCCGGCAGGCGGGCCGGGTCGGGGCGGCGCTCAGCGCGTCGGGCCTGGTGCCGGACCGGGTCCTGTGCTCGTCCGCCCTGCGCACGCGTCAGACCTGGGACCTCCTCCTCGCGCACCTCGGCGACGTCGAGCCCGACGTCCTGACGAGCGACGCGCTGTACGCGGCGGACGTCGGCGACGTGCTGGACCTGGTGCACGGCACCGAACCGCGCGTGCGGACGCTGCTCGTGGTCGGTCACGAGCCGACGATGGCCGCGACCGCGTCGCACCTCGCCGACCCGGGTTCCGACGACGGCGCGCTCGCCCAGGTGCGGGTCGGCGTGCCGACCGCGACGTACAGCGTGCTGGAGTCCGCGACGCCCTGGGAGGACTGGGAGGCGCGCGGCGCCCTCCTGACCTACGTCGGCCGACCGGCCTGAGCCGCCGCGTCGACGCGGTCGACGACCTCGAGCACGCTGTCGAGCCGCGGCCCGTCGACGCCGTAGGGCGCCTGGTCGCGGACGACCGGCTTGGCCGCGAAGGCGATGCCGATCCCCGCGGCGGCGATCATGTCGAGGTCGTTGGCGCCGTCGCCGACCGCGACGGTCTGCCGGACGTCCAGACCGAGGTCCGTGGCGAGCTCCCGCAGCGCCACGGCCTTGGCGGCACGGTCCACGACGGGGCCTGTCGTGCGGCCGGTGAGCCGGCCGCCCGCGACCTCGAGCCGGTTCGCCCGGAACAGCGTGATGCCCAGCTCGGCGGCGAGCGGGCCGACGATCTCCGCGAAGCCCCCTGAGACCAGCGCGACCTCCCAGCCGCGGCGACGCGCCTCGGCGACGAGCTCCCGGGCGCCGGGCGTGAACGTCGCGCGACGGCGGACGTCGTCGAACGCGTCCACCGGGACGCCCGCGAGCGTCGCGACCCGCTCGCGCAGCGACGCCGCGAAGTCGAGCTCGCCGCGCATGGCCCGCTCGGTCACGTCGGCGACCTGCTCGCGTGTCCCGGCGTGGTCGGCGAGGAGCTCGATCACCTCCTGCGCGATGAGGGTCGAGTCGACGTCCATGACGAGCAGCCGCGTCGGGCGCGACGGCGCGTCGGAGCCCTCGGCGGGTGCGGGCACGGTGGTGGAGGTCGCGCTCACTCGACGACCGTGCCCTTGGGCACGACCGTGATGCCGGACTCCGTCACGGTGAACCCGCGGGCTCGGTCCTGCTCCGGGTCCAGGCCGATGCGGGCCTGCTCGCCGACGACGACGTTCTTGTCGATGATCGCCCGGTGGATCTGCGCGTGCCGGTGGACCTGCACGCCGTCCATGAGGACGGAGTCGGACACGGACGCCCAGGAGTGCAGGTAGGTCCCGGGGGAGAGCACGGACCCCACGGCGGTCGCACCGGAGATGATGACGCCGGGGGAGACGATCGAGTCGGCGGCGTGGCCGAGCCGGCCGCGTCCCGCGTGCACGAACTTCGCCGGCGGCAGCCCCGTGTAGCCGGTGTGCAGCGGCCACTCCTCGTTGTAGAGGTTGAACACCGGCATGACCGAGATGAGGTCCTTGTTCGCGTCGTAGTACGAGTCGATCGTCCCCACGTCGCGCCAGTAGTCGCGGTCGCGGTCCGTGGACCCGGGTACGTCGTTGCGGATGAAGTCGTAGACGCCGGCCGTGCCCTTCTCCACGAAGGCGGGCACGATGTCGCCGCCCATGTCGTGGCGCGAGTCCGGGTCGGCGGCGTCGGAGGTGACGGCGGCGACGAGCGCGTCCGCGTCCATCACGTAGTTGCCCATCGACGCGAGGATCTCGTCCGGGGAGTCCGCCAGGCCGACCGGGTCCTTCGGCTTCTCGCGGAACGCCGCGATCTTCGTCGGGTCCTTCGCGTCGGTCTCGATGACGCCGAACTGGTCCGCCATGGAGATGGGCTGGCGGATGCCCGCGACGGTCAGCTGCGCGCCGGACTCGATGTGTGCGTCGACCATCTGGGAGAAGTCCATGCGGTACACGTGGTCGGCGCCGACGACGACGACGATGTCGGGGCGCTCGTCGTCGATGATGTTGAGGCACTGGTAGATGGCGTCCGCGCTGCCGAGGTACCAGTGCTTGCCGACGCGCTGCTGCGCGGGCACCGGCGTCACGTAGTTGCCGAGGAGCGGGGACATGCGCCACGTCTTGGTGATGTGCCGGTCGAGGCTGTGCGACTTGTACTGGGTCAGCACGACGATGTGCAGGTAGTGCGAGTTCACGAGGTTGGACAGCGCGAAGTCGACGAGCCGGTAGTTGCCGCCGAACGGCACCGCCGGCTTCGCTCGGGACGCGGTGAGCGGCATGAGGCGCTTGCCCTCGCCCCCGGCGAGGACGATGGCGAGGACTCGGGGTGCGGCGACCATGCCCAGACCGTAGTCCCGAACCCCTCACGTTCGCAGCCCGACCCGCATCCTGGTCACTCCGATTCCCCGAACGGGTCCGCTAGCGTGTGCGGGGTGAGAGTCGACCTGCTGACCCGTGAGTACCCGCCCCACGTCTATGGTGGCGCCGGCGTCCACGTCGCCGAGCTGTCCGCCGTCCTGCGCGAGCACGTCGACGTGCGCGTGCGCTGCTTCGACGGACCCCGCGGGGAGGTCGACGGCGTCACGGGGTACTCCGTGCCCGCCGTCCTGTCGGGGGCGAACCCGGCGCTCGGCACGTTCGGCGTGGACCTCGCCATGGCGGGCGACGTCGCAGGGACGGACCTCGTGCACTCGCACACCTGGTACGCCAACCTCGGGGGGCACCTCGCGGGCCTGCTGCACGGCGTGCCGCACGTGCTGTCCGCCCACTCGCTCGAGCCGCTGCGCCCCTGGAAGGCCGAGCAGCTCGGCGGCGGGTATGCCCTGTCGTCGTGGGCGGAGCGCACGGCGTACGAGGGGGCTGCGGGCGTGATCGCGGTGTCCGCGGGCATGCGTGACGACATCCTGCGGGTGTACCCGCAGGTCGACCCGGACAAGGTCCACGTCGTGCACAACGGGATCGATCTCGACGGGTGGCGCCGCCCCGGGACCGAGGACGTCGGCGCCGCTCGGGCCGCCGACCGCGTGGTGCGCGACCTCGGCATCGACCCCGAGCGTCCGGCGGTCGTCTTCGTCGGGCGGATCACCCGGCAGAAGGGGCTGCCGTACCTGCTGCGCGCCGCGCGTGCGCTGCCGCCCGAGGTCCAGCTCGTGCTGTGCGCCGGCGCCCCCGACACACCCGAGATCGCGGCCGAGGTGAGCGGCGCGGTCGAGGTGCTGCAGGCCGAGCGCACCGGGGTCGTGTGGATCGAGCAGATGCTCCCACGTGCCGAGCTCGTCGCCGTGCTCGCCGCGTCGACCGTGTTCGTGTGCCCGTCGGTCTACGAACCCCTGGGCATCGTCAACCTCGAGGCCATGGCCGTGGGGCTGCCGGTCGTCGGGACCGCGACCGGCGGCATCCCCGAGGTCGTGGACGACGGCGTCACGGGCACGCTCGTCCCGATCGAGCAGTCCGACGACGGCACGGGGACACCGATCGACCCCGACACGTTCGTCGCGGACCTCGCCGCGGCCCTGACCGCGATGGTGTCCGACCCTGCGCGCGCGGCCGAGATGGGCCGGGCCGCGCGGCAGCGGGTCGAGGACCACTTCGCGTGGGACGCGATCGGCGAGCGCACGCTCGAGGTCTACCGCTCGGTGCTCGACCGGTCCTGACCGGTTCTCCGCGACCGGGCACGCGGACGGCTACCGTGCGTCGGGCGCCTCGTGGGTCCACAGGGACGCAGCGCCGACGGCGCGTCGTGACGCGCGGTCGACCTCGCGCAGCGCGGTGGAACGCTGGTCCGCCTGCCACAGGTTGACCGCGCCGCCGTCGTCGGCTGCGGCCAGGTCGACGATCGCACGCAGCCGCACGGCCTGGGTGAGGACGCGCACGGCGCGCGCGGACGCGGAGTCGGGGAGCTGCCAGCCCGGTGCACCGCCGGAGCGCAGCCCGGCGATGGCGTCGGCGGCGTCCTCGCGCCACCGCGCGACGTCGAGGTCGTCGAGCGCGCGCGTCGCGACGAGCAGTGCGGTGCGCAGCTCGCCCTCGCTCTCGCTCAACGTCCCGACCGCGCCCTGCACCCGCCGCACCCAGGGCTCCGTGCGCTCGACGTGCCACGTCACGAGGTGGCCGGGCTCGAGCTCGCTGCCGAACTCGGTGACCCCGGGGACGAGGCTCCAGGACCCGGCGCTCGTCGTGACGAGGACGCACTCGCCCGCCCCGGTCGCGGCCGGAGCGACCTGCGGCGGGGTTCCCGTGACGTCGCCCGGTGCCGGTGCGAGCGCCACGACCTCGAGGACGTCGCCCGCCCAGGCACCGAGGAGGTCGGTGAGGCGCAGCTCGCCGAGCGCTCCCGAGACGACATGGGGCTCGTCGTCGCGCTGCACGGCGCGCAGGAGCCGGGTGAGCGTGCCGTCGTCGTGCGTGCGGGCCACGGCCGCGAGCCACAGCGCGAGGAGGGCGCTGCGGGGCAGCGCACCCGGATCGGCGGCGGAGCCCGCGCCCGACCCGACCGAGGAATGGGTGTCCACGTCGGCCAACCTATAGGGTCGGGGACCATGAGCGCGGTTCTCGACCTGAAGGGCGTCACCGTACGACGGGGCACCACGAACATCCTCGACTCGGTGGACTGGCAGGTGAACGAGGGAGAGCGCTGGGTCGTCCTGGGGCCCAACGGGGCAGGCAAGACGACGATGCTGCAGATCGCGTCCGGCCGGATGCACCCCACCTCCGGTTCGGCCGAGCTCCTCGGCGAGCGCCTGGGGCGGGTGGACGTCTTCGAGCTGCGGCCACGGATCGGGCTGGCCTCCGCGTCGCTCGCCGAGCGCATCCCGGGCGACGAGACGGTGCGCGACGTCGTGCTGACGGCCGCGTACGGCGTGACCGGCCGGTGGCGCGAGGCCTACGACGACCTCGACACGGGCCGGGCCGACGACCTGCTCGCGGCGTTCGGCGTCCAGCACCTGGCGGCGCGCACCTTCGGCACCCTCTCGGAGGGCGAGCGCAAGCGCACCCAGATCGCGCGTGCGCTCATGACCGACCCGGAGCTGCTGCTGCTGGACGAGCCTGCGGCCGGGCTCGACCTCGGTGGTCGCGAGGAGCTCGTCGCGGCGCTCGCGGAGCTCGCGTCCGACCCGCGGTCGCCGGTGCTCGTGCTCGTCACGCACCACGTCGAGGAGATCCCGCCGGGGTTCACGCACCTCGCGCTGATCAAGGACGGCGGGATCCACCGTGCGGGCCCGATCGGCGAGGTGCTGACGGCCGACAACCTGACCGAGGTGTTCGGCATGCCGCTCGTCGTCGCGCACGGCGGTGGGCGCTGGATGGCGCGCTCGGTCGGTCGCCGCGGCTGACGACGTCGGACCTGCCGAGGCGGGCGAGAACCGCCGAATATCGGTAAAGTTCGTGTAAAGTCGCACGCAAGGGACGGGGGTCGTCATGGACTGGTTGTGGTGGGTCGGAGCCGCGTTGGTCTTCGCTCTCATCGAGCTGATCTCGCTCGATCTCGTGCTCATCATGTTCGCGGGCGGCGCGCTCGCCGCCGCTGGCGTGAACGCTGCCGGCGGGCCGCTGTGGCTGCAGATCGTCGTGTTCGGCGTCGTGGCCGCCGTGCTGCTCCTCGCGCTGCGGCCCTACCTCCTGCGCCACCTGCGCTCCCGCGGGCCGCTGACCGAGACCAACGTCGCCGCGCACGTCGGGCGCACCGCGCTCGCGGTGGACCGCGTCACCGAGCTGGGCGGCCGCGTCAAGCTCGTCGGCGAGGTCTGGACGGCACGCACCGAGCCCGACGCGCTGGAGATCCCCGCGGGCGCCGAGGTGCGGGTGCTGCGCATCGACGGGGCGACTGCCGTCGTGACCGGGCTGCCGGCCGAGCACCCCTCCACCACCTGACCCGAACGCCCCGACCACAGCAGGAGGATGTCGATGGACGACACCAGCCCCGCAACGATCCTCGGTTTCATCGTGCTCGCCCTCGTCCTGATCTTCGTGATCGTGGCGATCGCGAAGGCGGTGCGCATCGTCCCGCAGGCGGTGGCGCTCATCGTCGAGCGGCTCGGCCGCTACTCGCGCACGCTCGAGCCGGGTCTGCACCTGCTGGTCCCGTTCGTCGACCGGGTCCGCGCGTCGGTCGACCTGCGCGAGCAGGTCGTCTCGTTCCCGCCGCAGCCCGTCATCACGTCCGACAACCTCGTCGTGAGCATCGACACGGTCATCTACTTCCAGGTCACGGACCCGAAGTCCGCGGTCTACGAGATCGCGAACTACATCACCGCGATCGAGCAGCTCACCGTCACCACCCTCCGCAACGTCATCGGGTCCATGGACCTCGAGCAGACGCTCACCAGCCGCGACCAGATCAACGGCCAGCTGCGCGGTGTGCTCGACGACGCGACCGGGCGGTGGGGGATCCGCGTGAACCGCGTCGAGCTCAAGTCGATCGACCCGCCGGCGAGCGTGCAGGGCTCGATGGAGCAGCAGATGCGCGCCGAGCGTGACCGTCGTGCGGCGATCCTCACGGCCGAGGGTTTCAAGCAGTCGCAGATCCTCACGGCCGAGGGTGAGAAGCAGGCGGCCATCCTGCGGGCCGAGGGTGACGCGCAGTCGAAGATCCTCACGGCCGAGGGCGAGGCACGCGCGATCCTCCAGGTGTTCGACGCGATCCACGAGGGCGACGCCGACCCCAAGCTGCTCGCCTACCAGTACCTGCAGATGCTCCCGAAGATCGCGAACGGCACCGCGAGCAAGCTGTGGGTCGTGCCGACCGAGTTCACGGCCGCGCTGGGATCGATCGCCAAGGGCTTCGGCGGCGTGCCCGGCATCGACGGCGGGGGAGTGCCCGGCTCGACGCCCGCGGCGGACACCGAGGCCGCCGAGTCGAGCGCAGAGGCGCGGCGCGAGCGGGACCGCGACCGGATCCGGTTCGGGACCCCGTCGCTCACCGACCCGGCGGAAGCGCTCGCCGAGGCGCGCCGCCAGGCGGAGGCCGCGACGGCCGACGCCACGAGCTCCGGCACGCGGTCCGGGCTGCCGTTCGACCCGTCGACCGAGCGTGGGCAGCACCCCGCCGGAGAGCACCGCGCGATGTCGCCCGAGCCGGGTGCTGCGTCGCCGCGTCCGCTCGGGAGCCCGACGCCCTTCGCGCCCCCGCCGCCGCCTCCCGCGACCGAGGACGCGTCGACGGACGACGGGCCGCCTCCGCCGTCGTTCCCGCCGGGACGTTGACCGCCGGGACGTTGATCGCCGGGACGTCGGCCACCGGACCTCGTTGCGAGTGAGTGCTCACTCAGTTACGCTACCCGGGTGATCTCGTCGAACCCTGCGCCTGACCGTCTGCGCGCGAGCCCGCTCTCGCGCGACGAGCGGCGCGACGCGATCGCCGCGGCGACCGTCCCGCTCCTCGTCGAGCACGGGGCGACGATCACGACCCGCCAGATCGCCGACGCGGCCGGGGTCGCCGAGGGCACGCTCTTCCGGGCGTTCGCCGACAAGGAGGAGATCCTGCGTGCCGCCGTCGTGCGCTCGCTCGATCCCGCGCCTGCAGTCCGGGCGATCGGGGAGCTGCCCGACGAGGGCCTGCGGCCCCTCGTCGTGCACGTCGTCGACTTTCTGCTCGAGGCCCAGCTCGTCGGGATGCGTGTGTTCGCCGCCGCGCACCAGGTCCTCGACCCGTCGCACCGCCCGTCGCCGGCGAAGCACCGCGACGAGCGCGGTCGCGCGTCGAGCGCGCTGATCGACGCGATCGAGCACAGGCTCGCCGCGCACGGCGACGAGCTGCGGGTCGCGCCGTCGGTCGCCGCCCACGCGCTGTTCGCGCTCACGTTCGGCAACGGCATGCCGCACGTCACGGGTGGTGACAGGCTGGGAGGCGCACAGCTCGTCGACCTGGTCCTCGGCGGCATCGCCGTCCCCACCGGTGCGGGCGACCCGAGCGACCCGTCCCCCTGACCCGGGGGAGCGGCCCGCCCCGCGTCCTCGACGTCCCCCGACCGTCCCCTCCCGGACAGGACCCCCATGCTCGTCAGACTCCTCCGGACCGGCCTGCGTCCCTATCGCACGCCGATCGTCGTGATCCTCGTCCTCCAGCTCGCCCAGACCATGGCGACGCTCTACCTGCCGAGCCTCAACGCCGACATCATCGACCGTGGCGTGACGCAGGGCGACACGGCGTACATCATGCAGACCGGCGGCGTGATGCTCCTCGTCAGCCTCGTCCAGGTCGTGTGCGCCGTCGTGGCGGTCTACTTCGGGGCCCGCGTCGCGATGTCCCTCGGACGCGACGTGCGTGCGGGCCTGTTCACCAACGTGCAGCGGTTCTCCGCGCAGGAGATGGGCCAGTTCGGGGCGCCCTCCCTCATCACGCGCACGACCAACGACGTGCAGCAGGTCCAGATGGTCGTCCTGCTGTCGTTCACCATCATGGTGATGGCCCCCATCATGCTCGTCGGCGGCGTCATCATGGCACTGCAGGAGAACGTCCAGCTGTCGGTGCTCCTGGTCGTGATCGTGCCCGTGCTCGGCGTGAGCGTCGGGCTCATCGTGGCGCGGATGGTGCCGTACTTCCGGAAGATGCAGAAGCGCATCGACGCGATCAACGCCGTGCTGCGTGAGCAGATCACCGGCATCCGGGTGATCCGCGCGTTCGTGCGCGAGCGCCACGAGGCCCGCCGCTTCGACGTGGCGAACGACGCCCTGTTCGACACGTCGCTGCGCGCCGGCAAGCTCATGGCGCTCATGTTCCCGACCGTGATGCTCGTGATGAACGCGTCCAGCGTCGCGGTGCTGTGGTTCGGTGCCCGGCAGATCGACGCGGGCGACATGGAGATCGGGGCGCTCACGGCGTTCCTATCCTACCTCATGTACATCCTCATGGCCGTCATGATGTCGACGATGATGTTCGTGATGGTCCCGCGTGCCGCGGTCTCGGCCGAGCGCATCACCGAGGTGCTCGAGACGCAGGCGTCGGTCGTCGAGCCGCAGGCCCCGACCCCGCTGGGCGAGCGCACCGGGCGCGTCGAGCTCGTGGGCGTGGAGTTCCGCTACCCCGGCGCCGAGGAGCCCGTGCTGCACGACGTCTCGTTCGTCGCCGAACCGGGACGCACGACCGCGATCATCGGGTCGACGGGTGCCGGGAAGACCACCCTGCTCAACCTCGTGCCCCGCCTGTTCGACGTCACCGCGGGCTCGGTCCGCATCGACGGGACCGACGTGCGGGAGCTGGCGGGCGACGACCTGGGGTCGCTGCTCGGGCTGGTCCCGCAGAAGGCGTACCTGTTCTCCGGGACCATCGCCGACAACCTGCGCTACGGCCTGCCCGACGCCACCGACGACGACCTGTGGTCCGCGCTCGAGGTCGCGCAGGCCCGGGACTTCGTCGAGTCGCTCGAGCTGGGGCTCGGGTCGCCGGTCGCGCAGGGCGGGACGAACTTCTCCGGCGGGCAGCGCCAACGGCTCGCGATCGCCCGCGCGATCGTGCGCGACCCTGCCGTCTACCTGTTCGACGACTCGTTCTCCGCGCTCGACTACGCGACCGACGCGCGGCTGCGCGCCGCCCTCGCCCCCCGCACGCGGCGCTCGACGGTCATCGTGGTCGCCCAGCGCGTCGCGACCATCCGGGGCGCAGACCAGATCCTCGTGCTCGACCACGGCCGCATCGTCGGCCGCGGCACGCACACCGAGCTCCTCGAGTCGAACGAGACCTACCAGGAGATCGTCTACTCCCAGCTCTCGATGGAGGAGGCAGCATGAGCGGCGACGAGAAGTCCACGACGGGCGCGGCCACCGACTCCGACACCCCTCGCGGCGCGTCGAGCACGCGGCTCGCCGGTCGTCCGCGCGGGGGCGGGGGCCCCGGCCCCATGGGGGGCATGGGCATGCCCGGCGAGAAGGCGATGAACTTCCGGGGGACGCTGCGCCGGTTCGCCGCGTCGTTGCGACCGGAGCGGTGGCCTGTCCTCGCAGTCCTCGTCCTCGGCATCGTGTCCGTGGCGCTCGCGGTCGCCGGGCCGAAGCTCCTCGGGAACGCGACGAACGTGATCTTCGCGGGCGTCGTCGGCTCCCAGCTGCCGGCCGGGATCACCCAGGACCAGGCGGTCCAGGGGCTGCGTGACCAGGGTGAAGGTCAGACGGCCGACCTCGTGTCGGGCATCGTGGGGCTCGTCCCGGGCGAGGGCATCGACTTCACCCGGCTCGCCGAGGTGCTCGCGTGGGTGCTCGCCGTGTACGTCGGGTCGTTCCTGTTCGGCTGGTTGCAGGCGCGGATCACGGCGATCGTCGTGCAGCGTACGGTCTACCGGCTGCGGGGCGAGGTGCAGGCCAAGCTCGGACGTCTGCCGCTGTCGTACTTCGACCGCAACCCGCGCGGCGAGATCCTCTCGCGTGTCACGAACGACATCGACAACATCTCCCAGACGCTCTCCCAGACGCTGTCCCAGCTCGTCACCTCGATCCTGACGGTGATCGGCGTGCTGGCGATGATGTTCTGGATCTCTCCGCTGCTCGCCGTCGTCGCGCTCGTGACGGTCCCGCTCTCGGTGATCGTCACGGCGCAGATCGCCAAGCGCTCGCAGCCTCAGTTCATCGAGCAGTGGGCAGCGACGGGGCGGCTGAACGCCCACATCGAGGAGATGTACACCGGGCACACGCTCGTCAAGGTCTACGGTCACCAGCAGGCCGCGATCGACGAGTTCGAGCGCGAGAACGGCGCGCTCTACGGGTCCAGCTTCAAGGCGCAGTTCATCTCCGGCACGATCCAGCCGGCGATGGGCTTCATCGCGAACCTCAACTACGTCGTCGTCGCCGTCGTCGGTGGCCTGCGGGTGGCGTCCGGGACCATGACGCTCGGCGACGTGCAGGCATTCATCCAGTACTCGCGCCAGTTCACGCAGCCCATCACGCAGATCGCGTCGATGATGAACCTGCTCCAGTCGGGCGTGGCGTCCACCGAGCGCGTCTACGACCTGCTCGACGCCCCGGAGCAGTCCCCGGACCCCGAGCCTGCGGCGACCGTCGACCCGGTGCGCGGGAGGGTCGCGTTCGAGGACGTCTCGTTCGCGTACGACCCCGCGGTCCCGCTCATCGAGCACCTCGACCTCGTCGTCGAGCCCGGTCAGACCATCGCGATCGTCGGGCCGACGGGTGCGGGCAAGACGACGCTCGTCAACCTGCTCATGCGGTTCTACGACGTCGACTCGGGCCGCATCACGCTGGACGGCGTGGACACGCGCGACATGACCCGCGACGGCCTGCGCGCCGACATCGGCATGGTGCTGCAGGACACGTGGCTGTTCAAGGGCACGATCGAGGAGAACCTGCGCTACGGCGTGCGGGACTCGCACGTGGTGGACGACGAGACGTTCCTCGCGGCGACCCGCGCGACGCACGTGGACCCGTTCGTGCGCACGCTCCCCGACGGGTACGCGACGGTGATCGACGACGAGGGCAGCAGCGTGAGCGCGGGGGAGAAGCAGCTCCTGACGATCGCGCGCGCGTTCCTCGCGGACCCGTCGATCCTCGTGCTCGACGAGGCGACGAGCTCCGTCGACACGCGCACCGAGGTGCTCGTGCAGCAGGCGATGAACGCGCTGCGCTCCGGTCGCACGTCGTTCGTCATCGCCCACCGTCTGTCCACGATCCGCGACGCCGACACGATCCTCGTCATGGAGCACGGCGACATCGTCGAGCAGGGGTCGCACGACGACCTGCTCGCCGCGGGCGGGGCGTACGCGCGGCTGTACGAGAGCCAGTTCGCCGCACCGGTCACCGACGAGGGCGACGATCCCGACGCCGTCGGTGCGGCGGCCCCCTCGGGGGCACGGGCCCCGGTCCCGCCGCCCGCGGGCTGAGTCGGACGCGCGACGCGAGAACCGCACAGCGAGCGGACAGGCGCTCCCTGACCGCGACACACGTCCGGTCCCTAGACACGGACCATGACGACCATCACCCCGGGCCGGGTGCCGGCCCCCGAGGACCCCACCACCGCGTCGCACCGCGCTGCAGCCGAGGAGCCCGACGTCCGCCGTGCACGGCGACGACGTCGCCGGCGCCTCGCGATCGGCGTCGCGCTCGTCCTCGTCCTGCCCCTCGGCGGCGCGACCACGTGGGCGCTCGACCGGTTCGTCGTCGAGCACGTCGAGATCGCCGACGTCTCGGCGTACGAGGAGCAGGTCTCGCCCGGCTCCGTCGACGCGGGCAGCAGCACGGTCACCGGCTCGACGTACGCCTCGGACGGCACGAGGATCATGGTCTCGACGCACACGCAGGGCTCGGGCGAGGACACGGTGACGTACTACGTCGCCGACGTCGAGCTCTCCGACATGACGGACCTGCGGTCGGCGTTCGCGCAGGACGCGTTCGGGACCAACATCACCGAGACGACGTCGGACATCGCCGCGGACCACGACGCGGTCCTCGCGATCAACGGGGACTACTACGGGTTCCGCGACACGGGCATCGTCGTGCGCAACGGCGTCGCGTACCGCGACGAAGGCGCACGCGAGGGCCTCGCGCTCTACCGTGACGGGCACGTCGAGGTGTACGACGAGACGACGACCGACGCGCAGACGCTCGTCGACGCCGGCGTGTGGAACACCCTGTCGTTCGGGCCTGCGCTGCTCACCGACGGCGAGGTGGTCGCCGGGATCGACGACGTCGAGGTCGACACCAACGTCGGCAACCACTCGATCCAGGGGACCCAGCCCCGCACCGCGATCGGCGTGGTCGACGAGAACCACCTCGTCCTCGTCGTCGTCGACGGCCGTCAGGAGGGGTACTCGCGCGGTGCCACCATGACCGAGCTCGCGACGATCGTGCGGGACCTCGGCGCGACCACGGCCTACAACATCGACGGCGGCGGCTCGTCGACCCTGTACTTCGACGGCGAGGTCGTCAACAGCCCGTCACAGGGGCGCGAGCGCGGCACGTCGGACGTCCTCTACGTCGCGGCGGGTGCGTGATGGCGGCCGTGACCGACCGCGAGGCGGCGTCGGTGCCGGTCGTCGACGCCGCCCGCACGGCCGTCGTCGTCCCTGCCTACCAGCCCGACGCGCGGCTCGTCGGCCTCGTGGACGCGCTCCGCGCAGCCGTCCCGGGCCTGCCCGTCGTCGTGGTCGACGACGGCAGCGACGCGGGCTGCGGCAGAGTGTTCCGTGCGGTGCGCGCGCTCGGCGCCCTCGTGCTCACGGTGCCGGTGAACCGTGGAAAGGGCCACGCGCTGCGCACCGGGATCCGATGGGTGCGTGATCAGCTCCCCGGGCACGGCGTCGCGTGCACGGACGCCGACGGCCAGCACACCGTGGTCGACGTGCTGCGCGTGGCTGCGCGCGCCGAGGCCGAGCCCGACGCCGTCGTCCTCGGCTCCCGACGCCTCGCCGGCCGCGTGCCGCTGCGCAGCCGCGTGGGCAACGCCGCGACCCGGCAGGCGTTCGCGCTGGCCACCGGCACGCGCGTGCACGACACCCAGACCGGTCTGCGCGCGTACGGCCCCGGGCAGCTGGACGAGCTGCTCGGGGTCGGTGGCGACCGGTACGAGTACGAGCTGCGCGCCCTGCTCGAGGCGTCGCGGTCCGGTCGGCCGGTCGTCGAGGTCGAGATCGCGACGATCTACCTCGAGGGCAACGCGTCGTCCCACTTCCGGCCCGTCGCCGACTCGGTGCGGGTGTGGGCGCCGTTGCTGCGCTTCGCCGTGAGCTCCCTGGCCTCGGCCGCCGTCGACGTCGTCGCCCTGCTCGCTCTCCAGGTGACCACGGGGTCGCTGCTCGCGTCGGTGGTCGGTGCCCGGCTGCTCAGCGCGGGGGTGAACTTCGCCGCGAACCGGCACCTGGTCTTCGGTGGCGTGCGCGGGGTGCCGCTGCGGACGGCGGCGAAGCTCGGGACGGACCTCCTGCTGTTCGTCGCGAGCTACGAGGTGCAGCGTCGCGTGGTGTTCGCGGTCACGCGCGGACCGCGCGGGGCGGGACGTGGTCCCGAGCCGTCCAGCGCCGGTTGACCCACTTGGCCACCTCCACGAGAAGGAAGACGACGACGGAGAGCCCGATCGTCTTGCCCCACTCGGCGACGCCGATCGGGGCCGACTCGAACCATGTGTGCATGAAGGGCGTGTAGACGAAGACCGCCTGCAGGACCAGGAGCGACCCGGCCGACACCCAGACGACCCGGTTGCCGCGCAGCACGTCGAGCGTGAGGCTCGACCGGTCGAGGAACCGGCAGTTGAACAGGTACGCGAGCTGGCCGAGCGCGAGCATCGTCACGGCCGTCGTCTGCGCCTCGGCGATCGGGACGCCCTGCGCGCGCTCCACGTAGAACAGGAGGATCGTCGCACCCCCGATGAGCAGGGACACCAGCAGGATCCGGCGGACGTAGGCGGCGTCGAGGATCGACGCGGCCGGGTCGCGGGGCGGGCGCTGCATGACGTCCGGCTCCGCCTTCTCGTACGCGAGCGCGAGCGACAGCGTGACGGCCGTGATCATGTTGATCCACAGGACCTGCACCGGCTGCAGCGGGAGCGTGAGCCCGAACAGGACCGCGACGAGGATGACGAGCGACTGCGCGCCGTTGGTGGGCAGGAGGAAGAGCACGGACTTGCGGATGTTGTCGTAGATCCGCCGTCCCTCCGTGACCGCACGCTCGATGGTCGCGAAGTTGTCGTCCGCGAGCACGACCTCGGCGGCGTCCTTGGTCGCCTCCGTGCCCTTGATGCCCATCGCGACGCCGACGTCCGCCTGCGTGAGCGCGGGCGCGTCGTTCACGCCGTCGCCCGTCATGGCGACGACCTCGCCGTGGGACTGCAGCGCCGAGACGATGCGGATCTTGTGCTCGGGGCTCGTGCGCGCGTACACGTCGACGTCGCGCACGACCGCGCGCAGCTGTTCGGTCGTCATGGCCTCGAGCTCGGGGCCGGTCAGCACCGGGGGAGCGGCGTGCTCACCGCTCGTGCCCGGGGCGTCGACGATGCCCATCTCGCGTCCGATCGCGACGGCCGTCCCGGCGTGGTCCCCGGTGATCATCTTCACGCGGATGCCGGCGTCGCGGCACTCGGCGATGGCGGCGACCGCCTCGGGCCGCGGCGGGTCGACGATGCCGACCAGCCCGCACAGCTCGAGGCCGGTCGAGACGTCGTCCACGTCGAGCGTCGTCGTGCCGTCGTCGGCCCGGGTCCGAGCGGCGGCGAGGACGCGCAGGCCCTGCCCGCCGAGCGCGTCGATCTGCGCCTCCCACAGCCCGTGGTCGAGCGGCTGCTGGCGTCCGTCCTGTCCCGTCTGCGTGGCGCTGCGTTCCAGCACGCGGTCCGGCGCGCCCTTGACGTGCACGTGCAGCGTGCCGTCGGGCGCCTCGTCGAGCGTCGCCATGAACTTGTTCTCGGACTCGAAGGGGACGACGGCGACGCGCCGCCAGCCCGTCGGGTCGATCCCTGCCTTCATGCCGAGCGAGCGCAGCGCGCCCTCCGTGGGCTCGCCCACGAGCCGCCAGCCGCCGTCGGCGGAGTCGGTGTCGGGGACGACGCGCGCGTCGTTGCAGAGCATCATGACCGTCGCGACGGCGGCGAGGTCGCGGTCGTCCGCCAGGTCGGCGTGCCGGTCGCCCGACGGCGCGGGGCGGGCCGTGTCGTCGGGCCCGACCTCGTGCTCCGGGCCGGCGAGGGTGAGCTCGCCGACGGGCGCGTACCCGGCGCCGGACACGGCGAAGGACCGGTCCTGCGTGCGCACGGTGCGGGCCGTCATCTCGTTCTTCGTGAGGGTCCCGGTCTTGTCCGAGCAGATCGTCGTGACCGAGCCGAGCGTCTCGACCGCGGGGAGCTTGCGCGTGATCGCGCGCCGCCGCGCCATCTGCTGCACGCCGAGGGCGAGCGTGATCGTCACGAGCGCGGGAAGGCCCTCGGGCACCGCGGCCACGGCGAACCCGATGGACGCGGACACGAGCTCCGGCACCGTGAAGTCGTGGACGACGCGACCGATCACGACCATGACGACGGCCATCGCGAGGATGAGCACCGCGAGCAGCTTGCCGAACCGGTCGAGCTGACGGGTCAGGGGCGTCTCGAGGTCGTGGACCTCGGAGATCATGGTCTGGATGCGGCCGATCTCCGTCGCCTGGGCGGTCGCCGTGACGACGCCGACACCCTGGCCGGCGGCGACGATCGTCCCGGAGAACAGCATGCTCGTGCGGTCGCCCACGCCCGCGTCCGCGGCGACCTCGTCGACACGCTTCGTCGCCGCGAGCGACTCGCCCGTGAGCGCGGACTCCTCGACCCGCAGGTTCGTGGCCTCCAGCAGCCGCACGTCCGCGGGGACCTTGTCGCCGGACCGCACCCGCACGACGTCGCCCGGCACGACGTCGTCGGCGTCGATGCTGGCCCACGCGCCGTCCCGACGGACCTGGGCGCTCACCGAGAGCATGTTGCGGATCCCGTCGAGCGCGCTCTCGGCACGTCCTTCCTGGACGAACCCGATCGCCGCGTTGATCACCGCGACAGCGAGGATCACCGTGAAGTCGACCCAGTCGCCCATGATCGCCTTGAGCACGGCCGAGACGAGCAGGATGTAGATGAGGACGTCGTCGAAGTGGACGAGGATCCGCTTCCACAACGGGTCCCGCTGCGGGGGCGGGAGCCGGTTGGGCCCGACCTCGGCGAGCCGCGCCGCGGCGTCCGACCCGCTCAGCCCGCCGGGGTCGCTGCGCACGGCCGACAGGACCTGCTCGGGGCTGGTCGCCCACGGCACGTCGGGAAGGGGCGTGGGGGCGGGAGCCACGGGTGCTGCGTCCGGCGCGGGTGCCATGAGCCCATTCGACCCCTCCCGCCCGGATCGCGCGAGAGGGCCAAGGCCCTCGGCACCGCATCGGGTCCGGACGAGGGCGACGGTGCGGACGCGCTCGTGGCAGGTTCGGGTCCCGGGACCCTCCCTCCCTGTGGGCGACGCCGCGCGACGAGACGGGCGGCGTGCCCCGTCGGAGGTGAGCACGGTGGGAGACGGACGCGCGACGGAGCAGACCGTCCTCGAGCTGAGGATCCACGGCGTGGCGAACACGCCGCCGCACGGCATGCTCGACCTGCCGCCCGGCGAGGTCGAGCAGTGCGACGGGGACGGCCTCGGCAGCTTCTGGGTGCCGACGCCGGCCGCCTCGGCGCGTGACCGAACCACGGCGCACGGGTCGGGCGGGGTCGCGCCGGGCGACCTGCACGCCATCCGCGCCGACGTGCGCAGGGAGGCGTACTCGTGGGGCGCCATGGCCAGGCTCGGCGCGTTCCCGCTCTCGGGGATGCTCGGTGCGGTCGCACGCGGCGTCACGCGGGCGCTGTGGGCGCTGAACGTCCCGTTCGGGCTCGCGAACGTCGCGTACTGGGCGCGGCACGTGCCCGGCGCGGAGGACGGGGACGCGCGACGTGCTCCCGCCCGACGCGAGGACGAGACGGTGGAGCGGGCCCGGCCCGAGGCGACGGCGGCGGCCGTCCGCATCTTCGGTCTCGCCCTCACGCTCCTGCTCGCCGCCGCGACGGCGACCGTCGCGGTCCTCGTCGTCGGGACCCGCTGCATGGGCGTCGTCGCGGACGGTTCGGCCACGGTCGAGGTCTGCTCCCGCGTCCCGTCGGTGCTCGACGGTCTCGCCCGTACCGACCACGGCGACCGCGTGGTGCTCCTCTCGCTCGTCCCCGTCGCCGTCGTCCTGGCGCTCGTCCTCGTCGCGCGCGCCGGCCAGGTCCGGTTCGACGAGCGCGTCTCCGTCGCACGCGCCGGCCAGGTGAAGGCCGGTGCGGGGACCGGGCCGCTGCTGTACCGGGCCGGGTTCTGGAGCCGGCGGGTCGCCGGCCCGTCCGCTCTCCTGGCACACCTCGCCGGCGCGATCGCCCTCGTCGCGGTCATGCTCGCCTGGACCGACGACAGGTCAGGGGCCGGCACGGCCGTCGTGGCGGGCGGCGCGGCCGTCGTCGGGCTGTCGGCCGTCGTCGTCGCGCTGCGCAACGACGACGACGGCACCCAGGTGACACCACCGGCATGGAAGGGCGCCCTCGCGGTCGTCACCCTCGTCCTCGCCGTGGCCGCATGGGTCGCGGCCGCGGTGCTCAGCGCAGATAGGACGTCCGGGGCCGCCATGCCGTCGTACGTCGGGATCGACGTCGCCCCCACGATGCTCGGCGCCGCCCTGACCGGGATCGCGGCGGCCGCCCTCGTGTGGCGCGGACGCGCCCGCGTGCTCGCATGGGTCGCGGTCCCGGTCGTGGTGACGGCATGCCTCGCCGTCGTCGCCGTCGCACGCGTGGTCGACGGCGACGGTGCGGTCGCCGCGTACGGAGACGCCACGACCGCGCTCCTCGTCTGGACCGCCGTCGTGGCGCTCGCGGTGCCGCTCGTCGTCGCGCTCGTGCCGGTCCTCTCGCCGGCGCGGCGCCGGGACTCCGAGCGCTGGGCGGGGTGGTCCGGGTCAGGGCCCGGTGTGTTCCTCCTGGCCGCGACCGCGACCGCCGCCGTGCTCACGAGCCTGCTCGTGCTCGGCGCCCAGGTGTACCTGAGCGGCGGGCGGGACGTGCGTCCCGACGCGGAGGGTCAGCTCAGCGTCGCGATCGTGCGGACCGTGCCGGGCGTGGAGGACCTGCCGGTCCCCTCGGCGTACACCGAGTTCGGCATCAGCGCCGTCGTGCTGTGCGTCACCGCCGTCCTCGGCCTGCTCGCGCTCGCCGGCCCGAGCCTGCGCGACCTCCTCCGGCCGTGGACGACCTGGATCGGTCGTGCCGCCGGGACCGAGGCCGACACGACCGGCCCGACGGCGTGGGCTGCGTCGAGCATCGAGACCGCGGAGCGCGACCGGACCGAGGGGACCCGGCAACGCGTCGCCGACATCCCCGTCGCGGCGCGCCGTGCCGTCCGGGGCCGGCAGGTCGCCGCGGTCACCCACCGCGCCGAGATCGCGATCGGGGTCCTCGCGCTCGCGTCCTGGTCCACGCTCGTCGTGACCATCCTGCTCGGTCGCACGGGTGACTCGGTCGCGGGCGTGTGGGCCATCGGCTGGGACGACCTCGCCGCGGTCGCCGTCCCGGCCGTCGGCGCGCTCGCGGTCGCGCTCGTCGCGAGCTTCGTCGCCGCCGGGTCCGAGGGTGCCTCCCGGCCGTGGGGCCTGCTGTGGGACCTCATGTGCTTCCTGCCGCGCAGCGCGCACCCGTTCGGCCCGCCGTGCTACGCGGAGCGCACCGTCCCGGAGGTCGCCGCGCGCGTGGACTCCTGGCTCGACGCCGAGGACCTGGCCCCCGCACAGCGTCCGACGGCGGCCCCGCGGCGCCGCGTCGTGCTCTCCGCGCACTCGCTCGCCGGTGTCATCGCGGTGGCCGTCGTGCTGGGCCGCGCCGGCAACCCCGCCCCGCGCACCGGCACCCACGTCCCGCCGCTGGGCGCGGACGGCGACGGCAGGCTCGGGCTCCTGACGTACGGGGTCCAGCTCCGGCCCTACTTCGGTCGGTTCTTCCCCTCGCTCCTCGGCCCGCAGGTGCTCGGGACACCCCCGTGCGCCGGCCCGGCATGGCGCGGCGACCCGTGGCGGGCGCAGACTGCGAACGCGCGGGTCGCCCTCCTCGAGGCGGCGCACCGCGAGCCGCGCCGCACGCGGCCCGGCACACCGGCGGGCGTGGCGCTGCGCGGTTACGACGCGCTGCGCGAGGCCGCGGTCGCGCGCGACGCCGACGTGCGGCAGGCAAGCCGCC
>JACYFD010000009.1 GCA_014803435.1 Cellulosimicrobium terreum
GGCCCGGTCGCGGGCCTCGCGCTCGGCCGCTGCCGCTCGCGCGAGCGACTGGGCGCGGCCCGCGACCGCCCGCGCGCGCTCCTCCGCCGTGCGCAGGGCGAGGCGCGCCTCCGTCTCCCGTCCGCGGGCCGTGCGCGACGCGTCCAGCAGCCGGTCTCGTTCCGCCGTCGCCCCGGCCACGGCGTCCTGCGTCTGCTCGGGCGCCGCCGCCGCGATCTCGTGCCTCTCGACGAGTGCGGACAAGGCGTCGCGCGCCTCGTCCAGCCCCCGGGACGCGTGCTCGAGCGACGCCCGCACCCGGTCGGCCTCCGCGGCCGCGGACCGGGCCGCGGCGCCGAGACGACCGAGCTGCTCGGCGACGGCGGCGAGCCGCGCGTCGGACTCGTTGAGCCGCTCCAGGGTGCGGTCGTAGCGCTCCTGCGCGGCCTCGCGTGCCGTGCGGGCGCCGCCGAGGGCGAACCGTGCCCGCTCGACCCGTGCCTCCGCGTCGGCCTGCTCGTGGCGCGCCTCGTCGAGCGCCGCCTGCAGGTGCAGCACGCCCGGTGTCGAGGCCGACCCGCCCCAGGCCCGGGTCCCGGAGAGGAGGTCGCCGCCACGGGTGACCGCGACGAGGTCGGGTCGCCGCGCGACGAGCGCCCGCGCGACGCCGAGGTCGTCGACGACCACGACACCGGCGAGGAGTGCCCGTACTGCTGCCGCGACCCCGTGCGCCACGGTGACGAGGTCGACCGCCCACCGCGCCCCGACCGGGAGGTCGCCGTCGTCGCCGGGGGGCCTCCCGGCCTCGTCGGAGCCGGCACCGGCGACGAGCAGCCCGGCCCGCCCGGCGTCCTCGGTGCGCAGGAAGCGCAGGGCGTCCACGGCGGCGTCGACGGACTCGACCGCCACGGCGTCCACGGCAGGTCCCAGCGCTGCTGCCACGGCGTCCTCGAAACCGGGCTCGATGCCGAGGAGGGCCGCCACGGACCCGACCGTCCCGAGACCGTCGGACGCGAGCAGGGCCCCCGCGCCGTCCTTGCGGTCGAGACCGAGCTCGAGGGCCTCGACCCGGGCCCTCCAGGTGGCCCGGTCGCGCTCGGCCGTCGACTCCTGCGTGATCAGGGCGGCGAGCGCGGTAGCCGTGCGCTCGACGTCGTCCGCCGCCTCCTCGTGCTCCGCGTCGAGCCCTTCCTCGCCCTGCTCGTCGCCGACGACCTGCGTCTCGAGCACCGCGAACTCGGTCCCGGCCTGAGCACCGCGGCTCTCGGCCTCGGCCAGGGAGGTCCGCAGGCGGCCGATCTCCGCCTCCGCCGCCTCGACCCCGCTGCGCTGCGCCGCGACCTGTCCGGCGAGCCGTGCCAGCCCTTCGCGCCGGTCCGCCGCGCCACGCAGGAGGGTGGCGACCTCGCGCTCCGCCGTCTCGCTCTGCTTCTCGGCCTCCTCGCGCCGGGCGACGGCGTCCGAGAGGTCTGCCCGGGCCCGACCGACCTCCGCGTCGAGCTCGGCCTCCGCGGCCAGCACCCGTTCCGCCTGCGCGTCGAGGTCGTCCGGGTCGGGCCCGCGCTGCTCGGGGCCGGCGCTGCCCAGGTGACGGACCCGCTCCTCGGCGAGGGTCCGGGTCCCGCGCAGGCGCTCACGCAGGGACGACAGCCGGTACCAGACCTCCGTGGTCTCGGTGAGGGCCGGCGCCGCGTGCGCCGCGTCGCGCTCGAGCGCGGCGAGCCGCTCGCGCGCGGCGGCGAGACCGCGCTCGACCTCGGCCTGCTGCTCGCGCAGCACGTTCTCGTCGGCGAGCTCCTGCTCGAGCGTGGCCGTCAGCTGCGCGAGGTCGTCGGCGAGGAGGCGCGCCCGCGAGTCGCGGAGATCCGCCTGGATCGTCGCGGCACGGCGTGCGACCTGCGCCTGGCGCCCGAGCGGGCCGAGCTGGCGGCGGATCTCGGTCGTGAGGTCGCCGAGCCGCGTGAGGTTCGCCTGCATCGCGTCGAGCTTGCGCAGCGCCTTCTCCTTGCGCTTGCGGTGCTTGAGGACGCCCGCGGCCTCCTCGATGAACCCGCGACGGTCCTCGGGCGTGGCGCGCAGGACGGCGTCGAGCTGGCCCTGGCCCACGATCACGTGCATCTCGCGTCCCAGGCCGGAGTCGGAGAGCAGGTCCTGGATGTCCAGGAGGCGGCACGACGACCCGTTGATCGCGTACTCGGAACCGCCGTTGCGGAACAGGGTGCGCGAGATCGTGACCTCGGTGTACTCGATCGGCAGCGCGCCGTCGGTGTTGTCGATGGTCAGCGCGACCTCGGCACGTCCGAGCGGAGGCCGCCCGGACGTGCCGGCGAAGATGACGTCCTCCATCTTGCCGCCGCGCAGGGTCTTCGCCCCCTGCTCGCCCATGACCCACGCGAGCGCGTCGACGACGTTCGACTTGCCCGAGCCGTTCGGCCCGACGACGCACGTGACGCCCGGTTCGAAGCTCAGCGTCGTCGCCGAGGCGAACGACTTGAAGCCCCGCAGCGTCAGCGTCTTGAGATGCACGTCCCGAGCCTAGTGCGACACACCGACGATCCTGTGGACCCGGTGCCGGACCCGAGCGTCAGAGGCCGAGCTCGGGGAACCAGAGCGCGATCTCGCGCGCCGCGGACTCGGCGGAGTCGGACCCGTGCACGAGGTTCTGCTGCACCTTCAGGCCCCAGTCGCGCCCCAGGTCGCCGCGGACGGTGCCGGGCGCGGCGTCGGTCGGGTTCGTGGCACCGGCGAGCGAGCGGAACCCGGGGACGACGCCCTGGCCCTCGGCCACGACGGCGAGGATCTTGCCGGACAGCATGAAGTCGACGAGGGGCTGGTAGAACGGCTTGCCCTCGTGCTCGGCGTAGTGCGCCGCGAGGAGCTCGGGCGTGGCGTCGAGCAGGCGGACGGCGGCGAGGGTGTAGCCCTTGGTCTCGATCCGACGGAGGATCTCGCCGGACAGGCCGCGGCGGACGCCGTCGGGCTTGACGAGGACGAGGGTGCGTTCGATCGTTTCGGTCACTGCGGGTGCGACGTCGGTCATGGCCACGAGCCTACCGGCGGCGAGGACGCTCCCCGAACCGGCCCGGGCCGGTCAGCCCGCGTTCGGCGCCGTCTCGGGGTGCTCCGCGTCGTACGCCGCGCGCTCGCGGTCGATGCGGCCGCCGAGGCGGATCGAGACGAACCAGAGCACGACGAAGATGCCGCCCACGAAGAACATCATCGGCACGACGAGGCCGAACGCGAGCACGGGGACCTGGCCGACGGTGCCCCCGACGTAGCCTGCGGGTGTGCCGACCATCCGTGACAGGACGACGAGCACGAGGGCGAGCACTCCCCCGACGACCCAGATCGACGTGGGCGTGGGCAGCTCGAGGGGGCCACGGGAGTACGGGATCTCGCGCAGGCCGTAGGCGACGAGCGTCGCGAAGACGACGAGGAACGCCTCGAGGAGGAGCGTGGTCGACGCGAACTGCTCCTTTGCCGACTTCTTGGGCTTGATGCGGTCGCCCGGGGACGGGCGGACCGGCCCCGCCGCGCGGCCGTGGCGGGACGGCTGCGGGGCGGGGGCCGGTGACGACGTGGAGCTCACCCGGTCAGGATACCGGCGAGCCGGCGCGCGACCGCTCCGGTCCGGCGTCCGCGTCCGCGACCGCGTCGTCGTCGCCGTCGCTCGCCGTGCCGGAGGCGACCGCGCCCTCGACGAGATCGCCGTGGTCGGCCATGGCCTCGCCGCGAGCGACCATCCCTGCGACGTCGGACAGCTTGACCTCGCGCAGGAACAGGGCGAGGACGAATCCGACGAGCACGAGCGGCACGAGGTACCAGAACGCCGGGGCGAGCGCGTCGGTGAAGGCGTCGACGACGCCCGTGTGCAGCGGCTCGGGGAGCTGCTGGACCAGCTCCGGCGTGAGCGAGGATCCCTCGGCCCCTGCGGGAGCAGTGCCGGCGGGAAGGCCCGCGAACACGCCCTCGAGGTTGTCGGCGAGGCGCGACGTGAAGATCGTCGAGAAGAGCGCCGTGCCGACCGCGGCACCGATCTCCCGGAAGAAGTTGTTCGCGCTCGTCGCGGTGCCGAGCTCGTGCGGGTCGACCGAGTTCTGCACGGCCAGCACGATCGTCTGCATGACGAGGCCCATGCCGGCGCCCATGACGAAGATCATCGCGCCGAAGAGCACCATGGACATGTCGCCGGTGATCCGCGTGAGCCAGATCATCCCGAGCGCGGTGATCGCGAGTCCCGCGACAGGGAAGAGCTTGTAGCGCCCCGTCTTGGTGATGGCGATACCGGACCCGATCGCGGTGAGCATGACACCGACCATCATGGGCAGCATGAGGAAGCCGGACTCGGTGACCCCGGCCCCGGTGGACATCTGGAGGAAGGTCGGCAGGAACGCGAGCGCGGAGAACATGCCCATGCCGAGCACGAGACCGATGAGGGTCGCGATGGTGAACGTGCGGTTCTTGAACAGGTGCAGCGGCAGGAGCGGCTCCTCGGCCCGGTTCTCCACCACGATGAACGCGGCGATCGAGACGACGACGGCGGCGACGAGGCCGATCAGCCAGGGGTCCGACCAGTCGTAGCCCCGGGAGCTGGTGAGGGACTCCCAGCTGGTGACGAGAACGATGCCCGACGTCGCGACGACCATGAAGAAGATGCCGGCGACGTCGATCTTGCGCCCGGACCGGTGGGACGGGAGCTTGAGCGCGATCCACGCGACGGCGAACGCGGCGATGCCGACGGGCACGTTGATCCAGAAGGCCCAGCGCCAGCCGGGTCCCTCGGTGAACCAGCCGCCGAGGAGCGGGCCGATGACAGCCGCGATCCCGAAGAGGGCACCCATGGGACCCATGTACTTCCCGCGGTCCTTCGCGGGGACGATGTCGGCGATGATCGCCTGCGACAGGATCATGAGCCCGCCGCCACCGAGCCCCTGCACGCCGCGCCAGGCGACGAGCTCGGGGAACGACTGAGCGAACCCGGCGCCTGCGGACGCGATCGTGAAGAGCCCGATCGCGACGAGGAACGGCCAGCGGCGGCCCCACAGGTCGCCGAACTTGCCGTAGAGCGGCATCACGATGGCGATCGCGAGGATGTAGGAGGTGATGACCCAGCCCTGGTGCTCCACGCCGTGGAGCTCCCCGACGATGGTCGGCATCGCGGTGCCGACGATGGACTGGTCGAGCGACGACAGGAACATCGACGCCATGAGGGCGCCGAAGATCACCCACACGGTGCGCGGGGTGAGGACGATCAGCGGCTTGCCGCCGTCGGTCGGTGCCGCGGGCGAGGCGGTCTGGGGACTGGCCATGGGGGTTCCACTTCGGTCAGGACGGGCCCGACGACGGGCGGGGCCCGTCGTCGGGAGAGAGGGAGGAGCAGAGGGACGTTCGGAAGGTCAGCCGTGCGGGTCCGGTGCGAGCAGCGAGCGCAGCTGGCCGACGACGTCGTCCAGGTGGTCGGCGGGCCCGCCTCCGCCCTCCGACTTCTGCCACTCGAGCGCGCTCACGCGCAGGAGGCCCATCACGACGATGGCGAGCAGCTCGGGGTCGGCCGCGTACGACCGTGCGGCCCGGCGCAGGGTGAAGAGCTCGACCATCTCGGTGCGGTGCTCCTCGATCCACGCGACGTGGCGCACGAGGAGCCGCGGCTCGCGCATGACGAGCTCGAGGGTGCAGCGCATCCGCTCGGACGTGACCTCCTGGTTCTCGAGGAGTCCTGCCACGAGCTGGGCGAGGTCGTCGAGCAGGACGCCGGTAGGTCCGCCGGCGACGAACTCGGCGGCGACCTCCGGTCGGATCTCGAAGGGCTCGAGCCCGAGCACCGCGTCGTCCTTGGAGGGGAAGTAGTTGAAGAACGTGCGGGGAGAGACCCCGACGGCGTCGCAGATGTCCTCGACCGTGACGGCGTCGAGCCCGTGCTCGAGCACGAGGCGCTGAGCGGCGTCGACGAGCTCGGAGTGCCGGCGCCGCTTCTTGCGGGCGCGCAGGCCGTCCGGGCGTGCGTCGGTGAGGGTCTCGGTCACCCGCACATTCTTGCAGCCCGCGCAATCTTGCACAACCTGCAATAAGGAGTGAGTGCAGTCACACCTCGCCGAACCCGCCGTCGATCGCGGCGACAACTGCCTCCACGGCCGCGCCGGCCTGCTCCCCCACGCCCTGCACCACCAGCTCGTCGCCCCGCGTCGCGCCCAGCTTCATGAGCTCGAGGACGCTCGCGCCGTTCACGCCGCCGATCGTGACGCCGGCGTCGTATCCCGCCACGAGCCGCGCCAGGACGGCCGCCGGGCGCGCGTGCAGGCCGAGCGGGTTGCGCACCACGACGGTCGCGCTCGGTCCGCCGCTCGCCGCACCGTCCGGTGCGGGCACCTCCTGCGGCCGGGCCGCGTCCGTCGCGGCGAACGTGCTCCCGGCGTGCTCGGCCGACGCCAGGACCTCGGCCAGGGTCCCGCCGCCGTGCGCGGTGACCGCCGCGGCGACCGCACCCTCGACGAACGGCGCGTCCGCGAGCGCCACCCGCGCGGCGACGCCGTCCTCGGCGAGCTCGAGCACCGCCTCGACCGTCATGACCGCGGACCCGAGGTCCGCGAGGACGACCGCACCGTCCGCGTCGTCGAGCGCTGCCTCGACCGCCGCTGCCACCCGGTCGTAGCTCGTCCCGAGGCCGTCGTCGTCGGTCCCGCCCGCCGCGAGCAGCACCACGCCCGGGGCCATCTGCGCGGCGAGCTCGACGGCCCCCCGGGCGAGGAGGGCCGAGTGCGAGACGAGGACGAGCGCGATGCGTGCGCGGCCCTGGGGCACGCCGTCGCTCATCGGCCGTCCTCGCCGCGCTCCCCCTCGACCCGTGCGGCATCCCGCGCGGCCTCGAGGATGAGCGCGGTCGACGTCGCCCCCGGGTCCTGGTGGTCGGCGCTGCGCTCCCCGAGGTAGCTCGCCCGCCCCTTCGTCGCGACGAGCGGCACGGTGGCCTCCGCCCCGGCACGCGCGGCACGCGCGGCGACCGTGAGGACATCGAGCGTCGACGCGCCCTCGCCCGCCGCGGCCTCGGCCGCCTCGACGGCCGGCTGCCACGCGTCCACCATCGTCTTCTCGCCCTCGACGGCCTTGCCGCGTGCGGTGATGCCCTCCAGCGCGCCCTCGAGGAGTGCGACGACGCCCTGGGCGTCGAGCGTGTCGAGGCCCGTGACCTTGGCCGCCCGCAGGTAGGCCGTGCCGTACAGCGGCCCGGACGCACCCCCGACGGACGACATGAGCGTGGTCGCGACGAGCTTGAGGACGTCGCCGATCTGGCCGGCGTCCGGCATGGTGTCGAGCTTCGCGACGACGGCCCGGAAACCACGGTCCAGGTTCTCGCCGTGGTCGCCGTCGCCGATCTGCCGGTCCAGCTCGGTCAGCTCGTCCTTCGCCTGACCGATCCTCTCGGCCGTCAGTCGGGTCCATCGGTCGGCCCAGGCCACGTCCAGCGTCATGCCCCACCTCTCCTCGCCGTGCGCCGGCGAGTTCCCGCCGACCTGGAGACCTACGAGCGGCGCGTCGGACCGATGACCGGTCGACGGACCGTCACCAGTGCAGTGCAGCCGTACGGACGGGAGCGTCCCACAGTGCGGTCAGCTCGTCGTCCAGGCGCAGCACGGTGACCGAAGCCCCCTGCATCTCCAGCGACGTGACGTAGTTGCCGACGAGCGACCGCGTGACCTGCACGCCGCGCTCCTCGAGCAGCCTCCTGGCCTGACGATAGACGACGTACAGCTCGGACGACGGCGTTCCGCCCATTCCGTTAACGAACAGCAACACGTCCCCGCCGTCGAGCCCGAGGTCGTCGGCCACCGGCCCGACGAGGAGCTCCGTGATCTCGTCCGCCGGGGCCATCGCGATGCGGTGACGTCCCGGCTCGCCGTGGATGCCGATGCCGATCTCGACCTCGTCGTCCTCCAGGTCGAAGCTGGGCCGGCCCACGTGCGGCACGGTGCAGGCCGCGAGCGCGACACCCATGGACCGGACGTTGTCGACGACCTTCTGCGCGACGGCCGTGACCGCGGCGAGGTCGTCGCCGCGCTCGGCGGCGGCCCCGGCGATCTTCTCCACGCAGACCGTGCCGGCGACCCCACGCCGGCCCGCGGTGTACAGCGAGTCCTCGACCGCGACGTCGTCGTTGACGACGACGCTCGTGACCTGGACGTCCTCCGCCTCCGCGAGCTCGACGGCCGTCTCGAAGTTCAGCACGTCGCCCGTGTAGTTCTTGACGATCGTGAGCACGCCCGCGCCGGAGTCGGCAGCGAGGACGGCGGGCAGGATCTGGTCCGGGGTGGGCGAGGTGAACACCGCGCCGGGCACAGCGGCGTCGAGCATGCCCGGCCCGACGAACCCGGCGTGCAGCGGCTCGTGCCCGGCGCCTCCGCCCGAGACGAGCCCGACCTTGCCGGCGACGGCGCCGCCGGCGC
Organism: Cellulosimicrobium terreum; assembly: GCA_014803435.1. Taxonomy (GTDB): domain Bacteria; phylum Actinomycetota; class Actinomycetes; order Actinomycetales; family Cellulomonadaceae; genus Cellulosimicrobium; species Cellulosimicrobium terreum. The sequence continues at coordinate 8,418 of JACYFD010000009.1, forward strand.
GGTGCACGTAGGTCGGGTCGATGTGGACCTCGACGAGGTCCGCGTGCGCGAGCCCGAAGCCCTCCAGGGACTCCGTCACCGCGTCCTGGGGGTCGTTGAGCAGCTTCTTCACCGAAGGTCCCTCCGTCGTTCGTGACGTGCCGACGCCTGTCCGACGCCGCGCCACCCCCGGTCCGACGATCTCGCCGTCGCGGCGTCTCCCCCATCAAACACCCGGGCCGCAACCACCGCGCGGTGGTGCGCCGTGGTCACGGACGGGCGGCGCGTGCGGTGGTGCGTGCGGTCCCGGCTCAGGCCCGGCCGAGCAGGATCCGGGCGTCGGCGACGGTGACCACGGAGCCCGTGACGAGCACCCCCGTGCCCGTGCCCACGCCCACGTCGTCGGCGGCCCCGGCCAGGTCGACGGCGCGCTGCAGGGCCTCGTCGAGCCGCTCGGCGCTGTGCACCCGGTCCTCGCCGAACACCTCGACCGCGAGCTCGGCCAGCTCCGTGACGTCAGCGGACCGGTCCGAGCTGTTGCGCGTCACGACGACCTCCGCGAGCGACGGCTCGAGCGCGGCCAGGAGGGACTCGGCGTCCTTGTCCGCCATGATGCCCACGACGCCCACGAGGTGGCGGAAGTCGAACGCCTCGTCGAGCGCGGCGACGAGCGCCTCGGCACCCGCGGCGTTGTGCGCGGCGTCGACGAGCACAGCGGGGCTGGACCGCACGACCTCGAGCCGGCCGGGCGAGGTCACGCCGGCGAACGCCGCCTCGACGAGCGGCCCGTCGAGCGACCGCCCACCGAGGAGCTGCTCGACCGCCGCGAGCCCGAGCAGCGCGTTGTGCGCCTGGTGCGCGCCGTGCAGCGGCAGGAACACCTCCGTGTAGAGGGCGGCGGGAGTGCGCAGGTCGAGGAGCTGTCCCCCGACGGCGACATGGCGGGCCGCGACCTCCAGGTCCGTGCCCTCGCGCAGGACGTGCGCCCCGACCTCGCGGGCGCGGTCGAGGACGACCTCGAGCACCTCGGGCTCCTGCTCGGCCACGACCACGGTCGCCCCGTCCTTGACGATCCCCGCCTTGTTCCCCGCGATCTCCTCGAGCGTGCTGCCGAGCCACCGCTCGTGGTCGTGCGCGACGGGCGTGATCACCGCGACCTCGCCGTCGACGACGTTGGTGGAGTCCCAGGTGCCGCCGAGCCCGACCTCGACCACGGCGACGTCGACGGGCGCGTCGGCGAAGGCCGCGAGCGCCATGACCGTGAGCACCTCGAAGAAGCTGAGGCGAGGACCACCGGCCTCCTGCGACTCGCGGTCCGCGACTCCGACGTACGGCGAGACGTCCTCCCACACCTCCACGAACCGGCGCGCCGAGAGGGGCTCGCCGTCGACCTGGATGCGCTCGGTCACGCTCGTCAGGTGCGGGCTCGTGAACAGCCCGGTCCGCAGGCCGTGCTCTCGCACGAGCCGCTCGACGACGCGCGCCGTCGAGCTCTTGCCGTTGGTGCCCGTGAGGTGCACGACGCGGTACGTGCGCTGCGGGTCGCCCAACAGCTCCAGGACGCGCTGGACGCGCGCGAGCGTCGGGTCGATGTCGTGCTCCGGGGCACGCGCCATGATGTGCGCGTAGACCTCGCGCAGGGACTCCTGCGCCGCGGCGTCCTCGGCCGCCTCCCGCGCGATCGCTCCGGCCGGTCGGTTCTTCGCGCTCATGCCCTCGCCTCGTCGCTCTCGGTGGTCTCGCTCGCGTCCGCCTTCTCCACCCGCACCGCACGCTGGTCGGTGGGCGACGTGTCGATCACGACCTCGACCGCGAGCGTCTCGCGAGCGACGAGGTCGAGGTGCTCGGTCACCGCGCCGACCCACGGCGCGGGCACGTCCAGCGCCAGGCGGACGCGGTCGGCGACGTCGAGGCCCGCGGCCTTGCGCGCGTCCTGGACGTCGCGGACGACGTCGCGCGCGTAGCCCTCGGCGAGCAGCGCGTCGTCGAGCGCGAGGTCGAGCACGACGAACCCACCCCCGGGCAGGACGGCGGCGGCGATGCTCGGGCCCTCCTCGGACGGGTCGGCTCCCGCGCCCGTGCCGGCGGCGGTCGTCGCCACCACGGTGGACAGCTCGTACTCCGCCTCGAGCAGCGCGACGTCGCCGTCGGCCGTCGTCACGACGACGTCCCCGGAGTCCTCGACCCGCCAGGCGCCCGACTTGGACGCCTTGATGACGGCCTGGACGCCGCGACCCAGCCGCGGACCGGCGGCGCGGGCGTTGACCGCGAGGCGCTGCGTGACGCCGAACCGCTCGGCGGCACCCGAGTCCGTGGACTCCAGCTCGACGGCCTTGACGTTGAGCTCGCGCGTGAGCAGGTCGGTGTACGGGGCGAGCGCCGCCGGGTCGTCCACGACGACCGTCAGGCGCGCGAGCGGCTGGCGCACGCGGAGCTGGTTCGCCTTGCGCAGCCCGAGGGCCGACGACGCGACCGCCCGGACCTCGTCCATCGCGGCGACGAGCGCGGGGTCGGCGACGAGTCCCGCCTCGGGGACGTGCCGGACCGCGACCGCGTACCGTCCGTCTGCCCCCTCGAACCGCTCGCCGACCTCTTCCGTGGTCGTCGGCCAGTCGGTCAGGTGCACGGACCTGCCGCCGGTCAGGCCGCGCCAGACCTCCTCCGACAACAGCGGCGCGAGCGGCGCCATGACGCGGGTGAGGGTCTCGAGCGCGGTGTAGAGGGTGTCGAACGCGTCGGCGTCCTCGCCCCAGAAGCGGTCGCGCTGCGTGCGCACGTACCAGTTGGTCAGCACGTCGAGGTGCTCGCGCACCGACTCGCAGGCGCCCGCGATGTCGTACGCGTCGAGCTGGGCGGTCACCGTGGACACGAGATCGTGGGTGCGCGCCAGCAGGTAGCGGTCCAGCGCGCCCATCCCGGCCACGCGCTCGGGCGAGACCTTCTGCGCGACGTAGCCCGCCGCGTCGGGCCCGGACTGGGCACCCGTCCTCGAGCTGTTCGCGTACAGGGTGAAGAAGTAGTAGGTGCTCCACAGCGGGAGCAGCACCTGGCGGACCGCGTCGCGGATGCCCTCCTCGGTGACGACGAGGTTGCCGCCGCGCAGGATGGGCGAGGCCATGAGGAACCAGCGCATCGCGTCGGAGCCGTCGCGGTCGAAGACCTCGTTGACGTCCGGGTAGTTGCGCAGGGACTTGCTCATCTTGCGGCCGTCCGAGCCGAGCACGATCCCGTGGGAGATCGCGGAGCTGAACGCCGGCCGGTCGAACAGGGCCGTGGACAGGATGTGCAGCATGTAGAACCAGCCGCGCGTCTGCCCGATGTACTCGACGATGAAGTCGGCCGGGTTGTGGTGGGTGAACCAGTCCTCGTTCTCGAACGGGTAGTGCACCTGCGCGTACGGCATGGAGCCCGAGTCGAACCACACGTCGAGCACGTCCTCGACGCGGCGCATCGTCGAGCGACCGGTCGGGTCGTCCGGGTTGGGGCGCGTGAGGCGGTCGACGAACGGGCGGTGCAGGTCCGGCTCGCCCTGCTCGTTGTGCGGGAGCGTGCCGAAGTCGCGCTCGATCTCGGCGAACGACCCGTACACGTCCAGGCGCGGGTACTGCGGGTCGTCGGACTTCCACACCGGCACGGGGCTGCCCCAGAACCGGTTGCGCGTGATCGACCAGTCGCGCGCGTTGGCGAGCCACTTGCCGAACTGCCCGTGCTGGATGTGCTCCGGCGTCCAGGCGATCTGCTCGTTGAGCTCGAGCATGCGGTCCTTGAAGGCCGTCACCGAGACGAACCACGACGACACGCCCATGTAGATGAGCGGCTGCCGGCAGCGCCAGCAGTGCGGGTAGGAGTGCGCGTAGGACTCGCGGCGCAGCAGGACCGTGCCCTCGGTGACCGCCCCCACGCCACCGTGCTCGCCCTCGGCGCCCGCGTCGCGGCGCGTGCGTGCCTTGAGGTGGTCGATGATCAGCGGGTTCGCGTCGAACACCTGCAGGGACTCGTAGTCCACGACCGGGAACATGAACTTGCCGTCCGTGCCCACCGGCAGGACCGGGTCGATGCCCTCGCGGTCGGAGACGACCTTGTCGTCCTCGCCGAACGCGCCGGCGCCGTGCACGAGGCCCGTGCCGTCGGTCGTCGTGACGAAGTCGGCATCGACGACGCGGTGCGCGTTCGTGTGGCCCGCATAGTAGGAGAAGGGCGGCGTGTACGACCGGCCGATCAGGTCGGCGCCCTTGAGCCGCTCGACGACCTGCGACGCGAGGTCACCCTCCGTGCCGTCCGGGCCGGCGTCGGTCAGCTCGCGCGCATACGCGGCCAGGCGCGCCTCGGCGATGACGTACCGCTCCGGGCGCCCGGTCGCGGACGACTCGACGACGACGTAGTCGATGTCCGGCCCGACCATGACGACGAGGTTGGACGGCAGGGTCCAGGGCGTCGTCGTCCAGACGAGCGCGAGCTCGCCCGTCTCGAGGCGCAGCCCCACCGTGACGGCCGGGTCCTGACGGACCTGGTACACGTCGTCGTCCATGCGCAGCTCGTGGTTGGACAGCGGGGTCTGGTCGTTCCAGCAGTACGGCAGGACGCGGAAGCCCTCGTAGACCAGGCCCTTGTCGTGCAGCGACCGGAACGCCCACATGACCGACTCCATGAACGTCGGGTCGAGCGTCTTGTAGTCGTTCTCGAAGTCGACCCAGCGGGCCTGGCGTGTGACGTAGTCCTGCCACTCGCCCGTGTACTTGAGCACCGACGCGCGGCACGCCGCGTTGAACTTCTCGATCCCCAGCTCGAGGATCTCCTCCTTGGTCTTGATCCCGAGCTGGTCCATCGCCTCGAGCTCCGCGGGCAGGCCGTGCGTGTCCCACCCGAAGCGCCGCTCGACGTGCTTGCCGCGCATGGTCTGGTAGCGGGGCACGACGTCCTTGGCGTACCCCGTGAGCAGGTGACCGTAGTGGGGCAGGCCGTTGGCGAACGGCGGCCCGTCGTAGAAGACGAACTCGTTCGCGCCCTCCTCGCCGGCAGGGTTGCGGTCCACCGACGCGCGGAACGTGTCGTCGGCGTCCCAGTACTCCAGGATCTCGCGCTCGAGCGCGGGCAGGTCCGGCGACGCCGGGATGCCGAACGCCGCTCCCTGGTCCGAGGTGCGGGAGCTGTCGGCGGCGGACGAGCGGTGCAGCGGGTAGGCCATGGTCGTGAGACTCCGGTGTGGTGGTACGGACGGTCGTGCTCTCCTGCGAGGACGACTCCCCCGCCCGGGAGGGCGTGGATGCCGCGGTACCACCTCGCTTGCCGGCGGGCCGGCCACTCGTCGACGGCTGTGACGGGCCTGCCCCGTCCGGTTCTACTGAGGACGCCCCGTCGTGGTCACGGCTCGTGCACACCATGCCCGACGACGCGGGTCCCGTTCTTCCGGAGGCTCGCCGGTGATGGCCGGGTCGATGCCTGTCCGGTCATGATACCGAGTGCGCGGCGAAGCTCCCGTCCAGGGCCAGCTCCACCACCGTGTCGATGCCGAGGCGGTCGAGGAACCCCTGGTCGTGGCTGACGACGAGGAGCGCGCCCCGGTACGCGTCGAGGGCCTCGGCGAGCTGGGTCACGCTCGTGACGTCGAGGTTGTTGGTGGGCTCGTCGAGGACGAGGAGCTGCGCGGGCGGCTCGGCGAGCAGCAGGCGTGCGAGGCTCACCCGGAACCGCTCGCCGCCCGAGAGCGTGGCGACCGGACGGTCGACGCTCGCGCCGCGCAGGAGCAGCCGCGCGAGCTGGTTGCGGACGTCACCGGGCGTCGCCGACGGTGCGACGTCGCGGACGTTGTCGAGCGCGGACCGCTCGTCGTCCAGGTCGTCGAGACGTTGCGACAGGTAGCCCGCCCGCTGCGTCAGGAGCTCCCCCCGGGCCCGCCCGGGCACGTGCGCGGCGAGCCCGAGCAGCTGCTCCACCAGCGTCGACTTGCCCACCCCGTTCGGCCCCACCAGGGCGACCCGCTCCGGCCCCTGCACGACCACGGTGCGATCACCGTCGTGCAGCTCGGCGATCCGGCGGCCCCGGGGCACGTCCGGGTCGGGCAGGGTCAGGTGGATGTGCTCGTCGGTGCGCACGCGCGCGTCCGCCGCGTCGAGCGCGGCCTGGGCCGAGCGGACCTTGTCGTCCATGGTGGTCCGCATCGCACCGGCCGACGCCTGCGCCTTGCTCGCTCGGTTGCCGGCGAGGATCTTCGGGATGCCGCCGTCCCGCTGCGTCGCGCGGCCGGTGCGCTCGCGCCGGGCGAGCTTGGTCTCGGCCTCGACCCGCTGGCGCTTCTCGACCTTCAGCGCCTGCTGGGCGCTGCGCGCGGCCTGGACGGCCGCCGTCTGCTCCTGCTCGCGGTACGCGGTCCAGGCGCTGTACGGGCCGCCGAACACCTCGAGGGCTCCCGCCCGCAGCTCCGCCGTGGAGTCCATGTGCTCGAGGAGCTCGAGGTCGTGGCTCACGACGACGAGCGTCCCGGGCCAGGAGTCGACGAACCGCGCGAGGACGGCCCGGGTCGGGCGGTCGAGGTTGTTCGTCGGCTCGTCGAGGAGGGTGATCGGGGTGCGGCGCAGGCGCAGGCCCGTGATCGCGACGAGCATGGCCTCGCCGCCGGACACCTGGTCGACCCGCCGGTCGAGGTCGCGGGCACCGAACCCGATCTCGTGCAGCGCCTCGTCGGCGCGCGCCTCGATGTCCCAGTCGTCGCCGACGGCGTCGAAGTGCCGCACGTCGACGTCGCCCGACTCGATCGCGCGCAGCGCCTGCAGGGTGTCGGCGATGCCGAGGAGGTCGGCGACGGTCCGGTCGTGGCCGAGCGTGAGGTCCTGCGGCAGGTACCCCACCTCGCCCGCGGTGTCGATGCGGCCTGACGTGGGGGTGAGCACGCCCGCGACGAGGCGCAGGAGCGTGGACTTTCCGGTGCCGTTGCGCCCGACGAGGCCGGTGCGCCCGGTCGTGAACGTACCGTTCACCCGGTCGAGGGCGAGCGACCCGTCGGGCCACTCGAGGGTGAGGTCGTGCAGGGCGACGGCGGATCGGGACGCGCTGGACGTGCCGCGGGGCATGCTGCTGGGCATGAGGGGTCGTTCCGTTCTCCGCCGGACGGTCCGCGGGGACGGTCGACGGCGGGCAAGATCGAGGTGGTGCACAGGGGTGGGCGACGGCGCGCACCGCGGCGACGTGTTCGTCGCGCCGGCGGTGCGCCCGGGTGAGGGAGCCACCGGGAGCCTGCCGGCACCCGATGGCTACACCCTGTCGACCTCGATCTCCATGGCCGCAGGCTAACAGCCCTCTCCTCGGTCCCGGGCCCGCCCGGGCGCACGGTCACCGGACCGTCACGCGACCCGCACCGTCTCCAGCGGCACCGCGAACGACTTGCGGAACGACGACGGCCCCACGACCGGCAGGAGCGCCGCGAGCAGCTTGCGACGCAGCCCGCGCGGCGTACGGCGCAGCTCCACGTCGACGCGGGTGCCGCCCGGGACGGGCGTGAGCAGGAAGGTCCAGCCACCGCCCGGTCCGAACACCTTCGAGTCGAGGGTGGTGATGTCGACGCGGCCTTCGTCGACGTCCCACGAGTAGCGGGCCCGCTCCCAGGACGCGGCGGTCCCCTCGGTGACCTCGGCGAAGGTCGGGCCGAGGTCGTGCACCTGGAAGTGCTCGGCGTCGATCGTGGGCCAGGTCTGCGGCCGGGACGGGCCGAAGTCGGTGAGGACGCGCATGAGCTCGGGGACGCTGAGCGAGGACGTGAGCTCGAACCGGGTGACGGACATGATCTCTCCTAGGTGTGTGACGGTTCCGGACGGCGTCGACGGGTCGTCGACGTACCCGCGGGATGCGGGTCGGTCTGAGGGGTCTCGAGCGCGCGGACCAGGGCCCGCGCGTCGAACGGGCCGGTGTACCGGCGCCCGTTGAGGAAGAATGTGGGCACCCCGGTGACGTCCATTGCCTCGGCGTCGAGGACGTCGTCGCGGACACGCGCGGCGACCTGCTCCGACCGCCGGTCGGCCTCGAACCGGTCGACGTCGAGCCCGAGGTCGGCGGCCCGGCGGACCAGGTCGGCGGTGTCCTCGTGGCCCTGGTCCTCGAAGAGGCTGCGCAGGTAGCCGAAGAACTCGCCCTGCAGCGCGGCGGCCTCCGACGCCTCGGCGGCCGCGAGCGCGTGCGGGTGGAGCGTCGTGCGCGGGGCGTGCCGCCACACGTAGCGCAACCGGTCGCCGAGGGCCCGGCGCACCTCGTCGATCGACCCCGAGGCCTTGAGGCAGAACTCGCACTCGAAGTCGCCGTACTCGACGATCGTCAGCGGTGCGTCGTCCCGTCCGGCGACGTGGTCGCGCGCCGGGTCGACCTCGCGTGCGAGCGTCGCGCCCGGCTCCGTCGGTGGGCGCATCGCCCGGGAGAGCCGGAAGATCGCGGCCCCGAGCACGGAGGCGACGACGGACGCGACGAGGATGCCGACGCGTGCCTCGTTCTGCGCCACCGGCTCGTCGATCGCGAGCTCGGTGATGAACAGCGCGATCGTGAAGCCGATCCCGCACAGCGCCGCGCCCCCGGCGAGCCGGTCGAGGGTCAGCCCCGGTCCGAACTCGCCGAGGCGCAGGACCCGCAGCGCCGCGCTCGCCCCGAGGACGCCGACGAGCTTCCCGACGACCAGGGCGACGACGACCCCCCACGTGACGGGCGATCGGGCGGCGTCGGCCAGGATCCCGGCGTCGAGCCGGACGCCCGCGTTGGCGAGCGCGAAGAGCGGCAGGATCACGTAGGCGACGTAGGGGGCGTACGACTCCTGGAGGCGCTCGTTGATCGAGACCGACTCCCGCAGGCTGTTGGCCGCGGCGCGCGCGTACGCGCTGCTGGGCGACTGACGGAACGTGTGCACCAGGCCCATCGCCTCGTCGACGTCCCGCCGGCTCGTCCGGAACACGGGGATGACGAGCGCGATCGCGACACCGGCGAGCGTCGGGTGCACGCCGGACCCGAGGAACCCGAGCCAGACCAGCACGGCGAGCGTGGCGTACAGCGGCCCCTTGCCGGTCCGGACGAACCGGACGAGGTAGACCCCGACGAGCCCGACGGCGGCGACCAGGAGCGGCAGCGGCCGGAACCCGTCGGTGTACACCAGCGCGATGACGAGCAGGGCGCCGACGTCGTCGACCACCGCGAGCGCAAGGAGGAAGGTCCGCAACCGGCCCGGGGCGCCGGGCGCCACCAGCGCGAGCACGCCCGCGAGGAACGCCGTGTCGGTCGAGATCACGATCCCCCAGGCGTGCTCCTGCCCCGTCCCCCGCGCGAGGAGCACGAACAGCGCCGCGGGGACGATCATCCCGGCCACCGCCGCGACCACGGGGACCACGGCCCGTCGCCGGGTCGTGAGCTCCCCGATCACGAGCTCGCGCCGCACCTCGAGCCCGACGGTGAAGAAGAAGACCGCCATGAGCGCCTCGTTGACGGCGGCGTGTACCGTCAGGTCGAGGTGCAGGTCGCCCGCGCCCAGGGTGAGCGGCGTCGACCACACGGCGTCGTAGGTGTCCGGCGACAGGTTGACCCAGCAGATCGCGACCACCGTGGCGAGCAGGAGCAGGAGCGCGCCCGCGCGCCGACCGTCGACGACGATCGAGCTCGCGGCGCGCCTCACGAGGGCACCTGCTCGTCGGGCGTCGGCCGTGCCGGCGGCACGAGGACGACGGGACCGTGCACGGCACCGACGAGCCGACGACGCAGGACCCGGCCTGCGACGTCCGCCCAGGACGTGGGCGCACCCACGACGGTCACGGCCGCGCCCTTCGACTCGGCGACGACGGCGCGGACGAGCGAGTCCACGCGGCGGTACCGGACGTCGACCTCCGGGAAGACCAGCCGGTGCGGGTCGAGCATCTCGCCCACCACCTCGCTCAGCACGCCGCGGTCCCACGAGTGCAGGAGGGTCAGCCCGGTCCTGCGCCGGCGTGCGGACCGGAACGCGGTCTCGAGGACCGGCGTGGGGTCACCTCTCCCGCGCAGCGCCACGACGACGCGTCCGGTCGACGGACCGGTCTCGGGCGTGTCGGCGAGCTCGACGACCGCGACGGGGACGGGCGAGCGCCGGACGGTCCCCCATGCTGCGGAGGGCCGGGCGCCCGGGAGCCGCCGGGCGCGGCGACGCTTCGCGACGACCAGGAGCGTGTGGTCGTGCGCCTCGTGGAGCACCGCCGCGGACACGGGGCCGGGTCGCAGCGCGACGTCGACGGGCAGGAGAGGGTCGACCGAGTGCGCCTGGAGCACCGCCGTGGCGAGATCCTTGCGCGCCGCCGTCCACACGAGGTCGCCCTGGTCCGGCCCGTCCGCGGCCGCCCAGGGGAACCACACGTGCCAGGGGGTCCAGGGGTCCATGTAGGCCACGGGCGCCGTGACGGCGCGGACCACACGCAGGGCGTCTCCGCGGGCGGTGGCCTCGGCCGCCGCCCACTGGAGGGGACCGCGGCTGGCCCGCGACGCGTCGAACGCCACCAGGACGGTGCCCGCGGGCTCGTCTCGGGCCGGCAGGCGCGTCCGCAGCCGGGCGATCACGCGGGGATCGGGAGTGGACACGGTCGGACCTCCTTCACGACGGGGCACCGGGATCTCGGTACCTGACGACAGTCGCGCGGCCCCGGCACCCTTCGCGCCCGTGCCGGGTACGGGTGCGACCCCGGGGACCGGGGGGCACGTGAGGCACGTGCTGCACGGGTGGTCCGGACGGCCGCGGCGGTCCGTCACCGCCCTCGGTCGACGAGGTCGAGCAGCGCGACGAACAGGTTCACGATCGACACGAAGATCCCGGTGGCCAGGAGGACGGCGTCGTCCTTGGTCCCGTGCCGGCGCAGGTAGTTGAAGTCGACGAGCAGGAGGAGCGCCGAGACCACGGCGATGGCGAGGCTGAGCAGCGGGCTGCCTCCGGACCCGACGAGCAGCAGCACGCACCCGATGACGACCACGCCGAGCACCACCACCGACAGGACCCGCAGCCACCCCGCGAGGTCGCGACCGATCGCGAGGCCGGTGGCGGCGACGGCCGCGACGACCAGTGCCGTCACGGACGCGGCCTCGGTGATCGCACCCGGGTCGAGCGATGCGTAGTAGGCGACGGTGGGACCGAGCCCCAGGCCGAGGACGAGGGCGACGGCGGTGAGCCAGAGCACCGCGAACCCACCGGCCCGGAAGCGTGCACCGCCGAAGGACTGGAGCAGGAGCATCCCGACGGCGACGATCGTCAGCAGGAGGCCGGTCCCCGGAGAGAGCTCCCGCCCGACGGCGGCCCCGAGCGTGGCCGCGCCGACGGCGACGGCCACGAGCGCCATCACCTCGCCCAGCAGGGTGGCCGTGCCGACTGCCGCGGCGTCCCGGGGCGCGACCTCCGGTGCGCCGAGCGGGGGGTGGGTCGAGTGATCGGTCATGACGCTCTCCTCGGTCTCGTCGCGGCCTCGTGCCGCTACGACCGACGGTCGCGCCGGTACCGGTGTCCAGTCGCCAGGGAGGACCCCTGGCACGGACACGTGCGGGCGTGGCCCGGGGTCGCCGGTCGGTCCCCGGGTGCACCGGCCAGGGGTGCGGCCCGTACGCGGCACGGGCGCGAGGGGGTGCGCGGCCGGACGACGGTGGTGACGTACCCACCAGACGAAGGAGAGCCACCATGACCGACACCCAGCAGGCCACCGAGACCGAGGCCACGACCGCTCCACCCACCGGGGACGAGCTCCGCCTCGAGGTCGCCGTCGTGCCCGTGTCCGACGTCGACCGGGCCAAGGAGTTCTACGTCTCCACGCTCGGCTGGCGCCTCGACGCCGACTTCACCGTGGCCGACGGCCTCAGCGTCGTCCAGGTCACCCCGCCCGGCTCGCCGGCGTCGGTCATCTTCGGCGCGAAGATCTCCGCGGCCGCTCCCGGATCGACCGACAGCCTCATGCTCGCCGTCCAGGACGTCGTCGCCGCTCGTGACGCCCTGATCGCCAGGGGCGTCGACGTCAGCGACGTCTTCCACGACGCGGGCGGCGCCTTCCACCACGCCGGCGACGTCGACCGCGTCGTCGGCCCCGACCCGCAGCGCCGCAGCTACGGCTCGTTCGCGTCCTTCCAGGACCCGGACGGCAACACCTGGTACCTGCAGGAGGTCGCGGTCCGTCGACCGGGCCGGTGAACCGGACCGACACCCACCGGCGCGACCCGCGCCAGGAAGGAGATCGCTGTGGACACCACCTACGAGTCCGTGGACGAGCTGGAGGCCGCGCTGCGGCGGGCCGCGGTCGCGCACGGCGAGCACGAGCAGCGGATCGGCGCGGCCGACGAGCAGTGGCCCGCCTGGTACGCGCTGTACATGGTGCGCGAGCGCGCCGGCGCGGAGCTCCCGACATGAGCGGGTTCGACGCGATCGTCCTCGGGGGCGGCGCCACCGGCGAGCACTGTGCCGGGGCGCTCGCCGCCGGGGGCGCGCGCGTCGCCCTCGTCGAGCGTGAGCTCGTGGGCGGCGAGTGCTCGTACTGGGCGTGCATCCCCTCGAAGACCCTGCTGCGCCCGGGCGAGGCCGCGCACGCCGCGCGTGCCGCGACGGCGAGCGCCCGCGTGGACGTCGAGGCGGCCCTCGCGTGGCGCGACCACATGGTCTCCGACAGGTCCGACGACGGCCAGGTCCGCTGGCTCGACGACGCCGGGATCACGCTTCTGCGCGGGCGCGGTGTGCTCGCCGGGCCCGGCGCGGTCGACGTGGGCGGGGTACGGCACACGGCCGAGCACGTGGTCGTCGCGACCGGGTCGGAGCCCACGCTGCCGCCGGTGGCCGGCCTGCAGAAGCTCGACGACCTGTGGACCAACCGCGAGGCGACGGCCATGGCCCGCGTCCCGCGACGGCTGCTCGTCCTCGGCACGGGTCCGGTCGGCGTCGAGCTCGCGCAGGCGGCCCGCCGTCTCGGCGCTCAGGTCGTGCTCGTGGGGAACGCGGACCGGGTCCTGGCCCACGAGCCGGAGCGCCTGGGCTCCACGGTCGGCGAGTACCTGCGTCGCGACGGCATCGAGATCGTGCTGCGGGCCGAGGCCGTCTCGGCCCGTCAGGACGGGCCCGAGGTCGTCCTCACCCTCGCTGGGGGCCAGGAGCTGCGCGGCGAGCGCCTGCTCGTCGCCACGGGCCGACGCCCGCGGGTCGACGGGATCGGCCTCGAGAGCGTCGGGGTCACGCCCGACCGCCGCGGCGTCCCGGTCGACGAGCGCCTCCGCGTCGACCACCGCCTGTGGGCCGTCGGCGACGTCACCGGCATCTGGCCGCTGACGCACGTCGGCAAGTACCAGGCCGACGTCGCCGCGACGAACATCCTCGGCGGCGAGCGGGCTGCCCACTACGAGGCCGTGCCGCGCGTCGTCTTCACCGACCCGCAGGCGGCCGCCGTGGGCGTCACGGAGGACCGGTTCAGCGGCGTCGCGCGACTGACCGACGTCGCACGGCTCGCCACCTACACCCGGGACCACGCCACCTCCGAGGGGTACCTCGCCCTGCTCAGCGACGGCCGGCGCCTGACCGGCGCCCACGCCGTCGGGCCCGAGGCCGGCGAGTGGATCGGGCAGGCGACCCTCGCGATCCGCGCGCAGGTCCCGCTCGACGTCCTGCAGGACACGATCCAACCGTTCCCGACCTTCTCCGAGGCGTTCGTCCCCGCGCTCGCCGCGCTCCGGGACTCGGGCGCCGTCGCGTGCCCCGGGAGGTGAGCGCATCCCACGACCCGCGAGTCCCCTGACCTCCGCCCGCCAGGGCACCCGAACGAAGGACGAAGGATCATGAAATCACCGCTGAGACACAGACTTCTCCTGCTGGCCGCTGCGCTGCCACTGCTCGCGGCACCGACGGCGTCCGCGGCCCCGCACGTGCAGAGCGGCACGCACGGCACGGCACCGGCCACGAAGCCGGCCGCCGCGCCCCCCACCTGCGACGACATCACGGTCAAGGCACCTCCGGGTGCGACCGTCACCACCGTGGACGCGAGCCGGGACCCCGGCGGGACGTTCGAGTACCCGGCGCCGCTCGGCACCACGGGCCCGCCGATCACCGTGGCCGACGTGCCCGCGTTCTGCGACGTCTCCATCACCCTCACGCACGGCAAGCCCGGCGACACCGAGCTCATCGAGCTGTGGCTGCCCGAGTCCGGATGGAACGGCCGGTTCCAGGCCCTCGGCGGGTCCGGGTACGCGGCCGGCACCTTCGGCCTCTCGTTCGCGCAGGCCGTCAAGGCCGGCTACGCCGTCGGCTCGACCGATGCCGGCGCCGTGCCCGTGACCGGGTACACCAGCCCGTGGGCGCTGAAGGACGACGGCACGGTCGACCAGACCCTGCTGAAGAACTTCGCCGAGCGCAGCTCGCACGAGCTCGCCGTGGTCGGCAAGGCGGTCGTCACGACCTACTACGGCACGCCGGCGTCGTACTCCTACTGGAACGGCTGCTCCACCGGTGGCCGGCAGGGCTACATGGAGGCGCAGCGCCACCCGGACGACTTCGACGGCATCGTCGCGAACGCGCCGGCCATCTCGTGGGACCGCTTCGCGGTCGCGGCGCTCTGGCCGCACGTCGTGATGAACCAGGAGAAGAACCCGATGGCGAAGTGCGAGCTCGACGCGTTCACCGCCGCGGCGGTCGAGAAGTGCGACCCGCTCGACGGCGTGACCGACGGCGTGATCGGCGACCCGCTCGACTGCTCGTTCGACCCCCGCACCCTCGTAGGGACCACGATCGACTGCGACGGGCAGCAGGTGACGATCACGGCGAAGGACGCCACGGTCGTGCGCAAGATGTGGGACGGCCCGACGACGACGATCGGCCTCCCGCTCTGGTACGGCCTTCCGCGGGGCGCGGACCTCTCCGCCCTGGGCGGACCGGACGCCTTCCCCGTCGCGGGCTCGTGGGTGCAGGACTTCGTCGCCCGCGACCGTGGGCTCGACCTCAGCAAGATCACGTACGCGCAGTACACGGTCCTCTTCCTGAGGTCGGTGCTCCAGTACCACTGGACCATCGGCAGCGACCAGACCGACCTGTCGGCGTTCCGCAGCTCCGGCGGCAAGCTGCTGACCTGGCAGGGCCTCGCCGACCAGCTCGTCCCGGTCGGCGGCACCATCCGCTACTACGACACGGTCGCCGCACGGTCGCGAGGATCGGTCGACGACTACTACCGGCTCTTCCTCGCACCGGGAGTCACCCACTGCCAGGACGGGCTCGGTCCGGTCCCGACCGACCCGCTGGCCGCGATGGTCAGCTGGGTCGAGGACGGCGTCGCACCGCAGACCCTGCCCGCGGCCACCACGCGCAAGGACGGCACCGTCGTCGAGCGCAACCTGTGCCCCTACCCGGCCGAGTCCCGGTACCGGGGTCACGGGGACCCGGACGCCGCGGCCAGCTACCGCTGCGTCACCACCTCACCCAGGAGATCGTCATGAGCCAACCCACCGTCGTCCTCGTCCACGGCGCCTTCGCGGAGTCGTCCAGCTGGAACGGCGTCATCGCCCGTCTGCAGGGCAAGGACGTCCCCGTCATCGCCGTCGCGAACCCGCTGCGGTCGCTCTCCGGTGACGCCGACTACGTGCACGACGTCGTCGCCTCCGTCGCGGGTCCCGTCGTCCTCGTCGGGCACTCCTACGGCGGGAACGTCATCACGCAGGCTGCCGCGAGCACCCCGAACGTCGCGGCACTGGTGTACGTCGCGGCGTTCGCCCCGGACACCGGGGAGAGCGCGCTCGAGCTCACCGGGAAGTTCCCGGGGAGCACGCTCGGGGCCACCCTGACGACCTACCCGCTCACGGGTGGCGGGACGGAGCTCGCGATCCTGCCGGAGCTGTTCGGTGGCCAGTTCGCCGCCGACGTCGACCCTGACGAGGCCGCGCTCATGGCCGCCGGCCAGCGGCCGGTCGCCGAGGTCGCGCTGACCGAGGAGCTCGCGACCGGCTCTCCCGCGTGGCAGCGGGTCCCGTCCTGGTTCGTCCTCGCGGGCGGGGACCTCAACATCCCGCCCGAGGCGGTCCGCTTCATGGCGGAGCGCGCAGGGGCACGCGCCGTCGTCGAGATCGAGGGGGCGTCCCACGCGGTCGGGGTGTCGCACCCGGGCGAGGTCACGGACGTCGTCCTCGAGGCCGTCGCCGCCGTGGCCTGATCGACGGGCCTGCCAGCAGGAGACGCGCGGGCGGTCGGGGTCACCCGGCCGCCCGTCGTCGTACCGCCGGGCCGCACGCGGACGCCACCTCCATACTGTCGCCATGGGAACGCCCGCGCCGTTCGGCGCTCCGCCCGGACCGCTGCTCGGACGCCGCCGCGAGTGCGACGAGCTCGCCCGCCTGGTCGCCACCGTGCGCTCGGGCCGCAGCGCCGCTCTCGTCCTGAGCGGCGAGGCCGGGGTCGGCAAGTCCGCGCTGCTGGACCACCTCGGCGAGAACGCCCTTGACTGCCACGTCGTGCGGGCGTCGGGGGTCGAGTCGGAGATGGAGCTGGTCTTCGCGGGACTGCACCAGGTGTGCGCGCCGTTCCTCGACCTCCTGGACCGGCTCCCCGGTCCGCAGGCCGCCGTGCTCCGGATCGCGTTCGGGTACGAGGGCGGCGACGTCCCGGACCGCTTCTTCGTCGGGCTCGCCACGCTGTCGCTGCTCTCCGAGGCGACGGGCGACCGTCCGATCGTCTGCCTCGTCGACGACACGCAGTGGCTCGACCGCGCCTCCGTGCAGGTCCTCGCCTTCGTCGCGCGACGGCTCGGCGCCGAGGCGGTCGCGATGGTCTTCGGCAGGCGCGCGTCGCAGACCGACGGCGACCTCGCCGGCCTGCCCGAGCTCGTCGTCGAGGGGCTGGCGGACCAGCCGGCCCGCGCGCTGCTGCGATCGGTCGTCGCCGGGCTCCTCGACGAGCAGGTCCTCGACCGGATCGTCGCCGAGACCCGCGGCAACCCTCTCGCGCTGGTCGAGCTGACGCGGGGACTGCGCGCCGACGAGCTCACGGGCGGCGTCGGGCCCACCGACGGCCGCGCGCTGCCGAGCCGGGTCGAGGCGAGCTTCGAGCGCCGTGTCGCCGCGCTGCCCGACGACGTGCGCAGCCTCCTGCTCCTCGCGGCGGCCGAGCAGAGCGGCGACCCGGTCCTGCTCTGGCGCGCCGCGGCACACCTGGGGATCGAGGGGACGGACCCCGACTCGTCCGACGACCTGCTCGTGGTCCGTGAGCGCGTGCTGTTCCGCCATCCCCTCGCCAGGTCGGCCACCTACCGTTCCGCCTCGCCGGCGGCACGACGTGCCGCCCACACCGCGCTCGCGGAGGTCACCGACCGCGCCACCGACCCGGACCGGTGGGCCTGGCACCTCGCGGCGGCGACCCCGGGGCCCGACGAAGAGGTCGCCGTGGAGCTCGAGCGTGGTGCGGTGCGTGCCCGTGCCCGCGGCGGGGTCGCCGCCTCGGCGGCGTTCCTGCGCCGCTCGACGATGCTGACGCCGGACCGGGCCGCCCGGGCCGCACGGGCGCTACGAGCCGCAGAGGCGAGCCTCGAGGCTGGTGCGTTCGACGCGACGGACGACATGCTCGTCGCCGCCACGACCGGTCCGCTCGACGAGCTGCAGCGCGCCCGCGTGGACCTCGTGCGCGCCGACGCGGCGTACTCGCGCAGCCGCGGGGCCGACGGCCCGGCGCTCATGCTCGGGGCCGCACGGACGCTCGAGCGCCTGGACCCTGCGCTCGCGCGCAGCACCTACCTCGGCGCGTGGAGCGCGGCCCTCTTCGCCGGACCGCTCGCGTCCCCGGGCAGCGGGCTCGTCGACGTCTCGCGCGCCGCCCTCTCGGCGCCACCGGCACCCGGACCGACGCGCCCGTACGACGTCGTGCTCGAGGGGCTGTCCCTCGCGATGACGCAGGGCCGCGGCGCGGCGGCCCCCGTGCTCCGGCGCGCGGTCGCGGCCTACCTGGGCGACGGGGTCACGCCGGAGGAGATCCTGCGGTTCGGCTGGCTCGCCGCCGCGGCGGCCTCCATGGTGTGGGACCTGGGCTCGTGCGTCACCCTGGCGTCGCGAGCGGTCCAGCTCGCCCGGAGAACCGGCGCCCTGGGGATCCTCGCCGTCGACCTGAACGTGCTGGTGCAGCAGACCTGCCTCGTAGGCGACCTGGACTCCGCGTCCGCGCTCGTCGAGGAGGCGGCGGCGGTCACGAGCGCAACCGGGAGCCAGGTCGCCCCGTTCGGCGCGATCCTGTACCTCGGCATGCGTGGCCGGGAGGCCGAGGCGATGCCCCTGCTGCAGGCCAGCGAGCGCCGCGCGCACGAGTGGGGCCAGGGGGTCACCGTGCAGCACGCCCGGTGGTCGACGGCCGTCCTCTACAACGCCCAGGGCCGGCACGCCGAGGCGTTCGACGCCGCGCTCGCGGCGTTCGACGACACCCCGGAGCTCTTCGTGTCCCTCCGCGCGGCTCCCGAGCTGATCGAGGCGGCGGTGAAGACCGGACGGACCGACGAGGCCCACCGGACGCTCGACCGCGTGATCGACGCCACCCAGGCCGGCGGGACCGTCCTCGCCCAGGGGGTCGAGGCGCGCTGCCGGGCGATGCTGGCCGAGGCCGACACCGTAGCCGGGGCGGACGTGGATGCCCTGTACCGCGAGGCCGTGGACCTGCTGGGACGCACGCCAGCCCGCCCGGAGCTCGCACGCGCGCACCTGTCCTACGGGGAGTGGTTGCGGCGGGCAGGGCGCACCGACGACGCCCGGGGCCAGCTCGGCGCCGCGCACGACCTGTTCGTCGCAAGCCGTATGGAGGGGTACGAGGACAGGGCCCGGCGCGCGCTGGGCGGGCTCGGGGTCCGCGTGCGCGGCCGGCGCACCGAGGTCCTCGAGGGGCTGACCGCGCACGAGGCGGAGATCGCCCGCCTCGCCGCCACCGGCAGCAGCAACACCGAGATCGGCACCAAGCTCTTCGTCAGCCCCCGCACGGTCGAGTGGCACCTGCACAAGGTCTTCCTCAAGCTCGGCATCTCCTCGCGCAAGGAGCTGGCCGCCGCCCTCGACCCGTGACGGCGGGCGTCGTCGTCACCACGGCACGCGGCCCGCGTCGTCGAAGAACCCGCCCGAGTCGCCGTCGCCCACGACGATCGCCCGCTCGACCACGGCGGCTGCGCTCTCCTCAGGTGTCCGCGTGCCCCGGAACCCGTTGAGCGCGGTGGCCGTGTACCCGGGCGTGACCGCGACGACGGTCACGTGCGCGAGGGCCGGGTCGGACCGGAACGCGTTCGCGTACTTGAGGGTGAGGCACGCAGCAGCGGGATCATCGCCCGCACGACGCGGACCAGGCCGACGACGTTGGTCTCGAGCTCCGCGCGCACGTCGGCGGCGGCGACCTCGAGGGCGGGCTTGCGCACGAGGATCCCGGCGTTGTTCACCAGGACGTCGAGATGCCCGTGCTCGGCCTCGATCCGCTGCGCGGCCCCCTGCACGGAGTCGTCGTCGGTGATGTCGACGAGCACGAGCCGGGCGCCGTGCCCGGTGCGCTCGAGCTCGCGCACGGCCTCCTGGCCGCGGCCCTCGTCGCGGCTGCCGAGGTGAACGGTCGAGCCGAGCTCGGCGAACCGGCGCGCGGTCGCGAGCCCCAGTCCCCTGTCGGCGCCCGTGACGAGGACGATCGGTGCGTCGGACATGATTCCTCCAGGGTGTCGCCGGTGGGCCGTCAGAGGACGGCGGGCCCGCTGCCGGGGTAGTCGGTGGACATCGCGAGCTCGCGGCCGCCGTCGAGGTCCGCCTGGAGCTCGGCGACCTTGACCCCGATGCGGCGGTGGGCGTCGCTCCCGAGGATGAGCCGTCGGCGCGGCTCGGCGGCACGCACGTTGCGGATGATCGCGTCCGCGGCGCGCAGCGGGTCGCCCGGGAACATCTCCGGCCGGACGTCGGCGACGGTCCGGACGAAGCTGCCCGACGTCGCGTCGTAGTCCTCGATCAGGTCTCCCGAGACGTGGGTGCGATGCTCGATACCGGTGCGGAAGGACCCGGGCTCGACGAGGAACGCCCGCAGGCCGATGGGCTCGATCTCCTGCCACAGCGCCTCGGTCAGCCCTTCCAGGGCGAACTTGCTCGCGGAGTAGAAGCCGTTCGCGGGCAGGCTCGCGATCCCGTCCATCGAGGAGACGTTGACGATCGTGCCGCGACGGCGCGCGCGCATGCCGGGCAGCACGAGACGCGTGAGCTCGGCCGCCGCGAAGAAGTTGACCTCGAGCTGCGCGCGGAGGTCCTCCTCGCGCTGCTCCTCGACGGCCCCGATGAAGTCGACGGCGGCGTTGTTCACCAGCACGTCGGGTCCGCCGGACCACGCGTCGGCGTCCTCGACGGCCTGTCGGCGCTGCGCGGTGTCGGTCACGTCGAGCTCGACGACCAGGGCGGAGTCCGGGAACTTCCGTTCCACGTCCGTCAGGTCGTTCCCGGAACGCGCGGCGAGGACGACCCTGTCACCGAGCTCGAGCGCCCGGAAGGACAGCGCGTGGCCGAGGCCGCTGCCGGCGCCCGTGACGAACCAGGTCTTGGGGGTGTGCATGAGAGATCTCCTTGATGTGGGTGGGCTGCTAGACGGACGGGAAGTCGGCCGAGCGGCTGAACGCCGCCCAGTCGGTGGTCTCCGCGATACGGCGCTGCTCGTTGGCGAGGATCTGGTCCACGGCGCCCGCGCCCAGGGGCAGGCGCATCGGCAGCTCGTCGTGGTCGACGAGGTCCACGAGCAGCCGCGCGGCGCGCGCGGGGTCGCCCGGCTGGTTGCCCTGGCTCGACCGCCGGAACTCGTGGATCGTCCCGACGGTCGACTCGTAGTCCGGTCCGACGGGGTACATCGTCATGGAACCGCCCTGCCAGTCCGTGCGGAAGGCTCCGGGCTCGACGAGGACGACCCGGATGCCGAGCGGGCGCATCTCCGCCGCAAGGACCTCGGAGAACCCCTCGACGGCGAACTTGGCGGCCTGGTAGGCGCCCATGCCGGGCGTCCCCCCGACCCGTCCCCCCACGGACGAGAACTGCAGGAACGTCCCCGAGCGCTGCGTGCGCAGGACCGGCAGCGCGGCGCGAGTGACGTTGACGACGCCGTAGAGATTGGTCTCGACCTGCGCACGGAAGTCGTCCTCCGGCATCTCCTCGATGGGCGCACTGTTCGCGTACCCCGCGTTGTTGACCACGACGTCGAGGCGTCCGAACGCCTCCACGGTCTCGGCGACCGCGCGCCGCGCGTCGTCCGCGCTCGTGACGTCGAGCCTCGTGGCGAGCAGCCGGTGGGCCCCGTAGCGCTCGACCAGCGGTGCCAACGACCGGGCGTCCCGGGCCGTCGCGGCGACGAGGCCGCCGCCCTCGAGCGCCGCGGCGACCAGCTCACGGCCGAAGCCGCGCGAGCTCCCGGTGATCATCCAGACACGCGTCGGACCGGTCGATCCGTGCGAGCCGGTCGAGCCTGTCGAGTCCGTCATCTGAGGTCCCTCTTCCCCTTCATCGGTGGCGCCGCGCCCTGTCGGCGGCGGCTCCGCTCCCAGGATCGGTTCGCCATCCCGGGCCTCGCGCCCGGGTGCACCCCCGGGGGATGCACGGGTGTGCTCGACCCGGGCGTGCGCTGTGATCGGAAGGACCGGGCCCCGAGCGCCCGGGTAGCATCACGCCAGCGGCGCCTCCGAGAGGGCTCGAGATGACACGGACGACCTTCACGACCGGATCCCTGATCGGACGAGAGCACGAGTGCGGCGTGCTGGACGGCCTCGTGCAAGGCCTGCGCGCGGGCCACGGCGCGGTCCTGTCCATCCGCGGTGACGCGGGCGTCGGCAAGACGGAGCTCCTGCGCTACCTGGGAGAACGGGCGACGGGGTGCCTGGTCGTGCGGGCGACGAACGTCGAGTCCGAGATGGAGCTCGCGTATGCCGGTCTCCACCAGCTCTGCATGCCTCTGCTGGGGAACCTCCCCACCCTTCCTCCCCCGCAGCGGGACGCTCTGGGAGCCGCCTTCGGCCTCACGGATGGTGGTGCGCCCGACCGCTTCATGGTCGGGCTCGCCGTGCTCGGACTGATGTCCGAGGCCGCGCGCGAGCGTCCGCTGGTCTGCCTGGTCGACGACGCGCACTGGCTCGACCACGCCTCGGCGGAGACGCTCACGTTCGTCGCACGACGGCTGGGTGCCGACCCGGTGGCGATCGTCAGCACCTCACGCCCCGTGCGGGCCGGGTCCGTGTCGTGGGACCTGCCACACCTCGACCTCGTCGGCCTGTCGGACCACGACGCCCGGACGCTCGTCAGCGCCACCGTCCCGGGACGCCTGGACGAGGACGTGCTCCGACAGCTGCTCGCCGAGGCCGACGGCAATCCGCTGGCCCTGCTCGAGCTCCCGCGCGGGCTGTCTCCCGACGAGCTCGCGGGCGGGTTCGGGATGACCGGGGCGCGTGCACTGCCGAGCCGGATCGAGCGCAGCTACGAGCGCAGGATCGACGAGCTGCCCGAGGCCACGCGGCGGCTGCTGCTCGTGGTGGCCGCCGAGCCACGCCAGGACCCGGTCCTGATCTGGCGTGCCGCGACGCGGCTCGGGCTCACGGTCGCCCAGGCCGCGCCGGCGGTCGCGGACGACCTCGTCGACTTCGGTGGCGAGGTGCGGTTCCGGCACCCCCTGGTGCGCTCGACGGTGTACCGCACCGCCTCGGCCGCGGAGCGGCGCGCCGCCCACCGCGCGCTGGCCGACGCCACGAACCCCGGTCTCGACCCGGACCGCAGGGCGTGGCACCTGGCCCACGCGACGTCGGGCCTCGACGAGGACGTGGCGGCCCAGCTCGACCGGTCGGCGAGCCGTGCCCAGGAGCGCGGGGGGTTCGCCGCGGCTGCCGCGTTCCGTCAACGCGCTGCGGCCCTGACACCGGATCCCGGCCGGCGGGCCGAGCGGGCCCTGCTCGCGGCGTACTGCACGCTTCAGGCGGGCGCGCCCGAGCGAGCCCTCCGGCTGCTGCCGGTCGTCGAGACCGGGACGGTGGACGAGTCCGCACAGGCCCGCGCGCAGCTGTTGCGCGCCCAGATCGCGAGCGCCCTCGGCCACGGCCACGAGTCACCGCTGCTCAGCGCCGCCCGTCGGCTCGAGCCGGTCGACGCCGAGCTGGCGCGCGAGACCTACCGGGACGCGTTCTACGCCGCGCTGAACGGCGGGCGCCTGGCGGTCGGCGACGAGATGACTGCGGTGGCGTCGGCCGTGCGGGCGTCTCCCGCGGTGACGTCGACCCCGCCGGACCAGCGCACCTCGACGATCCTCCTGCTGGAGGGCCTGGCGACCGTGGTCGTCGACGGCTACGCGGCCGGCGCACCGCTGCTCCAGGGAGCGATCCGTGCCACGCGTGCGGACACGACGACCGGGGACCCGCAGCTGCGCTGGCTCCCGCTGGTGGCTCGCACGTCGCACGTGGTCTGGGACGACGCGGCGTGGGAGGAGCTCTCGGACCGCATGATCGACGTCGCCCGGGACCGGGGCCAGCTGCGGATGCTCCCCGTCGGGCTGCAGTCCGGGGTCGCCCTCCAGCTGTTCTGCGGACGGCTGGCACGCGCGCAGACCATGGCGGGCGAGTGGAGCGTCGTCGTCTCCGCCACCGGGAATCCGGGGGCCCCGTACGGTTCCATGCTGGTCTCGGCCTGGCGGGGGCGCGCGGACGAGATGGCCGCCGTGCTCGCTGAGGTCGAGCCGGACGTCGAGGCGCGACGTGAGGGTCAGTGGATCGCCAGCAGCTCGTGGGCGGGTGCGATGCTCGCCAACGGGCTGGGGCGCTACGACGAGGCGCTGGTCGCGGCGCAGCGAGGCAGCGCCCGTCTCGAGGACGTGGGTCTCGCGAGCTGGTCCATGGTCGAGCTCGTCGAGGCGGCGTCGCACGCCGGGGTGCCGGAGCGCGCCCACGCGGCGATGGACCGGCTCGCCGGGATCACCGAGGCGTGCGGAACAGACTGGGCGCTCGGGACCGCGGCCCGCAGCCGGGCACTGCTGTCCAAGGGACCGACGGCGGAGGCCGCCTACCGCGAAGCCATCGACCGGTTGTCCCGGACCCGCGTCCGGTGGTTCACCGCCCGCACGCACCTCGTCTACGGGGAGTGGTTGCGCCGGGAGAACAGGCGGGTCGACGCCCGCGAGCAGCTCGGGATCGCGCACGACATGCTGTCCGAGATGGGCGCCGACGCGTTCGCCGAGCGGGCCCGCCGCGAGCTCGCGGCGACGGGTGCCACGGCCCGACGCCGCACGGTCCAGTCCGCGGTCGAGCTGACGGAGCAGGAGGCACAGATCGCCCGACTCGCCGTGGAGGGCCGGACGAACCCGGAGATCGCGGGTCAGCTGTTCATCAGTGCGCGGACCGTGGAGTGGCACCTGCGCAAGGTCTACTCGAAGCTCGGCATCACCTCGCGCAAGGAGCTCGGCGGGGTGCTGGTCGGGTCTCGTGGATCCCGGGTCTCCGGCTAGGGACGTCACGCGTCCCGGTCCGTCCTGCTGCGACCGCCGCCTCAGACCGGCAGGACGGCAGCGCCGCGGCGCCGGCTGAACGCGTCGATGTCGCGGGCCACGAGCCACTCCAGCGTGAGCGGTGGCTCGGCGTCCTCGACGGGCCGGTGTGGCACCGGTGGCACAGGTGGCACAGGTGGCACCGACGGCACGGCGAGCGACGCGCTCCGGCGGAGCGTGGCCGTGGGACCGGAGATGCTGCGGTGCTGGGGAACGGGGAGGTACATGTCGTCTCTCGTCCTGCCTGGTCGGCGGGTGACCGGCCGTTGCGGGCCGGTGACGGGCGTCGGTGGTGCAGACCCGGCCCGGGACCCGGACTCATCGCTGAGCCGGGCGGGAGGACCGGTGACCGTCGCGCCCCGCGCTCGGGAACCTCGACGGTTACCGGTAGGGAGGGGCGGAGGGCTGCTCGCGGACGCCTGGTCGGCTGCGCGTGGCGCCGCGAGCCGTCAACAACAGGAGGAGACGACGCCGACCTGCGGGCGCGCGGGGACGAGCGGGGTGCTCGTGGTGCGCGCGCGGGAGGTCACGGGAGAATCGTGCCAGCCGTTCCGCACGAGCACAACCCTGCGGGGCGACGAGGTCGCGGCGGCCCGGTCTCAGCCGACGCGGACGTCGACGTCGTGCCAGCCGCTCGCGCCGTCGGGCGCCGGTGCCGCCACCGTCGACGTCTGCACGGTCCCGTCCGCGTCGGTCGCACGCACGCTGAGCACGTGGTCCCCAGACCCGGCGCCGGCGGCGTCCCAGTCGAACGACCACTGCCGCCACGTGTCCGGCCCGACGGTCTCGGCGAGCGTGGCCGCCTCCCACGGGCCGTCGTCCACGCGCACCTCGACGCCGTCGATCCCCGTGTGCTGCGCCCACGCGACGCCCGCCACGGTCACCGGTCCCGCGTCGACCGACGAGCCGGCACGCGGCGTGTCGATGCGCGACGCGAGCTTGACCGGCCCGCGCTCGGACCAGCCGCGCGTCGACCAGTAGGCGACGTCGTCGGCGAACGTCGTGACCTTGAGCTCGGTGACCCACTTGGTCGCGGACACGTAGCCGTACAGCCCGGGGACGACGAGCCGCGCGGGGAAGCCGTGCTCGGCGGGCAGGGGCTCGCCGTTCATGCCGACCGCGAGCAGGCACTCGCGGTCCGGGTCCTGCAGCACGTCCAGGGGGGTGCTCGCCGTCCACCCGTCGGCGCTGGTGGACAGGACCATGTCGGCGCCGTCCTGGACCCCGGCCCGCGCGAGCAGCTCGCGGACCGGGAACCCGAGCCACAGCGCGTTGCCGACGAGGTCGCCGCCGACACCGTTCGAGACGCAGGTGAGGGTCAGGTGGTGCTCGACGAGCGGGAGGTCGAGCAGCTCCGCGAACGTCAGCTCGAACGGCGTGTCGACGAGGCCCGTGACCCGCAGCGACCACGAGTCCGGGTCGACCTGCGGGACGCGCAGGGCCGTGTCGATCCGGTAGAAGCCGTCGTTCGGCGTGACGTACGACGCGAGCCCGGGCACGCCGAGGTCGGCCCCGGCAGGCACGGCGGGTGCGGTGACCGACGCCGCGGGCAGGCGGAGCGCGTCACGCGCCGCGCTCACCACACGGTTGCCCGCCGAGACGGCGCGCGACGTGGCGAGCGCGACGACGCCCGCCGCGACCGTCAGTCCCGTCACGACGAGGAACCGTCGTCGGTCGACCCCGCTCGCGCCCGGCGACGACACGGGAGACGCCGGGCGGAGCGTGCCGACCGCCGCACGCAGCAGCAGGACCGCGACGCCGACCCCGACGAGGCTGGGCAGCGCCCACGTGAGGCTCGCCCCGGGTCGCACGACCGCGACCACCGCCGCGACGACCCCGACCGCGCCGAGCAGGATCGCGCCGAGAGGCGGTCGTCGCAGCTCGAGCCAGCCGGCGAGCGCGGCACCGGCCGCGATCACGACGACCATCGTCCCGAGCAGCACCGCCTTGTCCGCGGTCCCGAACGTCTCGACCGCGAAGTCCTTGAGCGGCGCGGGGACCGCGTCGACGACCCCCGCCCCGGCGGCGAACAGCGGGCTCGACCCCGGCGCAACGAACGCCGCGACGAGCTCGGCGACCGCGAACCCGGCGACCGCGGCGGCGACCCCGGCGAGCGCCGCCCACAGGCCCGCGCGCGAGCGGCCCGGCGTCGGTCCCGACGCCCGGGCGCCGGGGGCCGGCGGGGCAGGGGACGCTGGAGGCGCGGGGGTCGAGGTGCTCACGTCACCAGGGTGCGCCGCGCACGGCCGTGGGCGCTACCCGCACCCGTGTGCGCGGCGGGTCCGTCAGGCACCTGTCAGGTCCGCGTGGGCGTCAGCCGTCGACGCCCTTGGGCTCGAGCGGCGCGCGCCACAGCGAGTAGGTCGACGCCTGGGCGACGGGCCGCAGGATCAGCGAGTCGATGTTGACGTGGTGCGGGCGCGTCACGGCGAACGTCACGACGTCCGCGACGTCGTCCGCGGTCAGCGGGTCGACGACGCCCGCGTAGACGGCGTCGGCGCCGGACTGGTCCCCGTGGTAGCGGTTGAGCGAGAACTCGGGCGTGTGGACCAGGCCGGGCGCGATCTCGATCACGCGGATCGGCTCGCCGACCAGCTCGAGCCGCAGCGTCTTCGCGACGCCGAGCAGCGCGTGCTTCGACGCGACGTACCCGGAGCCGCCGACGTAGGTGTCGTGACCCGCGGTGGACGTCATGAACACGATGTCGCCACGACGCGACGCGCGCAGGTGCGGCAGGAACGCCTGGGTCACGCGGATCGTGCCGAGGACGTTCGTCTCGTACATGTCGCGCCACTCGTCGATCTTCGCCGCGTCGACGTGGTCGACGCCGAGGCCGAACCCGGCGATGTTGAGCAGCGCGTGCACCGGACCGCGCGCGGACGCCTGGTCGACGAGGCGCGCGACGTCGTCGTCCGACGTCACGTCGCCCACGACGGGGTGGGCTCCCGTCCGCTCGGCGACGTCCGCGAGCCGGTCCGCGCGGCGCGCGAACGCCACGACGTCCCAGCCGCGGGCGCGCAGCAGACGCACGCACGCCTCCCCGATGCCCGACGACGCCCCCGTCACCACGGCGCGCAGCGGCGCGGGCGCGACATCCTCACCTGGAGCAGCAGAGAACTCAGTCATGGCGAGCACTCTGCCACGTCGGTGCGGGATCGATGACCGGGTGGCCGCGGGCCGGTCGTGGCTCAGGCCAGAGCATCGACGAAGTCGGCGGCCTGCCCCTGGAGCTGACCCCAGAGCTCCTCGCGACGCTCCGCGACACGTGCGCTGAGCGCGTCCTCCTGGTCGACGAAGTGGTCGAGCTTCGCGATCATGCCGTCGGCCATCGCGTCGAGCTGGGCGCGCGTCATCGGGTTCCGGCGTGGCACGGCGCACAGGAACGTGTCGTCGCCGAAGTAGTCCTTCGGCATCCCCCGTCGCGCCGCCATCCCGAGGAAGGCCGCGGGCTTGTCGAAGGCGAGGAACGGGAGCCAGCCGTGCAGACGCTTGCCGAACGCGAACCGGCAGTCGTTGTAGCGCGCGCTGAACGACGGGTGCGCGGCGAGCGCCTCGTTGAACGTGCGGTGGAAGTCCTTGTGCGGCAGGTCCGGGTCGATCGCCGCCTTGAACGGCGCGACGTCGATCTCGATCGGCGGGATCAGGTCGAGCGAGAACCGGTTGAAGTCGCCCGACGCGTTGATCATCGACCGCACCTCGAGTCCCTGCGCGTTCGCGTGCTCGACGAACCGACGCAGCGGGTGGTCGGCGATGTTCTCCTCGGTGAACAGGTAGGAGTCCAGGTTGACCACGACGACGTCGCGCGTCGTCGCCGGGGCGTCGAGGAGCCGGTCGGTGAACAACGAGGCGCACGGCGCCCACTCCGGGCTCGTCACCGGGCCGATGGCCCGCAGGAGCTCGGCCTCCTTGGTCGCCCGCACGACGATCCGCCGAGCACGGGACGTCACCCTCCGCACCGCCGCGAGCTCGTCGCCGGTCGGGTCCACGAGGACACCGGTGGACCAGAGGTAGAACTTCTTCCCCTCGAACCGGTCCCACTGCTTGGCCAGCTTCGAGTGCAGGTGCCGCGACGAGTTCGTCTGCACGAGCAGGCCCCCCGGGCCGATGATCACGTTGTCCGTGGGCACGTCCCCCCGCCGCAGGTAGGCGGGATCGCTCACGTGCCGGAAGTCGAGGTCGACGAGGCCGTCGAAGAGCTCCGTGCTCACCTCGTGCAGCAGGGCGTCGCCCGCGTTGCCGCGCGCTCCGCACGTGATCCACAGCGCGCGCTTCACGACGCCCTCCCCTCGGAGGCGGGCTCCGAGCCGTCGAGCTGCGCGCCCTCGGCGTCGGGGAGCAACGTGTCGAGCTGCTCGTCGAGCATCGCGCGGTAGCGACCCGCGAAGTGCTCGAGCGAGAAGTGCTGCTCGAACACGCGGCGGTTGCGCTCGCCCCACGCGACGCGGTCACGCGTCTCCAGGACGCGGCACGCGTCGTCGATCGTGTCCTCGGTGACGAACAGCACGTTGCCGTCGAGGTCGACCTCGACGTTGCCGCCCACGGGCGACAGGATGAGCGCCTTGCCCGCACGCATCGCCTCGAGCGTCGCGAGGTCGAAGATCGAGTTGCGGTGGAGCATCACGTAGTAGTCGGCCAGGTCGAGCAGCGCGAGCAGCTTGTCGTGCGTCATGCGCTCGCCCAGGATGCGCGCCTCGATGCGACGGCCCGCCTTCGCCCTCAGCGCGTCGATCGGCGACCGGTCCGCCGACGCGCCGACCGCGACCCAGACGACCCGCCGGCCCGAGAGCTCGGCATGGCGCTTCAGCAGCGCGGGGACGCGGTCGAGGCCCTTGTCCTGGTTGAAGTCCCCTACGCTGACGAAGACGTCGGTCGCGGGGTCGTCCACGGGGATCCGGAGCTCGCGCGCGATCTCGTCGCGCAGTGCCGCGCGGTCGGGCGCGTCGGGAGCGTGGTCCACGGCGGAGACGGTGTTGTAGAGCGCCGTGTCCGCGAAGGCGACGTGACCCGCCTCGTCGATGCGCGACGTCGACCGGTACGCCTCCCGCGCGCCGAGGCTCGGGAAGTACACCTTCTGCGCGTTCTCGAGCACGAGGCGTTCGAGCCGGTCGGCGACGTACGCCTCGTGCGACGACGGCGGGCGCCCGAGCGAGCGCATCTCCTGCAGGGTGCTGCCCTGCTGGTGGTAGACGAGCACGTAAGGGACACCGAGCCGGTGCGCGCCGTACGCGGTCCCCAGCTCGTGGCACACGAGCAGCAGCGAGCGGCCCGCCTCGCGCGCCTGGCGGACCTGCGGGTCCGCCAGCACGTACTCGGCGCCGAGCACGATGTCGGCGACCTTCGCGCTCAGGCCGGCGAGCTCGGCCCCCAGCTCGTCACGCAGCCGCTCCTTGCCTCCGTCGTCGAACAGGTACGTGAGCTGCTGGCCGCGGTACTCGTCGCCGAGCGCCAGTCGCTGGGTCGCGAGGACGCCGGCAGGGCCGCCCGTCTTGCCGGTCGCCGGGTCGTACTGGCGGTAGGCGCAGCCGACGACCGTCACCGCTCCGTCGCGCGGCTCGTCGCGGTCGTGCTGGGAACGGCGTGCGGCGAGCTCGTCGACCGAGCCGTCCTCCGCCGGACGCGCCTCGGACAGCAGCCCGCGGAGGAAGGCGCCCTCGCCGTCGACGTCGTGGCGGGTCCCCATGTCGCCGCGGGCGTCGAAGTAGTGCCCGAGCTCCGGGTCGCCCTCGATCGTGGAGAAGCCGTAGACGTCGACGTCGCGCAGGGAGCCCCTGCTCTGGTGCAGCATCCACAGGACCTGCGCGCCGCTCGTCGGCAACAGCAGGCCCGACGCCTCGCGCAGGCCCGTCTTGGTGGCGGTGTCGACGTGGGCGAGCTTCTCGGGTGCGAACTGCGCGTCCCGGTGGAGCACGTCCCCGTGCGACGGGACCTCGAGGAGGTTGCGGAAGAGGTCCATCTCCCACAGGACGAGCGACAGATCCTCGGTCTCGGGGCGGTCGCGCACGTCGCGGTGGGCGCCTCGGACCCAGACGTCGGTCCGGGAGCCGTAGTCCACCTCGTACCCGCGCGGGTGGTTGTTGAAGCGGACGACGACGTCGTGCGCGTCGATCTCCTCGCCGCGGCCCGAGCCCAGGCACCCCGGCCCGTTGCCGACGACGGCGACGGACCGGCCCGCGACGAGCCGCCCGAAGACGTCGTCCGCGGCGTTCGCGGCCAGCACGTCCGCGGCCTCGGCCGCGCGCTCGACGGCGCGGGACGCCACCCCGAGCTCCCGCGCGAACCGTGCGACCGGGAGACAGCCGGCGAGCAGGTCCGGGGCGTCGGGACGCTTGCGCAGGAGCGTGCGGACGATCCTTTCGGCACCCTCGCGGTCCTGCGCCTCCAGCAGCACCCCGCAGTAGACGAGCCAGAGCTGCGGGGGGAGCCGCGACCACGCGACCGAGTTCTGGCTCATCGACCGGGCGCGCGCCACGAGCGCGGGAGTCGCGCCCTGGTCCCTCCACTCCACGCGCGACAGAGCGAGGTCGTCGCTCTCGCGGGCCTGTCCGGCACGGGCGATCCGGTCGGCCGCGGTACGGGAGCCGTGGCCGAAGAGCTTCTTGTCGAGCACGCGCAGCCGCCAGGCGGCCGCCCGCACGATCCGGACGTTCTTGAGGTTCGTGGTCATCTCACCGGTATTCGACGCGGAGCCAGGGACCCCGGATGGTAGGCGGGCCGATCCGACCGCGCGGCGAACCCCCGGTGAACGCGGAACGGCCACTGCGTGGCGATGTGTCGACGGTGCCTCGATCCCCCGTCCGGCGTCGCCGACGTCTGCCACGATGGCGCCGTCGTCGACCGATCTACCCCACCCGAAGGACAGGCATGCCCGCACCGTCGACCGCTCTCTACGTCGAGCACCACGAGCACTGGCAGGACGTCGTGTCACGCGACCGTGCGCTCGACGGCGACCTCCGCGTCCGGACGGTCGACGGCGCCACGATCCTCCCGCTGCGGCCGTCGGCGGACGGCCTGCACCGGTGGTCCGGCGGGGTCGTGGACGCCTACGGCACGTTCGTCGCGGGGCACCGCACGGGGTACACGCACACCAAGGCCCGTCACAACGTCGTGAGCGCCTACCCCGTCCCCGACGACGCCGCGTACCGCCCGGAGACCGTCATCTGGGGCGGTGGCCGGGACGCGCGGCACTTCGGGCACTTCCTCACGGAGAACCTGGCACGGCTCTGGTACCTCGTCGAGAACCCCGGGCTCGGGCTCAAGGTGGCGTTCACCAACAACGGGTTGTCGTACGACCACCCGAACGTCGAGCTCTTCCGTCGCCTCGGCCTGCGGCGCGAGGACATGATCTTCGTCGAGGAGCCGACGCGGTTCGACGCGGTCGTCGTCCCGGACCAGGCGCTGTACCTGACCGGCGAGATGCACCTCGAGCACTCACGGTCGACCTACGACGCCATCCGGGACAGCGTCGAGCCGGCCGGCGTGGACAAGGTCTACCTGACGCGGAGGAGGCTGACGCCCAAGGCGTGCCTGCGCGACGTCAACGAGGAGATGCTCGAGGACTTCTACGCCTCCCAGGGCTACGAGATCGTCTCCCCCGAGACGTTGCCGCTCGGCGAGCAGATCTCCCTCATGGCCGGAGCACGCGAGGTGGCGTGCACGCTGGGCACGCTGTCCCACCAGGTCCTGTTCTGCCGCGACGACGTGCGCCTCGGCATCGTCCTGCGCGACAAGCGCGACCCGCTCCCCATCCAGTGGACGATGAACGCGATGCGCGACGCGGACTGCAGCGTCGTGGACGCCTCCCTGTCGTTCCTGCCCACCTCGCACACCGCCGGCGTCCACCACTACACGACGACGCCGCAGTGGTCGCGCTACGTGGCCGAGCAGTTCGGTGGGTCCGTCCCCGACGCGCCGCCCGACGAGCACCTCATCGACTACGTGCGGCACTGGACCGAGGTCGTCGCCGCCGCCCCGGCGCGCGACCTCTGGCGCTTCCCGTCGTGGACCGTCGCCGACCTCGTCACGAGCCTCAGCGCGTCCGTCGTCGCCACGCCGCTGCGGCCTGCGACCCGCGCCAAGCTCACCGACCACTTCGGGACGGTCGAGCTGCGTCCTTGACTGACCCGGACCCGACCGGGCCGTCGCGAGCGGTCGCGGGTACTAGGCTGATGAACGGACCACGGGCCGCACTCCTCTCGGCCGACGGGGCGACCTCGACTCTGGGTCGCGGGGTCCGCAGGCGCGAGATGACGCGCCGACCTCGCAGCGACGACGCCGCACGCCTTCGCGTGCGGGTCGCGCTCTCGCCCCGACCCTGGAGAACCCGCGTGCCCCGTCGTCGTCCCCGACACCGTCATGCTCTCGCCCTCGCCCTCGTGGCACCGCTCGTGGTGCTGCTCGCCGCCTGCTCGGGCGGCGCGGCCGGCGTTCCCGACCCCGCGCCGTCGGACAACGACACCGGCGGCGGCACGGCCGCCTCCTCGACGCGGTACCCGCTCACGATCGACGACTGTGGGTTCGACGTGACGTTCGACGCCGCGCCGGAGCGCGTCGTGACGATCAAGTCGTCCACGACCGAGATGCTGCTCGCGCTGGGCCTGGGCGACCGGATCGTCGCGTCCGCGTTCCTCGACGGGCCGGTCCCCGACACCCTGGCCGACGCCGCGGCGTCGGTCCCGGCCGTCGCGGAGCCGATGTCCGACCAGGTGCCCGGCGCGGAGGCGGTGCTCGGGGTCGAGCCGGACCTCGTCTACGCGGGCTGGGAGTCGAACCTCACGGCCGACGGCGCGGGTGACCGCGACACGCTCGCGCAGCTCGGCGTCGCGACGTACGTCTCGCCGTCGGCGTGCAAGGACGCCGCGTACATGCCGAACCCGCTGACGTTCGACGACGTGTTCGCCGAGATCACCGAGGTGGGCCAGATCTTCGACGCGCCCGACGCCGCGGCGGACCTCGTCGCCGACCAGCAGGCGACGCTCGACGGCGTCGAGGCCGACGACCGCGGGCTCACCGCCCTGTGGTACTCGTCGGGCGACGACATCCCGTACGTCGGCGCAGGGATCGGCGCACCCCAGATGATCATGGACGCGGTCGGGCTGGAGAACGTCGCGGGCGACGTCGAGGACACGTGGACGTCGTACGCGTGGGAGGAGGCGATCGCCGCCGACCCCGACGTCCTCGTGCTCGTCGACGCGGCGTGGAACACCGCGGACGCGAAGATCGAGCGCCTCGAGTCCAACCCTGCGACGGCCGAGATGACCGCCGTCCGCGAGGGCCGCTACCTGCGCGTCCCGTTCCCCGCGAGCGAGGCGGGCGTGCGCAACGTCGACGCCGTCGTCGACCTCGCCGAGCAGCTGGAGGCGCTCGACCTGTGACCGCGCTGCGCACGCGTGACCTGCCTGGGCCCGCCCCCGTCTCGACGAGGGCGGGTCGGGGCGCGCCCGCACGCCGCGGCGCGGCCTGGTGGCTGCCGGTCAGCATCGCGCTCCTGGTGGTCACCGTGCTCGTCGCGGTGACCATCGGACCGGCGGACCTCGCGGTCTCCGACGTGTGGCGGTCGATCGCGTCGCACCTCGGCCTGGGCGGTGTGCTCGGGCGCGAGCCGCTCGGCCCGCTGCAGGACGGCATGGTCTGGCAGCTGCGCCTCCCGCGCGTGCTCACCGCCGCCGCGGTCGGGGCCGGCCTCGCGGTGTGCGGGGTCGTCATGCAGTCCCTGACGCGCAACCCGCTGGCCGACCCCTACCTGCTCGGGCTCTCCTCGGGGGCGTCGCTGGGCGCCGTGCTCGTGCTCGTCGTGGGCTGGACGGTGCTCCTGCCCGTCGCGGCGTTCGGGGGCGCGGTGCTCGCCCTCGTCGCGGCGCTCGCGCTCGCGGGGGCGGTCGGGACGATCACCCCGAGCCGGACCGTGCTCGCGGGGCTCGCGGTGAGCCAGCTTGCCGCCGCGGCGACGAGCTTCGTCATCTTCTGGTCCGCGACGGGCGACTCGTACCGCGAGATCCTGTCGTGGCTCATGGGGTCCGTCGCGGGCGCGACGTGGACGTCGGTCGCGATCGCGGGCGGGGCGACGCTCGTGCTCGGGTCGCTGCTCGCGTCGACCGGTTCGGTGCTCGACGCGTTCACGTTCGGCGACACGGCCGCCTCCGCGCTCGGCGTGGACGTGCCACGCGTGCGGTGGGTCCTGCTCGTCGGCGTCGCTCTGCTCACGGGCGCGCTCGTGTCGCAGTCCGGGTCGATCGGGTTCGTCGGGCTGATCCTGCCGCACGCCGTCCGCATGCTGACGGGCGCCCGGCACCGGCTGCTGCTGCCGCTCTCTGCCCTGTTCGGGGCGTCGTTCCTCGTGTGGGCGGACACGCTCGCCCGCACCGTCTTCGCGCCGCGCGAGCTGCCCGTCGGGATCGTCACCGCCGCGGTCGGAGCGCCCGTGTTCGCCCTGCTGCTGTGGCGCGGACGGAGGGTCGCATGACGGACCTGCGGACCGCCGTCGGGCAGGACGCCACGGCCATGGACGAGCCCGGCACCGTGGCGGCGGGGACCGGCGGGCTCGACGCCGCGCGCGTCTCCTGGTCCGTGGACGGGCGGCTGATCCTCGACGGCGTGGACGCGAGCGCCCCGCCCGGCGCGGTGAGCGGTCTGCTCGGCCCCAACGGTTCCGGCAAGTCCACGCTCCTGCGCGTCCTCGCGGGGGTGCAGCCGCCGTCCGACGACGCGGCCCGGGTCGCGTTCGACGGCACCGACGTGCGGGGACTGGGACGTCGTCGTCGGGCCCGGGTGCTCGCCCTCGTGGAGCAGGACGCGACGACGGATCTCCCCCTCCCGGTCCTCGACGCGGTGCTGCTCGGCCGTATCCCGCACCATTCCATGCTGGCCGGCGACTCCGCTCGCGACCGCGAGGTCGCCCGGGACGCGCTGGAGGCGGTCGGCATGGCGGCGTTCGTGGACCGCGAGGTCGCGACTCTCTCCGGCGGCGAGCGCCAGCGGGTGCACCTGGCGCGCGCGCTCGCCCAGGAGCCCGCGCTGCTCCTGCTCGACGAGCCGACCAACCACCTCGACATCGCGGCCCAGCTCGACACGATGCGCATCCTGCGCACCCTGGCCGACGACGGCGTCACCGTCCTCGCGGCACTGCACGACCTCTCGCTCGCGGCCCAGACGTGCGACCACGTGGTGCTGCTCTCAGGCGGCCGGGTCGTCGCTGCGGGCGACGTGCGCGACGTGCTCGTGCCGGACGTGCTCGACGACGTCTACGGCGTGCAGACCGACGTGCTCACGCACCCGCGCACGGGTCGGCCCGTGCTCACGTTCTCGCCGCGGGACTGACCGGTCATCTCGGTCGGTCGCCGAGTCGGCGGTACTCGATCGCGGGACAGCGGTCCATGACCACGTCGAGGCCGGCGTCGCGCACGCGCCGGGCGGCGTCCTCGTCGATCACGTCGAGCTGGAACCACACCGCCTTCGCCCCGATCGCGACGGCCTGGTCCGCGACGTCACCGGCGAGCTCGGAGCGGACGAACACGTCCACGACGTCGACCGGGAACGGGATCTCGGCGAGCGTCGCGTACCCCTGCTCGCCGTGCACGGTCGGGGCGGACGGGTGCACGGGGACGATGCGCTTGCCGTGCTGCTGCAGCACCCGTGCGACGCCGTACGCGGCGCGCTCCGCGTTGTTGGACAGCCCGACGACGGCCCACGTCGTCGTCCCGTCTCCCAGCGTCCGCGTGATCGCGTCGTCGTCCGGCCGTGTTGTCCCGGGTGTCATGGAGGTCATGTCGGGCCAACGGTCCGGAGGTATGGGCTGTTCCCGACGGCCCCGAAGGACGCACGATGGAGGCATGGCACTCCCACCGGCCGCCGCCGCGGCGACGAAGAGGTTCAACCCTTACGCGCTCAAGCTCTCGGGGCGGGTGCCGCCATGGTCGACGCTCCACCACCGCGGCCGCCGCAGCGCCCGCTCGTACGCGACGCCCGTCATGGCGTTCGCGGCGCGACGCCCCGGCGAGCGCGACGTCCTCGTGGTGCACCCGCTGCCCTGGGGGGCGGACGTCGACTGGTGCCGCAACATCCGTGCTGCCGGGTCGTACGAGCTGACCCGCAAGAACGTGGAGTACCGCGTGGACCGTCTCGAGGTCGTCGACGCCGAGGAGATCGCGCCTCTGCTCCACGGGCTCCCGCGGGCCGCGCTGAGCAGCGGTCGCTTCGACCAGGTCCTCGTCGGACGGGTGCGCAGGATCGCCGGAACCTGAGCGCGTCGCGCGGGCGGGTCAGGTCAGCGCGACTGCCAGCAGGACGGACGCGAGCGCGCCGGCCGCCGTGCGCACGTGGTTGAGCGCGAGCCAGCGCGGCACGAACCGCGCCCACTCGTCCGCCGGGTCCGGGCTCACGTCGAGCCGTTCGTTGAGGGGCACGTTGCCCGCGCCGGTCACCCCGAGGATGCCGACCACGGAGACGGACGCGCCCGAGAGCGCCCACCCCGCCCCGGGGTCGCCGGTCACGAGCCCGACGACGGACGCCGCGACCGGGAGCACGACGGCCCCGAGCAGCAGCAGCATGAGCGGAGGCCGCAGCGCCGCCCGGTTGATCGCGATCATCGCGGCCGCGCCGTCGGCGGCCGGCAGGCGCCGCAGCCCGCCCATGACGAACGTCGAGAATGCGAACAGGACACCGCCCGCGAGACCCGTCGCGACCGCACCCGCGACGACGAGCACGTCGAAGGCGCTCACCGCGCACCCGTCGTCGTCCACGTCCGGGCCTCGCGCTGCGCGAACTCCCGGAAGTCGCGGGGCGCGCGGCCCAGGGCCCGGCGCACCCCGTCGGTCACGTGCGCGCCCCGCCCGTCGAGCACCTCGGTGAACAGGTAGCGCATGAGGTCCACGACGTCCGCGGGCAGTCCCGCGGCGCTCAGCCCGCCGGTGAACTGGTCCAGGGTGATCGGGTCGTACTGGAGGTCTCGCCCGCTCGCGGACGCGATCTCCGCGACTGCGTCGGCGAAGGTCAGCGACCGCGGACCGGTGAGCTCGTAGACCTGACCCGCGTGCGCGTCGTCGGTCAGCGCGGCGACCGCGACGTCGGCGACGTCCTCGAGGTCGACGAACGGCTCGGTGACGTCGGACACCGGGAGCGCGAGCACGCCGTCGAGCACCGGGTCCAGGAGGAAGCTCTCGCTGAAGTTCTGGGCGAAGAACGCGCACCGGACCACCGTGCGCCCGGGGAACACCTCCGCGACCGACTCCTCAGCGCGCTCCGCCTCGCTCTCGCCGCGTCCCGAGAGCAGGACGAGCCGCCGCACGCCCGCGGACCGGGCGAGCGCCGCGAGCCGCGTCACGGTCTCGGGCGCACCGGGGACCGCGAGGTCCGGCGCGTAGGCGACGTACACGGCCTCCGCGCCCTCGAGCGCGGGCGCCCACGTGGACTCGTCGTCCCAGTCGAACGGCGTGGTCCCGGGCGTCCCGCCCCGCGAGGCCCACCGGACCGGGACACCGAGCGCGTCGAGCCGGTCGGCGACGCGACGTCCGGACTTCCCCGTCGCCCCGACGACGAGCGTGGTGCCCGACGGCGGGCGGTCGCGGTCCTCGGACCGGGCTGCGGTGATCGGGGTCGTGGCGGTCGGGGTCGTAGCGCTCATGTCGGTCTCCCTGTCGGGGCGGTGGTCGGTGACAGGACTCAGCCAACCGGTCCGCAGCGAGACGTTCCATGGTCGAGCCGCTCGCTCGCATGCGCGATCGTCTCGTAGGCTGCCAGGATGGACGTCGTCGCCGGACTGCTCGACGGGCCCCGCGCGCGGGGTGCGTTCCTCCTGCGCAGCCACCTGAGCGCGCCGTGGGCGATGCGCATCGAGGACGAGGCTCCGCTGACCATCGTCCCCGTGCTCCGTGGTTCCGCCTGGGTGGGTCCGACGCCGGGCGGCGGCGCGACCGGCAGCCCGCGCGGCGCCGGCGGGCGCCCGGACGTCGGGGTCGCCGTCGGGAAGGGGGACGTCGTGCTGTTCCGCGGCCCCGACCACTACGTCGTCGCGGACTCCCCCACGACCGCGCCACAGGTCGTGATCGGGCCGAGCGAGGTGTGCCGCCCCGTGAACGGCGGCCCGTCGCCCATGACCGTGCTCGGCGTGCGGTCGTGGGGAAACGACCCCGACGGCGAGACCGTGATCGTCACCGGGACCTACCCGCTGGAGGGTGAGGTCGGTCGGCGGATCCTGGGCGTCCTCCCCCAGCGCGTCGTGCTGCGCCGCGACGAGGTCGACCCGACGCTCGTCGAGCTGCTCGCGCGCGAGGTGGTGCAGGACCTGCCCGGACAGGAGGCGGTGCTGGACCGGCTGCTCGACCTGCTGCTCATCTCGTGCCTGCGCACGTGGCTCTCGCGCGACGACGCGCCAGGCTGGTACCGGGCCGACGCGGACCCGGTCGTGGGTGCGGCCCTGCGCCTGATCCACCACGACCCGGCCCGTCCGTGGACGGTGGACTCCCTGGCGCGCGAGGTGGGGCTGTCCCGTGCCGCGTTCTCCCGGCGGTTCACCGAGCTCGTCGGCGAGCCGCCCATGACCTACCTCACCGGGTGGCGCCTCGACCTCGCGGCGGACCTCCTGCTGGCCGACGGCGCGACCGTCGCCTCCGTCGCGCGCACCGTCGGCTACTCGACGCCGTTCGCGCTGAGCGCGGCGTTCAAGCGCGTGCGGGGCGAGAGCCCGAGCGCCCTCCGGAAGCGCGAGGCCACCGAGGCCCTCGCGAGATAGCGAGGCCCCGCCGAGATAGCGACCCACGACCGCTCGGGCTGGGCGGGCTGACCGGCAGGCCGCTATCTCGCGGTGCGGGCGGGAAGCGAGCCGGACGAGGGGCACGGTCCGACGACGCGCGGCACGATGGGTCCATGCCGATCCCCCGCTGGGTCACCCGGACCAACAAGCACGTCCTCAACCCCGTGATGCTGCGCGTCGCCACCGGGATCGGGCCGATGGCGGTCGTCCGGCACGTCGGGCGACGCAGCGGCCGCGAGTTCCGCACCCCGGTGTTCGCGTTCGCCTACCGCGCCGACCCCGACCGGCCCGAGGTCCGCGTGGTCCTCGCGCTCACGTACGGGCCCGACGTCGACTGGGTGCGCAACGTCGACGCGGCCGGCTCGTTCGTGCTGGAGCGCCGCGACGACGAGTTCGCCGTCGACGACGTGCAGCGCGTGACGGGCGCGGACGGCCTGCGGCTGCTCCCCGGGTGGACGCGGGCGGCACTGGGAGCCGCCGGGGTGGAGGAGTTTCGGACCGGTCGGCTGCGCCGGCTCGGCTGAGGTCCTCGCCGGTGCACCGGACGCCGCGCCTGCCATGATGGGACGCATGGCAGACCAGCTGTGGATCACCGGTGACACCGAGACCGACGCCCTGCTGAGCGACGACGCGTTCGCCCTGCTCGTGGGCATGCTCCTCGACCAGCAGTACCCGATGGAGCACGCGTTCGCGGGCCCGCGCAAGATCCGCGACCGCCTCGGGTCGATCGACCCGCACGCCGTGGCCGACGCCGACCCGGACGCGTTCGTGACGCTCGCGACCACTCCCCCGGCGATCCATCGGTACGGGCGGTCCATGGCGGGCCGCGTCCAGGCGCTCGCGCACGTGGTCGTCGACGAGTACGACGGCGACGTCACGCGGATCTGGACCGGGCCCGGACCCGGGACCGACGACGCCCCGACCGGCGCCGAGGTCCTCACGCGGTTGAAGGCGCTGCCGGGGTTCGGGGAGCAGAAGGCGAAGATCTTCCTCGCCCTGCTCGGCAAGCAGCGCGGCGTCCAGCCCGCGGGCTGGCGCGAGGCAGCGGGCCACTACGGCGACGACGGCTCGCGCCGCTCCATCGCGGACGTGACCAGCGCCGAGAGCCTCCAGGAGGTCCGGACCTTCAAGAAGGCGCAGAAGGCGGCGGCCAAGGCCGCGCAGTGAGAGCCGCTCGGTCGTGAGTGCCGTTCAGGAGTGAGCACCGGTCAGGACCGGGCCGACAGCCTCCGCTCGAGCCCGTCGAGCACGAGGTCGAGACCGTCGTCGAACTGGTCGGCGAACGCGTACCCCTGCCCGACGACGAGCTCGGAGACCAGCTCGGCCAGGTACGGGTACTCCTGCGCCGGCAGCGCGATCCCCGCCGCGAAGCCCTCGACGTCCTCGCCCGCCTCGAACGGCAGCCGGGTCTCGGTGAGCACGAACCCGTAGACGTAGGCGTCGATCGCCGAGAACGCCTGGCCCGCCAGGGTGATCGAGAAGCCGTCGGCGCGCAGGCAGCCGAGCACGGTGTCGTGATGGCGCAGCAGCGCAGGCCCGGCGCTGCGACGGGACTCGACCAGCACGAGCGACCACGGGTGCCGAGCGAGGACGGTCCGGGCGGACGTCGCCCGGGCGGCCATCGCGTCCCGCCACGGCGTGCCGATCTCCGGCAGCTCGATCTGGGCGAAGACCCAGTCCGCGAGCTCGTCCAGGAGGTCGTCCTTGTTCGCGACGTGGTGGTACAACGACATGGCCTCGACGCCGAGGCTGCGTCCCACGTTGCGCATGCTCACGGCGCCCAGCCCGCCCTCGTCGGCGACAGCGACGGCGGCCTCGACGATGCGTGCCCGGCTCAGCACGACCCGCCCGGCCATGGCTCACCTCCTGGGACCCTTGCGATTCTTACAAGTGTAAGCCTAGAGTGGGCGACAACCAGCCTTACAGCTGTCAGGAGACCGGGATGAGAGCCGCAGTCGTCGATCGTTACGGCCCGCCGGACATGGTCCGCGTCGCGGGCGTCCCGCTTCCTCGCGTCGGGCCCCACGACGTCCTCGTCCGCGTGCACGCGACCGCGGTCACGGCGGCCGACGCCCGGATCCGGGGCGCCCGGTTCCCGCGCGGCTTCGCCGTACCCGCCCGCCTCGCGTTCGGGCTGCGGGGCCCGCGCCGCCCCGTCCTCGGCGGGGTGTTCTCGGGCGTCGTCGAGGAGGTCGGGGCGTCGGTCACCGGCCTCGTGCCCGGAGATGCCGTGTCCGGCATGACGGGCACCCGGCTGGGCACCCACGCCGAGCTCGTCGCGGTCCCCGCGGTCCGCGCCGTCGCGAGGCCGGACCAGGTGACGCACGACGACGCCGCGGCCGTCCTCTTCGGGGGAACCACCGCGTGGCACTTCCTCCACCGCCGGGCGACCGTGACGCCCGGGTGCACCGTGCTCGTCGTCGGGGCGGCCGGAGCGGTCGGCACGAGCGCGGTCCAGCTCGCGCACCACCTCGGCGCCACGGTCACCGCCGTGACGAGCACCCCCAGCGTGGACCTGGTCGAACGCCTCGGAGCGACGCGGGTCGTGGACCGGACCACGGCCGGGGCCGGCTGGCCTGACCGGCTCGACGCGCGGTACGACGTCGTGCTCGACGCGGTCGGCGCCCTCTCGCCCGCCACCGGCAGGCGGCTGCTCGCGCCCGACGGCGTGCTCCTGCTGGTGGCCGCGGACCTGGGTCAGACCCTCGCCTCGCGCGGCGCCGTCCGGTCCGGACCGGTGCCGGAGCGCGCCGACGACATCGCGCTGCTGCTCGGGCTCGTCGCCGCCGGCTCCCTCACCCCCGTCGTCGAGTCCGTGCACGACCTCGACGGCATCCGGGACGCCCACGCTCGCGTCGACTCCGGGCACAAGGTCGGCAACGTCGTCGTGCACCCGTGAAGAGCTCGACCATGGACCCGACCCGCATCGTTCTGGCCGCACGTCTCACAGCGTGACGGTCGTCCCCACCAGGACCAGCTCGGACGAGTGGGACCCGGCCACGCCGACGTCGTCGGGCCGCGGGGAGAAGCCGGGCAGGTCCTCGAGCCCACCGCCCGCGGCGACGACCCGCAGGTCGAGCGGCGCGCCCGCCGCCACTGTCAGGGTCACCTCGAAACCGTCGGCGGGTGTGTAGAACCGCGTGTCGAGCACGCCGTCGTCGTCCACGGGGACCTCGCGCCCGGCCAGGCTCGCGGAGCCGACGCCCGCGGCGTTCAGCTGGACGTACCGCAGCGCGTCGCTCGTGCCGATCGGATCGCCGTCACCGGGCCGCACGCTCAGGGTCAGCGTCCGCTCGTCGCCCGACGTCTCGTCGGACACCACGTCGACCACCGGGGCGGGCAGGTCCGCGGCGTCGGCCGGCCCCGCCCACACCTCGCCTCCGAACATCGGGAACGGCGCAGACAGGTCCTCCTGGCCGTCGACGTACTGGGCCGTCCAGTCGCTGGGCGTGCCCTCGTCGGACACCCAGCTCGCCTCGCCGGTGTCCGCGTCGAGGGCGTAGGCCAGACGCGTGGGCTCGGGGTGCTCGGCGTCGAACGGGTCGACGACGAACCCGACCACGAGCGCCACGACGGCCACGGCGCCGGCCCCGCCGACGGTCCACGCGCCGATGCGCGGTCCCTCACCGCGGCGCCGCGGCAGCATCACCGCGAGCACCGGGACGAGCGCGAGCCCCAGCAGCACCGCGACGACGGCCGGTGCGGCCCCGGTCGCGAGGCCGAGCGCGGGGAAGAACAGCAGCACGATCGGCGCGAGCACGAGCACCCCGATCGCCGCGCCGAGCGTCACGGCGACCCGCCGCGCCACGGTGCCCCGCGCGACCGTCAGCGCCAGCAGGCCCGCGACGGCACCCGCGAGCGCCGGGAGCGACGCCAGGTACGACCCGCCGGGCGTCACAGCGGCGAGCACCAGGCCGAGGACCGCGAGCCAGCCCAGGGCGCCGACGGCGAGCGCGACCGACCCGAGGCGGCCGCGCAGCCCGACGAACCATCCCAGCAGCGCGGTGGCGACGATCCCGAGGAGCGCGACGCGGAAGCCCCACGGTCGCCACGGGTCGATCATCTCCGCGTACCCGGGACGCACCAGGACCATGACCCGCCACAGCGCGACCGACCCGAGGACGGCACCGAGCAGGGGCAGCAGCGCGGAGACGAAGCCCAGCACCAGCCGGCCCGCGCTCACCCGCTCCCCCAGCACCTCGCGGCGTCGGAAGGCGACGACCCCGAGCGCGACCACGGCCGCGAGCGCGAGGCCTGCGAGCGGCCACACGAGCCAGCCCGGGTACCGGGCGAGGACGCCGCCGGGCAGGGGGAAGTACGTCGCGTCGTAGGCCGAGGGCTGCGCGAGCGCCGCGGCGTCCGCGTCACCGAGCACGCGGACCAGCCCGAGCATGTTGGACCCGTGGTGCTGCAGGCTCGCGAGCGACATGCGATCGGGCGTGTCCTGCGGTGCGTGGTACGCGGCGGACCCGTCGATGTACGCCGAGTTGAGGCCGGTGAAGCGGCCCTGCGGGTCGTCGAGGAACGGGGAGAAGTCGGTGTCGTTCGGCAGGATCCGGTACACCTCCACGGCGAGCGAGCTGCCCACCGGGTAGGGCACGTGGGAGTAGGCGTCGACGAGGGCGGCGTTGCCGTCGGACGTCTCGAACATGATCGCGGGGCCGCTCGACCCACGCGCCTCGACGTTCACCACGACACCGCCGCCCGCGGCACGCGGGTCCGCGTCCGCGAACGCCTCGGCCCCGCACAGGCATGCCTCCTCCGCGTCGGTGAAGACGAGCACGACGTCGTTGCGCAGCGCCGGTCCCTCGCCCAGCGCCCGTGCGGTCTCGAGCAGCGTGGACACGCCCGCGCCGTCGTCGTTGGCGCCGTGCGACACCTCGGCGGAGTCGTAGTGCGCGACGAGGAAGACCGGCCCGGTCGAGTCGGTGCCCGGGATCGTCGCGACGACGTTCGTCGTCGCCGCCACGCGGCTCTGGTCCCCGAGGCGCCCGGACATGCCGACGCCGTCGACCATCTCGGGGGCGAGCCCGAGCTCCGACAGGTCGGCCGCGATCTGGTCCCGGACCTCGCGTGCGGCGAACGTGCCGTGCGGGTGGACCTCGTGGCCGATCGCCTCGACGGTGTCGAACGCGCGACCGGCGCTGAACTCGTCGGCCGGCGCGTCGGTGCCGCGCGGGGCGGGCGGCAGGACGGCCCACACGCACAGAGCCGTCAGGGCGAGCAGGAACAGGGTGCACGCGAGCGTCGTCACCCGCGAGCGTGTCAGTCGTGTCGTCACGCGCGCACGCTAGACCTGTGGTCCGTCCGAGACCCAATCGAGACCGGGCGCCGGGGTCCTGGCCGGGCGGGACGCACCGGCGTCCGTAGGCTCGTGACCATGGCGGACGAGGACAGCGGGCACGACGAGCACGCGCGCGGCGGGACGTACTCCGTCCCGGGCAAGGAGTACACGCGCGACACGCGCTACCTCACGACGCGGATCACCGCGGACGGCCGGGACGGCTACCCCGTCGAGCCCGGCCGCTACCGGCTGATCGCGGCGCGCGCGTGCCCGTGGGCGAACCGCGCG
This sequence comes from Cellulosimicrobium terreum, assembly GCA_014803435.1. GTDB lineage: Bacteria > Actinomycetota > Actinomycetes > Actinomycetales > Cellulomonadaceae > Cellulosimicrobium > Cellulosimicrobium terreum. The sequence continues at coordinate 53,181 of JACYFD010000009.1, forward strand.
ATCATCGTGCGCCGGCTCCTGGGCCTGGAGGACGTGCTGTCGATGGGGCTCGCCGGGCCCGTGCACGACGAACGGTCCTGGACGTTCGACCTCGACCCGGGCGGTCGCGACCCCGTGCTCGGGATCGAGCGCCTCCAGGAGGCCTACCTCGCCAGGGATCCGCAGTACCCGCGCGGGATCACGGTCCCGGCGATCGTCGACACCACGACGGGTGCCGTCGTGACGAACGACTTCGCGCAGCTCACGCTCGACCTGTCGACGCAGTGGGGCACGTTCCACCGCGACGGCGCACCGGACCTCCTGCCGCGCGCGCACCGCGACGAGCTCGACGTCGTGATGCGCGAGGTGTACGCCGAGGTCAACAACGGGGTGTACCGGTGCGGTTTCGCCGGGACGCAGAAGGCGTACGACGCCGCGTACGCGCGCCTGTGGGCCGCGCTCGACCGGCTCGAGACCCGCCTGGCCAGCCGTCGCTACCTCGTCGGGGACACGATCACCGAGGCGGACGTCCGGCTGTTCACGACGCTCGTGCGCTTCGACGCCGTCTACCACGGGCACTTCCGGTGCAACCGGCAGAAGCTCACCGAGATGCCGGCGCTCTGGGCCTACGCGCGCGACCTGTTCCAGACCCCCGGGTTCGGCGACACGGTCGACCTCGTCCAGATCAAGCAGCACTACTACCTCGTGCACCGCGACCTCAACCCGTCGGGGATCGTCCCCGCCGGCCCGACGTCGCAGGGCTGGCTCACGCCGCACGGCCGCGAGGCCCTGGGCGGGCGCCCGTGGGGCGAGGGCACCGCGCCCGGCCCTGTCCCCGACGGCGAATGCGTCCCGCCCGGTCACGGGCCTGCGCGCGGTACGGTCACCCCGTGACCCTCCTGACCGTCGAAGGACGAGCCTCCCAGCACATGCCCGCCGAGCGCGGCACCCTCCGCCTGCGCGTGCAGCTGGTGGGACCCGAACGCGTTCCCGTGCTCGAGCACGCGGCGCAGGTGCACGCGACGCTCGTCGCCCAGGCTCGCGCGCACGTGGACTCCGGTGCCGCCACGTGGTGGGGCAGCGACAGCGTGCTCGCGTGGTCGTCCGACGAGTGGGTCAAGCCGCGGCCGGACAAGGACGCCGTGAAGGTGACGCGCTTCCGCGCCGGCGCCGACCTGCGGGTGAAGTTCCGCGACTTCGCCGCGCTCGGCCGGTGGGCCGGGGAGGCGGCGACGCTCACCGGGGTCGCCGTGACCGGTGTCGACTGGGCGCTCACGGAGACTCGGCGCGACGCCGTCGTGCGGGAGGTCCGGACGGCCGCGACCCGGGACGCGGTCGAGCGGGCGCGCGCCTACGCGGCGGCGCTCGGGTTCACGGACGTCCGCCCCGTCGCGTTGTTCGAGGCCGGCCTGCGCCCCCACGTCGGGGCTGGGGGGATGGCCGGGATGGCGGGCGTGGCGATGCGGGGCGCCGCCGCCCCGGCGAGCGCGAGCAACGGGATCGAGCTGCGGCCGGAGGACATCGAGGTCACGGCGGCGGTGACGGTCGACCTGGAGACGGTCTGACACCCGACCGCTAAGGTCTGCGGGTGACCACCACGACTCTCGCCGCGCCGGCCGCTCCCGGGACCCGCACGCTCGTGACCCTCGCCGCGGGCGTCGTCGTGCTCGCGGGGATGCACGTCGCCGGCGACGTGCTCGCCCCGATCCTGCTCGCCGCGGTGATCGTCATCATCTGCCACCCGGTGCGGTTCGGCCTCGAGCGGCGCGGCTGGCCGCGGTGGGCGGCGACGGGCGCCGTCGTGGTCGTCGCCTACCTGATCCTCGCGGCGATGCTCGCGATGCTCGTGTTCGCCGGCTTCCAGTTCGCCGGCCTCGTGCGCGAGTACCTCCCCCAGCTCCAGCAGTCGGTCACCGACGGCCTCGACCAGCTCGCTGCGCTGGGGATCGACACCGACCTCGCCGACGCCGTGACGTCCTGGCTCGAGCCGAGCCGGGTCCTGTCGCTCGCCGGGGACGTGAGCGGGATCGTCCTCGGCCTCGCCACGGCGCTGTTCTTCGTCCTCGCCTACGCGATCTTCATGGCCGCCGACGCCGGGCGCTACTCGACGGCGTCGGCCGTCTTCGGCGCGAGCCGCGCCGGCGAGATCGGGCGCGCGAGCCGGTTCAGCGGGGGCGTCCGGCGGTACTACGTCGTGAACGCGTCGTTCGGCGCGGTCGTCGCGGTGATCGACGGCGTCGCGCTCGCGCTGCTCGGCGTGCCCGCCCCGGTGGTCTGGGCGATCCTCGCCTTCGTCACCAACTTCGTGCCCAACATCGGGTTCGTCCTCGGCCTGATCCCCCCCATGATCATGGCGTTCGTCGTCGGCGGCTGGCCGCTCGCGCTCGCCGTGATCGCGGTGTACTGCGTGGTCAACGTCGTCCTGCAGGTCCTCGTCCAGCCGAAGTTCGTGTCCGACGCGGTCAACCTCAGCCTGACGCTGAGCTTCGTGTCCGTCGTGTTCTGGACCTTCGTCATCGGCCCGCTCGGCGCGATCCTCGCGATCCCGCTGACCCTGCTGGTGCGGGCGCTGCTCCTGGAGGGCGACCCGCGGGCGGGATGGCTGCGCTGGCTGTCGGGCGACCCCGTCGAACCTGACACCGGCCCTGGCACCGAGCCCGTCTCGGATCCCGACGACGGGCCGGACGACCTGCCGGACGACGGATCGGGCGACGGACCCGGAACCGAGGAGGACGCCGCGGGGACCGACCGCGGGCAGGGGCCGCACGAACCCCTCGCGGACGCCGCGGAGCGCGCCTAGTCTGAGAGCGGCGGAGCGGCCCGGTGGTTCGAGGGACCCTCGCCGTCCACGCTCGACTTCGAGGAGGCATCGTGCCGCACGGCGACATCACGCACATCGACATCCCGGTCGCAGACACCGCCCGGGCCACGGCGTTCTACCAGGAGCTGTTCGGCTGGCAGATCGCCGAGATCCCGGGGTTCGAGGGCTACCCGATGTGGCAGGCCCCGAACAAGATCAGCGGCGGCGGGCTCGCGCCGCGCTCCGACGGGTTCACCCAGCCCCGCAGCTACGTCGAGGTGGACTCGATCGACGACACCCTGGCGAAGGTCCGCGAGCTCGGCGGTACCGTCGACATGGAACGCTCCGAGATCAGCCCGACCTCGTGGTGGGCGATCTTCACCGACGCCGACGGCAACACGATCGGCCTCTACGAGGGCACGACCGACGCCGGCTGACCTCGACGCCGCGGGCCCGGCCCGCCGGGACGGCGGCTCGTCAGCGACCGGGCAGCACGCGGCCGTCGGGGTCGCCGGTGCGCCGTGGTCGCAGGGCTGCCGGTGGCGGCCAGGAGAACACGTACCGCTCGACCGGGACGTCGACGGCGCCGAAGTCGTCGGTCTGCACGACCACCGCGTCGGGGGTGACCTCGACGAGGCGCACCCGCAGCGGGTCCGCGCCCTCCCGCTCGAGCATCCACACCTCGGCTAGCCACGCGAGCGAGGTGGCGTCGAGCGCATCCTCGGCCGCGAGCCAGTCGACCGGGCCGGTCAGCTCGTGCCCGAGCAGGTCCACCGCGACCCAGTCGTCGCCCGCGGGGCGGATCCAGCCGACGTGCTCGCGGTCGTCCGGGCGGCGGTGAGGAATCCAGTCGGCGGGCAGCATCCCGACAGGGTAGAGGCCCTGTGCCCTGACGGTCAGGTCGATACTTCTCGGACCAGGTCACCCGGGTCAGATCTCGTCGAACTCGACGACCTCGTCGCGCTGCGCCTCGCGATACCCCTCCGCATACCCCTCGCGGTACCCCTCCTCGTAGCGCTCCTCGGAACCGTCGGACTCGCCGTCGGCGTACCCGCGGGCGTACGCCTCGGCGGTGCCCTCGCGGAACATGTCGTCCGCGGCCGGGCGCACGAGCGTGCGCGCGCCCGGGCCGTCCTCGGTCACGACGTACCGGCCGAGCCCGCGCACGACGGCGAGCGGTCGGCCCGACGTCTTGCCCCGCACGAGCTCGCTCGCCGACGCGATCTCGTCCGCGACGGCCGTCACCGTCGCGGACAGCTCGCGGCCGTGGGGGTCGTGCCCGCCCCGCAGGTCGTCCTCGACGACGACCCCGGCGGCACCGATCGCGACGTCGACCAGCCCGTCGCGCCAGGCTCGGCCGGCCGTGTCCGTGACGACGACGCCCAGCCGGTCCACGCCGAACCGTTCCCGCAGCGCTGCGCGCAGCGCGCGGGCCGTCGCGTCGGGGTCGAGCGGGAGGAGGAGGACGGTCCCGTCCGGGGTGTTCGAGGCGTCCACCCCGGCCGCGGCCATGACGAGGCCGAGGCGGTTCTCGACGATCCGCAGCGGCGCGAGGCCCGATCGCTCGCGCGTCGCCACGACGCGGACGGTCTCGTCGGTGATCGCCTGCTCCCGGTCGTCTGCCGCGACCACCCGTCCCTCCGCCTTGGAGACAATCTTGCTCGTCACCACGACGACGTCGCCGTCGGCGAGCCGTTCCCCGGCGGCGAGGGCCTCGCCCACGAGCGCGGCGAGGTCGTCCCCGGGCCGCACCTCCCCCACGCCTGCCGGGGCCCAGACCTCGAGGCGGTCGGGCACGTCGGCGCTCATCGCGCGAGCCCTGGCAGGACGTCGCGCCCGAAGACCTCGATCCACTCGCGCTGGTTGCGCCCGACGTTGTGCAGGTAGATCCGGTCGAAGCCCAGGTCGACGTACTTCTGGATCGCCGCGCGGTGGGTGTCCGGGTCCGCGGAGATCACCATGCGGCCCTCGAAGTCCTCCGGCCGCACCAACCTGGCCATCTGCTCGAAGTCGTGCGGGGAGCGGATGTCGGCCTTGGGGAACTTCATCCCGCCGTTGGGCCACTCGCGCATCGCGTTGGCCATCGCCTCCTCGTCCGTCGGCGCCCACGACAGGTGGACCTGCAGCACCTTGGGCATGTGCTCCGGGTCGCGCCCGGACTCGCGCACGCCGTCGTCGAACTTGCCGAACAGCATGGAGATCTTCTCCAGAGGCGCACCGACGGTGATGAGCCCGTCGGCGTGCCGGCCCGCACGCTTGGCGGTGATCGGACCCGCCGTGGCGACCAGGATCTCGGGCGGGACCTCCGGCATGGTCCACAGGCGCGTGGACTCCATCTTGTAGAACTGGCCCGCGTGCTTGACGTCCTTGCCGGCGAGCGACGCCGCGAAGAGCTTCTTGATGATGTCGATGGCCTCGAACATCCGGTTGATGCGCTCGGGCGCCTCCGGCCAGTAGCCCGCGACCACGTGCTCGTTGAGCGCCTCCCCCGACCCCAGTCCCAGCCAGTGCCGCCCCGGGTACATCGCCGCGAGCGTGGCGGACGCCTGCGCGACCATCGCCGGGTGCCAGCGGAACGTCGGCGCGGTGACACCCGGCCCGAGGTCGCCCGTGGTGCGCTCACCGAGCGCCGTGAGCACGTTCCACACGAACGAGGACTGCCCCTGCTGCGGGACCCAGGGCTGGAAGTGGTCGGCCGCCATCGTGCCGGAGAACCCGTGCTGCTCGGCGTAGGCGGACAGCTCGACCGCCTCCGTCGGGTGGAACTGCTCGAGCATGGCCGCGTAGCCGACGGTGAGGTCTGAGGACATGGCGCCGAGCCTATGCCCGCAGCGCGGACCGCGTCACCGGAGGCCTGCCCGGATCTGGGAAGATGGTCCCCATGAGCGACTTCCCGACGCACGCGCCGACCGGCGCGACCGCTGCCCCGCACGCCACGACCCCTACGACCGGCACCCCGGCCGGCGACGTCGTCCGCGCGGTGGTCCGGGGAGTACCGGACCGCGTGAGCATCGACGGGCTCGAGGAGAGGTACGAGGCGCGCTGGGCCGAGCAGGGCACGTACGCGTTCGACCGGACGAAGACCCGCGAGCAGGTGTTCTCGATCGACACCCCGCCGCCGACCGTCTCCGGCTCGCTCCACGTCGGCCACGTCTTCTCCTACACGCACACCGACGTCGTCGCGCGGTTCCAGCGCATGCGCGGCCTCGAGGTCTTCTACCCCATGGGCTGGGACGACAACGGTCTGCCCACCGAGCGCCGCGTGCAGAACTTCTACGGCGTGCGGTGCGACCCGACGCTCGCCTACGTCGAGGGGTTCGAGCCCCCGCACGAGGGTGGTGACGGCAAGTCCGTCAGAGCCGCCGACCAGGTGCCGGTCTCGCGCCGCAACTTCATCGAGCTGTGCCAGCGCCTGACGTCCGAGGACGAGAAGCAGTTCGAGGCGCTGTGGCGCCGGCTCGGCCTGTCGGTCGACTGGGCGCAGCACTACCAGACCATCGACGCGCGGTCGCGCACGGCGGCGCAGCGCGCATTCCTGCGCAACCTCTCGCGCGGCGAGGCGTATCAGGCCGAGGCACCCGGGCTGTGGGACGTGACGTTCCAGACGGCGGTCGCCCAGGCAGAGCTCGAGGCCCGCGACTACCCCGGGCACTTCCACAAGGTCGCGTTCCACCGCACGGCGGACGGGGTGGACACGGGCGAGGTGGTGCACATCGAGACGACGCGCCCCGAGCTGCTCGCCGCCTGCGTCGCCCTCGTCGCGCACCCGGACGACCCGCGCTACCAGCACCTGTTCGGCACCACCGTGCGCTCGCCGCTGTTCGACGTCGAGCTCCCGGTCCTCGCGCACACTGCGGCCGAGCGCGACAAGGGCGCCGGCATCGCGATGTGCTGCACGTTCGGCGACCTCACCGACGTGCAGTGGTGGCGCGAGCTGCAGCTCCCGACCCGCTCGATCATCCAGCGCGACGGGCGGATCGTGCGGGAGACGCCGGACTGGGTCTCGTCGCACGCGGGCCAGGGCATCTTCGCGGAGATCGCCGGCAAGACGACGTTCTCCGCCCGCCAGGTGGTCGTGGACGCGCTGCGCGACTCCGGCGACCTCGAGGGCGAGCCGGTCCCGACGCAGCGCAAGGCGAACTTCTACGAGAAGGGCGACAAGCCGCTCGAGATCGTGACGTCACGCCAGTGGTACATCCGCAACGGTGGTCGTGACTGGACCCGCCCGAGCGGCTCCGGCACCGACCTGCGCACCGAGCTCCTCGGGCGCGGCACCGAGATCGGGTTCCACCCCGACTTCATGCGCGTGCGCTACGAGAACTGGGTCGGCGGTCTCAACGGCGACTGGCTCGTCTCGCGCCAGCGCTTCTTCGGCGTGGCCATCCCGTTGTGGTACCCCGTGCTGGAGTCCGGCGAGCTCGACCACGACCACCCGCTGGTCCCGTCCGAGGACGCGCTCCCCGTCGACCCGTCGTCCGAGGTGCCCGCCGGGTACACCGAGGACCAGCGCGGGAAGCCGGGCGGCTTCGTCGGCGAGAACGACATCATGGACACGTGGGCCACGTCGTCCCTCACGCCGCAGATCGCGGGCGGCTGGGAGGTCGACCCCGACCTGTTCGAGCGGGTCTTCCCGATGGACCTGCGGCCCCAGGGCCAGGACATCATCCGAACGTGGCTCTTCTCGACCGTGGTGCGCTCGCACCTCGAGTTCGGCACGCTGCCCTGGAAGAACGCCGCGATCTCCGGCTGGATCCTCGACCCCGACCGCAAGAAGATGTCGAAGTCCAAGGGCAACGTCGTCACGCCCATGGGCCTGCTCGAGGAGCACGGCTCCGACGCGGTGCGCTACTGGGCGGCATCCGCCCGTCTCGGCACCGACGCGGCGTTCGAGGTCGGCCAGATGAAGATCGGCCGCCGCCTCGCGATCAAGATCCTCAACGCGTCGAAGTTCGCGCTGTCGTTCGGTGTCGACGCCGAGACGGGGACCGGGGAGATCACCCTCGACCCGGCGCACGTCACGCAGCCGCTCGACCGCGCCATGCTCGGCGGGCTCGCGGACGTCGTGGACAAGGCCACCGCCGCGTTCGAGGCCTACGACCACACCCGCGCCCTCGAGGTGACCGAGACGTTCTTCTGGACGTTCTGCGACGACTACCTCGAGCTCGTCAAGGACCGCGCCTACGGTGCGGGGGCGGCCGACTCCGAGGTCACCGACGAGACCCGTTCGGCGCGCGTCGCGCTCGCGATCGCGCTCGACACGCTGCTGCGCCTCTTCGCGCCGTTCGTGCCGTTCGCGACCGAGGAGGTCTGGTCGTGGTGGCGTGCCTCCGAGGGCTCGATCCACCGTGCCGCCTGGCCCACGCCCGACGTCGCACGCGCCGCCGCGCAGGACGCGGAGCCGGCCGTCCTCACCGCCGCGGGCCACGCGCTCGCCGCGCTGCGCAAGGTGAAGTCCGAGGCGAAGGTGTCGATGCGCACGCCGATCCTCGCCGCGACCGTGGCGGTCCCCGCCGGATCCCTCGCAGGCGTCCGGTCAGCCGTCGTCGACGTCCGCAACGGAGGTCGGGTGACCGGCACCCTCGACCTCGTCGAGGCCACCGAGGGGCAGGGCGACACCGCCGTCCAGGGCGGGATCGTCGTCGTGACGTCGGAGCTCGGCGAGCCGGAGCAGCGCCGCAAGGGCTGACCGGCCCCCGCACACGACGACGCCCTCCCCGAGATGCTCGGGGAGGGCGTCGTGCGTCCGGGTCAGATGATCTCGCCCCGCAGCCGCGCGTCGTCGCCGGACATGGTGGCCGCCACCTCGCGCGGCGTCCCCTCGTCGGTCCAGCGCAGGGTCGCCCCCACCCCCTCGATCAGCTCGACGCTGCCCTCGGGGGCGAACGTGAGCCCGGCGTCCTGCCCGATGGCGGCGCGGACGAGCGCCACGGTGGCCGGCAGCTCCTCGATGCCCTCGCTCACGCCGAGGTCGACGATCTCCGCCCTGGTCGCGGCGACCTGCAACGGGCTCGGCCCGATCCACAGGGACCGGCCGTCGAGCGCGCTGTCCTGGCCGTACTCGTCGGCGAGGACGAGCTCGGAGACCTGCCCGCGCGCGAGGACGGCCACGACGTCGTCGACGGACGTCACGGCACCCGACTCGCGGCCCTGCTCCTGGCGGTACTGCGCGAGCACCTTCTCCCGACGGCGCTCGCGAAAGCTCTCGAGCGCGTCGGCGACGTTCGCCTCGAAGGAGGCGGTGTTGATGCCGGGACCCCGCCCGCCGCCGGCGACCTCGACGACGATCTCCTCGACCGGTCGGCTCAGCGCGGCACGCACGAGCGGGACGGACCGGACGTCGCCGGTGAGCAGGACGAGCTCGGGCCGCGCGTCGGCGGCCTGCCGCTCGAGCTCTGCCGCCACGGCCTCGGCGTTGCGGTCCCAGGAGTCCTCCGCACGCGACTCGATGCGCTTGTGCGACAGCCCGCCCGTGCGAACCTTGTTGATGACGTCGTGCCCGCCCTCGACGCTCTCGGGCGCCGCGTAGGGCAGGTGACCGCCCGCGACCGACCAGGTGAGGTCGGCACCCTGCCGGTCGACGACGACGCGCACGTAGTCGACCGACTCGTCGGCTGCCCGCGCCGCCTGCAGGAGCGCCGGGACCCGGCCCCAGCTGCCCGTGGTGAGCGCCGGCGGGTCCTTCAGCACGCGGTCGACGAGGGTGCCGGTGTCGTCGGCGATGACCACGCGTCCGTGCGGGCCCGGGACCCGCGTCGGACGCAGGACCGCCTCCTCGAGGCCGTCGAGCACGGCGTCGGGGGCGCCGTCGTGGTGGAGCTGGCGACGCACGCCCTTCCACCGGTTCTCGACCTCGCGGTCACCGGCCTCGTTCGCGCGCGTCGCGTCGATGTAGACGGTGGCGAAGGGGCCTGGGTGGCCGAGGAGAGGCTTGAGCCAGTCGATCTTCATGCGAACACCTCGAGACGTTCGTGGCTGAGGGGCGGGCCGCCGACCTGCGTCCGGCCGGGTCCACCCTCGGTCCATCCCAGGGTCCGTCATGTCAGGGGTCGACGCCACCGCGCGCCGTCGACCGGCGCCACGGTCAGGAATAGGTGTCGAGCACCGGGGCGCCCTCGCCCTGCGCGGCGTGCTCCGCGGCGATGAGCTCGTGGTGACGGATCACCTCGCTCACGATGAACTCCCGGAACTTCTCCGCGAACTCGGGGTCGAGGCCGCTGGTGTCCGCGATCTCGGCGAGGCGCGCGATCTGCTGACGGTCGCGCTCGGGATCGGCAGGGGGCAGCCCCCCGGCGGCCTTCAGCTCGCCGACGCGACGCGTGAACTTGAACCGCTCGGCCAGCAGGTGCATGAGGGCGGCGTCGACGTTGTCGATGCTCTGGCGCAGCGTATGGATCTCGGCGGGGACCTCCGGGACTCCGGACGGGCTCGAGCGGGGAGGGCGATGTGTCGTCACCCGTCGATCGTAGGTGGCGAAAGTACGCGATACCGACCGTCCGGAGTACAGTGCAGGTCGTCCTCCTGCCGTCCACTCAGTGGAGAGTCACATGACGGAACACGCGTCGCCGAGCCTCGTCGTGGTCGACCCCTCGACCACCATCAGCACGCTCCTGACCGATCGGGTCGCACGCGCGGCGTCGGCACCGATGGTCGAGCGACGCGACGGGCCCGGCGCACCGTGGACGTCCATGACGGCGCGCGAGTTCGCCGACGACGTCGAGGCCGTCGCGCGCGGGCTGGTCGCCCGCGGGGTGGCGCCGGGAGACCACGTCGCGATCATGTCGCACACGCGGTACGAGTGGACGCTGCTCGACCTCGCCTTGTGGGCCGTAGGCGCCGTGCCCGTCCCCGTCTACGAGACCTCGTCGCCCGAGCAGGTCCACTGGATCTGCTCCGACGCGGGCGTCGTGCTCGCGATGGTGGAGAACGCGGACCTCGCCGGACGGCTCGCGTCCGTGCGCGGGGAGCTCCCGGCGCTGACGGACGTCCTCGTGATCGACGACGGCGCCGTCGACGACCTGCGCACCGCAGGAGCGGCCGTGCCCGCCGACGAGATCGACCGGCGTCGTGCGGCGCAGCACGCCGACGACCTCGCCACGGTGATCTACACGTCCGGGTCGACGGGCCGGCCCAAGGGTGTCGAGCTCACGCACCGCAACTTCGTGCACCTGGCGCTCAACGCGCGCGCCGGTCTCGCGGAGATCATCGAGGGGCCCGGCGCGCGGACCCTGCTGTTCCTGCCGCTGGCGCACGTCTTCGCGCGGCTCATCCAGGTCGTCGTCGTGGCTGCCGACTCCGTGCTCGCCCACAGCTCGGACACGAAGAACCTCGTCCAGGACCTCGGGTCGTTCCGTCCCACGTTCCTCCTCGCGGTGCCGCGCGTGTTCGAGAAGGTCTACAACGGCGCGGAGCAGAAGGCGTCGTCGGGTGGGCACGCCAAGGCGTTCCACTGGGCCACCAAGGTGGCGATCACCTACTCCCGCGCGCTCGACACCCCGCGCGGTCCATCGCTCCTCCTCAAGGCCCGGCACGCCGTGGCCGACCGGCTCGTGTACCGGACGCTGCGCGACGCGATGGGGGGAAGGCTCACACACTCGATCTCGGGCGGGGCGCCGCTCGGTGAGCGGCTCGGGCACTTCTTCCGGGGCGTCGGGCTGACGATCCTCGAGGGATACGGCCTCACGGAGACGACCGCACCGACCGCGGTGAACCTGCCCGGTCTCACGAAGATCGGGACGGTCGGGCCGGCGTTCCCCGGGACGTCGCTGCGCGTCGACGCGGACGGCGAGCTGCTGGTCCGGGGCGACCACGTGTTCCGGGCCTACCGCAACCGTCCCGACCTCACCGCCGAGGCCCTGCAGAACGGCTGGTTCCGCACGGGGGACCTCGGCACGTTCGACGACGACGGCTACCTGCGGATCACGGGCCGCAAGAAGGAGATCATCGTCACCGCCGGGGGGAAGAACGTGGCCCCGGCCGTGCTCGAGGACCGCCTGCGCGCCTACCCGCTCGTGAGCCAGGTCGTGGTGGTCGGCGACCAGCGGCCGTTCATCGGGGCGCTGGTGACGCTCGACCACGAGATGCTCCCGAGCTGGCTCGCGTCGCACGGGCTGGCGGAGATGGACGTCGCGACGGCGGCGAAGGACGCGGACGTCCTCGCGGCGCTGGACCGGGCCGTCGCGCACGCGAACGAGGCGGTGTCGCGGGCCGAGTCGATCCGCAAGATCACGGTCCTGGACACGGACTTCACCGAGCACAACGGCTACCTCACGCCGTCGCTGAAGGTGAAGCGCACGGCGGTCATCAAGGACTTCGCCGGCACCGTCGACGCACTCTACGGCGGTGCGGTCGGTACGGACGCCTGACCGCTCGCGGCCGCTCGACAGGGACCGGCTACGCGGACTTCTCGCGCGGGGTGCGGGTCGTGCGGGTGGTGGCGCGGGGCACGATCGTGGGGTTCACGTTGTCCAGGACCACCGCACGACTGATCACGACACGCTCCACGTCATCACGCGACGGCACGTCGAACATCACCTGCTGCAGCACCTCCTCCATGATCGCCCGCAACCCCCGCGCACCCGTCCCCCGCAACAACGCCTGCTCCGCGATCGCGTCCACCGCCC